>NZ_LMLR01000017.1 GCF_001422645.1 Arthrobacter sp. Leaf69 | reverse complement strand
GCTGGTCGAACCAGTCGGCCCGGGGGCCGGGGACGACGTCGAGCACAGTGACGCCGGTGTCCGGGAAGTCCGGCTGCAGTTCGGGGTGTCCCACGACGCCGGACTCGGCTTCCCCGCCGGCGGCGAGGAGCTGGCCGGCGGCCAGCGGTGCCGGGCCGATCCCGGACATGGTGTCCGTGGAGCGGCTGCCAAGCACCGGGGCGGTGTCCACGCCGCCGCGGACGGCGAGGTAGCTGCGGAAGCCGCTCTGCGGTGCCCCGATGACCAGGGTTTCGCCGTCGAGCAGCGCGAAGGGAGTGGCCATGGGGATGGTCCGCCATGCTGGTTCGAAGTCGTCCTCGGACGGCGTCTCGACGGTCAGCTCCGCGGGCGCCCCGGTGACGGCGAGGACCTGGTCCCCGACAGCCTGCACCGACAGGCCGCCGGCGACGGTTTCCACCGCGGCGGCCGACCTCGCGTTCCCGACCAAGCGGTTAGCGCGGCGCAGCGAGGCGCGGTCCAGCGCACCGGCCGCGGAGACGCCCAGGCCCGAGTGGCCGAAGCGGCCGAGGTCCTGGATCAGGCTCTGCAGGCCGGGTGAAACAATCCGCAGGCCGGACGCCGCCTCCGGGGCGGCTGCCTGGGCCGGGTGTTCCGGTGCCATGGTGACGATGTCGCGGACGGCGCGGAACTGGACCCGGTGGCCGGGGGCGGCCAGGGCGGGCTGTTCCCGGTCCAGGTCCCACATCCTGGCGCCGGTGCGGCCGAGCAGCTGCCAGCCCCCGGGCGAGCGGCGCGGGTACACGGCCGAATAGTTACCGGCCAACGCCACCGAACCGGCGGGGACCGCGGTGCGCGGGGAGCTGCGCCGCGGCACCTCAAGGTCCTGATTCTCCCCCACCATGTAGCCGAAACCGGGGGCGAAGCCAGCGAAGGCCACGGTCCAGATTTGACCGGTATGGGCTGCGATCACGCCGTCGGGTCCAAGGCCGGTCAGCTGCCCCACCTCGGCGAGGTCCTCGCCGTCGTACACGGTGTCGATGAGCACCAGTTCGCCGTCCCGCTGCACGGGGGCGGTGAGGTCGAGCTGGAGCAGCCGGGCCGCGATCCGCCGGGCCGCCACCGGCGAATCCGCGGTGACCAGCACCGTCTGGGCCGCGGCGAGGACGTCCAGCTGCCCCGGCAGGGGGTGCTCCAGGAGCAGCGCCTGAAGTGCCAGCACGTCCTGGGTTCCGGAGAGCTCGGCGAGTACCGCGCGGGTTCCCACGGGCCGCACCGAGCGGACCTTATGCAGTGTCGGTGCTTCCATGGCTACCTCAATCATCCGGTTGTCCGCGCCGTTCAGGCGTGGGAGTCCTGCAGGAGACGCTCTTCTTCGTCGGTGTGCGGGTTGCGCCCGATGGCCAGGCCGACGACGGTCACGATGGAGGCGACCGCGAGGTAGCCGGCGATCAGGAACCAGTTCCCGGTGGCGGCGAAGAGGGCGGTGAAGACCAGCGGTGCGATGGCGCCGCCGATGACGCCGGCCAGTGTGTAGGCCAGCGAGCTGCCGGCGTAGCGCAGCCGGGCCGGGAACTGTTCGGTGATGTAGGCGGCCTGCGGGCCGTACATGAAGGCGTGGAAGGCCAGCCCGATCACGATGCCGATGGTCAGCGTGAGGACCGACTTGTCCTGGATCATGACGAAGAACAGCGGGATGTACAGCGCGGTGCCGACGGCGGCGATGCCGTAGACGAGGCGGCGGTTGATGCGGTCCGTGAGGGCGCCCGCCGCGGGGATCAGGACCAGCTGGAAGGCGGAGCCGATCAGGATGGCGGTTAGGACGTTGCTGGTGCTCATGCCCAGTTCCTTGGTGGCGTAGACGGCCATGAAGACGGTGAGCAGGGAGTACAGCACGTCCGGGCTGATGCGGGACAGGGCGGCGGACACGAGGGCGCGCGGTTCCTTGGTGAAGACGTCCTTGATGGGCGCCTTGGGCTGTTCGCCGTGGGCCTGGATGGCCTTGAAGACGGGGGTTTCCTCGAGCTTGAGCCGGATCAGCAGGCCGAAGCCCACCAGGACGGCCGAGGCGAGGAAGGCCACGCGCCAGCCCCAGGAGAGGAAGTCTTCGTTGCTGAGCGACGCTGCGAGCACGGCCAGGACGCCGTTGGCCATCAGGTTGCCGGCAGGCGGGCCGATCTGCGCGGCGGAGGACCAAAAGCCGCGCCGCTTGGCGTCGCCGAATTCGCTCGAGAGCAGGACGGCACCGCCCCACTCGCCGCCGACGCCGATGCCCTGCGCCAGGCGCAGCAACACGAGGATGATGGGGGCGGCTATACCGATGGTGGCGTAGCCCGGAAGCGCGCCGATCACCACGGTTGCGATGCCGATCAGCAGCAGGGTGGTCACGAGGACGTGCTTGCGGCCGATCTTGTCACCGAGCCGGCCGAAGATCACGCCGCCGATGGGACGGGCGAGGTAGCCTACCGCAAAGGTCGAGAAGGACAGCAGCAGGCCGACGTATTCGTCGTTGCCCGGGAAGAAGACCTTGGGGAACACCAGGGCCGAGGCCACGGAGTAGATCGCGAAGTCGTAGTACTCCAGCGAAGTGCCGGTGAGGCTCGCGACGTAGGCCTTGAGGGCGCCGGGCGGGATCCTCCTCTTGCCGGCGGCCGGCGTGGCCTGATGCGGTGCTGCAGTCATGGTTTTCCTCCAGGTGTGCGGGGTGCTGCCTGTTGCTCGGGTTAATGTGCGGATGATCCCGGCGGAACCGGGGATGAAGCAGGTCTGGCTTCGGCTTAGACGAACGCGGCGGTGCTGATGCCGGCGGCGGCCAGGGCCTCGCGTACTGCGGCGGCCATGGCGACGGCTCCCGGGGAGTCGCCGTGCACGCAGATGCTCTCTGCGCGGATCTTCAGGATGGAGCCGTCGATGGTGCGGACGGCGGAATCGGAGGCCATCCGGAGGACATGCTCAGTGACCTCCGCGTGGTTGTGCAGGACGGCTCCGGGCAGGGTGCGGGACACCAGGGTGCCGTCCGGGTTGTAGGCGCGGTCCGCAAAGGCCTCGGTCACGGCGCGGAGGCCGGCGGCCTCGGCCAGACGGAGCACTTCGGAGCCCGGCAGGCCCAAGCGCGATCGACAACTTCCTGATGTTCGTTGNGCGGCAGGTCTTCCGGATCACGCTGGGGTCGCCGGCATGGAAGCCGCAGGCCACGTTGGCGCTGGAAACCGAACGGAACATCGCCGTGTCGTCTCCCAAGCTCCAGCGGCCGTAGGACTCGCCGACGTCGCTGTTCAGGTCGATAGTTGCCATTTGTGATCCTCGTCTCATGATAGCCCCCTACTAAGGATGCATCACTTCGGCCGATTGTTCAACAATCTGACGATTTAACATTGGAACAATCGTGTAGATTCGGCACCATGACGACTTCCAATGCGGGAACCCGCGCCCAGGCAACAGCGCAGGCTGCATCGGCGGCGCGGCTGCGCGTGACGGTTCCCTCGGTGGCGGACCGGGTGGCTGCGGAGCTCCGCCTGCAACTGGCGGAAGGGGTGCTCCTGCCCGGAACACGACTGACCGAATCGACCATCGCGGAGGACCTCGGCGTGTCCCGCAATACCGTCCGGGAAGCCTTTGCCGAACTCGCCGCGGAGCGGCTGGTGGTCAGGCTGCCCAACCGTGGCATCTTCGTTGCCAGCTTGGGACCGGGCGACATCCATGACGTCTACACCGTGCGCCGCGCCGTCGAGGTGAGCGCCATCCGGAACGGAGGGACCCCCGAGCGGGTGGCGGCGGTCCGCGCCGCCGTCGAGGAAGGCAAAGCCGCGGCGGCTGCCGGCGACGAGGAAGCCCTGGGCACCGCGAACCAGCACTTTCACGGCGCCATCGTGGCGCTGGCGGAATGCCGCCGGCTGGACACGATCATGTCCCAGGTCCTGGCCGAGATGCGGCTGTTCTTTCACAAAGCCACGCTGGATGCGCACTTCTACCGCGGCTACCTCGACGACAACGAGGAGATCTGCGCGGCCTTGGAAGCCGGCGAGCTGGACCGCGCCGGGGACCTGCTGCTGGCCTACCTGGACCGCTCGGAAGCGAAACAGAGCGCCGTCCACGGCGAGTGACGCCTGCGGAATTGGCGTGGGTGTCGTCCTGGCGAACGAGCTCGAGGTCTTTCGGCCTGGTCTCCCCGGGAACGGAGGCCTTCGAGTGGCTCGGACCATGCGATGACTTGATCTACCAGCTGGATCAATATCCGGCCGTTAGACCCACGACCCGCTTTAAACGGGACCTTCCAGCCTTGGCACCAACCGCCGCCTCCCGGCCTGGGCACATACCCCGTGACACCCCCAGCGCCGCCGAGACCGTAATGATCAGGGCGGACTCGCCCGCAGCAGCCCGGCGCATCGGAAGGATCCTTCGTGAGCTGAAGCTCACCGCGCCGGCGGAGTTCGGTTCGTGGCAGACGGTGTGGAAGCTGCACCGCAGTTTCGCGGCCGGCGGGACCTGCGACCCTATCCACGCAAGACTTTGGCCGAAGACGCGGCCGGTCAGATCTACTGGACCGTTTCGGCGGACTGGACGATCAACCGCGCCCGCCAGCACGGAACCAACCTGTCCCGCAGGGCAAGGCGGCGACTGGCCAATGCGCCCCGTCGTCATGGACGCAGTGACGGTCCCGTGGCCTGGCGCGGACGACCCAGGCCACGGCCTGACGCCGTAATGGGCGACAAGGCATACTTGTCCAGGGCGAACCGGTCGCTGCTGCGCGGGCGCAGCATTAAGACCGTCATACCCGAACCCTCGGATCGTTCGGGCACCGGAAACGCCGCGTATCATGCGGTGGGCGCCCCGTGCGCTTCGACTCCGACGCCTAAAAGGCCGCAACAGCGTCGAACGGTGCTTCAACCTCTTCAAACAATGGCCGGAGCTGCCCTGAAAGCGGCGCACGCGGGTTCCAATCCCGCCATCCCGCCTCGGCTTGCTGATCGTTTGCTTGTCCCCGCGGGGGTGGACTGCCTGGCCCGCGCCAGCCATCATGAAAGCAGGCGCGAGGTTCCGGCGACCGCAGCAACACGGCCTCTCCTTGCGCGATGGAGGCGCAACGCAATGTCCCCAAGAACCGGCCCTGCAGACCATGCCCCGGTGAACCCCTCCGCTGACGACACGGACACGTTCCTGACGGACTACTACGAGCATGTGGCCGACGACGACCTGCGGAACTACACTGCCGAATCGCTCCGGAACCGTGCAGGGTACCATCGTTCGCTGGCCGCAACCCGGGGCCCGGGCCAGGCCGTCATCGGAGTGCTGAGTGAAACGGACGCCAGCGTGGTGGCAATCGTGGCTGAGGACATGCCGTATCTGCTCCCCTCCGTCACGGCGGCACTGGCCCGTGACAGTGCCGCCATACGCTTGCTGGTCCACCCCATCTTCACCGTTGGCAGGGCCCGCGGAACGAACAGGCTCGTGGACATCCAGCCGGTACCGCTGCGCACTGCCTTGCCGGTGGGAAACGAGCCTTCAGCGATGCCGTCACGGCCTGAATCCAATGGAGATTTGACCTGCGCGGAGGCCTGGATCGCTGTCGAAATCGCCAGGCTGCCGGACCAGGCCAGCGCCGACCGGCTCACTCTGAATCTCCAGGCGGTCCTGGCCGATGTTCGGGCGGCCGCCGAGGATTCCGCAGCCATCCACCGGCATCTGACTGCGGAAATTTCCGCCCTGGATGCCAACGCGGCTGCGGCCAGCGACGCAACAGTGCAGGAGAGCAAGGATTTGCTGCTCTGGCTGGCCGACGGCAACTTCCTATTTCTCGGGTACCGCGGGTATGGCCTGGACGACGATGACGGACTGCGGGTCCTCGCGGCGCGGCCGGGGCCCGGGCTCGGGCTCCTCCGGCACCGGGAGCAGAGCCGGCCGCTGCAAGGCTCCGCCATGCCGGGGGCCCGGGGACCGGCCCTGGCCCTCACGAAGGCAGGCATCCGTTCCACAGTCCTCCGGGACGCCTACTTGGACGAAGTCAGCCTCCTGACGTTTGACATGGCCGGCAATCCCACCGGGGAAGCGTGCTTTGTTGGCCTTTTCGCCCCCAGCGCTGCAAGCCGGTCCGTGCTTCACATTCCGGTCATCCGGGACAAGGTGGCCACGGTACTGGACCGCTTCGGATTCCCGCCCGGTTCCCATGCCGGCAAGGAACTGCTGGCCACCATCGAGGTCTATCCCCGTGAAGAGCTCTTCCACATCGACGCGGACGACCTGGCCGGACACATGCGCGAAATCCTGCGCCTCCAGGAACGCCACAGCACCCGGCTGTTCCTCAGGCCCGATTCCTATGGACGCTTCATGTCCGCCTTGGTTTTCCTCCCCCGCCGCCGCTACAGCACGGCGGTCAGGCTCAACATCGAGCGGGAACTGCGCGAGGCCTTCAACTCGAAAGCCGTCGAGTTCGAACTTCGTCTCAGCGAGTCGGCCATGGCTCGCGTGTTTTTCCGGATCCTGCTCCCGGGCGGAGGACGGGCCGCCGTCGAAGCTTCAGCACTGGAGCTGCGCATCATCGCTGCCACGAGGTCATGGGCCGAGGGCGTGGACGAGGCTCTGCAGCACAGATTCCCCGTTGGCGAGGCCGCCCGGCTGTCCATGCAGTGGGCCCGGGCGTTTCCGGCAAGCTACAAGGCTGACTACGAAGTGGAGGATGCCGTCGAGGACATTGTTAAATTCGAGAGCCTTGACGGGCCGGACGGCAGGAACCCCGGTGACCCGCTGCTTTCCGTCTACGTGCGCCCGGGGACTGCGGTGCTGGCCGAGGACGCCCGGATCCGCCTCTATCTGACACGGCCGCAGAGCCTAACGCAGATTCTGCCGTTCTTCCACAACCTGGGGCTCGAGGTGCTCGACCAACGGCCCTTCGACGTCCGGCGTGCCGATGGCCGCACCTTCTGGCTGTACGACCTCGGGCTGAAATACCCCTCCGGCGTGGACCCCCTGGGCACCAGCGGGCTGCTTGCCGACTCGTTTTGCGCCGCGATGCGAGGAGACATCGAGTCCGACACCCTTGATGCACTGGTCATCAGGGAAGGAATCGGATGGCGCCAGACAGTCATCCTTCGCGGCTACGCGAAATACCTGCAGCAGCTCGGAACCACCAACTCCTACGGCTTCATGGCGGACACGCTGCGGGCGAATGTCCGGGCCACGCGCGCACTCCTTGCACTCTTCGAGGCCAAGTTCAATCCGGTTCTCGACCAGCCAACCCGCCTCAGTGACATGGACTCCGCCCGGAGTGAGCTGACGGCTGCCATTGACGCCGTGCCGGTCCTGGACGCCGACCGTCTGCTGCGGTCCTTCGCGAGTCTTGTCGAGGCGACGCTGCGCACCAACTACTTCCTGAACAAGCCCTACCTCAGCTTCAAGCTCAACCTCTCCGGCGTCCCCGTTGCACCTGCTCCCCGGCCAAAATACGAAATCTGGGTCTATTCGCCCCGGGTTGAAGGGGTGCATCTGCGCTTTGGCTCCCTGGCCCGCGGCGGGCTTCGCTGGTCCGACCGCCGGGAGGACTTCCGGACGGAGATCCTGGGACTCGTCAAAGCGCAGACCGTCAAGAACGCCGTGATCGTGCCAACGGGTGCCAAGGGGGGTTTCTATCCGAAGCGGCTGCCCGATCCCGCCACGGACCGGACGGCTTGGTTGGCGGAGGGCCAGGAGAGCTACCGGATCTTCATCCGCGGCATGCTGGACATCACCGACAATTTGCTCACATCCCTCGACGGCGCCCCCGGGTCCACCGAACGGGTGGTGCCGCCCGAGCGGGTGGTCCGGCACGATGGCGATGACTACTACCTGGTGGTGGCCGCCGACAAGGGGACGGCCGCGTTCTCGGATATCGCCAACGCCCTGGCCCTCGAGTACGGATTCTGGCTCGGCGATGCCTTCGCCTCGGGCGGCTCGGCGGGCTATGACCACAAGCAGATGGGCATCACGGCACGCGGCGCCTGGGAGTCGGTCCGGCACCATTTCCGCGAGCTGCTCATCGACTCCACGGCAGAGGACTTCACGGTAGTGGGCATCGGCGATATGAGCGGCGACGTGTTCGGCAACGGGATGCTGCTCTCCCGACACATCTTGTTAGTGGCGGCGTTCGACCACCGACACATCTTCCTGGACCCGAACCCCGATCCGGCCGCCTCCTATGCGGAGCGGCAGCGGCTGTTCGGGCTTCCCCGCTCCTCCTGGGCCGACTACGACGTCTCCAAAATCAGCGCGGGCGGCGGCGTGTTCTCCCGGCGGGAGAAGTCGATCAAGATCACCGAAGCGGTGCGCCTTGCGCTGGGGCTGGAACCGGGAAGGACGGCGATGAGCCCGCCGGAGCTGCTCAAAGCCGTCCTTCTGGCCCCCGTGGACCTGCTCTACAACGGAGGCATCGGCACCTACGTCAAGGCCTCCAGCGAGACCCACGCGGATGTGGGAGACAAGGCCAACGATCCCATCCGTGTCAACGCCATTGAGCTGAGGACCAGGATCATCGCCGAGGGCGGCAACCTTGGCATCACCCAGCGAGGCAGGATAGAGGCCGCACTGGGCGGGGTCTTGCTGAACACCGATGCGATCGACAACTCCGCCGGCGTGGACTGTTCGGACCACGAAGTGAACATCAAGATCTTCCTCGACCGGATGATCGCCGCGGGAAGGATGTCCCCGGACGAAAGGACAGGCTTCCTGCACTCCCTTCAGGAGGAAGTCGCACGCTTGGTCCTGAAAACCAATGTGGACCAGAACGCACTCCTCCTCAATGACCGCCAGCTGGTGCTTCACTGGAGCCCGAGCTTTGAGCGGACCATGGACTGGCTGGACGCCGTGACGGACCTGGACAGGAACCTTGAATGCCTGCCCAGCACGGAGCAACTGCACACCCGTCTGCAGACCGGCGCAGGCCTGACATCTCCGGAGCTCTCCGTGCTGGCCGCGTATGCCAAGATCCAGCTGGCCAGGGAACTCACACTCAGCGGTCTGGCCGATGACCCCTGGTTCTCCCGGACGCTGCACGACTACTTTCCGCGCCAGCTATCGGAGCGGTTCGGGGAGGAGCTGTCCACGCATCCGCTGCGGGGGCAGATCGTAGCCACTGTCATTGCCAACGACATGATCAATCTGGGGGGCATTGCCTTCGCCTTCCGGGCAATGGAGGAGACCACGGTATCGGCGGCCGCCGTGGCCCGCGGGTTCGTGGTCATGCGCAAGATCTGGGACTTTCACTCAATTACCGAAGCCCTCGCACAGCTGCCGGCAAGCATCCCCAGCGAGCACGGGTGTGCCGTGGCACTCGACATGCGCCGCACGCTGGACCGCTCGACACGGTGGTATGTCAACCACGATTTCCGGGACAAGCCAATCGCCGATGCATTGGCCCGGCTCGAGCCCCCCATGTCGCTTCTGCGCCCAAAGTTTGGCAGCTTCCTTCACGGCGTGAATCTGCAGCATGCGGTGATCCGTCTAGCCCACACCGACGCCGTCGGCCTGCCCCATGACTTGGGCGTGCGTGCCTCCGAGATCCTGGTCAGCTATGGCCTTCTGGACATCTCCGCCATATCGGAAGAGCTTCAAGAGCCCGTGGACACCGTGGCTGAAGTGTACTTTGCCGTCTTCGAGCGAATCTCTGCGGTCCCCATTCTTGAACACATCACTGCGCTGCCGCGGGAAACCCATTGGCAGGCCCTCGCGCGGGCGGCGCTTCGGGACGACTTGTATTTGGTCCTTGCCGGCATGACGAAGGCTGTTGTGCGGAATACTCCACGCCCCACCGCCCCCGGAACCGATCCAGTGGAGCGCATCGTCGCCTGGGAACGCGAAAATATCGAACAACTCGCCAGGATCCAGGAAACCATCAAGGAGGCCATCAAGCCGGGCCCGGTGGACATCGCAGCATTGTCCGTTGCGGTCAAGCTGTTGCGGGCTTTGGTCAGCCGCTAGCTAGAGGTGCATTTCCCCGGGCTGCGGTTCCATATCGAAGCCATGGTCCACCAGACCGCGCGGTTTCGGCTTTTCGATTTTGCTCCTCCGCGGCTGTGGCGGCGCAGCTCAGCGGTAATCAGACGGAGGAACTCGGCGCCGTTGAGGAGCCCCGTCATGCCGTCGCGAGTGGTGCGTGCCCTGAGGTCACTGGTGGGCTGTGCGTTGCTCAGCGCAGCCATGCTGAAGGACACAACCAGCAGAGGCGCCATGATGCCCAGAGTGGTAACGGCCAAACCAATGCAGGCAAGGCATACCGTTTCCGGTGCTGAACAGGATCAACGCGGCACACCACCAGGCGCTGTACGCGGAACACGTCTGACGGAAAGCGCTCGGCAAACCTTAGCGTCGGATATTTCACTTTTCACAAGCCCTCCCTAATAGCGCGGAACCACTGGACATGCCGTCCCCAGCGCGCGGCCAGTGGACATAAGCCCAGTATGTCCACTGCCCGGGTCCAGGACTGAGCATGTCCCAAGGTGCGCTGAGCGGGACATGCTCTCCGCAGCTCCCGAGCGGGGGACATGCCCTCCCCAGCGCGCGGCCAGTGGACATAAGCCCAGTATGTCCAGTGCCCGGGCCCAGGACTGAGCATGTCCCAAGGAAGCGCAGCAGCTAGGAGAACCGCCGGTACTCCAGCAGCGCTGCGGTGCCCATTCCTCCGGCGATGCTGATCATGGCCAGCGCCAGTTGCCCCTCGACCGGGCTGCGCCGAGCCTGCGCCAGCAGCCTGGTGACCAGCACCGCGCCGGACGCGCCGTAGGCGTGGCCCAGGGCCAGCGCGCCGCCGTCGAGGTTGGCCCGTTCCGGCGGGATGCCCAGCTGGTCCAAGCACGCAATGGTCTGGGAGGCGAAGGCCTCGTTGAACTCGACCAGTCCCAGCTCCGCGGCACGAACGCCGCATCCTTCCAGCAGCCGTTCGGCAGCCGCGGCCGCCCCGATGCCCAGCAGCCGCGGGTCAACGCCGGCCGTGTCCGTTCCCAGCACCAGCAGGCCGTCGCCGGCCCCCAGCTCGCGGGCGCGTTCCACCGACGTGATGACGACGCCGGCCGCACCGTCCGCGTCGAAGCAGGAGTTCCCCGCCGTGACGGTGCCGCCCTCGGCGAAAACGGGCGGGAAGCGTGCGAGCACGGCCTCCGTGAGGCCCCGGCGCGGCCCGTCGTCGGAAGTCACCGTGCCGCCGTCGGTACCACCAGCGCCGTCCGGTCCGGCAACCCCTGCGAGCTGCACGATCTCGGCGTCGAAGGTCCCCGCGGCGGCGGACGCCAGTGCCCGCCGGTGGCTGCGCAGCGCCACCGCATCCTGCCGCTCCCGGCTGATGCCGAAGTGCGCGGCCACATTCTCCGCGGCCACTCCCATGTCCGGATCGCCCAGGCCTACGGGGACAAACTGCGCCCGGGTGAAGAAGTCGGGGACACCCCCGGCGCCCCGGCGGGCACGCAGCGGCGCCGTGCTGATGCTCTCCACACCGCCGGCCAGATACAGCCCGCCCCCGCCGGCGGCCACGAGGCCGGCGGCCAGCACGATCGCGTCCAGCCCGGAGCCGCACTGACGGTCCACCGTGACGCCGGGGACGCTGACCGGAAGCCCGGCCTCGAGGGCTGACAGCCGGGCCACGTTTCCGCCGCCGCCCACGGCGTTGCCGATTACGACGTCGGCAACCGACTCCGGAGCCGCGCCGGTGTCGGCCAGCAGGGCACGGAGCACGGGGGCGAGCAGTTCATGGGCGGGGACCGCCTTGAGTGCGCCGTTCGCCCGGCAGATGGGGGTGCGCCGGGCGGCAATGATCACCGGCTGCCGTTCCTCCGGCAGGGTGGCCAGCGCGGCGGATTGCGGCTGCCGCTCAGCCAAGGCGCCGGATCCGGGAGTCGTTGCGCGCAATCCAGTCGAGGAGCAGTTCCCGGCTGAGTTTGCCGCGGTCCGTCAGGGGCAGTTCGGCCAGGGCAAAATACTCCAGCGGCCGTTTGTTCCGCGCCAGCACGTCCTCAACGCCGGCCTTCAGCTGGGTGGCAGTCACCCCGCCGTGCGAAGGCACAATGCCGGCCACCACCTTCTGCCCGCGGAGATCGTCCGCCAAACCGGCCGCCACGGCGGCGGCCACACCGGGGACGGAGGCCAGCGCCAGCTCCACCTCGTGCGGGTAGACGTTGGTGCCCGCCGTGATGATCATGTCCGAGCGGCGGCCCAGCATGTGCAGGGTCCCGCCGTCGAGGTAGCCCTGGTCCCCCACCGTGTGCCAGCCGTCGAAGCTCTGCAGGGCCTGGCCGTCGTCGCCCCAGAGATAGCCGTCGCTGACCATCCCGCTGCGGACGCAGATGTTGCCGTCAGTGCCGTCCGGCAGCTCGGCGCCGTCGTCGTCAAGGATGCGGATCCCGACGCCGGGGAACGGCTTCCCGATCGCTGCTCCGCGTTGCTCGGGCTGCTGCCCGGGCCGGAGCCCGGCCCCGGAGACAAAGCTGAGTTCCGAGGCGCCGTAGTATTCAAAAATGGTGGCGTTGGGCGCCCAGCGGCGGGCAGCTTCAAGGGTCCGCGCGTCCAGTTTCGAGCCGGCACAGATGATGGTCCGGATGCCTGAGGCGTCCACACCGCCACTGAGCCCCCGTTCGCTGAGGAGCCGGAGCATCGTGGGGACGAGCACCAGACGGGTGATCCCGTCATGGCTCACCGCGGCGTGGGCGTCGCCGACGTCGAACCGCGACAGGGTATGGAACTCCGAGCCGGCGTACAGGCATTCGGCCAGGGCATAGAGATTCAGGCTCGCCGCGAGCGGCCCGGGCGCCAGGGTCTTGTCGTCCACCGCAAGGCCGAAGAACTGCACCGAGGCGTCGAAGGACAGCTGCCAGGAGCGCCGCGTGCGGGTGAACGCCTTGGGGACGGACGTGGTGCCGGATGTCAGTCCGATCAGGAATGTCGTGTCCGGGAGCCCGTCGGCGAGTTCCAGCCCGGCCGCGGGTTCTGAAGGGGTGCTGGCGCCCGACGCGGCCGGCACGGCGTCGCGGATCCGGTCCCTGATTCCGTCCTGGAGCTGCTGCGGCCACAGCGGGTCCAGCACGGCGCATTGCCGCTCCCCCGCGACGGCGGCTGCGAACGCGGTGGCGAAGTGCAGCGAGTTCTCCTCGGACAGCATGGTTACGGCGGGAGTGTCCGGCAGCAGGCCGGCGGCCGTGTCCCGCAGCTCTTCCCAGCTCAGGCGCTGCCCGTCCACGACGACGGCGGTTCCGTCGGGGCGGTCATCGGCCCAGCGCTGGAGTCTGTTGAGAAAAGGCATCGGACCAACTTTACCGGGCCGGAACCCCCGCCCAACAGGGACGCGATATTGTGACAGCATGAGTTTCAATGACAATGTCCAGCTGGACCCCTCGCAGGTCCAGGACCGTCGCGGCATGGGCCGCGGCGTCAAAGTCGGCGGCGGGATCGGCGGCGGCATCGTCCTGCTGATCGCGGTCCTGCTCGGCATCAATCCGGGCATGCTGGAAGGCCTGGGTGGCACCACGCAGGACCCCGGGGCCCAGGGCACCGCCCCGGCCTGCACTACCGGGGCCGACGCCGACGCCCGGCTCGACTGCCGCATCACTGGCACGGTCAACAGCCTGAACGCCTTCTGGCCGGCCTACCTCGCCCAGTACAACAGGCAGTACCCGCGGCCGGACACGGTGATTTTTGATGAGGCCACCAACACCGGCTGCGGCGCCGCCACCTCGGATGTGGGCCCGTTCTACTGCCCCGCGGACACTACCGCGTACTTTGACCCGGGGTTCTTCCAGGACCTCGTGGATCGATTCGGGTCCTCCGGCGGGCCGCTCGCGCAGGAGTACGTCGTCGCCCACGAGTTCGGGCACCACGTGCAGAACGTGCTGGGCAGCCTCGACCGCGCCCAGCAGGACCCGAAGGGACCGGAATCCGGTGCCGTCCGCGTGGAGCTGCAGGCCGACTGCTATGCCGGACTCTGGGTCCGCTACGCCACCACCACCGAGGACCCCGCCACGGGCCAGCCGTTCCTGGATCCGCTGACGGAACGGGACCTGCAGGATGCCCTCTCCGCAGCCTCGGCTGTGGGAGATGACCGGATCCAGGAGGCCGCGACGGGTCGGGTGTCACCGGAGGCCTGGACTCACGGCTCCAGCGCCCAGCGGCAGAAGTGGTTCTACCAGGGGTACACCACCGGCGACATCAAAAAGTGCGACACGTTCGCCGTCGCCAGTCCCTAGCCCGTCCGTTGCTCCGTAACTGCCGTTTTGGGCTGCCATAAGGGCGGTTGCGGAGCAGTCGATGAAACGACGACGGCGGCCGGTCACCTTCCATGGAGGGTGACCGGCCGCCGTCGTTTCATGTCAGGGGCCCCGGCCGCCTGGGCCCACGTTACCGAGGGGCCCCAAGCGAGCGTGCGAGTTTGGGGAGGTAGCGGGGAGGGTTCCCTGGCCGAAGCGGAGCGAGGCTGTGAGGCGGGACCTAGATGTTGAAGCCGAGGGCGCGCATCTGGTCGCGGCCGTCCTCGGTGATCCGCTCCGGACCCCACGGCGGCATCCACACCCAGTTCAGGCGCCATTCGTCGACGACCCCGTCCAGGGCCTTGCCGACCTGCTCCTCGATGACGTCCGTGAGCGGGCAGGCGGCCGTGGTGAGCGTCATGTCGATCAGCAGGGCGCCGTCGTCGTCTGAGTACTTCAAGCCGTACAGCAGGCCGAGGTCAACGATGTTCACGCCCAGTTCAGGGTCGATCACATCCTTGAGTGCCTCTTCGACATCCTCGAGGCCCGTGCGGGCCACATTGAGTTCGGTCATCGTGAAGTCCTAACTAGGCCTGGGCTGCAGCGTCAGCGGCAGCAATGGTGGCTGCCCCTGCGCCGGTGGCGTAGCGGTCGTAGCCTTCTTCTTCGAGGCGGTCGGCGAGTTCCGGGCCGCCCTCTTCGACAACCTGGCCGTCAACGAACACGTGCACGAAGTCCGGCTTGATGTAGCGCAGGATCCGGGTGTAGTGCGTGATGAGCAGGGTGCCCATGTTGCCTTCGGCGTGGGCGCGGTTGACACCCTCGGAGACAACCTTGAGTGCGTCAACGTCCAGGCCGGAGTCGGTCTCGTCGAGGATGGCGAACTTCGGCTTGAACAGCTCCAGCTGGAGGATTTCGACGCGCTTCTTCTCGCCGCCGGAGAAGCCTTCGTTGACGTTGCGCTGCGTGAAGTCGGCGTCGATGCGCAACTGGGCCATGGCGGCCTTGACGTCCTTGGTCCAGGTGCGCAGCTTGGGTGCTTCGCCGTCGATGGCCGTCTTGGCGGTGCGCAGGAAGTTGGTCATGCTGACGCCGGGAACCTCGACCGGGTACTGCATGGCCAGGAACATGCCGGCGCGGGCGCGCTCGTCGACGCTCATCGCGAGGACGTCTTCGCCGTCCAGCGTGATGGTGCCGGAGGTGACGTTGTAGCGCGGGTGCCCGGCGATGGTGGACGCCAGGGTCGACTTGCCGGAACCGTTCGGGCCCATGATGGCGTGGGTCTCGCCGGTCCGGATGGTCAGGCTGACGCCCTTCAGGATTTCCTTCGTGCCCTGCTCGGTGTCAATGCTGACGTGCAGGTCCTTGATCTCAAGAGTAGACATGTGCCTTGTTCTCCTCTGCACCGCGCCCTTCGGCACTGTGCGGTTTCTTGTCGATAAGTTCTGTAGTGCGGGTTGCCGGCTGCAGGCAGCTAGCTGAAGTTCGGGGCCTCGGCGCCGTTCAGGACGTTGGTGAAGTCCACGTAGACCTCGTCGTCCAGGACGGTCACGGCAAAGACGGGGACCGGATCGTAGGCCGGCAGCTGGAGCGGCTCGCCGCTGCGCAGATCGAACTGGGAGCCGTGGCCCCAGCACTCGATCATGCAGCCCTCCACCTCGCCTTCGGAAAGGGAGATGTCCGCATGCGAGCAGGTGTCCCCGATGGCGTGGATTTCGCCCATCGAGTCCTTCACGATCGCGACAGGGTAGTCGTCGACCAGGATCCGCAGCGCCTGCTTGAGTTGGATCTCACTGGCGTTGCAGACGAGCTCGCCTCTTGGCTGTTCAGTCATTGATGGTTTCCCGTGCTTCTGTGATGGCTAATGATTCGTTGCCGCGAGTTCGCGCTCGACAGCGGCCGTGAGGCGCTCCTCGATGGCAGGAACCTTGATCTTCTGGATGATCTCGTTCAGGAAGCCGCGGACCACCAGTCGGCGGGCCACCTCTTCCGGAATGCCGCGGGCCATCAGGTAGAACAGGTGCTGGTCGTCGAAACGTCCGGTGGCGCTGGCGTGGCCGGCGCCGGCGATCAGGCCGGTCTCGATTTCCAGGTTCGGCACGGAGTCGGCGCGGGCGCCGTCGGTGAGAACCAGGTTGCGGTTGGCCTCGTAGGTGTCGGTGCCTTCTGCTTCCTTGCGGATCAGGACGTCACCCACCCAGACGGTGTGCGCGTTCCGGCCCTGCAGTGCGCCCTTGTACAGGACGTTGGACTTGCAGTTGGCGACAGCGTGGTCCACGAAGAGGCGCTGCTCAAGGTGCTGGCCGGCGTCGGCGAAGTACAGGCCGAACAGTTCCGCTTCGGCGCCGGGGGCGGTGAAGCGGGCCGAGGGCGTGACCCGCACGAGGTCGCCGCCGAGGCTGACGACGATGTGCTTGAACTTGGCGTCCCGGCCGAGCTTTGCCTGCTGGGAGGACGCGTGCACGGCGTCGTCGTTCCATTCCTGGAGCGAGATGACGGTGAGCTGCGCGCCGTCCTCCACGAGGATCTCGATGTTCTCCGAGACGACGGCGGTGCCCTGGTGGTCCAGGACAACGACGGACTTGGAGAACTTCTCCGCGACAATCACGACGTGCTGCGCGGAAGCCGCGGTGCCCTGGCCGGTCAGCAGGACGCTGACTTCGCCGTCGGCCTGGACCTCGGCCGGAACCGTGATCACGGTGGCTTCGGTGAAGTTCTCCCAGGCGTTTGCGGAGACGCGGTCCTCGGGGATCGCGGCGGAGCCGATCCGGCGGTCGTCGCGGCCGACGGTTTCCACGATGACGTTGTCCGGCGCGGTGACGCTCACGGACGGCGCGGCGCCGTTGAGAACCTCGGTGTGCAGGCCGCGGAGGCGCTTGAGCGGGGTGAACCGCCAGTCCTCTTCCATGCCGGTGAGCGGCTTGAAGTCCGCCAGCTTGTAGGAGGTCAGGCGGCCGGCGCGTGAGCTGTCCGGAACGCCGACGCCGCCGCCGTGCGAGTGCCGCTTGACGGCCTCGCCGGCCAGCGGGGACTTGGACTCCGCGGCGTTCAGCGGTGAAAGGCTCTCGCCTTCCTCGGTGAAACCGTTGATGAACGGCTGGGCTGACGGCGCGCCGATGCGGGCCTTTTCAGTAGTGATGTCAGTCATTAGCCGACCGATCCTTCCATCTGCAGTTCAATCAGGCGGTTCAGCTCGAGCGCGTATTCCATCGGCAGCTCGCGGGCAATCGGCTCGATGAAGCCGCGGACGATCATCGCCATGGCCTCGTCTTCGCGCATGCCGCGGGACATCAGGTAGAACAGCTGCTCTTCGCTGACCCGCGAGACCGTGGCCTCGTGTCCCATGGTGACGTCATCCTCGCGGATGTCGATGTAGGGGTAGGTGTCCGAGCGGCTGATGGTGTCCACCAGGAGCGCGTCGCAACGGACCGTGTTGGCCGAGTGCTTGGCGCCTTCGCGGACCTGGACCAGGCCGCGGTAGGCGGCACGGCCGCCGCCGCGGGCCACGGACTTGGACACGATCGAGCTCTTGGTGTTCGGCGCGATGTGGACCATCTTGGAGCCGGTGTCCTGGTGCTGGCCTTCGCCGGCGAAGGCGATGGACAGCGTCTCGCCCTTGGCGCCCTCACCCACGAGGTAGACGGCCGGGTACTTCATGGTGACCTTGGAACCGATGTTGCCGTCGACCCACTCCATGGTGGCGCCCTCTTCGCAGATGGCGCGCTTGGTGACCAGGTTGTACACGTTCGTGGACCAGTTCTGGATAGTGGTGTAACGGACGCGGGCGCCCTTCTTCACAATGATTTCCACGACGGCGGAGTGCAGCGAGTCCGAGGTGTAGATCGGTGCGGTGCAGCCTTCGATGTAGTGGACGTAGGAGTCCTCATCGGCGATGATCAGCGTCCGCTCGAACTGGCCCATGTTTTCCGTGTTGATGCGGAAGTATGCCTGCAGGGGAATGTCCACGTGGACGCCCTTGGGGACGTACACGAAGGAACCGCCGGACCAGACGGCCGTGTTCAGCGACGCGAACTTGTTGTCGCCCACCGGGATGATGGTGCCGAAGTACTCCTGGAAGATCTCCGGGTGTTCCCGCAGTGCGGTGTCGGTGTCCAGGAAGATGACGCCCTGGGCTTCCAGGTCCTCGCGGATCTGGTGGTACACCACCTCGGACTCGTACTGCGCGGCGACGCCGGAGACCAGGCGGCTGCGCTCAGCTTCCGGGATGCCCAGCTTCTCGTACGTGTTCCGGATGTCCTCCGGGAGGTCCTCCCAGGTGGCGGCCTGCTTTTCCGTGGACCGCACGAAGTACTTGATGTTGTCGAAGTCGATGCCGGAGAGGTCCGCGCCCCAGGTGGGCATGGGCTTGCGGTCGAAGTACTTCAGGCCCTTGAGGCGCAGGTCCAGCATCCACTCCGGCTCGCTCTTTTTGGTCGAAATGTCGCGGACAACGTCTTCGTCGATGCCGCGGCGGGCGTTGGCCCCGACGTCGTTCTTGTCGGACCAGCCGTACTCATAGGTTCCGATTCCGTGGAGCTCGGGATTCTTTTCCAGAATCTCCGAAATCACAGTGGATTCAGCAACCTTCTTCTCTGATAGTTGGTCCGTCATCACGGCCTTTCTTGCAGATGGTTGGATACTTCGTCCAGGTTGCCCGGGGTGGCTGCGGGGCTGTGAGGCCCCCTGGCCGCCGGACGTCCTGTAGGTATGTGGGTGGTGCAGACGTGGCCGCCGCGCGCCAGGGTGGAAAGCCGGCGGACATCGACGCCGACGAGGCGGGCGAACACCTCGGTCTCCACGTCGCAGAACACGGGGAACTGCGCGGCCAGCTGCTGGATGGGGCAGTGACCCTGGCACAGCTGGACGCTGGAGAGCGCCGCCGGCAGGGGTGCTTTGGCTTCGATCGACGCCGTGGACGCCACGAACCCGTCGCGGCTCAGCGCTTCCGAGAGTGCCTGCGCCCGGGCGGTGATGTCCGGGCCGGCGGCGTTGATCTCCGGCGCGTAGCGGCGTTCCATGTCGCCGAAGCGTTCGACGGCGAACTGCCGCACGGCGTCGGGGCCGGCCATTTCGCCGAGGCGCTGCAGCGCCAGGGTGGCGATGTCCAGGTAGTCGTTGCCGAGCGTGGACTGGCCCTGGGAACTGAGCACGTAGCGGCGTGCGGGGCGTCCGGCGCCCGCGCCGGCGCGGGTGGCGCGCTTGACCTCGATCACCCCGTCGCGTGAGAGGTGGTCCAGGTGGCGGCGGACCGCGGCGGGAGTGAAACCGAGGAGGTCGCCCAGTTCGGCGGCGCTGATGGGGCCGTGCTCCAGGACGGCGTTCAGGACGCGGTCCCGGGTGCGCTCCTCGGGGTCGACTGCCGGAAACGCGGTCGCGGCGCGCGCAACGACCGACTCGAGTGCCACGGACTCCACTGAGTCGCCTGCCTCCGGCGGCACGGCTGATGCCGCGCGCGGGCGAACGCGCCCGGAAGCGACAGACGTTGAGGGGCTCATGGAATACACAACACAATCATGTCGTAATTTAGTCCCCCGTTCCAGTAAGGCATGGCTATCTCCCGCGAGGGGCCCGTCCGGCCGCCCGCCGGAACGCGACGTACTACATCCCGTAGAATGCTGTGGTGCGATCCCCCGAATCCCCCGTCCTGTCCATCAGCGGGCTAGTCAAGGATGTTGGTCCACTGCCCACCCTCGACGGCAAGATGCTGCGGGTGGTCAGCGGCCTTTCCCTCGTCGCCGAACGCGGCCAGGTCACTGCCCTGCTGGGGGCCAACGGCGCCGGCAAAACCACCACCATCGAGTGCGCCCAGGGGCTGCAGAAACGCACCCACGGCAGCATCAGCCTCCTGGGCGAGGACCCGGACACGGCCGGGGCCGGACTGCGGTCCCGGGTGGGTGTGATGCTGCAGGACGGCGGGCTGCCGCCGTCGGCCCGCCCCATCCCGCTCCTCAAGCATATTGCCGGCATGTACCAGAACCCGTGGCCGGTCGGGGAGCTCATTGACCGCCTGGGCATCGGGGCCTTCAGCCGCACCTCGGTGCGGCGCCTCTCGGGCGGGCAGAAGCAACGGCTCGCCCTCGCGGCCGCACTCGTGGGCAACCCCGAGGTGCTTTTCCTCGACGAGCCAAGCGCCGGCCTGGACCCGCAGTCGCGCCAGCTCGTGTTCGGGCTCATCTCCGAACTCCGGAACCGCGGGATGGGCATCGTCCTGACCACGCACCTCATGGATGACGCCCAGCGCCTCGCCGACTACGTCTACATCATCGACGCCGGCCGCAACGTCGCCGAGGGGACAGTCGCGCAGCTCCTGCAGCACCCCCTGCCGCCCGACGCCGGGGAACAGCACATCCGCACGCTGCTGTTCGAGGCCGACCCGGGCCTGGACTTCACCGGCGTGCTGCCCGACGGCGTGGACGTCACCGAAGCGCGGGCCGGCAGCTACGCCGCCACCGGCGCCCTCACCCCCGCCGACCTCGCCGCGATCACCGCCTGGTGGGCAGCCAGGGGCATCATGCCCCGCTCCCTGAGCCTTGAGGCCCGCAGCCTGGAGGACGTCTTCCTCGACATCTCCGGAAGGGAGATCCGATGACCCGCGACAGTGCCGCGCTGGGGAGCGCGCCTTCGGGCAGCGCCCTGCCGGCCCGACCCCTGGGCGGTGCGCCGGCCCCGCTGCTGCGTCGCATCGTGCTGCAGGGCAGGTACGAGACCGCCACCATGCTCCGGAACGGCGAACAGCTGATCCTGGCGGTCGTGCTGCCGTTGCTGGCCATGGTGGGCCTGACGGTCACCCCCCTGCTGGACGGGTTCGGCGCAAGCCGGATCAATGTCGCCGTGCCGGGCATCCTGGCGTTGTGCGCCATGTCCACCGCGTTCACCGGCCAGGGCATCTCCACCGGATTCGACCGCCGCTACGGGGTCCTGCGCTTCCTCTCCACCACTCCCCTGGGCCGCACCGGGCTGATCGCCGGAAAGGTCCTGGCGGTCCTCGCGGTGCTGTCCCTGCAGGTGCTGGTGGTCACGGCCGTCGCCTTGACCCTGGGTTGGCAGCCGGATCCGCAGGGCTGGGCTCCGGCGCTGGCTGTGCTGGTGCTGGGTGCGGCCGCCTTCACGGCTCTGGGTCTGCTCGTTGCGGGCACCGTCCGGCCGGAAGCGACCCTGGCCATCACCAACCTGCTGTGGATCCTGCTGGGTGCCCTCGGCGGGATCGTGATCCCCGCGGAGAAGCTGCCCGCCCTGCTGCAGTCGATCGTGCACTTCCTTCCCTCCGGCGCCCTGGGACAGGCAATGCGGGACGCGTTCCTGTCCGGCAGCGTCAACCCTGGTTCCGTCCTTGTCCTGCTGCTCTGGACGGCGATTGCCGGCGGCGCAGCAACCCGTTGGTTCAAATGGAATTGAGAAAACTGTGAGCACGGCCTCCCGCCCTCCCCGGACCGCTACCCGGACCATCGCCTGGCTGCCCGTCACCGTCGACAAGACAGTGAAGCGGCTGGCGGTGCTGTCCCTGATCGGCCAGACGATGCTGATCGTGACCGGTGGCGCCGTCCGCCTCACCGCCTCGGGCCTGGGCTGTCCCACGTGGCCGCGCTGCACCGACGCCTCGCTCGTGAACACCCCGGAAATGGGGATCCACGGCATCATCGAATTCGGCAACCGCCTGCTGACCTTCGCCCTGGCGGCCATCGCCGTGACGATGCTGGTGTACCTGTGGAACCTCCGCAGGGAACGCCGCGACCTCTTCCTGCTGGCCCTGGCACTGCTCGCCAGCATTCCGGCGCAGGCCATCATCGGCGGCATCACCGTGCTTACCCAGCTGAACCCCTGGGTAGTGGGGCTGCACTTCCTGGTCTCGATGGCCCTTGTGGTCGTGGCCACCCTGCTGGTCAACCGGGCCTACGGGCGGACGGGGAAGTTCCGGGTGGCCGAACTGCCTGCCCTGCCGGGCGTCGCGCGCCCGCTGATGACCGCCGTCGCGCTGTTCTCCGCCCTGGCCGTGTGCCTGGGGGTGGTGGTCACCGGCGCCGGCCCGCACGCAGGCGACGCCGACGCGCCGCGCAACAACCTGGACTGGGACCTCTTCTCGCACATCCACGCCGTCCCGGCGTACCTGGTCACCGCAGGGGCGCTGTTCGCGCTGTACCTCGTCCTCCGGGACCGGATCACCGGCCCGTTCAGGACCGCCGTCGTCATGCTCCTGGGCGTCACGGTGCTGCAGGCCGTCATCGGATTCACGCAGTACTACAACGGCATCCCGGCGCTCCTGGTGGGGGCGCACATGCTGGGGTCGGCCCTGCTGATGAGCGCGGCAACGAACGCCGCCGACCTGGCCCGCAGCAGCCCGGTCAAGTAGGCCGGCCACTCAGGCTGGCCGCTCCGGCCGGACGCTGCCCCCCGGATTGAGTCACAGCACTGTCAACAGACAGAAGCACCCCGGTCCGATTGGGCCGGGGTGCTTCTGTCTTGTCTCGGGGAGTGCGTGCCGCCTGCCTAGCCGCCCATGATGGCGGAGCCGACGAACGGGTCGACGGCGAGGGCGATGAAGAGCAAGGTCAGGTAGCTGATGGAGCCGTGGAAGACCTTCATGGCGCCCTTGTTGGACACGTCGCCGGCCTGCGCGCGGTTGTACAGCGCATGCGATTCGTAGAGGAACCAGGCGCCCGCGAGCACGGCGGTCACGGTGTAGACCCATCCGGCGCCACCGGCCGGTACCAGCAGCAGCGAGCACGCCACCATGGCCCACGCGTACAGGACAACCTGGACCGAGACCACCTTGGCGCCGGCGATCGCCCCGAGCATCGGCACGTTGGCGTTGCGGTAGTCCTCGCCGTACCGCATGGACAGCGGCCAGTAGTGCGGCGGGGTCCAGAGGAAGATGACCATAAACAGGACGATCGCGGGCCACTCGACCGTGTTGGTCACGGCGGCCCAGGCAATGAGCACGGGGAAGCATCCGGCCGCCCCGCCCCAGACGATGTTCTGGGCCGTGCGGCGCTTGAGGATCATCGTGTAAATGACCACGTAGAAGACAATCGCCCCCAGCCCAAGCCAGGCGGCGAGCGGGTTCGCCCCGAACCAGAGGATCGCGATGGCCGCCGCTCCCAGGAGCCACGAGAAGACCAGCGCTTCGCGCGGTGTGACCTCACCCGTGACCAGGGGACGGTTCTCCGTGCGGTGCATCAGCTTGTCGATGTCGCGGTCAAGGTAGCAGTTGAACGCGCCGGCGCTGCCGGCGGCGAAGGCACCGCCCACGAGGGTCGCCAGAATCAGACCGATCGACGGGAAACCGCGCTCCGCGTAGATCATGGTCGGCAGGGTGCTGACCAGCAGGAGTTCGATGACACGGGGTTTTGTGAGCGCCAGATAGGCCTTGGCTTTGCGGCCGAAGCCGATTCTTCCGCGGATGGGCGAAGCGGTCAGCGGCGTATCTGTTGTGCTCACGGTGGCAGTCACTCTGTTCTGTCTGGCTGTTCAGTCCGGCTGGTTCAGCAACGCGGGTTGCATTTCGGAGGGGTCCGCGCGCAGCGGACGGGCGTGTCCCTCGCCCCGTTGGTAGCCACGAACCATCATACCGTGCGGGCGCGCGACGAGGCGTCCCGTGAACCCCCGCCGCTGCAGCGGCATGATTCGAACAGGTAAACGCAGGCTCACCGCTGTCGCGGACACCGGTGATTCATATAAGCGTAAAACCCGTCCAATTGGTGAGATATACAGCACCAGGCAGGCGGAATGGGGCTAAGCTGTCAGCAGATCAGCGTGTACGACCACGGCCAAAAACGGCCGCCCGGCTTTCTGCAGTATCTGCGGAGGTGCGTTTGCACACGCGACTGAATGATAGATCAACGTTTCGATGGTGAACGGCTGGTACGTACCGCAGCGGGCACCGAACTGTGCCCCGGGCGGGACTGACCAGACCTCTGCCGTCAGCACAGAGAGGGGCCCGGTTTTCGTGCCACATTTGGAAGAGCAAGAACTGTCATGGACCAGCTTGGACCAGCGCGCCGTGGACACCATCCGTGTCCTGGCCGCCGACGCCGTCGAGAAGGTCGGTAACGGCCACCCCGGCACCGCGATGAGCCTGGCTCCGGCCGCTTACCTGCTCTTCCAGAAGCTGATGCGGCACGACCCGCAGAACCCCGACTGGCTGGGACGCGACCGGTTCGTCCTCTCCCCCGGCCACACCTCCCTGACGCTGTACATCCAGCTCTTCCTCTCCGGCTACGGCCTGGAACTGAAGGACCTTGAGTCGCTGCGCACCTGGGGCTCGCTGACCCCGGGCCACCCGGAGTACAAGCACACCAAGGGCGTCGAAATCACCACCGGCCCGCTGGGCCAGGGCCTGGCATCCGCCGTCGGCTTCGCGTACTCCCAGCGCCGCCAGCGCGGATTGTTCGACGCCGACGCCGCCGAGGGCACCAGCCCGTTCGACCACACCGTCTGGGTCATCGCGTCCGACGGCGACCTCCAGGAAGGTGTCACGTCCGAGGCGTCCTCGCTCGCCGGACACCAGGAGCTCGGCAACCTCGTGGTGATTTACGACGAGAACCACATCTCGATCGAGGACGACACCGACATCGCCTTCACCGAGGATGTCCTGAAGCGCTACGAAGCCTACGGCTGGCACGTCCAGCGCGTCGACTGGACCCGCACTGGGGAGTACAAGGAGGACGTGCAGGAACTGCACGCCGCCCTGCTGGCCGCCAAGGCCGAGACGGGCAAGCCCTCCATCGTCTCGTTGCGCACCATCATCGGCTACCCGGCCCCGAAGAAGCAGAACACCGGCAAAATCCACGGCTCGGCCCTCGGGTCCGAGGAAGTCGCCGCGCTGAAGAAGGTCCTCGGCTTCGACCCCGAGCGGTCCTTCCAGGTGGACGACGACGTCCTGGCCCACGCCCGTGCGGCCGTGGACCGCGGCGCGGCCGTCCGCAGCGCATGGCAGGAGACCTTCGAAGCCTGGCAGTCCAACAACCCCGAGGCCGCCGCCCTGCTGGAGCGTGTCGAGGCCCGCAAGCTCCCGGCCGAGCTCGACTCCGCCCTCCCGGTCTTCGAAGCCGGCAAGGACGTCTCCACCCGGGCCGCCTCCGGTAAGGTCCTGAACGCGATCGGCCCGGTCATGCCGGAACTGTGGGGCGGCTCGGCCGACCTCGCCGAGTCGAACAACACCACGATCGAGGGTTCGCCGTCGTTCATCCCGGCCTCGCGCTCCACGGAGGCCTGGAAGGGCAACCCCTACGGCCGCGTGCTGCACTTCGGCATCCGCGAACACGCCGCCGCCTCGATCGTCAACGGCATCAGCCTGCACGGCCGCACCCGCGCCTTCTCGGGCACCTTCCTGATCTTCAGCGACTACCAGCGCCCCGCGATCCGCCTCGGCGCGCTCATGGGCGTCCCGTCGCTGTACGTCTGGACGCACGACTCGATCGGCCTCGGCGAAGACGGACCCACCCACCAGCCCGTTGAGCAGCTTGCCTCGCTCCGCGCCATCCCGGGCCTGGACGTCGTCCGCCCGGGCGACGCCAACGAGGTCGCGGCCGCGTGGAAGGTCATGCTCGAGAACCACGAGAACCCGGCCGGCATCGTCCTGACCCGCCAGAACATCCCTACCTACGCCCGCGGAACCGGCGACGCCGACGGCGACACGTTCGGCTCCACCGCCGGCGTCGCGAAGGGCGGCTACGTCCTGGCCGAAGCCTCGGCCAACGGCAAGACCGCCGAGGCCCGGGTCATCCTCATCGGCACCGGCTCGGAGGTGCAGCTGGCCGTCAACGCCCGCGAAGCGCTCCAGGCCGAAGGTATCCCCACCCGCGTCGTCTCCATGCCGTGCGTGGAGTGGTTCAACAAGCAGGACGCCGCCTACCGCGAAGCGGTGCTCCCGGCTGCAGTCAAGGCGCGTGTATCGGTCGAAGCCGGGCTCTCGCTGGGCTGGAGGGAATTCGTCGGCGACGCCGGCCGTTCCGTCTCCCTCGAGCACTACGGCGCGTCGGCGGACTACAAGCGACTGTTCCAGGAATTCGGCATCACCGCGGAGGCCGTTGCCGCCGCCGCCAAGGAATCCCTCGCCGGACTTCCGGCCTGACCCAAACTCAACGCTTTCCGGGCCGCCGCCACCTGTCGGCGGCGGCCCCAGACTTCAGGAGTGACCATGACCACCACCCCCACCGCGACCCCCACGCAGTTGCTCTCCGACGCCGGTGTCTCCATCTGGCTCGATGACCTGTCCCGCGGCCGTCTCAGCACGGGCACGCTGCGCAAGCTGATTGAAGAGAAGAACGTTGTCGGTGTCACCACGAACCCCAGCATCTTCCACGCCGCCATCACCACGGGCCACGACTACGACGCGATCATCGCCGCCCAGGCCGCCGCCGGCGCCACGGTCGAAGAAACCGTCTTCGAGATCACCACCACCGACGTGGCCGACGCCTGCGAACTGTTCGCCCCCGTCGCAGCCGCCACCAAGGGTGTTGACGGCCGCGTGTCCATCGAAGTTGACCCGCGCCTCGCCTGGGACACCGCCGGCACCATCGCCGAAGCCAAGCACCTGTACAAGAAGGTCAACAAGGACAACGTCCACATCAAGATCCCGGCGACCCTGGAGGGCCTCGAAGCCATCACGGCGACCCTGGCCGAAGGCATCAGCGTCAACGTCACGCTGATCTTCTCGCTGGAACGCTACCGCGCCGTCATCAACGCCTTCCAGTCCGGCCTGGAGCAGGCCAAGGACAACGGCCACGACCTCTCCCGGATCCACTCGGTGGCGTCCTTCTTCGTCTCCCGCGTGGACTCCGAAATCGACAAGCGCCTCGACGCGATCGGCACCGACGAAGCCCGCGCCCTCAAGGGCAAGGCCGGCCTGGCCAACGCCCGGCTCGCCTACCAGGTCTACGAGGAGCTCTTCTCCACCGAACGCTGGGCCCTCCTGGCCGACGCCGGCGCACTCCCCCAGCGTCCGCTGTGGGCCTCCACCGGGGTCAAGGACCCGGCGTACCCGGACACGCTGTACGTCACGGAACTCGTCGCCCCCGGCGTGGTGAACACCATGCCGGAGAAGACCCTCGACGCCACGTTCGACCACGGCACCGTCACGGGCAACACGATCACCCGCGGTTATGACGACGCCAACGCCACGCTGAACGCCCTCGATGCCCTCGGCATCTCCTACAACGAGGTCGTCGCGGTGCTCGAGTCCGAAGGCCTCGACAAGTTCGTGGCAAGCTGGAAGGAACTGCTGGCCGACGTCGAGGGCGCCCTCGCCGCTGCACGGAAGGACGCATAGTCCCCATGACCACTCTCAGCTACGACGCCACGGGCGCCGCACGCCTGGCCCACGAACAGCACCTGCCCGCCCTGCTGGAGGACAAGGTCGCCAGCCGGATCTTCGCCAAGGACCCCACCCTGTGGGGCCCAGACGCCGAGGCCGAAGCGTCCGTCCGGCTCGGGTGGGTCGAGGCGGCCACAGTCTCCCAGCCGCTCGTGGCGGACATCCTCGCCCTCCGTGAAGCCCTGCGGGCCGACGGAGTCAGCCGGATCGTCTTGTGCGGAATGGGCGGATCCTCACTGGCCCCCGAGGTCATCGCCGGAACCGCCGGCGTCGAGCTGACCGTGCTGGACAGCACGGACCCGGAACAGGTCGCCGCCGCCCTCGCGGACCGGCTGGCCGAAACGGCGATCGTGGTGTCCTCGAAATCCGGCTCCACCCTGGAGACGGACTCGCAGCGCCGGATCTTCGAGCACGCCTTCACCGAGGCCGGCCTCGATGCGAAGAGCCGGATCATCATTGTCACCGATCCGGGTTCACCGCTGGACAAGGCCGCCCGCGAGGCCGGGTACCGCGCCGTCTTCAACGCCGATCCCAATGTCGGCGGCCGCTACTCGGCGCTCACCGCGTTCGGGATGGTGCCGTGCGGCCTGGCCGGCGTGGACATCCAGGCGTTCCTGGACGAAGCGGAGGAGGCTGCCGAGGTCCTCAACGAGGACGGCGAGGAGAACATCGGCCTGGCCCTCGGTGCGGCGCTGGGCGGCACGAATCCGCTGCGCGACAAAATTGTCATCGCCGAGGACGGCTCAGGCATCAAGGGCTTCGCCGACTGGGCCGAACAGCTCATCGCGGAATCCACCGGCAAGCTCGGCACCGGCGTACTCCCGGTCGTTGCCGGCCCGGCGTCGCCGGAAGCCGCGCTGGGCGCCCCCGATGTCCTGGTGGTCCGGCTCGTCGCCGCGGACGCCGACGTCGAACTCGGCGAGAACGAGGTCGCGATCGCCGGCGGCCTGCCCACCCAGATGATGACGTGGGAGTTCGCCACCGCTGTAGCGGGGCGCCTGCTGGGCATCAACCCCTACGACCAGCCCGACGTCGAGGCCGCCAAGGTGGCCGCCCGCGGGCTGCTGGACGCCCAGCCGGAACCGACGCCCGCAGCGTTCACCGACGGCGCCATCGAGGTCCGCGGCGGCGACTGGCTTGGCTCCGCCACCACCGCGGCCGGGGCGGTCAGCGCCTTGCTGGGCGAGCTCGGACCGGACAGCTACCTGAGTGTCCAGGCCTACTTCGACCGGCTCGCGTACGCTCCGCTGGAAGGCGTCCGGGACCAGCTGGCAGCCGTCAGCGGCCGTCCGGTGACGTTCGGCTGGGGCCCGCGCTTCCTCCACTCCACCGGGCAGTTCCACAAGGGCGGACCCGCGATCGGCGTCTTCCTGCAGGTGACGGCCGCGGCCGCCGCCGACCTGGCCATCCCTGACCGTCCCTTCAGCTTCGGCGAGCTGATCTCGGCCCAGGCCGCCGGCGACGCGCAGGTCTTGTCCGATCACGGCCGTCCGGTCCTCCGCCTGCACCTCACGGACCGGGCAGCCGGCGTCCGCCAGCTGCAGGACCTTGTCGCCACGCTGGCCGGCCAGGCTGTTCCCTCCACCGAAAGCTAAGGCACCAACGCAACCATGCCAGAAAAACTCAACGGCGGCAGGAACACGGCCGGCCGGGGGCGCAATCCGCTCCGGGACCCCCGTGACCGGCGCCTGAACCGTATTGCGGGACCGTCGTCACTGGTCCTGTTCGGGGTCACGGGGGACCTCGCACGCAAGAAACTCATGCCGGCCGTGTACGACCTGGCTAACCGCGGGCTGCTGCCGCCGAGCTTTGCCCTGGTGGGCTTCGCCCGCCGGGAGTGGGACAACGAGGACTTCGCGGCCGAGGTGAAGGAGGCCGTCAAGACCTACGCCCGCACTCCGTTTGATGAAACGGTGTGGGAGCAGCTCGCGAAGGGCATCCGCTTCGTGCAGGGCGAGTTCGACGACGACGACGCCTTCAAGCGGCTGTCCGAAACGATCGACGAACTCGATGAGCAGCGGGGAACACGCGGCAACCACGCGTTCTACCTGTCCATCCCGCCGAACGCGTTCGAGCTGGTCTGCCGGCAGCTGTCCAAGCACGGCCTGGCCCAGGCCGAGGGCGACAAGTGGCGGCGCGTGGTCATTGAGAAGCCCTTCGGCCACGACCTCGAGTCCGCGCGCCAGCTCAACGACATCGTGGAATCGGTCTTCCCGCAGGACGCCGTGTTCCGGATCGACCACTACCTCGGCAAAGAAACGGTGCAGAACATCCTGGCGCTGCGCTTCGCCAACCAGCTCTTTGAGCCGCTCTGGAACGCAAATTACGTTGACCATGTCCAGATCACCATGGCCGAGGACATCGGCACCGGCGGCCGGGCGGGGTATTACGACGGCGTGGGCGCGGCCCGCGACGTCATCCAGAACCACCTGCTGCAGCTCCTGGCGCTGACCGCCATGGAGGAGCCAATTTCCTTCAACGCCGATGACCTCCGGGCCGAGAAGGAAAAGGTCCTCGCCGCCGTACGGCTCCCCGATGATCTCTCCACCCACTCGGCCCGCGGGCAGTTCACCGGCGGCTGGCAGGGCGGCGAAAAGGTCGTGGGATACCTGGAGGAGGACGGCATCCCCGCCGATTCGAAGACGGAGACGTTCGCCGCGATCCGGGTCGACATCAACACCCGCCGCTGGTCCGGGGTGCCGTTCTACCTGCGCGCCGGCAAACGGCTGGGCCGCCGGGTGACCGAGATCGCGGTGGTGCTCAAACGCGCCCCCAACCTGCTCTTCACCGACCACGGCGAGGACGACTTCGGCCAGAACGCCGTGGTGATCCGGGTCCAGCCCGATGAAGGCGCCACCATCCGCTTCGGGTCCAAGGTTCCCGGCACGCAGATGGAGGTCCGTGACGTGACCATGGACTTCGGCTATGGGCACTCCTTCACGGAGTCCAGCCCTGAGGCCTACGAACGACTCATCCTCGATGTGCTCCTGGGAGAGCCGCCGCTGTTCCCCCGGCACGCCGAGGTGGAGCTGTCCTGGAAGATCCTGGATCCGTTCGAGGAGTACTGGGCCAGCCTCAATGAACAGCCCGAGCCATACGTACCCGGAAGCTGGGGGCCCGCCTCCGCCGACGAGTTGCTTGCCCGTGACGGACGAACCTGGAGAAGGCCATGATCGTAGATCTTCCCGATACCACCACCTCCAAGATCTCCAAGAAGATCATGGCGCTGCGCGAGCAGGGCGGCGTGATTGCCCTGGGCCGGGTGCTGACCCTCGTGGTCGTCACCAAGTCCGGCCTCGAAGAGGAAGCCATCGAGGCCGCCAACGAGGCCAGCCGCGAGCACCCCTGCCGGATCATCGTCCTCGCCGACGCCGGGGCCAGCGCCCCGACCCGGCTCGACGCGCAGATCCGGGTGGGCGGCGACGCCGGGGCGTCCGAGGTCATCCTGCTCCGCGGCTACGGTGAACTCGCGGAGGAAAGCGAATCCCTCGTCGCGGCCCTGCTGCTGCCGGACGCGCCGATCGTGGCCTGGTGGCCCCATGGTGCGCCCAAGAACGCCTGCGAGACGTCGATCGGGCGGATCGCGCACCGGCGGATCACCGACTCGGCCAACGAGGCCGACCCGCAAGGGGCGCTGGAAAACATCCGCCGCACCTACAAGGCCGGCGACACGGACCTCGCCTGGACCCGCCTGACCAACTGGCGGATCCAGCTGGCAGCGGTCCTGGACCAGGTGGACGGCTCGCCCGTCACCGCCGTCGCCGTCGAAGGCGCCTCGGACTCCCCCAGCACCATCCTGCTCGCGGCCTGGCTCACGCTGGCGCTCGACGCGCCGGTCACGATCGTCGCTGACCCCGCAGGGACCGGGATCCGGCGCGTGCGGCTCACCCGGACGGCCGGCGACGTCCAGCTCTTCCGGCCCGGCCTCACCGTGGCGGAGCTGACCCAGCCCGGCCAGCCCGTCCAGCGCATCTCCCTGCCGCGCCGCAGCCTGAAGGACTGCCTCGCCGAAGAGCTCCGCCGGCTCGATCCGGACGAAGTGTTCGGCGAAGTGATTACTATTGGACTGCCACGTACCAATCTAAGGAGTGTCCGTCCCAGTGAGCGCTGACCCCAGAGTAAGCATCCATCCCGACTCGACCGTCCTCATGGCTGCCATCGCGGCCCGCCTGATCACCAAGCTGGTGGACATCCAGGACAAATACGGCGAGGCGACGGTGGTACTTACCGGAGGGTCGATGGGCATCGGCTCGCTCAAGGCCGTCGCCGAATCACCGGCGTTCTCCGCTGTCGACTGGTCCAAGGTCAACTTCTGGTGGGGCGATGAGCGCTTCGTTGCAGCCGACGACCCGGAACGCAACGCCCGCCAGGCCCACGAGGCGCTCCTCTCACGTATCCCGGCCGACCCTGCACGGATTCATGTCCCCGGGTCCGCTGACGAGTTTGGTGCACCCGAAGACGCGGCCGCGGACTATGCCGCGAGGCTCCGTGACGCGGCAGCCGCGGAACACGCTGCGGACATGTCCGATGACCGCCCGGAGCACCCGGCCGCCCTGCCCCGCTTCGACATCGTCCTGCTCGGCGTCGGGCCCGACGCGCACGTCGCGTCGCTCTTCCCCGAGCAGGCCGGGATCCGGGAGAAGGAACTCTCCGTTGTGGGGGTCCGCAACTCCCCCAAACCCCCGCCGCTGCGGATCTCCCTCACGCTGCCGGCCATCAACACGGCGTCGGAAATCTGGATGGTCGTGGCCGGCGAGGACAAGGCTGGGGCTGTGGGCCTGGCCCTCGCGGGAGCCAACCCGGTGCAGGTGCCGGCCGCCGGCCCGCGCGGCCGGAACGAAACACTCTGGCTGATTGACGAAAACGCCGCTGCCCGGGTGCCGGAACAACTGGTCCGGAAGGGCTGAGCGGGAACGGCTGTCTTCTCCTAGCCGCTGCGTTATCTTTCCGCGTTATCCCGCTGCGCTATCCCGCTGGGCTATCCCGCTGGGCTATCCCTCTGGGCTATCCCTCCGGGCTATCCCTCCGGGAGGCCCCGGCGGGCCCGCAGCCTCTCGAGCGCTCCGGCCAGCACGTCTTCGGCGTCCTGGCTGGAGCGCCGTTCTTTAACGTATTCGAGGTGGCTCTTGAAGCCGTCCGCCGGCGTGTCCTCGAGGGCGAACTGCGCCTCGTCCCGGGTGGCCGTCCCGCCGCAGCGGCGGCAGTCCCAGACGCCGGGGATCTGGTCGTCGGGCAGTTGGGCGAACACCAGCGTGGTCTCATGGCCCTTGCCGCAGAGGTAGATGATGCGGATACGCGGGGTGCGGACAGCGCCGCCGTCGAGCGGTTCGTGGCGCGGCGCGGCCCCTTCGGTGGCTCCTACTCGGATGCCCCGGAAACCGGAGGCGGAATGCAGCATCGGGAACTCCTGGCTACTTGGCGGACGGAATGAGCGTGCAGTCAGCCACAGTGTAGTTCGGAGTTCCCGATGCCGGGAGGGCCACAAGGACCCGTTATGAAGTTTTTGAAAGACGGTACGGCTAGGAGTCTCCGCCGCCACTGAACCGCATGATCAGCCCAAGGCCGATGATCACAAGGCCCCAGGTGACACCGAGAATGATGGTGAAGCGGTTGAGGTTGCGCTCGGCCACACCGGAGGAGCTGAGTCCGGAGCTCATGCCGCCGCCGAACATGTCGGACAGTCCGCCACCACGGCCCTTGTGGAGCAGAATGAGCAAGGTCAGCAGGAGGCTGGTGATCCCAAGGAGAACCTGCAGAATGACATGAAGAACGTCCACGACGGCCTTTCAGAAGATTTGGATTGCGGGGGCCACGACAGTGTCCGGACTAATCCGTCAGCAGGTGACTCTCGAACCTGACAATATTAGCAAACTCGGCGGCGTCCAGGCTGGCACCTCCGACAAGCAATCCGTCCACGTCGCGTTCCTTGAGAATCGACGCCGCGTTGTTGGCCTTGACCGAACCGCCGTAGAGGAGGCGGGTCTTGCCGGCGACGTCCGCGCCGAAGAGAGTGGAGAGCTCGGCACGGATGGCGGCGCACATTTCCTGGGCGTCCTCCGGGCCGGCGACTTCGCCGGTTCCGATGGCCCACACGGGCTCATAGGCGACGACGAGTTCGGCAGCCTGCTCAGCTGTGAGGCCCTCGACGCCGGCACGTAGCTGGGCGAGCGTGTGATCCACATGGGTGCCCGCCTGGCGGATTTCCAGGCCTTCTCCGACGCACAGCACCGGAGTGATGCCGTGCCGGAAGGCGGCCTTCGTCTTGGCGTTCAGCACGTCGTCCGACTCGTGATGGATGGTGCGGCGTTCGCTGTGGCCGACCAGGACGTAGCTGCAGCCGAGCTTGGCGAGGAACTGCCCGGAGATGTCGCCCGTGTAGGCACCCGAATCGAACTGGGAGAGGTCCTGGCCGCCGTAGACGATCTTCAGTTCATCGCCCTGGACCAGGGTCTGGACGCCGCGGAGATCGGTGAACGGCGGGAAGACGGCCACCTCCGCCCGACTGTAGTCGTGCTTGGCGTCGGACAGGGTCCAGGCCAGTTTCTGCAGGAGGGTGATGCCTTGGACGTGGTCCATGTTCATCTTCCAGTTGCCCGCAATGAAGGGCGTGCGGTCGAATTTGCCGTTGGTTGACGTAGTCACGTGGTCTCCAAAAAGTTCGTAGCAGTGAAACAGCCGGCAGGGCGCCCGTGGTGGAACCGGGCGCCCTGCCGGCTGGAGGTATCTACCGGTCCAGGACGCTCAGGCCGGGGAGTTCCTTGCCTTCGAGGTACTCGAGGCTGGCCCCGCCGCCGGTGGAAATGTGCCCGAACTGGTCGTCGGCGAAGCCGAGGGTCCGGACCGCTGCGGCGGAGTCGCCGCCGCCCACAACGGTGAAAGCCGCTGTTTCGGTGAGCGCCTGCGCGATGGCCCGGGTGCCGGCGGCGAACGCCGCGAACTCAAAGACGCCCATGGGGCCGTTCCAGAACACCGTCTTGGCGCCCTTGATCCGGTCCGCGAAGGCAGCGGCCGACTCCGGACCGATGTCCAGGCCGATGCCCTGGCTTCCGAAGCTGCTGCCTTCGATCGCGTCGGCACGCACCGTTTCGTGGTCGGCGTCGGCGGCGAACTTGCTGGCCACGACGACGTCGGTGGGAACCACGAATTCAGTCCCGGCGTCCGCGGCGCGCTTGAGGTAGTCCTGGACAACGGGGATCTGGTCCTCTTCCAGCAGGCTGCCCGCCACCTTGTGGCCGGCGGCTGCGAGGAAGGTGAACAGCATGCCGCCGCCCACCAGGATGGTGTCTGCCTTGCCGATGAGGTTGTCGATCACCGCGAGCTTGTCGGAGACCTTGGAACCGCCCAGCACCACAACGTAGGGGCGCTGCGTGTCGGTGGTGAGCTTCCGCAGCACCTCGACCTCGGTGCGCACCAGATCGCCCTGATAGGACGGCAGCCGCGTGGCGACGTCGTACACGCTGGCATGCTTGCGGTGCACGGCGCCGAAGGCGTCATCCACGAAGGCGCCGTTGCTGCCGGTCAGGGAAACCAGCTCATCCGCGAACGCGCCGCGCTGGGCGTCGTCCTTGGATGTTTCCCGGGCGTCGAAGCGGACGTTTTCGAGGATGAGGACTTCACCGTCCTGCAGCGCGGCGGCCAGTTCCTTGGCGGACTCGCCGACCGTGTCTTCGGCGAGGGAGACCTTGAACGAGGCAAGCTCCGCCAGCCGCGACGCGGCGGGCTTGAGCGAGTACTTGTCTTCAGGGGCGCCCTTCGGGCGGCCAAGGTGTGCTGTGACCAGCACGCGGGCACCGGCGTCCGTGAGCTTCGCCAGCACTGGCAGGGAGGCCTTGATGCGGCCGTCGTCAGTCACTGTAGAGCCGTCGAGCGGCACGTTCAGGTCACTTCTGACCAGAACGTACCGCCCGCGGACACCATCAGCGATCAGTTCGTTGAGGGTGTGGAATGTCATGAGTCTTACCCTAGCCCAGCTTGGCTGCGACGAGCTCCGTGAGGTCCACGAGGCGGTTGGAGTAGCCCCATTCGTTGTCATACCAGGAAACAACCTTGACCTGGTTGCCGATCACCTTGGTCAGGCCCGAGTCGAAGATGGACGAGGCCGGGTCACCGACGATGTCCGAGGAGACGATCGGCTCGTCGGTGTAAGTCAGCAGGCCCTTGAGCTCGGCGGACTCGGAGGCTGCCTTGAGGGCGGCGTTGACTTCCTCGACGGTGGTTTCACGGGAGACGGTAACGGTCAGGTCCGTTGCGGAACCGGTGGGGACGGGAACGCGGATGGCGTAGCCGTCCAGCTTGCCCTTCAGTTCCGGCAGGACCAGGCCGATTGCCTTGGCCGCACCGGTGGAGGTGGGGACCATGTTGATGGCGGCGGCACGGGCGCGGCGGAGGTCCTTGTGTGGGCCGTCCTGCAGGTTCTGGTCGGCCGTGTACGCGTGGATGGTGGTCATCAGGCCGCGCTCGATGCCGAAGGCGTCGTTGACCACCTTGGCCAGCGGGCCGAGGCAGTTGGTGGTGCAGGAGGCGTTGGAGATGATGTGGTGCGCGGCGGGGTCGTATAGCCCGTCGTTGACGCCCATCACGATCGTGATGTCCTCATCAGAGGCGGGGGCGGAGATCAGGACCTTTTTGGCGCCGGCATCGATGTGCTTCTGCGCGTCGGCGGCCTTCGTGAAGAAACCGGTGGATTCGATGACAATGTCAACGCCGAGCTCGCCCCAGGGCAGCTTGGCCGGATCGCGCTCGGCGAGGACCTTGACGGTCTTTCCGTCGACGACGATGTTGCCGTCCTTGACCTCGATCGTCTCCTGCAGGCGCCCGCCCACGGAGTCGTACTTGAAGAGGTGGGCCAGTGCTTCCGGGCTGGTGAGGTCGTTGACGGCCACGATCTCAAGGTCTGCCCCCTGGGCAAGTGCGGCGCGGAAGTAGTTGCGGCCAATACGGCCGAAGCCGTTGATACCAATACGGGTGGTCACGTTTTCAGTCTCCTTGGTGCTTTGCAAGCACGACTAGTTGAGAAGGCGCTCAAGCCAACTAACAGATCCCGCACGCCATTGGGCAGAGATGATTAACAGATCGGAGGGCGACCAGCCACATTGCTGAAGGCTAACCGCCTTCCGTGACCTATCTTACGTTTAACTTGGTCTGCCCCCGCAAGTGCGGGGGCAGACCGTCCACTATTCGAGCCTCAGGGCGGCAAATGTGAGCTTTGTTACGTTCCGGTTTCCGGCGGCACACTCTGGGAGCCGCCGCCCACGGCGTTTTAGAGCGTGATGAGGCCGGTGGCGTTCTTGCGGGCGGCGTCAAAGCGCTTGGCGACGTCGGCCCAGTTGACGATGTTCCAGAAAGCCTTGACGTAGTCGGCCTTGACGTTGACGTAGTCCAGGTAGAAGGCGTGCTCCCACATGTCCAGCATCAGCAGCGGGGTGGTGCCCACCGCGACGTTGCCCTGCTGATCGTAGAGCTGCTCGATCACGAGGTTGCCGCCGATGGGCTCGTAGGCCAGGAACGCCCAGCCGGATCCCTGCAGGGCGAGGGCCGCTGCGCTGAAGTGCGCGCGGAACGCGTCGAAGGAGCCGAACGCGTCGTCGATGGCTGCTGCCAGTTCGCCTTCGGGCTTGTCGCCGCCGTCCGGGGAGAGGTTGTTCCAGAACACCGAGTGGTTGACGTGGCCGCCGGTGTGGAACGCCAGATCCTTGGAGAGGCGGTTGATGTTGGCGAAATCGCCCTTGTCGCGGGCTTCGGCCAGCTGCGCCAGTGCGTTGTTGGCGCCTGCGACGTACGCGGCGTGGTGCTTGCTGTGGTGCAGCTCCATGATCCGCGCGGAAATGTGCGGTTCCAGTGCGGCGTAGTCATAGCTGAGATCGGGCAGTACGTACTCGGTCACAAAATCCTCCAATGTCGTGGACTGGTTGTCCGTTTTGGTAACTCTCGGATTGTGCATCCGGATGTTGTGGCACCCGGAAGTCTCTGGATCGGAATCCAGTGGGAATAGCCTCCAGTCCCCCCGAGGTATTCCCGCCGGCCCGATCTGATTCTGCAGATGTTTCCAGTGTGAGGCTACTCGTCCAGCATTTCCGGCGTCACATTGGCCTCCGTGCCGGGGATGCCGAGGTCCTGGGCGCGTTTGTCCGCCATTGCCAGCAGGCGGCGGATCCGCCCCGCGATGGCGTCCTTTGTCATGATCGGGTCCGCGAGGCGGCCAAGCTCGTCCAGGCTCGCCTGTTTGTGCGCCACGCGGAGTTCGCCGGCGTACTTCAGGTGGTCCGGGACGTCATCGCCGAGGATCTCCAGGGCACGGTCTACGCGCGCGCCGGCAGCGACGGCGGCCTGCGCAGAACGCCGAAGGTTGGCGTCGTCGAAGTTGGCCAGCCGGTTCGCGGTGGCGCGGACTTCCTTGCGCATCCGCCGCTCTTCCCACACCATGAGCGCGTCGTGGGCGCCCATCCGGGTCAGCAGGGCGGCGATCGTGTCCCCGTCACGGATGACAACACGGTCCACTCCCCTGACCTCGCGGGCCTTGGCCTGGATTCCGAGGCGGCGGGCCGCCCCGACGAGGGCCAGGGCCGACTCGGGGCCCGGGCACGTGACCTCCATGGCGGAGGACCGGCCGGGCTCGGTGAGGGAACCGTGGGCCAGGAAGGCGCCGCGCCAGACGGCCTCGGCGTCGGCGGCGGAACCGTTCACCACCACCGAGGGCAGGCCACGGACCGGGCGTCCCCGGGCGTCCAGCAGGCCGGTCTGGCGGGCGAGGGCCTCGCCGTCGCGCACCACCCGGACCACGTAGCGGCTGCCGCGGCGCAGGCCGCCGCCGGACACGACGATGATTTCACTCTGGTGCCCGTAGACCTCGGCGATGGCGGCGCGCAGCCGCCGCGCGGTCGAGGCGAGGTCCACCTCGGCCTCGATCACGATCCGACCGGAGATGATGTGCAGTCCCCCGGCGAAGCGAAGCATGGCGGACACTTCAGCCTTGCGGACCGAGGACTTCTTGATGTCCAGCCGGGAAAGTTCTTCCTTGACTGATGCTGTCAGTGCCATGGCACCTTTCCTACCTGTTCCCGAAAATGTCGTGGTACGCCGTTGCCAGACGCAGCGGGTCGTGGATCGGCCGGCGGCTCGACGCCCCCACTTTACCCAACACCACCTCGGCACCGAGCATCCCGGCCGCCTGCTCGAAGTCGGCGAGGTCGGTCACGGACGCCGGATCGGCCAGGACCACGTCGATCGTGAAGTCCGGCGCATAGTCCCTGAGCACCCGCAGATGGTCCGCGGCCGACATTCCAAGGGTCTCCTTGGTGTCCGTGGCGAGGTTCATAGTGAGGCAGCGGCGGGCGGCCGTGTTGCAGAGCGCTTGGCGCATTTCCGGCAGCAGCAGGTGCGGGAGCACGGACGTGTACCAGGACCCGGGTCCCAGGATGACCCAGTCCGCCAGTTCGATGGCGGTGAGCGCCTCGATGCAGGCCGGCGCGTCCTCGGGCAGCAGACGGACGCTCTCGAGCGTGCCGGCAACAGCGCATTTCGCCTGGCCGGCGATAGTCTGCAGCGCCGAACTGCCGTCGGGGGCAGTGACGCGGACCTGGCCCTCGATGGTCAGGGGGACACTGGACATCGGCAGGACCTCACCGCGGGCACCGAGCAGCGCACCGGCCCATTTCAGGCCGGCGACGGTGTCGCCCAGGAGCTCCCAGAGCGTCACGATCAGCAGGTTGCCCATAGCGTGTTCATCGAGGGAACCGCCGCGGCCCTTGCCGGGTGTGAAGCGGTGCTGCATAACATCACGCCAGGTGCGGCCCCAGTCCGTGTCATCGCACAGCGCGGAGAGCGCCATCCGGAGGTCGCCGGGCGGCAGGACGCCGTACTCCTCGCGCAGCCGTCCCGAGGAGCCGCCGTCGTCCGCGACTGTGACGACGGCGGTCAGCTCGGTGGTGAGCAGGCGCAGCGCCGACAGGGAGGCGGAGAGTCCGTGCCCGCCGCCGAGCGCGACGACGGACGGACCTTTGTCCTGCTGGCTGGCCAGGACCGCACTGGCCGGCGGAACGAGCGGCAGCGGACCGGTGAGCAGCGCCATTATTCGCGGCCCAGGTCCCGGTGGGTGGTGGTCACGGTGACGCGCGGGTACTGCGCCAGCCGGCGGGACAGTTCGACGGCGACGGCGACGGAGCGGTGCTTGCCGCCGGTGCAGCCGACGGCGATGGTGGCGTAGTGCTTGTTCTCCCGGCGGTAGCCTTCCAGGACCGGTTCGAGTGCCAGCACGTAGCGTTCCACGAAGTTGCTGACGCCCTCGGCCTCCAGTACATAGTCGCTGACGTCCTGGTCCAGCCCGGTGTGCGGGCGGAGGGCCGGAACCCAGTGCGGGTTGGGGATGAAGCGGGCGTCGGCGACGAAGTTGGCGTCCACGGGCAGCCCGTACTTGAAGCCGAAGCTCATGACGTTGAGGCGGAGGGCCACGGGACCGGTCTCGCTGAACAGTTCGGTGATCGCGGTGGCGAGTCCGTGGACGTTCAGCGAGGACGTGTCCAGCACGATGTCGGCGGAGGTGCGCAGTTCGTGGAGCAGTTCGCGTTCGGCGGCGATGCCGTCGAGGATCCTGCCGCCGCCCTGCAGCGGGTGGGGGCGCCGGCCCTGCTCGAAACGCCGGACCAGGACGCCGTCGTCCGCGTCAAGGAACAATACGCGGAAGCCGACGCCGCTTGCTTCAAGATTGCGGAGGGCGGCGCGGATGTCAGCGAAGAGTTCCTTGCTGCGGACGTCCATCACGACGGCGAGTTTGGACATGGAACCCGGCGCGTGGGACACGATTTCCGCAAGCGTGCCGAGCATCTGCGGGGGGAGGTTTTCCACGACGTACCAGCCGTGGTCTTCCAAGGCGTCCGCTGCAGTGCTCCGGCCGGCTCCCGACATGCCCGTCACTACGAGCAGTTCGGCCTCGACGGGTTTGACCGGTGTCATACCGTCCGTGTCCGTCCCGGATCCTGCCGTCGACTCTGCCATCAGTGAAGCCCCGTTCTGCTGTGCTGTTGTGCGGTGATCCCGCCGGGCGGCGGTTGCGGTGCGAATGCCTGCCGCGGATGCCGTTTACCCAAGTCCTTACCCTAGCTAAGTTTGCCGGTGCTAGCTAAGTCTCGAGGATTTCGCCGGTGGTCATGTTGATGGCGGGGACGGTGGCGGCGTCGCCGTCGTCGTCGGTGAAGTGCCGGACAATCGCCGCGGCCAGGGACGGCCCGATGCCCTTGGCGCCGGTGAGTTCCTCCACACTGGCCGTTTTGATGCTTTTGACCGAGCCGAACCGGGCCAGCAGGGCTTTGCGCTTGGATTCCCCGAGGCCGGGAACTCCGTCCAGCGCGGAGACCGTCATCGCCTTGCCGCGTTTCTGCCGGTGGAAGGAGATCGCGAAGCGGTGGGCCTCGTCGCGGATGCGCTGCAACAGGTACAGCCCGGCCGAGGCCCGCGGCAGGATCACCGGGAAGTCGCTGTCCGGCAGCCAGACCTCCTCGAGGCGTTTGGCGAGCCCGACGACGTAGACATCCTCGATGCCCAGTTCGGCCAGCGCGCGGGCGGCGGCGTTGACCTGGGGCTTGCCGCCGTCGACCACCACGAGGTTGGGCGGGTAAGCGAACTTGGTCCGCGGCGCCGGGGTGGTGGTGTCGGCCACAGTGGTGGTGGCAGGAGTGCCGGCGACGGCAGCGTCCGCGGCGGCGTTGAGCATGGCCTGGTGGCCGGGCTGCCGGGCGGCGTCGGCCTGGACCGACTGCTCCTGCAGGTAGTTCCGGAAGCGCCGGGTCAGCACGTCGTGCATGGCTGCGGTGTCGTCGTTGGCGGCGGCGCCCGTGACAGAGAACTTCCGGTAGTCGGACTTCTTCGGCAGGCCGTCCTCGACCACCACCATGGAACCGACCACGTTGGTGCCCTGGACGTGCGAGATGTCGAAGCATTCGATCCGCAGCAGCGCGACCGGCAGTTCCAAGGCCTCCTGCAGTTCCTGGAGCGCCTGGGACCTCATGGTCAGATCGCCGGCGCGCCGGGATTTGTGCAGCTTAAGGGCGTGCTCGGCGTTGTCCCGGACGGTGGACAGGAGTGCGGCCTTGTCGCCGCGGCGGGGCACCCGGATGTCCACGCGGGCTCCGCGCAGCCCGCTGAGCCAGAGCCCCAGTTCCCCGGCGTTGCTGGGCTCCACCGGGACAAGAACCTCCCGCGGCAGCCTGCCTTCGAGGCCTGCTTCCTCGCCATAGACCTGCTGGAGCAGGTGTTCAACGAGATCCGGGGTGGTGGTGTCCTCGACCTTTTCGACCACCCAGCCGCGCTGGCCGCGGATCCGGCCGCCCCGGACGTGGAAGACCTGCACGGCGGCTTCGAGTTCGTCCTCGTGCAGGGCGAAGACGTCGGCGTCCGTGCCCTCGGCCAGGACGACGGCGTTGCGTTCGAAGACTTTCTTGAGCGCGACGATGTCGTCACGGATCCGCGCGGCCCGCTCGTAGTCCAATTCCGCCACGGCGGCGGCCATGTCCTTTTCCAGCCGGGTGACGAACGGCTTGGCCTCACCGCCCATGAACGTGCAGAAATCCTCGGCCAGTGCGCGGTGGTCCTCGGCGGAGATGCGCCCGACGCACGGCGCGGCGCACTTGTCGATGTAGCCGAGCAGGCAGGGCCTGCCGCTGGCTTCGGCCCGTTTCAGGACACCGGCGCTGCAGCTGCGGACCGGGAAGACGCGCAGCAGGGTGTCCATGGTGTCCCGGATGGCCCCGGCGGTGTAGGGGCCGAAATAGCGGGTGCCCTTGCGGCGATCCCCGCGCAGGACCTGGACCCGGGGGTACTTCTCCCCCATGGAGACGGCGAGGTAGGGGTAGCTCTTGTCATCCCGGAACATCACATTGAAACGGGGCTTGAATTCCTTGATCCAGGTGTATTCAAGCTGCAGCGACTCGAGCTCGCTGCCGACGACGGTCCACTCGACGCTGCTGGCCGTGTGGACCATTGCATAGGTTTTGGGAAGCAGCCCCGCCGGGTTGGCGAAGTACGAGTTCAGCCGCGAACGGAGGTTCTTGGCCTTGCCGACGTAGATGACCCGCCCGTGCGGGTCCCGGAAGCGGTACACGCCCGGATTGGTCGGAATTTCACCGGTCTGGGGCCGGTAGCTCGCTGGATCTGCCACACACCAAGTCTACTGAGCGTGCAGCCATGCCCCGGACAGTTAAGCCCCGGGCCGTGTTTTCCGGGCACTGCGTTCCGGGCAGTGTGTCCAGGGCAGTGCTGCTGCCGGTGCCTGGGCCGTGTCGGGAGGTGACGCTAGTCGGTGGCTTTGCTCTGGTTGTAGCTTGTGGAGCGTTCCTGGCCGCTGAGCCCGGCGATGGCGTCCATGATCCGGTCCGTGGCCTGGCGGCGCGCGGGGAGGGAATGGTCCGGCCCGGTCTTGTCAAAGTAGAGCGGCTCTCCGACCTTCATGGTGAAGTGCTGCGGCTTGACCGATTTGCTGTCCGCGGGCTGCAGGTTTTCGGTGCCGATCAGCCCCACTGGGATCACGGGCGCGCCCGTGGTCAGGGCCAGCCAGCCCACGCCGGTGCGGCCGCGGTAGAGGATGCCGTCCCGCGAGCGGGTGCCTTCCGGGTAGATGCCCACGCCTTTGCCGGAGTCGAGGATTTCCAGCAGGGTCTTGAGCGCCTGAACGCTGGCGGCCTGCTCGCCGCGTTCCACCGGGATGGATCCGACCGCTTCGAAGAAGGACTTCATCACCTTGCCCTTGACGCCGCCGGTGGTGAAATACTCCGCCTTGGCGAAGAAGGCCACGGGGCGCGGCATCAGCGCCTGCACGATCACACTGTCGAGGAAGGACAGGTGGTTGGGTGCCACAATGAACGGGCCCTCCTTGGGCACGTTCTCCAGTCCGATGACCGTGGGCCGGCAGGTCGAGGACACAAGGCCCCGCGTGGTCCAGCGGATTGCATCAAACATTGCCATCGGTGTGCACCTCGTCTTCGGCTTCGGTCGTAAGGTTCGGATTCGCTGTCTTGGGACTCACAGCGCCGGGATTCGCGGCCACGGAATTCACTGCGTTGCTGTGGACGGCGTCCCGCCGCGCAATGGTCTCGTGCAGGGCCAGGCTGCTGTGCACGATCTCCACGGCGCCCGCCGCGTCCAGTTCCCCGTCTGGAGCAAAACCCCAGCCTACGCCGATGCAGTCGAGGCCGTTGGCAGCTGCTCCGGCCACGTCCTGTGCGCGGTCCCCCACCATAACGGCATGCTGCGTGTCCAGGCCGTGGTGCGTCGAAAGGTCCGCCAGGGCAGCGGCCACGATCCCGGCCTTCCCCGAAGGCGCTCCGGCCGCTGCTGCCTCGTCCGCGGCCGAGCCGCGGATCGTATGGAACATGGAGGCAATGCCGTGGTGCTCCAGGACAGTCCGGGCGATGCCTTCGGGCTTCTGGGTGGCCACGGCAATCGGCCGTCCGGCGTCGACGAAGGCTTCCAGCAGGGCGCGGATCCCCGGATAGAGCCGGCTCTGGGCAATGCCGGTCGCGAGGTAGTGCGCGCGGTAGATCCGGATGGCGTCGTCGAGCTGATCGGCCGGGACCCCGGCGATGTCCGTGAGGGAATGGCTGAGCTTCGGTCCGATCATGGCGTCCATCCGGGACTTGCCGGGAACGCCGAGTCCGAGCTCCGTGAGGGCCGCTGCGATTCCGTCGGTTATTCCACCGGCCGGATCGACAAGAGTGCCGTCCAGGTCGAAGATCACGGGCACTGTTGTTTGGGTCACCGGCCTAGTTTCTCACGACTGAACGGATGCCAGAAACTCGCATGCCGCAGCGGGAATATGTCGCCGCCCGGCAGGCCGGTGCATCCGCGGCAGGCTCCGCGGTGCACCGGGCCCGCACCTTTCAGCCCAGGATGTCGGCCAGGAACGCTGCCGTGTGGCTTTCTGTCGACTTTGCGACCTGTTCGGGCGTGCCCGAAGCGACAATGCGACCGCCGCCGGAGCCGCCGTCGGGACCCAGATCGACGATCCAGTCCGCACTCTTGATGACATCGAGGTTGTGCTCGATGGTGATGACCGTGTTGCCCTTTTCCACGAGGCCCTGGAGGACCAGGAGCAGCTTCCGGATGTCCTCGAAGTGCAGGCCCGTGGTGGGCTCGTCCAGCACGTAGACGCTACGGCCGTTGGAACGCTTCTGCAGCTCCGCGGCGAGCTTGACGCGCTGCGCCTCGCCGCCGGAGAGCGTCGTGGCGGGCTGGCCCAGCCGGACGTAACCGAGGCCGACGTCGACGAGGGTCCGGAGGTGCCGGGCGATCGGTGAGAAGGCCGCGAAGAACTCCGCGCCTTCCTCGATGGGCATGTTCAGGACATCGGCGATCGTCTTGCCCTTGTAGTGGACTTCCAGCGTTTCGCGGTTGTACCGGGCGCCGTGGCACACCTCGCAGGGCACGTAGACGTCCGGCAGGAAGTTCATTTCGATCTTCAGTGTGCCGTCGCCGGAGCACGCCTCGCAGCGGCCGCCCTTGACGTTGAAGGAGAACCGCCCCGGCAGGTAGCCGCGAACCTTTGCCTCGGTCGTTTCGGCGAAGAGCTTGCGGATGTTGTCAAAGACACCCGTGTAGGTCGCCGGGTTGGACCGCGGGGTCCGGCCGATCGGGCTCTGGTCGACGTGGACCACCTTGTCGAGGTGCTCGAGGCCCTTGATCGACTTGTGCCGCCCCGCCACCTGCTTGGCGCCGTTGAGCTTGTTGGCGAGGACCTTGTAGAGGATCTCATTGACCAGGGTGGACTTGCCGGAGCCGCTGACGCCGGTCACCGCGGTGAACAGCCCCAGCGGGAAGGTAGCATCCACGTTCAGGAGGTTGTTCTCCTTGGCGCCCACGACCTTGAGCTCGCGCTTCTTGTCGTACTTGCGGCGCTTCTTGGGGATCTCGATCTGTTTCCGGCCGGAGAGATAGTCGCCCGTGAGGGACTCGGTGTTCTCCAGCAGCTCTTTGTAGGAACCCGAGTGCACCACCATGCCGCCGTGTTCGCCGGCTCCCGGTCCGATGTCCACCACCCAGTCGGCTTCCTGGATGGTGTCCTCGTCGTGTTCGACCACGATCAGGGTGTTACCGAGGTCCCGGAGCCGGGTGAGCGTCTCGATCAGGCGTCGGTTGTCCCGCTGGTGGAGCCCGATGGACGGTTCGTCCAGGACGTACAGCACGCCAACGAGGCCGGAGCCGATCTGGGTGGCCAGCCGGATGCGCTGCGCTTCGCCGCCGGACAGCGTGCCGGACGGGCGTTCCAGGTTCAGGTACTCCAGGCCGACGTCGAGCAGGAAGGTCAGGCGGGCCTGGATCTCCTTGAGGACCTGGTTCGCGATCTGGGCTTCACGGCCGGTGAGGACGAGGTTGTCCAGGAAGTGGGCGCATTCGCGCATCGGCAGGGCGGCGACGGCGGCGATGGACTTGCCGTTGATCAGCACCGAGAGCGACGCCGGGTTCAGGCGCGCGCCGTTGCAGGCCGGGCACGGGATCTGCCGCATGTATTCCTCGTAGCGGTCGCGGGCAGAGTCCGAATCCGTTTCAAGGTGTTTGCGGTGGACGTACTGGATGACGCCCTCGAAGCCGGTGCTGTATTTGCGTTCCCGGCCGAAGCGGTTGCGGTACTGCACCACCACTTTGTGGTCCTTGCCGTGCAGCACGGTCTGGCGGATGTCCTCGGAGAGCTTGTCCCACGGGGTGGTCATCGAGAAGCCGAGTTCCTTGGCGAGCCCGCCAAGCAACCGGTTCCAGTACTCGGTGGTGGCGGTGCCGAGGGACCACGGTGCGATGGCCCCCTCCGCGAGGGACAGTTCCCCGTTGGGGATGATGAGTTCCTCATCAACCTCCAGCTTGGTGCCGATGCCGCTGCAGGCGGAGCAGGCGCCGAAGGGGTTGTTGAAGGAAAAGGACCGGGGTTCGATCTCGTCGATCGCGAGCGGGTGCTCGTTGGGGCAGGCAAGGTGCTCGGAGAAAGCCCTGATCCGTTCGGGATCGTCGGCGTCGAGGTCGACGAACTCGGCGAGGATCCGCCCTTCGGCCAGGCCCAAGGCGGTTTCCACCGAGTCGGTGAGGCGCTGGCTGATGCCTTCCTTGACCACCAGGCGGTCCACCACCACTTCAATGGTGTGCTTGAACTGCTTACCGAGCTTGGGGGGATCGCTCAGCTGGATCAGCTTGTCATCGACCCGGGCCCGCGAATAGCCCTTGGCGGTGAGTTCCTTGAAAAGTTCAACGAATTCGCCCTTGCGGCCGCGGACCACCGGGGCAAGCACCTGGAAGCGGGTTCCCTCCGGCAGTTCCAGCAGTTGGTCCACGATCTGCTGCGGTGTCTGCTTGGTGACGGGCTCGCCGCACACGGGGCAGTGCGGGCGGCCGACACGGGCCCACAGGAGGCGCATGTAGTCGTAGATTTCCGTGATGGTGCCCACGGTGGAGCGCGGGTTCTTGCTGGTGGATTTCTGGTCGATGGACACCGCGGGCGAGAGGCCCTCGATGAAGTCGACGTCGGGCTTGTCCACCTGGCCCAGGAACTGCCGGGCGTAGGCGGAGAGCGACTCGACGTAGCGGCGCTGGCCCTCGGCGAAGATGGTGTCGAACGCGAGTGATGACTTGCCCGAGCCGGAGAGGCCGGTGAAGACGATCATGGAGTCGCGCGGCAGGTCCAGATCCACGTTGCGCAGGTTGTGTTCGCGCGCGCCCTTGACCACAAGCCGGGACATGTCCGGGCGTGTCACCGCCGGGCGGGATTCGGCTCCGCGGCCCGGTTTTGCGGACGCCGGTTTCGCGGGGGCATCAACGGTGGCCGGGGCATGAACGGCGGGGGCATCAACGGCTGGATCTTCAGCTACGGCTTTAGGCACGCTACCAATGCTAATCGAAAACTTCTTCGAATATCCATTCCCGGCTGTGTCCCGCGCCGGAGAACGCAGGCCGATATGTTAGCGGGGGCTACTCGCGGTCGTACGCCGCGGCGAGCAGCTGCACGGCCTCGGCGAAGCTGGCACCCTGGGCCTTGGCCGCGGCGGCGAAATCGGCGGCGGCAGCGGAAAGTGAGCTCCAGGCCTCGTCCCGGGCGCACACCACCGTCCCGTTCCGGCCCCGGGTCAGCACGACGCCGGCGGCCTCCAGTTCCTTGTAGGCGCGCGCCACGGTGTGGGGCGCGACGCCCAGCTCGCCGGCGAGGTTCCGGACGGCGGGGAGCTTGGTCCCGGGGGCCAGGGTCCCGTTGTCGGCGCGTTCGATGATGTTGAGCCGGAGCTGCTCAAACAGGGGCACGGTGCTGCCGGGATTCGGCCGCCAAGAGCCGGGAAACGGTGTTGCCGATGTTGCTGGTGTTTCGGTGGGGCTCACTGTCCGGGCTCCTGGTCACGTTGGGGCTGTTCGCGGCGGGCGAACTGCGCCTCGTACAGTTTAAGGTAGTGCCCGCCCTTTGCCATCAGCTGCTGATGGGTCCCCTGCTCAACAATCCGTCCTTGGTCCATGACCAGAATTAGATCAGCGTCCCGGACGGTGGACAAACGATGGGCAATGACGAAGCTCGTGCGACCCTGCCTGAGCCGCTGCATCGCCTGCCGGATCTGCACTTCGGTGCGGCTGTCAACGGAGCTTGTGGCCTCATCGAGGACCAGGATGCTGCGCCCGGCCAGTTGCGCCCTGGCGATGGAGATCAGCTGGCGCTGGCCGCGGCTCAGCGAGTCGCCGTCGTTGCCGAGCATCGTGGCGTAGCCACCGGGCAGGGCACGGACGAACTGGTCCACGTGGCTGGCGCGCGCAGCGGCTACGATCTCGGCGTCGCCTGCGCCGGGGCAGCCGTACTCGATGTTGTCCCGGATGCTGCCGCTGAACAGCCAGGCGTCCTGCATCACGGTGCCGAACTTGGCCCGCAGGGTATCCCGCGGCAGATCCGTGATGTCCGTGCCGTCGACCCTGATCCGTCCGGAGTCGAGTTCGTAGAACCGCATCAGCAGGTTCACGACGGTGGTTTTGCCGGCGCCGGTGTGGCCTACCACCGCCACGGTCTGCCCGGGTTCCACGGTGAAGGACAGGTCCCGGACCGCCGGGGCAGCCGGGCTGTAGCCGAAGGTGACGTGTTCAAAGGCGACCCGGCCGGCGGTGCCGGCCGGCGCGGCGGCGCTGCCGGGGCCGGGACGGGTGCCTGGAGCGGCTTCGGGGCCCATTGCGGGCTCCCCCGGGATTTCCGGGGCGTCCAGGAGTTCGAAGACCCGCCCGGCCGAGGCGAGGCACGACTGCATGAGGGTCAGCATGCCGCCGATCTGGCCCATTGGCTGGCTGAAGAGCCGGCTGAACTGGATGAAGGCCTGGAGGCCGCCGATGGTCATGGCGCCGGCCAGGACCTGGAGCGCCCCGACGACGGCGACGGCGACGTAGTTGAGGTTGGACACGAAGACCATGAGGGGCTGCACCACGCCGGACACGTACTGCGCGCGGGCGCTGGCACGGCACAGTTTGTCGTTGCCGTCCTTGAACCGGGACGCGGCCGTCTCCTGCCGCCCGAAGGCCTTGAGGACCTCGTGGCCGGTGAAGAACTCCTCCAGCTGTGCGTGCAGCTCGCCCGTGCTCCCCCACTGCTCGGTGAAGTGGGCCTGGGATTTCCTGGCCACAAGGACGGTGATGAGCGTGGACACCGGGACGGAGACCAGCGCGATCAGGGCCAGGACCGGCGACAGCCACAGCATCATGGCCAGCGCCGCGGACAGCATCAGCAGCGACATGATCAGCTGGTTGAGCAGCTGGTTGAGGGCCTGGGCGATGTTGTCGACGTCGTTGGTGGCGCGGCTCAGCACGTCCCCGCGGTGTTGTTCGTCAAAATGGCCGGACGGGAGGACATGCAGCTTCTCCTCCACGGAGGCCCGCAGCCCGTAGCTCAGCCGCTGCACGGCGACGGCGGTCAGTGCGCCCTGGATCCAGCTGAAAAAGGAGGCCCCAAGATATATGACGGACACGCCCGCCAGCAGCGCGGCGAGTTCCTCCTCGTTGAAGGAACCCCCGACCACTCCGGCAACCACGACGTCGGTGGCGTCGCCCAGGAGTTTCGGTGCCGCCACGTTGAGCACCACAAACGCGCACGTTGCGGCGATGACGCCGGCCATCCGCCACGCCGACGGCCGCAGCAGACCGAGCAGCCGGCCGGCGGTCCGCCAGCGGAACCGGCCGCCCGTCGGTGCCTCCTCCTGGGGCACCACCGGGAGGGCCTCGGTGCGCCCGCCGGACGGTGTGTCCACCAGGGGCTGGTCCCTGGCGTCGCGTGCGGGAGCGTCCGCGCCGGCGTCGAGCGCCTGTTCCGGGGTCACAGGGTCTCCTCCAGCACCAGCTGGGAGGCAGCGATCTCCCGGTAGCTCGGTGACGTGTCCATCAGCTGCTGGTGTGTCCCCTGCGCCACCAGCCGGCCGTCCTCAAGAACCAGGATCAGCCCGGCGTCCACGATCGTGGCGACCCGTTCGGCGACGATCAGGACAGTGGCCGTGCGGAGCAGCGGCCCGATCGCCTCGCGGAGCCGGTGGTCGGTGCCGTAGTCCAGTGCCGAGAAGCTGTCGTCGAACAAGTACACCGGAGCCTCACGGAGCAGCGCGCGGGCGATGCACAGCCGCTGCCGCTGGCCGCCGGAGAAATTCGTGCCGCCCTGGCTCACCGGCGCTTCCAGCCCCTGCGGCAGCTTCCGGACAAACTCCTCTGCCTGCGCGCTGCCCAGCACGCGCCAGAGATCGTCGTCGGTCGCCGCCGGGGCGGCCATCCGCAGGTTCTCGGCTACCGTCCCGGAGAACAGATACGAGTGCTGGGGTACGACGGCGATCATGCTCCGCAAGGCGTCCAGGGTCAGGCTCCGAACATCGCATCCTCCGATGCTGATGTGCCCGCCGGTGGCGGCCAGGAACCGGGGCACCAGATTCAGCAGCGTTGTTTTGCCGCTCCCCGTGGCGCCGATGACAGCCGTCACGGTCCCTGGAGCGGCCGTGAAGCTGACACCGTCGAGGACCGGTGCCTCGGCCCCGGGGTACGCGAAGGAGACGTTCCGGAACTCCACGGCGTTGCCCTCGGGTGCGTCGCTGCCCGGGCCGTCCGTGATCGCGGGCGCCGTGTCGAGGACCGCCTGGATCCGCTCGGCGCAGGCCGCCGCGCGCGGGGCCGTCATGAAGACGTACATCGCCATCATGATCGCGATGAGGATCTGCAGGATGTAGGCGATGAATGCCGTTAGTGCGCCGAGCCGCATCTCGCCGGACTGGATCCGGTGCCCGCCGAACCAGACGACACCGACGGAGGACAGATTCACCACAAGCATGATCAGCGGCATCATGCCGGCGACCAGCAGCGCGGACCGCAGGTTGTTCTGCGTCAGGTCCTTGTTGACCACGTCGAAGCGCCGGATTTCGTGTCCCTGGCGCACAAAGCCGCGGATGACGTTGGCGCCGATGATCTGCTCCCGCAGCATCCGGCTGACCCGGTCAATGAGGTCCTGGCCCTGCCGGTAGAGCGGTACGAGGCGGCGAACGATCAGGACCATAATCACCGCAAGGACCGGAATCACCGCGATCACGATGCCGGACAGGACGACGTCCTGGTGGATGGCCAGCAGAATGCCGCCGACGAAGATGGCGGGCGCGGCGACCAGCATCGTGAAGATGAGGACAACGAGGTTCTGGATCTGCGCGACGTCGTTGGTGGCCCTCGTGACGAGGCTGGCCGCGCCGAACGCACCGACTTCCTGGGATGACATGGACTGCACTTTGGCGAACAGTTCCTCGCGCAGTTGACGGCCCAGTTCCATGGCCGCGACGGCGCCCAGGTAGCCGGCGGCGATGGCGGCAGCCACCTGTACCAGTGCGATCGCGGCCATCCAGGAGCCCAGGCGCAGGATCGCCGGGATCTGGCCGCCGACGACGCCGTCATCGATGATGGCCGCGTTCAGGGTGGGGAGGAGGAGGGTTGCAGTGGTCTGTACGAGCTGCAGGAGAACGATGGCCAGCACCGTCCCTTTGTGGGCGGCTAGCAGCCGGCCCAACAGGCCAATAAGCACCGAACCTCCATTGCTAGGTCAGGGCACGGATCCAGCTTTGCCTAGGCAGCCGCCCCCACGCTGCCCGGTCATTGTAAGCACGATCACACCGTGCTCGGTTGTCACGCCGCGGCCGTCCTCGTGACCGGGCCGGGTCCGGGGGTCATTCCCGTTTGCGGGCCACGGCGAAAATCCGCCGGAACGGGAACACGGTGCCGTACGGCCCGGCCGGGTAGGCCCCGGCCAGCCGCTCCGAGTATTCGGCCTCGAACTCGCGGGCATCCTCGGCGGACAACGCGGCGAGAACAGGCCGGAGCCCGGTGCCGCGGACCCACTCCAGGACGGGGTTCGGGCCGGCGAGCAGCTGGCTGTACGTGGTCTCCCACGCGTCCGCATCGCAGCCGGCGTCGAGCATGATGTTCAAGTAGTCCTCCGGTCCGCCCACAACGTCATCGTGGCGGAGCACACCGGCCAGCCGGCCCCTCCATTCCGCTGAGTCCGCCAGCCCGCGCATCAGGGCGTGCGAGGGGGCGTTGAAGTTGCCGGGCACCTGCAGCGCGAACCAGGCTCCGGGCGTGAGCGCGGCGAGCCAGCGCGCCAGCATGTCCCGGTGGCCGGGAACCCACTGCAGGGCGGCGTTGGTGACGACGACGTCGGTGTCTTCCGAGGGCATCCAGCCGGCGATGTCCGCCGGCCCGAAGGAGAGGTTGGGCAGCCGTTCGGCGTGGGCCGCTGATTGGGCCAGCATTTCTGCTGACGAGTCCAGGCCGGTGACCTCCGCCGCGGGCCACCGCTCGGCAAGGGTGGCCGTCAGGTTCCCGGGACCGCAGCCGAGGTCGACGACGTGCCGGGGAGCGTCCGCATGGACCCGGGCCGTCAGGTCGAAGTACGGCCTGTCCCGGTAGTCCCCGAACTGCACGTACGTGGCGGGATCCCATTTCACGGCTTTCCTCCGGTCAGTGGCGAACGGGGCGACGTCCGAAGCCTAACCCCGGCCGGGACGGCGGCCATGGAGGCGCGCGACCACAGCGCGCGTCGTCCCGGCGCACCCGGCGCTTCCGGCCCCGCCGCCCGGGCGCCGGCCACCAAGCGGGCCACTAAGCTGGGGGCAATGAAACTTGTTGATCAGCTCCCCGCCCCGGCCGCGCGAGTCCCAGGCCGGACCGGCCTTGACCCGGACGAGCTCTACACCCGCTTCGTCGAGTGGACGGAAACCCGCGGGCTGGCCCTGTACACCGCCCAAGACGAGGCCATCATGGAGCTCGCCGCCGGCGCCAACGTTATTCTGGCGACCCCCACCGGCTCCGGGAAATCCCTCGTGGCCATTGCCGCGCATTTCCAGGCCATGGCCCGCGGCCAGCGCAGCTACTACACCGCACCGATCAAGGCCCTCGTCTCGGAGAAGTTCTTCGCCCTGTGCGAGATCTTCGGCGCCGAGAACGTCGGAATGATCACCGGCGACTCCGGCGTCAACCAGGACGCTCCCATCATCTGCTGCACGGCGGAAATCCTGGCCAACATCGCCCTCCGCGAAGGCGCCGCCGCCGAGCTCGGCGCCGTCATCATGGATGAATTCCATTTCTACTCCGACCCGCAGCGCGGCTGGGCGTGGCAGGTACCGCTGCTGGAACTCCCCCAGGCCCAATTCCTGCTGATGTCCGCAACGCTGGGCGACGTCAGCCGCTTCGAAGCCGGAATCACCGAACTGACCGGCCGCCCGACGACGACCGTCAGTTCGGCGGAACGACCCATCCCGCTGCACTACTACTACGAACAGACGCCGGTCCACGAGACCCTCGAGGAGCTCCTCGCGACGAAGCAGGTTCCTGTCTACGTGGTGCACTTCAGCCAGGTGGAGGCGATCGACCGGGCCCAGAACCTGATGAGCATCAACGTCTGCACCCGCGAGGAGAAGGACAAGATCGCCGAGCTGATCGCCGGTTTCCGTTTCGCCGCCGGGTTCGGCAAGACCCTCAACCGGCTGGTCCGGCACGGCATCGGCGTGCACCATGCCGGCATGCTGCCTAAATACCGCCGTTTGGTGGAACAGCTCGCCCAGGCCGGGCTGCTCAAGGTCATCTGCGGGACCGACACCCTCGGCGTGGGCATCAACGTCCCTATCCGCACCGTGTTGCTGACCGCTCTGAGCAAGTACGACGGCGTCCGCACCCGGCTGCTGAACTCCCGCGAATTCCACCAGATCGCCGGCCGCGCCGGGCGGGCCGGCTACGACACCGCGGGCACCGTTGTGGTGCAGGCCCCGGAGCATGTCACGGAAAACGTCAAGGCGATGGCCAAGGCCACGGCCAAGTTCGGCGACGACCAGAAGAAGCTCCGCCAGGTGGTCAAGAAGAAACCCCCGGAGGGCTTCGTGTCCTGGGGAGAACCGACCTACCAGCGCCTGGTGGAGTCCGCCCCGGACCCGCTGACGTCAAGCTTCACCGTGACGCACGCGATGCTGATGAACCTGATGGAACGGCCGGGTGATCCGTTCAAGGCCGCGCGCCGGCTTCTCACCGAAAACCATGAGCCGCGCTCTTCCCAGTTGCAGCTGATGAAGAAGGCACTCGGAATCTACCGCGAACTGCTGGCCGCGGGTGTCGTGGAGCGCATCCCGCTGCAGGAGCAGGGCACCGACGGCCGCACCGTCCGGCTCACGGTCCATCTGCAGGCCAACTTTGCCCTGAACCAGCCGCTGTCCCCGTTCGCCCTCGCGGCGCTGGACCTGCTGGATCCGGAGTCGCCGTCGTACGCCCTCGATGTGGTGTCCGTGATCGAATCCACGCTCGAGAAGCCACGGCAGATCCTTTCCGCGCAGCAGAAGAAGGCCCGCGGCGAGGCGATCGCCGCGATGAAGGCGGACGGGATCGACTACGACCAACGCATGGCCATGCTGGAGGAGGTCACCTACCCGCAGCCGCTGGCGGAGCTCCTGGGTGAGTCCTTCGAGGTCTACCGCCGGGCCGCGCCCTGGATCGGCGATTTTGAGCTTGCGCCGAAGTCGGTGGTCCGGGACATGTACGAGCGCGCCATGAACTTTGGCGAATTCGTCCAGTTCTACGGCCTGGCCCGCTCCGAGGGCATCGTGCTGCGCTACCTTGCCGACGGATTCAAGGCGCTGCGGCAGACCGTCCCGCAGGACGCCCTCCGCGAAGACCTCGAAGACCTCATCGCGTGGCTCGGCGAACTGGTCCGCCAGGTCGACTCCAGCCTGCTGGATGAGTGGGAGGAGCTCACGTCCGGCAAGGCTCCAACGCCGCACGACGCTCCCCCGCCCCCGCCGCCGTCGCTGACCTCCAACGTCCGCGCCTTCCGCGTGATGGTCCGCAATGAGATGTTCCGCCGGGTGGAGCTCTTCGCGGACGAGGACGCCGCTGCCCTGGCCGAGCTCGACGCCGGGTCCGGCTGGGACGCAGAACGCTGGGAAGACGCGCTGGATGACTATTTCGACGAGCACGACGACATCGGCACCGGCCCGGACGCCCGCGGCCCGGGCCTGCTGATCATCACCGAGGACACCGGGACATGGAAGGTCCGGCAGATCTTCGAGGACCCGGCCGGCAACCACGACTGGGGCATCTCGGCCGAAGTGGACCTCGCGGCGTCGGACGAGACCGGCACCGCGGTGGTGAAGGTGACGGACGTGAACCGGCTCTAGGCCGTCCGGGATCCGGCAGCCGCCGGACTGCCTGTGCGGCCGGACACCGTGTGCGCCCGCACCACGTGTTGACCCGAACAACTTGTAAACTCGGACAATGAGTGTAATCCGGCCGGCGACGGCGAACGATGTCCCCGCAATCCTGCAGATGATCCATGACCTGGCCATCTACGAGAAGGAGCCGGACGCCGTCCGGAACACCCCGGAGATGCTGACCGAGGTCCTGTTCGGCGAGAACCCGCGGGTGTTCGCCGCGATGGCCGAGAACGAAGCCGGGGAGATCCGCGGCTTCGCCCTCTGGTTCCTGAACTACTCCACCTGGGAGGGCGTCCACGGCATCTACCTCGAGGACCTTTACGTCCGTCCCGAGGCCCGGGGCGAAGGCCACGGAAAAGCGCTGCTGCAGCACCTGGCCGCGACCGCCGTCGAGCGCGGCTATGCCCGCGTCGAATGGAGCGTCCTGGACTGGAATGAACCGTCCATCAATTTCTACAAGAAGCTGGGTGCCAGCCCGATGGACGAATGGTCCACGTTCCGGCTCACCGGTGAGGCACTGGAAGCCTTCGGTGCCCGCCAGGTCCAGGTCCGTGGCTGACCGCCTGTTCGCTGCCCGGCCTGTCCGTGACCAGTCTGCTCACCGACCTGCAGCGGACGGGCCCCGGGCTGACCTGCCGCTGACCGGCTCCGGCGCGGCGGACCTGCTGGAGGCTGCGCGTCCGCCGGTTCCGCACACCATTAAGGCGCGGCACGAATACCGCGGGATGCGCACCGCAGAGCACTACTTCGAAGTCCCGCTCAACCACTTCGGCGAGGACGCGGCGGCCGGTGAGACCATCACCGTCTTTGCCCGCGAATACGTCTCCACGGACCACAGCGAGGAAGAGGCCGCGCAGCTCCCGTGGCTGCTCTACCTGCAGGGCGGCCCCGGCGGACGTGGCAACCGCCTCCCGGCGCTCGGCGGCTGGAGCAAAGCCGCCGCGAAGGACTTCCGCATCCTGATGCTGGACCAGCGCGGCACCGGCCTGTCCTCCGCGATCGACCGCAAGACACTCCCGCTGCGGGGCAACGACGCCGACCAAGCGGGCTACCTGGCGCACTTCCGGGCGGATTCGATCGTCGCCGACGCCGAAGCCATCCGGCTGGCACTGGGATCCGGGCAGTGGACCATCTACGGCCAGAGCTACGGCGGCTTCTGTGCCCTCAGCTACCTCTCGTTCGCCCCGGAAGGTCTCCGCGAAGCCCTGATCACCGGCGGGCTGGGCCCGCTGACGGGGCCCGCGGACCGGGTCTACCAGGCCACCTTCCAGCGGGTGGCGGCGCGCAACGCCGAATACTTCGGCCGCTACCCCGAGGACCGAACGGCGGTCACCCGGATCGCACGGCACCTTCGCGACACGGAGGAATTCCTGCCCGACGGCGAACGGCTCACCGTGGAGCGCTTCCAGATGGTGGGTTCCTTCCTGGGCGGCAACACCCGGGTGGATGCCCTGCACCATCTGCTGGAGGATGCCTTCGTCGGCACACCCGCCGGCGACCGCCTGTCGGACGCCTTCCTGGACCAGGTCCGGAGTCTGGTGTCACGGTCGGCCAACCCGCTGTACGCGCTGATGCACGAGTCGATCTACGGCCAGCGTGAGTCCACCGACTGGGCCGCGTGGCGGGTCCTGCAGGACTTCCCGGAGTTTTCCCCGGAGGCCCCCGAGCCGCTGCTCACCGGTGAGATGGTCTACCCCTGGTATTTCGAACAGGATCCCGCGCTCCGGCCGTTGCGCAACGTTGCCGGGCTGCTCGCCGAAAAGGACGACTGGCCGCCGCTGTACGATCCCGCCCGGCTCGCACACAACACCGTGCCGGTGGCCGCGGCCGTGTACAGCGAAGACATCTATGTGGATCGCGGGCTCTCGCTGGAGACGGCCGCAGCCGTCCGCGGCCTGCAGGTCTGGGAGTCGGCGGACTTCCACCATGACGGCATCGCGGACGACGGCGAGGGCATCTTTGCCCGGCTCCTCGGCCTGACCCGCTCCGTCAGGGCCTGAGTCCCGGCTCGGTCCAAGCCCGGACTCCCTGTCCGGGCCCGGCCAAGCCTGCGGTCCGGGCGCTGGGCTGCAGTTTTCAGGCCGCCGTTTGCAGCCGGCGGTCCAGGGTGGCCGCGCGCAGGGCGATCGCGAAGACGGCCAGGGCGACGGCGGCTGCGGCGATGTTGAGGCCCTGGTAGCCGACGCCGCTCATCACCAGTCCGGAGAACCCTGCCCCGACTGCGCCGGCAACCCCCATGAGGGTGTCCGAGACGCCCTGCACGAGGACGCGGTCGTCCGCGCCGACGCTTTCGGCGAGCAGGGTGGAACCGGCGATCGTGGCGGCGGACCAGCCCAGCCCCAGCAGCACCAGTCCGATCGTCACCAGGGCAGGCTCGGCCTGGCCGAAGCCGGCCACCAGGACCGAGAGCAGGATCAGTCCGTGTCCCAGCAGGATGACCGGGAGCCGGCCTGTTTTGTCCGTCAGCCAGCCCATGACCGGCGCGAGCGCGTACATCCCGGCGATGTGCAGCGAGATGGTGAACCCGATGAGGACCAGGACGTCGGTGCTGGCGGCGTGGACGTGGCCGGACGGCATGTCGGCCAGGGGGCCCTCGGTCAGCAATTGCAGGTGCAGGGGCGTCATCGACATCACGGCGGCCATGCAGCCGTGGGCGGCAATCACTGCGAGGAGGGCCAGCACTGCCCGCGGCGAGGCCTTGATGGCCTGCAGGCCGTGACGGAGGCCGTGCCGCCGTCGGGCAGTGCTGGTGCCACCGGCAGCGCTTCCGGCTGCGCCGGTGCCGCTCCCGGATGTCGCCTGCCCGCCGGCACGGAGCCGGGAGGCCAGCAGCAGCGGATCGGGCCGCAGGCCGATGAACAGCAGCAGCGCGGCCAGGGCAAGCCCTGCCGTGGAGAAGACGAAGGGTCCGGCCAGCGCCGGCAGGCCGAGGGCCTCCCCGACGAGGGCGCCGGGCCGGATGAGGTTGGGACCGGCGACGGCGCCGAGGGTCACGGCCCACACCACGATCGCCAGGGAGCGGCCGCGGTGTTCCGGATCGGCGAGGTCGACGGCGGCGAAGCGGGCCTGCAGGTTGGCGGCTGTGCCCAGGCCCAGCAGGGCCGCGGCCAGCAGCAGCACCGCGAAGTTGCCTGTCACCGTGGACACGATCACCAGCAGGGCCCCGGCCATGGCGGCGAGCAGGCCCGTGACGAGGGAGGCGCGCCGGCCGCGCCGGCCGGCCAGTCCGGCGAGGGGCAGAGCGGCCGCAGCGGCGCCGAGGGTCATGGTGGTGGTGACCGACCCGGCCCAGGCGTTCGAGCCGGAGAGCTGGACGGCCAGCAGGGACCCCACGGACAGGCTGGCGCCGCTGCCTATTCCGCTGAGGAGCTGCGCGGTGCTCAGCACCCAAACGGTACGGCGCTGGACCCGTTGGGGATCCAGCGCCGTACCGTTCACTGCCGTTGCGTCAAAGATTTTCACGGTCCGAGCTTAGCCGAACCGTGCGGGCTACTCGGCGTCGCTCATGCTCTTGCGTGAGTCCTCTTCGAGCCGGGCGTCAACCTTGGACTGCGTCGCCTTGGAGCTGATGAGGCTGGCGATCACGGCGATGATGATGGTGCCGATGATCACGCCGAGCGAGACGAAGGTCGGGATCTCGGGGGCCCATTCGATGTGCTGGCCGCCGTTGATGAAGGGCAGCTCGTTGACGTGCATGGCGTGCAGGACCAGCTTCACGCCGATGAAGGCGAGGATCACCGAGAGGGCGTGCTTCAGGTAGATCAGGCGTGTCATCAGGCCACCGAGCAGGAAGTACAGCTGCCGCAGGCCCATCAGGGCGAAGATGTTGGCGGTGAAGACGATAAACGCGCTCTGGGTCAGGCCGAAGATGGCCGGGATGGAGTCCACCGCGAACAGCAGGTCCGTCAGGCCGATGGTCACGAAGACGATCAGCATCGGAGTGAAGACCTTTTTGCCGTCCACCACGGTGCGGAGTTTTCCGCCGTCGAACTTTTCCGACATCGGCAGGACCTTGCGGATCCGGGCGATGAGCGGGTTTTCCTTGTCTTCCTCGTCCTCACCCTCGTCCTGGGCTTGCTTCCATGCGGTCCACAGCAGGAAGGCGCCAAAGATGTAGAAGACCCAGCTGAACTGTTCGATCACGATCGCACCGAGCAGGATAAAGATGCCGCGGAGGATCAGGGCGATGATGATGCCCACCATGAGCACTTCCTGCTGGTACTTACGCGGTACCGAGAATCGGGCCATGATGATGATGAAGACGAACAGGTTGTCGATGCTGAGGCTGTACTCAGTGACCCAGCCGGCGAGGAACTGCCCGCCGTATTCGGGGCCGGTGAACGCGAACATGGCGCCGGCAAAGACCAGTGCGAGGGCGATGTAGAACGACACCCACAAGCCGGCCTCCTTCATGGAGGGCTCGTGCGGACGTTTGAGGACCAGCAGCAGGTCAATGGCCAGGATGATGCCGAGGACGACGAAGGAGCCGATCTCAAACCAGACGGGAAGTTCGGGCACGAAGATACCTTTCGCAGGGTGTGACTGTGCGGTGTAAGTCTCTCCGACTCGCCTGGGTCCGGTACGACGTACCTGGTACTGCCTGGCTGCCCGCTACGCCCGGCAGGGCATCTGTGCCGTGCGTGTTGACGATCGTAGCGCTTGGGATACTCCCCTACGTCCGCCCAACATTACCCTAGGCGTGCCCCGCAGACTGCATTTGACGCAGCTCCTTCTTGAGCTCCCCCACCTCGTCCCGGAGCCGAGCGGCGAGTTCAAACTGCAGCTCCCCGGCGGCGGCATGCATCTGCTCCGTGAGCTGCTCGATCAGGCCCACGAGGTCCTCGGCCGGCGCGGCCGCGAGGCCATCCGCCCGAACCTTCGCCGAGCCCTTGCCCTTGCCGCGGGCCTTGCCCGCACTCGCAAGGAGTTCCCGGGTGTCGGCGTCCTCCTTCGCGATCTGGTCCGTGATGTCGGCAATCTTCTTCCGCAGCGGTTGCGGGTCGATACCTTTTTCCGTGTTGTAGGCAACCTGGATGGCCCGGCGCCGGTTGGTCTCGTCGATCGCGTGGGCCATCGAGTCCGTGATGCGGTCCGCGTACATGTGTACCTGTCCGGAGACGTTGCGGGCGGCACGGCCGATCGTCTGGATCAGTGAGGTGGACGACCGCAGGAAGCCTTCCTTGTCCGCATCCAGGATGCTGACCAGCGACACCTCGGGCAGGTCCAGGCCCTCACGGAGCAGGTTGATGCCGACCAGCACATCGAAGACGCCCATCCGGAGTTCACGGAGCAGCTCCACCCGGCGGAGCGTGTCCACGTCCGAGTGCAGGTATTCGACCTTCACGCCGTGGCCCAGCAGATAGTCGGTGAGGTCCTCGGCCATCCGCTTCGTCAAGGTGGTGACCAGGACACGCTCGTTCTTCGCGGTGCGGTCCCGGATCTCACCGAGCAGGTCATCGATCTGGCCCTTCGTGGGCTTCACGATCACCTCGGGGTCGATCAGCCCGGTGGGCCGGATGATCTGCTGGACAAAGCCATCCGCCTTCCCCAGCTCGTACTTGCCCGGCGTTGCGGAGAGGTACACGGTCTGGCCCACACGGTCCTGGAACTCGTCCCACTTCAGCGGGCGGTTGTCCATCGCCGAGGGCAGCCTGAAACCGTGGTCCACGAGGTTCCGCTTGCGGGACATGTCGCCCTCGTACATGGCGCCGATCTGCGGCACGGTGACGTGGGATTCATCGATGACCAGCAGGAAGTCGTCCGGGAAGTAGTCGATGAGGCAGTGCGGCGCGGTCCCGCGGGCGCGGCCGTCGATGTGCGACGAGTAGTTCTCGATGCCGTTGCAGAAACCCATCTGCTGCATCATCTCGAGGTCGTAAGTGGTGCGCATCCGGAGGCGCTGGGCCTCGACGAGCTTGTTCTGGCTCTCCAGCACCGCGAGGCGTTCGGCCAGTTCGTCTTCGATCCTCTTGATCGCGCGGCCCATGCGCTCCGGACCGGCCACATAGTGGGAGGCCGGGAAGACGTACATTTCGGTTTCGTCCCGGAGCACTTCACCGGTCAGGGGGTGCAGGGTGTAGATGTTCTCGATCTCGTCGCCGAAGAACTCGATCCGGATGGCGAGCTCCTCGTACATCGGAATGATTTCCACGGTGTCGCCGCGGACCCGGAAGGTGCCGCGGTGGAAGTCCATGTCGTTGCGGGCGTACTGCATGGAGACGAATTTCCGGAGCAGGTCGTCGCGGTTCATCTCGGCTCCCTTGCGGAGCGTCACCATGCCGGCGATGTATTCTTCCGGGGTGCCGAGTCCGTAGATGCAGGAGACCGTGGCCACCACAATCACGTCGCGGCGGGTCAGCAGCGCATTGGTGGCGGAGTGCCGGAGCCGTTCCACTTCCTCGTTGACGGAGGAGTCCTTCTCGATGAAGGTGTCCGTCTGCGCCACGTAGGCCTCGGGCTGGTAGTAGTCGTAGTAGGAAACGAAGTACTCCACCGCGTTGTTCGGCAGCAGCTCCCGGAACTCGTTGGCCAGCTGGGCGGCGAGGGTCTTGTTCTGCACCATCACCAGGGTGGGGCGCTGGACCTGCTCGATCAGCCACGCCGTCGTGGCGCTTTTACCCGTTCCGGTGGCGCCGAGCAGCACCACGTCCTTCTCGCCGTTCTGGATGCGTTCAGTCAGCTCCGCGATGGCGGCCGGCTGGTCACCTGCCGGCTTGAACTCGCTGATGACCTCGAAGGGCGCCACGACACGGTTGATCTGCTGGGCAAGACTCATGTACCTAATCTACCGCCGGGCTCCGACAGGATGTCCTGATTCAGCTTTGGGCGGTACCGGAACCGCTGCGGTCCGGCCCGGTTCCCTCGTCAGGGGCCGGCCCCCGGCCCGGTTCCCTGGACAACGTCCCGGTCAGGGCCTGTTCGACGGCGGCTGCCAGCCGGTGCGCTGCGCCCACGCGTCCATCCGCGGTGCGGCGTAGTCCGTGAACCAGCTTTCTTTGTCGGCGGCGTAGCCAGCCGTCGACTTGTCCACGCCGTGCAGTTTGGCGACCCGGCGCTTCTCGGCGAGGTACGCGGCCCGGGCGCCCGCGTCGTCGCGCAGCCAGTCCCTGAAGCAGAGCGCAAACCGCCAGCCCGGGGACCCCACTGCGCGGACGTGGAGATTGACGGCCCGGCCGGGGTCGGCGTTGCCGTGCAGCCGCTTCCGCCAGTCCGCCGGGTCCGGGTGTGAGGGCTTGGGGTTGTCGGAGGTGACGCCGGCCCAGCCGGGGAAGCCCGCGTCAGCCAGGAGCGGTGCGATCCGCTCCGCGGCGGCCATGTCCTCCACGCCGAGCTGGAGGTCGATCACGTCTTTCGCCGCGAGGCCGGGAACCGCCGTGGAACCGACATGGTCCAGGGCCAGGATGTCCTCCCCGACGGCCGCCCGCAGCCGGCCGATGAGCCGGCCGGCCTGCGCGGGCCACTCCGAGTTGGCGGGCGTGAGCACCGGCCCGCCCGCGCGGGGTGCGAGGCGGTGCCGGGACAGGTTCTCCGCGAACGGTGCCAGGCGGAACTTCCAGAGCCGGTCCACCGCATCCCGGAGTTCGTCCTTGGTCCCCGAGTTGTCCAGCACGACGTCGGCCGCCGCCAACCGCTCGTCGCGCCCCGCCTGGGCGGCCATCCTGGCCCGGGCTTCGTCCGCGGTCAGGTGCCGGTGCTGCACCATGCGCTGCACGCGGACGGCGTCGGGGGCGTCGACGACCACCACAAGGTGGAAGTTCGCGCCCTGTCCGGTCTCGACCAACAGTGGGATGTCCTGGACCACGACGGCGCCCTTCGGTGCAGCGGCGGCCAGCGCGGCGGCCCGCTCCCGGACGAGGGGATGGATGATGCCGTTGAGCACGCCGAGCCGCTCCGGGTTCCCGAAGACGAGGGCGCCGAGCTTCGGCCGGTCCAGGCCGCCGTCGGGCGTCAGGATGGCCTTGCTGAACGCCCCGGCCACCTGCGCGAGCCCCGGCGTTCCCGGTTCCACGACCTCGCGGGCCAGGGCGTCGGCGTCGATCACCACCGCGCCGAGTTCACGCAGACGCGCGGCCGCCACTGACTTCCCTGAGGCGATGCCGCCCGTCAACCCGATTTTCAGCACCCCACCAGACTAAACTGATCCGGTGGCTGAAGGCGTGGATTATCCGGAGAGCAGGGCCACCGTTTACACCGTCCTGGCCGCAGGCCCCGAATTCCGCCACGAGATCGAGGTAAAACGCTCCCGGTTCATCACCGTGCTGCACCGCACCGCGGATGAGGACGGCGCCCGCTCGGTACTCGCCGGGCTCCGGAAGGAATTTCACGATGCGCGGCACCACTGCTCCGCGTTCGTGATCGGTCCGGACCGCAGCATACAACGCTCCAACGACGACGGCGAGCCGTCCGGCACTGCTGGCCTCCCCATGCTTGACGCGCTGCTGAGGCGCGAAACCGCGCCCGGTGTGACGGACCTCAGCGACGTGACCGCCGTCGTCGTCCGCTACTTCGGCGGGATCCTGCTCGGTGCCGGCGGACTGGTCCGCGCCTACTCCGAGTCCGTGACCGCCGCCCTGGATCGGGCACCGCTGGTGCAACGGCGGCGGCTGCGGATCTGCACCGTGGCGGTCCCGCATACGGCAGCGGGCCGGCTGGAGAATGACCTGCGCGCCGCGGGCTATGTCATGGCCGAAACCAGTTATGAGGCGCAGAATACTGTTCTGGGGCTTGCCCTGCCGGACGATCCGGCGGTCCTGGCCCGGGCGGGTGACCGGCTGGCCGGGCTGTCAGCCGGAACCGCCGTCTTGCTGCCTGGAGAAACGGAGTGGATCGATGTCCCCCTCAGCTGACCCGTTGCCCGCCCCAGTCCGGCTCGTCGACGTGACCGACGCGGTCCTGGAGCAGCTCCTGACCGTGGCAATCCAGGACGCCGACGCGGACGAGGTGACGCCTCCACTGGGCAGCGCAGCCGGCTGGAATTCGGAACGGATCAGCTGGTTCCGCGAATACCACCACGCCGCGGCGGGGCTTGACGGTCCCGCGCAGCAGAAAAGCTGGGCGATCAGCTGCGACGGGAAATTGGCCGGTTCCATCCGGCTCAAGCGGAGCAGCGGGGGGACCCTCGAAACGGGAATCTGGCTGGGCCGCAGCTTCCGCGGGCAGGGAATCGCCAGGGCGGCGCTTCGACTGGTGATGGACCGGGCTGCCGCGTCCGGCGCCACGGTCCTGGAAGCCGACACAACGGCCGGGAACACCGCGGCCCTCGTGCTGCTGCGCTCGGCCGGGGCCGAGCTGGAGGAAGGCCAGGCCTCCGACGCCGCCGCAGTTCCGGTCAAGGCCAGGATCCCGCTGCGCTAGCTGGACATGTCCCACCGCCTCCATGCGACCCCCCACCGGACATGCTCCACGCTCGCCGCTGCCGCTGGACATATACCCATCCTGCCCATCCGCCCGGCCCACCACTGCACATCTCCCACCGCCTTCCATGCGACCCCCACCGGACATGCGCCTTCCATGCGACCCCCACCGGACATGCTCCACGCTCGCCGCTGCCGCTGGACATATACCCATCCTGCCCATCCGCCCGGCCCACCACTGCACATGTCCCACCCTGACGGTCAGGAACGCGGAAGAGAAGAGGACGACGGCGGCCGCAGCAGTAGGAACCCGGCGACCCACAACGCAGTCCCGCTGGTGGTGGAGTTGAGCAGGCCATGGCCGGGGCGTCCTCCTAAACGGCCGTGCCGGGGGCCAGGCGTGATCCGCGAAGGAAGCCTTCCATCAGGTATCCGCCGTTGGCCTCCAGTACCCGGGCGGCGACGTGGATGAGACGCTTCGCGCTGTGGTCCGGGGAGCCCGCCCAGTCCCGCAACGCGGCGGCGTCTATGTCCGAGGGCAGCTGTTCCAGCCGCCGGACCATCCATTTGCCCTTGCCCAGCCACTTTCCGTGCTGGAGGAGCAGGAGTTCCGCCGACTGCCGGAAGACCTCGGCAGCTGTCGCGAAGGTTTCCTCTGGAAGTGCCGAGCCCCGCAGGTCGTCGAGGGAGCTGCTCAGCTCGTACCGGCGCAGACCATGTTCCTGATCGGTCAGTGGTTCCGGCCCGTGCTGCATGTACAAACGGGCGTCCCGCTGCCATGCCTCCCCCAGCCCGTTGACGGCGAGAAGGACTCCCTGTGCGCATAGGTCCCCGAGGACGGCACAGCGTTCGGCACGCTCCCGTGCATACCAAAAGGCAAGGCTGGCCGGCGTATGGACAAACTCCTCAACAATCTGTCCGCGGTAACGCGTCGTCTGGGCGTAGTTGGCACCGCCGTCGGGGTATAGCACCACAATGTCCAGATCGGACGTGGGAGTGCTCCGGCCTTGGGCCGCGCTGCCCCCGAGGATGGACGCATCGGCGTCGGGGTGTCTCTCCGCTACAAAGGCGCGAGCCGCGCTGACCGGATCCATCAGCCAACAGTGCCTGATGGAAGCCTGCCCAGCCCGCAACCAGACGCCGCGCGCCGCGCAGAGCGGCAGTCCGCCGTCGGGTCGCCGGTCGACCGATGGGCATCTCCCCGGCCGAGCTGGACTTGATGCGCTGTGGCCAGGGGCCGCGGCCAGGACTGGGCATGTCCCGCTGAGCGAGTACCCACGACTGGGCATGTCCGGCTGGGGCCCAACGCCGGCGGACCCTGAGAGCAGGGCATGCCCGGTACGCGTGCCTGGGACTGGGCATAACGCCCTATGTCCAGTTGCAGCGGCCAGGACTGGGCATGTCCAGCGGGGGCAAGTCTCAAACAATGGGCATGTCCCGCGGAGGCCCACGTCCGCGGGACATGTCCTTAAATGAAAGATGGCCGCCCCCCGGGGGACGGCCATCTTCACGGTGCTACTTCAAGCTGGCAACTGCCAGGCCCCGGGGAGGTGTCTCCCCGGGAACCAAGGGCAATTAGTTGCCGGTCAGCTTCTCGCGCAGTGCTGCAAGAGCCTCGTCGGAAGCGAGCGTGCCGCCACCGGTGGTGGACTCGGCTGCAGCCGGCTCGGAGGAGTAGCTGGTGGTGCCGGAGTCGCTCTCGCCGGACGTTGCAGCTGCAGCGTCGTCGGCAGCGTGCTGGGCAACCTGCTTCTTGTGGGCTTCCCAGCGGGTCTGGGCGTCAGCGTACTGCTGCTCCCAGGCGGCGCGCTGCGTCTCGTAGCCTTCAAGCCACTCGTTGGACTCCGGATCGAAGCCCTCCGGGTACTTGTAGTTGCCCTCTTCGTCGTACTCAGCGGCCATGCCGTAGAGAGCCGGATCGAATTCGGTGGACTCGGCGTCGACGCCCTCGTTGGCCTGCTTGAGGGACAGCGAGATGCGGCGGCGTTCGAGATCGATGTCGATGACCTTGACGAACAGTTCGTCGCCAACGGAGACAACCTGCTCGGCCAGCTCAACGTGGCGCACGGCGAGCTCGGAGATGTGTACCAGGCCTTCGATGCCGTCTTCAACGCGAACGAACGCGCCGAACGGAACCAGCTTGGTGACCTTACCCGGCACAACCTGCCCAAGGGCGTGGGTGCGGGCGAAGGTCTGCCACGGATCTTCCTGCGTAGCCTTGAGCGACAGGGAAACACGCTCGCGGTCCAGGTCCACCTCGAGAACCTCGACGGTGACTTCCTGGCCAACTTCGACAACCTCGGACGGGTGGTCGATGTGCTTCCAGGACAGCTCGGAAACGTGCACCAGGCCGTCTACGCCGCCCAGGTCCACGAATGCACCGAAGTTGACGATGGAGGAAACGACGCCGGGACGGACCTGGCCCTTTTCCAGCTTGTTGAGGAACGTGGAGCGGACCTCGGACTGGGTCTGCTCGAGCCATGCACGGCGGGACAGCACAACGTTGTTGCGGTTCTTGTCCAGCTCGATGATCTTGGCTTCGATCTGCTGACCGATGTACGGAGCAAGGTCGCGCACACGGCGCATCTCGACGAGGGATGCGGGCAGGAAGCCGCGCAGACCGATGTCGAGGATAAGACCACCCTTGACAACCTCGATGACGGTACCGGTAACGACACCGTCTTCTTCCTTGACCTTCTCGATGTCGCCCCAGGCGCGCTCGTACTGAGCACGCTTCTTGGAGAGGATCAGGCGGCCTTCTTTGTCTTCCTTGGTGAGCACCAGGGCTTCGACGAGATCGCCAACGGAGACGACGTCTCCGGGATCAACATCGTGCTTGATGGACAGCTCGCGGGAGGGAATGACACCTTCGGTCTTGTAACCGATGTCGAGCAGGACTTCGTCGCGGTCGACCTTGACGACGGTACCTTCGACGAGGTCTCCGTCGTTGAAGTACTTGATGGTGGCGTCGACTGCTGCGAGGAAGTCCTCAGCGGTACCGATGTCGTTAATGGCGACTACGGGGGTACCGGGCTTCTCGGTTGAGGTGATGGTCATGTAGTAGGGGCTCCGTTGTGGATAGTTAGTCGGTCAGGCAAACCGCTGCGCCCGCGTCGGCGACACGGGCACAGAACACGGCAAAGCGCCGGGTCATCCTGATTTGTGGATTGTAGATGCGCGCACGTAGTACACGCCCGTTTAGTCTAGTCGCTTTCGTGAACGCGGGTCAAAGCGCATCGGGACCGTACAGACCCGCCTAGAAATGCGTCAGGCAGTGCGGTGCGCGTTCGACGGCGAACATGAGTCGCGCTGTCAGCGCCGCCCCGGGCGTGTGCTCGCTGATCCCTCCGGCGGCGGCGAGGGTCACCGGGCAGACAGCGCCCAGGTAGATGGATCCCAGGTCCGCGACGTCGAGGGAAAGGTCAGCTTCCGCGCCGTCCGGGGCAGCAGCAACCTTTGCCTCGCCGCCGCTCACGGACAGGGTGAACGTGCCGGCGGCCAAGCCCAGGGTGTCGCTGACGCGCAGGACCAGTTTGCCGTCGGAGGAGTAGCGCCTCGCGCCAAGGGCCTTCGCGGTGTCCAGCACGCGGAGCCAGAGCATGTCGGCGTTCTCGCCGGACTCGATGCACCGCGGGTCCTCCAGGGCCCACGTCAGCGGGTCGTCCACAGGCGCTTCGGCCCAGGTGACCCGCTGGATCATGTCGATGCTGCCCAGGAACTGCCACAGCTCCAGGTACCCGGAATCGGTGGCCGCCACGAGGTCGATGACTTCCATGGTGAACGGCTTGGTGTCCCAGCCGGAGAACTTATAGGCGACGTAGCCGTCCACGTCCCCGTCGGCGTCGTAATGCAGGGCGCACCGGATCGACTCGTCCTCGGCGCCGTCCCGCCCGAGGGTGCCCGAGCTGCGCTGCCGGTAAGCATCCTGGCGGACAATGGAGCCCGGCGTGACCCGGTGGACGCGTTCGAACACGCCCGGTGCCAGTTCCAGGAGCACTTTCCGGTCGGCGATTTCCACCGAGCCGGTCGGGGTGTGCCGCAGCCGGAACCGCGGGCCGGTGTCCACTTTGACGCTGCGCTCGAACGTCGCGACGCCGAAGCCGAACCGCCCGTAGATGGACGCTTCCGAGGCGGTCAGCGCGGCCATCGCCAGGCCGTCCGCTTTCGATCCGGCGAGGTCCTCGGTCATCATCCGGCGCAGGAGCCCCTGCCTGCGGTGGGTACCGCGGACGGTCACGGCGGTGATCAGCTGTGCTTCGAGCTGCCGGCCGTAGCCGACGTTGAGGTCCTTGCGGAGGGTCGCGAAGGTGGCGACGGGGGTGTCCGCCGCCAGCGAGTGGGCGGCAACGGCACCGGTCTGGTAGACGCCCGTCATCTCACGGTTGTCGGCACGGTACATGGCCATGACCTTGTCCACGAACTCGTCCTTGTGCCGCTCGTCGTAGAAGCCGATGCCGACGCCGCGCAGCCAGGCTACCCCCAGCGCGTAGTCCGGTTCACCCTTTTCGGCTGCGCGGAACCGCCGGATCTCATACTTCTCAGCCACGAATTTCTCCCCCTAGGAATCCTGCCAAATTACTTAACTCAGCTATTGCTCTGGCGAAGCGGGCGTCAGTGCCCTGCCTCGTACCAGCTGGAGCCGATGCCGATCTGGACATCGAGCGGGACCGTCAGCTTCGCTGCGGCGCCCATCTGCTCCGTCACCAGCTTCTCCACGGCCTCACGCTCGCCGTGCGCCACTTCGAGGACCAGTTCATCATGGACCTGGAGCAGCATGCGAGATTTCAGGCCCTGGTCCGCCAGCGCGCCGGCAACGCCCAGCATGGCGCGTTTGATGATGTCCGCGGCCGAACCCTGGATGGGCGAGTTGAGCGCGATGCGCTCCGCGTTCTCGCGCAGCTGGCGGTCCGTGCTGGTGAGGTCCGGGAGGTAGCGGCGGCGGCCTTCGATGGTGGCGGTGTAGCCGTCGATTCTGGCCTGGTCCACGACGCCGCGGAGGTAGTCGCGGACGGCGCCGAACCGGTCGAAGTAGTCCTTCATCAGGGTCCGCGCCTCGTCGACGGAAATTTCGAGCTGCTTGGAGAGGCCGAACGAGGTCAGGCCGTAGGCAAGCCCGTAGGACATGGCCTTGACCTTCGAGCGCATGGCGCTGGTCACCTGGTCCGTGGGCACATGGAAGATGTTGGAGCCCACGAACCGGTGCAGGTCCTCGCCGTCCTTGTAGGCCTGGATCAGGCCGGCGTCCCCCGAGAGGTGGGCCATGATGCGCATCTCGATCTGCGAGTAGTCCGCGGACAGCAGGCAGTCATAGCCCTCGCTGACTACGAAGATGCCGCGGACGCGCCGGCCTTCCTCGCTGCGGATGGGGATGTTCTGCAGGTTCGGGTTGTTGGAGGAGATCCGGCCCGTGGCGGCGACGTTCTGCGCGTACGTGGTGTGGATCCGGCCGTCGTCGGCGACGGACTTCTTGAGTGACTCCAGCATCTGGCGCAGCTTGGAGGACTCACGGTGTGCCATGAGCTGGACCAGGAATTCATGGCCGGTCTTCTCCAGCAGCGACTTCAGCGAGGCGGCGTCGGTGGTGTACCCGGACTTGATCTTCTTGGTCTTCGGGAGCCCCAGTTCCTCGAAGAGCACCGTCTGCAGCTGTTTGGGCGAACCCAGGTTCACTTCGTGGCCGATTGCGGCGAACGCGAGTTCCTGGGCGTTGTCGATCACCTTGCCGAGATCGGCAATCTGCTCGTCCATGCGCGGCATATCGATGGCGATTCCTGCGAGTTCCATGTCGGCAAGAACGCGGCTGACAGGCAGCTCAAGGGTGGTCAGCAGGTCCTGGGCCTTGCGCTCGGCCAGTTCCGTCTCGAAGTAGCGGCTCAGGGACTGGACGACGGCGGCGACGTGGACCAGCGCGCCGGCGGCAGCGGCGTCGTCCTCGCCGTCGAACGCCAGCTCCAGCTGGCCCGCTTTGGCCGCTTCGGTGGAGACACTGATGTTGAGGTGGTGCTGGGCCAATTCGGCCAGTTCGTAGCTGCGGCGGTCCGGCTGGATGAGGTACCCGGAGATCGAAGTGTCGTCCACCACGCCTTCTAAGCCCAGGCCCCGGCTGGTGAGGGCTTTGAGGGCCGCCTTGTAGCCGTGCATGACCTTGGCCGCGCCGGCGTCGCGGAGCCAGCCGGCCAGGACGTTCTCGGCAGCGGCGTCCTGCCCGGCGAGGTCGATGTATGCGGCCCCGCCGTCGTGGACGATGGCCAGGGCGGCGGCATCCTCACCGATCCGGCCGGGTACGAGGTCGACGGCGACGGCTGAACGCTTGCCAGCCCCGGACTCGAGGAAAGCGGACAGCTCGGCTGCGCTCGCCGGAACCACGAAGTCCGGGGTTTCGAGGCTTTCCCGCTCAGCTTCAGCAACCTCGCTGCCATAGAGCGCAAAAAGCCGGGTGCGGATGGTCTTGAATTCAAGCGCGTCGAACAACTCCTCGAGCGCCCCCTGGTCCGGCCGCGGCTCGGCGAGCTCGTCCAGCGTCACCGGGAGGTCGAGGTCCGTGTGAAGCCTGTTCAGCCGCCGGTTGCGCTTGACGTCCTCCACGTTGTCGCGGAGGGAGTCCCCCACCTTTCCGCCGATCGCGTCGAGGTTCTCCAGGACCCCCTCCAGCCCGCCGTACAGGTTGATCCACTTGGCCGCCGTCTTGGGCCCGACGCCGGGGACGCCCGGGAGGTTGTCCGCCGTCTCCCCCACCAGGGCGGCAAGGTCCGAATACTGGGCGGGGCTGACAAAGTACTTTTCCTGGATGGCCGCGGCATCCATTCGTGGAATGTCACTGACGCCCTTCCTCGGGTACAGGACAAACACGTTGTCCGTAATCAGCTGGAAGGCGTCACGGTCGCCCGATACGAGCAGCACCTCGAAGCCAGCCTTCTCACCCATGGCGGCGAGGGTTGCCAGGATGTCATCAGCCTCGTAGCCGGGCATCTTGATGGTCTTGATGCCCCACGCGCCCATGACCTTGTCGATGAGGTCGATCTGGCCGCTCATCTCCCGCGGAGTCTCGTTGCGTCCGCCCTTGTACTCGCTGTACTCGGCCTTGCGGTGGGTGGTGTCGTCCGAAACGTCGAAGGCGACGGCGACGTGGGTGGGCTTCTGCTCCTTGATCAGGTTGATGAGCATGGAGGTGAAGCCGTGGATCGCGTTGGTGTGCTGTCCCGTGGCGGTGGAGAACTTGTCAGCAGGCAGGGCGAAGAACGCCCGGAACGCCATGGAGTGACCGTCCAGGACCAGCAGGCGTGGCTGGTCCGTGATGGGAATGACGGGCGCCTCAGTGGCGGAAACCGGCTCCGCGGCCCGCGTGGACTTCCGGGCGGGCCCGGCCCCGCTCACTGAGGTGGACTCAGGTGCCTGGAAAACGTCTGCCGCGGTGTCTGCAGAAAGAGTGTCTGCAGCCAGGGTGTCTGCAGAATGGGGGGCTGGTGCCGGTTTGGTAGTTTCGCTCACAGGTGCCAGCCTAGTTGCCATGACGGACAATTTCACGCCGGGACCGTATGCCGCCGAACTGACGGCCGCCGGGATTCCCGAGGAGATGCACGATTGGCTGGGGCAATACGGCGTGGGCGCACTCGTGGTGAAGATGGGCATCCATTTCCTGGAGCTGAGTCCCGAGCGGACGGTAGCCACCATGCCGGTGGAAGGCAACACCCAGGTGGCCGGAATCCTGCACGGCGGCGCCCACGTGGTCCTCGCCGAGACGCTCGGTTCCTTTGCCGCCGGAATGCACGCCGGGCCGAAGCGGCAGGCGCTGGGTATCGACGTCAGCGCGACACATCACCGGGCCATCACCTCGGGCACTGTGACCGGCACGTGCACGGCCATCCATCTGGGCCGCACGCTCACCACGCACGAGGTCGTTATGACGGACGAGCACGGCCGCCGGCTGTCCACCGCGCGCATCACCAACCTGATCCGCGACATCGGCGCGTAGGCACTGGAGCGCCCAGGCGCTAGGCCGGGCTGCTCCCGAAACGGTAGCGGAGCTCCACGATGCCCCGGCCCAGGGTGTGCGAGGAGATCAGCTCAAGCGGCGCCGTCGGGCCGGTCATCGGCAGGACCGCTTTGCCGCTGCCCAGCACCACGGGAATGATGGAGATGATGATCTCGTCCAGCGCGGAGGCGTCCGCGAACTGGGCCGCCAGGACTCCGCCGCCGACGATCCAGACGTTCCGTTCTCCCGCGGCGGCCCTGAGATCCTCGACGAATTCCGCCACCGGCCCGCGGACAAAGGTCACGTCCGCGCCTTTGGGCACGGAGTGCTCGTGGTGCGTGAACACCCAGCACGGGGTCGCCGGATACGGCCAATTGTCAGGTTCGTGTTTCCGCAGCCAGGCGTAGGTATCCCCGCCCATCACGATGCAGCCGACATCCGCCATAAACGCGTCGTAGCTTTCCTGGCCGCCGGCGAAACCGTCGAACTGGAGCAACCAGTCCAGGTTGTCGTCCCGGGTGGCGATGAATCCGTCCAGCGAGGACCCCACAAAGTACTGGAAATCAGGCATGGCCCCAGCCTAGCCATTCCCGGCCGGGCTGCCCATCCCATCGTCCGGAGCGCCGCGGCGCCCCTCTCCGGCTACTTGCTGAAGTAGGGAATGATCAGGTAGAGCCCGAACAACACGGCCAGGCCACAGAGGCCGAAGCACACGTAGGCGAGCGGCCGCACCCACGACGGCTTCCTTTCGTTGACGTCACCGGCGATAGCGGTCAGACGCACCCCGAGGGAATACAGGACCACGACGGTCACTGCCGCGACGAGCGTTGCGCCCGCCACCTGAACCAGTTCCAGCCACTTCATTACAGTCCGCCCTTCGGCTCGTCCTTGGAGCTACTGACCGACATAGCCTTCTTTTTCTTGCGGAACCGCACAGCCTGGCCGGCTTGATCGACCTCGACGGCGTTGTGGTGTCCCACATGAGACTTCTTCGAGCGCAGGAACATGTACAGCACCGCGGCGGTGCCCGCTACGGCGGCGATGACCACACCCACGACGCCGGTCTGCACCAGCATGGCGGTGAGGGCCCCCACGATTCCCGCGGCGGGGAGGGTGAAGAGCCAGCCGAGCGCAATCCTTCCGGCCATTCCCCAGCGGACGCTGGTGCCACGCCGTCCCATGCCCGACCCGATGACGGAGCCGGAGGCCACCTGGGTGGTGGACAGCGCAAACCCAAGGTGCGAGGAGGCAAGGATGGCCGACGCTGTGCTGCTTTCGGCCGCGAAGCCCTGGGCGGGCTTGACCTCGGTGAGGCCGGAGCCCATCGTGCGGATGATCCGCCAGCCGCCGGAGTAGGTGCCGATCGCGATGGCCAAGGCGCAAGAGGTGATGACCCAGAACTGGGGACCGGAACCAGGGTCCTGGAGGCCCGCGGCGATGAGCACGAGGGTGATGATACCCATGGTCTTCTGTGCGTCGTTGGTTCCGTGCGCCAGGGCAACGAGGCTGGAGGTGAAGATCTGGCCGGTGCGGAAGCCTCCGCGCTTCTGCGTGAGTTTGCCGCCCGATTCCGGGTCGTGGCGGGAGGTCAGAGCATACGCGAGCTTCGTGCAGAGGTAGGCCACGGCGCCGGCGATGACCGGTGCGAAAATCGCGGGGAGGATCACCTTCTGCATGAGGCTCTCGAAGTTGATCGAGTGGATGCCGATGCCTGCGATGGCGGCGCCGATCAGGCCGCCGAAGAGCGCGTGCGAGGAACTCGACGGCAGGCCCTTGAGCCAGGTGATCATGTTCCAGAGGATGGCGCCCATCAGCCCGGCGAAGATGATCTCCGGGGTGATCTGGATCCCGTCGGACCCTTCCTTGATGATGCCGCCGGACACGGTCTTGGCCACTTCCGTGGAGAGGAATGCCCCCACCAGGTTCAGCACCGCCGCGAGGGCGACAGCCGTTTTGGGTTTGATGGCACCGGTTGCGATGGGTGTAGCCATCGCGTTGGCGGTGTCATGGAATCCGTTGGTGAAGTCAAAAAAAAGCGCCAGCGCTATAACCAGCGCCACCATGATGGTGATTTCCACCTGTTGCCCAATCTGCAGAGTCGACGGTCAGAGGTTTCATTCCCCGCTGCCGGCATCGTTCACCCGGGATATTCCGGGAGGATGTGTGGCGTTCAGCAAAGTTGCCTGACGCGTTAAAGCGTACGGGGCATTGTCATCAGGGCAAAACAAGGCCAGCCGACGGCGCCGGCGCACTTCAACTGCCCGGCACTTCAACTGCCCGGCGATTCCGTCAGCCCTGGTGGAGGTCGGGCGTGCGTCCGGCGTCGATCATCCCGGCGATCTTTTCCTCCAGTGCGGCGAGGGTGGCGTCGGGGAGCACGATCAGTCCGTCCAGTTCGCGCCGCGCCCGCTTGTAGGCCGTCTGCCGCTCCGCCGGTGTCGCGGCGGCATCCGACGCGATCCGCAGCAGCTTCCGGGCCGTTGCGAGGCGTTCCCGTTCCGGTCCGGTGAAGTTGCTGTCCTTGATCCGCCGCGCCTCCCGCTCGGCGACGTCGAACGCCAGCTCGTAGCTGGTGACGGCCTCACGGTACTCCGCCAGCCGCGCCGGCGTCGTGATGTCTTCCGGCGTTCCGGGACGCAGTCCGTCGGCCAGCCGCTTCGCCCGGAGGAATGCGACGGTCAGGGGTTCGCGTACATCGGTCATGACCGGAAACTCGATGAGTTTGCCTACATCAAGCTCGTAGTCGAGCCACCGGCGATTGACAGTGTCGTGGCTGTCCATGAGCTGCAAGACCTGGGACCGGCTGGCCCGTTCCGCCTCCACGGCATTGTTGCGGAGTTTGTAGAGCTCCACCCGGCGCCGGTGCCGGCGTTCGCTGGCCTTGGACCATGACCGCGCCCAGCCGCCGAACAGACCGCTCAGTGGGAAGACAAGCCACCAGAAGTGGCCCACGAAATCGAAGAAGGGCTCCACTGCATCATCCTCCCATCCGGCCCGTGCAGGCTCAAGGGTCCGTCACGGGGAGAGCCCCCTCGGCTGAGGAGGCTCTCCGAGGGACAGCTGCCTGCCCCGGCGGTCAGGCCTCGTGCTTCACCTTGTGCACCCGGGTGACGAGGGTCGGGCACGGCACGTTAAGGAGAACGGCGTGGGCCGTGGAGCCGAGCATCATCCGGGAGAAGCCGCCGCGGCCGCGGCTGCCGATCACAAGGAGGCGGGCATCTTTGGCGGCGTCGACCAGTGCTTTGGCGGGTTCGGTATCAGTCTCCAGCCGCTGGTGGACGACGAGGTCCGGATACTTGTCGCCGAGCCCGGCCACGGATTCTGCCAGGACGATCCGGTCCTCCTCGAGGATCGTTTCGGCGAGGCCGCTCTTCGGCAGCTGGTTTTCGACCCAGCGCGCCGGCCGGCGGAAGGCGAGGACCACGGTCAACTCGTCGCCGCCCTTGTCCGCATCCGCGGCGGCGACGTCGACCGCCTGCAGGGACTCTTCGGAGCCGTCCACGCCGACCACAACGCCGGCGGCCCCTGCTTTGCCCTTCAGCGGGATCACGGCCGTGGGGATTTCCGAGGCAGAGACGATCTGCAGGGCCCGGTCCGTCAGCGGACCGCCGTCCATCCAGTGCTTGTCATGTTCGCCCACTACCACCATGGAGGCCTCGGTGGACACCTCCCGCAGCACGGATCCGCCGCTGCCATGGCGAAGCTGGATGTCAACCTTCACGTCGGGAGCCTGCTCGTTCGCGTCGGCCTGCGCTTTCTGGAGAAGCTCCATGCCTGCTTGCCTGATGACCTCGTGGTACTGGAAGTCCGGCGAAATCCATCGGTCATCCACCGCATGAATGATGGTGACAGGAACCTTGTCCCGGGTGGCCCGCTGCAGGGCCCACGTCAGCGCGGCCTCACTTCCGGCTGATCCGTTGATACCAACGACGATTGGTTTGCTCATTCTGAATCCTGCTCTTTTCCATGGCGCGGTCAATTCTGCATCGCATGATCGGGGCGGCGCGTCCGTAGTCGTCCGCCACTTCAGTGTGCGCCGGGGGGTCACCGCCGGTTAGGGCCTTAAGCCCCTCACTCCCCCTTGCCCGCCCGCATAGCGTCGAGCCATGAAGCAGGCCCCGCTGCCGGAACGCCTGCCGCAGCAGGCCGCTCCGCCCGCAGGACTGTTCCTCGTGACGGGAGCCCTCAGCGGCCTGCTCTCCGCCGCCCTGGGAGTGGCCGGCGGGATGCTGGAAATGGCGCTGACGGGCCCATGGCCTGACGCCGCAGACCCTGGCTACGCAGGGTATCTGGCGGCGAACCGGGCCCCGGTCCTTGCCCAGAGTATGTTGTTCGTCTTCAGCTCAGCTGCTCTGCTCTGGTTCCTCGGCTTCGTCCGGGCCCGGCTGCTGCGGGCGGAACCGGCGCCGGGCGCCGTATCCGGCATCGCCTTCGGCGCCGGCGCGCTGGCCGTGGGCCTGAATATCCTGGGCCAGGCAGCCCAGATCACTCTGACGCTCCCCTCACAGGCCCGGATTCCCCCGGACGTCGCTGCCGCCGTGGCGGATCTGTGCCTCGTCACCCTGAACCTGGCCAACCTGCCGGCAGGAGTGATGTTCCTGGCCATCGCACTGCTGTCCTTGCGGTTGGGTGCCTATCCCCGGTGGCTGGGCTGGATTGCCGCGGCGGCGGCCACGGCGGCGTTCGTTTCCACGTTCTCACTGATTCCCGCGGAAGGCCCGCTGTCCCCGACAGGCGCCCTGACCACGGCGCTGCGGCTGGTGCCGCTGCTCTGGTCCGTGCCGGCCGCCGTCGTGATGCTGCGCCGGCGCGGCGTCCGGTCGACGACGGCGGATTAGAAGCCGGTGGGCTGGGTCTCGAATTCCGGTTCCCGCGGCGGCCCTTCATGGTGCACGGGCCGCAACGCGGCGGTGTGCTCGAACCAGATCAGCGCGTCGTAGCGCTCGCCGATCCGGGTCGGAACGTAGTTCCCCAGCTCACGCCCGGGATGGTAGACCACGCCGATCGCCCGGTGGCCGAGCCAGGTGGAAAGCCACGGCCCGGACCTGTCCTCACCAAACTCCAGCACCGACGCCACGCCCAGGGCCTCATGCAGGAAGTCCTCGTGGCTGCCCGGGCGCGCCGGCGGCACCGGAAGGATCCTTTCCGGGCGGCCCCACGCTTCCGCGGCGAGCACTTCACCACGGTGCGAGGCGAGGCCCACCAGCATCACACCGTCCGCGGCGTGCCGTTCACGCAGCAACTGCCCCACGTTAACCAGCCCATCCTGGGCCATGTCCGTGGCCCGGGCGTCCCCCACGTGCGTGTTGTGCTCCCAGATGAGCCCCTTGGACTGCGGACCGAGATGCCGGCTGAGCCGGTCGATGGTGTCTGCCATGTGATGGTCACGGATGTTCCAGGACTGGCGGTCACCGCGGACCATGATCCGGTAGTAGTGCTCCGCGTTCGCCGCCACCTCGGCGTTCTGCACTGCATCGAAGGCGGCCTCGTCGTGGTCCCCCGGACCGGACACCCTGTTCCGGACTTCGGTGAGGAGGGCGATCACTTCAGCTTCACAGGACTGTGGCACCAGCCGGGTGCTCCAGGCGTACTGATGCGGATCCTCGTGATGGGGCAGGAAGCACTGCCAGGCGCGCTTGGCTGCCGGGACGGCGTCGGGGTCGTTCTCCTCCAGCCAGCCGATGATTTCGCGAAGCGAATCCCACAGGGAGTACACATCGAGTCCGTAGAAGCCGACCCGGCGGCCCGGCGGCCGGCTGAGATTCCACGTACGGAGCCAGTCCAGGAATGCGGCGACTTCCTCATTTGCCCACATCCACGTGGGCCAGCGTTCAAATCCGGAGAGCAGGGCATGGACGCCCTGGTCCCGCCCGGTCTCGCCGCGCACCCAGCCGTTGATGCGCCAGCAGTCGGGCCAGTCCCCCTCCACCCCGATCCAGTTGTAGCCTTCCTCCTCGATCAGGCGCCGGCTGAGGGTGTCACGCCACGTATAGAACTCGTGCGTGCCGTGGGAGGCTTCGCCGATCGCGACGAAACGGCAGTCCGCCGCGCGCCGGACCAGCCCGTCCAGGTCCCGGTCGGACGTCAGCGGCCGCGCCAGCGAATGGATCTCGGCGAGGACGGCGGACTTCCTGACGCCGGACGTCACCGGGGGTCCTCGAGTGAGATCTTTTCAAGGTGCTCCGGGACCCTGGCGCGCCATCCCAGTTCGCGTTTGATCCGCAGGCGCAGGGCATCCGATGCGTCCGGTTCGCCGTGGGTGATGTACGTCATCCGGGGTTCCCTGGCGGCCGTCTTCATCCATGCGATGATGCCGTCCGCGTCAGCATGCGCCGACAGGCTTTCCATCTGGATGACCTCGGCCCGGATCGTGATGTCCTCACCGTAGATGCGCAGCTCGCGCCCGCCGGCCGCGAGGGCGGCGCCGCGCGTGCCGCCGGCCTGGTAGCCGCTGAGGATGACGGCGTTCTTCGGGTCCGGCCCGTAGGCGGCCAGGTGGTGCAGGATCCTTCCGCCGGTGAGCATTCCGCTGGCGGAGATGATGATCATCGGGCCGCCCCGCAGGTTCAGCAGCTTGGACTCATCCACCGAGCGGGTGAGCTGGGCCACCTTGTACATGTTCAGGTACTCCTGTTCTTTGAGCCGGTGTTCTTCCGGATGCCGCTGGTACATGCCGGAGGCGTCAATGGCCATGGGACTGTTGAGGTACACCGGGATGTCCGGGATCAGGTGTTTGCCGCGGAGGCGGGACAGGTGCAGCATCAGTGTTTCGGCCCGGCCGACGGCGAACGCGGCGAACAGGACCACGCCGCCGCGCTTCGCGACCCGGTTGATGATGTCCCCCAGCTGGTGTTCGGGATCGGTGGTGTCGTGTTTCCGGTTCCCGTAAGTGGACTCCGTGACCAGGACATCGGCCTCCCCCAGGGGCCGGGGCGGGTTCATCAGCGGGTCGTCCGTCCGGCCCAGGTCCCCGGTGAAGTGCACGGCGTGGGATCCGATCCGCACGCGGACCTGGGCGGCGCCGAGGATATGCCCGGCCGGCAGGAACGTCATGTCCATCCCGCCGCCGAGGTCCAGCGGATCGTCGAAATCGTGAATCTTGAAGCTGTTGAGGGACTTGACGGCGTCGGCGGCGGTGTACAGCGGCAGCGCCGGACTGTGCCTGGACGATCCCCGGTGCGTCGCGTACCTGGCCTCCTCCTCCTGCAGGTAGCCGCTGTCGGGCAGGAGCAGCTTGCACAGGTCCGTGGTCCCGTCGGTGGCGATGACCGGCCCGGTGAACCCGTCCCGCACCAGCGCGGGAACGTAGCCGGTGTGGTCCAGGTGCGCGTGCGTCAGGACAACGGCGTCGATCGAGTGCGGCGGGACGGGGAAGGGCGCCCGGTTGCGTTCACGGCTGCGCTTGTAGCCCTGGAAAAGCCCGCAGTCGACCAGCACCCGTTTCCCGCCTGCCTCCAGCAGGTACCTGGAGCCGGTGACGGTGTCCGTGGCTCCGAGGAAACGCAGGGTGGGCTCCTGATGCTTCATGACGCTCCCGTTCCCGCATGGAATGACCTGCCCCGGGACGCAGGAGCACAGCTGACACGCGGAGGTGATGTACCCCCAGCTTCCGCCCACGCCGCACCCGCACCTAGGTGTACTGAGCCGGGACGTTGTTGACATGTAAGGCTTGAAAACGAGGAGGACCTCCGGGCTAAGTGGAGCTGTCTAGTTCACACACTTTGCGCTCGGAGG
>NZ_LMLR01000016.1:54405-234144 GCF_001422645.1 Arthrobacter sp. Leaf69 | reverse complement strand
GAATACATGCAGCACTCGGACAAGACCAACGAGGTCTTCGAGCAGTCCATGACGTTCGTGGACGGGTACCTGCACCCGGGCGACAAGCCCGGCATCGGTGTCGAGTTCAACGAAGAGGCCGCCGCCGCGTTCCCGTACCAGCAGGCCTACCTGCCCTACAACCGCCTCGTCGACGGAACCGTTCACGACTGGTAACCGGGCACCACTGCTGACACGGCTGCACCGGTAGCCAGGAATTAGTGCCGGGCGCAAAGAAGGTCCCGGGCGGGAGTCGAGGCTCAGCCGCCCGGGACCTGGCTTTGTGCGCCTGAGTATGCTCCCCAGGCAAACTCGGGGTTAGTGAATGAGTTCCCTGGTCATGCCGAAGGGGACCTGATCGGACAGCGCGGCCGTGTAGTGGCCGGGCTTGTGCCGGGTGATCAGGATGCCGTGCGTCCCTGTTGCCATGGCGATCTGCTGGAGTCCGCGAACGGCGTCGTCGAGCCGTTCGTCCAGGACCTGGCGGCTGTCGACTTGGATTTCAATGCACTCGGTTATTGTGGTCATCGCTCTGTTCTTTCTTGGGAGTTACTCGTTGGCCCCAATAATTGAAGCGACAATAACGTCATATTTATCGGCCAGTCAAATCACCACGCGGGCTCTCCTCGGAGCCTGTCGGAGCCGAAGATTCGACCGGCGCCGACCACGTGGCGCTGACCTGCAGTTCCACCGCCGCCGCCGTCCCGGTCGTGAGGATGCTCACCCCGGATCAGCCGGGGAAGAGCGAAAGGTGTTCATGCACGCACCAGACCCTGCCGTCCCCGCTGCGGCTGAAGACGATTGTCTCGCGTTCGTCGCTCGTGTGGCGTCCTCCGTCCGCGTCTGTCCGGGCCGTCGTGACCACACGATGGGAAAACACCGCGGTTGGCCCGAGCAGCTGAATGCGCTGATCCTGGCTGCTGCACTCCAGCACCTGCCAGCCTGATGCCAGCCAGCCGTCCCAGAGGGCGCGGTAGTCGGACCTTGACGCGGGGCTCTCCGCTTCCGGGTGAAAGATGAAGGTAGCGTCCGGGCTAAAGGTAGCGAAGTAGGATTCAGTGTCGCAGGCCGCGAACGCTGCGATCAGACGGTCCGCAGCGTCTTGGACCTCCCTGAGGCTGAGGTCGTGGTCAACGGGCCTGGCCGAAGCCGTGGGCTCTGCTGCCGCCAGCGTCCGTGCCACTGCCCGGATGGGTGCACCGTCGGCGCCGGGGATACTCAGCGGAAAGAGGAAAACCTCGACCCCGGAGCCCGACTCCAGGGCCTCGTGAACCTGCTCGAGGCCCGTGAGGTTCTCCACGATGATGCAGCCGTTTCCGGCCAGGATGTCGTGCGCCGGGAAATCGTGGGCGGCCGCGGATACGACCGCTCCGGCATGGGGGGTGGGATCCACGCTCAAGGCGTCGAGGCCCACGGCGCGGTAGCCGCGGTCAACGATCAGCTGCGCCGCTTCGGCGTCGAGCCACGGGTGTTTCAGGTAGCCTTCCGTTCCCCATGCCTCAGCGAACCCGGTCCGCAGCAGGAGGAGCCTTGCCGGGTGGCCGGGGCCCGCTGAGGCAGCAGCGGCCGGGGCAATCCCCGAGAGATGAGCGGCGGTGATGGGACGCCCGTATTCCACGCCGCGGAGATCCACCAGCTCGGCGGTCCCGCTGAACAGCTCCAGGGGAAGTTTGTCCAGGGACGCCCAGCTGTCACTGACGTGCAGCGGCGCGTCGGCGTGGGTGCCGGAGTGGGTGCCGATGGCGAGCGAGAGCACGTTGGCGCCTTCTCCGGCCACGGTCAGGGCTGATTCGACCCGGACTTCGGGGTCCCCGGGGTAGACGGGCATGCCGGTGACCAGCGGAACACTGAGATCCATCCAGGTCACGGCCTTGCCGCCAGTTCCGCGTCGCGCTCGACCTGACGCTGCAGGTCCGTGCCGGTGCCGCCCACCGGCACAATGTTGCCTGCCGCGTCGCGGACGGGCGGCACAGCGGTGTTCTTCGAGGGGATCCAGCGCGGCCCGGCGGCCGGGAACACTTCGCGCGGCTCAGGGAAGGCCCACAGCAGGCCCAGGTAGAGTACGGCGGCCAGCACCAGCGATGCCGGCAGGCTGATGTCAACGCCCCCGGCCAGATTTCCGAGGGGTCCCTGGAACTGGCCGGGCATGTTGACCATGCTCAGGCCGGCTACGGCGCTGACCAGCCACGCGACCATCCCGCGGGGGTTCCAGCCGTGGTTGAACCAGTACCGGCCTCCGGTCTGGCGACGGTTGAAGACCTGGAGGGCATCGGCGTCGTACCAGCCCCGACGGGTGATGAAACCGATGATCATAACCACCATCCAAGGTGCAGTGCACGTGACGATCAACGTGGCGAAGGTGGAGATGCTTTGCACCAGGTTGAAGGCGAAGCGGCCGACGAAAATGAAGGCGATGGCCAGGACACCGATGAACAGGGTGGCCTGCACGCGGTTGAAGCGCGGGAAGACGCTGCTGAAGTCCAGGCCGGTGCCATAGAGGGAGGTCGCGCCCGTGGACATTCCACCGATGAGGGCGATGGCACAGAGCGGCACGAAGTACCAGGCCGGGGAAACTGCCAGCAGGCCGCCGACGTAGTTGGGAGCCGCAGGATCCATGAACTCCGGCGCCTTCGTGGCGATAATGGAGGCCGTCGCGAGCCCGAAGACAAACGGAACCAGCGTGGCCAGCTGGGCGAGGAGCGCGGCACCCATGACCCGGCGCTTGGGAGTGCTGGTGGGGATGTAACGTGCCCAGTCGCCCAGGAACGCGCCGAATGAGATCGGGTTGGACATCACGATTAGTGCGGCGCCGATGAAAGCCGGGATGAATCCGGCGATGCCCACTCCGTCAAATCCGGTCCCGAAAGCGCCCTCGAAATTCAGGTTGAGGTCACCGGCGAAGGCAACGAAGCCAACGATAAAGAGCAGCGTGGCTGCGGTGACGGCAATTTTGTTCACCAGCAGCATGAACTTGAATCCGTAAACACAGACGGCGAGCACCAAAACTCCGAAGACGCCGTAGGCGAGGGCAAACGAACCCATCTCCTGCGGCAGACCCACCAGCCGGTTCAGGCCGCCGACCAAGGCATCGCCGGAACTCCAGACGGAGATGGAGAAGAACGCCGTGGCTGTCAGCAGCGACAGGAACGACCCCACAACCCGGCCGTGCACGCCCAGGTGCGCGGAGGAGGACACTGCGTTGTTGGTCCCGTTCGTAGGGCCGAACACAGCCATCGGGGCCAGCAGGAGGGCGCCGACCACCAGCCCTGTGACCGTCGCGGCGAGGCCTTGCCAGAAGGAGAGCCCGAAGAGGATGGGGAAAGCACCCAGGAACGCCGTCGCGAAGGTGTTGGCGCCTCCGAATGAGACCCTGAAGAGATCGAAGGGGCTGGCGTTCCGGTCCTTCTCGGGGATCCGCTCGATGCCGTAGGTCTCCACCTCGGTGACCTTGCCTCGGTTCCGTGTATCGGGGGCGGCAAGGCCGCGCCGTGCGTCGGACATGGTGTTCTCCATCCAGCTCATCATCCAGGGTGAGTTGCTTAATAAGCATCACAAGTTGATTGGAAGGCTACATTGTGAAGCGGCTCACAGCAAGGGCGGCAGGCGTTGCGCCATCGGTGGCGCCTCTTAGGTGAGGACGGTGAATTCTTCCGCGGGATAACGGACCCCGTTGACCTGCAGCTGCAGGGTATGGCCGCCGGGGTGGTGGACGCGCGTGGTCATTTGGCGGAACGCGTGGCGCTTTGAAAAGGTCCGTGACTCGCCCGGGGCCAACACGGCCGTTCCCAGCTTGAACACCTTCTCCGCGCGGGTGCCGTTGGCCTTGGCGTAGTGCACCACGTAGTCGACGGCGAGCCGCGCCTCCGCCGGTCCGGTATTGGACACCGCAAACGTGAAGGCGAGCTCCCCGGGAAGCTCGACGACGGCGCGGTCCAGCTGCGGTGCCGTCACGGCGAGCGAAGCAGGCGGGAATCCCAGCAGTTCCAGCGCGCCGGGGTGGGCCTTCTTAAGCAGGGTACGCAACCCGTGCCGGACCACCTTGGACGTGTTCCCGTCGGGCTCGGCCATCCATCTGGCCGCCGTGGCAACCACTTCGTCAGGGGCGTGGCGGGCCAGGTCGTTGAGGTGGTTGGCCACCGAGCGCCGGACATCTTCGACCGGGTCCCGGTACAGGGCGTCGAGGATCGGCAGGGTGGCGGCGGGCCTGTCCGTGATCTCCGGGACGCGGATCGCCCACGGCAGGTAGGCCCGGGTGCCCTCGCTCGCGAGCCGGCGGACGTGCCAGTCCGGATGGGAGGTCCAGTCCTGGATGACGGCCAGGGCCCGGTCAAGATCGGCCGCGAGGAGCCGCCGGATCGCGAATTCCCCGGTGAGCCGCGGCGTCAGCTCGGCGAGGAGCGCCAGGCAGTCCTCGAAATCGCCGGGGTCCGCGCGCGTCAGGGCGAGGGTCACCGCCGCCTCGGTCACGGGCCAGATCATCCAGCCGGTGAAATCCGGATCCTCCAGCGCCCGGCGGAAGATAGCCGCCGTGCCGGCGTAATCTTCCGGCAGGTCAGCCAACAGGGCGCGGCTCAGGAGGTCGGTGCGCCCCCGCAGGCTCAGTGGATCGAGGTGCCCGCCCGTTCCGGCGAGGCCCGGGAATGTGCGTCCCGGCGAGGCAGCACCGAGGATCCGCTCCAGCGAGCGGACGGTGCCCGCGTTGATCAGTTCATTCATGACGCCCATGGCATCAGGCTACCGGGGAGCGCTGCGCGGCAGCAGCGGGGCCTTGCGCCCCCGCTGCTGCCGAACCGGGATATTCTTCACAAAGGAAATGTCCAGACACGGCGTAGAGGCGGATGCGGAAATGGCTAAGGAAACTACCGGGAAATCGCCCGGCCGGTGGCGCGTATTCCACGACAAGTTCGTGGTGGAGGAACGCTACATGGAGGTCCGGGACCGGAAGAACCTGTACCGGATCGCCGTCGGCCTGGTGATTCTTGGCGTCGTCCTGTTCCTCTCGATCCTCGCCGGTGTCCTTCAGCAGGGCGGCCTGACCGCCGGCGACGAACCGGTCCGCTCCTGGCTCCTTACTCTCCGTTCCGAACCGCTGACGACCATCATGATCTTTCTCGCGGTCGTTTTCGGACCCGTGGCACTGCCGATCATCATCCTGGTGGTGACGGTCGCCTGGGGGTTGCTGGCCAAGCACGCCTGGCGGCCGATGCTCCTGGCCGGCGCCATGCTCACCGGGGTGATCCTGGCCCAGATCATCGGGCGCACCATTGACCGCCAGCGCCCGCCCGTGGACCTAATGCTCTTCGGCGCCGACTTCACCTTTTCCTTCCCGTCCGGCCACGTCCTCGGCGCCTGCGACTTCCTGCTGGTCAGCACCTTCCTGATTTTCTCCCGCCGGCACAACCGCATGGCCGCCGTCGCAGGCTTCCTGCTGGCCGGCGTCGGGATCTTCTTCGCCGCGGTAAGCCGGCTGTACCTGGGCTACCACTGGCTGACCGATGCGCTGGCCTCACTGTCCATCTCGTTCGTGATCCTGGGCGGCGTGATCGCCCTGGACACCTGGCGGACCGCCCGGGTCCGCGGCGAGGAGATCACCGGAACACTCTCCAAGGCCGATACCAGCCAGACCTAGGTCCGGCGTGACCGTAGCCGACTCAGCTCGCCCTGCAGCCGGGCATTGACGGCTTCCAGCTCCAGCACCTTGGCCACCCCGGCAAGATTCAGCCCCTCCTCCAGCAGTTCGCCGATTCGCTGCAGCACGGCCAGGTCCGCGTTGCTGTACTGCCGCGTTCCGCCGGCGGTGCGGTCCGGCGTCAACAGGCCCTTCCGCTCGTAGAGCCTGATGTTCTGCTGCCCGGTCCCGACCAATTGGGCCACCACGGAGATCGCGTAAACGCCCAGCTCCTCACCACGTTCGGTCATGGCGCTCCTTCGCAGATATTCGATGTTCGGTTTCCCTCTTGCATCAGTTTCGCACTGGTGCTATAAAAAATCTATATCCACCACTACAGATAATCGGGTGGTTTGGATACAGGAAAATGGCACACTTATCTCGCATAAAGGAGTGGGAAATGATGTTGATGCGTACGGACCCGTTCCGTGAACTGGACCGGCTGACGCAGCAGGTCTTTGGAACGACGGCACGGCCGGCGGCCATGCCTATGGACGCGTGGCAGGAAGACGACGAGTTCGTCGTCGCATTCGATCTTCCCGGCGTCAACGTTGACTCGGTGGACCTCGATATCGAGCGCAATGTCCTGACCGTCCGGGCTGAACGGCGGGATCCGACGCCCCCCAATGTTGAACTGATTGCCGCGGAGCGGCCGCGCGGCGTCTTCAGCCGCCAGCTCATCCTTGGCGACACCCTGGACACCGAGAAGGTCAGGGCGCAGTACGCCGACGGTGTGCTGACCCTCCGCATTCCGGTGCTGGAACGGGCCAAGCCGCGGAAGATTGAAATCACGCACACGCAGGACAAGATGCAGGAGATCGGGACGTAGCTGGGCGGCGGACGGACCCCGCTAGTTCACCGATGAGGGCGGGAACCAGCCGGCGCCAGCGGCGCCTGGTTCCCGCCCGGTCCGTACACCGGTCCGTCCAGAGGGCGGTGAATGGCATGAACCGAGATCCCCGTGACTACTACGCTGCACTGCGCGTACCGCCGGATGCGACGGCCGCCCAGATCCGGCATGCTTTCCGGGCGCTGATGCGCCTCCGCCATCCCGACGTCGGACTGTCCGCCGGAGGTGGCCAGGGTGACGTGCACGACGGCGACGAGGCGCGGCGCATCCTGGAGGCTTTCGCAGTGCTGCGGGACCCGAAATCCCGGGCGGAATACGACCCCGACGGCGGCGTTCCTGGCCCCGGCGGTGCCGTTGCCGGGAGCCGGAACGTTCCGGTGAGGCTGCACAGGGATGCCCAGCCGCTGTTCCGGGCCACCCCGGTGCGCTGGGAACGGGGGCCGTCGTGACCTCGGGCCATGGCCGGGCGCAGCACCAGCCATGAAACGACGGCCGAAAACACACTTCAGAAGGACCACAGAAGGAGGGCGGCCATGAGCGCATGGCGCCGCTACGATTCGCATCTTATGCCGGTCTTCCACGAGCGCTTCGAGGCCCGGTGGGGCCAAGGCACCGCGCCGTTCCTGGACCCGGAAGCCCACGAAGCGCCGCTTCCGCGGGCGCAGTGGATCAATGTCGACACCGGGGCCGCCCTCGCGGTGGTTCCCATCTGGACAATCGATGACAGCCAGCACCGTTCCTTCGGCGTCTTCTACCTGCCTCCGGGCGGGGACATCTGGGTGCTGCGGCCGGGCTACACGAGTTACCTGGAACCTACCGCTGACGAGACCGAACAGCTTCACTCGTTGCGGAACGACGCTTTCAAGAAGGCCGTAGCGCACGCCAAGGAATTCCTGTTCGGGCCTGAGGCCGCGTCGTACTGAGGCGCGGTGAATGCTTGCGCGGTCAGGGACCCGGACCGGCCCGCGGGCGTCGGTCGTGGCGCGGGGGTGCGCCACGGCCTAAAATCAGTCCACTGCCGGAAACTACATAGGGGAATCCACTGATGAAAGCATCCGCCAAGGACGTGGCCGCGCTGCTGCCGCCGCGCTTCACGCTGGGCGTGGCCACCGCCGCCTTCCAGATCGAAGGCGCCCTGGACGAGGACGGCCGCGGCCCCTCGGGCTGGGACCACTTCGCCGCCAGGCCCGGTGCGATCGTAGGGGACCACAGCCCCGCCGTAGCGTGCGACCACTACCACCGGATGCCCGAGGACGTGGCCCTGATGAAGGAACTCGGAGTTGATTCCTACCGTTTTTCCCTGTCCTGGTCACGCATCCAGCCCGGCGGCAGCGGCCCGGTCAACCCCGCGGGCCTTGATTTTTATGACCGGCTGATCGACCTGCTGCTGGCCAACGGGATCGCACCGATGGCCACGCTGTATCACTGGGACACGCCGCTGGAGCTGGATGAAGCGGGCGGCTGGATGAACCGGGACACGGCCTACCGGCTGGGAGAGTTCGCCGCGATCGCGGCGGCCGCGTACGGAGACCGGGTCACCCGCTGGGTGACCGTGAACGAGCCCGCCACGGTCAGCACCAACGGCTACATGCTGGGGATGCACGCGCCGGGCGAAGCGCTCATGCTCAAAGCCCTGCCCAGCGTCCACCACCAGCTCTTGGGCCACGGGCTGTCGCTGCAGGCACTCCGGGCCGCCAACGTGCCCGGCGAAATCGGGATCACCAATGTCTATTCACCAATGGTGCCCGCTTCGGTCAACCCGCTGGACAAGCTCAGCGCCGGCCTGATGGACATGGCCCAGAACCGGCTCTATGCGGACCCCGTGCTGCTTGGCAAGTACCCGGACACCATCCGGGCCGCCACCTTCTTCTCCTCGTTCAGCCCGTCCAGCGAGGACATGGAGCTGATCTCGCAGCCGCTGGACTTCTACGGGCTCAACTACTACATGCCGACCCGCGTGGCCTCCGGTCCGGGGGACGGCGCCGTGCCCAAGGGGATGGCGGAGGCGATGGGCGACGACCTGAGCGGCACCACGCTCGGCTCACCGTTCCACATTGCGTCCTTCCCTGACACCGAGACCACCGCGTACGGCTGGCCCATCAAACCGGAGTACATGGCCGTCGCGCTCGCGGAAATGGCCGAGCGATACCCTGACCTTCCGCCGGTCTATATCACCGAGGGCGGGGCGAGCTTCGAGGACCTTGAGATCCAGGACCCCGACGGCGGGCTCATCATCCCGGACGAGCGACGGGTGCGCTACCTGGCGGACCACATTGCCACCGCCCTTGAGGCGACGTCACCCGGAGGCGCGGCAGCGTCCGTCGACCTGCGCGGCTACTACGTGTGGTCACTGATGGACAACTTCGAATGGTCGGCCGGCTACAGGCAGCAGTTCGGGCTGCTGCACGTGGACCGGGAAACCCAGGAGCGCACGAGGAAAGCCTCGTTCTACTGGCTCCGGGAAGTCCTCAAGGCGCGGCACCGGAGTGCCGCCCCGGAGGCCCCTGTCGCCGCCACGGCGCCGGAAGCCGGCGTCCAGTCTGCCGCCGCCGCGGTGGGGGCTTCCGACGTCGAACGCCCCCACCCTGTGGGCTGAGTCCAGCCGGGGCAGGTTAGAGCAGGTCCAGGTCCTGCAGACTCTTCGCCATGCCTGCGCCGTCCGGGGAGTAGATCCACGGGACCTGGGAGCCGGTATGGTCGCCGGTCTCCGAGTGGCCGCCGGCCAGGACGGATTCGCTGGCGGAGAGCTGGCGGATGCCGATGGCGGCCACCAGGTCGCCGTGCTGCTGGGCGAAGTGTGAGTAGATTGCCTCGTCGTGCTGCCCGTTGTCCCCGAAGAGCAGCCAGCGCATGTTCGGAAACTCCTCGGCGAGCAGTTCCAGGTTGCGGCGCTTGTGCTCCTGGCCGCTGCGGAACCAGCGGTCCTGGGTGAGGCCCCAGTCCGTGAGGAGCAGGGCGCCCGAGGGGTACATGTTCCGGGTGATGAAGCGGCCCAGGGTGGGGGCTGCGTTCCACGGCCCGGTGGACAGGTAAATCACCGGCGCCTCCGGGTACTCCACCATCAGCCGATCCATCAGCACGGCCATCCCCGGCGTCGCCATCCGGGCCCGCTCGTTGAGCACAAAGGTATTCCACAGGGCGAGGAACGGCCGGGGGAGCGCGGTGACCATGATCGTGTCATCGATGTCGGAGACGATTCCAAGTTTGGTGTCGGGGGAAATGACGAAGATCTTCGCGGTGGCAGGCTCGGTCCCCTCGGCGCGCAGCACGGCCGAGTGCCAGCCCGGCGTGAGCTCCACCTGCACCACCGTGTCCACCAGCCCGCCGCGGTCCGCTTGCACCCGGGCCGTCACGCCGCCGATCTCGATTTCCACCTCGGAGTATTGGATCGGTACGGACGTGAACGCCCGCCAGCCGCGGATGTTCTGGTTGCCGTTCTGCGCTGCCTGCTCCGCCCGGCTGCCGGGGTTCGGCTTGCTGGTCAGCACCACCCGGCCGAGTACCCGGACCCACGTGGTGGAGCCGTAGCCCTGGTATGCGACGGTCTGCGGGACGAAGTCCCAGCGGCGGGCAGTTTTCAGACGCAGAGTGTTGACGGTATCCGAGACCCAGTGCGCCAGGCGGAAAGCCCGGTTGCCGGTGGCCGGTTGCTGGGCGGGTGATTGCTGTGACGCCAATTCCATGCCTCAACTCTCCCACATGGGCCTGTTCCACAGCCGTCTGCGTCCGAGGGTGCCACGGTTCAGGTGTCGCCCAGCATGTGGCGCAGCCCCATGGCGTTACGGACGGCGTTGCCGCCGCCGTCGTTGTTGAAATACACAAACACCTCCTTGCCGGCCTCCTGCCATTCGCGGATCCGGTCCGCCCACCAGCGAAGGTCGTCGTCCGGGTAGGAGCCTCCGTAGAGGTGCTCCCGGTCCGGTCCGTGCAGCCGGACGTAGACGAACCCGGCGGTGGCGCGGAGGACGCACGGGAGGCCCGCTCCGCTCATGATGCAGTATGCGGCGCCGTGCCGCTCCAGCAGCGCGTAGACCGCGGGTTCGTCCCAGCTGGGGTGGCGCAACTCCACGCTGACGCGGATCCAGTCGGGAAGCGCCGCCAGGAAGTACTCCAGCCGCTTGTCGTCCCGGGGGAAGTCCGGGGGCAGCTGGACCAGCAGCACCGCCCGATTCTCACCCAGTTCATGCCAGCTCCGGGAGATCCGCTCGATCCATACCTCCGGAGCGAAGAGCTTCTTGCCGTGCGTCAAGCCGCGGGGGGCCTTGACGGACAGCAGGAACCCGGGCGGAAGGCGCCGGCGCCAACTGGCGAACGCGGCCTCCCGGGGCCAGCGGTAGAAGCTGGCGTTGAGCTCCACCGTGGAGAATCGGGCCGCGTAGTACGCCAGCCGCTCCCGCGCCGGCAGCCCGGGCGGGTAGAACACGTCCTCCCAGTGGTCATAGCTCCAACCGCTGGTTCCGACGTGCACACGTCCGGCCTGGTGCCTTTTCAGCATCTACGGATCCTAGTCCCAAGGGAACCGCGTGTGGCACTGTAAGTCCATGGCTCGCATCGAGGATTACGCACTGGTCGGCGATCTGCACACTGCGGCCCTGATCAGCACCGAAGGCTCGATCGATTGGCTCTGCCTGCCGCGGTTCGACTCACCGGCGTGCTTCAACGCCCTGCTGGACACGCCCAGTGCCGGGCGCTGGCTGCTCGCGCCGGAGGGCGGCGGCGAATGCACCGGCAGGCACTACCGCCAGGAGACCCTGATCCTGGAGACCGAATGGGTGACCCCCACCGGGGCGGTCAAGATCATCGACTTCATGCCGCCCCGCGACGGGGTGGCGGACATCGTGCGGATTGTGGTGGGCGTCCGCGGTGCGGTCAGGATGCGCGGTGAGCTGGTCCTGCGCTTCGACTACGGGCACATCGTCCCTTGGGTCCGGCACGACGAACACGGCATCCATGCGGTCGCCGGTCCGGATGCCGCGTACCTCGTGACCGAGGCGCCGCTGCGCGGCGAGCGCCTGCGGACCATCAGCGACTTCACCGTCAGCGCGGGGGACCGGGTGCCGTTCGTCCTCACTTGGACGCCGAGCCATCTGTCCCGGCCGCGCACGGTCGACCCGGAACGAGTCCTTGCGTCCACCGAGGAATTCTGGCGGCAGTGGACTGCCAAGTGCACTGTCGCCGGGCCCCACCGGGCCGCAGTGCAGCGCTCCCTGATCACGTTGAAAGCGCTGACGTTCGCACCTACCGGCGGAATCGTGGCGGCCGTGACCACCTCCCTGCCGGAAGAACTGGGCGGCCAACGGAACTGGGACTACCGTTTTTGCTGGCTCCGCGACGCCACCCTGACGCTGCAGGCGCTGCTCGCGGCGGGCTACACGGAAGAGGCCGCTTCCTGGCGCGACTGGCTGCTGCGGGCCGTAGCGGGGGACCCCAAGGACCTGCAGATCATGTACGGCATCCACGGCGAGCGCCGCCTGCCCGAGGTGGAGCTGCCCTGGTTGCGGGGGTACGAGAACTCCGCCCCGGTCCGGATCGGGAACGGCGCGGCCGGACAGCTCCAGCTGGATGTCTGGGGCGAGGTCCTGGACTGCCTGTCCCTGACCCGGAATTCGCTGCTGACAAGCACCGACGAGTCCTGGGACGTGCAGCTGGCCCTGATGGAGCACCTGGAGTCAGTCTGGGACCGGCCCGACAACGGGCTCTGGGAGATGCGCGGGCCGAGGCGGCATTTCACCCATTCCAAGGTCATGGCGTGGGTGGCCGCCGACCGGATGGTCAAGGGCGTCAGGGATTTCGGCCTGCCCGGCCCGGCGGACCGCTGGGAGGAACTCCGGGACACGATCCATGCCGAGGTGATGTCCCGGGGATTCGATGCCGAACGCAACACCTTCGTCCAGTCCTACGGGAGGCCCGAGCTCGACGCCAGCCTGCTGCTCATCCCGCGCGTCGGGTTCCTGCCCCCGGATCACCCGCACGTGATCGGCACCATTGATGCCGTCCAGCGCGAGCTCACCCGCGACGGTTTCCTGCGCCGCTACAACCCGGCAGAATGCGACGACGGCCTGCCCGGCGAGGAAGGGGTTTTCCTGGCCTGTTCGTTCTGGCTGGTCGAGGCTCTCTTGGGGGCGGGCAGGCACCACGAGGCGCACGAATTGTTCGAGCGGCTGCTGGCGTTGCGCAACGACGTCGGTCTCATGAGCGAGGAATGGAGCATCGAGGACGGGAGGCAGCTGGGAAACACCCCGCAGGCGTTCAGTCATTTTGCGCTCGTGAAGAGCGCCCTGGAGCTGCAGGAAGACGGCGTACACCGCAGCGACACTCCGCTGCCGGGGCGTGGACGGTGAAGTCCGGTTCTTGAGTCCCTGGCGTTGTTCCTCCAGGCCGTAGATAAGTATACTTACTAATATCCCAACGTGGGGTGGAGGATAAAGGAGTGTGCGATGGCTGGCTATTTTGAACTCGTGGACGCGCCCGACGGCGGCTACAGGATCCGCATGCTGGACGGAACCGGCAGCCTGATGGCCGTCTCCGTCACTTTTCCCACGAAGCGGGCAGCCGTGGCCGGTATCGCCCAGGCCCGCGAAATCGCCGGAACGGGACTCATCCGGGACCGCAGCGCCGGCAGTCAGGCCGCGCCGGTGGGTCCGCTCTCCCGGGTGACCAGAAGAACCGCCGGCGGCGCCGGCCGGGGGACCTCGCTGTCCGGAGGATCGCTGGCCGCAGGAAAGCGGGCGCGCGCCCACCACTGAGTGGTCCGCTCCGCGAGATGACACGTCGCCGCAATGTTGTCGCCGAACACTGCCGTGAAATGCGAACTCGGCATACGCTAGCCGGATGACACGACATCACCTGCCCGGCCGAGTCGCCGTAGTCACCGGCGCCGGATCGGGGATCGGACGGGCGGTAGCCCGGCTCATGCTCGCCGACGGCTACCGGGTGGTGCTGGCCGGCCGCCGGGAATCGCCGCTGCTGGAGACCGGCGCGGGACATGCCCAGGCGCTCGCCGTTCCGTGCGATGTGACAGTGCCCGACGACGTCGAACGGCTGTTTGCCGAGACCCTCAAGCTGTGGGGCCGCGTGGATGTGCTGTTCAACAATGCCGGTGTGTTCGGCCCTGCCGCCTCCGTGGATGAGATCAGCCTGGCCGACTGGGACGCCACCGTGTCGGTGAACCTGACCGGCTCCATGCTGTGCGCCGCCGCCGCCGTCCGGGCAATGAAGGCCCAGTCGCCGCAGGGCGGGAGGATCATCAACAACGGCTCGATCGCCGCACATTCGCCCCGGCCCCGGACCGTGGCCTACACGGTCACCAAACACGCCATGACCGGGCTGACCAAGAGCATCGAACTCGACGGCCGCGGCTTCGGGATCACCTGCGGCCAGATTGACATCGGCAACACGGCCACGGAGCTGATGGAAACGATCGGCGTCGGCTCCGGCGCGGTCCAGGCCGACGGCAGCAGCCGTGTGGAACCGACTTTCCCGGTGGACGAGGCCGCCCGTGCGGTGCTGCTGATGGCCGGGATGCCGCCTTCGGCCAGCGTCGGATCCCTCGTCATCACCGCAGCCGGGATGCCGTTCATCGGACGGGGCTAGCCGGGCGCTGACAGCTTAGAGCGGCAGCAGGGCGGACAGATCGGCACGCAGCCCCGAGGCAGCCACGCGTCCGGCGTCGACGGCGTCTGCCCAGCTCAGCCGCCCGCTGACCATCGCCAGCCAGGTGGCGGCGTCGCACTCAATGACGTTCGGCGGAGTGCCGCGGGTATGGCGCGGGCCTTCCACGCACTGCGTCACGCCGAAGGGCGGGACCCGCACCTCCACCGAGTTTCCGGGGGCGCGGGCGGTGACCTCCTCCAGGGAGTAGCGGACCGCCGTCGCGAGCGTGTTGCGGGGGACCGGGGTGCCGGCCTCGGGGCCGCTGTTCGCCTGCCATGCAGCGAGGGCCGCGCGGCCCTCATCGATGGCTATCCGGCGTCGGGCTACGGCCATGGCTAGTCGAGCAGGGCCGAGACGGCGTGGCCCAGCCGGATCTTGCCCACCGGCCGGCCGCCGCCGAGTACGGGGGTGACCACCTTGTCCAGGACACTGGCCACCTCCGGGACTTCGACCGCGCCGGCTGCGGCCAGCAGGGTCAGCCCGACGAGCGTGGTGGCCCGGATGTTTCCGTCCAGGATCTTGATCGCGACCGAGGCGCCGGTGGGGGTGGCCATCACCAGTACGCCCTCGGCGCCGATCTTGGCGAGGATCCCGAGGTCGTCCATCACTACCGTGTTGCACTCGCCCTTGCCCTGCACTGCCCACGGGTAGTCCAGCATCGACGTGGCAATCGTGGCGGCGCGGGCATTGGAGTTCTTGTCCCCGGGGGCCTTGGCGAGTTTGGAGAAGGCCCGGGCCAGCCCGGTCAGGGAGACGGCGGCCACGGGGGCGCCGCAGCCGTCGATGCCGAGGTGGGCGATGCTCTCGCCGCAGTACTCCTCGATCACTGAGCGGATGCGCTGCTGCAGGGGGTGGTTCGGTTCGAGGTAGCTGCGGGTGTCCCAGCCGTTTTCGGTGCAGGCCCAGAGGAACGCGGCGTGCTTGCCGGAGCAGTTGAAAGCGAGTTTGGACTGGCCCCGCTCGGTGCGGACCAGCCAGGTGCGAGCGGTCTCATCCTCGGGCCAGGCCACCGGGCACTGGAGCTGCTCTTCCTTGACGCCGGCGGCCTTGAGCATGCCTTCGACGACGTCCATGTGGTCCAGTGAGCCGACGTGGCTGCCGCAGGCGATCGCCGCCTGCGCGCCGCGCAGGGGGACGCCGGCCTGCATGGAGGCGAGGGCCTGCAGCGGCTTCAGCGTGGACCTGGCATAGATCGGCGTGGTGATGTCGCCCAGTTCGGTGACGACGGTGCCGTCCCCGGCGATGAGGACGGCGGAGCCGATGTGCCGGGACTCCACGAAGCCGCTGCGTTCAACGACGGCCAGTTCGACGGCGGACTCGACGGTGAAGGTGGCATGCGAATTCAAGGGCATGCAGCAAGTCTATGGTGCCCGGCGGGGATACCCGGTTATTCCACGGTCACCATCAGCGACTGCCAGCCGGACGCGCCGTCGGGCACGGGATCCGCGCGCTTGTCTGTCTGGACCTCGCCGGTTCCGTCCGTGGCCCGGGCCTTGATGTAGTGCGGGCCCGGGGTGGCTTCCCAGTTGTAGGACCATTGCCGCCAAGTGACCAGCGAGGCCTCCTCGGAGAGGGTGGCCTCGGCCCAGGGGCCGTTGTCGATCTGCACCTCAACCTTGGTGATGCCGCGCGTTTGGGCCCAAGCGGTCCCGCCGATCGCGACCCGCCCGGCCGGCACCTTGGCGAAGGACTTCGGGACTTCCACGCGGGCCATGGTCTTGATGGGGCCGCGCTCGGACCAGCCGCGCTGCGTCCAGTAGGCCTTGCTGTCCGCGAAACGGGTGACCTCCAGGTCCACCACCCACTTGGTGGCGGAGACGAAGCCGTACAGGCCGGGAACAACCATCCGCACCGGATAGCCGTGTTCCAGCGGCAGGGCTTCACCGTTCATCCCGATCGCCAGCATGGCATCCCGGTCATCCTGGAGGACGTCCAGCGGGGTCGAGGCGCTGAAGCCGTCGACCGAGGTGGAGAGCACCATGTCCGCGCCCTCCGTGGGCCGGGCCATCTTGAGCACGTCACGGATGGGCATGCCCAGCCATTTGGCATTGCCGGCCAGGTTCCCGCCCACCGGGTTGGACACGCAGGTCAGGGAGACATGGGACTCGATAAGGTTCGCGTCCAGCAGGTCCTGGAAACTGAGCCGGACTTCCTGTTCCACGAGACCATGGATGCGCAGCTCCCACTCCTGGGCGTTGATTTCGGGCACGCTCAGGGCGGTGTCGATGCGGTAGAAGTCGTTGTTGGGCGTCAGCCACGGCGTGACCCCGGGCGCCTTGGACTGCACCCCGGCGGGCACCGCGGGAGCAGGCTTCACCGGCGTCGGGAGCTGGAGGGATTCGCGGGCCTGGGCCACGTTGCTGCGGGCCGCGCTGAGCATACGTCCGCCGGTCGCGGCGATGGCCGATGCCGCCGCGGTGACTCCGGTCGCGGCGAAGAAGGCGCGGCGGCTGGTGGCGGGACGCTCCGGGTCCTTGGCGGCCAGGTCAGCGTCCATCTCCGGCCACGGCTGCATCCGCCACAACCTCGTGACGAGGAACCGGAGCGCAATGAGTCCGGCCGCGGTGCCGATCAGCGTAGGAATCGCATCCAGCGGCCGCACACTGGCCCGGGTCACCACACTCCCGACGATCACGGCGCCCATCAACAGCACGCCCGCGACGCCGAGGGCCCACTTGCGGTAGGCCACAATGCCCAGGACGCAGGCGAGCAGCAGGATGGTCACCGCCATGCCGACGAACAGCGCAAGCTTGTCATTGGTGCCGAACGTGGCGATCGCGAAATCCTTCATCCACGACGGCGTGAAATCGATGAAGGTCGAGCCCAGGGCGATCACCGGCGTCGCCCGCGCCGTGAAGAACGCGCCGATCAGCTCCGCCACTGACAGTACGACGGCCGCCGCTGCGACCCCGGCCAGTGCGGCGAGAGCGGTGGGACCGGACAGAAGCCGGGCCGGCCTGTGCTTGCCGGGATGTTTCCGGGCGGGCTTCCCTAGGCTGAGTTCTTCCGCGGGGGGCGTCTGCGTGCTGGGCTTCTCCATAACTAGTCTTCGCAGCCGCACGCGCCGCGGATGGCCCGGGGCGGGGCTTCCATGGGGACATGCCCTCCCCTCGGGCGGAAGGATGAGCATGTGGGCAGTATGTCCAGTGGGTCCGGCCAACGCTGGGCATGTCCCGTGGGCGGAGGTGGCTGCGCGTGGGGCATGCCCTCCCCTCGGGCGGAAGGATGAGCACGTGGGCACTATGTCCAGTGGGTCCGGCCAACGCTGGGCATGTCCCGCGGTGGTCACAGCTTAGGAGCCTGCCGGGTCCACAAAGTACCCTTGGGAACTGTGAAGGTACTTGTCATCGGCCCCGGCGGCCGCGAACACGCCATTGTCCGATCCTTGCTTGCAGACCCGAACGTTACCGAGGTCCACGCGGCCCCGGGCAACGCCGGCATCAGCAAACTGGTCCCCACACACGCCATCGACGCCAGCAATCCCGACGCTGTCGCCGCCCTGGCCACCAAGCTCGCCGTCGACCTGGTGGTGGTCGGCCCCGAGGCGCCGCTGGCCGCGGGCGTTTCCGACGCTGTCCGCGCCGCGGGCATCCCGGTGTTCGGCCCCAGCAAGGCCGCGGCCCAGCTTGAGGCCTCCAAGGCGTTCGCCAAGGAAGTCATGGCCGAGGCCGGTGTCCCCACCGCGATGGCCCGGGTGGCCGGCAATGCCGAGGAAGCCGCCGACGCGCTCGACACGTTCGGCGCGCCCTACGTCGTCAAGGACGACGGGCTCGCCGCAGGCAAGGGCGTGGTGGTCACCAACAACCGGGACGAGGCCCTCGCCCACGCGCAGAGTTGCTTCGATGCCGGCGGCACCGTGGTGATCGAGGAGTTCCTGGACGGCCCCGAGGTCTCCATCTTTGTGCTGTGCGACGGCCGGAACACCGTGGCCCTCTCCCCGGCGCAGGACTTCAAGCGGATCTTTGACAACGACGAGGGCCCCAACACCGGCGGCATGGGCGCCTACACCCCGCTGGAATGGGCCCCCGAAGGCCTCGTCCAGGAGGTTCTCGACCGCGTCGCCCAGCCCACGGTCAACCAGATGGCACTCCGCGGCACCCCGTTCGTCGGTGTGCTCTTTGTCGGACTGGCCCTGACGTCCCGCGGCACCCGTGTGATCGAGTTCAACGTCCGCTTCGGCGACCCGGAAACCCAGGCGGTCCTCGCCCGCCTCAAGACCCCGCTCGGCGGGCTCCTCATGGCAGCGGCCAAGGGCGAACTGGACAAGGTCCAGCCCCTGCGCTGGTCCAGGGAGACCGCCGTCGCCGTCGTCGTCGCGGCCGAAAATTACCCGGACGCCCCGCGCACCGGTGACCGGATCCGGGGGCTGAAGAAGGTCGAGTCGATCGAAGGCGTCCACGTGATCCACGCCGGCACCAAGCTCGACGACGAAGGCAAGGTTGTGTCCGCGGGCGGACGGGTCCTCGCCGTGGTGGCGCTCGGCACGGACCTTGTCGAGGCCCGGGAACGGGCGTACGACGGCGTCGAACTGGTCCAGCTCGACGGAAGCCAGTTCCGCACCGACATCGGCGGCAAGGCGGCCCGCGGCGAGATCAAAGTGCAGACGCCCGGCGCCCCTGCCGCCACGAAAGCGAAGGCCTGAGCATGACCCGTGAATCCCTGCCGGATGCCACCGAACCCACACCGTCCGCGCCGAAGGGCGGCCTGGACACCGCGACGCTGGACCTGCCGGGCTGGAAACACATCTACTCCGGCAAAGTCCGCGACCTCTATGTTCCGGTGGACGAGTCCATCACGGAGCGCATCGGCCAGGAGTGCGTCCTGGTGGTCGCCAGCGACCGCATCAGCGCCTATGACCACGTCCTTGCCAGCGAGATCCCGGACAAAGGCCGCATCCTGACCCAGCTGAGCCTGTGGTGGTTCGAACAGTTGGGCGTGGAGCACCACGTGCTCGCGTCCACGGTCGACGCCGGCGTGCCCGCCGCGGTGGAGGGCCGCGCGATGATCTGCAAGAAACTGGACATGTTCCCCGTCGAGTGCATCGCCCGAGGCTACCTCACCGGCTCCGGGCTCGTGGAGTACCGGGAGTCCGGCACTGTGTGCAGCATCCCGCTGCCGGAGGGCCTGGTGGACGGGTCCCGGCTCGACGAGGCCATCTTCACCCCCTCCGCGAAGGCCGAGGTGGGCGAGCACGACGAGAACATCACCTTTGACGCCGTCGTGGCGACCGTCGGGGAGGGCATCGCGTCCCGGCTGCGCGAACTCACCCTGGAGATCTACACCAAGGCAGAGGCCATCGCCCGTGGCCGCGGCATCATCCTGGCCGACACCAAGGTGGAATTCGGCTTCGACGTCGCTACCGGCGTCATCACGCTGGGCGACGAGGTGCTCACCCCGGACTCCTCACGTTTCTGGGATGCCGCCACTTACGAGCCCGGCAAGGCCCAGCCTTCCTACGACAAGCAGTACGTCCGCGACTGGCTGACCTCGGCCGCGTCCGGCTGGGACAAGTCCTCGGACGTGGCACCTCCGGCGCTGCCGGCCGACGTCGTGGCCCGCACCCGCAGCCGCTACGTCGAGGCCTACGAGAAACTTACCGGCCGGACGTTCGCCTAGGGTGTCAGGAGGCGGCCCGCTTAGGCTCCGGACGACGCGGCGGCCTCCGCTCGGCGCTGGGCCAGCCGGATTTCCAGTACGGCGTCCATCGACTGCTGGACCCGGTCCGAGGCGCCGGCCGCGCTGAACTCCTTCTGGGCTTCCTCGAGATAGACCAGGGCCTCCTCGGAATCGCCGGCCGCCTTGAGCGCCTTGCCGAGCAGAAGCGACACTTCGCCGGCGGTGTGCTTGGCGAGTGCGTCCTTGTCGGCGTGGATCTCGCGCAGTTTCTGGACGGCTGCGACGATGTCCCCGGTCAGGTAAAGCCAGCGGGCCCGGATGAACGCCACCTCAAGCTGGTCCGTCTTGTTGCCGCCCACGATCGAGAGCGCCAGCTCAGCGCGCTCAATCGACGTCAGCGTCTCCGGCTCCACGATCCCGGAGGACAGGCGGACGGCCGCGGAGGCCTTGTTAAACCGGGCCCAGAGGTCAATGTCGTTCGCGGGGGAGAGCAGCTGAGCCGCCCGCTCATGGTACTTAATGCCCTCCGGGTAGTCATGGCGCATAAAGGCCACGTTGCCGATCACCCAGGCGACCTCGCCGGCCAGCTGGGTCATGGAATGCTCGTCCATCTGATCGTTCATGGCCTGGCAGTATTCCCAGGCCTCGTCCAGCCGGCCGCTTTCGGCCAGCGCCCCGATCAGCGCCCGCAGTGCGCCAATGACCAGCGTGGAGCCCTTGGGCAGTTCGGCGCAGAGCCGCACGGCCTGCTGAGCATGCTCGACGGCGGCGGTCAGCTGCCCCTGCCCCTGTGAGGCCGCGGCGAGCATCTGCCGGGCACGCACCCCCAAGCCTGCCGATTCGGCGGCCATAGGGTGATCCAGGAGCCGCTGGACGATGTCCTTGCATTCTTGCCACTGACCCTGCTTGATCAGGCATTCAGCCTGCATATAGGTCATGTTCCACCAAGCGCTGGTGTTCCTGGCTTCGAGGGCGATTTGGGCCGCTGCCGCGGCATGGGTCGCTGCCAGGGAGTAGTCGCGCAGATCCCAGGCCTGGCGCGCATACAGGCCCGAGAGTACATATTCCGCGTCACTGACGGACACTGGCTGGCTCCACGCTTCCAGCGCCTTAGGCGCAAGCTCGAGCCGTCGGGCCAGCTCCTCGATGACGTCGGCCGTCGGTTCACGGCGTCCGGTCTCCAGCAGGGAGATGTAGCTGGGCGAGTACAGGTCCCGGCCCAATTCCGCTTGCGTCAGGCCACGCTCAAGCCGTTCCGCTCGGAGTTTCTCCCCGAATCCGTTCCCCACGGATACCTCCTAATTCCGGACAATCTTTGTACTAAATGCTTGACAGTCTCTGTGGAAATCATTTTACAATGTGTGTCAACAAGGGTAGTGCTGACTTGGTAAGGACCCCGACTCATATTGAGGAACTCTATGTTGAAGAAGATTGCGGCCGGCGCCGTCCTGGCAGGCGCTCTGGCATTCTCCGCTGCGGCTCCGGCCGTCCTGTCCATTGGTTCCACCGGTGACGCTGGCTTCACCGCCGTCGGCAACTGGCCGGATCCCATGAAGGCACCCCAGGCCGTCGGTAACTGGCCTGACCCGATGATGTACTCCACGAATGTCGGCAACTGGCCCGACCCGATGACGTACTCTACGAATGTCGGCAACTGGCCCGACCCGATGTAAGCAATAGCTCTGATAGCTCCGGGACATGCGCGAACCATGTCCCGGAGCTATTTTTTTGCCGTGACACTCATCGACTGCTCCGTTGCCGCCCGTTTGAGGCGTCAAAATCCCGGACACACAAAGAAGAGGGCCTTCCGGATGGAAGGCCCTCTTCTTGATTGGTCGGGATGACAGGATTTGAACCTGCGACCTCGTCGTCCCGAACGACGCGCGCTACCAAGCTGCGCCACATCCCGATCCGTTACTTCAAAAGCAACTTCACAAGAGTATCCGATCAGGGCCCCGGATGCGAAATCGTGCCACGGACGGCCGCGCAGCAGGACGCACCTTGCGCGCGACCGGGCCGCGAAGCGCCGGTGCGAATCAAACCAGCGAGTCCTTCCAAGCGCCGTGCAGCTGCGCGAAGCGGCCGCCGCCGCCGATCAGCTGCTCCGGGGTGCCGTCCTCGACCACCCGCCCGTCGTGGACCACCAGCACCCGGTCGGCGGTCTCCACCGTCGACAGGCGGTGCGCGATGATGAGGGCGGTGCGGCCGCTGTCAGCGCCAATGCCCTGCAGCAGCCCGGCCAGTCCGGTTTGGACGAGCCGCTCGGACGGGATGTCCAGCGAGGAGGTGGCCTCGTCCAGGATCAGTACGGCCGGGCGGGCCAGGAACGCCCGGGCGAAGCTGATCAGCTGGCGCTGCCCGGCGGACACGCGGCCGCCGCGCTTGTTGACGTCCGTGTCGTAGCCCTCCGGGAGTGCGTGGATGAACTCGTGCGCCCCCACGGCCTTGGCTGCGGCCTCGATCTCCTCCCGGGTGGCCCCGGGCCGGCCGAGGGCGATGTTGTCCGCGACGGAGCCGCTGAACAGGAACGCCTCCTGGGTGACCATCACGACGTTCCGGCGCAGATCCGCCGTCGCGAGCTCCCGCAGGTCCACGCCGTCGAGCGTGAGCGAGCCTGCGGAGACGTCGTAGAAGCGGGCGATCAGCTTGGCGAGCGTTGACTTGCCGGCACCGGTCTGGCCCACCAGTGCCACCGTCTGGCCGGCGGGGATGTGCAGGTCCATGGCCGGGATGATGACGGGCCCGTCGCCGTAGCGGAATTCGACCCCCTTGAAATCAATGGTTCCCTGGGCATCGTGCAGGGCCACCGGGTTTTTCGGCGGCCGGACAGTGGGAACTTCCTCGAGCAGTCCGGAGACTTTCTCCAGTGCCGCCTGGGCGCTCTGGAAGGAGTTGTAGAACATGGCCATCTGGTCCACCGGCTGGAAGAAGCGTTTGGTGGACAGGATCAGGGCCAGCAGCACGCCGACGGCGAGGTCGCCGCCGAGCACCCGGAAGCCGCCGAACAGCAGGACGACGGCGACGCAGACGTTGCCGATCAGCACCAGGCCGGGCTGGAAGACGCCGTTGAGGTTGATGGACCGGACCGTGACCTTGCGGTAGTCCTCGGCGAGTTCGGCGTAGAGCGCGGCATTTTCGCGTTCCTTGCGGAAAGCCTTGACCGCGCGGATGCCGGTCATGGTCTCGACGAAGTGCACGATCAGCCGGGCCGAGACCACCCGGGATTCGCGGAACGCGATCTGGGAGTGCTTCTGGTACCAGCGGGCCAGGAAGTACATCGGCACGCCGGCGGCCAGGACCAGGAGTCCGCTCCGCCAGTCGAGCGCGAACACCGTCGCGGCCGTGAACACCATGAACAGCATCCCGGAGGCCAGCGAGCTGACCCCGGAGTCCAGGAGTTCGCGCAGCGCCTCCAGGTCCGAGGTCTGCCGCGCGATGATCCGCCCCGAGGTGTACTTCTCGTGGAATTCGAGGCTGAGTCGCTGGGTGTGCCGGAAGACCCGGACGCGCAGGTCCAGGAGCATCGCCTGGCTCAGTCTCGCCGTCGAGGTCACGTACAGGGCGGTGAGGCACGCCGTGGCAACCGCGGCAGCGAGGTAGGCGGCGCCCGTGAGCATCAGGGGGACGTTGTCGCCGGCGATCAGGGCAGGGAGGGCCCGGTCGATGCCGAAGGCGATCAGCGCCGGCCCGGCGACGCGGGCGGCCTGGGACAGCACGACGGCGGCAATCGTCAGCCAGAACCGCCGGCGGACCGGGCGGATCAGGGAGCGGAGCAAGGCGAGGGAGCGGCGCCGGACGGTTTTGCTCTCGGTCTTGGACAGGTGCGCGTTGTCCTCGTTCGCGGTTCCGAAGGTTGCGCTGCTCATCGGGAAACCTCCTCGGCGTTGAGGCCGGACAGCTCTGAGTCCAGCAGATCGGAGTCCAGGTCGCGCGGTTCCGGGTCGAGGCTGGCAATCACGTAGCGGTAGTGGGGATTCTCCGCGAGCAGTTCGGTGTGGGTGCCGACGGCCGTGATCCGTCCGTCCTCCAGCAGCGCCACCCGGTCCGCCAGCGCGACGGTGGAGGGCCGGTGGGCCACGATCAGCGTCGTGGTGGCGGTGAGCACCTCCCGCAGCCTGGTCTCGACGAGCTCCTCGGTGTGGACATCGAGGGCGGACAGCGGATCGTCCAGGACCAGCACCCTGGGCCGGGCGGCGATGGCACGGGCCAGGGCGATGCGCTGCCGCTGCCCGCCGGAAAGGCTGAGCCCTTCCTCACCGATCAGGGTGTCCAGCCCGTCCGGGAGCGAGTACGCGAAGTGGGCCTGGGCGACGTCGAGCGCCTCCTCGAGGGCCTCCTCGCGGCGCTCGGGCGGGAGGCCCGCCGGGGCGCCGAGCAGGACGTTGTCGCGGACCGAGCTGGAGAACAGCGTGGTGTCTTCGAACGCGACGGCGACCACCGTGCGGAGGTCCTCGACGCTGAACTCGCGCAGATCCACCCCGTCGATGGTGATGGAGCCGGCGGTGACGTCGTACAGCCGGGGGACCAGCTGGAGCAGGGCGCTCTTGCCGCTGCCTGTAATTCCCACCAAGGCCATGGTTTCGCCGGGCCTGATGTCCAGGCTGACGTCGTTGAGGATCGGTTTGTCCGGGGCGTCCTCGTAGGCGAACGTGGCGTGGTTGAAGCTGAGGGCGCCCTGCAGCTCGGCGGGGTGGCGCGGATTTTCCGGGCTGGTAATGGTGTTCACCGAGTCCATCACCTCGAAATGCCGGTCCACGGCGGTCTTGGCGGTGAGGGCCATGGCCAGCAGCATGCCGCAGAATTCCACCGGGGCGGCGATCACGGCGGCGGTGGCGAAGAATGCCACCAATGCGCCGATGCTCAGCTCGCCGGTGGAGGCCAGCATGATGCCGACGACGAGGCCGGTCCCGAGGGCCAGCTCCGGCAGGAGGGTGACCACCAGGCTGAAGGTGGCAACGTGCTTGGCCTTGGCGATCTCCGTCTGGCGGAGCTCCTCCGCCTGTTCGTTGAAGTTCTCCAGGGCCTCGCGGCTGCGGCCGAACGCCTTGAGCACGCGGATCCCGTGGACCGATTCCTCCACCGTGGTGGCGAGGTCGCCGGCCTGGTCCTGGCTGCGCCGGGCCACCTTGCTGAAGCGGGTGCGGAAGCGGAAGCCGTAGATCATGATGGGTACCGCGGCGGCGAGGAAGATCAGTGCCAGCTGCCAGCTCATATTGAACATCACGGCCACACCGATCACGACGGTCAGGGTGGTGACCACGAGCATGATGGCGCCGAAGGCCATCCAGCGGCGCAGGAAGTTCAGATCGGTCATGGCGCGGGAGAGCAGCTGCCCGGAGCCCCACCGGTCGTGGAAGGAGACGGTCAGGTCCTGCAGGTGGCCGTAGAGGGACACCCGCATCCGGGTCTCCACCGTGGTGGCGGGGTTGATCACGAACTGCCGGCGCAGCGCCACGAGTCCGGCCTCGGCGATGCCCAGGCCCAGGATCACGAGGGAGGCGGTCCACACCGCGTCCGTGCTGCCCCCGGGTTCCAGGGACTGGTTGATCAGCACCCGCAGCACCTGGGGGATGGTTAGGGCCACCACGCTGGCGAGCAGGGCGCAGAGCAGGCCCATGACCAGCCGCGGAATGATCGGCTTGACGTGCGGATAGAGACGGCTGATGGAGGAGAAAAATGAGGTCTGCTTGGCCATGCCTGCTTCTTAAAACGCAACTGCGAAATAGCTAACGCAACTGGATGTAGTTTCCTGTAGCAACTACCCTAGGCCATCGGGTGACCGGGTTCACATGAAAATCGACAGCATCAGGATCTCGCCCAGTAATTACATTCCGCAATGGCTTCGCGGCGCGCCCCGCGGGACATGTCCGGTCCCCGGCGCAGGGCGTGGACATAAGCGCTGCCGTGCCGCGGGACATGTCCGGTCCATAGCGCAGGGCGTGGACATAGGCCCACTATGTCCATCCGTGCAGCACAGGGGAGAGCATGTCCAGTTGGTATCGAGGGGAGCGGGCGGCTCAGGAACGCGGAGTGAGCGTCAGCAGAACGGCCTCGGGCCGGCAAGCGATCCTGACCGGAGCGAAACGGGAGGTGCCGATGCCGCCCGAGACGTTCACCGGCGTCGTGCGTCCCTTGCTTTCCCAGTCGTGCAGGCCCTTGGCGCGCCAGGTCGGGAGATCGCAGTTGGCGACGAGGGCGCCGAAACCCGGGACGCAGATCTGGCCGCCGTGGGTGTGCCCGGCCAGCAGCAGGTCGGCGCCGTCCTCGGTGAAACGGTCCAGGACACGCTGGTAGGGGGCGTGGATGACTGCGACGCGAAGATGCGGTCTGCTGTCCCGGCCCTTCGTGCCACGGGGCCAGCCCGCGTAGCGTTCGAGGCCCAGGTGCGGATCGTCGACGCCGGAAAAATCAACGCGCAGGCCTTTGATCACGAGCGATTGGCAGCGGTTGGTCAGGTCCACCCAGCCGCCCATGCCGAAGCCTGCACGGAGCCGGGGCCAGTCCAGCCTGGCCGGCTCCTTGGTGTGCGAGGACGGCCCCTGGAAATACGACACCGGGTTCTTCAGCGTCGGGGCGAAGTAGTCGTTTGAGCCGGGAACAAAGACGCCCGGGAACTCCATCAGCGGATGGAGCGAGTCCAGCAGGGGCTCCACTGACTTGGCGTGGCTGAGGTTGTCGCCGGTGTTCACCACCAGGTCCGGCCGCAGTTCCGCCAGCGAGGACAGCCATTCGGCCTTCCGGTGCTGCCCGGGCACGAAATGGATGTCGCTGAGGTGCAGCACCCGGATAGGGCCAAAACCGGCCGGGAGGATGGGCAGGGTCTCCTCGCGCAGGACGAACTGGTTCTTTTCCCAGAGTCCGTAGCCGGTCACGGCGGCGCCCGTCACGGCACCGGCTGCGGCGGTTACGGCAAAGCCGCGCCCAATGCTTCGGACGCGGCTTGCCAGATCAAATCCCCCGGCCACGGGCTACTTCTTCTTTTCCGGCGGCGCGGACGGCGCCGGCTCCTTGGGAGTAGCGCTCTCCGTCGACGGAGCCTTGGTGTCGCTGTTGTTGCTGTCGCTGTTGTTGTTGCTGTTGTTGTTGCTGGGCGGCTGGTACGGCGCGGCTTCGTACAACAGGTTCGACGGCGGTTCCGGGAACGGCTCCGTGCCGTGCGAGGGGGCGATCTGCGCCATGAACTGGGAGAACATGGGGCCGGCGATCATGTAACCGTCGATGCCCGTGTAGAAGTTCCCGTTGATCGTGATGTTCTGCCCGGCACGCTTTTGGTTGGTCAGCGGGTCGCCGAACCAGGCCGCCGTCGCGAGGCCCGTGGTGTGGCCGACAACCCAGGTGGAACCGTTGTTGTTCGACGTACCGGTCTTGGCCGCGATCGGGAAGTTTGTCCGGGTGGAGATCCGCGGCTGGATGAGCGATCCGGACCCGCGGTTCAGGACCTCCTGCAGCGCGTAGTTCACGCCGCGGGCGACCTCCGGCTTCAGGGCGTCCCGGCAGTTGGTGGCCTGGGCGGGCAGCTGGGCTCCGGTCGCATCGGTCACGGAGGTAATGGCGATCGGGGCGCAGTACCGGCCGTCGTTGGCGAATGTGGCGAACGCGCTGGCCATGGTCAGCGGCGAGGTCTGGGTGGAACCCAGGAGGTTGGCCACAACGGACATGTTGACCGGCGAGTTGTCGAGGCCGTTGTGGATGCCCACCGCGTCCACGATCTTCTGAATCCCGCAGAAGTCCAGCTGGGCGGCGGAGGCGAAGGTGACCGTGTTGATGGAGTTGTAGAGGCCCCGCAGGACCGTCATGGGCTTGTAGTAGTCCGGATCCGCGTTCTGCAGGTCGGGCGCGGCACCCAGACCTTCTTCGGCGGAATTGTAGGCGCCCGTGGTGGTGCCGCAGGAGTTCCGCCACTGGAAGTTCAGGGGGTACTTCCGCACAGAGCCATCGACCACGGTATTCATGGATTTGCCCTCGTCCAGCCACTGGGCGAAGGTGAACGGTTTCATCGTGGATCCCGGCTGGGCGCCGCCGAGGCCGTTGATGTCATTGCCTTTTTCGTCGTACTTGTCGACGTTGAAGTTCAACTGGGTGTCGAACTTCCCCTTGGCGGGCAGCCACGAGGTGTTCTGGGCCATGTTGGTGATTTTGCCCGTGCCCGGCTCCACGGAGACCAGGGCGGCGCCCCACTTGTCCGGGTTCGCCCCGGCAGCGGCATCCACCTGCGCCTGGGCTGCCTTCTGGGCGGCGGGCTCCAGGGTGGTCTTGATCGTCAGGCCGCCGCGGAAGACCTTCCGCTCACGTTCTTTCGCGTCCGCGCCGTACGCCGGGTTGTTGAGCAGCAGGTGCAGCACGTAATCGCAGAAGTACGGCGACGTCGGCGAGTAGGCGCAGCCCTGCCGGGGCTGGGTCACCTTGGTGGTGACCGGCGTGGCGACGGCGGCTTCATAGTCCGCCTGCTTGATCTTGCCCTGCGTGTACATGGCCTTCAGCACCAGGTCGCGGCGGTTCTTGGCGTTCTCCGGGTTGGTGATCGGATCGTAGAACGACGGGCTATTCACAACGCCGGCGAGAAGCGCCGCCTGCGGGAGGGTCAGTTTCTTGGCGGTGGTGCTGAAGAACAACCGTGAGGCTGCCTCAATGCCGTAGGCGTCGCGGTTGAAGAAGACGATGTTGAGGTAGCCCTCAAGGATCTCCTCCTTGGTGAACTTCTTCTCCAGAGCGATGGCGAGCTTCATCTCGCGGAGCTTGTCCCCGACGCCCTTGTTCACGCCGTTCAGGAGGACCTCGTCGCCCTTGCCCTCGGCCTCGAGGGAAGAGTTGATGACATTGTTCACGTACTGCTGCGTGATGGTCGACGCGCCCTGCTTGTTGCCCCGGGCGGTGCTGACCAGCGCGCGCATGATGCCGGTGGTGTCCACGCCGCCGTGTTCGTAGAAGCGGCTGTCCTCGATGGCGATGACCGCGTTCTTGATGTGCGGGGACATGTCATCCAGCGACACGCGGGTGCGGTTCTCGAGGTAGAGGTTGGCGATGACGCTGCCGTCGGCCGCCAGAATCTTGGTGGACTGGCTTGGCGGATCAACCTTCAGCTCCGCCGGAAGGGTGTCGAAGAATTTGATCGACCCGCTGGCCGAGCTGCCGGTGACGGCGGCCGCAGGGACCAGCAGTCCCGCCACCAGGACGCCACAAATGGCGCTCACGCCCAGGAAAAGAAGGATCTTTCCGAGGGTGGTGGCCGTGTCAAATAAAGGGTTCTTACCAGTCGCCATGTTTTCCACTTTACCGGCAAGGACTAGGCTTTAGCTCATGACCAAATGGGAGTACGCCACGATTCCGCTCATTATCCACGCCACAAAGCAGATTTTGGACCAGTGGGGTGACGACGGCTGGGAGCTTGTCCAGGTTGTTCCGGGCCCCGAAGGAAACGGCCTGGTTGCCTATCTCAAGAGGGAGAAGCAGTAGCCATGAGCACCCCCGCATCTTCCGCTCCGGGCGCGTCCGGAGACTCCGAAACTCCGGACCGCAGCACCTCAGGAACGGGCGCGTCGTCCGCCGTCGAGCAGCGCCTCGCCGAGCTGGGCCTGACCCTGCCGGAGGTTGCCGCCCCGGTGGCCGCCTACGTCCCGGCTGTGATTTCCGGCAACCATGTCTACACCTCGGGTCAGCTGCCGTTCATCAACGGCCAGCTGGAAGCGACCGGCAAGGTGTCCTCGGGCACTGAAGGCGCCTCGGACGAGGCCACGGTCTCACCGGACGCCGCCCAGCGGTACGCCGCGGTGTGCGCCGTCAACGCCCTGGCAGCCGTGAAGAGCGTCATCGGGGACCTCGACCGGATCACGCGGATCGTCAAGGTTGTGGGGTTCGTCGCCTCCGACCCGTCCTTCACCGGCCAGCCCGGTGTGATCAACGGCGCGTCCGACCTGCTGGGCAAGGTCCTCGGCGACGCCGGCCAGCACGCACGGTCCGCCGTCGGCGTGGCCGTCCTTCCGCTCGACTCACCGGTTGAAGTCGAACTGATCGCCGAATTCGCCTAGAGGGCCGGTCAGTTCCTTGCCTCAGTTAGCCCGACGACTGTTTGTCCTTCCCCCGGATCTTGAGGGGGCGGCCCGCAGCTGGCTTGAACACGGCGAACGGACGCCCCGCGCGGCACGGTTCGCTTCCTCGGTGGTGCTGCTTCGCGATTCGCCCACGGGCCTGGAGACCTGGCTGGGTTACCGGCCGGGATCGTCACCGCTGGGTGTCCTCGCCTTTCCGGGCGGGTCGCTGGAGGCGTCCGACGACGACGCGGTCGGCTGGCTGGGCCCCTCACCGCAGCATTGGGCCGAGCAGATGGGGACCGTCGACGTCGGACTGGCGCGCCGCCACGTGGTGGGCGCCATCCGTGAACTGTTTGAGGAAACCGGCATCCTCCTGGCCGGCCCGGACCTGTCCACCACGGTGGAGGCCACGTCCTCGGCCGAGTGGATGCGGGCCCGCGTGGCCGTGGCGGAGCAGGAGAAGTCGTTTACCGAGGTGCTGGCCAAGCGCGGGCTCTCGGTGCGGACGGACCTGCTCAAACCCCTGGTCAACTGGCTCAGCCCGGACTTCGCGCACCGCCGCTTCAACACCCGGTATTTCGCGGCCACCGTGCCGATGAACCAGCAGCCCTCGTTGCTCGCCAGCAAGGGCGTGTGGGGCCGCTGGGTGTGCGCCCGGAAGGTCATCGACGGCCGGGACACCACCGAGCTCGGCGACGAGGCGGGCCAGGAGAACACCGTCGGGCTCACCCTGAGCCAGCTGCTGGTGCCCGGCTCGGAGATCATGCTGGAGAAGATGGCGGCGGCCAACGGCTGCATCGCCTACCTGAGCTACAAGCGCAAGGCCCACGTCTACCAGCCGAAGCTTGTCGAGGAAAACGGACAGCTCCTGCTCGAGGTGGAGGCGGCCAAGACGGTCGCCGGAGAACCCCAGCGCGAACGCTGACCCCGGGGCGCTGAAGGGCCGGGGCACTGGCTGGCAGGACCGCTCAAGGGACATGCCCTGTGCAGTGCCCCAACAGTGGACATGCCGCCCGTTCATCCCGCCCTGCCACTGGACATGCCCTCCGCGGGCCCGAGCCAGTGGACATAGTGGCATTATGGCCACTCCTAGCTGCCAGGAACGGGCATGTCCGGTGGGATGTGAGCCCAGGGATGGGCATGTCCGGTGGGATGTGAGTCCAGGGATGGGCATGTCCCGCGGGCGGGCGTTCTTTCGGGCTTAACCACCGAAGGCCGGCGCCGTTTTCACGGGCCGGCCTTCGGGCGAACTGCGGGTGTGCTGCCAAACGGGCCTAGCGGGAACGCTGGCGGAGGCGCTGCATGTCGAGGATAACGACGGCGCGGGCCTCCAGGCGCAGCCAGCCGCGCTGCACAAATTCGGCGAGGGCCTTGTTGACCGTCTCGCGGGACGCCCCGACCAGCTGGGCCAGTTCTTCCTGGGTGAGCTCGTGGGCCACCAGGACGCCGTCGGTCGCGGGACGGCCGAAGCGGTCTGCCAGGTCCAGCAGCGCCTTGGCGACGCGGCCCGGAACATCGGAGAACACCAGGTCGGACAGGGAATCGTTGGTGCGGCGCAGGCGGCGTGCCAGGGCCTGCAGCAACTGTGCGGAAACCTCAGGGCGGGTGCGCAGCAGGGCGTTGAGGCTCTCGTTCTTCAGCCCGGCCAGCCGCGTTTCAGAGACGGCCGTTGCCGTGGCGGTCCGCGGGCTCGGATCGAACAGTGCCATCTCGCCGAAGAGCTCACCCGGGCCGAGGATGGCAAGCAGGGACTCCCGGCCGTCAGGGGACGTGCGGCCGAGCTTGACCTTGCCGGAGACGATGAAATAGAGCTGGTCGCCCTGGTCACCTTCCCGGAATACCGAGGCTCCGCGTGAGAGGTCCACCTCGGTGAGTTCGTCCGTCAGCAGACGGAACGCCTCGTCGTCGAGCGTGGCGAAAAGGGGGGCGCGGCGCAATACCTCGATATCCATGAAATCTCCTGACTAAAACTGTGTCGGCTGGGGCGCTTCAGCCATTGTTTCAGAATTTTGGCGCTTCTGTGACGTACTTGGCACCGAAACGCGCCAAACGTCGTGGAGGGGGAGCCAGCCCGGCTGTCCGTGGCCTCCGCGGACGCTCGGCAAATTGTCAGTCTGCGCCGGTAGAATTGGGGCTTACCCGCCTTTAAGGAGCCTCGGTGTTCGGCTTGACCATCCTGGACCTCGTGTTGATTCTGACACTGCTGTCCTACCTGTTCCACGGCCTTCGCAACGGCTTCCTCGTCACAGTCGGCGGCATCGCCGGGTTCGCCGCGGGCGCCGTGGCCGCGTTTGTGTCCGTCCCCATTGTCAGCGGCCTGGTGGAGGACAGCGGCTGGCGCCTCACGGCGATCATTGCCACCGCCGTTTTGCTGATGATGCTGGGGCATGGGATTGGCACCGCCATCGGGCGCAACATCCGCAGCGTCGTCAAAATCAACCCGCTGCGGTCCGTGGACCGGTTGGCCGGCGGAGGTGTCAACGTGGTGGTATCCGCCCTGGTGATGTCGATGCTGGCGTTCAGTATCGGCGCACTCGGCGTGCCCTTCGTCTCCCAGCCGCTCGCCGAATCCAAAGTGATCCGCTTCATCGACGGCGTAACCCCCGTACCGCTGAAAACCTCGATGGCCCAGCTTCGGTCCGCGGTGATCGGTGAGGGCATCCCGACGCTGTTCGAGGGCATCGGGGAAGGCCAGCCGGTGGCCATTCCGGATACCAGCACCGACACCCCGGCGCTGAACAGGGCCGCGGATTCGGTCCTGAAGATCGCCGGCACCGCCTACCAGTGCGGACAGAACCAGACCGGGACCGGTTTCGTGGTCTCGCCCGGCCGCGTGGTCACGAACGCCCACGTGGTTGCCGGCGTGCCGGAGCCGGTTGTGGAGATCCCCGGCGCCGGTGCCCTGCCCGGGCGCGTGGTGTACTTCGACACCCAGCATGACCTCGCAGTCGTGGCCGTGGACGGCCTGCGGACCGCCCCGCTGCCCCTTAGTTCCGACCTGGCGGCCGGCAGCCCGGCGGCGTTCGCCGGGTACCCCCACGGCGGCCCGTTCCAGTCCAAACCTGCCACGGTGCAGGACATCGCGACAGTGCTGGTGCCGGACATTTACGGCAACAACCCCGCGCCGGCGGACGTTTACCGGATCGCCGGGGACGTCCAGCCGGGCAACTCGGGAGGCCCGCTGCTGACCAACGACGGCCAGGTGGCCGGAGTAATTTTCGCCAAGGCCACCAGCGGATCCCCGCTCGGTTACGCCATCACTATGGCGGACCTGCGACCGGTCGCCTCCCAGGCGCCGGGCCTTGCGAACGCGGTCTCCCCGGGCCAGTGCATCCAGAAGTAACGGGCCAGAAGTAGCGGGCCAGAACTCACTGGGCGCCGGAATGCGGCCGGTCAGAGCCACTCCAGGCTCTGGCCGTGGGGGCCTGTGATCGCCACCGGCTTCCCGTTGTGAAGCAGCAGGAACCGGCCGCGGAGCCGCTCGTCGTCCATCTCCGGGACCACGCTGGAGCCGTCGGCCTGGAGGATGACGGTGTGCCCCTCGTTGGAGAGCCAGTGGCAGCCGGTATCGACGGCGAGCCGCGCCATTGCGGCGCGGAACCGGTCCCGGGCGGCCGCATCGAGGTAGGCCAGGACCGCGCTGTGGAAGACCACCAGAATGGCGTCCGACGGCGCCTGCGCGGCCAAGTCGAGGAACCGGTCGTTGAGGTCCCCGGCCACCAGGAGGGGCGGGTCGGCCCGCGCCACGGCGATCGCCCGGCGCAGCCGCTCGCGGCGGAAGTCCTGCTCCGGCCAGATCAGCGCCTCCAGCCAGGCGACGTCGTCGGGGTTCCGGACGTCGAGGGGGTTCAGATCGATCCCCGCCCGCCACACCACCGGCGGGAGCGCCGCCGGGAGCGGGACCGGGCCGGTGACGGCGCAGCCCAGGACCGGGTAACTGCCGGGAGCAGCGCCGGCCGGGTCCAGCCGGGTGAGCCCGGGGCCGGCGTCGTACTCATAGCCGTAGCGTTCGGGAAACAGGTTGAGCCCGGCCGAGGCCCCGACCTCAAGCAGAGCGAGCGGCCGCCCGCCGGCGGCGGCGATCTGCGCCAGGGAGGGCAGCAGGGTGGCGCAGCGGCCGGCCTCGTTGGTCTGGGTGGCCCGGGTGAGCACTATCCGGGAGACGTCCTCCCAGTGCGCGTCCAGGAACGCCCGGAAATCCGGGTAGGGGCTGATTTGTGCGCCGAGGAAGCGTGCCGCCGCGAGCATCAGCAGGGGCTGGCGCTTGTTGTGCGGCCACTCGTCGATCCGCCGGAGCAGCTCCGGGTCGTCCGCGATGCCCACCGACCATTCGGCGTAGCACGCGGAATTCCCAGGCGCGTCGACGGCGCCGAAGTGCCGGTACCACTGCGATGTCCCGGATTCCGCTCGGCCTGATACCGCCGGGCCTGGTTCCGTTGGGCCGGGCCGGGGAGCGGCCGGCTCCCTGCCGGCGGGATCAGCGGGGGACATGCTCAGTCCCGGCTGGCCTGCAACCCGGCGAGGTACTCAACGGCGAACCGGTAGCCCAGGATCCCCGCGCCGGCGATCACTGCCTTGCTGATGTCCGAGAGGTACGAGTGGTGCCGGAACGCCTCGCGGGCGTGGACATTCGTGATGTGGACCTCGACGGCGGGCAGCTGCACCGCGGAGATGGCGTCCCGGATGGCCACCGAGGTGTGGGTGTAAGCGCCGGCGTTGATCACGATGCCGACAGCCTTTCCGCGGGCGGCATGGATGGCATCCACAAGGGCACCCTCGTGGTTCGACTGGAAGCACTCGACGTCGATGCCGTGCGCCGCGCCGGTGTCCTTGGCGAGTTGTTCGACGTCGGCCAGGGTGGCGGTGCCGTACTTCTCCGGTTCGCGGGTGCCGAGCAGGTTCAGGTTGGGCCCGTTGAGGACCAGGATGGTGCCGCGGCCGGCGCCATCGGGGGTGGCTTCGCTCATGCCTGCCAATGTATCGCGTTGCGCCGCGGGCCGCCGCACCCGGCCGCGGACCGGGCGCTCAGATGACAGCCCGGGACCGGCCCGCGGGCTCTGGCCTGCGCCGGGCGGCGTGCCTACACTGGAAGTACCATCGCGGGGAGCTCCCGTGCTGGCCGACCCGCGCGGAAAGCCCGATCTCGGAGCACATCATGCGCAATATTCAGGTAAAACCAATCCGTTGGATCGCCGTCGGCATCCTCGCCCTGGCGGCATTTCTCGTGCCGGCACCCCTCGCGACCGCCGACCGGGCGCACGGCGATGAGCGGTCCTCGGTGATCAAACTCCCCGGCGCCACCGGTGCTGAGGGCATCGCCGCAGGGGCGGGCAGCACCTTCTTCGCCGGCGACCGGCTCAACGGCAACATCTTCCGCGGAGATATCGACAGAGGCACCGCAAAGCTGTTCATCACGGCGCCGAAAGGCCGGGCAGCCCTGGGTATGAAGGTCGACCGGGACAATGAGCTTCTCTTCGTCGCCGGCGGCGCCACCGGCCAGGCCTATGTGTACGACCTGGAGACGAGGAAGACCGTGGCCGTGTATCAACTGGCCAAGGGCGGCGACAAGTTCATCAACGACGTCATCCTGACCCGCGACGTCGCGTGGTTCACCAATTCCAGCGCCGGTGAGCTTTACCGGATCCCGATCAGCCATGACGGGAACCCGGGCAAAGCCCGGACAGTCGCCCTTGAAGCGCCTGCCGGAACCGTGGACGAAGGATTCAACCTCAACGGCATCGCCGCCGCTGATGAGGGCCGCACACTGATCGTCGCCCACACCGGCCGCGGCGCCCTGTACGCCGTGGACACGCGCGACGGATCCAATAAGAAGATCGAGGTCACTAACTCCGCCGGGGACCCGGTCGCACTGCCGAATGTCGATGGCATCGTCGTCCGCGGTGGCACCCTCTGGGCCGTCCAGAACCTCCTCAACCAAGTCAGCCGGATCGACCTGAACGGACGCGTGAGCTCCGGTGAGGTGGAGGAAGTCATCACCAGCAAGAACTTCGACGTCCCCACCACGGCGGCGCTGTTCGGCAACACCCTCGCACTCGTCAACGCGAAATTCACCACGCCCGCGGCCAAGAGCTTCGAGGCAGTCCTCGTCAGGGCCCGCTCCGGCGACTGAAGGCCCGCGAGCCCCTAATGTGTCGCGAGCCGCTCAATCCGGCGCAGCGCCAGGGCGCACACCGGAAGGTAGGCGGGCGCCCACCACGGGACCGTAAAGGTAACGACGCATCCGCCGCCCTGCGGAACGATCCGGTGGCCGTTGGCCGGGATCCCCGCCACGGACCAGGACCAGTACCGTCCGGGCTCAAACGCCGTCACGGTGTACGGCAGCGCCACGCCCAGAACGGTCCTGACCCTGCCGCGGCTGCCGAAGGCAAGCCCTCCGCGGAAGGGCCCGGACCCGGGCCCGTCCGCGGCCGGCTCGGCACCGGTGATCGACGGCCCCCAGGCCGGCCACTTCCCGGTATCGGTGAGCAGATCCCAGATGTCCTCCGCGGACGCGTCAATCCGGCGCGACACGGAGAAGCTCATCCGGGCAGCCCGGGCCGGTGCCTGCTCACTTTCTCAGCGACTGCGCGATCTGCGCCATGACCGTGTTGTCGGCCAGTGTGGTGGCATCGCCCACCTCACGGCCTTCCGCGACGTCCTTGAGCAGGCGCCGCATGATCTTGCCCGAGCGGGTCTTGGGCAGTTCCGGCACCACGAGGATGGTCTTGGGCTTGGCGATCGGCCCGATTTCCTTGCCCACGTGGTTCCGGAGTTCCTGCACGATCGCATCGCCGGTGTCCACGGCGTCCCCGCGCAGGATCACGAAGGCGACAACGGCCTGGCCGGTGGTTTCGTCCGCGGCGCCCACGACGGCGGCCTCCGCGACGGCGGGGTGGCTTACGAGGGCGGATTCGATTTCGGCGGTGGATAGCCGGTGGCCGGAAATGTTCATCACGTCATCGACCCGGCCGAGCAGCCAGATGTCGCCGTCCTCGTCCTTTTTGGCGCCGTCCCCGGCAAAGTACATGGTCTCGAAACGGGACCAGTAGGTTTCCTTGAAGCGCTCCGGGTCGCCCCAGATGCCACGCAGCATGGCCGGCCACGGTTCGCGGATCACGAGGTATCCGCCGGAGCCGTTGGGCACGGACTCGCCGAGTTCGTCCACAACGTCCACGGCGATGCCGGGCAACGGGACCTGGGCGGAGCCGGGCTTGGTGGCCGTGACACCGGGCAGCGGGGCGATCATCTGCGCGCCGGTTTCGGTCTGCCACCAGGTGTCCACGATCGGCGCGGGAGTTTCCTTCCGTTCGCCGTTCTTGCCGGCGTTGCCGCCGATGACCTCGCGGTACCACATCCACGCTTCGGGGTTGATGGGCTCGCCCACCGAGCCCAGGACCCGGATCGAGGAGAGGTCCGACTTCGCCGGGATCTCCTTGCCCCACTTCATGAACGTCCGGATGGCGGTGGGGGCGGTGTAGAGGATGGAGACCTTGTACTTCTCCACGATCTCCCACCAGCGACCCTGGTGCGGGGAGTCCGGGGTGCCTTCGTAGATCACCTGGGTGGCGCCGTTGATGAGCGGGGCGTAAGCGACGTAGGAGTGCCCGGTGATCCAGCCGACGTCGGCCGTGCACCAGTAGACGTCGGTTTCGGGCTTGAGGTCGAAGACCGCCTTGTGCGTGTAGGCGCCCTGGGCGAGGTAGCCGCCGGTGGTGTGAAGGATGCCCTTGGGTTTGCCGGTGGTGCCGGAGGTGTAAAGGATAAAGAGCGGGTGTTCGGAGTCATGCCCGACGGCGGTGTGCTCGGCAGAGGCGGTCCCGACCGTGTCCGCCCACCAGTGGTCCCGGCCCTCGTGCCAGTCGATGTCCTGGCCGTTGCGCTTGACGACGACGACGTTCTGCACGGTGTGGCCGCTGCCGTCTCCCTCGTGGGACAACGCTTCGTCGACGGCGGGCTTGAGCGCGCTGGGCTTGCCGCGCCGGTACGTGCCGTCCGCCGTGACGACGAGCTTGGCTTCGGCGTCGTCGATCCGGGAGCGCAGCGCCTCGGCGGAGAAGCCGCCGAACACCACCGAGTGGATGGCGCCGATCCGGGCGCAGGCCAGCAGCGTGATGACGGCCTCGGGAATCATCGGCAGGTACACGGCCACCCGGTCGCCCTTGGCGACGCCGAGGGACTCAAAGGCGTTGGCGGCCTTCTTGACCTCCTCGGTGAGCTGGGCGTACGTGTACGTCCGGGTATCGCCCGGTTCACCCTCGAAGTAGATGGCAACCCGGTCCCCGTGGCCGGCCTCGACGTGGCGGTCCAGCGCGTTGTAGGCGGCGTTGATCTCGCCCCCGACGAACCACTTCGCGAACGGTGGCGTGGACCAGTCCAGGGCCTGCGTGAAGTCCTTGCTCCAGCTCAGCAGCTCGCGGGCCTGCTTCGCCCAGAAGGCGGGCCGGTCGGCGTCGGCCTCGGCATAGTCCGCGGCGGTGACCACCGCGTTGGCGGCGAACTCGGGGGAAGGGGCGAACTTCCGGTTCTCCTGTGAGAGGTTTTCGAAGGCATCGCCCTGGGGCGCCTGCGTTGTAGTGGAGCCGGGTGACTGCTGGGACATGGTGAACCTCATCATTCATCGATCCGTGCTGCGCGGGACCGCCGTCCCGCCGCAGCACCGTGCCGCATGCGCGGCGTCGGGCATCGGCTGGTCACGGTCGGACCGCTAAAGCTGTTCCGAAATACACACTATCGCCTGAGCCCTTCCCGACGTGTGCCGCGTCACACAGCGAACCGTGAGCGGTGTTTGTTAAGCGCCGAATGGTGGTGGGGCACCCGGGGGATCTGGTGCTGGTGACCTTACGTCGTCACAATGGGGCCTAGGAGGACGCACTGCCAGTTGGGGGAAGGGGATCGTGAGACTTTTGGGCCGGGCGCCGGATAACCCGTGGCCGAATGACATGGCCATCCGAGTGGACGAAACGCCGCATCAGCTGACTGTCCTGCTGTTCATCCGCCACGCCTGGGTCATAGCGGCCGACGTCGATGTGCCCCGCCTGGACCCGCTGCCCGAGGTGGGCCTCTCCCGGATCCCTGAGACGGCCGCGCCCGCGGGGTGGGACGCCCGCTGGCGCCGGGCCTGGAAGCGGGCCTGGGACTGGTATTCCGTGGAGGAGCCCGACCCGACGATCCACCCCACTCCGGAGTACATCCGGGCCGCCTCGCAGCCGGGTCATGCCCTCGATCCCCTGATTCCGCCGTTCTGGCAGGCGGACCACGGCTGGGAAGGGATCGACGTCCACGCCTACAATGCGTGGGAAATGGCGTCCAGCCCGCGCGCCTACTCCCGTCCTCGCCGGAACGCTGCCGCGTCCCCGGAGCCTCAGAGCCTGGCTGCCCTGATCGCCGCTTGGGAGAGCGGACTGGATACCGTGGTGGTCCTGCCGTACGAAGGCTACTTCGCCCGACGCCTGACCGTCCGGCACCTTGCGGTTTCAGCTGCCACCCGCAATGAACCGGTCGCGTACAGCCGGGCCTTGCGGGCAGCAGCCGGCACCACGCCGCCGCAGGCAACCGGAGAGTCATGAATCAGCCTCCGGGACAACGCCGGCGGATGCGGGCGCTGGCCTGCATCCTTGCGACCGGCGTCGTGCTCGGTGTGGGGGCCTGTGCCGGGCCACCGAACGCCGCCGACCGCAGCTACCGCGGAGTGGTGGCGTCGCCCTACGTCGCGCCCACAGTGTCCGCGGGTCCCTCGACGACGGCGTCCGCCGCACCGCCTCCCGGACTCGGAACGCCCTTGGCGGGGTGGGTGGACAGGCCCCGGCGGTTCGGCCTCACGGTGTGGGGAAGCTCCAGTTGCCCGCCCGTCCCGACCCGGATTGAAGCGACCGGCCCGGACCGGGTGACCATCACCTTCGAGGAGGCCCGCGAGAGGGCCTGCACCGCCGACCTGGCGCCCACGACGTACGAATTTACGGTTCCGGCCGGCGCGGACTCCCTGCCCCTGGCCGTGACGCTGGCCGACAGCCAGGGTCAGGCGATGCACACTCTGGTGCTGGAATGACGCACGCCGGGAGCCGTGGCGCCGGGAAGGGCGGCCTTATTCCATGCCCATGTCCCCGGCTCGTCAGCTAGTGATCGGCCAGCCACTTGACTAGGCTGAGATGAAGTTGTGACATCCGATGGAGGCGACGGGACCGCGCGCGGTCCCGTTTTGGTCTGCCGTTAGACGGTGCTGTCCAGAGCGCCGCCGTGTAAGGAGAACCGAATGAACGAGCAAGCAAACGGGCAGCTCAAGGCGCCCGCCCAAACCCAGGCGAACGGCGGAGCGGACCGGCCCGCCGGCTACGGGGAAGCCCCCCGTTTCACGGTGGACAAGGCCAGCAAGAAGGCCGGCAAGAAGAACGAGGCGGTCCTCGGACCCTTCACCATCCGCGACCTGACGGTTTTCGGCTCGACGCTGATCCTCTTTATCGCCTCGCTGATCCCGATGTTCGCCGTCCGGTATAACCTGTGGAATCTGGGCAGCCTGTTCTTCCTTGGCCTCGGGATCATCCTGCCCGTGATCGTGGCCGCCCTGTTCGTGGCACGCCGTGTCAGCCCGGGAACCAAGATCCGCATCGGCTCGCTGTCAGTGGACCAGTTCGGCTCCGTGGTGGCGTCCTTCGCCGTTGCTTTCTTCTTCCTGTCCGTCGCGGGCGCGTTCGTGCCCAGCATGTTGCTGGCCCTCATCGGCGCCCTCGGTCTCCTCTCGGCCACCGTCCTGGCCCGGTTGATCCCCTTTTTCGCCGGAGATTTCCTCGACCGCGCTGAAGTGCCCGCCCATATTGTGGCCCGCGACTCGGCCGTCCCCGTCCACAAACCCCGCGCGCCCAAGGCTCCGAAAGAGGCCAAGGATGACAAGGCGCCCAAGGCCGCCGGCACCAGTGCCGTCGCCGGCTGGGCGAAGCGCATGACCCCCGGCGGACAGTCCGCGGCCACGGGTACTGCCCCGCATGGCGACGCGTCGTTCGGTCCAGGAGCGGGCGCCGTTGCCGCCTCGGGTGCGGCAGCTGCAGCTGCCGGTTCCGCGGCTTCCGCCCCCGCCGCTGCCCAGGGCAAGCCCGCCCCCGAACCGTCCGCCCACGAAAAGCCTGCCCAGGCTGCCGGCCCCGCCCCGGCCGTCAGCTCCCCGGCAACCCAGGTTGCGAGCACCGTTCCCGCGGCCTCCGCGACGCCGGCCGCCGCGACGGGCCCGGGGGCGCCGTCCGCAGCCCCCGCGCCGTCGGCTGCCCAGCCGACCCAGGCTGCCGCCGTCGCGCCTCCCGCCGCCGAGCAGACCCAGGCTGCCGCCGTCGTGCCTCCCGCCGCTGAACAGACCCAAGCCGCAGAGGTTCCCGCGGCCTCCGATCACAGCGCCCCCACAACGGTGAACCCGCAGGTGCGCCAGCAGGAGCCGATCGGGGCCACCATCGACCCGGCCAGCCGTCCCGAGGAACACGCCGCCCAGCCCGCGTACGAAGCCTTCTGGTTCGCCGTCGCCCAGCCCCGCACCGCCATGGACGAGCACAGCGGTGCCGCCGCCTTCGTAATCCAACCCGGCGGCTGGGTGCTCGCCCTGGAGGACCGCGGCCACGAATTCCTGGTCCAGCACACCGACGGCCGCGTGGGCGTGCTCCGGGACCTCAGCAACATCGAACGCGGTTAGCCGGCACCCGTGGCCACCGACTCCAGCGATCCTGCCGCCGGCAGCGCCACGCCGGCACCCAAAAGCGCTGGTCGCACGAACGCCGGTTCCAGGAACAGCGGGACCGTAAGCGCCGGGCCGCGGCTTGCGGGGGAGTCCCTGCTGGCCCTGAAACGGCGTGCCCGGCGGATCAACAAGGCGCTGGCGGAGCAATATCCGTATGCGCACGCGGAACTGGATTTCCGCAATCCGTTCGAGCTGGTGGTGGCTACGGTGCTTTCCGCGCAGACCACCGACGTGACAGTCAACCAGATCACGCCGCTGCTGTTCGGGCGCTACCCGGACGCGCGGAGCATGGCAGAGGCGGACCCTGACGATCTTGAGGCCATCATCAAGCCCACCGGGTTCTTCCGGGCCAAAACCCGGAACCTGATGGCGTTGTGCAACCGGCTGGTCGATGAGTACGACGGCGAGGTGCCCGGACGGCTCGCTGATCTGGTGACGCTTCCCGGCGTCGGGCGGAAGACCGCCAATGTGGTGCTCGGCAACGCCTTCGGCGTCCCGGGGATCACGGTGGATACCCACTTCGGCCGTCTCGCGAGGCGGTTCGGCTGGACGGATTCGGATGATCCGGTGAAGGTCGAATCCGACGTCGGGGAACTGTTCGAACCGAGGGACTGGACCATGCTCTCGCACCGGGTGGTCTTCCACGGCCGGCGCGTGTGCCATTCGCGCAAACCGGCCTGCGGGGCCTGCGCGGTGGCAAACTGGTGCCCCAGCTACGGCATGGGGGAGACCGACCCGGAGAAAGCGAAAAAACTGTTGAAGTACGAACTGGCACCGGGCCAGGAGGAGCTGCTGTCAAAGCTTCTCGCAGAGACGCACCGGGCCGCGGAAATCCGGATGGAATCGCAGAGGAAGCCGCTATGACGGCCCGGCAGGACCTCATCGACCTGGTGGCCGCAGTGGAAGCCGGAACGGCGCCGTCACCGGATCCCCGGTGGCGTGAACTCGTCGTCGAACCCGGGGAAAGGGTCCGCCGGGCGGCCGTGCTGATGCTCTTCGGCTCCCTCGACAATGTCCCGGCGGCCTCGGTCAAAGCCCTGGCTCCGGCCGATCTGGACGTCCTGCTGCTGCAGCGCGCGCAGACCCTGGATGACCATCCCGGGCAGGTCGCCTTCCCCGGCGGCGGCATTGACCCGGGCGAGTCCGCGACCGATGCCGCTCTGCGGGAAGCGGAAGAGGAAACCGGGCTGGACCCGGCCGGCGTCGACGTCCTCGGCGTGATGCCGGAACTGGCCCTGCCGCGCGGAAACTTCCTGGTCACCCCCGTCCTCGGCTGGTGGGCGTCCCAGTCACCCGTGCGGGTGGTGGACTATGGCGAATCCTCCCAGGTGTTCCGTGTCCCGGTCCGCGACCTGCTGGACCCGGACAACCGCGTGATGGCCACGGTGACCCGGGCCGGACAGACGTTCCAAAGCCCCGCATTCACCGTCAATGACGTGGTGGTGTGGGGCTTTACCGGGATGATCCTCAACCAGCTGTTCGACCAGCTGGGATGGGCGGTTCCTTGGGACCGCTCGAGCTTGCTCAGTGTCGACACGTGGAGTCGGCTCCACGGCTAAGACTGGGCTTCAAACGCGTCCCCCGCCTGGATAACGGGCGAGCGCTCAGCCGGAGGCCAGGCTGGCACTGGCCCGCGCGGCGGCGCTACGGGTGGCAGCCTGCGGGGGGACGGACTTGCTGCGGGCACCGGACTTGTCTACGACAAACCCGGTGGCGGCGTTCTCCCGCACGGCGTTGATACCCGCGGCAGCGCCCTTGATGGTGTTGAACAATGGTGAAACGGCAACCACCGTTCCGTCAGATGCCGTCAGCTTGAAGAAGTACTTCTTCTCGCCGGCCATGGCGATCTCGAAAATGCCAGCCAATGTGCTGCCTCCCCAAAAAATATGCGTCGTTGCATTGCCGGACGACTATCGGATCAGCCACCGGCCTTACCGAGCGTAACCGCCGTCACAGGCGGGCACAACGCTACCGACGGGTACGTTACGGCGGGGGACGCCAGGGCCTATTTGGCGGTATCGTACGAGTCCACGACCGCCACGCTGACCGGGAATTCCACCGGAATCCTGCCGAACAGCAGTTCCTTGGCCGCGGTCGCGGCCTCCTCGATCGCCCGGATGCAGTCGGCCACGGCGGCTTCCGGGCAGTGGACCATAACTTCGTCGTGCAGGAAGAAGACCAGTTCCCCGCCCGGCGTCCCGTCAGCACGCATGGAGCGGAGCCGCCGTCGTAGCTCTGCCAGCCAGCAAGCGGCCCAGTCCGCCGCGGAACCCTGGACGACGAAGTTGCGGGTGAACCGGCCGCGCGAGCGGGCGATCGAATCAGCCCTGCGCTGTTCCTCGGCGCTGGTCGACTGCTGGCTTTGCAGCCATCGCTCGGACGGCGGAGGGCTGCTGCGGCCCAGCCGTGAGGTGACCGTCCGTCCGGCCTCACCTTCGCGGGCGGCATGCTCCACGAAACCGACCGCGCGTGGATACGTGCGGGTCAGCTGCGGCATCAGGCGCCCCGATTCGCCGGTCGTTGCCCCGTAGATAGCCCCGAGCAGGGCAACCTTTGCTTTGGCGCGGTCGCCGCCGAAGCCCTGCGCGGCGATGCCGGCATACAGGTCCTTGTCCCGCGCAGCCTCGGCCATCTTCGAATCCTGCGCCAGCGCCACGAGCACCCGGGGCTCAAGCTGCGAGGCGTCCGCGACGATCAGCTTGTGCCCCGGATCGGCGTGCACTGCGCCGCGGATCTGTCGCGGAATTTGAAGGGCCCCGCCGCCGCGGGACGCCCAGCGGCCGGAGACCACGCCGCCCACCACGTACTCCGGCTGGAACCGGCCGTTCTTGACCCAGGCATCAAGCCAGGCCCAGCCGTTGGCGGCGTGAAGGCGGGAGAGCTTCTTGAAGGCCAGGAGCGGTTCGATCGCCGGGTGGCTGGATTCCTTCAGTTCCCACTGTCGGGTAGTTTTCACCTCGATGCCGTTCCGGTGCAGCGCCCGCATCAGCTCCTGCGGGGAATCGGGGTTCAGCGCGGGCGAATTCAGCAGATGCCGCAGCTCGGCGGTGAGCGCTTCCAGTTTGGCCGGGCGGTGGCCCTGGGGAGGCCTGGGTCCGAGGTAGTCGGCGAGGATCTGCTCGTGAAGTTCCTCGCGCCACGGCACACCGGTGTGCTGCATTTCCGCCGCGATCATGGCGCCGGCGGACTCGGCCGCGAGCAGGAGCTGGAGGCGTTGCCTGCGGTTGTCACCGGGGCGCTCGACACCGGTCCCTCCCGCCTGACTGAGCGCGTCCTGCTGGGCGGCGTATTCGAGGCGAAGGTCTTCAGGGGTGTGGCGGGGCGCGTTCCGCCAGCCGGGATCATCAAACAGGGCGCCCTGGTCGGCCGGCGGTGGCGGCGGCTGCAGGGCGCGCGGAGGCTGCTGCAGCTCGTCGTCCTGGATCAGTTTCTCGGCGTTCTGCGCGTACGCGGTGTGGGCCGTAAACTCCGAGTGCGCCAGGATCGCGCCGCACAACGTGAGGTCGTAGCAGCGTTCCAGCTCCACCCCGGCGGCCAGCAGGGCGGGGTACCAGTCCTGGGTGCGGTGCCAGATCCAGCGCGGCCGCCGCTGTTCGAGTTCACGCACGACGCCGGACAGCCCGGCGGCGCTGACGATCTGCGGTGCCGGTGCGGCCGGGTGCGGCGCGCCGTCCGCGGTGACTTCCTGGAGAGCTGCGCCGTCGGCGTGGGCGGCGAGCAGCAGGTACATAGGGTCAATTCTGCCGTGCGGCGCGGGGTCCTTTGTCCACCGGATTGCCAGTCGGCCTGTCCGCAGGATTGTCCGCGTGGCTTGTCCACATAGCGGCTGGCCCGGGTTACTGCGGGTTTGCGCGACGGGAAGAGTTGCCGCATGAGTCGTCACGAGTTACCCACGCACCGACCCGGTCCCGGGGCTGGCCTTCTGCACGGCGCCGGTACGGTGACCAGCTCCGGGACCGGAGCCGGGGTGGGCGCCGGGCCGTGGCTCCCGGACGGGACGTCGGAGACGCTGCTGGTGACGGGGTTCGAGCTGCTGCGCGGCGAGGTGGAACGGATCGTGGCGGCCTCGGGCGGCCAGCTGCGCACGGTGGGGAACCTCAGGGAAGCGGTGCCCTTCTGGGACACAGCCGCTGCGGTGCTGGTCGGCAGTGACATCAGCGAGTTGCCGCCGCGGGGTCGGTCGCCCGCGGTCCTCGTCGGCCTCAACGACGACGGCGACCGGCTGTGGCACCTGGCAGCTGCCATCGGCGCTGAACGCGTCGCAGTGTTGCCCGATGCCGCTACCTGGCTCGCCGAGTATCTCAGCCGCGTCCGCACACCTGAGCCGGGCGGACTGGTCCTTGGGATTGTCGGCGGCTGTGGCGGCGCGGGATCCAGCACCGCCGCGGTCTGGCTGGCCCACGCCGCCGCCCGGGAGGGTGTGCGTGTCCTGCTGGTGGACGGAGACCCGTGGGGCGGCGGGCTGGAACTGGCGCTCGCCGCCGAAGAAACGGCCGGTCTCCGCTGGCCGGATCTGGCCGACGCAAGTGGCACGATCGATCCCCGCCAGCTCGCCGATTCCCTGCCCCTGGCCGGGGGATTCCCCTTCCTGTCCTGGCCCGGGAACAAGCAACCCCACAGCGGGGTGGCCCCCGAAGTCGTGGCCGGAGTGCTGGACGCCGCCCGGCGCGGCTTCGAGCTGGTGGTCGTGGACATCGGCCGGGGCCGGGAAACGCTGCGGTCTTTCGCGTGGGACTGCGACAGGATGATCGTGGTTGCGCCCGCGCTGCTGCGGGCTGCCGTGGCAACGGCCCGGCTCCTGCAAGACCTTCCTCCGGTGGAAACTGTGTTGGTGGTGCGGGGCAGACCGGGGACCGCGTTGGATGCGGAATTGGTGGCAGAATCCGTCGGGCTGCCCCTCGCCGGCATCATGCCGGACGTCCGGAGGGCCGCGGCCGCCACGGAGAACGGGCGGCTGCTGGACGCCGGACGGCAGCGCAATGTGCGGCGGTTCGCCGGCATGGTGCTTGAGTTCGGCGCGGGACGCCCCGCATGAGCGCCCATTCTGCGCCGGGCCCGCCAGACGTCAGCGGACGCCCGGGGGTTCCGCGGTACCGCCCGCCCGCCCGAGCCACCGTTGATGCGCGGCTTCTGGAGTCCGTCCGGGAATCCGTGATGTCCGACGCCGGGCCGGTGACCCCGTCGCGCGTGGCGGCCGCCGTGCAGGCGAGCGGACGCCTGCTGGGGACTGCCGGTGCCTTGGCGGCGGTCGAAGGGATCAGCGCGGAATTGAACGGCCTCGGACCGCTGCAGGCGCTGGTCCGGGACCCATCCGTGACAGACATTTTCGTCAACGGCCCCGGCGCCGTCTGGCTGGACCGCGGGGACGGCCTCGAAAGGGCGCCGGTGGCCTTCTCCGGTGAGCCGCAGGTCCGTGCGCTGGCCGCGCGGCTCGTGGCTGCCGGTGGACGGCGCCTCGATGATGGTTCGCCCTGCGTCGACATCAGGCTCGAGGGCGGCTTCCGGGTCCATGCTGTCCTGCCGCCCATCTCCACGGCGGGGACCCTCCTGAGTATCAGGATCCGGCGTGAACGGGTCTTCTCCATGGACGAGCTGCGGCGGAACGGGATGTTCGGAGCCCAGGTGCAGGGCGTGCTGGAACGGATGCTGGAACGCCGTTTGAGTTTCCTGATCAGCGGGGCCACAGGCTCTGGGAAGACAACGCTGCTCGCCACACTTCTCGGCCTGTGTGCGCCGGGTGAGCGGCTGGTCCTCATTGAGGATGCCGCGGAACTGAACCCGGTTCACCCGCACGTCGTCTCGCTGGAGGCGCGGCACGGCAACTTGGAAGGCGGCGGCGTCGTGGATTTGGGCGAGCTCGTGCGGCAGTCATTGAGGATGCGGCCGGACCGGCTGGTGGTGGGGGAGTGCCGGGGTGCCGAAGTGCGGGAACTGCTCGCTGCCATGAATACCGGCCACAGTGGAGGCGGCGGCACCATTCACGCCAACACCGCGGCCGACGTCCCCGCCCGGCTGACAGCGCTCGGGGCGCTGGCCGGGATGGGGCAGGACGCGGTGCGCCTGCAGGCGGCCAGCGCCCTCGACGCTGTGGTCCATGTGGAAAGGCTGAACAACGGGCGGACTGTGTCCTGCATCGGCGTGCTCCAAGGCAGCACCGCGGGCCTGGTGGTCGGCTCCGCGCTGGACATTTGCCGCGGGGCTGTCCGCGCGGGGCCAGCCTGGCCCAAACTCGCGGAACGTCTCGGGCTGGACCCTGGCGGATGGGACCCGGGTGGATTGGACCCCGGCGAACTGGACCCCGGCGAACTGAACCCCGGCGGCAAGAACGCGGCCGGCCCCGCGGGACCAGCGCGGCCGCCGGAGAGAGCGGGGCGGGGGGACCGGGGCGGGGGCGAGGGATGACGGCCCTACTCGTGGGAGTTTTGGCACTCGCTGTGTGCCTGGCGTTTTCGCCGGCGGGTGCCCCACACCAGCGGATTCGTGGGGCCCTTGCCGGCGTACGGGGGGTTCCTGCCGGCAGTGCGGAAACGCGTCCCGGCCCGGCGTCCCGATGGCCGCGCAGGAGCGCTCCTGCGGTATCGATGAACCTGATCGTTCAGCAGTTGGCGGCACTGCTGAGGGGTGGCCGCACCCCCGCCCGCCTGTGGGATGAGTTGTGGCTCCTGCATGTGGGCGATCCCGCCGCGTCCGTGTCCGGGGAAGCCACTGCCGGCCAGCAGGTCCTGGCGCCGGAATCCGTGCGGATGCTCGCTGCGGCCCGCGCGGCCGCGATGCGCGGGGCTCCCGTGGGTGCCGCCATCCGCTCCGCCGGAGCGGCGGCATCCGGCCGAACCGCCGGGGCGACCAGAACCAGCGGTGCCCGCGCGTGGGTGTACGAGCGCCGCGTCTGGTTTCAACTCGCCGCCTGCTTTGACGTTGCCGAAGCCACCGGCTGCCCGCTGGCGGACGTGTTGACGCGTTTTGCCGCCCAGCTGGAGGCGGAGGACGACGCCGAGGCCGCCCGTCAGACGGCGTTGGCGGGACCCCGCGCGACCGTACGGCTCCTGACCTGGCTGCCGTTCCTCGGCCTGGGCCTGGGCTTGCTCCTGGGCGTCGACCCCGTCGAGGTCCTGCTGGGAACCCCCTGGGGCGTGGCGGCGCTCGCGGCGGGCCTGGCGCTCACAGTCGCGGGCCGCTTCTGGTCCGCCCGGCTGGTCCGGTCAGCGGAGGGGCTTCAGCCATGACACCAAGCGCAGCGGGACTGGTGGTGGTTGCGCTTTTGGGGGTCGCCGCAGCTATTGCTCTGTCCGACCGGGGCAGGACACGCCGGCGACTCAGACGCCGGATGAAGCGTGCTCCGGACGACGCAGAGCCGGGCCAGGACCGCCGCAACGATGACCCTTCCGGGCAGTCCGGGCTCCGTGACACGGCGATGATGCTGGAACTGATCGGCGCGATGCTCGACGCGGGAGCCGGGCTCGGCCGTGCCCTCGCCCTGGTGGCCGACCTGGCCGACTCGGAACTCCGGGGTCCCCTGCGGCCAGTCGTCGCGGCGCTCGCCGTCGGTGCCGATTGGGATACCGCCTGGCGCAGCTCCAGTGTCCGGTCGCCGGGACTTCTTGCCCTGCGCGATGCCCTGGGATTTGCCGCGCTCACCGGCGCTCCCTCGTCCGCCATCCTCTATGCCCAGGCGGCACGCATGCGCCGCGAGCGGTTCCGGGCCGCGGAGAAACAGGCCGCAGCCTTGGGGGTAAAGCTCGTTGTCCCGCTTGGCCTGTGTTCCCTGCCAGCCTTCGTCTGCCTGGGCGTGGTTCCTGTGCTGCTGGCGATGCTCCCGGGCTGATTCTCAAGGCCGATTCTTACTGGCCCCAGGGCGCGGTTGGCCGAGACTATTCCCCCACAGCCTGCGTGTGCCGCATCTTTTCCACTTGGCAGGAAGCGCACCTTACTGGCGGTGTACGCAAACGGAAGAGTGGAAACTGCCGGCAGCCCCGCCGGAATCCAACGAAGGGAACGTCCCATGTCATCTCATCATTTTGCGCCCACCCGCACGTCCGGGAAGGTTCACACCGGGCCGGAGGACGCCGAGATCCGCGAAATCTATCCCGGAGCAAGTGACGCGCTCCGGACCCGAAGGCCGGGAAAGCTCTTTGGCTCCGAGGCAGGCATGGCGACGGCCGAGTACGCCATCGCCACGCTTGCCGCTGTCGGGTTTGCCGGCATTCTCGTGTTCATCATGCGCAGTGATGAGGTCCGGGGTTTCCTACTGAACCTCATCCGCACGGCGCTCGCCTTGCCATGAGCCCGGGACAGCCGGCCAAGGTAAGGAACGCGGCAGCGGCAACTCCTCGCGCAGCAGCGACCGCGTGGCGGCGGCCGGGATCGGGCGGCCGGACGTGCCGCGGCGCCGTGACGGCCGAATTCGCCGTGGCGTTGCCCTCGGTCCTGCTCCTGCTCGCCCTGCTGCTGGCCGGCTCAGCGGCGGGCGTCACCCAGCTGCGGCTGGAGGAGGCAGCCAGGGCGGGCGCCCGCGCCCTGGCCCGCGGTGAAGATGCAGCCGCGGTGGACGTCATCGTTCGCCGCCTCGCCGGCAACGCGGCGGCATCAGCCGTGGCGTCCGACGGCGGGTGGCTCAGTGTGACGGTCTCGGCCAGAGTTCCCGGAGCGGTCGGCTCTCTTCTTCCGTGGACCCTCTCGGCCCGCGCGTGGGTCCGCGGCGAATCGTCCGGTCCGTCAGCCGCGGCCGGGGTGCCCTCGGTCTGGCACCATCAGGTGCAGGGTCTCGCCGCATGAGCAGGCTGGCGACGCGCGGGTCAGCCCCGGGCGAGCACCCGCAAAACCCGGAAAGCCCGGGACACCTGGAACGTGGTGCCGGAACCGTCCTGGCGCTGGGCCTGGGGATGCTGGTCGTTCTTGCGGCGGTCCTGATTGTGCTGCTGGCCCAGTCGGGGGCAATGGCGTTCCGCGCGGCGGCGGCTGCGGACTTGGCGGCCCTCGCCGCCGCGGATGCGGCCCGCGGGATCACCCCAGGGGAACCGTGCGCAGTAGCCGCGGATGTCGCGCGCAGGAATGGCGCCAGGATCCTCAGCTGTTCGGAAGGAACGGGAAGTACCGTGCAGGTCCGCACTGAGCTGGAAATCCGGACGCCCGTGGGCGGGGCAACCGGACTGGCCAGAGCCGGCCCGCCGCCGTGAGCCGGTGCCAGCCGCCGCCGGGGGCATGTCCCGCCAACCTCGGCTAGGCCTGCAGCGGAGCCGCGTGGTCCGGCTGCCCGGTGCGCATCTGGTCCGTCGCGTCCTCGAGCAGCACGTCGATGAGGGTAACGGCGGCGTCCTTGTCGAGCGGATTGTTTTTGTTGCCGCACTTGGGCGACTGCACACAGGACGGACAGCCGGACTCGCACTCGCAGGCCTTGATTGCGTCACGGGTTGCGGCGAGCCAGACCTTGGCCTTGTCGTAGCCGCGCTCGGCGAAGCCAGCCCCGCCGGGGTGGCCGTCGTAGACAAAGATGGTCGGCACTCCGGTGTCGGCGTGGATGGCCGTGGACACCCCGCCGATGTCCCAGCGGTCGCTGGACGCAACCAGGGGCAGGAGTCCGATCGCCGCGTGTTCCGCGGCGTGCAGGGCGCCGGGGAACTGCGCCTCGATCAACCCCGCACCGGTCAGCGAGCGGTTGTCCATGACAAACCACACCGCCTTGGTGAACAGGTCCCGGGCACCCAGCTGCAGCGGTTCCTCACCAAGGATCTCATTCGAAATCAGGGCCTTGCGCTGGAAGGAAACTACCTGCGTTGTCACCTTCACATCACCGAAATGCACCGCCACGTCGCCCCACTGGGTGGTGCGCTGCGTCTCGAGCACCTCGATCTGGGTCACGTCCCGGGCCGTGGTGTAGTAGTCCGGATTCGCCCGCCGCACCATCACGCAGTGATCGTCCTCGTTCAGGTCCTCCACCACGTAGCTCTCGCCCTGGTGGACGTAGATGGCACCGGTGTGGGCCTGGTAGTGCGTCTGCGGGGAATCCATGGTCCCCAGCAGGGACCCGGTGTCGGCGTCCACAATGCTCACCGGGCCGCCGCCGTCGGCCCTCAGGTTCACCATTGCCGCCGCGCTTTGCGGGTGGGTCCAGAACCATCCGGCGGGCCGGCGTCGCAGGTAGCCCTGGGTCACCAGCTGATCGAGCAATTTCTCGGACGTGGCGCCGAACAGCCCCAGCTCGGCGTACCCCAGCGGCAGTTCGGCGGCGGCGGCACACAGGTGCGGCCCAAGCACATAGGGATTGGACGGGTCGAAAACGGTGGCCTCCACGGAGACGTCGAAGATCGCCTCGGGGTGATTCACCAGGTAGGTGTCCAGCGGGTCATCGCTCGCGACGAAGGCGGCAATGGCATCCTGGCCAGCCCTGCCTGCCCGGCCGATCTGCTGGAACAACGACGCGCGGGTCCCCGGCCAGCCGGCGACCAGCACGGCATCGAGGCCGGAGATGTCGATGCCCAGCTCCAGGGCCGACGTGCTGGAGACGCCCAGCAGCTCGCCGGAGCGCAGCGATTTCTCCAGGGCACGGCGCTCCTCCGGCAGGTAGCCGGAACGATAGGCCGCCACCCGCTGCGGCAGGCTGGGGTCCACCTCGTCGAGGAGGCGCTTGGTGATGGTGGCGATGGTCTCCGCGCCGCGCCGGGACTTGATGAAGGCGATGGTCCGTACCCGCGAGGAGACCAGATTGGCCAGCAGGTCCGCGGTTTCAGCTACGGCCGTCCGCCGTTCCTTGGCGCCGTTCTCGCCGCGGAGTTCGGTCAGGGCAGGCTCCCAGAAGGCGACGGTGGTGGAACCGTGGGGTGAGGAGTCCTCGGCCACCGCACGGACGGGCGCGCCGATAAGCCGGCCGAAGGACGTACCGGGCTCGGACGCCGTGGCGGAGGCTGCGATGAACACCGGTCCTGAGCCGTCCGAGCTGTAGTAGGCGCAGATTCGGCGCAGGCGGCGCATGAGGTTGGCAACGTGGGATCCGAAGACGCCGCGGTAGCTGTGGGCCTCGTCCACGATCACGTAGCGCAGCCGGCGGAAGAACCGGGCCCACCAGGCATGGTTGGGCAGGATCCCGAAGTGCAGCATGTCCGGGTTGGCCAGAATGAAGTTCGCGTGGTCCCGGATCCACCGGCGGGACGCGGGGTCGGTGTCGCCGTCGTAGGTTTCGGCCCGGACAGTGGGGAGCTTCAGCGCCCGGATGGCGGCCAGTTGGTCCGCCGCCAAGGCCTTGGTGGGGGACAGATAAAGGGTGACGGCGCCGTCGTCGTGGATCTTGCCCGGATCGGCGAGGACCCGCAGTTCGGAGCGGTGGACCGCATCGAGGGCCGGCAGTTGGTAGGCCAGCGATTTTCCGGAAGCGGTGCCGGTGGCGATGACCACGTGCTCGCCGGCGTGGGCGAGGTCGGCGGCCTGGATCTGGTGGCGGTACGGCTCGTGGATGCCGAGGGTGCCGTAGGCGTTCACGAGATCGGGGTGCGCCCACTCGGGCCACGGCGCGTGGACGGCCTGGCGGGCGGCGATGGTGCGCACATGACGGAGCTGTTCCGGGTCCGGGCCGCGGCCCAGCAAAGGAATCAGGGACTCATGTGGGTTCACTCGTCCATTCTTTCACCCGGCCTCAAATCGTCCGGGACGCACCACCCTGGGACTCAGACCACGGACAGGTCGGAGCCCTCATCCGAGGCGGAGAGCATCAGCACATGGCAGACGGCGGTCCAGCCGAGGTGCGAATACAGTTTCTGCCCGTCGAGCGAAGCGAGCAGCAGCCCGGATTCGACGTCGTGCTCGAAAGCCTGGGCGGCCAGTGCCCGCATGATGAAACTTCCCAGGCCCCGCCGCTGGAATCCTGGCTCCGTGACGATCTTGTCGAAGATAGCGGTATGGCCCACTACAAACACCCGGCCGCTCGCCGCAACCTCGTCCCCGGCGTAGACCACGGCATGGTGGACACCGTCCGTTCGGGACGGTACCCACCGGAGGTCATCATCCGGAAGCCAGGGATCCTCGGCGTCCTGTGTCTCCATGTCCACGATCATCATCGTCTGCGAGGCTGACGTGACATTGAGCCCGTGCTGCTGGGCGAGGTTGGTGTAGCGCGCCACATCATTCGTGAGGATCGTGAGGATGCGGGCGGGTATTTCAGCGGTGATAGCGGCCAACGCGGTGAACTCCGCATCGGAGGGGTCGTGGGCGAAGTATTCCCACTCGTGGGTGGTGTCCGCCCTGCGGACAGCAGGGAAAGTGCCCTCCTTGCGCGTCTCATATCCCCGGCACCCGGCCCAGCCGGTGACCCAGATTTCCAGCAAATGGCGGGTGTCTTCAACCATGGCCTCAAGACTCATGTGATGAGCGTATTCCAGCCCCGCCACAAGTAACAGGGGCCGGGTCCGGGAACGGGCCTTGCTTACGCAATTGTGATCCAAGTCTCCGTCGCTGCCGGTGCGGCCGCGACTGGACAACAGCTCCGGTTTGGCGGAACTGCCCGGCTGAAGGGCCCCAGGACGGCCACGGGGGTGCCCCGGCTGCCCTGCTTTTTTGTCCACCCAGTACCCTTAAAACGTGGCTTTGAACAGAATTGTGCTCTTTTACGGCTTTACCCCTCTCGCGGACCCGGACGCCATCCGGCTCTGGCAGCGTGCCCTCTGCGAGAAGCTCGGCCTGACGGGCCGCATCATCATCTCCAAGGACGGCATCAACGCGACCGTCGGCGGCGAGCTGAACGCCGTCAAGCAGTACGTCAAGACAACCCGCGAATACAAGGGCTTCCACGGCATCGACGTGAAGTGGTCCGACGGCGGCGCCGCGGACTTCCCCCGGCTAAGCGTCAAGGTCCGCGACGAGGTTGTGTCCTTCGGCGCGCCGGGCGAGCTCAAGGTCGATGCCGGCGGCGTCGTCGGCGGCGGAAAGCACCTCAAACCCGAGGAACTGCACCAGCTCGTAGAAGAGCGGAAGGAGTCCGGCGAGGAGGTCGTGTTTTTCGACGGCCGCAACGGCTTCGAGGCCCAGATCGGCAAATTCAAGGACGCGATCGTTCCGGACGTGGCCACCACCCACGACTTCATCAAGGAACTCGACTCGGGCAAGTACGACGCGCTCAAGGACAAACCGGTGGTGACCTACTGCACCGGCGGTATCCGTTGTGAGGTCCTTTCCAGCCTCATGGTGAACCGCGGGTTCAAGGAGGTCTACCAGCTGGACGGCGGGATTGTCCGCTACGGCGAAACCTTCAAGGACCAGGGCCTGTGGGAGGGCTCCCTCTACGTGTTCGACAAGCGCATGCACCTGGAATTCAGCGAGGACGCGAAAACCATCGGCGAATGCGTCCGCTGCTCGGCGCCCACGAGCAAATTCGAGAATTGCTCCAACCCGTCCTGCCGCACGCTGACGCTCTACTGCAAGGACTGCGGCGCCAGCCCGGAGACGCTCCGTTGCCCGGACGGCTGCGCGGCCTGACACCCTGCGGCCTCGCGTCCGGCCGGGCCCTTGCCCTGGCTGACCGCTGAGCCGGAAGCGTCAGATCAGGCTCACGCGGTAGGCGAAGTTGGCGCCCCTCCGCGCCTCCACCGCGATGTGGAGCACGGCGTCGGCGGGCAGGTAGACCACGTTGACCCGTGAGGTCCCGCAACGAAGGTTCAAGTCCACCAGGTCGAGGTCGCCATGGCTGACGTTGAACGACACCCGTCGCGGGCCCCGGCAGGCCAAGGTCAAGGCATACGTGCCCTCGGGCAGTTTCGCGGTGGTCTCCTCCCGTTCCTCCCCGGCCTCCAAGACACCGTAGTTGGAGTGGAAGACTTCCCCGTCGGCGTCGGGCAGCACCTCCGCGGCCCACTCGTCGAGTTCCGCGCCGGAGACCGGCCGGTTCAAGGCGGGGTCCCGCGGCAGTGCCGCGTCGGTGAATGCCGGGGCGGAGGCGGACGAGCTCCCGCTGGAAAAGTCCTCGTCGTATTCGTAGGCACAGCCGGACAGTGCCGTTCCCAGCACAAGCAGGATTCCCACGGCGGATGCCGTGCGGGTGCGGGGAACGCCCTGCGCTGGAAGAGCGGGCATATGCTGACTTTAAGCCCGCCGGCGTCCTGTCCGCCAGAGTCCGACGGCGGGCGCCGGACGCGGCGCTCCGGTGATTACCGCCCCGGCCCGTCGAAGCTGATCCGGATGCCTGCGACAGCGCCGGTCGCTGGCCCGGGGACGCCTCCGCCATAGCGGACAAGGTGAGCCGAGACATCCCCGGGTTCCAGGACCAGCAGCGCTCCGGTCACGCTGCCGCAGTCGAGGTTGCGCTCCAGGAGGGTGCCGCCCTCGCGGGCGCCCTGGATGACGGACAAATGCGCGTCCGGCGCCCCGATGCAGGCCGCGGAGATCTTGTATCGGCCGGCCCGGGAAATTTCGCCCGACACCGAGAATCCCCCGCTGCTCGTGTCGCCGATTCCGCCCGAGCCGCCGAACAGGAGACCTTCCGGCAACCCGCCGAGGACAGCATCCAACGTCAACAGGTTGCGGGTTTCGGCGGCAACGAGTTCCGGATCCCGGGTAGGCAGCGGCGCGCTGGCCGCGGGAGTGCGGGCGGACGGGCCGGCCGCGGCCGGTACGGTTCCGACGTCGTCGGCGTATTCACACCCCGCCAGCCCCGCAGCGACGGCGCCCGCCGTCAGCAGCAGCGCAGTGCGGACCTTCCAGTGCGTACCCCCAGTAGCAGACATGCACCGAGCCTAGCCGCGGGGGTCGCGGGCGCAAGTCACAGCGGCCCTCGTGGCCGGCGCGCTCCTACGCCGCAGGCGCCAGCTGGTAGGCGTAGATCAGCGGAGCGTCAACACTCGATGTACTGATGCGGAGCGTGCCGTCGGCGGGGACCTTGATGCGTGCCGCCTCCCGGCTGCCGTTGCAGGCCGCTCCGGCCTCGGCCAGCCGGGCGCCGTCGAGGGTGACGTCGAAGAAGGCCTTGCCCCCGCCGTCGCAGGTGATCGTCAGGATGTAGGTGCCCGCCCCGAACCCGGGGGCGGTCTTCACGATCGGTTCCCGGTTGAGGATCTTGCCCGCGTCCTCGAGCACCGTGCCGTCGGCCGAAGGAAGGGCGGTGGCCTTCCACGCCGGCACATCGGCCGACTCGATGGAACCGGCCGGGGAGCATGCTGCGGCGGCAAGTACGATGGCGGCGCCCGCCGCGACGCCAGATGCGCGCTGCAGGATGGCCCGGGCGCGGCGGGAAATGGGGAAGAGCATTCCTCCAACTTACCGCCGATGACGGCGGCACCCGGTTCCTCCCGCGCCCGGACCCGCCTTACTCCGCGGTGAGCTCCAGCACCCGGCCCCGGTGCAGGGCCAGGTACACGCGGTCCCGCAAGCGGTTGGCCTCGCCGTCCGTCAGCGTCCGGTCCAGCGGCTGCAGCACTAGCCGCAGCAGCACATTCACCTGGTCCGGAGCGAGACGGAGCCGTTCGACGGCGGCCGGCGGAAGCGCCGGCGCCGAGGTGACTGCCCTGACCTCCAGCGCAGACAGGACGTCGGCCTCCGTCCCGAGGGCCGTCCGCGCGCGATCACCCAGCAGTTCGACGTCGGCCTCGGCCGCGGAGCCGAGCACGAGGGACAGATCGCGCCTGACCTCCGGCATGACCGACACCGGGCGGTAGGGGAGCAGGTCCAGCAGCTGCGCCTGGATGTCGGGGTTCGCTGCGCGCAGGAGCCGGATGTCCCGGATTCCCTTGCGCAGCATCAGCGCACGGTCCAGGCCCAAGCCCAGGGCGAGGCCGGCCCAGCGACGCGGATCCAGCCCGGAGCCGCGGAGAACCTGCGCGGCGACAAGGCCGCATTCGGCCAGTTCCAGCCATTCCCGGCCGCCGTCCGGCTGGGTCACCAGCACGTCAAGCTGCCTGCCGGTGTCCGTGTAGCTGTGGGTTGCGGGGCTCGCGCGCCATTCGACATCCGGGTGCAAGGAGGCCGGAAGGACCGCCTCCACGACGGCAGCCATCATCTGGTCCAGTTCGGCGGCGCCGAGCAGGCCGCGCGCTTTCAGTCTCCACAGGTCCACCTGGTGCGGAGCGCCGACGTGGGTGCGGTCGATCGAGTCCCGCCGGTACACCAGGCCGGGCAATGCGTGCAGCCGGTCATAGTGGCCCATTTCTGTGCGGAGCGAGTCCAGCAAGGCCGGCACGCCGGCCGAGGTGTGGCTCCGCAGCATCACCGTGGGGCTGACATGGCGGGAGTAGCGCGAATCACGGGTGGCGTCGTGAGGGGAGTAGCCCAGGCGGTCGTAGTTGTCGGCGGTCGCGACGAGGGGGCTGAGCCGGTGGGTTTCCGCCTCGATGTTCCAAAGGCGTTCCAGTGCCCTTGTGATGTCCGCCAGTAGCAGGGACATCGCGTGAGGCCCCTGCTCGGGATCGGCCAAATCGCGGAGTTCCAGGGCGGATTGCAGCTCGGTGGGGGTCAGATAGGTCTTCATGTGGGGTCCTTGGTCGTGAGTGCGGGAGGGGGAGCTTCACCCTCAGCCGCTGCACCGGACGGACCCCGGCGGCTGCAGTTATGCGCGCGACTGGAAGCCCGTGCGGCCGGAAAGCGGCCGAGGGCTGATAAATCGCTGCTGCGTGTGCATGCCACCATGCTACTGCAGGCCGCAGGGGCCCTCCCGGCCGGCGCGCACCCCTTGACCTTGACGTAGCGTCAACCTCTAGCATCGGATTACCGGCCCGGACGGGGCCGGCCAGGCCCGGACAGGGCCGGCGGCGAAGCGGAGGGAGGCAGCCAGATGGAATGGTCCGTGCAGCAGATCGCCCGAACCGCTGGGACTACCAGCCGGACGCTGCGCCACTATGACGACATCGGGCTGCTCAAACCCAGCAGGACTGGAGGCAACGGCTACCGGTTTTACGACCAGTCGACTCTGGTGCGGCTGCAGCGCATCCTGCTCCTGCGGGACCTCGGGCTCGGGCTGCCGGCAATCGCCGAAATCCTCGACCACGAGCCCGATGTCGAACAGGCGCTGGGCCGCCACCTTGACTGGCTGCGGCAGGAACAGGACCGGCTGGCACGTCAGATTGTGTCGGTCCGGCAGACGATGGAAGCACTAAAGGATGGAGGACAGATCATGGCGGAACACATGTTCGACGGCTTCGACCACACCCGCTACAAGGACGAGGTGGAGGAGCGCTGGGGCAAGGACGCGTTCGCGAAAAGCGACGCGTGGTGGCGCGGGATGGCTCCTGCCGAGAAGGAGACGTGGAAGCAGCGTTCCCGGCAGCTGGGCAGCGACTGGATTGCGGCGGCCGAATCGGGTGTCTCAGCGGGCAGTGCGGAGGCGCAGGAGTTGGCCCGGCGACAGGTCGAATGGCTGACCGGGATTCCCGGCACACCTGCCTCGGCGTCCGCGGCTGGTGGCAGCGGCGATGTGAAGGACTACGTCACCGGACTCGGCGAGATGTACGTTGCCGATCCGCGCTTCGCCGCGAACTACGGCGGCGAAGCCGGGGTAATGTTCGTCCGTGACGCCTTGCAGATCTATGCCGCGAAGCACCTCTAGGGTCGGACCCTTTTGTGCCCGCCCGGGGGTCGGACCCTTTTGTGCCCGCTCCGGTGGCCGGCCGTTAAGTGCCCGGCGCCCGGGACCGCCGCGGCCGCCGCGGCCGGGACTAAACTTGTCCGGTGACTCCCTCAACGCATTTCACGGCAGGCAACACCCCCGACGCCCCCCGCAGCGATCTCCCCGACCTGCTCGATTCCCTGGCCCGGGACCTGCGCGGCATCGGCTACACCGTTGACGGCGTCGCCGCACTCCTCGGCCCTGCCGCGCACAGCGCCCTCAGCCGGGATCAGCTCGTTCCCGCGCTGATTGTCACCGAAAAGGCGTGCCACGGGGAGCCGACGACGGCGGCGCTCGCCGCCGTCGTCCGTCTCTGGCTGCTGGCCGAACCGCAGCCGGCCGCAACACTCGACGCCGCCCTGCCCGGGGTCCGCACGCAGGGGCTGCTGGAGCTGGGCCTCGTAGAGCCGGCAACGGAGGGCCGGGTCCAGGCGAAGGTGGATCTGCGGCCGTACGGCTGGGACGGAGCCGCCGGGGAAGACGCCCAGGGGGATAACGCCCAGGGGGAAAACACTGGCGGCGGGGCGGAACTCTGGGTGGCGAGCGATCTGGCCGCCCACCAGCGCCCGGGCGTCCTGCGCCACGACCACGTGCTCGGGATCGGACAGGCGTCCACCACCCTGGTGCAGGTCACCGCCCGACGGCACGCGGCCCGGGCGCTGGACCTCGGCACCGGATGCGGCATCCAGACATTCCACCTGCTGCACCACGCTGAGCACGTGACGGCCACCGACATCTCGGACCGCGCCCTGGCGTTCACCCGCTTCAACCTGCTGCTCAACGCCGGCGAGCTCCACCTGGACCCGGCCGATCTGGAAGCCCGCGTGAGCCTGCGCCGGGGCTCCCTGCTCGACCCCGTGACGGGTGAGGAGTTTGAGCTGGTGGTCTCCAACCCGCCGTTCGTGATCACGCCGCGCACCCCGGGCGAGTCCGCCGCGGACCAGTTCACGTACCGCGACGGCGGCCTGCCGGGCGATGACATCGTCGCCGCGCTGGTCCGGGCCCTGCCTTTGGTGCTGGCTCCTGGCGGAACAGCCCAGCTTTTGGGCAACTGGGAGATCCCGGCGGGCGCTGACTGGGCCGAACGGCCGCAAAGCTGGGCCAGTCCGGACGCGGACGTCTGGTTCATCCAGCGTGAGCAGGTCAGCCCGGAGCAGTACGCCGAGACCTGGCTGCAGGACGCCTCCGAGGCGAGGGACCGGAGGCTCTACCAGGACTCGTACGCCGCCTACCTGGACGACTTCGCCTCCCGCGGCGTTGATGCCATCGGCTTCGGAATGATCTGGCTGAGGCGTCCCGCCGGGGACCCGGTCCTGAGGCGCTTCGAGGAGATCACCTATCCGATCGAGCAGCCCGTCGGCTCGCACCTGGGTGCCGCGGTGGAACGCGCCGACTGGCTGGCCGTTAACGATCTGGCGGCCGCGCACCTGCTGGTGGCCGAGGACGTCACCGAGGAGCGGCACCAGCGCCCGGGCGCCGAACACCCCGGCGTCATCCTGCTGCGCCAGGGTGCTGGCCTGCGTCGCACCAACTTGCTGAGCACCGAGCTGGCCGGCTTTGTTTCAGCGTGCGACGGCGACCTGTCCGTCGGGCAGATCATCGGCGCCCTGGAGGCGCTGCTGGGCGGGGGCGAGGACTGGAACGGCGAGACCTTCCGCGCTGGTCTCCTCACCGAGGTGGCGAACCTGGTTCGCGACGGCTTCCTGCTGCCTGCCTGAGGCGCTAATTCCGGCTGACGGGGCGGCGTCTGCCTCCGGCCCCGCGTCGGCTGCCGGTTCCGCTGCCCCCTCGCTGCCGAAGCGGGGCAGGACATACGCGGCGACGCCCAGGGCCACCAGGACCCCGGCCACCCCGGTGACCAGGAAACTCATCCGGATGGGGAGCAGAGCGCCCAGCAGCCCGCCCAGGGCCAGCGCCCCGATGGAGACGGCCCGGGTCAGGCCTCCGAGGATCGCCATCGCCTGGCCGCGCCCGCTTTCCGGGATCCGCAGGATCGCGATCGCCCCGAAGCACGCGTTCAGCACACCGCAGGCGGCCCCCATGGCGGTGTAGGCCACGAACAGTAGTTCCACACTCGGCACCAGGGCCATGATTCCCAGGAACGCGGAGGTCAGCGCCATCGAGGCCAGCAGCACGCGCAGCCTGGTTGGCGGGGACTTGATCCGGCCGGCCATCGCGGCCCCGGCAGCCATGCCGAGACCGAACGAGGCTGCCAGCAGCCCGTACTGGGTTTCGGTGGCGCCGAGCTCGTCGCGGGCCAGGAACACTTCAAGGACGTTGGTCGCCTCGCCGACGGTGATGAAGAACAGGGCCCCGAGGACCAGGGCCCAGACCAGGCTGTCCCGGCGGATAATGCGCAGGCCGTCCAGCAGGGCGGGAACGTCCTTACCGACCCGCTCGGCGGCAGTTCCACGACGGGTCCGGATGAGCATGGCGGCCACACCCATTGCCAAGTAGCTGGCACTGGCCACGGCGAACACCAGGCCGGATCCGCCCGAGCCGCTGAGCAGCCCGCCTGCGGCCGGTCCGACCATGCCGGCGATCATGATGGTTGCCTGCATGGTGCCCAGCGCCCGGGGGGTCCGTTCTTCCCCGACGATCCTGGGCAGCAGCGCCTGCCAGGTGGGCCCGGCCACCGCCTGGGCGGTATCGAGGAGGAAAGTCATGGCGAACAGTGCCGGAAGGTAGTTGTCCAGATACTGCATGCCCAGACCCATGCCGGCAACCGCCGCGGCACTTACCACGGACGACGCCGTCGCCAGCGTCCGGGAATCCCTAGTGTCCGCCAGCCGGCCGGCCCACGGGGCGAGCAGCACGAGGGGGAGCGCCGAGCAGAACAGATAGGCCGCCATGAGCCAGGGTCCGGCCACCGAGGTCTGGCCCGCGGCGGCGAGGTTCTGCAGGTGCAGCATGACGCTGACGATGACGGCGCCCATGCCGGCCGTGGCGACAAAGCGGGCGCTGCTGGCGAGGAGGAAATCGTGGTTTCGCCAGAGGGGCCGCGCCGCCCGGGACTCGTCCGGCAAGTTATGAAGTATCTGTTTCATAAATAGCAAGCTACTCTTTCCCGGAATGCAGTGTCAAGCAGTTCTTTCATAGTTTGGTGCCGCTCGATAGACTGGTGGGGTGAATGCAGAATCCCCCACGGCGGAGCCACCGGTACCTCCGGCCGCCAAACGCCGGCAGCGCCCGGAAAAGAAAGTGGAAATCACCGACCCCAAGGCAATCCGGGCGCTGGCCCACGCTGCCCGGCTGGAGGTAATTTCCGAACTGTATTCAACCCAGGTGAGCCGGACGGCCACGGAGCTCGCCGCCCAGACCGGCCTCACCCCGAGCGCCATGAGCTATCACCTGCGCGCCCTGCAGAAGTGGGGCATCGTGGTGCCGGCCGCCACCGCGGGCGACGCCAGGGAGCGCCGCTGGAAGGCCGCGGGCACCGACTTCACTATTAACTCGGGCGGAGGTGTGGCGAGCCCTGAGTTCGCCGTGCTGGACCTCGAATTGGACGCCTACCGCCGGCGTGTCAATGCCTACGCCAAGACCCGGGACGAGCAGCGCCAGCGCGGCGAAGCCGTGGACGGGCCCTCCTCCGTGGTGCTGGCCAGCAATTTGCTCTACCTGACGCCGGACCAGCGGGCGGAACTGAACAACCGGCTCTTCGACCTGCTTCGGGACTATGAACTGGAGGACCCGGACCATGTCCCCGCAGGTGCGGAGCGTATGGCGACCATGTGGTCCATGATCCCGGATGACCGGGGAAAGGCTCCTGCGACCCCAGCTGGCACCCCTCCCGGAACCCCGGCCTGACAGCCTCCCGGCCGCGTGGGCCGCGCCCGGCAGAAGGCTGGAATTGCGGGCCTTCATTACGTCCGGAAGTCGTGCCCGGAGGCCCGCGTTTTCATGCGGGATGCGCGGGAATCCGCAAAATATGGTGAACTAGGCGGGTATGGGCGCATCTGCCCGAGAAACCTTTTTCTGTAGGAGCACCGTGCCAAGCAAGGCCAAAACCGGTAAGAAACTCGTGATTGTGGAGTCTCCCGCCAAGAGCAAGACCATCGCCAAGTACCTCGGCGAGGGCTTTATTGTTGAGGCCTCCATTGGTCACATCCGGGACCTTCCGCAGCCCTCGGAACTGCCTGCGGACCTGAAGAAGACCTCGGTGGGCAAGTTCGCCGTCGACATTGAAAACGACTTCAAGCCGTACTACGTGGTGTCTCCGGACAAGAAGAAAAAGGTCGCCGAGCTCAAGGCCCAACTCAAAGACGCTGACGCTCTTTATCTCGCGACCGATGGGGACCGCGAGGGCGAGGCCATCGCGTGGCACCTGCTGGAAGTGCTCAAGCCCAAGGTCCCGGTGTACCGGATGACCTTCGGTGAAATCACCAAGGAAGCCATCCACCGCGCCATGGACAACCTGCGCGACGTCGACCAGGACCTCGTGGACGCGCAGGAAACCCGCCGTGTGCTGGACCGCCTCTATGGCTACGAGATCTCCCCGGTGCTGTGGCGCAAGGTGGCCCGCGGCCTCTCCGCCGGCCGGGTGCAGTCCGTTGTGACCCGCATGGTGGTGGACCGCGAGCGTGAGCGGATGGCCTTCAAAGCAGCCTCTTACTGGGACCTGACCGGACAGTTCGGCGCCGGTTCCGGCTCGTTCAAGGCGAAACTGGCCATGGTCGACGGCGCCAAGGTCGCCAGCGGCCGTGACTTCAACGACAGCGGCGAGCTGACTTCCCGCAATGCCGTGCACCTCAACGAGGAACTCGCCACCTCCCTGGCCGCGGGGCTGCAGGACGCCGATTTCCGGGTCCGCTCCGTCGACACGAAGCCGTACACGCGCCGTCCGGCCGCGCCGTTCACCACCTCGACGCTGCAGCAGGAGGCCGGCCGCAAGCTGCGCTTCTCCTCGAAGAGCACCATGCAGGTGGCCCAGCGGCTGTACGAAAACGGCTACATCACCTATATGCGTACGGACTCCTCCGCGCTGAGCAACGAGGCCATCACGGCCGCGCGGCGCCAGGCCTCCGAGCTGTACGGCCCGGAATACGTCCCCGCGTCACCGCGCGTCTACAGCGGCAAGGCAGCCAACGCGCAGGAGGCGCACGAGGCCATCCGTCCCGCCGGTGACTCGTTCCGCACCCCCGCCCAGGTGGCCAAGCAGCTCTCGGGCGACGAGTTCCGCCTGTACGAGCTGATCTGGAAGCGCACCGTCGCCTCGCAGATGGCCGACGCCAAGGGCTCCACCGCCACCATCCGCCTCGGCGCAGTCGCTGCCGACGGCCGCGACGCCGAATTCTCGGCCTCCGGCACCGTTATCACCTTCCCCGGCTTCCTCGCCGCCTACGAAGAGGGCAAGGACGAAAGCCGCGACGACGACTCCGAGGAAGCCCGCCGGCTGCCGAACGTGGCCAAGGACGACGCGCTCACCGCTTCGGAGATTGCCGCCGTCGGGCACGAAACGTCCCCGCCGCCGCGTTACACCGAAGCGTCGCTGACCGCCGAACTGGAAAAGAAGGGGATTGGACGCCCGTCCACGTACGCCTCCACCATCTCCACCATCCAGGACCGCGGCTACGTCCGGAAGCAGGGCTCCGCACTGGTCCCGAGCTGGATCGCATTCTCCGTCATCCGTCTGCTCGAACAGCACTTCCACGACTACGTGGACTACGAGTTCACGGCCGACATGGAAGCGGACCTCGACAAGATCGCCAACGGTCAGGCCGAGGGGCCCGCCTGGCTCAAGCACTTCTACTTCGGTGAGGATTCCAACCCCGGACTGCTGAGCATCGTCAACAACCTCGGCGAGATCGACGCCCGCGAAATCAACTCCATTCCGATCACCGAGGGCATCACGCTGCGCGTCGGGAAGTTCGGCCCGTACCTGGAAAGCTCCGTCCCGACCGTCGATGCTAAGACCGGCGAAGTGGTTGAGGCCGCCCGCGCCAACGTCCCCGAGGACCTGGCCCCGGATGAGCTCACCGCGACCAAAGCGGTGGAGCTGATGGAAACTGCCGCCCCCGAGGAGCGCGTGCTCGGCACGGACCCCCACACCGGCCACGCCGTCGTCGCCAAGAACGGCCGCTACGGCGCCTACGTCACCGAGATCATCCCGGAGATGACCGAGGAGCAGCTCGCCAACCAGCCGGTGGAGTACTACAAGAACGGCAAGCCGAAGCCGCCGAAGAAGCCCGTGAAGGCCAAACCCCGCACGGGATCGCTGTTCGCGTCGATGAGCGTGGACACCATTACCCTGGAAGAGGCCCTGCAGCTCATGAGCCTGCCCCGGGTGCTCGGCCAGGACGCTGAAGGCAACCCGATCACAGTGCAGAACGGCCGCTTTGGCCCGTACCTGAAGAAGGGCACGGACTCCCGGTCCATCGGCTCGGAAGAGGAAATCTTCACGATTACGCTGGAGCAGGCCCTGGAGATCTATTCCCAGCCGAAGCAGCGCGGCGCCCGCGCCGCCGTCCCGCCGCTGGCCGAGTTTGGCCCGGATCCTGTCTCGGAGAAGAACATCGTGGTGAAGGAAGGCCGGTTCGGCCCGTACATCACCGACGGCGTCACCAACATCACCGTGCCGCGCTCCACCTCACTGGAAGAGCTCACCCGGGAACAGGCTGTCGAGCTCCTCGCCGAGAAGCGCGCCAAGGGACCGGTCAAGCGCACGACGACGGCCCGCAAGGCCCCTGCCCGCAAGGCTGCCGCCAAGAAGTAGATGGTGCTGCCCGAACCGTGCAATCCTCTGCGTGCTCGCTCGTTCCTCGCTTAGACGCACGCTGCCGGATCACTCCGGTTTGGGCAGCGGGGAGAGAGTTAGGAATTGCGGACCCGGGCGCAACGTGATCGAGTAGAGACATGACTGAACAGCCCGATCACTTGGACCTCCAGCCGCTGAACGACCTCGAAGAGAAGCTTGCCCGGGGGGAGCAGCCGGACGCCAACCCCGTTGACGTCATCCTCGCTTTCCTGAACAACGAGGTTTACATTGTCAGCTCCGATGCGCTCGAGGGAGCCGATTCGCAGGTGGAGCCGCTGGTGCTGGCCAACTCCGCCGGGAAGCCTGTCCTGGCCGTGTTCTCCCACCCGAGCCGCGTCACTGAACAGTACCTGGAGGCCGCACCCAACGTGCTCGGCACCCAGGGCGCCGCGATCCTCGGCAACCTCGGCGACGACCTCGGCATGGTCATCAACCCCGGGGCGGCGTTCGGCTTCGAGATCGATCCGGAAGGCGTGGCGAACATCCGCCGCGACTTCAAGCCGGCCGACGAGGCCGATGGTCCCGATGAGGCCACCGGCGGGAACAGCCAGCCCTAATCTGGTGCTCCGGGCACGGCCGGTCCGTTAGGCGGGCCGTGTTCCCGGGGGAATAATGGCACTATGCGTCTAGGCGTCCTTGATATCGGATCAAACACCGTCCACCTTCTGCTCGTGGACGCCCATCCCGGTGCGCGCCCTGTGCCGTTCGCCTCGCACAAGCGCCCGCTGTCCCTCGTGCAGTACCTCGAGAGCGACGGCAGCATCAACGACGCCGGCCAGCACGAGCTGATTGAGTTCGTCCTGGAAGCGTGGGAATTCGCAGCCAAACACAAAGCCGAAGACCTGCTGGCGTTCTGTACTTCCGCGATCCGCGAGGCCGCCAACGGTCCTGCGGTGCTGGCCCGGGTCAAACATGAGACCACCGTGACGCTCCGGGAACTGACGGGCAGCGAAGAGGCCTCAATGACATTCTTCGCCGTCCGCCGCTGGTACGGGTGGGGTGCCGGGCCCATCCTGAACCTGGACATTGGCGGTGGTTCCTTCGAAATGGCCTACGGGGAGGACGAACTCCCCGAACTGGCAACGTCCGTCCCGCTTGGAGCGAGCCGGCTCACCCGGGACTGGCTGCAGGAGGACCCGCCCTCGGCCAAGAGCGTCAAGGAACTCCGCCGCTACATCCGGACCACGCTCAAGCCGGTGGTACGCGACTTGGGGAAGCTCGGCAAGGCGAACCACGTGGCAGGCACGTCCAAGACCTTCCGCTCGCTGGCCCGGATCGCAGGGGCCGCGCCCAGTGCCGCCGGCCCCTACGTCAAGCGGGAACTGTTCGCCTCGGATCTGGGACTCTGGGCTCAGCGCATCTCGGCCATGGACGTGGAGGACCGTCTGAATCTTCCCGGCGTTTCTGAAGCCCGGGCACCCCAGCTACTGGCCGGCGCCCTCGTGGCCGAGGCCGCCCTGGAACTGTTCGAGTTCCCCAGCATGGAGATCTGCCCCTGGGCGCTCCGCGAAGGCCTCATCCTCCGGAGGCTGGACCAGCTGGTCTTCGAGGGGCCGCTGGATCCCGCACCCCACGTGACGCAGATCGACCACCCCGCCGAGCCACAGTCACCCGACGGTGACCCGGCGGACGCCACGCAAGCCGCACCAGCCGACTCCCGGTGAGACTCGGTGCCCCGGTTACCGGCGTCGTGTCGATCCTGGCCCGTACCGTTCGTCTAGAAGGTGAGAGGCCGGCAGGGAGCCGACCGCATCGTCAAGGAGGACACCACCATGGCACAGTATCTGCTCAGCGTTTACCAGCCCGTCGGCCCCGCTCCGACGCCGGAATTTCTTGAGCCCATTATGCAGGACCTCGAGGTCCTGAACCGCGAAATGAAGGCCGCTGGCGTCTGGGTGTTCGCGGCCGGTCTCCATCCCACCGATACCGCCACGGTGGTGCGGCAGCAGGGTGCCGGACTGCTAATCACCGACGGTCCTTTCGCTGAGACGAAGGAGCACCTGGGCGGGTTCACCGTTATCGAAGCGGCGGACCTGGACGCCGCCCTCGGCTGGGCCGGCAAGCTGGCCCGCGCCACCACCCTTCCCATCGAAGTGCGCCCCATCCAGCACTAGGTATTCCGGGATGGTCCGCGAAGCCACGCCAGACCGATCTCCGCCGGAGCCAGGCGGGACCCCCGCACCCGCCCCGGCCAGGGTTCCCGGCGCCGGGGCCCTGGAGGCGGACATCGCCCGCGTCTTTCGGCAGGAATACGGGCGTGCGGTCGCCGTCCTGACCCGTGTGCTCGGGGACATCGACACCGCCGAGGACGCCGTCCAAGATGCCTTTTCCCTCGCCGTCCGGCACTGGCCGTCAACCGGCATCCCGCCAAGCCCGGCAGGTTGGATCATCACCACTGCCCGGAACCGGGCCATCGACGGGTTACGCCGTGAGGCCGGGCGCGGGGACAAACAGATCAAGGCCGCGCTGTTGCAGGCCGGCCGCTCACCGGAACCCTTGACGCCCGAGGATCAAGTCATCGCTGAACTCACGAGGGAGGGCACGGTGGACGATGACAGGCTGCGGATGATCTTTACCTGCTGCCACCCCGCCCTGGCCACCAACGTGCAAGTGGCGCTGACACTGCGGCTGCTGGGAGGGCTCACGACGGCGGAGATCGCCCATGCGTTCCTGGTGCCGGAAACCACCATGGCCCAGCGCCTTGTCCGGGCCAAAGCGAAGATCCGGGATGCCAGGATTCCGTACCGGGTGCCGCAAGGCGCGGAACTGCCGGCCCGCCTGCCGCAGGTGCTTGCTGTGGTGTACCTGATCTTCAACGAGGGCTACAGTTCCAGCTCCGGTGGCCCGCTGATCCGGGAGGACCTCTGCAGGGAAGGGATCAGGCTGGGCCGCCTGCTGGCAGCGCTGATGCCTGACGAACCCGAAGCGACGGGCCTGCTGGCGCTGATGCTGCTGACCGAATCACGACGCCCCGCGAGAGACTCCAACGGCGGTCTGGTGCTCCTGGCGGAGCAGGACCGGCGCTTGTGGAACCGGGCCCTCATCGCCGAAGGCCAGGAGCTGCTGCGTCAATGCCTGCGGAGGAACCGGCCCGGCCCGTACCAGCTCCAGGCCGCGATCAACGCCGTCCACAGCGACGCGTACGATGCCGCAGCAACGGACTGGGGGCAGATTCTCCGGCTCTACGACCAGCTCGCCGGCGTCGCGCCCGGACCCGTGGTGGCTCTCAACCGGGCAGTCGCGCTGGCCGAGCTCGAGGGCCCGGAACCTGCTTTGGTGGTCGTCGACGCGCTCGGGCTGGAGAACTATTACCTGGCCCACGCCGTCCGGGCCGACTTCCTGGTCCGGCTGGGCCGCAGCGCCGAGGCTGCCGCGGCATACCGGTCTGCGCTGAACCTGGCCCGCAACGAGGCGGACAGGACATTCCTGGAAGACCGATTGCGGGCCCTTGGACCGGGCAGGGCTCCATAACCCGGCCATTGACCGCGCAATGTGAACAGGGGAGTTAACGACGAAGGCACCGGCCGTCTGCTGCGGGAAAATGGGGGGAAACCCGCTGCAGACCACCGGTGCCGGGCAGACATCCGCATGTCTGCCGCATCACTCGCACCCTCAATGAGGTAATAACTACGTTAGTCACGGAGTTTGTGAAGATGCTGACCTGAAGATGGGAGCTGGCTGTGAATCGGGGCGGACTGCAATGATGGGGGCATGAGCAACCGAATCGCATTCCTGGGCTGTGGATCAATGAACGAGGCCATCATGGGCGGCCTGATCGCGGGCGGCGCCGACCCGGCAGACATTGTCGCCACCGTTCGCCGCGCCGAACGGGCCGACGAACTCGCCAAACGGCATCACGGCATCACGGCCATCGCCGGCGAGGAAGAGCCTGAGAACAACAAGCAGGCCACCACCGGCGCCGCCGTCGTGATCCTGGGCGTCAAGCCCGTGGGCATCGCGGATCTGGCCCGCGAGATTGGCGATTCGCTGGCTCCTGACGCGATCGTTATCAGCGTCGCTGCAGCCGTCTCGCTGGAGCAGCTGGAAGCCGCCCTGCCGGCTGGCCAGGCCGTGATCCGGACGATGCCGAACACCCCTGCGAAGCTCGGCCGTGGCGTCGTGTCGGTGTCGCCGGGGACGCATTGCTCCGCGGCGCAGCTCCAGCTGGCCAAGGACGTCCTGGCGGCCGCGGGCACAGTCGTCGAAATCCCCGAGTCCCAGGTCGACGCGCTGTCCGCGATCAGCGGGTCCGGCCCGGCGTACGCGTTCTACCTGGCCGAAGCAATGGCGGACGCCGGCGTCGAACTGGGACTCGACCGGGAACTATCGCTGCTGATTGCGCGCGAAACCGTCGCGGGGGCAGGCTTCATGCTGGCCGAACCGGGTGCGGATCCGGCGGCGCTGCGCAAAGCCGTCACCAGCCCCAACGGCACCACCGAACGCGCGATCGCCACTTTCGACGAGCGCGGCCTGCCCGCGATCATTGCCGACGGCGCCCGCTCCGCCGCTGCCCGGGCCGCGGAGATCACCCAGCAGCTCGCCTAGCCGCCCCGCAGGCGGAACCCAAGACCCAGACCGGACCGAGTGGCAGGATAGGACCCATGGAACTGCACATCACGGGGGACCCCGCGGCGGATAAACTTCTCAGCGACGACGCGTTTGCCCTGCTGACCGGCATGCTGCTGGACCAGCAGGTGACCATGGAATCGGCTTTTGCCGGTCCCGAAAAGATCCGGACGCGCCTTGGGTCCATGGACCCCGCCGCGATCGCCGGCTACGATCCCCAAGAGTTCGTCGAGATGTTCAAAGAGCGCCCGGCCGTCCACCGGTTCCCCGGATCCATGGCCGGCCGCGTCCAAGCCCTTGCCGAGACGGTCCACAGCGACTGGAACGGCGACGCTACCGCCATCTGGACGCAGGGTGACCCTGACGGGCAGGAGGTGCTGCGCAGGCTCAAGGCGTTGCCGGGATTCGGCGAGCAAAAGGCGAAGATCTTCCTGGCCCTGCTGGGAAAGCAGTGCGGGCTCCAGGCTGAAGGCTGGCGGGAGGCCGCCGGACACTATGGCCAGGAGAACGCCTTCCTGTCCGTCGCCGACATTGTGGATCCGGAGTCGCTGAGCAGGGTGCGCGCCAGCAAGCAGGCAGCCAAGGCCGCGGCCAAGGCGGCGAAGACCGCCGGGCCCTGATCCTGCGGCAGCTCAGCCAGCGTTGCCGGGATGAGTGCGCCCGACGGCGGAGGAACCCCTAGTGGTGGAGGTCGGGACCATGAACGAACAGCCGGTAGGACGACTCCTCTCCCTCTGGTCGGCCACCGGCGGAACCGCCTCGTACGCGCCCCTCGAGGCGTCCCTGGACGTGGACGTTGCCGTGATTGGCGGCGGCGTCGCAGGACTGACTGCCGCACTGGCCCTGAAACGGGCTGGCCAGACGGTGGCCGTGCTAGAGGCGGCGGGGGTGGGCACCGGCGTCACCGGGAACACCACGGGCAAGGTCACCTCCCTGCACCGGCTTGCCTACTCCGAACTGGCGGCTCGCCACGGCGCCGGCACCGCCGGCACCTACGGGCAGGCCAACGAGGCGGCAATTGAACACATTGCTGGCGTCGTGTTGGCGGAGGGAATTGACTGCGGCTTCCGGCGGGTGGCCAACTACACCTACGCCGAATCCGGGCGGGCGCTTGCGCTGGTCCGGGAGGAAGCGGCGCTGGCCGCGCGGCTGGGGCTGCCGGCATCCTTCACCACAGATGTTCCGCTGCCTTTCGCAGTCCGGGGCGCCGTCCGTTTCGACGGCCAGGCTCAGCTCCACGCGCTCAGGTACGTGCAGGGCCTGGCCCGTGCCGTGGACGGGAACGGCAGCTTTGTCTTTGAGGAGTCGCCCGCCACGGGTTTCCGTGACGGCTCCCCGGCCGTGGTGGCTACGGAGCGGGGATCAATCCGGGCCACGGAAATCATTGTGGCGACCAACCTGCCGTTCGGTGACCACGGACTTTTCGCCGGGCGATGCTACGCGCACCGCTCGTATCTCGTCGCCGGCCGGAGCGCCGTTCCTCCGCTGGACGCAACCTTTGTCAGCGTAGATGAGCCGATGCGCTCCATCCTGACCGTCGACGTCGGGGGCAGCAGTTACGTGCTGGCCGGCGGTGAAGGACACCCGGCCACCGAAAGCGTTGATTCCGCCGAACGGTACCGAAGGCTCGCGGCTTTTGCCCGCGACCGCCTTGGCGCCGGGGAGATCGCCTTCCGCTGGTCCACCCAGGACGCCATGCCTGCCGACGGGCTGCCGTACGTGGGCCTCATGGCTCCGGAGTTCCGGCATGTCCACGTGATCACCGGGCTGCGAAAATGGGGCCTCACCAACGGCACGGCCGCAGCCCTGATCCTGCGGGACACACTGTGCGGCACCGACAACCCGTGGGCCGCCGTCTTCGACAGCACCAGAAGCGCGCATGCAACAGGTGCGGTACCGGCGGTGCCGAAGGAGTCAGTGCCTGACGCCGACGGTGCTGCTCCCTCGGAGATGGCCGTGCCCGAGGTAGCCCCGGGCGAGGGGAAGGTGGTGGAGGTCGACGGGGCCAGAACTGCCGTGTACGTCAGCCCCGAGGGGGACGTCCAAGCTGTCTCGGCAGTCTGCACGCACCTTGGCTGCACTGTGGAGTTCAACTCGACGGACGTGACGTGGGACTGCCCCTGCCACGGCTCCCGGTTCACCACTGATGGCATCGTTATCCAGGGGCCGGCCACGAGGAACCTGGCCGGCCCGGCGCCGGACCGCGCCGAGTCCGCCCGGTAAGGTGCCTAGCGCCGGGGCGCTGTTGACGGCCGCTACGGCCGGGCGGCGAACCGTTCCAGCAGGTCCACGTGCCCGGAAACAATGAGCATGTCCCGTGAGGACACCTTCGTCTCCGGCCGGGCGTAGGTGAAGTCCTCGCCCGGGGATTTGACGCCCACAATCGTGACACCGTATTTCGACCGGACCTTGGATTCGTCCAGCGTGAAGCCCACGGTTTCACGCGGCGGATACATCTTCACGATCGCGAAGTCGTCGTCGAACTCGATGAAGTCCAGCATGCGGCCGGAGACCAGGTGCGCGGCGCGGACGCCGGCGTCGGCCTCCGGGTAGATCACGTGGTTGGCGCCGATCCGGGTCAGGATCTTGCCGTGCGAGGGCGTGATTGCCTTGACCCAGAGGTGCTCGATGCCGAGGTCCACGAGATTCACGGTGATCAGCACCGAGGATTCGATCGACGTGCCCACGCCCACGACGGCGGAGCTGAACTCCTGCGCGCCGAGCTGGCGGAGGGCATCGATGTTGGTGGCGTCGGCCTCGACGACGTGCGTCAGGACGCTGGACCACTTCTGCACCAGGCTCCGGTCGCGTTCGATGGCCAGCACCTCGCGGCCCTGCTTGACCAGTTGTTCGGCCGTGGATGCGCCGAAGCGGCCCAGGCCGATCACCAGCACGGGGGCGTTGTGGGCGGGGCGGTTGACGGCGCCTGAGGAACTAGCCAATGATCGGTCTCTCTTCCGGGTAGTGGTACAGCTGGCTGCGCTGGCGCAGGGCCAGGGCGGCGGCCAGGGTGACGGTGCCGACGCGCCCGGCAAACATAAGGGCGGTAAGGACATAAACGCCCGACGGCGGCAGCTCGGCACTGAGGTTCGTGCTGAGGCCCACCGTGGCGAAGGCGGAAATTGTCTCAAAGAGCACCCGGTCCAGGGATGCCCCGCTGATGTGGAGCAGCAGCATGGCCGACACTGCGACGAGGGTTGCGCCGGCGACGATGACCGAGATGGCCACCCGCATGGTGCCCTCGGGGATGGTGCGGCCGTAGACCTTCACGTCGGAGTCACCACGGGCCTCGGCGGCGATCGCCAGGAACATCACGGCGATGGTGGTCACCTTGATGCCGCCCGCCGTCGACGCTGAACCGCCGCCGGCGAACATCAGCGCGTCGGTGAGCAGCATGGTGGTGGAATCCATCTGGTTCTGGTCCACGAGGTTGAATCCGCCGGACCGGGTCATCACGGACGCGAAGAGCGAATGAATGACCTTGTCCGCCACGTTCATGCCGCCGATGGTCCGCAGGTTCTCCCATTCCATCAGCCCCCACAGCACGGTCCCGCCGACCAGCAAAATGAGCGAGACCTGGATGGTCAGCTTGGTGTGGAGGTTCCACTTCTTCCAGTTCAGACCGTTCTGGTGCAGCACCATGACCACCGGGAACCCGAGGCTGCCGAGGAAGACGCCCACCATCAGCGGGACGAGGATCCACAAATCGGTCTCGTAGGGGACGATGCCGTCAGAGTGCGGGGTGAAACCGGCGTTATTGAACGAAGAAATCGCGTAGAACACCCCGTGCCACACGGACTGGCCGAAGCTTTCGCCCAGCATCAGGAACCGCGGGATCAGCGCCAGCGCCAGCGTCGCCTCGATCACCACTGACGTCACGATGACAATCCGCAGCAGGGTGCCCACCTCGCCGAGGCGGCCGGCGTTCATGGCCTCCTGGGCGATCAGCTTGCCGCGGACGCCCAGCTTCTTGCTCACCATGAGGGCCAGTAGCGAGGCCAGGGTCAGGGTGCCCAGGCCGCCCACGAAAATGCCGACCAGGATGACGAGCTGGCCGAAGAAGGACCAGTGCACTGCCGTGGACACCACGGTCAGGCCCGTGACACAGACCGCAGACACCGCGGTGAACATGGCCTGGTACAGCGGGGTGAAATCACCCGTCGCCGACGCCATCGGCAGGGACAGCAGGGCGGTGAACACCAGGATCACCATGCCGAACGCGGACAGGGCCAGGCGGGCGGGAGAGGTGTTGGCGATGTTGTCGATGAAGTCGCGAAGGCGTGTGAAGATCCACAGGCCTTCCCGCTCCGGAGTGCCGGGGTGCCAGCTGGCCGGGCTCTTGGACCTCGACTGGCTCTGCGTCATGTGTGACATTTCCTTGCTAGAAACTGTTTCCTTCAGTAGTAAACCACTAAACCCCGCGCAATGACCGGGGAGGGGGCTCCCACGCTCGGGTAGCCTGTGATTGATGACATACCTGCCGGGGCTCGCACAGACCGCACTGCCAACGACGGTGGTGTGGGATCCAGCCATGACCGCCTACAATTTCGGCCACGGCCACCCGATGGCCCCGGAGCGGATGGAACTCACCGCCCGGCTGGCCGGGAGCCTTGGCCTGCTGGACCTGGACCACGTCACGGTGGCGGCCCCGGATGTCGCCAGCGACGCGGAGCTGTGCACGGTCCACAGCCCGGACTTCGTCGCCGCGGTGCGGCGCGTGAGCGCGGATCCCGGGACCCCGGACCTGGACCGCGGACTCGGTACTGAGGACGACCCGGCCTTTGCCGGTATGCACGAGGCGAGTGCCCGGCTGGCGGGCGGCTCCCTCCTGGCAGCCGCCGCCCTTCTGGACGGCACCGCCGTCCGAGCGGTGAACTTCGGCGGGGGCATGCACCATGCGGCCCGCGAACGCGCCAGCGGTTTCTGCATTTACAACGACGCGGCCCTGGCCATCCAGCGGCTGCTCGACGGCGGTGTGCAGCGCGTTGCGTATATCGACATCGACGCCCATCACGGCGACGGAACCCAGAGCATCTTCTGGGACGATCCGCGGGTACTGACGATTTCCCTGCACGAAACGGGGCTCACCCTGTTCCCGGGAACCGGTTACGCCAACGAGATCGGCGGGCCCAGCGCCCAAGGCAGCGCCGTGAACGTGGCACTGCCGGCCGGGACCGGTGACGGCGGCTGGCTCCGGGCATTCCACGCGGTAGTGCCGCAGCTCGTCGGGGCGTTCGAACCGGAGGTCATCGTCAGCCAGCACGGCTGCGACTCCCACCGGCTGGACCCGCTCACGCACCTGAACATCAGCGTCGACGGCCAGCGGGAGGCCGCCACCGCCATCGGCAACCTCGCGGACCGCTATTGCGACAACCGCTGGATCTCCACAGGCGGCGGGGGGTACAACGTGGTCACCGTGGTGCCGCGGGCCTGGAGCCACCTGATCGCCATCGCGGCCGGGCGCCCCGTGCCGTTGCGCACGCCTGTGCCGGAGGATTGGCGCAGTTACGTGAAGGAGAAGTACGGGGCCAAATACGGTGTGGCCGCACCGGAGATGATGGGCGACGACGTCGACCTCTGGTGGCGCTCGTGGGAAGTCGGTTTCGATCCGAACGACGCCGTGGACCGGACGGTCATGGCCACCCGCAAGGAAGTCTTTCCGCTCTACGGGCTGGATCCCTGGTTCGACTAGCGGGGACCGGCAGTTGCGGCTAACCAGCGGACGGCTGGGGGCTAGGCTTCTCGGTCTGGAACACGACCCCCGCCGCGCCAATGATCCAGCCCAGCAGCGACAGCGAGAATGCCCCGATCAGATCGGTGGAGGCGGTGCCCTTCACGAGCCACACGCCGAGCACCAGCATCCCGATCACCAGATAGACCATCAACGCCGTGATGACCCGGCCGGACAGCTTTGTGGTGATCCCGCCGGCGTCGAAGATGCCTTCGCTGGCCTGTCCGGCGGACCCCCCGCCGGCCTGTTCCTCCCGGCGCACCTCGGCCATGGTGAAGCCGAGCGCGGAGGCGGTCAGTGAGCTCAGCGACGTGGACAGCGCCCCGGCCGCACAAACGACGGCCCCGTTCAGCTTGGGCGGCGTGCCCGGAATCTCCGGGATGAACACCCAGACCTGGATCAGCACGTTGCCCCAGACGATCACGAAGAGGGCCAGGAACACGGCAGCGATGATGTTGAACAGCTGTTTCCGGAAGATGTCGCCCATGGTCGTGCACTCCTCTGCGTCCTCAGGCTGCGGCCCCACCCGCCGGGCAGGCGGTGGGTCCCGTTCTAGCACCGCGCCGGGCACGGGGCAATGCCCGGCGCATGCAGTGAGGGCCGCAATTAGTGGATGCCATCCGGCGTATATGTCGCTAGTGTGGAGGGCATGGTGACAGACGACGTATTTGCCGTCATTGCTGAGGCAACCCGGCGTGACATTCTGGTATCCCTTCGCAAGGGGGACAAAGCAGTGGGGGAGCTGGTCCAGGAGCTCGAGGCCAGCCAGCCCACCATTTCCAAACATCTGAAGGTACTCCGCGAAGCGGACCTGGTGAGCATGCGCGCCCAGGGCCAGAAACGCTACTACACACTCAATCCCAAGCCGCTGGCCGGGATCGCCAACTGGCTGGAGACGTTCGACGTCGCCAGCGCCGCCTCGGCACCAGCACAGCCACCGGCACAGGAAACGTCATCTGCGCCGTCGCCGGCGCGGATGCCCGACCACCGGCTGCAACCCGTCCCGGACACCTTGGCCGCCGCCGCCACCGCCGCTCCGGCTCCGCAGCCTGCCGCCGCGCTCGCCGGACGGGCCGCCGGCAGCCCGCTGAGTCCCGCCGTCGTTCTCCCCGTGGGGACGGCCGGCGAGGATAAAATGCCGCAGCAGATCGGCCGGACCGTCGGCCGGGCGGCCACCAAAGCCGCCGACCTCCTGGCCAACCTGCCGAAGTTCGGCCGCAAGAAGTAACCCTGCCCGTTTGTGACCCGCGTCACCGGCATTCCTGTCACACGGGGCGATTAGCGGTGCCCGAATGGATATCCCTTCCGGCCCGGTGCAACCATGGAAAGGCTTGTTTTGGTGCGCCCGATGAGGGGCGCTGAAGTTTAGGGAGTTGCAATGGACGCACGGCTTGAAGCCATCCGGGACACGGTGCTGGCACGGAATCCCGGCGAAGGGGAGTTCCACCAGGCCGTCACCGAGGTCTTCGAAAGCCTCGGCCCGGTCCATGACCGGCACCCCGAATTCCTGGAGGGCGCCGTCCTGGAGCGGCTCTGCGAGCCCGAACGGCAGATCATCTTCCGCGTCCCGTGGGTGGACGACGCGGGCCGCTTCCAGATCAACCGCGGTTTCCGGGTGGAGTTCAACTCGGCGCTTGGTCCCTTCAAGGGCGGACTGCGGTTCCACCCCACGGTGAACCTTGGCATCGTGAAGTTCCTCGGCTTCGAACAGATCTTCAAGAATGCCCTCACCGGGATGCCGATCGGCGGCGGCAAGGGCGGTTCCGATTTCGACCCCCGTGGTCGCTCCGACGCCGAGATCATGCGCTTCTGCCAGTCCTTCATGACCGAGCTGTACCGCCACATCGGCGAGTACACGGACGTCCCGGCGGGGGATATCGGCGTCGGCGGCCGCGAAATCGGCTACCTCTTTGGGCAGTACAAGCGGATCACCAACCGCTACGAATCCGGTGTCCTTACCGGCAAGGGCATCTCCTGGGGCGGCTCCCTGGTCCGGCCCGAAGCCACCGGCTACGGCACCGTGATCTTTGCCGAGGAAATGCTCAAGACCCGGGGCCTTTCCCTGGACGGCCAGCGCGTGGTGGTTTCCGGGTCCGGCAACGTCGCCATCAACGCGATCGCCAAGGCGCAGACGCTCGGCGCCAGCGTGGTCGCCTGCTCCGATTCCTCCGGTTACATCGTGGATGAGGCCGGGATCGACGTCGCGCTGCTGCGCCAGATCAAGGAGGTGGAGCGCGGCCGGCTCAAGGAGTACGCAGCCCGGCGTTCCGCCGTCACCTACGTGGACGGCGGCTCCGTCTGGGACCTCGACGCGACTGTGGCCCTGCCGTGCGCCACTCAGAACGAGCTCGACGGCGACGCGGCCGCGCGGCTGGTCCGCAACGGGCTGCTCGCGGTGGGGGAGGGCGCCAACATGCCCTCGACCCGTGACGCCGTCGCGGTGTTCCAGGAGGCCGGCATCCTGTTCGGCCCGGGCAAGGCCGCGAACGCGGGAGGCGTGGCAACCTCCGCGCTGGAAATGCAGCAGAACGCCAGCCGCGATTCCTGGTCCTTCGCGCACACAGAAGAGCGGCTCACCGAGATCATGGTCGGAATCCATGACCGCTGCGCGGCCACCGCGGACGAGTACGGGGACCCGGGGAACTACGTGCTGGGCGCGAACATCGGCGGCTTCGTGAAGGTGGCCGACGCGATGCTCGCCCAAGGCCTCATCTAGGACCTCCCGCGCCGCCCCACTCGCGGAACTGCGGGCTACTTCTTGAGGATCCGCACGTGGTCGGGGGTCAGCTCCGAGATTCGGCTGACGCCCAGCAGGGCCATGGTGCGGAGCATGTCCTTTTCCAGGATCTCGATGGCCCGGTCCACGCCGGCCCGTCCGCCGGCCATCAACCCGTAGAGGTAGGCGCGGCCGATCAGTGTGAAGTCGGCGCCCAGGGCCAGTGCGGCGATGATGTCGGCGCCGCTCATGATGCCCGTGTCCAGAATGACCGCCGCGTCGCTGTTGTCCGCCTTGAGCGCCGCCGAGACGTCCGGAAGCAGGTGGAACGGGATCGGCGCCCGGTCCAGCTGGCGGCCGCCATGGTTGGACACCACAACGCCGTCGGCGCCGTGGTCTACCACCCTGCGGGCGTCCTCGACGGTCTGGATGCCCTTGACCACGAGCTTGCCCTTCCACGTTTCGCGCAGCCAGTCGAGGTCGTCGAACGTCAGGGTGGGGTCGAACATCGAGTTGATCAGGTCCGCGACCGTTCCGGTGTAGCGCGACAGTGACGCGAAGGTCAGCGGCTCGTGGGTGAGGAAGTTGAACCACCACGCCGGCCGGTAGGACGCGTCCAGCACGGTCTTGACGGTCAGTGCCGGCGGGATGGTCATGCCGTTCCGGACGTCGCGCAGCCTGGCCCCGGCGACGGCGGTGTCCACGGTGACCATCAGGGTGTCGTTGCCGGCCCTGGCGGCGCGCTCGATCAGTTCCAACGAACGGTCGCGGTCCGTCCACAGGTAGAGCTGGAACCAGTTCCGGCCGCCGGGTGCTGCGGCGGCCACGTCCTCGATGGAGGCCGTGCCCATGGTGGAGAGGGTGTAGGGGATGCCGGCGGCGGCGGCGGCCTGGGACCCGGCGTACTCGCCCTCGGACTGCATCATCCGGGTGAAGCCGGTGGGTGCGATGCCGACCGGCAACCGGGACGGCTTGCCAAGGATCTGCGTCCCGAGGTCCACGCGGGAGACGTCGCGCAGGATACCGGGGCGGAACTCGATGTCCAGGAAGGCCTCGCGGGCACGGCGGAGCGTGATTTCACCTTCGGCGGCACCGTCGGTGTAGTCGAACGGGGCCTGTGGGGTGCGCCGTTTGGCCATGTCCCTGAGGTCCCAGATGGTGCTGGCGCGCCGCAGCCTGGCGGCGCGGCTGAACTCGGGCTTCTTGAACTGCATCAGCGGGGCGAGGTCCGAATACTTGGGGACACGGCGCTTGAGGGCTGCCGGGATGCTCCCCGGGGCGGGTGCGGCTAAGGGGCTGCCCGTGCCGGTGTCTGCGGGTGTCGTGGGCGCCTCGGGGATGCCGGGTTCGATCGTCTGCGTCATTGCTGCCTCCGGGCAGGTCTGGTGTTCCTGGATGTCGGGACCCCGCCGGACCAAGGAGCTAAGCTCAGCCGTCGGGGGAGTGTGGTCCAACCACAGTCTAGGCGTGTGGTCCAACCACATCAAGTAGTATGAGCGCATGCGTACCCACCAGCTTGTCCTGCAGTGGATCGAGGGCCAGCTTTCCAGCGGCCAACTGGCTGTGGGCGGGCGGCTCCCGGCCGAGCGCTCGCTCGCCGAGCAGCTCCAGGTCTCCCGCACATCCGTCCGGGAAGCCATCCGCGTCCTGGAGGCTATGGGTGTGCTCCGCGCCGGGGTGGGTTCGGGCCCGGATGCGGGGACCGTCGTCATCGCCGATCCCACCGCGGCCCTGGGCTCGGCGCTCCGGCTGCACGTCGCCACCTCGCACCTGCCCGTCCGGGACGTCGTGGAGACGCGCGTGCTGCTGGAGTCTTGGGCCGCCTCCCGGGCGCGGCCGGAGTCGCCCGCCCTCGCCGAGGCGGCCCGGCTGCTGGAGCAGATGGACGGCTGCGCCGGGACGGAGGAATTCCTTGGCCTGGATGTCCGCTTCCATCTGGCCCTCGCGGATGCCGCGGGCAATGCCGTGGTCAGCGCGATGATGGGTTCCCTGCGCGAAGCCATCCAGGATTATGCCGGACGCCTCACCGGAAACCTCCCTGACTGGGATGCCACTGCCACCAGGCTCCGCGCGGAACACCGGGGGATCCTGGCGGCCATCACCAGTCACGACGGCGGCCGCGCGGCGCAGCTGGTGGCGGACCATATCGAGGGCTACTACGCGGAAGCCGGGCTGGGCCCCGGGGCGTGACCCCACAGCTGATCTTTCGGCCAGGGCCACTATGTTACGGGCCGGACTTTGCCGAGGAGACAATCGCCGGGCTATGGTCGAGTCATGACTAACCGTTGGTATGCGTATTTTTCGTTGGCTCTGGAGGGGCCCGCGTCTAGCTGACACGCATCCAACCTTCCTTCAGAGCCAACAGGGCAGAGATCATTCTCTGCCCTTCGCCATTTCCCGGCGGGCTCTGATCTGGGCCCGCTCCGCACCCCCGGAACAGGACCCCCGCACATGAGCATCGAAGCAGCCCCCGAATCCCAGCAGTCCACCTCGAACCTGCGTGTCAGCGAGTTCACCCCGCTGCCGACCCCGCAGGACGTCGTCGCGGAACTGCCGCTGGACACCCGCCTGGCCGACGTCGTCGCCCGGGGCCGGGACGAGGTGCGCGCCATCATGGACGGGGTCGATGACCGCCTGCTCGTCATTGTGGGGCCCTGCTCCATCCACGATCCGAAAGCCGGCCTGGAGTACGCCCGCCGGCTGGTTAGCCAGGCCGAGCAGCACAAGGAAGACCTGCTGATCGTGATGCGGGCATACTTCGAGAAGCCCCGCACCACCGTGGGCTGGAAGGGCCTCATCAACGATCCCCGGCTCGACGGCAGCCACGACATCGCCGCCGGGCTGCGCGCCGCGCGCCGCTTCCTGCAGCAGGTCACAGCGCTCGGCCTGCCGGCGGGGACCGAGTTCCTGGAACCCATCAGCCCGCAGTACATGGCGGACCTGGTCTCCTGGGGCGCGATCGGCGCCCGCACCACCGAAAGCCAGATCCACCGCCAGCTGGCGTCCGGGCTGTCCATGCCGATCGGCTTCAAGAACGGGACCGACGGCGACCTGCAGGTCGCGCTCGACGCGTGCAGCGCCGCCGGGGCGGCGCAGGCGTTCCTCGGCATCGACGGCGACGGCCGGGCGGCTCTGGTCTCCACCGCAGGGAACCCGGACACCCACATCATCCTCCGCGGCGGGCGAAAGGGGCCAAACTACTCCGCCGCCGATGTCGAGGCCACCACCGCCAAGCTCGCGGCCAAGCAGCTCAACCCGCGCCTCATTGTTGACGCGAGCCACGCCAACAGCGGCAAGAACCACCACCGGCAGGCGGAAGTCGCCCTCGAAATCGGCTCACAGCTGGAGCACGGAGGTGCCTCAGCCGGGGCCATTGCCGGCGTCATGCTGGAGAGCTTCCTCGTGGGCGGTGCCCAGAACCTCGACGTCGACGAGCACGCCGCCGGAGCGGACGCGCTGGTCTACGGCCAGAGCGTGACAGACGCCTGCATGGACTGGGACGTCACGGCCTCGGTACTGACGCAGCTTGCGGCGTCCGCGCGCATCCGCCGGACGCGGGCCTAGGAAGTCGGGCCGGCAGGGCGGAGCCGCGGAATTTCCGTTTCCGGCACCTGGGATTGCGGCGCAAGTCTTTCACATGGGCACCATCAGCCCCTACAGTATCTAGTACATGGTTGTTTGATGACTCAGCATCGGCACACCGCCATGTCACTCAGATGGGGCTGTCGTTCGCTTGAGTAAAGGAATAAGGAAATGTCTTCGGAGGCTAACTTCTCCAACGCACGCTTCTTGACCGTGGCCGAAGTCGCGGATGTGATGCGCGTGTCCAAAATGACCGTGTACCGGCTTGTTCATTCCGGCGAGATGCCGGCAGTCCGTTTCGGGCGCTCCTACCGGGTGCCGGAAACCGCCGTCGAGCAGTACCTCAAAGGTGCTGTTGTCGACGGGCACACGGAAACAGCTTGACCCTTCCGCGTCTTCTGCGGCCGGAATAGGGCCTGCAGGAGACCATGAGGCGTCAGCGGTCGTGGTGTGCCCCCGATAGGCGGTACCCTGTTAAGGAACGTTTTACGTCATTGTAAGAACCTGTCAGTTGTACAGTCTGCTGCTTAGACCGCGGACCCTTTCCAACAGGCAGGTACTGCATCTAGCCGGTAAGGAACTTTCGTGGGTTCAGTTATTAAGAAGCGTCGCAAGCGTATGGCCAAGAAGAAGCACCGCAAGCTGCTTCGCAAGACGCGCCACCAGCGTCGCAATAAGAAGTAGAGATACTTCACACCATGTGAATGCCCGTTGCCGTTATGGCAGCGGGCATTTTCTTTGGCGTCCCACCCGTGGTTCGGAGATGCGCCGCGGATTCGGACGGGCGCTCCGGGTTCGGACGGGCGACGCGGGTTCGGACTGACGCTACGCGGGTCCACGCAGCGTCCGTCCGAAAGTGCAGCGTGAGGCAGGAAGCGTAGCGGAAACGGGCGGGTCGGTCGGCGGTGCGGGTCAGACGGTGGGCCCGCGGAAGCGGGAGAACCCCCGCCAGAGGCCGTAGATGGCTCCTCCAACAGTGGCGGCCTTGAGCCCCAGGGTGGCCGCGCGCCGTCCGGAGCGGAAGTCGTAGACCGGCCAGTTATGCTCGCGGGCATGGCGGCGGAGCCGGGAATCGGGGTTGATGGCCACGGGGTGCCCCACCATGCTCAGCAGCGGAATGTCATTGTGGGAATCGCTGTAGGCCCAGCAGCGGGCCAGGTCCAGGCCCTCGGTCTCGGCCATCGCGCTGACGGCCACCGCCTTGGCCGGGCCGTGCAGGATCTCGCCGACCAGCCGGCCGGTGTAGGAGCCGTCCAGGATTTCGCCCACCGTGCCGAGTGCGCCCGTGAGGCCCAGCCGGGTGGAGATCACCGTGGCCACCTCGATCGGTGTCGCCGTCACGAGCCAGACTTTGCGGCCCACCCGGAGGTGCTGTTCGGCGAGGGCCTTGGCCCCCGGCCAGATCCGGGATTCAATCATTTCGTCGTAGACTTCTTCGCCGAGCGCCTCAATGTCTTCAACGGTGAATCCGGAGGCCAAGCCCAGGGCGGTGTCGCGGACCGCGTGGACGTCATCCATGTTTTCCCCGCGCAGCACGAACATCAGCTGCTTCCAGGCAAAGCCGGCCGCCTGGGGAATGGTGAACGCCCCGCGCTGGTGCATCTTGCGGGCCACATGGAACAGGCTGGCGCCGCGCATCAGGGTGTTGTCGACGTCGAAGAACGCGGCTTCGCCGTGCTGCGGTGCTGCAACAGGCTCAGTGACCACAGCGGCGTACTTCTCTTCGGGCATGCCACGAGTCTAGTCAACGCCGGGGCCCGTTCCCGCCGCCCTGCCGCGGCGGTGGTGCCGGATGTGCCGGATGTGTCGGGTCGCGTCGACGCGGGACGGGCCGCCGGGCTACCGTGGAGCCATGCCGAACCCCGACGTCGTCCTCATCACCAAAGCCGACTGCCACCTGTGCTCGGCGGCGCGGGCAGCCGTCGACCGCGTGACAAAGAGCCTGGGAATCGGTTGGCGGGAACAGCCGGTGGATGACGACGCCGAACTGCGGGAGCGCTTTGCGGAGGAGATCCCGGTGGTGCTGGTGGACGGTGTCCAGCGGGACTTCTGGAAGATCGATGAAGTCCGGCTGGAGCGGACACTGCGGCGGGTGCTGGACCGGCAGGCCTGACGCGCCGGGAGCGGTCCGACAGACTGCTTTGTTCGCTGAACCGCGGGGGCTCTAGAGTGGAAGTCACAACGCGACTCAATGGAGCAGATAGTGACTTCGCTCGATTCATCCCCTGAGGCGCTGCCCGGGGGAGCAGGGACTGCCTCCAAGCAGATTCCGCCCGCAGCCGTGGCCCGGCTGACCATCTATCTGCGTGCCCTCACCACCCTGCTTTCGGAGGGCGTGGACAGGGTGTCCTCCGAATCCCTGGCCGAGGCCTCAGGCGTCAGCTCCTCCACACTCCGCAAGGACCTTTCCTATGTCGGCTCCTACGGGACCCGCGGCGTCGGCTACGAAGTGCAGTACCTCAACCGGCACATCGCCGCGGCGCTCGGCCTGACGCACGACTGGAAGGTCGCGATCGTCGGTGCCGGCAACCTCGGCAAGGCCCTGGCCCGGTATGGCGGGTTCGAGTCCCGCGGGTTCGATATCGTTGCGATTTTCGATGCCGACCAGTTGGTGGTGGGCAGCGAGGTGGGCTGGCTGCGTGTCAGTGACGCCGCGGATCTGGAGCCGGTGCTGCAACGGACCGGCGCCAACATGGTGGTCCTGGCCCTGCCGGCCGCCGTGGCCCAGGACGTCTGCGATCGTGTGATTGCCGCCGGTGTGCGCAGTATTCTCAGCTTTGCGCCGGTGATGTTGCAGGTGCCGCCCGGCGTGAACCTGCGCAAGGTGGATATGGCCACCGAACTCCAGATCCTTGCCTACCACGCACAAAGGGCGCAGGACCCGGAGGATGCTGACTAGTTTCAGTCAGCCGTCCGGCTCCCGCGCCCTCAGCGCTGGTACCTGGCCGCCGGATACGGCGGCCGGGTTTCCCTGCTTAGTGCTGGTGCTTGTTAGTGCTGGTGCCTAGTACGGGCCGCCCGGCTGCCCGTACGGGTTGGCAAACGGCTGCTGCTTACTGAAGTACGGCGACGCTGCCGGCAGGTACAACAGCACAATGCCGGCGATCCCGAGGAGAACGGCCAGCGTGCCGAGGCTCAGCGGGAAAATGCTGAAGATCGACAAGGCCGCGAAGACTGTGCCGAGGATCCGTGCCCAGTTCTTGCCTTTGCGCACGTTCAGGGCGACCAGGGCGTAGAGCCCCGCACTGATCAAGGCGAACACGAGGATGCTGCCAACGAGGACGCCCCGGATGTCCTCAAAGCTGACGTCCGCGCCGCTTGCGGACATCTGCTCTTCGAACATGTTCCGCATATCGGGGGAGTCCAGGGTGCCGAGGGCCATCAGCAGGGAGAGGATCCATACCACGCCGGACGCGACGATGAGCCAAAAGGCCGTGTTGACCAGCTGGGGCATGCCGGACGTGGCCTGCGGCTGCTGGGAGGGGTACTGGGCATAGGGGGACTTGCCGTACTCGGGCTGTCCATACCCTTGCTGTCCATACCCTTGCTGACCGGGCTGCGGCTGGTTGTACTGCGGCTGGTTCTGGCCGTACTGGGGAATCTGCGGTGCGTTCTGACCGTACTGCGGCGCGGACTGACCATACGGTGGCGCGGACGGCGCCTGACCATACTGCGGTGCCGAGGGCGGCGTCTGTCCGTACTGCGGGGCGGACGGCGGCTGCTGACCGGGCTGCGGCTGGTTCTGGCCGTAGCGGGGGGCCTGCTGGTCGCCGGGCTCGGGGGCGTCCGGGTTCGACGGCGGGACTGGCGGGATGCTCATGGGCGTTCCTTTGCATGGCGGACTGGTTCGGATACCGGAAACAGCTTCCTGCCCTGCCCCCAGCATGGTTACGTCCACCGTACCGCGCACCGGCGTCAGGGCGGATCATTCCGGAGAGGTATTCTCACCGCGCGTCAGGCGGGCGCCGCGGGGTGCGTCCACGGGCAGGGGGAGGCCGCCGCGGCAGGGCTCGGACGGTAATCAGGGATGGTTCAACTGCGCCCTCGCAGCGAGGCGAACCATGCCTGCGAGTTGGGCAGCCACATCAGCACGGTCGCCACGAGGCTGATGACGAAGCCCGGCCAGCTGCCGCCGCCCCGGCCGTCGGCCGCACTCGCGTTGAGGATGGCCAACAGCAAGGAGATGCCGGCGACCATCGTGAGGGCGAAGCGGGCCCATTCGTGCCCTTCCTTCATTTTCATGGCAAGGATCACCTGCGCCGCGGCGAGGGCGAGTGCCAGGAGCACCAGGAGGAGCACCACGAACCCTAGACCAGGAGCCACTGCCAGGAGCACGAAGGACCCGAAGAGGCCGATGACGCCGCCGAGCAAGCCCAGCAGTCCGCCGATGAGCCAGATCCAATAGGCGACCTTGAGCTCAGTCGGCAGCCACGTCACCGTAAACATGCCGGAGAAACCTTCGCGCGGCATGGCGTCGTTGAAGTTCCGCGGCCGGTCCGTCGGCAGTTCAAAGCGGAAGCCCCCAGCCGGGCGGCCCGGCGCTTGATCCCCAAGTGGCGGCTGGTAATCCCGCGGCTGGTAGCCCGGAGCCTGGTAACCCTGCTGCGGCGGCTGGTTGCCCTCCGGCGGAGCCGGCGTGACCCGAGGCGGCTCGGCGCCAGCGGGCGGGACGGTGCCCGGCTGCGGGGGCCGGGCACCCGGCGGCTGCGGCGGGGGTACCTCATTGGGGTTGCTCATGGGTCTCACTGTAGACCGCGAATCTGGCGGTATCTAGGGAATCTGGGTGTGTTGCGGAGCATGTCGGAGCGGATCAGAAACGGGCCGCCGCGCACTGCTCAAACGGCCCTCGGCCTCGGCGGCCGCAGTCCGGGATAAACGCGGCACCCCGCTCCGTCGCAAGGACGAAACGGGGTGCCGGAGGCTGAAAGCCCCAGGGTGGCCCGGTCGCGGGGACCGGCCAGCCATGTGGTGCGGACTAGGCCGCGGGGGCGATGAAGGCCAGTTCCAGGTTGACGGCAACCTTGTCGCTGACCAGCACGCCGCCGGCTTCGAGGACTGCGTTCCAGGTCAGGCCGAAGTCCTTGCGGCTGATCGTGGTCTCGGCGGACAGGCCGGCGCGGGTCATGCCGAACGGGTCGACTGCAACGCCGTTGAACTCGGTCTCGAGGGCCACCGGGCGGGTAACACCCTTGATGGTGAGCTCGCCCTGGAGTTCGTAGGCGTCACCCTTGGGGACGATGGTGTTGGAGACGAAAGAGATTTCCGGGAACTGCTCGACGTCGAAGAAGTCCTCGCCGCGGACGTGGCCGTCGCGGTTGACGTCGCCGGAGTCGAAGCTCGCGGTCTTGATGGTGGCGTTGACCTTTGAGTCGGCCACGTTTTCGGCGAGGTCCAGGGTGGCCTCTGCGTCCTTGAACTGGCCACGGACCTTGCTGATGCCCGCGTGGCGGACGGTGAAGGCAATCTCGCTGTGCGAGTTGTCGAGGGTCCAGGTGCCGGTGGTGACGTTTGCGGGAAGTGCCATGGTGTTTCTCCTTGAGTCGGGTGCTGCGCTTGGTCTGGTCGTTAGTTGAAGCATCATTTGTTGAAGTCTCAACTAACTGCTTCACCCAGTATAAACATGCATTTGCATCTTTTATTCCAACTGCGGGGAACATTTTTCAAAACGCCTCAGTTCTACTTCATGTAGAAGATTTCGAATCGCCCGACATCTTTGAGAAACTGGTACACATGCCCCAAGCCACTGTTCATTTGCTCCGCCACGGCGAGGTCTACAATCCCGATGGCGTCCTGTACGGCAGGCTGCCGGAATTCCACCTGTCCGAGCTTGGCAGGGAGATGGCCCGGACGCTTGCCGAGCACTTCAGGGAGCGGACCGCACAGGGAGCGAATATCGTCCACCTCGCTGCCTCGCCGCTGACGCGCGCGCAGGAGACGGCGCAGCCCATCTCCGAAACGCTCAACCTCCAGATCGCCACCGAGGCCCGGATCATCGAGGCAGCTAACTACTTCGAAGGGCTCCACGTCGACAAGGCGGAGATCCTCAAGCCGAAGCACTGGCCCATGTTGCGCAATCCGTTCCGGCCCTCCTGGGGCGAGGCCTACAAGGACCAGGCCGCCCGCGTTATGGCCGCGGTGCAGGACGCCCGCCTGCGGGCCATCGAACTCGGAGGCGAGGGTGCTGAAGCCATCCTCGTCAGCCACCAGCTACCCATTTGGGCCACCCGGCTCAGTGCCGAGGGCAAGCCCCTGTGGCATGATCCGCGCAAGCGCGAATGCACGCTCACTTCGGTCACGTCCCTGGTGTTCGACGACGCCGGGAACCTCCTGCGCGTCGAGTACAGCGAGCCTGCTGCCGCCCTTCTCCCCGGTGCGTCCAGCACCCCCGGAGCCTGAGCATGACCGGAAACAACGCCAGCGCGTCACCCGTGTCCCGCCGCAGCGTCCTGACGGCGGGCGGTGCGGCCCTCGCCGCCGTACTGGGCCTCTCCGGTTGCGCCCAGGAGGACGCGCTGGCCCAGCAGGCCAAGGCCGGAGACAACAAGAACTATGTGGCCGGCGACGGCTCGGTGACGGAATTCGCCGTCGCAGACCGCAAGAGCCCCATCGCCATCCAAGGCACGCTCTTTGACGGCACTGCTGTGACTGCTGAGGCCTTCCAGGGCCAGGTGACGGTGCTCAACTTCTGGTTCGCGGCCTGCGCACCCTGCCGGGTGGAGGCGCCCACACTGGAGGCCCTGCACCAGGATTTCAAGAGCCAGGGCGTGCAGTTCTTCGGCGTCAACCTTCGCGACGAAAAGGCCACGGCGGAAGCGTTCGACAAAACCTTCAACCTGACCTACCCGAGCTTCAACGACAAGGACGGCGCCGTGCTGCTGGCCGTATCAGGCCTGGTCCCCCCGGGAGCGGTGCCTACCACGCTCGTCCTGGACAAGCAGGGCCGGGTGGCGTCCCGCGTTCTCGGCGAGATCCAAAAGGGCACCTTGAAGTCACTTATCGCCGCTGCCGTGGCCGAGTAGCGGGCCGGCCACCGTGAACAGCCCCTTCGCCGAAGCCATCCTGAGCGGATCGCTAGTGCTTGCCATCCCGGTGGCGCTGCTCGCCGGGTTCGTCTCCTTCCTGTCGCCCTGCGTGCTGCCCCTCGTGCCGGGGTACCTGGGCTACGTCACGGGACTGACCGGCGTCGACCTCCAGAAGCAGAAGCGCGGCCGCATGCTGGCCGGCATCGGGCTGTTTGTCCTGGGCTTCTCCGTGATCTTTGTCTTGCTGGGTGGGGCGTTCGGGCAGCTGGGGACCCTGATCACCGGCTCGCAGAACGCCTGGATCACGCAGGTCCTGGGCCTGCTCGTGATCGTCATGGGCGTCGTGTTCATGGGCGGCTTCGGCTGGCTCCAGCGCGACGCCAAGATCCAGTCCAAGCCGCCGGCGGGGCTGTGGGGTGCGCCGCTGCTGGGCATCACCTTCGGCCTGGGCTGGGCGCCCTGCATCGGCCCGACCTATTCCGCGGTCCAGCTGCTGAGCCTCTCCGGCGGATCGTCGGCGACCAAGGGGGCCTTCCTGGCGTTTGTGTACAGCCTGGGCCTGGGCATCCCCTTCCTGCTGATTGCCCTGGCCGTGCGCCGCGGCATCGGCGTGATGTCCTTCTTCCGCAAGCACCGGCTCGCCATCCAGCGCATTGGCGGCGGAATCCTGGTGGGGCTGGGCCTGCTGATGGCCACCGGCTTGTGGGGGACCTGGGTTTCCGAGTTGCAGTACTGGTTCCAAACCGATGTGAAATTGCCGATCTGATGAGCGAGCGAGTGAACGAAGAGAAGAATCTCCCAGCCGACGGCACGAAGCGCGCCGGCCCCCAGCCTGACGGCCCCCAGCCCGACGGCACGAAGCCGGACGTCACGTCCGGCGTCACCAAGCCCGGCGGCACGTCCGGCGGAGCCGGTGTGAAATCCGGCAGCAGTCCAGTCGCGGCCGCAAAGGCTGAGGCTGTCCTGCCCACGCTTGGCCCAATGGGCATGCTCCGCTGGGCCTGGACCCAGCTGACCAGCATGCGCACCGCGCTGTTCCTGCTGCTCATGCTGGCCGTCGCTGCGGTCCCCGGCTCGCTCTTTCCGCAGCGGCCCGCCAACCCGTCGATCGTCACGCAATACATCAAGGACAACCCGGATTACGGCAAGATCCTCGACTCGCTCCAGCTCTACGATGTGTACTCCTCGGCGTGGTTCTCTGCGATCTACATCCTGCTCTTTATCTCGCTGATCGGCTGCGTGGTCCCGCGCGCCATCGCGCACTACAAGGCAATGCGGTCCCAGCCCCCGCGGACGCCTGCGCGGCTGTCCCGGCTGCCCGAATACGGCACGCTCGTGATCCCCGCCAAAGCCGGGATCCCGGCGTCGGAGGCTATTGAGGACGCGGCCGCACTCCTGAAGAAGCGCGGCTACCGCGTCGACGTCCGCGATCGCGACGGCGCCCGGCCATCGGTGGGCGCGGAACGCGGTTTCCTGCGCGAAGTCGGCAACCTGGTCTTCCACACCTCGCTGATCGGCGTGCTGGTGTCCGTCGCAATCGGCGGGCTGTTCGGGTACAGCGGGCAGCGGATCCTCGTCGAGGGCGACACGTTCGTGAACACCCTCGTCGGCTATGACCAGTTCACTCCGGGCACCAACTTCCAGAGCAGCCAGCTGCAGCCGTACTCGGTCCAGCTGGACAAGTTCCAGATCACTTTTGACCGGGAATCCGAGGGCAAGGTCGGCCAGCCGATCGACTTCAAGGCCGACGTGACCACAAAGGAATCGCCGGATGCGCCCGCCAAGAAAGACGTGCTGAAGGTCAACGACCCTCTCACCCTCGGCGGCACCAGCATGTACCTCACGGGCAACGGTTACGCCCCGGTGGTCACCATCCGCGACGGCGCTGGCAACGTCGCCATGCAGGGTCCGGTGGTGGCCAAGCTGCAGGGCGATAACTACTATTCCTCCGCCGTCATCAAGGTCCCGGACGCCAAGCCGGAGCAACTCGCCTTCGCCGGCTTCTTCCTGCCCACCGCGTTTGTCACGGATGAAGGCGTGTCCTTCAGCGGCGATCCGGAACTGTTCAACCCGCAGCTGACCCTGAACTCGTACTACGGCGACCTCGGCCTGGACGACGGCGCCCCGCAGAACGTCTTCGAACTCGACGTCAAGAAGCTCACACCGCTCAACGCCCGCAACCTCGACGCCGGCGGCATCACCCTCGCACCGGGCGCCAGCTACACCCTGCCGGACGGCAAGGGCTCCATCAGCTTCGACGGCGTGAAGCGCTACGTCGGCGTCGATATCCACCACAATCCGGGCCAGCTGTATGCCCTGATCTTCGCGCTCCTGGCGGTGGCCGGCCTGGTCACTTCCCTGTACGTGAACCGCCGCCGTGTCTGGGTCCGGACGGGTACCCACGACGATGGCCGCACCATGGTGGAGTACGGGCTCCTCGCCCGCGGCGAGGACCACCGGCTGGCCGGGGAGGCTGCCGCGATCCGCAGGCTGCTCGCCGGCGCCTGGGATCTCGAGGACCAAGGCTCCCAGTCGGCTCCCAGCGGGAGCGCGGATAATGACCGGGCGGACACCTCCAATCCCGGTACCGGTACGGGTGCTGATACCGAGCAGGACTCAGCGGACCACCCCGCAGCAGACTTCATCCAGTCAACAGCAGGCTCTTCCGAGTCAAAGAAGGATCAGTAATGCTCCCCATCAACGAAACCATGGGCCAGTACAGCGAGTTGTTCATGCTCCTCGCGGCGGGCACCTACACGGTGGCTTTCATCGCCTTCGCATGGGACCTCGCCAAGAGCAGCAAGACGCTGCGCGCGGTGGACCTGAAGGCCGCCGAGCTGTCAGGTGCCGACGCCGCCCGCGTTCCGGTCGCTGCCGGCGTCGGGGAGTCCTCCGGTGCTGTTAACCGGGCCGACGGGGACGTGGCAGGGCCCGTTGGCCGGGCTGAACGCCCGACGTCGTCCGTGGCGGGTGCCGCTGCCGGGAACGCCGCCGGGGTTGGCCAGACCGCCGACGGCACCATGCGCTACTCCGCCGAGCGCCGCGCCCCCGCACGGGTCGCCGTCGCCCTAACCGTGCTGGGTGCCGCCATCCACGCGGCCGGCGTCATCACCCGGGCCATCGGCTCGGGCCGGGTGCCGTGGGGGAACATGTACGAGTTCCTGACCACCGGTGCGTTCGTGGCCGTGGCCGTCTTCCTGCTGGTCCTGGTCCGGCGCGACCTGCGCTTCCTGGGCACCTTCGTGGTGGGCCTGGCGATCATCATGCTCGTGGCCGCCTCTGTGGCGTACTGGACGCCGGTGGGCCACCTCGTGCCCGCGCTGCAGAGCTACTGGCTGATCATCCACGTTTCTATCGCGGTGCTGTCCTCCGCGCTGTTCACCTTGACGTTCGCGATGTCCGCGCTGCAGCTGGTCCAGTCGCACCGGCAGAAGACCATCGCTGCCGGCGGCGCCGACAAGCTGGGCTTCATGCGCCTGGTCCCGTCCGCGCTGAGCCTCGAGAACCTCTCCTACCGGATCAATGCCATCGCCTTCGTCGGCTGGACCTTCACGCTAATGTTCGGCGCCATCTGGGCCGAGAAGGCCTGGGGCCGCTTCTGGGGCTGGGACACCAAGGAAGTCTGGACGTTCGTGATCTGGGTGGTCTACGCCGGCTACCTGCACGCCCGCGCCACTCGCGGCTGGACCGGAACCCGTGCCGCCTGGCTGTCGATCGTGGGGTACCTCTGCGTGGTCTTCAACTTCACCATCGTGAACCAGTTCTTCAACGGCCTGCACTCCTACTCGGGGCTGTAACCGGCCGCTCCATGGCTCCGCGAGCTGCCACGAACGGCCGCTACGGAACTCCACGGGGCTCCCTGGGCTCCGCGATGCTGCCGTTCGCCACAAGTGGCCGCTATCCCACCCCGGATAGCGGCCATTCGTGTCAGCTGGGTGGAGCGGGGGCGGTGCGCTTGGGACTCCGGGCCGGCTCGGAGGTCCAGCCGCGCTCCTGTAGCGCCGCCCGCACCCGGGTCACGGCAGTCGGCGTCATGCCGGGTGCCAGCGGGTCCAGGTCCGTCTGCGTCAAGACGACAACGCGCCATCCGCCATCCCTGGCGTTTTCATCTCGAAAGATGTCGCTGCGGCGCTGCGCCGGATCGGCGTGATGCGCGCCGTCGTACTGGATCGCGACCTTCTCCCGCTCGTAGGAGAGATCCGGGTCCTGGATCCAGCAACCGGTCTCGTCGAAAATCGGGACGTTGATCCCGGGCTCCGGCAGACCATGGCGAGTCAGGAGCAGCCGGAGTTCGGTCTCTTTGGGTGAGTCCGTGTGGGCGCGCATCAGTGCCCGGGCACGCATGGCACGCCGGTAGCCCGGCTTGCCCCGTTTCCCGGCGAGCAACGTGTCCAGGGCATCGACCGTGGTCAGCGGGTTCCTCCGGCGCAGCAGAAAGTCGCCGGCCATCACCAGATCATCGAGGCTCAGTGTGCCGGCGAGGTCGAACCACGTCCGCAGTGGGGACGTGCAGCTCACCCAGACCCCGGCCACGATCTCGCCCGGTTCGAGTGACTGCTGATGGCCCACGACATCCTTGTAGCGCACGGCCCGTCTGCCCGGATCACTCGTCAGGTGCACGACAGCCAGGTCCGCCAGTGAAGCCGGCAGGGGGAAGCCCCACAGCGCCGCCGCAGACAGGTAACTCACTACAGTGCCGGTCACAGCAGTCAGGGCGCGCAACCGTTCCATCAGGCCACTCTGGGTGGTTGCCGGGACGCGCACACCGTGGCAGGGGTTGACGAGATCCCGGGCCCGGGTTCGACGTCGGCTCAGCCCGGCGGCGCGGGCCTCGGCCACGGTGAAGGGGTGGTTGCGAAGCTGCGGGGGAAGCTCGCTGGGCAGGTGCATACGGGCATCCTGCGACCGTCAGGAAGTGTCTCGGAGGTTATCCACAGTGTGGAGGAGGAGAGGGTCCTGTGAGCGGCCGCGAAAAGGATAACGAATGCTGTGAGGCGCCAGCCGGGTACTACTTGACCTCGTCGGTGCCCTGCGCGTCGCCGCTGCCGGAGGCCTCGCCTGACTCGGACGCCCGAGTGCCGGGGGTGCCCTTGCCGTCGTCGAGCTTCTTTTCTTTGGCGTCCAGCTCGTCCTTGAGCTTCTTGAGCCGGTCGGCTTCGGTCTGCTGGCGGCGGCGGAGTTCGAGATTGCGCAGGAATTCCGGGTCGTCGTCGGGAGCTAGGGGGTGGCTGTAGTTGGCGCGCGCTGGGCTGGTGCCGCGGGGGCGGCCGATGAGGAACCACAGGATGGCACCGATCACCGGAAGGACAATCTGCACCACAATCCAGGCCGGCTTTGAGATGCCCTTGGTCTCGCGAGGGTCAGTGCGGATCACGTCGACGAGCCCGTAGACGAACACGACGATGACGGCGACGACAACCACTACACGGAGCATGTAATCAGTCTAGCCTCCGGGGGACTCTCCGGCTTCTCCCGGTGAGCCGGCGCCCGAGGAATGCATTTGTGGGGCGCCGGAGATGGGTCCCAGGCGGGCAGGATACGGGCGTCGGTGGGCCGGGCCGCCACGGGGCGGCTAAACTTTGAGTGTGGCTTTCCTGAAATACTCCCTGATCCGGCTGGCGCTCTTTGTGCCCTTGTTCGCGCTGTTCGTCTACCTGCAGCTCGGATGGCTACTGGCCGTCCTCTGCGCGGGAATGATGGCCTTCGCGATCAGCTTCCTCTTCTTCCAGAAGCAGCGCGACGCCGCCGCCGCATCACTGCACCACCGATTCTCGGGCCAGGCCAAGCCGTTGCGTAGCGCCGGAGAAGTTGACGATGCCGACGCCGAAGACCGCCTCGTCGATGAGCACCCGGACATCACTGTCCACACGGACCGCCGCCCAAAGGACGCCTAGCCTCGTCACAGCTGGCGAAAACCCCGCGGCACAGGCCGCGACACCCGCGCCCGCCCGAAGTACCGCTAGAACCCGTGGCTCAGCACCAGGCCCAGGGAGAACAGCACCGCATATCCGAGGTTGATCAGCCCTGTCTGCTTGAGCACCGGAATCAGGCTCTTGCGGCGCCGGCCGGAGATCATCAGCCAGGACGGCATCAGGCTGGCCGGGATCAGCAGCAGCACGATCAGCATCCAGGGCCGGGTCGGAGCCAAGACGATCGGCAGCAGGATCGCGACGGCGAGCATCAGCACGTAGCTTTCCCGCGCATGTTTGTCGCCGAGCCGCACGGCCAGGGTCTTCTTCCCGGCCTTCCGGTCGGTGGGGATATCGCGGACGTTGTTGGCCATGAGCAGCGCACAGGCGATGAGGCCCGTGCCGATCGCACCGATGATGGCGGCGAGGCTGATCTGGCCGGCCTGCGTGTAGGTTGTGCCGAGCGTGGCGACAAGGCCGAAGAACACGAACACGAACAAATCGCCCAGGCCCATGTAGCCGTAAGGGTTCTTCCCGCCCGTGTAGCCCCACGCCGCGAGGACGCAGCCGATGCCCACCAGGATCAGCCACCACGTCTGCGAGAGGATGACCAGCGCCAGGCCGCAGACCATCGCCAGCCCGAACGCGGCGAATGCCGCGTATTTGACGTGCTCGGGCTTCGCCGCGCCGGAGCCGACCAGCCGGAGCGGGCCCACGCGGTCCTCGTCGGTGCCCCGGATGCCGTCCGAGTAATCGTTGGCGTAGTTCACGCCGACCTGCAGCAGCAGGGCCACCAGCGCGGCCAGCACGGCATGGAGCGGCAGGAATGCGTCCATCTCGTACGCGGCCGCCGTGCCGATCAGGACAGGCGCGATCGCGGCCGGCAGCGTGCGCAGTCGGGCGCCTTGGATCCATTGAGCGGCAGTTGCCACGTTGAGTACCTCGTGTTGGTTTGGTTCAACCGGGAGTGCCCGGCTGTTCTATTTTCCCTGATGGAGCTCGGTGAGCCGAACCGTCATGGCCAGCCGGTCGGGTTTCCCGTTCGGCAGCATGAGCAGTTCGCCGGTCGCCAGGACGGTCTTTGGGGCCAGGGCGCCCAGCGCCGGGGACCAGGCGGCCCCGGCGGTGAAGCCTGCGATGCCCTGCGGGGAGCCGTCCGCTAGCGCCACGTATGCGGCGAGGGCCTGGCCCCATTCGGCGGACGGGACCCCGGCGACAAAGGCGGCCTGCACGCCGTCGAGCCGCTCAAGCTCCGCCTGCACATGCGCGGCGGAGACCTTCACGCCGCCGGTGATGACGACGTCGTCGGCCCGGCCGAGGACGGTCAGTTTCCCGTCCGCGTCCAGCGCGCCGAGATCATTGGTCCGGTACCACCGCACGCCGTCGTCCTCGACGAACGCCTCCGCGGTGAGTTCCGGGGCGTCCAGGTAGCCGGCGGCGATGGTGGACCCGCCCAGCAGGATGCGCCCGTCATCGGCCAGCCGCACCTCGACACCCTCGAGCGGAACGCCGTCGTACACGCAGCCCCCGCAGGTCTCGGCGGAGCCGTAGGTGGTCACTACGCGGACGCCGGCGTCGCGGGCCGCTGTGAGCAGCGCCGGCGGGACCGGCCCTCCGCCCAGCAACACCGCGTTGAAGCGGCGCAGCGCGGCCAGCGTCTCGGCCGACGGGGCATCCAGTAGCCGCTGCAGCTGCGTGGGCACGAGTGAGGTAAACCGCAGCTTGTCGGTCATTTCCTGCGCCGCCGCGGTGAAGGCCTCCGGGGTGAAACCGCCGCTGAGGTCCATCGCCCAGGGCCGGGTGCCGGCGAACAGGGAGCGGACCAGCACCTGGAGTCCGGCCACGTACTGCACAGGAAGGGCGAGCAGCCACTGGCCTTCTCCCTTGAGCGCCAGGGCGGTGGCCATCGAGGACGCCGCCAGAGCGTCGAGCGTCAGCACCGTCGCCTTGGGCGTGCCGGTGGAGCCGGAGGTCCGCACCACGGCTGCGGCGTCCTCCACTCCCGGGGTTTCGAGCAGCTCCACAGCCGGGGACCCGTCCGGACCGGCGGAGAGTTCGACGGCGGGGCCCTCACCGCGGAGGGCGGCGGCCAGCGCCGTGAGTGCGGGCTCGATGTTCACAGCAGTCACGTGATCGCCCTAGAAGTAGTAGGGGAAGTTGGACCAGTCCGGATCGCGCTTCTCCAGGAAGGCTTCCTTCCCCTCCACCGCCTCGTCCGTCATGTACGCCAGCCGGGTGGCTTCGCCGGCGAAGACCTGCTGGCCGGCCAGGCCGTCGTCGGCCAGGTTGAACGCGAACTTGAGCATCCGGATGGCCTGCGGGGACTGCCGGGCGATGTCGGCGGCATATTCCAGCGCCACGTCCTCGAGCCGCTCGTGGTCCACGGCCTCGTTGACGGCACCCATCCGGACCATGTCCTCGGCCGAGTATTCCCGGGCCAGGAAGAAGATCTCCCGGGCGGCTTTCTGGCCGATCTGGCGGGCCAGCAGCGCAGAGCCGTAGCCGGCGTCGAAGCTGCCGACGGTGGCGTCTGTCTGCTTGAATTTTCCGTGCTGGCGGGAGGCGATGGTCAGGTCTGACACGACGTGGAGGGAGTGCCCGCCGCCGGCGGCCCAGCCGTTGACGACGGCGATCACCACCTTGGGCATGGTGCGCATGAGCCGCTGGACCTCCAGGATGTGGAGCCGGCCGGCGCGCGCGGGGTCGATACTTTCCTGGGTCTCACCCTCTGCGTACCGGTACCCGTCCCGGCCGCGGATCCGCTGGTCCCCGCCAGAGCAGAACGAGTGGCCGCCGTCCTTGGCGGAGGGGCCGTTGCCGGTGAGCAGCACGGTGGCCACGTCCGGGGTCATCCGGGCATGGTCCATGGCGCGGTACAGCTCGTCCACGGTGCCGGGGCGGAAGGCGTTGCGCACCTCGGGCCGGTTGAAGGCAATGCGGACGGTCGGCAGGTCGCGCACCACGGTGCCGTCCGCGGAACGCTCCACCTGCCGGTGGTAGGTCATGTCCTGGAAATCGTCGAAGCCGGACACAGTGCGCCAGCGGCTGGGGTCAAAAACGTCGGATACCTTGGCGGGGATTTCGTTGCTCACAGTCCGAGTCTAGTAATCGGCTCAGCTGATGCAGAACTCGTTGCCTTCCGGGTCCGCCATGGTGTGCCACGAATGCGGGCCCTGGCTGGCAGTCCAGAGGAACGTGGCGCCGCGGGCTTCGAGGGCGGCGCGCGCCCGGTCCTTGTCCGCGCCGGCGAGCCTCACGTCCCAGTGGACCCGGTTCTTGATGGTCTTCTCCTCCGGGACCGTCTGGAAGAGGATGCGTCGCTCGGGCGATGTGGCGTCGAGTTCCTCGGGCGGGCGGATGGCTGCCCCGGCACCCCACACAAGATGGCCGTTGTGGATCGTGGTCTCGGCCTCCGTGGCGAAGCCCTGCGCGATCATGGAGCGGATGAAGGACTCGTCCTGCGGCTCCACGGCCCACTCGAGGGTTTCGGCCCACCAGTCGGCGAGCTCATGCGGGTTCCGGCAGTCGACGGCGATCTGGATGTTGAGTGTCATGGAAAGAAACTACGACGCCGGGGCCCGCGGCGGTAGGTCCCAGAAGCAAGTTCCGGCCACGCACCAAGCAACGCGGGGTGACTTAGCGCCCATAATGGGCGGCGGAATGGGCCGGCGGTGACCCCGCGTTGCTTTTGGTCAGGGCTGGGCGTTCTGGAGCTGCTCCATGAGTTCCGGCGGGATGGCATAGATGAAAACGACGGCCAGCAAGTTCTTGGAGGCGTGCACGAAGTAGGCAAACATCACGTTCTTGCCGGTCCAGACATACACGAAAACGAGGACCGCGCCCATCGCGAGGTAGGGCATCAGCACCGGCAGGGTCAGGTCTTCCTGTCCGACAATATGCAGGGCGGCGAAGAGCACCACGGACAAGGCACAGCACACCCACAAGTTGACGCGGCGGCTGAGCTTGCCGATCAGCAGGTGCCGGAAGATGTACTCCTCCACAAAGGGGCCCACGATCACCAGCAGCGGCACCATCAGCCAGGCCGGCACCTGCTGCATGAGCGCCTGCAGGCCGGCCTGGTTGGCGGACGTCTGCGGCGGCCCGGTGAGCGAGACGAGGACCGCGGTGAGGATCATCATGGCCACCACCGCGAGGGGGACCATCAGCATCGTAAACCAGGGCCTCGTGGCGAGGACCTTGAGATCCCGGGCGGCGACGTGCCGGACGGCGGCCAGTGCCAGGACCCCGATGCCGCCGTAGAAGATCAGATTGACGGAGTAGGACGCCACGGCAGGGTTGGGCGACAGCTGGAGCATCAGCGGCACCAGCAGCCCGCCGGCCACAGCGAAGAAGACGGCGACGGCCACATACATGCCTGCCGTGATGAAATCGAGCCGCGAGAACCGGTACAGTTCCGGCCGCGGCGCCGGTGGTGTGCGGAGAGCGGTGCCCATGCCACCAGCCTAGCGCCGCAGCCGAAGGGCCGAGTCACGTATAATATTCGGTATGCCTAATATTTTGTTTCGGTCCACCAAAGTCGTTGGCCGAACTCCCCGCCTCCGCGGCGTTGGCGCCGCCGTCGCCGCGGCTCTGCTCGGACTGTCCCTGGCCGCGTGCGGGGGTGTGGGGCAGGGGTCGGTGGCCGGTGACGAGAAGCCGGTGGTGCTGACCACCTTCACCGTGCTGGCCGACGTGGCGCAGAACGTGGCGGGGGACAAGCTGCAGGTCGAGTCCATCACCAAGGCCGGCGCCGAGATCCACGGATACGAGCCCACGCCCGGGGATATCCGCAAAGCATCCAAAGCTGACCTGATCCTGGACAACGGACTGAACCTTGAGGCCTGGTTTGCCCAGTTCGTTGAGGGCCTGGACGTTCCGCATGCCGTGGTGAGCGAAGGCGTGGAAGTGATGTCCATCAGCGAAGACTCCTACGAGGGCAAGCCAAACCCGCACGCGTGGATGTCGCCGGTCAACGTGCAGCTCTACGTGGACAACATGGTGAAGGCGTTCTCGGAGCTTGATCCGGCCAACGCCGCGGCCTTCGAAGCGAACGGCGCAGCCTACAAGGCCAAGCTGCAGTCCGTGAAGGACGAAATGGTCCGGAAGCTCGCAACCGTCCCCGAGGCGCAGCGTGCCCTGGTGACATGCGAGGGCGCCTTCTCGTACCTGACGCGCGACGCCGGCCTCCGCGAGGTTTACATCTGGGCCGTCAACGCCGAACAGCAGGCCACCCCGCAGCAGATCACCAAAGCCATCGAATTCGTGAAGGCCAACAAGGTCCCCGCCGTCTTCTGCGAGTCCACGGTGTCGGACGCCCCCATGCGCCAGGTGGTGGACGCGACGGGGTCGGCGTTCGGCGGCGTGCTGTACGTCGATTCGCTCTCCGAGGCGGACGGCCCCGTCCCCACCTACCTGGACATGATCCGGCACGATTCCAAAATCATCACCGAAGGCCTGACGGGAGCGGCATCATGAGCAATCCGGCAATTTTGGTGGACCACGTCACCGTCCACTACGGGGAGGTCCTGGCGCTCGACGCCGCCTCCCTCTCCGTGGATGCGGCCCGGATCTGCGGGCTAGTGGGCATGAACGGGTCCGGCAAATCCACGTTGTTCAAGGCGATCATGGGAATGGTCAAGCCCGACGCCGGCCGTGTCCTCATCAACGGCGAACCTCCGGCGAAAGCGCGCAAGTCGGGCGGAATCGGCTATGTCCCGCAAAGCGAGGACGTGGACTGGCAGTTCCCGCTGTCCGTCCGCGATGTAGTGATGATGGGCCGCTACGGGCACCAAGGCTTCACCCGCCGCTCGTCCAAGGCGGACCGCGACGCCGTCGACCTCGCCCTGGACCGGGTGGAGCTGTCCGAATTCGCCAACCGGCAGATCGGCCAGCTCTCCGGCGGGCAGAAAAAGCGTGCGTTCGTGGCCCGCGGAATCGCCCAGGGCGCCACCATCATGCTCCTGGACGAGCCGTTCGCCGGGGTGGACAAACGCTCGGAGGCCACGATTACGCGCCTGCTGAAGGAACTCGCCGCCGATGGCTGCACCATCCTCATTTCCACCCATGACCTGCACGCCCTGCCCCAGCTCTGCGACGAGGCGGTGCTCCTGATGCGCAAGGTCCTGATGCACGGCCCGCCCGAGGTGGTGCTGCAGCCGGAGCACCTGGCAAAAGCCTTCGGGCTCGACGTCCTCAACCGGGAGCTCCCCGGCCCTGACCGGGACCTTCCGGCCCGCGGCGTTTCGAACCAGCCGGGGAGGAACTGAGCCATGGACCTCTTTGACCTCCTGCTGGAACCGCTGAGTTATGACTTCATGGTCCGCGCCATCGTCACCACGGCGCTCGCGGCCATCGTCTGCGCCGTGCTGAGCTGCTGGCTGGTGCTGATCGGCTGGTCGCTGATGGGGGACGCAGTCTCCCACGCCGTGCTGCCCGGGGTTGTGCTCGCCTACATCGTCGGTGCCCCGTTCGCGCTGGGAGCGCTCGTGTTCGCCCTCATCGCCGTAACCCTGATCGGGGTGGTCCGCAACACCAGCCGGGTGAAGGAAGACGCGGCGATCGGGATCGTGTTCACGTCGCTGTTCGCCCTGGGCCTGGTGCTCATCTCGGTCACGCCGAGCCAGACAGACCTCAACCACATCATTTTCGGAAATCTGCTCGGCGTCAGCGTTCCCGACCTCATCCAGGTTCTGGTGCTGGGAGTCGTCGCCTTTGCCATTCTGATTCTCAAGCGGCGTGACCTCACGTTGTACGCCTTTGACCCCACGCACGCCCATGCAATAGGGCTGTCCCCGAAACGCCTCGGTGCCCTGTTGCTGGGCCTGCTGGCGCTGACCTCCGTGGTGGCGCTGCAGACCGTGGGCGTGGTGCTGGTGGTGGCCATGCTGATCATTCCCGGAGCCACGGCGTACCTGTTGACGGACCGGTTCTCCCGCATGCTCGTGATCGCCCCGGTCATCTCCGCAGTGTGTTCCATCGCCGGGATCTATCTCAGCTACTACCTGGACACCGCCTCGGGCGCCATGGTGGTCCTGACGCAGGGGGCCGCGTTCGCCGTCGTCTATCTGTTCAGCCCGCGGCAGGGGCTGATCGGCACCCGGCTGGCGATGGCCCGGCGCCGGAAAGTGGCAGCGCTCGCCGCCTGATGCGGCCCGGGCCGCGTCCGGCGACGGGCCCCGGATACGGCTAACGCCCGGGCCGAGGGCGCCGGGCGTTAGCTATTGGGATTGCAAGTGCTCAGGATCTAACGGAACTGCTCTGGATCTAACGGACCTGTTCCAGATCTAACGGAACAGGGACCCGTACGTACCCATGATGATCCGGTCGCCCGGGGTGGACTTGCGGAGGTAGTCCACCACGGCCCAGTCATCGAGCGAGATGCATCCGGCTGTCGGCACCTTGTTCATGTGCAGGAAAATGGCGAAGCCGGCGTCCTGGACGATGTTGGGCCGGTTGTAGTTGATGACTGCGCCCTGGCGGTAGTAGCCGCCGCTCGCGAACCACCACATGTTCTCGTCATAGCCCACCCAGGAGGACGACTCGTGGTACTTGTTGTACGTCGCCGTCCAAGGGTTACCGCCCCACCGCGAACGGGGGTTCAGTGTACGGTAAGGAAGCTTCGTGCCCGGGTTGCCCAGACCGAAGGCTTCCGTCACGGAATACGAGCCGGTGGGGGAGTACAGGTTCCGGGTGGGACCGGACGGGACGCCCGGCGGCTTGAAACCTGAGGCACCGACGTAGCCGTCAGTCCGCCAGTCCGGCACATAAGCTCCGGCGACGTTCATGCAGTACAGGTTGGTCGCGTGGGACACTCCGTAGCCCGAGGTCCAGGTGAGGAGGACACGGTTCGCGCCGTGCGTAGGGTACTTGGACTGGCCGTTGTTGAGCTTGTGGCATTCAGACATGCCATAGACCCTGGTCCCGGCGGAGCGGGACCAGGTGATTTCCCCGCGCTGGTAGGACTGCACGCAGGCGCTGCCAACGCAACGCTCGCTCGCGATGGGGTACCCCAGCGAGCCACCGGGGCCGCCGGCTGAGATGAACTTGCTGTCGATCCCCCGGCCGGAAATCCAGGCACCCGTGGTGGGCGACCAGTAGATGCGTCCGCCCTGGAAACGCTGCACGCAGCCACTGGCGGCTTGTCCGCAGGTCTCGCTGGCGAGCGGGTAGCCCAGCATACTTCGCGACGATCCGACGGCGGAATACCGGCTTCCGATGGCGCCGCGGGCCACGTGCGGGCCCGTGGCGGGCGACCAGAAGATGCTGCCACCCTGGAAGCGCTGCACGCAGCCACTGGCAGTCAGGCCGCAGGTTTCTTCCGTTACCGGGTAACCCAGCACACTGTTCTGCGCTCCGCCTGCCTTCCAGCGGCCCAAAATCCCGCCCCAGACGACGTGGCCGCCGATTCCCGGTGCCCAGTAGATCTGGCCCTTGTCGAACTGCTGGAAGCATCCGGATGCCTTCAGCCCACAGGCCTCGGCAGCGACGGGGAGGCCAAGGACTGCCTCGCCGCCGGCGGCGGCCCAACGGCTCCCGATGCCGCTTCGGGCGGAGAATTCCAGAAACTTCGTTCCGGTCCATGCCACCACGCGGCCGCTGGAGAACTTCTGGAGCGTTCCGCCGGACACGGCAGTCTCATCCGTGACGGGATGGCCGTAAAGCGCCAGGCCGCCCTTGGCATGCCAGCGGGGGCCGGTGTGTCCCTCGGTCCGCAGGACCGGGTGCGCCCCCGTTGCCGAGGTCCAGAAAATGGATCCGCCTTCGAACGCCTGGCTGCAGACGCCGAGTGAGCAGACCTGGTTGGCGGTCGGTTCACCGAGGGGGCCGGCGGCACCCTTCAGTGAAGTCCACTTCGCCTCGAAGGGTCCTTGGACGACGAAGGCCGGAGGCGTCGGCTCTTCCGTCGGGCTCGGCGTCGGCGTTGGTTCGACCAGGGGCAGTGTCTCCTCCGCGGTGGGTTTCGCCGTTGCTGTTGCAGTCGCAGTGGCGGTGCCTTCCGGAGCCGGTACGGCGGGGACCGGGGCGGTCCCGGTCGGCGTCGGTGTTCCGGTTGGCGTGGCCGCCAGGGTGGTTGGCGTCGGAGCAACCGTTGCGTCATCGGCGAAGGCCGGCCCGACCGTCAGCGGCCCGGCCGTCAGCCCGACGATCACCGCCGTGATGAGAAGCAGCTTCTTTTTCATGGGGCATCCTCTACGGAGACGACTGGCGTGCAGGTACCGTTGCTGTCTTTGGTCTTGGCGAAGTTCGCCGCGGCTATGTCAGCCGACTGGCCGGCGGGAACTGTTTTGGTGATGAGCGTGTGCCCTGCCACCGCCGGGCCCGCGGTGACCCCGATTGCCACGGAAAACACTTTGTTCTTGTCGCTGTTGTTGACGAGGGTCCCCTTGAAGGACCACGACCCGTCGGCTGTTGCGGTGCAGACGTGCTGCTGCAAGGCGTCGGGTGCGTTCAGCGACGTGGAAACATCGGCGGGCTCGGAGGTACCCGGCGCCGGAGATGCTGATGTTTGTGGTGCTGATGCTGCTGGCGTTGCTGCTGTGCGGCTCTCGCTGGGTCCGGCCGGGCCGGAACCGCCGCTCGAACACCCCGCCAATACGAGAAGCAGCACTGCAGGCAGTAGCGCTCTCTGTTTCATGTTCCCCCCTGAATCACGGCGTTACTGCCACGGCCTGCAGTGACGGTGCAGGCGCCCCGGCCAGGAAAATCCCTCGCCGGCATGCTCAGAGTAATGGAAGCAACGCCCTGACCAGCGCTTTTGCGTCAAAACATCGCTATTACTGCGGTTCGCGGGCGGCCTGGGATGTAGCCCGGGTCACGCCGGGGTCCTGAATGCTAGTACGATGGATGAGCCGCGCGAGCTTCGACACTTGTGAGGTTCGGTACACGCCTTGGTCCCTTCCGGGGGCTTGGGCCCGAATTTTGTGTACTTGAATCCACGGTCCTGTCCCGGCCATACCTCGACCTACAAGGAAACAGCTGTGCCATCAACTACCCCCACAGAACTTAAGAGCCCGACGGCGCAATCCGCCGTCGTCGACTCGACTCTCAGCGCCGAGGGCTACAAAAAGTCCCTGAGCGGCCGGCAGGTCACCATGATCGCCATGGGCGGCGCAATCGGCGTCGGCCTCTTCATGGGTGCCGGCGGACGCCTGGCCTCCACGGGTCCCGCGCTGATCTTCTCGTACGCCATTGCCGGCGTCATCGCCTACCTGCTGATGCGCGCCCTGGGCGAGCTGATCATGTACCGCCAGACGTCGGGCTCGTTCGTCAGCTATGCCGGCGAAATGTTCGGCAAGAAGGGCGCGTATGTGTCCGGCTGGATGTACTTCATCAACTGGGCCATGACCGGGATCGCCGAACTGATCGCCATCGGACTGTACTTCCAGTTCTTCTTCCCCAACGTGCCGGTGGAACTGACCGCCATCGCAGCGCTGCTGCTGCTGGTGGGCGTCAACCTCCTGAGCGTCAAGGCGTTCGGTGAATTCGAGTTCTGGGCTTCCTGCCTGAAGGTGGGCGCCATCCTCATCTTCCTGGCCGTGGGCACCTTTATGGTCATCACCAACGCCCAGGTGGGCGACGGCAACGCCTCGGTCAACAACCTCTTCGCAGCCGAAGGCGGGATGTTCCCCAAGGGTGCGCTGGTCATGATCCTGGTCCTGAACGCCGTGATCTTTGCCTACAACGGAATTGAGCTCGTGGGCATCACCGCCGGCGAAATGCAGGACCCGGCCAAGGAAGTGCCCAAGGCCATCCGCGCGGTCGTCTTCCGCATCGTGGTGTTCTATGTCGGTTCCGTGACCCTCCTGGCCATGCTGCTGCCCTCGGACCAGTACGTGGCCGGCACGTCGCCGTTCGTCACGGTGTTCGGCCAGATGGGCCTTCCCTGGATGGGCGACGTTATGAACATGATCGTCATCACCGCCGCGCTGTCCTCCTGCAACTCCGGCCTGTACTCGATCGGCCGGATCTTCCGCACCATGGCCAACAATGGACATGCTCCGGAGTGGCTGACCAAGATGTCCAAGAGCCACGTGCCGTATGCCGCCATTCTGGCCATCGGCGGCGTGTACCTCGTCGGTATCCTGCTCAACATCTGGCTCGGCGGCTCGTACGCCTTCGACCTTGCGCTGAACTCCGCGTCGATCGGCGTGATCTTCACCTGGGGCGCCATCTTCGCCAGCCAGATCGCGCTGCGCAAGACCAAGGGCAAGGTGTCGTCCCTGCCCGCGCCCGGTGGAACCTGGACGAGCTGGGCGGGCCTCGTTGCGCTGCTGGCCATCACGGTGCTGATCGGCTTCGACACCATGACCAGCAAGAGCGGTGACGTGTTCCACCTGGGCCTCTGGACCCTTGCGACCATCCCATTCTTCGCGCTGCTGCTGTGGCTCGGCTGGCACAAGGTCAAGAACAACGAACCCAAGAACGCGCTCTTCAACTAACCGTTCAGGGCAAGAAGCAACGCAGACGACGGCGGTCCTCCGGTGAGGGGGCCGCCGTCGTTCGTTTAGGCCGGTGACGCCGTGCAGGGCGTGGGGGCGCTTGAGCCCGGGTCTCGGCCCGTGCTGTTCGCGGCTACGCCGACGATGCGCCCATTGGACGAGAATGGCCGCTATCCGGGGTGGGTTAGCGGCCGTTTGTGGCGAATCGGTGGGGCCGGGCGCCTGCAAAAAGGCCTGCCCGCGCAGCCAAGAACCCTGCCCACAAAAAAGCGGCGACGGACATCCCCCAAAGGAATGTCCGGCGCCGCCGTCTTGCGTCAGGACTAGTCCCGCTTGAAAGCGTCCTTGGCGTTCTCGCCGACCTTCTTGGCGTCCGCGACTACCTGGTCCTTCTGGCCCTCGGCGCGCAGTTCGTCGTTGTTGGTGGCGTTGCCAGCAGCTTCCTTGGCCTTGCCGCCGAGGTGCTCTGCTTCGTTCTGAATCTTGTCTCCGATACCCATGGTGTGAACACCTTTCGTTTCCGGTTGAAATTCAACGTCTTTTCAGAATAACACAAAGCATGCTTACTAATTCAAGGGGGTATCAGGTTGCGAGGGATGAAATCCGCGGGGGAGCCGGGCTAGGCTCAATGGCATGGAGCACAAACTCAGCCTGACCCAGCACGTCAACGCACCGGCGGACAAAGTGTGGGCGGTCATTTCCGACATTCCTGGTTCGGCCGCAACCGTGTCCGGCATCGACTCGATCCAGATGCTGAGCGACGGCCCCTACGGCGAGGGCACGCGCTGGAAGGAAACCCGCACCATGATGGGCAGGTCGGAAACCGTGGAAATGTGGGTGTCCCAGGCGAGCCCTCCCCGGAGCACCACGGTGAAAGCGCTGCAGGGCGGGGCCGACTACACCTCACGCATGACGCTGGCCGATCGCGACGGCGGCACGGACCTCACAATGACCTTCGGCGCCGACCTGATCAATCCCTCCCGGATGAGCAAACTGGCGATGGCGCTCTTCGGAAGGCTGGGCATGCGCATCACCCGCAAGGCCCTCGCCAAGGACCTGGCAGAAATCGCGGCCAAGGCCGAGTCGCTCTAATGGCGCGGGGCATCGCGTCCAAAGCGCCAAAGATCACCGCGCCGCGGCTCAGCCCCGTCCGGCTCGAAGAGCTCCAGGACGACCCGGCTCCGGACTTCCAGCCGGGGGCGAGGTACGACGGCGTCCGGTTCAGCAGGGCGTCGGCCGACGGCCGGGAACTCGCCGGCGCCGATTTCGCCGAGTGCGACTTCCAGGGCGTGTCCTTCAATGAGACCCAGCTGCGCGGCGCCAGTTTCCGCGACTGCATCCTGGCTGAGATGTACGCCCCCGTGTTCACGGCAGCCCGTAGCACGCTGCGCGACGTCGAGATCGGGAACCCGCGCTGGGGTTCCGCGGAACTCTACGAGAGCGGCTGGCAGTCCGTTCGGATCGACGGCGGCAAACTCGACTACGTGAATCTGCGCGGGGCCAAGCTCACGGACGTCCAGATCAGCGACTGCATCATCAGTGAACTGGACCTGGGTTCCTGCACGGCAACACGGGTGGCGCTGAAGAACTGCACCATCGGCACACTCGACGTCGCGGGCGCCAGGCTTAAGGACTTTGACATCCGCGGCACAGATTTCCGCGTCATCAGCGGCCTGGGGAGCCTCGCGGGCCTGGTGATCGATGACTACCAGCTCGGCCTGCTTGCCCCGCTGATGGCGAGCCATCTCGGCGTCGTGGTCGCGTAATCCGGCGGAGGCCTGATTGACCCCCTTGCCGTGCCGTGTAATCTTTATAGAACGAACGGTCGGTAAATTGGCGCGCTGACGGTTGGCCGTGGAGGCCGCCGCCGAAAAGAGTTCGCTCGATGACAGATTCGATGACAGAGACGTTTATCGCGTGAAGGGTGTACCCATGGCATCAGCAGCAGCAGGACCACAGGCATTTCTCGTAGGCGGTGCCCGCACTGCGGTGGGCCGCTACGGCGGGGCGCTCTCCGCGGTCCGCCCCGATGACCTGGCCGCCCTGGTGATCCGCGCGGCCGTGGCGCGGGCCGGACTGGATCCGGACCGCATCGACGAAGTCATCATGGGCAATGCCAACGGCGCAGGCGAGGAAAACCGCAACGTCGCCCGCATGGCCACCATCCTGGCCGGTCTCCCGCTGCACATTCCCGGCATCACCGTGAACCGGCTCTGCGCCTCCGGCCTGAGCGCCATCATCATGGCCAGCCAGATGATCAAATCCGGAGCCGCGGACATCGTGATCGCCGGCGGCGTCGAATCCATGAGCCGTGCCCCCTGGGTCCAGGAGAAGCCGCAGGCCGCCTTCGCGAAGCCCGGACAGATCTTCGACACGTCCATTGGCTGGCGCTTCGCGAACCCGCTGTTCCAGAAGGGCGAACTCTCCCGCGGCGGCAAGATGACCTACTCCATGCCGGAGACGGCCGAGGAAGTCGCCCGCATGGACGGGATCACCCGCGAGGACGCCGACACCTTCGCCGTCCGCTCCCACGAACGTTCCCTCGCGGCCATCGCCGCCGGCCGCTTCGCCGGCGAGATCGTCCCGGTCACCGTCAAGACCCGCAAGGGGGAAACCGTCGTCGACACCGATGAAGGCCCCCGCGCCGGCACCACGATGGACGTCCTCTCGGGCCTCCGCCCCGTCGTCGCCGGCGGGTCCGTGGTCACGGCAGGAAACTCCTCCACCCTTAACGACGGCGCCTCAGCGATCATCGTCGCGTCCGAAGCCGCCATCGAGCGGCTCGGGCTCACCCCGCGCGCCCGGATCATCGACGGCGCCTCCGCCGGCTGCGAGCCTGAGATCATGGGCATCGGGCCCGTCCCGGCCACCCAGAAGGTGCTCGCCCGGACCGGTCTTGGCGTCGGCGACCTCGGCGCCGTCGAACTCAACGAGGCCTTCGCCACGCAGTCCCTCGCCAGCATGCGCCGGCTTGGGCTGGACCCCGAGATCGTGAACCGCGACGGCGGCGCCATCAGCCTGGGCCACCCGCTGGGTTCGTCCGGGTCACGGATCGCGATCACCCTGCTGGGCCGGATGGAGCGCGAGGACGCCCGGATCGGCCTCGCCACGATGTGCATCGGCGTGGGCCAAGGCACTGCGATGCTGCTGGAGCGCGTGTAGTGGCGGCCGCCGCGACGGGTCTCAACCCGCAGGATTTCAGCACGCTGCTGATCGACGAACGCGAGGACCGGCTGGTGGTGCTCCTCAACCGGCCCGAGGTCCGCAACGCCATCGACCAGCAGATGGTCGACGAGCTGCACGCCGTCTGCGCCGCGCTGGAGCAGACCCCGAAGGTGCTGATCATCGCAGGCACGGAGGGAGTCTTCGCGTCCGGGGCGGACATTGGCCAGCTCCGCGAACGCCGCCGCGACGATGCCCTGCAGGGCATCAACTCCACCATCTTTGTGCGGATCGCCAAGCTCCCGATGCCCGTCATCGCGGCCCTGGACGGCTTCTGCCTGGGCGGCGGCGCCGAACTGGCGTACGCCGCGGACTTCCGGATCGGCACCCCGTCCGTGCGGATCGGCAACCCGGAGACGGGACTGGGGATTCTCGCCGCTGCCGGCGCGAGCTGGCGGCTGAAAGAGCTGGTGGGGGAGCCCGTGGCCAAGGAAATCCTGCTGGCCGGTACTGTGCTGCGGGCCGAACGGGCGCTCGCGGTCAACCTCATCACCGAGATCCACGAGGCGCCCGAGCTGATGGCGGCGGCCCACGCCCTGGCCGACAGGATTGCCGGCCAGGATCCCCTCGCGGTCCGGATCACCAAGTCGGTGTTCCATGCCCCCGCCGAGGCGCACCCGCTGATCGACCAGCTGGCGCAGGGGATCCTCTTTGAGTCCCAAGCCAAGTTCGACCGCATGCAGGCTTTCCTGGATAAGAAATCCGATAAGAAATCCGCCAGGAAGCCAGCCGACACGTCCGACCAGGATCCAGACCGGAAGAAGAACTGAAGATGAGCAACTCCGCAAACCCCGCGAACCTTCCCGACGGCGGCCTCCCCAACAGTGCCCTCCCCGACTGTAACCTCCCCAACTTCGTTGGAGTCCTCGGCGGGGGCCGGATGGGCGCCGGCATCGCCCACGCCTTCCTGATCAACGGCGCCAGTGTCCTCGTCGTCGAGCGCGACGAACAGTCCGCGGAGGCTGCCCGCGAGCGGGTGGAATCAGCGGCGGCCAAAAGCATCGAGCGCGGCGCCACGGACGGCAACCTGGACGAGATGGTGTCGCGGCTCTCCGTGACCGTGGACTACGACGACTTCAAGGACCGCCAGCTGGTCATCGAGGCCGTTCCCGAAGACTGGGACCTGAAAGTCGTGTCCCTGCGGGGGATCGAGGAACGCCTCGCCGCCGACGCCTACCTCGCCTCCAACACGTCCTCGATCTCCGTCAACGCGCTGGCCCGTGAGTTGCAGCGCCCGCAGAACTTCCTCGGCCTGCACTTCTTCAACCCGGTGCCGGCGTCCACCCTGATCGAAGTGGTGCTCGGCGAACAGACCTCGGAGCCGCTGGCCCAGGCGGCCCGTGGCTGGGTCGAAGCGCTGGGCAAGACCGCCGTCGTCGTCAATGACGCGCCCGGTTTCGCGTCCTCACGGCTGGGGGTCGCGATTGCCCTCGAAGCGATGCGCATGGTCGAAGAAGGAGTGGCGTCCGCCGAGGACATCGACAACGCCATGGTGCTGGGCTACAAGCACCCCACCGGCCCCTTGCGGACCACGGACATCGTGGGACTGGACGTCCGGCTCGGTATTGCCGAATACCTCGCCTCCACACTGGGCGAGCGCTTCGTCCCGCCGCAGATCCTGCGCGACAAGGTGGCCCGCGGCGAGCTCGGACGCAAGACCGGCAAAGGGTTCTTCGACTGGACCGACTAGTGTCCTATAGGATCTTCGATTGTCGCCATGAGCTCGGATGTGATCTTGACAACATCCTTTAGATAGTAAATCCTATAGGAAACAGGATTCCACGAAGGAGTGAACCCATGGCTTATACAGCCGAAAACTGGCCCATCACCGCAGCGCTCCTGCAGTTCCCGGGAACCGACGCACAGGGCAACCACATCAACGACGCCGAGGCGTCCGACTGGGCCGAGGTCCTCACCGAGGTCAAGGACGCCGGCTTTGCCAACGCTGACCTCACCGACAGCTGGGTCCGCCCCGGCGACCTGAGCACGGCCCGCCTGGCGGAATTCAAGCAGACCGCTGCCACCGTTGGCATCGGCATCCCCGTCATCTCCGCCATCCGCCGCAGCGTGATCGAGGAGCGGAACTGGGAAGCGAACCTGGCCTACAGCCACCGCACCATCGACGCCGCCGCGGAACTCGGCTGCGAAGTGGTCTCCTTCGGGCTGCACCAGGCGCTCACGCCCGAGCAGCGCAAACAGCTCTGGTTCTGGACTGTCGAAGGACACAAAGACCCGGTGGGGGACAAAGAAACCTGGGGCAAGGCCGTCACCAGGCTCCGCGAACTGGGCCAGCACGCCGCCGAGGCCGGGATCCTCCTCTCGCTCGAAATGTACGAGGACACGTACCTCGGGACCGCGGATTCCTCCGTTCAGCTGGTCCAGGACATCGGACTGGCCAACGTGGGCATCAACCCCGACATCGGAAACCTCATACGGCTCCACCGTCCGATCGAGGACTGGCGCGAGATGGTGGCCAAGACGCTCCCGTACTCCAACTACTGGCACATGAAGAACTACATCCGCGATGAGGATGTGGCCCGCGACAGCTACGTCGCCATGCCCGCGCCGATGGAAAGCGGCCTCATCAACTACCGCGAGGCGTTCAAGATCGCCCTCTCGGTCGGCTTCCAGGGAATCCTCTGCACCGAGCACTACGGCGGCGACGGACTCAGTGTCACCGCCAGCAACCAGGACTACCTGCGGCGCCGGATCCTGCCGAAGACCGACGGCTACGCCCTCGGCCAGAGCCAGGTGGCACAGGGCCGGCGGCAGCCGGCGACGTCGGAACTCGCCGGCGTCTGACCCGGCGCCTAGACCGGCGCCTCACGCTGGCGCCTGGTGCGGCCGTCAAGTCATTTGGGGGCGGCCGCACCACCCCGATCTACTTCAGCTCTCTTTCCACTGCATTAGTTCTCCAACACGGATTCAATGAGGAAACCATGACCCAGATCTTCGACAATCCCGCTGATTTCGCGGATGAGGCACTGGACGGCTTCGTTGCGGCCAACCGCGGCTACGTTGCCCGTGTCGACGGCGGCGTCGTCCGTTCCACCGAGGTCCCGGCCGGGCAGGTCGCGCTGGTGGTCGGCGGCGGCTCCGGGCACTACCCCGCCTTCGCCGGCCTCGTGGGGCCGGGCCTGGCCGCCGCCTCGGCCTGCGGCAACATGTTCGCGTCGCCCGCGGCCGGCCAGGTCTACCGCGTGGCCAAGGCGGCCAACGCCGGCGGCGGCGTGCTGCTGAGTTACGGCAACTATGCCGGTGACGTCCTGCACTTCGGCCAGGCCCAGCTGCGCCTCAACGCCGAAGGCATTGAAACCCGCACAGTCCTGGTCACCGACGACATCGCCAGCGCCCCGCTGGACCAGATCGAGAAGCGGCGCGGCATCGCTGGCGACCTGACGGTCTTCAAGATCGCCGGCGCCGCTGCAGAGGCGGGACTCGACCTGGACGACGTCGAACGGCTCGCCATTCGGACGAACTACCGCACCCGCTCGTTGGGTGTTGCCTTCGACGGCTGCACGCTGCCCGGCGCGGATGCGCCGCTGTTCACTGTCCCGGCGGGGCACATGTCCCTCGGCCTGGGCATCCACGGCGAACCGGGCATTTCCGATCACCCCATGCCCACGGCCTCCGAACTGGCCGAGCTCCTGGTCAGTCAGCTGCTCGCTGACAAGCCTCACGACGCCGGCAGCCGCGTCGTGGCGATCGTCAACGGCCTCGGCACCGTCAAGTACGACGAGTTGTTCCTGCTTTTCGGAAAAATCGAAAAGCTTCTGGTCGCGGCCGGGCTCACCGTGGTGGAACCCGAATGCGGCGAGCTCGTCACCAGCCTGGACATGTCCGGGCTCTCCCTGACCCTGCTGTGGCTCGACGACGAACTGGAGCAATACTGGGCGGCCCCGGCCGACACCCCGGCGTTCCGCAAGGGCAATCTGGCCTCGCGGCCGGCGCGCCAGATGGCCGCTGCGGACGCCGAAGTGGCGTCCGCCGTCGAACGCCCCACACCGGCCGCGGCAGAGCTCGGACGGCAGGCGGCCGCAGTGCTCCGCCAGGTCCGGGACGTCGTCGTCGAACATGAGGAGGAACTGGGCCGGCTGGACGCAGTCGCCGGCGACGGCGACCACGGCATCGGGATGCGCCGCGGCGTGGAAGCAGCGGTCACCGCGGCTGAGCAGGCGGCCGCGAACGACGGCGGCGCTTCGCCGGCGCGCGTCCTGACCGCCGCGGGGGAGGCCTGGAGCGAACGCGCGGGCGGCACCTCCGGCGCGCTCTGGGGATCCGCGATCATCGCCGCAGGGCTGGCGCTGGGAAACCGGGACAGCTACAGCGGCGGGGATGCCGCGGCCACGGTCACCGCCTTCGCCGCCGCGATCACCGAACTGGGCAAGGCAGATCCCGGGGACAAGACCATGGTGGACGCCCTGCTGCCGTTCCGGGACGCGTTCTGTACGGCGCTCGACGGCGGCGCTTCCGCCGGTGACGCGCTCGCCGCCGCCGCGGCCGCCGCCCGGACCGCCGCGGACAGGACCGCGGACCTCCGCCCGCTCAAGGGACGCGCCCGGCCGCTCGCGGAAAAGAGCCTGGGCCACCCCGACCCGGGGGCGGTTTCGTTCGCCCTCATCGCAGCAAGAATTTCCGCCCACACAAACGGCCGGCTCGCTAACCCCGAACTGGCCAAGCAAGGAGCACAGGCATGAGCACAACAACAGGCTGGCGCGTCGTCGTCGGCAACGACGAGGCCGGCGTCGAATACAAGAACGCACTCAAAGCCCTGCTCGAGGCGGACCCGCGCGTCGCCTCCGTGCAGGACATCGGAGTCGGCGCCAACGACTCCACTGCCTACCCCCACGTCGCCGTGGACGCCGCACGCAAAGTCGCCGAGGGCGACGCCGACCGGGCACTGCTGATCTGCGGCACCGGCCTGGGCGTGGCCATCGCGGCCAACAAGGTCCCCGGCATCCGCGCCGTCACCGCGCACGACAGCTACTCGGTGGAACGGTCCGTGCTCAGCAACAACGCCCAGGTCCTCACGCTCGGACAGCGCGTCATCGGCCTGGAACTCGCCAAAAAGCTCGTCAGCGAATGGCTGGGCCACCGCTTCGACGAAACCTCTTCCTCCGCCGCCAAGGTGGACGCCATCTGCTCCTACGAGCCCGAATACACGAAGGCAGTCTGACCATGACCGAATCAACAGGTAACGCCGCCGCCATCAACGCCGCCCGCAGAATCGCCGTCGTCGGCTCCGGATACATGGGCGGCGGGATCGCGCAGGTCCTGGCGCTCGGTGGTGCCCGCGTGGCGCTCGCCGATGTGTCCGCCGAAGTGGCGCAGAAGAACTACGAGCGGCTGCTCGCCGAATCGGACGAGTTCGTCGCTGCCGGGCTCTTCCCGGAAGGCTCCACCGCCATCCTGAAGGAAAACCTCTGGGCGGCCAAGGACATCGAGGAAGCCGTGGCAGATGCCGACTTCATCGAGGAAGCCGTCCCCGAAGTCATCGCCATCAAGCACCAGACGCTGGCGCGCATCAGCGCCGCCGCCCGCCCGGACGCCATCATCGGGTCCAACACGTCCACGATCTCCATCGCGGAGCTGTCCGAGCCCGTCGCCAACCCGGGACGCTTCCTGGGCGTGCACTTCTCCAACCCGTCCCCCTTCATCCCGGGCGTGGAAATCATCCCTCACGCCGGCACCTCAGCGGCCACCATCGGCGCTGTCCGCGAACTCGTCCACGCCGCGGGCAAGCAGACCGCCGTCGTCAAGGACGTCACCGGCTTTGTGCTCAACCGGCTCCAGTACGCCTTGTTCCACGAGGCCGCCCAACTGGTGGAGCAGGAGATCGCGACGGCGGAGGACATCGACACCCTGGTCCGCACCACCTTCGGTTTCCGGCTGCCGTTCTTCGGACCCTTCGCCATCGCCGACATGGCAGGGCTGGACGTCTACAACTTCTGCTACAAATCGCTGCAGACGGAGTTCCCGGAACGTTTCGCGACGCCGAAGGTCCTCAGCGACCTCGTCGACGCCGGGAAGCTTGGCACCAAGACCGGCGCCGGCTTCCTCAATGTCCCCGCCGAGCGCACCCCGGAACTCATCGCCTATCGGAACAAGGCGTACGTGGCCATGCAGAAGCTCATTGACGAGCTCGGCCCCGCCCCCATCAACTAAGCCCCGCCACTTTCACGCCTTCAGGAGCACTCCCATGAGCACTTACCCCGCAGAACGCACCGCGATCGTCACCGGCGCCGTCTCGGAGCGCGGCATCGGCCGTGCGACCGCCAACTACCTGGCCGCGCAGGGCTGGAACGTCGGCATCATCGATCTGGACGACGCGCTGTGCAAGGCAGCAGCCAAGGAACTGGCCGCCGAGCACGGCGTCAAGGCGTTCGGCGCCGGCGCCAACGTCTCCGACGAGGCGTCCGTCCGCGCGGCGATCGACGCGATCGAGGCCGAACTGCCGCAGATCGTCGCCCTGGCCAACGTGGCCGGCGTAAGCTCGCCGGTCCCGTATCTGGAACTCGACGCCGCCGAGTGGGACCGGGTGCTGAGCATCAACCTCAACGGCGTGCACTACGCCACCCGCCGGGTGGCCGAATCCATGGTGAAAAACAGGATCGGGCGCATCGTCAACATCTCCTCCGTCTCCGCGCAGCGCGGCGGCGGCACGTTCTCCAAGACGCCGTACTCCGTGGCCAAGGCCGGCGTGATCGGGCTGACCCGCGCCACGGCCCGCGAACTGGGCGAGTACGACATCACGGTCAACGCGATCTCGCCGGGTCCCATCGACACCGACATCATGGGCGGCACCCTCAGCGAGGAACGCAAGGACGAACTCACCAAAGACCTCGTGGTCAACCGCGTCGGCTCCACCCGGGACATCGCGGCCGCCATCGCCTTCCTCATCAGCGAGGACGCCGGCTACATCTCCGGCCAGACGCTGAATGTGGATGGCGGACTCTACATGCACTAGGGAAGAAGCAATATGGCACAGCCCAACAACACCCCCGCCTCAGGGTTCGCGTCCTGGAGCAAAGGACGGAAGCTCTATCTCGCCGTCGGAATCCTGGCCTGCCTGGCCGGAATCATGATCATCGCCTTTTCACGCTAGGAACTTCTGCTGACCGGCTCCACCGTTTTTCGCACCTGATCCATCCCCTGAGTTACACCACTGATTGCTCGACGAGGAGTTTTTGATGTCCGTAACAACCACGTCCACTAGGGACCTCCTGGATACGCCGGTACTGAAATCGGCGATTTCCAAGGCGTCCTTCCGGCTGATGCCCATGCTGGTCATCCTCTATGTGGTCGCCTTCCTGGACCGCACCAACGTGGGCTTCGCCGAAGCCGCCCTCGGAGTGGACAGGGGCATCACGGCCGGCGCCTACGCGCTGGGCGCCGGGATTTTCTTCATCGGCTACGCCATCTTCGAGATCCCCAGCAACCTCCTTTTGACGAAGTTCGGGGCCAAGATCTGGCTGGCCCGCATCGCCATTACCTGGGGCATCGTCTCCGCGTGCTTCGCGTTTGTCCAGGGCGAGACCTCGTTCATCATCCTGCGGTTCCTCCTCGGTGTCACGGAGGCCGGGCTCTTCCCGGGGGTCATCATGTTCCTCGCCGCGTGGTTCCCCAACAAGGTCCGCGTCAAAATGTTTGCCATCTTCTATCTGGCGCAGCCCTTCTCGCAGATGCTGGGCGCGCCGCTGTCCGGCTGGCTGATCAACATCGGCGACCAGGTGCCCGGCGTCCAGGGCTGGCAGGTTATGTTCTTCGTGGAAGGCATGCTGGCGGTTGTGGCCGGCGTTGCCGCGTTCTTCTTCCTCATCAACAGCCCGCAGGACGCCAAGTTCCTCGACAAGGACGAGAAAAAGGCACTCCTGGACGTCATGGAGCTGGAGGACTCCGTCAAGGAGGAGACCGGTCCGCGCGGCGTGCTCGCCGCCATGAAGAACGGCAAGGTCTGGTACTTCACAGTCATCTACTTCTGCCTCCAGATCGCCGTCTACGGTGTGACGTTCTACCTGCCGCAGCAGGTCGCCCAGCTGACCGGCCAGAAAGTCGGCTTCGCGGTGGGCATGCTGGCCGCCATCCCGTGGTTCTTCGGCATCTTCGCCTGCTACTTCATCGGCAAGGCCGCAAACACCGTGATCCGCCGCCGCGTCTGGGGCACCGGGCTGTTCATCTCCACCGGCCTGTGCATCTTCGGGTCCGCGTGGGCGGGCGCCAACCACCTTCCGGTGCTGGGCATCCTCTTCATCACGCTGGCTGTCTGCAGCTTCCTGTCCATCGGTCCCATCGCCTGGTCCTACCCGACGGCGTTCCTCACCGGCACCGCCGCGGCGGCGGGCATTGGCCTCATCAACTCCCTGGGCAACCTGGGCGGTTTCGTGGCTCCGATCCTGCGGACCTCGGTCAACCAGATCACCGCCTCGGACACCGGAACCATGGGTGTCTACGCCCTGGGTGTGCTCCCGTTCCTGGCCGCGGTCATGATGTTTGCGACCAAGCGGTTCAAGAACAAGGCCGACGACCTGCTGGAGCAGTAGATACCGTTCAGGGGCCTCCGGCGCGCCTGGCGCGCACTTGGCGCGCACTTGGCGCGCCGGGCGCGTCAACCGCGCCTTGCGCATCAACCGGTTCGCCGGTTCGAGTAGAAAGCACCAACAATGCAGCAAAGTGACACCAGCCCGACCACCCCGCCACTGCTGGTGGGTGTCAGCTCCAAGATGTATCTGGGCTACCAGGACAGCCTGGAGTGGCTGGCGCAGCTGCGCCACGAAGTGGACACCCGTCCGGCCCTCGCGGCCGGGCGGGTTGTCCCGTTCGTGATTCCGTCGTTTCCGCTCCTCCCGGCGGCCGCCGCGCTGCTGGACGGTTCGCCGCTATTGCTGGGTGCGCAGAACTGCGGGTGGGCGGACGGGCCGTGGACCGGGGAAGTGGCCCCGTCCATGCTCGCGGAGCTTGGCGTCGGTCTCGTTGAGATCGGCCACGCGGAGCGCCGCCGGCACTTCGGCGAAGACGAAGCCATGATCGCCCGCAAAGTCAGGGCCGCGGCAGCAGCCGGGCTGACGCCCCTCCTCTGTATCGGAGAGTCCGACCACGGCAGTGCCGCCGACGCCGCGGCATTTGTGTACCGCCAGATCCGGTCGGCCGTGGACGGCGACTGGGAGCTCGCCGGCCGGCTCGTCCTCGCGTACGAACCCGTCTGGGCCATCGGTGCGGCCGAGCCCGCAGCCGCCGGGTACGTGTCCGACGTCGTCCGGCAGCTCCGGAGCCACCTCGCCCCCACGGGGCTGGGCGACCTTTCCGTCATCTACGGCGGCTCGGCCAAGCCAGGTCTCCTGCCGACGCTCGACGGCGTCTCGGGTCTGTTCCTGGGCCGGTTCGCGCACGATCCGGTGAACTTCGGCGCGGTGCTGGATGAGGCACTCCTGCTGGCCGAGGGCATCCCGGCGTCCCGCTGAGCATGTCCCATGGGAGCCAACGTTCACAGCTGGACATGCCCCACGGGAGCCACGAGCACTGGGCAGAATGCCATTGTGCTCACTGGTTACGGCGAAGAATGAGCATGTCCCCTGAATGCGCTGACAAAGAATGGGCATGTCCCGCTGGCAGGCGGGCAAAGCTCAAGCAGCCACTGACCGCCGGCATAGCCCGATGAATCCGCCCAGCTGCTCCAGGCCCTCGGGGTGCGCGGGGAGGTAGTTGGTCAGCTCGGGCGCCCGGATGACGACGGCGCGCCATTGGCCGCGGGAGACTGCCACGTTGATCCGGTTGCGCGAGAGCAGGAACTCCATGCCCCGCGGCGCCTCGGCCACCGCCGAGCACGCCATGGACACAATCACGACGGCGGCTTCCTGGCCCTGGAACTTGTCGACCGTTCCCACCCGGACGCCGGCATGGCCCGCGGCATCGAGGGCATCGCGGATGACGTTGACCTGGGCGTTGTAGGCGGCCACCACCAGGATGTCGGCGGCGTCGAGCGGCCGGGTACCCTGCTCCGCATGCCAGCTCAGCCCCAGATGGCGCCGCACCTGGCGGACCACCTCGGCGGCCTCCTCCGGGGAGGAGGTGATGTTGCCGCTGTGCTCCACCATGACCGTTTCGATCCCGGCCGGAACTCCATCGAGCCGCCGGAGGTCAGCGGCCGGGGCCGAGCGCAGCCGGCCCTCATAGGAAAGTTCGGAGACGGCCCGGCACAGCTCGGACGTCATCCGCCACGAGTCAGCGAGGAAAAAGCCAAGTTCCGGCGGAAGCGTGGCATGACCGGCGGAAACCCAGCCCAAGGCCGATTCGTTCACGGGTTCGGGGTGTGCACCCTGGCTGACCTGCGGCAACTGCTGGGGATCACCGAGCAACAGCAGCCGGCTGCTGGCCTGGGCCACGGCCAGAGTATTGGCCAGGGAGAACTGACCGGCCTCGTCGATCACCAGCAGATCCAGCGACCCGGCCGGGACATTGGATCCCGTCATCGTCCACGCCGTGCCGCCGATCAGCGCCCCGCCGGGAGAGCTGAGCAGTCGCGCTACATCCTTTGCCGACCGCAGCTCCCACGGAAGGGAATCCGCGTGTTTCACTTCCTTGGCGACTCGGGCGGGATCGACGCCGGCCTTGGTCACCGCCGTCTTCAGCAGGTTCTCCACCACGGCATGGGACTGGCCGACAACGCCGACTTTCCATCCGCGGGCCACCAGCCGGGCGATGACGTGCGATCCCACATGGGTCTTGCCGGTCCCGGGCGGACCCTGCACCGCGACGTAGGAATGGTCCAAGGCACCGACGGCCTCCGTAATCGCGTCAACGAACCGGTCGGGGCCTTCATCCGGTGCGGGCAGCCGCGCCCCTGCGGCAAGGCGCGGCGGAACCCGGCGGACCAGATCCAGGGCCGGATGGTGCGGAAAAGCGGACGGGCTGGCCTGCAACGCCGCGGTGACGCCGGAGGCCAAGACTGCCAGGGCGTCCTCGAGGCTCTTGGTCTGGATGGGTTGGTCCTCGGTCAGCGCGACCGGCACCTGGGCGTACGGTTCGATGGCCCTGCGGAGCTTGTCTCGGATGACGACGGTGTCCTTGCCGTCCTCGTGGCCCAGCTCCAGGACCTCGGTGCCGAACCAGCCGTTGCGTCCGGTCCCGTTGATCCCCGTGCCCTCGAGCCCGGCCGGAAGCGGCGGCTCGTACATACGGAACCACGTGCTGCCTTCACGAAGGTCAGAGCCCGGGCTGACCGTGCCGATCAGTTTCACTCTCCGTTCCGGAAGCTTGGCGCCGTCCTTCCACCAGTCGTCGAGCACCTCCGCCTCCTCGACCAGGAAAACGTTGCGGCCCTGCTGGTGATGCGTGTCGGGGCCGTTCTCGCAGCGGTCGAAGTGCGCCCACCAGAACGCTTTGCGCTCCCGGCGGTGATAGCTGACCGCTGCCGCCAGCATGGACACCGCCTTCCGGTCGTCCTCGGACAGCCCGACGCCGGGCCCCGCCAGCTCGGCCAGCGCCACTTCCAGCGGGTCCACGTCAGCGGAATCCGCTCCCGCGTCCGTTCCGGAATCCGCGCCCGCGCCGGCCGCCGTCGTTGCGGTGCCGGATGCCACGTCGGCGCCCGGCCGGATGCCGCGGGCACGGGCCAGACCCAGGAGCCAGTTCCGGAGTTCCAGGGTGGAGAGGCAGTCGTATTCGTTGTAGTCGGAGATCCCGGCGAGGATTGTGGCGGCTTCCTCGGCCCGGCCGTCGTCGCGCGCATCGCAGTAGTGGGCATAGGCAACCACCGAGGCGCCAGCGTCCTTCACATCCCCGGAGCGCAGGTTGGTCCCCATGTAGAGCGGCTCGAGCTTCTTGATGCTGTAGGAATTCTCGGAAATCCGGATGCTGTTCCGGACGGTCTGGTACAGATCCACCAGGAGCCCGTCCCGCAGCCACCCGTCGACGATGTCCTCGCCGGCAACGTGCATCACAGAGAGCTTCCGGAGCGCCGTCTTCTCGTAGGCGGCGTAGTGGTAGACGTGCATGTCCGGGAAGTCCTGCCGGCGCTTCTGCACATACTCGAGGAAGTCGAGGAAGGCCTGTTTCTCCGCCTCCCGGTCGTGGGCCCAGAACGGTTTGAACACTCCCGCGACGCCGGGTCCCGTCGGCGCCTCGACGACGCCGAACAGATACTCCAGCCCCCAGACTCCGGTGGCGGCTTCCTGCCACAGCGGATCGCCCTCGAAGTCGAAGAAGATGTCGCCGTCGCTGGGCGGGGGAAGATCGGCCAGCGTGTTTTCGGGAATCACGCCGAAGCGGATGCTGTGCTCTTCGCCGTCCTTGCTGAACCGGACCTCACCGTCCGCTGCGCCGACGCCGCTCTGCATCCGGGCCTGGTCCTGCAGGCGCAACAGCGAGGCGTTGGGATTGGCCAGGGTGGCTTCCGCGAGCTCCCGGACCGTGCGGATACCGTCGGCACGGAGTTTCTTGCGCTGGGCCGAGTTCATCCGCGCCACGAGGAGCAGGTCATCGGTGGCGGCGACCTGTTCCTGGCAGTAGTCGCAGCGGCCGCAGGCGGTGAGCCCGGGCGTCTCCCACTGCACGGTGCCGGGCTGCGCCAGATGCGAGGAGGTCAGGGCCAGGAAGCGGTCCCGCCGCTCGCGGAAGACCGGCAGGATGTCGGAAAGTTTGTGGTGGCTGCGGACGTAATCGTAGCCGCCGTCCGGGAGCTGAACCGTGGCGCCCAGGACCAGTGTCACCATCGGATCCGGGGTGATCCCGGCCTGCAGCAACTGGTCGCCGTAGGCGGCAAGCTGGAGCAGCGCGGTCACCTTGGCGTGGCGGGCCAGCTTCGTGTCGAACACGGCGTAGCTGCCGTCGGCCTGGCGGACCAGGAAGTCCGAGCGGCCATGGAACTGGCCGTCGAAGAAGGCAGCCTGGAACACCACGTCGGCGCCCGAACGCAGGGCATCAATGGACTCGCGGTGCTTGGCCAGCAAAGTGGCGCGGTCCATCGCCGCAGCCGGGACGACGTCGTAGACGCCGCGTCCGGCGGCCGGATCCCAGGGGCCGAACTCCTCCACGAAACCGTCGAGGACCTTTTGCTCGTGACGGTCGCCCAGCACGGCGGCGTGCCGGAGCATCTCGTCGTCGTCGAACACCGCCCTGGGGGACCGGCCCAGCTTCTCGTCGAGCTTCCGGAGCAGCTGGTACTCGCAGCCGGCCGCGATGACGAGGTCGCTCGCGGAAAAGACCAGGTCCTGTGCGGAACCCGGCACTTCCGGTTCAAGAAAAAACACTGTGCCCCCGATGCTTACTGCCGTGTGGAAGGTTCTGCCGCCTGGGGTGTGCAGTCAGCGCAGCCTCGCCTTATGTCTTTCAAGCTACCAAAGCCCTCTGACAATCCGTCGACCACAGCGGTCGGAACGGGCTGGTTCTTGTCGGAGGCCCGGCGTATGGTCTGAGGACCATGACCGAACAGCAACCCTATGAGCTGGTCCAGCGCTTCGCGCACTTCGAGCTGCGCCGTTATCCCGCGTATGTTGTGGCCGAAATACAGGTCACCACGACGTTTGACCGGGCCGGGAATGCTGCCTTCCGGCCTCTGTTCAACTACATCAGCGGCAGCAACAACGCCCGTCAGAAGCTGGCAATGACGGCTCCGGTGATCCAGGAGCCCGGTCCTTCGCAGAAGCTGGCCATGACCGCCCCGGTGCTCCAGAGCGGTCCGCTGCCGGGAAGCGACGGTACCGCTGACTTTGTGGTCGCCTTTGTGCTCCCCGCTGGCGTGACGGCGGAGTCGGCCCCGGTCCCCGTGAACTCCCAAGTCCAGATCCGGACCGTTCCCGGGTCCCTGACGGCTGCCCTTCGATTCTCGGGCAGCGGCTCGGAAACTGCCTTTGAACGGCGCAACGAGGGCCTCCAGGCGGCCCTGGTGCTGGCCGGCCTGACGGCCATGGGCCCGCCCCGGTTCGCCCGCTTTGATCCGCCGTTCAAACCGTGGTTCCTCCGCCGCAACGAGGTCCTTCAGGACGTGCGGGAGTCTCCTCCAACATCGGGCGAGCCCGGCCCCTGACCCCGGTGAGGCAAAATGGCAGGGTGACCCAACTCCCGCAGCGCCCCTCCCCGTCAGCCTCCGCCACGCCCGCAACGAGCCAGCCCGCCAGGACCCAGGCGCCCCATGCCCCGTCGCCCCAGACCCGGGCGCCGCAGGCCCAGGAGTCCGGCATCGCCGCCCAGATTGCCGCAGAACTGGGCGTGAACCCCTGGCAGGTCAAAGCCGCCGTGGACCTGCTCGACGCCGGGTCCACCGTGCCCTTCATCGCCCGGTACCGCAAGGAAGCCACCGGGACGCTCGATGACACCCAGCTCCGCGACCTCGAGGAACGGCTGCGCTACCTGCGCGAGCTGGAGGACCGCCGTCGGACCGTCTTGGAAGCGATCGCAGCGCAGGGCGCGCTGACTCCGGAACTGCAGGCCGCCGTCGTCGGCGCCGACACGAAGTCGCGCCTGGAGGACATCTACCTGCCGTTCAAGACCAAGCGGCGGACCAAAGCGCAGATTGCCCGCGAAGCCGGGCTGGAGCCGCTGGCCGACGCGCTGCTGAAGCGGCCCGAGCTGGACCCCGAACGTGAAGCCCACAAGTACCTCAACGCGGAGCATTCCATCGGGGATGCCGCCGCGGCGCTCGCCGGGGCGCGTTCCATTCTGGTGGAACGCGTCGCCCAGGACGCCGACCTGGCCGCCACCCTGCGGGAGCGGCTATGGACGCAGGGCAGGATGGTGTCCCGGGTGAAGAAGGGCAAGGACGCCGAGGGGCAGAAGTTCAAGGACTACTTCGAATTCTCCCAGCAGCCTTCGGGGATGCCCTCGCACCGCGTCCTGGCGCTGCTGCGCGGCGAAAAGGACGGCGTGCTGGAGCTGGACCTCGCTGAGGCAGAACCGAACGACGACGCCGCCCTCACCGCCGCGCGCGGCCGCTACGAAGCCGCCGTGGCCCGCTTCCTCGGGGTCGCCGACCGCGGCCGGCCCGCCGACGCCTGGCTGCTCCAGACCGCGCAGCTCGCCTGGCGCTCGCGGGTGCTGGCCCGGCTGACCGCGGATCTGCGGAGCCGGATGTTCGCGGCCGCCGAAGACGAGGCCGTGCGGGTCTTCGCTGCCAACCTCCGGGATGTGCTCCTCGCGGCGCCGGCGGGAAACCGTGCCACCCTGGGCCTGGACCCGGGACTGCGCACAGGGGTCAAGGTGGCGGTGGTGGACGGCACGGGCAAAGTGGTGGCGACGGACACCATCTACCCGCACGCCCCGGCCCGGAAATGGGACGAGGCGCTGCGGACCCTCGTCACCCTCGCCCGGAAGTACGGCGTCGAACTCGTGGCGATCGGCAACGGCACAGCCTCGCGGGAAACGGACAAACTCGCCGCTGAACTGCTCAAACAGCTCGCCGCCGGCCCGGACACTGCGCACCAGGGCGGCAAGCCGCAGAAAATCGTGGTGTCGGAGGCCGGCGCCTCGGTGTATTCGGCCTCGGCGCTCGCCGCCGCCGAGCTGCCCGGCATGGATGTGTCCCTGCGCGGCGCCGTGTCCATCGCCCGGCGCCTGCAGGATCCGCTGGCGGAACTCGTGAAGATCGAGCCGAAGTCGATCGGCGTCGGGCAGTACCAGCACGACGTCACCGCCGCCAAGCTGGACCGCAGCCTCGACGCGGTGGTCGAGGACTGCGTGAATGCCGTGGGCGTGGACGTGAACACCGCCTCGCCGGCGCTGCTGAGCCGCGTGGCCGGCGTCGGGCCGCTCCTGAGCGAAAACATTGTGGCGTACCGGAACGAACACGGCCCGTTTACCAAGCGCACCGAACTGAAAAAGGTGCCGCGACTGGGCGCGAAAGCGTTCGAACAGTGCGCCGGGTTCCTGCGCATCACCGGGGGAGTCGAACCCTTGGATGCATCCAGCGTGCACCCCGAGGCCTACCCGGTGGCGCGGAAAATCAAAGCCGCCGCCGGCGGGAGGGGGCCGGCCGCGGGAAGCTACGCCACACTGAACCCGCAGGACTTTGTCGACGGCTCCTTCGGCCTGCCCACGGTGCAGGACATCATCGCCGAACTCGAGAAGCCCGGCCGTGACCCGCGCCCGGCCTTCGCGGCGGCGACGTTCTCGGAGGGCATCGAGAAGATCTCCGACCTCCGGCCCGGGATGGTGCTGGAGGGGACCGTGACCAACGTGGCGGCGTTCGGTGCGTTTGTCGACGTCGGGGTGCACCAGGACGGCCTGGTCCACGTCTCCGCGCTGGCCAACCGCTTCGTCTCCGATCCCCGCGACGTGGTCAAGTCCGGCCAGGTGGTGCGCGTCAAGGTGCTGGAGGCCGATCCGGAACGCAAGCGCATCTCCCTGACCTTGAGGCTCGACGACGAACCGGCCGCGCCCGGCGGGCGTGCGGCGGCGCAGGCGCCGTCCAAGCAAGCGCCGCCGAGGCAGAACTCTGGTCAGCCGTCCGGGAAGCCGTCTGCTCAGCCGTCCGGGAAGCCGGCGCCCGACCGGCGGACGCCTGCCAGGCAGCCGCAGAAGCCGACGCCGGCACCGGCCAACACGGCGATGGCCGAGGCGCTCCGGAAGGCCGGACTCGGAAAGTAGGTTTCGGGAGTCGGCCCTCGGGAGGTAAGCCCCGGGAGTCGGCCGCCGAGAGGTGGGCCCGGAAGCGGGCCGCCGAGGCCATCACCACCGCTCGTCGCGGAATTCCTACCGCTTGTCGCACAAGTAGTACGTTTGCTGTCGATCTGCACCATGATTGCCGGAGGCAACGGCCCGATCTGGGGCCATTCGCCTCTATGCACTGGGACACCGACGTCTTCGACAAGCAAGAGGAGCACTTATGGGCTGGCTGGACCGTGAACGAACGATCGCCCCGCCGGGATTCAACCGGTGGCTGGTGCCGCCCGCCGCGCTCGCTGTGCACCTGTGCATCGGCCAGGCGTACGCCACGAGTGTCTACAAGACTGCGCTGGTAAAGCACTTCGGCGCCAGCCTGACTGAAATCGGCGTGATCTTCTCGATCGCGATTGTGATGCTCGGCCTCTCCGCCGCGATCATGGGCACGTGGGTGGACAAGAACGGCCCGCGCAAGGCGATGTTTACCTCGGCCGTGTTCTGGGCCAGCGGCTTCCTGGTCGGCTCGCTCGGGATCTTCAGCGGCCAGTTGTGGCTCGTTTACCTCGGCTACGGATTCATCGGCGGCATTGGCCTGGGCATCGGCTACATCTCGCCGGTGTCCACCCTCATCAAATGGTTCCCCGACCGCCCGGGCCTCGCGACCGGCATGGCCATCATGGGCTTCGGCGGCGGCGCCCTCATCGCCAGCCCGGTCTCCACCGCGCTGCTGAAGATGTACGACCCCAACTCCGGCGCCAAGGGCTGGGTTGCCAGTGGCGACTCCGTCGGCAAGCTCTTCCTGACCCTCGCCGTCGTGTACCTCGCGTATATGATGTTCGGCGCGTTCACCATCAAGGTCCCGGCCGAGGGATGGAAGCCGGCCGGTTTCGACCCGGCTAAGGTGAAGGCCGCCACGCTGGTCACCACGGACAACGTCTCCGCGAAGAACGCCGTCAAGACCAGGCAGTTCTGGCTCGTCTGGATCGCCCTCTTCTGCAACGTGACAGCGGGAATCGGCATCCTGGAGCAAGCCGCACCGATGATCCAGGACTTCTTCCGCCAGTCCGACGGCGTGTCCCTGGTGAGCGCCGCCGTCGCCGCCGGCTTCGTGGGGCTGCTCTCGATCGGCAACATGTCCGGCCGCTTCGCCTGGTCCGCCACCTCGGACGTGACCGGCCGCAAGCGCATCTACATGATGTACCTCGGCGTCGGCGCCGTGCTCTACACGGTGCTGGCCTTGGCCGGCTCCACCAGCACGTTCCTCTACGTGGCGCTCGCGTTCGTCATCATCTCCTTCTACGGCGGCGGCTTCGCGACCGTCCCGGCCTACCTGCGCGACCTGTTCGGCACGTTCCAGGTCGGGGCGATCCACGGCCGGCTCCTGACGGCGTGGTCCGCGGCCGGTATCGCCGGGCCATTGATCGTCAACGCGTTCCTGGACGCACAGGGCAAGCCCGGCCAGTTGACCGCAGCGTCCTACCAGCCCGCGCTACTGACCATGGTGGGGCTGCTGGTGATCGGCTTTGTGGCGAACCTGCTGGTCAAGCCGGTCGACGCCCGGTTCCACGAACCACGCCCCGACCGTGTCCGCTCCGAAGAACCTGCCATGGAGGCCTGAGATGAGTACTGCGCAGACAACTGTGAACCCGACACCTGTAAACCCGTCGACCGGGAAGCTGGTGGTCGCCTGGGCGCTGGTGGGAGTGCCGCTGGGCTACGGCGTGTACGAGACCTTGACCCGTGTGGCGGCCCTCTTTGGCTGACACCGCCACAGGGTTCCCGGCTTCGCCGCGCACCCGCACGGGGGAGCCCCGAGTGGAGCCCCTGGCGGGCATCGCGCCAGCGTCCCCGGCGTTCACCCGGCCCGATACGTTCACCACCAGGCCCACCCTGCAGGGCACCTTCGGGATGAGTGCCTCCACGCACTGGCTGGCGACGGCGGCCGCCCAGGCGGTGCTGGAGCGCGGCGGCAACGCGTTCGACGCCGCGACGGCGGGAGCCTTCGTGCTGCACGTCGTCGAGCCGCACCTGAACGGGCCCGGCGGGGACATGACCGGGGTCTTCGTCACCGCGGACGAGCCCGGCCGGCCCGTGGTCCTCATGGGGCAGGGCCCGGCCCCCGCCGGAGCCACGGTGGAGCACTACCTCGCGGAGGGCCTGGATCTGGTGCCCGGCTCTGGCGCGCTGGCCGCCGCGGTTCCCGCCGCCGTCGACGCCTGGCTCCTGCTGTTGCGAGACCACGGGACCTGGGAACTGGGCGACGTACTGGACTTCGCGATCGGCTACGCCCGCGACGGGCACCCGATGCTGGGCAGGGTGGGGACCACCATCGCCGCCGTGGCGGAGCTGTTCCAGATGCACTGGCCGACGTCTGCTGGGCTGTGGATGCCCGGAGGCAGGATCCCGGCTGAAGGGGAGCTGGTCCGCAATCCTGCCTACGCCCGGACGCTGCAGCGGCTGGTCGACGCCGGGACCGCCGGGCCGGCTGGGCATTCGCGCGAAACCAGGATCGACGCCGCCCGCCGCGAGTGGCGCGAGGGCTTCGTGGCCAAGGCCATGGTGGAGTCGGTCCAGACCCCGCACCGGCATTCCTCAGGTACGGATCACCGCGGTGTCCTCGCACTGGAGGACCTCTCCGGATTCGAGGCTGGCTACGAGGACGCCGCCACGGTGGAATTCCGCGGACACACCATCGCTAAGACGGGACCGTGGGGGCAGGGTCCCGCGCTGCTCCAGACGCTCGCCATTCTCGAAGGGTTCGACGACGAGTACCTCGATCCGTCCACCGAACTCGGCGCGCACACCATCCTGGAAGCCCAGAAGCTGGCGCTCGCGGACCGGGAAGCGTACTACGGCGACACGGATGTGCCGTTGAACTATCTCCTGTCCGCCGACTACTGCGCCCGCCGCCGGGCGCTGATCGGAGAGCAGGCATCACACGAATTCCGGCCCGGCACGGTCCCCGGATATGAGCCGTATGTGCCCACACTGCGTACCCACTACGAGCCGCCGACGGGTCCGGGTTCAGAGGGGTCGGCCGGGCTGGGAGTGGGGGAGCCTACCGTGGCGCCGAGCGGGGAGACCCGCGGCGATACCTGTCATATTGACGTCGTGGATCGCTGGGGCAACATGGTCTCGGCCACGCCGTCGGGTGGCTGGCTGCAGTCCTCGCCGGCCATCCCGGAATTGGGCTTCTGCCTCGGCACCCGGCTGCAAATGACCTGGTTGGAGCCGGGAACGCCCTCTACCCTGACACCGGGGAAGCGGCCGCGGACAACCCTCACGCCAACTCTTGTGCTGCGGGACGGCGAGGCCGTGACCGCTCTTGGTTCGCCGGGCGGCGACCAACAGGATCAATGGCAGCTGCCGTACCTGCTGCGCACGATTGTCGGCGGCTACTCGCCGCAGCAGGCCATTGATGCCCCCACCTTCCATACGACGTCGATGCCCGGTTCGTTCTGGCCGCGCACCTGGGAGCCAGGCGGCGCCGTCGTCGAGGAGCGGCTGGGCGAGGACGTTATCGCGGGACTTGAGCGCCGTGGTCATGTCGTCACCGTCGCGGGCGGCTGGACGCTGGGACGCCTGTCCGCCGTCGTGCGGGATCCTTCGACCGGGGTTCTGCAGGCGGCGGCGAATCCCCGCGGCGCGCAGGGTTACGCTGCGGGGCGATAACGGCACTATCCACGAGGGCCGGAACCGAGCCGGTCCATAAATCGGATCGAGTCCGCGGCGATCTGCTGCTGCGCCTCTTGGCGGGAGATGCCTGGCTCGCCGTCCCCGGGCTGTTCGCCGTAGTCCCCGAAAAACGCGTGCACTCCGCCCTCCACCGTCGCGAAACCGGTGGCCGGCGGTAGCAAGGCCTTTGACGCCGAGATCTTGTCCGGAGTGGTGAGTCCGTCATTGGAGCCGGAGATGGACAGCACCGCGAAGTCGACGGCGTCCGCCATGCTTTCCGCGGGGTACGAAGCAAACAACAAAAGCCCGGAGACGTCCCGGTTCGACGTCGCGAAGGAGGACGCGCTGACTCCTCCCAGCGAATGGCCGCCGACTGCCCAGGAAGTGATCTCGGGGTGTTCGTCCATCGTGCCGCGGGCTTGGCTGATGTCCAGCAAGGGGATTCCCAAGGGTACTTTCAGGATGACAACAAGATAGCCCGCGTTCGCGAGCGGCCCAAGGATGTCTTGATACGCGCGCGCGTCAACCCGTGCTCCCGGGTAAAAGACGAGTCCCGCGCGGGCCTTTCCTTCCGGGGCGAGGGTTATGGTGGTGGCGTCTTCGGTGGTGGTCCCCGTGGTTTGGCCCTCCGCTCCGCTGGGCTGGTAGGGGAACGGATTGAGCCACGCCAGCCCCGCAACGAGACCCAAGACGGCCAGCCGTCCCGCGAGGCCCCGGACCAGTTGCCAGCGTGAAACTGAGCGCCGGCTTGGCGGGTGGTTCACCGGCCCATGCTGTTTGCTTCGAGGCCAGCCTTCGAGGACAGTGGTGCGTTTGACCAGCACGAACGCCCAGAGAAGGCCCGCTGCGGCAGCAACCATCAGGAGCGCAGGCAGCGCCGGGTGGCCGCCGAGGACGGCGCTGTTGCTCAGCAGCATCCAGAGCGGAACCAGGACCAGCGCGCCCGACATGAAGGCGCCGCTCCAGTCAAGGACTGCGACGTCATGCCCGTGGGCCTGCACCCGGGCGCTCTGTTGAGCGCTGTCAGCCGGGCTGTTCAACGGAGGGGCGGCGACGTCATGCTCGTTGGCCTGCACCGGGGCGCTCTGTTGAGCGCTGTTAGCCGGGCTGCCGGGGTCCTCCGGCGTCGCATCCTTCACGATTCGATGTTATCTCCATCATCGAGATAACTGGATACCCTCGCCCCCGGCGTCCCGAACGGCACATCTGATCAGCGTCCGCGAGCCTCCAGCCAGATAGTGCACCCCAGGCGTTAGCCGCTTTTTGCGCGGCCGGTCTTTTTGCGGCCGGTGTCAGGCGGCGGTGTTGAGGTTTGCGGGGTGGAAGTAGTTGTTGCGTCGGGGTTTTTGGCGTGGGTCGATGTGCGGGGGCGGGATGAACCAGGGGATGCCGGTGCGGATTTGGATGGTCCATTGCTCTTTGTGGATCACGTGGTGGTGGTGTGAACAGAGCAGTACGCCGTTCTCGGTTCCGGTGTAGACCCCGCAGCGGCCTTCCGCGGAAGCCTCGTGCTGGTGATGTGGTGGGCTTCGCACCAGGGGGCGGGGATGGTGCAGCCGGGGAAGGCGCAGCCCTGGTCGCGGGCGGTGAGGGCTTTGCGGATGTGGGGCGGAAAAACCCGTGAGGCGCGTCCGATGTCCAGGATCCGGCCTTCGCCGCCGAGCAGGACCGGGATGATGTCCGCGTCGCAGGCGATCTTCCGGACCGTGGCGGCGGTGACAGGGCCGGTGAACAGCATCGTGCCGGTGTGCGCCATCGCTGCGCCTGGTTGGAAGGGCGTGCCGCTGGTGTGGTCAGGGCTGGTTCCCGGCAGGTCGGCGTCGCCGGTGATGTGTTCGAGGCGGGCGAGAAGGTCGCGGTAGTCGATGGTGACCATGACCTGCGGTCGGAGCCCTCCGGCGGCGGGAAGGGCGCCGGTGGCGAGGGCGACTTTGCAGGCGCCGACGAGGCCGTCCAGGCGTTTCTGCGGCTGCGAGCGGAGGTCCAGGCACGGGGCACCGGGAACATTTTCCGGCGTGCCGGCGGCACCGGAGGGACCCTCACAGGCTGCCGCGCCTCCCTCGTCTCCAGGTGCCGCACCTGTCCCGGTGGGGGTGGTGCGGGGGTTGGTGGCGGTGTTCATGACGGTGAGGAGGTGTTCGCATTGTTCGGCGGTCGCGAAGATTTCCAGGTGCTGGAGTCCGTGGCGGGGTTTGCGGATGAAGGCGCCCTGGAGTTGGCGGAGGAGTTCTTCGGTGGGTTCGGCGCCGTCCTGGTCCAGGGCGTCGGTCCAGTTCCGGGCTGCNGGGGTTTGCGGATGAAGGCGCCCTGGAGTTGGCGGAGGAGTTCTTCGGTGGGTTCGGCGCCGTCCTGGTCCAGGGCGTCGGTCCAGTTCCGGGCTGCGCGGGCGAGGAGGTCGGGGTCGTTCTCGGCTGCGGAGCGGGTCAGGGCGTGTTCCATCCCGGCGGCGGCTTCGGGGTTGCAGGTGTGCCGGACCCGGTCCAGGGCCAGGGTGATGATGGTCGCGGTCCGGGACGAGACCTCGCCGGCGGCGACGGCGGCACCGAGTTCCTCCCGTACCGGGGGCAGGGGGTCTCCGGAGAAGCCCTGCCGCGGCAGGAGATCCCCGGCGAGGGCGAGCCGGCGGCGGGCCTCGGTGGCGCTGATCCGCAGCCGCGCCCGCAGGAACTCCGTGGTGTTCCGGTACCCGTCGTCCACGGCCACCCGGGAAGCTACGGCACCCGCGGCAACTTCCGATCCGGATGCCGCCGAGGCATCTCCGCCACCCGCGGCACCCGCGGCAACTTCCGACCCGGATGCCGCCCACGCGCCCACAGCGGCTGACGCGTTGTCAGGCCTTGGGGTGCCGTAGGCGGAGTCGTCTCGCCAACCGGTGGTCCATGCCGTGTTCGCGTTCGGGGCGGTGGTGGCCTGTTTCCTGGTCCGGTCCACCGCACCGGCAGCCACCAGCTGCAGGTAGTCCAGGGCCCGCGAGAGCTCCTCCACCGTGCCGGCAAAATCCGCGGCCTCCCGGAAGTCCCATAAGGCAGCGTCCCCGGCAGCCGTCGACGCCACCTCCCGGACCAGCGCCAGGGCCGTGTCCACGCCCTGAACACCGGCCACACCGGACGGCCCTACCGGAGCGATGCCCCGGCCTGAGTCCTCAACGGCGATGAAATCCCTTACGGCTTCCATGGAACCCACACTAGTGGCGAGCTACGACAAAATAACGCCGGCCAGCATCGGGCCCAGACTTGGGCCAAAATCATCCAGCCGGCGCCCGTCCCGGTCCGCCGGCATCGGATGCCGCCGGCGCCCGTCCCGGTCCGCCGGCATCGGATGCCGCCGGCGCCCGTCCCGGTCCGCCAGAGCCCGGCCCGGTCCGCCGGCGCCGTCCCGGTCCGCCGGCGCCCGATCCAGCGCCCGCGGCCGGCCAAACTGGGTGCGGACCCCCGGCGAGAAAAGCACGGATTCTGGCGGACCCGCGACGCTGATGCCGGCCGCGGCAACCAGCTGGTCCTCACAGCGAGTCAGCTGCGCCCGGTACAGCGGCCACGGGCTGTGGGTGTTGGGGACGTACAGGGTCCGGCCCCGGAAGCGCGTGTGCAGACCGAACCGGGCGGTGAGATGGATGGAGAGCGGGTCGGTTGCTTCGGCGTCGGGCTCCGGCGCAACCGCAGCCGCAAAGTCGCTCCGCGCGCCGCCGCGAAGCCGCCGTACCCAGTACCCGGCAGAGGAGCGCATGGGAGCATTCAAAGCACCCGCACCCCGAAAGCCCGCCCGGGACCAAACATAGGGAATCCCGGCCGCCCGGGCAGCCAGCACCACGGCCAGGCGCGTCGCGTCCAAGCTGAGGAACACCACACCCCGGGTGCCATCCGGCTCCCGGGAGTAGAGGCGCACGTTGATCTCGGTGAAACTCCCGAAGTACGGAATCCCGGGTCCCCTGCCCAGGCCGGCGCCCTGCATGCGGAAGCCGATCAGCCCCACCCACGAGGATCCGTCGAAGCTGTCCGGCACCACGCCGGGAGGCATGAACGAGGCCGCCACCGCATCAGGGATCCGCCAGTGCAGAAACACCGCATCCGTCCAGTGCTGAGCCATGATGACCGGGGCCGGAAGCTCGGGGGCGTCGGGCCAGGGATCAGGACCCATCAGAGGGTCCGCCGGCCCGCCGGCAAAGCCGCGGAGGCGCCGCCGTCGGGCTCCTTTTGCCAGGGCCAGCGGCCGGTGATTTCGAGTTCGAGGGAGAAGCTCAGGAACGTCCGGATCAGCACGATGATGGCGAGCACGCCCACGCTTTCGTAGGTGGGTGCGACGGCCACGGTTCGGATGATGTCGGCCGCCACGAGCAGTTCCAGCCCGAGCAGGATGGAGCGGCCCAGGAGTTGCCGGTAGGAACGGTAGACGGAGAGCGGTTCGGCCCCTTCCGGCGGCTTCCTCGGCTGGAATCCGCGGAGCGCGAGGGGGAGGGACACAACTGCGCCGATCACCATAACGGCCACGCCGGCCACATCCATATACCGGCCTGCGGCTTCAATAATTTCCGGAAGTTCCATAGTTCCCCTCATTCGAAGCTGGGCGGTGACGGGAGCGCGGCAGCCTTAGGGGTACCGTACGCCCACTCCGGCGAGAATGTCCCGGTAGCCCTCCCGGAACGTCGGGTAGGTGAATTCGAATCCGGTGCTCCGCAGCAGTGCGTTGCTGCAGCGTTTGTTGCCGCCGCGGGACGGCTCGCCGCCCTGCCCGCCGCCTTCCGACGCGCCCGACGGCGGCTGGGGGAGTCCCAGCTCGGCGGCCAGGAAACGGAGCACCTCGCCCATCTCGGCCGGCTCGTTGTCCACGCCCAGATAGACCGGGGCCGGGACGCCGGCCATGGTGCAGAGGTGGACGATCGCGGCGGCGGCGTCGTCTCGGTGGATGCGGTTGGTGAAGCGCGGCTCTGCCGGAATGGTTGCGGAGGCGCCGCGCACCTGGTCGATCAGCCGGGTCCGGCCCGGGCCGTAGATGCCACCGAGCCGCAGTACCACCGGTGTGATCCCGGTGCCGTTCAAGCGGCTGACGAGCAGATCCTCCGCCTCGCTGATGATGCGGCCGGAGAACCCGCCGGGCTCCGGCGTCGTGGTTTCATCGATCCAGTCCCCGCCGGCGTCACCGTAGACGGCGGTGGAGGAGACAAAGAGCACCCGCCGGACAGGCGCGCCCGAGCCCACGACGGCGTCGAGCACGTTGGACAGCCCGTCCACGTAGGCGGCACGGTAAGCATCTTCGGAGGGGGAGTCTGCCGCAATCGCGACGACGACGGCGGTAGTGTCCGCCGGGATGGGCGGCAGTTCGCCGGAGCTCAGGTCAGCCGCCGCGCCTTCGATGGCGGCCGGCAGTTTCTCCGGAGAGCGCCGCCAGCCCACCACCCGGTGGCCCGCCGCGGCGAAACGCAGCCCGGCCTCGGTGCCCAGATCGCCGCAGCCGGCCATAAGTACAGTCATAGTGGCAAGTCTGGCATTATCCGCGGCCCGACGTTGGACCTTGCCCGACGTCGCAGCCGGGGGCGTCCCCGGCGCCGGGTTAACGCGCCGGGATCGGGAAGAAGACCCGCGGATCCTGCAGGAGTGCAGGGTAGTCAAAGGCCGAGCGGGACAGGACCTCGTCCACCTTGAAGTTGCGCGCGAAGCGGCCCTCCACGGTGATCGGACGGCCCAGGACCTTGCCGACAGCAAAGGACGCGCCGCCGTCGAACGGAATGGCGACGGTCGAGTTGCCGGGAAGCGTGTTGAACGCTTCTTCCTGCTGCTGGCGCTTGCGGGTGGGCTTCTTGACGAGCTGCTTCGGCGGGAGTTTGCGCACCTTGGGGCGGCGGGAACCGGAATCGGCGTAGACGAACTGGTAGTCCTCGTCGCCGGTAGCGGCGGCGGCCTTCGCGCGGCCCACGAGGGGCAGGCTGACGGTGTCCAGCTTTTCCGGCTCGGTGTCACCGAGCGGGAGGCGCAGGACCCACATGCGGTCGCCGGAAGGATCCTCCGGTACCAGTTCGTGCTTGGGCTCGGGCCAGACGTACTCCAGGTCAGGGTCCGTGTCCGGGAACAGCGGCGTGTAGAACCGGGGGTCCTTGGCGATCAGCCGGGAGCGGTGGCTGAGGTGCAGTTCCGGGGCCCCAAGCCACGGCGGCATCGGGATCTTGGCGGCATAGTCGGGGTGGGCCGCCTGGGGGGCGAATTCCATGATCTTCTCGCGCGTGGTGTCCTCGCCGCCGCGGGCCGTCCACTCGTCCACCATGGTCAGGCCGTAGAGGGTCAGTGCGGGAACGTACCCCATCCACATCCGGATGGCCGGGTGCGACTGCCAGCCGTACTCCGGGATCACCAGCGCACGCAGGGTCTGCAGCGCTTCAACGCGCTGCTTGCCGAGCCGTTCGCGGTCCAAAGCCGCGGCGCTCTGCTGGAAATCGGGGAAGGGGAGAAAAGTCTGCATCTCTCCAGTTTGAGGCCACGGAGCCAATGCACCAATTGCGGGAGGTTGCGGGTGAGCGTGTTCACATTTCGGAATGGGACAGACAGCCCCCGCATCCGGCGCGTAAACTAGCACAAAACATCCCTGCGCCGCGGAGGGCACGCCAATGTCGACGAATGTAGTACTTGCACCTGCGGCGCCGCAGGTGCCCGCACCACTGCCCAAATACGGACAGATGCTGAGCCCTGAAGCTCATGGAATTCTGGTCCTGGAAGAGTTCACGATCGATCCCGCGGCGGCCCGCAATGAGCAGCACGGCTTCCGGACGGCGCTGGCCTCTGTTGCGCTGACCATGCGGCGGCTGCTGGCGCTCCGGCTGTTCATCGCGGTCGTGGCCATCGCCAACCTTCCCCTGTTCCTGCTCTCCAGCGGCTGGGAGGTCTACGCTGTCTCGTTGACCGTCGTGGTGGCGGTCCACGCTGCGGTGTCGTGGCTGAACCGGCACGAGCCGAAGATCAAGCAGCAACGGATGCTGGAACTGCACGTCCATCGCGAGAAGAGCGACAATTACCGCAAGGTCCGCGACGCCGTGAAGTACGTCATCGATGCCCCGGCCCGCATGAACGAGAGCCTCTATCTCGAACTGCTGGCCGCCAAGCGGGTGGCCCTGCACCTCGCCATGGGCACGGTGGCCCTGCTGGATACGAGCGACGACACCGCCTGGAAGGTGCGGATCGTCCGCGAAATCCCGCTGGCCGCCTAGGTTCACGCTTACGTTCACACAAGAACCACAGCACGACGCCGGAGGGTCCCCTGAGGGGGACGCTCCGGCGTCGTGGTTTAAGCGCCTTGCGGGCGGCTCGAGCGGAACAGGCTAGGCCGGCAGCTGCAGCACCTGGCCCGGGAACACCACATCAGGATCGCTGATGGTGGCGGCGTTGGCGTCGGCCAGCAGTTGCCAGCCTCCGGCGATGTCGAGCTTGTCGGCGATCTTGCTCAAGGTGTCGCCGCTCTGGATGGTGTAGCTCTCCCCGCTCAAGGGAACAGCCGCCACGTGTCGCGCTGCCGGGGCAGCGGGGGCGGCGACCACGGGCGCCGCGGTCCGGACAGGTGCCTGGACGGGCGCCTGGGCCGGGGCCGGAATAGAAGCAGGCGCCCGCGGCGCGCTTTGCGGAGCAACTGCGCCGCCGGTGAGGCCCAGCTTGGCGGCGCAGGCAGGCCACGCTCCCCAGCCTTGGCCGGCCCGCACCTTTTCGGCAACAGCGATCTGCTGCTCACGGCTGGCACTCGCCGCTGACCCCGTTCCGCCATAGGCGGCCCAGGTGCCCGGGCTGAACTGCAGCCCGCCCGAGTAACCGTTTCCTGTGCTGATGCCCCAGTTGCCGCCGCTTTCGCATTGGGCCAGTGAGTCCCAGGTGGAGGCGGGGGCTGCGGCGCTGGGGACAGCCGCGTTGGCAGCTGACGCGGAAAGTGCGACGCCGGCGATCGAGACGGCCGCGAGAGTGGCGCCGCGGCGCGCGGCAGTGATGTAGGTTGATTTTTTCATGGGAGTGATGCTCCTGAGGGCCACCGGTGCTCGGTCCGTCCCCGGACGTTGGCGCACTACTGCCCGCCCCTGACAATAGAGGTCAGTACGGTGTCTACCGGTCGGGCAGTATCTGGTGGTGGCAGCACCGGGCATTCATGCCCGGTGTTCGGGCATGTCCACAAGGCTAAGTCAGGCCGACGCCGTTATCAAGACGTTATTTTCCGCAATGTGGCCGGTAAAATGGGTCGGCAGTCTCCCGGCGCGCCTGCCCGTCGAGTCAGCCGCCGCGTCAGCCGCCGAGTACCGCGGCGAGGTACGGGGCCGTCCGGCTCTTCGTGGAACGCGCGACGGCGGCCGGCGTTCCCACCGCGATGATCTTGCCGCCGGCGTCGCCCCCGGCCGGGCCAAGGTCGATTACCCAGTCCGCTGCGGCCACCACGTCCATCTCGTGTTCCACCACGATCACCGTGTTGCCGGCGTCCACCAGCCGGTGCAGCTGCGCCATGAGAAGTTCGACGTCGGCCGGGTGCAGTCCTGTGGTGGGCTCGTCCAGCAGGTAGAGCGAATGCCCGCGCTGGGCGCGCTGCAGTTCCGTGGCGAGCTTGATGCGCTGGGCTTCGCCGCCGGAGAGTTCCGTGGCAGGCTGGCCGAGCCGGAGGTAGCCCAGGCCCACCTCGCGGAGGGTCTGCAGGCTGCGTGCGGCGGCGGGGACCGCGTCCAGAAACTCGGCGGCGGCGTTGACCGTCATGCCGAGGACCTCCGCCACGTTCTTTCCGCGGTAGGTGACCTCAAGCGTTTCCGGGTTGTAGCGCGAGCCGTGGCATTCGGGGCAGGGGCCGTAGCTGCCGGGCAGGAACAGCAGTTCGACGGCGACGAAGCCCTCGCCCTGGCAGGTCTCGCAGCGGCCGCCCGCCACGTTGAAGGAGAACCGGCCGGCACCGAAACCGCGGGACCGTGCCTCGTCTGTGGCCGCGAACTCCTTGCGGACGGCGTCGAACAGTCCGGTGTACGTGGCCAGGTTGGAGCGTGGAGTGCGGCCGATCGGCTTCTGGTCCACCTTGACCAGCCGGTCCAGCTGGTCCAGGCCGGAGACCGGGCCCACGCTGAGCGGCGCGGCGCCCGCGGCTTCGGCGTCGTCCAAGTCATCCGTGGCTTGCGCCGCGGCATCGGCGTCCGGATGCAGCCGGGCGCCCACCACCTCGGCGAGGACTTGGCTGACCAGGGTCGACTTGCCGGAACCGGAGACACCGGTGACCGCGGTCAGCACGCCAAGCGGGAAGTCGGCGTCGAGGTCGCGCAGGTTGTGCCTGCTGATGTCGCGCAACTCCAGCCAGCCGGCAGCCTCCCGGCGTGTGGTGCTGCGGCGGCCGGCTGCGGAGGCACCGCCGCCGCCAGAGCCTCGACGGTGAGCGCCGCCGGCCGCGCCGCGACGGTGAGCTCCGCCGTCGTCGTCCGTTGTAGCCGAGCCGTCCGGGAACAGGAACGGCCGCGTGACGGACTCATCCACCCCGGCGAGCCCGGCGACCGGGCCGCTGTAGAGGACCTCGCCGCCGCCTTCACCGGCACGCGGACCGACGTCCACCAGCCAGTCGGCGCGGCGGACGATGTCCATGTTGTGCTCCACCACAAACACGGAGTTGCCGGAGGACTTGAGCTGGTCCAGGACCGCGAGGAGGGGCTCGGCGTCGGCCGGGTGCAGGCCGGCGGAGGGCTCGTCCAGCACATAGATCACCCCGAACAGGCCGGAGCGGAGCTGGGTGGCGATCCGCAGCCGCTGCATTTCGCCGGGGGAGAGGGTGGGCGTGGACCGGCCCAGGGCGAGGTAGCCCAGGCCGAGGTCCAGCAGCACGGTGACGCGCTGCAGCAGATCGCGGGTGATGGCCACGGCCACTTCGTTGCCCTCGCCGGAGGTCTGTTTGCGGGAGGCGGTGCCGGCGGCCGTCAGTTCGGTGGTTGGGCGGATGATCCCGGCCAGTTCGCTCATCGGCAGGGCGTTGAGCTCGGCGATGGTGCGGCCTGCGAACGTCACGGCCAGCGCGGCCGGGGTCAGGCCGCTGCCGCCGCAGACCGGGCAGGGGCCGGTTTCCATAAAGCGCAGCACCCGGTCGCGCATGGTGGTGCTCTTGGAATCCGCGAGGGTGTGCAGTACGTAGCTCTTGGCGCTCCAGAAGCGGCCCTTGTATGGCTTGGCCACCCGGTCGCGCTGGGGCGTCACCTCCACGACGGGCTGTTCCTCGGTGAAGAGGATCCAGTCGCGGTCCTTTTTGGGCAGCTTGCGCCAGGGGGTGTCGACGTCGTGGCCCAGGTGCGTGAGGATGTCGCGCAGGTTCTTGCCCTGCCACGCGCCGGGCCAAGCGGCGATCGCGCCGTCGCGGATGCTCAGCGAGGTGTCCGGCACCAGCGAGGACTCGGTGACGGTGTGCGCGATCCCCAGGCCGTGGCACTCCGGGCAGGCCCCGGCCGCGGTGTTGGGCGAGAAAGCGTCCGAGTCGAGCTGGCTGGCGCCGTCGGGGTAGCTGCCGGCGCGGGAGAAGAGCATGCGCAGTGAGTTCGAGAGCGTGGTGACGGTGCCCACCGTCGAGCGGGAGCTGGGTGTGCCGCGGCGCTGTTGGAGTGCGACGGCGGGCGGCAGCCCCGTGATCATCTCCACCTTGGGGTTGTGGCCCTGCTGGATCAGCCGCCGGGCGTAGGGCGCCACGGATTCGAAGTAGCGGCGCTGGGCCTCGGCGTAGATGGTGCCGAAGGCCAGCGAGGATTTGCCGGAGCCGGAGACCCCGGTGAACGCGACGATCGCGTCGCGGGGCACGTCCACGTCCACGTTCCGCAGGTTGTTCTCCCGGGCGCCGCGCACCCGGACAAAGCCGTCGGTGGGGTGACTGGCATCCAGCCCTGGTATGGCCGGGCCGGACAGATCGGAAGCATGCTGATCACTGTGCATCCCATCGACTCTATCCGTGTCTGCCACCTGCGGGCATATCCTTACCGAATGGAAACTAACGACGGCGTCGCTGCCCCCGAGGGCGTTGCCCCGGACAGCGCAGCACCCGCCACCCCTGTGGTGCCCGAATTCGCCGAGGTTCCCGAGGAGGTGCACGGTCCGCTGCCGGTCGCGGAACTCCACCTCCACATCGAGGGCACCCTTGAGCCCGAGCTGATCTTCGCCCTCGCGGAACGCAACGGAATTCAGCTGCCCTACGCGGACCTGGCCGAGCTGCGTTCCCGCTATGAGTTCACCGACTTGCAGTCGTTCCTGGACCTGTACTACGCCAACATGGCCGTGCTGCAGACCGAGCAGGACTTCGCGGACATGACGCGGGCGTACCTGTCCCGGGCTGCGCTCGCCGGGGTGCGGCACGCCGAGATCATGCTGGACCCGCAGGCTCATCTGTCCCGCGGCGTCGCTCTCGAGACGTGTGTGAACGGCGTGGCCTCGGTGCTGGCCGGGTCGGAGCAGGAGTTCGGCATCTCCACCCTGCTGATCGCCGCGTTCCTGCGGGACCTGTCCGAGGACTCCGCGCTGGAGGTGCTGGAACAGTTGCTGGCCATGGACGCGCCGATCGCGGGCATCGGCCTCGACTCGGCCGAGGTGGGCAACCCGCCGGCCAAGTTCCAGCGGCTGTTCGCCCGGGCCAAGGACGCCGGGCTGCGCCGGATCGCGCACGCCGGGGAGGAGGGCCCGCCGTCGTACATCATCGACGCGCTGGATCTCCTGGAGGTGGAGCGGATCGATCATGGCATCCGCTGCATGGAGGATCCCGAGCTGGTGGAGCGCCTGGTGCAGGAGCTCATGCCGCTGACTGTGTGCCCGTTGTCCAACGTCCGGCTCCGGGCCGTGGACAGCCTGAAGGAACACCCGCTGCCGGCCATGCTCGCCGCCGGGCTGAACGTGAGCGTGAACTCGGACGACCCCGCGTATTTCGGCGGGTACGTGGACGATAACTTCGCGCAGCTCAAATCCGTGATCGGTCTGTCCGAGTTCGACTGTGTACGGATGGCGGCGAACTCGATCCGCTCATCCTTCGCGAGCGACGAGCGCAAGGCAGAGCTGCTGGCCGAACTGGCGGCGTCCGGGCACTGACCCCACCCGAGTTGCCCTGGATTCCCCGGTTGCCCTAGCACTTCTGGTTGCTAACACCCGCGGTTGGGCACCAAAACTGATAGGGCAATCGGGGTGGGCGCTACGGGATCCTGCGTTGCAGGTTCCGCCACGGTCGGCTTAGACGTCGATCGAGTCCATGTGCGGGTACCGCGCTCCGGCTGCCGCCCCGGCTGGAGCGAGTTCGTCCAGACGGTTGAGGTCCTCGGCGGAGAGTTCGACGTCGGCAGCGCCCAGGTTCTCCCGCAGGCGGTCGCGCTTCTTAGTGCCCGGGATGGGAACGATGTGCTCGCCCTGGGCCAGCAGCCACGCCAGTGCCAGTTGCGCCGGGGTGCAGCCCAACGCACCCGCCAACTCCTTGACCCGATCCACGAGTTGGAGGTTCCGGTCAAAGTTCGCGCCCTGGAATCGCGGGGAGTGCCGGCGGAAATCGTCTGCCGCAAAGTCGTCCGGGCTGCGGAACTGGCCGGTCAGGAAACCCCGGCCCAGCGGGCTGTAGGGGACAAACCCGATGCCCAGCTCGGCCAGCACCGGGAAGACCTTGGTCTCGGGCTCGCGTTCCCACAGCGAGTATTCGGTCTGCAAGGCGGTGATGGGGTGCACCGCATGGGCCCGGCGCACGGTGTCGGCGCTGGCCTCGGACAGGCCGAGGTGCCGGACCTTGCCGGCCTGTACCAGCTCAGCCATGGCCCCCACGGTGTCCTCGATCGGGACGGTCTTGTCCACCCGGTGCTGGTAGTAGAGGTCGATGTGATCCACGCCCAGCCGCTGCAGGCTTGCGTCGCAAGCGGCGCGCACGTAGTCGGGGGAGCCGTTGATGCCTACCCAAGACCCGTCGGCCCGGCGTTCGTTGCCGAATTTGGTGGCCAGTACGACGTCGTCCCGGCGGCCAGCGATGGCCCGGCCGACAAGCTCTTCGTTCGTGAACGGGCCATACATGTCAGCAGTGTCGAGCAGGCTTCCGCCGGCGTCGAGAAAGGCCTGGATCGTGGCGACGGATTCGTTTTCCTCACCGTGGCCATAGAACTCGCTCATGCCCATGCAGCCCAAGCCCAAGGCGGAGACGGTGAGCGAACCTAGCGTGCGGTTTTCCATAGGTATCTCCTCGATCAGAAGTGGGAGCGGCTTCCAGCACATGTGCGTGCCGCGGTGCGGCAAGCAGTTGGCCGATGGCCACTCTAGGCCTATCAGTCCGGGTGCACAACCGGCCCGCGGGACCCGGCCAACTCCGGGGCAAGCTGCGGCCCATCGCGCGGCCGCGGGCTCTCCCGGCGTGGCGGGACCTCCCTGGGTGGCAGCGCGTCGGCTGACGGCGCGGGGCCTGAGAAGAGGCCGATCAGGCCGTCGATTTCCCGGTTCGCGGTGGCGGGGTGACGGAAGTGACGGTGGGGTTCAATGGCGTAGCGGGTCCGCCGTCCTGCCCGGACGCGGTGAAGGTATCCTCCGTCTTCGAGATCCTTGAGGATCTGGAGGGTTGAGCGTGGGGTGATGCCAACCCTCGCAGCGATGTCGGTAATGCGGGCTTGAGGGTCGGCGGCCACCGAAAGCAGGACGTGCCCGTGGTTCGTGAGGAAGGTCCACGCGGGACGGCGGGGTACCGGTGGCGAGGCAGGCTCCGGATCCTTTTCCGGTACCGGGGAGTCTGGCATGGTTGTTCCTTACTGTCGTTTCGACGACGCCGACGGCGACGCTTTCGTGGCGGAGCGCCGGCGCCACAGTGGCTCCAGAGCGGCGATTTCCTCGGCTGAGGCGGTTCCGAACGGGGAGTGCGCCGGCGCCGTGGGAGCCCTGCGGGCCTGTCCGCGGGTTGCCCAGAGGCTTGCGCCGATGGACACTCCAAGGATCGTGGCGATGACGGCCAGGGACAGCGGGGTGGGGATGTAGTAGATGTCGACCTTGAGGAGCATCTTGAGCCCCACCCAGATCAGGACGAGGGCGAGTCCGATCTTGAGGTAGATGAAGCGGTGGATCAGGTCAGCGAGCAGGAAGTACATGGCCCGCAGACCCAGGATGGCAAAAGCGTTGGCCGTGAAGACCAGGAACACTTCGTCGGTGACTGCGAAGATCGCGGGGATGGAGTCCACGGCAAAGATGATGTCAGTGACCTCGACGAGGACCAGGACGGCCAGCAGCGGGGTGGCCAAAACGGCGCCGTTCCTGCGGATCAGGAAACGCTGGCCGTGGAAGTCGTCCGTCATGGGCACGCGCCGGCGGAAGAGTTTCAGTATCCGGGACTTTTCCGGGTCCAGGTGGTCATTGCGGTGGCGGATCATCCGGTAGCCCGTCAGGAGAAGGAAAGCGGCAAAGAGGTACAGCACCCACCCGGCACTGGCGATGATCGCGGAACCCGCCGCGATGAAGATGCCACGGAAGATCAGGGCACCCACCACCCCGAAGAACAGCACCCGGTGCTGGTATTCGCGGGGGACTGCGAAGTACGTGAAGATGATCGCCCAGATGAACACGTTGTCCACTGCCAGGGATTTCTCGATCAGGTATCCGGCGAAGTATTGCTGGCCGAATTCTGCCCCGTAGATGTGCCACACCAGGGCGCCGAAGCCCAATCCGAAAGCGACCCACACGCCGGACCACAATGCCGCTTCGCGGACACCGATGGCGTGCGCCTTTCGGTGGGCGAACAAGTCCACGGCCAGCATCAGGACAATGACAGCTAGAACGGCCAACCAGGCCCAGAAAGGAACACTCATGAGGGGACACCGCTTCCAGTCAGTTCAACCAACTGGAGGTCTTTCCCGGTCCCAGGGGGACCTGTCCCGCCGGGCCGCTCAGGGTCGGCCGTACTGACGACGGTACATTCAGGGGATACTCCCCTCCGTGGAAAATAGTGAAGCACACTTCACCTATCGAGACAAGGGCGGTCAGCCTGCACCGCGCGACGGCGCCCGGCTGGCCCGGTTCACCCTCGGCGGAGGATGCAGCGGGCCCCGCCGCCCGGCAGAGTTCCGTTATGACCGAGACCCCAGAGCGGCGGAAGGGCTGGCTGCGTCAGGTGATGCCCGGACTCGACGTCGCCGCGACCTACCGGAAGAGCTGGTTCGGCAAGGACATCGTCGCCGGCATTGTCCTGGCGACCTTGTTGGTGCCCCAGGGCATGGCCTACGCGGAGCTGGCAGGACTGCCCCCGATCACCGGGCTGTACACCACCGTCCTGTGCCTGCTCGCCTATGCGGTTTTCGGCCCGTCCCGCATCCTGGTGCTGGGACCGGACTCGTCCCTCGGACCGATGATCGCGGCCACGGTCCTGCCGCTCGTAGCCTCCGACGGCGACCCGCAGAAAGCGGTGGTCCTCGCGTCGATGCTCGCCATGATGGTCGGTGTCATCATGGTCCTCGCGTCCGTCGCGAAACTCGGTTTCATCGCGGACCTCATCTCCAAGCCCACGATGATCGGCTACATGAACGGCCTCGCGATCACCATCCTGGTCGGCCAACTCCCCAAGCTTTTCGGCTTCTCGGTGAGCGGGGAAGGGTTCATCGGGGACCTCGTCGGCTTCTTCCAGGGCGTGGCCGGGGGCGAGGCGGTGGTTGCCGCGGCCGCCGTCGGTATCTCCGGGATTGTGCTGATCCTGGCGCTGCAACGGTGGCTGCCAAAGGTCCCGTCGGTGCTGGTCATGGTGGTGCTCGCGATCGGGGCGACGTCGCTCTTCGGACTCGCGGACCGGGGCGTCTCGCTCGTGGGAGAGCTGCCGCAGGGCTTCCCGCCGTTCACCATCCCGTATCTGGAATTCTCGGACTTCGCCCTGATGTTCGCCGGTGCGCTCGGAATCGCGCTGGTGTCCTTGACGGACACGATCTCGACGGCGTCGGCGTTCGCCGCGCGCTCCGGCGAGGAGATCCGGGGCAATCAGGAAATGATCGGCATCGGCGCGGCGAACCTGGCGGCGGGCCTGTTCCAGGGCTTCCCGGTGAGCACCAGCGGTTCCCGGACCGCGGTCGCGGAACGCGCCAACTCGAAGACCCAGCTCACGGGCGTGACGGGTGCCGTGCTGATCCTGCTCATGCTGGTGCTGCTGCCGGGGCTGTTCCGGAACCTGCCCCAGCCGGCGCTGGCGGCCATTGTGATCACCGCATCAATATCCCTCGCCGACATCCCGGGCACGGTGCGGCTCTGGCGCCAGCGCAAGACGGAGTTCAATCTTTCGATCGCGGCCTTCCTCGGGGTGACGCTCTTGGGGGTCCTGCCCGGCATCGGCATTGCCGTGGGGCTGTCCATCCTCAACATCTTCCGCCGGGCCTGGTGGCCCTACGAGACGGTGATCGGGCGGGTGCCCGGCGTCGAAGGGTTCCATGACGTGCACTTTCACCCGGACGCGAAGCACCTGCCCGGCCTGGTGATCTACCGGTTCGACGCGCCGCTGTTCTTCGCCAACGTCCGGCCGTTCCGCGAAAACATCCGGCGGCTGGCCCGGACCGAACCCAAACCGCGGTGGATCGTCATCGCGGCCGAACCCATCACGGACGTGGACACCACGGCCTCGGACGTGCTGCTCGAGCTGGACGTCGAGCTGAACGCCCAAGGCACCTCCCTGGTGTTCGCGGAACTCAAGCACGGCGTCCGGGCAAAGATCGAACGCTACGAACTGACCAGCCAAATCGACCCGCGCCACTTCTACCGCACCGTCGACGCCGCCGTGGCCGCCTACATGGCCGAGACCGGCGCCGAATGGAGCGCCGGGGACTGACGGCCACACCAACGCCATTGCAACGCGCGTCCTATTTTGCGGTGCCGGCCCGCGCGAACATACGCCGCAGCAGGGTGGCCGTGAGCCACGTGACAACGCTGCACACCGCGACGCCCCATGCGATATCGGTCAGGGCCACGACGGTGGGGAAGTCCTTCAGGACGGCGAGCGCGGTCAGAGCCCAGGTGGCGTAGGTAAAGAAGCCGAACAGGGCGGCACCCGTCACGCGCTCCCGCATGGTGGCGTCCGGGTGGCTGGGCCGGATGCCGTAGTGCACGATCCCCACGACATACACGAGGTAAAAGGCCACGGCGCCCGCGAGGTTGACGCTGGGTGCCAGCAGGTCACCGATCTGGCTTTCGTACTGGTTGTTCGCCACGGTGCCGATCCAGACGACGTCGACGGCGGCAAAGATCACGGCAGCGACGGCGTAGGAAAGCAGCCATCTCTTGACCTGGACGTTCATGCTTGGCTCCTCGGGTCGGCGTAAAGGGTATCGACGATATGGCGGGTGCGTTCGGTGAAGGCGCCGCGTTTGAGCTTCATCGTGGGGGTCACGATGCCGTTGGCCTCGCTGAGATCAGTGAGCAGCAGCACAAAACGGCGCACCTGCTCGGACCGCGCGATCTTGGCGTTGGCGGCGCTGACGGCCTTGCCGATCGCCGTGAGAAGCCGCGCGTCGTCGATCTGGACGGCGCCGCCGTCGTCCGGGATGCGCAGGCCGGCCAGATCGGCGATGCCCTCGCGCTCTGCCCAGGCCTCGACGGATTCGGGGTCCAGCAGCACCAGCCCGCCCAGGAAGGGTTTGCCTTCTCCCACCATGACGGCATGCGCTACGAGGGGGTCGCCCTCAACGTAACCTTCCCAGATGGCGGGGGACACGGTCTTGCCGCCGGCCGTGACGATGACGTCCTTGATCCGGCCCTTGAGGGTGAGCCGTCCCTGCTCGTCGAGCTCGCCGAGGTCGCCGGTGCGGAAGAACCCGTCGACGAACGCGTCAGCGTTGTCGGCCGGTCTGCGGTAGCCGGCAAAGACCCCAACGCCGCGGGCGAGCACCTCGCCCCGCTCCGAGAGGCGCAGGGTTGTTCCCGGCATCGGGACGCCCACCGACCCGGCCCGGATCGACCCGGGCATGTTCCCGGTCAGCGGGGCGGTGGTTTCGGTGAGGCCGTAGCCCTCGATGACCGGCAGGCCCAGACCGCGGAAGAAGAGGGAGAGCTCGGCGTCGAGCGCGGCCGCGCCGGACAGCAGGTAGTCGAGACGGCCGCCCATCAGCGTCCGGAGCCGGGCGTAGAAGAGGCGGTCGAACAGGGCGTGCCTCACCCGCAGGCCCGGCGCCGCTTTGGCCGCCGGATCGGCGTCGCGGGTTTCGGCGAACCGGCCCCACGCAACGGCGGTGCTCTGCGCGGACGCCCAGACCGGGCCGAGGCGCTTCTTCGCCGCGGCGGCTGCGGCGGACGCCTGGATCTTCTGCAGCACGCGGGGGACCACCACGAGGAAGGTGGGCTTGAGCGCGCCGAGGGCGGGCACGACGTCCCGGGGGTCGGACAGGTGGGCGATGCGCATGCCGTTGGCCAGGCAGATCAGCTGCAGTCCGCGGGCCAGCACATGGGCCATCGGCAGGAAGATGATGGTGTTGCCGTCCTCGCGGACCACGCCGGTGTAGGCGGCGGCCACGTTGAGCACCTGGCCCACGAAGTTGCCGTGGGTGATGAGGGCGCCTTTGGGCGCGGCGGTGGTGCCGGAGGTGTAGACGATGGTTGCCACCGCGTCGAGGTCGGCGAGCATGCGCCGCTCCTCGACGTCGTTGTCGGAGACCCCGGCGCCGCGGAGCACGAGGTCGGCCAGGTCCGCTCCCGGACCGGCGTCCATGGTCCAGATCCCCAGGGCGCGGATCCCGGCCTGCTCGAAGCCGTGCTCCAGCAAGTGGGCATGCTCAGCGGTGCCGGCGATTGCGAGGCGCACCTCGGCGTCGGCGAGGATGGCAGTCACCTGGGGTGCGGCCGACGTCTCATAGATCGGGACGACGACGGTGCCGGCGAACCACGCGGCCATGTCCGCCAGCGCCCACTCGTACCGGGTGGGGGACATAATGGCGAGTGCTTCGCCGGGCTGGAGGCCGGCAGCGATGAAGCCCTTGGCCAGGGCCCTGACCTCGTCGACGAACTGCCCCGTGGTCACCTGCCGCCAGGGATCCGTGATCGCGGCATTCCCGGCCCGGACCTCGAAGGCGATGTGTTCCGGAGAGGTCCGGTACCGGCGCATGAGCAGCCCGGTCGCGTTTCTGTAGCCGGACGCGTCAGCCAGTTGCGGGGTGGAAAATTCTTTCATCGGGGGTTCTTCTCCGAAAGTGTGTGCAGGTGGTCCCGCATGAGGTGCTGGGCGACGTCGAGGAAGTCCGCGACGACGGTCTGGTGTGCCGCGGGCAGGGACTGGAGGTGCTCATTGGTTGCGGTCATCAGGGGCCGCATCAGGTTCATAATTTCGTGGCTGGCTTCCTGGGTGACGTTCACCTGGACCTGGCGGCGGTCCTCGGTGTTCCGGTGGCGTGCCATGTAGCCGCGGGCCTCCATCCGGCTCACGATCGCGGTGGCGGTGGCCGGCGTGGCTCCCAGATCCTCGGCGAGCTTGCCGACAGTGACCGGACCCGACTGTGCGAGGGTCGCCAGGGCGCGGTAATCGGTGAGGTTAAGCCCGAGTTCCCTGGCAACTTCATGCTCGGTCTCGTTGGCGAGGGTGAACAGGCCCTGCAGGGCCAGCGCGGCCGGGTGGTAGGACGACGCGGTCATGGTTCCTCCTTCGGTTCCGAGTTCCTATAATATTCAATCTTGTTAGATTATCTATTATTCAATCCTATTTGATCATCTACTAGGATTGCTACAAACTGCCGATGCCCGGCGGTCGTCCTGGGTCGTGCCAGCCTCGGCCGGCTCCGTGTGTGAAAGGACTTCCTGATGAAGGAATCAGACCGTAAGGCGCTCATCGCCCTCCCCGTGGTGGTGCTGCTCGGAGCGCTCGTCGCCGTCGCCGGCAGCCAGGGCGGGGCCACCCTGGCCGGGATCCCCGTCTTTGCGATGGCTGTTGGTGCCGCGTTCCTGATTCAGTGGCTGGCGTTTGTCCCGTCGTTCATGGCCCAGACCGAGAAGTTCTATGACCTGACCGGCACCCTGACCTACACCGCCATCACACTGCTGCTGGTTTTGCTCACCCCGGGAATCGACGCCCGGGCGCTGCTGCTGGCAGCCATGGTGCTTGCCTGGACGCTGAGGCTTGGCACGTTCCTGTTCCGGCGCATCAGCAAGGCCGGGAAGGACGACCGCTTTGACGAGATCAAGCCCTCCTTCATCCGGTTCCTCAACGTGTGGACCATCCAGGGACTGTGGGTGGTCTTCACCGCAGCCGCGGCGTGGGTGGCGATTACTTCAGCCACAAGGGTGGCACTGGACTGGATCGCGCTGGTCGGCTTCCTGCTGTGGACCGTCGGCTTTGGTATCGAAGTTGTGGCCGACCAGCAGAAGGCCCGTTTCAACTCCGACCCCGCTAACAAGGGCAAATTCATCTCGACCGGCCTGTGGTCCAAATCCCGCCACCCGAACTACTTCGGCGAGATCCTGCTCTGGATCGGTGTGGCAATCGTCGCCCTCCCTGCGCTGGAGGGGTGGCAGCGGGTGGCCCTGATCTCACCGGTGTTTGTCACCTTGCTGTTGACCAAGGTCAGCGGCGTGCCGCTCCTCGAGAAAAAGTCCGACAGCAAGTGGGGCGGCCAAGAGGACTATGAGGCCTACAAGAAGAACACGCCCGTTCTGGTCCCTAAGTTCTAGCAGCAACACTGGCGCCCGGGGCCGGGTAATCCGCGACCATCAAGAAACTACTCACCAGTACCCCCGTCTGAGGCCCCTCGTGCCCGCCGGAATGGGGTGTAATAGTGGGTCACGACACACAGAGTTAACAGTTTCTACTCGCGGAAACGCCTCCAACCTTGGCAAAATGCAGGTGGATCAATTGCTTCTAGAGGAGACCCATGGGCGCGAACACTGCCGAAAACACCACCCTTCGACTGAAGGCCGTACTGGACGTTCTGGCCGAGGGGGTGTGGACGGACCAGAAGCTGAACGCCGGAGCGGTGCTGGGCGAGGCCATCTCACGCGTTCCGCTCAATGAGTTTGAACGCGAGCTGCTGAGCGGCGGAATCCCGCGCGGCCACAAGACGCTGACCACCGCCACGGCGAAGCTGGTCAAGGCCGGCTGGCTGGTCAAGGGCCGTTCCGGCTGGACCATCACCGAGGACGGCCAGCGCGCCACCGTGGCGTTCGCTGACCCTGCCGCTTTCGCTGCAGCGCTCGACGCCGGAACTCCCGTTCCCGCCGACACACCGCTGCCGTCGGCGCCCGCCGTAAAGCCGGCCGCGAAGACCGCCAAGGTCGCCCCGAAGGCCGCTAAGGTTGCCGAAAAGGTCGCCGACAAGGCTGCCAAGCTGGTCGAAGAGGCGGTTGCTCCGGTCGCCAAGGTGGTCCGCAAGCGCAAGGCCGCCGACAAGGCCCCCGCCGCTGAAGCCTCAGTCGCCGCAACGCCGGCGGCCACTGACGCGCCGGCCGTCAGCGTCGAGACCGTCGAGCAGCCGGAAGCCGTTGCCGTGGCCGGCGACTTCAACATCCTGCTGGGCGCACCGGCCAACTGGGCCCCGCAGTACGACGAATCCCAGATGGAACTGGACCTCGTGGACCAGCTCTGGAAGCTCGCGGCGGATCTCCCGGCCGGCACCTACAGCTTCAAGATCGCGCTTAACCGCTCCTGGGACGAGAACTTCGGTGCCTTCGGTGCGTTCGACGGCGCCAACCACGAGGTGCACCACTCCGGCGGCCAGCTGGTCATCCACTACGACCACCGGACCCGCGACATCGTCCTGGCGTAGCCGCCGACCCCAACCCTCCCGAGCTCGCTCCGGCGACGCCCGTTCGCCCTGTCGACGCGCAAAAGACCCCTCGACACCCAAATTCGGGTGTCGAGGGGTCTTGTGCGTAGCGCGGGCGGCTTAGGGAGTCGTGGAGCGTCTGCGCCTGCGCATAGCGCGTGGCTCCTTGAGCCCGGGCGACTTCGTCAGCGGCCAGAGCCTGCACGCCAGCGAGGGAGCGGCCTAGCATTGGTTTATGGAAACCGTCGAGGTTGATGGGCTGCGGATTGCCTATGAGCGGGTTGGCCAAGGACCCGCGCTGGTCCTGTTCCACGGGGCCGGGGAGGACAGCCGGATCTGGCGTCTCCAACTGGAGGGGCTCTCGAACGACTTCACGGTGATCGCCTGGGACGCTCCGGGGTGCGGCCGGTCAGGCGATCCCGTATCCGAGATGTCCGCCGGAGACCTCGGCGCCATCGCCGCAGGGTTCCTGCGCGAGGCAGTGCCGGCGAAGCCGCACCTTCAAGGCCTGTCGTGGGGATCCATGGTGGCACTGGAGCTGTACCGCGGGTATCCCGGGATTCCGGCGTCCCTGGTGCTAGCCTCCGCATACGCCGGCTGGGCAGGTTCCCTGCCTCCCGAGGAGGTGGAACGGCGGTACGCCCAGGTGCTGGCCGAGATCGATCAGCCTCCGGAGAAGTTCGTCGCTGAGTGGCTGCCGACGCTGTTCACAGACAAAGCCGATCCCGCCGTGGTTGATGAAGTCGCCAGGATCATGGCAGACGTCCGCCCTGCCGGACTGCGGCTCCTGCTCTCCGCCAGCGGCCGGTCCGACTACCGCCCGGTGCTGCCCACCATCACTATTCCCACGCTCCTGCTGTACGGCGCGGACGACCAGCGATCCCCGCTGGGCGTCGCCCGCGAGCTGCACCGCCAGATTCCGGGGTCACGACTATCCGTGATTCCCGACGTCGGGCACGTGGCTCAGATGGAAGCGCCCGACGCCTTCAACACCGAAGTACGCAACTTCCTACACGGCATTGCGGCCTGAACCCGCCAGCCGGCCGAACCGGCCAGCCAACTGAGCCGGGACAGCCGTCTGAAGCACGCCCGCCGGTCGGAACGGCCACGGCCCCTGCTGACCGCCGCTAAAACCGCGTCGGGTCCGGTCCCGGTGGGACCGGGCCGGGGTCGGGGATCGGCAGCGGTCCGGGCGTGGGGAACGGGCCGGGCGTTGGCGCGGGGCCAGGCTCCGGAATCGGCGGCGGGGGAGTGACCGGACCCGGTTCCGGCGGGAACGGATCCCCGGGCTGCGGCTCGGGCGTGGTGGGCCCGGGTTCCGGAGGAAACGGCTCAGGTTCGTGCGGCGGCGGAATGGTCATGCCAGGCTCCCTCACTCGTGTGGATCGCAGGATTTTTCGGGTTGTTCGACCGGCGGGCTACTCGGCGGCCCGGATTGCTCCGGCGCGGAAGACCTTCAGCTCCCACGGACGGAGATGCAGGCGGGGCACCGCACCGTCGGCAGGATAGTTGCCCAGGAGCAGCTCCGCGCTGCCCCACGCGACCGGAACGTCGGCGTCGTCGAGCGTCACCTCCTGGTCTTGGCCGGAGAAGTTGCCCAGCACCAGCAGCTGGGTTCCCGGCACCGAGCGGAGGAAGGCGTAAACGTGCTCGTCCCGCGGCAGGAGCATAGTGAAATCCCCGTGCGAGACCACTGGTTCGGTGTGCCGCAGGGCGATCACCTTCCGGTAGAAGCTGTATACGGAGTCCGGGTCGTCCACCTGCGCGGCGGCGTTGATGTGGTTGGCATTTGGATTGACCGCGATCCAAGGAGAACCGGTGGTGAAGCCGGCGTGCCGCGAGGCGTCCCACTGGACCGGGGTGCGTGCGTTGTCGCGGTTCAGCGGCGCCAGCGCGGCGAGAACATCGGCATCGGTGTGGCCCAAGTGGGTGGTGGCTTCGCGGTGGTGGTTGAGGACCTCGATGTCGCGGTAATCGCTGATCGCCCCGAAGGTCATGTTGGTCATGCCGAGTTCCTCGCCCTGGTAGACATAGGGCGTGCCGCGGTGCAGGTGCAGGATCCCGGCGAGCATTTTCGCGGAGAGTTCACGGTACCGGCCGTCGTCGCCAAAGCGGGACACGGCCCGGGCTTGATCGTGGTTGCCCCAATAGAGGCTGTTCCAGCCGCGCTCCGCCAGCCCTGTCTGCCAGCGCCCCAGGGACTTTTTGAGATCGGTGAGTTTGAGTTTCTTGGGCCGCCACTTGTTGCCGTCCTCCTGGTCCAGGGCCACGTGCTCGAACTGGAAGACCATGTCCACCTCCGCCCGCGCGGGGTCGGTGAACAGGACGGCTTCGTCCACAGTGACGCCGGGCATTTCGCCGACGGTGAGCAGCGGTCCGGTGCGCCCGGCGAAGACCTCCCGGTGCATCTCCTGCAGGAACTCGTGGATCCGCGGGCCGCCGATGTAGAACGGGGTGCCGTCGCCGTAGAGCTTGCCGGCAGCGATGGGCCCGTCCGGCAGGGCAGTGTCCTTGGAGATGAAATTGATGACGTCCATCCGGAAGCCGTCCACGCCCCGGTCCAGCCACCAGTTCATCATCTCGTAGACCGCCGCCCGGACCAGGGGGTTTTCCCAGTTCAGGTCCGGCTGCTTCCTGGAAAAGATGTGGAGGTAGTACTCGCCGGTGGCCTGGTCGAACTCCCACGCCGGGCCGGAGAACGCCGAACCCCAGTTGTTCGGCGCCGCACCCGGGCCCCCGGCGGCGTCGCCGGCATCCTCGCGCGGCGGCCGCCACCAGTACCAGTCCCGCTTGGGGTTGTCCTTCGAGGACCGTGATTCGATGAACCAGGGATGCTCGTCCGAGGTGTGGTTGACCACCAGGTCCATGACCAGCTTCATGCCCCGGGCGTGCAGCCCGTCCGTCAGTTCCCGCAACTCCTCGAGGGTGCCGAAAATCGGGTCCACGTTGCGGTAGTCGCTGATGTCGTAGCCGTTGTCGTCCTGCGGGGACGTGTAGATCGGGGACAGCCACACGACGTCGACGCCCAGCCGGTGCAGGTAGTCGAGCTTGCTGATGATGCCGCGCAGGTCCCCGATGCCGTCCCCGTTGGAATCGGCGAAACTGCGCGGATAGATCTGATAGACGACGGCGCTCTGGAACCAATCGCGGGCAGGAGCCTCAACGGATTCGTCAGTGGGCTGTTCTACCGTCATCGGGTCTCCTCAGCTGGTCCAGCAGGGTCGGCGGTCAGCACCGGCGCTGACTCACCAACGTCTGATTATTGACCAGTTCCCGCAGGCAGGGAAGACCCCTTCGGCGCTATGTGGACGGCGCCGGGCGGCGCCGGGCAGTGCCGGACGACGGCGGCCTGCCGCCCGCAGCGCCTCAGGTCTGGGCGGCGATGCTCTTGTCCCGGTCCTCGAACACTTCCTCGCCGGGGCCGGTGAACGCCTTGGAACGCTGGATCGCCTCGATGGAGCCCGTGAACAGCTGGGAGTCGTGCGGATCGGCCGGGTGCCGGCCGGGCTCGTCCGCGGCGGAGAGCTTGCCGGGCCGCTTCGCCGCGGAAGTACCGGAAGTACGGGCCGGACCAGCCGCATCGGAGGCCCCGGTCGTCCCGGCCCTCGGCGCCGCGGCACCGAGCGATTCGAGCCGGACGTGGGGGAGCGCCGTCGGGTGTTCCTGCTGCAGGAACAGCACCAGTTCCTCGCGGATGAGGCAGCGCAGGTCAAAGAGCTGGGCACTGTCGGCGGCGCTGACCAGGATCCGTACCCGGACAAAGCCGGCGGTCGCGTCGGTGATCTGCAGGATGCCCACGCGCTCGTCCCAGAGTTCGGTGGTCGCCAGGACCCGCTTGAGCTCGGCGCGCATGTCTTCGACCGGGGCGCGCCAGTCGAGGTCGAACTCCACGGTGCCCATGACCTCGGACTGCCGCCGGGTCCAGTTCTCGAAGGGGGTGGTGGTGAAGTACGTGGAGGGCAGGATCATCCGCCGGTCGTCCCAGATGTGGACCACCACGTAGGTCAGGGTGATCTCCTCGATCCGGCCCCATTCCTTCTGCACCACCACCACGTCGTCCACGCGGATCGCATCCGTGAAGGCGAGCTGGATGCCGGCGAAAACGTTCACCAGGGAGGTCTGCGCGGCCAGGCCCGCCACAATCGAGATCACGCCGGCGGAGGCCAGCAGCCCGGCGCCGAGGGCCTGGATCGCGGGGAACGTCAGCATCGCGATGCCGAGCGCCACGATGGCGATCAGGGCGACGCCGATCCGCCGGGCCAGGATCACCTGCGTGCGGAGCCTGCGGGCCCGGCGGTTGTCCGCCACGTCCACCCGGTAGCGGGCGAGCACCATGGTTTCGATGATGAGCAGCACGGCGATGGCCAGCCAGGCGAGCGAGCCGATGAGTGCGATCTGCAGCGCGTGGTCCACGTTGCGGCGCCATTCGGCGTCCTCGGTGGTCAGCCCGAGGGCGATCCGGATGCCGATCAGGCAGAGGGCCAGGCGCAGCGGCAGCCGGGCTATCCGGGATGTCTCGCGGAGGGCTTCCTGCTTGCGGTTGAGCCGGAGCACCACCCGGCGCACCAGCCAGGAGGCGAGGAGGCCGCCGGCCACGGCGAGCGCGACCGCGAGGATGGGAACCAGGAAGGGCATGGCGGGATCGAGGGCGTCTTGCATTACTTAAGCTCTAGCAAGCTTCCGCGGCCAACTGAAATCAGGAGGCACTCAACGTGGGAAGCATCACGGCCGGGGACTCCGCGGCCGCGGAGCCTGCACAGGGGGACACCAAGGGTCCAAAGGCCCTAGTTTCCTCGCCGAAAGCCCCCAGAATGGTCCAATCACTGAATATTCCCAGGGGGAGGGTGTCATGCGCCCAGCCGCATCGTTGGCCACAGTCATTTCCGCTGTTTGCGCGGCGGCCGTCCTCGCGGGATGCGGGACACCGTCGGCGGCCCCGTCCACCAGCCCGCCGGCCACCAGCGCCACGGCGAGCGCCCCGCCATCGGCGGCCACCTCACCTCCCGTCACGGTCCCGGCGGGATGGAAGACCTTCACGACGTCGGACGGTACGCTCGCATTCGACTACCCGGAGGCGTGGACCATCGTGGACCCGGCCGGGCCGCCTGCCGAAGGTGGTGTGTTTGTGGCCTTGGTGAGTGACTACGGCAAGACGATGGCCACCCTGCGGACCGGCATGGTCTCGGGCGCCGAGTGCCCGGAGAAGTTCCCGTTCATGGTGTACGACACCGAGCCCGTCCCGGCGCTGGCACAGGACGGAACGACCCCCAGGTTCGTGTACGAGGGGCGGACTGACCCGACATCGAAGGATCCGTCGAAGTCCCTTACTCTGGCCTACGGGATCACCTCCGAGCCGGAACCCGCCGGGGACACGGCCTGCCCCATCTCCCACTACTTCACCTGGCCGCCCAACCGTGCCATGTTCAGCGGCATCTATGACCCGTTCGACACCACCCCGGGGGCTCCCAAGAATGTGGACACCCCCGAGGTATATATGGACACCACCGAGTACAAAGACGTCAAGCAGGCCATCACTTCACTGCGGCCGGCCGGAAAGTAGGGACGTGCGGAAGCCGGCCGGATCGCCCGGCGCCACCCTGGGCGCCACTGTTGGCGCCGCCATCGGGGTGGTCCTGTTGCTGGCGTCCTGCGGCCTGGTGCCGGAGCCGGCTCCTCCCACGAGCCAGGCCCAGAGCAGCGCCGCAACACCGTCACCCACGACGCCGGCCGGGTCGCCGTCCGAGGAGGGGACGCCGTCGTCGGGCTGGAAGACGTTTACGACGACGGACGCGGGACTGTCGTTCGACTACCCCGCGGGCTGGACGGTCAAAGACCCCGGCGGGGCGCTCGGCGGAGAGTTCGTGGACGTGCTGAACGCTGAGGGGAAATCGATGGCCGGCCTGCGGACCAACATTGTCACCGGCGCGGAATGTGTCGGGAAGACCCCGTACGAGGTCTACGATTCGGAGCCGATGGTGGCCCTCGCCGAGGGCGGGGGCGCCGACGGCGGGGTGCCCCGCTACGTCTTCGAGTCCCGGGGCGACGACCCGGATCCTGTATCCACACAATCCACCATCGCGGCGTACGGCATCACCTTGGTCCCCGAGGAGCCCGGCGAGCTGGCGTGCCCCATGTTCCACCTGTTTCTGTGGCCGCCGAGCGGCGCGTTCTTCGGCGGGACGTACAACCCGGAGAACAACACAACGCCCGGCGACCCCAAGCGGCCGTATCTGGAGAAGGCCAAGCTGTACGCGTCGACGCCGGAGTACCAGGACATCCGGAAGATGATCACGTCCCTGCGCCCGGCCGATGCGCCGACCGGCAGCGCCACACCGTCGGGGGACTCCCGGTAGAAATCGCCGTAGAGGGCCGCCGTCTGGGGACTCGTCAGTCGTGGACGGGTTCGCCGGTGATCTTGTGGTCGGCGTGATTGATGGTTTCCTGGATGAGCCGGATGAGGTGGCCGTCATGCAGGGAGTAGATGACGCGCCGGCCGTCCTTGCGGGTGTCCACGATGCCGCTGAGCCTGAGCTTGGCCAGATGCTGGCTGACCACCGTGCGGGGCGCCTGGGCCGCCGTCGTCAGTTCGGTGACCGACTTTGGGCCCTGGGCGAGCTGCCAGAGCAGGTGCAGGCGGGTTGGTTCGGCCAGCATCCGCAGAGTTCCGGCGGCGGTCTCCAGCAGTTCCGCTCCGGGCGCTACCGCGTGGACGAGCGAGGGTTCCTCAGGAGCGCGCGGCGGTACGTTCGGCTGGCTGCTCAACGGTGTCCTCCTCGCGGGTTCCTGCTCCCCGGGTGCGTTGTCCGGGCCAGGACAGGAAAGCTCCTGCACTGCCCAGTATCGCAAGGATTGTCAGTAACAGTGCTGCCCAGCCCAGCCCTGCGGCGGCGCCCACCCACCCGGCCAGCGGGTAGGCGACGATGTAGCAGGCGTGGGAGAGGGAGAACTGGGCCGTGAATACGTACGGCCGGGTGGCCTCGGTTGACGCGTCGCGCAGCAGCCGGGCGGACGGCGTCAGGATGGTCGAGTTCCCCGCCCCCAGCACGAACCACAGCCCCAGGAGCAGCCACCACCCGGTGCCGGGCGGGGCCAGGAACATGGGCGCAGTGGCACCGCCGAGGGCCACCGGAATCACGACGGCGCCGGTCAGCATCACTGCCCTGTCCCCGAACCGCTCCAAAGCCCGGGGCGCGAACACCGCCACCAGCATGGAGCCGATACCGAAGCAGGCCAGGGCCAGGGCCAGATCGGTGTCCGGGCGGCGCAGGACATCGCGGACGTAGACCACGGTGTTGACCAGCACCAGGGCCGTTGGTGCCGCGACCACCAGGTTCAGCGCCAGCAGGGACCGCAGGCGCCGGTTGCGCCAGAAGATGCGGGCCCCGAGGGTGGTCCGGTGCCATACGGACATCACGGGCCCGTCCAGTGCCTCGACGCGGGGCAGCGCGGTGATCACAACCATGAAGGCGGAGAACAGGAACCCGGCCACCGTGCCCAGGAACAGGTTGTTGTAACTCAGAACGGTCAGCAGCAGAGCGGCCGCGGCCGGGCTGACCAGCGCTTCCATGTCATACGCCAGCCGGGACAGGGACAGCGCACGGGTGTAGTCCCGTTCATCTTTCAGCACCGTCGGGATGAGTGACTGGAACGCCGGTGTGAACGTTGCCGAGGCCGACTGCAGCAGGAAAATGACCGCGTAAATCTGCCAGGCCTCCGTGATGAACGGCAGGCACAGAGCCATCGCCGCGCGCACCAGATCCGCACCGATCAGCACCGGCTTCTTCGGCAACCTGGCCACCAGGGCATTGACCACCGGGGCGAAGCCCACATAGGCCAGCATCTTGATCAGCAGCGCCGTGCCCAGCACTGCCCCGGCGTCGCTTCCCGCCAGATCAAACGCGAGCAGGCCCAGCGCCACGGTCAACAGACCGGTGCCGATCAGTGCCACAACCTGCGCGGCGAACAACCGCAGGTAGGTACCGTTTTTGAGAACTGAGAGCATTCAGCCATCATAGATGCATATGTGCACGAGTGTGCACATATGCGTCAGGAGTCATCATGCCTTTCAGCAACCGCGGCAGGGGCGTTCGACGCCGGCAGGCAGCACTTGCTCGCGTTGCTGCTACCGATTACGCCGGGCGCGGCCGCCCGGAAGGTTGCTGCTTCGCCGCTTAGACGGCGGGGATATGCCGGTGCCGGCGGTGCGCCGGTTTCGGCAGGCCCGCCCGGGTGGTGCCTGTGCCGCCCCAGGCGTTGGACCGGGCTTCCTTGATCAGGCCGGTGCCGGCGCACTCGCGGACTGCCGTGATGCCCTCCGCGGCGGCCCGCTTGTCCTCGAAGGCCTTGGAGATCGCCAAGACCGTTCCGTCGGCGCCGAGGAGCCGGAAACGGACGTTCGCCTCAGCGTCCGTGAAGATTTCGAATTGTCCTGCCATCGTCTTTGTCCTCTCGGCAATGCAGCGCGGCGGGAGGTTAAGACACGTCCATGTGCCATGCCATTTTCTCGACACGTCCCCGCAGCACTTGACCATCATTCCTACTCTGCTCTGCGGAAGGTAAGGGGCGAAGGTCCCTATGTGGAAGGTGCGACAGTCCTCTGGCGGTGGTCTCCGTGCGGGGCGTTAGATTGGGGCATGGCTGAGTTTCCGAAGGGCGATTCCGGTGAGTGGGTCCGGCTGACGGCGCGGGTGGACGGTGTGGTGCAGGCAGTCGGCTTCCGCTACTGGACCGTGCGCAAGGCCGAGGAGCTGGGGCTGACCGGCACGGTCAGGAACAATGCCGACGGCACAGTCGGCATCGCGGCGGAGGGGCCCCAGTCAGTGGTGCTGGAATTCCGGCGCTGGCTGCGCTCGCCGGACGCGCCGGGACGGGTGGACAACGTGGATGAGTCGATCTCCCGGGCCACGGGAGCCTTCAGCAATTTCCGGGTGGTGTATTAGGGGTTGAGGCAGGGCGCGCCACCGGCCGTTGATTTCAGGGTAGGCCGTGCCGGAGCAGCTACCAAGGTATGCCATCCGGCCCGGCCAGAACGGGGCAAAGGACCCTCGGCAGGGAGCCTGTTTCTGAGTAGGGTGTCCCCATGCAGAAGATATCGCTGGATGCCCTCGCGCGGCAGCAGATTGCGGCTGCGGTGGCGGCACCCAGCGGACGTGCTGCTGACACTGCGTTTGGCGGGCATGAGAAGACCCTCCGGCAAACGGTGATGGCGTTCCGGGCGGGGACGCAGCTGAGCGAGCACCAGAATCCGGGCGAAGCCACCGTGTTCGTCCTCCGCGGCTGCGTCCGGCTGCGTGCGGGCAAGGAATCCTGGCAGGGCAAGGCCGGGGACCTGCTGATCGTGCCGGACGGGCTGCACAGCCTGGAAGCGGAAGAGGACTCGGCGATCCTGATGACCGTCGCGAAAATCAAAACCTGACGGCACAGCCGCAGCCGGGACCGGGCGACGCGATCAGCCAGCGAGGCGCTCGGCCGGGGCCGGAAAACCGCAAGGAGCAGGATATGACTGTCATTCCTTTCGAAGACGTCCCGCAGACCCGGCGGTGGTGGGCGAGGGCCGCGTATGTCGCGCTGTTCTGCGCGGCGGTGGTTCCGCTGGTGGCGGCAGGCGTGGCGGGCACTGTTGCCCTGCTCCTGACCGGTGCCGGCGGCGTTGTGGTGACGGTGGCCGGCATCTATTGGTTCCTCATCAGCCGCGGTTTTCTGCGCTGGTGTGCCTTGGCGCTGGCGGTGCTGGCCCCGCTGGTGGTCGTTTTCCTGTACGTCCAGGCGGGCCTGCTGTTGGAGGTCTTGATCTCCGTCGGGCTAGTGTTCGTGGCGGTGGTGTGTGCCCGCGCTGCCCTTCGGGAGCGCCGGGAGGGGTCGAAAATGACCGAGTACCCCGCCCCCGCATGGCAGCACCCCTTTGTGGTGATGAACCCGCGGTCCGGCGGGGGCAAGGTGGTGAAGTTCGATCTGCAGCGCAAGGCAGAGGAGCTGGGTGCCGAGGTGGCGCTCCTCGAGGGACCGGGGCAGGTGGACGTCGCGGTGCTGGCCCGGGACGCGGTGGAACGAGGCGCCGATCTGCTCGGCGTCGCCGGTGGTGACGGAACCCAGGCCCTGGTGGCCGGCATCGCGGCCGAGCACAACCTCCCCTTCCTGGTGATCAGCGCTGGCACCCGCAACCATTTCGCGCTGGACCTCGGCTTGGACCGCGAAGACCCCACGGGCTGCCTGGATGCCCTCCGCGACGGCGTGGAGTTGCACGTCGACCTCGGCAAGATCAACGGGCGCACCTTCGTCAACAATTCCTCCTTCGGGGTCTACGCCGAGGTAGTGCAAAGCCCGGAGTACCGCGACGACAAGACCGGTACCGTGCTGCAGATGCTTCCGGACCTCATCAAGGGCGCCAAGGGCGCGCGGTTGCACGCCAAAATCGACGGCACCACTGTGGACGGGCCCCAGGCGGTGCTGGTGAGCAACGGCCCGTACGGCAGCCACGACCTCGCGGGCCTGGGCCGCCGCACCCGGCTCGACCGCGGCGTGCTCGGTGCCGTGGCGCTCTCCGCCTCCAGCACCCGTGAAGCCGTCGGGCTGCTGCGCCGGGCGACCAAGCGCGGCCTGATCCAGCGCACCGCGGTGGAGGTGATGGTCGACGCCGATGTGCCCGAGATCCCGGTCGGCGTGGACGGGGAGGCGCTGATGCTTGCCACCCCGGTGCGGTGCACCATCGAACCCGCCGCCCTGCGCGTCATCGTTCCCCGGAAGCGTCCGGGCGTCCCGCCCGCCCAGCCGGCGCTGGACCTGATCCGGCTCCGCGAACTCGCGTGGGGGCGCCGGACGGCGGCGCACGCCGTGGCTTAGTTGTACGCACCGTCGGCGCAACACGCATTAGCGAGTTCTGAGCTTGCAGGCACGCAGTGCCCTCCTCCCGCAGACTTGCGGGAACCTAGTGATTCTCTGAACAACTAAGGAAACCATGCGCACCCGATACGTTCTCCCCGTCCTCACCATCGCTACAGCGCTCGCGCTCTCCGGCTGCGTCAACAACAGCGAACCGGCCGCCACCGGCGGGGCATCCGGAACCGCGGACGCCATCGAGGTGAAAAAGAATGACTCCATTGCCTCGATGCTCCCGGAGAAAATAAAGAGCGCCGGCGTACTGAACGTCGGCATGGCGAACAACTACCCGCCCAACGAGTTCAAGGACGACAACGGTGCGCCGGCCGGTTGGTCTGTGGACCTCACCAACGCCCTGGGCCAAGTCATGGGTTTGAAGGTCAACTTCGACATCGGCACGTTCGACAACATCCTTCCGGCGGTGAAGGCAGGAAAGGATGACATGGGCATGTCCTCCTTCACAGACACCCTGGAACGCGAAAAGCAGGTCGATTTCGTCAACTACTACTCCGCCGGGATCCAGTGGGCCGCCCCCAAGGGAAAAACGGTGGACCCCAACAACGCCTGCGGACTCAAGGTCGCCGTCCAGGCAACCACCTATGAGGACACCCACGAGGTACCCGCAAAGTCGAAGGCCTGCACCGACGCCGGCAAACCCGCCATCACCATCTTCAAGTACGACGCCCAGGACCAGGCCACCAACGCTTTGGTAGTCGGCCAGGTGGACGCGATGAGCGCCGATTCGCCCGTTACCCTCTACGCGATCTCCAAGACCAAGGAGAAGTTGCAGACCGCCGGCGACGCCTTCGAAGTGGCACCCTACGGCATCCCCGTGGCCAAGGGCAGCGAATTTACGCCCGTCCTCCAGAAGGCTCTCCAGTCGTTGATCGACGACGGCACCTACAACAAGATCCTGTCAAAGTGGGGCGTGGAAGCCGGCGGAGTTAAGACGGCCGACCTCAACGTGGCAGCCAAAGGGTGATAGCAGATGAGCGAGCCGGAATCGGACCGGATGATTGAGGCGGAACCCGGGGGCAACCGGGAGTCCGGCCGGAAACCGCGTGCTGGCAGGGGACGGGACGCGGACGACGCGCCGCCAGAGGCGATCGTCGCAATCCCGCTGAGGCACCCGTGGCGGAACGTGGTGGCGGTGCTCCTCGTCCTTGGGCTGGCGGTCTTTGTGCTGGATGCGGCCCAGCGCTCCGACTATGGCTGGTCGGACGTGGGCAAGTACATCTTTGATCGCCGGATCAGCCAGGCTGCGTGGGTGACGTTATGGCTGACGATCTACGCGATGATAGGCGCGATCGTCATCGGACTGCTGCTGGCCATCATGCGGCTTTCGCCGAACCCGGTTTTGAAGAGCATCGCCTGGCTGTACATCTGGATCTTCCGGGGAACCCCGGTCTACGTGCAGCTGGTTTTCTGGGGCATTGTGTCCTTGATTTATCCCGTGTTCACGCTGGGCATTCCGTTCATGGAGCCGTGGGTCACAGTCCCGAATGAAGTGTTCACCAACCTCTTCATTACCGCCGTGATCGGGCTGGCACTCAACGAGGCTGCCTACATGTCCGAGATCGTGCGGGCCGGCCTGCTCTCAGTCGATGAGGGTCAGGAAGAGGCCTCGACGGCGCTGGCGATGTCATGGGGACAGACTATGCGGTACGTCGTGGTTCCGCAGGCGATGAAAATCATCATTCCGCCTACCGGCAACGAGGTGATCTCGATGCTCAAGACCACCTCGCTGGTGGCCGCGATCCCGTTGAGCATTGACCTTTACGGGGTGTCCCGCGGTATTTCCGCCGTGACGTTCACTCCGGTGCCACTGCTGATCGTGGCTTCGCTCTGGTACCTGCTTTTCACCTCCGTCCTGATGGTTGGGCAGCATTTCATTGAAAAGCGGTTCTCGCGCGGAACCGGGAGGCTCAAGACGGGCAAGGAGCCGGCGACGCCGGCACCTGCGCCGACGGCGGTCCCCGGTACGCCCGCCCCACCGCTCGGCACAGACTTTGGAGGAAAAGGATGACGGACGCGCCGATGGTGCTTGCGGAACGGGTTTCCAAGAATTTCGGCACCAATAAGGTGTTGCGCGGGATCAGCCTCGAGGTCGACGCCGGGGAGGTGCTCTGCATTGTGGGGCCCAGCGGTTCCGGTAAATCGACGTTCCTGCGGTGCATCAACCACCTGGAACGGGTTGATGGCGGCCGCCTTTCGGTCGACGGACAGCTGGTTGGCTACCGTCAAAAGGGGGACAAGCTCTACGAGCTGAAGCTCAAGGAAGCAGCCTTCCAGCGCCAGGAGATCGGGATGGTCTTCCAGCGGTTCAACCTCTTTCCGCACCTGACCGCCGTGGAAAACATCATCCTGGCCCCCATGCGGGTGAAGGGTCTTTCCAAGGCCAAAGCCACGGCCCGGGCCATGGAGCTGCTGGAGCGTGTGGGCCTGGCGGACAAGGGGGATGCTTATCCGGCACACCTGTCGGGCGGTCAGCAGCAGCGTGTGGCTATCGCCCGTGCTCTGGCCATGGACCCGAAGCTGATGCTCTTTGATGAGCCGACGAGTGCCCTGGACCCGGAACTGGTGGGCGAGGTGCTCGACGTCATGAAGGAATTGGCGAAGAGCGGTATGACCATGATCGTGGTGACCCACGAGATGGGGTTCGCCCGCGAAGTGGCGGACACACTGGTGTTCATGGACGAAGGCGTGGTGGTGGAGGCCGGCCCACCCCGGCAGATCCTGAGCGATCCGCAGCACGACCGGACCAAGGCCTTTCTTTCCAAGGTTCTCTGACATGGACATCTGACCGTGCGGGGTCGGGCTGGGGCCCAACCGGGACCTGTGGCTTCGCCGCCGCCCGAGTGGAAAAATGAACCTGTGGACAGCCTCGCGGGCACCAAGGTCTGGGCTGACTACAACGCGGCCCAGGCAACCCGTCCCGTGCGCTCCCTCTGCCTGGACGCCATGGCGCTCGCCGGTCCGGGCGGCGGCCGCCAGGCCATAGATCTGGGGTGCGGCGCGGGCAAGGAAACGCTGGCCCTGCTGCGGGACGGCTGGCGGGTCCACGCCGTCGACTCCCTTCCGGACACCCGGGACCGGCTGCTGGCGATCGTCCCGGCGGACGCGGACGGCCGGCTCAGTATCGACGTGCGGACCTTCCAGGAACTCCGCGCCCTTCCGCCGGCGGACCTCATCTTCGCCGGCTATTCACTGCCGTTCATCCACCCGGATCACTTCGGGACGTTCTGGACCGTGATGCTGGGCGCCCTCGGGCCCGGCGGCGTCGTGGCCGTCAACTTGTTCGGTGACCGGGACACTTGGGCCGACGTCCCGGAATGGAATTTCCACACGGAAGACGCGGCACGGCGGCTCTTTGATGGCCTGCAGATCCTGAAGTTCGAGGTGTACGACGACGACGGGCAGTCCTTCCGGGGGCCGAAGCACTGGCACATTTACGACATCGTCGCCCGCAGGCCGTGAGGTAGCAGCCGGCCCGGCGCCGCGGACTGTGTCGGTGGGTTCGATATTGGCAGGCAGTCTGGGACAGACTGTTGCCGTGAGCAACTCTCCCCGGACGGGCCTGGCCGTCGCAGGACTCAGCCTGGGCACGGCGCTGAACCCGCTGAACTCTTCGATGATCGCCGTCGCGCTGGTGGTGCTGCGTGAGGATTTCGGGCTCGACGTCGCCACCGTCACGTGGGTGATCACCTCCTTCTACCTCACCTCCGCGGCGGGACAGCCGCTCATGGGCCGGCTGGCGGACCGGTTCGGACCGCGGCGACTGTTTGAGCTGGGCATGGTCCTGGTGGCCGTGACCTGCGCGGTGGCTCCGTTTGCGCCTAACTTCGCGGTGCTTTGCGTGGCCCGTGCCGTCATGGCCCTCGGCACGGCGGCCGCGTACCCGTGCGCCGTCGTGATGGTCGGGGCCCTGGCAAAGCAGGCGAACGTGAAGTCCAGCCGGCCGCTGGGCCGGATCCAGATGGCCAACACGTCCGCGGCCGCCGTCGGGCCGGTGGTGGGCGGGCTGCTGGTGGGTTTCGTCGGCTGGCAGGCGCTGTTTGTGTTGAACGTTCCGCTGGCCCTGGCTGCCATCATCCTGGTCCGCCGTTTCGCCCCTGCGGACGGTGCCCGGGAACGCGGTTCGGCGTCGGAACTGCTGCGGGACTCGGACATTCCGGGCATCCTGGCCTTCATCGGCTCCATGGTCCTGGTGATGATGGCGCTGCTCAACGTCCTGCCGGGCTACCGCTGGTGGCTGCTCGGCGCAGGCACACTGCTGGCCGTCCTCTTCGTGTGGCGCGAGCTGCGCTTCAGCCCGCCGTTCCTGGACCTGCGGCTGCTGGGCAGGAACCGGCCGCTGCTGCTGGTCTATCTGGGCTTCGCCCTTTTCAGCTGCGTCTACTACTTCGCGTTCTTCGGCCTGCCGCAGCTGCTGCAGGAAGCCGGCGGCTATGATCCCCGCGTGGTCGGACTCCTGGTGCTGCCGCTGGCCGCGGTTTCGGTGGTGTCGACGCCGGTGGCCGTCCGCGCGATGGACCGGTTCGGGGTCAAACGCGTGCTGGTCACCGGCGTCGTCATGCTCATGGTGGCGTCCGCGGCGATGTGGCTGCTGACCGCCTCGTTCGCCATCCCGCTGGTCATTGCGCTCACCGCACTGCTGGGTGTGCCGTACGGGGTGGCCAGCATCGCCTACAACCAGGGCATGTACCTTTCCACCCGGCCGGAGGAGCGCGGTGTGGCCGCCGGGATTTTCCAGACCTGCCGGTACCTCGGGGCGATCATGGCGACGGTCCTGATCGGGATCTTCTACGGCACGGGCGTGAACCAGGCCAACTGGGGGCTCGTGGTCACGGTGATGCTGGGGCTCGGAGGCGTGGTGCTGGCGGTGTCGCTGCTCTGGCGGGAACGGCGCTAGTCACGGCGTCCTGGGGCGCCTGATGCCCCGGTGTGGCTGCCGCCGTCGTCCCCTTGTTGCCGTCTTTCGCCAGCGTTTCTGATCCTCTGTTTCCGCAGGCCCAAGTCGGTCCATAATGTCCACATAAGCTTCGGGGACCCTCGCGCCGATGATGGCTGGGGCGGCACCATAGAGTCCCAGGTGGCTGCCCCGGAACTCGGCGCGACGGGCGGTCACGGGTCCGGGCAGGGACGTTCGGGGACCGAAAGCGGGGGGAGAGCATCGCCATCGCTGCGACACATTAATGCACACAAGGAGATCATCATGCTGAAGGATTCAAACATCATGGCTGTCCTCCCCGCGAAGGACATCAACCGGGCCAAGGATTTCTACCGGGACAAGCTGGGCATCGAACCCTCCGAGTCCATGGAAGAGGGCAGCGTGATGTACCGCTGCGGCAACGGAACGGGCTTCCTCATTTATCAGACCGACAACGCTGGTTCAGCCAAGAACACCCAGATGGGCTGGGAAACGGACAACCTCGACCGCGAGATGGAGGAACTGCGGGGCCGTGGCGTCGTCTTTGAAGACTACGATTTTCCCGGTCTGAAGACGGAGAACGGCGTTGCCACCGCTGACTGGGGCAGGTCCGCCTGGTTCCTGGACAGCGAGGGCAACATTCTCAACATCGCTCAGCGCACGTAGGCCGGAGGCTGGCGTCGATCCGCCACGCGAAGCCTTGCTGCGGACGGCAACGAAACCGGCCCCCACCTTCAAGGAGGGAGCCGGTTCCAGCGTGGACACCAGCGTCAAGGACGCGGCGCCCGGAGGCAGGGATCAGCCCTTGAGCTCGTAGGCTTTCGGAAGCTTCAGTCCGCGTTCTTCCATGACGGTGCGCAGGCGGGTGGGGTAGTCGGTGATGATGCCGTCCACACCGAGGTCCATCAGCCGTGTCATGTCCGCTGTGGTGTTGACGGTCCAGGGGACCACCGGCAGGCCAAGCTCGTGCGCCTCAGTGATCATCCCGGGGGTGACGGAGCGGAAGGCGGGGGAGACGGCGTCGTAGCCCTGGGCGGCCGCGGCTTTGGCAAGGGATCCGCCGTAGGTATCGATGTCGATGCCGCCGAGGTTGGCGCTGGCGCCGGGCTGGCCGACCTCGAGCCAGGCATCGCCGCTGGACAGGGCCACGAGCGGCAGCTCCGGGGCGATCTCTTGGGTCAGGTTCAACGATGACCAGTCGAACGACTGCACGGTGGTGCGATCCGCCATGCCGGACGCCCGGATCTCCGCGACCACGGCCGTGGTCAGCGCCACCATGCCCTCGCCGCCGGACATCCCGTCCTCCACCTTCGTCTCGATGTTGAAGCGCACCTTCTTGGCGCCGGCGTCGCGCACCAGCTGGAACACGTCCTGGAGCTCGGCGATCCGGTTGCCCTCGATCACGTCCTGCTCCGGGTAGCCCTTGAGCTGGGTGAAGCCGCAGTCCAGCGTCTTGATCTGGGCAAGCGACAGCTCGGCAACCCGGTCACCGACATACGGGAAAGCGGCGTCGCCCGGAGTGACCGGCGCGGTGTCCTGGCACTTGTCGGCCTGGATCGTGTCGTCGTGCCAGACGATGACCTTCCCGTCGGCGGTCAGGTGGGTGTCGAGCTCCAGCGTGGTCACGCCGAGTTTCAGCGAGTTGGCGAAGGCGGCCAGGGATTCCTCGGTCCACTCGCCGCGGCCTCCCCGGTGCGACTGCAGGTCAAAGGACCCGTTGCTCTGGTTGGTCTTGACGCCGGCTGGTGCCTCGGCGGCAGCGGTTCCGGCAGCGTTCGACGACGGCGCTGAGCCAGCTTCGGGGTGTGAAGCGGCGACGGCGGGGCTCGCCAGAGAGGCGATGAGCGCGGCGGCGGCCGCGGCAGTCAGGACTGTGCGCATGGTGATGGTTCCTCCTGGGTGACGGTTGCCGGCGCTCCGCCGGCGACCCGACCACCCTAGGGAGGCGAGGTGGACGGCGTCGTTCGGAGAACTGGATCCCGGGTGAACATTTCGTCGCCGGGGGTAGGCCGGGACCGCTGCAAACGCGGTAGCCACGGCATCTTGACACACCCAAACCGCCGGAATAAGTTCGGCCTTAACGGAGCGTTCCGCCCGTTTAACATCACTTTTTACAGTCTCTCTCGGCGCTCCACGCGGCGCCGACCGCTGGGAAATGGCGGTTTGGCGGCGTGGGGTCGTGTGGTGTGCCCGGACAAGGCGCTGGGGATCCAATTCGGTCTCTCGCCTATAAGGAGTCGGAAATGTCGGAAGGTATTGGACTGATAGAGCGGTTTTACAAGGATGTCATGGAGAGCGGAAACGTCGCCCTGGTCGATGAGCTGGCGACGGACAGCTATGTCGATCACGAAGAGGGCTTCCCGGGGCAACCGGCCGGCAGGGACGGCGTGAAATTCTTCGTCAACACAATGCGGTCGGCGTTCCCTGACATCAAGGTCAAGGAGATCGCGCCCTCGCTGAGCGCCGGAAATATGGAGGCGTGCCACGTGATCCTAACGGGCACCCACCGTGGCGAGCTGGCCGGCATCCCGGCCACCGGCAAGAGCGTGGAGTTCGACTGCACGGACATCATCCGTGTCGAGGACGGGAAGGTGGCCGAGCACTGGGGCACCACGGACAACATGAAGCTCATGCAGCAGATCGGCGCCATGGCTATGGCCTGAGTAAAACCGAAGCACGACGGCGGCCGGAACCGCCGCCGTCGGGCTTCACGTTCTAATCCTCGAGACCCGCCTCGATCGCCTCCAGATCACGCACGGCGTAGCGGTGGTGCTCCCACTCCTCGTTAAGAATTGTGTGCAGGCACGACAGGATGGTCACCGCATGGTCGGGGCCCCAGGGATTTTTGCGCACCTTGGCCAGGTCAGCCGGGGTTGCAGCGGCGAGGAAGTCGCGCACCATGGCTACCCGGCCTGCCCGGACCTCGAGCACTTCCGCATACGACGGTGCCGGCGTCGAGAAGACTGACATGTCGTAACCGTCAGGCTCGTACTCAAAGTTTGGCTGACCTGCGGGGTGATACGGCTGCTCGATCTCCAGAATGGCCCGGCCCAGCCATGTATCGGTGGCCATGACCAGATGACGGAGCGTCTGGGCGAATGACCACTCACCATCCACCGAGATATCGACAGTGCCGGCCGGCATCGCCGCCGCGCGCTCGAGCGTCGCCGACCACGTACCCTCCAGTGTGGCCCAGGCCTTACGAAGACCGTCCGGATCGCCCGCGCGTCGCTCGGAGCGGCCGGGAAAACGGCGGTTGAGCTCGGCCTCGACGAAGGGGGCCACATCGACGCCGTTGACGCGCAGGGCGTTCCCGCCGTCGAACAGCCACGGTGCGTCGATGTCTGCCCCGCCCACGTCCACCCCCCGCATCACCGCGGCGGACAGGTCAGACCGGACGAACCGGGCTCCGTGCAGGTTGACGTCGACGAATTCTGCTCCATGGAGGTCGTCGGACTGATTGAAAGCTGCCATGGCGAAAACTGTCCCACGATTTTCCCGCGGACGCACGAGAAATACGGAAGTGGTCAGCCGACGGCGGCGGTCAGCCGCTCGCCGTTGAAGTATTCGAGGTTCCAGCCGTCTGCGGGATGGTGGTGGGCCAGGTTGAGCACGGCGTTGTCGACGCTCGGCAGGGTGCGTCCGACCGCGCGGCTGAGGCTCACCCGGAGGAGCGAGCCGTGCGTGACCACCAGGATGCGGCCGCCGCGGAGCTCCTCGGCCAGCGCTTCCAGTGCGGCGAGACCGCGGCCCGCTGCCTCGTCCTCGCCTTCGGCGCCGTGGAAACCGCCGGGGGTGCGCAGGGCATCGAGCTCGGGACCCTGCTGCAGGCCCTCTGCGGGGCCGAAGCTGCGCTCGGCGAGGTCCGGGACGCGCCGGGCCACGGTGAGCCCGAGCCCGGCGGCGATCAGGTCGGCGGTTTCCGCGGCGCGGCTCAGCGGTGACGACACGATGGTGTCCCACCCGTGCCCGGCCAGGGCTTCGACGGCGCCCCGCGCCTGGTCACGCCCGATGTCGTTCAGCGGAATGTCGGTGGATCCCTGCAGCCGGCGCTGCGCATTCCAGTCGGTCTGGCCGTGGCGGATGAGCGCAAAGGTTGTAACGGTCATGGTTCCAGTCTGCCTTGGCGGGCGGTGGAACCGGACATCGCAGGGGCGCGGGACCGTCTCAGGTGCGGCTGTTCAGTACCGCCTGCAATTTCTCGAACGATTCGGTCCATCCGTTGCGGTGCAGGTCCACCCGCTCTTCCGTCAGGAACGGTCCCTGCGAGAGCGCCAGGCGTGTGGCTTCGCCGGTAGTCCCGAGCGAGAGGTCGACGACGGTTTCCCGGTCGTCCGGCGTCGGTTCCTCCCATAGGAAGGTGTACACCAGGTGCCATGGCGGATCGATCTCCAGGAACTCGCCGGCGAGATGGAACGGTTCGCCGTCCGGCGGCGCCATGCGGAACCGGTAGCGGCCGCCTTCTGTGAGGCTCAGTTCGGCTGCCGGGATGGTGAAGCCCTGCGGACCCCACCACTTCGCCAGTTCGGTCGATTCCGTCAGCATCCTGAAGACTTCTTCCGGGGGAGCATCGAGGGTGCATTCCAGGTTCAGGACCAGTCCGCCGGTTTCCTCGTTCATAGTTCAACTCTGGCACCCTGCGGACGCGAACGGAAGCGGATCGGGCGGTCAGCCGACTGTCTGAATTACTGCATTATGCCGCCAGCCCGGTCTGCGCCTTCGCTGCGTGCTGCGGAGCCCGGGTGGCGGCGAGCTGCTTCGCCAGGTATTTGGCGTCCCGGCCCACGCCCGGGAGGGTTTCCGAGGCTTCTGCGAAGATGAGCTCCTTCCCCAGCAGGTACAGGCCCGGCAAGGCGTCCACGATCCCGCGGTGCTGCTGCTCCCGCCAGTTCACGGGCAGCGCCGGGATGTCCAGCCAGGGGTAGGCCTCGGTGAAGCCGGTGCACCAGATGACGTTTGCCACCGGAAGGCGTAGGCCGGCGTCGAGCATGACGTCGCCGTCCTCAACTCCGGTGACCCGCGGCACCAGGTGGACCCCGGCTGCGCGCAGGTCCGCGAGCTTGGTGCGGATCAGCGGCCTGGCCATGGCAGCAATCTTGGGCAGCGCCCTGCGTCCGACCGGCGTGTTGGTGGTCAGCACATGCAGCCCGGCGAAGCGGACCACCGGGAACACAAAGCGCGCCGCGGCCCGGCCGTGCCGGAACGGGAGCTCGGCACTCGGCTTGCCGGCCAGCCAGGTTTCATGCGTGCGGCTGGTCTCCAGGGCGATCTCCGCTCCGGAGTTGCCCACCCCCACCACCAGGACGGGGCCGGGCTTCAGCTGGGTCGGGTTCTTGTAGTGGCGGGAGTGGAGTTGCATGACGTCGGACGGCAGGTCCGCCGCAAAGCCCGGCGTCTTGGGCAGCTGGCAGGCGCCGGTGGCGAGGACGACGTTCGCCGCCGTCCAGCGCCGCGTCCCGGCCGTGACCTGGAACCGCTGCCCGTCGTGGCTCAGCCGGGTGACGGCCGTGTTGGGCCGGACCGGCAGGTGGAACCGGGAAGCGTAGTCCTCTAGATAGTCCGCCTGCTCGTCCTTGGTGGGGAAGGCCAGGGGGTCGCCCGGGAAGGGCCGGCCGGGCAGGCCGTTGTACTTGGCGGGGGTGAACAGCCGCAGCGAGTCCCAGCGGCTCCGCCACGCATCGCCAACCCGTGTGCCGGCGTCGAGAATGACAAAGTCCTGGCGCTGCTGCGCCAAGTAGTAGCCCAGCGCCAGTCCGGACTGACCGGCGCCGATGATGACGGTGTCGACGGCGGCAGGGCCGACTTTGCCAGTGCCGCCTGTGCCAGTGCCGGCTGCGCCGGCGGTGTCAGCTGCTGGGGTGGTATTCATGGTGGGTGACTCCTTTGGAGTTGCATCTGCAGTGGGGTGGTTATGAACGCTGTGCCTGCCGCGGTGCCGAGTGGTCGGCGGGTCCGGACCGGAACCGCAGGTACCAGATGAGCAGCAGCGCGGAGGCGACGACGTAGAAGAAGTGCAGCAGCCAGATCGGCCCCAGCGGGAGGCTGAAGACGTAGATGGAGTGCACTGCGTTGGCGACGTTGCTCAGCGCGAGGTAGCCGAGGCTGTAGGAGTCAAGATCCCTTGTGTGGAGGGCCTTGAGCAGCATGGGCAGGTAGCTCACCGCGAAGAGGCCGGTGGACACCATTCCTGCGAGCACTGAAACGTTCATGCCATTAACGCTATTTTTCGCAGCGTCGCGGCGAATCGGGCGAATCACCCATTTCTTGGGGGCGGGGGAGAACCCGGGTATGGGTACTTTTATGCAGGGCGGGAGGTCAGGGCGAGTCCGTGCTGGTAGGCGTAGGCCGTGACCGCGGCCCGGGAGGTCAGCCCCAGTTTGGTGAAGATATTGCTCAGGTGCCGGGCCACCGTTTTTTCGCTGATGAACAGCTCGGCGGCGATGTTGCGGTTGCTCAGTCCGGCGGAGACGAGCCGGACCACCTCGGTTTCGCGGGCGGTGAGCGGCCCGGCATCGGCGGCGTGATGAGGGCCGTTCCCGGTGCTGGGCGCCGGGGCTGTCCGGGCGTCCGCCGCTGCGGCCGCCGATTGCTCAGGTTCCGCCAGTTCAGGCCCCGCCAGTTCAAGCTCCGCCAGTGCCGGCGCGGCGCCCAGCTCGGAAAAGACCACCCGGGCCGCCTCGCGCTCCAGCCGGGCGGATTCCTCATCTCCGAGCGCGGCGCACACCCTGGCCAGGAGGGCGCGGCAACGGGCCGCCTCGAACGGTGCGTCGAGGCTGAGCCAGCGGGACCATGCACGGCGTAGCGGGACCAAGGCAGCCCCGGGGTCGCCGTCGTGGAACAGGACAGCGGCTTGGGATTGCTCGGCGAGAGCGTGCAGCAGGGGCATGTCGATCGAGGCGCACAGCGAGTCCAGCTCCTCCACGGCGGCCCGTGCTGCCGGTGCGTCGCCTGCTGCCAGTTCGATCTCCACCCGGGCGGCGAGCATCAGGCGCCGGTAGGCGGGGTCGATGCCGTCCATGGCCTGCCGGAGCAGGGACTGGGCCTGGTCCGGCCTGCCTTGGGCCAGGCGCAGGAGCGCCAGCCCGGGCTGCGCCGGGAAACCGGTGTCCTGGGCGTGCAGGTAGGCGGCCTCGGCGTCGTCGAAGTCGCCCCGGAGCCGGTGGATTTCGGCCTGTTGGTAGAAGCCGCCGTAGGTGGCCATCCGGTCGCCACGGAAGGCGAGGTCCTGCGCCGTTTTGGCGGCGTCGATCGCCTCGGTCCAAGCGCCGTGCAGCCGGTAGAGCTCGGCCCGGTGCATCTGGCACTGGCCGCTGAACGCCACCAGCTTCTGCTGCGCGTCGCACCACCGGTCCAGCGCCCGCGTCCACTCGTGGGCGCGGCGCAGATCGAAGGCCAGATGGCAGGTTTCAATCACCGCGCAGTAGATGATCCCGGCGGGGATCGGGGAGATTTCCCCGACGGTGACGGCCACCATGGCTTCGTCGAGCAGGGCCAGGCCGTCGTCTAACTCGCCCAGCATGATCTTTGCCTGCCCAAGGCCCAGCGTTCCGAGGGCCGCCGAGTCAGCGTCGCCGCGCGCCCGACCCAGCTCGGCAGTCCGGGTGAAGGCTTCCGCGGCGGAGGCGCCGTCGCCCTGGTAGAGGGCGCCCAGCCCGACAGGGACGGACAGCAGGCCCTCGAAGGGGCAGGGCTCGGGCAGGTCCTCGACGATCCGGCGGGCGCGGGCCAGCCAGCCGGCGCTGCGGGCCGGTTCGCCCAGCAGGATGAGGTTCATTCCGGTCCAGACGGCGCAGCGGGCGGCCGCGGGGTAGTCGCCGTCGGCGAGGTACTTCAGGTGCGCCCGGGCCAGGATGTCCACCCCCTCGGAGCCCCGGCCGGTGAGGATGACGGAGATGGCCAGCTGTTCCAGATCGCCGGCGGGAAGTTCCTCGTCCTGGTCGGCGGCGGTGTACTGCCCGACGGCGTCCGGCCAGCGCCGTGCGGCGTAGGCTTCCCGGCCGTCTGCGAGTGTAGACATCGCGCCTCCCCGTTCCCGGTGGCGGGTCTGAGCCTGTGGGCACAGCCCGCCCGGCCCTCCCGGAACCGGTGGTGGGCGGCGTGGCCCGTCATCTGCTTTTCAGGCTACAGCCGGGGTTTAGGGGCGGCAAGGTGCTCGGTCGAGGCGCCCGTAGGCCCGGGGATTCAACGACGACGGCGGCGTCCGGCCGGCGCTCGCCGGCCCGCCTCAGGTGTACATCAGGGAGCCGGGGGTGGTGAGGAGTTCACCGGTTTCCAGCCAGGTCTTCAGGCCGGAGAGGATCATCGGCCAGCCGCCGTAGAGCTGGTCGTTGGCGCCTTCGCGGAGCTGGTCGTGGGTGACGGTCAGGCGGCAGGAATCGCCCACCGGTTCGATCTCCCAGGTGATCCGGGACGTGCCTTCGGCCTTGACGTCCTCGCCCCAGAGCGCGCGCATGCTTTGGACGAGCCGGCGGGGCGGGTCAACCTCCAGGTTTTCGCCCTCGCCCAGGGGTTCGCCGCCCTTGGGTGCCATCTCGAACCGGGATCCCGGCGTCCAGTCCGAGGTGATGACGGACCCGAACTGGTACTTGCTGCGGATCTCGCCGTCCGTGATGGCCTCCCAGAGCCGCTCCGGGGTGGTCTTGATATAGATTTCGAAGATCTTTTCCATGGGACTTTCCAATCTGGTTTTGAGGTCGCTGAGGCCAGCGGCCCATGGTTCGGCATATTTGCTCACCCAGCGGTCGTGGACCAGCCGGATGGGTACCGGATTCAGGAAATGGAGTTTCTCGCGCCCCCGACGGCGGGTCACCACCAGGCCGGCGTCCTCCAAAACTTTGAGGTGCTTCATTACGCCGTAGCGGGTCATCTCGAAGCGGGCCTCAAGAGCGTGGAGGGTCTGCCCGTCGTTCCTGAAGAGTTCATCCAGGAGATCGCGGCGGGTGGCGTCGGCAAGGGCCTTGAATACGGCGTCCACAGCTCCAGAATAGGTGACTGATTGGTCACATGTCTAGGGTACGTCCGTGTCCGGTTTCCCGCGCCGCAGGTGTCGGTGGTGTCGCTCGTAGCTGTCGAAGACGGCGGACGATGTGGCTCCTGTATGGCCGAATTTGCCGCGAAGGACCTCCGCGAGAGCGTCCAGCGATGCGTGGAGCATCCGTCCGGCGAACTGGAGTTCGAGGCTGTCGCTGTGCTGGGCCTGGGATGCCAGGTCCTGGGCGTAGGCCACAGTGGCGGGCAGGGAGCCGCGCTGCTCGATTTCACGGAAGTAATAGGTTTCATGGAACGCAAGCAGATCTATGCTCACCGACGCCACGTTTCCGGCCATTGATTCCAGTAGTCCGGCAGCATGCCCGGGGTCCAGCGACAGTACACCCGACGGACCTGCAGCCTCCCTGAACAGGTTCAGCTGGTGGGCAAGGGTCCGGCGGCGGTTCAGGGCCGGGTACATCTGCAGGATCCAGGTGACCGTTGCCGTCAGCAGCCCGAAGCCGGTGACGGCCTGGAGGGCCACAACCAGCCTGAGCAGCGGATTCGCCGGCACGATGTCGCCGAACCCCAAAGTGGAAAGCGTGACAAGGGAGATGTAGAGCGCTTCCGCAAAGTCGCCCCGCTGTGGAACTCCGGGTCCGTGAACAAAGCCGGCCGGCAGTTGGGGCAGATAGAGCAGGGCCCAGCCGATGGCCGCCAGGCTTGCCCAGGCTCCAATCACAGCGGCCATGGCCAAAGGTGCCGCGATGAAGGAGCCCCGGCCCCGCAGTTTTCTGGACACCAGCCAGAATCCGCGCATGATCGCCCGGCCCAAAGGACCAGAGCCATGCGGGTAAAGGAGCGTACGAAAGACATCAACGAGCATCAGCAGGACCAGCCCGGCCCCCAAAACCGTCCAGAGCGTGCCCTCGAAGTCCATGCCTCATCTTATGGGCGGCGCCCTGGGCATAGTGACAAACAGAGGAACCCCGCAGTGCCGGGCACTGCGGGGTCCCTCGCTGGCTGGATCCAGGTTACTCGGAACCGGGTTTCTGTTCCCGGTCCCGGAGATTCTTCTTGATCTCGTCGAACTTCTCCTTGATGACCCGTTCCGCCTCCGAGAGCGTTTTGCTGGCACTGCTCAGGGGATCCATCTGAACGTAGACGTTGTGGCCGACAGGCAAGTCGTACTCGTCCTTCAGATGGGTGCCGCCGCCCACGCCCTGAAGAGACAGGTACACCATGGCGTCCGTCCGGGCGACGCCGGAGAGTGTTCCGAAGACAACTGTGAAGTCGTTAGGTTCAAAGCTCACAGTCTGACCGATATGGCTGCGGTCCAGGTCGCCGGCTGCCACCGGCTTCTCGGACGGACTTCCGCTGTAGCTCATGAACTTCTCCTAATAAGTCGAGGGACACGTACCCGAGCAGTCTATATACGGGGCCCGTGAAGGTCCGGCGGTTCCGCTTTGGGCGAGGAAGCCGCGGTGGCGGTATTGTCCGCTTCCGTGGTGCTCAGCGCGGATGACCCCCGGCCTGCCGCTTCTGCTGAAATGACCGTGTGCGACGGCGGGGCGTCCTGAATTACGCCAGCGGCTCGGCGCCCTTACCTTGGAGGGACATCCCTGCCCGGGAACTGAGCCCGTCGTTCGCGGTGCTCCTCGTACCGGTTCGGTGATCAGCCGAGCGCGAAGCGGCAACTACCCGGTCGCGTCCAGGATGCGCTGGCGGCGTGCCTCAAATAATTCCAGACTGTCCAGACGGTAACGAGCGTATGTTGGGACGTCGGAGGGCAGCACCGGCTACTCGAAGTTGTCGAAAGGGAGCAAGAAGCGCACTGCACCACTTTCATCTACGAAGTCGCCGAGATGGAAATGCTTGACGTATCCGTCGAAGGAGCCGAATAGCGCGAAAAAGCCCGCAAAACGATCCATGGTCGTGGCCAGGGGACTCGTGCCACCCTCGTAGAAGCGCCGGATCGCTTCGAGGGTCAAGTCCCATCGGTCTTGGATCCGGGGATGAGTGCCTCGATTCTGGTTGAGGCTGCCCTGAGAGACTGGGAAGATCATGAAGCCGCAGATCGTGTACGAGCGTCGCAGAAACGCATCGTTGACCTCGTCTGGAAGCTGCGCGTAGAGGTGGATCAATTTCCTTCGATGCCGCGTCGCAATCGTGTCGCTTCCGAGAACAATTCTCGTGCCGTCTCCTTCATATACAAGATACGGTGAGCGAGCGCGCCCAGCGTGAAGCTCGAACGGCCGCCCGTCAGGGAGCGGCTTGCTCCATAGGAGCTGGTGGTATCGCCGGAGTGTGGGGCTGTGACTGTCGGGATCCTTACCCGCCGGAGTGTCATCGAAGAAATTGTAGTCGACGTCAATCTCTCTAAGCTCGCTCATGAGCTGAAGCTAGCAGGAGCGGCCGACGTCGGGTCCCGTCGACACGCTAGGTGCCTTCGCCTTAGTGCAGCCACCCTCCGCGGCCTCGTAGGAATCGAGTGCTGCGTCCGTGCCGGGATGAACATCGTGGGAGAGGACCTGGCCGATGACCCCCTGTCCTCTTTCCTCATGTCTGCTCCGGGCGTCTCGCAGCTTAGAAGACCCGAGCGGTGGCCTGGCTGTCTAAGTCATGTCAGTGCGGTCATGGCGTTCCAGCCGCTGCCGATTCGTACCCGGGTGAGGAAGGATCCTTTGCCGTTGCCGGGGTAGAACCACAGGACGCCGGTGTTGTCCCTGGCNGTCATGGCGTTCCAGCCGCTGCCGATTCGTACCCGGGTGAGGAAGGATCCTTTGCCGTTGCCGGGGTAGAACCACAGGACSCCGGTGTTGTCCCYGGCYAGCAGGTCGGCCCGGCTGTCACCGTTGAGGTCTCCGGTGCCGGTAATGGATGTCATGGCGTTCCAGCCGCTGCCGATTCGTACCCGGGTGAGGAAGGATCCTTTGCCGTTGCCGGGGTAGAACCACAGGACGCCGGTGTTGTCCCTGGC
>NZ_LMLR01000016.1:0-54378 GCF_001422645.1 Arthrobacter sp. Leaf69 | reverse complement strand
GGCCAGCAGGTCGGCCCGGCTGTCACCGTTGAGGTCTCCGGTGCCGGTAATGGATGTCATGGCGTTCCAGCCGCTGCCGATTCGTACCCGGGCGAGGAAGGATCCTTTGCCGTTGCCGGGGTAGAACCACAGGACCCCGGTGTTGTCCCYGGCCAGCAGGTCGCCCCGGCCGTCACCGTTGAAATCGTTTGACCTTCTGGCTGACGCGAAAGTCGCCTTGAAGGTGGTGGTCCAGGTCGTTGTTGCGCCGGCGGCAAGGACATAGTTGGTGCGGGCTTTCGCGGTGATGGTGATGGTTCCGGTGCCGGGGTATGTGCCTGCCGGTTTGGCTGTTCCGCCGACGAGGTAGTCCACGCCGGTGGTGGCGGGGATCGTGTAGGTGTCAGCGGTCATGCCGTCCTTGTCGGTGAAGATGACTGCTGCGGGGGTGACCTGGAACGGGGTGGTTTTGAACGTCGCGGTCCAGGATGCTGTTGCACCCGGAGCCAGGACGTAGTTGGCTTTGGCTTTCGCGGTCATGGTGATGGTTCCGGTGCCGGGGTAGGTGCCGGCCGGTTTGGCTGTTCCGCCGACGAGGTAGTCCACGCCGGTGGTGGCGGGGATCGTGTAGGTGTCAGCGGTCGTGCCGTCCTTGTCGGTGAAGATGACTGCTGCGGGGGTGACCTGGAACGGGGTGGTTTTGAAGGTAGCGGTCCAGGATGCTGTTGCACCCGGAGCCAGGACGTAGTCCGTGCGGGCTTTCGCGGTCACGGTGACGGTTCCGGTGCCGGGGTAGGTGCCGGCCGGTTTGGCTGTTCCGCCGACGAGGTAGTCAACGCCGGTGGTTGCCGGGACGGTGTAGGTGTCCTGGGCGGTGCCGTCCTTGTCCGTGAACACCACCGCAGCCGGGGTCGCCGCCGGTGGTTGCCGGGACGGTGTAGGTGTCCTGGGCGGTGCCGTCCTTGTCCGTGAACACCACCGCAGCCGGGGTCGCCGGGTTGGGGGTGGTTTTGAACGTGGTGGTCCAGGWGGAGGTCGCGCCGGCGGYCAGGACGTAGTCGGTTTTGGCTTTGGCGGTGACGGTGATGGTTCCGTTGCCGGGGTACGTCCCCGCGGGAACGACCTTGTCGCCGACGAGGTAGTCAACGTGATGGTTCCGTTGCCGGGGTACGTCCCCGCGGGAACGACCTTGTCGCCGACGAGGTAGTCAACRCCGGTGGTTGCCGGGACGGTGTAGGTGTCCTGGGCGGTGCCGTCCTTGTCGGTGAAGGTCACCGGCGCGGGGGTCACCTCACGGTCAGTGACCGTTAGTGTCGGGGCGGTGATATCTGCTAGCGCTTCGTTCCCGGAGTAGTTGCCGACGGCGTCTTGAACACCACTAAAGCGCGGAKTCCAAGTTCCCGCGGGGGCACCGGCAGGGATGGTTAGAGTCGCGCTGAAGGTGCCGTCAACCGGGGTTCCGCTGGCGAGATTTTCCAAGTTCCCGCGGGGGCACCGGCAGGGATGGTTAGAGTCGCGCTGAAGGTGCCGTCAACCGGGGTTCCGCTGGCGAGATTCATGAACGAATAGACCTTGCCAGGAAGGTTTTCAAGGTAGAGGAACACGGAGCCGGTCCCGGAGAGGTCGTCTGTGATGTGGGCTGTARCCGTCACTGTCTTGGGACCGTTGCTTACATCAACGGTCTGCGGCGATATCGACATCCCTCGCACCACAGGAGGCGTCGTATCCTCCGCCGCGTGCGAGGCAGAAATGGGCGCAAGGCCAAGCATCAAGGACACGACGACCAGCAACCGCGCGGCAATCGAAAATGGCCCAACTCTGTTAGAAGCCAACAAGAAATGTCCCCCCAAGGGCCGCACTTTGGGCGGCGTTCGAGCCCGCAGAGCCGCGGACAATGAGAATCTAACACCTAAATCCATGACGACATGTGTCTCCCCTACTTGAGAGGGCTGAAGCAGACATACACAAGGGCTGTTCACGCTGAGCACGTCGAGTGTCTGAGGCAGAGTCACCTCGGGCTAAGCGGTCAAGTACTCCTGGTTGAGGGTCCAGTGGGCAGTGAGGACTGCCGAAGGGGGCGGTGGCACCGCCTGGGCGTTCGGCCGTTTTTGGTTTTTCGGCAGAGTCAGTCCTTCCCGTTGTGGCTCGACGGCGGGTGCCGCCGGACACCCCAAGAGTCGCCCAGACTCCGCGAAGGATACTGGGCGGCCCGAAGCGGACAAGGATCAGTCCCGCAACGCCCACACGGTGTTGTTCGGCTGCAGCCAGCCGTCCGCGGCTAGGGGTGCGGCGCTGAGTAGCACGGTCCCGGCCGGCAGCCGGACCGGTTCGGTGCCCATCGCGACGGCGACGAAGAAGTCGGCGCTGCGTTCGCAGACCAGCAGGTTGCCGGGTTCCACGCGCCAGGTGCCGCCGTCGTTTGGGCCGAAGACCTCGTTCTTCCACAGCAGCCGGCGTAGCTCCAGGGCCTTGGTCACCAGTGCCAGCGAGGACTCCGGGTTTTGCTGCTGGAGTTCGATTGCATGCGCGCCCCAGCCGGCGGGCTGGGGCAGCCACGGTTCCGCCACGGATTCAGCCAGCGAGAAACCGTGGCTCAACGCATCGTCACCAGTCCACGGCAGCGGGACGCGGGCACCGTCGCGGCAGACGCCGCCGCGGGCCCACATCGGATCCACCCGGGACTCCAGAGGGACTTCCACCTCGGGCAGCCCCAGCTCCTGGCCCTGGTAGATATACGCCGGGCCGGGAAGCCCCAGCAGCGCCACCAGCGCGGCCCGGGCACGCAGCGCGCCAACGTCACCGCCCCCGAACCGGGTGACCGAACGGACGATGTCGTGGTTCTCCAGCGCCCACGTCGGTGTGGCGCCGTGCAGCTGCCGCGCGGCCTCGAGCTCGTTCCCGACGGCGGCCCACGCCGCCGGGTCCCAGCCGAGCTTCACGAACGCGAAGGCGAAGGCCTGCTGCATCTCATCGGCGCGGGTGTAGCGGGCGGCGCGGGCCGGTTCCAGGTTGACCTCGCCCACCAGCAGGCGGTGCGGCTCGTACTTCTCCGCGAGGGTGCGCCAGCGGCGGTAGACCTCGTGGACTTCCTCCTGGTCCGAGACCTGCGGGTTGGACCGCAGCCCGTCCACCACCCCGCCCGCGGAGGGCGAGTCGGGCAGGCCATCGGCCTTGAACAGGGCATGCGCGACGTCGATCCGGAGGCCGTCCACACCCTTGTCGAACCAGAAGCGCAGCACCCCGTCGAAGTAGTCGCCGACGGCGGGATTGCGCCAGTTCCAGTCCGGCTGCTCGGGGGAGAAGAGGTGCAGGTACCAGTCCCGGTCCCTCGCGGAGTCCGGGTTGGCCCGGCTCCACGCCCGGCCGCCGAAGACGCTCTGCCAGTTGTTCGGCGGGACGTCGTCGAGGTCAGCAACACCGGTACCCAAGCCGCCGCCGTCGGACATGTCCACCGGACCCGGGACAAAGTGGAACATGTCCCGCTCCGGGGACCCCGGCCCGGCCGCCAAAGCTGCCTGGAACAGCGGGTGCGCCGAGGAGCAGTGGTTGGGGACGACGTCGAGCAGCACTCGCAGACCCAGCGCGTGCGCCTCAGCCAGCAGCGTGTCGAACTGCTCCATGGTGCCGAACAGTGGGTCCACGCCGCAGTAGTCGCTCACGTCGTAGCCCTGGTCCACCTGAGGGGAGGGCTGGAACGGGGTCATCCAGATGCCGTCGACGCCGAGCGAAGCGATGTACGGCAGCCGGGCGGTGAGCCCGGCGAGGTCGCCCACGCCGTCGCCGTCGCCGTCCGCGAAGGACCGCGGATAGACCTCGTAGATGACGGCGGACTGCCACCACTTCACGTCGGGCGTGAGCGTGGTTTCCTCGAGAGCGCTCATTTGCTGGCGCCGGCGGTGAGGCCTTCGACGATCCGGCGCTGGAAGATCAGCACCATGATCACGAGCGGGACGGTGACGATCACGCCGGCCGCCATCTGCTCGCCGAAGGGCGCCTGGAACTCGGTGGCGCCGGTGAACTTGGAGATCGCGACCGTGGCGGTCTGGATCTTCGGATCGTTGATCATGGACAGCGCGATGATGAATTCGTTCCAGCTGTGGATGAACGTCAGGATCGCGGTGGTGAAGACGCCCGGCGCGGCCAGCGGCAGCAGCACCCGGCGGAACGCCTGCCACTTGGTGCAGCCGTCGATCATGGCCGCCTCTTCGAGGTCGAACGGCAGGGCCTTCATAAACGTGGTGAGGTTCCAGACCGCCAGCGGGATCGCGAAGGACAGGTTCGGCACGATCATCGCCTGGTACGTGTTGATCCAGCCGATGTCCGTGAAGAGCCGCAGCAGCGGGACCACCACGGAGATGCCGGGGAACATCGACGTCGCGATGATGACACCCAGGATCAGCGACTTGAAGCGGAAGTTCAGCCGGGAGATGGCGTAGGCGGCGAACACGCCCAGGACCAGCGCGAAGGTGGTGGTGGTGCCGGCGACGATCAGGGAGTTGAGCAGCGCCTGGCCGAACATCGTGGAGCCGTCGAACACTTTGGCGTAGTTCTCCAGCGAGAATGGGGCCGGCAGCAGGGTGTTGTCGAAGATGTCCGCGGTGCGGCGCAGGCTGGAGACCAGCATCCAGTAGAACGGCGCCAGGCAGTACGCGAAGATCAGCGCCAGGCCTGCGTAGACGCTGTACGAGCGCCAGGTGCGCTTGGGTTTCGTTTTGCCGGGTACGACGGCGGCAGTCGCCTCGGGTGCGCCGGAACCGGTCGCGCCGGAGTCGGCGGCGGCGTTGCGGAGGTCGGAGATGGTCATCGGGTGGCCTCGGCCTTCTTCTGGTCTGACACTTCAGTGTTCGCCTGCGTCTGGCTGGCCGCGAGGCGGTTCTTCCGGGCGGTCTTCTTCGACAGCAGCTTCAGTTCCTTCGCGCCGGTGACGTCGGCGCCGAGGACCTTCACGAACACGATCGCGACGACGGCGACGTACAGGAAGAGCATGACGGCGAACGCGGAGGCGGAGCCGTAGCGGAGCTGGTTGGATTCGTCCCAGGCGAGCATGGAGAGGGTCTCCACGGATTCCTTGCCCGGCCCGATCAGCACGAAGGGAAGGTCGAACATGCGCAGGGCGTCGAGCATGCGGAACAGCACGGCCACCAGCAGGGTGGGCTTGACCAGCGGGAGGGTGATGGAGCCGAGCTGGCGCCACCAGCCGGCGCCGTCGATCCGGGCGGCTTCGTAGACTTCGCCGGGGATGACCTGCATGCCGGCCAGGACCAGGAGGCCGATGAACGGGGCGGTCTTCCAGACCTCGGCGATGATGACGGCGACCCTGGAGGCGTTGCCTTCGGCGGTCCAGAGGATTTCGCTGCCGAGCAGGTTGTTGGCGATGCCGTCGGACTGGAAGATCCAGCGCCACAGCAGGCCGGAGACGGCGGTGGGGACGGCCCACGGGACCAGGATGCTGGCGCGCAGGAAGGACCGGCCGCGGAAGGCGCGGTTCATGGCGAGGGCCAGGCAGAGGCCCAGGACGGTCTCGAGGAACACCGTGGTGACGGTGAAGAACGTGGTGTTGGCGAAGGCGTTCAGGAAGCGCCGGCCGGACTCGCCGACGAACAGGTCGGCGTAGTTGGCCAGGCCCACGAAGGATTCGACGTCGGAGACGAAACCGTCCGCGTCCAGACCGGATTCGGCGCGGAACAGGGACTGGTGCACCGCGGAGAGCAGCGGGTACACAATCACCAGGGCAAGCACCAGGATGGTGGGGGAGAGCAGCATCGCGGCCATGCGGCCTTCGCCTGGGGAGCGTTTGCCGCGTCTGCGGGGCCCGGGTGCGTGGGGCGTGCCGGTCTGCGCGCCGGCGGGCGGGGCGGTCGTCGTCGTCATGCTGGGTACCTAACTGGAGTTGCAGCTGCCTGGCCGGCCGGGATGGACCGGCCGGCCAGACGTGGGGTCTGAACTGCTGGGGCTACGGAATTACTTGGTCAGCTCGGTGAGCTTGGCCTGCATGTCCTTCAGGGCGGTGTCCGTGTCCTTGGCGCCGGTGATGGCCGCGTAGGCCTCTTCCTGGATCGCCTTGGTGGTGGCGCCGTACTGGACCACCTTGGGGCGCGGCTGGGCGTTGTTCAGCGAGGTCAGCAGGGTGGGGAAGAACGGGCGCTTGGCGACGACGGCGGGATCCTCGAACAGAGAGGCGTACACCGGGGCGCGGGAGGACAGGGCGAGGCGCTTCTGGGCCTGCTCCTCGCTGGTGAAGAACTTGACGAACTCCAGCGCGGTGGCCTTGTTCGGGGTGAACGGCGAGATGGCGAGGCTGCGGCCGCCCAGGGTGGAGACGCCGGGGCCGTCGGTGCCGGGGATGGAGGTGATGTTGAACTTGCCGTTCACCTTGCTGGAGCCGTCGGTGGCGCTCAGGGAGGCGTGCAGGAAGGGCCAGTTGCGCATGAAGACCAGCTTGCCGTCTTGGAACGCGCGGCGGCCCTGCTCCTCGAGGTAGGTGATGGCGTCGGAGGGGAAGAGCCCGTCCTTGAAGCCGTCCACCAGCAGGTTCAGGCCTTCCTTGGCTTCGGGGGTGTTGACGGTGGGCTTGCCGTCGGCGTCGACGACGGTGCCGCCGGCGGAGGCGACGGCCTCGGAGAAGTTGACCGTGAGGGCCTCGTTCTTGTCGAACTGGCCGGTGTAGCAGGACATGCCGGCGGCTTCGGGGAGCGCCAGGATCGCCTTGCAGGCAGTCTTCATCTCGTCCCAGGTCTTGGGCGGGGCGGCGATGCCGGCGGCCTGGAGCAGGTCGGAGCGGAAGTAGAACAGGGCGCCGTCGGTGTAGTACGGCGCGCCCACCAGGGAGTCCCGGTACGTCGCGGCGTTGACCGTGGCGGGGATCATCTTGTCGGTGGGGACGGCGTCCGCGGGCAGCGGCAGGATCCACTTGTTGGCGGCGAACTCGGAGGTCCAGACGACGTCCAGGTTCAGCACGCTGAAGGTGTCCGACTTGATCTGCGCGTTCTGGATGAGCTGCTGGCGCTGCTGGTCCGCGGAGTCCGGCAGTTCGATGAACGTGACCTTCTCCTCGGGGTGGGCGGCGTTCCACTCCTCGATGGTCTTGTTCGCGGCACCGGAGGCGTCGCGGTTGGAGACGTAGTTGATGGGGCCCTTGCCCTCGAAGGACGCGGCGGCGGCCTTCGGGGTGCTCTTCGCGTCTGTAGCGGTCCCGCCGCAGCCGGTGAGGGCGACGGCGGCGACGGTCAGGGATGCGGTGGTGGCGAGAAGAGTCTGCCAGGTGCGGCGGCGCTGCCTCATGTGTTGCTCCTTGTTGAGTGGTTTGGTGCGAATGGTTTGGTGCGAGTGGTTTGGTGTGGGTGGTTTGGTGCATGCGGAACTGCGGTGGCTGGCCGGTTGGTGGCACGGGGGAGTGCCGGCTGCCGCCGGTGGTGGTGTGGTCTGTTGGGGCTAGCTGGTGGGTTCTGGCGTGCCCGGCGGGGCTGGACTGGGCGGTGTTGAACCGGGCGGGGCGGTGGAGCCGCGCTCGATCAGCCGGTGCGGCATGATCTTCGGCCCCAGGTCGCGGGAGCGGAGCAGCTTTTTCACGGCCATCCGCCCCATCTCCTCGAGCGGCTGGGCCATGGTGCTCAGCGGCGGGTTCACGTGCAGGGAGGTGGAGGTGTTGTCGAAGCCCAGGACGGAGACGTCCTCCGGCACCCGGAGCCCGCGCCGCTGCAGTTCATTGACGACGGCGGCGCCCATCTCGTCGCTCATCGCGAAGATGGCGGTGAGCCCGGCGTCCTGCTGTAGCAGCTCGTCGACGCCGTTAGCGCCGCTTTCGTAGAAGAAGCTGCCGGTGGCGGTGACCGGGGTGCAGCATGCTTCGGTCATGGCGCGGAGATAGCCGCGTTTCCGGGGCTGGGCGACGTAGACTGACGCCGGATCCCCGGTCAGCAGGCCGATGCGCCGGTGGCCGAGCCGCAGCAGGTGACGGGTCGCGTCGTAGGCTGCCTGCTCGTCGTCGATCGCCACGCTGGGGGAGCCCGACTTGTCGCTGATGGCGACGGAGATGATGGGGACGTTCGGCCCCAGCAGCTGCCTGGTCTCCGGCGTGATCACCGCGGAGATGAGGATGACGCCCGCGGCCCGGTAGGTGCGCAGGGTCCGCAGGTAGCCGGCGATGTAGGCGGACTTGGCGCCGGTGCGGCCCACCATCGCGGCGTACACGCGTTCCCGGGCTTCCTCCTCCACGCCCTGCATGTTTTGTATCGATGGAAGGCCCTGCCGCGGGGACCGTCCGCGCTGAAGTCAAGCCTCCGACTAATACATGCGACGGTCACGTGATCGCCTAGTGCCGGGATCCCGTGAGACGAAGGACTACTGGAGAGGTGTCATGGCCCTGCGGAGTCGACCTGCCGGCCGTTGTGCCGCCGATTTCGATTCCGCGCGGGTTCCGACTCGCCAGTCTTGGTCGTTCCCCAACCAAGCATCACCTCCGTGACGCAACCAAATATGTCACCTCCTCCGACCAGTACGGCCCAGGTACTTCTAACGGCTGCGAGAAAGGTAGTCGCCATTACGAGCTGCGCATGGGGAGGGTGATACTTTGAACCTAAACAGATCGTCGGCTGGTAATCGGAGAGTTAAGTGCCTCTATACATGAAGCAGAATGGGGGCCCGGCGGTCGAAGCAGCGTGGGCTGATTCATTTCTGTTACTTGGCAGACAGTTAGCCAAGCATCAAACAGATCCCCAGAGTCAAGTAATTCTGGTGGTCACAGTACCCCTACGGGATTATGCAGCCTGGCTGATTGGCGTTGGTTGGCGGTTATCCAAACGGCGAGAATACGCTTCAATATCGGCCTCAAGTTTTAAGCTACTGCGTCCAGGAAATTTAATCGCATTGGCAACCGGAAATCGTGTACGTTGCGGTATTTTTCATGGCTGGGATGAGAACAAGAAGCGAATTAATATCGACGGAATACATCTTTCGATAGATAGTGTGCTTTACGCAAATATACGGGAAAACGGAATAGGTTCAACCGGGTACAGAGACATTCCCCGACCGGCCTCAATTCTCGCCGGAACATGGTTAGAGGGAAGTTGGATTGCTGCCAACGCCGAAGTAGATCACGACGTTGCCATCGTGGGAGTGAAGCGAAGTCTCCTTGCTGAGAGCGAAACGTTGATCGGCCTGGCACCAGATTCCATGAATGCGCTTGGAGACATACTGACAGTGCCAGAGTCGACGAGCGCCACGTCGTGGTGCGCCACCATTGTCCCGTCTACCGATGGCGGACGCTCAGATCTTGATGCCGGTGCTTCCCTGGTCATTCTTGATGGAACATCCGCTGCGCGCTGGCTCCGGACTGTTGAATCACAGTTTATAGTATGCGTCGTTGATCGAAGTCAGGACCATGAGTCTTTTGATGAATCTGTTCTCAGAATAAGGGCCGGAGGGGTCCCGCTAGAAAACGGTTTCCTCGATTGGACTCCACCGCCAGGCATAGAAGTTCTCGGCTTCGAGGTTCCGTTGTGAAGACAATTAAAGAAATCCGGAACATCTACGAAGTTGTTCGTGGTGCGACTCGAGCCCCGATTGAAATTCTAAGGGTGGGAGACCTGATAGGTGAGACTCTAACTTACCTACTCCGACAAATCCGAATAGAATTGGAGCTGGACGGGATCTCTCCGTGGCAGCCCACTTTTGATTTGATCTCTGGGCTGCGCTGGCATTGGTCGCAGTCACCCGGAGAAATTCGCCTAAACCTGCGTTTTGGTGAATTTCTTGAAAGTCTTGAACGAGATATTCTTCGGCTGGAGTTGATGTCTTCCAACGCAGAACGCATTCAGAGTGTTCGACAGCTTGTCGATAAACTACGTTCAGAAACCACGGCGCCCATGGCAGAAGTACTGGCAGATTATCTAAAGGATGGGGTCGGGACGAACATCGCTGTCGTACTGCCCCGCAATTACTTAGTCGAACAGTACCGAGCTAACCTACGGTCAGCGTTTCCTGGAACCCAGATTCTGGGGCGCACGGAAGTGAAGGGAATAACCCCCGTCGACCAAATAATATACCTTGGAGCACCAGTTCTTTTTGGATCCGGCGCCTGGCGTTCGCCGCGATCAGAAGAACAGGTCTTCATCATGCCAAGCTGGATTAGCAAACCCAGTCTTCCATCTTCTGAACTTCAAGTTGCATTCATGAACCCGTATACCCGAGCTGTTGTCCACAGAGAGACAGGCACGTTAGATCTCGAGACGGCAGGGCAGGGAGATGACGAAGTCGGCGCGGACTTCTATCTCGAAGGGCCGCGAGCCAGAGCGACGGAGGATGACTCAGTCCCGCTTCACGTTGACGAGGTTTGGGCGCGGGAGGTAACGCTTTCAGGAGGACACAGCACGCTTCTCGACGTTGAAGGAGAACAGGTAAGGACGATAGATCCCCAGGGGCGGCTGGGAGAACGGGTGAAGCTTACCGATGTTGAAGAAGTGAATGTCGGCACCTATCTCGTGGTCCGAGAGGGTGCTTCTGACTCAGACATACTGCGCGAGCTTACGCTGCAGAAGCTCGGCAGTAACGGTGCCTCGACTCTGAATTTGCATTCCCAATGGAAATCCCTGCTGTCCCTGCAGCTACGTCGACATGGAGAACGCTGGGTTCGGAGTCGGCTCTTGCACGCTGGCATGCGCACCATTCCAAGGGTAGAGGCTTGGTCCCTGGACGGTACGTTTGGTCCTCGCTCCGATACCGACTTCAAATTGTTGATGCAGTGGCTTGGCCTAGATCCCGGCGACTTTCTGGACGCGCGAAATCAACTTCGTAGCGCACAAAGCAAGACAACTCAGGGCATTCGGAGGCAACTTGAAGCCAAGTTGTCTCAGGCTGACATGCAAGTGTTACTTGTGCAGGGCTCATTGAGAATGAACTCAGAAATTAGCGGCTTGGCCAGTATGCTTGCGTGTGAAGTTCTTGCGGTCTCGCCCAATGTGTTCAGGGTCAAAAAACATGAATGTCGCTCGCTTAAATTAGAGAGTAGGTACCTATGGCTCGAATGATTCCTCCAATGCTGGCGAAAGAGACTAAGTCTCCGGGCGAAGTGATCCTATTTCCGAAGTTTGAGTCAGACGCCGCGACACGGGACTGGATTGTCCTTCATTCCCTAAACATCGCCAACCACGTCAGCAATCTCGAAGGCGAGGCTGATTTTCTAGTCATTGCTCCGGGACGGGGTATCGCCTTAGTTGAGGTGAAAGCGGTCCAGAGAATTGAACGCAAGAACGGCATGTGGCATATGGGCAATTTGCCTCCCACACATCGCAGTCCCTTCGACCAGGCTAATGATGCTTACCGATCTATTGAGCGGTCCCTCAAGAAAAAGGGAATAAATCTCGAAGGAATTCCCTTTGACTCAGTTGTATGGTTCACGCATATTTCGCGAAGTCATTCCATTGTTGATTCACCTGAATGGAACCGGTGGGATTCGCTCTATTCAGAGGATAGGCGCGGTAGCGTGGGACGAGCCATAGCCGATTTCTTGAACATCGCAGAAGGGCACCTGAGAGGAAAAGGGCGACTGGTACAGCCGTCCAATCTTGACAGACGTCTAGCAAATCGCATAGCAGAGGTCCTCCGTCCGGATTTTCTCCGTCGGCAATCGGCAGATGAACTGCGGCAAGATCTGACTGAAGAACTGGAAGAGGTCCTGACCGAGCAGCTGGATGCGCTGGACGTCATGGAAGACAATCCTAGAGTGTTATTCATGGGGCCAGCAGGTTCGGGGAAGACGCACCTGGCGAAAGCTGCCGCTCGTAAGTATGCGGCGGAGGGGAAATCGGGCTACTTGGTATGTTTTAACAGGAATCTTTCTGAGCATCTGCGGAAGGAACTGGCCGATGTTCCAGGGCTGGAGGTCGGCACTATACACGGCTTGCTCAAGAGAATTTCTGGAATCCCGGTACCAGCAGACGTCCCCCACGGTTGGTGGGACAACGAGTTCATAGATGCGGCTCTCGAATGGCTACTTGCGCATGATTGCGCGAGAGACTACCTCCTAATCGATGAAGCCCAGGATATACTGCGGAGTCGCTACCTTAATGTGTTAGATGGAATGCTTCACGGTGAACTAACGAACGGTCGTTTTCTGGCATTTGGCGACTTCGATCATCAGAAAATATATACCACCGAAGACATAATTGCGAAGTTTGACCTAAGGGTTCCCGAAACCCCCGTCTATAGGCTCCATAGTAACTGCAGGAATTTGCCAAAAGTAGGAGCTTCCGTGGCTCTTTTCGGGCGTCTGGATCCGGGATATAAACGCTATAGGCGTCGTGATGACGGAGTAATGCCGAAGTTTAAGACTTACAAGAACCTTCTCGAGGCTGAAGACATTCTCATTGAGGCCATCCGTGAACTGACATGTGAGGGTTTTGAGCTCAAAGATATTGTCGTTTTGAGTCCGCGAAAAAAATCGGTTGCATCCGAGGCGAGTAATTCGTGGCTCAATAAGCGATTGGTTCCCTATGGAAGCGTCGCGAATGATTCGATCGCAAAATTCGAAACAATCCATTCCTTCAAGGGTCTTGAGGCGCCTTGCGTAATAATCACCGATATTGATTCTAAATCAAGTTTGAGGGCTATCGCAGACCTGCTCTACATAGGCATGAGTCGATCGACAATGAGGACTGTCGTGACCGGACAAGCCTCCGTCTTGAACCAAATTCTTCCAGGAGTAAAAGCATGAATGGACGTGAAACAGTCGAGTCGCAGGTTAGACGCGAGCTGGTTGGCCCCCTACTCTCAAATGAGAGGCTAGGAAAACCTATAGATCTTTCCAGCCCGGTTCGCTTCACATCGTGGTTGGAGGCAGAGGGCCCGTGGCATGATTCGGAGTCTGGCGAAGAGATTCTGTCAATTGTCCAACCAAGTAATCGCTACGGTGTTGGGTTGCTATTCCCTGCAGGGAAGGTTCGTGATCTTGGTGACGCCGGGGTTGGTTCTCCCTACGAACATGACGCTACAGCCCGTCCTGCAGTAGCCGATCCCGTTGAGGGTATGGATCTTGAGTTCAACTCTGATGCTTCGGAGGTCGGCGGCGATGATTTGGATCTTGCGGGTGCAAACCAATATCTTCCTAGCAGCTTGGCCGTCACCTGTTCCCTTCATCGAGATTTCAAAGGTCAACTCTTGTGGCGCGTTCGCGGCGCCGTTTATCGAAAGTTCAATGTTGAAGTCTCCGGAACAAAGCGAAGTTGGTGGGTCAGGAGGCCTTTTGAATCCGCTGGATGCATCGATTCGCGGGAAATCTTGGACCGTCAACGACTGCGGCAATCCCTAACTCCGACTTCGACTGTGGGCGAAGTGCCAAATATACGGTTGAGCTATTTCTCTCGGACCTCACCCCATAGGCATGACACGGACGATGTCTTGACGACCTTCGTGCTCGAGAACTTGGAATCGAAGGAGGGGCAGCAGTCCACTGTCTTCCAGGTTGAAATGCAGGTCTACTCCGAGAGCGGTGGCGCATTTACTGCATTTCCCGAGCGTCCGTTGGTCGACAGTACGGACGAAGAGATGGCAGAGCTAGCACTGCTTTTCAGAAACACTAGAACGTTCGCTCGAGGCCATGGATGTGCGGCGAACTGGTCCGAACCGGCCGGGGACCGGGTCAGTATGGTCTGGGCGGATGTTCTACCGACTTACGAGGCAAGCAGTCCCACCCCGGACATCCGGGTGAAGACGCATGATGGAACAAGGGAGCAGCTCCGCCTGGAAATGGGTCTATTGGCGGCGGGAGATCCTGTCGGCGATTTACAGTTGAAGACCTTGGTGGACAGTTATGGGGCGTGGATTGGCGAGCAAGAGTCGGTGTCTGACCAACTGGATGAAAGCTATCGCTCCGCGGCAGCCCGCAATATGGAGTTGTGCAGAGGCGCGCATCGTAGAATGGAAGCTGGACTTGATATATTGCGTCGTAATAAGCTAGCAAGAGTGTCATTCCAACTCGCGAATGAAGCGATGCTTATGCAACAGGAGCGTTCGCGGTTCCCATTGCGCGATGTGAAGTTAAATTCACAACTCGGTTATGATTTCTCAATTGCCTATCCCACGAGTCCTACTATTCAAGATTCGAATGCACGCTGGCGTGCCTTTCAGCTTGGTTTCATCCTTAGCATTATTCCTGAGCTGGTAGAGACAGAGAATGCCCATCGGGAAAATGTTGACCTAATATTTTTCCCGACGGGTGGCGGGAAGACGGAAGCATACCTTGGGGCCGCAGCCTTCATGATTCTGTATCGTCGCCTCACCGATGCTGATGATGTCGGTACCTCGGTGATCATGCGATACACACTTCGCCTTCTGTCGGCCCAACAGTTCCTCCGAGCCGCTGCGTTGATAGCGGTGTTGGAGGACATGCGCAGCCGCAGAACGGACCTAGGGTCGGAACCTATTAGCATCGGAATCTGGGTCGGGAGCGGTTCAACGCCGAACACGTGGGAGGCAGCTCGAAAAGACTTCCAGCAGATGGAGAAATCCCCCAAAGCTTCGAATAGGTTCTTGCTTTTGAGATGCCCATGGTGTGGAGCGCGTTTTGGGCACATCAAGTCCGACAGACGAAAAGGTCATTTGGTCGGATATGAACGGGTGGGCGGTCGCATAGCCTTTATCTGTCCGGACGCGAAGTGCAGGTTCGGCGGACGCCGCGAGCTTCCTGTGCATGTTGTGGACGAGGGTATTTACGAGTCTCGGCCGACGTTCTTGCTCGGCACCGTCGACAAGTTTGCGATGTTAGCCTGGCGGCCAAAGGCCCGATCGATATTTGGTTTGGGCCCGACGGGCGAGCGTGTTGCTTCGCCGCCCGGACTTATTATTCAAGATGAGCTACACCTGATCTCAGGCCCACTCGGTTCCATGGTGGGAATATATGAACCCGTCATTGAGGAACTCTGTACGGACCGTCGGCGGGGAGCAAATGTTCGACCCAAGATACTGGCAGCGACTGCTACTATCAGAAACTTTAAACAGCAGGTGAGATCGCTCTATGCCAGGGAACAGGTGACCCTGTTTCCTCCAAACGGTCTAGAGCAGGGGCATTCATTCTTCTCGGAGCCTGCCCGCGGAGAGGATGGACGGCTTCTGCCTGGGCGGCGGTATGTTGGCATACATGCGCCGGCACTGGGATCCATACAGAGCGCGCAAGTTCGAACTATGTCGGCCGCGCTCCTGGGCGGCATGCTAGTCGAGTCTGCGGACAAGGATGCGTACTGGACAAATGTTTGTTTCTTCAACAGTCTCAGGGAGCTTGGAAATACTGTTTCGCTCGTCCAGTCGGATATTCCGGATTACCTTTCCGCGTGGGGAAATCGAGAAGGGTATGACAATAAAGATGTTCGAAGGCCCCGCCACAACATGGAGCTGACGAGCCGCAGGAGCGAGGAGATTGCAAAGGCGCTCGAAGAACTCGAAGTTTCCCTGGATACAGCTGCTCACCGGACAGTCGACATTTGCCTTGCGTCCAGCATCATCGAGGTCGGCGTTGATATCGACCGTCTGTCCCTCATGACAATCGTCGGCCAGCCAAAGACTACGGCCCAATATATCCAGGTTAGTGGTCGCGTCGGCCGACGATGGTGGGAAATACCCGGTCTAGTCTTGACTGTGTACGGTGCATCAAAGCCAAGGGATCGAAGTCACTACGAACGGTTTCGGGAGTACCATGAGCGTTTGTATGCCGGTGTGGAGCCGACTAGCCTGACTCCTTTTGCGGAGCCGGTGGTGAAACGGGCCCTACATGGTTCCGTGGTGGCATACTTGCGCCAATCAAATCCGGACTTGACTAGCCCGTTTCCTTTTCCCGAACAGGCATTCCGAGACGGAGCGCAAGTTATCCGGGATCGTGCATCCAAGGTTGATAAAGAAGGACCGAACTTTGTCGACAAGTACCGCGACGATCTTATCCGTTCGGGGAAAGCCTTTGAGAGAATCCACTGGGATGGAAATCTTGTTGGTGGGCGTCCGAAGGATGGATTGATGCGATTCGCTGGTTCTGCAAGTTTTGCGGATTCAGTACCGATGTGGGAGGTACCCTCGTCAATGAGAAATGTCGATGCCGAATGCCAACTAAGGATTTCAACCTACTACGCTGAGTCTGATGGAGGAGTTAACCAGTGAGCATTGGTCCAATGCGTCGTGGACAGTTGATCAGCCCCTTCGGCGTAGGGGCCATGAGTACTCTGGTAAATGGTACGTCGGTCGTCACAGCTGGACTTGACGCGTGGTTCAAACCTCCCGCTGGGAGCGATCTGTATCTGGAGGAATTCTCTGCTTCTGCGAACGACCCCAGGTTGCTACGGCGACTTGGTGTTGAAGAACTTCGCCTTCCACCGGACTATCGCACACGGAGCCAATACTCTGAAGGAACGGGGACAAACACGAATTTGTCCGTGCCTGTTCTTCGGTTTCCAGGCTGGAGTTTTTGCCCGTGGTCCGCATGCCGCCGTCTAAAAAAATGGCCGTTGACCCTAAACGAAGTGCCTCGATGTGATTCACAACTACACGAGGGTTGGAAGTCCAAACCCACCATGCATCAAGTGCCGTTTGTGGCTATTTGTCCAGCTGGGCACCTCATGGATTTTCCTTTCGCTGAGTGGGTACACAAATCGCCAGACCCCTCGTGCCAGGGATCCTTGACGCTGCGCTCGACCGGGGGTGGCACGCTGGCTGGCCAGCTTGTCACGTGCGCATGCGGCGCCAGCCGAAACTTGGGAGGGGTTCTCGAAGGAGCATTGGATCGGGATGGGAACGAAAGCTCTGTTCTAACCGAGGCCCTCTCACCAGTATCGGTATTTTCGTGTCGAGGGTCTAAGCCTTGGGCGCAGGAAGTGCTGGGATTTTGCGGACAGCCGTTGAGGGGTGCATTGCGGGGTGCAGGGAATGTCTACTTTCCGAAAGTCGAATCCTCCATATTCCTCCCCCAGGGGGAATCTCCTTCGCCTCAAGACCTGATCGAAAGCCTTCGGCGGCCCCAGGTGTATGCACTCCTCTCCATAATGGTTCAACTACTGGTGTCACCTCCCGCGGCGATCATCCGGCAAAGACTGTCCGCGGAGTACCTCCTCGGGTACCCGGATGACGTCATCGAATCCGCTGTCGCAGAGCTATTCGGCTCCGACCAGTACGTGGAGACTGGAAAGGCGTCATCTAGCACCGAGGATGATCTGGAGCCTGAGAGCAGTTGGCGGGCTCCAGAATACGAGGCGCTGCGCACGATTCAGGATTACGCAGATTTGAAGACCACAAATCCTGGATTGACAGGGGAAACCGCGAAGTATTTCGCCCTAGTCCACAGAGTCGAGTCATTGCGTGAGACGCGGGCTCTTAGGGGCTTCACCAGGCTCAGGGACTCGGCGCTGGGGCTGTCCAATGGGAAGGACCTCTTGCGGCGCTCTCATGAAAACCTTGAAAAGCCATGGTTGCCGGCTTATGTGGTGAGGGGCGAAGGCATCTTTTTTCAGTTTCGAGAAGATAAGCTCCGTTCTTGGGAGTCAGATCCGAAGGTAGTTCAGCGAATTGTCAAGCTGAACCACCGGCGTGAGGAGTTGGCTGAAGGCCGGGGAGCTCCGACTTTGCTGAAGATCAGTCCTCGACTAGTTTTGCTCCATACGTTCGCCCACGTCATGATAAACCAGCTTATCTTTTCGTGTGGATACGGTAGTGCTTCGCTCCGGGAGCGTATCTATGTGAGCGATCAACCATCCAGTGACGAAACAGCCGGGGTCCTGATCTATACTGCCGCGGGCGACTCGGAGGGAACAATGGGCGGACTTGTTCGGATGGCTAACCCTGCAGACCTGTCGAAGCTACTAAGCCAGGCAATGCTCGAGTCCGAATGGTGCTCGTCCGACCCCGTGTGCATGGAGCTTGGGAAAACCGGACAAGGGCCTGATGGTTGCAATCTCGCGGCCTGCCACTCATGCGGTCTACTGCCCGAGACCTCATGTGAAATGTTCAACAGATGGCTGGACCGAGGCGTACTCATTGGTGACCACGAAGACAAGACGCTCGGGTTCTTCTCGGAACTGTTGTGACGGTTCCCACTCGACAGTCGTGATGTGCCGACCGATGCCGTTGGCGGCGCAGTTGGGCCGACGGTCGGCGGTGGAGTGAGCGTGGCGCATTGAACGTCCTCGGACACCCAGCTCCTGAGCCAACGCACTCTATTCCTGTCGGAGGTATAGGGCAAAGTCTGAGACACAGGCCCTCAGTGGCAAGACCATGCCAGCCGAAATGAGATGATGGACGACATGAAAACCCCCTCTAAACTCACTGTGCTCGAAATCTGCGCCGGAGCTGGAGGCCAGTCAGTAGGGCTGGAACAAGCCGGTTTCGGTCATTCGTTGGCCGTCGAGATCGACACCGATGCAGCTGCGACGCTGCGGCTAAATCGACCATCCTGGGACGTCCACCACGGTGACGTTCGAGAAGTCAGCGGCAAGGACTTCAGGGGCGTCGACCTGCTGGCCGGAGGCGTGCCTTGCCCGCCATTCAGCATCGCTGGTAAGCAGCTTGGGGCCGACGATGAGAGGGATCTTTTTCCGGAGGCTCTACGTCTCGTACGGGAGGCCAATCCATCCGCCGTTATGTTAGAGAACGTCAAGGGGCTGGCATCGGCACGATTTTCCACCTATCGGCAGTCAATACTCGACGCATTAGGGACCCTTGGATACGAGGCCGACTGGCAACTGTTCTACTCCAGCGAGTTTGGCGTGCCCCAGCTCCGTCCGAGATTCATCTTGGTGGCGGTAAAGAAGCGCTACGTCAAGAAATTCGAATGGCCGTCGACTCACGGGGTCCCACCGACAGTAGGCGAAGTTCTGTTGCCAATGATGGAGAGCGGCAACTGGCCCGGAGCGGCAGCTTGGGCACGAAGAGCTGACGGTATCGCTCCAACGGTTGTGGGCGGATCCAAGAAACATGGAGGGGCTGACTTGGGCCCCACACGAGCGAAGGCTGCATGGCTCCAGCTGGGCGTTGACGGGAAGGGCATTGCCAATGAGGTGCCAGGCCCTGACGCTCCGCTAGACCACGTGCCTCGTCTTACCAACGAAATGGTTGCCCGTATCCAAGGGTTCCCATTGGATTGGCAGTTTTCGGGGAAGAAAACGTCAGTCTACCGCCAGATTGGCAATGCTTTTCCGCCACCTGTTGCTGCGGCTATGGGTAGGTCGATTGCCGCGGCTTTAGGCGTCAGGCCCGCTAAAACCGCAATATTCGAGGAGTCGGTTGAGCGCGAACTCCTAGCTGTCAGCTAAATAGTTGTTTGTTGCTCGGCTGACGCCCTGACTCGAGCACTTCTTGCCATTGCACAAGGCGCGGCCGGCGAACCATTTATTTCGTTTTCATTTAGTCTGTTCTGGCCGCGAAATACGGTTGGAACGTGGCCTGGAATTTGTGCTGGTGAAGCTCCGCAGGGGTCTGCGGAGCTCCGGCCAAGCCCTCATGCTTCCCGAGTGGGGAGCGTCAATTTGTGTGTATGTCCAGAGCGTAGCCCGCCATCGTGCCCTTTTTTTGGCCGCTCGGGTCCGGTGCCCGAGTCGCCAGTACAGGGGGTTCCAGGGGCCGCTTGCTCGGTTAGGAAATCGCCTCTGGCATGGACCGCGCGCCAGTATCGGCGTTGACGGATTCGGTGTGGAGCTAGTGCTGCGGATGATCCGCCGGCTTCCGCGTCACAGTCCAAAAACGGCACGAAGTCGCTCTAGGCGTCTCCGGCAGCCGAGTTATCGCCGGGTACTGTTGGCGCCATTGGGTCGAGAATTCCACGAATCGTTCCTTGGCCGCGGATTCGGACGGTGCAGCATTGGCCGGCCGCGGGACCATGGGACATTTCGTCCCTGTACTGCCAGGCCGCATACCGGATGGAGTTCCGGATCGGATTCGGTTCTGGACCGCGGTCAGCTCCCACCCGGTGTTGATGGCCGCGGCGGGCCCTCGAGTCCGTCGCAGGCCGTGTTGCAGACGTCTTCCACGCCGCATTGTTGATCTTGGTCGGCCGGTTGAACGGATTGTCCGGTTCGACGAGATCGATTCCCTGCTCTTGGCCTGGACTAGGAGCTGCCGCAGTAACTCTTGCTGATGCACTTCAGTCGGCATGGGCTCGTTCAGCTCATGATTAGTCCACCCAGCCAGGCGCCGCCCGGTGTGGCAGCCAACCCCGAATCCACCGTTTCAGAAACTCCTGCCAAGCGTCCCACTGTCCGCGATCACGCGCATGGATTTATTACTTGCCGCGACTTGCCGCGGCAATCTTCGGCAAGTAGGATCTGAGTGTTCGTATGTGATGCACCTGAGTGCGTGATGAAGAGAATGGATGGAATGGATATGAACGCTGTAGATGAGACGGGGCAGATGCCTGGCTGGCGTGAAGCAAAGGGCACTCGCGTGCGAGTTGCCCTGTGGCTTGCCACTGAAGTCGGAGAGGGTGGAACTTTCAAGAAGCAGCAGCTCCGGGACGCGATGCCTGGCGTCGAGCAGATCGACCGGCGCATGAGGGACCTTCGTCCTGCCGGGTGGAAGATTTCGACGTACCGTGACCGGGCCGCCCTCGGAGCTGACGAATTGATGCTTGAAAAAATCGGCCTCCCTGTATGGGAAAAGGAGCATCGGGCAGCCGGATTGCGGGCGATTTCGGCAAGGACGCGCCAGGAGGTTATGAACCGGGACTTTCACCGTTGCGTGCGCTGCGGAATCTTGGCCGGGGAGGCCTATCCGGATGACCCCAGTTCAACGGCCCGACTCACTTTGGGTCATGTCCATCCCCATAAGCACGGTTCAGGTTCGACGCCGTCCGACCTTGTGACTGAATGCGCTCGGTGCAATGAAAGCGTTCAGCATTTCACGGAAAGTAGGCTTTCATTTGAACAGGTTTGGGACCGCGTGCAGGCCCTGACCGGTCGGGACAAGAACCTTGTGCTCCGATGGATCGTCAAAGGCCATCGCGATGCATCTCCGGCCGAGCGGGCAGTGGGGCTGATTAACCAACTGTCGGCTGTTGATCGGGATGCAGTGAAAGCCCGCCTGGTTGATTTCGTCGGTGGCCCAGTGGACGGTGCACATGTCGAGTTGCCTGAGGATGGCATTGCCGACGGCGGCTCGGGCGAGGAGCTTCCTGGCGGCGCGTCTTAGGAATGACTCGGTTCGTCTCGGCCCTGTCCCGGTGGCGTAAAGCACGCCGGGGCGGGGCGCCTGTTAGATCAACTTCCCCGGACCTTCGGATGCCAGCACGTCGTCAGGCATAAGTGATCCCGTTGACCGCGGACACCTCCTGCGTCGGGGACGCCGCGCATCTACTGCCCATGCCAATCCCCAGAGCCTTCCGCCAGTAGTCGGGATACCGATCGGGCGGGGCTGAATTGGTCCGGCGGGGCGTACCGCATGTGCTTAGATGGGCGAAAGTGAATTGAGAGAAGGAATGCCGACGGATGTCGACTGAAGAAAAGCTCGGGGCCGATCCGGTCACCCTCAATGTCCGACTCGGGGATGATGTGCAGCTCTACTGTCCACTGTTCCAGCGCCCCTACGTATGGGGGAAGGCCCAGATCGATCGACTCTGGGACGATATCGACACGGTCCGTGATGAAACCTATCCCCGGCGATTCCTTGGCGCTCTTGTTTTCAATGAAGACCTGCCTGCCACTGCCACCCAGGCCGGACGTTACTGGATCATTGATGGCCAGCAGCGCCTGACGACGATGGTGCTCACACTGGTGGCGCTGGCAGCGCATGCACAACATTTCGGCGATGCTGGTAAAGAAATCGCCCAAGACATATTTGAGCAGTACCTGGTTAGCCGAAAGAAAAACAGCAAGAATCAGCCGAAGCTCTGCCCGACGTTGACGGATACACGTCAGTTTCACGACATCATGCGCTCGGCCTTTGGGTACGAGTTTGATCTGGAAATCGATATGTCCCGAGAGGCCGGGGATCCCGACGGCGACATGACCCGGGCGTACCAGATAATTCTCAAGCACATCGTCAAACGGACCTCTAAACCCCAGGATGACGTAGAACTGAATAACGATGAAGCAGTGACGAACATAGAAAGTCTTCGAGACGTGCTGCTGGAGTGCCTGGAATTTGTCGAGATCCGCCTGGGATCGAGCCACGACCCCAATGAAGTGTTCGACCGCCTCAACAACGAAGGGGTGAAGCTGGGTATTATCGACCTTGTCCGAAACGACATACTGAAGCGATTGGACAAGGATGGCAAGCAGGCCCTCAAGCTCTACCAGAATGAATGGAAGCCCTTTGAAGAGGCCTTCTCGGACAGCGCTGCGAAGACCGGGTACTTCTTTCCCTTTGCACTGACGGTCGATTCGACTGTTACAAAGGCCTCCACCTTTAGCGCACTGTCGCGGCGATGGGCAGAGACATTAGAAGACAAAAACCTAGATGCACGCGGTGAGCTCCTGGAGCTCATGAGCGACCTCCGCTCACATCAGGCTTCTTATAACGCGATCCACTCGGGTCGGCTTGACCAGGTTGAGTCCGAGCTGACGGAGTATGTGCGTCGCCTCGTCGACTTGAACCGACCCGGTTCGACGTACCCGTACATAATGCAACTGCTCACCAGCGCTAGTAGCGGCGAGTGCAGTACTTCTGCCGCGATTGAGTGTCTCCGTATTATGGAATCCTTCCTGGTCCGTCGGGGGTTGCAGGGCATCGAGCCGACTGGTCTCCACGCAATTTTCAAGAAGCTTTGGAAGGAAGCCGGCTCCGATCCCGCGGCAGTCAGAAGGAAGATCGTTTCGTCGACGGTCGTGTTTCCCGACGACTCGTCGGTCGCTCAGGCGATTGCCTATGGAGACCTGTACCACCGAAAAATCAAGAAATACGTCATGCTTGAATATGAGCGCGACTTCACCAGCGGGGACGTCCTTGAAACTTTTCCTCCAACGACGGTGGATCACCTCATGCCCCAGAATCACACTGATGACTGGAAGAGGGAAGTCTCCGCCGAGGACCACAAGAGACTGCTTAACACCTGGGGTAATCTCGTTCCACTATCTCCGGACGCCAACTCCACGAAGGGCTGCAAATCATGGAGCGAAGCCCGCAGGTTGCTTCAGTCCGAATCCGTCTTCTCCACCACAAAGCAGGTCTACATGCATCATGAAAGCTGGAACGCGGACCACATTCAACGCCGTTCCAAGAAAATTGAAGCTTGGGCGCTCGAACGCTGGCCATATTTCGGGGGATATCTCGGCGAGCAGTAGCCTTCACTTGGAAAGCTGCTCGCGGCGCGAGATCGCGGCGATCACCCGGGTCGAGAAACGACGGTTACGTAGGGGTCTCGCGACACTAATGCCCTGACACGGCATTACCCCGAGAACCCCACCCGTCGCTGCGCGCCGCCTCGATGTAGGCGTCCGTTAGCAGCTTCAGCCGCTGGCAGATCTCGGCTTCCACCAGCTGCAGGTCTCCGGGGACGCCGATGACGGCGAGTACGCCGTCGTCGGTTTCCTCGAATCGTAGCCAGCAGGTATTCGGTGATTTGCCGCCGCGCTGCCCGGCGCCCACCACCAGCACCGCAAAGTCCTGCAGCTGCTGCGCGCTGCGGAACTCGTGGCTACGGAGCTTGGCACAGGCCCGACAGGCCGTCCCGCGGGAGCAGGGATGCGCGGGCGCCGGAAGTTGCCGTTGGCCACGACCACGTTCTCTGCTATGACGTGCCCACGCGGCGATCCGCTGAGAATAGTCGCGGAACAGGTCAATGACGGTGTCGCGGGGAAGGAGGGCATCCGGCTCGGGACGGTCATATGTCAGCCCGGCAGCATGAACGAAAAGTTGGGCGTGTCCAAGAATGCGTCGCACCGGTCCTGCCCCCGCCCAGGGCATCTCGCCGCTCCAGCACCTGGTGCTCCACGCCGTGCTGGGCGAGCCAGGTGGTTGCTTGGAGGATTGATGGAATTGCTTCGCACCGAAGCCGCCCTGGCTGCTCGGCTCCCTAAGCGCAGAACGCCCCGATCCCCCAATAGTGCGGGACAATGAAAGTCCCGACCACGAAAGTGGGTCACGTTGATTAGTCCAGCAGGATGCCGACGGCTTCACCCGGCTGACTCCATGCCACTAAACGGGGCGGGCGGCGCCGGCCATCTCGATCCGCTGCTGTATCCGTGGGACCCGCCCGTGGCCTCGGGCGTCATGGACGGCAATGAATTCCGGCCCCTTGAGCCTTCAGCCGGACTGGACGAAGCCCTCGCACAGGCCGGCGCGGCACCGCTGGAAACCCGTTCCCTGGTGGTCTCCATCGGTTCGAATTCAAGCGCCGACGTGATGCGGCGGAAATTCGCCAACTACCGCCAGCCTGTCAGCGCGGTCCTGCCGCTGGTCCGGGGGCAGCTCCACAACATCGCCGTTGGCCACTCCGCCCACGTGAGCAAGGCCGGTTACATCGCCGCCGCCCCGTATCCGCTGATGGGGGAGTGCATAGCGGTCTGGCTTTCGTGGCTGGACGATGTCCAACTGATGGCCCTCGACGAGACGGAGCCCAACTACCGGCGGATCCAGCTCGACGGCGAAGCCTGCCCGCTCGAGGCGGACCACGGGGAACCTCCGGAGGAGTTTTCGCTGTTCACCTCGCGCTGGGGCGTGCTGACCGACGGCGACGGCGGGAAGCTTCCCTTCCTCGACCAGCCTGCCCTCTTCGGGCTCCTTGCCGGCAGCGGCACCGGGGACCTCCTGGAGGAGGGGAAGTCCGTGTTCGACGGACCGCCGGAGCTTGTTGCCGAGCAACTCGCCGCACCCTCGGTCCAGGCCTGGGCCAGGGAATGGTTCAGCGCGGCCGGCCTCGCCGCGCCAGTGGACTTCGACAGGCCTTGCGCTCTGAGTAGCCACCCCTGCGGAACGCCGCCTTCACCGGGCGGCGATGTCCTTGCCGATGTTCCCGGCGATGTGTTGGGCAATGTATTCCGCATCGCGGCCCCCTCCGGCCACGATGGACGAGCCGTGCCCGGTCAGCCACGGCAACCCGACGGCGTACAGGCCCGGGTGTTCGGTGACGCCGCGGTGGTGCCGGGGGTAGTTCCATTCGTCCAGCACCGGGATGTCCAGGATGCTGAAGTCCAGCCGGTAGCCCGTGGCCCAGAGGACCGAGGTGACGTTGGCGGCCTCGAGGTTCAGCCGCGCAGGCTCCGACGGAAGCCAGCGGTCCTGGCGCGGCGGCGCAGGCTCCGGTGCCGGCATCCCGGTTGCGGCAATATAGCTGTCGAACATCGGTTTCATCCGCTGGTAGAACGCCGCCTCCACCAGGGCCAGGCGTTCCGGAAGGTCATCGCTGAAGACGAGGCCGCCGTCGTCGGCTGCTTCCAAATGGCCGTGCAGCCGGACGCCGCGGCGTCCGAGGTCCCGCAGGTGGATGTCGTGGCCGCCGTCGGCGCCGGACACCAGCGGGTTGCAGACGAACCTCGCCGCGGGGGAGGGCAGCTGCCCCACGGTGAGGCCGTTCAGTCCGTAGTCGGGGCCGAATTGTGCAAGCTGCATCATCAAATAGAGGAGGTCCTGGCCGCGGTACCGGCGCGGTGCTTCCGGGCACGTGGACACCGCCAGGTGGATTTCGCGGCCGACGCCGAGCAGTTCCTCGGCGATCTGGCCGCCGGACTGGCCGGTGCCGACGATGAGCACGGCACCGTCGGGCAGTTGGCCCGGGTTGCGGTAGCTGTCGGTGTGAAGTTGCAGGATGTGGCTGGGCAGTTGCGCCGACAGCGCGGGGATTTTCGGCGTCTGGTAACCGCCGGTAGCGAGCACCACGTTCCGGGCCCGCCAGCTGCCCCGGGTTGTGGCCACGTTGAAGCCGCCGCCCTCCGCGGGCGCGACACGCGTGACATCCGCACCCGTCCGGACAGGAGCGCCGATGCTGAGTCACGGTTGATGCGGACTAACGCTTCCCGGCAAGCCAAAGGCAGGGCGGCTGTCAGAGCCGTCCTGCCTTTGGTGCGTACGGGGTTTACCTGCGCCCGTCTATCGGGTTTCCTGTTGCGTTGGAGTGCAGGGTTGTCCCGTGCGCTTGCCGGAGTCGGTCCGGCAGTCCTACGTGCCTGCGCGGGCCCCGGGATTCGGGCGTCCCTCCTACATAATCCCGGTCGGCACCAGCAGAACCCAGGCCAGCGCGGGAGCCACGAGAACGACTCCGCCGGCGTACATCATGAGTTGGCGGTAGACGCGCTGGCGGTCGTTGTCGCGGGCGTTGGCCACCACCAGGGCGCCGTCGGTGGAGAAGGGGGAGACGTCCACCACTGTGGCCGCGATGGCGAGGGCCGCGACCGTGCCGGAGGCGCTCAGCGAGCTGGTGGCCAGCAGCGGGCCGGCCATCGGGATGAACGCGGTGAGCAGCGCCGTCGAGGACGCGAAGGCGGAGCCGACGCCGATGACGTAGCAGAGGACCAGGGCGATCAGCAGCGGCGCTCCCAGGGCCAGGGCCATCTCGGCGAGGGTGTCGATGACGCCCACGTGCTGGAGCAGGGAGACGTAGGTGATCATGCCGGCCACCAGCAGGACGGTGGACCAGGACACGCCCCCGATGAACGTTTTGTGTTCCTTGATGTTGACGAACGCCAGCAGCAGGCCGGCGGAGAGGGCCACGAAGCCGATCGGCATGTGGAAGCCCAGGGTGCACACCAGGATCGCGGCGATCAAAAACAGGGTGAAGATCTGCTGGCCCCCGGGGCGGCCGGTGCGGGCCGTGTCCAGGCCGGTGTACTCGTTGCCGTGCTTGTCGCGCAGCTTGCCCAGCAGGGCGAACAGCACGATGGTCAGCGCGGAGAGGATGAAGTTCAGGGCGAAGCTGGCCAGGAAGAGCCCGCCCTGTGAGATGGGGAAGCCGTTCTTCAGGGCGATGTCGTGCACCAGCACACCGGCGACGGACAGCGGGGAGAAGCCGCCGGCGTGGGCTCCGTTGATGACGAAGGCGCCCATCAGGACCGGGTGGATGCGTGACTCGTACGCCAGGCCCAGGGCCGCCGGCGCCAGCAGCGCCACCGCCGCGGGGGAGAAGGTGCCCAGCGCCGTCAGCGCCGCGGCCAACAGGAAGAACACCCAGGGGAGCAGCATGGTCTTGCCCCGCACCAGCCGCACGCAGGTCTGGACGATGATGTCGATGGACCCGTTCCGCTGCGCCATGCTGAAGAAGTACGTCACGCCGATGATCGTCAGGACGATGCTGGCCGGGAAGTCCGCCAGGATCTCCTTGTCGCTCATGCCCAGGATGAAGTAGCCGACGCCGAAGGACGCCACCAGCCCCATGACGCCGATGTTCAGCGGCCATTTCGTGGCGACGACGAACATCACCACAAGGATGACGAGCGGAATGATCTGGGTGGCGGTCATGGTCGGCTCCGATTCAGAGGCGGCCGCGGGGTTAAAGAGGACACCTCCAAACAGGAGGGCCGCCAGACCCAGCATAGTAAGGGCGGCTACCGCCACCAGCAGGACACGGCGGCGGCGGTCGGGCCGCCGGGAGGGCTCGACGCGCGTGCCGCCGGGGGCGGCCTGTACGGCAGTCTGTTCCGTGGGCTGTTCTGCAGTCTTTTCTGCGATGTTAGTCATGATGCTGTCTCCTCATTGAGTAGCGCTGGCAAAGGCGGCGTCGACGGCGGTGCCGAGGGCCTCGGGAAGGTGGATGGTGGTGGTGGCGATGGTGCGGGCGGTGCGGTCGACGCCGACCAGCAGTTGCCCGTCCCGTTCCTCGATCCAGGTTTCGATGACCCCGGCCGGGGTGCGCAGCCGCAGGGTGGGGCCGGCGGTGCCGCCGGTGATGTCGCCCAGCAGCGTGCCCGGGGTGCGGGCCGCGAGGGTCAGGGCGATGCTGCCGGTGATGGCCAGGGCCGGGTGCGGCTTGCCCATTGACAGCATGACGACGGCGACGTCGCTGCCGGCGTCCGACGGCGCCGGCGCGGCGACGACGGCGACCTTGGGGACGGCGCGGGCGGCTTCGCCGGGAGTCGCTGCGAGCCCCATCCGCACCGCTGCCTGGCGCCGGATGTGTTCCAGGGTGTCAAGCTGCAGTTCCAGCCCGGCGGGCCAGCTGCCGTAGCGCTCCGGGTCCAGGCCCAGGTCCTCGGCGCGCAGCATGACGACGGGAGCTCCGGCGTCGACCATGGAAACGGTCCAGCGCGTCCCCCCGGCGACGATGGTATCGGTCGCCGATCCGGTGGGAAGCAACCGGCCGGTGGTCTTGCCGGCCGGGTCCAGGAAGCCGAGCCCCACCCGGTAGCCCGGGAACGGGACGCCGGGCATCTGGGCCTGCGGGACGATCGGCAAGGCGCCGGCCGGCGTCGCGACCCGCTGGATGATGACCTGTCCGGTGTTGGTGTTGCGGGTGACGATCCGGGTGACGTCGCCGGTGGGGACCACCCAGCCCTTTTCGATGGCGTACAGGCCCACCACTGCCGAGCAGTTGCCGCAGTTGCTGCCCCAGTCCACGGTGGCCTCTTCGATGCCCACCTGGGCGAAGGTGAATTCGACGTCGACGCCGGCATCGGCGGGGCGGTGGAGGATCATCGCCTTGCTGGTGGTGGAGGTGGCCCCGCCGACGCCGTCGATCTGCCGGTGGTCGGGGCTGCCGAACAGGCGGGGCAGCAGGACGTCCGGGCTGGTCCCGGTTTCCCCCAGCTGGCCGGTTTCGAAAACCCAGCATTTGCTGGTGCCTCCGCGCATCCACTCCGCTTCGATCTTCATGGTCTGTTCCTTGCTTCGGTTCTGCCCCGAGGTGTTCAAGGGCTTGATTCGAGATTGATCCAGATCACAAATGAAGACAAGGTTGGATTTCTGCAAAGGAGTGTAGCGATGCTTCATTCACCGTCGCTGAAGCTCACGCGATACCGCCTAGGGAAGTGCCGCCGTCGCAAATTGCTCACTTCACCCCGCGAACGGGAGGGTGACTGTATAGAATTAACGAATCCAACAGAAGGGCAAAGTGTTGCTTAACGATCCTGACCAAGAATTGTTCGACATTCGGCGCCTCGCCCTGCTGGTGGAGGTGGTGGAGCAGGGATCCATCACCGCCGCGGCCGAGCTGATGATGTACACGCCCTCCGCCGTTTCGCAGCAGCTGCGGAAACTTGAGCAGGAGGTGGGGCAGCCGCTGCTGAACCGGCGCTCCCGCGGGGTGGTGCCCACGGAGGCAGGCCAGGTGCTGGCCGGGCACGCGCGCAAAGTCATCGGACAGATGCGCGCCGCCCAGTCCGACCTGGGCCAGATCGCCGGCCTCAAACGCGGCTCCCTGACCGTCGGGACGTTTCCGACGCTGGCCGGCTCGTTCCTGCCGGTTGTCATCCGGGCCTTCAAGAAGCGGTACCCGGCCATCGGCCTGTCCGTCCGCAGCGCGCGCTTCGATGACCTGGTGAGCGACCTGCAGTCCGGAGTGACCGGCCTGTGCCTGCTCTGGGACTACCCCTGGAACCGCTTTCATGACGATTCCATCCGGATCACGGAGGTGTTCCAGGAAAGCACGGTGCTGCTGGTGTCCCGCAGCCATCCGCTGGCCGACCGCGACGAGATCCGGATGGAGGAGCTACGCAAAGAGTCGTGGATTGTGCGGGCCGAGGCGCACCCCGTGGTCGAAGTGCTGCAGCGCTCCGCCCACGAGGCCGGCTTCGAGCCGACCATCGGCTTCCTGGCCAACGACTACCAGGAAGCGCAGGCGATGGTGAGCGTGGGGATGGGCGTGGCCATGGTGCCGAAGACGGCCGTGGCCCTGCAGCACCCGGACGTCCGCGTCATCAGTCTCGGCTCCGCCGCGCCCCTGCGGCGCGTCCTCCTGGCCCAACGCCAGGACAAGGTCTACGCCCCGGCAGAGGTCGCCTTCCATTCCACGCTGCTCGAAATCGCCCGCGAACGGGCCGGAGACTACCTGTAACGACGGCGACGGCGGCCCGGTCACCGCCCTGCGATGTGCTCGGCCACGAACTCCGCATCGTCGCCCACCACGGACAGCGTGGCCGACAGGTGCTTCGTGAGCCAGGGGAGGCCCACGGCGTAAAGACCCGGGACTTCGGTGACGCCGCGGCTGTGCCGCGGGTAGTTCCACTGGTCCAGCACCGGGATGTCGAGGAAACCGAAGTCGAGGCCATAGCCGGTGCACCAGATGACCGAGGTCACGCCCTCGGCGGCCAGGTTCAAGCGCGCCCCGGAGCCTGCAGGCAGCCAGTCGTCCGTGGGCGTGGGCGTGGGCTCTGCGGGTGGGGCGTCGATGCCTGCCGCGGCGATGTAGGCGTCGGCCATCCGCCCCAGCCGCTCGCGGAACCCCGCCTCCACCAGGGCGAGGCGTGCGGGGAGGTCGTCGCTGAAGACGAGGGCGCCGTCGTCCGTCCCCTCAAACCGGCCGTGCAGCCGGACACCGCGGCGGCCGAGGTCGCGGAGGTGGATGCTGTGGCCGCCGCCGTTGCCGGAGATCAACGGGTTGCACATGAAGCGCGCGGCCGGTGAGGGCAGCTGGTCCGCCTGGAGGCCGTTGATGCCGACCCCGGGGCCGTGGAGGTTGACCTGCAGGATCCAGTAGAAAATATCCTGGCCGCGGTACCGCCGCGGAGCCTCGGGGCAGGTGGAGACGGCCAGATGGACCTCCCGGCCGGCGTCGAGCAGGTCCTCGGTGATCTGGCCACCGGACTGCCCGGTGCCCACCACCAGCACGGCGCCGTCGGGAAGCTGCCGCGCGTTGCGGTAGTCGTGGCTGTGCAGCTGGCGGATGTGCCGGGGGAGGATGGCGGCCGACGCCGGAATCCGCGGCCGCTGGAAGGCGCCGTTCGCGAGGACCACATTGCGTGCGTGCCAGCGGCCCTGATTGGTCTCGACCGCGAAGCGGCCGTCGACGACGCCGGCCCGGGTCACCTCCGTGCCGAGCCGGACCGGCGCGTTGATCCGCGCAGCGTAGTCACGGAAGAGGCCGATCACCTCGTCCCGGGGGAGGAAGGCCTCCGGCTCGGGTCCGTCGTAGCTCAGCTCCGGCAACAGGAACGAGAAGTTCGGGGTGTTCAGGTAAAACGAGTCCCAGCGGTCCTGCCAGGCGCCGCCCAGTTCCGGCCGCTGCTCCAGTAATTGATGTTCGACGCCGTGCCGGCTCAGCCAGTAGCTCGTCGCCAGGCCGGCCTGGCCAGCGCCGACCACCAGGGTATCGACCTCGTGGACTGGGCCTGCGCCGGGGGAGGGCATGGCTACTTCTTAGAAGCCTTCGGGGCCTTTGGCGGCAGCCCGGCCACGTGCTCGAATGCTCTCTCCACCCAGGCCTTGGCCCGCGCCTCATCGCCGTCGCCCTCGGCATTCCAGATCTCCGGCAATCCGGTGTAACCGCCCATGGGGCGCTCGGCCGGCCCGAACGGAACGGTCCGCTCGGTACTTTCGAGCGTTTCCTTGTCCGCTTCGCCCAGCTTCACACCGATGGTGGGGCCGAACAGGCCGGCGAACATGTTGCCGTTCACGAACGCCCCGAGGTTTCCGAACATCGGTTTAACCACCACCTCGGGACGGTCGGGCAGCACCGAGCGGAAGTGCTCCTTGTCGGCGTCGGACGCTTTTGGCATTTCCATGGGTCTTCCCCCGATAACTGTGGGTCACGGACAGGTCTTCCTGCAGGATATGCCCGCGGCTGAGCACGGTATAGCCGCGCTCGTACTGCGCGCAGCCGGCGGACGACATGGCCAGCGACCCCGGCGTCCCGTCGGATGAACGTTTGTGCAATCGCGGCTGACGATTTACCCAGACCTCCCTCCGGCAACAATGACCTACTGACCAGTAACTTTGATGCGCGGGGGAGCGGCACTTCAGGACGGGACAGGGTCAACCCGCGGAGCCGGTTTTCGTGCACATCCGTGCAAATCCATAGCCGCACCGGGCTCCGGGCTGCCTACGTTGGAGTATCCGGGCAACCCTGGCTGACCTGCAGCACAGGCATTACTGCTGGCCCGCAGCCCGCTGACACACGAACAAAGAGGTTTCTATGTCACTGCTCACCAAAGTCCTGTCCACCGCCGCCGTTGCCTTCCTGGCCGGGTCCCTGGCCGCGGCTCCCGCCCATGCGGGAACTGTTGAGCTGTCCCCGCCGGGTGCCAATGACTGGTCCTGCAAACCCAGCGCTGAACATCCGTATCCGGTCATCCTGGTGCCTGGAACCTTTGAGAGCATGGACAAGAACTGGTCCACCCTCTCGCCGTACCTCAAGAGCGCCGGGTACTGCGTCTTCGCCCTCAACTACGGCGAGACCAACGGCGTATATGCCACGGCGCCGGTCGCGGACTCGGCGCAGCAACTCGCGCCGTTCGTGGATAAGGTGCGTTCCGCCACCGGCGCCAAGCAGGTGGATCTGGTGGGCCACAGCCAGGGCGGCATGATGCCCCGCTACTACATGGGCTTTCTGGGCGGCGCCAAGAATGTCCATCAGCTCATCGGGATCGCACCCTCCAACCACGGCACGGAAGGTGTGATCGTCCCGCAGCCGGGCGCTGTCCCGGATCCCGACTACACCGGCCTGGGGTGTGCCGCCTGCGCGGATCAGCAGGTGGGGTCGGCTTTTATGCAGAAGCTCAACGCCATCGGCGATACGGTTGCGGGACCCTCCTATACCGTCATCTCCACGGTGCACGACGAAGTGGTCATTCCCTACAACAGCCAGTTCCTCAACGGGACGGCGCGGCAGGTCACCAACATCACCATCCAGGACAAATGCCCGGCCGACGCCTTCGAACATGACCAGACGCCGAACGACCCCGTGGTGCACCAGATTGTGGCCCATGCACTGGGCAAGGTGTCGGGACCCGCTGATCCGGCCTACCAGCCCACATGCATCTAGCAGTGCGTGGCGGGAGGCCCGGGGACAGAAGGGCTCTCCGCGAACCGCGGCCGACGGCGTGGCAGAGTTGGGAGTCAGCGGCGCCAATGCGGTCCTCGGCCCCCGCAGCCCCGCGGACTACGATCGCGGTATGGGGACGACAGAGGACTTGTTCGAAGGACCGCCCGCCGGGTTGCCCGCGCCCACGTCACGCGGCACCGCGCTGTACCGGGAAGGGCCGGGCCCCGCAGTGGTCCGGCATGTGGGAGGCTACGCCGCGTTCGTTGACTTCTGCGCGGCGCAGGGCGTGCGGGCCGACGAACTGGCCGCCGACCCCGAACTGCTGATCTGGTTCCTGCGCACGGCCGACTCCCAGATCGCGGAGGACAGCAGGCTCAGCGCGGCCGCAACCGTCTTCGCCGGGAACACCCTTGCCCGGCTGCGGCCGGACGCGCAGTGGACCGCCTACGAAGGGGCCCCACCCACGGTGGGAAACCGGGCGAAGCAGTTCGAGGTCGACCGCCTGCTGGAGGGTCTGCGCAGCGCGGACGACGCTGCGGTCCGCGGGCTGATTTCCTTGCTGTCGGACTGGGCCCAGGAAGAGCCGGATGAGCCCGCGGCAATGCCGCCCCGCCCGGTACCCGCTGCGACGGGGCAACCCCGCTATGTCCGGCCGCCCCTCCCGGCCGTCACCTACTACTCCGCTCAGGGGGAGCCCATTCCCTACGGCCGGAAATGGGGCGCCGACGGGCCCGACCCGGATTCCTACAGCGTGGACAGCCACCCGGAGCGCTTCGCCGGACTTCACGTCGTCGCACGTGCGCTGATCGAACGTCTGGCGGCGGTGTACGACGTCGACGTCCAGGACGATCCGGCCCTCGCCGGGGAACTACTGATGGAGCCGAAAGCGGTGCTGCAGGCGGTCAAGATCACTCCTCGGGATGCCGGGGCGGCAGCCCTGACGTTTGTGCTGACCGGGTACCCGGGGGTCATGGTCCACGCCGGGGTGCTGCACGACTTCCCGTTTCCCGTGTGCGGCTGCGATGCCTGCGACGAGACGGCGGAGACGGTGGCGGACCGGCTGGAAATGCTTGCGCTCTCGGTCGCGGCCGGCGGCTACAGCGAACGCTACCCGGTGGGCCGCAAGCGGTGGAGCGAATATGCCCTGACCGCGTTCGACGGCTCCGGCTCGGAAAGCGGACAAGGCGAACCCGGCCCGGCAGCGGCCGTCCGGCTCCATGACGCTGAGGTCAGGCTGCGGGAGGTGTCCGGCGTGTGGAGTGCCTGGCCGCTGCGCCGGAGCTGACGCCGGAAGCCCTTATTCGGGCCGATCAGAATTTGGTGCGATGAACCTTCAGTCCTGGCCACCAGCGTAAGGGGAGTTGCTGCCCGGGGACAGGACGTTGAGTCCGGCTTCCACTGCCGCGGTGAGCAGTTCGGCGTCGTAGGCAACCAGAACGTCGGACTGCAGCCGGATGGCCGACGCGAGATGGATGGCATCAACGCTCCGCAAACCGCCGGGGAGGGCGGCCGCGTACATCAGGTCCGAACGCGCCAGATCCACCAGATTGAGTCCACCGAGCACGGAATTGACCAGCCCGCCGGGTAGACCGCGCCGGTGGGCGGCGCAATGAAGCTCCGTGTAGAGCAACATGGACGCCACCAGCTTGTCACCGCGGGCCGCCGCCGTTGAAAGATACGTGGCGGCGGCGGTTGATTCCTTCTCCTCCACCACGAGTTTGAGGGCAGCAGAGGTGTCCACGTAGATGATCAACGGTCCCCGCGAAGGTCCGCCAGGATGTCCGCCGTGCCCGCGGCCTGACGGACGCGCGGCATTGCCTGAAAGTCAATGACGCCGGCCGCTGGCCGGACCTGCCCTGCCAGCAAGAGCCGCTCGAAGGGGGAGGCGGACGGAGGGATCAGGGTGGCGGTGATTTCGCCGTTGTTCGTGACATCGATGGTTTCGCCGTTCTTCACGCGCTCAAGAATCTTGCTGCTCTGGTTGCGCAGTTCGCGGTGCGGAATGGTCGTCATGGCTGCCTCCGTAGCAATCGTAGCAATGACGGAGTCAGGCGGGAAGGGTCCGGGCTGCAATGTAACGAACTGGTAACATAAGGTGAATGCGCTCTAAGTCTGCTCATTCAAGAGTCACGCAGCTGGACGGCCTCAGGGGGCTCGCCGCCCTGGTGGTTGTCGCCTGCCACGTCATGTCGACGCTCCCCGGAATCGGGAGCGCAGTCAGCCACGACCGCTCCGCGGAACTCACTACCACGGAGGCATGGGCAGTCTTCTCCCCGCTGCATGTCCTCTGGAACGGCACTCCTGCGGTCCACGTGTTCTTTGTGCTTTCCGGCTTCGTCCTGGTCCTGCCGTTCACCAGGCCGGGGGCGGCGAGGAGCTGGGCCCAGTACTACGCCAAGCGCTTTTTCCGCCTGTACTTACCGGCGTGGGCGTCCCTGGCGGTGGCCGTTGCGTTGATTGCCCTCATCCCCCGGACGGCGTCGCCCCTGCAGAGCCCGTGGGCGGATATGTACGTGATCGACCCCAGCGTGGGTCAGGTCCTCAAGGACGGCCTGCTGCTGCTGAGCGCGAGTACCATCAACACCCCGCTGTGGTCGCTGAAATGGGAGGTCGCGTTTTCCCTCCTGCTCCCGATTTACGTCCTCTTCGCCCTCCGCTGGCGGCGGTTCTGGCCCGTGAAAATCGGCCTTGCACTGCTGCTGGCCGTGATTGGAGCAGTGCAGGACGTGGAGTGGCTGTCCTATCTCCCGATTTTCGCCATCGGGGCGGTCCTGGGCGTTGAATGTGAACGGATCAGTGGGCTGACGCAGTCCTGGCCCCGCATCGTCTGGTTCTTCGTGGCCGCCGCGGGCATCTTCCTGGCCAACGCGGAGTGGATCAGCTCCAAACAGCCGGTCCCCGGCGTCGAGGCCATTGTGACGGTGGGCGCGGTGCTGATCGTCCTGCTCTTCGTGTCCTGGGACCCGGCCAAGCGACTCGGCGACACGGCCGTGGCGCAATGGCTGGGACGCGTGTCCTTCAGCCTCTACCTGGTGCATCTTCCGATCATCCTGGCCGCCGTCACCCTGCTGCGATCCGTCTCGCTCCCGCTGGCGCTCGCCGTCTCTGTGGCCGCCTCGTTTGTGGCCGCCGAGCTGTTCTACCGCTACGTGGAACAGCCCGCCCACCGGCTCTCAATGGCCGCGGGGCGTGCCGTGGGGCGCCGGATGCGCAGTGACGCACCTGAGGCGCCCGCGGACACCTCGGCCACCCCGGAGCGTCCGGCCGCCCCGGCCACTCCGGAAGCCCCACCTGTCCGCGCCATGGCCGAGGCGGGCGCGGGTCACCGCAGCTAGCGCGGTTGCGTCCGCCCCGGCGTCGTTCGCCGTGCCCGTCAGGCCTGGTTAAACCTGACCATGTTGCCGGACGGGTCACGGAACGCGCAGTCCCGCGGGCCCCAGGGCTGGACGATGGGTTCCTGGAGGACCTCCGCGCCGGAGGCCCGGACCGCCTCGAACGTGGCGTCCAGATCGTCCGTGCGGAACACCAGGATGGGCAGGGCGCCCTTGACGAGCAGCTGCTGGAGGGCGTCGCCGTCGTCCTGGGAGCGGCCGGCATGCGGCTCGGACAGCACCAGCTCCAGATCCGGCTGGGCCGCGCTGCCGAGGGTGACCCAGCGCTGCCCGTCCGAGCCGACGTCGTTGCGCACTTCCAGGCCGAGCACGTCCCTGTAGAACGCGAGGGACTCGTCGAGGTCATTGACGGTGATTTGTGAGTACTGCAGTGAAATGTTCATGTCTTCCACGCTAGGGCAGCGGCTGCGGGGGCGCTTCTTCAATCCTGCTCGGCTTGCACGCCCTGCTTCCGGGGCGGCCGGGTGCGCAGCCGGGCAATGCACGGCGGCATGGCGTTCACCGCATGGTGCTCCCGCGACCGGTACTCGCTGGGCGGCATGCCCACGATCTCGGTGAACCGCGAGCTGAACGATCCCAGCGAGGTACAGCCCACCTCCATGCACGCATCCGTCACGCTGGAACCGGCCCGCAGCAGCGCCATGGCGCGTTCGATCCGCCGGGTCATGAGGTAGTTGTACGGGGTCTCGCCGTAGGCCGCTTTGAACTGGCGGGAGAAGTGCGCCGGGGACATCAGCGCACCGGCAGCCATGGTGGGCACATCCAGCGGCCGGGCGTAGTCACGGTCGATCAGGTCCCGCGCCCGGCGCAGGTGCACCAGGTTTGCCAGCTCCTGTGGTGTCATGCCGCCATTCTAGATCGGGGGGACGTCCCGCCGGGCGCCGGGATAGGGGCGGCGGGGACCCCGCCGTCGTCCCGTGAAAACCGCTTTGGTAAGCCGCCCCGCGAAACTCCTGTAGTGTTGATCCTGTTGTTGTGTTTATGCAGTTCGTAGTTCAGGCAGTACGCAAGGTTGCAAGACCTTGTTCTTCTGAAGCAGCGGTTTTGAGCACCCCACACCGGAGGACCCGAAAGTCGGGACTTTTCCTCCACCTTCACGAAGGACAAAAAATAATGGCTACTGGTACCGTCAAATGGTTTAACGCTGAAAAGGGCTTCGGCTTCATTTCCCCCGATGACTCCTCACAGGACGTCTTCGCACACTACTCCGCGATCGCTTCCTCCGGCTTCCGCTCCCTCGAAGAGAACCAGAAGGTCTCCTTCGAAACCGAGCAGGGCCCCAAGGGTCCCCAGGCCGTAAACATCCAGGCTCTCTAAGACTTAGCTTTCAGCTAACTCTTCTGAGTCCGGAACCTTACAGGTTTCGAGCAGGGTCCGTCTTTGACGGGCCCTGCTTTTGTTTAACCCACGTGTGCTGTTTCAGCGGCGCTCAGCCGCCATCAGCCGTCGGCCCGGTAGTCGAAGAACAGTGTGGCCGGGATGGGCCCCGCAAGCATCTCCGCTGTCAGCCCGTGCACGCTGACCAGATGCTCGCGGAACCACACATCGTAGGGATCCTCCGAGGCGGCGAGCGTCTGGAAGGCCTTCGCAAGATCCTCGGCCTCGTGGAAGAGGCTGACGAAATCCCCCTGCGGGGTCTGCACCAGGCTGGCGACCTCCCGGGTGACGCCCATACGCTTCCTCGAGCGGGCATGTTCCTCCCGGCGCGGGCCGTTCATCTCCGCGTCGAGCGCCTTCCATTCGTCCAGTTTCCCGGGCAGAATCGGCGCGAACCACGTAATGCATTCCATGACAAATGTCCTTCCACGCAGTAGTCAGCACGGTGGCAATTCCATCGGTACAGCTGCATGTTAGTCCCGTGTTCGACGGCGGGACAGGGCTTCCGGAATCAGCTCCGGACCCGCTGAACCGCGGCCAACTCAACGCCGGCGAGGTCAATGCGCGACGACGTGGCGGCCGGCCAGGAACGCGGTCAGCGCCGGGTTGTCGATCTCCTTCGCGAGCCAGGGCACGGACTGGGCCGCGGCCTCGTCTCCGAGGGCCGCGCGGTGCGACTGCGCCCGGACCACAAACTCCCGCATGCCGCTCCGGCTGGCCAGCGCGGCCAGCCGGTCCACGAACCCGGCGGCCCGCGGGGAGCCCGCGGCGATGGTGACTTCCGCCGCGGTGTCCAGCAGCCGGGCCGTGTACCAGAGGTACCAGGGCTTGGGTTCCAGGCCCCGGTCGATCCAGTGCTCGGCGGCGGCCAGGTCGCCGTGCGCCAGGAACAGGCGGGCTTCCGCCCCGGCCGCCAGCGCCATGTAGCAGTGGTCGCCGGCGAGTTCGGCCATCACCCAGGACCGGTCGATCAGGGCCGCGGCCTCCTCCAGCCGCCCCGCCGCCAGGTACGTCTCGCCGCGTACCCCGGCGACAAACGGTTCGAACGCCGTCCAGTGTTCCGCCGCCACCGATTCCAGCGCGCGGTCCAGGGCGGCGGCCGCCAGCTCCAGGTCCCCGCGAAGCAGATGCACGCGCCCCAGCAGCGCCTCGCTGAACGCCAGCTGCCGGCGGTTCCGCACAGCCCGGGCCAGCCGCCGCGACTCGGCGAAGGCAGCCACCGCATCCCCGTAGTGCGCGGTGTCCGAGGCCAGCATGCCCTGGATCGCGAGGATCCTCGCCTGCTCGTCCGGGATTCCCTGCGCCGCCTGCATCGCCCGGTCCAGCCAGCCGGCCGCGCGGTCCGGCACGCCGCGCTGCACGGACAGGTAGCCCAGCTCGCGGTAGGCCGCGGCGGCAGTCCGGGAGACGCCGTCGGGCGCTTCCGCCGACAGCGCGCGGTGCAGGAAGTCGGCCACCTCGGCGCCGCGGCCGCCGGCCTGGTGGATGAGGGCCCCGGACAGCGTCACCAGCGATTCGGCCACGAGGTGCCGGTCGGGGTTTGGTAGCCCAGCGCGCTGGGCCAGGACGACGGCGAGGCGCAGCTGGTCGAGTCCCCGGTCGACGGCTCCCGCCGATAGGGAGGCGCTGCCGGCGTCGAGATAGGACCGGACGGTGGCCGCGTTGGCGTGGAGCTCGGGGTCGGCCACCGGCGCGGAGTCGGACAGCGCGCGTCGGACCTCCGCCGGCAGCGGCAGGCCCAGCTCACGGTGGTACAGCTCCGCACACTTAGCGACCTCGTCCCGCGCCCGCCGGTGCTCGCCGAGGGCAACGAGAGCCTTCACCAGGACGGCGGTGCAGTCCGCGTGGAACGCATCCCGGCGCAGTGCCAGCGAGGCGAGTTCGACGGCGTCGGCGGCAGCGCCCGCGGCGAGGGCGGCCAGCGACGCTTCGTAGAGCAGCGACTGGACGCAGTTTTCGAGCCGGTACCGCTGGTCCGCCAGCCAGGAATCAAAGACGGCATTATCCGCGAAGGAGAGCCCCTCCAGCAGCTGGCCGTCGATCGTTCGCGGGTCCAGGCCGTGGCCGTTGGCCGAGCCCACCAGTTCCAGCGCATCGCAGTGCCAGGGCGGCAGGAGTGTCAGCCGCAGCGGGTCGCCGGTGATGGAGACGCCGTCGAGGGTCCGGCGCAGCTCGGACAGGTTCCAACGCAGGGCGCCCAGCGGATCCGCGGCGTCGGGGAAGAGCAGCATGGCGGTGCGGGAACGGCTGACGCCGTCCGGCTGCAGGGCGAGGTACGCCAGCACAGCCCAGGCTTTGCGGCCTTTGGGTTGTGGGGGAGCGGTGCCTGCGGACTCGATCTTTGGCGGACCGAGGAGCCGAATCCACGTCTCGGCCATAGGAGCAATTTTACGCCCCGGGGCCCGTTGGCGTTCCGGGAATTCAGTCCCGGGGGATTCACACGGTTGTTCACACGGAGGGTTCCGACACTGGAGTCATCCAATCCGCTCTCCACCCGAGGAATCAAAAAATGGAACTGTTCGTAGTCCTTCTGCTCGGACTCGTGATTGTCGCCGGCACCGCCACGGTCCGCGCCGTACTCAAGGACGGACACGGCCACACCCCCGTGGTGCGGTCCACCGAGTTCTGGAGCACCGGGAACCTGCCCAGCGAGCCCTTCTCGTCGTCGCTGGCCTGGTACCTGCCGGGGTCGCGGGTCCAGTAGGTGCTGATTTTTACGATCGCCGGGGATTCTTACGGGGCGGCGGGCCAGCGGCCCGCCGCCCCGTAGTGTGTCCGGCTGGTGGCGTTCGTGCTTCGTTGCGGCGTTCCGGGTCCGCCTCGACGGCGGTTCGTCCGTTTTGCCCATAGTTCTTGCGATCCGCCACCGTCAGGCAATACCGTCTCGACCAGCGGTGCACACCACAAGCGGAAGGCGTTTCATGCTGAAACAAGTCGCTGAGGGCGTTCTTGTTCACGAGAGCGAGTTCATCCAGAGCAACTCCGTTGTGGTGCAGGGCCGGGCCGGGGTGTTGCTCATCGACCCCGGCATAACAACTGGCGAAATGGCCGACCTCGCGAACGACCTGCGCGAGTTGGGCCAGCCCGTCGTGGCAGGCTTCTCGACGCATCCTCATTGGGACCACGTGCTGTGGCACGCGGACTTCGGCGACGTGCCCCGCTACGGTACAGCCCGTTGCGCGGCCGCCATCCACGATGTGCTGTCGCACTCGGATTGGAAGGCCCGCGTTACCGAGGGGCTGCCGCCGGAGTACGCCGACGATATCCCGATGGACATGCTCGGTCCTATTACCGGTCTGCCCGCCGGAGCCGCGCAGATTCCTTGGGACGGGCCCACAGTCCGGATCATCGAGCATCAGGCCCATGCCCCAGGCCATGCCGCGCTGCTGATCGAGGAGCGCGGCGTCCTGGTCGCCGGCGACATGCTGTCCGACATCCTGATGCCGTTCCTCGACCTCGAGGCCGCGGATCCGGTCGGGGACTACCTCGCCGCGCTGCTGCTGTTCGAGGGCGTGGCCGACGACGTTGCTGCCGTCATCCCCGGTCACGGCTCAGTCGGCGGAGCCGAGCAGCTGCGAGCACGAATCAACCAGGACCTCGCGTACGTAGCGGCCCTGCGCGACGGCGGTGTGCCCGACGACCCGCGTGTCGGCCCCTCGGCCCCGATGGAGTGGCTGCCCGACGTGCACAGATGGCAACTACAGCGGCTCGCGCAAAGAACCGGGCGCGATGGAACGCCCGGCTAGCGGGGCTTGTTCAACCGAGCCCCGGCTCGCCTCTGGAGGTAATCGGTCCGCCTTGGTAGCTTCAACGCATGGCCATCAAACTTGAGAACGTCGGTATCGCCGTTCGCGACCTCGAAGCAACAATCGCTTTTTTCACCGATCTCGGTCTTACGGTCATCGGCCGTGACACGGTCAGCGGCGAGTGGACCGATACCGCCGTCGGACTTGATGGCAACCACGCCAACATCGCGATGCTCCAAACCCCGGACGGTCATGGTCGGCTCGAGCTCTTCGAATACATCCACCCCGAAGCGATCGAGTCGAACCCGACCCGTCCCAACGACATCGGGATGCACCGGGTGGCCTTCTCGGTCGACGACATCGACGAGGCCCTTGAGATAGCTGCGAAGCACGGATGCCATCCGCTACGCGGCGTGGCGACCTATAAGGACGTCTACAAACTCACGTACCTCCGCGGCCCCAGCGGAATTATCGTGATGCTCGCCGAGAAATTGAAGGAGGGCTGACCCATGGTCGACGAAGAACTCAGTGCAGCGTTGAGGACCTACTACGAGTCTTGGTATCAGTTCCGCTACGGCCCGGCGCGCCAGCGCGGTGAGGCTGTGCCGTCAGAGAAGGAGCTATTCCTAGCGGCGGTCGGCTCAGATCGAGGTCAGGAGTTGTGGGCCGCTATCCGTGCACTGCAGGCTGAAGCGGACCGTGTGCCTGACCCGGGCGGACCGCTCACAAACTATATTGACGCGCTCCATGCTTGGGCCGCCACCCATCCCGAGGTCGACCCCCGCGAAATGGGCGCAATCACCTCCCCCCTGATCCGGGATCACCGGTAGGCCGCTCGAGCTTATTCGACGGGGTGATGGTGAGTAGTCCGCTCGATGTCGCCATCCCCTCCACCTGACGAGTAGATCACCAGCACCGTCTGCGCCCGGCCGTCCGCCTGGGCCGGGTTGAGCTCAATCAGGCTGCGGGGGCCAGACGAAAGATAAACCGGTCATCGGCGGACCACGGATGCTCGTCGTCACATCGATAGCCACGCAGCCAGGCTTGCCCGTCCACGACGCGAAGATAGAAGCCCTTGGGATAGTCGTCGTCAGCACTCAGCGTTTCTGCGGCCACAGTAAGGGCGCCGGTGGGCGCCTTCCCTGAGGACATCACCGAATCAAGGGATGTCGCCTGCTCGCTCAGAGCCATGCGCAAATAGGGCCCAGTATCCGCCGGGCAGAGCAACAAGCCCTGTTGCTGCGCACCCTCGAGGATCTGGGGAAGAGTCGCCCCATCAGGAAGGCCCAAGCCGGCGACCGTGCGCTCGGTGACCACAATGGCGCGTATGGCCCGCTTGTCGAAGACGGCGTCTTCCAACAGGGTTTTAGCATGCGCGTTAAGAAGGACGCCTCGCGAGCTCAGCCTGCTCATCAACTCAGCTCGGGATAGCCCCCCGACAGCAATCTCCAGCCGTTCAACGTGGGCTGTCTCTGCCATGGCTTCCTAACGGTGAGGGTGTGCTGCGGTACGGTCGTGAACTCTACCGGCGATGAACACCGTGAAAGATACGTGCGACCCCAGCGTCAGCCGCGGGCCGGCGGGACCGTCTTGCGCATCACGGTCTTGCTCTTGCCGATGTGACGCTCGAACGTGAATCCCGCCTTCTCGAACATGGCCCTCGTACCGTTGTGGAGGAATGAGGACGACGACCTCTTGCCCAGGGCGAGCTCGTTGGGGAACGAGACCACCTCGCCGCCGCCGGCCTGCGCGATCAGCTCGAGCGCGCCATCCAGCGCCTCCCGCGCCACTCCCGACCGTCGGTGGTCGCGATCGACGAAGAAGCATGTGATGCGCCACGGTGCCGGTTCGGACTCGCCCGCGTCATACTCCTTGCGATGATAGATGCGCGGCAGCTCGACCGGACTGCCGTACTCGCACCACGCGATGGCGTCGTCGCCGTCGAAGACGAGCGCGGCGTGCGCGACGCCCTCCGCCACGAGTCTCCGCTTGAACGTCGGCCCGTCGTACTCGCTCTTGACGGTGCGCTCCGTGTCGTCGTGGAAATACGAGCAGTAGCACCCGCCCCAGACCCCGTTGTGCTTCTGCGCGAGCGCCAGCCACGCCGGGAAGGTCTCGGCCGTGAGCGGCTTGATCACGTGCGACGTCGTCAAGCACACCTCCGGGTTGTCTCGGGAACGAGTTGATGAAAGTCAGGTGGTAGATCTCGTCGCGGGGGACTCGGCGACGCATAGGACTCCTGTGTTGCCGTCCTGGTCGGCGATCACGGTGAGCGACGGCGCGCCGCTGTCATCGACGACAGTCCCGCCCGCGGCGACGGCAGCGGCGATTCGTTGCTCGGCCACTTCGGGCGCCACATAGACCTCGACGTGGAACCGCTGCCTGGGGGTCTCGTGCGCACCGGCGTCCCCAAACCACAGGTTCGGTACACGCCCTGTAGCGTCCCTGATCTCGTCGCTGGGTGACCCGTGACCCTGGGACTCGGCGTTCCCGGTCAACAGCGCGGCCCACACCGGGGCGATGGTCGCGGAGTGGGCCGTATCGAGACCGAGCTCGATGACGCTGACCGAGGCCGGGTCGGCGTCGACCTCGTGGTCGGCGGCGATCTCGGTGATCCGTCGCGCGAGGTCGACGTCCTGCTGGGTCACCCATTCGACGACGTGTTCGGTGCCCTCGTCGTCGCGGTATATGGCGTCCGCGCTGACCATCTTGAGGTCGACGTACCCATTCCCGATCGACACGCTCGGGTGGTGCCCGAGCGCATCGCCCGCCTCGCCGACCGCGGTAACGAACCGTGCACCGGTGCCGAAGTCGTCGACCAGGTAGCGGGCATGGAGTCCCTGGGCCAACTTGCGCCAGTCGGTCAGCCTGGCCTGGGCGATCTCCTCGCCGTTCAGCATGTCCATGTTCGGGACCTCATCTGTGATTCAGCCTCAGCGCTGGAGCTCATCATCTGTAAGTGCCTCCCGCCCCCTGTGCCAACAGTAAAGCCGATACGGAACTCATCTTCAAGGGAAGTCAGCGCCTGCTACCCATCGACCAGTTTCCGGAATGGCGCCTTGAGTGCATCCGTCCTCACGCGCCGTTGCAGCGCCCCACGACTTAGCGCACTCCGAAATGTTTTGTCGCCGCATGGCACATGCTCGACGACGAAAGAAGGTCAGTCCTCCGCAATGAGCTGGCTTGCGATGACGGTGAGTGGTGGCGTGGAGCCGCGTGGGCATTCCAGCAGTCGATGGGCTTGGTGTGGTACTACCGGGAGACAAACCCGGGGATGAGCATGCTCGGGCCGATCCTTCACCGGGCAGCTCAGTTGAAAAGCTGACCGAAGGCTATGGCATCCAGATCATGGGCAGTTACGGTGGCACCATGAGGGACAGGACGCTGCCGATCATATGCGGGACGACAGAGTTCAAGGACGCCCTCGACCACTACGAGACGGAAGGCTGGCGCCGTGCGGAAACTGATCTACGGCATGAATCTGACCTTGGACGGCTACATCGCCGCGGCCGGCGACGACATCGGCTGGGGCGGGCCGAGCGACGAACTGTTCCAGTGGTGGCTCGAGCAGGAGCAGGCTAGCAGCCTGTCGCTGTACGGCCGCAAGCTCTGGGAGACCATGAGCTCCTACTGGCCGACCGGCGACCAGCAGCCCAACGCCACCCCGGCGGAGATCGCGTTCGCGCGGAACTGGCGGGACACGCCTAAGGTGGTGTTCTCCTCGACGATCGACAAGGTCGGCTGGAACACCCGCCTGGTCACCGGCGACGCGATCGCTGAGATCACCCGGCTCAAGGCCGGGGACGGCGGCCCGATGAGCGTCGGGGGCGCAACGCTCGCCGGGGCGGCCATGAGGGCAGGGCTGATCGACGAATACGTGCTGGCGACCCATCCGGTCCTGGTGGGCGGCGGCACTCCGTTCTTCACCTCGCTGGACAGCTGGGTGAACCTGAACCTGGTGGAGACGCGGACGTTTCCCGGCGGCGTGGTCCTGACCAGGTACGAGACGAGGCGCTGAGCGCGATTCCTCCGCGAGTACAGCCGGGGCACCTCATCCTGAAGGAACATGGGCAACTGATGCTGTTTGAGGACTGACCCCGTTGATACCTTGATGGAAGTCATCGTCGTGGTTGCCATCGCCACCCTCAACCGGGCAGCAACCAAGGCGCGCCAGCGGGGGCCGCGGCCACCTCTGCGCGTTCCCGCTACTCGACGACGGACATCGGCAAGCCGCCTCCATGCACCAAAGGCGTGATGCTGTCGAGCTGCCAGCCGTCCGCGGATGCCCGGAACGTCGCCGTCTGCGGCAGCGAGTAGCCGGACGGGACGTCGCTCGGCCCATTCGCCGCTGAGGCCTGGTGTTCCTCGGTCAATTCCTCGAAATGGACTCTCGCTTCCGAGCCGGTCACCTCGAATGACTCCACCGTGATCGTCGTCGAAAAGTCCGTGTACCAGAAGCCCCTCGACTTGAAGCGGGCCTTTGACCGGGCCACCACTGGAAGGTCCCTCGCGCGCTTGGCCCGGTAGGCCGCCGTCGACTGCGCGTCGCCGAGCTGCGGCGCCGGTGGAACGTCGAGGGCAGTGCCGTTACGGTCCTCGACGGCAGCCTGGATGATGGCTGCAAGCTCGGAGGACGACGGGCTGGGCACAGCTGCTGCGGGAGACCCGACCGGGAGCGGGACGGTAACAGGCTGGCACCCGGAAAGGGCAAACCCGAGCAGCACCGCGATGGCGGCCACCGAGCGTCGGTAAGTCATCGTGGTCCCCCCGTGCCGGATGTCCTCACAGCCTGCCCGGAAGGCCCCAGCCAGTCAACTAGTGCCGGATGGAGGGTGTAGAAGGTCCCGACCGCCGGTTGGCGGAAGACGGGCCGGACCACGCCGACGACTTCGCCTTGTGTGACAGCCACCAATACGACTCGGTCGCTCCTGGGGGCGATCATCTCCCTGGCCCAGCGTGTTCGGGCGCTGGCATCACAGACCGCATTCACATGTCCCAGGGCATCCAGAGTGGATTCACGAATCTGCATGGGCACAGCGTACTGGGCGGGTTAGATTTCTATCGTGGATGGTCAGGCCAACTTGAGGGTTCCGTCCAAGCGAACTGTGGACAAGGTCTTGCTGGGTGTGTCCCAATTGAAGGGTCGAGCGCGAGGCGGGCGGGCTTACCAAATCGGCCGGTGATTTCCAGCCCGGTCCCGCGTCTTCAGGCACATCAACCATCCGCGCGCGAAAAATTGGGGGCACATTTGAAACTCTTGCTTACGTCAGGCGGCGTGACGAACCCGAGCATCCACTCGGCGCTCGTGCAGCTTCTCGACAAGCCGATCGCCCAGTGCCACGCCTTGGTCGTCCCTACAGCGCAGTGGGGTCACCCGATGTGCGGACCGGCATCGGTGCTGGGCCTACTGACCGCCGAGCCCGACGTCCGTCACTTGTCCGGCCTGGGCTGGGCTTCGCTCGGCGTTCTAGAGCTCACCGCGCTGCCCACCATCGGCGCGGAGCGATGGGTCCCCTGGCTTCGGGAGGCCGACGTGCTCCTGGTCGACGGCGGCGACGCGACGTACCTGTGCCATTGGATGCGTGAGTCCGGGATGGCCGACCTGCTGCCGTCGCTGCCCGACACGGTGTGGGTGGGAGTGAGTGCCGGAAGCATGGTGATGACGCCCCGGATCGGGGAGTACTTCGTCGAGTGGCCGTCCGCGCCGGACGATCGCACCCTGGGGGTGGTGGACTTTTCGATCTTCCCGCACTTGAACGCTTTCCCGACCAACACTCCGGCCCACGCAGAGCGGTGGGCCGCCGACGTCGGTGGCCCGGCCTATGCCATCGACGAGCAGACAGCTATCAAGGTCGTCGACGGCTCCGTCGAGGTGGTTTCCGAAGGGCAATGGACGAAGTTCGGGTGATAGCTTCCAGACATTCATGACGTCGCGCGGCTTTGGTGGGCAGCAGGACGGGGCGAATCAACTGCTGCCTCATCTGCCGCTCATCCTCCTCCATGCCGCGATTCTTGCACGACCGGCAGTCGGCTGTCCGCGCCGGACTAGTCTTCGGTCATGTCAGATAATCGCGTCCGTCGGGTCATCGCCTGTTTCCTGATTACGGCCATCCCTGACCGCTTTGGGAGAACAGCACTGCCGAGCATCCACCCAAATACACAATGGAGCCAGCGGACTTCGGGCTGTCGCATAACCTAACTGACTGGCTTCGCGTTTGCGAGTAGAACCGGCGTCGCTAAACGACACCTCAAATGTCCCGGTGAGGGATCCTATACCGGGAGACATGCCATGGTGATCGGCGTTATTTTGTTTTGTACTTGAAACCACGGTGCGATCCAACGAAACCCAAACGCTCATAAAAGCGGTGTGCGTCCTGACGTTCCTCGTCAGACGTAAGTTGCACTAGCGACGCCGCCACGGCGGGGGCTGCAGTTTCAGTAACCCACCGCATCATGGCTGATCCGACGCCACTCGACCTCGTGTCGCTACGGACACGGACGGCTTCGACCAGAAGTCGAGTGGACCCACGTCGGGCCATGCCAGGTATCCGAGTAAGCTGCATTGTCGCTATGGGCTCATCTGCCTCGTTCACGACCACGAGGAGTTCGTTGGAGGGATCTGCGATGATCGCAGTCAACGCAGACCGGTAAGCCGCTGCATCAGAACCGTCGGCCTTGTCACCCCTCGATGCGCTGATTGGATCGTCCGCGAGAAGGAGCATCAGTGCCATGAGGTCATTCTCGGAAGCCCTGCGCAGGGTGAGCTCCTGAGCCGTAACGCTGAGGGTAATAGGTAAGTTCAGAGTACGAATCACTCTCGCAGTCTCCCATCTATCGGGCTCGCCTCGCGGATCTGCATGCATAGGGCTTCCGGAGAATACAGAAACAGCGCCTTACCCGGTGTACGTAAGCCGTTCCCTTCGCGAAACGGCCGTCGAAGAGTCCGTTCCCCAAGTGGGTCCAAGTCCCGAGCCACGGATGCGACGAGAACGCAGCGCCGTCGAGTCATGTAAACCGAGGCGCCCGCAACTTCTCACCTCAACGGCGTCGGTCCAACGCGAATAGCACCCTGAGAGGTAGCTGGTACTCGCGGAGGGAGAAACCCTCCGGCCGGCCGCCGCAGCGACACAACGGACTGACGCTAGGGTTGACGTACAGCAGAACTACCGGTTGAAGGTTCATTGGGGGGAACATGAAGCAGCCATCAGCGAGCGGAATCGGCTTTCGGGAAGTGGACCAGGATGGGAATCCTGCGGTCCGAGTGCCGGACACTGCGCAGGATTCATCCCGTCAAGATAGGCACTGGTCCGTCAATCCATTCATCGCCTTGTTGTGGCTGTTGGCCGCCGTGCTGGTCGTCGGCGGCGTCTCAGTCCTGTCGACCGTGACCTTCAATCCGGGCCCTGTGAGTGGGCCGCCGGCCATTACATTCCTAATGATGACATTCGCGCCCCACGCGTTACTCCTTGGACTTGTTGTCGTCCTTTGCCTACTCTTCTGGCACGCATGGCAATGGCAGCGGCGGCACGCGAAACGGCCAACTCGCTAGCCTCGAACCGACCTGCCCACCCGGTGTGTCTTCTCACCGACCCCGACCAGGGGAAGTGGAGATCGCCTACTTAGCCCCTGCGTAGGCGAATGACCCGGACGGAGTGAAAAATGATCAACCCCACTCCAACGCTGACGAATATGGCGTCTGCCCAGCGGGGCGGGGCTGTGGCAAGCCTGTATACATTAGAGCGGCCGGCCGTAGGGGTAGTCCACCCATGCTCCGGTACCTTCATCCGGGCACGCATCTCTGGCGCCGTTTTTCGTGGACCAGTAGTCCGCGGGGAAGCGGGCTCCTTGGAGAACGGCGTCCAAATCGACGCCGTGCTCCTCACGCCCGTCCGCGAATCGCGCGTCATACCGAATGCTGAGATAACGACTCTTCAACCAACGACGAGTCTTCCAATATGCGGTGGCTCGGATAGCAATCGGCATTTGTGAACTCATGCCTACATCCTCGCCTGTCTAGGGTCCTCCTGTTGCGAGCCGCTGGTGGAAAAGCTCAAAGGATATTCGGACAAGCATGTCCCAATTCCTTGGAGGTGGACATCGGATACCGGCCGTTCTGCAAATAGCGACACGCCTCCCGAATTGAATCGCAGCTGTAAGTGGCAGCTTTCTCGCTGAGCTTTTTGTCACCCTTGCCGCTCCTGAGTCCGTCCGTGAACGGTCCATGGTAATGCGCGGTCAGGCGGTGAATCCGATGATCTGGCCGTGAAGCGTGGACGCGATAATGCCGGGGTGGCTGAACGGGAGGTCGTGCGCAGCGCCCTGCACCGTGCGGAGAGTGCCGCCAGGAAGCGCCGAAGCGGTCAGCTTGGCGGATTCGTGCATGAGTTTTCGTTCGTTCGCTCCAACCAGTACGTCGGCGGCTCCCTGATAGTCGCTCCATGTCGCGGGCAGCGTGAATCGGATGTTCTCGCTGACGCTAGACAGGAGGGTTTCGCGAGTGGTTGCGGCGCTGTCGTGAAGGTAGTCGTCCAACAGGTGATTGGGGATACCGAGCTGGTGTGCTTGGGCCGCCGCAAACCACCTATGCCGAGCGAGCGGGGCAGCCAGGCTGAGCAGTGCGAGCGTAGGTCCGGGAAAGGGAACGGGTCTTGTTTCAGCGCTGACAACGACGACGCCCCGCACAAGGTGGGGTAGCTCGGAAGCGAGCAGGATCGCGAGCTGGGCTCCCATGGAGAAGCCGACGACGTGGGCTCCCTGCGGGGCGTGGCGTTCGATCACGCCGGTGAGTCTTTGCACGGTGTCTTCATGCGAGATGTACGGCTGTGCTGCGCTACGGCCGAATCCCGGGAGATCGGGGACGATGGCTTTCATGGTCGGCCCTAGCAGCTCGCGCAGGGGTCTCCACATCCATCCGCTCACGCCGGCCGCGTGAATCATTAGAACCGGGTTGCTGCCTTCGTCCACGTTGACGTACATCCGGTCATCATCGCAGAGCGGTCGATCGCACGGGCGAGGCGATGAGGCCGTGGGCCGGTCGTTCAGCGGCGCAAGTGCCACTCAAAATATCCGGATCACTATCGCCGAAATACCGCGGCTACTGGATTCCAGTAAGACCCGCCCGCAAAACTGCCCGGTGAAGGTGCCCGAGCCTCACGGCCCCAGTTTGATCGAGCACTCGCCGCGCTGATCGACGGTGAATCCCTCTTCATCACGACGCCGGACCGGCCCGGCGATCCATCCGGAACATGCTCGCCTTCGCTTAATGGCGCGGTCGAAGCGCGGGCAAGTCATAGGCACTCAGATTCGAAGCGCCATCCGCTTGAGCGGACGCGGTGAACACGCTGCGCAGGTTTCCTGCGATCTCGGAATGTCCCGAGCAACGTTCATGGACCCCAAGGGTCAGTTCATGGCGGAAGGGTTGCTGCCCTCCGCGCGGTCCCAGTGCTCACGCAACAGCTGGGCCAGCCGTCCGGGCTCCACCCGGTGCGGGGGATCAAAGTGGTGGCGGCCTGCAAACACTTCGAGCCGGAAGTCGGGGAAAACCGCGGACAGGCGCCGGGCAATCTCACCGAACTGGTCAGGGTTGCTCAGGCCGCCCATGACGAACAGGACGGGGGAGTCGAATGCGGCCAGCCGGCCGCGGTCCAGGTCGTAGCTCCGGAAGCTGCGCAGGAACGCCGCGATGCCGGCCGGCCGCCTGGCCAGCCATGGCGGAGGGGCGTCCGGCGCCGGCGGCGGCAGGACGACGTCGGGCCTGACCTGCAGTTGCATGAACTGCTGCATGAACTGCCCGGGCGGGAGAGTTTCCAGCCGGTCGAAGGCTTTCCACAGCCCGGCGTGTGCCGGGCTCCAGTCCCAGGTTCCGGCCCAGGCCGGTTCCAGCAGGGCCAGGCTCAGCAGGCGCTGCGGGTGTTGGGCGGCGAACGCGAGGGCCGCCGAGCCGCCCCCGGAATACCCGGCGAGATGGAACGAATCCCAGCCCCGGGCGTCGGCTTCACGCAGGACGCCCGTAATCTCGGTGTCCAGGCTCCAGCCGGGCAGGGGCTCGTCGCCCGCATAGAGTTCCAGGTCCTTGGCGACGGCCTGCACGTCCGGTCCCAGGGCCTCGAGGAGCGCGCCGTAGGCCAGCTGCGCGGGAAGAACAGCACCCGGAAGGAATATGACCCGAATCGGTCCCATGCAAAAACGATACGCGCGGGCGGGCAGAGTTCAAGGGGAGTTCCGCGCGCCGGCCGGCCGGCAGCCGCCGTCGGACGTTACCGGGACTTGGGGATGAGGATCCACAACGCGATGTAGACGAGCTCACCGACGCCGAAGAGGCCGAAGAACACGAAGCCGAGGCGCACCACGGTCACGGAGATGCCGAAGCGGCCGGCGATGGCTGCGCAGACCCCCGCGATGATCTTGCGGTTCCGTGGCCTCATCAGTGATTGTTCCATCCCGCCAAAGTAGCAGTGCGGGCCCGTCATGAGAACAGTCCCGGCCCAAGAACGGCACAACGCCAGCGGGACCTGCTCCGGCGGCAAAAGCCGTTCCGGGAGGGCCCGCTGGCGTTCAATCCGCGCCGAGACGGCGCCGTGAAGCCCGGCCTACGGCGTCGGCATGCCGCCGTTGACGTTGAGCGTCTCGCCGATCACGTAGCTGGACTCGGCTGAGGCCAGGAACACGTACGCCGGGGCGAGCTCTGCCGGCTGGCCGGCACGGCCCAGCGGAGTCTCCTTGCCAAACTCCGGCAGATCCTGGGTGAGCTGCCCGCCGCTGGGCTGGAGCGGAGTCCAGATGGGACCGGGTGCCACCGCGTTGACCCTGATGCCCTTGGGCGCGAGCTGCTGCGCCAGACCCTTGGTGAAGTTGTTGATGGCGCCCTTGGTGGAGGCGTAGTCCACCAGCGTCTCCGACGGGCTGTAGGCCTGGATGGACGTCGTGTTGATGATGCTCGACCCGGCCGGAAGGTGCGGCAGCGCCTCCTTGGTCAGCCAGAACATCGCGTACACATTGGTCTTGTAGGTGTGGTCAAACTCGACGTCGGTGATGTCGCCCAGCGCTTCCTGCGCCACCTGCTTGCCGGCGTTGTTCACCAGGATGTCCAAACCGCCCAGCTCGCGCACGGCGGTCTCCACCAGCTGCCGGCACATCGCCGAGTCCTTGAGATCGCCGGGAACCTTGACCGCCTTCCGCCCGGCCTTTTCAATCAGCTCCGCGACCCGGGCCGCGTCCTCTTCCTCCTCCGGAAGGTAGGACATGACGACGTCGGCACCCTCGCGGGCGAAGGCGATCGCCGTTGCGGCGCCGATCCCGGAGTCCGCGCCGGTGATGAGTGCCTTGCGGCCTTCGAGCCGGCCGGTGCCGCGGTAGGTGTCCTCGCCCAGGTCGGCCTTGGGCATCATCTTGGAGTCCAGGCCGGGTTCCGGCTGACTCTGCTCGGGCGGCTCGATCTGCTCGTAGGCCGTGACGGGGTTCCTGAACGTGTACTGGTCAGTCATGGTGCTCCTCGGGATCGTCGGGCCTCGGCGCGGACGGCTCACACGCCGCGCACATGCTAAGCATGCTTACCATCCACCCTAGTCACGACAGGGGCGGGCTCGCAACGGGGAGGATCCGGCGGAGGAGATGGGCGACGAGCCGGCGTCCTGCGTCGTGCGCTTTGAACTCCTCGACGCACAGCAGACCGGGCCGGCCACGCTCGAATACGAGTATGACTTCGGCGATGCGTGGACGCACCTCTTCGAGGTGATGGGGCCGGCCGAACTGCCGGCACCGTGTGCTGGATCGGCGGCGCCAACCGGGGCCCGGTGGAGGATGCCGGCGGGACGTCCGGTTATGCGCGCCTCATAGAAGCCCTGGCCGACCCGGCGGACGAGGACCACCAGGAACTCTCCGGCTGGTACACGTTCGCGACTGGCCAAGACGCCGGCAGCTTTGCGCCGTACGCGTTCGACGCCGATGCACTCAACGTCCGCCTCGACGGGCTGGCGAAACGCCTCTGGCCGGACCGCCCACGGACGAGGAGATCGACGCCGTCGTGCGGCCCGTGCAGTGGCTCCTCACGCAGGCGGGCGCTGACGGACTGCAGTTAACCCAGGGCGGCTACCTCAAACCCGCCGTGGTACGCCAGACGGTCAGCGAGCTGGGGTGGGACAACCGCTGGCCCGGAGCGGCGAACCGCGAAAGCCAGACCCTGCCCGTCCTAGTGCTCCGGCAGCAGCTCCAGGCCTGGAAGCTGCTGCGGAAGAGCGAGGGTCGGCTGGTCTGTCGCCGGCGGGCCGCAAGATGCACGACGGCGGCCGCCCACTCTGGGATTTCGTCGCCACTGCGGTGGCCTTCCCTGCGGACGAAGCGACGGCCCTGGTGACCCGCATCGTGGTCCACCGGCTGCTTGAGGGCGCCACCCCGTCCTGGCGCGAGCGGGAACGGATCATCGCGGACATGCTGAACGCGGCCGGCTTCCGGGTGGACAACGGGAAGCCAGTGTTGCTGGATGACGCCCGGGAACTCTATTCGGACGCCGGCAGGTCCACCGCCGGCGCACCGCCGCGCATGTGAGCCAGTACACAGACCCCTCCTTCGCCCGCTTGGCCGGAGGAGAGCCGTTTTTGCGGCCTGGTTTCCGCGCCGTTCCAGGGTTTCGGAGCTGTGGGAGGGGCATGGTGGGTGGATTTGTGTGGGGGCTGTGTCGCGTGTACAGTTATTCGAGTCGCCGCCGCTGATGCGGAAAGATTGCGACCGACCCCCTGATAAACGGCCTGAAATATGGTGCGCTGTTGAGCGTGCCGGAGTAGGNAGTTATTCGAGTCGCCGCCGCTGATGCGGAAAGATTGCGACCGACCCCCTGATAAACGGCCTGAAATATGGTGCGCTGTTGAGCGTGCCGGAGTAGGGTGGGGATCCTCTTGTGGGGCTGGGAATCGCGGAAACGTTGATTTGCAAAGCTYCACGGGTTCGGGTAAGTTTGAAAAGTTGCTCCGGAGCGATCCGCGACCGTAAGGGTTGTGGTGGTGCCGGGTGTGTCTGTTGTTTGAGAACTCAATAGTGTGCCAAGTTTGTTGATACCAATTTATTGTATTGAATTGGTTGAATTTGCCGG
>NZ_LMLR01000015.1 GCF_001422645.1 Arthrobacter sp. Leaf69 | reverse complement strand
CAGGCCGAGGAGCCTGCCGCCCTTGGCGGGGATTCGCGCCGGGCCAGGGCGATCTGCGCGCCGACCCCGGCCCCGAGCTCGGCCGCCGGCATCCCGGCGTCGGCCTGTTCACGGCGCTGCAGCAGATCGAACGCGACGGACAAACGTGCCTGACGGGCAGCCAGGGCGGATTTCGCGTCTTCCAGGGCCCGGATTTCAGCAATCAATTGCGCACCGTTCAGCTCAGCCACGTCGCCGCCCAGCGCCAGGCCGGCAGAGGCGTAGTCACACGCCACTTCTGCCAGAGCCCACGCGGTTGACTGAGTCCCGTCCATAGCTCAAGTGTCCCGGAAGGCTATGACATTATTGGCGGCCAAGAGAAGCCGGTCAACCGCGTCGGAGGCCATGGGGGAGCTTCCCATATGGGTCGGAGACGTCGGCACACGGCTAAGGACTAACCCACCTTCAAGTCGGGTCTTGACTGTGGCCGACGCGAAGCTCAGCTCCTTCACCCGCCGCAACAATTCAATCCGTCCTACGTTGCTCTTGGGCAAAGTAACGTCTTCAAGCGCGCGGCCGCACATCGCCAGCACGCTGCGGAGTTCTTCCGGCCCCTGGTTCCCGTCCATGAACCCACTCTCCCAGCGACCTCTGACAAGAAAGGGCGCGGCGAGGAGCCCTAGGAACTAGGCTGGAGCGGTGACCCGCCTCATTCTTGCCTCCCAGTCCCCCGCCCGCACCAAGCTGCTCACCGACGCCGGCATCCGGCACGAGATCCTCGTCTCCGATGTCGACGAGGGCGCCGTCCAGGCCCGCTACGGCGTCACGGATCCGCACGACACCGCCCTGCTGCTGGCCCGGGCCAAGGCCGAGGCCGTCGCCTCCCTGCCCGACGCCGACGGCGCGCTGGTGATCGGCTGCGATTCGGTGTTCGAGTTCGACGGCGAGGCGCACGGCAAGCCGTACACGGCCGACGTCGCCCGGGAGCGGATGCTCCGGATGAGCGGTAGCAAGGGCGTGCTGCACACGGGCCACTGGCTCGTCGACTGCCGCGACACCGAAGAGCCCGGGGAGTCCGGGACCGCCGGTTCCGGCGCAACCCTCGGACACGTCACCTCCGCCGAGGTCCACTTTATGGAGATGAGCACCGAGGAAATCGACGCCTACATCGCCACGGGCGAACCGCTGCAGTGCGCCGGCTCGTTCACGATCGACGGCTACGGCGGGGCCTTCATCCGCAAGGTCGACGGCGACCCGCACGCCGTCGTCGGGCTGTCCATTTCCACCCTCCGAGGGCTGCTGGGCCAGGCGCAGGTGGGCATCACTCAACTGTGGACCACCGGCGCCGCAGATCCCGCGGTATTGCGGGCGGAGTGAGCTAATTCGCAAGCCTTTGTAGCAACCCTACAAAGGCTGGGCGCTTTACGCGCGGAATCCGCAAGTAATATCGGCGGAACCCACAAAACCGCGCTAGGCTCCCTGAAGGAAAGAAGGAGACGCCTTGTCAGCAAATTCGGAGCAATCCGCAAATCCCGTGCAGCGATCAGCCCAAGAAGGCACCGCCGCAGCCACACGTCCCCTGAGCAAGGTGCTGATCGCCAACCGCGGCGAAATTGCGGTGCGCATCATCCGGGCCGCACGCGATGAGGGCATCGCCTCCGTGGCGGTCTATGCGGATCCGGACCGCGACGCCCTGCACGTCAGGCTCGCCGACGAGGCCTACGCGCTGGGCGGCAACACCGCCGCCGAGTCGTACCTCGTGATGGACAAGCTGATCGAGGTGGCCCACCGCTCCGGTGCCGACGCCATCCACCCCGGCTACGGCTTCCTGGCCGAGAACGCCGAGTTCGCCGCCAAGGTGATCGAGGCCGGCATCACCTGGATCGGGCCCTCCCCCGCCGCGATCTCCGCCTTGGGCGACAAAGTCCAGGCCCGCCACATCGCCGAGAAGGTCGGTGCGCCGCAGGTTCCCGGCACGGCCGACCCGGTGGAGTCGGCCGAGGAAATCCTCGAATTCGTTGACAAGTTCGGCCTGCCGGTCGCCATCAAGGCGGCCTTCGGCGGCGGCGGACGCGGCATCAAGGTGGCCCGCACCCGCGAGGAAATCCCCGAACTGTTCGAGTCCGCCGTCCGTGAGGCCGTCGCCGCCTTCGGCCGCGGTGAGTGCTTCATCGAGCGCTTCCTGGACGCCCCGCGGCACGTCGAAACCCAGTGCCTCGCCGACGCCCACGGCAACGTGGTGGTGGTCTCCACCCGCGATTGCTCGCTGCAGCGCCGCAACCAGAAACTCGTCGAGGAAGCCCCGGCCCCGTTCCTCACCGAGGAGCAGAACCGCCGGCTCTACGAATCCTCCAAGGCCATCCTCAAGGAAGCCGGCTACCTTGGCGCCGGCACCTGCGAGTTCCTCGTGGGCCAGGACGGCACCATCTCCTTCCTCGAGGTCAACACCCGCCTCCAGGTGGAGCACTGCGTGTCCGAGGAAGTCACCGGAATCGACCTCGTCCGCGAACAGTTCCGGCTGGCCCGCGGCGAGGAGCTCGGCTACGGGGACCCCGAGGTCCGCGGCCACTCGATCGAGTTCCGCATCACCGGCGAGGATCCGGGCCGGAACTTCATGCCCGCCCCCGGCACCATCACGCGGCTGTCAAACCCCACCGGCCCCGGTGTGCGGATCGACTCCGGCGTGGAACAGGGCGACGTCATCAGCGGCAACTTCGACTCCATGCTTTCCAAGCTGATCGTCACCGGCGCCACCCGCACCCAGGCTTTGCAGCGGTCCCGCCGCGCCCTCGAGGAGATGGTGGTGGAGGGCATCCCCACCGTCATTCCGTTCGACCTCGCCGTCGTCAGCAACCCCGATTTCGCTCCGGCCGAGGGTCCGTTCAAGGTCCACACCCGCTGGATCGAGACGGCCTTCGTCAACGACATCCCCGCCTGGACCCCCACCGGAACGGACGCTGAAGCGCCCGACGCCGGCGAACGCCAGCGCGTCGTCGTCGAGGTAGGCGGCAAACGCCTGGAGGTCGTCCTCCCGGCGTCGCTGGGCACCGGCGGCGGCTCAGCCGGCGCCAAGCCGGCCAAGGCGAAGAAGCGTTCCCGCAGCGGCGGCGCCGTCGCGGCTGCCAGCGGCAACGCGCTGACCTCCCCCATGCAGGGCACCATCGTGAAGGTGGCTGTCGGCGAGGGTGACCTCGTGACCGAAGGCGACCTTGTGGTTGTGCTCGAGGCCATGAAGATGGAGCAGCCGCTCACCGCGCACCGCACCGGAATCGTGATCGGACTGACCGCCGCTGCCGGCGAGACGGTCTCTGCCGGCGCCGTCATCGCGCTGATCGAGGACGCTGCCGCCGAGTAGCAGCACCGGCGGGACGGACGCGCGGGCGGGGCGCGGGCGCGCCTCTGGTGCCCGCGCGTCCCGCCCGTGCAGACTTGGTATGTGAAACCATTCCTGCTTCTCGCCTCCCGGGCCGAGGATGCCGCCGCCGAGAACGAGTACGAGGCCTACCTGCGCTACGGCGGACTTGAGCCCTCGCAGCTGAGGCGGATCCGGATGGAAGCGGGACCGCTGCCGGACTTGGAACTCTCCGACTACTCCGGCGTGATTGTGGGCGGGAGCCCGTTCACCTCCAGCGACCCCGCCGGGCACAAAAGCGATGTCCAGCACCGGGTGGAGCGTGAGCTTGCCGCCCTCCTGGACCGGATCGTGGCCCAGGACTTCCCCTTCCTCGGCGCCTGCTACGGGGTGGGCACGCTCGGCCGGCACCAGGGGGCCGTGATCGACCGGACGTACGGCGAGGGCCTCGGCGGCGTGACCATCAAGCTGACGGACGAGGGTCTGGTGGATCCGCTCCTGCGCGGGCTGCCGGATACCTTTACGGCCTTCACCGGCCATAAGGAAGCCTGCACCCTTCTGCCCTCCCATGCGGTGCTTCTGGCGAGTTCCGCCGCGTGCCCCGTGCACATGTTCCGGATCAAGACCAACCTGTACGCCACCCAGTTCCACCCGGAGCTGGACGCGGAAGGGCTGGTCACCAGGATCGACATCTACCGCCACGCCGGCTACTTCCCGCCCGAATCGGCCGAAATGCTGATGGAGGACGCCCGCCGGTTCTCCGCCACCGAACCGATGAAGATCCTCCGGAACTTCGTGGAGCTCTACGCGGGCTAACCGCGCCTACCCGGCACGCGTCCGACGACACGGAAATGCCCGGCGTGTTCAGCGAACACACCGGGCATCTCGGTTAACAACCGGGCTGGAGCGTCAGCCCCGGCCCGGGAACCTGCGTCAGGCTACGTTGTTGGTGTAGTCCAGGTCGCGGGTTTCCTTGCTCACGAACAGGGCGATCAGCGTCAGCACGGACATGGAGGCGAGGTAGACGCCCACCAGCACGGGGCTGCCCTTCGCCATCTCCCAGAGCCAGACGGCGATGAACGGGGCCACGGCCGCGCCCAGGATGCTGGAGAAGTTGTAGCTGATGGCGGAGCCGGTGTACCGGACGTTGGTCGGGAACAGTTCCGGCAACAGCGCACCCATGGGCCCGAAGGTCAGCCCCATCAGGGAGAAGCCGATGATCAGCAGGGCCATCGTGCCCACGAAGCCTGCGCTGAACAGCGGGACGAAGAGCAGGCCGAAGGCGAAGATGCCGAAGGTCACGGCGATCAGCATCTTGCGGCGTCCGTACTTTTCGGCCAACGGTCCGGACACCAGGGTGAAGATGCCGAAGAACACGACGCCGGCAATCAGCATCCAGAGGAAGTCGTTGCGGGTGTAGCCCAGGCCAGGGACAAATGCGGCCGCGGCGGCCTCGGTCATCGGCTTGCCGGCCTTCTCGGCGGCGGCCTTGGCGGCATCCAGGCTGGAGGCGCGGGTGCCGTAGGTCAGCGTGAACGTGGTCATCAGGTAGAAGAGCACGTACGTGGCGAGCATGATGAACGTGCCCAGGATCAGCTGGCGCCAGCTGGTCTTGAAGACCCGGGCGAGCGGCAGCTTGGCGACCTCTTTGGATTCGAGGACCTTGGTGAAGGCGGGGGTTTCGATCAGCTTGAGCCGGACGTAGAGGCCAATGATGACCATGACCGCGCTGAGCAGGAACGGCACACGCCAGCCCCATTCCATAAAGGCTTCGGGGGTCAGGGCGTAGCTGAAGACCAGGAAGATCACGTTGGCAATGATGAAGCCGATCGGCGCACCCAGCTGCGGGAACGTGCCGTAGATGGCGCGCTTGTTGGCCGGGGCGTTCTCCGTGGCCAGCAGGGCCGCGCCGCTCCATTCGCCGCCGAGGGCCAGGCCCTGGGCAAAGCGCATCACAACCAGCAGCGCCGGCGCCCAGAACTCCCAGCCCGGGACGAGCGCCGTCGGGAGGCAGCCGATAAGGAAGGTGGCGATACCCATCGTCAGCAGCGACGCCACCAGGGTGCCCTTGCGGCCGAACTTGTCACCGAAGTGACCGAAAACGATGGACCCAAGCGGACGGGCGATGAATGCGACGCCGAACACTGCGAAGGAGCTCAGCAGCTGGGTGGTTTCATTCTGCCCGGGGAAGAACAGCCGGGGGAAGACAAGCACAGCGGCGGTGGCGTACACGTAGAAGTCGTAGAACTCAACGGTGGTGCCTATCAGGCTGGCGACGATGACGCGGCCGCGCGAGTTCACCTGTTTGGCGGACCCATGCTCCGTGGATGTAGCAGTGGATGACATGTAGTAGCGCTTTCATGAAGACCGGACTGGTGCTGCTCGAAGCCGCCCGGATAAGGATACGTATGCTTACATATTAGTTCCGGGCGTCCAGTCAATGGACAAATGTTCCACTATTTGGACATACAGCGTTGTCTCACGTGGTGGTCATCACACTATGCCCCGCTTCCGGCCCTCACCCCGTCACAAACGCGCCGATAGGCAAACGTCACAGCACGTTAACAAACAGCGACGGTCCCGGAAACGCGGCATCCCTAACTTGGAAGGACAACATCCCCAAGGAGGTCCCCGTGACTGTTGAACGCACCGCAGATGCCCCAACCGGCATTTCCGCCGGTACTGCCCCTTCCATTTCTGCCGGCACCACCCTCGGCGGTCCCGCCCTTCAATTCCGCCCCGGCCGCTGGATCGCCAACTGGGACGCGGAAAACAAGGAACAGTGGGAGTCCCAAGGCCGCTCCATCGCCCGGCGCAACCTGAACTGGTCCATCTTCGCCGAGTTTCTGGGCTTCGTGGTCTGGCAGCTGTGGTCAATCGTGGTGGTCCAGCTCCCCGCGGCCGGCTTCACCTTCACCACGTCGGAAATCTTCTGGCTGATCTCCATGCCCAGCCTGGTGGGCGCCACCCTCCGGATCCCCTACACCTTTATGGTCCCCCGCTTCGGCGGCCGCAATTGGACGATCGTTTCGGCCCTGCTGCTGCTCATCCCGTCGATCGGGCTGGCACTGTGCGTTTCCAACCCCGAGACCCCGTTCGGCGTCATCTTGTTCGTGGCGGCACTGGCCGGCTTCGGCGGCGGCAACTTCGCCAGCTCCATGGCCAATATCACCTTCTTCTACCCGGCCCGCGAGAAGGGCTGGGCGCTGGGACTGAACGCCGCCGGCGGAAACCTCGGTGCCGCCGTCGCGCAGCTTGCCGTCCCGATTGCCATCACTCTCCTGGCCGCCGGCACCGTCAACCTGCCGATGGCCGGCTGGATGTGGGTTCCCCTCATCCTGATCGCCGCGTTCGGCGCCTGGAAGTACATGGACAACCTCACCAGCGCCAAGGGCGACGTCGCCGGCTCGCTCGCCGCGCTCAAGGAACCGCACCTGTGGATCATGGCGTTGCTGTACATCGGCACCTTCGGCTCGTTCATCGGCTTCGCCGGTGTGTTCCCCAAGCTCATCAAGGACTACTTCCCGGCCTTCTCCTCTATCGAAGTCGGAACCGTGGCACTGTCCCTCGCCTTCCTCGGCCCGCTGGTCGGCTCGCTGGCCCGCCCCTACGGCGGACGCATGGCGGACCGCATGGGCGGCGCCCGGATGACCGTCGCCGCGTTCGCCGCGATGGCCGTCATCACTCTGACCATGGTCTGGACCCTGCCGCTAAAAAACTTCTGGCTCTTCCTGGGCCTGTTCCTGCTGCTCTTCACGGCCAGCGGCTTCGGAAACGGTGCCACATACCGGATGATTCCCATCATCTTCGCCACCTCCAGCCGGGCCGCAAAGTCAGGCGCCAGCACCGTCACCACCCAGCGCCTGGCCTCCTCGGCCCTGGGCCTGATCTCGGCCATCGGCGCGTACGGCGGGTTCGTCATCCCGCAGGTCCTCAATGCCTCCAACACCGCCAGCGGCTCCTACACCCCGGCGTTCTACGGCTTCGTCGGCGCGTACGTCGTGATGCTGGCCGTCTGCTGGTTCTGCTACATCCGCAACGCCAACCGAAACGCGATGGGACACGTCTAATATGACCAACGGCGCCGCCACGCACTGCCCCTACTGCGCTCTGCAGTGCGCCATGACGCTGAGCACCCCAGCAGGCCTGACCCCGGCTTCGCAGCCAGGGTCGGGCCCCGTGCCGGAGCAGCCGGCCGCCGCTCTTGCAGACGCACCTCTCCTCGAGGTTTCCGGACGCGACTTCCCCACCAACCGCGGCGGACTCTGCCGCAAGGGCTGGACCTCGGCGTCGCTGCTGAACCATCCCGGCCGTGTCACCGAGCCGCTGCTCAAGGGCGCCGACGGCGTCCACCGCCCGATCGGCTGGGACGAGGCCCTGGACCGCATCACGGGCGCGGTGAAGGCAACCCGTGCCCGGTATGGGGCGGACGCCGTCGGAGTCTTCGGCGGCGGCGGGCTGACCAATGAGAAGGCGTACCAGCTGGGCAAGTTCGCCCGGCTGGCGCTGGGCACATCGCGGATCGACTACAACGGCCGGTTCTGCATGTCCTCTGCCGCCGCGGCCGGGATGCGCGCCTTCGGCCTGGACCGCGGCCTGCCGTTCCCGCTGGCAGACCTCGATTCCGCCAGCGCCATCCTGATGCTCGGCTCCAACGTCGCCGAGACCATGCCGCCGTTTGTCCAGCACCTGCAGGGCGCCCGCGACGCCGGCGGCCTGATGGTGGTGGACCCCCGCCGCTCCGCCACCGCAGCGTTCACCTCCGACGGCGGCGGCCTGCACCTGCAGCCGCTGCCCGGCACCGACCTCGCCCTGCTGCTGGGGCTCGCCCACGTGGTGATCCACGAGGGCCTCGCCGACGCCGGCTACATCGCGGCCCGCACCGCCGGCTACGACGCCCTGGTCCGCAGCGTGGCCTCCTACTGGCCCGAGCGCGTACAGTCCCTCACCGGCGTCCCGGCCGCGCTGATCCGCGACACCGCCCGCCGGCTGGCCGACGGCTCCCGCCGGGGCGGCAGCTACATCCTCACAGGCCGGGGCGTGGAACAGCACGTCGACGGTACGGACACCGCCACCGCCGCCATCAACCTCGCCCTGCTGCTGGGCCTCCCCGGCGCCGCACGCAGCGGCTACGGCACGCTCACCGGCCAGGGCAACGGCCAGGGCGGCCGCGAACACGGCCAGAAAGCGGACCAGCTCCCCGGCTACCGCAAGATCACCGATCCCGCCGCCCGCGCCCACATGGCCGCCGTGTGGGGCGTCCCGGAAGCGCTGATCCCCGGCCCGGGCCTGCCCGCCGTACAGCTGCTGAAGTCGCTGGGACAGCCCGACGGCGTCCGCTGCCTCTTCGTACACGGCGCCAACGTGGCGGTTTCCGCGCCGGACGCCAACGCCGTGATCGCCGGCCTGCGGAGCCTGGACTTCCTGGTGGTCTGCGACTTCTTCCTCTCCGAGACCGCCGCCGAGGCCGACCTCATCCTGCCGGTCACCCAGTGGGCGGAGGAGGAAGGCACCCTGACCAACCTCGAGGGCCGGGTGCTCCGCCGCCGCCGGGCCCTCGCTCCCCCGCCCGGGGTGCGCAGCGAGTTGTGGATCATGACCAGGCTGGCCGAGGCTCTGGAAGCCCCCTCCACGTTCAGCGAGGACCCGGAGACCGTGTTCGAGGAGCTCCGGCTGGCGTCCCAAGGCGGCCTGGCCGACTACTCCGGGATCGACTACGCCATGCTGGACCGGGGCGAAGCGGCCTACTGGCCCTACCCCGCCGGCAGCACCGGGACTCCGCGGCTGTTCCTGGACTCCTTCGCCCACGCCGACGGGCGGGCCGTGTTCACTCCGGTGACACCCCGCCGTCGTGCGTCGTCTTCGGCGTCGGGCACCGCGTCCGCCGCGGCGCACCGGGCCGGCGCTGGACGTGTCGGAGCGGACGGCGCCGGAACGGCAATGACCCTGGTCACCGGGCGCCTCATGGAGCACTACCAGTCCGGGGCGCAGACCCGCCGGGTGGCGGCACTGGCCGCGGCCCAGCCCGAAGCGCGGCTGCAGATCCATCCGGCGGCCGCCGCAGCACAGGGCATCGCCGACGGCGACGTCGTGTCGATTTCCAACGGGCGCGGCGAAGTCTCCTGCCGCGCCGAGCTGAGCACGGACATCCGGCCCGAAACGGTGTTCCTGCCGTTCCACTTCCCGGAACTGGAGAGCGCCAACCGCCTCACGGAGGCGGCCACGGATCCCATCTCCGGGATGCCGGAGTTCAAGTTCAGCCAGGTCTGGGTCAAGCCCGGCGCCGCCACTCTCCGCGCCGATGAACTGCAGAAGGAAGGTGCTTCATGACGGAGCGCATTGTTGTTGTGGGCTTCGGTCCGGTGGCCGCGCGGCTGGTCGACGAGCTGCTGCCGGCGGTCCGCAGCGGACTCGCCCATCTGACGGTCATCGGCGAGGAGGCCGAGGCCGCGTACAACCGCGTGCTCGTGGCGGACCTCGGGGTCGGCCGGACCACAGCGTCGGCCCTGGCCTTGTCCGACGCCGCCGCGCTGATCGCCGAGGGCGTCGACGTCCGGCTGGGCGTCCGCGTCCGCCGCGTGGACCGTGCCCGGCAGCAGCTGGTCCTCAGCGACGGCACCGCCCCCGGCTACGACCGGCTGGTCTTCGCCACTGGCTCCCGCCCCGTGATCCCCAACCTCACCGGCCTCAACCCCGACCCGGCCGCGCCGGTGCTGCCGGCCGGCGTGACGGCGCTCCGGGACCTGCGCGACGCCTCGGTGCTGCAGGCCGCGGTTGCCGGCGGCAAGCGCGTGGTGGTCCTCGGCGGCGGCGTGCTGGGCCTCGAGACGGCCCTCGCCGCGGCCGAGGAAGGCGCCACGGTGACCGTGGTGCACAACGGCCCGCACCCGCTGGGCCGCAACATCGACCGCGGCGGCGGCGCGGTGCTCGCCGCGTCCCTGCGGAACTGCGGCGTGCGGGTGGCCGGCAACGCCCGCTCCACCGGCGTCGAACACAACGCGCCCGACGGCGGCTTCTCGGCGCTGCTGCTCGACGACGGGTCCGCGATCGACGGCGACTTGCTGGTGCTCTCCTGCGGCGTCCGGCCGCGGACCGAACTCGCGGAAGGCTGCGGACTCTCGACGGCGGCCGGGATCCTGGTGGACCACAAGCTCAGGGCGCACCACGAACCGCACATCTTCGCGATCGGCGACTGCGCGGAAGTGCGCTGCCCCGACCCGGACTGCCTCGAGTGCCGCACCGCGCGCGGTCCGTCCGGGCTGGTGGGCCCGGGCTGGCGGCAGGCCGAATGGCTCGCCGAATACCTGTCGCTGCTGGCCGCCGGATCTCCGGAGGCTGAGCTGCTGCCGGCACTGCCGGCGGAACTGCCAGGCGTTATTGTGCTCAAGGCCCGTGGCATGAACATGGCCGTGGCCGGGGATGTTTCCGCGGATCCGTGGGACGAGGAGGTGCTGTCTGCGGGGGCAGCGGACGGCCGCCCTCGGTTGCAGATCGCCCAGTGGGCCGATCCCGAGCACGGCCGCTACGTGAAGATGACCACCCGCGCCGGGGTGCTCGAAGGCCTGGTGTCGGTGGGCATGCCCCGCTCGGCGGCCGAGCTGGTGCAGCTGTTCGAGCGCGGTGCGGAGCTCCCGGCGGACCGGTCGCTGCTGCTGCGCCTGGACGGCCCGGACCAGGCGGCGGCGTCCGGCGCGGCCGACCCCGAGCGCACGGTGTGCCGGTGCGCCGGGGTGAGCGGGACGGCCATTGCCTCCGCCGTTTCCGGTGGTTGCGGGTCGGTGGCCGAGGTTTCCGGGGCCACCCGTGCCGGGACGGGGTGCGGCGGCTGCCATGACGACATCAAGGGGATCATCGAAACACACTTTCAGGGGGCCGTAGCCTGACGGCTGCCGACGCCGTCACCACCCACCGCGGGTCGGCGTATGCCCCTTGCGGGCGTCGTCGGGCATGGCCATTTCGGCCCGCAGGCCCAGGAGCCGGATCGGACGGCCCGCTTCGATTCCGGCGGCGAGGTCCAGGGCCCGCGCGAGGATTTCGTTCCGGTCGAAGGTCTCGGGAATCTTCCTCGCGTGGGTTTTGGTGAAGAACGGCGCGTACCGCACCTTGAGGGTCAGCCCGACCACGGGCCGGCCTTCGGCCACAACATCCTCAAGGACACGCGCGGTCAGCTCCCTCACGGCGTCGTCCACCTGGGCGGGCTCGGTCAGGTCGCGCTGGAAGGTGGTCTCCCGGCTGTGCCCGCGGGCAACCCACGGGGTGTCGTCCACAACGCTGGAGCCGTCACCGCGTCCGAGCTCCGCGTACCAAGGACCCATCCTGGGGCCGAACTCCGGGACCAGGTCCTGGGGGTCGGCCGCGGCGAGCTCGGCGACGGTGTTGATGCCGAGTTTGGCCAGCCGGCCCGACACCTTGGTTCCGACGCCCCACAGATCCTTGGTGGGCAGACTGCCCATGACGTCGAGCCAGTTCCCGGAGGTGAGCCGGAAGACGCCGGCCGGCTTGCCGAAACCGGTGGCCACCTTGGCCCGGACCAGGGTGTCGCCGATGCCCACGCTGCAATGCAGCTGCGTTCGCTCCAGGACAGCGGCCTGCACCTGCCGGGCGTAGGCTTCCGGATCTTCTGTTTCAATGCCTACAAAGGCTTCATCCCAACCCAGCACCTGCACGGTGGCGCCGGGCTGCGCGCGCAGGGTAGCCATCACCGTCTCGGACGCCGCGAGGTAAGCCTCGTGGTCGACGGGCAGGATCACGGCGTCGGGCACCTTCCGGGCCGCAATGCGCAAGGGCATACCGGAACCCACGCCGAATGCCCTGGCTTCGTAGGATGCGGTCGACACCACAGCTCGTTCCGTGGGGTCGCCCCGACCGCCGACGATGATCGGTTTGCCCGCAAGCTCCGGGCGCCGGAGCACTTCGACCGCCGCGATGAACTGGTCGAGATCGACGTGCAGCACCCACCGGATTCCGCTCACGGCACCAGTCTGCCCTAAACATCCCCGGCAAGCATCGGCTCCCCACCAAGCTTGGCCGCGGTGAGGCGTCCCGGAACTTCAGGGGGCTTCCCTCGGTGGTCAAATGGGCCATTCTCCCCTTGCCAGTCCCTCTCCACCGGCGTCTACTGAGTCTAGATTCCGTTCATCCGCAGGAGGTATCCCATGAACGTCCCGGTCATTCTGGCTGTCGGCGCGATCGCTGTGGTCGCAGTCGTTATGTTTATGACGCGCGAGAAGGATCCCCAGCAGCGGGCCGTGGCGCTGCAACGAACCGGTGCGGCCGTAATGGCCGTGTTCACGGTTCTTGCGGCCATCTTCATTGCCGGCTACGCCCTGCAGGATCCGGGCGGAAATGCCGGGCTGCTCATGACTCTCGCGTGGGTTGTGCCGATGCTTGTCCTCGCCGTCGCGGCCTGGTTCTGGCCGGCGCCCACCGCTCCCCTGCTGCTCGCCCTCGCTTCGGCGTTCATCGCTGCCTGCGTGTGGCTGGCCTTCGATCCCGCGGCCCTGCGCGAGTTCATCAGCGAGAACGGTCCCGTCATCGCCGTCAGCGTCGTCGCCCTGGCGTTCCCGGCCGCTGTGCTCGGGCTGCGGCGCGCAGCCCTGGCCGGCTGGCTGCTCGTGGCCCTGGGTGTGTTGCCGCTGCTCATCACGATTATCGGAAGGTCGGGCGGGATTTCATCGCTCGCCGCGGCAAGCGTGGTTCCGCTGATCGCCGGGATCAGCTATCTTGTCTCCGCCCGGATGGCGAGCGGCAGCACGTCGCCGGGGAATCAGCGGGCGGCCGCTGCCTAGGAACGGCCGGACATCTGCGCGTCACAGGAATCGGGCCTCGCACGCATGGCGGGTAGCATCGGGGCCATGAGCGCCGACGACGACGACATCACCGAAGAGCTGTTGGCTGACGCCCCGAAGCTGACCGGGCTGAGCCTGGAATTGCTGGGACTCGACCCGCACCCGGATGACATGACTCCGGAGCAGCGGCTCCAGTTCGAGCCGGAGGACCTGGACGAGATGGCCGCCGTGTCGCCGGAAGACCGCCAAAAGTCCGTGAGCCAGACCCGGCTGCTGGCCGGGCTCCTGTGGAACTCGTCGAGCATCCTCATCGACCAGCTCTTCCGCGATCTGGGAACGCTGAGCGACCTCGAGGAGGTCACCCCGTCCGACGTTGCCGGCACCTCGGTGCTGTCCTCGCTGCCGCCGCAGTTCGCCGCCAGTTACGACGCAAAATTCACCCAGAAGTTCATCGTCGTCGCCGCTGACGTCACGGCGGCCCTGGTCCGGGGCTGGACTGCCCCAGGTTGCCTCGCCGGTGAACTCGCCGTCCGCTGCCTGCTCGATCAGGCGGAGATCACTGAGGACATCTACGAACTCGATCTCCCGGATGACTGGCGGGAACAGGTTGAGGAAGTCCTGCTGGAGGACGCGGACAGCCAGGCACTGTACTCGGACAACCTCGACGTCCTCGAGGACGACGCCGACATGCTGGGCGTCGAGCACTGGTTCGAGCCCGTCAGCGCCGGGGATACGGTCCCGCCGTACGCCTGGTCTGAGCCGACGCCCTAGGCCCGATCCGACGCCTCAAGCCTGACCGGACGCTTCAAGCCTGACCGGACGGGGCCGCCAGGCGCGCCAGGAAGTCCTCGGTGAAACGCTGGACGCCGTCCCATTCGGTGTAGACGTAGTCACGGGAGGTGTCCGTGTCCAGGGACCCCTTGTCGCTGGCGATCTTCTTCATGACGTGCTTCTTGATAAAGCCGTAGTGGGTGTAGAGCAGGGCGCCGGCGAACAACCCGACGTGGGCGGGCCGCCATCCCGTCTCCTCCTCGAACTTCTCCACGTAGCCCTCGGCGTTTTGCTCGTCTCCGTGGGCCGCCAGGCTGACCGACACCAGGGCTGACTGGAGCCGCTCAAGCTCTCCGCGGTTCTTCTTCACAAAGTCCGTGACATGGCCTTCGTGCTTGCCCATGTGCACGGACGCCGCGACGATAACGCCGTCGTAGCCGTCCGGGAGGGCGTCCCCGGAGCGCTTGAGATCCACCGCGTCGGCGAGGTGGCCGTGGGCCCGGATCAGTTCGGCAATGTACTCCGCGATCTGGGCAGTCTGTCCCTCGACGGTCCCGTACGGGATATAGATGTTGGCCATGGTCCATGGTGTCCGTGCCGGCCACAGAAGGGCTAGGGCCGAACGTCCCCGCGCCCAAGCGGACTCCGCCCGACGGTGAGACCTACGCTGCGGGGTCGAAGGGCTCGAACACTGACGAGCCGATCATGAAGATGCCGCGCTGCGGGATCCAGAAGTCTCCGAGCCTGTCCTGAACGGGCAGCGCCGAGGCCTGTCCCAGGTTGCGCCCCTGCAAGTGCGCTGTGCTCCCGCGGACAAACCACATCTGCCGCGGGCGCGCACCAAAGGTCTGGCCGTTTGGCACCCTTCCCGTCAGTCCGATATGCCCGGCCCCCAGCACCGGTCCTGCCGCAGCCCCCATGGCGCGCAGGAACATCCTGTTGCGCCACAGCCGCTCCGGCACCGACGTGGCCACCGCCGACATTATCCGGGTGATCGGCGTTGCGGCCAGCGTGACGTCCCAGCTCAAGTCCAGCCCGTCTCCGACGTCCACGCTGAACGAGTAGTCGTCACGCCACCGGATGGAGATTCCGCGCGTGGACACTGATCCGAGGGCGTTGCCGAAGTAGCGGGGACAGGAGGACCCGGGACCGGTGGTGCTGTGCATCGTCCAGGCGCCCGACGGTTCGCGGATCCAGACCGAGGTGTAGCCCGGGCCGACGGACGAGGCGGGAAAATGCCGCAGGGCGAGGATGTAGCCGGAGCTGAACGGAACGCCCATAACGCCGTAGCCGGCGAACCGTTCTTCCGGGCCGGAGGGCAGCGCGAGGTTGCGTTCCACAGACTCAGCCAGGGTGCGCGGACTCTGCATGGCGGTGGCCTCCGTAGTGCTACATATGGACGTGCAGGCGCCGTGCAGCTTCGGAGATGGAGCCGCTCAGCGAGGGGTACACCGTAAAGGTGCTGGCGACGTCGTCGACGTGCAGTTTCTGGGTGACCGCGAGGGAGATCGCGAAGATCAGCTCGGACGCGTTCGGACCCACCACAACGCCGCCGATCACGGTGCCGGAGCCCTTGCGGGCGAAGATCTTGATGAAGCCGTCGCGGTGGTTGCGCATTTTGGCGCGGGCGTTGCTGCGCAGCGAGAGCTTCACGACGTCGGCCTGGTACTTTCCGGACTCGATCTCCGCCTCGGAGACGCCCACGTTCGCGATCTCGGGCGAGGTGAAGATGTTGGACGCGACCTGGTGCAGCTTCAGCGGGGTGACACTGTCGCCCAGGAAGTGGGCGATCGCGATCCGGCCCTGCATGGCGGCCACGGAGGCCAGCGCCAGCACGCCGGTGCAGTCGCCGGCGGCGTAGATGTTCGGCGCCGTGGTGCGGGAGACGCCGTCGACCTTGATGTGCCCGCTCTCGGTGAGCGCCACGCCGGCCTCCTCGAGGCCGATCCCGGCGGTGTTGGGGATGGACCCGACGGCGACCAGGCAGTGGCTGCCGGTGACCTGGGAGCCGTCGCCGAGGGTGACGATGACGCCGTCGTCGGTGCGCTCCACGGTCTCGGCCCGGGCCCGGGAAAGGACCTTGACGCCGCGGCGCTCGAAGACGCCCTCCAGGACCTCGGCGGCGTCGGTGTCGGAACCGGGCAGCACGCGGTCGCGGCTGGAAATCAGGGTGACCTTGGAACCGAGGCCGTTGTAGGCCGAGGCGAACTCGGCGCCGGTCACGCCGGAGCCGACCACAATCAGGTCCTCGGGGAGTTCGTCCAGGTTGTAGATCTGCGCCCAGTTCAGGATCCGCACGCCATCCGGGCGGGCGGTGGGGAGTTCACGCGGGTGGGCGCCGACGGCCAGCAGGATCGCGTCTGCCTCGATGACCTCGGTGCCGTCGACGGTGAGAACCTCGATGGTGTGGTTGTCCAGCATCCTGCCGGAGCCGATCATGATCCGGACGTCCTGGTTCTCCAGGCCCTTCTGGATGTCGTTGGACTGCTGACGGGCCAGCCGCAGCAGCCGGTCGTTGATGTGCTTGAGGTCCGCGCGCATCGTCGGGGTGCAGTCGCCGCCGTCGAGGTCGAACTTGACGCCGAGCTCGCCGGCCTCGCCGACGCGGGTCATCAGGTCCGCCGTCGCAATCAGCGTTTTGGACGGCACAACGTCGGTCAGCACCGCAGAGCCGCCGAGGCCCGCGCGTTCAATGATGGTGACCTTCGCGCCGAGTGAGGCGGCGACCATGGCGGCTTCGTAGCCGCCGGGCCCTCCGCCGAGGATAGCGATGCGGGGCGAGCTGAAATCGGGATGCGTAGTCACAATCAGCCATTGTCCACCATCCGGACCGGCACCACCAAGAATCCGGGGACAGCCCGGCACCGGGCACCGCGGTTGGAGGGCGCCGGGAGCGGGGCCGGGCAGGGTGCTGGGCAGCATGCCGCGGGCACGATAACTTGTACCGGTGAGTACAACAGAATTCCTGAACACAGACCCCTTCGACGCCGCCCGCGCCGCCGCCGACTATATTGCCGAAGAGACGGGCGTGGACGCGCACGACGTCGCCCTGGTGCTCGGCTCGGGCTGGGGCGACGCCGCCGAACTGATCGGCGAGACCACCGCCACCCTTTCCGCGGATGAAGTCCCCGGCTTCTCCTCCCCCTCGGTGGTGGGCCACGTCGGCACCATCCGCTCCGTGCTGACCAAAGAAGGCAAACGCGCCCTGGTCCTTGGCGCGCGCACCCACTACTACGAGGGCAAGGGAGTCCGCTCCGTCGTCCACGGCGTCCGCACGGCCGCGGCGGCCGGCTGCAAGACCCTCGTCCTGACCAACGGGTGCGGGGGCCTCAACGAGGACTGGACGCCCGGCACGCCCGTGCTGATCAGCGACCACATCAACCTCACCGCAACCTCACCGCTCGAAGGCGCCACGTTCGTGGACCTCACCGACCTGTACTCCTCCCGGATCCGCGGCCTGGCCCGCGAAGTCGACCCCTCGCTGGACGAGGGCGTCTACGCCCAGTTCACCGGCCCGCACTACGAAACCCCTGCCGAGGTGCAGTACGCCAAGCGGATCGGCGCGGACCTGGTGGGCATGTCCACCGCGCTCGAGGCCATCGCCGGCCGCCACGCGGGCATGGAGGTCTTCGGCATCTCGCTGGTGACCAACCTCGCCGCCGGCATCAGCCCCGTGCCGCTGAGCCACGAGGAAGTCCTCGAAGCCGGCCAGGCCGCAGGCCCGCGCATCTCCCGGCTGCTCGCGGAGATCATCGCGAAGCTCTGAGGTCCCGCTCGAAGGGCCGTGCCCTGAGGGCCCGGCTCCCGGCTCAGCTCCTCCCGGCTCAACTCCCGGGCACGAGGTAGCGCACGGCCTTTTCCTTGTCCTGCGGGAAGCGCCGTTCCATCGAGTCGGCGATCCCGGCGATGGTCTGCCGGGCCAGTGCCTGCCGCCAGGCGAGTTCGGCCTGGCGCATGGCCTGGGAGATCAGGCAGGTCCGGACGAAGTTCTGCTCCGTGTCGGCGTCCGGGACGTTGGCCAGGATGCCATCGCAACGGAACACCGGATCGGGCCCCTCCAGGGCCAGCACTATGTCCAGGACGGTGACGTTTTCCGGCCTGCGCGCCAGGTGGAAGCCGCCGCGCGGGCCGGAGACGGAGCTGAGGATCCCGGCACGGACCAGCGCCTGGAGCTGCTTGTTGAGGTAGGGGCCCGGGAGCTTGTAGTACTCCGCCAGCCGGGCGCTGTTGACTGCCTCGCCGGCCGGTGTCCACGCCATATTGACGCAGCTGTGCACCGCCCATTCCACTCCACGGCCCATCTTCATATTCCAGACGTTACGTGTCCGGAAAATTCGCTGTCAAGGGCAGGCGGCCAGGACGGCCGTGATCGATCTGTAAGGCGCACTCTCGCTTGTCGAGGAAGGCATCCGCGCCGATTGGCGCTAGTTTGGTTCCTATGACGTCTTCTGATGCCGAACTGACCCGCCTGCTGAGCGACGCCCGCACCTGGGCGGCCCAGGACCCGGATCCCGCCACCGCCGCCAGCCTGACCGAACTGGTCCGGCTCGCCGACGGCGGCACCGCCGCAGCGCGTCAGGAGCTCGCCGACAGCTTCAGCGGGACCCTGCAGTTCGGCACCGCGGGCCTGCGGGCGGCCCTCGGCCCGGGTCCCAACCGGATGAACCGCGTGGTGGTGCGCCGCGCCGCCGCCGGGTTCACCGCCTTCCTGACCGACGCCGTCGCGCAGGCCGCCCCCGGTACCCGGCCGCGCGCCGTCGTCGGCTTCGACGCCCGGTACAACTCGGACATCTTTGCGCAAGAAACCGCGGCCATCCTCACCGCCGCCGGCGTCGAGACGTTCCTGATGCCGTCCGCCTTGCCCACCCCGCTGCTCGCCTATGCCGTGCGGGCGCTGGAATGCGACGGCGGCGTGATGGTCACCGCCAGCCACAACCCTCCCCAGGACAACGGGTACAAGGTCTACCTGGGCCGGCACGCCGTCGAGGAGAGCGGACGCGGCGCGCAAATCGTGGCGCCGTACGACGCCCTGATCGCCGCCAAGATCGACGCCGTTGGTGAGCTGTCCGGCGTCGCCCTGGCCACGGAGGGGTGGACCACCCTGGATCCGTCCATCGCGGCCGACTACGAGGCAGCCGTCGCGGCGCTGGCCGTCCCGGAGCACTTCCCGGCCCGCGACCTCAGGATCGTCCTGACCCCCATGCATGGCGTGGGGGGCGAGACCGCGGTGGCGGTGCTCAACGCCGCCGGCTTTGCCGATGTCACATTGGTGAGCGAGCAGGCTGAACCGGACCCCGACTTCCCCACGGTGGCCTTCCCGAACCCGGAAGAGCCCGGCGCCCTGGACCTGGCCCTCGAAACCGCCGTCGGCGTGGACGCTGACATCGTGATCGCCAACGACCCCGACGCCGACCGCGCGGCGGTGGCCGCGAAGGATCCGGACACCGGCGCCTGGCGCATGCTGCGCGGCGATGAGGTGGGCGTCCTGCTGGGTGCGCACATCGTGGCGCGGCTGGCAGCCGGCGGCGGCACCGGCACCGCCGGAGAAACCGCCACGGGGGTGTTCGCGAATTCGATCGTGTCCTCGCGATTGCTCGCGCGGATCGCGGCTGCCGCGGGCTACGCCCATGAGGAAACCCTCACCGGCTTCAAGTGGATTGCCCGTGTTCCCGGGCTGCTCTACGGCTACGAGGAGGCGCTCGGTTACTGTGTGGCCCCTTCCCTGGTCCGGGACAAGGACGGGATCTCCGCCGCCGTGCTGATCGCTGAATTCGCGGCAGCGGCCAAAGCCGGGGGCAAGACGATCTTCGACACCCTCGACGAGCTGTACCTGGTACACGGACTGCATGCCAGCGACCAGCTCAGCATCCGGGTCGCGGACCTGGGCCTGCTGGACGCCATGATGAACCGGCTGCGCGTCAGCCCGCCGGAATCCTTCGGCGGCTCCGCCGTCGAGACCGCCACGGACCTCGCCGTGGGCAGCGCCCATCTCCCGCCCACGGACGGCCTGCTGTACCTCACGAGGGACGGCAGCCGCATCATCATCCGCCCCAGCGGAACCGAGCCCAAGCTCAAGTGCTACCTGGAGGTCATCCGCAATGTCGGCTCGGCCGCCGAACTGCCCGAGGCGCGGCACGAGGCCCGCACCGCGCTGGACGCCGTCCTGGCGGACGTCCGTGAGGCGCTGGGGCTCTAACACCCGGGGTCAACTCCTAGAGCTCGACCTCAATGTACCCGCCCACAATCCGGGTACCGAAGGTTTGGAGCCGGAGTTCCGGGGTGCCCAGGCACTCTCCTGTCCCAAGGTCATAGACCTCCTTGTGCAGCGGTGAAGCGAGCGTCGGGCGGGAGCCGCGGGATCCGGTAATCCCGCGGGCCATGACGTACGCCCCGGTGGCCGGATCCTCCTGGGTGACGGCGTAGACCTCACCGGACACCGTGCGGAACAACGCCACCTGGCGGCCGGCAATCAGCGCGGCCTCACCCCAGGCCGGTTCCAGATCCTCCACGGCGCACACACGGTGCCAGCCGGTCCCATGGCTGGGGTGTTCAACAAAGCTCCGTGCTGCGCTCTCAAGTACGGCAGTCATTTCGGCCCCTTTCTGATACATCTCTAACGGGCTCAGGCGCTCCTGCGGCCACATACCCAAGCTAGGTCCGGGGTGTTTCAACGGCATGCGGTGAATGTGTCCGGCGGGTAAAAGACACCTCACGCCGCCCGAAACGCGTCCGTGATGCAGAAGTTAAGATCACGAAACATAAGGGAAACTGAAGCGAAACTGCGCTTGCCTAGTCTGGGTGGACACCTCGATTGAGAAGGCTGCAGAGCACCGACTGCGGCCCATGCGAAAGGCCCACAGTGACCGGACAGACTTCAAGCCCCCAGAACCAGGGCGCAGAGCGCACCCCAGCACCGCGCCGCGTCGTGGTTGCCGGCGGCGGCCCTGCCGCCCACCGTTTCGCCGACGCCATGCACGCCCGGGGCCTCGACGGCTGGCACGTCACCGTCCTCACCGAGGAAGCACACCTCCCCTACGACCGGGTCGCGTTGAGCAAAGCCCTCACCGACGCCGACGTCGACCTCACCCTGGGCGCCGCCTCGATGTGGGACCACGAGTCACTCTCACTGCAGACCGGCGAGCGCGTCACAGGCATCGACACCGCCGGCAGGACCGTGACCACGGCAGCCGGCACCGTGTACCCGTATGACGAACTGGTGGTCGCCACCGGCTCCGACGCCGCCCGCCTGCCGATCCCGGGCTCCGAACTTACCCACGTCTACCGCACGCTGGAAGACGTCCGGGCGATCAACAAGGCCATCGCGGAACTGACGGCGAAGCTGGGCCGCAAGGTCAACGCCGTCACCATCGGCGGCGGGCTGCTGGGCCTTGAATCGGCGGCCGGCACCGAGCAGCTCGGCGCCACCCCGATTGTCATCAACGGCTCCCCCTGGCTTATGAACACCCAGCTGGATGAGGGCGCCGGCCAGGCCCTGGGCCGCCTGATCGAGGCCAAGGGATTCACCGTCCACGGCGGAGTGTTCCCCTCCGAGGTCCTCTCCGACGACGACGGCCAGGTCACCGGCGTGCTCATGGCCGACGGCCGCATCATCGACGCCGACCTGGTGATCGTCGCGATCGGCGTCAAACCCCGCGACGAGTTGTTCCGCACCGCCAACGACACAACACCGCTGTTTGACCTCGGCCCGCGCGGCGGCGTTATCATCTCCGACGGCTGCGAAACACAGGTCCCCGGCATCTGGGCCATCGGCGAGGTCGCCAACTTCGGCGGGATGTGCCTGGGCCTCGTGGCACCCGCCAACACGATGGCGGAAATTGTCGCGGACCGGCTGCACGGCGGCGACGCGACCTTCCCCGGCTTCGACACCGCCACCAAGCTCAAGCTCTCCGGCGTCGACGTCGCCAGCTTCGGCGACGCCTTCGCCCGGACCGAGCACGCGCTGGAAATCGTCTACGCCGACCCCGCCCGCGGCGTGTACCAGAAGATCGTCACCACGGACGACGCCAAGACGCTGCTGGGCGGCATCTTCGTAGGCGACGCGGCCCCGTACACGTCCCTGCGCCCCATGCTGGGACGCGAACTCGCTGCCGAACCCGGCGCGTACCTCACCGCGGCCGGAGGCGGCGACGCCCCGGAGACCGAACTCCCGGACGACGCCATCCTCTGCTCCTGCAACAACGTGGCCGCCGGCAGCATCCGCGACGCCGTCAACGGCTGCGGCGCCTGCGAGGGCAACGCACCGGTCCGGGAGCTCGGCGAACTCAAGGGCTGCACACGCGCCGGAACCAGCTGCGGTTCCTGCGTGCCTATGCTCAAGAAGCTGCTGGAAGGCGAACTGACCAAGTCCGGCGTCGAAGTCTCCAAGGCCCTCTGCGAGCACATCGAACTGTCCCGCCAGGAACTCTTCGACGCCATCCGGGTCCTGGAGCTGACCTCCTTCGAGGAGATCATGGCCAAATACGGTACCGGGTCCGGCTGCGACATCTGCAAGCCGACCATCGCGAACATTCTGGCCAGCCAGAACAGCGCCTACGTCCTGGACGCGGGCCGCGGCACCCTGCAGGACACCAACGACCGTGCCCTGGCCAACATGCAGAAGGACGGTACCTACTCGGTGGTGCCGCGCATCGCCGGCGGCGAGATCACGCCGAAGAAGCTCGGAGTGATCGCCGCCGTCGCCGAGCAGTACGGCCTCTACACCAAAATCACCGGCGGCCAGCGGATCGACATGTTCGGCGCCCGGCTGGAGCAGCTGCCGGAAATCTGGAAGCTGCTGGTGGAGGCCGGCTTCGAATCCGGCCAGGCCTACGGCAAGAGCCTGCGCACCGTGAAGTCCTGCGTCGGCTCCACGTGGTGCCGCTTCGGAGTCCAGGACTCGGTGGCCATGGCCATCCAGCTTGAACTGCGCTACCGCGGCCTCCGCAGCCCGCACAAACTGAAGATGGGCGTCTCCGGCTGCGCCCGCGAATGCGCGGAGGCCCGGGGCAAGGATGTGGGCGTCATCGCCACCGCGGACGGCTGGAACCTCTACGTCGGCGGCAACGGCGGCGCCACCCCGGCCCACGCCCAGCTGCTGGCCAAGGACCTCGACGATGAAACCCTGATCAGGTACATCGACCGCTACTTCATGTACTACATCCGCACCGCCGACCGCCTGCAGCGCACCGCACGCTGGCAGGAGGAGCTCGACGGCGGCATCAAACACGTCGAGGACGTGGTGGTGCACGACACCCTGGGCATCGCCGCTGACCTCGAGGCAGCCATGGCCAAGCATGTGGACACCTACGTCGACGAATGGGCCGATACCCTCAAGGATCCCGAGCGCCTGCGCCGCTTCCGCTCCTTCGTGAACGCCCCGGACCAGAAGGACGATTCCATCACGTTCGTCTCCGACGAACGCGGCCAGATGCGACCGGCCACGGCCGAAGAAAAGGCGCTGGCCCTTCAGCAACCCGTGCTGATCGGCTCTTCGATTCCGGTCCGTGCCGCCACCCCGGAACTGCTCGACAAGAACGAGGTATAGCCATGCAGCTCAGCATCGATCTCACCGGACGCGAAGTCCTCGTCACCGGCTCGGACGCCGCCTCACGCCAGGCGGTCCGCCGCTACCGGGCCGCCGGCGCCGTGGTCTCCCGGCTGAGCAGCCCGGGCGGCGCCGGGCACGACGGCCCGCTGCCGGAGCGCCCCTTCCTGGTCGCCGCCGTCGACGACGGCCAGCCCGGCTGGGACGCCCTGCTGGAGCGCTGCCGTGAAACCGGCCTCCCGGTCGCCGTAGAACCCGCCGCCGGGCCCGCCGGCCATGTCACCCTGGTCGGCGGCGGGCCGGGCACCTCCGAGCTGCTGACCGTCGCGGCCGTCAAAGCGCTGCGGGACGCCGACGTGGTCTTCTACGACCGGCTGGCGCCGTATCAGGAACTGCCCGGGCTGAGCACGGCCGAGCTGGTGGATGTGGGCAAGCGCCCCGGCCACCACCCGGTCAGCCAGTCCGGCATCGAGGACCTCATGGTGGAAGCCGCCCTGGCCGGCAAGAACGTGGTCCGGCTCAAGGGCGGCGACCCGTACGTGTTCGGCCGCGGCGGCGAGGAAGTGGCTGCCTGCGTGAAGGCCGGAGTTCCCGTCCGGGTGATCTCCGGTGTCACCAGCGCCATCTCCGTCCCGGCCGCGGCCGGGATCCCGGTCACGCACCGCGAGGTCAGCCACATGTTCACCGTGGTCTCCGGCCACGCCCCGCTGACCGAGAAGGAACACACCCACCTCGCGGGGCTGGGCGGGACGATCGTGGTGCTGATGGGCATCGGCACCCTGCGCCAGCTCGCCGCCGGCCTGCGCCGGGCCGGGATGCGTGACGACATGCCGATGGCCGTCGTCGAGCGCGGCTACCGCCCCGGCCAGCGGACCACCATCGCCGAGCTGGGCACCATCACGACGGCGGCCGCGGATTGCTCCAACCCGGCCGTGCTGGTGATCGGCGACGTCGTCCGGGTGGCCGAGGCCAACCGGGGCTGCGCGGAGGCGGAAGCCGAACTTGACCGCCTGGCTGCTTCCCTGATGGGGGCGTGAGGGCCTTGAGCGCGCTCAACGCCATCACACCGGCGCTGCCCGGCACCGAAACAGCACGCGAAACGGCAGCCGAGCCCACACCGGAGGCCGCGGAGCTGCCGCTGGAGGGCTTCCGGATCGGAGTGACCTCGCACCGCAGGTCGCAGGACCTGATCGAGGCCTTGGAACGGCGCGGCGCCGAGGTGCTGCACGCCCCGGCGCTGAAGATCGCCCCGGTCCAGGAGGACCTGAGCCTGATCGAGGACACGCGCGCCATCATCGCTGCACGCCCGGAGCTGTGCATCGCCACCACCGCCTACGGGATGCGGCGCTGGTGCGAGGCCGCAGACACCTTCGGGATCGGCGAGCAGCTGCTCGAAACCCTCGGCGCCACCCGGATGTTCGTCCGCGGGCCCAAAGCCCGCGGCGCCGTCCGCGCGGCCGGACTGGCCGATGTCGGGATCAGCAGCGACGAAACCACCGCCACGCTCGTGGACATGCTCCTCGCCGAGGGCGTGCGCGGCAAGACCGTCGCCGTGCAGCTGCACGGCTACACAGACGTCCGGCAGCTCGAACGCCTCCGGATGTCCGGGGCAACGGTCCTGACCGTGACGCCGTACCGCTGGGTCAAGCCCGACGGCGCGGACCGGCTGCCGCGGCTGATCGAGGCCGCCTGCAGCGGGAACCTGGACGTGCTGACCTTCACCAGCGCCCCCGCGGTGGACGCCATGTGGAGCACCGCGCACGAGATGGGACTGTACAAACAGCTCGTGGACAGCCTGAAGACCAACGTCGCCACCGCCGTCGTCGGCCCCATCACGGCGCAGCCGCTCATCGACGCCGGCCTGCAGCCGCTGGTCCCGGACCGGTTCCGGATGGGCGCCCTGATCCGGCTGGTCGTGGAGCACCTGGCCCTGAACCATGTCCGCCGCCTGGATACCGCCTCGGGCCGCGTGGAACTCCGTGGCCGTTCACTGCGGATCGACGGCGACGCCGTGGAACTGGCTCCCGCCCCGCTGCTGCTGCTGCGCGCGCTGCTTGGAGCGGGCGGCGCCGTGCTGTCCCGTGAGTCGCTGTCCGAGCTGCTGGAACTCCGCGGTTCCGTCCATGCCCTGGACATGACGGTCAGCCGGCTGCGTTCGGCCCTGCCGGATGGCCGGCTCGTGGAAACCGTGGTGAAGCGCGGCTACCGGATCCGGGTGTGACCCACGCCATTACTGGCCGGTAAACATTGGCGAACGGACCGCGAAAATCCTGCAACACGGGGGAAACACGCCGGAAAGATCACCCGCCTACGCTGGGGACCATCAAGCAGTCAGGCCACACCACGGGCCACCAGCGAAAGGGCCTCACCATGTCCGCCACCTCCACCGTTTCAGCCGGCTCCGCCGACTCCGCAGCCCGGCCCCGGATTGTCATCGCCGGGGCCGGCCCGGCCGCGCAGGCCCTCGTCCGCCAGCTCACACGGACCCCTTTCGCAGGCGGCATCACGGTGCTCAGCAACCGGGATGACGCGCCCGACGAGCTCCTGGAGATCGCCGCACTCCCGCAGGTCTCCGTCCGCTTCGGCCAGCCGGCCAGCTACATCGATCCGGACAGCCGCTACGTCACGACGGCGGACGGCCTGGAGTTCAGCTACGACCAGCTGGTCATCGCGACGGGGTCCTCACCCGCCGGCGCGCCGCTGGCAGGGGAAGGCCGGTGCCTGAACTACGCCACCATCGACGACGCCGCCCTGCTGGGCGAGGCGGTCAAGGATGTCACGCGGGACCTTGGCCGGCGCCCGCTGGGCATCCTGGTGGGCACCGGGACGGCGGCCGGCCAGGCCGAGGCCGTGCTGCGGGCCCGCGGTGTCCGCCCCATCCGCACCACCCAGCGGCCGGCCGCCGTCGTTCCCACCCTCGCGGGCTCCACTCTCGCGGCTGCGGGGGTGGTGTTCGAGGACGGCTCCAGCATGGCCGGAGACCTTGTGGTGCTGGCCGAGGAGCCGATTGCCCGGGACGCCCTCGCGGTCAGCGCCGGGCTGAAAACCGCCCGCCAGGGCGGGATCGTGATCGGCCGCGACTTCCGCACGTCCGTCCCGGGGATCTGGGCCATCGGGGATGCCGCCGTGTTCGACGGCGTGCGCCTGGGACTGCTGGTGGCCGCCTCGTCCGCAGCGTCCGTCTGCGCCTCCCAGCTGCTCCAGGCCGGCCTGGCGGAGCCCCTCGCGGAAGCCGCCTGAGCCCCGGCGGCTGCCCTCTGCGGGTGCCCGTTGCGGCAGGCCCCGTTGTGGCAAGATAGACAACCTGAGAAGCCACGAAGGGACCACCATGAGCAACGAAGCCGCCGCGACTGCCGGAGAGACCACCTCCGCAACCACCAGCACTATCGCCTCCTACATCGACCACACCCTGCTCAAGCCTGAGGCCAGCGAGGCCGAGGTCCTCAAGGTGTGCGCCGAGGCCGCCGAGTACCGGTTCAAGTCGGTGTGCGTGAACCCGGTCTGGGTCAAGACGGTCAAGAAGGCCCTGAAGGGCTCAGGCGTGCTGACCTGCTCCGTCGTGGGTTTCCCGCTGGGCGCCACCCCGAGTGACGTCAAGGCTTTTGAGGCCCGCGGCGCCGTGCTGGACGGGGCCGAGGAGGTTGACATGGTGATCAACATTGCCGCGGCCCGGGCCAACGACAAGGGCGCCCTGGTGGACGACATCACCGCCGTCGCCGACGCCGTGCACGAAGGCGGCGCCATCCTGAAGGTCATCATCGAAACGGCGCTGCTGGATGACGCCCAGAAAGTGCTGGCCTGCGAAGCCGCGGTGGAGGCTGGCGCCGATTTCGTCAAGACCTCCACCGGTTTCAACGGCGGCGGAGCCACCGCCGACGACGTCGCGCTGATGCGCCGCACCGTGGGCCCGGACCTGGGCGTCAAGGCCTCCGGCGGGGTGCGTTCGCTCGCCGACGCACAGGCTATGATTGCTGCAGGTGCAACACGTATTGGCGCCAGCTCCGGCATCGCGATTGTCAAGGGTGAACAGGGTTCGTCCGCGTACTGACTGCTATCCGATAACAACCGGAGCTGCCACAGTTTTGAGCCCCACGGGGCCGAGGAGGAACGAATGTCCAGCAAGACCACCACCGCCACGACGCCGCAGAACGAGAACAGCCTCGGCTCCAGCATCATGCTGTTCGTCCTCATGATGGTCCTCTTCGGCGCTTCCCTGTACTCGCTGAGCTTCCTGACGCTGGGCAACCCGTGGCCGATGGCCGTCTGCCTGGTCCTGTTCGCCTTGGCCTTCTGGATTCCGCAGACCATCACCGGCCGCTCGGACTCCGCGGGCGAATTCTAAGCACCGGAAACCTTAGATAACTGAAGCCCCGGATCTTCCGGGGCTTCAGTCATTTAAGCGAGTGCAGTGTGGGCCGCACTGCGGCGGGCTACGCGGCGGCGAGCAGACCGAACAGGCCGTTGATCAAGCCGGTGCCCATGGCGACGGCGGCCGGCCAGTGCACCTTGGCCAGCGCCAGCGCCGCGCCGAACATGCCGATCATGGCGTAGGCGCTGACGGGGATCAGCACGAACCATTCCCGCCGCGAGCCGGCACGCCCCAGCAGCGGGATGGAAAACGCCCCGTTGGCCCTCCAGACGTTCCTGAGCAGCGGCAGTTTCCGCAACAGCTTCGGCGGCTTGATCACGATGGGCCAAAGCAGCGGCACTCCACCGGTGGTGATCATGTCCCCGACGATGTGGACCAGGACCCCGGTCAGCATCGAGACCGGCAGCCAGGTCCATTGGTGCGGCGCGAACCAGGTCACCAGCCCGGCCATGGTGAGGGCAAAAACCCAGTTGCTGATCCAGCCGTACTTGGGGAACAGCTTGAGGGCCTTCGCGGCGATGTTGATCATGAACATGCACAGCAGCCCGGCGCCCACCGACAGCAGCCCCCAGTCCGTCTGCAGCTGGAACTGCCCGGCCAGCGCCGCCAGCAGCACAAAGAACGCCGCACCCAGCAGGGAATGCGTGCCCTGCCGGTGCCCGCCGGAGACGTTTTCGATCCCGACGGCGATCACGTTCGACAGCGGCGGCAGCGAATGCGCCACCGTGCTGGAGCGGTGGTCCCAGTCGCAGACCAGGGCCGTTCCCGCCGTCGCCATCCCGCCGATCACTATCCCGGTCGCGTCCAGCGGATACCAGCCCAGTGCGTACGGCCCCGCCGAGGCGATAGCCACCCACGCCGCGGCTCCCGACGCGGCGTGGTGTCCTCCCATCAACGGTTAGCCCCCCGTCGGCGAGACGGGTACCGCTGCGTCGGAGAAGATGTTGCGGATGACGCCATTGGCCCATTCGAGGATTTCGGCGTCCTGCAGGTCGCGGCCGCCGATCCGGGCGGTCTTGGGCTTCGGGATGAGCACCGCGTCCAGGGCGGGCTTGGACTGCGAGCCGGGGTACATCCGGGTGAGCCGCATGAGTTTGGACTCCGGCAGCTGCGCCGGGGAGAACTTGATGAAGTTGCCCTGCAGCGCCACGTCGCTGAGCCCGGCTTCGCGGGCGCCCACCCGGAAGCGGGCGACGTCGATCAGGTTCTTCGCGGGCAACGGCAGCTCGCCGTAGCGGTCCACGAGTTCAGCGAGCACCTCCTCGATCGCCTCGTAGGTGATGGCCGAGGCGAGCTTGCGGTAGGCCTCGAGGCGCAGCCGTTCGCCCGGCACGTAGTCGTGCGGCAGGTGCGCGTTGACCGGCAGTTCGATCTTCATTTCCGCGGCCTTCTCCTCGGCCTCGCCCCTGTACTCCGCGACGGCCTCGCCCACCAGGCGGATGTAGAGGTCGAAGCCGACGCCCTGGATGTGGCCGGACTGCTCGCCGCCCAACAGGTTGCCGGCACCGCGGATCTCGAGGTCCTTCATGGCCAGCTGCATGCCGGCGCCGAGCTCGTTGTGCGTGGCCACGGCCTTGAGCCGTTCCAGCGCCACCTCGCCCAACGGCTTTTCCGAGGGATACAGGAAGTAGGCGTAGGCGCGTTCGCGGCCGCGGCCCACGCGCCCGCGCAGCTGGTGCAGCTGGGAGAGTCCGTACTTGTCCGCCCCGTCCACGATCAGGGTGTTGGCGTTGGAGATGTCCAGCCCGGTCTCGATGATGGTGGTGCAGACCAGGACGTCGAAGCGCTTTTCCCAGAAGTCCACGATGATCTGCTCCAGCCGGCTCTCGGACATCTGCCCGTGCGCCACTTCCACACGGGCTTCCGGCACGAGCTCGCGGATCTTCGCGGCGGTGCGGTCGATCGTGGAGACGCGGTTGTGCACGAAGAACACCTGGCCCTCGCGCATGAGTTCGCGGCGGATCGCGGCGGACGTCTGCTTGTCCGTGTACGGGCCGACATAGGTCAGCACCGGGTGCCGTTCCTCCGGCGGGGTGGCCAGGGTGGAGGTCTCGCGGATGCCGGTCAGCGACATCTCCAGGGTTCGGGGAATCGGAGTGGCACTCATCGCCAGGACGTCCACGTTGGTGCGCATCTTCTTGAGCGCCTCCTTGTGTTCGACGCCGAAACGCTGCTCCTCATCCACGATCACCAGGCCGAGGTCCTTGAACCCGAAGTCCTTGGACAGCAGCCGGTGTGTGCCGATCACCACGTCCACGGATCCGGCCTTGACTCCCTCGGCGGTCTCCTTGGCTTCCTTGCCGCTTTGGAAGCGGGACAGCGGCTTGACCACCAGCGGGAACCCGGAGAACCGTTCCGTGAACGTCTCATAGTGCTGCTGGGCCAGCAGGGTGGTCGGCACCAGCACGGCGACCTGCTTGCCGTCCTGGACCGCCTTGAACGCCGCCCGGACCGCGATCTCGGTCTTTCCGTAGCCGACATCGCCGGAGATCAGCCGGTCCATGGGGATCTCGCGCTCCATGTCCGCCTTGACCTCGTTGATGGTGGTCAGCTGGTCCGGGGTTTCCACGTACGGGAACGCTTCCTCGAGCTCGCGCTGCCACGGCGTGTCCGCGCCGAAGGCATAACCGCGGGAGGCCATCCGGGCCGAGTACAGCCGGATGAGCTCGCCGGCGATTTCCTTGACGGCCTTGCGCGCCTTGGACTTGGTACTGGCCCAGTCCGCGCCGCCCATCTTGCTCAGCGCCGGGGTGTCCCCGCCGACGTAGCGGGTGACCTGGTCCAGCTGGTCGGTGGGCACAAAGAGCCGGTCGCCCGGGGCGCCGCGTTTGGACGGCGCGTATTCCAGGACCAGGTATTCGCGCACACCATCCCCGCCACCAGCAACTTTGCGCTGGATCAGCTCCACAAACCGTCCAATGCCGTGCTGTTCGTGCACCACGGAGTCCCCGGCCACCAGCTGCAGCGGATCCACGGCGTTCCTGCGCTTCGACGGCATCCGGCGCATGTCCTTCGTGGAACCGGCGGAGGTGCGGCCCAGCAGGTCAGCCTCGGTCAGCAGCGCCAGCTTGAGCGGCTCCAGGACAAACCCGCGGCCGACGGCGGCGGTGGTCACCTCGATCAGCCCGGCCGTGGGCTCGTCGTCGAGGGTGTCCACCCGGGCGCACGGGATGTCATTGTCGTGGAAGAGTTCCGCGAGCCGCTGGGCGGGGCCGGGGCCTTCGGTGACCACGACGATCCGCCACTGCTCGCGGACGTGGGAGCCGATGAAGTCCATCATTTCGGCGACGTCGCCCTGGTAGCCGCGGGGTTCGCGGGCATGCAGGTTCAGGACGTCGACGTCGGGAAGCAGCTCTTCATCGGTGGCCAGCGAGGTGATGGACCACCAGGACACCTCGTGCGCAAGGGCTGCCGAGCGGGTTTCGGTGAGCGAGCGGAAGCTGGCGGAGTGCAGGGCCGCCGACGCTTGGGAACTCAGGTCAAGGGGTGCTGTGCCGCCGTCGGACGCCGTTGACCACGCCGCCTCGAGGAACTCCTCGTTCGTGGCGGCGAGGTCATGGGCACGGGTCCGGACCTTCTCCGGTTCGATCACCACCGCCATGGAACCGGCCGGGAACTGGTCCAGGAACGGCACCATGGCGTCCACCAGCACCGGGGCCAGCGATTCCATGCCTTCCACGGCGATGCCGCCGGCGATCTTCTCCAGCATGTCCGCGGCGGCCGGCAGCTGGGACTTCAGCGTCGCGGCACGCGACATCACGGAGGGGGTGATGAGGATTTCGCGGCACGGCGGGGCGTGCAGTTCGGTGGGGTGGTGCACCCCGGGCGCTGTCAGCGAGCGCTGGTCGGCGACGGCGAACCAGCGCATCTGGTCCACCTCGTCACCAAAGAACTCCACCCGGATGGGGTGGTCCTCGGTGGGCGGGAAAACATCCAGCATCCCGCCGCGGACGGCGAATTCGCCGCGCCGGGTCACCATGTCCACGCGGGCGTAGGCTGCGTCCGCGAGGCTGCGGACCACATCGCTGAACGGGACGTCCTGGCCCACCTTCAGGGTGACCGGAACCAGTTCGCCCAGTCCTGCGACGATCGGCTGGACGACGGCCCGGACCGGGGCGACGACGACGCGCAGGGCGCTGGCGGATGTTTCGGGGTGCGCGAGCCGGCGCAGGACGGACAGGCGCCGGCCTACCGTGTCCGAGCGCGGTGAGAGTCGTTCGTGCGGGAGTGTTTCCCAGCTGGGGAACTCGGCGACGGCGTCGGCGGGGAGGAACGCGCGCAGCGCTTCGGTGAGGTCCTCGGCTTCGCGGCCGGTGGCGGTGACGGCCAGGACGACGGGTGCACGGCGGCTGGCGCCGTCCTCCGGGATGTCCCCTGCTGTGTTTTCCAGCCCGTCCGCCATTTCCGCGAGCAGCGCCGAGCGCAGGCCGGCGGGGGCGCTGATCTGATAATCCTCGCTGCGCGCGGCGAACCCGCGGGCGGCTTCGGCCCGGACGCGGGCGAAATTCCGGTCTTCGGCGAGGACACGGCGCAGACCGGTGAGTGAGGGGCCGTTGAGGCTCATGGCGGAAGCTCCTGGAGGGATCACGGGGTTGCAGGCAACACGAATAGCCGAAATTCGCGAGAATCCCGGGTGCTCCCAGCCTACCGCCCCGTAACCCCCGGCGGCACGCGCCGGGGTGCGGACCCGACGCCGGCTCGACCCGCTGCACCAGGACGCGGCGGCATTAGGACAGCGCACCAGGACCCGCCCGCACAAAGACAGGCCCCGGAAGCTCCGGGGCCTGTCTTTTATCCTCCTTGGAGTCGAGTGCTGCTAGCCGAGGTACGCGCCCCTGGCCGGGGTGTAGTTGATGTTGCCGCCCTGGAAGCGCTGGGTGCACCCCCCGCCGGCCAGGCCGCAGTTCTCGCCCGTGACGGGGTATCCCAGCCGGCCCTTCTCATAGCCGAGGCTTCCCCACAGGGTCCGAATCGCACCCCATGTTGCCTGCGCTCCCGTGGCGGACGTCCAGTGGATGTCGCCGCCCTGGAACTTCTGGTAGCACCCGTTGTTCTTCAGGCCGCAGACCTCGCCACCTGTNGTTGCCTGCGCTCCCGTGGCGGACGTCCAGTGGATGTCGCCGCCCTGGAACTTCTGGTAGCACCCGTTGTTCTTCAGGCCGCAGACCTCGCCACCTGTSGGGTAGCCCAGCTTGCCGTTCTCGTAGCTGAGGCTTGCCCAACGGGTCTTGATCGCCCCGTASGTTGCCTGCGCTCCCGTGGCGGACGTCCAGTGGATGTCGCCGCCCTGGAACTTCTGGTAGCACCCGTTGTTCTTCAGGCCGCAGACCTCGCCACCTGTNGTTGCCTGCGCTCCCGTGGCGGACGTCCAGTGGATGTCGCCGCCCTGGAACTTCTGGTAGCACCCGTTGTTCTTCAGGCCGCAGACCTCGCCACCTGTCGGGTAGCCCAGCTTGCCGTTCTCGTAGCTGAGGCTTGCCCAACGGGTCTTGATCGCTCCGTAGGTTGCCTGCGCTCCCGTGGCCGGCGACCAGTGGATGTCGCCGCCCTGGAACTTCTGGTAGCACCCGCCGTCCTTGATGCCACAGACCACCGGTCCGGTGGCTGCCCCCAGCTTCGGCGTGATGGCCGCCCGGGCCGCGATCAAAGGTGTCGCTATCGCAGCCGGACCCGTGACCGCCGCAGCGGGTGTCACCACATTCGATGCCGCGGACCTTGCGCTGGTGCCGCCTGCATTGACTGCCTCAACCTGGAAGTTGTAGGCGGTGCCGTTGTTCAGGCCCACCACCACCAGGCTCGTTTCCGTGGCGGCAATGCCTTCGACGGTCCGGACATCGGTGGTGCCTGTGCGGACCACGATGTTGATCGACTCGGCACCGGCAGGTGCCGCGAAGCGCACCGTCGCCGTGGTGTTGCCGCCAACTGCCGTGGGGGCAGCAGGGGCAGCGGGCGCCTGGACAGCGGCCGGGACAACATCGATGGTCTGGTCGGAGAACCGCAGCTTCTCAACGTTGGTGATCCGGTCAGTGCCATCCTCCGCCCTGCCGCCTACATGCTCCACGGTGGTGACGCCGTCGACGGTGTTGATGTCGTACTCAGCCATCGCCCCGGAGAACACGGCCGTGTCGACATCGGATGCGCCCGGGGTGGAGAGGATCTCCCGGACGATCCTGACATTGCCGGGATCGATCCTGCCCGCCATGATGTCGGCCTGGAGCCCGGTCAGGGTCGTGACGGTCCTGACCTGTTCGCCCGCGGCGTTGACAACACTGAGCCGGACGTTGAGCCACTTGTCGCCGTCGATGATGTCATCGGCGCCGTTGCCCCAGATCTCGTCGCTGCCGGAGCCGCCGATGATGATGTTGCCAGCGCCGAAGGTGGTGGCACCCGCAGGCAGCAGGCCCGCCAGTCCGTTGATCCGCGCAATGCCCGCCGCGTCCAGCGTGTTGGTCAGGCCATCGACGTTGACCTCGGTGTTGGGCACGGACGGCACCTCGTCGTCGCCGCGGAGCACGTCGTTCTTGTCCCAGCCCGAGAGGGCCTCGACCAGGAGGAAGCGGTCCTTGAGGGCGTTCGGCCCGTCGACGATGATCTGGCGCATGTCCGAATCGGCCGGTTCGATCGAGCGGGCGTGGGTGACCCAGTCGAAGCCGAAGACACCGTGGTTGCGTTCGATGCCGGGGCCGGCGACCATAATGTCGTCGCCGCCTTCGGCGTCGTAGTCGTCCTCACCGGAATCACCGATCAGGACGTCGTGGCCCGGAGCGTTGATGTCGTCGAAGAACGGTGCGCCGCTGTCACCCTGCAGCAGGTCGTTGGAGTTTCCGCCTTCCTGCCAGTCATCGCCGCCGCCGCCGAACACTGCGTCCGGTCCGTCGCCGGACAGGACCAGGTCGTTGCCTTCACCAGCGAACGTTTCGTTGCTGTTGAGGCCGCCGTTGGAGAAGTCGTCGCCCTCACCGGACATGACGATGTCCAGGCCGGGTCCGGCGTCGATCGCGTCGTTGCCGGGTCCGCCCTTGAGGACGTCATCGCCGTGGGAATCAGTGACCCGGTCGTTGCCTTCGCCGCCGAGCACGACGTCGGCGCCGTCGCTGCCTTCGATGATGTCGTTGCCGCCGTTGCCCCAGATGGTGTCGTTGTCGATGCCACCCCAGATCCTGTCCCCCGCCAGTGCGGGATCCTGGGGGGCGGCGTCGTCCCGTCCGTTGTAGGTGGCCTGGGCATTCAGCCCGGCACGGTCAACCGTGTTGCTGACGCGGTAACGGATGGTACCGTCCGCCATCCGCATGAGGAGCGCCGCTTCGTCGCAGGACGAGGCCGGATCATCGGCCACCGAGTTGCCGGTGGTTGCGGTGATGTTGGCCATCTCGAACTCGCAGTCCGCGACGCCGAACACGTCAGCCTTGAGGGCCGATGCATCGGTGTTGCGCATGATGAGCTCGGACAGGGAGTTGCCTTCCAGCTGGGTCCGCAGGTTCAGGCCCGAGGTGCGGGAAAGGTAGTACAACCGGTCCCCGTCCTGGAGGTCCGTCATCTGGCGTTCAAAGATGTAGTTGAACGTCGAGCCCAGCAGTCCGCCGAAGAGGTTCTGGTATTCGGCGAGCCCGCCCACCCAGAGGTCGACGTTATTCAGGCCGGTGGGCTGTGTTTCCCAGGCGCCGGTGCTGTTGACGAACTCGAAGGAGTCAGCCGGTGTCGCGGCGTCCCCCGTGTTCATATCGAACAACCGCTGGGCAGCCTCCCGCTTGCCGGTGACCGACGTTGCGGCCGTGATGGTCGGGTGGGTGCCGTAGGCGGCCATGAAGTTGACCACGGAATCCGGGTGCTTCAGGTTCTGGCCGAAATCCACCCAGCTGGTGTACGGCTTCAGCGAGGACTCGCCGGTGCTCTTGTACAGCTGGGAGCGGAAGTTGTTCAGGGACGGGATGCCGGTATCACGGCCGCGGGCCAGGTTCAGCGAGGCAAGGTCCAGGGGCAGGCCCAGGACGTTGTTCCGCAGGGTGTCGGTCACGAACTCGTCGAGTTCCGCACCCACCTGGTCCGTCATGCCCATGGCGATGGCCCCCGCAGCCTGCTTCGGGTTCAGGGTGCCCCCGGTGCTGGCGTAGTAGGCCGTCGGATTGAGGAAGGCGTCCAGCAGCGGCATGCCGATGTCGGTGCCGTTGTTGGTCTTCCGGTCAATCGTCTCGGTCAGCATCGAGTGCCCGAACCGGTAGGTGGCGTGGGCGAACTCGGCCTTGATCGCAGGGTCGATGCCGGTGTCCGACTGGGTGAACACGTTGAAGCCATTGATACCCGGCTGGATCTTGCGCGCAAAGTCCTCGAAGACGATGTGCTGGTATTCCATCTCCGTGACATAGCGCGCGGCCTGGAACAGGCGTTCACCGTTCCACGCCCCGTTGGCGAGCTTCCACTCGTTCAGGTCGATGTTCTGCGTCGTGACCAGGTTCTGCATGTAGCCGACCAGCCGGTTGTGCTCCGAGTGGAACACCTGGTGGATCGCCGTCAGGCCGATGTTCTCGTTGACGCGTCCGTCGCCGGCGATGAAATGTGCCGCCAGCTGCTCGTTGTCATAGGTTCCCGGAGTAGCCAACGGCTGGGCGACCGGGTTGAGGTCACTATCGCCATCGGCTGTCAGCGGAGCACCGGTCTGGGAGTTGAACGGCGCCGCGTTGTGCGCGATGTCGTCCAGGAAGGCGATGCCGATGCGCTTGACGTTGGCCGGCGGGGCCACCGGGGTGGTCAGGTTGCCCTCAACCCGGCCCGTGGCGGTCTCGTACTGCGGGAGGCCGTTGGGCCCGCGCAGGAAGCGGCCGTACTGGTCCGTTGCGATCTTGGGGATGTCAGCCACGTCATAGTCCGACAGGTCCAGGCCCAGGAGCTCCCGGGCCTGCTTCTCGACGTGCGCCCAGGTGGCCATGCCGCCCGGTTCGCCCTCGATCAGTTCGCCGGTGGCAACCGGCTTGTTGCCGGCCAGGACGTATTCACGCAGGAACACCTGGTGCGAGGGGTGGGACGCGTAGGTCTGGCTCTGGTCCACCCACGGCGAATCGGTGTTCGTGGCGTCCTGGACGTCGTCAGCGTTGCCCAGGATCCCGTCGGCACCGGCCTGGTTCTCGGCCCGGTTCAGCAGCATGAAGTTCGTGCGCCCGCCCGGAACGTAGAGCGGGTCGTCCTCGGCCAGCGGCATCATGACGTAGTTCTTGGTCTTCTTCGTGAAGTCCACGCCGTGATCGAAGAACTGCCCGAACAAGGCGAACATGCCGTTGTAGGGCGGTGAGAGCCCGAAGTCGGTGGTGACGTTCGGGATGTCAAGAGTCTCACCCTCGGCCACGCAGCCCGCCGGCAAGCCTGCGCCATCGCAGGGCACCGCCGTCGGGCTGTCATTGACCGTGCGGTGCGCCTTGCCGGAAGCGGCAACGGCGGCCGGGTTGGTGACTGTCTGGTCCACGATCACGTTGCTGACGAAACGCGGGGTGCCGTCCGTAACGTTGGAATTCACTGATTTGTAGTTCTGGCCGGCGGCCGGCGTGCGCCACTCAGGATCCGCGAGGCGCGGGAAGACCCGGCTTGCGGAACCGAAATCGTTCTGGCCCTCCACCAGGTTATTCTCCGTGCCGTCTACGGTGCGGAGGCCGTAGGGCAGCAGCGGGTTGGCAATCTGGTTGGGCCCCAAGCCCATCAGCGGCGCGCCCGGGACATCGTTGCCCTGGGCGTCCTCCTTGGTGGCATGGTTCTCGGCGATCTTGATCTGTTTCAAAATGAACCGCATGTCACCGGCATTGAGCGTGAATCCTTGACCGGTCGGCGCTGCGGATACCGCCGGCGCCAGAACAGTCGGCACAACCCCCGCGCTTAGCAGGAGAGCGAGGGCACCGGCCGCGAACTTGCGCGTGACACCCGGTGCCTTCCCTCTATTCGGGGGATTGCCGACCCCCCCTCGGGTCTTGCGATGTTTCGCCATGATCTTCCTCCATTTACTCATGCCGGCTCCCCCCTGAATGTGGTCGCTCGGTGCACTGGATGGCCACAGCCTCGTCGTGGTGCCTTTGGAAATTCTTGGGACGTGTGGGCCGACGGAGGCGGAGGGTGGTAGAGAAAGACGTAATGCTCCCTGTGACTGATGGGATCTGGCTGCGAAGCAGCCACAGGAGCGGGCGAGGCTTCGCCGAACGGTCCGGCGCCGTGATTGCTAAGCTTGCTGTCCACGCTGTACCACCTCCGAGGAGACTCCATGAGCGACAATCCACGCACGGTGCTGGTCACCGGTGCGACCGGCTACATCGGCGGGCGGCTGGTACCCCGGCTGCTGGACGCCGGGCACACGGTCAAGGTCCTGGCCCGGACGCCGGCGAAGATCGCCGGGGTGCCCTGGCTGGCGGACGTCGAAGTGGTCCAAAGCAGCCTCGACGACGGCGATGCCTTGCGCGAGGCCCTGGACGGCGTCGACGTTCTCTACTATCTGGTCCATTCCATGGCCGCCGGGGCGGGATTCGAAGCCACGGAAAAGGAAATGGCCGGGACCGCGGCGCGGGCCGCAGCCGACGCCGGCGTGGGCAGGATCGTTTACCTGGGCGGCCTGCACCCCGCCAGTGCCAAACTCTCCACCCACATGAGGTCCCGCGAAGCCGTGGGCAAGGTCTTCCTGGACAGTCCGGTGGACGCCATCGTTTTCCAGGCCGGCGTCGTGATCGGTTCCGGCTCGGCGTCGTTCGAGATGATCCGGCACTTGTCCGAGACGCTCCCGGTGATGCCCGCCCCCAGCTGGGTGCGCAACAAGATCGAAGCGATCGCCGTCCGCGATGTGTTGCACTACCTCGTCGGCGCAGCAGCGCTCGAAGGCCCGATTAACCGCACTTTTGACATCGGATCGCGCCAGGTCCTCAGTTACGCCGGGATGATGCAGGAATACGCCGCCGAGGCCGGGCTTCCCCGGCGCTGGGTCCTCGCGTTACCGGTACCCGCTCCGAAACTCGCCGGACTGTGGGTTGCGCTGGTTACCCCGATTCCGCTGTCGATGTCCCTCCCGCTCGTGGAGTCCCTCCAGCACGACGCCGTCTCCCGGGAACACGATATCGATGCGTACATCCCGCTGCCCGACGGCGGGCTGACGCCCTACCGCCGCGCTGTGGCCCTTGCCCTGGGCAAGGAGCGCGACGGCCAGGTGGAGACAACCTGGGCCAGCGCGGGGGCGGACGCCGATCCCCTGCCCAGCGACCCGGATTGGGCCGGTCACCGCGTATACCTCGACGAGCGCACCTACTCCAGTCCGGTGGACCCGAAGTACGTCTGGACCATCATCGAAGGGATTGGCGGCAGCAACGGCTGGTATTCGCTGCCGCTGGCGTGGCGCGTCCGCGGCTGGCTGGACAAACTCACGGGCGGGGCCGGCCTGCTTCGGGGACGGCGGCACCCGCATCAGCTGGCCGAAGGAGAGGTGGTGGACTGGTGGCGGGCCGAACGGATCGACCGCGGCCGGCTGCTCCGGCTGCGGGCCGAAATGCGGGCGCCGGGCCGGGCCTGGCTGGAGCTCTCGGTGGAGCCGGAGGGAACCGGCAGCCGGTACCGGCAGCGGGCGATCTTCTTCCCAAAGGGTCTCGGCGGGCGGTTGTACTGGCTGGCCGTCCTGCCGTTCCACAGCCTCATCTTCCCTGCCATGTCGCGCAACATCACGGCCGCGGCGAAGGATCTCCGGGATCTCGAATCGGAGCCTGCCGGACACACCGCGTAGGATGTTTGGAGCCCGAATCGACCAGTTCCACTCCACGGAGGACCCCCTATGGCTTTGAGTGCATCCACCAACCTTCCGCACAGCGTCGACCGCGTCACCGCTGTTTTCGTGAACGAAGACTTCCTGCGCCACACAAGCGAGCTCGTCGGCGGCACTCTCGAATCCTTTGCCGTCGACGGCGACACGGCCGGCGCTTTCAACACGACCACGGTGCGTACCATCCCGACCACCCGCATGCCGGACCTCGCCCGGAAGTTCGTCGGCGAAAGCCTCAAGGTGACGCAGCTCGAGGCCTGGGACGCCCCCGCCGCCGATGGCTCCCGGCTCAGCAACATCACCCTGAAGGTCTCCGGCGCCCCGCTGGACGTCACCGCCGTCCAGCGTCTGGTCTCCGACGGCGGCAGCACACGGATCGAGCTTGAGGGCACCGTGACGTCCTCGGTTCCGTTCCTGGGCGGCAAGATCGCCGAAGCGGCCGAACCGATGGTGGGCAAGGCCCTGAACATCCAGTCCACGCAGGCCCAGGCCTGGCTCGAAAGCCACTAGCGCATGGAGCTGCCGGCAGTCCTGTCCGTCGTCCTGATCGTGGCCGGCGTGTGGTCCCTCGCGGTCTGGCCGCAGTTCCTGCGCCGGGTGATGAAGGACCCCAGATCCCGCGACGCGAACGGCAAAGCCACCCGTTTCCTCACCGTCCACGTCGTTCTCGTCAGCATTTCCCTGCTGCTGGGGGCGGCGACGGCGGCCATCGGGATTGCCGGCCTCATCGGCTAGCCGGGCATCACCCGGGCCGCAGGCCTTCAGCACAACAGCCCGGCGCCCGTACAGGGCGCCGGGCTGTTGTGTGTTTGGCTAGGGTGCCGGTGTGCTGGGGGCCAGCGCCTGGGCGAGGGCGTCCTCGGCCGCCACCCAGGAAATCATGGCGCACTTCACCCGGGCGGCGTATTTCGAAACACCTTCAAAGGCTGACGCGTCACCGAGGATTTCAGGATCTGCGGCCAGTTTCCCGCGGGACCGAAGGACTTCGCGGAAATGGTCAATGACCTCCGTGAAGCTGCCCACCTCCATCCCCTCGGCAAGGTCGGCCAGCACGGAGGCCGACGCCATGGAAATCGAACAACCGGCCCCGTCCCACCGCAACTGGGCGACCTTTCCCTCCGACACCGCCACGCGGACCGTGATCTCATCCCCGCAGACAGGATTGAGCTGGTGGGACTGGCCTGACGGCATCCCGGCCGGAACCGGCGTCTCCGCCAGTCCGCTGCCGGTACGCAGTTTGGCGTGTTCCAGAATGATCTGCTGGTACAGCTGTTCAAGGCTCATGCGCGGCAGTCCTTAGGCTCCAAAGTAGGCACGGACCCCGGCGACAGCCGCGAGGAACGCATCCACATCGGACGTCGTGTTGTACAGGTACGTGCTGGCGCGGGTACTGGCTGTCAGGCCCAGGCGGCGGTGCAGCGGCTGCGCGCAGTGGTGGCCAACCCGGACCGCGATTCCCTTGCTGTCCAAAAACTGTCCGACGTCGTGCGCGTGCACACCGGCGACGTCGAAGGACGCCAAGCCGATCCGCTCCTGTCCGGGCGCCGGGCCGAGGACGCGCACGCCGGGAATGGTTGCCAGGCCTTCGACGAGGCGCTGCCCCAGCAGGGATTCCCAGGCGTGGACACGGTCCATCCCCGTCTCGGTAAGGTAGTTCGCCGCGGCCGCGAGGGCGATGGCCTGGGAGACTTTCTGCGTGCCGGCCTCGAACCGCTGCGGGGCAGGCAGGAACGCGGCGCGCTCCATCGTCACCGTGGTGATCATCGATCCGCCGGTCAGGAAAGGCGGCAGCGCGTTCAGCAATTCGGACCGGCCGTACAACACGCCGATGCCGGTGGGCCCCAGCATTTTGTGTCCCGAAAGGACCGCGAAGTCAACGCCGAGGTCCTGCACGTCCAACGGCAGGTGGGGCGCGGACTGGCAGGCATCCAGCACCGTAAGGGCACCCACCTGGCGGGCCATCGCCACAAGCTTCTTGACCGGGTTGATCGTGCCCAGCACATTGGAGGCGTGGCTGAAGGCGAGGACCCGCGTGGCCGGGCTGATGATGCCGCCGGCAGCTTCGAGGTCCAGCACGCCCGCGTCGTCGACCGGGATGAACCGAAGGCTCGCGCCGGTCCGCTCCGCCAACTGCTGCCACGGGATGAGGTTTGCGTGGTGCTCCATCTCGGTGACCACAATCTCGTCGCCGGCGCCTAGTGCGAACCGTGCGGCCGGAGCACCGGCGCCCGGCAGGGACGAGTTCAGAAACGCGTAGCTGAGCAGGTTCAGGCCCTCGGTGGCGTTGGAGGTCCAGATGATCTCGTCGGCTCCCGCGCCCAGGAAGGCAGCGAGAGTTTCGCGCGCATCTTCGAAGGACTCCGTGGCCTCCACAGCCAGCAGGTGCGCACCGCGGTGCACGGCGGCGTTGCGCTGCTCATAGAACTCCTGCTCAGCTTCAATAACGCTGAGGGGGTTCTGCGACGTCGCACCGGAGTCAAGATAGATCAACGGGTGCCCGCCGACGGACCGGGAGAGGACGGGGAAGTCGTTGCGGATCCGCAGCACCTCGTCGTCGGTCAGTGCAGGCGTGAGCACGGCCTGGGACTCTGACGTGGGCACAAAAACCACGCTGGCCTCCTCGGATCGGGGTTAGATGGACTACTATCCATCATCCCACGGAACGGGACCGCGGAATCTGCTGCCGGCATCAGGGCGGGAGCGGATCGCCGCTCGTGTCCATCAGGTCGATGCGCCGGCTGACGCCCAGCTTCGCGAAGAGACGGTAGAGGTGCCCTTCCACGGTCCGCTGGGACACGCAGAGCCTGCTGGCGATCTCGGCATTCGTGGCTCCGCCGGACACCAGGTCAAGGATTTCGGATTCCCTGGCGGTAAGTTCCGCGTCTTGCTCCGGACGAACGAGGTCAATGTGGGCAGCCATCCCGGCGGCGGTCATCCGGTTATGGATCTTGCGCTGGACTGCGAGCAGTCTCCGCTTGTCGGTGGATTCCGCCAGGCACCGCTCGGCCTGCTGCGCGGCTTCGAGGGCCAGGAGCACAAAGCCGCCACGCAGCGCCTTGTCGCTGATCCGGACGAGCTCGGCGTCGTCGGAGTTCAGCACGGCGAGTGCATAGTCGTGCAGCATTCCCGCTTCCCGCCCCTCCACCGCGGAGCTGCTGACGGCCAGACCGTCGGCGGCCCCCGCGTCTCCCCGGCGCACGGCAAGCCGTCTGATGTCGGTTTCAGTGCCCTGCAACCCCTGCCGCCTGGCCTCCGCAGCAAGGCCCTCGAGCCTCTTGCCGGCCGCCCCGGCCCCGCCGGGTGCTCCCCCGGCCGCGGTTGAGTACGCCTCGGCGAGCAGCGGAACCGACCCCGGCCCGCGGTACCGTGACAGCCGGAACGCGGACGCATGCTCCTCTGCCTCCTGGGTGTGGCCGACGGCGGCAGCGGCATAGGCGGCCACGGCATGGGCAAGGGGCAGCAATTCCCAGGGATCGGCAATCGTGAGTTCCTCGACACCAAGAACAAGTTCGGCGGCACCTTCGGGCATGCGCCCCTGACGGACACGGGCGAGGCCCCTCATCAGGTGCAGGATGCCGCCGCTGAGCAGCAGCCTCGAAGGGTAGTGGGCTTCGTACTCATCGAGGGCTGCAGCGAGCGTCTGCCATTCTCCGGCCCAGTTCAACGTCAGGCCGTAGCGCACCAGGAGGTCTTCATAGACAAGCGGCAGTGCCATGCCGGCGCTTTGCGCCTCCTGCCATGCCTCCCGGGCGAGCCCAAGGCCCTCCGCTATCCTGCCCTTGGCGCAGAGCAGTTCGGCGAGCAGCGACTCCGCCGCGAGTTTGATCTCGGGCCGCTCCCCGGCGGCCGCGACCAGTTGGCTCAGCCTGCCCTCACGGTCCCCCTGGATCCCGGCCGCCCCGGCAACCGGAGCAAGGTCCAGCCACGATGGCCCCACGGCGGCATCACTGTGAAAGGTGCCCCGGCCGCTGCGCAGTGGACCGGCGTCGGGCGTTCCGGCGGGACCCCCCAAACCCGCGGATGTCTCTCCGGTCAGCGGCGCCTTCGGGCGTCCCCGCAGGCGGGAGGACAACAGCGTCGCCAGATAGCGGGACGTCTCGTTTGGAATCGGTTCCGCGAGCTGCAGCAATTTAGCGGACTCTGCGCCTTCGCCCAGCAAATACCGCGCATAGGCCATCTGCAGCCGGGCCTCGGGAACCATCGCGTCATCGGATATGGCCTCCGCGGTCCTGAGCGCGGTCTGCGCATCGAGCGCGACGTTGGCAGCGCAGGCCGCCGAGAGGAGCTGCTCGGCCGGAACGTCAGCTCCGCAGTCCAGTGCCCACCGGACCCGGTTCAGCAGGGCGTCCGGGGGCACAGATGTCACCGGCGGCAGGGACACAAAACTGGCACGCAATCCGGCGCTCCTGCCGGCTGGAACCCAACGGCGAATGATCTCGCCGATCAGCGGACTCGCGGCACGGACGGTCCGGTCGGCACCTCGTGAGACGCTGATGATACCGGCCATCTCCAGGGCGTCGACGGCTTTCGGCCCGCCAAATCCCAACAGCTGGCCGAGCGGAAGCGGTCCCGCCAGGGCCACTATGGCGGCGGTTGTCCTTTCCTCGGGTGACATCGACCGCAACTCGTGCCCGATCAGGTCCGCGACCGGGATATCGGACAAAACGGGTCGGGAGAGGAGGAACCAGATGCCATGGCGCAGTCCCAGGGCCCCGGTGTCCCGGGCGTGTTCGATCAGGGACAGCAGCATAAAGGGATTCCCGGCGGACGCATCCGCCAGGATCGCGGTGGCCCAGGGCGAGACATCGGCGCGGAGAACCTGCTCGCAGAGCTGGTGCACTTCGGCCCGGGTGAGCGGCTCCAGGTCGAATTTCGCGAGAATCCCGTCATCCCAGAGGGCCAGGAACTCCGCGGGGATGAGCAGCCCCGGCCGGCAGGTGACCAGCACGTTGGCGGCACCGGTGGCGACGGCCTGGGCAACAAGCTGGGTGGTCCCGCGGTCCAGGCATTGGGCGTCGTCGATGACGAACAGCGGCTTGCTTGGTTGCGCTTTGATGCTGTCGGTCACGGCCTTCACGACTGCGGAGAACGAGTCCAGATCGTGTGCGGGCAGCTCGCCGAGGTAGGGCGACAGTGCGCCGAAAGGCACGGCCGACAGTGCCGGTGTCGCTGCCAGTCTAATCACGGCCGTGTGAGGCTGGAGTTCGCGTATGACCGCCCTGGAGACGGCGGTCTTCCCGGTGCCCGGGTTGCCGACGATGAGGGCACCGGACATGCCGCTGTCGCGCAGGCATCGGAGGATGTCCTTGACGACCCCGGACCGGCCGACCAGAGTGGTCGACTCAGTCAGGCCTTCCACCTGCGCCCCTTCCTTCGGCGCGGCGGATTCCACCGCCCGGAGGATAGGAGGCCGGGCCGGTTAGCCGAGGCGTGCGTGTTCCACAGGTCCGGAGATGACATCTTTGAGTTCCGACCTGCTCGCGACGTGCAGTTTCGCGTACACCTGGTACAGGTGCCCTTCAACTGTCCGGACAGAAACGTGCATCTCGTCCGCGATTTTCCGGTTGGACGTACCCGCGGCCGCCCTGACGGCCACCTCGGATTCCCGGGCCGTCAACGTCGAGGTGAGCAGGGAAAGCACACCGTTCCGCGGGTTGCCGAACCGGTCCTCGAGGGACTGCTGCGTGCGCTGGGCCATCCTGAGGGAAATTCGGTTACCCGCGTCGTTGGCGCAACTGACCGCTTTCCTGGTCGCATCCCGGGCGAAGACCGCATGGCCGGCGGCATCGGCGTCCTTGGACGTTGCCAGCAATTCCTCGCTGTCGGAATTCTTCAAACCTTCCGCAAATCGCGAGCACAGGCCGGCGAAGCGCCCGGTGACCTGGCCCGCAAGATCGGCTAGTTTCTGGTTTGCCTGGCGGTCTCCCACCCGGGCCACCGCCGCGAGGAACTGGAGCGCGGTCGCAAGCGCAGAGGCTTCGGCATCGCTGTCGGCTTCCTGCTTCATTGCGCGGAGCGCCTCGGTCTTCTGGCCGATTTCCGCCTTGGCAGACAGCTCGAAGTACCGCGTCATCCGGTTCACCAGCCACGATGCCCTGGGCTGCGGGTCCTCGATGTCCACCAGCAGCGCCCCGGCCTTTTCCTCATCACCCTGGAGCGCGAAGGCATAGGCGCAGGCCGCCACTGCAAGTCCGGCGACCGCATCGGGATCGTGCAGCCTCAGCTGCCAGACCCCGGACTGGAGCCGCTCCAGCGCCCCGGTGACGTCACCCCGGTGGAGGTCGACGATTCCCTGGCCGATCTCGAACATGCTGCCCAGCCTGGGCTGCGCGTCCCAAGCCTCCGAGGTGGCCGCAATGAAGTCTGCGGCCTCCCGGAATTTTGCCGCCAACAGCAGAATCTGCAGGAACCGTCCCCGGATGTCGCGGAGCGACGCGTCGGACAGGTCCAGGAAGCCGGCGGCAAGAATGACCTGCCTGCCCAGCACCACGGCACCCAGGATGTCGCCGGTGACTGCCCTCGCTTCGGACAGCAGGCTCGCCGCCATGATCTTGGCTTCGCTGCCCAGGTCCGCGGAGTCCACATCCTGGAGCATCTGCAGGACATCGCCGTACCGGCCTTCGAAGGCTGCCAGCGCGGCGTAGGCCAGGCGCACCCGCTCCGCCACCGAACCCGGCCCGTTCCCGGTGTCCCCGGATACCGTGAGCCGCAGCTCAATCTCCTGCACGCGGGCCAGCGCATTTCCTGCCAAGGCCGGACTGCGCCTGTCCAGCTCAGCCCACAGCAGCTGCAGGGAGGCCCATTCATCCAATGCCAGTCCGTCACCGGCCCGCTTTTCAACATCGGTCAGGATCCGGCGGGCCGCTTCGTCATTGTGCAGGGAGATAAGAGCCCGGGCAGATTCGATGGCCACGTCCGTCAGCTTCTCCCGTCCGGCGATTTCCCGGGTAAACCTCAGGGCCGACTGCGGATCGGAGAACTTGTTCGCGAGGCGGGCAGCCGCCAGGGCCAGACGGGGATCCACTTCTTCACCGCAGTCGAGTGCCCAGGCGACCGCAGTGGACCCGGTGTATTCGTCACGGTCCTGGTCCTGGAGCACAGCACCCAGCCGGCGGCGAAGTTCCGCACTGCGTCCGGGCGGCACTACGCTGGCGACGATTCCCGCGGTAACCGGGTTGGTGATGCTCACCATGGGCGGATGGTCATGGCTGACCCGGATCAGTGCCCGTTCCTGAAGGGTGTCGATGTCCTGCGCCTTCGACACGTTCATCAGGGTCTGCAGGGGCAGGGCCCCAGCGAGCGACAAGATCTCAAAGACATCACGCTGGCCCGGACTGAGCCGGTTCAGGCGGGCTTTGAGCACATCCCTGATCTCGCCGGCCAGCGCCACCGGCCTGTCCCCCAGTACCCACGAATCCTCGTGGCGAACAATGACTCCCAGCTTGATCTGTTCCCTGGCCAGGGAGTGCAGGAAGAGTGCATTGCCGCCGCTGGCGTTCCAGAGGGCGCGTGCCGCGGTGTGGGAGAAGTTTCCACCGTACTCCTGGGCGAGGCTGTCCATCGTTTCGCTGAAATCGAAAGGGCCAAGATCCACCCGGCGCAGCAGGTCATCCTTCCAGAGCCCCATGATGTCGCTGCCCAGGTTGGGCAGGTCCACGCACGCGGCGAGCAACAGGACGTGGCCGCCGGCGCAGAGCTGGGCCACCATCATGGTGGACAGTTCATCGAGGTCATGGGCATTGTCGACGAAAAGTACGATGCTGCGGCCCTGGGCACGGGTATGGAGCAACTGCGTCAAGCCGCGCAGAACCATCAGCGGGTGCTCGAGGTGGGAGGAATCAAGTTCGTTAAGAAGTACGCTCAGCGCACCGTACGGCAACTTGGAGGAAATGGAACTGCCCCGGACCTGGACCACCAGGAAGTCGTCCCCGAGCTGTTCAAGGGCCCGCTGGGCAATAAACGATTTTCCGGCCCCGTGTTCCCCCACAATCACCGCCCCGCAACCGGATCCCGAGGTCAGCGCCGACACGACGTCCAAGACGGTCTTGTGCCGGGTGTAACGCTTTTGGTGCCACCCCTTCCCCTGATGTTGGGCGGCTGAAATCACATCTGTTCTGCCGCTGCCCGCAGGCAGGCCGGCTTCTTGCTGAAACATGAGAGAGACCTTCGCAATCAAAGTATTGACTACCGATAGATCCAATCTATGGAGACGAGGATTTGTCGGGATGCGTAAGTGCTACTCGATTACCAACGTGGTGATCGGCCGCGGGCTACGCAGGTGTACTCAGAATCCGCGGACCCTCAGGGTTACAAAACCAAGTAGTCGGAGCCGCCGCACAGACTCCGTGCCGCTCCGATCCTCTGTCAGCTGCGGGGCTCTGCCAGCTGCCGGGCTCTGCCACTCGGTGGACGACGCAGTCCTGGCACGGCCGCCCGGCCTGCGGGCGGCCGAGCCAGGACTGCGGACCGTAAAGCTTAGGGAGCCGACGGCGGCTGGGGGGAGGAACCTCGGTCTCAGAAGGTTCCGACGCCGTCGGCTCCGTCAAAGGGGTTCACGCGTTAGGCGGGAACCAATTGGGGAGACCATGGAAGAAATTTAGTGTCTACTGCAGCAGAGCGGAATGTCCCCAAGGCCGGCGATCCTGGCAGCTTCATCGGAGGGCCTGGGCCGCTTCCGCGTTGATAGCTCCACGTTCAAATCCTTTGTCGGGTGGTACTGCCCGGGTGATTCCTGGTGGGCGGGAGAATCCTGGTGGGTGATTCCTGGTGCCTGAATACAATTTAGCGAACCGGACGGCACCGGGGCACCGGTAGTCCGTACTCGAATTCGTGCCGGGTTCCGGACGAGCCGGGATCGAGGGTACTTGTCACGGCAACGGGCACGTGGCGCTTGCGCGGTCCGAATACGCGGTCCCCATACCCGGGCGGCCCGGAGCCTACTTGCCCGTGCCCCGTCCCTACGCACGCCGGGGCGGCGGAAGGGAGTGATGCCTTCAGGGTGCCGGTCAACGGAGAACTGGAAAATGGTCACGGCGGCTAGGCCGGGGACACACCCGGCAGCTGGTCCCGGCCGCTGACATTGAGCTTGGCATAGCTGCGGTACAGGTGGCCTTCGACTGTCCGGATGGATACCTGCAGCTCGGCGGCAATTTGGCGGTCGCTGAGGCCGCGCACCGCCAGCGCCACAATGTCGCGCTCGCGGCGCGTCAGCACACCAAGGGCGTCGGCATCGGCTTCCGGCACCTGCCCGGCAACACTGTCCATTCTGTCAAGGCACCGCTTCCGCTGGGACAGCGCCGCGCGCTCCCGGAGGGTGTCCCCGGCTGCCCTGTAGCCGTTCGCGGCGGCATCATAGGCCAGCGCCGCAAAGCCCCACAGCTCGGCGTCTTCGCAGCTCTTGCCCGCTTCGAGATGGTCCGCGGCCTGGTCGGTGTTGAGCGCAGCCGCATAGTGGCAGATGGCAGCTGCCCTGGGGCCCTCGAGTTCGGGCTGCAGTTCAAGGACCCGGGCCGCGGCATCACGGTCCCCCAGGGCGAGGCAGAAGGCGAGGGCGTCGAACTCAAGGCCAGCTGTGGACCCCCCGGCCTGCGGACGGCCCAACGCCCGGAGCTCGTCAATGGCGCCCGGGTAATTGCCGAGCCGGGCCTTGCCGTAGGTGACTGCCATTTGCGAAAGGACGCGCAAATAGCGTGAAACTGCCCGTGGTGCCGCGTCGTAGTCGGCGAGGAATGCCGCGGCTTTGTCTTTGGCCCCGACTTCGGCGGCGGCGGCGAAGGCCATCGAAGAGGTCAGGGCGAAGAGCTGCTGGGGATCCGCGAGCCGCAGTGACTCCAGTGCTGCGCTGAGGGTGTCCAGGGCCTGGGCAGCCTTGCCCTGGTACAGCAGGATAACGCCGTGCGCGGCGTGGACTCCCCCGCCGAACGAGATGCGGTTGGGTCCGGGACCGGCTGCTACTCCGGCCAGGAGCGTCTCCGCGGCTTCCCAGTCGCCGCCATGGATGACCGCTGCTGCTGCCCGCGCGACGAGGAATTCCGCGAGGAAATACAGTTCGTCATGTCCGGATCCCGCGGATTCAAGTGCCTCGGACACCGTGGCGAACGCCTGCACGGCCTTCCCCTGCACGAGGAGTCGTTCCGATTCCAGGGCCAGCCTGAATGCAGCTTCAAGGGTGTTGGCCGGCGGGCCAGCCCACACGTCGGCCTGCGCTCCGTCCCCGTCCGGGTACTCGCCGGCCAGCGCGAACACCATGGCGTGCATGGTGGCATAGCGCTCCCGCGTGGCCTTGAGGATTCCCTCGGCGTCCTCGGGGTTTTCCTTGGCCAGCCGTTCGCCTGCCTCCAGGAGGGCTCCGGCCCGGTCCATGATGTCGGCCGGGCTATGGCCGAGTGCGGCCTGCACGGCAGCCCACATCAGAGTGCCTGTCAAGAGGACCGCCACGCTCAGCCCCTTGGCGAAGTCGGCCTCCAGGATGTCCCGGGCGGCCGTGTAGTCCGAGGTGTTGAAGTAGGTCCGTGCGGTCACAGACCGTGCCGCCACCTGGAGTTCAGGATCCTTGATCAGGGCGGCGGCCCTGCGTGCCAGCTCGTCCTCGTAGAGCCGGCTGGCCAGCACGGCTGCCCGGAGCAGCTGCCGGTCGTCGACCTCCGCTCCGCATTCCATCGACCAGCTCACCTGCCGGAGCAGGCCTTCCGCCGACGTCGGTTCGCTGTCCATGAGGCGCAGGAGGCTCTGCCGGAGTTGGAGGCTCCGCGCCGGAGAAATGAGGTTGCGCAGGGTGTCGGCATAGATCGAGTGCCACAGCCGCAGTTGAGGGTGGGGTGCCGGTGTAACGCGGATCAGCTCATGTTCAATGAGAACGGCCACCGGGTCCTGGCCCACTGTGGCCTCGATCAGCTCGCGGGACACCGGTTCGGCCAGGGCAATCAGGTTCAGGGCCTGACGCTCTTCCGGCGAGTGCCGGAGCAGCTGCCGGCGCACGACGTCGGACAGGCGGTCCCCGTGACTGTTCAGGGGACGCCCGAGCAGCCACACCCCGTTATTTTGCAGCAGCGTGCCGTCCTTTTTCGCATCGTCGATCAGCCCGTTGAGCAGCAACGGGTTGCCCTCGGAGGCTTCCCAGAGGATCTCGGCGACGTTCGGAAGAACCTGGGGTCCCAGCTCGCGTTCCAAAATTTCAGCAGTCTGCCCCTGGGTGAGCGGGCGGAGGTCGATGCGTTCTGCTATGCCTTCAAACCACAGCTGCAGCAGTGGTTCCGGCAAACCCGGCCGGGCGGCTGAGGCCACAAGCAATTTCGCCCAGCCGGCGGCGGCGAGTTCCACCAGGATCCCTGCGGTGGCCTCGTCAAGGTCATGGGCGTCGTCGACGATCAGCAGCAAGGGCATTTGGCTGGCACGGCGCTCTTGCTCCAGCCGGGACCAGAGGGTCCTGAGTACCGCAAGTTGCGACGTCGCCTCCTGAACGGGCAACTCGACAATAAAAGGACCCAGCACCCCGTACGGCACGTTCGTCAGCGAGGGGCTGCCATGGATGCGCACCGGCGTGACGGTAGATCCCAGCTCGGCCACGACGGCGTCCAGGAGCGTGGATTTGCCGATCCCGCTGTCCCCGAGCAGCAGGACCGCGACGTGCGTGCTGCCCTGGATCGCCTCCACCGCCAAGCCCAGATCCTCCGCTCGGCCGGTCAAGGCGGTGGATCCTCCCGCCTCATCGCGGGCGGCTGCACGCTTCCTAGATGAGTCCAAGCAGATCACTTCGCGAGGAAACTCCCAGCTTGGTAAACACCTGGTACAGGTGTCCTTCCACAGTCCGCACAGAGATACCGATGGCCAGGGCGATGTCCTTGTTGGTGACCCCGTTGCCCGCGAGGGTGGCTATCTGGCGCTCCCTCTCCGTGAGCAGCGGCCCCTTGTTCCTGGGCATGATCGGCAGGGCCGGTACGGAACCCGCCAGGCTCTCCAGGATGGCGTGTGCGGCGCTCGCCTTCCCGCTCAGCCCCGCGGCCTTGGCAAAGTCGAAGGCGAGGGCGGCGCATCGGGCCTGGACGGCGTCAAGTTCCATGGCGGCTGCCTGGCCGGCGGCTTCCAGCATGATGGCGGCATCCTTTTTGCGGCTGCCCACGGCGACGGTGCGGGACAGCTCCGCCAGCGGACCCTGCCGCAACGCCGCGATGTCTTCCATGAACTGGAAATCCTTGGTGGTGCCGTTGACCGTCGCGCCGAGCATAAAGATACCGGCCAGGGTGTAGCGGCCGCGGCGGAAGTGTTCCTCGGCCGAACGCACCAGCCGGTCCTTCGCCTCCGGATCGCCCAGCCAGCGCGAGGCCATGTCCATGCAGAAGTCCGCGGAGCTTCGGACTGTAAAGCGGGCGGCTCCCTCCGCTGACCGGGCCCGGTCCAGGTAGACCGTGGCCTGCACGGAATTCCCGGTCTGGGCGTACGCGAAGGCAGTGGCCGCGTAGGCCTGCCGCAGCGAGTGCAGGCTTGCCCGCACTTCAAGCTGCGCGATCGCGGCCAGGAGCGGGTCGAGTGCCATGTAGCCGCGGCCCGCATAGACATAGGCGAGGCCCACGGCCAGATCAGTGGGCGCACTGCCGGAGTGCAGCCCGTGGCCCGCCCGGCCGCTGGCGTCCTTGAGCATGTCGATACTCTGGCGCCACTGTCCGGACAGCAGCAGCACATTGAAGGATCTCCACGCGAAGTTCTCGCGGATCCGGGGGACGTTGGACCACTCCCCCAGCTGGCCGCCGATGTCGCGCATCAGCTTGCGGGCTTCGAGTTCCCTGCCCGTCATGCACAGGGCTTCCATCAGAATGATTGCGGACCGGAGCCGGTGCACCGGATCCGCGTCATCCGCTTCCGACGAGGCAGCCGCGGTGAGCCGGTCCATCATGGGCGCGTAGTCACCTACGAAGGAGAGGTAGTTGAATTCGCAGAGGTCCAGGCACAAACGGGCACGGGTCAGCTCCCCGGCCGACGCCGCCGGGTGGTCCCCACCGAGTTCGTCGAGATGCTGCCGGCCCTGCCGGACCAGTTCGGGAACCTGCCCGGTCCGGTCATCGAGCCACGACATGCAGTCCGCTTTGGCGGCAACCAGCTCCGCATACTCCCCGGCACCGAGGGCGCTGATCTGTGCTTCCGAGACATCGTCCAGGGCAGCCATCGCCTGCAGCGGCAGTCCCAGTTGCAGGTAGGCTGCGGACTTTTGCAGCTGCCCCTCGGTCCATTCCGGGTCCGCCGGGGTCAGGCTGCCGGCGCATTTGAGCGCGAACTTGGGGTCGAAGAGTTTGACGGCGGCGCCGGCAGCCGCCACGGCGTGGGCCGGCGCGAGGGGCGCGTCGCAATCGTGGGTCCATGCGGCGTAGGCCAGCAGGTCTTCCACCGTGAGCTCATTCAGCTCGTCCTGCTGGTGTCCCGGTACCTTGTCGCGCAGTTCCAACCGGCGCTCCACACTGAGCCAGTTCCGGACGATGTCGCCCAGATAGCGGTCCCCGAGCGAAACGAGGTGCCGGTCCGTGCGGTCAACGACTATCTGGCCGGCGTCTTCCATGTCCGCAATGACCCCGGGGCTGTACATCCGCGCGAGCCTGGCCAGCGGCAGGGTCCGGGCACAGGAGAGCACTTCGATGACCTCCCGAGCCACGGGTGTTTCCCGGGCGTACCGGGCCCGCACAATGTCTTCCAGCGCCGTGCGCCCGTCCAGGACCACCTCATCCAGCAGGGTCCAGACGGATCCGGACAACACAAGGTTGCCCCGTTCAATCTGTTCGGAGACAACGGCCTGCAGCAGGGTGGGGCTGCCGCCGACCAGCTGGTGCAACTGGCTCGCCAGCGCGCTGGAAACCCTGTGTCCGAGCGCGGCTTGGAGCACCTCGAGGGTTTCGACCTCCGTGAGGTTGGCGAGCCGGACCTCAGCCAGCTGGCCGGAGGTGATGAGCCAGTAGAAGTCCGGCGGAAGGTCCGTCGTGCGCTGGGCAGTCGCAACGAGCCGCGCTGTCCGGGTCTGGAGCAAGTTAAGCAGGACGCCGGTACTCAGTTCGTCCAGTCCGCCGGCGTTGTCGAGCAGGATGACGCACTTCCGTCCGGCGGCGTCGTCACGGATCCGGGAGGTGATGCCGTGCAGGATGGCAGTCGGCGAGCCAAGGGAACTTTGCGGCAACCGCGCGAGCGTGAACGCGAGGCACCCGTAGGGGGTCGCAATGCCGGACCCCGGGCTGCGGAGCTGCAGCGTGTAGACGTCGGGGCCGAAGCCCATCACGGCGGTACGGCCTACCTGGGTCTTGCCCACACCGCGGTCGCCGGTGATGACCACGCCCATCCGGTCCTCTGCGATGAGGGCATTACGAACCCGGTCGGCGTCGGCATTGCGCGCGAGACCTGACCACCTGTGCCGGTCCAGCGGACCGGTTGCAGGTTCTTCCGAGGCGGGTGCCAATGTAGTGGAAACATTCCCCCAGCCCAGCGATTCCCTCGACATCTAGTTTCCTTTGTACCGCTCTGCGGACAGCAAACCTGAGACCGTCCGCCTAGAAGTAGCGTATCCCTATCCCCCGACATGAGAGTAGAGCGATCATAACGGCATTTCAGGACGCTTGGAAGCAATTCGCCGCGTCGGCTGCGGCGCGTCGAGCGGTGCAGCACGCCGGAGTCTTTGTGAGCCTTCGGGCTAGGGTGTCTTCGCGGGGTGGAACTCCTGCTGGGCGGCAAGCAGGCCGTCCCGGACCAGGACCTCCACGGCGTCGGCCGCGGTGTCGATCAGGAACGGGAGTTCCTTCTTCTCCGAACCGGAAAAGTCCTTCAGCACAAAGTCGGCGGTGTCCATCCTGCCCGGCGGACGGCCCACACCGACCCGGACCCGCAGATAGTCCTTGGTGGCGAGGGCCTTGCTGATATCCCGCAGACCGTTGTGGCCCCCTTCGCCGCCGCCAAGCTTCAGCTTTACCGTGTCGAAGGGAATGTCGATCTCGTCGTGCACTGCGATGACGTGGCCGGGCTCGATGTCGTAGAACTTGGCCAGCGCCGAGACCGGACCGCCGGACACATTCATGTAGCTCAGCGGCTTGGCCAGCACCACCCGCGGGCCGCCGATGCCGAGGCGGCCTTCCAGGACGTGGGCCCGCGCTTTGTGGGACTTAAAGCCGCTGCCGATCCGGGAGGCGAGTTCATCGAGGACCATCTGTCCGACGTTGTGCCGGTTGTGGGCATACTCCGTTCCCGGGTTGCCGAGGCCTACGATCAGCCAGGTGTCAGTCATGGGTGCGTCCTTCGCTCAGGCGGGCAGGTTCCCGTCACCAGGGTCCGGCGCTGCCGGGCGGAGACGACGGCGGCCGGGCCCCAGAGGGACCCGGCCACCGGAGGATTTCGCCGGAATTACTCGGCTGCAGCCTCGGAAGCTTCGGCGGTAGCCCCTTCGGAGGCCTCTTCCTCGGTGACTTCGGTGGCCTCGGAGATGTTGACAACCAGTGCCTCGGGGTCAGCCAGCAGGACGGAGCCCTTCGGCAGGACCAGATCGGAGGCGTGGATGTGCTCGCCGGCGCTGCGGCCTTCGATGCTGACCTCGATGGCGGTCGGCAGGTGCGTGGCCTCGGCCTCAAGGGAGACGGTGGTCATTTCCAGGTTGTGGGCGTTGCCCGGAGCCAGCTCGCCGCTGAGGTGGACGGGGACGTCAACGGTGACCTTCTCGCCGGTGCGGACGGTCAGCAGGTCCAGGTGCTCGATGATCTGCTTGATCGGGTTGCGCTGGATGTCCTTGACGAGGGCAAGGTGCTGCTCGCCGTTGATGTCCAGGGTCAGCAGGGCGTTGGCGGTGCGCACGGCCAGGGTGGTGGCCTTCGCCGGCAGGGTGATGTGGATCGGCTCGGCGCCGTGGCCGTAGATGACGGCCGGGATCAGGTTCGCCATGCGGGCGCGGCGGGCGAAGCCCTTGCCGAATTCGGTGCGGACTTCTGCTGCGAGCTTCTGCTCAGACATGGATATCTCCTCGTTGGATTTCAAGCTGTGGGACTAAACGGTGTTCAGCAAGGGCGGAGGTCTGTTTGCGACCTTCAACGCCGGGCTGCTGTGCAGCGGCCCTTCAGAAGGAGATTCAGACCCAGTCGATAACGGATACCAGCAATCCGATGAACCATGTTTACGGTTTCCCACACGGCTTACCGGCGCTTTCCCTCGCCAAGGTTTCGGTTCAAGGTTACCAGTGCGGGGCCGCAATCAGGAAAACAGCCCCGCACAGGCGGCGGTCGAGCATGCGCAAGCGAGCCCTACTGCGCTCACCTGCGCTCTATAAAGGGCTACGCGTTGCCGTCGAACAGGCTGGTGACGGAGCCGTCGTCGAACACTTCGCGGATGGCGCGGGCGATCAGCGGTGCGATGGACAGCACGGTGAGCTGCGGGAAGCGCTTGCTGGCGTCGATCGGCAGCGTGTTGGTGACAACAACCTCGCGGGCGCCGGACTCGGACAGACGCTGGGCCGCCGGATCGGAGAACACGGCGTGTGTTGCCGCGATGATGACGTCCTTGGCGCCGGCGTTCTTGAGCACCTGCACGGCACCGGAAATGGTTCCGCCGGTGTCGATCATGTCGTCGATCAGGACGCAGGTGCGTCCTTCGATCTGCCCGACGACCGTCTTGGAGACGGCCTGGTTCGGAACGGTGAGGTCGCGGCTCTTGTGGACGAAGGCCAGCGGCGCCCCGCCGAGGCGCTCGGCCCACTGCTCGGCCACGCGCACGCGGCCGGTGTCCGGGGAAACCACCGTGATGTCATCAGCCCCGACGCGGGTGCGGATGTAGTCCGCCAGCAGCGGGATGGCCATAAGGTGGTCCACAGGCCCGTCGAAGAAGCCCTGGATCTGCGAAGTGTGCAGGTCCACGCTCATGATGCGGTCGGCGCCGGCGGTTTTGTACAGATCGGCCACGAGGCGTGCGGAGATGGGCTCGCGGCCGCGGCCCTTCTTGTCCTGCCGGGCGTACGGGTAGAACGGGGACACCACGGTGATGCGCTTGGCGGAGGCCCGCTTGAGCGAATCGATCATGATGAGCTGTTCCATCAGCCAGTTGTTCAACGGGGCGGGGTGCGCCTGGATGACGAAGGCGTCGGTGCCGCGCACGCTCTCGCCTGCCCGCACGTAGATCTCACCGTTGGCGAAGTCGTAGGCATCCAGGGGCAGCAGCTCGGTTCCGAGCTCCTTGGCGATTTCCCTCGCCAGCTCGGGATGCGCGCGTCCAGCGGCAAGCACCAGCTTCTTCTCGCCGCGTGCCGTAATTTCGCTCATGTTTGCTAGCCCTCTTCTGTAGTTGCCGGAGTACTGGAGGAAGTTGTGGTGGCGCCGGCCGCCTCGGCCAGGGACGCGGAGAGCGAGTCAGGCCGGTTCGCAAGGACCCAGCCCTCGGCGTTCTGCTGCTTGGCCAGGGACAGGACCAGGGCACCGGGCGGCACGTCGCGGCGGATTACCGCGCCGGCGCCGCTGTACGCGCCGTCGCCGACCTGGACCGGAGCGACGAAGACGGTGTTGGAGCCGGTGCGCACACCGGACCCGATGACCGTGCGGTGCTTCTTCTCGCCGTCGTAGTTCGCGGTGATGTTGCCGCAGCCGATGTTGGTGTCCTCGCCGATCTCGGCGTCGCCGGCGTAGCCCAGGTGGGAGAGTTTGGAGCCGCGGCCGATGGTGACGTTCTTGGTCTCGTAGAAAGCGCCGATCTTGCCGGTCTCGCCGAGGACGGTGCCCGGCCGCAGGTACGTGAACGGACCGACGTTTGCCTTGGCGCCGATCGTGGAGCCGGACCCGTGCGTGCGGACCACTTTGGCACCCTCCCCCACCTGTACATCGGTGAGGGTCGTGTCGGGGCCGACGACGGCGTCGCGCGCCACCGTTGTGGTGCCGTGCAACTGGATGTTGGGCAGCAGCCGGACGTCCTCGTCGAGGGTGACGGTGGCGTCGATCCAGGTGGTGGCCGGGTCCACGACCGTGACGCCGGCCCGCATCCAGGCTTCGACGGTGCGCCGGTTGAGTTCGGCGCCGAGGGCCGAGAGCTGGACCCTGTCATTGGCGCCCTCCACCTGCCAGCGGTCTTCGGTGACGACGGCGGCCACACGGCCTCCGGCCGCACGGGCCAGGCCGAGCACGTCGGTGAGGTACTTCTCGCCCTGGGCGTTGTCGGTGGTGACGTGGGCCAGCGAGTCGCGCAGCACGCCGGCATCGAAGGCGTAGATGCCTGAGTTGATCTCGCGGATTGCACGTTCGGCGTCCGTGGCGTCCTTGTGCTCCCGGATGCCGGAGACCGATCCGTCCGCGGCCCGGAGGATGCGTCCGTAGCCCGTCGCGTCGTCCAGGACGGCGGTGAGGACGGTCACGGCGTTGTTCCCGGCCTCGTGGCTGGCGACGAGTTCGCCGAGCAGCTGCCCGGTGAGCAGGGGCACGTCGCCATACGTGACCACCACCGTGCCGCTGACCTGCTGCTGGGGGTGAAGCGCGTCGAGGGCGTCGAGGGCGGCTTCAACGGCACGGCCGGTTCCAGGCACCTCGTCCTGGTCGACAATCAGGGCTGCCGGGTCGACGGCGGCGACGTGGGCGGCCACGAGGTCGCGCTCATGCCGGACGACGAGGGCCAGCTCCTGCGGCCGGATGGTGCGGGCAGCATGCAGCGCGTGGCCGACGAGGGACCGGCCGCCGATCTCGTGCAGGATTTTGGGGGTACGGGACTTCATCCGGGTACCGGCGCCTGCAGCTAGGACGATTACGGCGGCTGGGCCTGTGTTCTCGGGGCTCACGTACGGGCTCTCCTTGCTCTGCGGCTTAGCTCATGCCGCTGCTTGGTGTATCTGGGTGGCCGGCGGCTGGGGCCTGGTGATGCGCCTTGGTTGCCGGATCCGTGCGGCCTGGGCCGCCCGGACACCGGTCACGGCGCCAGACTCATCCTACTGGACTCATCCCGGGCCGCGCCCGCCGGGTGCCGTTTTACGGTGCCACGACGCGCAACAGTTCCGCCCATAGGACTCGAACCTATACTCCACGGCTCCAAAGGCCGGGGTGCTGCCATTACACCAGGGCGGACCATGCCAAGGCGCTGAGCCTGTGGCACGAGAGTCAATTCTGCCATACTGCGTTGCCGCCCAGTGCGGCGGGGACGACCGGAGCGCGGCCGCCCGTCTCCCCCCGGGTGATCTGGGGCATGATGGAGCGGTGAGCAACAGCACAGGGGTATCCGAAGGGGCGGAGGGTCGCGGCGGCCGGCCTGCACGGGCCGCCGGCTACGTGCCGCGGATCCGGATGACAGGGCCCCAGCGCCGCAGCCAGCTCATCGGCATCGGCCGCGGGCTCTTCGCCCTCCGCGGACTGGACGGAACCACCATCGAGGAAATCGCCGCGGCCGCGGGGGTCTCCAAACCGGTGATCTACGAGCACTTCGGCTCCAAGGAAGGCCTGTACACCCAGGTTGTTGAGTATGAGTTCCGGATCCTGCTGAGCTCCATCACCGAGGCACTGTCCGAGGAAGCCAAACCGCGCGTCCTCGTGGAGCGGGCCGCCCTGGCCCTGCTGAGCTATATCGAGGAGCGCACCGACGGGTTCCGCATCCTCATGCGCGATGCCCCGCCGACACAGCCCGAAGGCGCGTTCTCCACCCTGCTCTCGCACGTCACGGCCCGTGTGGAGTACATCCTGGCCGACGAGTTCGCCCGCCGCGGCTTTACCTCGGCCGACGGGGCCATGTACGCGCAGATGCTGGTCGGCATGGTGGCCATGACGGGCCAATGGTGGCAGGACAGCCGGACCCCGGATAAACGCGAGGTGGCGGCCCACCTGGTCAACCTCGCCTGGAACGGCCTCACAGGCCTGCAAAAAGACCCGGAGCTCCGCAGCGAGGATTAGTCTTCAAGAAAACGCCTCGGGCACGGGCATCGACCCGGCCAACGGACATGCCCTCCCCCGGCGGCGAACAATGGACATTTGGCCAATATGCCCATTCCTGGACCTCGCCGTTGGACATGCCCGGGAGTCCTGCACCACCCGAGTGGGCATGCCCATCCTTTGAGGGCGCGTGGAACGGCCTCACCGGCCCCGATTTGAAGTCCGAGGGGTAGTTTGCCCGTGCGGTCACCTACGCGGCGCAGCCAGCCCAGGCTGGCCGGCCTATTCGCCGAGGACTTCCAGGGCTCCCAGCCATTCGAGTTCGAGGGCTTCGCGTTCGACTGCGAGGTCCTTGAGCTGCTTGTTGAGCTCCGCGAGCTTGCCGACGGCGGACGGGTCCGCGGCCGCGGCGGTCATCTGGGCGTGGATCTTGTCCTCCTGCTGCGTGAGCTTGCCCAGCTGGCGGTCGATGCGGTTCTTGGCCTTGCGGGCATCGCGCTTTTCCGCTTCCGAGGGACCGGCGACGGCGGGGGCGGAACTGCCGCTGGCGGCGGTGACGGGGTTGCCGCCGCCGGTGATCGTGGAGCCAGCCATCGCCGCTTCGCGCAGTTCCAGGTACTGGTCCACTCCCCGCGGCAGGGCCCGGATCTTGCCGTCGCCCAGGAGCGCCATCTGGTGGTCCGTGACGCGTTCGAGCAGGTAGCGGTCGTGGCTGACGACGACGAGCGTGCCCGGCCAGCCGTCCAGGACGTCCTCGACGGCGGCCAGGGTGTCGGTGTCGAGGTCGTTGGTGGGCTCATCGAGCATCAGCACGTTCGGCTCCCCCACCAGCAGGCGCAGGAGCTGGAGGCGCCGGCGTTCGCCGCCGGAGAGGTCCTTGACCGGGGTCCACTGCTTCTCGTTGGTGAAGCCGAGCTGCTCCACGAGCTGGCCGGCGGTGAATTCCTTGCCGCCGACATTGAAGGAGCGCTTTTCGCGCTCGATCACTTCGATCACGCGCAGGTCCGAGACGTCGTCGAGCTCCTTGACCTCCTGCGACAGGACCGCGGTGACCACCGTCTTGCCGCGCTTGACCTTCCCGGAGCTGGGCTGGATTTCGCCGTTGAGGAGCTTCAACAAGGTGGTCTTGCCGGCGCCGTTGACGCCCACCAGGCCAAGCCGCTCACCGGGGGCCAGCCGCAGGGTGATGTTGTCGAAGAGCTTCTGCCCGGCATCGCCCCCGAGGAAGTCGAGGGAAACGTTCTCGAGGTCCAGGACGTCCTTGCCGAGCCGGGCGGTGGCCATCTTGCTCAGTGCCGTCGAGTCGCGCGGCTCGGGAACATCGGCGATCAGGGCGTTGGCCGCCTCGATCCGGAATTTGGGCTTTGCGGTGCGGGCCGGGGCCCCGCGGCGGAGCCACGCGAGTTCCTTCTTCACGAGCTGCTGGCGCTTGCCTTCCGTCACGGAGGCGGCGCGGTCGCGTTCAGCGCGGGCCAGCACGTAGGCGGCATAACCGCCGTCGAACGGGTCCATGATGCCGTCGTGGATTTCCCACGTCTTGTTGCAGACTTCGTCGAGGAACCAGCGGTCGTGGGTGACCACGAGGAAGGCGCCCTGGTTGGCCCGCCAGCGGGTCTTCAGGTGCCGGGACAGCCACGCGACGCCTTCGACGTCGAGGTGGTTGGTGGGCTCGTCGAGCATGATGACGTCGTGGTCTTCGATCAGCAGCTTGGCCAGCGCCACGCGGCGCTTCTGCCCGCCGGAAAGGGCGTGCACGTTGGCGTGCCAGTCGACGTCGGACACGAGCCCGCCCATGACCTCGCGGATCTGCGGGTTGCGGGCCCATTCGTAGTCGGCCTGGTCGCCGACGATGGCGGCGCCGACCGTGAGGTCGCCGTCGAGGACGTCGCTCTGGTCCAGGTAGCCGATGTTGACTTCGCTGCGTTTGGTCACGCGGCCGGAGTCCGGGGTGGCCCGCATCGCCAGCAGGCGCATGAGCGTCGACTTGCCGTCGCCATTGCGGCCGACCATGCCGATCCGGTCGCCCTCTTCGAGTCCGAGGGTGATGCCGTCAAGAACGGTACGGGTTGCATACGAGACGGTGAGGTTCTCGCCGCCGAGCAGGTGTGCCACTGGGAACTGCTTTCCTAGAGAAAATATATGCCAAGCAAATGTGCCGGATCGGTTCGACCCGGGCCGACTACGCCGTGGAGGGGACGGCAGTCCTATTAAAGGAGCGTATCGGAGATGATGCGTGCCCCGTGAACCGGGCCGTGCACCGCCATGGCCTCAAGGCCGTGGTGCCGGAGGTCCTCGGCCAGGCCCTCGGCTGCCGCCGGGCTGTGCGACAGCAGCGCCACCGTGGGCCCCGAGCCGGAGACAATCCCGGCGATCGCCCCCAGCGACTCGCCGAGTCCGAGCGTGTCCCGGAGGCTGGGCGCCAGCTCGATCGAGGCGCGCTGCAGATCGTTGACCAGCACCCTGCTCAGGGAATCGGCGTCGCCCGCCCGGAGGGCCTGGAGGATCATCGGGTCCACGGCAGTGGGTTCGTCGATCACCGCCTCATCGTCAGCGCGCAGCCGGTCCAGGGTCCGGTACACCTCCGGGGTGGGCAGCCCGAAGTCCGCTGTCACGAGGACCCAGTCGGTCTGGGCCTTGACGAGGGCGGGCGAGAGGTCGTCGCCAAGACCGAGCCCGACGGCTGTGCCCCCGAGCAGGGAGAAGGGCACATCGGCGCCAAGTTCTGCGGCCAGGTGGGAGAGCTCGTCGCGGGAAAGCCCGCTGTTCCACAGCGCGTCACAGGCCAGCAGGGTGGCCGCGGCGTCGGCCGAACCGCCGCCCATTCCTCCGGCCACGGGCACCCGCTTGGTGATCTCGAGGTGGACGCCGGTGGAGTGCTCCGAGACGTCTGCCATGATCGCTGCCGCCTTGTAGGCCAGGTTGCGTTCGTCGAGGGGAATGTCCACGCCGTCGAGGTCCAGGGTGCTGGCCGGGCTGATGCTGACGGTTATTTGCCCGGTGTCGGTGCTGGTTGCGGCGACTTCTTCGTAGAGGGACACCGCGAGGTAGACGCTGGCCACCGAGTGGTAGCCGTCCGGGCGCAGGGGCCCGACATCCAGTGAGACGTTAACCTTGCCGGGAGCCTTGACCCGGACAGTCCTCGCGGCAAAGCGCCCTCTCACTGCGTTCATGGCTCCACGCTATGGCATGGCGGGGTCCGGCTCCAAGCACGGCGCCCGGGGCCTGCACGTTGCGGGCTGCCGCCCGGGTTATGGGGCCGGCGTCGCGCGGGCTTCCGCGATCCGGGAAAAAGCCGCGATGTCGATGACCTCACCGCGGGCGGTGGGATCGACGCCGGCCGCGCGCAGGCACCGTTCGGCCTCCACCGCGCTGCCGGCCCATCCGGCCAGCGCTGCGCGCAGGGTCTTGCGGCGCTGGGCGAATGCGGCATCGATGACGGCGAAAACCTGTTCCCGGGTGGCGGTGGTGACGGGCGGCTCCCGGCGTGTGAACGCCACGAGGCCGGAGTGGATTTTGGGCGCCGGCCAGAAGACGTTCATGCCGATGACGCCGGCCTTGCGCATACTGCTGTACCAGGCGGCCTTGACCGAGGGAACACCGTAGGTCTTGGATCCCGGCCCGGCGGCAAGCCTGTCGGCCACCTCGTCCTGGACCATGACCAGCCCGTGGCGAAGGCTCGGGAAGTGCTGAAGCAGATGCAGGACCACCGGCACGGCAACGTTGTATGGAAGATTCGCCACGAGTGCGGTGGGTTCCGCGGGGAGTTCGGTGACCCGCATGGCATCGGCGAGAACCAGATGGAAATCCCCGACGGCGTCCGGCCTCCACCGGGCGACGGTTTCCGGAAGTTTGCCGGCGAGGACCGGATCGATCTCGACGGCGACAACCGACCGGGCGGCGTCCAGCAGGCCCAGGGTGAGGGACCCGAGCCCCGGCCCGATTTCAAGTACCGTCTCGTCCGGGTGGATGTCCGCGGTGGCGACGATCCTGCGGATGGTGTTGCCGTCAATGACGAAGTTCTGCCCGAGGGTCTTGGTGGGCCGGACCCCGATCTCCTCGGCCAGCCGGCGGATGTCGGAGGCCCCCATCAAAGGTGCGGGCGCACCGGCCGGCGTACTGATCGGCTCAGCCATCGGCGTACTGGCTGGAGTACTGCCTGGCGCGGAGGAGGTCGGTTCAGTCACCTAGGTATCCTATCCCGCCGGCGGCCCCGGGCATGGCAAAGGCCGGGTCCGGGGAACCGGACCCGGCCTGGGCCGGGCGTCCGCTGCCGTGGTCAGCCGCTGCGGAAACCGTGCGAGTTCTTGGCGACGTCACCTGACCGTCAGCCGGAGCTGAGGGGCCGGTGCGGCTCCTTTAGCTTGAGGCTGCCCAGCCGCAGCCCCACGGCTGCAGGCCGCGCTGGGCGTAAACGCGGTTGGCGATATCGATCTGCTGGGCCTTGGTGGCCAGGCTGGCGTTCGGGGCGTACGCGCCGCCGCCGGATCCGAGCCAGGTCTGGATGTCGAACTGGAGTCCGCCGTAGTAGCCATTGCCGTTGTTGATGGACCAGTTGCCGGTGGACTCGCACTGCGCGATCTTGTCCCACATGGCTTCGTTCATCATGGCGGGGGCTCCGGCGCCGGTGTTCCCACCGGTCTGGGCTTCCGGCTGCGGCTTTTCCTTGGTGCCGACGGTGACCTTTTTGGTGACCGGCTGCGTGCTGACGGACTGCGACACCAGGGTGCGGGAGGCTTCGCGGCCGTCGACGAGGACAAGCTTGAACTTCTTCTTGATGGAGCCGGCCGCGCCCGCCTGGGTCACCTTTTCTTCGCCCTTGAGCATGCCGGCGTCCTCAGTGGTGAGGGTTTTGAATGGCACGGCTTCGGTTGCTTCCGCCGTCTTGCTGACGTCCACGCGGGAAACCTTGATCACCATGTTGTTGACCACGGGCGCGTTGCCCGGCTGGGAGACGCGGTCGCTGGCCCCCAGTTTGATGCCGGCGTCGGCGAGGAGCTGGCCGACGTTGGCGGCTGTCGTCGTGGTCTTGGCGGCTTTTCCGTCGGCGACGAGGCTCACGGCCTTCGGCGTCGAGATGGAAACGAACGAACCGGAGACGGAGAGCTGGGCGTCCTTAGGGACGGACAGCTCGGAGGCGCTGGCCACGCCGAGTTCCGTCACAAGCTCCCCCACGGTGGGCGAGGTGGTTTTGATGGTCCGCTCCGCGCCGTCCAGACTGACCTTGACGGCCTTGGCGAGGTTGACGTTGATCACGGACCCGTCCTGGACATGGGAATCCGCAGCAGGCGTGATCCGGTCGGCGGACTTGAGTTCGAGGTCGGCGCCCTTCACGACCTGGCCGACGGTGCCGCCGAAGGTCTGGACCGAACTCACTTTGCCGTCCACGTTGAGGGTGACTGTCTTATTGTTTCCGACGAACGCCACCAGCCCCAGCACGAGCGCCACAAGCACCACAAGCTGCGTGCCCACCTTGACGAAGCTGAACTTGCCATCCGATGTGAAGAACTTGACCACGATTGCCCATATCTTTCGGACCATCCGGGCACGGGGAAAAGCGCACACGTCGACCCTCCGCCGACAGCCCGGAGGCAGCACCGGAAGGGGTGCGTTTTGTCCGCGGCAGGCGTGTGCACTGCCACACTCACAAACGAGAGCGCGCATATGGTTCGTTGGCCACGATGCGCGCCCTGCAGGAGTGAAATTATCCGAAGGCCTTCCCCGACCCCGGCTAATAGTTGTCCACTGTAACCGGAGCGTTATAAAGCATCCAACAAATTATGCATACCCGATATCTAACCGCGTGGATGAACTCTCGTCACATCAGTCCCAGGATCCGTATGCCTGCACGGTATTTTCGGCGATCCGCGCGCACAGTTCCGAGAGCTCCCATCCAGTCAATTCGGCCATCGCCCGGACGGTATACGGGACCATGTAGCTTGCGTTTGGACGCCCCCGGTGTGGATGCGGGGTGAGGAACGGGGCGTCGGTTTCGACGAGGATCCGTTCCGGTTCGGCGATGGCCAGGGCGGCGCGGAGGTTGGCGGCGTTCTTGAACGTCAGGGTGCCGGCGAAGGACATGTACCAGCCCTCGCTGTTGCAGATCCTGGCCAACTCCTCCCCGCCGGAGAAGCAGTGGAACACCACCCGGTCGGGGGCGCCCTCCTCCCGCAGCACCTGGACGACGTCGTCATGGGCGTCCCGGTCATGGATCTGCAGGGTCAACCCGAGGCGTTTGGCAATATCGATGTGGCGGCGGAAGGAATGGCGCTGATGGGCCAGCCCTTTCCCCTCGGTGCGGAAGAAATCCAGGCCGGTCTCTCCGATAGCCCGGATGCGCGGGTGCGCCGCGAGCGCTTCGATCTCAGCCAGGGCCTGTTCCAGTTCACCGCGGGCGGCGTAGGCCGGCGCGTCATTGGGGTGAAGGGCGACGGCACCCAGCAGCCGCGGGTCCAGATCCACCGCCTGCACCGTGAACCGGGACGATTCGAGGTCGCACCCCACCTGCACGGCCCCCTGCACCCCGACGGCGGCTGCGGCATCGAGGGCGTCGGCAATGCCGACCTTCAGCTCGTCGAAGGGGAAATCCAGGTGCGTGTGGTTGTCCATGACCGGCACCGGAAGCGGTTCCGGCGCCGGCGGGTATCCCTGCCTGCCGGCGCCATCGCTGCCGGGCGCACGGAACGGGACGGGAGTCAGGGATTTGTGCATCTTCCCAGCCTATCGGGGCACCCCGGGACAGATGCACCGGGAGCGCCCCGGGGAGTTAACCCGCCCGCGCCATTTCCCGCGCTATGTCCCAACCGGGGCACGGCAGATATTTCCCCGGAACTCTCTGTCAGGTCCGGCAGTTGTGTTAGTACGCTGTTAGGAAGACTGGCTATACAAGGAAAATGGAACAACGATATAAACAAAGCTCCGGAACAGACGGCCAGGCACTTATGGCCAGGAAATAAACGGCTAGGAATAGACGGTCAGGAACACAGGCACACACCCGACAAGTGGCCCGGCAGGCTCCATGCCGGGCCACCGGGAACCACCAGGGCTGAAAGGCTACCGATGGACTACCACCGCACCTCCCTAGACGAAGCCCTCCCTGAGGGCCAAAGCCTCCGGGAAGGGTCCGCCGTCGCCGGGCTCCCCGGGACCCGGCGCGCGGCCCAGCCACCGGCGGCCATGGACGCGGAATCGTTCAGTTCCGCCAGCGAGCGCATCCTGACCGCCATCAACACGGTGATCGATGGCAAGGCGGAAGCGGCCAAACTGGCCTTGACCGTGCTGCTGGCGCAAGGCCACCTGCTGCTGGAGGACGTCCCCGGGGTGGGCAAGACCCTTCTTGCGAAGACTCTTGCCCGCACTATCGACTGTTCGGTGAGCCGCATCCAGTTCACCCCCGACCTGCTCCCTTCCGATGTGACGGGCGTGTCCATTTACAACCAGGCATCCCGTTCCTTTGAGTTCCGGCCCGGGGCGGTGTTCGCGAATATTGTCATCGGAGACGAAATCAACCGCGCCTCGGCCAAAACGCAGTCGGCCCTGCTGGAATGCATGGAAGAACACCAGGTGACCGTGGACGGCAAGTCCTACAAACTCGATGAGCCTTTTATGGTGGTGGCTACGCAGAACCCGATTGAAATGGAAGGGACCTACCCGCTCCCGGAAGCGCAGCGGGACCGTTTCATGGCGCGAATTTCCATGGGCTACCCGGACAAGGACGCCGAGATGGAAATGCTGGAAACACACCAGGCGACGTCCCCGCTGACCAAGGTCACCGCCGTCGTCACCGCCGGCGAGGTCGCCTCCATGATCGCCACGGTGAGGCAGGTCTACGTCTCGCAGTCGATCAAGGAGTACACCGTGTCCCTGGGCCGCGCGACGAGGGAAAGCGGGATGCTCCGCCTCGGCGCGAGCCCCCGGTCCATGCTCCAACTGCTGCGCGCGGCCAAAGCCACAGCGGCCCTGGAGGGCCGGGACTATGTGCTGCCGGACGACGTCGTCAGCGTCGCCGAAGCCGTCCTGGCCCACCGGATCATCCTGGACCGCAAAGCCGCGAGCACGGGCGAGACCGCCCAGAGCGTCATCCGCGCCGTCCTGGCGAAGATCCCGGTCAGCCCTGACATGGCGGCGGCGCCGGCAACATCCGCCGGACATGCCGCCGGCGGCGGGGTTTCCACCCGGGCTGCCACACTGCCGGACCGCCGCTAGGGGTGGCCCGGCCGTGGCGCTGATGGACCGGTTCCCGAGGCACATTTTCACGAGCCGCGGCTGGGGCTTGCTGGGTTCTGGTGCCGTCTTCCTCCTCGCGGCCCAGGTGATGGGACGCCGGGACCTGCTGACGCTGGCCGTCCTGCTGCTTGTCCTGCCGTTGCTCGCGCTGGCCGGAACCCGGGTGCTCAAACCGAATTTCCAGGTCTACCGGGAGTTCAGCCCCGCCAGCGTCGAGACGGCGGCCACGACGACGGTCCGGCTGGCCGTGGCCCGGACCGGCCTGGGATCCGGCCACGCCCTCATGGAGGAGCGCCTGCCCGCGCGGTTCGGGGAGTCCCCGGTGTTCCGGTTCCCGGCGCGTTCGGCCACGGGCGGGACGAGCCGCTATGAATACCATCTGCGCTCCACGAAACGCGGCCAGTTCATGATCGGGCCGGTCACGGCCGAGTTCAGCGACCCCTTCGGGCTGTCCCTGCACCGCCACGCCATCGACGACGGCGACATCCTCACCGTGACGCCCGCCGCCGTCGAACTTCCCGTCACCGGGCTGGCGGGGGCCAGGGGACACGACGGCGTCACCGCCACGCGCATCCGCGCCAACCCGAGCGACGACGACGTTATGACCCGGGAATACCGTCATGGTGATCCGATGCGCCGGGTGCATTGGGCGGCGACGGCACGGCACGGGCAGCTTATGGTCCGCCAGGAGGAGTCCGTCACCACCCCGGAAGCCACCATCATCCTGGATCAGCGGCTGGCTGCCTTCACCCGCAGCGCATTTTCCGGCGGCGGGACCGCCCACCGCGGCACCGCCGGTCCGGACGGCCACGAACTCGTCACCAGCGACACGTTCGAGTGGGCGGTGACGGCCGCAATGTCCATCGGGGCCCATCTCGCCGAGCGCAACTATGGGCTGCGCTTCCTTGACGCGGCCGGCGAGCCCGCATTCCAGCACTCGCCCTCCGCGCCCGAGCCGGAGGCCGAAGAGTACATCGGCACGTCCGGTCTGCAGTCCATTGCCGAGAGCCTCGCAGCGATCCAGCTCACCGGCCACCACCACAGCCGCAGGGATACGAGGGAGGCCGTCCCCTCCCGGGGTCCCGGCCGTCACCCCTCCGGAGCGGAGGCCGGCCCGCAGCCGTTCGACGACCGGCTCATGGACAAACTGGCGGCCCACCGCATGCGTGGGCCCATCCTGGCGGTCCTCGGAAATCTCACGCCGGCCGAGGCCCGGGCGCTGACCCCGGCTGCCGGCTTCACCGCGAACGCCTTTGCCCTGGTCATTGCGGAGCGCCTCCAGGAACTCGACGGTGTGCTCGAAACACTCCGGCTCGGCGGCTGGCGGGCCGTCGCCGTCACCCCCGCAATGCCGCTGCCCGCTGCGTGGGCGTCGTTCGACTCGGACGGCGCCGCGCCGCTGGCAACCGCGGCCGATGTGCGGCGCGGATCAGGGGCCCGGCGATGACACTGACACCGCAGCGCAGCGCGGGCCCGCATTCGGCACAGTCCGGGACGTCCCCGGGAGGCTCCCCCGTCCCGCCGCAGGGTTCCTTCCCAGGTGCCCGGAAGGCACCGACGAAGGTCGGCGCACAGCCGTGGCTCATGGCCCTCGCGGTGGCACTCGCCGTCGCCGGTGCCGCGCTGAGCCTCAATGGCGTGCTGCGCGGGTGGGCCTGGTACTCCCCCGTCCTCTCGACGGTCCTCACCGTGGCCCTTACGATGGCCGGGCTCCGGGCGCTCCGGTGGCGCAGCGCGTTCGTGACGGCCGGTGCGCTGGCTGCGCTCGTGCTGATCCTGACGTTCACCTTCTTCCGCGCCAGCAGCATCCTGGGCTTCCTTCCATCCGGCGACACCCTGACGCAGCTGGACCGTTACGTGCTCCGTGCCAGTGAAACCGTCCTGGCGGAAAGCGCCCCGGTGGCCCCCAACGCCGGAATCGTCCTGCTGGTCTGCGCCGCCCTGGGGCTGCTGGTGATCCTGGTCGATGCCCTCGCCTTTCCCCTGGCCCTGCCGGCCACGAGCGGCCTCGGGATCCTCGCCATCCTCATCGTTCCCGCCATGATCAAGCCGCAGAGCGTCGGCGCGGCCGGTTTCGTTGCGGCCACGGCAGGCTACCTCCTGATCCTCGGCTGCAGCCACTGGTTCGCCCCCGACCCGCGGACGGGCGCCGACACCGCCCGGAACCCGGGCCAGTTCCGGCGCGGCGCCCTGACCGGCGCCGTCGCGCTGACACTCACCCTGTTAGTGCAACTCGTGATCCCGGGATTCGACCAGGGAACGTTCCCGCAGGGCTCGCGGCTGAATCCCTTCGGCACGGCCTCGGGGCTCAACCCGATGATCAGCCTCGGCAACAGCCTCCGGGCCCCCACCGGGGACGGCCGGATCACCTTTGCCACCAACGCGCCGAGCACACCGTACCTGCGCTCCGTGACCGTGGACAGTTTCAACGGCGACAACTGGGCGCCGGATGACCGCAATGACACCCGGCGGCTGGGCACGGGGCGGATGGATTCGGGCTACGAATCCGCCGCCACCGAGGTCCGGGTGGTCACCGCGGTCAACACCGGCCAGTTCACCAGCCCCTATCTGCCCGTGCCCTACGCCCCGGAAGCCGTCAACGGCCTCAACGGCCGCTGGAGCTGGGACCCGGCCACGCTGAGCATCAAGGGCGTCGACACGAACTCCCGCGACCAGCAGTATGTGGTGCTCTCTGCCTCCCCGCAGCTCACCCCGGAGCTACTGGCCGGGGCCACCGGGCCGGTGCAGGGTGTCCCCGAGCAGTTCATCCGGACGCCGGCCAACGTCCCGGAGATCGTGCAGCGGACAGCCGAGGCCGTGACTGCCGGAAGCTCCACTCCCTACGCCCGGGCCCTGGCCATCCAGCGTTACCTGCGCTCGGTGGAATTTTCCTATTCGCTGCAGTCCCCGGTGCAGGGTGGCTATGACGGCAACGGATTGTCCGTGCTGGCGGACTTCCTGAACCAGAAGAGCGGATACTGCATCCATTTCGCGTCGGCCATGGCGGTGATGGCCCGGCTGGAAGGCATCCCCAGCCGGATCGCCGTCGGTTATGCCCCGGGACGGGCCACCGGCGCCACGGTTTCGATTGGGGGCCAGGGTGCCCTGCCGGAGTACGAGGTGGATGCGCGTGACGCCCACGCCTGGCCGGAACTGTATTTCCAGGGACTGGGCTGGGTGCCGTTCGAACCGACCCCGTCGCGCGGTGTGGTGCCGTCCTATGCCACGGATGCCCAGGTCGCCGGCGGCGCCAGCACGAACGAAAACAACGACGGCCTCCTGCCGAGCGTCAGCCCCAACCCCGCGCCGCTGCCCACAGCGGCGCCGCTGCCGCTTCCGGGCGCTGACGCCACGGCGGACGCGGCCAGCCGGTGGCTGCCCGTGCTGTACTCCGCCGGCGGCCTGCTGCTCCTCGGTCTGCTGCTGGCATCCCCTCAGCTGGCGCGGACCGCCCTGCGCCGCCGCCGGCTGAACGGCGCCCGGGGCGACAGCGCGGCGGCATTGCAGGCCTGGGCCGAACTGCGTGACCTCGCCATGGACTATGGCGTAGCGCCGCGGACCAGCGAGACTCCCCGCCATTTCTCCGACAGGCTGCGCCTCTCGGGCGCCCTCGGGGAACCGCACGGCATCGACGCAGCCGGCCACCAGGCCGTCAGGGCCCTCACGGCGGACTTCGAACAACGGCAATACGGCCGTCCGTCGTCCGGGGGCGACGGCGCCGGCGTCCCGGGCAGTGCCGACAGAGCTGCGGGCAGTGCCGCTGCTGCGGGAAGCGCGGGGTCACCGGCCGCTCACCGGATCGAAGCGGTCCGTTCCACGCTGCGCGCCCATGCCGGGCCGCTGGTGCGGTTCCGCGCGGCATGGCTGCCGCCCTCCATCATGGCCGCCTGGCGGCGTGCCGCCGCCGCCCCGTTCCGCGCCGCCCGCCGCGCAGCACAGCGCACCCGGCGCGGCCTCGCGGGTACTTGGTTAATGACCCGCGGGGCGGCGCACCGGGTGCGTCGGGGAAGCTGGCTGCGCCGGGGCTGAAGCCGGTCCCGCGCAGCCGGTGGTGTTCCTAGCCGGCGTAGGGGTCGGCGATGCCGATGTACTGGGTGTAGAGGTATTCCTCGATACCTTCGAGGCCACCCTCCCGGCCCAGTCCTGACTGCTTGACCCCGCCGAAGGGTGCCGCGGCGTTGGAGACCACACCGGCGTTCAGGCCCAGCATGCCGGTCTCCAGGCGTTCGCCCATCCGGATGCCCCGGTTGAGGTCCCTCGTAAAGACGTAGGCGACGAGTCCGTACTCGGTGTTGTTCGCCAGCCGGACCGCCTCATCCTCGGTGTCGAAGGTGATGATCGGCGCGACGGGACCAAAGATCTCCTCGGACAGGATCCGGGTGCCCTCGGTGACGCCTTTGAGGATGGTCGGCTGGTAGAAGTAGCCGGGACCGTCCACTGCGGCGCCGCCGATCACCGCGACCGCGCCGGCGGATACGGCGTCGGATACCAGTTCGTGGACCTTGTCCCGGCTCTTGGCATCGATCAGCGGGCCCACCTTGGACTCGGCCTCGGTGCCGCGGGCCGTGGTCATGCCGGCCATCTTGGCAGCGAACTTCTCCGCGAACTCATCCGCAACGGACTCGTGGACGATGAACCGGTTCGCGGCGGTGCAGGCCTCGCCCATGTTCCGCAGCTTCGCCAGCATCGCTCCGGCAACGGCGGCATCGACGTCGGCGTCCTCGAACACGACGAACGGGGCGTTCCCGCCAAGCTCCATCGAGGTCCGCAGGACCGTCTCGGACGCATCCGAGAGCAGCCGGCGGCCGACTTCCGTGGAACCGGTGAAGGAGAGTTTGCGGAGCCGGGAGTCCTTGATCAGCGGACCCGTGGTGGCTCCCGCCGTGGAGGTCGGGATCAGGTTCAGCACACCGGCCGGCAGCCCGGCCTCCACCATCACGGCCGCAAACAGCTGGGACGTCAGCGGGGTCAGGTTCGCGGACTTCAGCACCATGGTGCAGCCCGCGGCGACGGCGGGCGCCACCTTGCGGGTGGCCATCGCAAGCGGGAAGTTCCACGGTGTGATCAGCAGGCACGGGCCCACCGGCTTCTTCGTGACCAGCAGCCGGGACTTCCCGTCCGGGGACACCGAGTAGCGGCCGAAGGCGCGAACGGCCTCTTCGGAGAACCAGCGCAGGAACTCTGCACCGTAGGTGACCTCGCCACGGGCCTCGGCCAGCGGCTTGCCCATCTCCAGTGTCATCAGCAGCGCGAAGTCCTCCGCACGCTCGGTCACCAGCTCAAAGGCACGGCGCAGGATCTCTCCGCGCTCACGGGGCGGAACCTTCGCCCAGGAGTCCTGCGCGGCGGCCGCGGCATCCAGTGCCGCCGCCCCGTCTTCCGGTCCGGCGTCGGCAAGGCTCAACAGGACTTTGCCGGTCGAGGGATCCTCCACGTCGAAGGTCTTGCCGGACGCGGCCGGACGCCACTGGCCGTCGATCAGCAGTCCTGTCGGAACAGAGGCAAGCAGGGCGCGCTCGCGCTCCGCGGTAACAATGGGCTGGGCAGTTACGGTCACGGTTGACTCCCTCGTCAGCGGTTCGGGTGAATGGGATGGGATTCAGCACTGTCCAAATGACCATTCGAAAGCGCTGGATTTACTGCCACGGTACTGCTGTATTCTCCGCACTGTCTACGCATCCCCGCACTACGCGGCGGGGGGCGCGCTGTGCAGCTGCACAGCGCACGTTCAGCGGGCAGCCCGGCGCGCCTACCGGGCCGCGAGCACGGCGGAATACAGCTCCCGCTTGCTGACCTTGGCATCGTCCGCCACGGCCGCGACGGCCTCCTTGAGCCGGATACCCTGCGCAATGAGCGCGTTGACGTCCGCCACGTGGTCCTCCGGCTTGCCCGGTTCCCGTTCCGGGGCGCCGCCCACAACGACGGCGATCTCGCCGCGCACCTCATTGGATTCAGCCCACTCCAGCAGTTCGCGCAGGGTGCCGCGGATGACCTCCTCATAGGTCTTGGTCAGCTCCCGGCATACGGCGGCGCGCCGGTCCGCGCCGAACCGCTCGCGGAGCGCCCGGAGCATCGGCTCCAGCCGGTGCGGTGCTTCAAAGAAGATCATGGTGCGGCGTTCGGCGTCGAGATCCGCCAGGCGGGAGGACCGTTCTCCGGCCTTGCGGGGCAGGAACCCCTCGAAGCAGAACCGGTCGGTCGGCAGCCCCGAGAGCGCCAGGGCGGTAAGCACCGCGGAAGGTCCGGGGGCGGCGGTGACCGTGAGACCGGCGGCCACGGCCCCTTCAACCAGGCGGAAGCCCGGATCCGAGACGGACGGCATGCCGGCATCGGTCACCATCACAAGAGTCTTGCCTCCGCGAACTTGGTCCAGGAGTTCGCCGGTCTTGGCGGCCTCGTTGTGCTCGTGGTAGCTGATGATCCGGCCGGCCACGGTGACACCCAGGTTCTGGACCAGGCGGTGCAGCCGCCGGGTGTCCTCGGCGGCGACGATGTCCGCCGTCGTCAGCAGCTCGATCAGCCGGTACGTGGCGTCTCCGGCGTTGCCAATCGGGGTTGCCGCCAGCACGATCCGTCCGGGTCCGCCGCCCTGGGGAACGGGCCCCGCCCCGGGGCCTTCGCCGGGCCCCGGACCGGCGCCGTCCTCGACGTCGTCCGCTGCGCCCAGGTTGTCGCCGGACAGGTTCGGGGAAGTGCTGAGTTTAGGGTCCACACGACCAGCCTACTGCTGGCACGGGCCGCGGGCCGACGAACCCGGCGACGGGCGACAGAGGACCCGGCGACGAACCGGACGGAGGACCACAGCCGCAAAAGGTAGCATGGGCAACGTGACGCAGACCCCCACCCGGGACGTCGAGGCCGGTTCCACCGGATCGGCGCCCCCAGCCACCCGCACCGGACGCAACCTGGAGGGGCACCGCTGGGTCAGCCGCCCGGAGGAGGCGTTCACCCCCGAGGCCCTCACGGACCGGCTGATCGGAAACATCCGGAGCTGGCGGGACTACCCGCCCTCGCTCCGGCTGTGGTTCTGGCTCATTCCGGCCATCACTGCGGGCCTCGGCGGAGTCCTGCGCTTCGTCCGGCTGGATTCTCCCCGCACCCTGGTCTTCGATGAGACCTACTACGTCAAGGACGGCTACTCGTTCCTGGTCAGCGGCTATGAACGGGCGTGGCCGGACAAAGCCAACGAAGCCTTTGTCGCCGGGAATCCCGGGGTGCTCCTGGACAGCCCCGAGTATGTCGTCCACCCGCCGGTCGGGAAGTGGATGATCGCCGCCGGCATGTGGCTCTTCGGCCCGGACAATCCCTTCGGCTGGAGGTTCGGGGCTGCCTTGACAGGCACGCTGTCCATTTTCCTGCTGGTCCTCATTGCCCAGAAGCTCTTCCGCTCACTGACCCTCGGGGCTGTGGCGGGCGTGCTGCTGGCGGTGGACGGCCATCACCTGGTGATGTCCCGGACGTCCCTGCTGGATATCTTCCTGATGTTCTGGGTCCTTGCCGCGTTCGGCGCCCTGCTGATGGACCGCGACGACGGCCGACGCCGGCTCGCCATTCGGCTCGGGCGGCAGGCCGCGGCCTCCCCGGACGGACGCCCCGGCCTGCTCCAGCTGGCCTCCGGCCCCTGGCTGGGGATCCGCTGGTGGCGGCTCGCCGCCGGAGTATGCCTGGGCCTGGCCGTGGGCACAAAGTGGTCAGCGCTGTTCTTCCTGGCCGGCTTCGGGCTGCTCACGGTCTTCTGGGACCTCAGCGCACGCCGGATCGCCGGCATTCACGGCTGGATCAGCGGCGGAATCCTCAAGGACGGGATTCCGGCGTTCCTCAGTATCGTCCCGGTGGCCGCCCTCGTGTACGCCGCCAGCTGGACCGGCTGGTTCCGGTCCCGGGACGCGTACTTCCGGAACTGGGCCGCAACAGTCCCCTCGGCGGAGTGGGGCTGGCTGCCGGATGCCGTCCGGTCCCTGGCGCACTACCACCTGGAAGCCTACAAGTTCCACCAGGGGCTCAGCTCGGACCATCCGTACGAGGCCAGCGCCTGGAGCTGGCTGGTGCTGGGCCGGCCGACGTCCTTCTTCTACGAATCCCCCGAGCAGGGCAGCCCGGGGTGCGACACGGCCAGCTGCACAACGGCGATCCTCTCCGTCGGCAACCCTGTGATCTGGTGGGGCGCCGCCGTCTGCCTCGGCGTCTTGCTCTTCTGGTGGGCCGGGCGGCGCGACTGGCGCGCGGGGGCAGTCCTCGCGGGCGTGGCAGCCGGATACCTCCCCTGGTTCCTGTACCCGGAACGCACCATGTTCTTCTTCTACGCCGTGTCCTTCGAGCCCTTCCTGGTCCTGGCCCTCGTCTACTGCATGGGGCTCGTCCTGGGCCAGCGCACGGATCCCCTGTGGCGGCGGCGTTCCGGCCTGTTCCTCGTGACCCTCTTCGTGGCCACGGCCGTGCTCGTCTCGGCGTTCTTCTATCCGGTCTGGACCGCCGAGACCATTTCCTACCAGGATTGGCGGTTCCGGATGTGGATGCCGTCCTGGATCTAGGGGAGGATTGCAGGGGACGTCCGCCGGCACGAGGCGGACCCGGAATGGAGAAACGGCTGTGAGAGAAGCAAGCACCGGACTGCTCGTCGAGCTCGACCCGGGCAGCAACGTAACGGACCTGCTCCTGGAGCAGCACGCCAAGGATCCCGTGCACGCCCTCTACGCCCGCAAAGGGCAGGCCGGCTGGGCCGATGTTTCCGCGCAGCAGTTCCTGGACCAGGTCCGGTCGCTGGCCAAAGGGCTGATCGCCGGCGGCCTCACACCGGGGGAAACCGTGGCGGTCATGTCCGGCACCCGCTACGAGTGGACCGTGGTGGACTTTGCCATCTGGTTCGCCGGCGGCGTCCCCGTTCCCATCTATGAGACGTCCTCCGCCAGCCAGATCGAGTGGATCCTGCACGACTCCGGAGCCCGGCGCATCTTCGCTGAAAACGAGGCCAAGGCGGCCCTGGTCCGCGAGGTGCTGGACAGCTCCGGCCTGCTCGCTGACTCTGTGCTGCCTGTGGTGCGGATGGATTCCGACGGCGCCGCCCCCAACCTCGCCAGCCTGGCGGCCGCGGGCACCGGCGTCGGCGACGCCGAGCTGGAACGGCACCGGTCCGCGGCCGGCCTCGCGGACGTTGCGTCCCTCGTCTACACCTCCGGCACCACCGGCCGGCCCAAGGGCTGCGAAATCACGCACGGGAATTTCGCCCTGGTCGCCAAGAACATCGTGCCGTTCCTGCCGGAGATCCTGATGCAGCCCCGCACCCGGACCCTGATGTTCCTTCCGCTGGCGCACGTACTCGCCCGCGCCGTCCAGGTGATCTGCCTCAGCGCCGGGACCACCGTGGGACACACCGCCAGCGCCAAGGAACTGCTCGAGGACCTGGCCAGTTTCAAGCCCACCTTCCTGCTGGTGGTCCCCCGGATCTTTGAGAAGGTCTACGCCGGCGCCGCCCACAAGGCCGCCCTCGCCGGGAAGGAGCGCCTCTTCGAGTCGGCCGCCGCAGCCGCCATCAACTACTCCAAGGCGCTCGACGCCGCCACCCGGGGCATCGGGCCCGGTCCCGGGCTGGCGGCCCGCGCCCGGCACGCCCTGTTCGACCGGTTGCTGTACCCCAAGCTGCGCCAGGCCTTTGGAGGCCACCTGGGCTACACGGTCTCCGGGGCCAGTCCGCTGAGCCCCCACGACGCCCACTTCTTCCGGGGCGCGGGCGTCCCCGTCCTCGAAGGCTACGGCCTCACGGAAACCACGGCACCGTGCACGGCCAACACACCGGCCCGTTCCAAGGTGGGGACGGTGGGCATCCCGGTGCCCGGAACCACCATCCGCGTGGCCGAGGACGGCGAGATCCTGGTGAAGGGCATTGGCGTTTTCAAGGGGTACCACAACAATGCCGCAGCCAATGCGGAGGCGTTCGTGGATGGTTTCTTCCGCACCGGTGACCTCGGGTCCCTTGACGAAGACGGTTTCCTGACGATTACCGGCCGCAAGAAGGACCTGCTGGTCACCGCCGGCGGCAAGAACGTCGCCCCCGGGCCGCTGGAGGAAAAGATTCGCGAGCACGAGCTGGTCCTGCAGGCGGTGGTGATCGGGGACGGCCGGCCCTTTGTGTCGGCCCTCATCAACCTGGATCCCGAAGGACTGGAAAACTGGTGCGCTGTACACAAGGTTCCCGCGATGACGCCTGCGGAAGCCAGCGGGAACGATCTGGTCCGCGCAGCATTGCAGCACGCCGTGGACCAGGCAAACGCCCTCGTTTCCCAGGCCGAGTCCATCCGCAGCTTCGTTGTGCTGGACGCTGACTTCACGGTGGAATCCGGGCATCTGACGCCGTCGCTGAAACTCAAGCGCGGTGCCGTCGTGCGTGACTTCGAGGCCCAGATCAACCGGATCTACGGCTGACGCCCCGGTTCATGAAGGCATGAAAAAGCGGCCGGCACCGCGGTGCCGGCCGCTTTTCATGCGGTACGGGTTCCAGACGCCCTAGACGGTGCTGGAGTGTCCCCTCGAGGGGGTGTCATGCGTCCCGGTGCCTGCGGGGCCGGCGGCAGCCGTGCCGGGACGGTCCGTTCCCGGAGCAGTGGCGGGGGTGTTCCCGGCAGCCGCGTCCGTGGCGGCAGGTTCATCCGTGGCAGTCAGGCCCGCGGCGGTGTCGCCGGACTTGCCGGACTTGTCCCGCCGGAAACGGAACCGCTTGGCCGGGACCGCCTCCGCGGGCGCGGCTTCCTGGGGGTCGGCTTCCTTCGAATCCGGGTCCGCGGGATCCGTTCCGGACGGATCCCCTGCTGCCTCCTCGGCAGAATCAGCTGCCGCGGACTTGCGTTTTTTCGGCAGCCCGCGGCGCTTGCGCGTCGGCCAGGTGAGGATAAGAGTGACGAGCGAGGCGATCAGCACCAGGCCGGCGACAACGATCCCGCCGTCAACCCAGAACTGGCCCGGGAAGAGCCTGATCAGGGTGTCCTGCAGCGAGAACGTCCAGGTGCCACTCGCGAAGAAGACATTGTGGAACTGGGCGAAGAACTGCTCCCAGCCAAGCACCGCCAGTACGCCGAGGCTGATGATGATGACGAGGGTGACAATCGAACCGGCAAACAGGCCGCGCCGCACTCCCCCGGGGCTGCGGCGCCGCAGGTAAACCACGGCGATGAGGCTCAGCAGGATCAGCAGGACGCCGGCGCCGAAGGCGGACATGATGACGAGTTTGACGTCCGCCATGTGGCTGACTTCGCCGTCGCCGAAGAGCTTGTCTCCGCTGCGGTTGACGAGTTCACCAAGGTACCGCGGGCCTGACCAGTTGCTGAGGTAGTCCACGGCATAAGAGCCATAGGTCATGCGGTCGTCGGTGCTGAAGCCGTAACCGTCGCCTGGAAAACCGGGACGGTTGTACTCCACCCACAGGAACAGGGGGCTGGCGACGGCCCGGACGGCCAGCACCAGCAGGATGACGGGGAAGCACACAGCAAGAAGGACCTGCATCACGCGGGGGGCCACCGGTTTGGCGTTCGCGGCGTGTTCCCGTTCGGCGTTCCGCCGCTGGACCTCCTCTTCCGGCGGGCGGATCTGCAGCGCGGAGGTGGGCAACGGCTCGCTGAAGTGCGCGCCATTGCCCTTGGGCGCCGGTTCGACGGCGGCTTCAGCCGCCTTGCGGTCGGCGCGCGACAGCGGTTCCGGGGCGTTGACGGCCCCGGTTCCGGGGGCGCGGTCGGAAGCCGCAGCGGGGCGCTTGTCCGAAGCCGGCTTCATCCAGTCGAACGCTGGTTCGTCAGCGTCATCGGCCGGATCCAGCTGCGGATCCTGTCGTTTCGGAGGGGTGGGACTTGAGTCAGTCACTGGAGCTTCGCTTCCGTAGGCTTTCGCGCCGCCGGCCGGGGCCCGGCAGCGCTACGTATCTGTATCCGAGCCTACCGCCAGCGCCTCGCCGCGGGCGAGGTGCCACCCCGTGGGCGTCGGGGATTCGGCAGGCGGTTTGTGTGGCCGCTGTCGTGCGGGCCCGGGCACCCGTGCCACAGGGGCCGGCGGATTCCCGAACGGTCAGCGCTTGGCGTACTGCGTCCAGGGAATGTTCCAGTCGCCGAAGCCTTCGAGTGGTTCCACGGCCGGGGCCCCGGTGTTGAGGGTCCGGACGACGTCACCGGTCTTCATGTTGTTGAAGAACCAGGCGGCGTCCGCCGGGAGCAGCCCGACGCAGCCGTGCGAGACGTTGAACTTGCCCACAGCGCCCCACGCCGATTCCAGGGCCTGGTGGACGTACACGCCGGAGCTTGTCAGGCGGTTGGCGTACTCCACCGTCAGGGGCGGGTAGTAGCCCTTATCCCCGGGTTTCAGCCCGATGCTGCCGGCGTTGAACTTGGACTTTCGCTGCTGCTCCATGATGACCGCGTAGCCGGTTGGTGAGAGCCATTCATCGTCTCCCAGCGTGACCGGAGCGGTCTTGACGAGCTTGCCGTCGAAATAGACCTTCATGGTCTTGGTGTTGTCATCGACGACGGCGAGGCGCTGCGGCCCCACCTTGAAGGAGACCTTGGTATCGGAGTTCCCGATCATGCCGTTGCCGAAGTCCACGCCAAAGAGTTTCAGGTCCACGGTGACTGCGGTGTTCGAGGCCCAGAATGCCTGGGGGCGGATCCGCACACGACGGTCGGAATACCAGCGCCACGCCACAGCCTGGCCGGAGGAGGCCTTGACGGCGACGGCCTTCTCCATGGCGGCCTTGTTCAGTACCGGCTCGCTGAAGACAATCTCGATGGGCTGTCCGGCGCCCACAGTGGTGCCGTTGAGCGGATAGACGGCGGCGTCCGCTTCATTGGCCGGGGCCACGGTGGTGAACGTCTGGGCCTTCTTCGTCTCGCGGCCGGCCTGGTCCACGATGGTGAAGCTGTACTGGTACTCCGTGTCGAATTCCAGGGGATCCTCGGCGGTCCAGGTCGAGCCGTCAGCGCTGGTGGTCCCCGGGACGCTGTCGCCTCCGGCGGCCGGGACCAGCACGACGTCCTTCACCACACCGTTGACTGCCTTGACCGAGGGCGCGGCGGCTGGGTTGACGCTGGTAGCGCCGTCGGTGGGGGTGACACCGAGCTCAACGAGTTTCACGACGGGTGCGGCGAGGCCGGATACGTTCCGCATCGGCGTCGAGGCTTCCGAGGGCATGTCCGCATGGGCCCAGCCCGGTGCCGTGGCGACGCCGATGCCTCCCGCTCCGACAGCTGCGCAGATGGCAAGGACGGCCAGCATTTTTCCCGTATTGCGGGGACGGCGCCCCGGCTGCCGGCGTCGACGCCCGCTGTCTTCAGTCATGGCCACTTCCTGTGTTCCCCCGCTGCTCGTGCCTGTGAACCCGCATCAGAGCTCGCGATCTCCTTATGCCAGCATAAGCGAAGCGGCGCGGCGGGCCGGCCACGGTTTCGGCACGATCAGGTCACAAAAGGAGCCCCGGACGGTGGTCCGGGGCTCCTTGGTGACGGCAGCAGTGCACGGGAACGGCGGGTTCTGCAGCGGCGCCGGCCGCTGCGCCGCTGGGCTCCCTAGTAGCGGTAGTGGTCCGGCTTGTACGGTCCGGACACCTCGAGGTCCAGGTAATCGGCCTGCTCCTTCGACAACTCGGTCAGCTCGACGCCGAGGGCGTCCAAATGCAGCCGGGCGACCTTCTCGTCAAGGATCTTCGGCAGCACGTAAACCTGCTTCTCATACTCCCGTTCGCCCTCGGGCTGGTCGCGCTTGGTGAAGAGTTCGATTTGCGCGATCGTCTGGTTGGCGAACGAATTGCTCATCACGAAGGACGGGTGTCCGGTGGCGTTGCCGAGGTTCAGGAGTCGTCCCTCAGACAGCACGATGATGGAGCGGCTGCCCTCTCCCGTGGCCGGGTCAGCCGCGAAGACCCACTCGTGCACCTGGGGCTTGATCTCGACCTTCTTGATGCCGGGGATCCTGGCCAGGCCGGCCATGTCGATCTCGTTGTCGAAGTGGCCGATGTTGCCCACGATCGCCTTGTCACGCATCCCGGCCATGTGCTCGGCCATGATGACGTCTTTGTTGCCCGTGGTGGTGATGAAGATGTGGCCCTCGGCGAGGACGGATTCCAGCTTCGCGACCTGGTATCCGTCCATGGCTGCCTGTAGCGCGCAGATGGGATCGATCTCGGTGACGATTACGCGGGAACCCTGGCCGCGGAAGGCCTCCGCGGCCCCCTTGCCCACATCGCCGTACCCGCACACGACGGCGACTTTGCCGCCCATGAGGACGTCGGTGGCGCGGTTGATGCCGTCGGGCAGGGAGTGGCGGATGCCGTACTTGTTGTCGAATTTGCTCTTGGTGACCGAATCGTTCACATTGATCGCCGGGAACAGCAGCTTGCCCTGCTCCGCGAGCTGGTACAGGCGGTGCACGCCGGTGGTGGTCTCCTCCGTGACGCCCAGCAGGCGGGAGCCGATCCGTGTCCACTTCTGCGGATCCGCCTGCAGCGACGCCCGTAGTACCTCGAGGAAGACCCTGCCTTCCTCGGACTCGTCGTCGGCGGCCTCCGGAACAGCGCCAAGCGCCTCGAAGTCGGCGCCCTTGTGGACGAGCATGGTGGCGTCCCCGCCGTCGTCGAGGATCATGTTCGGGCCGAGGTCCGGGTTGCTGTCGGCGCCGGGCCAGGTCAGGATCTGTTCCGCCGTCCACCAGTATTCCTCCAGCGTCTCGCCCTTCCAGGCGAACACGGGGACACCCTGGGGGTCCTCGACGGTTCCGTTGCCGACCACAACGGCGGCGGCGGCCTCGTCCTGGGTGGAGAAGATGTTGCAGGAGGCCCAGCGCACCTCGGCGCCCAGCGCCGTGAGGGTCTCAATCAGCACGGCGGTCTGCACGGTCATGTGCAGCGAGCCGGCGATCCGGGCGCCCTTGAGCGGCTGGCTGGCGCCGAATTCCTCGCGGAGGGACATCAGACCGGGCATTTCGTGTTCGGCGAGGCGGATCTGGTGACGGCCTGCCTCGGCCAGGGAGATGTCCGCAATCTTGTAATCGAGAGTCATGTGAGTCCTTTGTTGTGGCCGGCGGGCCGGTCCGGAACGTGGCTGCCTGCGAAGGCGGTGAACGTGCTTATCGGTGACTGGAAAGTACTTCGGTGCCGAAAGGCGCAGCGATGGGCCGGCGGCCTATCGGTCGGCGGGCCGGGACGCTGCCGGTGATTGGGCAGCATCAGCCGCGGCTGTTTCAGCCGCGAAAGCGTCAGACGGGCCGGCATGGGGCTGGCCGGCGTCGTGCTGGAAACCGGGTGCCGCGGCGGCGGCCGGGAGCAGTTCCGGCGGGAGCAGCAGCGGGATGCCGTCCTCGATCGCGTAGCGCAGCTTCTCTCCGGAGGGGCCGGCCGCAGTGGTGACGAGTTCCTCGCCGTCCTGCGCCAGCGGCGAGCCGGTCACGGGGCATCGCAGGACAGACAACAGTTCGGGACTGATCTTCGGCATGGTGAACGCTCCCAGGTGGACGCCGCAGCAGGCGCCGGTGGCTTACGGATTTTGCAGTTTCCAGCCTACCGCCAGTTGCACGTCAGGAAGGTTCGCGCAGGACGCGCAGATGCCCCCGGCGGGTGCCCTCGGCCGGGGCCGGGGCTTCAAGGGCCGCGTGGACACCGCGCTGGCCTTGGCTGGCGTCCGTGGCGGCGGGCCGTGAAGCTGCTTCCCGGACGGCGGTGGCAAGCGCGAGGAGATCATCGGGACCGGGGCCTGCGGGGGTGGCCGGCATGGCGAGCCTCAGCACTTCCCAGCCCCGCGGGACGGTCAGCGATCCGGCATGCTGCTCGCACAGGTCGTAGCAGTGCGGTTCGGCGTAGGTGGCCAGGGGCCCCAGGACGGCGGTGGAATCGGCGTAGACGTACGTCAAAGTGGCCACCGCCGAATTGCGGCAGGCTGACCTTGAACAAAGACGAATTGCACCCACGACATCACAGACTACTCCCCCGGGCCGCCTGCCGCCGTCCGACGCGCTGACGGCGGGTCGGCCAGCCCGTATCGCGTAAACCATTCGCCGGGTTTAGAGTCGAGATATGCAGTCATCGCACCAAGATCCGGGCTTTACGGTCCGCTTGGCTGAAACCGGCACCGGAAGCCTCGACGCCGGTTCCGCACCAGCCGGTACCGGGCGCGCCATGGCGCCGAGGGGCTTCCGGCAGCGGCGGAGGAACCGGCACGGCCGCGGGCTCCGCGGCGAACTGATGCTGCCCACGCTGCCCGGCTACCGCACACGTTCGGACCGCTTCGACGACTTTGTCCTGGACTCGGCCGAGCGGCTGCACGACATCTGGGGCAAGCCGCTGGACGGCGTCCGCTTCGCCGTCGACGAGATTCCGCCGGGGCTTGAACAGCTCGTGGCGGACCGCGCCCCCGCCCCGCTGGGCGCCTACTCCCCCGCCACACCGGACGAGGGCCCGGTGATCACGCTGTACCGCCGGGTCGTCGAGCAGGCCTGCGGCAGCCGCGAGGAACTCCAGGACCTGGTCCACGACGTGGTGGTGGAGTACACGGCCGAGATGCTCGGTGTGCCGCCCGAGTCGCTGGACCCCGTGTACCGCCGCCGGTACTAGGCCCGCTCCCGGGAATCCCGCCGTCGGGTCAGTAGCCGAGCGTGACCGGGACCTGCTCCTGGCCCGCCGCCGCGGGGGCAATCGCGACCGTTGAGATGTCCTGCCGGCCGTCCTGCTGCAGGAGCACGGCACCGTAGGCGGGGTCCCCCGCGGCGGACACGAGGTAGCCGACGAGCCGTGAGCCGCCGACGTCGGCAGGGACCTTGATGGACGCCGTGGTGCCGCCGGCGATGTCGGCGGCAGCGGCCGGCCGGACCTTGCCGTCCGCCGTGATCGGGGTGTAGGAAATGGTCGCCCGGCCCTCCGGTGCGCCGAAGATCAGGTAACGGTCCCCCGATGCAGGGACGGGAACAACGTGCTGGCTTCCGAGCCGCACCGAGGCTGCGGACCAGGCGAAGTCGGAGGCATCCTCAGTTTTGAGTCCCCTCGTGACGCGGGCCGCGGCGGTGAAGGACACGTCCGAGCTGACGGCCACGGTGTAGGGCCCGGCCGGCACTCCGGACAGCGGGACCTCGGTGACGGTTCCGGCTTTGGCCGTGACCACCCCGCCCCCGGGCAGGGCTTTTTGGCCGTCCCGCCCGTACAGCTTGACCGCGATGACCGCGTCGGCCGACCCGGGCACCGTGATCTGCAGCGCCGGCCCGGCATCCCCGAAACCGGATTTCCCCGTGAGGCCCGCCAGCCCGGCCGGGTCCTGGATATCGACACCTGAGATCACCTGGTGGAGGGCAGGAGCGGTGGCCGGGGCGATGAACTCGACACCGCCGGGAGTCAGCCCCCGCAACACGCTTTGCTGAATGCCCGCGGCGACGGGCCCGCCGGCGCTCCGCACCCGGACGCTGAGCCGCTCCTGTCCCGGGGCGAGCCCGGCCAGGATGATCGAGCGCGTAGTGCCCGGCGCCACCAGGAGCCCGCGGCTGCCCGGCGCCTGGATCTGGCCCTTGGCGCCGAAGAGTTCGAGGCTGACGGTGGCCGCGCTGCCGGACGCGTTGCTGAGGTTCAGCACGGCCGTCCGGCCGAGCGCGGTGTTGGCGCCGACAAGCCAGAGATCGTTGGCGGGTTGCTGGCATGCTACGGCGGCCAAACCGCGGAGGTCCCCGTCTTCGGCCGTGTAGCGCATGACCGCCCCGGCGGAAGCCTGGCGATCGGCCTGTGCATCGGCGCTGAGGACAGTGACGGCGTCGACGCCCCGCTGGGACACCACGCCGGCCCGCGGTACGGCCTTCGCGGGCTTGGCCGCGGCCGAAGGACTGCCGGACGCCGGGGTGGTTTTGGCGAGCTCCAGCAGGGTGCCGCCCTCGAGGGAGGCGAGGCGGCTGCCGGGCAGCCCGTTGGCACTGGATCCCAGCACTATGGCATTGACGTCGGTCTTGGCGGTGGCGGACTCCGGGCTGAACTGCGGATCGGTGCCCACGGGGGCACCTTCGAGCAGCCGCGCCGGCCCCGGGCAGACGCCGATGCTGCTGCCGGCGGGGACCGCCGCCAGCGGCGCAGCGACCGGCCGGCTGCTGCCGGGGCCCTGGGGAGAGAGCGCCGTGGCGGACACCAGCCCGCCGCCGGCGGCTACGAGCACGATCGCCGAGACGACTCCACCCAGCCGCCCGGCGTGCGGCAACGCCTTCCAGCGCGACGGCACCCGTGCGGCCGGCGGGCGCCCGGACCGGCCGGAGCTTTGCGGCCGCCGGCCGGAGGAGTTGCCGGCGTTGTCCGGCGACCCGGCGGCGTCGGGGGTTTCCGGGGTGTCGGATTCGGGGGTGTCATCCCTGGGCATGTTGATATTCCTTACGGAGGGAGCCTTCGTCCCGGGAGAGGCCGGTGTTCGGCCGGCGGGCAGGCATGGGGACAGCAAGCAGGGCCGTCAGGCCGATGATGACGGCCTGCGCGACACCCGCCCAGACGGCCCAGGGCGCCTCGTAGCGGAGGCGGAACTGGCCGCCCTGCTCGGGCAGGGTGAAGGCCTGCGCCCAGCCGGACGTGGTGGCCGTCAGGCGGCGGCCGTCGAGCCAGGCGCTCCAGCCCGGATCTGCGCGTTCGGCCAGCACCACGAGCCGGCCCTCCGGCCCGTCGGGTATCGCGGCGTCGGCGGACACGGGCCGGGAGTGGACCCGCCCGATGGTGGAGCCCTCGCCGTCGACGATCCGCACGCGGTGCGCGACGTCGGCGGCCTGGACTGCCGCCTCCTTCACCGGGCTGATCCTCCAGAGCCAGCCGACGTCGGTCTTGCCGACGGCCACCAGCCCGGGCACGGCGTCCATGCGGCTCGCCGTCAGCTGGGCCGCAGTATCGGCGGCCCGCAGGACCACAAAGCCGACACCGAGCTGTTCGAGCTCTGCGCGGGGGTCGACGCCCTGACCGGCGACGATGGTGGCCACGATGTTACGCAGCGACGCCACGGCGGCGTCGTCGTCACGGACCGTCTCCTGGCCAGGCTCCCCCATGATCGGGCGGGCCGCGGCGATGGTGGACAGTGCGTCCAGGGTGGTTCCGGCACCGCGCATCAGCGTGGCGTCAAAGGTTCCGTCCTCGCGGGTGGAGATGAGGAGCGTGCGGGACTGTTCCGGTCCTTCGCCGCGGTCGATGGCCGTGGCGGGAAGGGTCCGCGGCTCCACCGGCTGCACGAGCCTCGCCGCGCCCAGTGAGTCGGTGGCGGGTGGCTCACTGTCCCGTGAGTCAGCTGCGGGCAGCCCGGCACCGGCCGGTTCCGTGACGGGCGCGGCGGCGGACGGCGGCAGCATGTTCTGCGCGGCCCACACCGTAAGGCCGGCGAGCGGTCCGGCCAGCAGGAGGACCATGGCCGTGACCGCGGTGGCGCGGACCAGGACCTTGCGGCCCGCCGTTGCGGCGGCGGCCCGGTCGGCGGAGTCCAGCAGGCCCGAGGCGCCGATCAGCGCCGCCCCCAGAATGGCGAAGGCGGCTGCCGACACGGCCGGTCCCGTGAAGGGCGTGACCAGGGCGCTGGCGCCGACTCCGGTGGCGACCTGGCTGCTGAGCCACCCTCCGGCCAGCAGCAGGAGGGCGGCGGCCCAGAGGGCGCGGGCAATCCGCGGCGGCCGGCCCGGGAGGAACAGCGCGGCCACGGCGAGGAGCAGGGCGGGCAGCCCAATCAAAAGTGCCAGCAGGAGCGCCCAAGGCACGGCCGAGTCGGCTCCGAAGACCGGGAGGCCGGTGAGGCCGCCGCCGGCCGTGAACCGCAGCGGCTGGCCCAAGGCCTGCTGCCAGAGCGGCGCGGCATCAAAGCCCAGCGGAAGGCCGGGGTCCGCGAGCACGGCGCGGGGACGGTCAAGGGTCGAGGCAACGAACGGCACGAACAGGGCAAGGCTGGGCAGCAGCGCCCACCACACGGTGCGGCCGCGGCGGCCCAGGAGCGTGCCGCAAAGCATCACGAGGACGACGGCGGGCAGCAACAGCGAGGGGGCTGCCGCGGTGACGACGGCCAGCGCCAGGCCGGCCGCGGCGGCGGCTGTCCAGGAGGGTGTGCCGTTGATTCCGGGCTTGACCGGCGGCACGTCGGTGAAGCGCCGTTCCCCGGGCGCAGGAACCGCGTAACGGCCGCGGCCCGCGGCGGTGCCGGTGGCCCGCAGCAGGGCGAGTACCAGCAGCGGCATCATGACATGGGTGATGAGGGCTCCGACGCGGCCCTGGTTCAGGGCCACCTGCAGGGCCGGCGCGCCGGCCCAGACAAGGGCTGCGGCCAGGCGCAGGCGTCGGCGCTGCGTCAGGGCACCGGCGGCAAACCATGCGCCGAGGGCGGAGAGCGGCATCGCCAGAATCAGCAGCCAGCCAAGTGCACTGTTGGCGTTGCCGGCGCCGAGTACGCCGAGGATCCAGAGCACGTAGGCGAACGGGTCGCCATGGCCGGGAAGTCCCGCGCCGAGGGTAATCCACCAGCCGGAGGCGTGGTCCCAGATCTCGCCCAGCCTCAGCGAGGCGGGAATCAGGGCGCCGCCGGAAACTGCCTCGGCCCGGAACAGGCTGAGCAGGCCGATCAGGGAGGCCGCGGTGGTGATCAGGACGGCGAGCAGCGCACCGTTGCCCACCCAGCCCCGCTCGGAGGTGGTGAGGGCCGCGAAGTCGTCGGCCGAGTCGCCGGTGGGCTGGTCGGACAGCGGGTGGTTCCCGGTGAGGGGTTCGCCGGAGTCGTCGGCGCCGATGGCCTCCATCAGGGAGCGGCGGTGGGCCCACACCTCACGCCGCGGAGTCTGCAGGCCCTTGATGACGGAACGCCGGATACGGCGGGTCCGGGCGGCGTTGCGCCGGCCCCGGATCACGGCCGCGGGACGGCCGAGGGCGCCGAACGTGGCCAGGAGCTGTGAGAAGCCGTGCCCCGGATCTTTGACGGCAATGCTCAGGACCAGTTTGAAGAGGCTGCCGAGCAGAGCGCCGACGGCGTGCAGCGGCACCTTCCAGGCGGCGGCGTGCTTGAGCCGCAGGTGCACCTGGGCCTTGCGGGCCGCCGACGCGTTGCCCAGGGCGTGCGGGCGGTGCGAGACGTGGAACATCCGGGCGCCGGGAACCACCACCACGCGGTGCCCGGCCAGCCGGTTGCGCCAGCAGAAATCGACGTCGTCGCCGCTGCCCGGCAGGGCCGGGTCAAAGCCGCGGAGGTCCTCCCAGACGTCGCGGCGGATGAGCATGCCGGCGGAGTTGACGGCGAAGGTGTCACTGCGGCCGTCGTACTGTCCCTGGTCGAGTTCGTCGGCGTCGATCAGGGTCAGCCGCTCCGCCCAGCGGCTGGTGGAGAGCCCGACGTCGACCAGCCGGCGCTCGGAGTGCCAGTCCAGCTGTTTGCAGCCCGCCACAGTGACGGACGGTGCGCGTTCCACGGCATGGAGCAGCTCGGCGAGGGCTTCGGGGGCAGGGGCCGCGTCGTCATGCAGCAGCCAGATCCACTCGGCCGCGGGACCGGTGCCGACCGCGCCGTCGCCGCCGACCCCTCCCGGGGCCAGGGCGCTGAGCCCTGCCTGCACCGCGGCGCCCATCCCGCTGCGGGGGTGGTCGAAGACGGTGACGCGGGCGTTGCCGAAGGCCTGTTGAAGGAGGGCTGCGGAATGGTCGCGGGAGCCGGTATCAACACCGATGCAGGTGTCCGCAGGACGGGTCTGAGCCGCCAGCGCCGCGAGGGTCCTGGGGAGAAAGTCACCGCCGTCGTGGGAAACCACGACGGCGGTGACTCGAACTTCCTGAAGAATTAGATCGCTCGCTTCCTAAGCCGGCGCCGCTCGCGCTCGGAGAGGCCACCCCAGATTCCGAACCGCTCGTCGTTGGACAGAGCGTATTCGAGGCACTGCGAGCGGACGTTGCACGCTCCGCAGACCTTTTTGGCGTCGCGGGTGGAGCCGCCCTTCTCGGGGAAGAATGCCTCCGGGTCGGTCTGTGCACAGAGCGCGTCCGTCTGCCAGCCCAGCTCGCCTTCATCGTCGAAGTCCTGCTGGGAGGGCAATCCGATCCAGACCGGCTGCGCGGTGGTTCCCGCGTGGAGGGTCTGAAGTTCCATCGGCGGATCGTGAAGATCGTTGTCGTGGTCCGGACCGGCCAAAAGTTCGTCATGCGCCGCGAGGAAGGCGGTCGCCTGATCCTGCAGCGAGTCTTTTGTGTGTTCGTTGTACCGGTCTGCCGCGTCCGGATCGGCCGGATCTACATACCAGTCGCTCGGCACCCCGCGTGAACGGTATTTGGCCGTGGCCTGCCCAGCAACGACGGCCTCTTCATGGATACGCTCTGCTAGCCCCATTGGCGTTCCCTCTCTGATTTTTGCAGCCTTTGACTGAACCTCGGACACTCGGTTGTGTGCCGGTTTCTGCGCATTGGCCTTCGATACCTAATTACACGTGTGTAAGTATCCGGGAGTCAAGCCACGGCGGAGATAATAATCAACTTGAGATCCAAATCCGGGGCACGCCACGCCCGGGTTTTTTTGGCCCCGCCCCGGAGAACCCGCGGAATAATCAGGGTACTGAGCACTTTAACGAGTTTTTGCCGAGTTCCCGCGAATCTTCCCGCGGCAGTTCGGGCGCGCTGGCCAACGTACGCTGGCGGCGTATGACGGAGATCACAGTCACCCTCTCCGTGGCAAGATGAAGCCATGAGCATCCCGGCAATCGAACTGATGACAGCCCTGCGTTCCGGCCAGGCCACCTCCCCCCGGCTGACCTGGTACGGCCCCGATGCCGAGCGCGTGGAGCTTTCCGGCCGGGTGTTGGACAACTGGGTCGCCAAAACGAGCAACCTCCTGCAGGACGAACTCGACGCCGAACCCGGGACGCGGCTGAGACTGGACCTGCCGGCGCACTGGAAGTCGGTGATCCTCGCCCTGGCGGCCTGGCAGCTCGGCATGGAGGTGGTCTTCGGCGACGCCGGGGCCGAACTGCTGGCGACAGCCGACCCGGCCCCCGGAGCAGCGCAGGGGGCGTTCGACGCCGTCGTCGCGGTGGCGCTGCCGGCGCTGGCCATGCGGTGGCCGGGCGAGCTGCCCACCGGCGTCGTGGACTACGCAGCCGAGGTGCGCTCCCACGGCGATGTTTTTATGGCGCATGTCGATCCGGAAGGGTCGCGGCGTGCCGTGCTGGACGCCACCGGGGCCGAATACACCCACGCCGGACTGCTGGACGGCTTCGCGGCAACGCACGACGACGGCATCAGGCTGTTGGTGCCCGCCGTCGAGGGACTGGAATCCGCCCTGGCCCAGTCCCTCGGCGCCTGGCGCAGCGACGGCTCAGTGGTGCTGGTGCACCCCGACGTCGTGGTGACAGAGAAGCTGCTCGCCGACGAGCGCGTCAACGGCAGCTGACCTAGGCCTGCGGGCCGGGCAGTTCCGGATCCTTGACGGCGACGCCCTCGACGTGGACGCCCTCCCTGGTGTGGGGGTGGCGTTCGATGATCTCGTGGTCGTGGGAGAACTCCGGCTCTTCGTCGAGTTCCTTGTTGAACACCAGGAAGCGGTACGCAAAGAAGCGGACGACGGTGGCGACGAGGATGCCTACCACCCCGGCAGCGAACAGCATGTTCTTGTCCGTAACACCGAAGCCGTATTTGGCGAGGGCGGTCAAGCCGGTGGAGATGCCGATGCCGATGCCGTTGATCAGGATGAACATCAGGAACTCACGGACCACGTTGTCCTGGCGCCGGTGGCGGAAGGTCCAGAAGCGGTTCGCGATCCAGGAAAAGATGGTGGCGATGGTGGCGCCGACGAAGCGGGCCTTGGCCTCGCTGTCGGTCATCGGGCCGTGCATCAGATAGTACGTGAGTCCGTTGTCGATGATGAACGCAACACCGCCCACCGCACCAAACTTGGCCACTTCGCGCCAGAAGAGCGAGGCGAGCCCGCGCAAGCGCTCCGTAAGTGTAGTAATCATGACCCTCCGTGGCCTTCGTGAACTGTCGGCCTTTGGGCCAACTGCCCATTTTAGCGCTGAATGCCGGGAGCTCCCCCCGGCGCGCGGTCCGCGTATCCAGGCTGCGCCCGCCCCGGAATTTCAAAAAGCCGGGATATGGCATGGCTTTCGGTAGGCTGGGACTTGTGACTTTTCCTGTGATCGGTGTTGTTGGCGGCGGCCAACTCGCCCGAATGATGGCCCCGGCGGCCACCGCCCTGGGCTTCGAGCTCCGTGTCCTTGCCGAAGGTGAGGACGTCTCAGCCGTCTCCGCCGTGGCCAACGCCCCGGTCGGTGATTACACGGATCTGGACCACCTCCTGGAGTTTTCCCGCGGCCTCGACGTCCTGACGTTCGACCACGAGCATGTGCCCACGGAGCACCTCCGTTCCCTGCAGCGCGCCGGCGTCAACGTCCACCCCGGACCGGATGCCCTGGTCAACGCCCAGGACAAGCTTGTGATGCGGGCGGCCATCGACAGGCTGGAGCTGCCCAATCCGCGCTGGGCCTCCGTGGACGACGTCGCCGGGCTGATCGCATTCGGCGACGAAACCGGCTGGCCGGTGGTCCTCAAGACCCCGCGCGGCGGCTACGACGGCAAAGGCGTACGGATCGTGGACTCCGCAGCGGACGCCGCGGACACAGCCGACTGGTTCGCCGCGATGTCGCCGCTGCTAGCCGAAGCCAAGGTGGAGTTCAGCCGCGAACTCTCGGCCTTGGTGGCCCGGACCCCCGACGGCGAAGCACGGGCCTGGCCCGTGGTGCACACGATCCAGGTCGACGGCGTCTGCGATGAAGTCATCGCCCCGGCCCTGGACATCCCGCTGGAGGTCGCAGCTGCGGCCGAGAACGCCGCCCTCCGGATCGCCAGCGAACTTGGCGTCACTGGTGTGATGGCCGTCGAACTGTTCGAGACCCCCGGCGTGGGAGCAGGCTTCCTGATCAACGAACTCGCCATGCGTCCGCACAACACCGGCCACTGGACCCAGGACGGCTCGGTGACCAGCCAGTTCGAACAGCACCTCCGGGCCATCCTCAACCTGCCCCTCGGTGCCACCGACCTGCTCGGTCCGGTGGTCGTCATGAAGAACTTCCTGGGCGGCGAGAACCAGAATCTGTTCTCCGCCTACCCCGCGGCCCTCGCCAGCGAGCCCGCGGCGAAGGTCCACTGCTACGGCAAGGCCGTCCGCCCGGGCCGCAAGATCGGCCACGTCAACCTCGTCGGCGGCTCCGTGGCCGACGTCGACTCCGTGCGCGAACGGGCCACCACGGTCGCCAACATCATCCGCAACGGAAGGGCCCAGCCCCGCACCGCTGCGGAAGCCCACGAGGAGAACCCATGAGCGCCAGCAACACAGCCCCCGCCACCGACGTCCAGTTCCCGGCCGCGGCGGATGCCGGGGCCGATGCCCCCCTCGTCGGGCTCGTGATGGGCTCGGACTCCGACTGGCCGGTGATGGAGGCTGCTGCCGAGGCCCTCGCCGAGTTCGGCATCCCCTTTGAGGCGGACGTGGTCTCCGCGCACCGCATGCCCCTCGAAATGGTCCGCTACGGCCAGACGGCCCACGAACGCGGCCTGCGCGTCATCATCGCCGGCGCCGGCGGTGCCGCCCACCTGCCGGGCATGCTCGCCTCCGTCACGCCTCTGCCGGTCATCGGCGTCCCGGTGCCGCTCAAGACCCTCGACGGCATGGACTCCCTGCTCTCCATTGTCCAGATGCCCGCCGGGGTCCCGGTCGCGACCGTATCCATCGGCGGAGCCCGGAATGCCGGCCTTCTGGCCGTGCGCATGCTGGCCTCCGGGACGGACCCCCTGGCCGCACAGCTCCGCGCCGCCCTGGCCGATTTCGCCCAGGAGCTCAATGACGTCGCCACCCGGAAGGGCGCGAACCTGCGGCAGAAGGTGAGCGAAGTGTTCGCCGACGCAAACGTCGTCACCCGGGGCAGCCGTTAGGGATCGCCGGATGACCAACAGTTACGCCCCTTCCCGCCAGCCGGCACCGCGGAACCGGACGGCTGCGTCGTCCCTCACCAATCCCGTCCGCTATCCCTCGGGCGCGGCAGCCCCGGTGCTGACCAAGCGGGCGTTCCTGCTGGTCCTGATGACACTCCTGGTGCCCGGCAGCGCCCAGACCGTTGCCGGCAACCGGCGGCTGGGGCGGTTTGCGCTGCGTGTCACCCTCACCGTCTGGGTGCTGGGCATCCTGGCGGCAGTGCTCCTCCTGGTATCCCGGCCGACGCTGATCAACCTGTTCACCAGCCCGATTGCCTCGCTGCTGCTCATTCTCTGCCTGCTGGCGCTGGCCGTCGGCTGGGCAGCCCTGTTCATCAACACACTGCGGCTCATCCGGCCCGCACTGCTGACCCCGAAGGTGCGCCCCGCCGTCGTGGTCACCCTGGTGCTGGCGATGATCCTCAGCAGCGGATCGCTGGGCTACGCCGCGTACCTGCTCAACGTGAGCCGGGACGCCATCGGCAACATCTTCTCCGCGGGACCGGCAATGGAGCCCTCGGAAGGCCGGTACAACTTCCTGATGATGGGCGGCGACGCCGGGTCCGACCGCACAGGCCGCCGGCCGGACAGCCTCTCGGTTATCAGCGTGGACGCCACAACCGGCGCGACCGCCATCATCTCCGTGCCCCGGAACCTCCAAAACGCGCAGTTCAGCGAAGACTCCCCGATGCGCAGCATCTACCCCGACGGCTACGACTGCGGCAATGAATGCCTCATCAACGCCATCAACACCGAGGTCACCAACGAGCACAAGGACCTCTACCCCGGCGTGGAAGACCCCGGCGCGCAGGCCACACTGGAAGCCGTGTCCGGGACGCTTGGCATCAAGGTCCAGGCCTACGTCCTCGTCGACATGGACGGCTTCGAACGGCTCATCGATGCCATGGGCGGCATCAAGATCAAGGCCGGCGGCTGGGTTCCGATCAGCGGCGAGACCGTTGACGAGGCCAACGGAATCCACGGCATGCCGCTGGGCTGGATCCCGGCCGGCGACAATACCCTGGACGGCTACCACGCCCTCTGGTACGGCCGCTCCCGCGAATTCGTGGACGACTACGCGCGCATCGCACGCCAGCAGTGCGTCCAGCAGGCCATGCTGAAGCAGCTCGATCCGGCGACCCTGCTGGCAAAGTTCGAGGACATCGTCAAGGCCGGCACCAAGGTGGTCGACTCCAACATTTCCGCCAGCCAGCTGGGGAGTTTCGTGGACCTGGCGATGAAGTCGAAGGGACAGGAAATGCGCCGGCTCACCATCGGGCCGCCCGATTTCGACGCGTCCTTCTCGACGGTCCCGGACTTCGACCAGATCCACCAGAAAGTCGACGCCCTCCTCGCTCCGGCACCCGCGGCGGGTGCCGCCGACGACGTGATCCTCCAGCAGGACCAGGTACCCGGCCCGCTGTCGGCAGCCGGCAGGACACCGGGCGCGCAGCCCGGCACCCAGCCCGCACCGTCGCCGTCGTCGTCGGACTTCACCCCGGTGACCACGACGCCGGACGGCGAACCGATCACCGAAGAAATGCTGAACGAGTTCAAGCGCAATGGCGACGAGCAGTCGATCCGCAACCTGGTCGCCACAAACGGCCAATGCGCTCCACTGTAGTTCCAGTGACCGTTCTTTCCTTTACCAGGCTTCCGCAACGGAGCTTCCGCAACAGATAGGGACACCCAGGCCGTGTACGAACTCGAAAATGTCCTCCGGCCCTATGCCTGGGGCTCCACCACAGCCATCGCCGGGCTGCTCGGCAGGCCTGCTTCCGGCGGTCCCGAGGCTGAGCTGTGGATCGGCGCGCACCCTGACTCACCCTCGGTGGCGCTGAGTCAGTCCGGTTCGGCGGGCGCCCATGCCGCGGTCGCGGACCATGGCGGACGCCGGCCCCTGGATACGCTGATCGCGGAAGACCCGGAGCACCACCTGGGCCGCGAGAGCGTCGCCGAATTCGGCCCCCGGCTTCCCTTCCTGCTCAAAGTCCTGGCCGCCGACAGCCCCCTCTCGCTCCAGGTGCACCCGACACTTGACCAGGCCCGGGACGGGTTCGCCCGCGAGGAGGCCGCCGGGGTGGACCGCGCCGCGGCGGAACGCAACTACAAGGACGACCACCACAAGCCGGAGATGATCCTCGCGCTGACGCCGTTCGAGGCGCTGTGCGGCTTCCGGCCGGCGGTCGAAGCGCGTGCCGTCTTCCAGCTGCTGGCGGCGGATTTTGACCTCGCCGGCCTCGAACTGCCTCCGCTCGTCCCGCTGCTGCTGCAGGATCTGGCGCAGCCCGAGGAACACACCGCCCTGCGCTCGGCCTTCGAGCGGCTGATCAACGGCGGCGAGGACATCGCGGACGCGACGTCGGCCATCGTGGCCGCCCTCGTCTCCGGCGCCCCGACGGCGCCGTACCAGGCGGAGCTTTCCACCGTTGTGACACTCAACGAGCGGTACCCGGGCGATCCGGGCGTGCTGATTTCGCTGCTGCTCAACCGGATCTCGCTGGCACCGGGCGAGGCTGTCTACCTCCCGGCCGGCAACGTCCATGCCTACCTGCACGGACTCGGCATTGAGGTCATGGCCTCCTCGGACAACGTGCTGCGCGGCGGGCTGACACCGAAGTTCGTGGACGTGCCCGAACTGCTCCGCACCGTCTCCTTTGACGCCGTCGGCGTGCCCATGATCCTCCCCGAGACAACGATGCTGGGGCAGGAGGTCTTCCGGCCGCCGTTCCGGGAGTTCCAGCTGCAGCGCGTCGAGTTGGAGCCCGGCGCGGACCCTGTTCCGCTGGCACAGGAGGGCCCCGCCGTCATCATCGTGGTGTCCGGCGCCGTGCTCCTGGACTCCCCCAAGGGCGAGCTGCGGCTGGAGCGCGGCGGAAGCGCCTTCCTGCCCGCGGCTGAGGCCCCGGTCAACGCACACGCCGTGTCCGGTGCCACCGGGACCGCCCTGGCCTTTGCCGTCACCACCGCCCTGAAAGGCTGAGACCGTGGACCACTTCCTGCAGAGCCCCCCGTGGGCCGCGTTCCAGCGCAGCCTTGGCCGGACCGTGCACCAGCGTTCGGGCCCCGGCTGGAGTTTCCTGGCCATCGAGGAAAGCAACCCGGCCGGTAAGCTCCTCTACGCGCCCTACGGTCCGGTGGCAGCTTCCCTCACCGCGTTCGACGCCGCGCTGGCGGCACTCACGGACCTGGCCCGCAGCTGCGGGGCCGTGTTTGTCCGGATTGAACCCGTGGATGCCGGCTTCGCGGCCGCCGAAGCCGACGCGCTCCTGCGCACGCGCGGCCTCCGGCCCGCCCCGGCCAACCAGCAGCCCGAACTGAGCTGGATCGTGGACGTGGACCGCGACTTCAAGGATGTCCTCGCGGACATGAAGCCGGTGAACCGCAACCTGTACCGGAACATCCACAAGAAGGGCGTGACGTTCCGGTCCAGCCAGGACCCGGATGACATATCGGTGCTGCTGACGTTCCTGCACCTGACGGCGGCGCGCAACGGATTCAAGCCGCAGAGCGACGAATACCTGACCCAGGTTGCACGCTCGCTCATGCCGGCCGGCGCCGCGACGCTTTTCGTCGCCGAGCTTGAGGGCGAGCCGATCGCCGCCGCCCTGGCCTACGACTCCGCGGATACCCGCACTTATGCGCACGCCGCGCTGGATGACGCGCACCGGAAACTCAGCGCCGGCATTCCGCTGCTGGTCACGCTGATGGCGGATGCCAAGGCCAAGGGTTTGAAGCACGTGGACCTCTGGGGTGTGGCCCCCGCGGACCAGCCCGACCACAAATGGGCCGGCTTCACGGCGTTCAAGAAGTCCTTCGGCGGGCGCGAGGTGGTCTATCCCGGAACCTGGGACCTGCCGGTGAACAAGCTGCGCTACAGCGGGTACCAGCTGGCCCGGAGGGGCGCGCAGGCCGCCCGCCGCGGCGTCCGTGCGGCCCGGACGGCGCCTGCCCGGGTGCGAGGCGCGCTCGGACGCTAGCTGTACTGCCGCGCCAGGGCTCCACCACTGGACATGGTCCGCCGTCGCACCCCGCGCTGCCCACCCTCCGCGGCTGGGCATGCCCCACCTTGGACATGGCGGATGGACATAGACCCACCATGTCCAATCCCGGGCCCGACCACTGAGCATGTCCCCCGCTGGACCCAGCTCTGGGCATCCCTCCCCCGCTGGGCATGCCCCGCGCTGGACATGGCGGATGGACATAGCCCCACTATGTCCAATCCCGGACCCGACCACTGGGCATGTCCCCCGCTGGACCCGGTCGCGGCCAGCGCGGCCAGCCTGGCCATCCCGCAAACTAGCCCGGAAACAGCAGATCCCGGGGCGCGAAACGCACCCCGGGATCCGGATGTTCTGGCTCGTGCTGCGGATGCTAGCCCTTGCGGGCGTAGCCCTCCCACTTGCTGGCCTGGTGCTCGCCATCAACGAAGCGGATGGTGCCGGACTTGGAACGCATCACGATGGACTGGGTGAGGACCTTGTCCTTCGAGTAGCGCACGCCCTTGAGCAGGTCGCCGTCGGTGATGCCCGTGGCCGCGAAGTAGCAGTTGTCGCTGGAGACGAGATCGTTGGTGGAGAGCACGCGGTCCAGGTCGTGGCCGGCGTCGATCGCCTTCTGCTTCTCTTCGTCGCTGGTGGGCCACAGCCGGCCCTGGATCACGCCGCCCAGGGACTTGATGGCGCAGGCAGCGACGATGCCTTCCGGCGTTCCGCCGATGCCCATCAGGGCGTCCACCCCGGTACCGGAGCGGGCCGCGGCGATGGCGCCGGCGACGTCGCCGTCCATGATGAACTTGGTCCGGGCACCGGCCTCGCGGATCTCCTCCACGAGCGGGCGGTGCCGGTCGCGGTCCAGGATCATCACGTTGAGCTGGTTGACTTTGACGCCCTTGGCCTTGGCGATCAGGTGCAGGTTCTGCTTGACCGGCAGGCGCAGGTCAACCATGTCGGCGGCTTCCGGGCCGGTGACGAGCTTTTCCATGTAGAAGACCGCGGAAGGGTCGAACATGGAGCCGCGCTCGGCGACGGCGAGGACGGCCAGGGCGTTGTTGATGCCCAGCGCGGTCAGGCGGGTTCCGTCGATCGGGTCGACGGCGACGTCGCACTCGGGGCCGGTGCCGTCGCCGACGCGCTCCCCGTTGAAGAGCATCGGGGCTTCGTCCTTTTCACCTTCACCGATCACCACAACACCGTTGAAGTGGACAGTCTGGAGGAAGGAGCGCATGGCGTCGACGGCGGCGCCGTCGGCCTTGTTCTTGTCCCCGAACCCCACCCAGTGACCGCCGGCGATGGCGGCGGCTTCGGTGACGCGGACCAGTTCCAGAGCGAGGTTGCGGTCCGGCTCGTCGATGCCGACGGCGAGAGACGGGGAAAGCGTGGAGTACTTCTGGGTCATTGGCGCTGGTGTCACGTGAACCTCTTCTTCGAGTGGCGATCATTGAAGCCGCACGGACAGGTCGATCCGTCGCGGTGATTCGTTGGTTAGTGATCTCGTCTGCTACTGATCATAGTCGCGGCGAAAAGCTGCGTCTTGGAATGACCAATCCGTGAAACGGCAGGCACTGCCCCGCCCGGCACCACCGAATGTGAGATCGGCCCGGAATGGGCGACTATAGAGGGGTGAGTGAATTGCAGGAAACGCCCCCCGCAGCCCCAGCCTCCCCTGCCGGGACCACCGGCACGGAAGCCCCCGGCCAACCGCCCGTCAAGCCCGTCCTGACCGCCGGAGCGGCCAAACGTGCGAATGCCTCGGTGATCGGGATGATCATTGCGCTGGTCCTGAGCATCGCCACTTTCCTGCCGATCGTTCTGATGAACCCCTCACCCAAGTCCGACGGCTACCGGCCGGACATCAACGTCAGCGCCGTGGCACGGAACGCCGCGGATGTGGCGGGATTCACACCCGCGGCCCCGGAAACCGGCGAAACATTCCGTGCCAATTACGCCCGCTGGGAATCCGGCACGGGCAGCGGCGTCCCCACCTGGGAGGTGGGCTACCTCACCCCCAAGGAAGCCTTCATCGGAATGGTCCAGACCCGGCAGGCCAATCCCACCTGGCTGCTCCAGCAGGTCAAGAGCGCGCCCGTCACCGGTAGCCGCAGCGCCGGCGGCCGGGACTGGGAACTCCGCGACACCGGCAAGGGCGAGAAGAGCATGGTGCTTGTCGACGCCGGAGGGACCACCGTCATCCTGACAGGCTCCGCCCAGCTGGATGAATTCACGACGCTGGCAACCGCGGTCGTGAAAGCCCTGGACACCAAAGCCGGCGCGTCACCCGGGAGCACGGCGGTCGCAACAGTTTCACCTTCCGCCGCCACTTCGCCGTAAAGTAGGGGCCGTGGCCACCTATCTCACCCCAGCACTTGCCTGGCGCCGCCTCCGCGAAGGCAACGAACGCTTCGTGTCCGGCGCATCGTCCCATCCGAACCAGGACGCGTCCCGACGCTCCTCACTCGTGGAAAACCAGCATCCGTTCGCGGTGATCTTCGGCTGTTCGGATTCCCGGCTCGCCGCTGAAATTATCTTCGACCTCGGCCTCGGGGACGCCTTCGTGGTCCGCACCGCAGGCCAGGTGATCGACGACGCAGTGCTCGGTTCCCTCGAATACAGCGTCAGCGTCCTTGGCGTGCCGCTGATCGTAGTCCTCGGGCACGACAGCTGCGGAGCGGTCACGGCCACCAAGAACGCCGTGGAGACCGGACAGATGCCCGTCGGCTTCATGCGCAGCCTCGTCGAGCGCATCACACCGTCCGTACTGACCTCGCTGCGCAACAACCAGCACGACGTCAACGACATGGTGGTCGAGAACGTCAAACAGACGTCGCAGCGGCTCGTAGACAGCTCGCGGGTCATTTCCGATGCCGTCGGCGGCGGCCGGGCGGCAGTGATCGGCCTGGCCTACAGCCTGGCCGAGGGCAGGGCGGACCTCGTGTCCGGAATCGGCGAGCTCTAGCGTCCTGCAGCGCGGGTAGCAAGCCGTTCACGGTTTTCGGTGGAACGCCTCCGCCCAATAAGCTAGCCCCATGACTTCCACAGAAGAGTTGAACACCAAAGAGTTCCGCATTGAACACGACACGATGGGCGAAGTCCGCGTCCCCGTGAACGCCCTGTACCGCGCCCAGACGCAGCGTGCTGTCGAGAACTTCCCCATCTCCGGTAAGACACTGGAACGCGCCCACATCGAAGCCCTCGCCCGGGTCAAGAAGGCCGCGGCCCAGGCCAACGCAGAACTGGGAGTGCTCGACGGCGAGCTCGCCCAGGCGATCGCGGACGCCGCCGATGAGGTCGCGACCGGAAAGTACGACGGCGACTTCCCGATCGACGTGTTCCAGACCGGTTCGGGCACCTCGTCCAACATGAACACCAACGAGGTCCTCGCCGAACTGGCCACCCGCGCGCTCAAGGCCGGCGGCAGCGACAAGGTGGTCCACCCGAACGACCACGTCAACGCCTCGCAGTCCTCCAACGACGTCTTCCCCACTTCCGTCCACGTGGCCGCCACGTCCGCCCTGATCAACGACCTCATCCCGGCACTGGGCTACCTCGCGGAGTCCCTGGAGCGCAAGGCCGTCGAGTTCAAGGACGTCGTCAAGTCCGGCCGCACGCACCTGATGGATGCCACGCCGGTGACATTGGGCCAGGAGTTCGGCGGGTACGCGGCGCAGGTCCGATACGGCGTCGAGCGCATCAATGCCGCCCTCCCCCGCGTCGCGGAAGTTCCGCTGGGCGGCACCGCGGTCGGCACCGGCATCAACACCCCCGCCGGTTTCCCGGAGCGTGTCATTGAACTGCTGGCCGCCGACACCGGCCTGCCGCTGACCGAGGCCCGCGACCACTTCGAGGCACAGGCGAACCGTGACGGCCTGATCGAGGCCTCCAGCCAGCTGCGCAACATCGCGATCTCGTTCATGAAGATCAACAACGACCTGCGCTGGATGGGCTCCGGCCCCAACACCGGCCTCGGCGAAATCGCGATCCCTGACCTGCAGCCGGGCTCCTCGATTATGCCCGGCAAGGTCAATCCGGTCATCTGCGAAGCCTCCATCATGGTCTGCGCCCAGGTAATCGGCAACGACACGGCCATCGCCTGGTCCGGCACCAACGGAGCCTTCGAGCTCAACGTCGGCATCCCCGTGATGGCCGCCAACCTGCTCGAATCCACGCGCCTGCTGGCCAACACCAGCCGCGTCATGGCGGACAAGATGATTGACGGCATCACCGCCAACGTCGAGCGCGCCCGCTTCCTCGCCGAGGCCTCGCCGTCCATCGTCACCCCGCTGAACAAGTTCATCGGCTACGAAAACGCCGCGAAGATCGCCAAGAAGTCCGTCGCCGAGGGCCTCACCATCCGCGAAACCGTGGTGGCAATGGGCTTCCTGGACCGCGGCGAACTGACCGAGGAGCAGCTGGACACGGCCCTGGACGTGATGTCCATGACCCGTCCCCCGCACAAGGCCTGACACCCGCGCCCAGCCGCCGCGCCTTCCCGGCGCGGTAGCGTCCGACGGCGGCCGGAACCTTTCCCGCGAAAGGCGCCGGCCGCCGTTTCCGTTGCTGCCTGCGCCGGCTCAGGGCGCCGGGGTCCCTCCCCCGGCTGCGTCCCGTTCGTCCGCCGTGTAGGCCGCCGCGGCGGCGGCGTCGGCAAGGCTCGCCCCGCCGATCCGCGCTTCCCTCAACCGCCGCGTCTTGGCCGACTGGACGTGGAAGGCCGCATCCACGTTTCCGGCGGCGTACGTCAGGGCGTCCTCGGCCCGGATTCCGAGCCCGTGAGCGGTCAGCACGGCGTCCTGGTTGGCGCCCAGGTACGTGAACTGCCAGCCCCACTGGCTCTGCTGCCGTTCGACCAGCTCCTTAACCATGGCGCCCGTGGCCTCCCGTGAGGAGTTCTCGTGGCCGTCGGTCAGGACAGCCACAAGCACCGTGCCGGGGCGCTGGTCCTCCGGGAGTGCGGCCAGCTCCGCGCCGGCCTCGCCGATCAGCCGGATCATGGCATCGTGCAGCGCGGTACTGCCGCGCGGCTGCAGGTCAAGGGCAGGCACATCCTGGATGTCCACCGAGGCATAGACCCGCTCGTAGCTATCGTCGAACTGGGCCAGCGAGAGCCGGCAGCGGCCCGGAACGGACTGCTGCTCACGGACGAACGCGGCAAAGCCGCCCACGGTATCGTCTGCGATGGTGCTCATGGACCCGGAGCGGTCCAGGAGGACGTAAATGTGCGTCAGCGCGGAATCTGTCATGCTGCCCCATTTCCGGTCCGGGCGCACCCGGGCCAACTTTTATCCAGCGGCTGGCTGGACAGGAGCAGCTTATGCCGGGGCACTGACAAAAAAGGCGCGAAGCCCGCCTCCGGAGGGTGCGGCGTGCCCGTAAGTGTTCCCGCGGTTGGCCCTCAGCGCCGGAAGTGGGCGGCGCCGTCTGCCTGCCGCGCACGTTCTATGCTCTCCAGATGCCCGGTCATCAGCTCCGGGAACTCCTCCGGGCCGAACCAGCCCACTGCGAGGGATTCGTCGTCGTTGACCCGCGCCTCCCCGGAGACATAGCGGCAGCGGAACTCGAGGGTCAGGAAGTGGCACACGTCCCCGTTCGGATACATGGTGGGTCCGACGGCGTCCACCGAGACGAGCCGTTCGGCGGCGGCAACGACCCCGGTCTCCTCCAGGACTTCCCGCAGCAGGCCCGCCGCAGGCTCTTCCCCGGGCTCCAGAATCCCGGTGATCAGACCCCACTGGCCGTTGTCCGCCCGCTGGCCGAGCAGGACCCGGCCGGCGTCGTCGAACACGACGGCCCGGGCACCGGGGATCCAAAGGGCCTCGTGGCCGATCCTGGCGCGGAGCTTGAGAATGAAATCGGGGGTAGCCATCCGGCCAGCCTAGCCAAGGTGCGCCGGGACAGTGCACCGGGGTCCGGGCCGCGCTTCAGGACGCCGGGAGCAGGAGCATGGCAGCGGCGGTGCCGGCCAGCATAAACGGCCCGAAAGGGATGCTTGATTTCAGGGTGCCGCGCCGCGTGGCCAGGAGTGCCAGGCTCCACAGCCCGCCGAAGAGGAACGCGGCGAACGTCCCCGCGAAGACGTGCGGCCAGCCAAGGAAGCCCAGGTACATGCCCAGGACGCCCGCCAGCTTTACGTCGCCGAACCCCATCCCCGGCGGATAGACGGCCCGCAGCAGGAAGTAGAAGAGCCACAGCGCCGCTCCCCCGGCCACAACGCGGAGCCCGGGGACCCCGAAGAGCCCCGCGCCGCCGTCGGGCAGCGTTGCCGAAGCGGTCCCCGACACAGTGTGGACCGCCGCGGCGCCCAGGAGCAGCACTCCGGCGACGGCGTAGGACGGAAAGACGATCCGGTCCGGCAGCAGATGGTGCCGGACGTCAATCACCGTGAGCCGTACGGCCACGACCGCCAGATAGGCGCACGCCAGCAGCACCAGCCAGAAGGCCAGCGGGGTCGCTTCACCCAGTGCGCCGAGTCGTTGGATCACCCTCGGATGCTACTGGAAATTCCGGCCGCCGGAGCAGGGCCCGCGCGTAAACTGTGGATATGGCCGCATGGGACACCTCGAACCGGCGCGAGCCGCGCCCGCCCCGGGACGCCGCGGAACAGGCGGCCGCCTTCCGGGACCTGTGCCGCTCCTCACCGTGGAAGTGGCATTCGCTGCGCTTTGAGTACCTGGACCGGCCACTCGCCGCCGAACCAGGTTCTCCGGGAGCAGCACCGGATCCGGACCGGGTCCGCGCGTGGCTGCGCCGTCCGGGAGCCCTGCGGCTGGAAACCGCGGACGGGCTGGTCCTGCAAAGCACCACCGGAATCAATGATTCCCGTGACGTGTTCTACACCCGCTCCACCCGGAAAACCTGGCTGCTGCCGCCCCACCTCGTCACCCCGGTCTACGACGACCACGGGCTGGTCCGCCGCCGGCCCGAGGCAGCATACGGCGAACCCGGATTCGGCAACGGGCGCTTCGCCGCCGCGCTGGACCCCGTGGAACTGGCTGGCAACGCCCCCGTGCCCCTCGAGTTCCCCAACGCCAACCCCGTGGAACTGGGCACCATCACCGACGTCGTCCACGAGGGCCGTCCCGCCCTGGAAGCCACCGTGACACCGAACCCCGGATACCGCCCCAGCGACCCCGGCGCGCCGCTGTGCCGGCCGGGCCGCACGCTCGTGAGGATCGACGCCGGCACGGGCGTATGTGTCGCGAGCCGGTGGCTGGAGGGCGGGCAGAAAGATGACGGGACGGACGTCTACGGGCACTGGCTCCGGATCCTGGCCGTGGACGAATACATGCTGGATGACCTGTTCCTCGCCGAGTCCATGAACCTGACGGATGTCCGCCGGCACATCAGCTGGGAACTCCCCGCCGGCTGACCGGGCGTGTGACTCGCTGGGAGTTCCCCGCTCGGCTAGGCTTCCCAAATGACTGAGCTCGCCGCCTACTGGCCGCCCTTCGGCCTCACCCTGACCACACCCCGCCTGGTCCTGCGGCCCATCCGTGACGAGGAGATCCCGGCGGCGGCAGAGGCGGCCATGAGCGGCATCCACGAACCCGGGCACAGCCCCTTCAGCCGGCCGTGGGCGGAGGCCCCGGCGGGCGAACTCGGCCCGAACATGGCGCAGTGGTACTGGCGGTGCCGCGGGAACATGTCGCCGCAGGAATGGACGCTGCTGCTGGGCATCTGGCACGACGGCGCGTTCATCGGCTGCCAGGATGTCGCGGCAAAGGACTTCGCCACCCTGAAAACCGTCAGCACGGGCTCGTGGCTCCGGCAGAGCGTGCACGGCCGGGGATTTGGCAAGGAGATGCGGGCCGCCGTCGCCCTCTATGCCTTTGACTGGCTTGGCGCGGAGGCCGCGGAATCCGAAGCGGCAGCCTGGAACCAGCAGTCCCTCGGCGTCTCGCGTTCCCTTGGATACGAACTGAACGGCGTCACCCGCGCGGCCTGGGGCGGCAAACGCCAGGAAGTCCAAAACGTCCGCCTGACCCCCGCAACCTTCAACCGCCCCGACTGGCGGCTGCAGGTTGCCGGCCACCATGCCACGGCGGAATTCCTGGGCATCGGGACGTAGACCTGGCTGAGTACCCCTAGAACCACCGGCACCGGCTTTTCCCAAGCCGGGCGGGCTTGACTGGCCGCATGTCCGCCACCGAGCTGGAAGCCACGCCCACACCCAGCGCCAGACGACGGCGTCTGGTGCTGATTCCCGTCGCCCTGCTGGGCCTCATCGGACTTGCCCTTACATACCTGTTCCTCACGGCGCAGCCCGAACCGAGCGTTCCCCTGGGCGCTTCGGCCTCCATCCCCGGCGGAATGGCTAGCATCGGCGAGATCGTCCCGGTCGAGGACGACGGCTGGGAACCGGAGGACAACGACGACGCACTGGACGGCGCCCCGGCGGACGGCAGCCACAGGGTCCGGGTCCTGGTCCGGATCACGGCGTTGGAGCCCGGCGGCCTGCGGCTGGATACCGGCGACTTCAGCATCTCCGGGCTGGGCCGGGAGCGGTTCCGGCCGCTCTGGGAATCACCGCCTGTCGTGGACCTCACGCAAGGCACGACTGCCGGCGCCACCCTGATCTTCGAAGTCCCGGACAGGGCCATCGCCCTGGTCCTGGACGGCCCCGGCGGCTCCCGCTTGTCGCTGGGCCTGTCCCACCACACCCCCTAGCAGCTGTCACGTCCTTAGGTTTTTCCAAGTTCCCCCGCCCATGCTGTCGGAAGAATTACCGATGTTGAAAGGAAACTGGTCAACATGTCCCTTACACGGCGGCAAGCACTCATCCTTGGCGGAGTCGGAGTGGTCGGGGCGGGCATCGTGACCGTGCCCCTCTCCGGCGTCAGCGCGAAGTCTGCCAGCAAACTCAGTGACAGCGACATGCCGCGTCCCTACGGGACACCGCTCACCATCCCCCCGCCGCTGGCCTACCAGACAACCGTCGACGCCGACGGCGTCACCACCCGCCACTACACCATGACCCAACGGCTGGGCAGCGCAAAGATCCTGTCCCGCCTGACCACGCCCATCCTGGGCTACAACGGCATCTTCCCCGGCCCCACCATCCGGATCGACAGGGGAACCCGGGCCATCGTGCGCGTCCGCAACCAGCTGCCGGCCAAGCATCCGACGCTCGGGTATGCCCTCCCCACCTCAACACATCTGCACGGCTCCGCGTCGCTTCCGCAGTACGACGGTTATGCGAATGACCTCACGTTGCCCGGGTTTTACAAGGAGTACCACTATCCGAATTTCCAACCGGCGAGATCCCTCTGGTACCACGATCACGCGGTGCACTTCACAGCGCAGAACGTCTACTCGGGGCTGGCCGGTCAGTACCTGATCAGCGATCCGGTCGAGAAAGGCCTGCTGCCGCAGGGCCAATTCGACGTGCCCCTCACCATTAGCGACGCCATGTTCGCGGCCAACGGCGCACTGGGCTTTGACGACCGCCAGCACTCGGGCCTGTGGGGCGACATCATCCTGGTCAACGGCAAGCCCTGGCCGGTCATGAAGGTCCAGAAGCGGGTCTACCGCTTCCGGATCCTGAACGCCTCGGTGTCCCGGTCGTACAACTTCAAGCTCAGCACCGGGGACCCGGTCACCGTGGTGGCCACCGATGCCGGGCTGGTGCCCGTGGCGCAGACGGTCGGGTCCTGGCGCCACGGCGGCGCCGAGCGTTACGAGGTCCTGATTGACTTCCGCAAGTACGCCGCGGGCACCCGAATCGAACTGCGCAATTCGTCAAACGCCAACAACCGCGATTTTGACAACACCGGAAAGATCATGCGGTTCGACGTCGTGGCGGACCCCGTCAACACGTCGGACCCCACGTGGAACTCGATCCCGACCACGCTGGCTACCAGCCATCCCATGGACCTCAAAGCCACCGATGCCATCAAGACCCGCAGGTTCCGGATCAAGCACGACGACGACACCAATATCTGGATGATCGACGACCTGACCTGGGAGGAGGTCATCGCCAGCGGATTCAAGCGGGTGATGGCAGATCCGGCCCTGGACGCCGTGGAAATCTGGGAGCTGGAGAACGGCTCCGGGGGCTGGTTCCATCCCATGCACATGCATCTTGTGGACTTCCAGGTTCTCAGCCGCAACGGCAGGCCCCCGTTCGCGTACGAGAAGGGCCCCAAGGACGTGGTGTACGTCGGCGAGAACGAAACCGTGCGCTTACTGGTCCACTTCGGGCCCCACCGTGGACGATACATGCTCCACTGCCACAACCTGACGCACGAGGACCATTCCATGATGCTTCAGTTCCGGGTGGGGCTCGGCGCCAACGACGCGGACCCGAACGATCCGATCACGGCGGCCCCGGCCGTCTGGGATCCAGTGCAGGGCTGAACCCGGTGCAGAAGCGCACCATGGCCGGCGCTGCCCTTTTCCTGGGCGGACTGCTGGCGCTCCGGCTCTGGGTGGTCGAACCGATCACGGTCAGCTCGGAAAGCATGGAACCGACCGTCGCGGCCGGCGGCATCGTCTGGCTTAACAAGGCAGGCCCGCGCCTGGCCGGGGTCCAGCCCGGCCAGCTGGTCGTCTTCAAGGGACCGGACGACGGCGAGATGCCCAACGAAGCCGTGCTGCTCAAACGCGTCGTGGCAACCGAGGGCCAGACCGTCGCCATCCGGGACGGGGTGCTCTTCGTGGACGGAGCCGAAGCCACAGAACCCTTCGTCGACCAGCGCACCATCGACGGCGTCTACTTCGGCACCGTGACGGTACCGGCCGGCCAGCTCTTCGTCCTCGGCGACAACCGCGAATCCTCAGTAGACTCCCGGGACTTCGGCCCCATCCCCGTCACAGCAGTCCAAGGCACCGTCCTGGGACAGTAAGAATCCAAAGGCGAACGGGGCTGAGGTCGCCCAGCGCTACGACTGCAGAAGCGACCCGCAAGCGTGGCGGCGGTGTCCCGCAAAGGAGCGCATCGCCGACCAAAGCGAAGCGTAGGTCGCCCAGCGACCGCAGCGAAGCGGCGGGAGGTGTCTAAGCGACGGCGGGACGCCGCCGCCCCGCGTAGGTGACTCTCCCGCCGCCCTGCGAAGCCGCCGACGAGCTAGATCTCCGCCCCTTCGAGCAAATCCGTCACGAGCGCCGCGATCGGCGAGCGCTCCGAGCGGGTGAGGGTGACATGGCCGAAGAGCGGATGCCCCTTGAGCGTCTCGACGACGGCGGCAACGCCGTCATGCCGGCCGACGCGGAGGTTGTCGCGCTGGGCGACGTCGTGGGTCAGGACGATCTTCGAGTTCTGCCCGATCCGGCTCATCACCGTGAGCAGGACGTTCTTCTCCAGCGACTGGGCCTCGTCCACGATCACGAAAGCGTCATGGAGTGAACGGCCGCGGATGTGCGTGAGCGGCATGACTTCGAGCATGCCGCGGTCCATCACCTCCTCGACCACTTCCTGGCTGACCAGCGCGCCGAGCGTGTCGAAGACCGCCTGCGCCCACGGGTTCATTTTCTCCGCCTCGGATCCCGGCAAGTAGCCGAGCTCCTGGCCGCCCACCGCGTAGAGGGGCCGGAAGACGATCACCTTGCGGTGTTCCCGGCGCTCCAGGACGGCCTCAAGACCGGCGCACAGGGCCAGCGCGGACTTGCCCGTGCCGGCCCGGCCGCCGAGGGACACGATGCCGACCGACGGGTCCATCAGCAGGTCGATCGCGAGCCGCTGCTCGGCCGAGCGGCCGTGGAGCCCGAAGACGTCGCGGTCGCCCTTGACGAGGCGGACCTGTTTGTCGGCGCCCACCCTGCCCAGCGCTGATCCCCGCTGGGAGAGGATCACCAGGCCGGTGTTCGTCGGCAGCTCGGCCGCTTCCGGGATGAAGACCGGTTCATGGCCGTAGAGGGTGGAAACCTCCTCCTCGGTGGCGTCAATTTCCGCGACGCCGGTCCAGCCCGAGTCCTTGACCAGTTCGTTGCGGTACTCGTCGGCCTGGAGCCCCATGGCCGAGGCCTTGACGCGCATCGGGAGGTCCTTGGAGACCACCGTGACGTCGCGGCCCTCGTTGGCGAGGTTTTTCGCGACGGCGAGGATCCGGCTGTCGTTGTCCCCGCCACGGAAGCCGGCCGGAAGCACTTCGGCGGAGATGTGGTTCAGCTCCACCATGAGCGTGCCGCCGTCGTGGCCAAGCGGGATGGGGCGGTCCAGTCCGTCGTGCTCCACCCGCAGGTCATCGAGGAGCCTGAGCGCTTTGCGGGCGAAATAGCCCAGCTCGGGGTCGTGCCGCTTGCCTTCGAGTTCGGTGATGACGACGATCGGCAGGATCACTTCATGCTCCGCGAACCGCAGCAGTGCCCGCGGGTCCGAGAGCAGCACCGAGGTGTCGATCACGAAGCTGCGGCCCGTTTCCTTGTTTGCTGTCCCTTCCCCGGAAACAGCAAGACCGGCTGCAGCGTCACTGTCCGCTGCACCGGTCTTTGAGGTGGCTCGCTTGGCGCGAGAGGTAGCTTTCTGTCCCTGGTCGGTCACGACGTCGGGCAGTTGTTCAGAAATAGCCACATCGACTCCAGCCCCGGGGCGCATGCCCGGAATTGTTATTGGTGAGGCGGCTCGGCCACGAGGCCGGACGCGGCCTCCCATACACCCGGTGCGGACTTCCGCTCCATGTACTGGCCTCCCCGATCAGCCGGCGGTTTGCCTGCTGATGGGATTAACGTACGTCCGGGGTGCGGCGTTTCCGCGGCTATTTCTCGGCGATTCTTGTTGCCATCGTGTGAACAGCAGTTGACGCTTCAGGAGCCGTAGCGGCGCTGCCGGCCGGCGTAGTCCCGGAGGGCCCGGAGGAAGTCCACTTTCCGGAACGCGGGCCACAAGGCTTCGCAGAAATAGAACTCGCTGTAGGCGCTTTGCCACATCAGGAAACCGGAGAGCCGCTGCTCCCCGGAAGTGCGGATCACGAGGTCCGGATCGGGCTGGCCTCGGGTGTAGAGGAAACGTGAGATGTCGTCGACGCTCAGCCCGTCGGCCAGTTTCCCGATGTCCGCATTGCGTGCGACGGCATCGTGCAGCAGTTCGCGGACGGCGTCGACGATTTCGCGGCGCCCGCCGTAGCCGACGGCGACGTTGACGTGCAGCTTTTCGTGCGCGGGCGTGCGGGCCGTGAGTTTGTTCAGCCGCTCGGCGAGGTAGTCCGGAAGCAGTTCCGGGGCGCCCATGGCGTGAACCGAGATTTCGGCGTCCTCGTCCAGCCTGTCCAGGGTGTTGGCGATGATCCCCATGAGCAGGTCAAGTTCTTCGCCCGAGCGGTTCATGTTGTCCGTGGAGAGCATGTAGAGGGTGACAACTTTGACACCGAGTTCCTGGCACCAGCCGAGGAACTCGTGGATCTTGTCGGCCCCGGCCTGGTGTCCCTGGCTGGTCGGCGCGTTGAACTGCCGGGCCCAGCGGCGGTTGCCGTCCACCATCACGCCGATGTGCTTCGGGATACGCTCCGGGTCCAGGGAATGCTGGAGTTTGCGCTCGTAGAAGCCATAGAGGAACCCGGGCATTTCCATCCGGAGATTCACCTGGCTTCCTTGAAGTACGACTCTTGTGCACATCCTAGGCTACCTGCCGGAGCGCAGGCCGGAGCCCAGGGACGTCAGCATTCCTGCTAGCACCCCTTGTTACTCGCGGGTAACTTACTGGGCCGTAGGTTATTATTGCGGCATGGAAAGCCACACCCCCGAGCCCCGGCCGGAGCAGCCTGCGGACCGTAAAACCGGCCCGATGGACGACGCGGCGGTCCGGCTGGCGGAACTCCTGATGATCAAGCCGAAATGGCGCGGCTGGATCCACACCGTGACGGCTCCGCTGGCGCTGGCCGCCGGTCTGGTGCTGGTGATTCTTGCGCCGACGCCGGACCTGAAGATCGCCTGCGCCATCTATGCCTTCACCGGGGTGCTGTTGTTCGGCGTCAGCGCCATCTACCACCGCGGGAACTGGTCCCCCGGCGTCAAGATCGTGCTGAAGCGGCTGGACCATACGAACATCATGCTGGTGATCGCCGGAAGCTACACGCCGCTGGCCTGGGCCCTCCTGGACCGGCCGAAGGCCGAGCTGCTGTTGTGGGTGATCTGGTCCGGGGCCATCCTGGGCGTGTTGTTCCGCCTGCTGTGGACCCATGCCCCGCGCTGGCTGTACGTGCCGATCTACATCGCCCTGGGCTGCGGCGCGCTGTTCTACTTGCCGGATTTCTTCGCCGCCAACGTGGCCTCCGCCGTCCTGATCTGCGTGGGCGGCGCCCTGTACATCACCGGCGCCGTCTTCTACGCGCTGAAGAAGCCGAACATCAGCTACTCACACTTCGGTTTCCATGAGCTGTTCCATGCCCTTACTGTCTTTGCCTTCGCCGCGCACTACATCGCGATTGCCATCGCCGTCCTGAGCTGAAGTCCCCGAGGGCCGGGGCGCGGCCTGGGCTGTGCATCCGCCGGAACTTGATGCTCCGGGGTGCCGGTGACCCCTCGACTCAGCGCTTGCCGACCGTTAGAGTTCCCGCATCTGTCCCGGACACTTTCTTGGAGGCCATCATGCTCAACGGAATCAGCAGGATGGCAGGCGCTGTGGCGGCGCTGGTGCTTTCGCTCGGCATGATCGGACCATCGGCGACGGCGGTTGCCCCGGGCGCCTACGACATCGACTCAGCCTCCAGCCTGCAGGTGGTGGTTAATAAGCACCGGCCCTTGAATCCGGCCACGTATGTGCCAGGGCAGCTGGTCAGGATCCAAGGCGAACGCTTGCGGTTAGAGGCCGCGGACGCCTACAAGCAGCTGGCCAAAGCCGCCAAAACGGCCGGCGTGAACATCATTCCGGTCAGCGGCTACCGGTCGTACAGCCAGCAGGCCAGCCTCTACGACAGCTACGTGCGCCAGTACGGCCAGGCGACTGCGGATACCCTCGCCGCCAGGCCCGGCTACAGCGAACACCAGACCGGCCTGGCGATGGACATCGGCAACGCCAGCGGAGTCTGCGCCCTGCAGGCCTGCTTCGCAAACACCCCGGCCGGCAAGTGGGCGGCCAATAACAGCCGGACTTACGGTTTCATCATCCGCTACCCAGCGGGGGCCGAGGGCACCACCGGCTACACCTACGAGCCGTGGCATCTGCGGTACGTAGGAAAGGTGGTCGCCCAGGAGATGAAAAACGTCGCCACCCTGGAAGACTACTTCCAGCTGGAAGCAGCCCCGGATTACCTCCCGTAGTGGAATCTCTTCCCCGTGGCGTGGCTGGCCGAGCCCCGAAGGACCGAACGGCCGTCGTCAAGGCCGTCCGGCCCCAATGAGCGCGGGCAGCTGCCGCATGTCATGGAAAACGGTGGTCCCGGGACCGGCCAGCCGTCCCTCCGGGGTCACGCCGCCGGCGTACGCGAAGACGTGCATCCCGGCCGACCGGGCCGCCTGGACGCCGTGGGCGCTGTCTTCGACGACGGCGCACCGCTCCGGTGCGGCTCCAAGCGTCGCGGCGGCATGCAGGAACAGGTCCGGGGCGGGTTTGCCGTTGGCGACCTCCGATGCGCTGAAGATCCGGCCTTCGAAGCGGTGCCAGAGTCCAGTTTGGCCCAGCGTCCGCCGCATCTTGGCGTGGCTCCCGCTGGAGGCCACGCAGTGCGGGTGGACGATCGCGTCCAGCGCCTCCACCACACCGTCCACCGCAGTGAGCTCACGCTCGAACGCCGCCCGGTACCAGGGGACGTACTTCCGGTCCCAGCCCTCCCCCAGTTCGATGCCCAGTTGATCTTCGACCGTGGCAATGAAATCGGCCTCTGACCGGCCGACGAAGAGGTCTACAATCTCTTCCAGCTCCAGCGCCCAGCCGAGGTCCGCGAGCACCAACTGGTCCACCCGGACGGAGATCACCTCGGAATCGACCAGGACACCGTCGCAGTCGAAGACAACAAGGTCGAATCCGTGAACAGTCACTGCGCCAGTCAGCGGTTTCCGGGTCCGGCCTCGCCGTTGGCTTCCGGACGGCCGCCGGGCTGGCCGGCGTCGTACCGGACGTCGGGCTGCCCGTCAGCGGCATCCGCTTCGGCGGCGGCGCGTTCTTCCTCCACCTGGGCCCGGTAACGGACCCGCCGGATGCGACGCACCATGTCCACAATCAGCAGGGCCGTCAGCACCACGATGAAGGCGGTCAAGAGGAAACCCAGCAGGCCGGGGGTCACCTGGTCCTGGGACAGTCCGGGGCGCAGCGACGGCGTGGGGGCGGGCGCCGGGGTGGTTGCCAGGGCGAGGAGCAAGGAGTGCACGGTGGGGACCTTCTATGGGGCTGAATGGCGGGCCGGCGGGGGCTGGCCGCCGAGCAGCGTTGAACTGAATCCACAACGTCTTCTACACGTCATAGAAATGGCCTGTCGGTCTATCTTAGCCCGGCGAAGAAGTCCTTCTCGGGCAGGTCGGCCGGGACCCGGGACTGAATCAGCGAGTAGTCCTCCCAGGGCCACACGCGGCGTTGCATCGCCGGAGAGACCGCGAAGAAGAAGCCCTCAGGGTCCACCTGCGTGCGGTGCGCCCGCAACGCGTCGTCGCGGGCTTCGAAGTAATCCCCGCACTCGATCTGCGTGGTGGTGGCGTGGGTGGGTGCCGGCGGGGTGTGGCCTTCCGCGTCGGCTTCCAGCCAGGCCGCGATTCGCTCGGCGTACGGGGACTGGAGCCCGGATGCCTCCAGCGCAAAATGCAGGGCCCGGAACCTCTCGGGGCTGAAGGCACGGTCGTAGTAGAGCTTGCTGGGAGCCCAGGGCTCACCGGTTCCCGGGTAGCGGTCCGGATCGCCCGCGGCTTCGAAGGCCTCGACGGCGACGCGGTGCGCCATGATGTGGTCCGGGTGCGGGTAGCCGCCGTTCTCGTCGTAGCTCAGGACCACTTGGGGTTTGAACTCGCGGACCAGCCGGACCAGCGGCGCGGCCGCCCGCTCCAGCGGCAGCGTCGCGAAGGAACCGGCTGGCAGCGGCGGCAGCGGGTCGCCTTCCGGGAGCCCGGAATCCACAAAGCCCAGCCAGCGCTGGCTGATGCCCAGGACCTTGGCGGCCTGCTCCATCTCGAGCCGGCGCGCGCCGGCCATGTCGCGTTTGGGGTGCGGTTCCCCCGCCACTGCCGGGTTCTGGATGTCGCCACGGGAACCGTCGGTGCACGTCGCCACCAGGACCTCGACGCCGGCCGCGGCGTACATGGCCATCGTGGCGGCGCCCTTGCTGGATTCGTCGTCGGGATGAGCATGGACAGCCAGCAGTCGAAGCGGCGCTGACGGGCTGGTGGACGCTGTCATCGTGGGACGGCTCCTCTTTCATCTACGGGGTTCATCTTGGGGTAACTATCTTCAGGCAGGGCTTCAGGCAGGTCTTGAGGCAGGGGTATCGGACCGGACCGGCGGACACCCCTCCCGATCCACACTAAACTGGACTGGTGACTTCCAAGGATCAGCCTGCCGCGCCTGCCCCGGCATCTCCCAGCCTAGCCAATCGTTACGGCGGCCAAAAGCGAACGCTGAGCGGTAAAGCCAAACGCACCATCCTGATCCTTGCCCTTGCGGCCGGAATGGGCTTTATGGCCTGGATATCGACGTCGAACGCGACCGAGAGCGTCACCTTCAAGGACATCGGCTACAGCACGCCGGACGCCACTGTGGCGGAGATCGATTTTCAAGTCACCAAGGACCCGGCCACCGCGGCCAAGTGCTCGGTCAAGGCGCTGGATTCCAAGTTCGCCGTCGTCGGCTGGAAAGTGGTGGACATCGCCCCCAACGCCGCCGACGCCGGTTCCGACGGCGGCCGCACCACGGTCCACCGGGCCACGGTGCGCACCGAGTCCCAGGCCGTGTCCGGCGTCGTCGACAGCTGCTGGATCCCCGACGCCGGCAACTAGCGTCGCGGCAGTAAGCCGGCCCGCCGGTCGCCGGGCGGCCGTAACGCGGTGTGATACACGCCGCAGGGTTCTTTGGTTTATCCACAGGATTGACTACAATGGATCAATACCTTTCCCCCGCTGAGCTGGTTGCTGAGTCCCAAAAGTGGCCACCGTGGCGGGGTCTTTGCTTGTTTGACCATAAAGGAGAAGTCCGTGTCTACCACCAACAGCGCAACTGCAGCTTGGCTTACCCAGGAAGCTTTTGACCGCCTGAAGGCAGAGCTGGACCACCTCTCCGGCCCCGGCCGGGCGGAAATCGTCCAGAAGATCGAGGCGGCGCGCCAGGAGGGCGACCTCAAGGAGAACGGCGGCTACCACGCGGCCAAAGAGGAGCAGGGCAAGATCGAAGCCCGCATCCGCCAGCTGACCGCTTTGCTCCGGGACGCCCACGTCGGCGAATCCCCGGCGGACGACGGAATCGTCGAACCCGGAATGATTGTTGTGGCCAAGATCGCCGGCGATGAGGAAACCTTCCTGCTCGGTTCCCGCGAAATTGCCGGCGACTCGGATCTGGATGTCTTCAGCGAGAAGTCACCGCTGGGTGCTGCCATCGTCGGCCACAAGGAAGGCGACAAGCTCAGCTACACCGCCCCGAACGGCAAGGACATCACCGTGGAAATCGTCTCCGCCAAGCCGTACGCCGGCTAATACTGTTCACCTGCTGCACCGCAGCGCACGACGCCGGTCCTCCCCTAGCGGGAGGGCCGGCGTCGTGCGTTGCGGCGCGGTTCATTTCGGCGCAGTTCATTTCGGCGCAGTGCGCTACTGCCGGGTGCGCGGAGCTCCTGCCCGCGGGACGCTCAGGAGCAGGGCGGCGAGCACGCCGCCGACGGCCCCGCCGAGGTGCGCCTGCCACGAGACATAGCCGGCCACCGTGGGGAGGATGCCGAAAAGGATCCCCCCGTAGGTCAGGAACAACACCACTGACAGCAGGATCTGCCACCAGTTGCGGTTAAAGAAACCGCGCACCAGCAGGAACGCGAAGAGGCCGAACACCAGCCCCGACGCCCCCACGGTGACGTTGAATCCGCCGATCAGCCACACCACAACCCCGGAGGCCAGCCAGCTCAGTGCCAGGGTTGTGAAAAAGACGCGGGTCCCGGACAGCAGCACCAGGAAGCCAAAGATGATCAGCGGCAGCGTGTTGGAGAACAGGTGTGCCAGGTTGGCGTGCAGCAAGGGGAAGGTCAGGATGTCCAGGAGCCCGTCCGGGCTGCGCGGGCGCAGGCCGAAGGTGCCGTTGAGCGAACGGAGCATCAGGGTGTTGATGATCTCGATGACGTACAGCACCAGGACAAACGATCCCACCACCAGCAGTCCCTTGCGGGCGCGCGCGGCGGTAGTATCGGCGGCGCGCGGCCTGCCGTTCCGGGTGGAGTCAAGCATCGCTGCCCCCTAGTGCACCACAATCGGCTGGAAGCCTTCGGCCCGGAGCGCCGCGAGGACCTTCTCGCAGTGTTCGTGGCCTTTCGTCTCCAGGTTCACGGTAATGGACACATCGCCCATGCTGATCGAGCCGCCCACGCGGGTGTGGTCCAGGCCTGTCACGTTGGCGTCGTTCTCGGCGATGATCCGGGCGATCGTGGCCAGTGAGCCGGGACGGTCGTCCAGCATCATGCGCACGGTCATGTACCGTCCCGCGGCGGAGAGGCCGCGCTGGATGACCTTGAGCATCAGCATCGGGTCGATGTTGCCGCCGGAGAGCACCACGGCGACGGTTCCCGGGTTCTCGATTTTGCCTTCCATCAGCGCCGCGACGCCCACTGCCCCGGCCGGCTCGACGACCATCTTGGCGCGTTCCAGCAGGAAGATGAGCGCGCGTGCCAGGGCGTCCTCGCTGACGGTGACGACGTCGTCGACGAGTTCCCGGATGATGCTGAACGGAAGCTGGCCGGGCCGGCCGACGGCAATGCCGTCGGCCATGGTGGAGACGCGTTTGAGCGGAACCAGGGCGTCCGCCGCGAGGGAGGGCGGGTACGCTGCCGCGTTTTCGGCCTGGACGCCGATGATCCGGATCTCACGGCCCAGTTCCTTGGCCCTGGCCTTGACGGCCACGGCCACTCCGGCGAGGAGTCCGCCGCCGCCGACGCCCATCAGGATGGTGTCGACATACGGCACCTGTTCCAGGATTTCCAGTCCCACCGTGCCCTGGCCGGCAACGACGTCGACGTCGTCGAACGGGTGGACGAAGACGGCCCCGGTCTCGTCCGCATAGCGCTTCGCTTCGGCGAGGGCCTCGTCGACGTTGTGGCCGTGCAGGACCACCTCGGCGCCATGACTGCGGGTGGCGGCAAGTTTGGGCAGGGCGACGCCCAGCGGCATATAGATCCGCGCTTTGATGCCCAGGCTCTTTGCCGCGACCGCCACACCCTGGGCGTGGTTTCCGGCGGAGGCCGCGACGACGCCACGTTTCTTCTCCTCCGGCGAGAGTTTGGCCATCCGGACGTAGGCGCCGCGGACCTTGAAGGACCCGGCCCGCTGCAGGTTTTCGCACTTGAGGAAGACCTCGCCGCCCACCATGGCGCCCAGGGCGCGGGAGGATTCAACTGGCGTCCGCGTAATAATCCCGTCGAGCAGCTTCTGCGCCTCCAGGACATCGTCCAGCGTGACGGGCAGGCTCTCAAGGGTGTTCACGAACTAGTCTCCTTTTTCGGATCAGACTTCGGATCAGGGTGTGGACCCGGCACCCCGTCCGGCATCGCTGCCCGGGGAACCGTCGTCGGGTGCGGCGCCGTTGCCGCGGCCGGAGGCTACGCCCGGCAGGCGGGCGTCCCCCACGGGGATTTCCGCGCCGGACGCAGGTCCAGGAATGTCCTGCTGGCCCCAGGTGGCCGGCGCACTTTCATGTTCCCACGTTCTGCCGGCAATGTAGCGAATCGACGAGTTTGCTACGGCCAGGATGGGAACAGAGAACAGGGCCCCGGGAATTCCGGCAAGGTAGGACCCGGCGGCGACGGCCAGGATGACGGCCACGGGGTGCAGCGAGACGGCCTTGCCCATCACCAGGGGCTGGAGGATGTGGCTCTCCAGCTGCTGGACCAGCAAAACGATCCCCAGCATGATCAGCGCGTTGACCCAGCCGTTGGCAACGAGCGCCAGCAGGACGGCGACGGCGCCGGTCACGAGGGCGCCGACGATCGGGATGAAGGAGCCGAGGAACACCAACACACCCAGCGGCAGGGCCAGGGGCACGCCGATGATCGCGGCCCCGACACCGATCCCGACTGCGTCCACGAAGGCGACGAACATCTGGATCCTGGCGTAGCTCACCATCGAGGCCCAGCCGACGCGGCCGGCTCCGTCGGTTGCGGCGCGTGCTTTCCGGGGCAGGAGCCGCACGAGGAAGGCCCAGATGCGGTCTCCTTCCAGCAGGAAGAAGATCAGGATGAACAGCGCCAGGATCATGCCGGCCGCGAAGTGCCCGGCCGTGCTGCCAAAGGAGAGCGCGCCGCTGAGAATGCTGCTGCTGTTGTCTTGCAGGGCGGCCGTGCCCTCTTTCAGGTACTGGTCGATCTGGGCCGCGGAGAGGTGCAGCGGGCCGTCCGCGAGCCAGACCTGGATTTTCTGGATCCCGGTCAGCGCCTCGCTCCACAGCTCGGCGAAGCCGGCTACGAGCTGCCGGCCGACGAGGGCCAGCGCCCCGCCGATCACACCGATGAAGCCCAGGACGGTGATGGCGACCGCGAGACCGTTGGGAACCCGGTTCCGCCGGAGCCAGTTCTTCACCGGCGCCAGCAACCCGGCCAGCAGCGCGGCAACCATGACCGGAATCAGGAGGAAGCTGACCCTGCTAAGCAGCCACACCAGCGCGCCGGCCATAAGAATGATGAGCCCGAGGCGCCAGGACCACGAGGCTGCGATCCGCACGCCGTACGGGATGTCTTGGTCGATTTCCCGGTCCGTGACAGCCCGCACCTGTGCGGTGGAGACGCCGGCGGGGAATGTGGCGGCGGCGCCGGCCGAGTGACGGGTGGCAGCACGGGCTGCGTCGGAGTGGTCTCGCGGGGCGGCCGGGTCAGCTGGGGTCATAGCCCCATGATTCACCAGCGCCGCCCGGATGGGAAACGCTGCCGTCCCTCACGGCTCAAGGGACGCGCTGATCCCCCACGTCATGGCGAACCGCTCCCCCGGCGGCAGCCAGCGGAGGCCGTCGCCGCTGTTGAACGCGTTGGCCGGACCGGTCATCGGTTCGATCGCCACGGCCTTGGCCCTGCCCGGGAACTGCGTGGTGACGAAGACATGGACGTAGCCGCAGCTGGCGTCCTGCCAGAGGCTCACGTGGCGCCCGTCCGGTGCGCTCAGCGTGTGGCGGGCAATGCCGGCGTCGAACGCCAGGTCGGTGTAGGCGGAATCGAGGTCCAGATCGGCCACCAGCCGCCCACCACGGAGGTCGAAGTCGCCGCTCACGGGTTCCGTGCCGCGCGGGATCAGGCGCTGGTCCGTCACAAGCCTTGTGCGGGCACCCACAGTGACAGTGAGCTGCTCGCTGGGCACGTCCCCAAGCCGGAGGTAGGGATGGGCGCCGAGGACGAACGGAGCCGGCTCCTGGGAATCGTTGATCAGCTGCTGCCGGACCACAAGGCCCAGGTCCGCGGCCAGTTCGTAACGCACCCGGTGGCGCAGCAGGAAGGGATACCCGTGCTGCGGGAACACGGCCGATTCGAGGGTGACCGAGAATTCGGATTCGTCGACCAGTTCATAGGAGGCGTTGCGCAGCAGTCCGTGGCTGGCGTTGTTGCGGGACACCTCGGTGATGTCCAGCTGCTGCTTCTTACCGCTGAGGTACCAGACGCCGTCCTCCACGCGGTTGGCCCACGGCGCCAGCGTAATGCCGGCGGCGCCCGGCGAAATCTCCCCGTCCCCGTAACTCTCCGTCAGTGCCGCGCCGCCCCGGCTGTACAGCCGCAGCCCGGCGGCCAGTTCGGTGACGACGGCGAGCGCGTCACCGCGCCGCAGCTCATACTGCCGGCCCGTGGCATAGCGCCGGACGGAAGGGTCCGGGCCGGGGCCGTCGGTGGAGTTCGCGCTGTGGGGGGATTCCGGGGAAGCGGGGCTTTGCAGGTCCATGGTCCCCACCGTACCCAGCCGCGCGCCGCGGCGTATACCGTGGATCCATGACGCGCCATTTTAGGACCGCCACCGCAGCCGGCGCGGCATGACGCCGCGCCTCGATGCCGGGCAGCTGGCCGCCAGGTTTCAGTCCGTCTTCGGCGCTGCGCCGGACGGGGTGTGGCAGGCCCCGGGCCGGGTTAACCTGATCGGCGAGCACACCGACTACAACGAGGGTTTCGTGCTGCCGTTTGCGATCAACAGGACCGCCCGCGTGGCGGTCCGCCGGCGTTCGGACTCCACCATCAGGCTGCTGTCCACCTTCGGCAACCAAGGACTGACCACGGTGGATGCCGGATCCCTCAGCCGGGGCACGGCGAGGGGCTGGACCAAATATCCGCTGGGGGTCCTCTGGGCGCTGCAGCAGCGCGGACTCCACGTGGGCGGACTGGACCTGCTGCTGGACTCCGACGTTCCGCGCGGCGCCGGGCTGTCCTCCTCCCACGCCATCGAATGCGCCGTCATCACAGCGGTCAACGAGCTCGCCGCGGCGGGCCTGGATACTCGGGAGATGGTCCTGGCGACCCAGCGCGCGGAAAATGACTTCGTCGGCGCCCCCACCGGCATCATGGACCAGTCAGCGTCCCTGCGCGGGGCGGCCGGGCATGTCCTCTTCCTCGACTGCCGCAGCCAGGACATCCGGCTGGTGCCGTTCGACGCCGACAGCGCCAGGCTGGTGCCGCTCGTGATCGACACGAAGGTGTCGCATTCCCACGCCGGCGGCGGCTACGCGTCCCGGCGCGCCTCCTGCGAACGGGGTGCCGGGATCCTCGGAGTCAAGGCGTTGCGCGACGTCGGGCCGGACGACCTGGACGCGGCGGCCGGCCGTCTGGACCCGGAGACGTTCCGCCGGGTGCGGCACGTGGTGACGGAAAATGAGCGGGTCCTGCAGGCGGTCAAGGTCCTGGAAACCGCCGGGCCGGCGGCGATCGGACCGCTGCTGGATGCGTCCCACGCCTCGATGCGGGACGACTTCGAGATCTCCTGCCCGGAACTGGACGTCGCCGTCGAGGCTGCCCGTTCCGCCGGCGCGGTCGGCGCCCGGATGACCGGGGGCGGTTTCGGCGGTTCGGCCATCGCGCTCACCCCGGCAGCGGCCGAGCGGCAGGTGCGCGCCGCCGTCGGACTTGCCTTCGCGGCGGCCGGGTACGCGCCACCGGAGATCTTCAGCGTCCGGCCGGCAGCCGGGGCGATGCGCCTGGCATAGGCGGAGCGTAGGCTGGGCGCATGCCAGAAGCCGTCATTGTTTCCACTGCCAGAAGCCCGATCGGACGCGCCTTCAAAGGGTCGCTGAAGGACGAACGGCCCGACGACCTCGCGACTGCCATGGTGACCGCGGCGCTGGCCCGGATTCCGTCCTTCGACGCGGCCGACGACGCGGGCCGGGGCCTGGACGATCTCTATCTGGGCTGCGCCGAGCCCAGCGGCGAAGCCGGTTCCAACATGGCCAGGGTGGTCACCATCCTGGCCGGACTGGACAACGTTCCCGGGGCCACGATCAACCGCTTCTGCGCCTCCAGCCTGCAAACGCTCCGGATGGCCTTCCACGCCATCAAGGCCGGCGAAGGACACGCGTTTGTTGCCGCCGGAGTGGAGTCCGTGTCCCGTTACCGTGACTGGGCCGGCGCGGGAGAGACGGACGCCAGCACGCACAATCCGCTCTTTGATGCCGCCCGGCAGCGCACCGCCGCCAGGGCGGGGTCCAATACCCCGTGGACGGATCCGCGGCTGGGCGGCCGTATGCCGGACATCTATATCGCCATGGGCCAGACCGCCGAAAACGTCGCAACCAGCTTCGGCATCAGCCGGGCGGACCAGGACGCCTGGGCCGTGCTGAGCCAGAACCGCGCCGAGGCAGCCATCGCCTCCGGATTCTATGCCCGCGAGATCACCGCCTACACCCGCAGGGACGGCACCGTGATCGACCGGGACGACTCCCCGCGGGCCGGCGTCACTATGGAGTCGGTCAGCGCCCTGCAGCCGGTCTTCCGCGCCGAGGGCACCGTCACCGCCGGCAACGCCTGCCCGCTGAACGACGGAGCGGCCGCCGTCGTGGTGATGAGCGATTCGCGGGCGCGCGAACTCGGGCTGGAACCTCTGGCGCGGATTATCTCCACCGGCGTCAGCGCCCTCTCCCCCGAGCTCATGGGCATGGGCCCGGTGGAGGCGAGCCGACGGGCGCTGGACCTGGCCGGGCTGGGTATCCAGGACATCGACCTGGTGGAACTCAACGAGGCCTTCGCGGTGCAGGTCGTCGCCAGCGCCAAGGAACTCGGGATCGATCATGACAAGCTCAACGTCCACGGCGGCGCCATCGCACTGGGCCATCCTTTCGGCATGACCGGCGCCCGGATGACCACCACCCTGCTCAACGGCCTCCGGGAACGCGATGCGACCCTGGGGCTGGCCACGTTGTGCGTCGGCGGCGGCCAGGGCATGGCCGTGGTGCTGGAGCGGCTGGGCTGAGCGGGCGCCTACCGCCGTCGGCACCGCCGCCGCCCGCCACCGCACAAGATTGGCGCACAGCGCCGCCACAACTGCAAAGAGGAGCCCCGCCGTGTGGCGGGGCTCCTCTTTCTTGGTTCTCAGGTACCGGCAATCAGCCGCGGGTGTTACTCGTCGCCGCGGAGGATCGCCAGGAGGCGGATGATCTCAACGTAGAGCCACACCAGGGTCACCGTGAGGCCGAAGGCCGCGGTCCAGGAGAAGCGCTGCGGGGCGCCGCTACGGACGCCGGCTTCGATGCTGGTGAAGTCCATAATCAGCGAGAACGCGGCCAGGCCGATCGCCAGCACGCCGATGAAGACGCCCAGCGGGATGCCCATGATCTCCATTGAGGTGCGCAGGCCGAACGGGGAATCGACGGCGCCGGTCCACATCATGACCATGTTGATGAGCGCGAAGACGGCGTAGCCGATGGTGGCGATCATAAAGAAGCGCATGGCCTTCGGCGTGGCCCGGACCTTGCCGCTCCGGAAGAGCACCAGGGTCACGGCGAACACGGAGAGCGTGCCGATCACGGCCTGCAGGCCGACGCCCGGGTACATGTTGTCCAGGATCCGCGTCAGGCCGCCGAGGAAAAGACCCTCGAGGGCTGCGTAGGCCAGGATCAGCGCAGGAGACGGCTGCTTCTTGAAGGTGTTGACCAGGGCGAGGACGAATCCGCCCAGCGCGCCGACGATCATGAGCATGTAGGCCAGGCCCTCTGCCACCACCAGGGTGACGGCGGCACCGGCAACCACGGCGCCGAGGCAGGCCGCGGTCTTCATGATGACGTCGTCGTAGGTCATGCGTCCCGTGTCGGCGGGGCCGGCGGCGGGCCGGTTGTACATGTCCTGGAGCTGGCCCTGGGTCATGCCCTGCTGGGCAGCGCTCCAGCCGGCCTGGCCGTCCATGACCTGGCCCGGGGCGCGGCCCGGAACCTGGCCGTACTGGCCCTGTCCGTAGTGGCCCTGTCCGTACGCCTGCGGGGCAGGCGGTGCCTGGGTGGCTCCACGGAAGTTCTTTCCGTTGAAGACTGGGTTTCCGCCAAGTGCCATTGCTGGTGTCCTCCAAATAAGGGGGTGAGTATTGATCCGGTGGTGATCTGTCGGAACTCGTTACGAGTCGGGGCTCGTTACAAGTCGGTGCTCGTTACAACACGCTACCAATTCCAACAGCTGGCATGCAGGGATAGTTCCCGGGACGCCGCTCCCGCAACCCAACCGTGACCTCTCCGCCGTGTTCCGGCTCCGGACGGCGCTGCGCGGCGACGGAATGTTTAGGCATACTCCGGATCAACAAAAGTTTACTTTAGGACAGGTAAAGCACCCCGCCGCCCGGGCTTCACGGTTGTTACCCGATCGCGACGTTCCGCCTGCTCGCGACGGCATTCTTTGCCCCGCGCGGGCTGTAACATAAGCCAAACAGGGTGACGGATATCACAAGCCTTACCGCTCCACCGCATCGCACCACGCACCACCCTCCGTCCCCCTGACTGTTCGCAGCGGTTGCAATGGCGCAACCCACACCACCCCCATGTGGAGGTTTTCATTTTGAGAAGCACACCGAGAGGCCTGTCGCAGAGACGGCGCGGCAGACTGCTGAAAGTTGTGGGGGCTGTTTTTGCCGCCGTGGCCGCGCTACTGCTGATCGTCGCGCCGGCATCACAGGCCACGAGCCCCTCTCCGACACCATCCCCGTCGGCAACCACGTTCCAGAACAGCATCAGCGGCTTCCTGCGCGGCGACGACCGCGCCCCGATCGCTGACGTCACCATCACCGCCACGAACGGCGACTTCACCGGAACGGCGACGTCGAATGCCAACGGCTCCTGGACTATCGGGGTACCCACCCAGGGAACCTACAAGGTCGAGCTGGATGAATCCACGCTCCCGGAGGGCATTCAGCTCGCGGAGGGCCAGCAAAACCCCCGCGAAGTCACCTTCAGCCAGACCTCCAACCTCTCGGTGATCTTCGCCTTCGGCGAAGGCATCGTGGTGCAGCAGCAGGATTTCGGCCAGAACCTGATCAACCGCCTCGTGGCGGGCCTGAGCTTCGGTCTTCTGCTGGCCCTTGCCTCCGTTGGCCTCTCGCTGATCTTCGGCACCACCGGGTTGACCAACTTCGCCCACGGTGAAATGGTCACCCTCGGCGCCGTCCTGGTGTTCTCCTTCAACGCCATGAACCTTCCGTTCTGGCTGGCCATCCTGCTCGCGCTGCTCGGCGGCGGTCTATTCGGATACGTCCAGGACGCGGGCTTGTGGAAGCCGCTGCGGCGCCGCGGCACCGGCCTGGTTCCGATGATGATCGTCAGCATCGGCCTCGCGCTGGCCGTCCGCTACGTGATCCAGTTCTTCTTCGGCGGCGCCACCCAGCAGCTGCCGTTCGCCCAGAGCTCGGAGATACAGCTCGGCCCGATCTCCATCTCCCCCAACAACCTCTGGTCCCTCGTGATCAGCGCGGTGGTCATTGCGATCCTCGGCGTCGTCCTGCTCAAGACCCGCCTCGGCAAAGCCACCCGCGCGGTCGCCGACAACCCGGCGCTGGCGGCGGCCTCCGGCATTGACGTCGACTCCGTCATCCGGATTGTCTGGGTCACCGGCGGCATGCTCGCGTCCCTCGGCGGCATCCTGTGGGCGTACTACCGGCCCGGTGTCACGTTCGACATGGGTTCGCAGATCCTGCTGCTCATCTTCGCCGGCGTCACGCTGGGTGGCCTCGGCACTGTGTGGGGCGCCCTGATCGGCTCCATCATCGTCGGCATCTTCGTGGAGCTGACCACCGTGTTCGGCCTCGCCGCCGACCTTAAATACGTGGGAGCACTGTTCATCATGATTATTGTCCTTCTGATCCGGCCCCAAGGCATCTTGGGCCGGCGCGAGCGCGTGGGTTAGGAGACAGCCATGGACTTCGGATTTATTTTTTCCAGCGCTGCCGGAGAACTGTTTAGCCCGACGACGGCGGCGTACGCCCTCGCCACGCTCGGCCTTGCGGTTCACTTCGGCTACGCCGGCCTGCTCAACTTCGGCCAGGCCGGCTTCATGGCGGTGGGAGCCTACGGCTTCGCCATCTCCACCCTGACGTTCGGTGTTCCGTTCTTCGTCGGTCTTCTGATCGCCGTGGTCTGCTCGGCCATCTTCGCGTTGCTGCTGGGTATTCCCACCCTCCGGCTGCGGGCCGACTACCTGGCCATCGTCACGATCGCGGCGGCGGAGATCGTCCGTTACATCGTCACGACCAACCAGCTGACCGCCATCACCGGTTCGGCCAACGGCCTCGCCGCGTTTGAAGGTGACTTCTACGCGATGAACCCGTTCCCTCCGGGTTCCTACATGGGCATGAACAACCGCGACTTCTTCATCCGGGTAGTCGCCTGGGCAGTCGTGGCCCTGTTCTGCACCTTGGTGTGGCTGCTGATGCGCAGCCCCTGGGGGCGCGTCCTCAAGGGCATCCGTGAAGACGAAAACGCCGTCCGCTCGCTCGGCAAGAACGTGTACGCCTACAAGATGCAGGCCCTGATCATCGGTGGTGTCCTCGGCGCCCTGGCCGGCATGATCTTCACCCTCCCCCGCGGCGCGGTCCAGCCGGCGAACTACGGCACCGAACTGACGTTCTTCCTCTACACCTGCCTGCTGCTCGGCGGCCTGGGCACGGTGCTGGGGCCGGTCGTCGGCGCCATGATCTTCTGGGTCGTGCTGTCCCTCACTCAAGGCATCCTGTACGGCCTGATCGAATCCGGCGCCATCACCTGGCTGAACACCGTCCAGGCCGGCCAGCTGCGCTACATCCTGGTGGGTGTCGCGCTGATGCTGCTGATGATCTTCAGGCCCCAAGGTGTCCTCGGCAACAAGAAGGAGCTGGCGTTCGCATGAGCACGCAGAGCGAAGAACCCCGAGAGTCGGAAAATATCGACTACATGACGGACACGCGTCCGATCGCCGCGGGCGAGGCTGCCCCCGGCTGCAAGAAGCGCGATCCGATCGTGGTCGCGGAAAACGTCACCCGCAGCTTCGGCGGCATCAACGCCGTCGACGTCGAGTATCTCGAAATCCCGCGGCACAAAATCACCGCACTGATCGGCCCGAACGGTGCGGGCAAAACCACGCTGTTCAATCTGCTGACCGGCTTCGACACCCCCAACACGGGCAAGTGGCAGTTCGAGGGCAACAGCCTCGCCGGGGTCTCCTCCTACAAGGTGGCCCGGATGGGCATGGTCCGCACGTTCCAGCTGACCAAGGTCATGGGCAAGCTCACCGTGATGGAGAACATGCGTCTCGGCGCCTCCCATCAGTCCGGCGAGCGGCTGTCCAAGGCCCTGTTCAAGGGTATCTGGGGCGGCCAGGAAAAGAAGATCACCCAGGAAGCCAATGTGCTGCTGGAGAAGTTCAAGCTGGACGCCAAGAAGGACGACTACGCCGCGTCCCTGTCCGGCGGACAGCGCAAGCTCCTGGAAATGGCCCGCTCGCTGATGGTCCGGCCCAAGCTGGTTATGCTCGACGAGCCGATGGCAGGCGTCAACCCGGCGCTGACGCAGTCGCTGCTGGACCACATCAAGAACCTCAAGGCCGAGGGCATGACCGTGCTGTTCGTCGAGCACGACATGCACATGGTGCGGCACATCGCCGACTGGGTCGTGGTCATGGCCGAAGGCAAGATTGTGGCCGAAGGCCCGCCGGTCGAGGTCATGAAGAATCCGGCCGTGATCGACGCTTACCTGGGCGCCCACCACGACGTGGATCTCGGTGACTCGGAAGGCATCAAGGAGCTGGCCGCTGAACTGGTCGCCGATGAGGAATCGATCGTCGGCACCGAAAATGCCGGCATCATCTCGCTCGACGTCGTCGCCGGTGAAACGGATTCGCCCGCGGTCCCGGACAGCAACGGTCCGCCGCGCGGACGGCGCAGCGCCGAGGAGCCGACCCGCACAGAGAAGGACACAGAATGAGCGCCACCAGCGCGGCAGCCGCCGCCACACCAGTCCATGACGAGGATTCGGTCGTCAAGGTCACCGATCTGGTGGCCGGCTACATCCCGGGCGTCAACATCCTCAACGGCTGCAGCATCGAGGCCCGCAAGGGTGAGCTGATTGGCATTATCGGTCCCAACGGCGCAGGTAAGTCGACCCTGCTCAAGGCGATGTTCGGCCTGGTCAAGGTCCACTCGGGTTCCGTCGTGGTGCGCGGGCAGGACATCACCGGGCTGAAGGCCAACAAGCTCGTCAGCCGGGGCATCGGCTTTGTGCCGCAAAACAACAACGTGTTCGCCGCGTTGACCATCGAGGAAAACCTCCAGATGGGCATGTTCCAGCGGCCCAAGGACTTTGCGGAGCGCTTCGATTTCGTCACGGGCCTGTTCCCGGAACTCGGCAAGCGGCGCGCCCAGCGCGCGGGCTCGCTCTCCGGCGGCGAACGCCAGATGGTCGCGATGGGACGGGCCCTCATGATGGACCCGGCCGTGCTGCTGCTCGACGAGCCCTCGGCGGGCCTCTCCCCTGTCAAGCAGGATGAGACCTTCCTCCGGGTTCACGAGATCAACCGTGCAGGCGTTTCGGTCATCATGGTGGAACAGAATGCCCGGCGCTGCCTGCAGATCTGCGACCGCGGCTATGTCCTGGACCAGGGCAAGGACGCGTACACCGGCACCGGCCGGGAGCTCATGAAGGACCCGAAGGTCATTCAGCTATACCTGGGCACCCTCGCCGACACCGTCGAGTAATCCCCCGGCAGCACCGCAGCAGAAGGGCCGTCACCAGCCGGTGGCGGCCCTTCTGCGTGCCCGGGGTCCAACGTCCGGGCTTCCCGCCGTCCCCGGCGGCTCCGGGCGCCTCCGTGGTGACCTCCGGGCGCCTCCGCAGCCGCTTGCTCGGCGCCTGCGCTCGTCCCTCCCCGGCGGCCCCCTCCCCTCGCACGCTCGGGCAGGGAACCCCGCCCCCGTGGCCCCACCCGGCGGCCCCCTCCCTCGCACGCTCGGGCAGGGAACCCCGCCCCCGTGGCCCCACCCGGCGGCCCCCTCCCCTCGCACGCTCGGGCAGGGAACCCCGCCCCCGTGGGCCCAGCGCAACCACGGCGCTTTCACAAGCATCTGCCTCCGTCGCCCTCAGCGTTAATCCCACCTGCCGCTCCCTCCCAAAACGACGCGGTGTCACGCGGCGCAGTCGCTTGACCAGATCGACGACGGCGTCATGCAGCGCAGCGTTCTGGCCGGGCCGTCGAACCACGGAGCCGGGCTCCCGCCGTCGGGCAGTCCTATGACGCTCAAAAGGCCGCTGCGCCTGACGCCCCGCCCCGACTGCTCCCCCGGCACGCAAAAGACCCCCGCCCAAGGGGCGGGGGTCTCCTGGTGGCTACGGAAGGGTGGGCTTAGAGCTTGCCGAACTCTTCCTTGGATGCCTTGTAGGTGTTGTCATCCTGGAACTCGTAGATGCCGACGTATGCTTCAGTCGGGTCACCGGCGTCGGAGAACGTTACGGGGCCGGACTGGCCGTCGTAGTCGATGTCCTTGCCGTTGCGGAGCAGGGTGACGCAGGTCGGGAAGTCGCTGCACTTTTCGCCGCCTTCCGAGACTGCCTTGAGCTGCTTGGCGATGTCGACGCCCTTGGTGCTCTTGGCGGCTTCGGAAGCCAGTGCGATCAGGTTTGCGGCGTCGTAGGATTCGCCTGCGTAGCTGTAGTCCTTCAGCGCGGGATCGATGGCCAGGAGCTTCTTCTTGAAGTCCTCCTTCGCGAAGGTGCCCGGGATGGTGCCCTGGGCGCCCTTCAGGGTTCCGGCCTGGAAGTCCTTGCTGTAGTCGGACATGTTGCCGTCGACGAGGAAGAGCTGCGTGGGCTTGATGCCCTTGCCGGTCATCAGCGGCACGATGCTCTTGGCCTGGTCAAAGGTGATCAGGGCGATGGCATCCGGCTTCGCGGCGATGACCTTGTCCACCTGGCTGCTGAACTGGGAATCACCTTCGTTGAAGAGTTCCTCTGCGACGACCTGGCCGCCGGCTGCCTCGAACGCCGACTTCACGTTCTTCGCGAGGCCTGTTCCGTAAGCGTCGTTCAGGACGATCATGCCAACGGTCTGGGCGCCACAGGTGGCCATGTAGTTGCCGAGGACCTTGCCCTGGAGCACGTCAGAGGGAGCGGTGCGCCAGTAGAGGCCCTTGTCGTCCCAGTCGGTGAAGTCAGGCGAGGTGTTCGCCGGGGAGAACTGGATGACGCCTGCGCCGGTGATCTGGTTGATCACGGTCTTGGAAACGCCGGAGGATGCGGCACCGATGATGGCGCCGACGCCCTGGCCCAGGAGGGCGGTGGTGGACTGCGTGGCGATGTCGGTCTTGGTGTCGCCGGAGTCGCGGTGGATGACCTGCACCGGCTTACCCAGCACACCGCCGGCCGAGTTGATTTCCTTGATGCCAAGGTTGACACCCGCGATCTCGGGCGGGCCAAGGAAGGCCAGCGACCCGGTGGTCGGCAGGAGCGAGCCGATCTTCAGCGGGGTGTCAGTGGTGGTGGTGGAAGCAGGAACCTGGCCGGTGTTGGTCGCGGCCGATGTTCCGGCGCCAGCTCCAGCGCTGGGTGCCGGGCAGGCGATGCCCGCGGCGTTGGCAGAGGCGGATCCGGTCGACGTCGGGGTGGACGAGCCACCACAAGCCGTAGCCAGAAGGGCGACGCCGATGCTAAGCGCGGTCAGCTTAGCGATGCGGGGTGCCACCTGGGGGAGTGAAGTCATTTACAATCTCCTCGATCTAAAGGTGCGAACGGCCTTTGATGCGAATGATCAGGTGTTCCTGATTTAACTTCAAGCTAGTGCAATTCCGGCCCGATCCAAAGTGACTACGGTCACATCCTTATAACACTCGTTGCATAGAGGAAATCTGGCCGCCGGACCCGGGCGCGCCAGGAACAGTGCCCCAGGTGGGACTCGAACCCACAACACGCGGATTTTAAGTCCGCTGCCTCTGCCAATTGGGCTACTGGGGCGCCCGGTCAATGGTATCCCGCCGGACCGCCGGCTAGGCGACGCCGAACGGCTTGGCGTAGCGGAATGTCCCGCTCACGCCGCCGGGCCAGACGGCCAGCGGCAGCAGCTGGAAATGCCCGCCCCAGGCCGGGTCGGGGGCCTCCACGCCGAGGGAGGTGGACGCCACGAAGCCGAACCGCGAGTAGTACTCCGGATCGCCCAGCAGCGCGATGCCGCGCTCCCCCGCGGCGTTGGCCCGGGCGATCGTTTCCTTCATCAGCGCGCTGCCGATGCCGTGCCGCTGCAGGCGCGGGACGACGCCGATGGGGCCCAGGCCCAATAGCGCCAGCTCCCCCGCCCAGGCACGGGTGCTGATGACGTGACCGACGATCTCGCCGCCGAGCTCAGCGATGACGCTGAACTCCGGCAGGTAGTCCTCGCACTCGAAGAGCGCGGCCAGGAGTGCCACTTCCTCGGGCTCGCCCTGGACGGGCAGCCCGGTGACCGGTGAGACCGCGAAGGCCGCTGCGGTGAGGGCCAGGACGGCAGGCCGGTCCGCGTGCTGTTCACTGCGCAACACCAGTTCCGGGGCGGGCTTGTGCTCCCCGCTGGCCGCGACCAGCTCGTGCAGCACCTCTAGCGCCCGGTCGGCGTCCGCGACAGGGACCAGAATGTGGTCGTGATGGAAGCCGGCCAGGACGTTGCAGCTGATCTTGGCCTCGGTCAGGGCGGCGCTGACGGCGGCGGTCAGACCGATGGCCTCGAGGGAGGAGTGCACCTGGAGGGTGATCCATGCTCCGACGAAGTCGTAGGACAGTCCGAGGCTGTCGGCTTCGGCCCGCGGCAGGACGACGGTCAGGCCCTCTGCCTCGCGGACGGCGGCAGCGACCGCACCGGCGAGGGGCCTGCCGTGGGGCCAGAGGACGTAGACGAACTCGCCCTCACGGAGTTCCGGGTGCATGGTGGCCAGCAGGGTGTGGAGGTCCTTTTCAGCTGTCATGGGGCAAGTCTAGGCGGGGCACCGCCGGGTGCGGGACGGGATCCGGCGGATGATGACGGCTTAACAGCGACGGCGGCCGCTCCCCCACAGGGGAACGGCCGCCGTCGAACGGTGATGCAGGCTACTTCGAGTCTGCCGACACGGCTTCCTTGTTGGCAGCCTTGCCCGCCCCGGCCGCCGGCTTCTCAGCCGAAGGTGCGGCGGGAGCCGCAGCCGGCTTGGGTGCCGGCGTCGCGGCGGCAACGAACGCACCGCGGGGGTTGTCCAGATCGACCAGCTGGGTGGTGTCGCGGCCGACGAAGAACGCCAGGATCCAGCCGAAGATCACGCGGAGCTTGCGTTCCACAGTGGGCATGGCCAGGCCGTGGTAGCCGCGGTGTGCCAGCCAGGCGAGGGGTCCCTTGAGACCAATCCGGCCGACGATGTTGAGGTTGGCGACACCCTTCCATTCGCCGAATCCGGCAACGGCGCCCAGGTTCTTGTGCTTGTAGTCCTTGAGGGGCTTGTCCCAGCGGGATGCCCACAGGTTCTTGGCAAGCCGCTTGGCCTGGCGCAGGGCGTGCTGGGCGTTGGGGACGCAGGTGCCGTCCGGCAGCCCGCTGCCCGTGAGGTCCGGCACGGCTGCAATGTCGCCGGCGGCCCAAGCGTTTTCGATGATGCCTTCGTCCCCGGCGATGCGCAGATCCGGAAGGACGCGCACGCGGCCGCGGGGCTCCAGCGGGAAGTCAGTGGAACGGATCATCGGGTTGGCCTGCACACCGGCAGTCCAGACCAGGGTGTCCGACTCGAATTCCTGGGCCGGGGTCTTGTCCGGGAGGTTGATGAGCTTCAAGGAGCCCTCGGCGTTGTCGAGGGAGGTGTTGAGCAAGACCTCGATGCCGCGGCTGCGGAGGTGCTCGACAACCCACTCGGCCTGGTTGGCGGTGACTTCCGGCATGATCCGGCCCATGGCCTCGACCAGGACGAAGCGGACTTCCTCCTGCTTGACGCGCGGGTTGTTCTTGACCGCGGCGCGGGCCAGGTCTTCCATTTCGGTGATGCATTCGATGCCGGCGAAGCCGCCGCCGACGACGACGAAGGTCAGGGCCCGGGCGCGTTCCACCGGGTCGGTCATCAGAGAGCCGGCTTCGATCCGCTCGAGCACACCGTTGCGCAGGGCGACGGCTTCCTCGATGGTCTTGAGGCCGATGCCCTTGTCCGCGAGCCCTTTGATCGGGAACGTGCGGGTGATCGCGCCTGCGGCCACCACGACGTCGAAGTACGGAACCTCGAAGGTCTCGCCGCCGTCGGCCGGGGCCACAACAGCCGTGCGGCTGGCGTGGTCGATCGACGTGACGCGGCCCTGGATCAGTTCCGTCTGCTTGAGGTGCTTGCGGTGCGAGACAACGGCGTGGCGTGCCTCGATGTTGCCGCCGGCAACTTCGGGGAGGAAGGGCTGGTAGGTCATGTAGGGCAGGGGATCAACGAGGGTGACGATGCCACCGGCATTCGCGATCTTCTTCTGCAGTTTGAGGGCTACGTACAGGCCGACGTACCCGCCGCCGACGACGAGTACCCTGGGACGGTCCTGGAGCTGAGGGGAGGATGCCATTCCCCAAGAATACCGCACTTTGTGAAAAACTTCACTAACTACGGCTTCCCGCTGGAATCCGCGGAATCAAGCACCCCGGTTTCCGGGTTTCCGGAGCTGTCGGACCCGGCCTTCGGGTCCGTCCGGACCGCACGCCGGAGCCGGAAGAAGGCGGCTCCCACGATGCACAGGAACAGTCCGCCGAAGCCGAGCACCACCATGGCCGGCACGGCGCTGTCCAGCCCGGACGGGGCCTCCGCCACCGGGACAGTGGGCTCCGGGAGGGTGGGCGCGGCGCTGGACGGGGTCGGCGCGGCTGCGGCCGGTGCGCTGGACAGGTTGCCCCGACGGTGCACCCGGATCCAGTCGGAAATCGACCCCAGCGGATTGACCCGGGTTTCCGGCACATCGTCCTTCAGCGCAGCTTCGGCGTTGAGGATCCCGAATCCGTACAGCGGGTCCTTCCCCGGAGCGCCGGCATCCTTCGCGGTGCTCACGATTCTGTTGATGACCTGATTGGCCGTCATGTCCGGCCATTTGGAACGGATGAGCGCGGCAACACCGGCGACGATGGGGGTGGCGCCGGAAGTGCCCGCCCATTCCACGTAGCCGCCGCCGGGCATACCCCCGATCAGGTCTTCTGCGGGGGCCGCCACGCCGATGCTGATCCCCTGGGACGAGGAATCGACGCTGGCCTTTCCCTTGCGGTCCAGGCCCGCGACGGTAAGCACACCAGGGATGGTGGCGGGGGCCCCGACCTGGACGTTGCCGCCGCCACGGTTGCCTGCGGCGGCAACGATCACAACGTCGTTCTGCTCGGCGTACAGGAACGCCGCGTCCCAGCTCTGCGGCCATTCCGGTGAGGTGCTGCCGAGGGAGATGTTGATGACGCGGGCCCCGTTGTCGACAGCCCAGCGGACGGCCTGGGGAATCTGGTCCTGGTCGCTCTTGCCGCCCGGGTTCGCCGATCCGAGCCACGTCGAAACGGACAGCAGCTCCGCTTCGGGGGCCACACCGACGATTCCGTCCGGTCCGACGGTCGGCCCGGCACTGGGGCTGGGGCTGGGGCTCGCCTTTTCCGTCGACTTCGCGGGCTGGTGGCCCCGGCCTGCGAGCATAGTGGCGACAAGGGTTCCGTGCTCGGGCTTCGCTCCGATGCTCTTCTGGCCGTCCGTGCTCCCGGCACCGGAGACATCGACGCCGCCGGTCAGGACGCCGGCCAGGTCGGGATGTTTGCCGTCCACGCCGCTGTCGATCACGGCGACCTTGACGTTGGCGCCCTTGGACACCTCCCAGGCCTTGGTGATGCCGGACTCCGCGAGCCAGTATTGCTTTTTGCGCCAGTCATCGGCGTGCGCGGCGGGCGCGGCCGTCAAGCCGGCCGCAAGGGTACCGCCCGCAAGGGCCAAGGCCATCAACGCGGAGGCGGCCCGGCGTCGCCGGTCTGTTGCTCTGGTCATTCGGGTCCTATCGGCGGGACAGCTGGTGGCGCTGCGGTTGCGGTGGCGCTGCGGAACGCCGAGGGATCGTGGTGGGGAGGTGCGAACGGGCGCCGTTCGGGCGGGCGTCCGCCGGCCATGCGGCCGGCCTGCGGCCTAGCTGATACTCAAGGCAATTCCGTCAAGAATATCGTGTTCGCTGGTGACGGCCGTCGTGACCCTGTGGCCGGTGGCGTCGGCCAGCCGTTCCAGGACGCGCCGCCAGACGAGGGCGCCTGCCCCGATCACGTCCACGCGGCCGGGGTGCATGTAGGGCAGGGCGGCGCGCTCCGCGTGGGACATGGCGAGCAGTTCGGTGCAGGCCCGGCGCACGTCGTCGAGCGAAAGTTCGGTGCCATGGATGGCCTCCGCGGAGTATTCCGGCAGCCGGAGCGCGTGGGCCGTGATGGTGGTGACCGAACCGGCCACACCAACGACGGCGGTGCTGCGGTCCAGCGGAACAGTCATCGCTGCTTCATCGAGGGCAGCGTCGACGTCGGCCTCCGCTGCGGCGATCTGCTCGGCTGTGGGCGGGTCGCTGCGCAGGTGGCGTTCTGTCATCCGGACGCACCCGACGTCGACGGACCTGGCAGCGATGACGCCGTCGGCGTTGCCCAGCACGAACTCGGTGCTCCCGCCGCCGAGGTCGACCACGAGGACGGGATCCTCGCCGCGCGAGGGCAGGACGCTGCTGGCGCCCGCGAAGGACAGCGCGGCTTCCGCGTCCCCGGTGATCACTTCGGGTTCGACGCCGAGGAGCCCGCGGATGCCGTCCACGAAGTCCTGCCGGTTGCGGGCGTCGCGTGTGGCCGAGGTCGCGACGAAGCGCACCCTGGTGGCCCCGTGGCTCTCGATCAGCCCGGCATAGTCCGCGGCCGCGGCGAAGGTCCGGTCCAGGGCCTCCGGTGCGAGCTCGCCCGTGGCGTCCACGCCCTGGCCGAGCCGGACGACGCGCATTTCGCGCACGACGTCGGCCAGTCGGGGAGCACCGCCGTCCGATTCCACATCGGCGATGAGCAGGCGGATCGAGTTGGTGCCGCAGTCGACGGCGGCCACGCGGGTCACTGTCCGGCCCCGCTGGCGTCCGCTGAACCGGCGGTTCCGGCGGCGCCGGCGTCTCCGGCGCTGCCGGGGTCTTCGGTGCGCGGCTTCCGGACCGGGGCCGGCCGACCCACGATCTCCGGAAGCCCCTGCGGGCCGTGCCGGCTGAGGTCCTGGGAGGGGGCTTCGCCGCCGGTGTCCCACGCGCCGTCGCAATAGCAGCGCTCTGGTGTCCACCACTCGCTGACGGCTGCGATGGCCTCGTCCCCGAGCGGGTTCACGCCCGGTCCGGCGGCCAGCGAATGCCCCACCAGGACGTGCAGGCACTTGACGCGGGTAGGCATGCCGCCGGCGGAGATGCCGTCAATCTCGGGCACAGCTCCGATGCCGGACCGGGCACCGATCTCCGCGCGGGAGGCCAGATAGGCCTCATGCGCGGCGCGGTAGTCCGCCGCGAGGTCCGCGTCTCCCCCGAGCCGCTCATTCATTTCGTTCATCAGGCCCGCCGCCTCCAGCCGTGACACCGCCGAGGTAATGACCGGGTGCGTGAGGTAGAAGGTGGTGGGGAACGGTGTGCCATTGCTCAGCCGCGGCGAAGTGGCCGCCACCAGCGGGTTGCCGCAGACGCAGCGGGCCGGGATCTCGACGACGTCACGCACCGGGCGCCCTAGTTGCCTGCTCAGGACATCGAGGTCGCGGGGCGAGGGCCGGCGGGAATCCGCCACGGAGCCGGATAAATCCGGGGTTGCCGGGTTGTGTGCGCTCGGGTCCGCTGCCGCGGGGGCCTCGTCCACTCGGTTCTCGTCCACGGGGGCGGCACCTTCCTGCCCTGTCTGGCTTTGTCCGGCGGACAATCCTGCGGCGGGCGCCGCTTCTTAATCTGTTGCCGAGCGCCGGATGGACTCCCAGAGGGAATCCACCCAGGGCAGCTCGGCCGGGTCTTGGGCTGATCCTGTACCGGCCGCGCCACTGGTTGATCCGGCGGGAAGATCGCTGCCAAAGACCCAGTAGCCCGTCTCGCCGGGCATAACCATGTTAATGCGGTCGCGGGCCTGTTGCTTCACGTAGTTAGGATCCTGCCACCGGGAGACCTGGCGCCGGAGATCATTCTGCTCGGACTGTTTCGCCGCAATGTCCGCCTGCAGCTCGGCGATTTCGGCACGTTTTTCGAAGAAGATCTTGACGGTGGGCGCCAGCATGATGGTGATGGCAATCATAACGACGAGCAGCGCCAGCATGCGGCCGGAGAATGCCTTGGCCGGCACGGGGTGGTCCTCCGCCGGCGCGGCGCCCTTCCCGGAGGATGGGGCAGTGCTGTTCCCGGCTGCCGCCGGCGTTGTTGCACCCGGCGCTGCTTCACCCGGCCGGGGAGCCCCCGGAGCGGTTGCGGACGCCGGCGTTCCTGCACCTGGCGCTGCGGCCGGGCGGGTTACAGCCGGACGGGCGGTGGCTGCGTTGCCGGTGTGCTGGCGGGGGGCCGGAACAGCCGTGCCGGCCGGGTTCGGCTGGGTCCCGCGGGAGTTGCCGAAATCAGCCTGGATGACGTCGCCGCCGTCGCCGGTATCCGGAGACTTCGGCGCCGCAGGCGTGGCCCGGGGAACCTTGGGTCGGCGGGTGGCCATGTCACTCCTGTAATGCCGGGCGCTGATCCGGCTGGCTTGGGGCTTGCTGATTCAGCGCTATTCAATGCTCATCCCCGTGGCCCGGACCGGCACCGGCAAAAGCCGGCTGAGCGGCGCCGGCGCGGCGCCAGAAGCGGAACCGCGCCAAAAAGGAACGGTGCCAAAAAGGAACGGTGCCAAATAAGGAACAGTGCCAAAAAAGGAACCGGTGGCCATGGTCTTTCAACCATAGCCACCGGTTCGCGGTTCCGGCGGTTACTAGCCGTTGAAACGCGGGAAAGCGCTCCGGCCGGCGTAACGTGCGGCGTCGTCGAGCTCCTCTTCGATGCGCAGCAGCTGGTTGTACTTGGCGACGCGTTCGGAGCGGGCCGGGGCACCGGTCTTGATCTGGCCCGCGTTGGTGGCAACGGCGATGTCCGCGATCGTGGTGTCCTCGGTCTCGCCGGAGCGGTGCGAGGTGATGGTGGTGTAACCCGCGCGCTGGGCGAGGGAGACGGCGTCCAGGGTTTCGGTCAGGGAACCGATCTGGTTGACCTTCACCAGCAGCGAGTTGGCGGTCTTCGAATCGATGCCGGTCTGGAGTCGCTCCGGGTTCGTGACGAAGAGGTCGTCACCCACGATCTGGACCATGTCGCCGATGGCGTCGGTGAGGGTCTTCCAGCCTTCCCAGTCGTTTTCGTCCAGCGGGTCCTCGATGGAAACCAGCGGGTAGTCGGCGACGAGTTCGGCGTAGTAGGCGCTCATCTCGGAGGAGCTGAGGGTCTTGCCTTCGAACTGGTAGGCGCCGTCCTTGAAGAACTCGGAGGAGGCAACGTCCAGGGCAAGGGCGATGTCCTGGCCCGGGGTGTAACCGGCGTTCCGGATGGCTTCCTGGATGAGGTCCAGGGCGGCGCGGTTGGACGGCAGGTTCGGCGCGAAGCCGCCTTCGTCGCCGAGGCCGGTGGACAGGCCCTTGGCCTGCAGGACCGCCTTGAGGGCGTGGTAGACCTCAACACCCCAGCGCAGGCCTTCGGAGAAGGTCTCGGCACCCAGCGGGACAACCATGAATTCCTGGATGTCGACGTCGGAGTCGGCGTGCGAGCCGCCGTTGAGGATGTTCATCAGCGGTACGGGCAGGACGTGCGCGTTGGGCCCGCCCAGGTACTTGTAGAGCGGCAGGTCGGCGGACGCCGCGGCGGCGTTGGCGACGGCCAGGGACACGCCCAGAATGGCGTTGGCGCCGAGCTTGCTCTTGTTGGCGGTGCCGTCCAGGTCGATCATCGACTGGTCGATGCTGCGCTGGTCCGTGGCGTCGAAACCGATCAGGGCCGGGGCGATCTGGTCGATAACGGCGTCGACGGCCTTCTGGACGCCCTTGCCGAGGTAACGGCCCTTGTCGCCGTCGCGGAGTTCCACGGCCTCGTGCTCGCCGGTGGAGGCGCCGGAGGGAACTGCTGCGCGGCCGATCTGACCGTCCGAGAGCAGGACTTCAACTTCTACGGTGGGGTTGCCACGGGAATCGAGGATCTCGCGGGCGTGGATGGCATCGATAAGCGCCATGGATAGGCTCCTTTGGGTGAAGCGATCTGCTGGGAATCTGATGGGAAATCTAGCTGGTAATCAAGCTGAAAAACCGACGTCCTCGTCGCTACCCAGCCTAGTCGAGAGTGGGATAAGTTACAGAAACCTATCCAGTCCCCGGACGTCATTTGGCGGATTACGGGACGGTTCATGCGGCGGAGCCGCTGGCCGTCCCGCCTGGAAGCGGCGGTTGGCGCCGCGGAGGGCGCGTTCGGCGTCCAGCCCCTGGTCCCGTGCGGAGGCCGCGATCGCGAACAGCAACTCCCCCAGGTCCGCCTCCGACGTCGGGACGTCAACCGGCCTGGCGGGGGCCGGCAGTCCGGCCCGTTCGGCGCGGTCGAGCAGTTTCTGCGCCCGCGCCAACGCCGGGAGCGCGCCGGGGACGCCCCCGAGTGCCCCCAGCCGGGAGGGATCAGCGCGGGAAGGATCAACGCGGGAGCCTTCAGCGCCCGCATCCGCAGCCCCGGAGTGCAGGACCTGCTCCGAGCGCTTGACGGCGTCCCATGTGCGGACGATTTCTTCCACCGTCGCCGGGAAGGACTCCTGCAGGGATCCGTCAGGACGGAACACGTGCGGGTTGCGCCGGACCATTTTGGCGGTGAGGCCGCGGGCGACGTCGTCGAGACCGAAGGCCCCCCGCTCCTCGGCGAGCCGGGAGTGGAGGACCACCTGAAGCAGGACGTCGCCCAGTTCTGCCTTCAGCTCCGCGTCGCCGCCGGCCGTCTCGATGGTTTCCGCCACCTCGTAAGCCTCCTCGAGCAGGTACTCCACGAGGGATTCGTGGGTGAGGGCACCCATCCAGGGGCAGTGGGCGCGCAGTTCGCCAATGCACTCGACCAGCGCACCCACCGCATTGGAGTCCTTGTTAGCCAAGATCGGCGTAGGCCTCGTTGATGTATTCGACGAGGGCTTCCTTCTCCTCGAGCGGCAGGAAGGCGGCCTCGGCTGCGTTCAGCGTCAGCTCCAGCAGGTCGTCGAGGTCGTAGTCGAACGTCTCCACCAGCAGTTCGAACTCGTCCGTGAGCGTCACGCCGCTCATGAGGCGGTTGTCCGTGTTGATGGTGACGTTGAAGCCGAGCTGGTAGAGCATGTCCAGCGGGTGGCTTTCGATGCCCTCGCCGAAGCCGGCGACAGCGCCGGTCTGCAGGTTGGAGGAGGGGCAGATCTCCAGGGCGATACCCCGGTCCCGCACCCAGCTGGCCAGCTCGCCGAGGGTCACCATGCCGATGTTGTCGTCGAGCTCGTCGCCGCTGTTATCGGCCGAATCATCGTCCGACTCGAATTCAACAGTGACGTCCTCGGCGATGCGGACGCCGTGGCCCAGGCGCAGCGCGCGTCCGTCGACCAGGGCGGACTGGATGCTTTCAAGTCCGGCGGCTTCGCCGGCGTGGACCGTGGCCGGGAAGTTATGCTCGGCCAGGTAGGTGAAGGCGTCCTTGAACCGGGACGGCAGGAAGCCGTCCTCAGCGCCGGCGATGTCGAAGCCGACGGCGCCGTTGTTGCGGTGGCGGACGGCCAGCTCGGCGATTTCCTGGCCGCGGTCGGCGTGGCGCATGGCGGTGATGAGCTGGCCGACCTGGATGTCGCGGCCGGTCTCGGCGACGGCATCGACGCCGGCATCAAGGCCCGCCTGCACGGCCTCGACGGCGTCGTCCAGGCTCAGGCCCTTCGTCAGGTGCTGTTCGGGGGCCCAGCGCACTTCACCGTAGACAACGCCGTCGTCGGCGAGGTCTTCGACGAATTCCTTGGCGACGCGGAAGAGCCCGTCCTTGGTCTGCATCACGGCGATGGTGTGGTCGAACGTCTCGAGGTAGCGGACCAGCGAGCCGGAGTCGGCGGATTCGCGGAACCACTCCCCCAGGGCGACGGGATCCGTGGACGGCAGCGTGTGTCCCACGGCCTCGGCAAGTTCAATGATGGTGGCCGGACGGAGTCCGCCGTCCAGGTGGTCGTGAAGGGAAACCTTGGGGAGGCCCTTCAGGTCGAATTCGAGGTCAGGGGCAGCGTCAAGAATTATCTCAGTCACGTTCCAACCTTAGGGTCGGAGGCCGGGCAACACCAGCCGGTCCGACGGCAGACGCCGTCCGGGCGGTGGGATCAGGCCTCGACGTCGGCCGGTGCGGCCATCTTCGCGGGCAACGGGGTGGTGCCGGAGCCGTGCCGGTGCGCGGGCGCAGCGCCCGTTTCCGTAGCTCCAACCGTGGTCTGCGGAACCTGGGCGTGCGGGGCCTGGGCGTCCTGGGCCTGGGCGTGCGCCAATTTGGCTTCTGCCGCGAGCGTGGCGGCCCGGCTGGCGGCCGCGGCAGCGCCACGGGTGTCGCGCCAGCGGTGCAGCCAGGTCAGCAGGTGGTCGATCACGATGCCGAGGACGATGGCAAAAGCGATGGCGATCCCGACCCCGAGCAGCGGGTGTTCGTGGACCCAGTTGCCGGCGACGATGCCGACGCCGGCCGAGTAGGCCACCCAGGTGACGGAGGCGAAGACGTCAAGAACGACGAAGCGGCGGCGCGGGTACGCGGTGGTGCCGGCGATCCAGTTCACGGCCACACGCCCCACCGGGATGTACCGTGCGGTGAAGATCAACATGGCGCCGCGCTTGTCGAGTTCATAGCGCGCCCAGTTCAGGGCGCGGTGGATCTTGGGTTTGCGCATCCAGCGGAACCGTTCGACGCCGATATGACGGCCCAGCATGTACGCCATGTTGTCCCCGGCAATGGCCCCGACGGCTGCCGCGGCCATGACCCACCACATGTTCGGCTGGCCGGACGTGACAGAGAGGGCACCCAAAGCGACGATCAGGGTTTCGCTCGGCAGAATCGGAACGAAACCGTCGATGAAGCAGAAGATCGTAAGAATCGGATAAATCCACCACTGTCCCGCGGCATGGAGAATAGCCTCATTGATAAATTCCACGCGGGCGTTGCTCCTAGGAAAGTGACGAAAAGCGCTCTTCAGTGTCCCATGACGGACAGGGATGCGCTACGTTCCATCAGGATAAATCTGATGCGTTTCAGGGCTCCGTCTTTTTGGGCTCCGCCGGAGGGACCGGCTGTCCGGCGTCCCCGGGAAGCGGACCCCGGACCTTGCTGATGACAACGTCCACCAGGATGCCCAGGCCGACCGCGCAGATGACGGCGACGATGACGCCCAGCAGGTGGTTCTCTTCAAACCATTGGCCAAAGAAGAGGCCGATCGCGACAGAGTAGGCGGCCCACAGGACGGCAGAGAGGACGGTCAGCGCGACGAAGCGTGACTGCGCGAAGTGTGTGGCGCCGGCCGTCAGGTTGACGGCGACGCGGCCGATCGGCACGAAGCGCGCCACGAGGATCAGCGAGGCGGGCCGTTTGCGCAGTTCCGCGCCCGCCCACCGGAAGGCCCGCTGCATTCGTTGGCCGCGCATCCAGGTCCAGCGCCGCGTGCCGGTGCTGCGGCCGATCAGGTAGGCGATGTTGTCGCCGATGAAGGCGCCGGCAGCGGCGGTCACGGCCAGGAGCGCCGGGTTGGGGACGTCGGCGGTGGCGGCCACGGCGGCGAGTCCCACGACGACCGATTCGCTCGGAATGGGCGGGAAGAAGCCGTCAATCACGCAGCACGCGAACACCAGGACGAGTACCCAGGGTTGCCCGGCTGCGGCCAGGATGAAGTCGTTGATTGCCTGCACGGTTTCCTAACAAACAACGGGAGGACGGCTGTCGTGCCAGTGTACTGCGGGGCAGGCCGCAGCTTGCCCTATCACTTGTGGTCGCCAACCCGGGGGTTTAGCGACCACAAGTGATGGGGCAACGGGCTGCTGCCGGCTGCTAGGAGATGCGGTCGATGATGAGCTGCTGCGCCGGGCGGGAGCCTTCCGGGGCAATCACGACGGCGTGCTCCAGCGCTTCCCGGGCCCGCTCGAACTTCTCCGGGGTGTCCGTCAGGAGCGTCATGAGCGGCTCACCGGCCTTGACCGTGGCGCCCGGCTTGGCGTGCATCCGCACGCCGGCGCCGGCCTGGACCTGGTCCTCCTTGCGGGCACGTCCGGCGCCGAGGCGCCAGGCCGCGACGCCGACGGCCATCGCGTCGAGCTCCACCAGCACGCCGTCGGCCGGGGCGTAGATGACCTCGGATTCCCGGGCGACCGGAAGCTTGGCGCGAGGGTCCCCGCCCTGCGCCTCGATCATCCGGTTCCAGACGTCCATGGCCCGGCCGTCGCGGAGCGCGGCCCGGGGATCGGCGTCGCGGACGCCGGCGCACGCCAGCATTTCCTCTGCGAGCCGGACGGTGAGTTCGACGACGTCTTCCGGTCCCCCGCCGGCAAGGACCTCCACCGATTCCTCGACCTCGATCGCGTTGCCGGCGGTGAGGCCCAGCGGCGTGTTCATGTTGGTGAGCAGGGCCACCGTGTTGACGCCGGCGTCCTTGCCCAGGGCCACCATGGTCTCGGCGAGTTCGCGGGCGCGGGCCTCGTCCTTCATAAAAGCGCCGCTGCCCACCTTGACGTCCAGCACCAGCGAACCGGTGCCTTCGGCGATTTTCTTGCTCATGATCGAGGACGCGATCAGCGGGATGGCCTCCACTGTTCCGGTGACATCGCGGAGCGCGTAGAGCTTCTTGTCCGCCGGGGCCAGTCCCGCGCCGGCGGCGCAGATGACCGCGCCGACGTCCTGGAGCTGGGCCAGCATTTCCTCGTTACTCAGTGCGGCGCGCCAGCCCGGGATCGATTCGAGCTTGTCCAGCGTGCCGCCGGTGTGGCCCAGGCCGCGGCCCGAGAGCTGCGGCACGGCAACGCCGAAGACGGCCACCAGGGGTGCCAGCGGGAGGGTGATTTTGTCCCCCACCCCGCCGGTGGAGTGCTTGTCGGAGGTGGGCTTCCCACTGCCGTCGGGGCGGCGCAGGCTGGAAAAGTCCATTCGCTCGCCGGACGCGATCATTGCCGCCGTCCAGCGGGAGATCTCGGCCCGGTCCATGCCGTTGAGCAGGATCGCCATGTTCAGTGCGGCCATCTGCTCGTCGGCGATGGCGCCGCGGGTGTACGCGTCGATGGTCCAGTCGATCTGGGCCGGGCTGAGGACACCCTTGTCCCGCTTGATGCGGATGATGTCGACGGCGTCGAATGCTTCAGTGTTGCTGGTGGTCTGTGTCACCGGGGTTCCTCCAGGTGTTGGGGGCCAAAGGCATCGGGAAGGACCTGGTCCATGGTCTTGATTCCCTGGGTGGTCATGAGCTCCATGTCGGGAGCCCTGAATTCGTACAGCAACTGCCGGCAACGTCCGCAAGGCATCAGGACATTACCGCCAGCATCTACGCAGTAGAAGGCGCGGAGCAGGCCGCCTCCGGTCATGTGCAGATTGCCCACAAGGGCGCACTCGGCGCACAGCGTCAGCCCGTAGCTGGCGTTTTCGACATTGCAGCCGCTGACAATCCGGCCGTCCGCGGTGAGGGCTGCTGCCCCCACCGCGAACTTCGAATACGGCGCATAGGCGTTCTCCATGGCGGCGACCGCGGCGGCCTCGAGGGCGGCCCAGTCGACGTCGGCGCTGTCCATCGTCAACCCTTGACGTACGGTATGCCGCTTGCGGCCGGTGGCCGCGAGCGGCCGACGAGCCCGGCGACGGCGAACACGGTCACGAGGTATGGCAGCATCGCCATGAACTGGCTCGGCACCGGGGTGCCGATGATCGTCACGATGCTTTGCAGGTTGTCGGCGAAGCCGAACAGCAGCGCGGCGAAGAACGCCCCGATCGGGTTCCAGCGGCCCAGGATCATTGCGGCGAGGGCGATGAAGCCTCGGCCACCGGAAATCTCCTTCGTGAAGCTGTCAATCGCCACGAGCGTGAAGAAGGATCCGCCGATGCCGGCGACGGCGCCGCCCAGCGTGACGTTCCAGAAGCGGGTCGCGTTGACCTTGATGCCCAGGGTGTCGGCGGCCTGCGGGTGTTCACCGACGGAGCGGACACGCAGGCCCCACTTGGTTTTGAACAGCCCGATCCATACAACAATCACGGCGACGTACATGAGGTAGCCCACGACGGACTGCTTGAACAGGATGGGACCGATGACCGGAATGCTGGACAGGATCGGGATTTCGATGATGGGTAGCCTGCCGGGCGAGTTGAACATTTCCTTGTTCGCCTGCATCACGGTGCTGAACAGGAAGCCGGTGAGGCCCGAGACCAGGACGTTGAGCACCACACCGACGATGATCTGGTTGACGACGTACTTGATGCTGAACACGGCCAGCACCATCGACACGAGGGCGCCCGCCACGGCGGCCGCGACCAAGCCGAGGTAGGGGTTGTCGGTGAGGCTGGCGACAATCGCGGCCGTGAAGGCGCCGCCGAGGAGCTGGCCCTCGATGGCGATGTTCACGACGCCGGCGCGTTCGCACAGGACACCGGAGAGGGAGCCGAAGACAATCGGGACGGCGAGGGTCACGGACCCGGCGATGAGGCCGGCCAGCGAGATGCTGGGGGTCCTGGCGCCGCCGACCACCCAAATCAGGAAGGCAACCACGAAGATGACAGTGAACACCACCGGCAACCAGCGCGGGGAATGCCGGTTGTTCGTTTTCAGGACCATCGAGTAGCCGGCCAGGACGAGCAAGATCACGGAGAGCACGATGCCGGACAGGAAGGCGGGCACTTCGATCGCGGGCAACTGGAAGAAGTCCCCGCCGGAGGATACGCCGAACTTGGCGGTCTTTTGGGGACCCATCAGGCCAAAGAAGATGAACGCGACGACGGCCAGCACCATCAGTGTCACGGGCAGTTTCCACGTGACGGGTTTGGCCGATACTGTCTGCTTGCGTTCCTTTGCCTGCTCCGGCTTGCCCTGCGGGCCACCCGGTACGGGCGCTGTTGCTGTTGTGCTCATGCTGCACCTCCGGTGGTTGCTGCCTTCTGGGTCTTGCCGGCGGTTGCGGCCTTCTTCTTGCGGGGGTTCATTCCGAAGATCGCCCGGACCAGCGGCGGCGCCGCGATGAACAGCACGATGAGCGACTGGACCACCAGCACGATGTCGATCGGGGTGCCGGTCTGGATCTGCATCTGGACCGCACCGGCGCGGAAGGCGCCGAACAGGATGCCGGCGGCGAACGTGCCCCACGGCGTCGAACGTCCCAGCAGTGCGACGGTGATGGCGTCAAAGCCGTAGGTCGCCGCGACACCGTCTGTGAGGACCTTTTCGGTGCCCGCCACCTGCGCGACGCCGGCCAGGCCGGCCAGGCCGCCGGCCAGGGTCATGACCAGAATGGTGGCGCGGGGAACGTTGATTCCGGCGGTCAGCGCCGCCTTGGGGTTGGCACCGACGGCGCGGAATTCGAAACCGATCGTGGACCGGTTCAACAGCCACGAGACAAAAACTGTCGCCGCGATGGCCAGCAGGAAGCCAAGGTGCAGCCGGTACTGGCTGCCGAAGATCTGCGGATACAGGGCAGACGGGTCCAGGATCGGGGAAATCGGGGTGGTCTCCCCCGGCCGCTGGAACAAGTCCGTGTCCAGCAGGTACCGCAGGAAGTAGAGGGCGATGTAGTTGAACATGATGGTCACGATGACCTCATGGGCGCCGGTTCTCGCCTTGAGCACGCCCACGAGGCCGCCCCAGACGGCACCGCCGACGATGCCTGCAATCAGGACGAGCAGCAGGTGAAGCCCCACCGGCAGGTCCAGGGCGAAGCCCACCCAGGCGGCCAGGATGCCGGCCATGATGATCTGCCCCTGCGCACCGATGTTGAACAGGCCCGCACGGAAGGCCAGTGCGACGCCGAGGCCGGCGGTGATGAGCGGTGTGGCGATGGTGAGGGTTTCCATCAGCGGGGCGAACTGTCCGGCAACGCCGTTGCCCCGGGGGTTGAAGACCGATCCCTGGAAGAGCGCGACGTAGGAGCCCGTGGCCGCTGACCAGACCGCGGCGAGGAAATCGGTGGGCCGGGCGAAGAAGTAGCTCGACGTGGCCGCGACCACCTTGTCCGTGGCGGCAATGAGGAGTCCGCCAAGGAACAGGGCGAGGAGGACGGCCAGGATGGTGACAATGCCGTTGCCGGTGAAGATCTTGCGCAGCACCGAATCCGGTTCCTCAGCGCCGGGGATCTTCCCGCTCTGGGCGGAGACCGGGACAGCCGATGGCCGCATCGCCCCGCCGGCGGTGTCCAGCGTGGTCACGAATTCGGCGTCGTCCCCCAGGGGGTCCTGGGGCCCCGCATCCGGGGACTGGGTTGTGGGAATCCGCTCCGGATCCGGTTCAGCCGAGTGTCGCGGCTGGTTGTTCTCACTCATGGTCGTCTCCTACAGCGCCGGAGCTGGACTCCTGCACGGGGTGGGCGGCGGGCGCCTGGTTCGATTCTTTGGTTGGGGCGGGTCCAGCGGCAGCGCCGGCGGCAGCGTCGGCGGCAGCCGCTCCCCCGGGATCCGTGGCCGGCTGCTTCCTCGCGGCGTCCGCGAGGGCTTCCTCCGGGGACAGCCCCGCCATCATCAGGCCGAGGACGTCACGACCGGTGCCGGCCGGGACAATCCCGACCAGCTTTCCCTTGTAGAGCACGGCGATCCGGTCGGCGAGCTCGATCACCTCGTCCAGTTCGGTGGAGACGATCATCACGGGGGTGCCGTGGTCGCGCTCGGCCACGATGCGCTTGTGCAGGAATTCGATGGATCCGACGTCCACGCCGCGGGTGGGCTGGGAGGCGATGAACAGCCGCAGCGGCCGGGAGAGTTCCCGGGCCATCACGACTTTCTGCTGGTTGCCGCCGGACAGTGTGCCGGCCGCGAGCGACCCTGACGGGGTGCGCACGTCGAACTCTTCGATCCGGGTCTTGGCGTTCTCCAGGACCGTGGCCGGGCTCATGCTGATGCCCTTGGCGAACGGGGCCTTGTCATAGCGGTCCAGGATCAGGTTCTCGGCGATCGAGAAGGTGCCGATCAGTCCGTCCACCGAGCGGTCTTCCGGCACGAAGCCGACGCCGGCGTTGAGGACGTCCTTGACGCTGCGGCCCAGGAGTTCCTCGCCGTCCAGCAGGATCGATCCCTGGGCGCGTTCATGGAGGCCCAGGATGGCCTCGGTCAGTTCCGTCTGGCCGTTGCCCTGGACGCCCGCGACGGCGAGGATCTCGCCGCGTGCGATGTCGAAGCTGATGCCGTCCACGACGTGCTGGCCGCTGGGCGCGATCACGGTGAGGTCCTTGACCTGGAAAGTGGTCTCCTGGGGCTTGGCCGGGGCCTTGTCCAGGGTCAGGTTCACGGCCCGGCCCACCATCAAGGAAGCCAGTTCTGTCGTCGAGGCGCCGGGATCGGCGCTGCCGACCACCTTGCCGCGCCGGATCACGGTGATGGTGTCGGAGACGGCCTTGACCTCGCGGAGCTTGTGCGAAATGAAGACGATCGAGGTGCCGTGGCTCTTGAGCTGGCGCATGATGTCCAGCAGCTCATCGGTGTCCTGCGGGGTCAGCACGGCCGTGGGCTCATCGAGGATGAGCACCTTGGCGTCGCGGACCAGTGCCTTGATGATTTCCACACGCTGCTGCACGCCGACCGGGAGGTCCTCGACCATCGCATCGGGGTCGACGTCGAAGCCGTAGCGGTCCGAGATCTCCTTGATCTTCCGGCGGGTGTCATCCAGGTTCAGGAATCCGCCGGCCTTGGTGGCTTCGGCGCCCAGCGCGACGTTTTCGGCCACCGTGAAAACCGGGACCAGCATAAAGTGCTGGTGCACCATGCCGATGCCCGCGGCCATGGCGTCGCCGGGGCCGCGGAAAGTGACGGGTTTGTCGTCGATGAGGATCTGGCCCTCGGTGGGCTCGTACAGTCCATACAGGACGTTCATCAGCGTGGACTTACCCGCGCCGTTCTCGCCGAGCAGACAATGAATCTGCCCGGGTTCAACAACCACATCAATGTGATCGTTGGCTACCAGGGAGCCGAAGCGTTTGGTGATCCCCTTGAGTTCAAGTTTCAAAACTCTGACCAATCTCGAAGTGTCCGGCAGTCATGGCTCGGACGGATGATGGGGCTGCAGACCCAGCCTAGTGCCTGCAGCCGGAAGCGGAGCCGGTCCGCTCAACGAAAAGCGCCACAGCCCGTGCGGTGGTGACCGGACGGGCCGTGGCGCTTAGCGAAAGGACGTTAGACCTTCGGGCTGGCTGCGGATTCAACCTTCAGCTTGCCGTCGGCGATGTCCTTCTTGATCTGCTCCAGCTCGGACTTCAGTTCCGCCGGAACCTGGGAGTCCAGGTCGTGGAACGGAGCCAGCTGGACGCCGTCGTTTGCGAGGGTGCCAACGTACGGAGTGTTGTTGAATTCGCCGTCCTTGTCCTGCTTCACAACGGTTTCAACGGCCTCGCCCATCAGCTTCATAACGGAGGAGAGCATGATGTCCTTGTAGTCCGGTGCCGTGAGGAAGCCGTCGGAGTCAACCCAGATGAGCTTGACGTCCTTGCCTGCGGCCTTGGCTTCCTTCAGGGCCGCACCGGCACCCTTGCCGACCGGGCCAGCGACGGGCATGACGATGTCCGCGCCCTGGTCCAGGAAGTTCTGGGTGAACTGCTTGCCCTTGTCCTGCTTTTCGAAGTCACCGGTGAAGGAACCGTCCTGCTTGGCCTTGTCCCAGCCAAGAACCTTGACGTCCTTGCCCTTCTGCTCGTTGTAGTACTTGACGCCGTCGGCGTAGCCGTCCATGAAGATGGTGACCGTGGGGATCTTGATGCCGCCGAAGGTGGCAACCGTTCCGGTCTTGGTGGTTCCGGCGGCGAGGTAGCCGGCGAGGAACGCAGCCTGGGCCGTGTCGTAGATGATCGGCTTGACGTTGCTGATCGGGGTCTCGTAGCCGAAGTCGATGATGGCGAAGTGGCTGTCCGGGTTGGCCGTGGCCTGGGACTTGGTGGCGTCGCCGAGCAGGAAGCCCACCGTGACGGTCAGGTCGCAGCCGGCGGAGACCATGGCGCGGAGGTTCGGCTCGAAGTCGTTGTTGGTCTTGGACTCGGCCTGGTTGACCTTGATGCCCAGGTCCTGCTCAGCCTTCTTCAGACCCTCGTAGGAGGACTGGTTGAACGACTGGTCGTCGAATCCGCCCGAGTCGGAGACGATGCAGCCTGTGTAGTCGCTGGCCGTGGGGGCCGCGCTGCTGCCGGTCGTCGGGGCGGCGCCGCAGCCGGTCAGCAGAAGTGCAGCCGCACCGGCGGTGGCGACTCCGGCCATCGAACCGCGCTTGACGGTTGCACGCAGAGAGTTCTTCAATGTTCCTCCAGGAAGAAAAAGTAGGCGCTACGACGGGTGCTCAATGAGTGTCTGTTGGCGGCGTGGCCGCTGAAACGCTGTTTTCACTGATGGATTTCGCAGCACTGCGCCAAGGCGCACTGATGCAAGACACTTTAGTGGCCTGAGACACGTCCAAGTAGCACAGTTCACAGCGATTCCACAGATTGTTGAGAACTTGTTACCAAGCGGTAGACGTGGAAAGCCCCGCACCGGCATTCCGGAGCGGGGCTTTCCGCGAGTGGGCGGGGTGGGGCCTACGGGCTTAGAGGCGGACCAGCATCTTGCCGGTGTTGGCGCCGTCCAGGAGGTCCATGAACGCCTGTGGAGCGTTCTCCAGTCCATCCACGATGGTCTCGTCGTAGCGCACGGTGCCGTCCGCGAGCCAGCCGGACATGGTTTCGACGAACTCGGCCATGTGCTGCCAGTAGCCGCCGACCAGGAATCCCTTGAGGGTCAACTGCTTGCCGATGGCCTGCATGAGGTTCCGCGGAGCCGGCGTGGGCTCTGTCGCGTTGTACTGCGAGATCGCTCCGCACATGGCCACGCGGCCACCGACCGTGAGCGCCGACAGCGCAGCTTCAAGGTGCTCCCCGCCGACGTTGTCGAAGTAGACGTCGATCCCGCGTTCGCCGGCAGCCTCGGCAAGCTGCTTGGCCACCGGGCCGTCGTGGTAGTTAAACGCCGCATCAAAACCCAGCTCCAGCAGCCGGGCCACCTTTTCCGGCGACCCCGCGCTGCCGATGACGCGGGAGGCGCCCATGGCCTTGGCGATCTGCCCCACGAGGGAGCCGACGGCACCTGCGGCGCCTGAGACGAAGACGACTTCCCCGGCCTTGAAGTCCGCGACCTTGAGCAGGCCGGCATACGCCGTCAGGCCGGTCATGCCCAGCGCGCCGAGGAAAGCCTGCGCGGGGGCCAGATCGGTGCGGGCGGGGGTGGTGGCGCCGGCGTCGAGCACGGCATATTCACGCCAGCCCAGGGAATGGACGACGGCGTCGCCCACCTGGCGGTCAGCGGAACGGGAGGCGATGACCTCGCCGACGGCGCCGCCGTCGAGCGCGGCGTCCAGCGCGAACGGCGCCGAGTAGGACTTGACATCGTTCATCCGGCCGCGCATGTAGGGGTCCACCGAGATGAAGAGGTTGCGGACCAGGACCTGGCCGTCCTGGAGTTCAGGCAAGGCGGTCTCGGCCAGGCGGAAATTCTCCGGCACGGGCCGGCCGTGCGGGCGGGACGCCAGCTGGATCTCGCGGGTTGTGGCGGGACGGGTGGTGGTTTCGGTGTTGGCGCTCATGCGGCGACCTCCAGGATCTTGATGTCGACAGTAATGTTTCCGCGGGTGGCGTTGGAGTAGGGGCAGACGTCGTGCGCCTGGGCGACCAGGGCCTCCGCCGTTTCCCGGTCAACGGCAGGCAGGGCGATCTCGAGTTCAGCGGCGATGCCGTAGCCGGATCCGTCGGCGAGGGCGCCAAGGTGGATCTTGGCGGCGACGGCGGAATCCGTGAGGTCGGCCTTCTGCCGCCGCCCCACGAGGCGCAGGGCGGAGTGGAAACAGGCGGCGTAACCGGCGGCGAAGAGCTGTTCCGGGTTGGTCCCTTCGCCGTTGCCGCCGAGTTCCACCGGGCTGGCCAGGGCCACGCTCAGCCGGCCGTCCTTGGTGACGGCGGTGCCGTCGCGGCCTTCGCCCGAAGCCAGGGCCTCGGCTGTGTAGAGAGTCTTCATGGGAAATCCAATCTGTTGGGAAAAATCTGGTGGCCGGCGGCGAACACGCCGGAAACCTGCGCAGGCGCCGTATGCTTCCGGCGAACTGGCGCGCCCCCGGCGATTTCGACGTCGGCGTGCGGGTTTCGACGTCGGCCGCTGGCGCGAGGGCTTCAGTGGGAGCCGTGCAGGGCGGCGGTGAGCCGGCCGAGGGTCTCGCGGAGCTGCTCAAGTTCGGCGGGCGAAAGCCCGGCGGCGTCAGCGAGGCGCTGCGGGATGGCGGACGCCCGCGTACTGAGTGCCGAGCCGGCGTCGGTCAGGAAGACCTCCACCCGGCGTTCGTCCGCCGCGGACCGGCGCCGTTCCACGAAGCCCAGCGCCTCGAGCCGCTTGAGCAGCGGCGAGAGTGTGCCAGAGTCGAGTCCCAGCTCCTCCCCCAGTTCCCGGACGCTGCGGGGTTGAGCCTCCCAGAGCACCAGCATGACGAGGTACTGCGGGTACGTCAGGCCGAGTTCGTCGAGGATGGGGCGGTACGCCGCCGTCGCCGCCCTCGAAGCCGAGTACATGGCGAAGCACAACTGCTTGTCGAGTCGGGGGGCGTTGTCACGGGGAGCGTTGGTCACATAAATAAGATAGCCCACAATTAAATTGTGCACAACTCAAATACGCTGCCCTTGTTGCGCCGAGGTGAGGGTTCGCGCCATAACACTCCGCAGGATGGGCGCGAAGTCTCACCTGGGCGGGGGCGTGCCCACCCGCGCCCCGGTTAGAGGTCGCGGATGGTGCGCAGCGCCGCGGCGGTGAGGACCTGGACGCCCAGGCCCAGCGCGCGTTCGTCCAGGATGTAGTCTCCGCGGTGCAGGTCGTACTCCTCGCCGCCGGGGGTCTTGGTGCCGAGGCGCATCATGGCGCCAGGGAGGTCCGCGAGGAACCAGGCGAAGTCCTCGCCGCCCATCGACTGCGGGGTCAGGACAACGGCGCCTTCGCCGATCTCGGCACGGGCGGCGGCTTCGATCAGGGCGGTCTCGTGTTCGGAGTTCACCACGGGAGGCACGCCGCGGGTGTGTTCCAGGTGCACGTCGACGCCGTACGGTGCGGCGATCTGCTGCACCACCTCGTCGAGGATCTTGCCGGCGCTGTGCCAGGCGTCGCGGTCCAGGCAGCGCATGGTGCCGGCCATGTAGCCGCTGGCCGGGATCGCGTTGGGGGCGGAGCCGGCCGAAATGTGGCCCCAGACGACCGAGACGCCGCTGCGGACGTCAACCCGGCGGGACAGGACCGCCGGAACGTTGACCGCAATCTGGGCGAGGGCGAAGACGAGTTCCTCGGTCAGGTGCGGGCGGGAGGTGTGGCCGCCGCGGCCGGTCAGCTCGATCTTGATGGTGTCCGAGGCGGAGGTGATGGCACCTATCCGGGTGCCGATCTTTCCCACCTCGATCCGGGGGTCGCAGTGCAGCGCCAGGATCCGGGGAACACCCTCGAGGACGCCCTGCTCGATGCAGCTCTGGGCGCCGCCGGGCATGGTTTCCTCGGCCGGCTGGAAGATGATCCGCACGGAACCGCGCAGCGGCGACTCCTCGTGCATCCGCTGCAGCACCAGGGCCGCCCCGAGCATGGTCGCGGTGTGGACATCGTGGCCGCAGGCGTGGGTGACGCCGTGGTTCTTCGAGGCGAACGGCAGCCCGGTTTCCTCGATGATGGGCAGGGCGTCAATGTCGCCGCGCAGGGCGGTGGCGATCGGGCCGTCGCCGATGTCAACCGTCAGGCCCGTCCCTTCGAGGCGCCGGGGTTTGAGTCCGGCTTCCTCGAGCCGCTTGGCGAGCTTGTCCGTGGTGCGGAATTCCTTGAAAGAGAGCTCCGGGTGTGCGTGCAGGTCCCGCCGGAAGGCGATCAGCTCCGGCAGGAGAGGCTCGAGCCACGGCCCCACCAATGTGGTGGGCTCAGCTTCAGTAGAGTAGTTGCGCACAGAATAACTCTAGCGAGCGGACAATAAATAGCGGCATCGCGTCCGGCGCGTTACGAACCGGGAAACACTTCCGGCGCCCCCGGTAGGGCCGAAGGGCCCGGAGGACGCCGGAACGAAAGGACGCCGGAATTAGAGAACGTCGGTGTCGCCGCTGGCCTTGAGCGCGTCGACAGCCTGCTTCACGCGCTGCGAATGTTCCTTGTGCATCACCAGGAGGGCGTCAGGGGTGTCCACCACGACCACGTCCTTGATGCCGATCAGCGCGATCACGCGCTGGGTATCGGAGACCACCACGCCGCTCGCGTCCTCGGTGAAGACGCGGGCGCCTTCACCGATCACGGTGACGTCCTTGACTTCCTTCGCGCTGTGGAGCCGGCCCACCGAGGCGAAGTCCCCGACGTCGTCCCAACGGAACGTGCCGGGAACGACGGCGACATCACCGGCGGCGGCGGCCGGTTCGGCCACCGCGTAGTCAATCGCAATCTTGGGCAGGGTGGGCCAGACGCGGGACTTGACCTCGTCGCGCTGCGGGGTGTCCCAGGCCCGGGCGATTTCCTGGACCCCGGCGAAAAGCTCGGGTTCGTTGGCTTCGAGGTGCTTGAGCATCAGCGAGACGGGTGCCACGAACATTCCGGCGTTCCAGACATATTCGCCGCTGTCGAGGTACTCCTGGGCGATCTCCTCGCTGGGCTTTTCCACGAACTCGACGACGGCCTGGGCGCTGGGGGCGCCGTCCACCCCGAGGTTCTTCCCGGCCCGGATGTAGCCGAAGCCGGTGGACGGGTGGGTGGGCTTGATGCCGATCGTGACGATCTTGCCGGCCGCGGCCGCGTGGATGGCCTCACGGACAGCATCGTGAAACAGCTCATCGGGGCTGATCACCTGGTCCGCGGCGAACGATCCCATGATGGTGTCGGGATTGCGCTCGTGCAGGATCGCCGCGGCCAGGCCAATGGCGGCGCCGGAGTCTTTGGGTTCGCTCTCGAGCACGAGGTCGGCGTCGTCGATCTCGGGGAGCTGGTTGCAGACAGCGTCGCGGTGGGCCATGCCGGTCACCACAAGGATGTGTTTGCCGGCGAGCGGCTCAAGCCGGTCGTAGGTGGAACGCAGGAGGGTGCTGCCCGAGCCCGTGAGGTCGTGAAGGAACTTGGGGGCTGCTGCCCTGGACAGCGGCCAGAGCCGGGTTCCCACGCCGCCGGCAGGAATCACCGCGATAAAGCGGCCCAGGGCCGAACCCTGAGCAGATACCTGCGCCGATACCTGCGGCGAGTCCTGGCTTGTCACATTGTCTGTAGTCATCACCGCTACTTTAGCCGACCGTGATGCGTCGGTCCCTGATCCGGCGGCGGACACGACACCGCACTCTGCACAGGAAGGCGCATCCTGCACCGGGCGCCGGAGCGCTGGGAAGGAACTCCCCGGGGGCCCAGCACCCCAACGAATGTGGCGTTCGTCTCAAAACCCGGGAAAATCCCCGCCGGGCGCCGTCACCGAGGGGTGGCTGAATTGAATAAGCTGTAAGCGAAGCCTAGATTTAGGCTTGAGCTTACGAGTGCTCTCGCAGCAGGCGTTCCCCCCGCGTGGATCCCATGCCAGCGCCGCTGTGTTGCAGGGAGGTTTATTCAGTGCCGACAAAACCAGCTGGCACCTTGTACCGCGGCCGTGAAGGCATGTGGTCCTGGGTTGGACATCGCATTACCGGTGTAGTGATCTTTTTCTTCTTGTTGGTCCATGTGCTGGACACCTCACTGGTGCGTGTGTCCCCCGAGGCCTACACCGCCGTGATCGGTGCCTACAAGAACCCCCTGATGGCCCTGGGTGAAACGGGCCTTGTCGCAGCGATCGTGTTCCACGCCTTCAACGGCCTGCGGATCATCGCCGTCGACTTCTGGAAGAAGGGCGCCAAGTACCAGCGCCAGATGCTGTGGACGGTGCTCATTCTCTGGGCTGTCGTCATGGTGGGCTTCTCCATCCGCCACCTTTCCCTCGCCCTTGGAGGTCACTAGCCATGAGTGCAACTGAGATTCAGAGCCCGCGCAGCGCCAAGGCGCCCGCCGCCAAGGTGGGCAGCAACCGGATCGCTCCTCAGTACCGCCGCAACGGCAGTTCCAAGGGGAACTTCGAAATGCTCGCATGGCTCTTCATGCGGCTCTCCGGCGTTGTCCTGGTGGTGCTGATCTTCGGACACCTGTTCGTCAACCTCCTGGTGGGCGAAGGCATCCACGCGATCGACTTCGGTTTTGTGGCCGGCAAGTGGGCCGACCCGTTCTGGCAGATCTGGGACCTGGCCATGTTGTGGCTCGCCATGCTGCACGGCACCAACGGTGTGCGCACCATCATCAACGATTACGCCGAAAAGGACGCCACGCGCCTGTGGCTGAAGATCGTGCTCTACGCGGCCACCACCGTCATCATCATCCTGGGCACCCTGGTCATCTTCACGTTTGACCCTTGCCCCGTCGTGAACGGCGTCCAGCTGCCCGGCGGCTTCTGCCCCGCCCCGTAGCGGCGCGACCCCAGCGGCAACCGATCCCTGCCTGCCCGGTGCAGGCCAGGGAGTTCCACGAGATTTCACCGGGCTGGCTCCGCCGGCCGGTGTTGTTAGCGAATTTTGAGAGAAAGAGCGTCTGGTATGCAGGTCCATAAGTACGACGTCGTCATCGTCGGTGCCGGTGGCGCCGGGATGCGCGCGGCGATCGAATCCGGTCAGCGCGCCCGAACAGCAGTACTGACCAAGCTGTACCCCACCCGCTCCCACACCGGCGCGGCGCAGGGCGGCATGTGCGCAGCCCTGGCCAACGTCGAAGAGGACAACTGGGAGTGGCACACCTTCGACACCATCAAGGGCGGCGATTACCTGGTCGACCAGGACGCGGCCGAGGTTATGGCGAAAGAAGCGATCGACGCCGTTCTGGACCTGGAAAAGATGGGCCTGCCGTTCAACCGCACGCCCGAGGGCCGGATCGACCAGCGCCGTTTCGGCGGCCACACCCGCGACCACGGAAAGGCTCCGGTCCGCCGCGCCTGCTACGCCGCGGACCGCACCGGCCACATGATCCTCCAGACCCTGTACCAGAACTGCGTCAAGCACAACGTCGAGTTCTACAACGAGTACTACGTCCTTGACCTGCTGACCGTCGAGGAAGACGCCGTCCGCGAGGACGGCACCGCGTACAAGCAGAAGCGTGTTGCCGGCGTCGTCTCCTACGACCTCGCCTCCGGTGAACTGCACGTCTTCCAGGCCAAGTCCGTGGTGTTCGCCTCCGGCGGCGCCGGCAAGGTCTTCAAGACCACGTCCAACGCGCACACCCTCACCGGCGACGGCATGGGCATCGCGTTCCGCCGCGGCATCCCCCTGGAGGACATGGAGTTCTTCCAGTTCCACCCGACAGGCCTCGCCGGCCTGGGCATCCTCCTCTCCGAGGCTGCCCGCGGCGAAGGCGCCATCCTGCGCAACTCCGAGGGTGAGCGCTTCATGGAGCGCTACGCCCCCACCATCAAGGACCTCGCCCCCCGCGACATCGTGGCCCGCTCCATGGCCAACGAAGTCCGCGAGGGACGCGGCTGCGGCCCCAACAAGGACTACGTCCTCCTGGACCTGACGCACCTTGAGCCGGCGCACATCGATGCCAAGCTGCCGGACATCACCGAGTTCGCCCGCACCTACCTCGGCGTCGAGCCGTACACGGAGCCGGTTCCGGTGTTCCCGACGGCGCACTACGCCATGGGCGGCATCCCCACCAACATCAGCGCCGAGGTGCTCCAGGACAACGACACCGTGGTCCCGGGCCTCTACGCCGCCGGTGAGGTGGCCTGCGTGTCCGTGCACGGCTCCAACCGCCTGGGCACCAACTCCCTGCTGGACATCAACGTCTTCGGCAAGCGCGCCGGCATCGCCGCCGCGGAATACGCCAAGACCGCGGACTTCGTGGAGCTCCCCGCTGACCCGGAGGCCTACACGCTGAACCTGCTGGACCACGTCCGCACCTCCGACGGCACCGAGAAGGTCGCTGCGATCCGCAAGGAACTGCAGGACACCATGGACGCCAACATGCAGGTGTTCCGCACCGCCGAGACGCTGAACCAGGTCCTGAAGGACATCGCGTCCTTCGAGGAGCGGTACCAGCGCATCAGCGTCCAGGACAAGGGCAAGCGCTTCAACCTTGACCTCCTCGAAGCCGTGGAACTGGGCTTCCTCCTGGAGCTCGCCAAGGTCATGACCGTGGCGGCCTTGCACCGCGAGGAATCCCGCGGCGGACACTTCCGCGAGGACTTCCCCGAACGCGACGACGAAAAATTCATGAAGCACTCCATGGCGTATAAGGATGAGCATGCTCCGGCGGATGGTTCCGCTGAGGCCATTGCGGGCATCCGGCTTGCCACCAAACCGGTGGTCTTTACGCGTTACGAGCCGATGGTGAGGAAGTACTAAGATGACCGCTGAACTCGCTGAGCCAGCCTCCAAGATCGAACTGCCCGCCCACATCGGAGGCGGCGGGGAGATCCCGTCCTTCGATGTGACCCTGCGCGTGCGCCGCTACAACCCTGAGGTCTCCGAGGACGCCACGTGGGATGACTTCAAGGTCACCATGTACGGCACCGACCGAGTCCTCGACGCCCTGCACAAGATCAAGTGGGAGATGGACGGCAGCGTCTCCTTCCGCCGGTCCTGTGCCCACGGCGTCTGCGGCTCCGATGCGATGCGCATCAACGGCCGCAACCGCCTCGCCTGCAAGACCCTCCTGAAGGACCTGGACACGTCCAAGCCCATCACGGTCGAGCCGATCAAGGGCCTTCCGGTGGAGAAGGACCTGATCGTGGACATGGAGCCGTTCTTCCAGTCCTTCCGCGAGGTTATGCCCTTCCTGATCAACCGGGGCCACGAGCCCACCAAGGAACGCCTGCAGTCCGCCGAGGACCGCGAGCGGTTCGACGACACCACCAAGTGCATCCTCTGCGCCGCGTGCACCTCGTCCTGCCCGGTGTTCTGGACCGACGGCCAGTACTTCGGCCCGGCCGCGATCGTCAACGCACACCGCTTCATCTTCGATTCCCGCGATGACGCCGGCGACATGCGCCTGGAGATCCTCAACGACAAGGAAGGCGTGTGGCGCTGCCGCACCACCTTCAACTGCACCGAAGCGTGCCCGCGCGGCATCCAGGTCACGCAGGCCATCGCCGAGGTCAAGCAGGCCATTCTGTCCCGCAAGATCTAGCCACCGGCCACTCACAGCATTCATCACGACGACGGCGCCTCTCACCTCACGGGTGGGGGCGCCGTCGTCGTCCTCCCGCTCTCACGAAAGGGGACACCGTGTCCCGCTCCGAAAAAGTCAGCTTCCAGGGTTCCACCGGCGAACTGCTCTCCGGCATTGTTGATGTCCCGGAGGGCCCGGTGAAGGGCTGGGGCGTCTTCTCGCACGGTTTCACCCTGGGCAAGGACAGTCCCTCGGCGTCGCGGCTGTGCAAGGCCCTGGCGGACAACGGCGTGGGCATGCTCCGGTTCGACAACTTGGGCCTCGGCGAGTCAGCGGGGATGTGGTCGGAGGGGTCCTTTAGCCACAAAGTGGCCGACACCGTCAAGGCGGCCGAGTTCATGCGGGACTCGGGCCGGCCCGTCTCGCTGCTGGTGGGCCATTCCTTCGGCGGGGCTGCCGTCCTGGCTGCCGCCGGCGCCATCCCGGAACTCGACGCCGTCGCGACCGTGGGGGCGCCGTTCTCGCCCAAACACGTGGCCCACGTGTTTGACGCCGCCCTGGACCGGATCCTCAGTGAGGGTAGCGCGGAAGTGGACCTTGGCGGCAAACGGGTGGAGATCCGGCGGCACTTCGTGGAGGACCTGGAGAAGGCGGACCTCACGGACTGCATCAAGCGGCTCGGCAAGCCGCTGCTGGTGATGCACTCCCCCACGGACAACACGGTGGGGATCGAGAACGCCAGCACCATCTTCCAGACGGCGCGGCATCCGCGCAGTTTTGTGTCCCTTGAGGGCAGCGATCACCTGTTGACGGCCAAGGGCCAGGCGGCCCGTGCCGGGAAGATTATTTCGGCGTGGGCCGACCAGTACCTCGACGCCTGAACGCCGCGGACCAGGCCGTCCGCCCGGGCCGGGGCTCCGCCGGCGTTTTGCCCGGCTGGACGCGCCGGGCGCCCCACCCGGTGGTTGTGGTACCCGGCGCCGTGTTGCGGTCCTGCTCCCGGATGGCCATCCACGCGGCGCAGATGACGTAGACCTGGCTGACCAGGTTAAACCAGATCAGCAGGCCGATGATGATGGCGAAGGGCGCCAGAATGGGGTTCTTGCCCGCACTGGCCAGCAGCTGGGTGCTGAAAATCTGCAGCACGGTGGTGCCCACCGCGGCGAGGATGGTGCCTTCCAGGAGGGCGCGGCGGGCCGGCTTCAGCCCCGCCGCCACCCGGAACATGATCAGGGCGGTTCCCCAGCCGAGCAGCAGGGGCACGAGGATCGTCACGGAGGTGGTCAGGGGGCCGGCCAGCAACGGATCGAGGCTCAGCTGCTCCGTCACCCAGTCGGCCGCCGTGCCGAACACCAGCGACGCTGCCGCGCTGATCACCAGGGCCACTCCCAGCAGGATCAGCGCGCCGACGTCGAGCAGTATCTGCAGGACCGGGTTCATGCCCCGCGGGCCGAGCTGCATCATGCCCCGCACGCCGTCGCGGATGCCGCTGATCCAGCCCAGGGACGTAAACACCGTCACCACGGCGGCGATCACGGCCGCCCAGCCCAGGCTGGTGGGGTTCAACAGCGCGTACGGGTCAACCAGGCCCTCGCTGCCGTCCACCTGCAGGAGGCCGGGCGCGGTCAGGGCCACGCTCTTGATGATTTGGTCCAGCAGCGCCGGCTGACCGCTCAGGAAGAGGCCGGCCAGAGAGAACCCCGTGGCCAACAGACCTGTGATGGAGAAGAACATCCTGAACCCGATGCCGGCACTCATCAGCGGGCCGTGCTGGCGGCCGTAGTGCTGGAAAGCGCGCAGGGGTAACAAGGTGTTGAGCCGGGCCAGCATCCACCCGACCATGGCCATGAGCGACGCCAGTCGCCCGCCGCCGGACCGCCGGGCCTTGCCCCAATCGACCCGCTTGCGGATGACCTCCAGTTTCAGCCCGGCCAGGTCGGTGGGAAGGGGCGGCTTACCGGGCGCCTGCGGTGCCGTCCTGGCCTCTGTCGTCGTCAGGTTTGGTCCCAAAGTCAAGCTCTTCCCGTAGCTGCCAAATGCCGTTGTCATCGTGCTCGTAGAGTCCCATGCTAGCCACCGGGAACGTGGCCCGGTAATCCTTGAGGACCGCTTCGGCTTCGTCGAGACTTTCCGGGGCGACGTCGTGGGCCACCGTGACATGCGGGTGATAGGCAAACGGCAGGTCCCGTTCCAGGGGTCCGGACTGCAGTTGACGGTGCAGGTTCACGCAATCCCCGAAACCGTCCTCGACGTTCAGGAACACCACCGGGGACACCGGCCGGAAGGATCCGGTGCCCGCGATGGTCACGTTGAACGGCTCCTGCTGGCTGGCGATCTCGCGGACATGGCTGCGGGTCGCTTCCCAGTCCTGGGTCATGGTGGTGGTCACCAGCGTGATGTGGGCCGGGATGACTTCCGCCATGGGATCACCGAACGACGCACGCCAGCGCTGGAGCTCCTCGGCGATCTCGTCCGGGAACCCCAGGATCACGCCGACGCCGATGCCCTCGCTGCCCTGTCCGTTGTCCCCCGCGTCCGCGGCATCCGGAGCGGCGCGCCTGACGGCACGCGCGGTGGCGCGTTTCGGCTCGCTGGCGGTGACTTTGCTGACGGAGGACATTGGCCTAGCGGACTCCCCGGGTTCCGGCGTAGGGCAGGAAACCCACCTTCGCGTAGACATCGGTCAGGGTGACCGCGGCGATCTCGCGGGCCTTGTCAGCGCCGAGGGCCAGCAGCCGGTCAAGCTCCGCGGGGTCATTCAGCAGTTCGTTGGCCCGGTCGCGGATGGGGGTCAGGTGCTCCGCGACAGCCTCGGCCAGGTCAACCTTGAGGTGGCCGTACATTTTGCCCTGGTAGGCGGCGACGAGGGCCTCAACACTCTGGCCGGTAATGGCCGAGTAGATGGTCAGGAGGTTGGAGACCCCCGGCTTGGCCTCGCGGTCGAACCGGATCTCCGTTTCCGCATCCGTCACCGCGGATTTGATCCGCTTGGTGATGACCTTGGGATCATCCAGCAGGTTGATCAGGCCCGCCGGTGATTCCGCCGACTTCGACATCTTGGCGGTGGGGTGCTGCAGGTCGTAAATCTTCGCCGATTCCTTCTGGATGAAGGGCGCCGGAACGTTGAAGGTCTCCCCGAAACGTGAGTTGAAGCGCTGGGCCAGATCGCGGCTGAGCTCCACGTGCTGGCGCTGGTCCTCGCCCACCGGAACGCCGTGCGGCTGGTAGAGGAGGATGTCCGCGGCCTGCAGGATGGGATAGGTGAACAGCCCAACGCTGGCCTGGTCCGAGCCGTGCCGTGAGGCCTTGTCCTTGAACTGGGTCATACGGGAGGCCTCGCCGAAGCCGGTGATGCAGTTCAGGACCCAGGCCAGCTGGGCGTGTTCGGGCACCTGGGACTGGACAAAGAGCGTGCACTTGTCCACATCCACGCCGCCGGCGATGTACTGTGCGGCCGTGACGCGGGTGCGGTGGGCCAGTTCGGCCGGATCCTGCGGAACCGTGATCGCGTGCAGGTCCGGGATGAAAAAGACGGCGTCATACTCGTCCTGCATCCGGACCCAGTTCACCAGGGCGCCGAGGTAGTTGCCCAGGTGCAGGGAATCCGCCGAGGGCTGCATGCCGGAGAGGATGCGCTGGCGCGTCCCTGTTGAGGGAACGGGGGCGGCGGCGCGGACGGCAGCGGCGGAGGCAGCCGTGGCGGGTGCGGCGCCGGGGTCGTTCACGGGAGTCACAGTGGAAGAAGAGGTCATTCGTGGAGGCCTTAAGACTAGAGCCGGTAGTCCACTACCAGCGGGGCGTGGTCGGAGAAGCGGGTGTCCCAGGACGGTGCGCGGTCAACAACGGCCGACACTGCGGCAGCAGCGAGGTCGGGCGTGGCCATGTGGTAATCAATGCGCCAGCCGGTGTCGTTATCAAAGGCCTGTCCCCGTTGCGACCACCAAGTGTAGGGGCCGTCGACGTTACCCGCCAGGCCCCTGTGAACATCCTTCCAGCCGATCTCCTCGCCAAAGAAGCGGTCAAAGTAGGCGCGCTCCTCCGGCAGGAAGCCGGCACGTTTGACGTTGCCCTTCCAGTTCCTGATGTCCAGCTCCGTGTGGCCGACGTTGAGGTCGCCCACCACCAGGGCGTGGTCGCTGTGTTTGGCCAGTTCGGGGAGCCGGCTGACCATGACGTCGAGGAAACGGAACTTGTCGTCCTGCTTGGGGGTGCCCGCCTCGCCGGAGTGCACATACGCGCTGGCCACGGTCAGCTGCGAGGCCTCCCCTGCCGAGTTGCGGACAGTGTAGTCCGCTTCGACCCAGCGCCCGGCGGTGGCGAAGTAGTCATCGCCAATGCCCACCCGGGTTTGCTGGGGTTCGGTGCGGGAGGCGATCGCGACGCCGGCGCGGCCCTTGGCCTCGGCCTCAGCGTGCAGGATGTACCAGCCCTCGCCGAGCAGTTCGTGGACGATCGCGTCCGGCGCGCGGACTTCCTGCAGGCAGAGGATGTCCACCTCTCGCGGCTCAAGCCACTCCGCCATGCCCTTTTTGTAGGCGGCACGGAGGCCATTGACGTTGACTGATGCGATGCGAAGGTTGTCCTTCTTCAATGCCGAGCTCACCCGATCCACTCTAGTCGACAATGGTTCCGGAGACGGGCTCGTCCCTGCCGCCGGAGGACTTGATCATGTCCCGGGCGTTAGTGGCGGTGATCTCGATGGTCTCGAGCGCGCGCCGGATCGTGTCCTGGTCCGAGGCCGAGCCCTTCGCCCGCTCCTGCTCGACGACGCGGACCTGCACCTGCACGATCTTGAACGAGTGGTCCAGCTTCAGGTCCCGGACCTCGTCCGCTTCCCGGCGGACCTCCACGACGCGGGTGCTGCCGTGGTCAACACTGCCCGACGACGGCGCCCGGCCGGCCGCCGCGTTGAAGGCGTTCTGCGCTTCGGTGAGCTTGGCGCCGGCCTTCCGGGCCGCCTTCTGGATGCTGAAGACGACGAAGGCGGCCAGGGCGAGCCAGAAGCCGGCGATGATCGCCACGATCCAGCCGACTACGTCGTTCTGGTTCGCAGCGAAGATGACCGCGACGACGAACGCGATGATAAACACCATCATTCCGGGTCCGCTGATGCGGAGCATGGAGAACTTGCCCGTGGCGGTGTTGTACGCGGACGGCTTGGAAGACTCGGAGTTGCCCAGAGATTGCATGAGCCCATTATCGCAAACCCCCGCCGCGGCCCGGCCCGCTTCCACCCCGGGCGAACAGACGTGGGACACGGCTTTAAGACAGGACAGGTTCTACGACAGGACTGGTTCTACGACAGGACTGGTTCTACGACAGGACCAGGCAGAACGGGTGGCCGCTGGGGTCCGTGTAGACGCGGAAGGTGTCCGTGCCGGCGTCGAGGCTGGTCGCGCCGAGCCGGAGCACCTCCGCTTCGGCGGCGTCGAGGTCCCCGACGAGCACGTCCACGTGCATCTGCTGCGGGTGGTCGGCGTCGGGCCACTGCGGACGGACCAGCCGTTCAACGCGCTGGAGCGCGATGGCGGGACGGTCGGCGGCGTCGCCGATGGAAATGAATTCGTCTTCCTCCTGCACCCGGATCATGCCCAGCAGCTCCTGGTAGAAGCTGGCGAGTTTGTCCGGGTCCTCGCAGTCGATGACGAGGGCCTGCCATTTGCCGATCATGGTTCTCCTTATTTCGAAGGATGCCTACTTGAGGAACAGCTTGCGCAGGCGGCCGGTGGTGAGCAGGACGCCGAGGGCAATCATCACGAGGTAGTAGCCAATATGCACTGCGGTGGCCGGGGTGAAGACTCCCACGCTGATCTGCCGCAGCAGCTCCACGCCGTGCCAGAGCGGCATGGCCTGGATGAGCCACTGGATGGACTGCGGGTAGACGCTGAGCGGGTAGAACGTGGCGCTGAAGAGGAACATCGGCAGCATCACGAAGTTGATCCAGTCCATCTGCTGGAACGTCTTCATGTAGCTGGTGATGCCCATGCCGAAACTCGCGAAGCCGAAGGCGATCAGCACCGCGGCCGGGATCATCAGGATGGCCCACGGTGTGGTGATCAGCCCCATCAGGCCCATCACCGCGGTGAATCCTGTAGCGTACATCAGGCCGCGGAGCAGGGCCAGGAAAATCTCCCCCATGGCGACGTCCAGCGGGCCCAGTGAGGTGTACAGCATGCCCTGGTACAGCTTGGCGAAGTTCATCTTGAAGAACACGTTCCAGGTGGAATCGTAGACCGCGCCGTTCATCGCGGACACGGCCAGCAGGGCCGGGGCGATGTACGCCGCGTAGGAGATTTCCCCGCCGCCGGGCCCCTGCACCGAGCCGACGATCGCGCCCAGGCCCACGCCCATCGAGATCAGGTACAGCACCGGCTCGAAGAAGCCCGAGAGCATCACCATCCAGTTGCTGCTCTTGGTGGCCATCAGCCCGCGGGCTACGACGGCGCGGACGTTGCGGGAGTAGAGCGACCCGAAGTGCCGGTTGCGGGCCGCCTCGGTGACGCTGGTGTTCCCCGGCCCCGGGCCGGTGGTGATGGCGCTCATCCGCCCATCCTTTTGACGAACTGGCGTTTGGTCAGGACCCAGCCGACGACGCACAGCGCCAGCAGGAACACAACGTGCGCGATGGTCAGCAGCGGGGGCTCCTCGTAGCCGTAGCTAAGCACCCGGCCCAGCTCCGTTCCGTGCCAGATCGGGGAGATCCAGCCGATCCAGCGCACGGCGAGGGGAAGGGTGTCCAGCGGGAAGAAGGTCCCGGAAAACAGGAACAACGGCATCACGATGAAGCGCATCACCATGGCGAACTGGCCCTTGTCCTCCTTGATGGAAGCCGCATAGGCCATCAGCGGCAGGCCGAAGGACAGCCCGGCAAGGGTGGCGACCAGGACGGAGGCCCAGCCCCAGGGGCTCGGGGACGCGCCGAACAACGCCACCACGCCGAAGTAGATGGCGGACTGCAGCAGCAGGCGCACCGTGACGGCGATGATCTGTCCGAGCGCGATCTGCTCCGGCGTCAACGGGGAGGCGTGCGGTCCGTAGTAGACCCGGCGCCATTTGAAACCGTCCATCACCGGGAAGGTGAACTCGTTCGCGGCGGTCATCACGGCGGCCGAGATCAGCAGCGCCGGCGCGATGAACACCAGGTAGCTGACCCCGCCGAACGCCGCCGTGCTGTTAGTGTCCACGAGGGTGGCGAGCCCGACGCCCATCGCAAAGAGGTAGGCGACTGGCTGCCCGACGCCGTACATCACGATGGTCCAGCCGTAGCCCTTCATCACGCGCAGGACCTGCTCGGCGTAGTAGAACGCGCCCCACTTCCGGGCCTTCGCCGCGGAGACCTCCGGCGAATGCGCGCGGAGGGCGGGCACCGCCGTCGTGCCGGCCGGAATTGAGTGAGTCAGCTCTGCCTTCTTCGTCAGCTCTGCCTTCTTAGTCAACGAGGCTCCTGCCGGTCAGGCGCAGGAAGACGTCCTCGAGCGAGGACCTGCGCACCAGCGAGGTCACCGGGCGCAGTCCGCGGGCGGAGACCTCTTCGAGGGCGGCCTCGCCGTCGTGCGCGTAGATCAGGACGCGGTCCGGCAGGGTTTCCAGCCGTTCGCCGATCCCTTCGAGTTCGGCGCCGACGGTGGCGTTGCGTTCCGAGCCGAAGCGCAGTTCCAGGACTTCACGGGTGGAGTACTCGCGGATCAGGCTGGCGGGCGAGCCCTCGGCCATGATCTTGCCCTTGTCCACCACAATCAGGCGGTCGCAGAGCTGCTCGGCCTCGTCCATGTAGTGGGTGGTGAGGATCAGGGTGACGCCCTGCTCCTTGAGCCGGAAGAGCCGGTCCCAGAGGATGTGCCGGGCCTGCGGGTCCAGCCCGGTGGTGGGCTCGTCCAGCAGCAGGATCCGCGGTTCGTTGATGAGGGAGCGCGCGATGGTGAGCCGGCGCTTCATGCCGCCGGAGAGCGCATCGACCTTGGATTTGGCCTTGTCCGTGAGCTGGGCGAACTCCAGCAGCTCATCGGCCTTGGGCTTGAGGTAGCTCATGGGCAGGCCGAAGTAGCGGCCGTAGACCAGCAGGTTGTCCCGGACCTTGAGCTCCTCGTCCAGGTTGTCCTGCTGCGGGACGACGCCAAGGTGCGCGCGGACCTCCGGGCCGTTCTGGTCCGGGTCCAGGCCCATGATGGTGAGGTTTCCGGAGGTCCGCTGGGACACCCCGCCGATCATCTTCATGGTGGTGGACTTGCCGGCGCCGTTCGGGCCGAGCAGGCCGAACGCCTCGCCGGCGGGCACGGAGAAGGAGATACCGTCGACGGCGGCGACATCCCCGTAGCGCTTGGTCAGGTTTTCGGCAGTGATGACGTACTGCGGAGCGCCGGTAGCGGAGGGGCTGCCGGCACTTGAGGGACGGCTTTGGGTGGCGTCCTTTTGGGAGGCTTCCGAGGGTGGGGTTTGCTTTGAGGCGAGTTCAGGCACCCGAACACGGTAATGGAAACAGCCGAACTATGAAAGAGTCTTTTCGTAAAAAATCCAGACGTTTGCCGTTCCGTTATCTCCCGGGCTCAAACGTCCAGGGCGCCGCCTCCTTCGAAGGAGGCGGCGCCCTGGGGTCGATCGTTCCGTCTCCGAGACTAGGCGTGGCCGGAGCTGCTGCTTTCTCTACTGCCTGCGGCAGCGTGCCGTTCCGCGGTTTCCACCACGTTGGCCAGCAGCATGGCGCGGGTCATGGGGCCCACTCCGCCGGGATTCGGGGAGAGCCAGGCGGCGACATCGGCCGCCGCGGGGTCCACGTCTCCGGTGACCACGGCCTTGCCGGAGCCGTCCTCGACGCGGCTGACGCCGACGTCGAGCACAATGGCGCCCGGCTTGAGGTCCGCCGCCTTGATCATGTGCGGCTGGCCGGCCGCGGCGATCACGACGTCGGCCTGCCGGAGTTCGGCAGGCAGGTCGACGGTGCCGGTGTGGGCCAGGATGACCGTGGCGTTGACGTCCTTGCGGGTAAGCAGCAGTCCCACCGGTCGGCCGATGGTGACGCCGCGGCCCACCACCAGCACACGCTTTCCGTTGAGGTCGATGCCGTGCCGGGTGAGCAGTTCCACGCAGCCCTTCGGGGTGCAGGGCAGTGGGGACTTCATGGGGCCGCCGACGTTGGCCACCAGCCGGCCGAGATTCATCGGGTGCAGGCCGTCGGCGTCCTTCTCGGGGTCCATGGCCTCCAGGATGACGTCCTGGTCGATGTGCTTGGGCAGCGGGAGCTGGACGATGTAGCCGGTGCATTCCGGGTTGTCGTTGAGCTCCCGGACCACGGCCAGCAGCTCCTCCTGGGTGGTGTCCTCCGGCAGGTCCCGGCGGATGGACGTGATGCCAACCTCGGCGCAGTCCTTGTGCTTGCCGCCCACGTACCAGGTGCTGCCCGGGTCGGAGCCCACCAGGATGGTGCCGAGGCCCGGAACGATGCCCTGGGCCTTGAGGACGGCGACCCGTTCGGTCAGTTCGGCCTTGATCGTCGCGGCGGTGGCTTTGCCGTCAAGGATCCGGGCGGTGTTTGCGGGGATGCTTGTGGTCTCCGTTGTCATCCGCTTACCACTGCTCGTGCTGCGGGTACAGCGGGAAGTCGGCGGCGAGCTTGTCCACACGGGACTGGAGCGCCTCCACGTCCGTGGCGGAGCCGGCCTTCAGCGCTGTGGCGATAATCTCCGCGACCTCGGTGAACTCCTCGGCGCCGAAGCCCCGGGTGGCCAGGGCGGGGGTGCCGATGCGCAGGCCCGAGGTGACCATCGGCGGGCGAGGGTCGAACGGGACGGCGTTGCGGTTGACCGTGATGCCCACCGAGTGCAGGAGGTCTTCGGCCTGCTGGCCATCGAGCTGCGAGTTGCGCAGGTCCACCAGGACCAGGTGCACGTCGGTGCCGCCGGTGAGGACGGACACGCCGGCGTCGGACACATCGGCCTGGTTCAGGCGGTCGGCGATGATCCGGGCGCCTTCCAGGACGCGCTCCTGGCGCTCCTTGAATTCCTCCGTACCGGCGATCTTGAACGCCACGGCCTTGGCGGCGATGACGTGCATCAGCGGCCCGCCCTGCTGGCCCGGGAAGACGTTGGAGTTGATCTTCTTGGCCCACTCCTGCTTGGCCAGGATCACGCCGGAGCGGGGCCCCGCAAGGGTCTTGTGCACCGTGGAGGTAACGACGTCGGAGTGCGGGACCGGGCTGGGGTGCAGTCCGGCGGCCACGAGGCCGGCGAAGTGCGCCATGTCCGTCCAGAGCAGGGCGCCGACCTCGTCGGCGATGGAGCGGAACGCGGCGAAGTCCAGGTGGCGCGGGTAGGCGGACCAGCCGGCGATGATCACCTGGGGCTTTTCGGCGATGGCCTGCTCGCGGAGCTTGTCCATGTCGATGCGGAAGTTGCCTTCCTCGACCTGGTAGGCGGCAACGTCGTAGAGCTTGCCGGAGAAGTTCAGCTTCATGCCGTGGGTCAGGTGCCCGCCGTGGGCCAGGGACAGGCCGAGGATCTTCTCGCCCGGCTTGATCATCGCGGACAGGGCCGCGGCGTTGGCCTGGGCGCCGGAGTGCGGCTGGACGTTGGCGTATTCGGCGCCGAACAGCTCCTTCACGCGGTCGATCGCCAGCTGCTCGGCGATGTCCACGTATTCGCAGCCGCCGTAGTAGCGGCGGCCGGGGTAGCCCTCGGCGTACTTGTTGGTCAGGACCGAGCCCTGGGCTTCCATTACAGCGCGCGGGGCGAAGTTCTCGGAGGCGATCATTTCCAGGGTGCCGCGCTGGCGGCCCAGCTCCTGGGCAAGGACGGCGGCGATTTCGGGATCGAGGTCGGCCAGCGGCTGGTTGCTCACGGCGGCTGACGAAAGGCTAAGAGAGGTGGTCACGGGGAACTCCTGGCTAGGCAACGGGCACTGCTTAAGGTCAGGTTACCGGCTCGTCCGCGGCGGCGCCCCTAGATTACGGCCCCGGAAGACGGGACGTGCCAAGGGACCGGCACCCGTATGCGGGGTACCGACGCGGACCGGCAGCAGGTGCTCCCGACCGGAAAACATGACCCTCGGCCCAGGCGTACGATCCGTGGTCTTCGTGATTGCCGCTCCCTGGTGGTTAGCCACCCAACGCCAGTTGCGACCCTTCCAGCCTACCCCAGGCCGGGCTCCCGGCCACAGCCTGCGCACTGCCCCTGCGCCGCCGCGGGTAGGCTATCCTCCGTGACTGACCACCAGCTGACTGCTTCCTATATCCTCACCCTCTCCTGCCCGGACCGCCCCGGAATCGTGCACGCCGTCGCCGGCGCCCTGCTCGTCGCGGGGTGCAACATTACCGACTCACAGCAGTACGGCAGCCAGAGCACCGGCACCTTCTTCATGCGCGTCGAGGCCACGACGGCGGCCTCCCAGCTGGAGCTGCAGGCCGCCCTGGAGCCCGTGGCCCAGGCGTTCGGCATGCAGTGGAGCCTCAACCCGGCCGGCAGGAAGGTCCGCACCCTGCTGATGGCCAGCACGTCGGCGCACTGCCTCAACGACCTGCTGTTCCTGCAGCGCTCCGGCACGCTGCCGATCGAGATCCCGGCCATCGTGTCCAACCACCGCGACCTGGCGGGCCTGGCCGAGTTCTACGGCATCCCCTTCCACCACATCCCGGTCACCCCGGAAACCAAAGTCCAGGCCGAGGACCAGCTCCGGGCACTCATGGCCGAGCACGACGTCGAGCTCACGGTCCTGGCCCGCTACATGCAGATCATCTCCGACGACCTGTGCCAGGAGCTGACCGGCAAGGCCATCAACATCCACCACTCCTTCCTGCCGTCGTTCAAGGGGGCCAAGCCCTACCACCAGGCGCACGCCCGCGGTGTGAAGCTCATCGGCGCCACCGCGCATTACGTGACCGCGGCCCTGGATGAGGGCCCCATCATCGAGCAGGAAGTCATCCGCGTGGACCACCGGCGGACGGCCGAGCAGTTCGTCCAGATGGGCCGCGACGTGGAGGGACGCACGCTGGCCCAGGCGGTGCAGTGGCATGCCGAGCACCGGGTCCTCCTCGACGGAAACCGGACGGTTGTATTCAACTGACCCTGTTGTATTCACCTGACGCTGGTCATTGAATAGGGGTATGGCACTTTCCCCGGAAGACCCGCTCTCGGAATTTGTGGCCCTGCTCAAATCCGAGGGCCGCAACGGTGTGCTGGGCCTTGACTGCGGCCAGGGCGAGGACGGGTTGCGCTTTGTGCGCTCCGGCATCCATTTCACCGGCGTCGACCGGTCCGAGGAGCACATCCATTCCGCCCGGGCCCACGGGCTGGAAGCCTCGGTGGCCGGCCCCCCGTCGTTGCCGTTCGCCGATTCGGCCTTCCCATCCGTATGGGCGGTTGACGCCTTGGCCGGCCTGCCGCCGGAGGAATGGGGCGACGTCGTCCGCGAACTCGAGCGGGTGGCGGCGCCCGGCGCCCCGATCGCCGTCGTGCTCCCGGAGCCGGGTTCTGCGGAACAGGGACCAGGCCAGGGACCGGGCTTCACAGTCCTGCGCTCCCCCGCCTAACCCCCCGCTGACCTATCAGTAGTTGTCGTTCTGAGGGCCCGGAAGGGACCAAAAGTGATAGCTCAACGGTGGGTGGACGGGCTCAGGGGCGGCGCGCACGGCCCATGTACCCGCCCAGGAAACCGCCGATGATCAGCAGGGCTCCGCCTGCGCGGGCCAGTCCCACGCCCAACCCGTGCCGGTCCCGGGTCCGCGCGGCCCAGGACGCCAGGAAGATGAGCGTGGCGGCGAGGTTGGCGGCGGCATGGACGACGCCGACGCGCCGGGTGGCGCGGTCCGCAACCCGGACGGCCGGGTCAAGGCGGTCCGCGTTCTCCAGCCGCCGCATCGTTCGCAGGAACACGTTCTCGGTCACCACGGACCACCTCCCGGACGGCGCATTTGATGGCCCGATCCTACTCAGCTCCGGGCACGGTTCAACCCCCGTTGACCCATCACTTCTGGTGGTTCTCAGCCCGGAGAACCACCACAAGTGATAGCGCAACGGGCCGGGGGCGTGTCCTAGGCTGGAGGCATGGCTCCCATTTACGCTTTCGCCGGGGACACCCCGGCCGTTCACGAATCCGCCTTCATCGCACCGAGCGCCTCGGTGATCGGCAAGGCCACCCTCGCCGAGGACTCCAGCGCCTTCTACGGCGTCTCCGTCCGGGCCGACACCGCCGCGATCACCGTGGGGGCCGGCACCAACCTGCAGGACAACGTGGTGCTGCACGCGGACCCCGGCTTCCCCTGCACCGTCGGCGCCCGGGTCAGCGTCGGGCACAGCGCCGTGGTGCACGGCTGCACGGTCGAGGACGACTGCCTGATCGGCATGAGCGCCACCATCCTCAACGGTGCCGTGATCGGCGCCGGGTCGCTCGTCGCGGCCGGCGCCGTGGTCCTGGAAGGAACCGTAGTCCCGCCCCGCTCGCTGGTGGCCGGCGTGCCGGCCAAGGTCCGGCGCGAGCTGAGCGACGAGGAATTCGCCGGGGTGCAGCAGAACGCGGCGCACTACCGGGAGCTGGCCCGGGCGCACCGCGACCTGCACGGCTAAGCACGCTGGGAGACTCAGTCCAGCGAGATCGGGCCCAGTTCGTCCAGCACATCGCCCGGCCCCGGGTTCCCGGCCGCCGAGGCCCCGCCCAGGTGGTTGACGACGCCCCAGACCGCGTTCAGTCCGGTGGTCACCGCGCCCTCGGCCCACCCGGCGGTGAACGACACGTCGTCGCCGGCCAGGAAGATCCCGCGCTGCTCCTCCGGGAGCCGGTCCTGCTTGAAGTGGCTGAAGAGGCGCTGCTGGTAGCGGTAGTGTCCCGGCAGGTTGGCCTTGAAGGCCCCCATGAAGTTGGGGTCCGCTTCCCACGAGACGGTGATGGGCTGGCCGACGATGTGGCCGGCGATGTCCACGCCCGGGTAGATCTGCTCGAGCGAGTGCAGCATCAGCTCCACCCGCTGGTCCGCGTCCAGGGCCAGCCATTTCAGCGCGTCGTCGTTCCAGGTGTAGGAGAGCAGGATGACGGCGGGCTGGTCCGGCCCGTTGTCCAGCAGGTACGTGGCACGGTTCAGCCGGTCGGTCAGCGTCATGGACATGACCTCGCGGCCCGTCGCGGGATCGATGTCCTTCCAGAAGGGCCGGTCGACCATCACGAAGGTCTTGGACGACTGCATGTAGTGGGAGCGTTCGATCGCGGTCCACAGCTCTGCCGGGAACAGGGTTTCCTCGGTGTGGATCCGTGTCGACAGCAGCCATGACTGGCAGGTGGTGATCACGGCCGGATAGGCAGCCTCGCGGCCCCACCGCTCCCTGATGCGGAAGTCGCCGCTGCCGTCCCGGGCGATCCGGTCCACGGCGCCGCGCGGGGCACCGGCGTGCAGCGACGCCAGCGACGTCCCCTCGGGCCAGTGGGCCATGCCCGACGGCGCGTGCTGCCAGAGTGCCTCCGGGAGCCGTTGCGCCCCGCCGGCAATGAGCCGGTGCGCGTCGTCGGCGTCGGTGTAGACGACGCGCAGGATCTCGAGGATGGAGTTGGGGAAGTCCGTGTCCCAGCCGCCTGTGCCGAAGCCCACCTGGCCGAACGCCTCGCGGTGCGCGAAACCGGCTTGCTTGAACGAGTCGCTGCCGGCGATGAAGCCGTAGAAGGTCTGTTCATCCAGCAGGGGAAGCAGCCCGTTCCACAGCTCCTTGATCCGGGCGGTGTCCCGCGCGCGGATGGCGTCCTGCATCTCGGTGAACTTGGCGCCGTCGTTGACGGCGGCCTTCCAGGCCTCGGCGACTTCCCGGAAGAACGGCGGGAGGTCCGCCGGGGTGCGGGCGTAGTGCCTCTGCCCGGCGAGCTCGATCACCGTGCTGGAGGTCGCCGCCGCCAGCGGGTTCGGGAACTCCTGGGTTTCCAGACCGAGCAGCTCGACGTAGTGGTAGAACGCCTTGCCCGACACCGGGAAGCGCATCCCGCCGAGGTCGGCGACCACGCCGGCGGCGGAGGGGAAGCTCGCGGTCCGCAGCCGGCCGCCGATCTGGTCCGCCTCGTAGAGGACCGGGCGCAGGCCCAGTTTCATCAGCTCGTGGGCCGCCACCAGTCCGGAGAGCCCTGCGCCGACCACGGCAACTTCGGTTCCGTGCAGCCCGGCCGGGACGGTGCCCAGGCCGTCCGGGTGGGCCAGGTAGTGGTCGTAGCTGAACGGGAAGTCGGGATTCAGCATGGTGATCGGGGCCCGGTCGCCGGAGCCGGGCGCTGCCGGTCCGGGGGCCGGGAATTCTGTGGCGGTTGTCATGAGTGGTGTGCTTTCATCGGTTCGGGTGTGGGGTCGGACGGGGCTGCGGCGGATAATTCACGGTATTCCTCGTGGCTGAGCGCCGCTACCCTGGAGTGCCTGCGGCCGTAGCCGAAGTAGACGGCCAGTCCCACCAGCATCCACAGTCCAAAGACCACCCACGTGTCGGCGCCCAGGTTGAGCATGAGGTAGCCGCACATGGCGGCTCCCAGGATGGGGGTCAGCGGAAACAGCGGGACGCGGAAGCTTCGCGTGAGTTCGGGCCGGTGGCGCCGCAGGTAGATGACGGCGACGTTGACCAGGGCGAAGGCGAAGAGCGTGCCGATGCTGGTGGCATCCGCCAGCGCACCGAGCGGGACGAGGCCCGCGGTGAGGGCGACGGCGGTGCCCACAATCAGGGTCCCGGCCACCGGAGTGCCGGTGCGGGGCGAGACGCGGCCGAAGATTCTGGGCACCATGCCGTCCCGTGACATCGACAGCAGGATGCGGGTCTGGCCGTAGAGGACCGTCAGCACGATGCTGGCGATGGCCAGCACGGCCCCGACGGCGAACACCAGCGCAATCCAGGGCTGCCCGGTGGTCTCTTCCAGGATCTTCACGAGGGCGGCTTCGGTGCCGTCGAACCAGCCCCAGGGCCGCGCGCCGATCGCGGCGACCGCGACGAGCACGTAGATGGTGGTGACGATCAGCATCGAAAGCAGGATGGCCCGGGGCAGGTCGCGCTTCGGATTGCGGGCTTCCTCGCCGGCCGTGGAGGCTGCATCGAACCCGATGTAGGAGAAGAACACCCGGGAGGCCGCGGCGGAGACGCCGGCTGCTCCCATCGGCAGCAGCGGTTCGAAGTGTGCGGCGTTGAACGCGGTGAAGGCCACGGCGCAGAAGAACACCAGGATGCCGACCTTGATCACCACAATGGCCGTGTTGATCCAGGCGCTTTCCCTGGCGCCGCGGACCAGCAGCGCCGTGGCCAGGACCACGATCACGATCGCCGGCACGTTCAGCACGCCGCCGTCCCCGGGCGGCTGCGAGATTGCGTCCGGCAGCGCCAGGCCGAAGACTGCGAGGGCTTCGTTGACATATTGGCCGGCCCCGACGGCGACGGCGGCGACGGAGACGGCGTATTCGAGCACCAGGCACCAGCCGCAGATCCAGGCCATGCCTTCGCCCATGGTCGCGTACGTGTAGGAGTAGCTCGACCCTGCCGCGGGCACCATTCCGGCCATTTCGGCGTAGGAGACGGCGGAGAGCAGCGCAGCGACCCCGGCGATCGCGAAGGAGATCCAGATGGCCGGGCCCGCCAGCGGCACGGATTCACCCAGGATGACCAGGATACCGGTGCCGAGCGTGGCACCGACGCTGATCATCGTCAGCTGCAGCACGCCGAAGCTGCGGACCAGCCGCGTGCCGCCGTGGCCGGTTTCGGCTTCGCTGACGAGTTGCCCGATCGGCTTGCGGCGAAGCAGTTGCGCGGTCAGTCCGGGACGGCCCGTGGTGACCGGTGGCCGTTCTCCCATAAGAGTTGGCACAGTCATCGTTGACGTCCGTTCTTCAGTAGTGGTCTTTCCCCGCGTCCAGCCTAGGCTTGTGAGCCAGCTCTCACGGTTGTGCAAAATGACCTGTAGTCTTCAGTCATGAGACTTAATGCACCGCAGCTCCCGGCCCCGGGCGCCCGTGGCGGCCGTGGCTGCTGACGACGCCGAGCGGCTGGGTTTCGTCACCCTGGCGCAGTTCCTGCGCCAGCTGCCGCCGGACCTGTCGGTTCTGCACGACGGCGGCAACGGGGCGGAACGGCTGCGCTGGGTGGAGCCGAGCGAGCTGGAGGATCCCACCCCATACTTGCTCGACGGCGAGTTCCTGCTCACCGCCGGCCTGCCGTTTCTGGGCGGGGGCGGCGCCGAAGAATTTGTGGACGCCTACGTGCGGCGGCTGGTCCGTGCGCGCGTCTCCGCCCTGGGCTTCGGCCTGGAACCGTACTTCGACGCGGTACCCAATTCTGTGGTGCAGGCCTGCCGGCGCCACAACCTGACCCTCGTGGCCGTCCCGAAAACCGTTCCCTTCGCCGCCGTCGGCCTGGAGTTCTCCCAGTTGCTGGAATCGGACAACGCCGCGACGTTCCGGCAGCTCGCGGACACGAACCGGCAGCTGATGCGTGCAGTGTTGTCGGCGCGGCCGGAGCACGAGCTCCTGGCCGCCCTCGTACAGCGGGTTCCGGTCTGGGCAGTCCTGGTGGGCGCGGACGGACGGGTGCGCGCCCGCGGAACCGCCGGCGCAGCCGGAGCCCCCGCCACGCCCGGCGCGGATGCGGCAGCGCTGGCGCCCCTGCTGGCAAGGCTGCTGTCCGGCAGCGGCCCGCGGGTGGAGCTGGACTCGTTTGGCACGGCAGGTTCGGCGCTGGTCTTCGGGTATCCCCTGCGCAGCACCCGGGACGCCAACCTGGGCGCCCTGGTCCTGGGCACCGACGCCCCGCTGACCCCCGCCCAGAACAGCGTCGTCTCCACCGCCGTCGGGCTGCTGGAACTGCTGGTGCGCCAGCGCACCAGCGGCTCACTGGCCCCCAGCCAGCTGGCCACCGCGCTGCTGCTGCATCCGGACAGCGTGGCGTCCGGAGGCACCCGCCAACTCAACGGACTCAAGGACCTGCTGGCGCAGAGCGTCTCCTCCACCCGGTCCGGCCAGCTGCGCGTGGTGCTGGGCATCCGCCCGCAGGCTGCAGGGGCGCCGGACGCCCCGGCAGCCGCCGCAGCCACCGCGGTCCCGGCAGGCGCCGCCGCCGCACCGGGCCGCGCCGGCCGCTCCGGCGAGAGTCCCGTGCGGGAGCTGCTGGAGTGGCGCCGGATGTTTGATACCAAGCTGGTGGAGATCACCGACTTCGGCTTTGCCACCATCACCCGGCTGAAGGTCGACGACGCCCTGCTGGCCGCCGCGGAACGGCTCGGCTGGCGCTTGGTGGTCGGGAGCGCCACCGAGCTCTCCGGTCTGGCGGAGGCCTACCAGCGGGCCTGGTCCCTTCGCGGCCGCGTCGGGACCACCGGACGCAGCGTGCGGGTTGATGACGTGACGTGGTCCGTGGCCGGGCTGCTCGGCAAGGAGGCCGGCGCCATGCTGACCGCCCGGCTGCTGGCGCCCGTGCTGGCGCTGGCACCGGAACGGCGGGACGCCCTGCTCGGCATCCTCCGTGCCTGGCTCGGCGCGAACGGCAGCTGGGATGCCACGGCCAAAGCCACCGGCCTGCACCGCAACAGCATCCGCCGGCAGATCGGCACTCTCGCGGAATTGCTGGACCTGGATTTCAATCACGCGCAGGCCCGGGCCGAGCTCTGGATTGCCCTGCAGTACACGGACGAACTGCCCGGGATGCGGGCGGCGCCGGAGGCCCCGGAGTCCGGCGCCGGTCAGCCGCCCCAGGAACGGTAGATCTCCGGCCGGAGATCATCCAGGTATGCGACCTCGGGCCCGGTCGCGCCCGGCTCCTGCAGCTCGGCGAACAGCAGTTCGGCTCCGGTGCCGGCCGAGGCCAGGAGACCGCCGTCCGGGGCTGCGATGACGCTGCCGCCCAGGAAGTCGCAGCCCTCCTCCGTCCCGCAGTGGTTGGCATAGGCCACCGTCAGATGGTTCTCCAGCGCCCGCGCCCTGATCAGCACCTGCGGCACGGCGTCGAATCCTTTCGCGAGGGCGGTCGGCACCAGCAAGAGTTCGGCCCCGCGCACCGCGGCGGCGCGGACGGCCTCGGGGAACTCCACGTCGTAGCAGATCACCAGTGAGGTCCTGAGTCCGTGGAAGTCCACGACGCCGGGGCTGGCGCCTGCGGGGGCAAAGGCCTGGCGCTCCTCCGGCCCGAAGAGATGGACCTTGGCATAGCTGAGAAGCTCGTCGCCGTCCTTATCGACGAGGGTGGCCGTGATCTGCCAGTCCCCCGCGGCGGTGACGGCGGGGAGGCTGTAGACCAGCGCAATGCCGTTCCGGCGGGCCACGTCTGCCAGGGCGCGCCGGAGGGAAGGCAGCGCCGCCGGGTCGAACTCCGCCCGCAGCCGGAGGGGCGCATACCCCACCGGGAAGAGCTCCGGGGTGAGGAGCAACTGGGCGCCGGCCGCCGCAGCCTTGCCGGCGGCGGCATCCACCGCGGCGCAATTGGCGTCAACATCCAGTACGGCGGCATTCGCCTGCATCAGGGCCAGCAGCACCATTACCACCTCAGGATCCCGGGGTCCGCCCTTGGCGGCGGACTCTCGCTCCCCAAGCGTAGCCACCCGCCGGCATCGCCGTCCCGGTGCATTTCCGCCCGCCCGTCCGGGTAGCAGGGCGGAATGCCCCACCGGGCCCGGCAGGTGCCCCGGCAGCCGCGGCACCAGCCCGCGCACCGGCCCTCAGAGGCCCACCGGCGGACTCCCCCGACCCGCCATGCGTTAACTTCTTGACTACAAGAGGCGGATGGGGCAATCTTCATTGCATGCCCTCACCAACGCGCTCAACGAGGAGCCGAACCAAGAACCCCGGATCTCAATCCGCACTCCGGCATCTGAACCAACAGCGGATCATCGAATGCCTTCTCGCCGGTCCCTCCACACAGGCGGAACTCGCGCGGCAGACCGGCCTCTCCACGGCCACGGTCTCGAACATCGTGAAGATCATGCAGGACGCCGGGCTGGCCTCCACCGAACCGATCACCAGCTCCGGGCGGCGAGCCCTGAACGTCCGGCTCAACAGCAACGGCGCCGTGGCCGTCGGCATCGACTTCGGCCGCCGGCACCTGCGCGTCGTGCTGGCTTCGCTGAGCTATCACGTGATCGCCGAAGAATCGATCCTGCTCCCCCTGGGCCACCACGCCGAGGAGGGCATCGTGGCCGCCGTCGGACTCCTTGACCGGCTCCTGGCCAACAGCGGCGTGGAACGCAGCGCCGTCGTCGGGGCCGGCGTCGGCATCCCCGGCCCCATCGACCGCCGGACGGGCACGGTGGCGCAGGGCGCCATCCTGCCCGAATGGGTGGGCATCAACATCCTGCAGCGCCTCGAGGACGCCCTGAATCTCCCGGTTTTCGTGGACAACGACGCCAACCTGGGCGCCCTCTCCGAGGTCACCTGGGGGCCGCATACCGGCATCAGCAACCTGATGTTCCTCAAGATCGGCTCCGGCATCGGCGCGGGGCTGATCCTGAACGGCATGCCCTACTACGGCAACGTGGGCATCACCGGCGAAATCGGCCACGCGACCATCCACGAGCACGGGCTGGTCTGCCGCTGCGGCAACCGCGGCTGTCTGGAAACCATCGCGTCGACCACCACCATGATCGAGCTCCTGAGCCGCGGCGAGGACAAACCGATCACCCCCGAGGACATCGTCCGCAAGGCCATCGCGCGGGACTCCGCGACCCTGCGCGTCGTCGACGACGCCGGGCTCGCCGTCGGCCGCGCGCTGGGCAATGTGGCCAACCTGATCAACCCCGAAGTGATTGTGGTCGGCGGGCCGCTGGCAGGGCTCGGCGAACTGCTGCTGGATCCGATCCGGCGCGGCCTGGTCCGGCACGCGGTGCCCGTGATCGGCGAGACGACAACGCTCACCATGTCCTCGCTGGGTGACCGCGCCGAGGCCCTCGGGGCCACCGCACTGGTCTTCCAGCACGCCGGAATCCGGCGGAACTAAGTTTTCGTTACCGGGCCGTTGCGTTAAAGACTTGACGACAACGCCTGTGATCCAGTTTACTTTCTCATCAGACGGCCCTGCGGTTTGCAGGGGCGGACAACGAAGTCATGCATTGGAGGCGTAAGGGCAGATGACGTCCCTCAACACGCACAGCGATCCGGTAATCCTCGAGATGCGCTCCATCACCAAAGAGTTCCCCGGCGTTAAAGCATTGGCCGAGGTGAACCTGCGGGTGAAGGCCGGTGAGATCCACGCGATTTGCGGTGAGAACGGCGCCGGCAAGTCCACCCTGATGAAGGTGCTTTCCGGGGTCTACCCCTTCGGCAGCTACACCGGGGACATCGTTTACCAGAGCGAAGTCCAGGAATTCAAGGACATCCGGGCCAGCGAACACGCCGGCATCGTGATCATCCACCAGGAACTCGCGCTGATCCCCGAGCTGTCCATCATGGAGAACATCTTCCTGGGCAACGAGCCCACCAAGCGCGGCGTGATCGACTGGGCCGAGGCCCGGATCCGCTCCACCGAACTGCTGGCCCGGGTGGGGCTCCGTGAGGACCCGGAAACCCCGATCAAGGAGATCGGCGTCGGCAAGCAACAGCTTGTAGAAATCGCTAAGGCCCTGAACAAGTCGGTGAAGCTGCTCATCCTCGACGAGCCCACGGCGGCACTGAACGAATCCGACTCCCAGCACCTGCTGGACCTCATGCTCGGCCTGAAGGGCCGCGGCATCACGTCCATCATCATTTCCCACAAGCTGAACGAGATCGAGCAGATCGCGGACTCCATCACCATCATCCGTGACGGCAAATCGATCGAGACGCTGAACGTCAAGGCCGACGGCGTCGACGAGGACCGCATCATCAAGGGCATGGTGGGCCGGACCCTGGAATCCCGGTTCCCGGACCACGAGCCGAAGATCGGCGAGGTCTTCTTCGAAGTCAAGAACTGGAACGTGGGCCACCCGCAGGTCCAGGACCGCATGGTCTGCAAGAACTCCAACTTCTTCGTCCGCCGCGGCGAGATCGTCGGCTTCGCCGGGCTGATGGGCGCGGGCCGTACCGAACTGGCCCGCTCCGTCTTCGGCCGGTCCTACGGCCGGTTCCTCTCCGGGCAGGTGTACCTGGACGGCAAGGAGGTGGAGCTCAAGAGCGTCCGCCAGGCCATCGACGCCGGCCTGGGCTACGTCACCGAGGACCGCAAGATGCTCGGGCTGAACCTGCTGGACGACATCAAAGCCACCACGGTCTCCGCCAACCTGCGCAAGGTCAGCAAGCACAACGTCATCGACGCCAACAAGGTCTTCACCGTGGCCGAGCAGTACCGCAAATCGCTGCGGACCAAGGCGCCCTCGGTGGAGGAAGGCGTGGCAAAACTCTCCGGAGGCAACCAACAGAAGGTGGTGCTGGCGAAATGGATGTTCACCGATCCTGAGCTGCTGATCCTCGACGAGCCCACCCGCGGGATCGATGTCGGCGCCAAGTACGAGATCTACGGCATCATCCAGCAGCTGGCCAACCAGGGGAAGGGCGTCATTGTGATTTCCTCGGAGCTGCCCGAGCTGCTGGGCCTCTCGGACCGCATCTACACCATCTTCGAAGGCGCCATCACCGGCGTGCTCAACAAGGACGAAGCAAGTCAGGAAAACCTCATGAAGCTCATGACCTCCGCCCGCAAGACCGCCTGACCCGCTGGGCCATCCAGAACACTCCGAACCCTCCGGAAACAAGGACTGAAACAATGAACGCGCTCAAGAAGCTCTTTGGCGGCAACACCCGCCAATTCGGCATGATCTTCGCCCTGGTGGCCCTGATCATCTTCTTCCAGATTGCAACAGATGGCCGCACGCTCACCCCGGGCAACGTCATCAACCTCTTCAACGGCAACTCCTACATCCTGATCCTCGCCATCGGTATGGTGCTGGTGATCATCGCCGGGCACATCGACCTGTCCGTCGGTTCGGTTGCGGCGTTCGTGGGCGTCTGTGTGGCCCTGTTCATCAGGGACTGGGGCATCCCGTGGTACCTGGGTGTCCTCATGGGGCTGCTCCTGGGCGTCCTGATCGGCGCCTGGCAAGGCTTCTGGACGGCCTACGTCGGCATCCCGGCGTTCATTGTCACGCTGTCCGGCATGCTCATTTTCCGCGGCGCCAACCAGTTCGTCGGCAAGTCGAACACCATCCCGGTTCCCGGGGATTACCAGTACATCGGCTCCGGCTACCTTCCCGAAATCGGACCCAGCACCGGCTACAACAACCTCACCCTGCTCCTGGGCCTGGCCGCCGTCACCTTCGTGGTCTTCAGCGAGATCCGCTCCCGCCGCAACGCCAAGGCCCTCGGCGCCGAGGTACCCGAAGCCTGGGTCAGCGTCGTCAAGCTGGTCCTGATCTGCGGCGCCATCCTGTACGCCACCTACCTCTTCGCCACCGGCCGGCCGGGCACGTCCTTCCCGATCCCCGGGCTGATCCTCGCCGTCCTGGTCATCGTCTACGGCTTCATCTCCTCCAAGACCGTCATCGGCCGCCACATCTACGCCGTCGGCGGCAACCGCCACGCCGCCGAGCTCTCCGGCGTCCAGTCCAAGAAGGTCAACTTCCTGGTGATGATGAACATGTCCATCCTGGCCGGCCTCGCCGGCATGATCTTCGTCGGCCGCTCCACCGCGTCGGGCCCGTTCGACGGCGTCGGCTGGGAACTGGATGCCATCGCGGCCGTCTTCATCGGCGGCGCAGCGGTGACCGGCGGCGTCGGCACCGTGATCGGCTCGATCGTCGGTGGCCTGGTGATGGCCGTGCTGAACAACGGCCTGCAGCTCCTCGGCGTCGGCGCCGACCTCACCCAGATCATCAAGGGTCTGGTGCTCCTGATCGCCGTCGCGTTCGATGTCTACAACAAGACCCAGGGCAAGAAATCCATCATCGGCCTGATGTTCAAGAACTTCGGCCGCAGCAGCGAGATGAAGGCCGACGAGACCACCTCCACCAAAGAGGTCATCTCCCGCGGCGCCTAGTCCGCCCCTGATCCGCTCCATCACGATTCTCCGCACACCATCTAAAGAAAGTGAACCAAGCAATGCGAATGATTGGTAAAGCAGGAAAGGCAGCAGCAATCGCTGCTATTGCGGCACTGGCGCTGACAGCCTGCGGCCGCTCCGACAGCGGGGCGACCGGCGGTTCCACCACCGGCGGCGAGGCCTTCCCGAAGGACTCCCTGATCGGCGTCGCGCTCCCCCAGAAGACCAGCGAAAACTGGGTGCTGGCAGAGACGCTCTTCAATGACGGACTCAAGGAAGCCGGCTTCAAGCCGGATGTGCAGTTCGCCAACGGCGGCGTTTCGGAACAGCAGAACCAGATCAGCGCCATGATCACCAAGGGCGCCAAGGTCATCATCGTCGGCGCCATCGACGGTGCGCAGCTGGGCACCCAGCTCCAGCAGGCCAAGGAATCCGGCGCCACGATCATCGCGTATGACCGGCTGCTCCTGAACACCCCGAACGTGGACTACTACGTGGCCTACGACAACTTCAAGGTCGGCGAGCTCCAGGGCCAGGCCCTGCTGGAGGGCATGAAGACCAAGAAGCCGGAAGGCCCCTACAACATCGAGCTCTTCGCAGGCTCGCCTGATGACGCCAACGCGAAGGTCTTCTTCGACGGCGCCATGAGCGTCCTGAAGCCGAAGATGGACGACGGCACCCTGAAGGTGCTCTCCGGCCAGACCTCCTTCGAGCAGGCCGTTACCCAGGGCTGGAAGGCAGAGAACGCCCAGAAGCGCATGGACACCCTGCTCGCCGGAACCTACGCGAGCGCCACCCTTGACGGTGTGCTGTCCCCGAACGACACCCTGGCCCGCGCCATCATCACGTCCGTCAAGGCCGCCGGCAAGCCGATTCCGGTTGTCACAGGCCAGGACTCCGAGGTTGAGTCCGTGAAGTCCATCATGGCCGGTGAGCAGTACTCCACCATCAACAAGGACACCAGCAAGCTCGTGGAGCATGCCATCACCATGGTCAAGGACCTCCAGGCCGGCAAGACGCCGGAGATCAACGATGACAAGTCCTACGACAACAAGGTCAAGATTGTTCCCGCGTACCTGCTGGAACCGGTCATCGTGACGCAGGAAAACGTCAAGACGGCCTACGTCAACGATCCGGTCCTTGGACCGCTGACGCAGTAGTTCCTGTGTAGACAGCACCTCAAGGAGCCCCGGCTCCGCCTCCTGGCGGGCCGGGGCTTTTTGCTGCCCTCACTCCGGGGCAGACCTTCACAGCGGATCCATAGCTCCGGAAAGCGGTCCGCACAGCAGCCCGTACCAGTGTGGTGTCTACCGCCGGCTATTCCGGCCGACCCAAGATCCCTAGGAGTCACGTGAGCGTCCTTGCCCGGAGTGTAGGCAACGCCTTCAGAAACAAGGTCCGAACAGCTGCCGTGGTGGCCGTTCTGGCGGTTGCCATCGGCCTCGCACTGGCCATGCTGGTGGCCAACCAGGCCGTCGCGGGGAAGGTCGCGGAACTGAATGCCTCGGTGGGCACCGTCCTCACCGTCAATCCTGCGGGCGGCCAGGGCTTCGAAGGCGGCGGCGAGCCGCTGACCGCGGAACAGGCCACGACGGCGGCCTCCGTGCCGAACGTGAGCACGGTGGTCGGCACCAAGGCGCTGCGGCTCCGCAACGCCGATGCGGCCGCCGCCCAGACCGGAGGTCCGGGAGGTCTTGGCGGACAGGGTGGACCGGGCGGGCAGGCCGCCACCACGCTGACTACGAGTCTCACGGCCGCCGTCGACGCCGGAACGCTCGGCGCCCGCAACCAGGCCTCCACCGGGACGTCCGGGACGTCGGGGACGGCGCCGGCGTTCTCGGTGCCCATCACAGCCACCGGCATCGGCGCCGAGGTAGACACCACCGGCAAGGCACTGGAACTGACGGAGGGCACGGGGCTGGGCGACTACACGGCCGCCTCCACCGGTGCCCTGCTCGGTACCACCCTGGCCGAGAAGAACGGCCTTGCCGTCGGCTCGACGTTCACCATCAACGACCAGAGCTTCACCGTGGCTGGCCTGTTCGACGCCGGCACCGCGTTCGGCAACAACGCCCTGTACCTGACACTCCCTGCGGCCCAGACACTCGCGGAACTCCCCGGGGAACTTTCCACGATGATCGCCACCGTGAATTCGATGGAAAACGTCGAGGCCGCCAAGACGGCCCTGCAGGAGGCGCTGGGCTCCGATGCGGCCGACGTCAGCCAGGGCCAGCGCAACCTTGAAAGCGCGGTCAGCTCGCTCGGCAGCGTCAAGAACATCTCCTTCATCGCCTTCGTGGCGGCCCTCGCCACCGCGGGCCTGATCATCCTGCTGATCATGGTCATGCTGGTCCGCGAGCGCCGCCGGGAAATCGGCGTGCTGAAGGCGATCGGCGCCCGGAATCGTACCATCGGGCTGCAGTTCGTGCTGGAGGCGCTGGTCCTGGTGGCCCTGGGCAGCGCGGTGGGTGCCGCCGTCGCGTCCTTCGCCAGCGGCGGCATCGCCTCCGCGCTGATCAGCTCCAACACGGCCACCGCCACCACCGTGGCCGGCCAGCGCGGCATCCCTGGCGGCACGCCCGGCGGATTCCCCGGCGCGCCGGCCGGCGGATTCCCCGGCGCGCCCGGCGAAGGACCCCTCGGCGGGGCCAGCCAGCTGCTGACGTCCGTCACCGCGAGCGCCTCGCCCGGTGTGATCGCCGCCGGTATTGCCGCGGTGTTTGGTGTCGCCATCATCGGGGCGCTGGTTCCGGCCCTCCTGACCGCCCGCATCCGTCCCATCGAAGTCCTCCGGGGAGAGTAGCCATGATTGAAGTCAAGAACCTGGTCCGCACGTTCAAGTCCGGCGACCGCACCATTAAGCCGGTCAATGATGTCAGCTTCGAGCTCGAGCAGGGCACGCTGGCCTCCATCGTGGGCAAGAGCGGCAGCGGCAAGAGCACCCTGTTGTCCCTCCTCGGCGCCCTCGATAAGCCGACCAGCGGGGATGTGCTGGTCAACGGCGTGAGCCTGGCCGGCATGCCCGACAGCAAGCTCACCGAGTACCGGCGGCGGGACATCGGCTTCGTGTTCCAGCAGTTCAACCTGATTCCCAACCTGTCCGCGGTGGACAACGTCATGCTGCCCATGGAGTTTGCGGGGATCCGGAAGGCCGTCCGCCTGGGGCGTGCCCGGGAACTGCTGGAGCAGGTGCAGCTCGATCCGGACAAGCATGTCCGCCGTATCAACCGGCTCTCCGGCGGCGAGCAGCAACGCGTGGCGATCGCCCGCGCGCTGGCCAACTCCCCCCAACTGATCCTGGCGGACGAACCCACGGGCAACCTCGACGAACAGACCGGGGAGCACATCATCGAGCTCCTCAGTTCGCTGAGCCGGGACCACAACACCACCATCCTCGTGGTGACCCACGACCGCTCCCTGGCGAACAAGACCGACCGGAGGTTCCGGCTCCAGCAGGGCCGGCTGACGGAGGAGGGCGCGCGCAACCGGGCCGCGGCAGGCTCCCCGGCCTGACCTGCCGGCCGCGGAAGCCCGGGGCGCTCCCCTCCCCGACGCTCCCTCAGCTTCCGCGGCTCCCTCCCCGACGCTCCCTGCCCCGGGTGAGAAGATGGCACCATGACCGCCCTCATCGCCAAGCCCTGGTTGTTCAGTCAGCCGGACACCGATCCCCGGACTGCAACAGGCGCCAGGTTGCGCTGGGGTGTCATCGCCACGGGAGGCATCGCGGCGTCCGTGACCCGCGACCTGGAACTCCTGGCGGATGCCGAACTCCACGCCGTCAGTTCGCGCACGCAGGCGGCAGCGGATGCCTTCGCCTCCGATTTCGGCTTCGCGCGTGCGTACGGGGACCAGAACGGGCAGACCGGTTATGAACGGCTGCTTGCCAACGACGCCGTCGACGTCGTCTACGTCGCTACGCCGCACGCCCACCACCATGAGATCGCGCTGGCGGCCCTGACCGCGGGCAAGCACGTCCTCTGCGAGAAGGCGCTCACTGTCAACGCCCGGGAGGCCTCGGAGCTCGTGTCGCTGGCGCGCAACAAGGGCCTGTTCCTGATGGAGGCCATGTGGAGCCGCTTCCTGCCCAGCATGCAACGGGCCTTCGAGATCGCCGCCTCCGGCGAGATCGGGGAGGTCAAGTGGGTGGGGGCGGACCTGGGCTTCCCGGCGCCGTATTCGCCCGCCTCGCGCCTCTGGGCACCCAAGGACGGAGGCGGCGCGCTGCTGGACCTCACCGTTTACCCGTTGCTCTGGGCCCTGGGCACGCTGGGCTTCCCGCAGACGGTCAGTGCCACCGGCTGGCTGAACGACGACGGCGTGGACGCCCAGAACGCGCTCACGCTCGGTTACCACCACGGCGCCCAGGCGCAGCTGACCTCCTCCCTTTTGGCGCACGGCCCCCGCACCGCAACGGTGGCCGGCAGCCATGGCTTCCTGCAGTCCCTCGGTTCGATCAACAACCCCAAGGAGCTTCTGGTCCGGGTGGGCTTCGATGAGCCGCGCAGCGAATTCTTCGACGTCGTTGGGCGGGGCTACAGCTACGAACTGCGCGAGGTGACCCGTTGCATCCAGCAAGGACTCACCGAGAGCCCCGTGATGCCGCTTGAGGATTCCCTCAACACCATGCGGTTGTTCGACGGGGTGCGCGCGCAGCTGGGCGTGATTTATCCCAACGACGCCCGGTGACGGCCGTTTTCGGCGATTGGGGCCAGCCGAGTTTGTGATGCACTCTGGACTCTCCACCGCGCGCGGACTTACCCTATAGGGAACCATCGAGCGTTCGGGGAATGGGGTGTGCACTTGGACCCAGCAGCTGTCCCGCTACGCGCGCGCCGAACCTTCCGGCGGGTGATTCTGGGCGGTGTCGCCGGGATCGCCTGGCTGACGCTCGCAGCGACGGCGGCCAGCGCTGACGAGGCTGCTTCTCCCCCTCCGACGGCGGCCGCCACAGTCATGACGGTCCCCGCGGGAGCAGCGCCGGCGACAGCGAACCCGGTTCCAACGGTTTTGACGGTAGCCCACGTCATTGTCGCTGCCGTGCCCACGGCCGCGGAAACCACCTGGGCAGCTGTTCCGGTTCCGACCCCCGACGGTGAACCAGCCCCAACCCCCTCAACTCCAGACCCCCCAACTCCGGCGCCTCCGCCCGAGCCTGCTGTCCCCGCGCCCGTTCTGGCGCCCGACCCTCCGGCCCCTGCTGTTCCTCCCGCACCGCCGGCTCCTCCCGCTCCTCCCGTTCCTGAACCTGTGCTGGAGCCCGCTCCGCCCGCTCCTGCACCCGATCCAGCTCCACCCGTGACCACTCCGGCGCCCGATCCCGCACCGCCGGCTGCCGATCCATCCCCTCCCGTGACCGCCCCGGCCCCGGACCCCACGCCTCCAGGCACAACCCCGGCCCCGGTCCCGGATTCGGTGCCCGCCGATCCGGTGGGGGCGGGCCAGGTGCCGTCAGTGCCGCCAGCGACAAGCCCGGCACCGCCCGTTGATCCAACCGGTCCTGGGCCGGATCTCCAGGACGTCGTTCTCCCCGAAACGTCTCCCCCTGCCCCGGGCCCCGTGGTCGCACCGGCACCCGTGGTCGCACCGGCACCTGTGGTCTCGACGGCGTCCGTGGTCGCACCGGCAACGGTGGTCTCTCCGGCGTCCGCGGATGCACGTGCATCCGGAATCCCCGCCGGCTGCCAGGTCGGCGGCCAGGCTTTGAGGGACCTGCAGCGCGCCAGGTGGGCGTCGGGCAACGAGTTCCTGGGAAGGGTCCTGTACCTCCCGGTGCTGGCAGGAGAGATCAGCCTGACGGGGAAGGTCCAGCAGCCCGGCAGCACGCCCCCGCAGGAAAAGGCACCGGGAGAACCTGCGCCGCCGGCCCCTAGCGGTAAGCACCGCCCTGGCCCCATGCCCAACGGGACAGGTCTGCCCGCCCCCAACGCCCTGCCCGCGGCTCCCGGCTCCGGAACCGGAAATACGGTCTCGTCCGGCGGCCCCGGATGTGGAGCCGCCTGGCTTCCCAACCAGTACCTGGTCATTCCCACCGCCGGCGCGGAACCAATCCGCGGCCCGCTTCAGCACGTCCATTCCGCCGACGCTGCTGACCCCGGTTCCTCCCCTGACTAGTTAGCCGTCTCTGCCTTCCACAGAGCACGGCCATTCGGGCTGCCGTTGAGCGCCCGTTAACAGTCATTCAGGAGATTCCCCATGGACGCCACCGTCCACCGCCGGTACTCCGGCACCCCGTTTGCCTCTTTCGCCTCCCCCGCCTCGGGACTGACGTCGTCAGCGCCTGCAGGACCGGACGCCGCGCCGGCCAGCCCCGGAGGCCCCCCTGCGCGCCGCAAACCCTGCCCCCAGCAGGAGGAACGCCCGCCCTAAGAGCCCCGCTCCCGCCAGGTCTTTGTGAGGCCGGAGCGAAGTCGTTGGGTCCGCTGGGGGACTCAACGGCCCACAACTCCGGCAAGGCAGTCCATCGTTGGGTCCGCTGGGGGACTCAACGGTGAACAGGCCCCGCAAGGCAATCCGTCGTTGGGTCCGCTGGGGGACTCAACGGTGAACAGGCTCCGGCAAGGCAATCCGTCGTTGGGTCCGCTGGGGGACTCAACGGCAGACAGGCTGCGGAAGCTTCTGCCCCCCCACAGCGGCCATCGGTCTTTGGCCGCCGTGCGGGGAGCCGATACCCGTCCCGGTATCATTCAGGAGGTGCGCCGCCGTGGCGCACGGAGAAGGGACGGGGACAAACGTGGACAGTTCGCCCGATATCGTCACGGCCGAGCTCCTGGGCGGCCGATACCAACTGGGGGAAGTGATCGGCCGGGGCGGCATGGCTTCCGTCTACGCCGCCAAGGACATGAACCTGGGCCGCGACGTGGCGCTCAAACTCTTTGCGCCGCAGTCCGCCGATGCCGACGAACTCAAGCGCCAGGAAGCCGAGATTCAACTCCTGGCAACCCTGAACCATCCGAGCCTGGTCACATTGTTCGACGCCGGCACGGACACCCGGATCCCCGGGGAACCCCGCCCCTTCCTCACGATGGAACTCGTTGACGGACAGGACCTCCGGACGCGGATCCGGCACAGCCCGCTGCCCCTGGCTGAGATCGCGGTCATCGGAGCCGGAGTGTCGGACGCCCTGGCCTACGTGCACTCGCTCGGCATCATCCACAGGGATATCAAGCCGGCGAACATCCTCCTGGTTCCGGTCCGTCCCGGGGAACCGCTGCGGCCCAAACTCACCGACTTCGGGATCGCCCGCATGATGGATGGCACCCGGCTGACAGCGACGGGCACCATGGTGGGCACCGCCGCGTACCTGAGCCCGGAACAGTCCCGGGGCGCGGACCTGGGCCCAGCCAGCGACATCTATTCCCTGGGGCTGGTCCTGCTCGAATGCCTCAAGGGCGAGATCGAATATCCCGGCAGCGCCGTGGAATCCGCGGTGGCGAGACTGCACAGGGCACCGGGCATCCCCGATTCCGTCCCCGCCGAATGGGCCAAGCTGATCCGGTCCATGACAGCGCTGGACCCCTTGGACCGTCCGTCTGCAGCGGACCTCGAGGTGGCGCTGCGGCATGCCCTGATCTCGCCCGGTGCCCTTCCCGGCCTCCTGGCCGAAGAGCGTACCCGGGTGCTGCCCGCCCCTCCGGCCCGGCCACCGCGGCTGCCTGCCGCGGCACCGGCTCCCGATGACGCCTCCCCCACCCGCTCGGGCGGGGGGACGCTGGCCCTGCACCGGCTGGACCCGGATGCAGTGGCCCGCCCAGGCCGTAGGTCACTCCTGATGCGGTCCGCTGCACGCTTCAGGCGGTCCCGCCGCCGCACCCGGATCCTGCTGTCCCTAGCGTTGCTGGCCGTCGTGACGGGAGGCGTCGCCGCCGTCGTCGCCCTGGCAACCCCTGAACCGCCCGACGTCGCCCCCTATCCGGCTGTGCCCGGGGAGCTTGGCGAGCACCTGAAAGAGCTGCAGAAGAGCGTGGAACCATGAGCCTGATTAACCGGCGGACCCGCGGCGCCGGGCGCAACAGCCGTCGTCTGCGCCTCGCCGGCGCGGTCCTTGGCATGGCGCTCGTCACCGCCACCCTTGGCGGCTGCGCCGCCGCCCCGGATCTGGACCGCAACGCTGCCCGGCAGCTGCAATCCAAGGTCCTTGCCCTGACCGGGGCTGCCGCCGCCAACGATCCGGCCGCATCACTGAAGCACCTTGACGCGTTCGTGCTGGAACTGGATGAGGCGGCTGCCCGCGGGGACGTGTCCTTCAAACGGCACCAGAGCATCAGCAAGTCCGTCGACGCCGTCCGAGCGGACCTCAAGGCCCGGCAGGCCGAAGCCGCCCGGGTTGCCGCCGAGCAGAAGGCCAAGGCCGCCGCAGACAAAGCGGCGGCAGACAAGGCCGCGGCAGACAAGGCGCAAGCAGAAAAAGCGGCGGCGCAGGCAGCAGCCGCGCAGGCCGCTGCAGCCGCTGCGGCTCCCCCGCCCGCCGTCGCGCCCGCGCCGGCCGACAAGGGCAAGCCGAAGGGTAAGGGCAAGAACGGCTGAAGCCGCGCCGGGCCGTTCCGACGGCGACGCCGGCAGCGGCCCTGACAGGGCAAAAAACGCCGAACGGCGCAGCGGAAGTTTCCGCTGCGCCGTTCGGCGTTGCCTGTCGCCGGTGAAACGGCGTGGCGGTCCTAGCCCAGCATCGACAGGACTTCGCTGAACTTGGCCGAGGGCCGCATGACTGCGGTGACCTTGGCCTCGTCCGGGTGGTAGTACCCGCCGAGGTCCACCGGCGAGCCCTGGGCAGCCAGGAGCTCTCCGACGATGGTTTCCTCGCCGGCATCCAGCGCGCCGGAGACGGCGGCGAAGGCCGCGGCCAGCTCGGCGTCGTCGGTCTGGCGGGACAGTTCCTGGGCCCAGAACTTGGCCAGGTAGAAGTGGCTGCCGCGGTTGTCCAGTTCGCCGGCCTTGCGCTTCGGGGACTTGTTCTCCAGCAGGAACGTCCCGGTGGCGCGGTCCAGGGTGTCGGCAAGGATCTGCGCGCGGGCGTTGCCCGTGGACGTGGCAAGGTGCTCAAAGCTGACGGCCAGTGCCAGGAACTCACCCAGGCTGTCCCAGCGCAGGTGGTTTTCCTTCAGAAGCTGCTGGACGTGCTTCGGGGCAGAGCCGCCGGCGCCGGTTTCGAAGAGGCCGCCGCCGTTGATCAGCGGCACCACGGAGAGCATCTTGGCGCTGGTGCCAAGTTCCAGGATCGGGAACAGGTCCGTAAGGTAGTCGCGCAGCACGTTGCCGGTCACCGAGATGGTGTCCTCGCCCTTACGGATCCGCTCCAGTGTGAAGGCCGTAGCCTCGACCGGGGACAGGATGGCGATCTCCAGGCCCTCGGTGTCGTGTTCCTTGAGGTATTCCTCCACCTTGGCGATCATCTGGGCGTCGTGGGCGCGGCTCTTGTCCAGCCAGAAGACGGCCGGCGTGGCGGAGGCGCGGGCGCGGGTGACGGCCAGCTTGACCCAGTCGCGGACCGGGACATCCTTGGTCTGGCAGGCGCGCCAGATGTCACCCGGGGCGACCTGGTGCTCGATCAGCACGGTGCCGGCGTCGCCGATCAGCTGCACGGTGCCGGCGGACTGGATCTCGAAGGTCTTGTCGTGGCTGCCGTATTCCTCGGCGGCCTGGGCCATCAGGCCGACGTTCGGGACGGTGCCCATCGTGGTGGGGTCGAAGGCGCCGTGGGCGCGGCAGTCGTCGATGACCACCTGGTAGATGCCGGCGTAGCTGCTGTCCGGGAGGACGGCGAGCGTGTCGGCTTCCTGGCCGTCGCGGCCCCACATGTGTCCGGAGCTGCGGATCATGGCCGGCATGGAGGCGTCCACGATCACGTCGGAGGGGACGTGCAGGTTGGTGATGCCCTTGTCGGAATCGACCATGGCCAGCTCGGGGCCATCGTTCAGGCCCTTCTGGATGGCTGCCTCGACGTCGGCGCGGATCTCCTCGGGGAGGTCCTCGAGGCCGTTGAGGATGGAGGCGAGGCCGTTGTTCGGGCTCAGGCCGGCGGCGGCGATCTGGGCGCCGTACGTGTCGAAGAGGTCGGCGAAGTACGCCTTGACGACGTGGCCGAAGATGATCGGGTCCGAGACCTTCATCATGGTGGCCTTCAGGTGGGCGGAGAACAGCACACCCTCTTCCTTCGCGCGGGCCACCTGTGCGGCGAGGAAGGTATCCAGCGCGGCGGCGCGCATGACGGTGCCGTCGATGACCTCGCCGGCGAGGACGGGGAAGGCACGCTTGAGCACCTTGACCGTGCCGTCCTCCTTGACCAGCTGGATCTTGACGTTGCCGTCGGCCTTGATGACCACGGACTTCTCGTTGGAGCGGAAGTCATCGGCGTCCATGGTGGCGACGTTGGTCTTGGACTCGGGGGTCCAGGCGCCCATGCTGTGCGGGTTCTGGCGGGCATAGGCCTTGACCGACAGCGGCGCGCGGCGGTCCGAGTTGCCCTCGCGGAGCACCGGGTTGACGGCGGAACCCTTGATCTTGTCGTAGCGGGAGCGGATGTCCGTCTCCTCGTCCGAGGAGGGGTTGTCCGGGTAGTCCGGAAGGGCGTAGCCCTGGCCCTGGAGTTCCGCGATGGCGGCCTTCAGCTGCGGCGTCGAGGCGCTGATGTTGGGCAGCTTGATGATGTTGGCCTCGGGCTTCTTGACGAGGCCGCCAAGCTCGGCCAGGGCGTCACTGACGCGCTGCTCTTCGGTGAGGTAGTCGCCGAACGCGGCGATGATGCGGCCGGCCAGCGAAATGTCTCGGGTCTCCACCTCCACACCGGCCGTCGAAGCGTAGGCTTCGACAATCGGCAAGAACGAATAGGTTGCCAGCATCGGCGCTTCGTCGGTGTGGGTATAGATAATCTTTGCCATTGCTCGGGCGTCTCCCTGAAGGTCTGGGTATTTCCGGAATTTTGTGTTATCTCAACATCACTAACTTACCCGAGGGAGCCGGGTTGCCGCCTACCGGCGTCGTCCGCCCCGGACTCCATGAAGCGCACAACCCGTCATGACAAGACTTGACAAGATGCTTTACAGATTGGTCAAAGTCCCGTAGTTTCGTTCCCATCACAGCGGACGCCACCGGCAGCCGCACCGCTTTCCACCGGTTAGGACAACCATGAGAACACCCAAAACTCTGGCCACCAGCCTATTGAGCCTCTCGGCCGCAGCACTCCTGGCATTGAGCGCTGCGGGGGCAGCCAGCGCAGCCCCGGCACCCGGCAAGGCACCGACGGAGACGTCGGGGGTCAGCAGCCACACCGTCGTCGAGACCGGCGGAGCGGAGTACTGGACGGCCGAGCGGATGCGCAACGCCATCCCCGGTGACGTGCTGGCCGAAAAGGCCAAACAGCGGAGCGCCAACTCCACGGCCGCCCTGAGCCGGCCGGCCGAAGCCGGGGCGCCCAGCACGGTGGAGGCCCAGAGCCCGCTGCGCCAGGCCAAGGAAGTCCAGCCCAAGGCAAATGCCAGCGAGACACCGGTCAAGCACATCGGCAAGGTCTTCTTCACCCTGGGCGGCACCAACTACGTCTGCTCGGGCAACTCGGTCTCCTCCACGAACAAGAGCACCGTCTCCACCGCCGGCCACTGCGTCAACGAGGGCCCGGGCGCCTTCGCCACCAAGTTCACGTTTGTCCCCGCCTACCTGAACGGCTCCGCGCCCTACGGTATGTGGACGGCCAAGTCCCTCCACGCCCCCACCCAGTGGAGCTCCGGCGGCGACATGACGTACGACACCGGCTTCGCCGTTATGAACACCCTCAACGGCCAGAAACTGGCCGACGTCGTGGGTGCCTCGGGCGTACAGTTCAACGCCGCACGCGGCCTGAGCTACAAGGCCTTCGGCTACCCCGCAGCGGCGCCCTTCAACGGCGAGTCCCTCAAGAGCTGCAGCGGCACCGCCACGAATGACCCGTACAACCCGCAGTTCAACAGCCAGGGCATTCCCTGCAACATGACCGGCGGGTCCTCGGGCGGGCCGTGGTTCATCGGCACCAGCTCCACCGGCTACCAGAACTCGGTCAACAGCTACGGCTACGGCAGCAAGTCCACCACGATGTACGGCCCGTACTGGGGCTCCGTCATCCAGCAGGCCTACAGCAGCGCGGCCGCCGCCTAGACGTCCACCCGGCTACACAGACGCGGGGTCACTCGAGGCCCATCTCCAGCAGCGGGGATGGGCCCAGGTGGCCCCGCTTTGGCGTTCGGCCTCGTATCGTGCCCTCGGCCACGGGACATGCCCTCCCCCGGGCACTACGGGACATGTCCTCCCTTGGCGCCTTGGCTTGGACATATACCCCTCGTGCCCAGTCCTGGGCTCGAACAATGAGCTTGTCCCCGCCCTGCTCGCTACGCGCGTCCAGCCTGACCCCAATAATCCTGGCAACTACGGCCTAGCCACGGGACATGTCCTCCCACGGCACGAAGGACTGGGCGCAATCCCCCGGGCACCGCCGGACATGCCCTCGCCCGGAACGAAGGACTGGGCACAATCCCTTTATGCCCATCCGCGGCCACAAAAAATGGACATGCCCTCCGCGAGGGGAGGGCATGTCCATTCTTGGTGCTGCGGCCGCGCCGGTCCGCGGCTCAGCGACACCCGCCGCTCGGGCGACCGACCGCGCGCCGGGCTCCGCGACGAGCAACCCCGCCAGCAGCTACTTAGTGGAAGAAGTGCCGGGCGCCGGTGAAGTACATCGTGATGCCCGCGGCGTTGGCTGCGGCGATGACTTCGTCGTCCCGGACCGAGCCACCGGGCTGGACGACGGCGCGGACGCCGGCGTCGATCAGGATCTGCAGCCCGTCGGCGAACGGGAAGAACGCGTCCGACGCCGCGACGGCCCCGCGGGCACGTTCCGGGGCTCCGGCGGCGTCGGCGTTGGAAGCGCCGCCCGCACCGTCAACATCGGAGTCCACAGTTACACCCAGCGAGTTGGCCCGCTCGACGGCGAGCTTGCAGGAATCGAGCCGGTTGACCTGGCCCATGCCGATGCCCACGGCGGCGCCATCCGAAGCCAGCAGGATGGCGTTGGACTTGGCGGCGCGGCAGGCGGTCCAGGCGAACGCGAGGTCGGCCAGGGTGCCGGCGGCGGCGGCGTCACCGGCGGCGAGGGTCCAGTTGGCGGGGTTGTCGCCGTCGGCGTCCACCCGGTCCGACATCTGCACCAGCACGCCGCCGGAGACCTGGCGGATTTCGGAGGGGTAGCGGCCGTAGCCCTCGGGCAGGGCTAGGAGGCGGATGTTCTTCTTCTTGGACAGGATCTCCACGGCCTCGTCTTCGAAGCCCGGGGCGATGACCACCTCGGTGAAGATGCCCGCGACGGTCCGGGCCATGCCCGCGGTGACCGTACGGTTCGCCGCGATCACGCCGCCGAACGCGGAGACCGGGTCGCAGGCGTGCGCCTTGGCGTGCGCGTCAGCGATGGGGTCCGCCGCGGAGGCCGAACCCACGGCCACACCGCAGGGGTTGGCGTGTTTGATGATCGCGACGGCCGGCTCGGCGAAGTCGAAGGCGGCGCGCAGGGCGGCGTCGGCGTCGACGAAGTTGTTGTAGCTCATGGCCTTGCCGTGCAGCTGGTCGGCCTGCGCGATGCCGGCCGGGGCGGCCTTGTCCACGTAGAGGGCGGCCTGCTGGTGCGGGTTTTCGCCGTAGCGGAGCACCTCGGAGCGCTCCAGGGCCAGCCCGGCGTAGGCGGGCCAGTCGATGACGCCGTCGCCGTCCTCGTCGAGGAACTGGCTCGCGGTCCAGCTGGCCACGGCGGTGTCATAGGTCGCGGTGTGCGCGAAGGCCTTGGCGGCCAGCCGGCGTCGGGCCTTCAGGTCAAAGCCGCCGGAAGCGGCGGCAGCCACGACGTCGTGGTACGAGGAGGGGTCCACCACAATCGCGACGGCGGCGTGGTTCTTCGCGGCGGAGCGCACCATCGCGGGGCCGCCGATGTCGATCTGCTCGACGACGTCGTCCTGCGCGGCGCCGGACTTCACGGTTTCCACGAACGGGTAGAGGTTCACGACGACGAGGTCGAACGGCTCGATGTCCATCGACGCGAGCGTCTCCATGTGGGCCGGGACGCGGCGGTCGGCGAGGATGCCGCCGTGGACGCGCGGGTGGAGGGTCTTGACGCGGCCGTCCAGCATTTCCGGGGAGCCGGTGACTTCCTCGACTTCCTGCACCGGGATGCCGGCGGCGGCGATCCTCTTGGCAGTGGAGCCGGTGGAGACGATCTTGACGCCGGCGTCGTGCAGGCCCCTCGCGAGCTCCTCCAGACCAGTCTTGTCGTAGACCGAAATCAGGGCCCGGCGGATGGGAACACGGTCGATGGATACACGGTCAAGCTGCGTGAAGCTCACAAAAGTCTCCGTCTTATATCGCGGCGGGGCCGCGGGTGGTGGGGATGCGGCCAGTTTATCGCGTCAGCGCCCTCTGCCGTCCGCCGGGATGCCCGCGCGCCGGAGTATGAAGCGCGCCGCACCCGCGCGCGGCCACGTAGAGTTTTCCCAGGAGGCTGAGATGAATACATACACCACGGTGCCCAGCGGCGAACAGGTGGTCCAGGAACTGCCCTGGCGCTGGAAGGTGCAGGGCCGGATCTTCCTGATCGGCGGCCTGGGCTTTATGTTCGACGCCTGGGACGTCACGCTCAACGGCATCCTGATTCCGCTGCTGTCCAAGCACTGGTCCCTCAGCCCGGGCGAGGCCGCCTGGATCGGCGCCTCGAACCTGATCGGCATGGCCCTGGGCGCCTTCATCTGGGGCACCATAGCGGACACGATCGGGCGCAAAAAGGCCTTCACCGCCACGTTGCTGATCTTCTCGCTCTTCACCGTGCTGGGCGCCTTCTCCCCCGACTTCCTCTGGTTTGTCGCCTTCCGGTTTATGGCCGGCTTCGGCTTGGGCGGCTGCATCCCGGTGGACTACGCACTGGTGGGCGAGTTCACGCCCCGCAAGCAGCGCGGCAAGGTGCTCACCGCAATGGACGGCTGGTGGCCGATCGGGGCCGCGCTGTGCGGCTTCGTGTCCGCCGGGCTCGTGGCCCTGTACGGGGACTGGCGGCTGACCATGCTGGTCATGGTGCTGCCGGCGCTGCTGGTCTTCTGGGTCCGCCGCAGCGTCCCCGAATCCCCGCTGTTCCTGATCCGCAAGGGCCGGCGGGACGAGGCCGCCAAGGTGATCGATGACCTCGTCGCCGCGACCGGGGCGGAGCCCCGCGTTTACAGCCTGCCCGAGGCGCAGGATGCGCCCCGGCTCTCCGCCGGCAGCGCCTGGACCCAGCTGCGCCTGCTCTGGCAGTACGACTGGAAAATCACGACGGCGGCCTGGTCCCTGTTCTTCAGCATCCTGCTGGTCTACTACCTGTCGCTGACGTGGATGCCGCGGATCCTGATCGGCGCCGGATTCGAGGAGTACAAGGCGTTCCTCACCACCGCCTCCATGGCCGCCGTCGGGCTCCTCGGGGTGGTGGTGGCGGCGCTGCTGGTGGAACGCGTGGGGCGCAAGTGGATCCTGGCGATCACCGGTCCGCTGTCCGCGCTGACCCTGGTGATCGTCGCGATCGTGGTGGACATCCCGACGGCGGCCGTGTTCTGGCTGCTGGTGTTCGGCTTTGTGGTGCAGGTGGCCATCCCGGTGCTCTACGCCTATGTCTCCGAGCTGTATCCGACGGAGCTGCGCGGCTCGGGCTTCGGCTGGGCCTCGACGTTCTCCCGACTCGGCGCCGGCTTCGGCCCGCTGGTCTTCGCGGCGTTCCTCTGGCCGGAACTGGGGCTCGCGACGTCGTTCGCCATCGCCGGTGTGCTGGTGCTCCTGAGTGTGCTGTGGATGGCGTTCTTCGCGCCCGAGACCAAGCAGCGCCAGCTCGCCTAGGCGCTCACTCCGCCAACTGACTCGCAGCAGGGGCCGTTTTGAGCGTCCAAAACGGCCCCTGTTGCGAGTCAGTTGGGCTGCCAGCCACGGCTGGCGAGAGCGGCCCGGACCTTGGCGACGGCGGCGCGTGCGTCGTTCGCCATGTGCCGTTTGGAGATCCGGACAAGGATCCACCCAGCCCCGCTGAAGTCCTCTTCCTTGGCGATGTCGCGGATGACTTGGGCTGCTTCGGAATGCACGGCGCCCTCGTACTCCACAGCAATTCGGTACTTCGGATAGGCAAGATCAGGTTGACGCACGACGCCGGGGCGCAGGACCGTGCCCACGTTTAGGTCCGGTTCCGGCAGTCCCGAACGGCACAGCGCGAGCCGGAGCCTCGTCTCGGGGGCCGGGTCCGCACCGATCCGGGCCTGTTCGAGGGCCAGCCGCGCCTTGCGGATGCCGGGCGTACCCTTGTGCCGATCCAGCATCTCGGCCAGTTGCCCCGGACTGGCGTAGGGCTTCGTCCGGTTCTCGATTGCAGGCCGGGGATGGCGCAATAGGTGATCCGCCACCACGGTCAGCTCGTCAACGCTCATCTTCCGCGCGCAGTCCAGCCACGTCCGGGTCCGCGTGGTGACCAGCACGCCGTCGACCCTGGTGATTTCGTCGTCGAAGAACTGCCCGACGTGGCCGATCACGCCCCTTCGCCGCGGTATCGCCATCGTGTCAGGGCGGGAAATGTGGATGCCGGGAGCATGCGAGCCCGGTAGGAAGCCCGGAAAGTCCCAGATCAGGAATGCTGTCGCGTGGGAGGCCGCGGAGAATTGCGTCACTAGGGTCAGGGGCCGGGCTTGGAGGTTCAGTGAATCGGGCAGTTCAGCCAGCAATCGGATCCCGCGGCTCGGAATGTGCAGGGAGCTGTGCTTGAGCCGGCGCCGGCTGACCCCGACCTCGGCTGCCTCTTGGACGGTAAACGGCGCCGACAACGCCGCCGGGAGCGGTCGGGGTGTCTTCATCGACCCATCGTCGCAAAGCCAGGTACTGCTCCGGAGAGTTATCCACAGGCATTCGCCGGCCTATGAAAGTGACTCGCAGCAGGGGCCGTTTTAAGCGTCCAAAACGGCCCCTGCTGCGAGTCAGTTGGGTGGGCAGGCTACTCGCGGTCAGGGCGTCTTTGCGGCGGCGAGGGACGCCAGCGTGGAGACCAGGAGCCGGCGTTCCACCACCTTGATCCGTTCATGCAGGGAGTCCTCGGTCTCGCCGTCCGCGACCGTCACGGCTTCCTGCGCGATGATCGGGCCCGTGTCCACCCCGGCGTCGGCCCAGTGGACCGTGCAGCCGGTGACCTTCACGCCATAGGCCAGCGCGTCGCGGACGCCGTGCGCGCCGGGGAACGCGGGCAGCAGGGCCGGGTGCGTGTTGAGGTATTTGCCGCCGAACGCGTCGATGAAGTCCGCACTGACGATCCGCATGAACCCTGACGACACGACGACGTCGGGCGCGTAAGCGGCCACGGCTTCGGTGAGCGCCGTGTTCCACGCAGCCCGGTCCGGGTAGGCCTTGAAGTCCACGACGAAGGTCGGGATGCCGGCGGCGGCGGAGCGCTCCACCCCGTATGTGCCCGGCCTGTCCGCGCCGACCGCGGCGATCTCGACGTCGAGCCTGCCCTCTTTCACGGCGTCGATGACGGCCTGGAGGTTGGAGCCGGTGCCGGAGACGAGGACTACGATGCGCATGGTCTTAGCTTATGGGGCCGCTCGCGTAGGCTGGAAAACATGAATCCCCCGAACGACTCCGGCAGGCAGGGCGGCCAGCCGCAGGGCCAGCATCCGCTCAGCGACGCGGCCAAGGCCTCGCAGGCGAAAACCCACATGCTGTTCCGCAGCTTCATCGTGGCGGTGCTGGGGTCGTTCTTCGTCTACCAGCTGGACATCAATTACCTCTGGCTGAGTGCACTCCTGACGGTGGCCGCGATCGTGCTGGGCATCATGGTGCTGATCCGGTACGCCAAGTTCAAGGAATCCAGGTTTGTGCTGTTCGGAACGATTTCCGGGCTGGTGGTTGTGGCCGTGCAGGTGCTGCTGCTTGTATCCTCGGCCCTGTTCTTCAACCAGGTCCGGGATTACCAGCAGTGCAGCCGACAGGCCCTGACCCAGCAGGCGGCCTCCAAGTGCCAGACCCAGCTGGAAGAATCGCTGCCCCGGTTCCGCTAAGCGCGGTGCCGCCGAACGCGGTGCCGCTGAACGCAGTCCCGCTAAACGCAGAGCCGCGTCACAGGGACGCCGGCTCCAGGTCCGCTTCGCGCAGCTTCTGCTGGCGTTCCAGCCACGGTCCGGCGGCGTAACCGATCACGACGCCGATCCCCACTTCCGCGGCCACGAACAGTGCCGTCCGGAGCGGATCGGGTCCAATGTCCGTGAGCCGCCCGATGCCGGCGGAGCCGCGGGCCAACCAGGCCAGACCGGCCGCGAGCAGCCCGGCGACGCCGCCGACCATCACGCCGAGCGCCAGGGTGGACACCGTGGCGGTGAACCAGCGCGCACGGACCTTGATCGAGAGCCATTCGTCGAAGTGGTTTTCGCCCTCCCGCAGGAACCACCAGCCGGCCAGGATCCCGGCGAGGACCGGTACCACCAGCGCCGCGGCACCAAACTCCATCGATCCGGCCGGCAGCGCAGCGAACACCGGGATCGACGGCAGCGGCCCGACGGCGGTGCCGAGCGCCCCAGCCTGGGAGCCGACACCGAGGGCGAAGCCCGCACCGGACGTCCACGCGAGCGCGAACAGCGCCAAGTTGGGCAGGAAGCCGAGCTGCGCGATGGTAAGCACGGCACCGCCCCAGGCTCCGGCGTCGAGCGCTTCATAGACCGCGATCACGAGGTTCCAGTGGATGAACAAGGTGGCGGCGAGCAGCACGCAGGACATCGCCAGGCTGGCCATCAGCGCCACGAAGCCGGCTTTGATCGCGGACCCGAGGTAGGAGCCGGCCCAGCGCGAGTGCTGGCTGGTACGGGAGAGCCAGGCGACGGCGTCGACGCCGATCAGCCGGCTCCAGGAGCCGGCCTCGCGGCGGGCTCCGATCACCATGCCGAGCGCGAACGGGATCAGCGGAATGAGGGCGGCGGACCACAGGCCCACGCCGACGTCATGCGTGCGGCAGACAAAGCCCGTGGTCAGGCCGAAAGCGGCGTACATCAGCCACGAGCCGAGCAGCGCCTGCCAGAGCTGGTCTGTGTAGGACGCCCGGGCGAGCCGCCGGCCCGCGCGCCAGGCCAGCAGGAACGGGACGAGCGTCAGCCCGAGCGGGATTAGGGAAAGGACGCCGGATTCCGGCTGGGCCGCGGATCCGACGCCGGCGGTGTCCAGAAGCAGCGGAACGCCGTGGATCAGCAGCCAGGCCTGGCCGGCGAGGCGGGCCAGGGCATCGGGCGCCCCATTCAGGAAACCGGCGGTGGCCCACACGGCGAGAATCGGCGCCGCCACCACCAGGGCGGAGATGAAGGCTGCCTGCGCGGACTCGAGGGCTCCCTGCAGCCACAACGGCATCGGAAGTCCACGTTCCCCGGTCTGATCAGCGCGCAGTTTCATCGTGTTCCATCGTGCCATGTGCAGGGGTTCCCGCCCGGTACGACAGGCTCAAAGTGCCGATTTCGGCAGGGATTCTTCCCCGTTTCAGGTAGTGCGCCCTCAGTTCAACTGTTCCCCTATCCAGCGCTTTTTTCCCTACCCGGCCGTAAAATTGGAATGTCCGCAATCAGTGGTTGGAGGCAGAAAATGACTACCGCATCTCCACATGCACATGGCGTTCACTTCGGACGCACAGATGTCCAGAACGTCGGCATGGGTGTAGGTATCGTCCTTATAGTCGTGGGCATCCTGGGGTTCATCCCCGGCATCACCACGCAGTACAACTCATTGGCGATCGTTGGACCGAATTCCACGGCCCTGTTCCTGGGCCTGTTCCAGGTATCGATGCTGCTGAACGTGATCCAGGCCCTCATCGGCACCATCGGCGTGGTGATGTCCCGGAACAACCCCATGGGCGCCCGGAACTTCCTCATGGGCTTTGGCCTGCTGTACGTCGTCCTGAGCGCCTACACGCTCATTGTCGGTGTGGGGGCGGCGGCCAATTTCCTGTCGCTGAATGTCATGGGTGTATGGGGTTTTATGATCTTGGGCGTAGCAATGGTAGTCGCCGGCTGGCTGATGTCGAGGCATCTGGCCGACGATGCACAAACCCGGTAAGCGAACACCGGGAAAAAGGGAGCCGCGAATGAGTAACGTTTCATAGCAATCTGAAAATTCGTACTACCTGCTGGTGCAGTCGCCTCGCGGAAACGCAGCGGCTGCACCAGCTTTCTTTGTGGTTGGGGTTGGTGGCGGCGCGTGGGGTCCCTGATGGTTAGGGCGTTGGTCGCGCGACGCGAGAGCGGTCGAAACATCACCGCCCCTCCGCGTCGGCCTGCGGCCCTTCCCACCGGCGCAGAGCCGTCACCCCGCATCCTTTGTCCACGTCAGCCTCCGGTGCCCGCACGCCCGCAAATCCCCAACGCACCGCACGCCCGACCCGCGCAACTCTCACCCACGAAACCGCACTCCTGTAAATATTTTCACTTTAATTAGGACTGAATCATTGACCTGCTAAAAATCTTCACTATAGTTATGTGAGTCAGCTCACTAAGTGAAGGACATCGAATGACCGCCGAGAGCACCACGGGCAGTGCCCCCCTTGCCACCAGCGCCTTGTTGGCCACGGTCGGCAACAAGGTGCGCTCCATGCGCAAGGAAAAGGGCATGACGCTCGCCAAGCTCTCGGAGATCACGGGCCTCAGCCCGGCAATCGTCAGCCAGATCGAACGCGGCCTGGCGAATCCGTCCTTCACCACCCTGGCGCAGCTGGCCCACGGCCTGGACATCCCGGTCGGGAAATTCTTCATCGGCCAGGAAGAAACCAGGTCCCCCGTGGTCCGCAAGGCCGATCGGCGCAACCTGAAAGGCGTCACCAAGAAATCCGTGGGCGAGGCAGTCTATGAACTGCTCACACCCGACCTCAACGGCGCCTTGGAAGCCCAATGGATCGTCAGCCCGCCCGGCCATGACACCAGCGCTACCCCTTTCCGCCACAGCGGCGAGGAATTCGGCATCATCCTCGCCGGCCGGAAGGACATCTTCCTGGACGGCGAGTGCTACACGCTCGAGGAAGGCGATTCCATCACCTTCTCCTCGGACACCCCGCACTGGTACAAGAACAGCTACGAAGAGGTATGCGTAGCGATCTGGGTCAACGCACCTCACGCGTGGTAGCGGCGCCGACCCCAAGCGGCCCCTATCGTTTCCCACTGTCGCGGTCCCCCACGGCCTGCTGACAGTCCTTGCCACATTCGCAGCCACCGCCCCTTAACCCCGGACGGCGATGCGTCATACCCTCCCCCGCCTCCCAATGGCGTCAGCGTAAGGACAATTCCATGCTCGACACCCGCATGCTCGACAGCACCCGGCCTGACAGCGCAGTCACGGCCCCGAAAAACGCAAGAGACACCAAAAAATTCACCCCCGAGGTCCGCAAAGGCCTCCTGGGCCTCGGCCTCGGCAACGCCCTGGAATGGTACGACTGGATGGTCTTCGGCCTCCTCTCCGCCTTCATCGGCCCCAATTTCTTCCCCAACACCGATCCCCTCTCCGCCACGCTGAACGCCCTCGCCGTGTTCGCCGTCGGCTTCGCGTTCCGGCCGCTGGGCGGCATCATGCTCGGCACCCTCGCGGACCGGATCGGTCGACGCCGGGTGATGCTGATGTCGATCATGCTGATGGCCGGCACCACCCTGGTCATCGCCGTCTGCCCCAGCTACGAACAGATCGGCGTCTGGGCCGGCATCATCCTCGTGGCGTGCCGCATCCTGCAGGGCATCTCCACCGGCATCGAAGCCCCGCTCTCCACCTCCCACGCCGTGGAACTGGTCCCGGACGGCCGCGAAGGCTACGTCGCCGGCATCATGTCGTTCTACGTCAACATCGGCATCCTGCTCGCCTCGCTGGTCAGCTTCCTGTGCAGCCTCACCCTCGGCGGCGCCGTGATGGCCGAATGGGGCTGGCGTGTGCCGTTCATCATCGGCGCGGCCTTCGGCTTCGTCGTCGTATACCTCCGCCGGGCCCTCCCGGAAACCCTCAAGCCGGAAGAAATGGCCAACAACTCCTCCGGCGCCGTCTGGACCGGGGTCCGCAAGCACTGGCTCTCCGTCCTGGCCATCATCTTCGTCGTCGGTGCAGCGCAGGCCTACAACTACGCCTGGAACGTCGGACTCCCCAGCGCCGCCCGCAGCGGCTTCAAGGAAGACCCGACGGCGGTCTTCGCCCTCACCACCGCGCTGGGCGTGATCCTCGTGGCCGGCAGCTGGATCATCGGCAAACTGGCCGACGGCAAGTCGATGTCCCGCTGGTTCCTCATCACCCGCATCCTGGCCATTCCCTCCGTGTTCCTCATGCTGATGTACGTCCAGCCCGGCATCGGCGGCTTCGCGGCGGTCCTGCTCGGCGGTTCCCTGGTTCTGGTTCTGAACATGACCCTCTACAACGTGGTCAGCACGTCCCTGATGCCCAAGAACTGCCGCGGCACCGGCGTGGCCCTCGGCTACGGGATCGGCGTCGCCCTCTTCGGCGGCACCGCCTCCTACCTGCTGGTCTGGCTCCAGTCCATGAACCTCAGCTGGGTCTTCCCGGTGTACGTCGCCGTCCTGTCCATCCTCAGCATCGTTTTGTACCTCGCGGCCCGCCGCACCAACGGCATCTTCGTCGGAAAGTAAGGATCCCTCCCATGAACTCCCTTGACCCCCAAATCTCCCTGGACCTCCGCACCACGACGGCGGACCTCACCGCCCCGGTCATCTCCCGCTCCGACGTCCTCGTGGTGGGCGGCGGCCCCGCAGGTGTGGCCGCCGCCGTCACGGCCGCCCGCTCCGGCGCCTCGGTCACGCTGCTGGAACGCTACTCCTCGCTCGGCGGCCTCGCCTCCGGCGGTATGGTCCTGGTGCTCGATGACATGATCAACGGCCAGGAAATTACCGTCACCGGCATCGTCTCCGAGTACGTCGAACGTCTCCAGAAGCTGGGCCTGGCCATTGTGCCGCCGGCCGATGACCGCAAGACCTCCGAGGAACTCTGGAACAAGTGGGGCCGCTACGGCACCTTCGACTTCCACTCCCACACCACCCCGAAGCCGGTCTGCTACGCCGCGGCGTTCGATCCGGACGGCTGGAAGCGCGTCTCCAACGACCTCGTCCGCGAAGCCGGCGTCAACCTCCGCCTGCACTCCTGGTTCTCCCGCCCCATCGTGGACAACGGCGTGATGAAGGGCGTCATTTGCGAGACCAAGTCCGGCCCGCAGGCGTTTATGGCGGACATCGTCATCGACACCACCGGCGACATCGACGTCGCCTCCCGGGCCGGTGCCAGCTACGTCAAGGACAGCTACCTCACCACCCTCGTCTTCCGCCTCGGCAACGTGGACACCAACGCCGCCGAAGCGTTCGAGCAGGCCAACCCGAAAGAAGCCCGCGCCATCAACCGCAAGATCAAGCGCCTCCTCGGCGGCGCCTGGGAACTGTGGTGGCTCAAGACCCCCATCGACGGCGTCGTCTGGTGCAACGCCCCGCACATGACCGGCTTCGACGGCGTCGACCCTGCGGACATGACCGCCGCCGAGTTCGCCGCCCGGGACCGGATCTCCGAGGCCGTGGACTACGTCCGCGCCAACCTGCCCGGCTTCGAGAACTGCTACATGCTGGACGTCGCCTCCCAGATGGGCGTCCGGCAGACCCGCCTGCTCGAAGGCGAGTACGTCATGACCAAGGACGACGTCACGTCCCGCCGGCACTTCGCGGACACCGTGGCCCGCGGCCGCGACTACTACTACCCGTACAGGTCGCTGCTGCCCAAGGAAGTGGACCAGCTCCTGGTCGCCGGCCGGCACTACTCCGCCACCCCGGAAGCGCAGAAGATGTCCCGCGAGATCCCGCCCTGCATGGCCATGGGCCAGGCGGTCGGCGTGGCCGCCGCCATCGCCATCGAACAGGGCGTCACCGTCCGCGAAGTCTCCCCGCTGGAGATCCAGCAGGGCATGCGCCGGCACGGCGCGGACCCGGGCGACGTCCCGTCGTCGAACGCCACGCTGGACCTGGACGCGGTGGTGGGGGTATGAGCACCGTGATCGAGGAACTCCTCGCCGGAGGCGAGACTTCAGAACGCACGACGGCGGCCCCCGCCGCTGAACGCCCCGGCACCCCGCTGCCGCTGGACGGGATCAAGATCGTGGACTTCACCCAGGTGTTCATGGGCCCGTCCTGCACCCAGCTGCTGGGCGATTACGGCGCGGACATCATCAAGGTGGAACGCCCGGGCGCCGGGGACATCTCCCGCAACTCGTTCCCGGACAAGGACGGCCAGGACAACCCGATCTTCCTGTCCATCAACCGCAACAAGCGCAGCATCTCCGTGGACACCCGCACGGGCGAGGGCAAGGACGTGCTCCACCGCCTGCTTTCCGATGCCGACGTGGTGGTCAGCAACTTCCGCTCCGGCGTCATGGAACGGATGGGCTTCGGCTACGAGGACCTCAAAGCGCAGAACCCCGGCATCATCTGGGCCTCCGGCACGGGCTTCGGCCCCGTGGGTCCGTACTCGCACAAGGGCGGCCAGGACGCGATCGCCCAGGCCTACTCCGGGGTGATGTGGCGCCGCGAATCCGAGGACCAGAAGCCGTCGATCTACCCCACCACACTCTGCGACTACATCACCGGCATGCACCTGATGCAGGGCATCCTGCTGGCCCTGCGCACCCGGGAGACCGCCGGCGTGGGCCAGAAGGTGGAGGTGACCATGTACGACTCCATGCTGCACCTGCAGATGCAGGAGGCCTGCATGCAGCTCAACCGCGGCTACGAGGTCAACTGGGGCGCCATGCCGCTCAGCGGCGTCTTCGAAACCACCGACGGCGCCGTATGCATGGTGGGCGGCTTCACCCCGGACCCGCTGGCCCGCATTTCCGAGGCGCTCGACCTGGACGAGGACCTCACGCAGCGCCCCGAATTCGCGACCCTGGCCGAGCAGTTCCAGCACAAGCCGGCGCTGCAGGCGATCTTCCGCGAGCGCATCGCCACCAACACCACCGAGTACTGGACCACACGGCTCGAGGACCAGGGCCTCCTGAACGCCCCCGTGCACACGCTGGAACAGGCCCTCGCCGACGCGCAGACCGAAGCCAACGGCATGGTGGTGGAGGCCGAGCACCCCGGCGTCGGCACGGTGCGTATGCTCAACGCCCCGATCCGGCTCTCCGCCACCCCGCCCACCGTCCGCCGCGTGGCGCCACGGCTCGGCGAGCACAACGTGGAAGTCCTGCTGGAGAACGGCTTCGACGCCGAGACCATCGAACGCCTGCAGCAGCTGGGGGTGCTCCGGTGACCGCGGTGTCAGTGGAAAGCACGGCGGGCGCCGCGTCCGCCGCCGCCGCGCCGGTGGATCAGGTCACCCTGACCATCGAGAACCACGTCGCGACCGTGGTCATCGACCGCCAGCACGTGCTCAACGCGGTCGACGGCCGCGCCCAGGCCCGGCTCAACGGGATCTGGGACCAGCTCGAAGCCGACCCCGACGTCCGCGCCGTCGTCATCACCGGCGCAGGCACCCGGGCGTTCTGCGCCGGGGCGGACATGTCCTCCTCCGCCGTCGACAAAACCGGGCTCGAGTACTGGGCCGGGCTGGACCCCAACGGGTTCGGCGGGCTCAGCCTGCGCACCAGCCTGGATATTCCGGTGATCGCCCGGGTCAACGGCTACGCCCTGGGCGGCGGCATGGAAATGGTGCTCGGCGCGGACATCGTGATCGCCGTGGACACCGCCCGCTTCGGGCTGACGGAACCACGCGTCGGGCGGTTGGCGCTCGACGGCGGCATCCACCAGCTGGTGCGCCGCATCCCCTACACCCAGGCGATGGGCATGCTCCTCACCGGGCGGAAGGCCGACGCCGCGGAAATGCAGGCCATGGGCCTGGTCAACGAGGTGGTCCCCGCGGAGGAACTCGACGCCGCGGTGCAGCGCTGGCTGGACCAGATCCTCGCCTGCGCGCCCACCTCCGTCCGGGCCGTCAAGCAGATGGTCACCCGGACCGGGCACCTGACCGCCGCTGAGGCCCGCGGCCTCCGGCTGCCGGCCCTCATGGCGGCGCTGGACAGCGAGGACTCGGCCGAGGGCGTCCGCGCCTTCCAGGAAAAGCGCCGGCCCGTGTGGCCGGGACGCTGACCATGCACGAACAACCAGTTAAGGAGAATCCGATGCGGGAGTCACTGGCACCCGGAGTGTGGGGCGTCGTCGCCACGCCGTTCCAGGGCAGCACCCTGGATGTCGACACCGACAGCCTGGCCGGGCTCGTGGAGTACTACGAATCCATCGGCGCCACCGGCCTCACGGTCCTGGGCGTGTTCGGCGAGGCCGCGGCGCTGACGGCAGCCGAACGCAGCCTGGTCCTCGAGGTCGCCGTCGAAGAGACCGGCCTTCCCCTCGTTGTGGGCGTGACCTCGCTGTACACCGGCACCGCCGTCGAGGAAATCCGGGCGGCGCAGGAGGTGGCCGGCGAGCGCCTGGCCGCCGTGATGGTGCAGGCCAACTCCGCGAACCCCGCGGTGGTGGTGGCGCACCTGAACGCCATCCACCAGGCCACCGGCGCGAAGGTGGTGCTGCAGGACTATCCCCTGGCCAGCGGCGTCAGCATCAGCACCGGGTCCCTCATCAACGTGGTGCAGGCCTGCCGCTTTGTCATCGCGGTCAAGGCGGAGGCCCCGCCCACGTCCGTGGCCACCGCGCAGCTCACCGCGGCGCTGGACGTGTCCGTGTTCGGCGGCCTCGGCGGCCAGGGGCTGCTGGACGAGCTCCTGTCCGGGGCGGCCGGGGCCATGACCGGCTTCTCCTACCCGGAAGCGCTCATTGCCTGCGTCCGCGCCTGGCAGACCGACGGGTACGAGGCCGCCCGCGATGCCCTGCTGCCCTACCTGCCGCTCATCAACTTCGAGCAGCAGGCCCGCATCGCGCTGCCCGTCCGGAAGGAATGCCTGCGCCAGCGCGGACTCATCGCCGACGCCGGCGTCCGCGCGCCCGGTGCACCGTTCCCGGAGGTCCTCCGGCTGAGCATGCTCAATCATCTGGCGGAAGCCGCGGCGGCCCTCGAAGCGCGCCCTGCCCTCACCACGGCGGGGAGTTTCTGATGGATCTCGGAATCAGCGGCAAGACCGCCCTCGTCGCCGCCTCCACCGGCGGCCTGGGACTCGCGATCGCCCGCGCCCTCGCCGGGGAAGGCGTGCGCGTCGCCGTCACCGGGCGCCGGCTGGACCGTGCCAAGGAGATCGCTGCCGAGCTGGAGGCCGACGGGCACCACGCCATCGGAATAGAGGCCGACCTGAGCACCCCGGCAGGGGTGGCAACCGCCGTCGAACGCTCGGTCGAAGCGCTGGGACCCATCGACATCCTGGTGCTCAACGGCCCGGGCCCCAAGCCCGGTGCGGCTGCCACCCTCAGCGCCGACGACATCGCCGCGGCCTTCGAGCTGCTGGTCAAACCGCACCACGCGCTCGTTTCACACGTGCTGCCCGGCATGCGGGAACGGCGCTGGGGCCGGATCCTCGCCGTCGGCTCCAGCGGCGTGGTGGCTCCCCTGCCCAACCTGGCCGTGTCCAACACCGGGCGCGCGGCCCTGGCCGGCTACCTCAAGACCCTCGCCGCCGAGGTCGCGCTGGACGCCGTCACGGTGAACATGCTCCTCCCCGGCCGGATCGCCACCGACCGTGTGGCCGAACTGGACCAGGCCGCCGCCAAACGCCGCGGCACCACGGTCGAGGAAATCCAGCTCGAATCCCGCAAGACCATCCCCGCCCGCCGCTACGGCGAACCCGAGGAATTCGGCGCCGCCGCCGCGTTCCTCTGCAGCGCCCCGGCGTCCTACATCACCGGCATCGCGCTCAGGTGCGACGGCGGCCTGATCCGCAGCCTCTAAACGTCCCGCACTCTCCCACGACCCGAAGGAACCCCATGACTTCCACGGCAACAGACCACACCACGGCCACCTCCACCGACCGTGCGCTCATCACCGCCCGGCACCTCATCAACGGCGAATGGCTGGGCGACGCGGACATCGAACGGATGAACCCGGCCCGCCCCGGCGAGCTCGCCGCCCTCTCCCCCAGCGGCACCGCCGCCGACGTCGACGCCGCCATCACCGCGGCCGCCGCCGCCCAGCCGGCCTGGGCCGCCCTGCCCGCCCCGTCCCGCGGCGCCATCCTGATGGCCGCCGGCAACCTGCTCCTGGACCGCCAGACCGCCATCGCCGAGGACCTGGTCCGCGAGGAAGGCAAGACCCTCGCGGAGGCCAAGGGCGAGGTCAAGCGCGCGTCCGACGTGTTGCGCTTCTTCGGCTCCCTCGGCTGGGCCGCCACCGGCGAAGTCCTGCCCAGCGGCCTGCCGGACACCACCATCACCACCCGCCGCGAGGCACTTGGCGTCGTCGGGCTCATCACCCCGTGGAACTTCCCCATCGCCATCCCGGCCTGGAAGTCCGCCCCCGCGCTGATCAGCGGCAACGCCGTGGTCATCAAGCCGGCCGAACTCACCCCGCTCTCCGCCACCCACCTCGCCCGCGCCCTGCAGGACGCCGGGCTGCCGGCCGGCGTGTTCAACGTGGTGCACGGCAAGGGCCGCGTGGTGGGCGACGCCCTGGCCCGCGACCCGCGCATCGCCGGGCTGTCCTTCACCGGCTCGACGGCGGTGGGCCTGGGCCTGCAGGAGATCCTGAACGCCCGCCGCGCCCGGGTGCAGCTGGAGATGGGCGGCAAGAACGGCGTGCTGGTCCTGGACGACGCCGATCCCCGCAAGGCCGCCAAGGTGGTCGCCGCCGGCGCGTTCGGACTCACCGGCCAGGCCTGCACCGCGACGTCCCGCGTCTACGTCACCCCCGGCATCCGTGCCGCGTTCCTTGAGGCCCTCACCGAGGAAGCCGCCGCCTACACCCCCGGCGACGGCATGGGCGCGGCCATGGGGGCCGTGGTCAGCCCGCAGCAGTTCGAGCAGAACCAGGCCGCGGTGCGCTCCGCCGTCGACCGCGGCGCTGTCCTGCTGGCCGGTGCGTACGACGGCGACCCCGCCGGGCCGCTCCTCTTCCCGGCCGCCGTGCTCACCGACCTGCCGTTCGACGACGCCGCCGTCACCGAGGAGATCTTCGGGCCGGTCGTGGCCGTACTGGAGGTCGCCGACTACGAGGCCGGCCTGGCCGCGATCAACGATTCCCGCTACGGCCTCACCGCCGGCATCTGCACCGACTCCCTGGCGTTGTCCACGGACTTCGCGGCGCGGGCGCAGGCCGGCGTCATCAAGGTCAACCGTCCGACGGCCGGCCTGGACCTCAACGTCCCGTTCGGCGGCGTGAAGGACTCCTCCACCAACACGTTCCGGGAGCAGGGGAAGTCCGCGCTGGACTTCTTCACCTGGGGCAAGACCGTCTACACGGGTGTGTAGCGCGCCGTGACGTACGTGATCGCGCAGCCCTGCGTGGATGTAAAGGACAAGGCCTGCATCGACGAATGCCCGGTGGACTGCATCTACGAGGGCGAACGCGCGCTCTACATCCACCCGTCCGAGTGTGTGGACTGCGGCGCCTGCGATCCGGTCTGCCCGGTGGAAGCGATCTACTACTCGGACGACGTGCCGGACGAGTGGGCCGATTACGTCCGGGCCAACGTGGAGTTCTTCGAGGAGCTGGGGTCGCCGCAGGGCGCCTCGGCGCTCGGGAACCTGGGCCGCGACCACGCGGTCGTGGCGGGTGAGCCGGTGCTGGCCCGCTGACTGCGCTGTCCTGCACCCGCTCCGTCTGGCCCCGCCATCCGACACAATCGGCCGCTAAGCCTCCTCGCTTAGCGGCCGTTTGCGTTCAGTCGTCCACGCCCAGGGGCGCGACCTAGATGTACTGAGCCGGGACGTTGTTGACATGTAAGGCTTGAAAACGAGGAGGACCTCCGGGCTAAGTGGAGCTGTCTAGTTCACACACTTTGCGCTCGGAGGNGTTCCGACCGTTCCCGCGGCTAGATGTACTGAGCCGGGACGTTGTTGACATGTAAGGCTTGAAAACGAGGAGGACCTCCGGGCTAAGTGGAGCTGTCTAGTTCACACACTTTGCGCTCGGAGGTCCTCGTGTCCCACGTTAATGCCCGACTGACAGTTCATGGAAGACGCCTGATCGTTGACCGTGTGGCCGCCGGCCGCCCGGTCGCTCACATCGCTGCGGAGCTGGGCGTTTCCCGGCAGACCGCGTACCGGTGGATCAGACGTTTCCGGGCCGAGGGCGCGGCCGGCCTGCCGGACCGCTCAAGCCGGCCGAGGTCAACACCGGCCCGGACGAGTTCCGAACGTGAGCAAGCCGTCCTGGACGCCCGGCGGTCGGTGCGGTTCGGGCCGCTGCGGATCGCTGCGCTCACCGGCGTCCCGGCCCGGACGGTGTCCCGGATCCTGCACCGGCACGGGGTTCCGCGGCTGGCGGACTGCGATCCGCTGACCGGTGCGCCGATCCGCGCGGCCAGGACAACGACCAACCGGTATGAACGGGCACGGCCCGGGGAACTGGTCCATCTGGACGTCAAGAAGCTCGGACGCATCCCGGACGGCGGCGGCTGGCGGGCCCATGGCCGCTCGGAGCAGGTCAAGGGACGCGGAATCGGTTACGACTACGTCCACGTCGCGATCGATGACCACACCCGCGTCGGCTACGCCGAAGTCCTCCCCGACGAGAAGGGTGCCACCGCGGCCGGGTTCCTCACCCGCGCCGCAGACTACTTCGCCGGCCACGGCATCCACCGGATCGAACGCGTCATCACGGACAACGCCTTCGCTTACCGCAACTCCGCCGCGTTCCGTCAGGCCGTGACGGACCTCGGAGCAGTTCAGCGCTTCATCAAGCCCCACTGCCCCTGGACCAACGGCAAGGCCGAACGCTTCAACCGGACCCTGCAAACCGAATGGGCCTACCGGCAGATCTTCACCAGCAGCAACCACCGCCAAGCCGCACTTGCGCCCTGGCTCCAGCACTACAACACTGAACGCATCCACACCGGCATCGGAACCACACCCATCATCCGGGTGTCACCAACCTGATGGCTCAGTACACCTAG
>NZ_LMLR01000014.1 GCF_001422645.1 Arthrobacter sp. Leaf69 | reverse complement strand
GCCATCATTTATCCGGGGTTTAAGACTGCTGAGGTGGAGTTGAATGATGGCGGGGTGTGGGTGGTGTCGAAGTCGAAGAATGCGGTGGGGCGGTTGAATTATCCGTCGCGGGTGTTGGATGGGGCGGTGACGCCGGCGTCGACGACGTTTGATGTGTTGCAGGATGCCGGGAATGTGTTTGTGGATGATTCGGCGGGGTCGACGTTGAATCAGGTGTCGGCGGCGCAGATGCGGTTGGGCGGGGATAAGAAGTTGCCGGGTTCGGCGGTGGTGAGTTTCGGGTCGGAGGTCATTTCGGTGACGGATGCGGCGCGGGGTTCGGTGTGGGCGTTGTCGCCGTCGACGGTGAACGGGTTTGATGAGGAGAATTCCGAGCCGGTGTTGAAGGGTTCGCAGGGGACGGTGTCCGCGGTGGGGGCGGATGACCGRATTTATAGTGCGGATCCGGTGTCGGGGCAGGTGACGGTGACGTCGGTGGATGCCGGGGGTGCTGTGACGGATGCTGAGGTGAGCGCGTGGGAGGGGTTGAAGGGCGCGGGGGATCTGCAGCTGGCGGTGGTGGGGGACCGGCCGGTGGTGTTGGATGCGGGCCGGGGGAAGCTGTTTTTGCCGGGCGGGCGTGAGCTGGCCCTGGCGGAGGCGCGGGATGCGAAGTTGCAGCTCTCGGGTCCGGCCGCGGATTCCGTGGCGGTSGCGACGCCGAARGCGTTGTTGCTTCAGCCGTTGGATGGGTCGGCGGCGAAGACGGTCACTTTTGGCGGGCAGGGGGTGCCGGCGGCGCCGGTGCAGCTGGGCGGGTGTGTGCATGCGGCGTGGTCGGGGGCGAACAAGTATGTCCGGGACTGCACGGATGATGCCAGTGACAAGTCCGTGGCTGTGCCGAAGGCGAGTGCCTCACCCAGTTATGTGTTCCGGGTGAACCGGGATTTGGTGGTCCTGAACGATGTGAATTCCGGCAATGTGTGGCTGGTGAACCAGAACATGCAGCTGGTCAACAACTGGGACGACGTGGTCCCGCCCAAGAACCAGTCCAATGACCAGGCCAGGAATCGGCGGACAACAACACCATCAATATCCTNCCGGGTGAACCGGGATTTGGTGGTCCTGAACGATGTGAATTCCGGCAATGTGTGGCTGGTGAACCAGAACATGCAGCTGGTCAACAACTGGGACGACGTGGTCCCGCCCAAGAACCAGTCCAATGACCAGGACCAGGAATCGGCGGACAACAACACCATCAATATCCTGCCGGACCGCACCAAACCCAACCGGCCCCCGGAAACCAAGCCTGACGCCGTCGGCGTCCGCCCGGGCCGCACCACCATCCTCTCCGTGCTCGACAACGACTCGGACCCCGACGGCGACGTCCTCACGGCCACCGCCGGCGGCAACGGCCCCACCTCCGGCAGCCTCGAGAACATCTACGGCGGCACGGCCTTCCAGATCACCGTCCCCGCGGACGCGAAACCCGGCAGCGAAACCTTCGGCTACAACGCCGCCGACGGCCGCGGGCTCTCCGCCGCCGGAAGCATCACCCTCAACGTCGTCGGCCCCGACGAGAACAAACCGCCCCTGTTCAAGCGCGGCGACTCCACCACCCTGCTCCTGGAACAGGGCAAGACCGTCAGCCAGAACATCCTCACCGACTGGACCGACCCCGACGGCGACGACCTTGTGCTGATGGACGCCAAGGCCGACAACGACCAGGACCAAGTCAAAGTCCGCCGCGACGGCCTGCTCACCTACCAGGACGCCGGCGCCGCCCCGGGCAAGAAATCCGTCACCGTCACCGTCTGGGACGGCCGCGCCACCACCACCGGCAAAGTGGTGGTGAATGTCCAGCCGCCGGGCGCCCTGCAACCGGTGGTCAACGCGGACCATGTGACTGCCGTCGTCGGCCAGGACCTGGTGATCGCGCCGCTGAAGAACGATGTCGACCCCAACGGCGGCGCGCTGCGCCTCGCCCAGGTGGAGGCCGCCGGCACCGCCCAGCTGGGGCCCGTGACCGACGGCGGGACCTTCACGTTCCGCAGCAACACCCCGGGCCCGGTCTACCTGACCTATATCGCCAGCAACGGACCACAAAGCAGCCAGGGCCTGATCCGGGTGGACGTCGAATCCGGCAAGGACGCCGGCAACCCTGTGGCCGTGCACGATGTCGCCCTCATGCCCGTCGGCGGCAGCGTGCTCCTGGACCCGCTGGCCAACGACTCCGACCCGTCGGGCGGCGTGCTGGTGCTGCAGTCCGTCCAGCTCCCGGAAAACGCGACCGCGTCGGTCAGCGTGATCGACCACAGCGTCCTGCGGATCACCGACGTCGTCGGCACCAAGGACCCGTTCACGTTCCGCTACACCATGTCCAACGGGACCAAATCGGCTACCGGCAGTGTCTCCGTGGTGCCCGTCCCGGCTCCCGCCGTCGTCGAGGCCCCGCAACCCAAGCCGGACGAAGTCAACGTGCGGGTCAACGACGTCGTCACCATCCCGGTGCTGGCCAACGACACCCACCCGCAGGGCGAAAAGCTCACCGTGGACCCGGCTCTTCCGCAGCCGGTTCCCGCAGCGGACGGGAAGAGCTTCGTCTCCGAAAACACCCTCCGCTTCATCGCCGGCGCCGAGCCCAAGACGGTCCGTGCCATCTACAACGCCGTGGACCCCCAAGGCCAGAAGAGCGCCGCGGCCGTCACCATCCACATCCTGCCGCTGGAAGGCGCGGAGAACTCCCGCCCGCAGCCGAAGAACCTCACCGCCCGTGTCGTGGCGGCCGGGACGGTGCGGATTCCGGTGGAGCTCGACGGGATCGATCCCGACGGCGACTCCGTCCAGCTGACCGGGATCGACAGCACCCCGGCGATGGGCACCGCCACCGTGGGCAGCAACTTCATCGACTTCACGGCGGCCGGGGACGGCGCCGGCACGGACACCTTCCGCTACAAAGTGGTGGACCGGCAGGGGGCCGTCAACACCGGCACCGTCACGGTCGGCATCGCCCCTCGCGGGGACACCAACCAGAAACCCACCCCGGTGGACGACGAGGTCAAGGTCCGGCCGGGCCGCCAGATCGCCGTCGACGCCACCGGCAACGACACCGACCCCGACGGCGATCCGATCCGGATCCTCAGTGACGGCATCGAAGCCGCGCCGGAACTGCAGGCCACCGTCAGCAAACAAAGCTCCCGCCTGATCCTGCTGGCCCCCGGCGCGGAAGGCACTGTCAACGTGCGCTACTCCGTGGCGGACGACCGTGGCGCCACAGCGCAGGCCGCCGTCGCCGTCCAGGTCAAGAAGGACGTCCCGCTCCAGGCCCCGGTCGCCCGGGACGACCGCGTGACCTCCGCCCAGACCCTGGGCAAGACCGCCGTCGACGTCCCCGTCCTCAAAAACGATGAGGACCCTGACGGCGTCGGCGAAAACCTCAAGATCGCCACCGAGGCCACCACCGCCCGGCCGGGTACCTCGGGCAACATGATCGTGGAACTGACCGAACAGCCGCAGCTCATCCCCTACACCGTGGAAGACCTGGACGGGCAGAAATCCACCGCCATCATCTGGGTCCCCGGCGTAGGCCAGCAGGTCCCCACCCTCGCCAAGGACGAGGTGATCGAGGTTGTCGCCGGGCAGTCCGTGACCGTCGACCTGAAGGAATGGGTCAAGGTCCGCGACGGCCGCTCGCCGCGCCTGACCCAGACGGACCGGATCACCCTGATCGGCGCCGACGGTTCGGACCCGGTGGCCGGCAACGGCACCGCCCTGAAGTACACCGCCGGCCAGGACTATGTGGGTCCCGGTTCGCTCAGCTTCGAGGTCACCGACGGCTCCGGCCCGGACGATCCCGCCGGCCTGAAAGCGACCCTCAGCATCCGCACCAAGGTCCTCCCGGACCCCAACCGGAACAACCCGCCGGTGCTGCTGGGCAGCCAGCTGGACGTGCCCAAAGCGGACTCCGCCTCGGCCGACCTGGCCCGGCTGACCACCGACCCGGACGACGGCGACGCGGACCGGATGACGTACGAACTGGTGGGCGGCGTGCCCGCAGGCTTCAGCGCGAGCATTGACGGGACCACCCTGAAAGCCTCCGCCAAGGACGGCACGGACGCCGGCACCAGCGGCGCGGTCCAGGTCAAGGCCAGGGACCCCCGCGGGCTCGAAGCCACCGCGACCTACCAGCTGACCGTCACGGCCTCCAACCGGCCCAAACCGGTGGCCAACGACGACGTCGAACCCAACGCCGCGGCCGGCAAATCCGTCACCGTGCCCGTGCTGGCGAACGACGCCAATCCGTTCCCGGAGACGGCCCTCAAAATCGTGTCGGCCGTGACCGAGACCGGCCAGGGCTCCGCCGTCGCCACCGGCGACTCCGTGACCGTGACCCCGGCCGGGGGCTTCTCGGGCACCATGATCGTGTCCTACACCGTGGCCGACAAGACCGGCGACGCGTCCCGCTACGCGACGGCCAGGATCCGGCTGACGGTGAAGGACAAACCGCTGGCGCCCACCACACCGCAGGCCGCGAGCGTTGGGGACAGCACCGCCCTGTTGAACTGGACCGCCCCGGCGGACCGCGGCTCACCGATCACCAAGTACACGGTGTACGGCGAGGGCGGCTACCGGCAGGACTGCCCGGCCAACTCCTGCACCCTGACCGGGCTGACCAACAACGCCAAGTACCACTTCCAGGTCACCGCCACGAACACCCTGGGCGAATCCGAGCGGTCCCCGGCATCGGCCGAGGTGCGCCCGGACGTCAAGCCGGACACCCCGGCCGCGCCCGCAGTGAAGTTCGGCGACACCCAGCTCACCGTGACGTGGGCGGCACCGGCGTCCAAGGGCTCGCCGGTCAAGAGCTACGACTTGGAGATTTCGCCGGCACCGGCAGGGCAGAACGCCCAAATCCAGAACCTCACCTCGGTGAGTTACGTCTGGAAGGGCCTCCAGAACGGGGTGGCCTACAAGGTGCGGGTCCTGGCCCGCAACGATGCCAAGGAGCCCTCCGAATGGAGCGCCTACTCTGCCGCGGAAACCCCTGCCGGGGTGCCCGCCACCCCGGCAGCACCGAGCGCGACGGCGGCTGGTGCCGTGGGCAACCAAAGCCAGCTCAAGGTCGACTGGGCCGCGCCGGACAACAACGGCGACGCCATCTCGACCTACACGCTGACCACGCTGCGCGGCGGGGCGGCCGTGGCGACGCAGCGGGTCTCGGGCACCACGCAGAACGTCACCGTGGACAACTCGGAGGCGGGTTACACCTTCACCGTCGCCGCCACGAACAAGGCCGGAACGTCCCGCACCAGCGCCCAGTCCGCCGCCGTGCGCGCCGTGGGCAAACCGGCAATGGTGGGCCAGCCGTCGGCCGCCCTGAAGGACACCGGCGGCGACGGCGGCAAGATCGACGTGAGGTTCCCGGTCCTGACCGCAGCACAACGCAACGGCTCCAGCGCCGGTGAAATCACGTACAAGTACAGGCTCACCTCCGGCAGCGGCAGCGGCACCATCCCGGCCGGCGGCGGCGTGGTAGCGGCCCCCAACGGGACGGCCACCGCCGTCGTGGTCTGGGCGGTCTCGTCACGGAGCTCCAGCCCCGGCGATGCCAGCCCTGCGTCGAATTCGGTGAACCCCTACGGACTTGCCTTCGCGCCGGCCGTGACGGGCAGCAAGAGCAGCGGCGTCGGGGACAAGACCGTGTCCTGGACCTGGAACCAGCCCAACGGCAACGGGCGCCCGGTGTCGGGGTACCAGTACAGCCTCGACGGGGGCGCCTGGCAGACCACCCAGCAGCGGTCCTTCTCCAAGAGCGTGGGCTTCAGCGAAACCCACGAACTCCGGGTCCGGGCCGTCAGCGCCGGGCAGCCCGGCCGCGTCGGCAGCGACACCTCGCGCAGCGGATCGGAGCCGCCGCCGCCGGTCCCGACGTCGCAGATCCAGGCACACAACAACACCTGCCCCGGCAAGCCCGGCGAACCGGACACGTACAACCCGAGCGGCCCATCGTGCGGCGTCGGCTGGGTCAGCAGGTCCGAAGGCCGGCTCAACGTTAACTGCACCAAGGACATCTACGGCAACGGCACCCCGTGGTTCCGGGTCACCGAAGGCAGCCACCCCGGCTGGTTCGTCAAATCGACCACTGTGGATCTCTACGGACCCAGGCCCGGCGGATGCTGATGCCTGCAACTAGACTCAACGCCGGACCAAGCGGGAACTCCCTGCCGGCGGACCCTGCAACGCTCCACCCAGAACAGAAGAGGACCAACCCATGACCATGACCACCGAACAGGCCGAATGGTTTGCCGGAACATTCGAGAAGCTCGTCGACAACGTGGGCCAGGCCGTCCTGGGCAAGTCCCACGTCATCCGCCTGACCTTCACCGCGATGCTGGCCGAGGGACATGTCCTCTTCGAGGACGCCCCGGGGACCGGCAAGACCTCGCTGGCGCGTGCCCTGGCGGCCACCGTCCAGGGCTCCAACAACCGCATCCAGTTCACCCCGGACCTGCTGCCCTCCGACGTCACCGGCGTGACCATCTACGACCAGAAGACGCAGAAGTTCGAGTTCCACAAGGGACCCATCTTCAACAACATCGTCCTGGCCGACGAAATCAACCGTGCCTCGCCCAAGACCCAGTCGGCGCTGCTGGAGGTCATGGAGGAATCCCGCGTCACGGTGGACGGCACCACCTATGAGGCCGGCCGGCCGTTTATGGTGATGGCCACCCAGAACCCGATTGAGCAGGCGGGCACCTACCGGCTGCCCGAGGCCCAGCTGGACCGCTTCCTGATCAAGACCTCCATCGGTTACCCGGACCACGCCTCCACCGTGCAGCTGCTGGGCGGCGCCAACCTCAAGGACCGTTCCAAGGACATCACCGCCGTCATCACCACCCAGGCGGTGGCCGACATGGCCGACCTCGCCGCCACTACCCACGTGGACACCGCCGTGCTGGAATACATCTCCCGGCTCTGCGAGGAAACCCGCAGCGCCCCGGAAACCCGCCTGGGTGTGTCCGTCCGCGGCGCCCTCGCCATGGTCCGCGCGTCGAAAGTCTGGGCCGCCAGCCAGGGCCGCAACTTCGTGCTGCCGGACGACGTCAAAGACCTTGCCGCCGTCGTCTGGACCCACCGGCTGGTGATGGACCCGGAAGCAGAGTTCTCCGGCGCCACGGCAGAGGCCGTGCTGGCGCGCGTCCTGGCCGAGGTAGCCGCGCCGCAGCAGCGCGCCGCCGTCGGCTAGCTGCCCGGCACCACCGCCCCGCAGTACAGCCCGCCCTGCGCCCCTCCGCAGGGCCCCGGCACCCCGTCACCCAGCACGAACAAAGGCACCCATATGTCCTCCAGCACTCCGCTGACCCGGCTTGCTGAACGCCTGCAACGGCCCTTCCACCGGGACGGCAGGCCCACGCGGCTGCATCCTGCCTCCCTCTGGGCCGACGCCGGCAGCACCGCCAGCCTGGCCCTGAGGCCGGCGTGGCGCGCCGTGCGCGGGCTCTGGCTGCGGTACGCGTGGCCCGTCCTCTCGGTCGTCAGCGTCCTGGGCTGGTCCGTGCTGGCGGCCTCGATCCTGCTGTGGACCGTCGGCCAGGCCTTCGGCTGGCAGGAAGCCAAAGCCGCCGCGATCGCCGCGTTTGTCCTGTTCGTACTCGCCGTCGGGTTCATCCTCGGCCGTTCCTCCTACGGCGTCGTCCTTGACCTCGCCCGGACCCGGGTGGCGGTGGGGGACAGCGCCGTCGGCAGCATCGCGGTCTCCAACACCTCCGCCCGCCCGCTGCTGCCCGCGGACCTGGAGCTCCCGGTCGGCGCCGCCACTGCCGTGTTCCACCTGCCCCGGATGAAACCCGGGCAGGTCCACGAGGACCTGTTCACCATCCCCACCGCCCGCCGCGCCGTGATCGTGGTGGGCCCGGTCCGGTCGGTCCGCGCAGATCCGCTGCACCTGCTGCGGCGCCAGGTGCTCTGGACCGAACCCGAGGACCTGTTCGTGCACCCGAAAACCGTGGCGCTGGCAGGCTCGGCCGCCGGGTTCATCCGCGACCTTGAGGGCATGCCCACCACCGACCTCTCCAGCGCCGACGTGTCCTTCCATGCGCTGCGCGACTACGTGCCGGGCGATGACCGCAGGCACATCCACTGGAAGACCACGGCGCGCACCAACAAGCTCATGGTCCGCCAGTTCGAGGAAACCCGCCGGGCCCACCTCGCCATCTCGCTGTCCATCAACACGGACGAATACGCCTCCGACGAGGAATTCGAGCTGGCCGTCTCCGCCGCCGCCTCGATCGGACGGCAGGCCATCCGTGAACAACGCGACCTCGACGTGCTGACCCAGAAGGGCCCGCTGCGCTGCGAAACCGGCCGCAACATGCTCGATGACATGACCCGGATCGTCGGCGCACCCCAGCGCAAGAGCGCGGTCGACCTCGCCCGGACCCTGGCGGACACCGTCCCCAACGCCTCCGTCGTGTTCCTGATCGTGGGCAGCAACATCACCCCCACCCAGCTGCGCTCCGCGTCGGTCTCGGTGCCGATGGGAGTTCGCAGCCTCGCCGTCCGGCTCCAGCTCGGCGCCGCGCCGGCCCGGGCCAACATCGGGGACCTGACCGTCCTGACCCTCGGCGACCTCTCTGACCTGGCCATCGTGCTGAGGAAGGCGGCAGCATGAGCACCGCAGCACCGCTCCGCCCCCGGAACAACACGGCAGCGCAGCGCTCCGGCTTCGCCGACGGCCAGCCGCTCTGGCATCTGGCGCTCGACGCCGGCGCCCTCACCGTGCTGCTGGGCCTCGGCGTCCTCGGCTTCAGCCTCAGCTTCGGCGGCGACCCCTACTACCTGATCGCAGGCTTCGGCGGCATCCTTCTCGGCCTCGGCCTTGCCGCCGCCGCTGTGCATTTCCGCCTGGGGCTCCTGATCACCACCGCGTTGACGCTTGGCGCCTACCTCGTCTTCGGCACCGCCTTGGCCGTCCCGGAGGCCTCGATCGCCGGCGTGCTGCCCACCCTCGATTCGCTGCGTACCCTGCTGCTTGGCGTGGTGTTCGCCTGGAAGGACATGCTCACCGTCGGGGTGCCGGTGGGCACGGCCGGCGGCACCTTGATTGTGCCGTTCCTCAGCTCGTTCCTCACCGCGCTGGCCGCCGGGCTGCTGATCTGGCGGGTCAAGAGCCCGTACTGGCCCCTGCTGCCGGTCCTGGTGTTGTTCGTCACCGGCATCGCCTTCAGCACCAATGCCGGCTTCCTCACGGTGGAACGCGGCATTTCACTCACCGTGATTGCCATCGCCTGGGCCACCTTCCGCCGCGACGCGCTCCGCCGCAGCGACACCCGCAAAATCTCCGTCAACAGGCTGGAGAAGGACGAGGCCACCGCCCGCGCGGCCAAGCTGCGCCGGCTGGGAACCGCCGCGGCGGTGATCGCGGCCGCCGTCGGGATCACCGCGATCGCGTCCCCGCTGGTCACCGCGGGCGACGACCGCCGGGTGCTGCGCAACACGATCGTTCCGCCGTTCGACCCCAAGGACTACATCACCCCGCTGGCGAGCTTCCGGACCTTCGTCAAAGACAAAAAGGACGACACTCTCTTCACCGTGAAGGGCCTGCCCAAGGACGCCCGCGTGCGCCTCGCCGCGCTGGACTCCTTCAACGGTACCAACTACAACATGGACCCCAACGGCTCCGGCAGTTTCAGCAAGGTGGGCGACGCCAAGTCCATCAACACCCTCGCGGACTCCACCGGGATCGTGCCGAGCACCAACTACACCCTGGACATCACGATCGAGGACTACCAGGGCTACTTCCTGCCCGGCGGCAGCAAGACCACCGGAATCAGCTTCGCCCGGGACGGCTCGGGTGTCGCAGCGGGACTGTACTTCAACGCCGGAACGGACACTGCCGTGACCACCAGGGGCCTCGCCAAGGGCGATGCCTACCAGGTGCAGGTGGCCGATCCCGCCACCCTGGAACACGGCCAGCTGACCCAGTACGACTTCGCCAAACTGGCCCTGCCGGATCCCGCCGAGGTGCCGCCGGTGGTCGGTTCCCAGGCCAACGACCTGGCCGCCGACGCGCCCACGGCGATCGACCGGGTGCGCCAGGTCGAGGCGCACTTCCAAAAGAAGGGCGCCTTCAGCAACGGCCTGATCGCCGACGGGCAGCTGCCCAGCGTCTCCGGCCACAGCGCCAACCGTGTCCGGAGCCTGCTCACCGCCAAGCAGATGCTCGGCGACGACGAACAGTACGCCGTCGCGATGTCCCTGATGCTGCGCCACCTCGGCATCCCCTCCCGCGTGGTGATGGGGTTCTACCCGGATCCGAAGAGCCCGGAGAACGGCGCCGGCGACCTGAAGATCACCGGCAAGGACGTCCACGCCTGGGTGGAAGTCGCCTTCGACCGGGTGGGCTGGGTGCCTTTCGACCCCACTCCGCCCAAGGACAACGTGCCCATCCCGCCGGACCCGGAGAACAAGTCCAAACCCAAACCGCAGGTGCTGCAGCCGCCGCCCCCGCCGCAGGAGCCGGCGGACCTGCCGCCCGACTCCTCACCGGATGCGCTGGATGCCGACGAGAAGAAAAACAACCCCTGGCTGTTCTGGGGTCCCCTTCTCACTGCGATCGGCATCGCGCTCATCCCGGTCGGGATCCTGGCGCTGCCGCTGCTGCTGATCGCGCTGCTCAAGTCCCGGCGCCGGAAGGCCCGTTTCAGCGACGGCCCGCCGGCGCAGCGCGTCGGCGGCGGCTGGAACGAAGTGGTCAGCCTCGCGACCGACCTCGGCGCGGGGGTCGACAGCCGTGCCACCCGGCGCGAGTCCGCCGCGGTGCTCGCCGGTGCCTTCCCGGCCGCCGGGGGGAGCACCACACTGCTCGCCACGCGGGCCGACGCCGCGATCTTCGGCGCCGGCCAGCCGAGCGAGGACCAGGTGCGGGAGTACTGGGACATTGTGGACGGCTCGCTGAAGGAGCTGACCGGGACGCTCGGGTTCTGGGGACGGCAGCGCGCCAGGTTTTCGCCGCGCTCCCTGCTGGCCGACGGCAGGGCCGCACTGAAACGCCGGTCCACACCGAAACTGACGGGCCCCAGGCCGGTCCCGCCTAGCGGCAAGCGCGCTGCACGCGCAGCGTCGGAACCGCCCGCGGGTACAGTGGAAGCCGGTCCTGCCGCCGCAGCCCGCCGTGAAGGTGCCGCCGACGCCGCAACCGAGTCCCGCCAGTCCGCCAGGAAGAACCGCAACGAGCCATGACCGACGACGCCGAGCGCTGCCCTCGCTGCCAGCAGCCACTCCGTCAGGGGGCGGCTTTCTGCACCTCGTGCGGCACGCCGCTGAGCAACCGTTCCGCGCGGAACGCCCGCAACGCCCCGGAGGTTCCTGCCGCCCGCCTGATCCCCGGTAGTATCCCCGTAACGCAGGGCCCAGCCGCGGGCCGCGGACAAGGGGGAGGTCCTTCCATGCCGAACAAGCTCGAAGTGGTGCCCGCACCTGCCGGAAAGCGGCTGGGAGCGGCCGTGCTGGACTGGCTGCCGCCCGTCACCGTCCTGACAATCCTGCTGGCGATCGGTTTCGCCGGGATCACCAGGAGCCAAAGCGGTGGCTTCATCGTGTATGACACCTCGTCCGTGGTGCTGTTCGGCGGCATCGGTGCCGGCCTCACCCTGGTCTACCTCGTGGTTCTGGCCACCCTTGAAGGCCGGTCCGGTGTGACCCCCGGCAACAGCCTCATGGGCGTCCGCTGCACGGATGCTGACGGCTACGCCCCGGGCGGGGGCGCGGTGTTCCTGCGTGGCCTCGTCACCGGCGCCGGGGTGCTCCTGGCCGTGATCGCCGCCGCCGTCGTGGTGATGTTCCAATGGTTCGGCGTGGCCCTGCTGGTTTTGGGACCCCTCCTGTTCGTGGGGGCCGCCTGGGCCGTCCTCGTGGTGCTCTCCAGCGTGTGGGACCGCAACGGACAGCTCCGCGGCTGGCACGACAAGGCCGCCAAGACCCTCGTCTTCGACGTGAAGTCCGGACGCAACCCGATCACCACCGGCGGCATCGCGGGACCATACAGCTTCGCCCCGCTGGACCTCCCGCCGGTCCAGCAGGTCGCTTCGCCGCTGGTCGGTGCCGCAGCGCCGCAGGCAGTTGGCGGAGTGCCGCAGGCAGTTGTCGCAGCACCGCAGGCTGTTGCCGCAGCACCTCAGGCGCAGGTCCGGCCCGTTCCGGAAGCGGCGTCGTTTGCGCCGCCGGTCGCGTCCGCACCTTCGTCGTCGTCGTGGTCCCAGGACCTCCCGCATCCCGACGACGACCTGGACCGCACCCAGGTCCGCGGAGACACACACGCTCCGGTTACCGTGGCGATGCTCCGGATCCGGCTGGACGACGGCCGCGACATCGAACTGGACCGCACCGTGCTGGTCGGCCGGAACCCCTCCGGGCACCCCGGTGAGGACTCCGTGCAGCTGATCCCGGTTGCCGATCCGGGCCGTTCCATTTCCAAGACCCACCTCCATCTCCTCGCCGGAAACGGGGGAGTCTGGGTGACTGACCGAAACTCCACCAACGGCAGCGCCGTGACCACGCCGGACGGTATCCGTACCGCCCTCGCGGCGGGGGAGCCCACCCACGTCCGCCCAGGTTCCACCGTCCACTTCGGTGACCGCTCCTTCTACCTAGGACAGGCATGAATACCCAGCCGGCCGCCGTTCCACCCTCAGACAGTTCCGATGCCGCCCCCGTGCCGGCTACGGGCACTCCCTCCAGCAGTTCCTCTAGCAGTTCCTCGAGCCTGCGGCTCAATTGCGGCTACGGCACCGACCGCGGCCTACGCCGCGAAATGAACGAGGATTCCTTCATTGCCTCCGATCCCGTCTACGCCGTCGCGGACGGCATGGGCGGGCACGAAGCCGGCGAGATCGCCAGCGGCATCTGCGTACGCACACTCGCCCGGATCCCGCAGCTGGCCAGCGGCGAGCGGGACGCCACCGCCGGCGTCCTGCAGGAGTACCTGCTGATGGCCGACGAGGGCATCCGCGAGGCCACCGGCTCCCGCGCCGGGACCACGCTCTCCGGCGTCGTGGTGGTGGAACAGATGGGCGCCCCCTACTGGCTGGTCCTCAACATCGGCGACTCCCGGACCTACCGGCTGAGCCAGGGCAAGCTGAGCCAGGTCAGCGTCGACCACTCCGAAGTCCAGGAGCTGGTGGATGCCGGGCAGATCACCCAGAGCCAGGCCGCCGTGCACCCGCGCCGGCACGTCGTCACGCGTGCTCTCGGCTCCGGCGACGAGATCGAGGCCGACTACTGGCTGTTGCCCATCGAGGAGGGGGACCGGATCCTGGTCTGCTCCGACGGACTCAACGGCGAACTCGATGACCAGCACATTTCCAACATACTGCGCTCCCAGGCGGACCCGCAGGCGGCCGTGGACGAACTCATCCAGGCGGCCCTTCGCAGCGGGGGCCGCGACAACGTCACCTGCATCGTGCTGGACGCCACCAACGTGGCCAGCGACTACGACGGCGCCGCCCAGACCGCACCGCGCAGCGCCGCTGACGCGGAGGACGAGGACACCCTGCCCCGCACCGATGCCCTGGACCTCACCCCCGACGGGGAACCGGCCTCCGGGGACCTGCCGGCTGCCGGGGAGCAGGGCGCTGACGAACACGCAGCCGACGAACACGGCAAGGGCCCGAATGATGGCAAGCAGTAACTCCGCCGCCGCAGCGCGTTACACGCCCGGCAGCTGGCTCGGTGTGGTGCGCTCCGAAACCGTGGTGCTGCTGCGCCCGGACAGCGCGCCCGCCCTGGTTGAATCGCTGTGGCACCTCCTCGACGCCGGTCCCGAAGTGCACGAGGTGCTCGACGCCGTAACGTCCGCCTCGGGCGGTTCGCTCGCCCTGCTGCCGTGGTTCGCGATCATCGACTGCCGGAGCTCCGTGCAGGTGTTCCTGCGCGGAGACATCGACCTGACCGTGGACCTGCCGTCCGGGCCGGTGGAACTGAGCGGGCGGGATGTCACCACCTGGACGGAACGGCGGTTTGCCACAGCGGACGGATTCAAGGTGACGGTTCCCGGCGCCGCCGCCGGAGCATCGGGCGTCGGACCTGACCTGCCGCTGACGGACGGCGTGGTCCTGCTCCAGGGACTAGGGATGAAATTCACCGGTGCTGCCGGAGCGGCGGACACCCCGGCCGTCCCTGCCGTGGCCACCGCTGCAGCCGTTGCGGCCGATCCCACTGCCGCCGGTCCCGCTCCCGACGCCGAAACAGCGGTGGAGGACGAAGTCCTGGCAGCGGCCGAAGCCGACATCGCGGCAGAGTTGAGCGACCATGATGCCTCCGCGGAGACCGTGCTGGAGTTCCCCGGCGAGGACTCCGAACGCGACGGAACCCTGCACGCGGAACCGGAACCGGAACCGGAACCTGGACCGGAACCTGGACTGGACAAACAACCAGAATCCGCACACGAACCCGCCGAACAGGAGCTGACGAGCAGCTACGACCACCTGTGGGATCGAACGGTGATGCGCAACATCGAAGACGCCGCCGTCCGCGAGGACCCCGACGCCGATGCCGAACCCGCCGTCGAGTCCGCCGTCGAATCCGCCAGGGACGAGTCCGCCAGGGACGAGTCCGCCAGCGTCGAGCTGGCGCCCGAGCCGATAGCCGGGCCCCCTGCAGCCGTCGTGCCAGCGGAAGACGGAGCGGAAGCCGCTCCCGGTCTTGTGCCGGAACCGCCTGCCGCGCCGCGCCCGGCGGTACCCACCGGACTGATCGATTCCGTGCCCTGGCACACCGGCGGTGACCGGCCGACGTCGTCCCTGCCGGCCGCACCGCAACCCCCGGCATTTACGCCTGCGCCGGCCGTGCCGACGCCACAGCAGGCACCGGTCCAGCAGCCGCCCGCCGCGGCGCCAGCAGCCGATGCGGACCACGACGGCCAGACGATCATGAAGGGCGAGCTCGCCGATGCCGGTCCGCGGGCTGCCGGCGAGCAGCGCCCGTCCACAGGACGGGACACGGGACCGTCCACCGGGCCCATGGTGCTGGCCCGGGTCTGCCCGGAGGGCCACGCGAACCCTTCCACCTATGCCCAGTGCGGCCGCTGCGGACTGCCGTTGCCCGGGGACGGTGTCCAGGTCCGGCGCCCCCGGCTGGGACGGATGCGTCTGTCCACCGGCGAGCTGATCGACCTCAACCAGTCACTCATCGTGGGCCGCCAGCCCTCGGTGTCGCGCGTCCAGGGCGCCGTGATGCCCAAACTGATCCAGGTGGCGAGCCCCAGCGGAGACATCTCCCGCTCGCACGTGGAGGTCCGGCTGGAAGGCTGGCACGTGATGCTGTGCGACCTTAAGGCGACCAACGGCACCGTGCTGGTCCGCGAGGGCCAGCCCCCGCGCCGGCTGGCCCAGGGCGAGATGGCCATCCTGCTCGACGGCGACATCGCCGAGGTGGGCGACGGCGTCTCGCTGCGCTTTGAGGAGATCCCGTGAGCTCAAAACGGCCTGTAGCCCCGCCGCCGGTCATCCCGGGCTTCACTTACATCAGCCTGCTCGGCTCCGGCGGGTTCTCCGACGTCTACCTCTACGAACAGGACCGGCCGCGGCGCAAGGTGGCCGTTAAGGTGCTGCTCTCGGATCTAAAGACCGAGGGCGCGCGCCGCCGGTTCGAATCCGAAGCGAACCTGATGGCGCAGCTGTCCTCGCACCCGTACATCGTGACCATCTTCGAAGCCGAGATCACCGACACGGGGCATTCCTACCTGGCCATGGAGTACTGCTCCCGGCCCAGCCTGGACGTCCGGTACCGGCGGCAGCGCTTCAGCGTGGACGAGGTCCTGGCCGTCGGCATCCAGGTGGCATCCGCCGTCGAGACCGCCCACCGGGCCGGGATCGCGCACCGCGACATCAAGCCCGCCAACATCCTGGTCACGGACTACAACCGGCCGGCACTGACCGACTTCGGCATCTCCGGCACCCTCGCGGGTGACGCGGACGAGGACGCCGGCATGTCCATCCCGTGGTCCCCGCCGGAGCAGTTCACCGGCCACCAGGTGGACGGCGTCCTGGTGGACGTCTGGGCGCTGGGCGCCACCCTCTACACCCTGCTGGCCGGGCGGTCCCCGTTTGTACTGCCGGGCGCCGACAACTCCCAGCGGGAGCTCATCTCGCGCATCACGAACCTGCCGGTGCCGAAACTGGGCCGCGCCGATGTGCCGGAATCCCTCGAACTGGCGCTCTCGACGGCGATGGCCAAGTCGGCCTCCTCCCGCTACTCTTCGGCGCACGCCTTCGCCCTGGCCCTGCAGCGGATCCAGGCCGAACTGAACCTGTCCGTGACGCCGTTCGAGGTCCTGGAAGAACCGCGCGCCGAGGAAAACCACCCCGACGACGGCTTCGAGGAAACCCGGGTCCGCAGCGTCGCCGCGATCGACCCGGACTCCACCGGCAGCACACCCACCTTCCCGGCCAGGTTCCCGAATCCCGACGCCCGCCCCACGGCGGACAACGCCACGACGTTTAAGAATGCGGCCTTCAACAACGCGGCCTCCAACAACGCAGCCTTCACCAACGAAACAGTCCCGCGGCCTCCGGCGCTGCCCGGGTTCCACACCCCCGGGCCCCGGAACACAACCACAGCCCCGGACGACGACGTCGCGGCCACGGTCAACCGTTCCACCGCCTCTGCGGCAGTGGACAGCGGCGAAGGCGGCAGCGGCCACGACGGCGCGGGGGAGCATCCGGCCGGGCACGGCCGCAGGAATCTGCTGCTCTCGATCGTCGGCGGCACCGTCCTGGTGGCCGCCGTCGTGCTGGGGATCGTGGCGGGTACCACCCGGCCGGAGCCGGCGCCCAAAGCCACGGACCAGGTCAGCAAACCGCCCGCGGACGCCCTGGACAACGGGACCGTGCCGGACGTCACCGGGCTCGCCGGAACGGCCGGGCCGGCCGGGAAAGTCCGTTTCACCTGGACCAACCCGCAGCCGAAACCCGGCGACACCTACAAATGGCGGGTCCACACGCTCAAGGGCGACGGACAGTACCAGGCCACCGCAGGGCCGGCCGCCGACATGGCGGCGAACCCGGCCGAACCCAGCTGCATCCAGGTCATGATCGTCCGCAGCGACGGGGCGTCCTCGCCGCTGGGCCCGGATTCCATCGCCTGCGTCCCGAAGTAGCAGCACCAACGACTTTCCAGAAAGGCACGGATTATGGGGGATCTGGCAATAGATTTCTGCGGCGAGTGGCATGAGCCCTCGGACGAGGACATCTTCAGCATCGGCCGTGAAGGCGACCTGGAGGTGGATGACAACCCGTACCTGCACCGGCAGTTCCTGCAGATCGCCCGCTATGACGGCATCTGGTGGCTCAGCAACGTCGGCAGCATGCTCTCCGCGACCATCGCCGACGCCTCCGGCGGCATGCAGGCGTGGCTCTCGCCCGGGGCGCGGATTCCGCTGGTCTTCAGCCACACCAACGTCATCTTCACCGCCGGCCCCACCACCTACGAGTTCGCCGTGCACCTCCGGACCCCCGCGTTCCGGCAGGAATCCCGCGAGGAGGACAGCGGCGGCGACACCACGATCGGCCCCGTGGTTTTCACCGACTCGCAGAAGGCCCTGATCGTGGCCCTCGCCGAACCCATGCTCCGCCGCGAAGGGACCGGTTTCAGCGCCATTCCGTCCTCGGCCGAGGCCGCCCGGACCCTGGGCTGGGCCCTGACCCGGTTCAACAGAAAGCTGGACAACGTGTGCGACAAGCTCGACAGGGTGGGAGTCGCCGGGCTGCGCGGCGGCGGCGGAAAACTCGCCACCAACCGGCGCGCCCGGCTGGTGGAACACGCCGTCACCTCGCACCTGGTGACGCCGGCCGACCTGTATCTGCTCGAGGAACAGAGCACCAAAAAGAAGGGGGACGACGAAGCATGAGAATCCGACTGACGCTGCGCCGCGACCCGGCCGAGGCCAAAGACCTTGCCGTTACCGTGGACGGGCTCGCCACCGTGGCGGACATCGCCACCCAGCTCTGGGCCGCCGACCCGGCACGGCGCGGGACCCCGCCGCCGTCGAACCTGTCCCTCAGCATCGAGGAGGCCTTCGCCGCCGGCGGCATGAAGGGCAGCGTCCTGGACCGCCAGGACAACCTGCTCGAATCCGGGCTGCGGCCGGGCTCGATTGTCTCGCTGACCCGGCTGAGTGAGCAGTTCGCGACCCCCGGTGCGAGCCGGGGGCCTGCGGCGGCGACGCTGCGCGTGCTGTCCGGGCCCGACGCCGGACGCGAATTCCCGCTGCCATCGGGCACCAGCTACATCGGCCGGGACCGCGACGTCGACATCCGGCTCACGGACCCGCTCACCTCCAAGCGCCACGCCCGCATCACGGTGGGCGAGACCATCGAGATCGTAGACACGAATTCGGCCAACGGTCTGCTGATGGACGGGCTGCCGGTCACCCGCGCCACGCTGAACTCCTCGGACACCGTGGCCCTGGGCGACACGACCGTTTCCGTGGTGTCGCTGGGCACCGGGCACAGTTCCGCCCCGAGCTCCCCGCTGATCGACTTCAACCGCTCGCCGCGGGTGGTGCCGCGCTTCGAACAGCAGAAACGGATGCTTCCGGCCGGGCCCAAGCGCCAGGAGCACCACGCTTTCCCGTACATCATGCTGCTCGCGCCGCTGATGATGGGCGCCATCCTGTTCGCCGTCACGCAGAACGTGCTCTCGGTCGTCTTTATGCTGATGATGCCGCTGTTCATCGTGGGCCATTACGTGGACCAGAAGCTGCAGGCCAAGCGGGAACGCAAGGAACAGCTCAAGCAGTTCCGTGAGTCCATGGCCGCGTTCCGCACGGACATCACCCGGCTGCAGAACGTGGAGCGCTCCGTCCGGCTGCAGGAAGCCCCCTCGGTCAGCGACACGGTGGACTCGATCTACAAGCTCGGCCCGCTGCTCTGGACCCACCGGCCCGAGCACACCGGCTTCCTCGGCCTGCGTTTCGGCCTGGGCACCGCGCCCTCGCGGATCCAGTTCGAGGAGCCCAACAGCAACGACACCGAAGCCGAATACATGGCCGAAATCCAGGAGTGCATGGCGCAGTTCCGGGACATCGAAGGCGTGCCGGTCGTCTCGCAGCTGCGCTCCGCAGGATCCTTCGGCCTGGCCGGCTCCCGCGGCCTCGTCGACGACGTGGCCCGCGGCATGGTCCTGCAGCTCGTCGGACTGCACTCGCCGGCCGAAGTGGTCCTGGCCGCCATCACCTCGGCGCAGTCGAAGGAGCGCTGGGAATGGCTGCAGTGGCTTCCGCACGTCGGCTCCGGCCACAGCCCGCTCACCGGCGACCACCTCGCCGCCGGCCCCGCGGGCGGCGCAGCCCTCCTCTCCCGCCTGGAAGACCTGATCGACCAGCGCGAGGCCGCGGCGCAGACCCCGCGCCCGGCCCTGCGGCCCGGCGTCGACCCGCTCAGCACGTATCTCGCGGAACCGCTGCTGCCCACCGTGCTGGTGGTCGTGGAAGACGACGCCCCGGTGGACCGCGGCCGGCTCACCCGGGTCCTCGAGCGGGGCCCGGACTCCGGCGTGCACGTGATGTGGGTGGCGTCCTCGGTGCAGCAGCTTCCGGCCGCGTGCCGGGACTTCATGGCGGTCGACGGCGACCACGGCACCACCACCGGCCAGGTCCGGCTCGGACGGCACACCTTCCCGGTGAGCTGCGAAAGCCTCGACGCCGGGCTCGCCGCCCAGCTGGCCCGGATGCTCACGCCGGTGGTCGACGTCGGCAAGCCGCTGGAGGACGACTCCGACCTGCCGCGGGCCGTCTCCTACGCGGCCCTGATCGGCAAGGACTTCCTGGACAACCCGGCGGCAGTGGCCGAACGCTGGACCGAAAACAATTCGGTCCGGGCCTCCGCCGTGCCCAACCGGAAGGACAATGGCACCCTCCGGGCCCTGGTGGGTTCCAAGGGTATCGAACCGCTCTACCTCGACCTCAAGAACGAGGGCCCGCACGCCCTCGTGGGCGGCACCACCGGCGCCGGCAAGTCCGAGTTCCTGCAGTCCTGGGTGATGGGCATGGCCGCGGCGTACAGCCCGGACCGGGTGAGCTTCCTGTTCGTGGACTACAAGGGCGGGGCCGCGTTCGCGGATTGCCTCCACCTGCCGCACACCGTGGGCCTGGTCACCGACCTGTCCCCGCACCTGGTCCGCCGCGCCCTGACCTCGCTGCGGGCCGAGCTGCACCACCGGGAACGGCTGCTGAACCGGAAGAAGGCCAAGGACCTGCTGGAACTCCAGCGCGAAGCGGACCCGGACGCGCCGCCGTACCTGATCATCATCGTGGACGAGTTCGCGGCCCTCGCCACCGAAGTGCCGGAGTTCGTCGACGGCGTGGTGGACGTCGCCGCCCGCGGCCGGTCCCTGGGCCTGCACCTGATCCTGGCCACCCAGCGCCCGGCCGGCGTGATCAAGGAAAGCCTGCGCGCCAACACCAACCTGAGGGTGGCACTGCGGATGGCCGACGAGGACGACGCGATCGACATCCTCGGCGTGCCCACGGCGGCGTACTTCGACCCCTCCATTCCCGGCCGCGGCGCTGCCAAGACCGGCCCCGGCCGGATCCAGGGCTTCCAGACCGGCTACGCCGGCGGCTGGACCACCGAGAAGCCGCAGCGGCCGCAGATCGAGATCGTCGAGATGGCTTTCGGGTCCGGGCCGGCCTGGGCCGCCCCGGCGCCCGAGAGCCCGGTGAAGGAAGAGGCTGCCGGTCTCAACGACATCGCCCGGATGACGGCCAACATCATCAAGGCCGCCGACGTGCTCTCCATCGAGCCGCCGCGCAAACCCTGGCTGGATGAGCTCGCCACGACCTACGACTTCTCCAAGCTGCCGAACCCCCGCACCGACGAGCGGCTGCTCCTGGGCGTGGCGGACGACCCCGCCCACCAGGACCAGCCCACCGTGTTCTACGAGCCGGACCAGGACGGCAACATGGCCATCTACGGCACCGGCGGCTCGGGCAAGTCCGCGGCCCTGCGCGGCATCGCGATCGCCGCCGCGGTCACCCCGCGCGGCGGTCCGGTCAACGTCTACGGCATCGACTGCGGCTCCTCGGGGCTGAAGATGCTCGATGGGCTGCCGCACGTCGGCGAAATCATCAACGGCGACGACGTCGAACGCGTCGGCCGGCTACTGCGCTGGCTGCGGGACCTCGCCGACGACCGTGCGGCCCGCTATTCGGAAGTCCGCGCGTCGACCATCGTGGAGTACCGCAGGCTCGCGGACCGGCCGGACGAGAAGCGGATTTTCGTGCTGGTGGATGGCATGTCCTCCTTCCGGGAGGCCTATGAATACAGCAAGCTCTCGGCGCTGTGGGACATCTTCCTGCAGCTCGCCACCGACGGCCGACCGCTGGGCATCCACCTTGTGGTCAGCGGGGACCGGCCCAACTCGGTGCCGGCGTCGCTGCTGGCCTCGATCCAGCGCCGGCTGGTGCTGCGCCTGTCCTCGGAGGACGACTACCTGTCCATGGATGTGCCCAAGGATGTCCTGGGCCAGGCCTCGCCTCCGGGCCGCGGCCTGCTGGGCAACCTCGAAGTGCAGCTCGCGGTGCTGGGCGGCAACTCCAACCTGGCCGTGCAGGCCCGTGAAGTGCACAAGCTCAGCGAGGCCATGCTGCGTCAGGGTGTGGAACGCGCCCCGCAGATCGAACGCCTGCCGGACCAGGTGGACCTTGAGATCCTGCCCGCCGGAAGCCCGGACCTGCCCGTGATCGGCGTCGACGACGAGACGCTCCAGCCGGCCGAGATCCTGGCCAAGGGCCCGCTGCTGCTGGCCGGCCCGCCCGGCTCCGGCCGCACCGTGGCCCTCGTGACCCTGGCCTACGCGCTGCGCCGCTCCAACCCCGGCGTCGAACTGATCTATGTCGGCTCCCGGCGTTCCGCGGCGGCGGCCCTGAAGCTCTGGGACCGCTCCGTGGTGGGCGCCGACGACGTCGAGGAAGCCATCGACGAGCTGGTGGACTACTCCACCGGCACGCCGGGCAAGCTGGCCATCTTCATCGAGGGGCTGACCGACTTCACCGACACGGGAGCGGAGTCCGGGATCGAACGGCTCGTCACCGCCTCGATCAAGGCCGAACAGTGGGTGGTGGGCGAAGCCGAGACCTCCACCTGGTCCTCGGCCTGGTCGCTGGCCCAGCCGTTCAAGTCCGGCCGCCGCGGCCTGCTGCTCAACCCGGGCGACATCGACGGCGACAGCCTGCTCAGCACCTCGCTGGGCCGGATCAGCACGGACTTCATTCCGGGCCGCGGCTACATCGTGGGCCGTGGCAAGGTCCGCAAGCTCCAGGTCGCGCTGCCGCCCGAGAACCGGAATTAGACCCGTTGCGCTATCAGATCTGGTTGCTTCCAGGCCTTGATAAGGACAACAAGTGACAGAGCATTGGGGATGGGGAGGGCTGCCCATCGACGCTTTGTCGGCGGTCAGGGTAGTTTTTAGGCAATGGACTTCCGGAACAGCCGGGGGCCTTTGGGGGACGCCGACATGATTCGGGTCCGTTTCTTTGATCTGTAAGGAGATATCACATGGCTATTTGGGGTGCAGACATTGCTCAGCTCAAGACTCTTGGGACGAAGCTGCAGGCCGGTTCGTCTGAGATCGACAAGCAGAAGTCGCTGCTGACCAAGGTGCTTGAGGGCACCGACTGGAAGGGCCCGGACGCCGACAAGTTCCGCAGCGAGTGGAACGGCCAGCACGTTGCCGCCCTGGCGAAGGTTTCCCAGGCACTGCAGGAGGCCGGCAAGCAGGCCAGCCGCAACGCCACCGAGCAGGAAAGCGCTTCCCGCTAAGCAGAGGTTTCGACGCGGGGCCCGGACGCAGCAGCGTCCGGGCCCCGCGTGCTTAAGCCCCGCTGAGGCGGCACTGCGCCCGCCAATCCTGACCGGACAATGTCGGCGATCTAAGGCAGGATAGGGTCTGTGAGCACAGGGAACACTGCAGCAGAAGCCGAGACACAAACGCCCTCCGAGGCCGTGCGCGAAGAATACGAGGTCCTCGTCGAGGAGGTCCGGAAGCACCGCTTCGCGTACTACCAGGAGGACGCACCGATCATTTCCGACGCCGAGTTCGACGAACTCTACCGGCGGCTGGAGACGATCGAGGCTTTGCATCCGGAGCTGGTGGCCAACGATTCCCCCACCCAGGAGGTGGGCGGGGAAGTGTCCGCAGCCTTTGCCGCCGTCGAACACCTGCAGCGCATGTACAGCCTGGAGGACGTCTTCTCCCTCGAGGAGCTGGAGGCGTGGGTGGCCAAGGCGGAAGCCAACATCGCCAAACTCGGCAACGGCGCACCGGCATGGCTCACCGAACTCAAGATCGACGGCCTGGCCGTGAACCTGCTCTACCGCGACGGCGTCCTGATCCGGGCGGCCACGCGCGGCGACGGCACCACGGGCGAGGACATCACCCACAACGTCCTCACCATCAAGGAAATCCCGCAACAGCTCAAAGGCGAGGGCTTCCCGGCCGAGATGGAGGTCCGGGGAGAGGTGTTCATCCCGTCCAAGGCTTTTGCGGAATTCAATGAGGCGCTGATTGAGGCCGGCAAGGCGCCGCTGGCCAACCCCCGCAACGCCGCCGCCGGCTCGCTGCGCCAAAAGGACCCGGCGGAAACCGCCAAACGTCCGCTGCGGATGTACGTGCACGGCATCGGCGCCCGCGACGGGCTGGACACCGTCAGCCAGTCCGACACTTACCAGAGGCTGGCCGGGTGGGGGCTGCCCACCAGCCCGTACTTCGAGGTGCTGCCCGGGCTCAAGGACGTGCTGGAGTTCATCACCCGGTACGGCGACAAGCGGCACAGCCTCACCCACGAAATCGACGGCATTGTGGTCAAGGTCGATGACTTCGCCACCCAGCGTGCCCTCGGCTACACGTCCCGGGTGCCGCGGTGGGCCGTCGCCTATAAGTACCCGCCCGAGGAAGTTAACACCAAACTGCTGGACATCGCGGTCAACGTGGGCCGCACCGGCCGTGTCACACCGTACGGCGTGATGGAACCCGTCAAGGTGGCCGGCTCCACCGTGGAAATGGCCACCCTGCACAACCAGGACGTCGTCAAGGCCAAGGGCGTCAAGATTGGCGACATCGTGGTGCTCCGCAAGGCCGGGGACGTTATCCCGGAAATCGTCGGACCCGTCCTGGCCCTCCGCGACCAGCAGGACCCGCCGGTCCGCGACTTCGTGATGCCCACCGAATGCCCCGCCTGCGGCACCCCGCTGGCGCCGGCCAAGGAAGGGGACGTGGACATCCGATGCCCCAACTCCCGCTCCTGCCCGGCGCAGCTGCGCGAACGGGTGTTCCACCTGGCCGGCCGCGGCGCCTTCGATATCGAGGCCCTCGGCTGGGAAGCCGCCATCGCCCTGACCCAGCCGGCCGAACCGGAAACCCCGCCGCTCACCAGCGAGGCGAACCTGTTCCGGCTAACCCCCGCTGACCTCGCCGCGGTTCGGATCCGGCGGGAAAAGCGGTCCAAGGGCGTGGCCACCGGCGAGTTCGAGCTGGTGCCGTACTTCTACAGCAAGGGCACGGCCAAGACACCGTCCAAGCCCACGGCCACCACCGACAAATTGTTCCGCGAACTGGAGAAAGCCAAGACCCAGCCGCTCTGGCGCGTCCTGGTGGCGCTGTCCATCCGGCACGTCGGCCCGCGGGCCTCCCGTGCCCTCGCGACGGCGTTCGGCAGTATGGACGCCATCCGGCAGGCCTCCGAGGAGGAACTGGCGCACGTCGACGGCGTCGGGCCCGTGATCGCCGCGGCCCTGACCGAATGGTTCGCCGAGGACTGGCACCGCGAAATCGTGGACACCTGGGCCGCCGACGGTGTCCGGATGGAGGACGAGCGCGACGAATCCATGCCCCGGACCCTGGAAGGACTGACAATCGTTGTGACCGGCAGCCTGGAGGGCTTCAGCCGGGACGAAGCCAAGGAAGCCATCCTGGTCCGCGGCGGCAAGGCCGCCGGCTCGGTCTCGAAGAACACCAGCTACGTGGTGGCCGGCGAGAACGCGGGCACCAAGCTGGACAAGGCCGAACAGCTCGGCGTGCCGGTCCTGGATGAGGACGGCTTCCGCGCACTGCTGGCCAACGGCCCGGACAGCCCGGACGGAGCCGCCGCCGAGTCGGGGGACGCCGAGGAAGACCACCAGGAAGCCGTGGGCGAATGAGTGCCGGCGCCCTCGGTGGGTCTGCCGGGAACCTGCCGGCAGCGCTGCTCGAACTCGCGCTGGCCGCGGCGGCGGCCGGGGCCGCGGTCCTGGCCGGCCGGAACACCGCCCAGCTGGACGTCAGCAACAAGGGCGACTCCGGGGACTGGGTGACCGCCTTCGATCTCGCCGCGGAAAACGCAGTCCGTGCCGTCATCACGGGGGCGCGGCCCGCCGACACCATCACCGGCGAGGAAGGCGGCACCGTCCTTCCCGCGGCGGCCAGCGGCTACCGCTGGTCCATCGACCCGCTGGACGGCACCACCAACTTCATCCGCAACATCGTCTACTACGGCACCTCCGTGGCTGTGGCGGACCCCGACGGCGTCTGGCTGGCCGGCGTCGTCGACGCACCTGCGCTGGGCCGGAGGTATTACGCCCTGCGCGGGCAAGGGGCCTGGCTTGAGGAGGGCGGCCGGCGGACGCCGTTGTACGGACCGGTCGCGGGGCGTACCGGTCAGATCCTGGCCACCGGCTTCAGCTACGATCCCGCCGTCCGGGCGGAACAAGCCGCCGGGCTGGGCAGCCTCATGGCCGGCTTCGCCGACGTCCGCCGCCTCGGCTCGGCCGCCCTGGACCTCTGCCTGGTGGCGGACGGAACCCACGACGCCTACGGCGAACGGGGCCTCAACGAACACGATTTCGCCGCCGGCGCCCTGATCGCCGAAGAGGCGGGCTGCTGGGTGCGCCGCCCGCGGCTGACCAGCCCGCTGGAAGGCGGCCCCTCCGACGACGAACGCCTCGCGGCCTGGACCTGCGCCGGGACGCTGGAGCTCTCCGGCAAGTTCCCGCTCTAGGTCCGCTTCCCGGGCAGGGCGGTTCTGCTGGCAGCCCGTTCTGCTGCGGCAGCCCTGTACTGATAGTTCAGTCACGGAAACGGCGGTTCCTGGACCGGACCGCCGTACCCGCCCGTAGCATGGACAGGTGCATCCTCAGATCCTCATCCGCCCTGCAGTTCCGGCCGACTACGACGCCATCGCGCGCATCACCCGGGACGCCTATCTGGCCGCGGGCTACTTTGAAAGCGCCGACCACCCGTATATGCTCCAGATCCAGGACGTGGCCCGCCGGGCAGCGAAGGCCACCATCTGGGTGGCCGAACGCGGCGGCCGCATCGTCGGCTCCGTGACCCTGGCCGTGGCCGGCGAACCCTATGCGGATATCGCGCAGGGCGATGAACTGGAATTCCGGATGCTCGTGGTGGACCCGGACGTACAGCGCAGCGGCGCCGGCAAGGCGATGGTCGAGGCCATCCTGGACCACGCCCGGTCGCTGCCCGGGATCAACGCCGTGGCCCTGACCACGGGCCTGACCTGGGAAAGCGCCCACGGGCTCTACCAGAAGACCGGCTTCCAGCGGGCCCCGGAACGCGACTGGGTAGTGCCGGACACGGACATCAAACTGCTGGTTTACCGCCAGCAGTTGTAGCCCACGGTTCCAGCCGCCGGGAAGGGAACACCACCGTGAGCGCCGCCGTCGCCGTGTAGGGTTTTGGTCAATCGAAACGCTAAGTCTCAGGCAAAAGCACTTCACTCTGGAGGATCCATGGCACCGCACATCCCCGGCTCAATCGACGGCAAACTCCTTGGTCTGTACCTCTCCGACCACCTGACCGGCGCCACCGCGGGCGTCTCCCGGATCCAGCGCATGGCAGAGGCCTTCGCTGACACGCCCGTGTCCGCCGAACTCTCCCGGGTCAGCGCGGAAATCACCAGGGAACGGGACGTGCTCCTCGGACTCATCCATGACCTGGGCGTGCGGCAGCGCCCGCACCGCCAGGCGGCCGCGTGGCTGGCCGAGCACGCCGGGCGGCTCAAGCTCAACGGCCGCGTCGTTCGCCGGTCCCCGATGACCCTGGTGCTGGAAGCCGAACTGATGCGCGCCGCGATCCTGGGCAAGCTTGGCGGCTGGCAGACCCTGGAGGAGCTGGCCCCCGACCTCGGGCTCGACCCGGCCACGTTCGCCGCCCTTGGCGACGACGCCCGGTCCCAGATCGAGGCCCTTAGCCGCGTCCACGAGCACGCCCGCCGCAACGCGTTCCGCCAGAACCGGGACATCGGCAGCTGACGCCGGGACAACCACCCCGACACATTTCCACCGGTTTACAGGCAGTGGCTTCTGCCGCCCTAAAGTGGTGCCGACTCCACGGCACACTGCGAAAGGCACTTCCATGCGCACAACATTCGGCACCGGTTCCGTCTGGGAACAGCAGGTCGGCTACTCCCGGGCGGTCCAGGTGGACAACACCCTGTACATCTCCGCAACCGCGGCCAGCGGTGAGGACGGCATCGTGGGCGAGGACTTCTACACCCAGACCCGTTTCATCCTGGACAAACTCGGCACCGTCCTGGCCGACGCCGGCTTCGGCTACGTGGACGTCGTGCAGTCCAAGCTGTACCTGACGGACATCAGCCAGTGGGAGGAAGCCGGACGCGCCCACGGCGAAGTCTTCGGCGAGATCCGCCCCAGCCTGGCCCTGGTCCACGTGCTCCCGTTCCTGGACCCCAAGATGCTGGTCGAGATCGAACTCGTGGCGCAGAAGAGCAGCGACTAACCACAATGCGGGAGGGGCCTCAGGCGCCTGCTGCCGGGGGCAGCCCATAGCGGTGCTCCGGCCGCCCGGTGGTGCCGTACCGCAACTGGATGTCGACGGCGCCGTCGTCGGCGAGCGCTGACAGGTACCGCTGGGCGGTGGCCCGGGAAACGCCCACCCGGGTGGCCACCTCGGCCGCGGAATACTGCTCACCCGGTTCCAGCGATTCCAGCACGGCGGCCTCGGTGGCGGACCGGGGCTTTGCCGACGCAATGACGTCCCCCGGGATAAGCGCGCGCTTTGCCCGCTCCACCGTCTCCTGGGACACGTTCCCCGGCTGGGCCAGGATCCGCCGGTAGCGCGCATACGAACGCAGCAGCTGGGACAGCGACTCGCCCGTAAAGGGCTTCAGCAGATACCCCAGCGCACCGCGACGGAACGCGAGCCGGAGCGAGGCCGTATCCGACGCCGCACTGAGGATCATGGTGTCCACGTCCAGCTGGTGCAGCAGGTCCAGGCCCGAAGCGTCCGGCAGGTAGACATCCAGCAGCACCAGGTCCGGGCGCAGGCTGTGGATCGCCTGCAGCGCCTGCGACGCCGATCCGGCCGGAGGCAGCGCCAGGAACCCCGCCACCGAGTCCACATAGGCCGCATGCAGCTTGGCGACGTGGAAATCGTCATCCACAATCAACACCCGGAAGTCCTCAGACATCGTTGTCCCTTTCGTTGGGCTTCGTTTCGTTGGGCTTCGTTTCAGTGGGCGCTGCCTCGTTGGGCGCCGTGGTCCCCGGCAGGGTCGCCATAAACACCGCGCCGGGGCCGCCGGGGGAGCCCGGGTCCAGGACCCGCACGTCCCCGCCGCGGCGGCGCGCCAGCTGCCGGGCCAGCGCCAGGCCAAGGCCGTGGCCTGCTCCCGCCCGGACCGGGAGTTCCGACGTGGTGAATCCCTCCGTGAACACCGCCTCGGCATCTCCGCCCGCCGCAGCGGCCGGCAGCCCGTCACCGGAATCCCCGACGACGATATGGAGGGTCCCGCCGTCGGACCCGGTACCGGGACCGTCGAGCACCTCCACCTCGACCCAGCGGTCCGGTGCCGAGCCCGCGACGGCGGCGTTCACGGCGTTGTCGATCAGGTTGCCCAGGACCGTGGTGACTTCCTGCGGCTCCGTGACCTGGCCGCGGACCAGGGTTTCCGGGCCGAGCCTCAGGGCCACGCCGCGTTCGTCCGCTTCCACACCCTTGGCGCCGAGGAACGCCTGCAGGTACGGGTCCTGGAGCAGCTCGGCCTGGTCCACCGGGAACTTCAGCGGCCCCGTCGCTGCCAGCCGGGCCAGGTAGTCGCGGGCCTGCTGGTGCTCGCCGATGCTCATGAACCCGGCGATGGTGTGGAGCTGGTTGGCGAACTCGTGCCGCTGGGCCCGGAGCGCGGTGGACATGGTCCCCACGGCGTCCAGTTGGCGGGTTAGCTGCTGGAGTTCGGTCCGGTCCCGCAGCATGACCACCCAGCCCAGGTCCTCGCGGCCGTGCAGGGCCTTGCGGGCGCTCGCCACCAGCACGCGGCCGCCGGCGACAAGCTCCACCGCATCGCCCTCCGCGGCGTCGGACTTGGTCAGTGCGATCAGCTGCGCCGGCACCGGGGCTCCGGCCCACGGCGTCCCGGTGAGGTCGGGCTGGCCCAGCAGGCGCCTGGCGGCGGCGTTAAACACACTGATCCGGCCGTCGGCGGCGATGCCGATCACGCCGTCGTCGACGCCCTGCAGGACCGCCACCTGATCGTGGACCAGGGTGCTGATTTCCTCCGGTTCCAGGCCCAGTGTCAGCCGCTGCAGCCTGCTCCGGAGCAGGAAGGAGGCGAACACGCCGACCATAAGTGCCCCGACGGCGGTCAGGGCGATCGGGACAACGTCCCGGGCCAGGCTCTGGCCGATGGTTTCGGTGGAGTAGCCCACGCTGACTTCTCCCACCACGGTGCCCGAATCCGGAGCGAACACCGGGACTTTGGCCCCGGCGGAGGGGCCGAGGGTTCCGGTGTTCCGGGTGGTGACCTCGTTGCCGGCCAGGGCCTCGGACGGGTCCGTGCTGACCCGTTCGCCGAGCCGCTCGGCATCGGGGTGGGCCAGGCGCAGGCCGGTCTCGTCGGTGATGACCACGAACAGGGCGCCGGTGCGGGTGCGGGCGCCTTCGGCAGCGGCCATCAGCGGCCCGGCCAGCAGTTCGGATGCCGGGGGAGTGCCGGGTTGGGCGCTGATCTGCTGCACCTCCGCCCGCACCTCGGGATCCGAGGCCACGGTCCGGGACAGCGTCAGGGCCTGGTTCTCCGCCTCCCGGCCCAGCTGCTCGTAGGTGAGCCAGACGTAGACGGCGCTTGTCAGGAGCACCACCAGCGCCACGACCCCCAGCTGGAGCAGCAGGGTCTGGGTGGAAAAGCGCAGCGGAGTCCTGCCGGTCATCGTCCGGCCGGTTAACCGTGCCACGGCGGTCCTCCTTCGGGTGTGAGCACAATGCGCAAAATGCGTCCAACAAGCAGTATGCCAATCAAATGAGGCAAAGGCCCAGCCGTGACGCGCGCCACTCTAACGTCTGTAGTACGCATCACACCGGGGTGGTGCGATTCAATGAAGAAGGAGCCGGCCGTGCTGGTATTACTAGGATTCGCCATGATCGCGGTGTTCATGGTGCTGATCATGACCAAAAAGCTGACGCCCGTGCTGGCGCTCATCATCGTCCCCACAGTCTTCGGACTCTTCGCGGGTGCAGGCCTCGGCATCGGCCCCATGGTCATGGACTCCATGAAGTCGATGACGTCCACCGCAGCCCTGCTGATGTTCGCCATCATCTACTTCGGCCTGATGATCGACGTCGGACTCTTTGACCCCCTGGTCCGCTTCATCCTGCGCAAGCTCGGCAACGACCCCGCCAAGGTGGTCCTTGGCACAGCCATCCTCGCTGCGGCAGTGTCCCTCGACGGCGACGGCTCCACCACCTTCATCCTCACCACCGCGGCCATGCTGCCCGTCTACCTGCGGCTCAAAATGAGCCCCGTGGTCCTGACCTGCGTAGCGGGCCTCGCCAACGGCACCATGAACATCCTGCCGTGGGGCGGCCCCACCGCCCGTGCCGCAACCGCGCTGAAGCTCGACGTCAACGATGTCTTCGTTCCGATGATCCCTTCGCTGATTGCGGGCCTCGTTGTGGTCTTCGCCTTCGCATGGCTCCTGGGCCTGCAGGAACGCAACCGGCTCCGTGCCGTGGCCCCGGAAATCTGGGATACCGATAACACGTTCGACGGCGGCACCGGCCGCACCGGCGGCACCGGCACCGGCCGCGCCGGCCGCTTCTCCGGCGAAACCCCCGCCGGCAACGGCTCGGTGGCTGTCCTGGAACGCACCGAAGTGCTCGTCGACGATCGCGATTCCGCCATGGCGGACACCGCACTGGACCCCAACCGTGCCACGCTGCGTCCCAAGCTGTTCTGGTTCAACCTCGGCCTGACGGTTGCGGTCATGGTTACTCTCGTCGCCAACATCATTCCGCTTCCGTTCGTCTTTATGGTGGGCGCCGCCATCGCGCTGCTGGTCAACTTCCCCAAGGTCAAGGACCAGGGTGCCCAACTGATCGCCCACGCCCCCTCGATCGTCGCCGTCGTCAGCATGGTCATGGCCGCCGCGGTACTCACCGGAGTCCTCAACGGCACGGGCATGGTCAAGGCAATGTCGGAATGGCTCGTTGCGATCATCCCCTCCGACATGGGTCCCTTCATGGCCATCATCACCGGCGTGCTGAGCATCCCGATGACGTTCTTTATGAGCAACGACGCCTTCTACTTCGGCGTCCTCCCGGTGCTCAGCGAGACGGCAGCCCACTACGGGGTCAGTGCCGCCGACATGGCGCGCGCCTCCATCACCGGCCAGCCCTTCCACCTGCAGAGCCCGCTGGTCCCCGCGATCCTGCTTCTGGTCTCCCTCGCCAAAGTGGACCTGGGCGACCACCACAAAAAGGTCCTCTGGCGCACCGCCGTCATCTCCCTGGTCATGCTGGGAGTAGGAGTCCTCACCGGAGCCATCGGCATCGGCTGACAAACCAACGAGCACCACAAGAACAAACAACAAGACTGTCGGGTCCGGAGATTTTCCGGACCCGACAGTCTCGTTTTGTTTGCTTCCGCATTCTGGAAGGCGAGAGAAGCACACCGGCGACGGGACGGACATCCGGAAGAGTGCGTCTAAGCGAGTGCCCCGCCGTCAGGGTTCCCTGCCCGAGGGGCCACGCCGGCGAGGGACCCGGCCTGAGCTTGCGAAGGCTGGGAGCCGGTGGGGACTTGCGAGGGGAGGGGGACGGTGGGGAGAACGAGCGAGCACGCGGAGGATCGTCCGGCCTGCCGCCGGAAGGCAGGAGGCGCCGCTAACGAGTGCGGAACAGCCGACCAAGACACGTAGACTGGGACGGAAAATAATCCGAACTTGCAGGGGAGATCCATGGCTGCGATCAACCGCGACGACGTCGCGCATCTCGCGCGTCTCGCGCACATCGAGATGAGCGCTGAAGAGCTGGACCGGATGGCCGGCGAACTTGCTGTCATCGTCGATTCAGTGAAGTCCGTCAGTGAAGCCGCCGGTGACGATGTCCCGGCCACGTCCCACCCGATTCCGCTGACGAATGTGTTCCGCGAGGACGTTGTGGGCCACACTTTCACCGCCGAGCAGGCACTCTCCGGCGCCCCCGATGCGTACGAAGGCCGCTTCAAGGTCCCGGCAATCCTGGATGAGGGCTAAGAACATGACTGAGAACAACGAACTGATCCGCTCCTCCGCCGCAACGCTCGCCGGCAAGCTGGCCGCCCGCGAGGTCACCGCCGTCGAGGTCACCCAGGCGCACCTGGACCGCATCGCCGCCGTCGACGGCAAGGTCCACGCTTTCCTGCACGTCAACACCGACGAGGCGCTCGCCGTCGCCGCCGAGGTGGACGCGATCCGTGCCGCCGGCGGTGCCGCTGCCGAAGAACTGCATGCCCTCGCCGGTGTGCCGATCGCCGTCAAGGACCTGATCGTCACCGTCGGCCAGCCCACCACAGCCGGCTCCAAGATCCTCGAAGGCTGGCACAGCCCGTACGACGCCACCGTCGTCCAGCGCCTCCGCGCCGCGAAGATGCCGATCCTGGGCAAGACCAACCTCGACGAATTCGCGATGGGCTCCTCCACCGAGCACTCCGCCTACGGCCCCACCCACAACCCCTGGGACCTGGACCGCATCCCCGGCGGCTCGGGCGGCGGATCCGCTGCCGCCGTCGCGGCCTTCGAAGCCCCGCTGGCCCTCGGCACCGACACCGGCGGCTCGATCCGCCAGCCCGGCGCCGTCACCGGCACCGTCGGCGTGAAGCCCACCTACGGCGGCGTATCCCGCTACGGCGCGATCGCCATGGCCTCCTCTCTGGACCAGATCGGCCCGGTCTCCCGCACCGTCCTGGACTCGGCGCTGCTGCACCAGGTCATCGGCGGGCACGATCCCTTCGACTCCACGTCGCTGCCGGACCCGCTGGAGGACCTCGTCGCCGCCGCGTCGATCGGCAACGTGCGCGGCATGAAGATCGGCATCATCAAGGAACTCCACGGCGAGGGCTACCAGGCCGGCGTCGAGAACCGCTTCAACGAGTCCCTCGAGCTGCTCAAGGAAGCCGGCGCGGAAATCGTCGAGGTCTCCTGCCCCAACTTCAAGTACGCCCTGGGCGCCTACTACCTGATCATGCCCTCGGAGGCGTCCTCCAACCTGGCCAAGTTCGACGGCGTCCGGTTCGGCCTGCGGGTCCTGCCCGAAGACGGCCCGATGACGATTGAACGCGTGATGGGCGCCACCCGCGCCGCCGGGTTCGGCGACGAAGTCAAGCGCCGCATCATCCTGGGCACCTACGCCCTGAGCGCCGGTTACTACGATGCCTACTACGGCTCGGCCCAGAAGGTCCGCACCCTGATCCAGCGCGACTTCGACGCCGCGTTCGCCAAAGCCGATGTGCTGATTTCCCCGACGGCGCCGACCACGGCGTTCAAGCTGGGCGAGAAGCTCAACGACCCGCTGGCGATGTACCTCAACGACGTCGCCACCATCCCCGCCAACATGGCCGGCGTCCCGGGGCTCTCCCTGCCCGGCGGCCTGGCTGACGAGGACGGACTGCCGGTGGGCGTCCAGCTGCTGGCCCCGGCCCGCCAGGACGCGCGGCTCTACCGGGTCGGCGCCGTGCTCGAATCACTGCTCGAGGCGCAGTGGGGCGGCCCGCTCCTGGATAAGGCTCCTTCCCTTACCGCTCCTTCACTTAACGATTCTTCTTCGGCTGCTACTTCAGCGGCTGGCGCCGCCCTGAGCCACGGAGGTTCCCACTAATGACTGACGCAACCCTCAGCTTCGAAGAGGCGATGGAGAAGTACGATCCCGTCCTGGGCTTCGAGGTCCATGTGGAGCTCAACACCAAGACCAAGATGTTCTCCTCCGCGCCCAACGTCTTCGGCGACGAGCCCAATACCAACGTCAACGAGGTGGACCTCGGCATGCCCGGCGTGCTGCCGGTGGTGAACCGGACCGCGATCGAATCCTCGATCAAGATCGGCCTCGCGCTCAACTGCAAGATCGCCGAGACCTGCCGCTTCGCCAGGAAGAACTACTTCTACCCGGACACCCCGAAGAACTTCCAGACCTCCCAGTACGACGAACCCATCGCGTACGACGGGTACCTGGACATCGAGCTCTCCGACGGCACCGTGTTCCGCGTCGAAATCGAACGCGCCCACATGGAAGAGGACGCCGGCAAGCTGACCCACATGGGCGGCGCCGCCGGCCGTATCCAGGGTGCGGACTACTCGCTGGTGGACTACAACCGCTCCGGCGTGCCGCTCGTCGAGATCGTCACCAAGCCGATCGAGGGCGCCGGCAGCCGCGCGCCCGAACTCGCCAAGGCCTACGTGGCCGCGGTCCGCGAAATCGTCAAGAACCTCGGCGTCTCCGACGCCAAGATGGAACGCGGCAACGTCCGCTGCGACGCCAACGTCTCACTCCGTCCGCACGGCCGCGAACGCTTCGGCATCCGCTCCGAGACGAAGAACGTCAACTCGCTGCGCGCCGTCGAGCACGCCGTCCGCTACGAGATCCAGCGGCACGCCGCCGTGCTGGACTCCGGCGAGCCCGTCATCCAGGAAACCCGCCACTGGCACGAGGACACCCGCTCCACCACCTCGGGCCGGCCCAAGTCCGACGCCGACGACTACCGCTACTTCCCGGAGCCGGACCTGGTGCCGATCGTCGCCTCCCGCGAGTGGGTCGAGGAGCTCCGGGCCACGCTGCCCGAGCCGCCGGCCGCCCGCCGCAAGCGCCTGCAGGCCGACTGGGGCTACTCCGACCTCGAGTTCCGCGACGTCGTCAACGCCGGCGTGATGGACGAGATCGAGGAAACCATCGCCGCCGGTGCCACCGCCACGGTGGCCCGCAAATGGTGGATGGGCGAGATCGTCGGACGCGCCAAGAACGCCGACGTCGATCCCGGCCAGCTCGGCGTCGCGCCGGCCACCATCGTGGAGCTGAACAAGATGGTCGAAGACGGCAAGATCAACAACAAGATGGCCACCGAGGTCCTCGACGGCGTGCTCGCCGGCGAAGGCACCCCGGCGGAAATCGTGGAGAAGCGCGGCCTCGCCGTAGTCTCCGACGACGGGCCCCTGCTCGAAGCCATCGATGCGGCCCTCGCCGCGCAGCCCGGCGTCGTGGACAAGATCCGTGGCGGCAAGATCCAGGCGATCGGCGCGATCGTCGGCGGCGTGATGAAGGCCACCCGCGGCCAGGCCGACGCCGGCCGGGTGCGCGAGCTGATCCTGGAGCGCCTCGGCGTCGAAGGATAGGTCCTAACCGCCCACCAAATCGGTCATGATGGTCTGCAGTGCTTCGCAGACCATCATGACCGATGTGCGTTTAAGGTTCTCCGGCCGGGCCAGGACGTCGATCCGGCGCCGGGTGCTGATGCCTTCGAGCGGCCGCAGCACAATGCCCGGGCTCAGCACCGGCCGCGCCGTGTACCGGGGCAGCAGCCCGATCACGTTCCCGGTGGCCACCAGCGCGGCCACGGTGGAGTAGTCGTTAATCCGGTGCACGATGTTCAGTTCCCGGCTGGCGACGGCCGCGACGGCGGAAAGCACGTCCGCGGGGGAGTATCCGGTGCGGCTGGTCACCCAGGGTTCCCCGACGACGTCGTCCGCCGTCACCGCCCGCTGGCCCGCCAGCCGGTGCCCGGCCGGCAGCGCGACGTCCAGCGGCTCGTGCGCGAGCGGGATCACCGCAACCCGCTCCTGGGGCCAGCGCGGGCTGTGGTCCATCCGGTGCGCCAGCACCAGGTCGTACCGGGCCGTCAGCGCCGGGAAGTCCTGCTGCGCCACATCTTCGTCGGAGAGCAGGATCCGCGGCTGCCCGGGCCCCGCCAGCAGCCGCGCGAGCGGCGCGAAAAGTGCCTGGCCCGCGCTGTGGAAGCCGCTCAGCGTCACCGCCGCCACGGGAGAGCCGTGATACGCGCCGATGGCCGTCCTCGCGTCCGCCATGGCGCTGACGACGGCGGCCCCGGCGTCCGCCAGCACCTGCCCTGCTTCCGTGAGGACCAGGTTGCGGCCATCCTTGCGGGTCAACGGGACCTCCACCGATTTCTGCAGCGCCGCCAGCTGCTGCGACACGGCGGAGGGGGTGACCAGCAGGGTTTCGGCGACCGCCTTAACGCTGCCGAGTGCCCCGAGTTCGCGGAGCATCTCAAGCTGGTGGATTTCCATGCCGACCAGTCTATGCGCAAGTAAAAGCTAAATCGTCGATTGAGAAAAACCCGGTTGTGCTAATGCTTTGCAGCGGCTCTAATGGGGTGAGTTGACCCACACCACCTGTCCACAGGGCGGGTGCACCCAGAAGTTAGGAAGGCCCCATGAAGGCTCTCTACAAGGCCGGCGCCCATGCAGGATTCGAACTCGTCGACCGTCCGGAGCCCGGGACCGGCGCCGGCGACGTCAAGATCCGCGTGATGACCACCGGCATCTGCGGCACCGACCTGCACATCCAGTCCTGGGACGCCTGGGCGCAGGGCATCATCAACGCCCCCCTGATCGCCGGCCACGAGTTCTACGGCGAGGTGGTGGAGATCGGCGAGGACGTCCTGGACGTCAAAGTGGGGGACCGCGTCTCCGGCGAGGGCCACATCGTCTGCGGCATCTGCCGCAACTGCCGCGCCGGCCGCCGGCAGATGTGCATCAACACCGTCAGCGTCGGCGTCCAGCGCGACGGCGCCTTCGCCGAGTTCGTCGTGATCCCCGAGACCAACGTCTGGGTCCACACCGACCAGTCCGTGACGCCGGAACTCGGTGCCATCTTCGACCCCTTCGGCAACGCCGTCCACACCGCGCTCAGCTTCCCCCTCGTCGGCGAGGACGTGCTGATCACCGGCGCCGGCCCCATCGGCCTGATGGCAATCGCCGTCGCCCGCCACGCCGGCGCCCGCAAGATCGCCATCACCGACGTCTCCGCCCCGCGGCTGGAACTGGCCCGCAAGCTCGGCGTCGACCTGGCGATCGACGTCTCGAGGATGCGGGTCAAGGACGCGCAGCGCGAACTGGGCATGCGCGAAGGCTTCGACATCGGCATGGAAATGTCGGGACACCCCACGGCCCTGCCTGAGATGATCGACAACATGAACCACGGCGGCCGGATCGCGATGCTGGGACTGCCCAGCCAGTCCATCGACATCGACTGGGGCAAGGTGGTCACGCACATGCTGACCATGAAGGGCATCTACGGCCGCGAAATGTTCGAGACCTGGTACGCCATGAGCGCCATGCTGTCCTCCAACCCGGTCCTGCACGCCAACATCTCCGCCGTCGTGACGGACACCCTTCCTGCCACCGACTGGGAGAAGGGCTTCGAGATCGCCCGCGCCGGCGTGGGCGGCAAAGTGGTCCTCGACTGGACCTGCTTCTAACCTCCACCGTTCCGGACCACCGACCCCCACCCGCTGAGGAGCGCACCGACATGTATTCAGCCATCAAGGACCAGCTGCAGCACGAACTGGACGAGATCCGCAGCGCCGGCCTGTTCAAGACCGAGCGGCACATCGACTCACCCCAGGCCAACCACATCAAAGCCGGCCAGATCGGCGAGTCCAGCGCGGATGTGCTGAACTTCTGCGCCAACAACTACCTGGGCCTCGCGGACCACCCGGACATCATCGCCGCCGCCAAGGCCGCGATGGACGACCGCGGCTTCGGCATGGCCAGTGTCCGCTTCATCTGCGGCACCCAGGACCTGCACCTGGCCCTCGAGGAACGCGTCTCCAGGTTCCTCGGCACCGAGGACACCATCCTGTTCTCCAGCTGCTTCGACGCCAACGGCGGCGTGTTCGAATCACTCTTCGGCCCGGAGGACGCCGTCATCTCCGACGCGCTCAACCACGCCTCGATCATCGACGGCATCCGGCTCTGCAAGGCCCAGCGCTTCCGCTACGCCAACCAGGACATGGCCGATCTCGAATCCAAGCTGATCGAAGCCACCACGCAGAAGAACCCGGCCCGCCGCAAGATCATCGTCACGGACGGTGTCTTCTCGATGGACGGCTTCCTCGCCCCGCTGGAAGCGATCTGCGACCTCGCGGAAAAGTACGACGCCCTGGTCATGGTGGACGATTCCCACGCCGTCGGTTTCATGGGCGCCACCGGCGCGGGTACCCCCGAGCACGCCGGCGTCTCGGACCGCGTGGACATCTACACCGGCACCTTCGGCAAGGCCCTTGGCGGTGCCTCCGGCGGCTACGTGTCCGGCCGCCGCGAAGTCGTGGCCATGCTCCGCCAGAAGGCCCGCCCGTACCTGTTCTCCAACTCGCTGGCCCCCGCCATCGTTGCGGCCACGCTCAAGGCCCTGGACCTCGTAGAGAACTCCGGCGAACTGCGCAGCAAGCTCTTCGCCAACGCGGAGCTCTTCCGCAGCCGCATGTCCGAGGAAGGCTTCGAGCTGCTCCCGGGCGAGCACGCAATTGTCCCGGTCATGTTCGGCGACGCCGTCATGGCCGCCAAGGTGGCCGACGCCATGCTGCACCACGGCGTCTTCGTGACGGCGTTCAGCTACCCTGTGGTGCCCAAGGGGGCCGCCCGGATCCGCGTCCAGCTCTCCGCTGCGCACAGCGCCGAAGACGTGGAGGCCTGCGTCCAGGCCTTCGTGCGCAGCCGCGCCGCCGTCGCCGGCTAAGCGGAGCTTCAGCGGCTGCGAAGAACCGAGGTTGCGGCGCCACAAACGGCGCCGCAACCGTTCCGTCTGCAAGGATGGACCCATGTCAGCTAATTACGATGTCGTGATTGTCGGCGGCGGGATCGCCGGCCTGTCCCTTGCCTCAGCCCTGGCCGGAAAATGCAGCGTCGCGCTGGTGGAAGCCGAGCAGACGCTGGCGTACCACACCTCGGCGCGCTCGGCCCGGCAGTTGATCCCCAGCTACGGCCCGCCCGCGGTCCAGGAACTCACGCTCCGCACCCTCGAATTGATCGCCGCCCAGGACGCCGGCCGGCCCGAACCCGTGCTCACACCGCGCAGCTTTATGCTGATCGGCGACGACGCAGCCGTCCGGGAACAGGCCAGCGGCCACATGCGGCCGATCACCCACGCCGAGGCCCTGGCCCTCTGCCCGGCCCTGCTCCCGGATTCCTTCGCCGCTGCCGGCCTGGATACCGGCTCCTTCGCCTGCAACGCGCCCCTGCTCCTCGAGGACCACCGCCGCCGCGCCGAAGCCGGCGGCGTGGACATCATCACCGGCGCCCGGGTGCACTCTGCCCAGCGCCTCGGCTCCGGCTGGGAACTCGGCGCCGGGCAGGAAGGCTTCCAGACCGCCGTCGTGGTCAACGCCGCGGGCGCCTGGGCCGACGAACTTGCCGTGCTCAGCGGTGTCGAGAAGGTCCAGCTGCAGCCGTACCGGCGCACGGCGGCGATCGTCGACGTCGAACACCCCCTCCCGGAGAGCTGCCCCATGGTGGCGGCCGCCGACGACTCGTTCTATTTCCGGCGCGACGGCGAACAGGTCCTCATCTCGCCGTCGGAGCACGAACCGAGCGGGCCCGAGGACGCGCAGCCGCACCCCGGTGACGTCGAGGCGCTGATCGCCCGGCTCAACACCCTCACCACGTTCGGCATCCGTGGCGTCCGCACCGCCTGGACGGGGCTGCGGACGGAAGCGGCCGACGGTGTACCGGTGGTGGGGTTCGACGCCGAGGCCCCCGGATTCTTCTGGCTCGCCGGCCAGGGCGGCTATGGCTTCCAGACGTCCTCCGGCATCGCCGAACTGGCCGCGGACCTCATCCTTGCAGGCCAGGGCCCCTCGGCGGTTCCGGGCGGGGCCCAAGCGGCCGGTCCGGCATCCCGGACAGCGGAGGCGCTGGCGGCGACCCGCTGGTCCATCCGGCGCTGAAGAATGGACTCATGAGCACCCTCATTACCAATATTGCCGAGCTGATGACCCAGGACGCGGATCAGCGGGTCCTGAAGAACGCTGCGGTGGTGGTCGAGGGAGAACGGATCTCCTGGCTCGGCCCCGCGTCCGAAGCCCCGGCCGCCGACGACGCCGTCGACGCCGGCGGCCGCGCCCTGCTGCCGGGCTGGGTCGATTCGCACACGCACCTCATCTTCGCCGGGGACCGGACTGCGGAGTTCGAGGCCCGGATGGCGGGGGAGAGCTACAGCGCCGGCGGAATTGCCGTGACCACCGGCGCCACCCGGAGCACCAGCGACTTCGACCTCACCCGGCTCGCCATGGGCCGGGTGTCCGAGGCCGTCTCGCAGGGCACCACCTACCTCGAAACCAAGACCGGGTACGGCCTGGACGTGGAGAACGAGGCCCGCAGCGCCCGGATTGCCTCCACCGTCGCGGACGAGGTCACCTACCTCGGTGCGCACCTTGTGCCCGCCGGCGCGGACGCCGAGGAATACACGGAGCTGGTGTGCGGCCCCATGCTGGCCGCCGTCCGGCCGTTTGTGCGCTGGGCCGATGTCTTCTGCGAACGGGGGGCCTTCACCGAGGACCAGTCCCGGCGCGTGCTCCAGGCCTGCCGGGACGCCGGACTGGGCCTGCGCGTGCACGGCAACCAGCTCGGCGAGGGGCCCGGCGTGCGGCTCGCCGTGGAATTCGGTGCGGCCAGCGTGGACCACGTCAACTACTTGTCCGCCGCCGACGTCGACGCCCTCGCGGCCAGCTGGTCCGGCTGGGACAGCGGCAGCGGCACCGGACGCGGCACCGTGGCCACGTGCCTGCCGGCCTGCGACCTGTCCACCCGCCAGCCGCTTGCGCCGGGCCGGGAACTGCTCGACGCCGGCGTGCAGCTCGCCCTGGCCTCCAACTGCAACCCGGGCACCTCCTACACCAGCTCGATGGCCTTCTGCGTCACCACCGCCGTGCTCCAGATGCACCTGAGCGTCCACGAGGCCGTGCGCGCCGCAACCTACGGCGGTGCCTTGGCGCTCGGCCGGGAGACCGGGAACGACGCCGACGGCGAACGCGCGGTCGGCTCGATCGCCGTCGGACACCGCGCGGACCTCCATCTGCTCAACGCACCGTCAGCCACGCACCTGGCCTACCGGCCCGGCATCCCGCTGACCCACGCCGTCTGGCGGGCCGGGGTCCGCGCCCGCTGACCCACCCGTTTCGTTCGTTAGAAGAACATCGGCGGGGCGTCCAGCACCGTCTCATCGACGCGGCGGGCCTCCCACTGGCTAAACGGCTTGTCCAGCTCGTACTTGCCCTCCCCGGTGCGGTACAGGGTCCGGACCTCGGCATTCTCCGGATTGTTGAGGGACTCGAAGTACTCCACGGACCAGTGGAACCAGCGCATGCAGAACAGCCGCATGGTGAGCCCGTGGGTGACGAACAGCGCGTTCGGGGCGTAGCTCGGTTTCGACCAGTGCCGGTACAGGGTTTCCATGAAGGATGAGATCCGATCATAGACATCGGATCCCGACTCGCCCTCCCGGAAGCGGTAGAAGAAGTGGCCATAGGCGTTCCGGAGTTCCTTCTGGTCCTCGATCTCACCGGCGATCTGGAAGTTGGCCCAGTCCTGCTCCCGCAGCCGCGGCTCCTCGATCACCCGCTCGACCAGGGGGCCGAGGTTGAGCGCCTCCAGGGTCTGGTAGGCCCGCAGGTACGGGGAGACATATACGCAGGCCTGCCGGCCGTCCAGCAGCCGCCGGACCTCCTCGCCGGCGGCCCGCGCCTGTTCCACGCCGAGTGCGGTCAGCGGAATCCGGTAATCGGGGACCCGGTTGTAGATCGAGGTGTCGGCGTTGGCGGCGGACTGGCCGTGCCGGATCATGATGATTTTCCCGGGCGCACTCATAAACCCCAAGCATAGGGCCCGGCGGTGTGGCGGCCCGGATTCAGGCAACTACCGGCAACTGCGGGCAAGATGGGACTATGTTGGTTCCCTCCCGCCGCCGGCTGCGGATTGAAATGTGGATTGTCCTGGGATTGTCCCTGGGCCAGTCGGCCGTGTATTCGGTGGTTCAGCTGCTGGACAAAATGACCAGGGCCCCGCTCGCGGAGGGGACTTCCACACTGAACCGCTCGCAAAGCAGCCGCGAGTACTTTGACCTCACCTACCAGCTGCTGGACATCATCTTCGCCCTGGTGCCCGTGGTCCTGGTGATCTACTTCCTGACCGAAAACCGGCCGTCCGGCCTGCCCGGGAGCAGCGGCCGCGGCATCACGGCCTTCCAGAGGCTCGGCCTCGATTTCGACCGGCCCGGCAGGGACCTGCTGCAGGCGTTCGGCCTGGCGGCGCTTATCGGAATCCCGTCGCTGGGCCTCTACGCCGCCGGCCGGGCGCTCGGCATCACGACGGCGATCATTCCCAGCGCGCTGGACGCGTACTGGTGGACAGTTCCCGTGCTGGTGCTCTCCGCGATCCGGCACGGGATCGTGGAGGAGGTGATCGTGGTGGGTTATCTCCTGGACCGGCTCGGGAAGCTCGGCTGGGCTACGCCCGCGGCGATCTTCGCCAGCGCCATGCTGCGCGGCAGCTACCACCTGTACCAGGGCTTTGGGCCGTTCATCGGCAACGCCATCATGGGCGTCATCTTCGCCGTGTTCTACACCAGGACCCGCCGGTTGATGCCGCTGGTGATCGCCCACGCCGTGCTGGACATTGTGGCGTTTGTCGGCTTCAGCCTCTTCGGCAGGGCCATCGGCCTGGGCTGAGCGTACACAAAACAACGCGGGTCACTTGTCACCCATCCGGAGCCCCTGGATGGACGCGATCTGACCCCGCGTAGCCTGTCACGGGCCGGCAACCCGTGCCGCTTAAAAGATTCGGCCGCCATCGGTGGGTGACGTCATTGGCACCCGCTGATGGCGGCCGAAGTGTGGGGCGGTGAAGGGTCAGATCGTGACGGCTCCGGAGGACGTCTCGAATGTGACCGAGAGGATGCCGGGTGTCCCGCGCGGAGCGAGCCAGTTCACGGCCACGTCTTCCAGCGGCTTCTCGACCGGGACACCGAGCCATTCGGTGACCCGCTCTGCCGAGCCTGCGATCGTGAGCGCGGACATCTTGACGTTGCTCTCGTAGGCCTTCGACGGGTGGAGTTCCGGGTCGCCTTCCCACTTCAGCATGTACGGAACCTGGGGATCGGCGATGAGCCCAAGGATGCCGATCTGCTTCCAGACGAGCTCGCGGCCGTCCGGGAACTTGCGGTTACCGTTGACGGCGGCGCGGCCCAGCCGCTCCTCGAACGGGGCCAGGTCGTCAACCTCGACGCACCAGCCCATCCAGCCGCCGCCTGCTTCGGAGCGGGCACGGACGGCCTGGCCGAAGGGGGCCTTGTCGGATGCCGGGTGGTTCAGGACCTCCACGACCTCGACGTATTTGTGTCCCGCGAGCGGGATGATCATGTTGCGGGTCCCGAATCGGGGGTGTACTCCGCCCTTCACGGCTTCGACGCCGAGGGCAGACGCAATTCGTTCGGTGGTGGCAGCGAGGCCATCTTGTTCACAGGCGTAAGAGACGTGATCCATGCGCATGCCCTCATCTTGGCACTTTGTGATGCGGCTCTCAGCTTAGGCTGGCCTAACCGTGATGGGATGTCATTTTCGGCGAGCGCCGGAGGGGGACTTTTCCGCGTCCTGACGGGGAACCAAGGGCCCCGGCAGGACGCACCGGGCGCCTGGCTTCATCTTCGTCACAAAGCTATCCACGGCCCCGAACCGGTTCCTAGACTGAGGTCAGGTCATGAGTGCCAGCACACAGCCCCGGCTTGCTGGCCGGCAACCCTCGTATCGCGGTGGGGTGCCCCGGGTGAAGACCTGGCCGTCCGGCACCCGCCGGAAGGCAAGCGCGGCGCCAGTGTTAACCGGTCCATGGAGTTCCGGAGCTGGTGTGCCCAGACCCTTAAGGAGTCTCACGATGTCCAATGCCTGGTCCTTCGAAACCCGCCAGATCCACGCCGGACAGGAACCGGACGGCGCCACCGGCGCCCGGGCGCTCCCGATCTACCAGACGACGTCGTTCGTCTTTCCCAGCGCCGAAAGCGCCGCCAACCGCTTCGCCCTCGCCGAACTTGCCCCCATCTACACCCGGATTGGCAACCCCACGCAGGACGCCGTGGAGCAGCGGGTGGCCAGCCTGGAGGGCGGGCTCGCGGCGCTGCTCCTGAGTTCCGGACAGGCCGCGGAGACCTTCGCCATCCTCAATGTCGCCGAGGCCGGCGACCACGTGGTGGCCAGCCCCAGCCTGTACGGCGGCACCTACAACCTGCTGGCGCACACCCTGAAGAAGTTCGGCATCACGGTGACGTTCGTGGAGGACCCGGATAACCTGGCGCAGTGGCGCGACGCCGTGCAGCCCAACACCAAGCTGTTCTTTGGCGAAGTGGTCTCCAACCCGCGCCAGGACGTCCTGGATATTGAGGGCATCTCAAAGGTTGCGCACGAGGCCGGTGTCCCGCTCATCGTGGACAACACCCTCTCCACGCCGTACCTCATCCGTCCCATCGAGTGGGGTGCGGACATCGTGGTGCACTCCGCCACCAAGTACCTCGGCGGCCATGGCGCCGCGATCGCCGGCGTGATCGTGGACTCCGGCAACTTCGACTTCGGCGCGGATCCGGAGCGGTTCCCGGGCTTCAACACCCCGGACCCCACCTACAACGGGCTGGTCTACGCCCGGGACCTGGGCAAGGACGGCGCCCTGGGCGCCAACCTCTCCTACATCCTCAAGGCACGCGTGCAGCTCCTGCGCGACCTCGGCTCGGCAGTCTCGCCCTTCAACGCCTTCCTCATTGCCCAGGGCATCGAGACCCTGAGCCTGCGCGTGGAGCGGCACGTCGCCAACGCCACCAGGGTGGCCGAATGGCTCGAAGCCAGGGACGACGTCGAATCGGTCGCCTACGCGGGGCTGCCGTCGAGCCCCTGGTACGAGCGCGGCCGCAAGTACGGTCCCCGGGGGACCGGCGCCGTCGTGGCCTTCAATATCGGCGGGGGAGCGGAGGCCGGGAAGCGCTTTGTCGATGCCCTGGAGCTGCACTCCCACGTGGCGAACATCGGTGACGTGCGCTCGCTTGTCATCCACCCGGCGTCGACCACGCACAGCCAGCTCTCGGCGGAACAGCAGGCCGTTGCGGGCGTGAACCCGGGCCTCGTGCGTCTCTCCGTGGGCCTGGAACACATCGACGACATCCTCGCGGACCTCGAAGCCGGATTCCGGGCGGCCAAGAACGCCTGAGACACGTTAACGCCGAATTTCCCCACCTTTGCGGGCATGACGCCGGGAATCGCCGAGACCTCGGGGCGGCCCGCCGGACACGGCCTTCGAAGGTGGGGAAACTGCGGTGCTGGCGCGTACGGCTGTCACATGGAAGTCACAATCTTCGCCATTCCGCCGCCGTGTTTCGTAGACTCAGTGCAGGTCATGAGTGCCAGCGACAGCCCCGGCTTGCTGGCCGGCAACCCTCCTTTTGCGGCGGGGTGCCCCGGGTGAAGACCTGGCCTGCCGGTCAGCTGACGGTGGGCAAGCGCGAAGTTAGGTCCTCACATGACGATTGCCGTCACCCGCCAGGGTGCACCCGTAAACACGACCTCCCACCCCCAGGCAGTCCCTGTCTCCGAAGGCGCTGTCCTGGATGGAACAGTCCAGTACCTCCCGATCGGCGACCTGGACCTCGAATCCGGCGCCCGGTTGCCGGACGTCACCCTCGCCTATGAGACCTGGGGGACCCTCAACCCGGACGGCTCCAATGCGGTGCTGATCGAACACGCCCTGACCGGGGACACCCACGTCACCCGGGGCGCCGGCGAGGAACCGGGCTGGTGGGAGCAGCTCGCCGGCCCCGGTGCCCCCGTGGACACGGACAAGTACTTCGTTGTCTCGATCAACATCCTTGGCGGCTGCTACGGCTCGACGGGACCCTCGACGCCGGCACCGGACGGCCGGCCCTGGGGCTCCCGTTTCCCGTTGGTCACCCTGCGGGACACGACGGCGGCCGAGGCCAGGCTGGCAGACGCGCTGGGCATCCGGAGCTGGTACGCCGTGCTTGGCGGTTCGCTGGGCGGAGCGCGTGCCCTGGAGTGGGCCGTCAGCTACCCGGACCGGGTCCGGCGCTGCGGCGTGTTTTCGGTGGGGGCCAGCAGCACCGCGGAACAGATTGCCTTCGCCCAGGCCCAGACGCTTGCCATCCGGCAAGACCCCAATTTCAACGGCGGCGACTACTACGGGGGCCCGCAGCCGGAAGCAGGCCTGGCGCTGGCCCGGCGGATCGCGCACATCACCTACCGCTCCGCCGCGGAGCTGGACGGACGGTTCGGCCGGAAGGCCCAGGACCCGGAGGCACCGCTGGAAGCCGGTTCGCTCGCCGGGCGCGGGCGCTACCAGGTGGAGAGCTACCTTGACCACCAGGGCAACAAGCTCGTCCGCCGCTTCGACGCGAACAGCTACATCGCCATCACCGAAGCGCTGATGAGCCACGACATCAGCCGGGGCCGCGGCGCCCTCGCGGACGCCCTGGCTCCGGCAACGGCGGAATTCCTGCTGGCAGCCGTCGACTCGGACCGGCTCTACTTCCCGGCCCAGACCCGCGCGCTTGCGGCCGCCCTGCCGGGCGAGGTTGCCGTGCACACCATCGAGGCGCCGATCGGGCACGACGGCTTCCTGACGGAGATCGGCCAGCTCACCAACCAGCTCCGGCAGCACTTCTTCGGCTAGGCGGGCGGCGGGCCTTTGCGTGACCGGCCGGCAGAACAGCGTCGGGCCCGGACTTCCACTGACGCGAGTCCGCCGGTAGGCTCACGGCGCATGATCACCATCGATGAACAGGGACGTCCGGAACCTCCCCTTGCGGCCGATGAGGCCGCCACACTCCTGGGTTTCCTCGACTACCAGCGGGCCACCCTGGAGTGGAAGTGCGCCGGCCTTGATGCCGCCGCCCTGGGCGCGAAGACCGCCGTCTCCACCTTGACCCTGGGCGGGCTGCTGAAGCATATGACCTATGTGGAGGACAGCTGGTTCTCCCACTCGTTGCATGGGCAGGACCGGCAGCCGTCGTGGAACGCGGTGGATTGGAAGGCGCAGCCCGACTGGGAGTTTGACTCCGCCGCCGAGGACTCCGCCGACGACCTCCGCGGACGCTGGCAGGACGCCGTCGAGCGCTCGCGCTCCCTCGTGGCCGAGACCCTGGCCGGGGGAGGTCTGGACTCGCTGGCCAGGCGTGCATGGTCCGACGGCGGGGTGCCAAGCCTGCGCTGGATTATGTGCCACATGATCGAGGAGTACGCCCGGCACAACGGCCATGCCGATCTCCTGCGCGAATCAGTGGACGGAAGCGTCGGGGAATGAGCCCGGTTGTGCATTTTTGCAGATGCGCTCTGCACTAATGGCCGTTGAGGCCCGGGGCTTGAGCGTCCATACTCGTTGAGAATGATGCCCGTGTCACACATCACAGGTATCCATTGCCCAGAGGTCCATAGGGTGTCGACGGAGACGCCAAAGGAGTCGAAATGAGTACGCAAAACGCTGCCGCCAGGCGGCCGGAAGAGGAAGACGTCAAAGCGTCAGGCCTCAAGAAAGTAGTAACGGCCTCCATGGCCGGCACCGTTGTCGAGTGGTATGAGTTCTTCCTCTACGCCTCCGCGGCGACCCTCGTCTTCGGCAAGATCTTCTTCCCGAATTCGGGCACGGAGCTGGACGGCATCATCGCCGCGTTCCTGACCTACGCTGTCGGCTTCATCGCCCGCCCGATCGGCGGCATCGTCTTCGGCCACTTCGGCGACAAGTTCGGCCGCAAGCAGCTGCTCCAGCTCAGCATCATCCTGGTGGGTGTCTCCACGTTCCTGATGGGCTGCCTGCCCACCTTCCAGCAGATCGGCTACTGGGCTCCGGCCCTCCTGGTCTTCCTGCGCTTCGCCCAGGGCTTCGCCGTCGGCGGCGAGTGGGGCGGCGCTGTCCTGCTCGTGGCCGAGCACAGCCCCAGCAAGTCCCGCGGTTTCTGGGCCGCGTGGCCGCAGTCGGCCGTTCCGCTGGGCAACCTGCTCGCCACCGGTGTGCTGTTCACTCTGTCCGCCACCCTGTCTTCCGCCGATTTCCTCAGCTGGGGCTGGCGTGTGGCCTTCTGGCTCTCCGCCGTGATCGTGCTGGTGGGCTACTACATCCGGACCAAGGTCACTGACGCCCCCATCTTCCTGGAGGCCCAGAAGGAAGTCACCGTTGAGAAGAAGGGCTACGGCGTCGGCGAAGTATTCCGCCGCTACCCCCGTGGCGTCTTCACCGCGATGGGCCTGCGCTTCGCGGAGAACATCCTCTACTACCTCGTGGTCACGTTCTCCATTACGTACCTGAAGGTCATCGTGCAGACGGACACCTCCCGCATCCTCCTCCTGCTGCTGGTGGCGCACTTCATCCACTTCGCCGTGATCCCCATGGTCGGCAAGCTCTCCGACAACGTCGGCCGCAAGCCGGTCTACATGGCCGGCGCTGTCCTCGGCGGCACCTGGGGCTTCTTCGCCTTCCCGATGATGGACACCAAGAACGACCTCGTCATCCTCGCGGCGATCACCATCGGTCTGCTGTTCCACTCGCTCATGTACGCCGGCCAGCCGGCCATCATGGCTGAAATGTTCCCGACCCGGATGCGCTACTCCGGCGTCTCGCTGGGCTACCAGGTCACCTCGATCGTGGCTGGTTCGATGGCCCCGATCATCGCTGTCGCTCTGCTGAGCCAGTACAAGTCCTCCGTTCCGGTGGCCATCTATCTCCTCGGCGCCTGTGTGGTCACGATGGTGGCCGTGTTCTTCCTCAAGGAAACCCGCGGCATCTCCCTGCACGACGTCGACGCCGCCGATGCCCAGGGCACCGCGGACCTGCTTGCCGCTTCCAAGAAGTAGGTACGGGTAACGACGAATCAACGGCAACAGCCCGGGCCCCGCACTGCGGGACCCGGGCTGTTGCCGTTCGTGCTGTCCGGGCTGCTGGCCGCTCCTGCGGCAGGGACCCAGCGCTGCGCTAGGCTCCGGTTATGCCAATCATCAACAAGTCGCTCGATGCTGCGGACAGGCGGTTGACCCACAACTGGTCCATGGCCGCGCCCCCGGAGCGCATCTGGTGGGGGCTCACCGACTCTGAGGCGTTGCCTCGCTGGCTGGGTCAGCTGACTTCTGGGAGCTTCCTCGTCGGTAACGCCATCACGATTCAGCATGCCGAAGGCTATTTCTGCAGCAGCCGTATTCAGGAGTGTGAACCGGAGCGGATTCTTGGCATGACGTGGGAGTTCCCAGACGAACCACTCTCGCGAGTGAGGATTGTGCTCACCCCCGCCGGTGGGCCAACACACTTGGCGTTGCAGCACGAAGGGCTCGGAAACCAGGCCGCCGACTACCTGCCTGGCTGGCACACACACCTTCTTTACCTTGAAGCGCTGCTCTTGGGTCAGCCCCGCTCCATGGCCGACTTCTGGACCACCTATGAGGGACTAGCCGACTCCTGAATCTCCGGATCGGGGCGCCGCCGCGACAGCTCAGCCTGCCAAGACTGCCTGGCGGGTGGAAATCTCGGTCCGGATGGTCTCGAGGACAGCCTGGACGGGGGCCGAGCGCAGTGATTCCGCGCGTGCCACCGCCCAGATGGGCAGCTGGCGTTGGAAGTCGTCCGGCAGTACCGGAAGGAACGCGGGGTCACCGGCCACCAGGAAATTGGGCAGCAGGCCGATCCCGGCGCCGCGCCGGACGGCCTCCAACTGGGCAAAGATGCTGGTGGCCTGGAAGCTGGACCGCGGGACGGGAAGCTGGGTGGAACGGTGGCCCAGTTCCGCGACCTGCAGCGCCGACTCCACGTAGGAGACAAAACCGTGCTGCCGGACGTCGTCGAGCGTCTCCGGCAGTCCGTGTTCCCGGGTGTACTGCGGGCTCGCATAGAGCCGCAGGAAATAGTTGGACAGGAAAATCGTCTGCGCATTGCTGACGTCCAGGTTGCCCACCACCACTTCGAGGTCCACTCCGGAGCGGTTCTGGCTGACCTTGCGGGTGGCGCTGAGCATTTCGACGTTGAGCATCGGGTGCTGCCGCTGCAGCCGCACGAGGGCCGGCGCAACGAACCCGGCGCCGAAGCCGTCGGGGGTGCTGATACGGACCAGGCCCGAGAGTGCATCTTCGGACTGCGCGATCCGGTTGCTCAGCGCGCCAAGGGTTCCCTCGATCGCCTCGGCGGCGGCCACTGCCTCGTTTCCGAGATCGGTGAGTTCCCAGCCGTGCGGGCTGCGCTCCAGGGTGCGTCCGCCCAATTGTTTGTCCAGGGCCAGGATCCGCCGGGAGATGGTGGTGTGGGTGGTGCCGAGGGTCTCGGCCACCGCATTGAACCTGCCCAGCCGGGCGACGGTCAGCAGGATCAGCAGATCATCCGGACTCGGAAGCCGCCTCACGTCCACAAGAACTCCTCTGGATCCAGGTATGTGCATCCATGCACATACCATCTGTAAATTTTTCCCTTGATTGCACTGTAACAGGGTGTGATGCTTGACACGGACGATCCGGCGGACAGCCGGAGCACACGCACCGCGTACCGCAAACAGCGCAGCAAAGACGCACCGCACGACGCAAAGCAAAGGAGCTTATGCCATGGCAGTAATCGCTTGGATCGGACTGGGGAACATGGGCGGGTCCATGTCGGTGAATCTCGCCAAGGCAGGCCACGACCTCCGCGGATTCGACCTCAACGCGGAGGCCGTAGCCGCCGCGGAGGCAGGCGGCGTGAAGCCTGCCCGAAGCATCGCCGACGCCGTGGACGGGGCCGACGTCGTCTTCACCATGCTCCCGAAGGGCGAGCACGCCCGCGCCGTTTACCTCGGCGACAACGGCGTCCTGGCCCTCGCCGACACGCGCACGCTGCTGGTGGACTCCTCCACCATCGACATCGCCTCCGCCCAGGCCCTGCACGACGCCGCGGCGGCCGCCGGCTTCCGCTTCGTCGACGCCCCGGTGTCCGGCGGCATGAGCGGCGCGAAGGCCGCCACCCTGACGTTCATGATCGGCGGCGAGGCCGGCGCCGTGGCCGAGGCCACCGAATACATCAAGCCGATGGCCGCCAACATCATCCCGACCGGCGGCGCCACCACCGGCCAGGCCGCAAAGATCTGCAACAACCTCATGCTCTTCATCAACCTGGCCTCCACGGCGGAAGGCGCTGTCCTGGCCGACCGGCTCGGGCTGGACAAGCAGGTCTTCTGGGACATCGCTTCGGTCTCCTCCGGCGACAGCTGGGCGCTGCGCACGTGGTACCCGGTCGCCGGCGTGGTTCCCACCGCGGCCTCCAACAATGATTTCGCCCCGACATTCACCACCGAGCTGGCGAACAAGGACATCGGACTCGCCATCAGCGCCGCACGGGACACCGGCACCCCGCTGGAAATCGGCGAGCACGTCCAGCAGCTTTTCCAGCGCCTCATCGACTCCGGCCAGTCCGGCACGGACTGCTCCGCGATCGTCAAGCTGGTGGACGGCTCCCTCGACGCCGCCAAATAGCCGCCCCTGCCAGTTCCCCGCAAAGCGGCCCCGCCGCGGCCCCGTACACAGCACCACGAAAGAGACATACCCCATGGAACGCATTCCGCACTTCATCAACGGCGCCCTGATTTCCGACGCCGAGCGCTACGGGCCGGTCTTCAACCCGGCCACCGGAGAGCAGGAGAAAGAGGTGGCGCTGGCCTCCGCCGCCCGCGTCGAGGAGGCCATCCAGGCCGCCCGCGCCGCCCTGCCCGGCTGGCGCGCCACCAGCCTCGCCAAGCGCACCAACATCTTCTTCAAGGTCCGCGAACTGCTGATGCAGCGCCGGCCCGAGCTGGCGGCCCTGCTGACCAGCGAACACGGCAAGGTCCTCTCCGACGCCGAGGGCGAGATCACCCGCGGCCTGGAGAACATTGAGTTCGCCACCGGACTGTCCCACATGCTCAAAGGTGAGCGCTCCGAGCAGGTGGCCGGCGGCGTCGACGTCCACTCGGTGCGCCAGCCGGTGGGTGTGGTCGCCTGCATCACGCCGTTCAACTTTCCGGCCATGGTGCCGCTCTGGATGATCGGCAGCGCCCTGGCCTGCGGCAACACCGTGCTGCTCAAGCCCAGCGAAAAGGACCCGTCCTCGGCCATCTTCATCGCGGAGGTCTTCGCCGAGGCCGGCCTGCCCGCCGGTGTGCTCAACGTGGTCCACGGCGACAAGGAGGCCGTGGACGTCCTGCTGGAGCACCCCGACGTCAAGGCCATCAGCTTCGTCGGCTCGACGCCGATTGCCCAGTCCATCTACAAGCGCGCCGCCGACCACGGCAAGCGCGTGCAGGCCCTGGGCGGGGCGAAGAACCACATGGTGGTCCTGCCGGATGCGGACCTGAACATGGCCGCCGACGCAGCCGTCTCGGCAGCCTACGGCTCCGCGGGCGAGCGCTGCATGGCGGTCAGCGTCCTGGTGGCCGTCGGAAACATCGCCGATGAGCTGGTCGAGGCGATCAGCACCCGCATGGCCACGCTCAAGATCGGCCCCGGCACCGACCCGGCATCACAGATGGGCCCGCTCATCACCGCCGAGCACCGCGACAAGGTGGCCTCCTACGTCGCCGGCGCGGCCCAGGAAGGCGCCACCGTGGTGGTGGACGGCCGGGACCAGGCCTTCGACTCCAACGGCTTCTTCATCGGCGTCAGCCTGGTTGACCACGTCAAGCCCGGCATGAAGGTCTACGACGACGAGATCTTCGGCCCGGTCCTGTCCGTGGTCCGCGTCGAGACCTACGCCGACGCCGTCAAGCTCGTCAACGACAACGAGTTCGGCAACGGCGTGGCGATCTTCACCCGGGACGGCGGCGCCGCGCGGCAGTTCGAGTTCGACGTCGAGGCCGGCATGGTGGGCGTCAACGTGCCGATCCCCGTCCCGGTCGGCACGTTCTCCTTCGGCGGCTGGAAGAATTCGCTCTTTGGTGACACCCACATGTACGGCCCGGAGAGCATCCGCTTCTATACCCGCGGCAAGGTGGTCACTACCCGCTGGCCGGACCCGTCCACCTCCGTGATCGACCTCGGCTTCCCCCAGGTCGACTGACGCCTGCCCCGACGAAAGGGGGCCCTGCAGCACTGCTGCAGGGCCCCCTTTCGTCGGCCTTGTTGGTGTGGCGCCGGTTAGCCCTTCATGATCTCGGCGCGCTGGGCCATGTAGTCCTCCATGGTGAGGTCGCCGTCGCTGTAGCGCTGGTCCAGTTCCGCGAGCTTGCGCGCCCGGAATCCCTGCGGCGCCGTCGGTGACGGCGGCGGCGGGGGCACTGCGGGGCCGGGCTGGTTGGCCGGGTAGTCGGGGCTGTCCTCGTAGGGGACCGGGGGCTGGTACGCCTGCTGCCCCGGGTACGGCTGGCCCGAATTCTGCTGGCCCGGGTACGGCTGCCCCGGATTCTGCTGGCCATACGGCTGGTTTGCCGGGGGAGCGGGCTGCCGGGGAGCGCCCAGCTGGCCGAAGGCCCCGTAGTAGTCCCGTTGGGTGAATCCGTCACGCGGCTGCTTGTTCTGCTGGCCGGGGTAGTTTCCGGGAGCATCCCCCGGGAACTGCCCGAACTGGCCAGGGTAGCCGCCCGGCATACCCTGGTCCCGGTTCCGTCCGCGCACCGACTTCTTGTAGTAGCGCATCGCCATCGGGATCAGGAATGACAAAATGATGATCCAAAAGAACAAACTGTTCACAGCACCGGGCCTCTCAGGAAGTGTCCTTCCAGCTTAACGCCCGCGGCCATCCGTCAGTGCCCGCGCGGCCGTGCCCGGCTGCCTCGCGGCCGGGGCAGCTTAGAACTCAGGGCAGGGGTCAGGAGCGCACTGGCTCTTCGGCGCCGGGCGGACCCTCGCCCGAGCCGAGCGGCATCCCGGGGCCGAAGACCGGCCCGGGGAGCGGACGTTTGGCCGTGATGCCGTCGCCGGAGGAGCGGTGCCGGAGCCGGCGGACCACCCACGGCACAAAGTACTCGCGGGCCCAGACCAGATCGCCGGAGCGCGCCTGCCGCCAGCTTTGCTGCGGGAGGGGCTTGGGGGAGAGCGGCTCCAGGGTGTGCTCGACGTTGAGGGAATCCAAGACCATGGCCGCGATGGTGTGATGGCCCAACGGGGAGAAGTGCAGGCGGTCCACGTCCCACATCTGCGGATCGTTCAGCTGCCGCAGGGACCACATGTCCGCGATGACGGCGTCGTGCCGCGCCGCGACGGTGCGGAGGTTCTCGTTGTAGATCGCCACCTTGCTGCGCACCCGCCCCAGCACGGATGAACCGGTGTCGGGGCCGTTGAACAGCACCACCGTGGCGCCGGCCAGGGTGAGGATCTGCACCACCGAGTCCAGCTTTTCCGCCAGGGCATCTGGATCGCCACCGGGACGGATCAGGTCGTTCCCGCCGGCGGAGAGCGTCACGAGGTCGGGCCGGAGGGACAGGCAGTGCGCAAGCTGCTGGTCCACGATCTGTTGCAGGAGCCGGCCGCGGACGGCCAGGTTGGCGTAGGCGAAGCCTTCGTGGCCGCGGCTGAGCTCCTCGGCCACACGGTCTGCCCAGCCCCGGTGGCCCCCCGGACTGGCCGGCTCGGGATCACCGATGCCTTCCGTGAAGGAATCCCCCATGGCCACGTAGCGGGTCCAGGGGTGGGTCACGGCATTGTCTGGAGTGTTCTCCATGGCTTCGGTTTCGCTCACCTTCATATGGTGCACTGTTCCTGCAAAGCTACGCCACCGTAGGTTGTTACCAACGGGTAACTGTAAGAATGGAGCCATGACTCACGCCGCTGCCTTCCCCGCCCCCGTTGTCCTATGGTCGAAGCCCGAAGAGGAGCGCGCCGGAAAACCGCTCCTGGTCCTGCTGCACGGCTACGGAGCCAACGAAGAGGATCTCCTGAGCCTGGCGGACCTGCTGCCGCAGGAATTCGTGGTGGCCTCGGTGCGCGCTCCGATGGTGTCCGGGGCCGGCTTCACGTGGTTCCCGCTGACCGCCTCGATCGACTACTCCCTCGACGCGGTCAACGATGCCGCCTCATACGTGGAGAACTGGCTCGATACCGTCCGGCCCAACCACCCTTCCGTGACGCTGCTGGGCTTTTCCATGGGGATGGCCTTGGCCACCACGCTGCTGCGGCGCCGGCCCGCCGACTACGCCGCCGTCGTCGGGCTGTCCGGTTTTGCCGTCGACGCCGACGGTGACCCCGCCTTCCGCGACGCGGAACTGGACGGGACGGTGCCGATGTTCTGGGGCCGCGACCAGCAGGACCCGGTGATCACGCCGGACAAGGTCGAGTTCACCATGGGCTGGGTGCGCAAGCACGTGAAGCTCACCAAGGTGCTTTACACCGGGATGTGGCACGGCATCAACCAGCAGGAAATCGGACACGTTTCCGAGTTCCTCACGCACGGGGTGCTGAACAAGTAGGCCCACGAGGCGAGTAAACCTCACGACGGTGGGCGGGTTGCCGCCCGTCGTCCGGCGCCCTGCCCCGGTGCCGGGGCTAGGCTCCGGCGGGAGTGCTGATCCGCACGGTCCGGCCGTTGACGGTGACCGTGTCGCCGTGGTGGAGCTGGCGGCCGCGGCGTTCGTCGATCTCACCGTTGACCTTGACGAGCCCGGCTTTGATCAGCTCCGCCGCCTCCACTCCGTCCTCCACCAGGCTGGCGAGCTTCAGTAGCTGGCCGAGCCGGATCATGTCGTCGCGGATGGGGATTTCTTCAATTTCCGGGTTGCTCATACAAGCAATAATGCCTGACGTAAGGTGACAGCAATGACCCACACTCCCCGGCTTCCGTTCCTCGCGGGGCTGCCCCTCGCGGTGGCGGCGGGGCTGCTAATGCCTGTCCAGGGCAGGATCAACGGCGCCCTCGGGGCGGCGCTCGCTGACGGGATCGCCGCAGCGGTGGTGAGTTTCACCATCGGGCTGGCCCTGATGATTGTGATCTCGCTTGCGCTGCCACGCGGCCGGGCCGGGCTGCGGGGCATCCTCCCGGCCGTCCGGGAGCGCAAGTTCCCGCCCTACTACCTCCTGGCCGGTTGTATCGGCGGGTTCTTCGTCTTTGCGCAGTCCTTCACCGTGGGCCTGTTGGGGGTCGCCCTGTTTACCGTCGCCACCGTGACCGGGCAGACCCTGAGCGGGCTGCTCGTGGACAGGATGGGGATCGGCCCGGCCGGCAAGAGATCCATCACCGGGATCCGGGTGATCGGCAGCATCCTGACCGTCGCCGCCGTCGCCTGGGCCGTCTCGCCGCGGTTCTCCGGCGCCGGGCCGGGCCCCGGGGAACTGCTGGTTCCGGTGCTCCTTCCGGTGCTGGCCGGGTTTCTCATGAGCTTCCAGCAGGCCATGAACGGCACGGCCGCGGTGCATTACGGCACGCCCATTGCGGCGACCCTGATGAATTTCATCGCGGGGTCGGTCATGCTGTGGGCCGCCTGGCTGATCAAGACGGCCGTTACGGGACCGGGCAACGCGCTGCCGGGGGAGTGGTGGTATTACCTGGGCGGGCCCCTGGGGTGTGTGTTTATCGGGGTCGGGGCACTGCTGGTCCGCAGCCTGGGCGTGCTGGTGACGGGACTCGGCATGATCGCCGGCCAGCTGCTGGGCTCCCTGGGGCTGGACCTTGCCTTCCCGGCGCCCGGCACCGTGGTGGCGCTGCCCACCGTGCTCGGAACCCTGCTGACGCTCGCCGCGATCGTGCTCGCGAGCCTGCCCTGGCCCAAAGGTGCGCTTGGGCGGTGACACTGGAGCGGTAACCCGCACGACGCCGGGCGGCCGTCCTGACGCTGACGGACCGGAAACTGGCGGCGCCCGGAGCCGGCAGGCCGGTAGGCTAGGAGGCGCAGCTTCCTGCGCCGCCATCGTTCAGTACCGCACCTTGTTGTGTGTGCTGTTGGGCGGACAAGTTTTGCGTTTTTGTAGTGCCCCGTCCGGCAACCAGCCGGGGTCCCGGGGCTGAGACCGCGGACCGCACCCAGCGGCCCTGTAGAAAGTGGAGTTCCCATGGCAGCAAAATCCGTCCTCGACCAGATCATTTCCCTCGCCAAGCGCCGGGGTTTCGTATTCCAGGCCGGTGAAATCTATGGTGGCTCGCGTTCTGCCTGGGACTACGGGCCCCTCGGTGCCGAGCTGAAGGAAAACATCAAGCGCCAGTGGTGGCAGTCCGTGGTCCGCGGCCGCGAGGACGTCGTTGGCCTCGACTCCTCGGTCATCCTGCCCCGCCAGGTCTGGGAGGCGTCCGGCCACGTCGACGTGTTCTCCGACCCGCTGGTGGAGTGCCTCTCCTGCCACAAGCGCTACCGCGCAGACCACCTCGAGGAAGAATACGAGGAGAAGAAGGGCCGGCCGGCCGAGAACGGCCTCAAAGACATCGCCTGCGCCAACTGCGGCACCCGCGGCGAGTGGACCGAACCCCAGGAATTCTCCGGCCTTCTCAAGACCTACCTCGGCCCGGTGGCCAGCGAAGAGGGCCTGCACTACCTGCGCCCCGAAACGGCCCAGGGCATCTTCGTCAACTTCAGCAACGTCCTCACCACCTCCCGCAAGAAGCCCCCGTTCGGCATCGGCCAGATCGGCAAGTCCTTCCGCAACGAGATCACCCCGGGCAACTTCATTTTCCGCACGCGTGAGTTCGAGCAGATGGAGATGGAATTCTTCGTCGAGCCCGGCACGGACGAGCAGTGGCACCAGTACTGGATGAAGGAACGCATGTCCTGGTACACCGGCCTCGGCATCAGGGAAGACAACCTGCGCTTCTTCGAGCACCCGCTGGAGAAGCTCAGCCACTACTCCAAGGGCACCACGGACATCGAATACCGCTTCGGGTTCCACGGCTCGGAGTGGGGCGAGCTCGAGGGCATCGCCAACCGCACGGACTTTGACCTCTCCACGCACGCCAAGGCGTCCGGCCAGGACCTGAGTTACTTCAACCAGGCCACCAACGAGCGCTACACCCCGTACGTGATCGAGCCCGCGGCCGGCCTCACCCGGTCCTTCATGGCGTTCATGATCGATGCGTACACCGAGGACGAGGCACCCAACGCCAAGGGAGGCGTCGACATCCGCACCGTGCTCAAGCTCGATCCGCGCCTGGCCCCGGTCAAGGCGGCCGTGCTGCCGCTGAGCCGCAACGAGGACCTGTCCCCGAAGGCCAAGGACCTCGCCGCCCAGCTGCGCAAGAGCTGGAACATCGAGTTCGACGACGCCGGCGCCATCGGCCGCCGCTACCGCCGCCAGGACGAGATCGGCACCCCGTTCTGCATCACCGTGGACTTCGAGACGCTGGACGACCAGGCCGTCACCATCCGCGAACGCGACACCATGAGCCAGGAACGCGTCTCCCTGGACAAGGTGGAGGGCTACCTGGCCGCACGGCTGATCGGCGCCTGATCATGGCGATTGCATACCGTGAATGGCGCGACGGCGATGACCTCGCCCTCCTGGAAATCTGGGGCGGGCCCGAAACCGAACAGGCCCGGCAGTTCCGCGGCACCCTGGCACCCTCGGGCAACTCGCCGTGGCGCCGGTGCATCGTCGCCGAGGACATTGTCGACGGTGTGGCCATCCCGGTTGCGGCCGGTGTGGTCCACGAGGCCTCGCTGCACCCGGAACGGCTCTGGGCCTACATCGAGGTGGATCGGCACCACCGCCGCACCGGCGTCGGCTCCACCCTGCTGACCATGCTGCGGCACGAAGCCGCACAGTCGCCGTCGGGCATCTCCCGGCTCCGGACCAAGGTGGAACCGGGCACCCCCGGCGCGGCCTTCGCGGAAGCCGCCGGCCTCGCCCCGATCCAGCGGTCCCGGCTGGTCGTCGTGGAGCCGGGGGCGCTCCGGCTGCCCGTCTTCGGTGACGGTTCCGAGGCCGCCGCCTCCGAGCAGGTCGAGGACCTGGCCACCGGCTCGGTGGAGCTCAGCGACGTTGTGGGGCGGTACTACACGGCTGTTCACGGATGGGACAGCCCCGGCGACCTCAGCATCGCGACGGTCCAGCGGTTGTTCCTGGACGAGCTCAGCGGAGCCCACGGCGCAATTGTGCTCCGGGCGCCGAAGGCCAGCGCGTTCGGCCAGGGGGTGGCGCCCAGCAGGAAGGGCCGGCTCGAGGCCTTCGCCATCAGCTACGCCGAGCTCGCCGCGGCAGACAACGCGGCGGGGGCCCATGGGGAGGGCGGGACGCCCGCGTCCGGCCAGCCGACCGACGTGTTCCTGGGCCACGATCCGAAACTCACCGCGGACGAGGCACAGGCCGCCGTCCGGGACCTGCTGGCGCTGATTGCGTTCCAGCACCCCGTGATGCTGGAACTGGACGACTCGATGGAGGCGCTGCGCGCCGTCGTCGAGCCCCTGCTGGAGACCGGCAAGGCCCGTGTCCGGGGCGCCGAAACGCTCGTCGTTTCGGACCCCGCCTAGGACTTAACCCAGCTGACCCGCAGTAGTGGAACTACTGCGGGTCAGCTGCGTTTAAGGTGGGTGGCGTTTGGGGCAGGGTGGCTACTTGCCCGGCGGCATCACCGGCGGAACGAAGTCGAAGGTCATGCCCAGGAGCCAGACGAGCAGCAGCACCACCGGCAGGTGGAAGACGAACTGCAGGAACGTGAAGCCGACCAGGTCGCGGGCCCGCAGCCGCAGCACCGCCAGCAGCGGCAGCATAAAGAACGGGTTGATCAGGTTCGGCAGGGCCTCGGCGATGTTGTAGATCTGCACCGTCCAGCCGAGGTTCATCTGCACATCCGTGGCGGACTGCATCACATACGGCGCCTCCACGAGCCACTTGCCGCCGCCCGAGGGGACCAGCAGGCCCAGCAGCGCCGTGTACAGCGCAATCACGACGGCGAAGCCGCCGCCGCTGCCGATTCCCGAGAAGAACTCGGCCAAATGCGCGGAGATTGTCATGCCGCCGTGGCCGGTGGCCTTGGTCAGGATCGCGGCCATCGCGGCGTAGAGCGGGAACTGGACCAGGATGCCGGCTGTCGCGGGGACCGCCTTGGTGACGGCCTGGAGGAAGTTCCGCGGGGTGCCGTGCAGCACCAGGCCCAGGATCAGGAAGACCAGCAAATAGCCGTTGAGGCTGCTCACCACGGTCAGGAAGGGCTTGGTCAGGAACTGCGAGACCAGCCATCCGAGCGTCAGGACCCCGGCCAGGACGGGCAGGAGCTTGCTGTATTCGAGCCATTCGCCCGGGCGGGAGCGCGGCGCCGGTTCGCTGGGTTCGTCGTCGAGGTCGACGCCCAGATCCGCCGCAGTGCGGATGGCCCCGCCCTGCGGCGCGGAAAAGTGCGCGATCACCGTGGTGAGCGCCATCAGGATGGCCAGGGTCAGCAGCGACTGCCACGTGAAGATGGTGGTGCCGAAGTCCAGGATGCCGGTGATCTTCAGCAGGGCCGGCGGCAGCGAGGCCTCGGTGGCCTGCAGCTGCGCCGCGGAGGAGGACAGGCCCAGCGCCCAGACGGCACCAAGGCCCATGAACGCTGCGGCGCCCAGGGCGCGGTAGTCCACGGTCAGGTCCCTGCGGCGCGCGATGGCACGGGCCAGCAGGCCGCCGAAGATCAGGCTGAGTCCCCAGTTGAGGACGGACACGGACATGGACATCAGCGCCACGAAGCTCACGGCGGTACGTGCGGTGGCAGGAACCAGGGCCAGCCGGTTGATCAGCTTCGCTACGGGCGGGGAGGTTGCCACGACATAGCCGGTCAGCACCACCATGGCCATCTGCAGGGTGAAGGCGGTGAGGTCCCAGAAGCCGTTGCCGAAGGAATCGGCGATCGACTGGGGCGAGGCGCCGATGGCCAGGGCGGCCAGGGCGATGATCATGACGCCGGCCAGAGCGAAGACGTACGCGTCGGGGAACCACTTCTCGGTCCACGCCGCCATCCGTTGGGCTATTCGGGCGAGACCGCGTTCTTCGCCGATGCCGCTTTTCGTCAGGACTGTGTTTGCCACAGAGGAGTACCTCTCCATTGAGTGCGATTTTGTACCCCATGGAGTTTAGTCAAGACGATCGCGGAAACCGGGCTTATCGGCGCCGGCCCCCTGCGCGCCGCGGACCCTCGGCCTGGTCCAGGCGCTGCCGTTCCTCGTCGCTGGGCGCCCCGCCGCCCAGTTCCGCCGGCATCCACCACGCGCCCGGAGCCGGTTTCAAGGGGAAGTCCGCGATGCAGGCATCGATTCCGGCCTGGAGGGTTGCGCGCAGCGCCTCCGTGGCCGCCACGGCGTCCCGGGACGGGGCCATGATTACCGGTTCAAGGGTCACCGGTTCGCCGACATGGATCCGCACCGGGGCACGCCAGGCGCGGGCGGGGGAGAATCCGTGGCGGCGGGTCATCAGCCGGTGCGCGCCCCAGACGGAGACCGGAATGACCGGCACCCCGGCTTCTGCCGCCATCCGCACGGCTCCGGTCTTGCATTCGCGCACACGGAAACTGCGGCTGACACCGGCTTCTGGCAGGATCGCGATGTACTCGCCCGCCCGGAGCCGGGCGACGGCGGCGTCGTAGGCGTGGGTTCCGCTCTCATAACCGACCACAACGTGCCCGGCGGCACTGATGGCGGGCCCGGCAAACCAGTGGTCAGCGGCCCCCTGGGTGACAAGGAAGCGCAACTGGGCCCTGGTGTGCCGCCACAACAGCAATTCGGCGAACGCGAAGTCGAGGTAGCCGAAGTGCGTAATGGCGACGACGGCGCCCCGGCCCGGGACCACCCGGCGGGACGGTCCGTGCGGGGTGTTGCTGTTTGGGTCGCTGCGCGGCTCCGGCGGGGGGAGGTGCTCCTGTCCGGTCACAATGACGCGGATCCGGAACAGCCAGCGCAGCGCCAGGCCGGTGCGGACAATGAACCGGTAGAAGCGGTCGCTGGGCCGGGGGCGCCAGGGCATGTCAGCGCCCGCCCGGCTTCTGTTGGTCGGGCTGGGGTCCGCCCGGCCGGTGCCCGCCGCTGCGCGGCCGGCGCGGCGGCAGCGGCAGGAAACCCGAAGTGGATTCCACGTACTCCTTATAGCCGGGGCGGGCGGACATGGCCTTCTCGGTGAGGGGCTTGCCGGATTTGCCGGCGAGCAACCAGATCATCAGCGCGGGGGAGAGGACAGTCAGCACGCCCGGCCAGGAATCAGCGGCCACCAGGAATATCCCGGCCCAGACGGCGGCGTCGCCGAAGTAGTTCGGGTGGCGCGTGTAACGCCAGAGCCCGGTGTCGAGCACAGTTCCGCGCCTCGACGGATCGGCCTTGAACTGCGACAGTTGCCAGTCACCGACCGTCTCGAAGACAAAACCGACTACCCAGAGCACCACGCCCAGCCAGGCCAGCCAGCCGAGGTCTCCGGTGCTGAACATTCCCACCTGGACCGTGAGCGAGACGAAGAACAGGATCACGCCCTGCGGCAGGTAGACCTTGCGCAGTGCGTAGACGTTGCGGGACCCCGGGGCGGAGGAGAGCATGTCCACGTACCGGGGGTCCTCGTGACCGCCCCGGGCCCGGAGGCCGATGTGGAGGGCCAAGCGGATGCCCCACACCGCCACGAGCGCCAGCAGCAGCAGGCGGCGGGCGCCGTCGCCGTGTCCGGCCGAAAGGAACCAGGAGATGGCGGCCGCGACGACGAAGCCGAGCCCCCAGACGGTGTCGATGACGGAATGGCGGCTCTGGCGGACTCCGACGGCGAACGTGACGGCCAGCAGGGCCGCGATCCCGGCCGCAACCCATGGCAGGCTGGCCAGGAAAGCCCCCAGCGGGAAGTCCGGCATCACAGCACCACCGGGAGGCTGGCGCCGGACGCGGGCAGGAGGCTGCGGAACGCGTCGGCGCCGCCGTCGACGTTCCGGCCTGAACTGCGGGCGAAGGCATCAAGGATGAAGCCGTTCGCGAGTGAGTTCCACAGGCCCACCCGCCGGAACATAAAGTGCCCGGCCCCTTTGAGGGCGACGTAGTCCACGGACTCCGCGACGCCGTCGGCCCGGCGGGCGTAGGCGAGCGAGTTCGCGGGGCTGGTCCAGCGGTCCTCGGTGCCATGGACAATCAGGATCCGGCGGCCGGCCACCCGGTTCACCGGGGTTTCGCCGTTGAGCCAGGGCGCGAGGGCGACGACGGCCTCCACTTGCGGGTGGTCCGCGACGCAAAGCGCGGTCAGGCCGCCCATCGAGTGGCCGAGGAGATAAATGGGGACGCCGGGGTGTTCGCGGCTGATGTGGGAGAGCGCCCAGCGGGCGTCCTCGACGGGGGACATGTCCTTCCCGTTCCAGCCCCGGTACCGGTTCCGGAGGGTCCAGACCGCCAGCCCGTCGCCGCCGCCCGCACGCCGGAGGGCCCGTGCGAAGGGCAGCATCCGGGCGGGGCTGAGGTGCGTCCCACGGACGGATTCATAGCTGTCCGCGCGGCCGCCGTGCAGGACCAGGGCGACCCCCCGGGTTTCCCCGGCGGCCCCGGCAATGCTCAACACGGCCCTGGCGCCTGCCCCGGCGCCCGGCGCTGCAGGTTCACGGTCGTCTACCTTGCGTTTGGCCACGCTGTGTCCTCCACGTCTCGTCCGTCAATTCCATCATGCTATTGAACATTCGGAGCGGCGCCTCCGGAAGATGGGGCGGCGTAATCGCCGTCGTGCGGTGCTGCCCCTCCGGCCGCGGGCCGGATCCCCTTGACGGTTCCGGGGCGGAGGAGTAAGCCAGTGCTCGTAAACCTCCGGACGTCATGCCGGCTGGGAGCACAGAGATCGCCGTCCGGGTCGGAACCACGACGAAATCGACGGTACAGAAATGAACGGAACGATCTTCGATAGCCTGCGCGAGCAAGTCCGCGGGCAGGTCATCACGCCCGGCGATGCGGACTACGACGCCGCGCGGGCAGTGCACAACGGAATGATCGACAAGCGGCCGGCCGCGGTGGTCCGCGTGTCGCAGGTGGCGGACGTCATCGCCAGTGTCAACTTCGCCCGGGACAACTCCCTGGACCTGGCCGTCCGCGGCGGGGGCCACAGCGCCCCGGGGTTCGGAACCTGGGATGATGCCCTCGTCATCGACTTCGTCAATACCAGGGGCGTCCGGGTCGATCCGGCAAACAGGACGGCACGCTCCGAGGCCGGGGCCACGTGGGCGGACTTCAATCACGCCACGCACGCCTTCGGGCTGGCGACCCCCGGCGGCATCGTCGGCACCACAGGCGTCGCCGGGCTCACCCTCGGCGGAGGGATAGGCTACCTGGCCCGGAAATACGGGCTCAGTTGCGACAACCTCATCTCGGCCGACGTCGTCACCGCGGACGGGAAGTTCCTCACGGCCAGTGAAAGCGAGAACGACGACCTTTTCTGGGCGCTGCGCGGCGGTGGTGGGAATTTCGGCGTCGTGACCTCACTGGAATACCGTCTGCACCCGGTGGACATGGTGTACGTCGGTATCGTCGTCTACCCCCTGGAGCACGCCGAAACCGTGTCGAGGTTCTATCGGGACCACCTGGCGTCGGCACCCGAAGAACTGGGAGCCTTTCTGGCGTTCGCCCTGGGCCCGCCGGTGCCGTTCCTGCCCGAGGAGTGGCACGGGAAGCCGGTCTGCATAGTGGTCGGGATGTGGACCGGAGACCAGACCGAGGGTGCGGCCTGCTGGCAGCCATTCCTCGACGTCGCCCCGGTGGCGGGTTCCATGATGGGACCGATGCCCTACCCGGCCCTCAACCAGGCCTTCGATGCCCTGCAGCCCAAGGGAATCCTGAGCTATTGGAAAGCGGACTTCATGACGGATCTCACGGACGCGGCCATCGGAGAGCACATCCGCTACGGGGCAACGATTCCCACCGTCCAAACCGCCGTGCATCTTTACCCCATTGACGGAGCGGTCCAGCGCGTGGGGACGACAGAAACAGCGTTCGCCAACCGTGACGTGAAGTTCGCCCCGGTTATTGCCGCTTTCTGGGACAACCCGGCAGACAATGATGCAAGAGTCAGCTGGGTGCGGGAATACGCGGAGGCGCTCCGCCCCCATTCGGCTCCCGGCGGCTATATCAACTTCATGGACCGCGACGATCTGCCCCGGGTCGCGGAAAACTACGGGCCGAACTACACCCGCCTGCGCGGGATCAAGGCCAAATACGATCCGCAGAACCTCTTCCACGTGAACCAGAACATCTCGCCCGGGTAGCCTTTTGCGGGCATTCCCGGCACGTCACGCGTCCTGACGGCGCCCCGAAACCCCGTAAAGTCTTCGGCATGAGGTTGAACTGCTGATGGGCGCCGGACATTCACACGCTCCACAAGGGCAGACGGAACCGACGCCCCGGGCGCTCGCCGCCCGGAAGCGGGCCAACCTCATTCTGGCCGCCATCCTGATCCCGCTGACGCTGCTCACGCTCGTGGCGATGGCGTTGCTGTGGCCCTCGGGCAGCAAAGAGGGGATCACGCTGGCCAGCCCCTACGCGGCCGCACCGGGAGTCACGTTCGACACCGGAAAGATCCAGCGCGTTGTCACCGGCAGCTGCATGGACGCCACCCAGCAGGGACCGGCCGGGGCGGACGCGGCGCCGCAGCAGGGGTCCGAGTGCACTTTTGCGTTCACGGACCCGGACCGGGGCGGCAACCCCGTCAAGGTGGTCATCAACCCCGACGTCGCCAAATCCCACGGCGTGAAGACCGGCGACAACATCCGCTACCTGAATCTCTCCAAGGCCCAGGGCGCCGCCGCGCAGGGCACCCCGGCCTACGTCTTCGTCGACTTCGTCCGGACCCTGCCGATCATTTTCCTCGCGGTACTCTATGCCGTCGTCGTGATCGCCGTCGCGCGCTGGCGCGGGCTGCGCGCGCTGATCGGCCTCGTCGGCGCCTACGGTGTGCTGGTGTCCTTTATGCTCCCGGGACTGGTGGAGGGCAAGCCGCCGCTCCTGCTGGCGCTGGTGGGGTCCACCGTCATCATGATCGGGGTGCTGTATTTCGCCCACGGCTTCTCCGCCCGGACCTCGACGGCACTGCTTGGCACGATGTTCGGCCTGGCGATTACCGCGCTGCTTGCCGCCTGGGCCACCGACGCCGCCAACCTCGCGGGCGTCGGCAGCCATGATTCCGCCACCCTCGCGAACATCTCGGACAACATCTCCATCTCCGGCATCATTCTCTGCGGCCTCATTATTTCCGGCCTGGGCGTCCTCAACGACGTCACCATCACCCAGTCCTCGGCCGTGTGGGAGCTCTGGGAACTGGCCCCGGAAACGTCCGCCCGCCAGCTCTTCACCTCAGCCATGCGGATCGGCCGGGACCACATCGCCTCAACCGTGTACACCATCGCGTTCGCCTACGCCGGTGCGGCCCTGCCGGTGCTGATCCTGGTGATGCTCTACGAGCGGCCACTCGGTGACGCCCTCACCAGCGCCGAGCTCTCCGAGGAAGTCATCCGCACTCTCGTCGGCTCGGTCGGGCTGGTCCTGGCGATCCCGGTCACCACGCTGATCGCCGTGCTCGTGGTCAAGGCAACGGGAATGAAGGCCGCCGGCACGACGGCAACCGGCGTCGGGTCTTCCCGGAGCAGGGCCTTGGAAGACAGCGCACTCAGCGACGACGCCGGCCGGCGGCCGGAGGTCGACGTCGACGCGCCCGACGAGGCCCTCGAAACGGCGCCGGCGGGGCGCCGCGGGGCGTTCGACACGCCGCCGGAGGGGCGCCGCGGGCGCCGTGCCGCCGTCCCGGACTGACGCCGGGTTTTCCACATGGCCGGCGCGGATCCTGCCGATTTGCCCGGATTTGAGACAATGAACGGGTGACTGTTGTAGCGACCCCTCCCGCCCCCAAGCTGGAACTCCCGCCCCTGAAGCTGGGCCCCCTCACGGTGGACACCCCCGTGATCCTGGCTCCGATGGCGGGCATCACCAACTCCGCGTTCCGCAGGCTCTGCCGTGAATACGGCGGCGGCCTGTATGTCGCCGAGATGGTCACGTCCCGTGCCCTCGTGGAGCGCACGCCGGAATCCCTGCGCATCATTTCGCACGACGACGACGAGAAAGTCCGGTCCGTCCAGCTCTACGGTGTGGACCCTGTGACCGTCGGCCAGGCCGTCCGGATGCTCGTCGAGGAAGACCGCGCGGACCACATCGACCTCAACTTCGGGTGCCCCGTGCCCAAGGTGACCCGGCGCGGCGGCGGTTCCGCACTGCCCTGGAAGATCGACCTCTTCACCTCGATCGTGCAGACCGCGGTCAAGGAAGCCTCCAGGGGCAACGTCCCGCTGACCATCAAGATGCGCAAGGGCATCGACGAGGACCACCTCACGTACCTCGACGCCGGCCGGATCGCCCGCGATTCCGGCGTCGCCGCCGTCGCACTCCACGGCCGCACCGCCGCGCAGTTCTACTCCGGCCAGGCCGACTGGTCCGCGATCGCGCGCCTGCGTGAAGCGCTGCCGGACATCCCGGTACTCGGCAACGGCGATATCTGGTCCGCCGAGGACGCCATCCGCATGGTCCGCGAGACCGGCGTCGACGGCGTTGTGGTGGGCCGCGGCTGCCAGGGCCGCCCGTGGCTGTTCGGAGACCTCATGGCCGCTTTCGAAGGCAGCGACGCCCGCCACAAACCGGATTTGGGGCAGGTGGCGGAAGGCGTGTACCGCCACGCCGAGCTGATGGTGGAAACCTTCGGCAACGACGAAGGCAAGGCGCTCCGCGAGATCCGTAAGCACATGGCCTGGTACTTCAAGGGGTACGTGGTCGGCAGCGAACTGCGGACCAAACTGGCGATGGTAACCAGCCTCGAAGTGCTCCGCGCGACGCTCGACCAGCTGGACCTCGATTCGCCGTACCCCGGCGTTGACGCGGAAGGCCCGCGCGGCCGCGCGGGTTCGCCCAAGAAGCCCGCCCTCCCCAAGGACTGGCTCCTGGACCGCAACATGGACGCCGAGCAGTCCCGCGAGATCTGCCACGCCGAACTGGACGTGTCCGGTGGCTGAAACCAGGACCACGGCACCGGTACTGGACGGCTATGTGGCCCGCGACTCCGCCCGCTGGGTTGAAGAGCCGCCCAAGTCCACCTACCGCTCCGACTTCGAACGTGACCGCGCCCGCGTGCTGCACTCCTCGGCCCTCCGCCGGCTCGGGGCCAAGACGCAGGTGGTGGCGCCGGACACCGACGACTTCGTCCGTACCCGCCTCACCCACAGCCTCGAGGTGGCCCAGGTGGGCCGCGAACTGGGCCGTGCCCTGGGCTGCGATCCGGACGTCGTGGACACCGCCTGCCTCAGCCACGACCTCGGCCACCCGCCCTTCGGCCACAACGGCGAATCGGCCCTCAACGAAGTCGCCCACGCGATCGGCGGATTCGAAGGCAACGCCCAGACCTTGCGCCTGCTGACCCGGCTGGAACCCAAAGTCGTTGCCCTGGACGGGCGGCCCGCCGGGCTGAACCTCACCCGGGCCAGCCTGGACGCCGCGGCGAAATACCCCTGGTCGGCCGAGAACGCCCCCGTCATCCACGGCGAGCGGACCAGCAAGTTCGGCGCCTACGAGGACGACCTGCCGATCTTCGACTGGATCCGCGAGGCCGCCCCCGAGCGCCGCTCCTGCCTTGAAGCGCAGGTCATGGACCTCGCAGACGACATCTCCTACTCCGTGCACGACGTCGAGGACGCTATCGTGGCCGGCCATTTCCAGCTCCGCTGGATGGATAATCCGGACCACCGTGCCCGCGTGGTGGGCTACGCCAAGCAGTGGTACCTGCCGCACAACGACCCCGCCGCGATCGATGCCGCCCTCGCCCGGCTGGAAGCCACCAGCGTCTGGGTCCGCGAGGCCGACGGCAGCCGCAAGTCCATGGCCGCGCTCAAGGACATGACCAGCCAGCTGATCGGCCGGTTCTGCCAGAGTGCCCTGGCGTCCACCCGCGCGGTGTACGGCCCGGAAAACCTGACCCGCTACAACGCGGAGCTGATCGTTCCGGACGAGACCGTGATGGAAATCGCCGTGATGAAGGGCCTGGCCACCACCTTCGTGATGACCACCGAGCACCGGCAGCCCATCTACGAACGCCAGCGCGAAGTCCTGCACGCCCTCGTCACCGCCCTGAGCGCCACCGGCGACCGCCATCTGGAGCCGATGTTCGCGGCCGACTGGCGCGACGCCGCCGACGACGGCGCTCGGCTGCGTGTGGTGATCGACCAGGTCGCGTCGCTGACGGACGGCTCCGCGCTGGCCATGTACGAGCGGCTCGTCGGAAGCCTGCCGTCGCTGTGGTGACTGGCGCCATAACCGGCCCTCCGGCGTCGTACCCGGGTACTAGGATGGCACTGTGGCCGGCTTGATCAAACGTGAAGACATCGACGAAGTACGCCAGCGCACGGACATCAAGGAAGTCGTCGACGGCTACGTGACGCTCAAGGGCGCGGGCCTGGGCTCCTACAAGGGCCTGTGCCCCTTCCACGACGAGCGTTCACCCTCGTTTACGGTCCGCCCCCAGGTGGGCAGGTACCACTGCTTCGGCTGCGGCGAGGACGGCGACGTCATCTCCTTCGTGCAGAAACTGGACCACACGTCGTTCCATGAAGCCGTGGAGAAACTGGCCGCCCGGATCGGCTTCGAGCTCCGCTACGAGGACGGCGGCTCCGGACCGAACCGCGAAGACGTCGGCCGGCGGCAGCGCCTGCTCGATGCCCACAAGGTCGCCGACGAGTACTTCCGCGCCCAGCTGCTGACCCCGGGTGCCACCGAGGGCCGCAACTTCCTGCACGCCCGCGGCTTCGACCGCGCGGCAGCGGACCAATTCGGTGTCGGCTACGCCCCGCAGGGCTGGGACTCCCTGCTCAAGCACCTCCGCGGCAAGGGCTACACCGATCCTGAACTGAAACTGACGGGAATGTTCTCCGAAGGCGGCCGGGGGATCTACGACCGGTTCCGGGGCCGGCTGATCTGGCCCATCCGGGACATCGCGGGGGAGACCATCGGCTTCGGTGCCCGCAAGCTCTACGAGGACGACCAAGGCCCCAAGTACCTCAACACCCCGGAGACCGCGCTCTACAAGAAGTCTCAGGTCCTCTACGGGATCGACCTCGCCAAACGCAACATCGCCAAGGACCGCCAGCTCGTCGTTGTGGAGGGGTATACCGACGTGATGGCCTGCCACCTTGCCGGGATTCCGACGGCGGTCGCCACCTGCGGTACGGCGTTCGGCACCGAGCACATCAAGATTGCCCGCCGCCTGCTCTCCGATGACGGCAGCGGCGGCGAGGTCATTTTCACCTTCGATGGCGACGCCGCCGGCCAGAAAGCGGCCCTGCGCGCCTTCGAGGAGGACCAGCGCTTCGTCGCGCAGACTTACGTGGCCGTGGAACCCAACGGCGCAGACCCCTGTGAGCTGCGCCAGTCCAAGGGGGACGCCGCCGTCCGTGACCTGATCGGCACCCGGCGCCCGCTGTTTGAATTCGCCATCCGCGCCGCCCTGAAACGGCACAACCTGGACACCGTCGAGGGCCGGATCGCGGCCCTGCGCGAATCCGCCCCGGTAGTCGCCCAGATCCGTGACGCCGGCATCCGCCCCGCCTACGCCCGGGAACTGTCGGGCTGGCTGGGCATGCCGGTGGAGGAAGTCAGCCGTGCCGTGGGTGCCGCCGCCAAGCGTGCGGCCCAGCCGCCGTCGGGCAGCGCCGGTTCCGGCCACCAGGGGCAGGGAAACAGCCAGGGCCGCGGCTCAGGATACGGCGCGGGATCCGCGCCGGGAGTTGCGCCCCTGCCGCCGTCGCCCGCCCTGCCGTCGTTCAACCGGCCGGACCCGCGCGACCCCGTGGCCGCGATGGAACGGCAGGCGCTGGAGGTTGCCCTGCAACAGCCAGGGATGCTGGAAGGTGAGACCTGGCAGCGTTTCTCCGAGGCGAGGTTCTCGACGCCGGCCTACCTGGCCATCCACGAGGCCATCCGGGCCAGCGGGCTGGCGCTCACCGGCGACCCCGTGCGCTGGGTGGAACAATTGCTGCACGAGGTCCCGGAGCCACTGCGCCCGCTCGTGTCCGAGCTGTCCGTCGTGCCGCTGCCGGCCAGCACCGCCGACGGCGTCCTGCGCTACTGCCGGGACATCCTAGCACGCCTGTTCGAGCTGCAGATCACCAGGGTCAAGGCTGAAAAGATGGGACAGCTGCAGCGGCTGGACGCGACCTCCGCCCCGGAGGAGTTCCAGCGGCTGAACCGCGAACTTATGCAGCTGGAGATGCAACGGCGGTCGCTGCGCTCGGAGGGCTGATATCGCGGATTGTCCCGTTCGGCGGTCGTGACTGGTCCCATTCGGGGGTACCCGTTCGGGGTCAATTTCACTTCCCGGCCGGGAGTTTGCTAGGCTTATATCCGCTTCATTCCTCCTTAGCTCAATTGGCAGAGCATTCGACTGTTAATCGAAGGGTTGCTGGTTCAAGTCCAGCAGGAGGAGCGCGCAGTCCCCGTTCCGGGTTACCGGAACGGGGACTTTTTTATACCCGGAGGGGGTATCAGGGGTGTGGGCCGGGATCCGGCCGGTGTCGATTTCCTAAGCGGCGAAACCTTTGCTAATGTCGTACCTGCTTCATTCCTCCTTAGCTCAATTGGCAGAGCATTCGACTGTTAATCGAAGGGTTGCTGGTTCAAGTCCAGCAGGAGGAGCGGACAGGTCCCGCAGCCGGTGAATCACTGGCTGCGGGACCTTTTTTGTGCCCTCTTACGGCGGCTCATCCCGTCCTTAGACGAAGTACATCTCCACCTGCAGGAACCGCTCGGCTTCCGCCACGGCCCCCTGGAAGGCGTCGAACTCGGTGGGTGACTTGCGGGGCTCGCGCGGGTGCCACTCGTGCGGGGCGGAATGGATCTGGGTGAACCCGCCGCCGGGCGGGGCATAGAAGATGCCGAAGCGCTGCACCGGCCACTCGGGGGAGGTCTCGGGGGCGACCAGGAGCGCCGAATCGTAGGCCGGGTTGTACCACTGGGCGATCGGTCGCCGCCGGTCCTCGGTAAAGAGTCCAGCCGCGAAGAGCGCCGCCGACTGCTGGCTGGTCTGGCTGCACAAGCGATCCCACCACAGAGGCAAAATGCCGGCGTCACACCGCTGCCAAGTGGCCGGTAGGGGCGGCTGTTCCTTCCAGTGGGGCACATCTACAACTTTATCGCCCGGGGGTGGGCGCGAACAGGGCCGGTGGGCGCCAGCCGCGTGCCCCGCCCTCCGGGACATGCCCCCTGCCGGCGCCGGGGAGTGGGCATAGGGCCCATATGCTCATTCCTGGCCGCGGCGACTGGACGTGCCCAGCGGGGGAGGCTGTCGGGGCCCCAACTCGGCAGGGGGACAGACCCCCTGCCGGCGCCAGCGGGTGGACGTAGGGCCCATATGCTCATTCCTGGCCGCGGCGACTGGACATGCCCAGCGGGGGAGACTGCCCGGTGCCGGGGTCGCCGCTGGACATGCCCAGCGGGGGGAGGCTGCCCGGTGCCGGGGTCGCCGCTAGACATGCCCAGTGGGGGAAGGTGCCGGGTGTCGTCCTTGCCGCTGGACATGCCCAGTGGGGGAGGCTGCCCGGTGCCGGAGTTAGCCCGCCTCGCGACGTTCCTTCCCAGTTGCTGTGAATCGCAGCGGAATCTCCCGGGAGATTCCGGGGCTTTTTTCGGGCCTAAGGCAGTCTCGGGGCAGGCAACTGGGCAGGAGCGCTTTCTGACTTGGCCGAGGTTCCGCTCGCCGTGGCGACTGGACATGTCCATTGGGGAAGGCGGCCGGGTCCTAACTTCGCAAGGGGGCATGTCCTCTGCCGGCGCCATCGAGGGGACATAGCGCCCATATGCTCAGTCCTGACCGTGGCGACCGGGCATGCCCAGCGGGGAATGCGCCGGGCCCGACTCCGCAGGGGGGCATGTCCAATGTTGGTGGCATCGAGGGGACATAGCGCCCATATGCTCAGTCCTGGCCGTAGCGGCTGGACATGTCCAGTGGGGGAAGGCGCCGGGTGCCGGGCTACTGGATCGGCGGGACGGTGCGGGGCCTGACGACCAGCCAGAGCGCGGCTGCGGCCAGGAAGATGCACGCGGCCTGGACGGCGCCCATCGGGGTGGCGGAGGAGACGCCCAACCAGCCCACCACCGGCGAGATGAGGCCGGCCATCAGGAAGGTCGCGGCACCGAGCAGGGAGGCAGCGGTGCCGGCCTGCGCACCGTGCTTGGCCAGCGCCAGCACCTGGACGCAGGGGAACGTGAAGCCGGCGCCAAGGATATAGAACCAGAGCGGCACCATGACACCCCAGAGCCCGAAGCCCAGCTGGTCGAAGATCACGATCAGGACGGCCATCAGGAACATCCATGCCGTGGAGCAGGCCAGGATCCACTGCGGCGGTACCTTCCGGATGATCCGCGAGCTGGTCTGCACCCCGGCGACAATGCCGAGGGAATTTATGCCGAAGAGGAGGCCATACTGTTGCGGGCTGAAGCCGTAGACGTCCTGGAAGAGGAACGGCGACGCGGAAAGGTAGGTGAACAGCCCGGCAAAATTCATTCCTCCCACCAACAACAGCCCAACAAAGATCCGGTCGGCGAACAGGACGCCGTAGCGCTGGCGGGCGGTCATGCCCGTTTTTCCGCGGAGTTCCCGGGGCAGCGTCTCGCGCACCACGAACACGGCGGCAATCAGCACACACATGCCGTAGCCGGCCAGGAAGAAGAAGATCCCCGGCCACGGCATGAACAGCAGCAACTGCGAGCCGATCACCGGCGCGAGGATCGGCGCCAGGCCGTTCACCAGCGCCATCCGGGAGAACATCCGCACCATGGCGAATCCGCTGAACAGGTCCCGAACCATGGCCATGGCCACCACACCGCCCCCCGCAGCGCCGATGCCCATCAGTACCCGGAAGGTGCCCAGAGTCGCGATGTCGGTTGAGAGCGCCGCCCCCAGGGAAGCCATGATGTGCACCGCAGTCGCCAGGATCAGCGGGATCCTGCGGCCGAACTTGTCGCTGAGCGGGCCCACCACAAGCTGGCCGACGGCAAAACCGATCGTGGTGCCGGTCAGCGTCAGCTGCACGGCCGCCTCGGAGACGCCCAGGCTCTCCTCCAGTGCCGGGAAGGCCGGAAGGTAGAGGTCCACCGTGAAGGGTCCCAAGGCGGTGAGGGCGCCGAGCATCAGTATGTAGAGGAGCTTGCGGCGGCGGCTCAGGGAATCGCCGGGATTCGTGGGTGTAGTCACAGAGGTCAATCCTAGGGCTCGCGGCACCCGTTCCCGTGTGCGGCCAGGGCGCGCCACAGCCCGCCGCCGCGTCCCGGTCAGGAGCCTGAATGGTAGTTTTGACACCGGGGTGTGCGTGAAGCTGCGCAGACCGGCAAGCCGCGCGAAAGCGGGAATCATGGATGTAACCAGTTAGGCGGGACCGATGAGCGGACGTCACAGCGGCGGGACAAGCGAGGGGCTGCGCATTTCCGCACTCCCCAGAACCCTCAAACTGATCTTCAAGCTGGCTCCGCGGCAGCTCAACGACGAGATCGCCCTCGCCAAAGTCGAGCTCAAGCGCAAGGGCATCGCGGTCGGTGTCGCCGCTGCGTTTCTCGCCGTCGCGCTGGCCTTTGTCGCGTTCCTGGTCGTCGGCCTCATCGTTGCCGCCATCATGGGCCTCGCCACGATCATGCCCGCCTGGCTCGCGGCGCTGCTCGTCTGTGGTGTTTTCCTGGTGATCGCCGCCATCGCGGGCCTGGTGGGGGTCGGCAAGTTCAAGAAAGCCATGCCGCTGGTTCCCGAGGATACGATCCGTGGCATCAAGTACGACCTCGGCATCGCCAAAGAAGGCTCCGCCTTCGATCCTGCCGTGCTGGACCCGGAGTCCGACGTCTACAAGGCGGCCAAAGCCGCCAAGGCGGAGGCCGCCGCGAAGGCCAAGGCTGAGAAGGAAGCCAAGAAGGCCGCCGAGCCGGACTTCGGTCCGCCGCCCACCGAAGCGGAGCTGCGACGCCGGGTAGACCAACGCCGCACGCACCTCACCGGGGTCCGCGATGAACTCAACGAGGAACTCGACGTCAAAACCCAGGCCCAGGCGCTGCTGGCCGCGGCCCAGGTGAAGCTGCGGGACGGCAAGGAACAACTCAGCGGCAAGGTGGCCGGTTTCCGGTCCGCGGCGGCCCGCACAGCGAAGCGTCCGGCGACCCCTGCCGGCGCCACTGGGGAGGGCACCGGCATGGCCGACCAGCTGAGCCAGCGGTGGAAGCCGCTCGTTGCGCTCACCGCCTCAGCAGCCGCCCTCGTGTTCCTCCTGCGCAAATTCATCAAGGGCTAGGCAGCCCGCTGAACTGCAACGCCCAATCGTTGCCGGCCACGGAAAGGGGGACTGGATGAAGTTCATCGGCGCTGGTTCCCGGCCTGGTCAGGCCCAGATCCACCACGACCGGGTCTTCACCGTCCCCAATGTCCTGACCATTGTGAGGTTCCTCGGCGTCCCGCTTTTCGTCTGGCTCGTCCTTGGGGTTCAGGAGTACGGCTATGCGGCACTCGTCCTTGCCATCATGGGCAGCACCGACTGGGTGGACGGCTACGTGGCCCGCCGCTTCAACCAAATGTCCAACCTCGGCCGGATCATGGATCCCATCGCGGACCGTCTGTCGCTGATCGCGGTTGCCGTCACTCTGGTGGTCGCCGGCGTCGTCGAATGGTGGTACCTCGCGGCGCTCCTCATCCCGGACGCCATCCTGCTCGCCTTGTCGCTCTACTACTTCCACGGCCACCCCGATCTGCCCGTCAGCAAGATCGGCAAGATCCGGACCGCGCTCCTGCTGGTCGGCACGCCGCTGCTCGTCCTCTCGAAACTTCCTGTCCCGGGCGCCGAGGCGTACTTCGTGGCCGCCTGGATCTTCCTCGGGCTGGGCCTCGTGGGGCACTGGATTGCCGCCTACAACTACTTCTGGGCCATTATCCGCAAGGGTAAAAAGGTCAAGAGCAGCATGCCCGACGCCGACGCCGACGGCGGCAGCCGCTGATGATGTGGTTCGCCGTACTGCTGGCCGTCCTGGGCGCGTTCTGCCTCGCGTTCGGCGCCCAGCGCCAAGGCAGTGCAGTCAAGGCGGATACCGGGGGACTGGCGCTCAGCAACCATGGCATGCTCCGGCTGCTCCGCAATCCCCGCTGGGTGTTCGGTCTGCTGCTCCTTTGCGTGGGCATGGCGTTGAACTCGGTCGCCCTGGTGATGGCGCCGTTGACCGTGATCCAGCCGATCGGAGCGATCGCCCTCGTTATCACCACGATCGTCAACGCCAAGGACCAGGGGCTGAGCATCAACCGGGCCACGGTAGTGGCCATCACCGCCTGCGTCACGGGTTCGGCCCTGTTCGTGATTCTGGCGGTTAACGTCACTCAGGAGAACCACCAGGTCAGCGCCTCTGACGAGCTGACGGTGGTGCTGCTGCTGGCCCTGGCTGTCGGGCTGTTCGGGACCCTCGCCCTGGTGTTCCGGCACCGGATGAGCGCCTTCATCTACATCCTTGGCGCGGGCATCCTGTTCGGCTTTGTCGCTGTCCTGACCCGGATCATCGGCAAGCACCTGCTGGATCCCAACGGCTTGGGTGTGCTGAACGTGCCATGGTACTCGGTGGTCGCGATTGTGGCCGCCGGCGTCCTAGGCTCGTGGTTCGTCCAGAACGCCTACTCCGGTGGCCCGCCGGATCTGGTGATAGCCGGGCTGACCGTGATCGACCCGATCGTGGGCATCGGGATCGGCATCACGATCCTCGGCGAACTCCGCCCGGATGTCCACGCCGTGACGGCGATTGCGATGGGCGCGGCCGGTTTGCTTGCTATCGTGGGAGTGATCGCCTTGTCCAGGCACCACCCCGAAGTCACCAAGCGCAAGAAGGACGCGCGGAAGGCCGCGGGGCGGGCGGCCCAGGACAAGACCAGACTTCAGCAGTAGGCCCGGTACGCCTGCGCCGACGGCCAGCCGGCCACTTCAGATCCAGCTGCCCGCACCGTGACCACCAGGAGCTCTCCACGTGACCATGCCTGACCACCAGCATCCGCTGACCATCCTGATAGCCGCGGACACCTACCCGCCCCACGTCAATGGCGCTGCGATGTTCGGCTACCGCCTGGCGAAGGGCATGACGGCACGCGGACACGATGTGCACGTCTTGGCCTGCCGTCCGGACAAGGGCAAGAGCTACACCGAGTTCAGCGACGAAGGCACAGTCCACCGGATCCGCTCCCACTCAGTTCCCACGCACGAGTACTTCCGGATTACCTTCCCGTGGGAGATCAAGAAGGAAATCAGCCTGCTGTTCGACCGGATCCAGCCGGATGTGGTGCACATCCAGAGCCACTACATGATCGGCGAGCACGTGCTCTACGAGGCCGTCAAGCGCGGCATCCGGATCGTGGCGACCAACCACTTTATGCCCGAGAACCTGAACCCCTTCCTTCCTTTCCCGCAATGGTTCAAGGACATCGTGGGTCGCATTTCGTGGAAGGACATGGGCAAGGTCATGGGCCAGGCCGACGTCGTCACCACGCCCACGCCGCTGGCCGCGAAGGCGATGCACCAGCATGCATTCCTCCGCCAGGTCCTGCCGCTCTCCAACGGCATCGACTCGGCGGCCTACGAACTCAAGCCGGGTGAGGAAGTGGCCCGGCACAGCAGCCCCACGGTGCTGTTCGCCGGCCGGCTCGCCGAGGAGAAGCACGTTGACGTGCTGATCGAGGCCGTTGCCAAGACTCCCAAGGAGCTGGACGTCCACCTCGAGATCGTAGGCGGCGGCGAGGTGCGGCCGGCGCTCGAGGCCCAGGTCGCGAGGCTGGGTCTCCAGGACCGGGTCAAGTTCCTGGGACTGGCGAGCGACGCCGAACTCCGCCGGGCCTACATCGCCGCCGACCTGTTCTGCATGCCGGGCACAGCCGAACTGCAGTCCCTCGTGACGCTGGAAGCGATGTCCGCGTCCACGCCGGTGCTGCTGGCGGACGCCATGGCACTCCCGCACCTGGTGCGGGACGGCGAAAACGGCTACCTGTTCACGCCCAACGACAGCGACGACCTCGCGGCCAAGATGGTCCGCGTCCTGTCGCGTCCGGCGGATGAGCAGGCGGCGATGGGCAAGGCCAGCCGGGGGATGGTGGAGAGCCACAGTATCGAGCGGACTCTGCAGGCCTTCGAGGATCTCTACTGCGGCGCAAGCTACGACGACCTCGTGGTCTGAGCCGGGCCACTACTATTGTTAGAGTGATTTTCGCCCGAGAACCATCCGGCCTTCGCCGGGCCGGTTTCCGGGCCCACGGGGCTATAGCTCAGCTGGTTAGAGCGCGGGACTCATAATCCTAAGGTCCTCGGTTCAAGTCCGAGTAGCCCTACCAACACGCGGAACCCGGACCGGGATCCGCGTCCTCGGGAGCCGGGCCGATGTTTCGACGTCGGCCCGGCTCCTTTCTCGTTTCGCCCGACTCCGGCGCTGTGCCGCCTTGGCCTGGCAGGAACCTTCCCGGCGACGCACGTCCCGATGGGTTCCGTCACTTGCGGGGGCTTGCTCACTGCGGTAAGTTACTGATGAGTAACATAGCGCTGGCGCGGAGCCGGCGTCATTCTGGTCGCCGCTGATCACACGTGAAGGAACACCATGTCCAAAGCTGACATTGACATCAACAACCTCCCGTACGCCGATGGCGACTTCTTCGCCTTCGAGCAGCTGCTCAGCGGCAAGGAGCAGGACCGTCTCGCAGAGGTCCGCGAGTTCCTCGCACGCGAGGTCAAGCCGATCGCCGTCGACTGCTGGAACCGCGCCGAGTTCCCGATGGACCTGATCCCGAAGCTTGCCGAGATCGACCTGGTCAGCCCGGTCCGGAGGCAGGGCTACTCCAACGTCTTCGCGGGAATCATGCACGCCGAGGCAACCCGTGCCGACACGTCCATCGCCACCTTTATGGGTGTCCATGACGGACTCTTCACCGGCTCCATCGAGGCACTCGCCTCCCAGGAGCAGCAGGAAGCGTGGCTTCCGGACATCTACTCCCTCAAGAAAATCGGCGCCTTCGGCCTCACTGAACCGCTCGGCGGATCAGACGTCGCCGGCGGCACCCGCACCACGGCGCGCAAGGAGGGCGACAGCTGGATCCTCAACGGCGCCAAGCGCTGGATCGGAAACGCCACCTTCTCCGACTGGGTGGTCATCTACGCCCGGGACCTCGCCGACAACCAGGTCAAGGGGTTCCTCGTCGACACCAAGACCGAGGGCTACCGCGCCACCAAGATCGAGAACAAGATCTCGCTGCGCACCGTGCAGAACGCGGACATCACCCTCGACAATGTGGTGGTACCGGACTTCTTCAAGCTCGCGAACGCCAACAGCTTCCGCGACACGAACAAGGTCCTTAAGGTCACCCGGTTGGCCGTTGCCTGGCAGGCAGTCGGCCAGCAGCTGGCGGCCTTCGACGTCGCCCGCCGCTACGCGGTGGAGCGCAGCCAGTTCGGGCGCCCGATCGCTTCCTTCCAGCTGGTGCAGCATCAGCTTGTGCAGATCCTCGGAAACGCCGTCAGCTCGATGGGCATGATGGTCCGGCTCTCCCAGCTGGAGGACCTCGGCCAAGCCAAGGACGAGCAGTCGGCCCTGGCCAAGGCCTTCACCACGGCGCGGATGCGGGAGAGCGTAGCCCTCGGCCGCAGCATCCTGGGCGGCAACGGGATCGTGACCGACTATGAGATGGCCAAGGTCTTCTCGGATGCCGAGGCCATCTACTCCTACGAAGGAACGCACGAGATCAACACGCTCGTCACCGGCCGGGCGATCACCGGCATCTCCGCGATCGTCTAGCCCGCGGCGCCCGGCCTGGCTGCGGCCCTTCGTTGCGCATCTCCGCCGCGCCCTATCCGGGCGCGGGATCCACGGGAGGGAGCAGGACGGAGGGCCGCAGGTCTGTCACGAAGGCCAGCGGATTGAGGTATTCATCGCCGCGGCGGACGCCCCAGTGCACGCAGGGCCCCGGTTCGCAGTGGCCGGGCTGGATCCACCCCAGGACCTCTCCCTCCGCGACGGCGTCGCCCGGGTTGAGATCGCTGCGCACTGCCTCGAAGCTGCTCCGCAATCCGGTTCCGTGGTCGATGGTGATGACCGGGCGGTCCACCACGATGCCGACAAAGCTCACCGTCCCGGCCGCCGGTGAGGTGACCGGGGCGCCGTCGAACCGGGCCTGAAGATCTACGCCGCGGTGACCGCTCAGCCATGGCCTTGCCGGCGGATCAAAGGCGCGCATAACGGCGGGCCGGGGATTCAGCGGCCAGCTCCAGCCGCCGGCCGCCATGCCGGAACCCGGGCCAGGCGTGATGCCGGAGCTTGGGCGGCCATTGGGGCTGGACCCCATGGCCGGGCCAGCGCCCGCTGACCCCACCACGAGGGCGAGGGCGAGAAGCAGGGCGGGAACAAAGGCGGCACGGTTCGCCGGAATCTTCATACACCCAGCCTGCACCTGCCGCCGTTTTGCTGTAAGCGCCGCCGCTGGCTATGTGGATACAGCAAGGAGAGCAGGCTGCGGCCACCTCCGCAGCCCCTGCGAAGACCCTCCGCAGTCCCCGGAAACCGTCCATTTTGGCACCGCCCCTGTAGTACACTTGGTGGAGCAGTTTGCTGTGCCCTCACGCTTGATCAAGCCGGCACGCCTCATTCAGGGGTGCGGGGAAGCAGTGGCTGACTACGCGTATCCAGCCCTCCTCATTCGAAGCTTCAACTCTTCAGGGTGCGGAGGACTGCGCCTCTTTCGGTCCCGGCCCATCGTCGGGATAAGAAGCGCAGTGGATGCCAGGAGCACCGCCCGCCTGGGTGTTGCTAATCAACCGTCAACTATTGGCAGGGTAAGACAGCCCATGGGCTGTCTCATGAATGACCTGCCGGAAGGAGCGTCGGCATGCCCGTCGTAACTATGCGCCAGCTGCTTGACAGCGGCGTCCACTTTGGACACCAGACCCGCCGTTGGAACCCGAAGATGAAGCGTTTCATCTTCACGGAGCGCAACGGCATCTACATCATTGACCTGCAGCAGTCGCTGTCCTACATCGACCGTGCCTACGAGTTCGTGAAGGCCACCGTTGCACACGGCGGCACCGTCCTCTTCGTCGGCACCAAGAAGCAGGCGCAGGAATCCATCGCCGAGCAGGCCACCCGCGTTGGCCAGCCGTACGTCAACCAGCGTTGGCTCGGCGGTATGCTGACCAACTTCCAGACGGTCTCCAAGCGCATCCAGCGCATGAAGGAACTCGAAGAGATTGACTTCGACGACGTCGCCGGTTCCGCTTACACCAAGAAGGAACTGCTGCTCCTTCGCCGCGAACTCACCAAGCTGGAAACCAACCTCGGTGGTATCCGTAACCTGACCAAGGCGCCTTCCGCGCTGTGGATCGTGGACACCAAGAAGGAACACCTTGCTGTCGACGAAGCCAAGAAGCTGAACATCCCGGTTGTTGCCATCCTGGACACCAACTGCGATCCGGACGAAGTCGACTTCCCGATCCCGGGCAACGACGACGCCATCCGCTCCGTCAACCTGCTGACCCGCGTTGTTGCTGACGCCGTTGCTGAGGGCCTCATCGCCCGCAACCAGCGCGCCACCGGCACCACGGAAGCACCGGAAGAGCCGCTGGCCGAGTGGGAGCGCGAGCTCCTCGAAGGCAGCAAGACCGAAGAAGCTGCTGCTGCTCCGGCCGCAGAAGCCGCTCCGGCCGCTGAAGAAGCACCCGCTGCTGCCGAGGAAGCTCCGGCTGCCGACGACGCCGCCGGCGAAGCCAAGTAGTCAGACACCCTGACTGCCAGCTCAGCTGACAAATAAATCCGGATCTCCCCGCACGCTCTCCGCGGCGCAGGGGAACTGACAGGATGGCCGCTCACAAGGTGAGCTGCCGTCCTGTCAGTCCGTACACCACACAAAATTTCTAGACAGAGGGGTTCACATGGCGAACTACACTGCCGCTGATATCAAGGCTCTGCGCGAGCGCACGGGCGCCGGCATGATGGATGTCAAGAAGGCTCTTGACGAAGCCAACGGTGACGCCGAAAAGGCCATCGAAATCATCCGCATCAAGGGCCTCAAGGGCGCCACCAAGCGCGAAGGCCGCTCCACCGCAGAAGGCCTGGTTGCTGCCAAGGTCGACGGCGGCGTTGGCGTGATGATCGAAGTCAACTGCGAGACCGACTTCGTCGCGAAGGCTGACAAGTTCATCCAGCTCGCCGACAAGGTCCTGGCCATTGCCGTTGAGTCCGGCGCTGCCGATCTCGAGACCCTGCTGGCCACCGAGGTCGACGGCAAGCCGCTGTCCGAGGTCGTCGTCGAAGAGGGCGCCGTTCTGGGCGAGAAGGTTGTTGTCCGCCGCATCTCCCGCATCGAGGGCGCAACGGTCGACGCTTACCTGCACAAGACCTCCAAGGATCTCCCGGCCCAGGTCGGCGTCCTCTTCGCTGTTGACGGCGAAGGCGAAGCAGCTGCCACCGCAGCCCACGACGTCGCCGTCCACATTGCCGCGATGTCCCCGAACTACCTCTCCCGCGAGGATGTTCCGGCCGAGCTCGTCGAGTCCGAGCGTCGCATTGCCGAGGAGACCGCCAAGGCTGAAGGCAAGCCCGAAGCAGCAATGACCAAGATTGTGGAAGGCCGCGTCACGGGCTTCTACAAGGGCGAGGTCCTCCTCGACCAGGCATTCGCCAAGGATGCCAAGAAGTCTGTCGCGCAGGTCCTCGAAGAGGCCGGCGTCAAGGGCACCGCATTCACGCGTTTCCGCGTCGGTTCCTAGTCAGACACTAGTCAGACACGCTGAGGGGGTGGTCACTGCGGTGGCCACCCCTTTTGCATGCACCCGGGACACCGTCCCGGAAAAACCGGGTAGTCCCGGGTAGATCCGGGCAGTCCAGGAAAATCCGGGTCCGGGCCGAATGACTCCTTTGGCCCCCGGCACGATAACCTTTTGCAGAGTTCACCAACGGGAAGGCACCATGGAAACCGTCACTACTTCAGCCCAGCCAAAGAAGAGCCGGCGCCGAGTCCTGTTGAAGCTTTCCGGCGAGGTCTTCGGCGGCGGCAAGCTGGGCGTCGATCCCGATACAGTCCGCGGCGTGGCCAAGCAGATCGCCGCGGCAGTCCCCGACGTCGAGGTTGCGATCGTCGTCGGCGGTGGAAACTTCTTCCGCGGCGCCGAACTGTCGCAGAGCGGCATGGACCGTTCCCGCGCCGACTACATGGGCATGCTCGGCACGGTCATGAACTGCCTGGCCCTCCAGGACTTCCTGGAACAGGCCGGCGTCGAAACCCGTGTGCAGAGCGCCATCACCATGGGCCAGGTCGCCGAGGCGTACATTCCCCGCCGCGCCATCCGCCACATGGAAAAGGGCCGTGTGGTCATCTTCGGCGCCGGCGCCGGACTGCCGTACTTCTCCACCGACACCGTGGCCGCCCAGCGTGCCATGGAGGTCCACGCCGACGTCGTCCTTATGGCCAAGAGCGGGGTCGACGGCGTCTACACCGCGGACCCGAAGAAGGACCCCACGGCCGAGAAGCTGCACCACCTCAGCTACGATGATGCGCTGCGCCGCGACATCCGCGTGATGGACCAGACCGCCATGACCATGTGCAAGGACAACAACCTCACCATGGTGGTGTTCGGCATGGAAGGCGAGGGCAACGTCACCCGGGCCATCCTGGGCGAGGACCTGGGCACCGTCGTCACCCCCTAGCAGCGGCTAGGATGTTTTCAGGACATTTCCGCACCTCGAAGCCCGGGGCCAGCAGGCGGAACGCCACCAAGACCGTGCAGCACCCCGCCAGCGGCGGGTGCACCAATTTCTGAGGAGAGATCGTGATCGAAGAAACCTTGCTCGAAGCCGGGGACAAGATGGACAAGGCGGTTGAAGTAGCCAAGGAAGACTTCGCCTCGATCCGCACCGGCCGCGCCAACCCGGGCCTCTACAACAAAGTGCTGGTGGACTACTACGGCTCACCCACGCCGTTGCAGCAGCTGGCTTCCTTTGCCATCCCGGACGCCCGCACCATCCTCATCACGCCGTTCGACAAGACCGCCCTGCGCGACATCGAGCGTGCCCTGAGCGACTCCGAAGTGGGAGCCAACCCCTCCAACGACGGCAACGTCATCCGGATCACCATTCCGGACCTGACGGCCGAGCGCCGCAAGGAATACGTCAAGATCGTCAAGTCCAAGGGCGAGGACGCCAAGGTGTCCATCCGCAACATCCGCCGCAAGGCCAAGGAAACCCTGGACAAGCTGGTCAAGGACGGGGAAGCCGGCGAGGACGAGGGCAGCCGCGGCGAAAAGGAACTGGACGCCATCACCAAGGCCCACGTCGACGGCATCGACGAGCTTCTCAAGCGCAAGGAAGCCGAGCTGCTCGAGGTCTGATGGCGCAGGAACAGGGGGACCCCGGAGCGCACCTCCGGGTACGGGGGAAGCAGCGGAGGAACCCGACGCCGAAGGCCGGCAGGAATCTTCCCGCCGCCACCGCTGTGGGCCTCGGCATGCTCATCTTCGTCCTTGGCGGACTATTGTTCCTTCCGCTGGGGTTTGTGCTCATTGTCACCACCTTCGCGATCTTCGGTGTCTGGGAAGTTTTCCGCGCACTGGAGACCTCGGGCACCCGGCTGCCGATCATTCCGGTGATGACAGGAACGGTTGCGATGCCGGCCGCGGCCTACTTCGGCGGCCTCGAAAGCCTCCTGTTCGCGATGATGCTCAGCAGCGTTGCCGCGCTGATCTGGCGGTCCCTCGAGGGCGCCGCAGGATCCGCGCGCAGCATCTTCGCCGGCGTCTTCACGCTGGCCTGGGTCCCGTTCCTGATCAGCTTCGCCGTGCTGCCGCTGCACACGTTCGTGGGGGAGACGCCCGTGGGGCTGTGGCCCGACGGCGTTGTTCCGCCGGGAGCGTGGCAGATCGCCACCCTGCTGCTGCTGGTGGTGGCCAACGACACCTTCGGGTACCTTGTTGGCGCCTCGCTCGGCAAGCACCCGATGGCGCCGAAGATCAGCCCCAAAAAAAGCTGGGAAGGCTTCGCCGGTTCGATGGGCGGGGCCACGGCAGTTGGTGTTCTCGCCGCCGTTTTCCTGCTGGACAGGCCCTGGTGGGTGGGAGTGGTGCTGGCCGTGGGCATGGTTGCCGCAGCCACCGCAGGGGACCTCTCCGAATCCATGGTCAAGCGCGAACTCGGCATCAAGGACATGAGCAGCATCCTGCCCGGCCACGGCGGGGTCATGGACCGCCTGGACTCGATCGTCTTCGCATCCCCGGTAGCCTTTATCCTCTACTCAATCTTTGCCGGCGCGTGAGGAACTTCCGCTTCCGTCCTCCGGCCCTAGAATGGTGCCGGGCAAACCAGCCGAACGGCATTGAAGGAAACAAAACTAACAGTGGACATTCAACGGCAGATTCCTGCTTCCTTTGACCGCGTGCAGCGGAATCAGTACGGCTACAACGCCAAGCAAGTGGACCAGTTCATGCAGCGGGCACGGGTGTCCTTCGAATCGCCCCGTTCCGCCGCCCGGCCGGTCAAGAGCGCGGACGTCCGGGCAGTCTCCTTTGACCCCGTCAAGGGCGGCTATGCCGCATCCGACGTGGACGCCGCTCTGGACCGCCTGGAGGACGCCCTCGCCTTGCGGGAGCGCGACGAACTGGTCGCCGAACGCGGCGAGGACGCCTGGCTGCGCGAGATCGGCCGGCTGGCCGGCCTGCTCCGCGGACGGCTGCACCGCCCCGACGGCGAGCGTTTCCGGCGTCCGGCCAAGGCCAAGGCACGCAGCTACAACACCACGGACGTGGATGACCTCTGCCACGATCTGATCGGCTACCTCGAAGAGGACAAGCCGCTGAGCGTGGACAATGTGCGCCGCGCTGTGTTCCGGCCCGCCGTCGGCAAGGACGGCTACGAGGAAAACCAGGTGGACGCCTTCCTGGACCGCGTCGTCGAGCTGATGGCCGCCATCGACTGAGCGTCAGCGCTCGGTGACCAACGGCCGTTCCGGTGTATGCAGCCGGGTCATGAGCCGGGTGATGGTCCGCGGCACGCGGCCGCGGGTGGCACGGGAGACCATGACCATCACGGCAAACGCTGCCGGCACCGTCCAGGCAGCGGGCTGCGCCAGCCAGGGCGGGGTCCCGCCGGGACTCAGCCAGGCTCCGGCCACCATCGCCCCGCCGCACAGCACGGCCCCCGTCACCATGCCGGCGATCGCCCCGGCGTCGGTCAGTCCGCGCCACCAAATGCCCAGCAGCAGCACCGGACAGATCGTCGACGCGGTAAAGGCAAACACCATCCCCACGCTCCCGGCCAGCGCGAGCGAACCCGTCATGGACGCGATGCCCAGCGGGACCACCGCGGAAATCACGGCCGCCCGGCGGAAGCCCTGGACGCTGCCGCCGAACAGGTCCTGGCTGATCACCCCGGCGAGCGAGACCACCAACCCGGAGGTCGTGGACAGGAACGCGCCGAACGCTCCGGCCACCACCAGCGCGGACAGCAGGTCACCGGCCATCCCGCCAACCAGCTCCCCGGGCAGCAACAGCACCAGTGCATCGGCCTGCCCGCTTTGCGCCAGGTGCGGGGCGAACACCCGGCCGATCAGCCCGTACGCCGTCGGGAACAGGTAGAAGACCGACAAGAGGCCCAGCACTATCAGGGTGGTCCGGCGGGCCGACTGCCCGTCCGGGTTCGTGTAGAAGCGCACCAGCACGTGCGGCAGGCCCAGCGTCCCGAACAGCAGCGCCACCAGCAGGGAAACATTTTGGTACATGCCGGCCGGGGCCGCGCCGGTGGGGTTCACGGAGCCCTCCGCCACCGCGGGAGTCCCGGAGTCCGCCAGTACGAAGACGATGAACAGGATCGGCACCGCCAGCGCCGTTAATTTCAGCCAGTACTGGAACGCCTGGACAAAGGTAATGGACCGCATGCCGCCCGCGACGACCGTGACGCACACGACGACGACCACCGCCACCATCCCCACCCACGCCGGCAGCCCGGTGGTGATCCGGATGGCCAGCGCCGCGCCGTGGAGCTGCGGGACGATATAGAGCCAGCCGACAATGACGACGACGACGCTCGTGACGCTGCGGACCACCCGGGAATCGAGCCGCGCTTCGGTGAAGTCGGGAATCGTGTAGGCGCCGGAACGGCGGAGCGGGGCGGCGACGAAGAGCAGCAGCATCAGGTAGCCCGCGGTGTATCCCACCGGAAACCAGAGGGCGTCCGTGCCGGAGAGCAGGATGAGCCCGGCTACGCCCAGGAAGCTCGCCGCTGACAGGTATTCGCCGCCGATCGCCGAGGCGTTCCACCAGGGCCGCACCGTCCGGGACGCTACGTAGAAGTCCCCGGTGGTGCGCGAGATCCGCAGCCCGTAGAAACCGATGCCCGCCGTGGCCAGCGAGACTGCGGCGAACGCTGCGATGGCGACGGCCGGGTTCACGGACGCCTCACTTGTCCCCGACGAGATCCCGGTAGCGGGACTCGTTCCGGGCCGCCGTCCGGATATACAGCCACGCGCTGAGCCCGACCACCGGGTAGATCCCCGCGCCCAGCAGCACCCAGTCGAAGGGCAGGCCCATGATCGTGGACTCCGCGAGCCCGGGGACCAGCCCCAGCATCAGCGGGAACGCGGCCAGGATCAGCAGGAATCCCGCGGCCACCACCACCCCGAGCCGCAGCTGCGAGCGGATCAACGAGCGGACAAACACCTGGCCGGCGTCGGATTCCTCGGCGGCCTCGCGGGAAGCGGCGGCCAACCTCGCGGCCGTCACCGCGCTGCCGCCCTGACTGGCGCTGCCTGCCGTGACGCTGCCCGCTGTGGCGCTGCCTGCCGTGATGCCGCCAGCCCGGACGCTGCGGGGCGCGGTGACGCGGACGCGGGTCATGCCTGCGGCCGGATCCGGGTCGCCTCAAGCTTCTCCCGCACTGACGGCAGGTGCCGCCGGCTGATTGGCAGTTCGGCACCCGTCACGGTGACGCTGGGACGGGCGGCGGCGAGCTTCATGTGGCTGACATGGTTCAGCGCGATGAGGTAGGACCGGTGGATGCGGATAAACCCTGCTTCGGCCCATTGCTGTTCCAGGTCGGCCAGCGGAACGCGGATGAGGTAGCTGGCGTCCGCGGTGTGCAGCCTGGCGTAGTCGCCCTGGGCCTGGACATAGGTGACATCCTCGCGGCGGATCATCTTGGTGGTGCCGCCGAGGTCCACGGTGATCATCTCCGGCCGCGGGGCGCCCTCCTTGAGCAGTTCGCTGATCCGGCCGATCGACTTCGCCAGCCGCTCGGCGCGGACGGGTTTTAGGAGGTAGTCCACGGCGGCCAGCTCGAAGGCTTCCAGGGCGCAGTCCTCATCGGCAGTGACGAAAACCACCGCGGGCGGCCTGCTGCTGCGCGAGATGACGCGCGCGATGTCCAGGCCGGAGAGGGCCGGCATGTGGATGTCCAGAAAGACGGCGTCGACAGCCTCGGCCTCGAGGGCTCGCAGGGCCTCGGTCCCGGAGGACGCGCGGTAGATGGTGCCGATCCGGTCGTCCCGGCCGAGCAGGAAGGCCAATTCCTCAACAGCGGGCAGCTCGTCGTCGGCGACGAGGACGTTAATCATGGATCAAGACTACTGCCGCAGGCACGGCAGCCGGCCGCAGGCTCAGGCATCGTGGCGGGGCTGCGACTTGGGGACGCGCATGGTGATCAGCGTGCCTTCCCCGGGCGCCGTCTCGATCACCAGCCCGTTGTCGTCGCCGTAGACCTGCCGCAGCCGGGCATCGACGTTGCGCAGCCCGACGTGATCGCCCTCGCCGTGCCCGGCGAGGACCGCCCGCAACTGCTCCGGATCCATGCCCACGCCGTCATCCTCGATGGTCACCTCGGCGAAGGCGCCGGAATCGTTGGCCGTAATGGAGATGTGGCCCGGTCCCTCTTTCGCCTCGAGACCGTGCCGGACGGCGTTTTCCACCAGCGGCTGCAGGCTCAGGAACGGGATCACGGTGCTGAGCACTTCGGGGGCGATCCGCAGGCTCACTTGCACGCGGTCGCCGAACCGGGCACGTTCCAGCAGCAGGTAGCGGTCGATGCAGCGCAGTTCCTCGGCGAGCGTGGTGAAGTCACCATGCCGGCGGAAGGAGTAGCGCGTGAAGTCCGCGAACTCCACCACCAGCTCGCGCGCCCGGACCGGGTCCGTGTTGATGAAGGAAGCGATCGCGTTCAGGGAGTTGTAGATGAAGTGCGGGCTGATCTGGGCCCGGAGGGCGCGCACCTCGGCCTCCATCAGCAGCGTGCGCGACGCGTCGAGTTCGGCCAGTTCCACCTGCGTGGCCACCCAGTCGGCCACCTCGCTGGTGGCCCGGACCAGGCCGGAGCCCACCGCCGGGGCGAAGGCGGCCACCACGCCCACCACCCTGGTCCCCGTTTTGATCGGGGCGATCACCGCGCCGCGTTCCACGTCCGTGCGGGTGGCCACGGTGCCCTGGCCCTGGGCCAGTTCCTGCACCTCGCCGGCCGGGATCACGGCGGTATGGCCGCCGTCGAGCACTCCCGCCGACAGTTCCATCAGGAGCGGCTTGAGCTCCTCCCCGGCCCCGTCCCAGGCGAGGACACCGGACGTGTCGGCTATCGCCAGCGCGTCGCAGCCCAGCAGGCTGCGCAGCTGCCGGCTGGCCTTGGCGGCGCCGGTCGGATTGAGCCCGGTCCGCAGATGCTGGCCGGCGCGCGAGGCCGCGTGCAGCGTCTTGTAGGTGGCCCGCTCCGCGTCGGTGCCAAGGTCCCTGAAGGAGCGGAGCACCTTGAGCCCAACGGCGACGACGACGGCGATCGCCGCTGCGATCACGGCGATGGCGGCGGCGGTGAACAGGGGAGAGTCGGGCATGGGCCCAGCGTATCGCGGCGCCCGCCGGGCGACGGCCGTTCGGGCGCCGGACCGTGCTGGAGGCACCGCTGACCGCAGCATCCCGACCGCTGAGCGACGCAGGGCCGGGCGGTTCTGTTGGTTGGCCGCATCACGGGAGACAGTGATAGCAGTCACATTGGCCCGTGGGCTGTTCGGAGCAGGTCAAAGCAAGCCGGTGTGGACTCGCCAGTCTCAATGAGGAGGAACGATGGGTCACGAAGCCCAAGAAACGGACGCTACGGCGGCCGTGGACTTCAAGGAAGTCCAGTCGACGGAGCGGTTCCAGGAACTGCGCAAACGTCACCGCAGCTTTGTCTTTCCGATGGCCATTGCATTCCTGCTCTGGTACTTCGCCTATGTCCTGCTGGCCGACTATGCGGTGGAGTTCATGTCCACCAAGGTCTGGGGCAACATCAACATCGGCCTGATCATGGGCCTGCTTCAGTTCGTGACCACGTTCGCCATCACCGGCTGGTACGTCAGCTACTCGAACCGGAGGCTGGACCCGATCGCAGCGGAAATCCGCCATGAAATCGAAGGCCACGAGTTCGACAAGCACGGCAACCAGATCAGCGGGGTAGAGAAATGACGTTTATGGTCCCCGCAGTGAACGTTGCGGATCTCAAGGAAACCACGCTGCTGAACATGGGCATCTTCGCCCTGTTCGTGGCGGTCACCATGATCATCGTGATCAAGGCAAGCCGAAACAATAAGACGGCCGCGGACTACTACGCCGCCGGACGGTCCTTCACCGGGCCGCAGAACGGCACCGCCATCGCCGGCGACTACCTGTCCGCGGCCTCGTTCCTCGGCATCACCGGCGCCATCGCCATCAACGGCTACGACGGCTTTATGTACTCCATCGGCTTCCTGGTCGCCTGGCTCGTCGCCCTGCTGCTCGTGGCCGAATTGCTCCGCAATACCGGCAAGTTCACCATGGCCGATGTTCTCTCCTTCCGGCTCAAGCAGCGCCCCGTGCGCATCGCAGCCGCCATCTCCACCCTCGCGGTCTGCTTCTTCTACCTCCTGGCCCAGATGGCCGGAGCCGGCAGCCTGATCTCCCTGCTGCTGGGCATCAGTGACTGGGGCGGACAGGCGCTGGTCATCATCGTCGTCGGCGCCCTGATGATCATGTACGTACTGATCGGCGGCATGAAGGGCACCACCTGGGTCCAGATCATCAAGGCCATGCTCCTGATCGCCGGCGCTGCCGTGATGACCTTCTGGGTCCTCGCTATTTACGGCTTCAACCTCTCCGACCTGCTCGGCGGAGCGGTGGAAACCTCGGGCAACCCGAACATCCTGAACCCGGGCATGCAGTACGGCAAGACCGAAACCTCCAAGCTCGACTTCATGTCCCTGGGCCTGGCCCTCGTGCTCGGCACCGCGGCCCTGCCCCACGTGCTCATGCGCTTCTACACGGTCCCGACCGCCAAGGAAGCCCGCAAGTCCGTGGTCTGGTCCATCTGGCTGATCGGCCTGTTCTACCTGTTCACGCTGGTCCTGGGCTACGGTGCTGCGGCGCTGGTGGGCGCTGAAACGATCAAGGCTGCTCCGGGCGGCGTCAACTCCGCGGCACCGCTGCTGGCGTTCCACCTCGGTGGCCCGCTGCTGCTCGGCTTCATCTCGGCCGTGGCGTTCGCCACCATCCTGGCCGTCGTCGCCGGCCTGACGATCACCGCGGCGGCATCGTTCGCCCACGATATCTACGCCAGCGTCATTGCCAAGGGCAAGGCTGACCCGGCCACCGAGGTCAAGGTGGCCCGCAAGACCGTCATCGTGATTGGTCTCCTGGCCATTGCCGGCGGCATTTTCGCCAACGGACAGAACGTGGCGTTCCTCGTGGCGCTCGCCTTCGCGGTGGCGGCATCGGCCAACCTGCCCACCATCCTGTACTCGCTGTTCTGGCGTAAGTTCACCACCCAGGGCGCCATCTGGAGCATGTACGGCGGGCTCGGCTCGGCGATCATCCTGATCGCGCTGTCCCCGGTGGTCTCCGGTGCCAAGACGTCCATGATCCCGGGCGCCAACTTCGCGATCTTCCCGCTCAGCAACCCCGGCATCGTCTCCATCCCGCTCGCGTTCTTCCTGGGATGGCTCGGTTCGGTGCTCGACAAGAGGCTGGAAGACACCACCAAGCAGGCCGAAATGGAAGTCCGCTCCCTCACGGGCGTGGGCGCCGAAAAGGCCACCGACCACTAAGGCATCACCCGCTGGTGATCCACACCGGCTGACAGACGGCAGGAGCCCCCATGCAACAGCATGGGGGCTCCTGCCGTTTGGCGTCCGGCGGAATCCTCAGCCTTCGGCGGAGCCACGTTCCAGCAGCGGCTGGATCCGGAAGGGGATCATCTCGCTCATGGCCAGGGCAGTGTCCGTCCGGTCCACGCCGTCGCAGGCCAGGATCTTGCCGTTGATCCGGAAGAGGTCCTCGGCGTCGAGGGCCACCACCCGCAGCAGCAGGTCCGCCGAGCCGGTCAGGCCGTAGCCCTCCAGGATCTCCGGAATATCGGCCAGTTCCGCCGCCAGCTGGCCGAGCTTCTGCTGCTGGACGTGCACCGAGATGAATGCCATCAGCGGGTAGCCCAGCGAGGCCGGATTGATGCGGCGCTCAAAGGACAGGAAGACGTGCTTCTTCTCCAGCTGCGCCATCCGGGCCTGCACGGTATTCCGCGACAATCCCAGTTTCTGGGCCAGCGCCACGACGGTCCGCCGGGGATCCCGGGCCATGGCCGAAAGCAGGCGGGTGTCGGTGCCATCCAAGGGTTGCATAATGCGCAAGATTAGCACGGTGCCAAACTGCCAGACAGTGCAGAATGCTCAACTTCTTTGCGGGTGGTTGTACCCAATGGGCATTGTGAGTAGGGTCACAGATATCCGGGGCAACGGCGCCCGGGCGGCCGGCGCGCACCGGGATCACGAGTCCTGCGAGCACCGGTCAGACGACGTCAGAAGGTGCGGACAACTGTGTTTACCGACGACGCGGGCAAGAGCGGCATTGCCGCCGGTGGCCCCGGGAACAGTGCAGAATCAAACAGGCGGACAGGCGGGGATCTCGTCCAGCTCGTCACTCCCGGGGGAGAACGGGTAAGCCATCCCGAGTTCGATCCCTGGCTCCAGGATGTCACCGATGAGCAGCTCGGTGCGCTCTACGAAGACATGGTGGTCATCCGCCGGATCGATACCGAGGCCACCGCGCTGCAGCGCCAGGGCGAACTCGCGCTCTGGCCGCCGCTGCTGGGCCAGGAGGCCGCCCAGATCGGCTCGGCCCGGGCCCTCCGCGACGATGATTTCGTGTTCCCCAGCTACCGCGACAACGGCGTCGCGTACTGCCGCGGGGTCAACCCGGAGGACATCGTCAAGGCCTGGCGGGGCAATGCCCTGGCGGGCTGGGACCCGTACACGGTCAACGTCGCAACACAGCAGATCATCATCGGCGCCCAGACCCTGCACGCCACCGGCTACGCGATGGGAATACAGAACGACGGCGCCGATTCGGTCGCCGTGGCCTACTTCGGCGACGGCGCCACTAGCGAGGGCGATGTCAACGAGGCCCTGGTGTTCGCCGCCAGCTTCCAGTCCCCGGTGGTCTTCTTCTGCCAGAACAACCACTGGGCCATTTCCGAGCCGGTCCGGCTGCAGTCCCACATCCAGATCGCGGACCGCGCCGCCGGCTTTGGCATCCCCAGTATGCGCGTGGACGGCAACGATGTCCTGGCCGTGATGGCCGCAACCCGCATCGCCATCGACCGCGCGCGCCGCGGCGGCGGTCCCACCTTCATCGAGGCCGTCACCTACCGTATGGGCCCGCACACGACGGCGGATGACCCCACCCGCTACCGTGACGCCAACGAGCTTGAGGACTGGGCGGCCAAGGACCCGATCGCCCGGCTGAAGTCGCTGCTGGAACGCAAGGGGCTGCTCACCGAGGACCTCGAAACCGCCGTCGCCGCCAAGGCCGACGCCGTTGCCAAGGCGCTGCGGGCGGGCACCATCAACATGCCCGAGCCGGCGCCGATGGACATCTTCAAGCACGTCTACAGCACCCCCCATTCCACGCTGGAGCGCCAGCAGGACCACTATTCCCGTTACCTGGCTTCCTTCCGCGATCCCGCAGAGGCCGCTTCTGAAGAAGGTGCACGCTGATGACGCAGATGACCTTTGCCCGAGCCATCAATTCGGGCCTGCGCAAGTCCCTGGAAAATGATCCCAAGGTGATCCTCATGGGCGAGGACATCGGCGCCCTCGGCGGTGTCTTCCGCGTTACCGACGGCCTGCAGAAGGACTTCGGGAAGCACCGTGTGGTGGACACCCCGCTCGCCGAGTCCGGCATCATGGGCACCGCCGTCGGACTCGCGTACCGCGGCTACCGCCCGGTGGTGGAGATCCAGTTCGACGGTTTCATCTACCCGGCGTTCGACCAGATCGTCAGCCAGGTCGCCAAGATGCACTACCGGACCCAGGGCGCGGTGAAGATGCCCATCACCATCCGCGTGCCCTTCGGCGGCGGCATCGGCTCTCCGGAACACCACTCCGAATCGCCGGAGGCCTACTTCACCCACACCTCGGGGCTGCGCGTCATCAGCGTCTCCAACCCCCAGGACGCCTACACGATGATCCAGCAGGCCATCGCCTCGGATGATCCGGTGCTGTACTTCGAACCCAAGCGCCGCTACCACGACAAGGGTGAGGTGGACGAGGCCCTTGACCTCGGTGCCGCCCTGTCCCTGGAGAAGGCCCGTGTGGTCGCCGAAGGCACGGACGTGACGCTTGTGGCGTACGGCCCGCTCGTCAAGACGGCCAAGGACGCCGCCCTCGCCGCCGCGGACGAGGGCGTGTCGATCGAAGTCATCGACCTGCGCTCGCTCGCCCCGCTGGACTTCGCCACGCTGGAGGCCTCGGTCCGGAAGACCGGCCGGCTGGTCATCACCCATGAAGCCTCCCAGACCGGCGGCATCGGCGCCGAGGTTGCCGCCAGCATCACCGAACGCTGTTTCTACCACCTCGAGGCTGCCCCGGTCCGGGTCACCGGCTTCGACGTCCCGTACCCCTATTCGAAGCTTGAAATGCACCACCTCCCGGGTCTGGACCGGATCCTGGACGGCGTGGACCGTGCCCTGGGCCGCCCCAACTCCCTGAGCGGGCTGGAAGGATGAGCGCCACCATGATCAAGGAATTCAGGCTGCCGGACCTCGGCGAGGGTCTCACTGAATCGGAAATCGTCGCGTGGAAGGTCGCGGTGGGGGATACCGTCGCGCTCAACCAGATCATCGCGGAGGTCGAAACGGCCAAGGCCGTCGTCGAGCTGCCCTCGCCGTTCGCCGGTGTGGTCGCGGCCCTCCACGAACAGCCCGGCACCGTCGTCGAGGTCGGCAAGCCGATCGTTTCCTTCGAAGTGGAGGGCGACGACGGCGGTTCCGCCGGCGGTTCCGGTGCGGACGCGCCGGCCAAGCGTGAACCGAACCTCGTTGGCTACGGCGCCGTCCTGGAGAACTCCGGCCGGCCCGCCCGCCGCGCCCGCAGCTTCGCCGCCCCCGCCGTGGCCGACGCCGCGCCCGCCCCGGTGGTTGAGCCGGTCGCGCCCGCCCCGGTGGTTGAGCCGGTCGCGCCCGCCCCGGCGGTTGCGGAGGCACTGCCTGCCGTGCCCCGGTCCGCGGAGCGCCCGCGGTCCACGCCGCCGGTGCGAAAGCTGGCCAAGGATCTCGGCGTCGACCTCGCAGCCGTCACCGGTACCGGTGAGCACGGACTCATCACCCGCGACGATGTGCGCAACTTCGTCGGAGGGGGAGACCTGCCGGTGGCACCGCAGGACCTGGCCGGTGTGTCCGCGCAGGCTCCGGCGCAGGGCGAGCGGGAAACCCGGACCCCGATCAAGGGCGTCCGGAAGTTCACTGCCGCCGCCATGGTTTCCAGCGCCTTCACCGCACCGCACGTGACGGAGTTCCTCACCGTCGACGTCACCCCGACCATGGAACTGCTGGCGAAGCTCAAGGCCAGCCGCGCGTTTGCCGGCTACAAGCTCACGCCGCTGACCGTCGTGGCAAAGGCCGTGCTCATCGCCCTGCGCAACCACCCAACGCTCAACACCCGCTGGGACGAGGCCAAGCAGGAGATCGTGCAGTACAACTACGTGAACCTGGGCATCGCGGCCGCCACGCCGCGCGGCCTGACCGTGCCGAACATCAAGGACGCCGACCGGATGTCCCTGCTGGAGCTCTCCACCGCCTTGACCGAGCTGACGGACACGGCACGCGCGGGCAAGACCGCTCCTGCCGAGCTCTCCGGGGGCACCATCTCCATCACCAACATCGGCGTCTTCGGCATCGATGCCGGCACCCCCATCCTCAACCCGGGCGAGGCCGCGATTTTGGCGCTCGGTGCGGTGCGGAAGATGCCCTGGGAGTATCAGGACGAGGTGGCGCTGCGCCAGGTCATGACGCTCAGCCTGTCCTTCGACCACCGCCTGGTGGACGGCGAGCAGGGCTCACGCTTCCTGCAGGACCTCGGCGCCATCCTGTCCGACCCGGGCATGGCGCTTGCCATGGTTTAGGCGACCCAAGCTCAGAGCTCCCGGCCGCCCCTGCCCAGGGGCGGCCGGCAGTTTTGTTGTCTGGAGTACGTGGCGGCGGCGTATTTGCCGTCCGGGGGCACTTTGCGGCCAACGTTCGACGTCGGAGCCCTGGTTCCCGGCGTGTCCGCGCCAAAGTGCCCCCGGAGCGCGGGCAGGCCACAGCACCAATGCTTGTGCTCACCCTTTTGTAAGTCTGGCGGAAGCGGCTCGTTAGGCTTCAATCCGTGGGTGCCGGCAACAGGGTGGCATGCTTGACGCCCCGCCTGTCTATTTTTTCCTGAAGAGTCTCTTGATTGCTTCAGTCAGCATTCCACGTATGGATGCGTCCTCGCCCAGATGTGACCTCTGGTCAAAGTTCAGGTCTTCAAGTTGGTTCTCTTGCAGGTTTCGGGCCAACCAGACGATGCCCAGTTCGGCAATGACTTCTCCAGCGGCTTGGTCCGATATTGGGTAGAAATCCAGCATCTCTTCTTCCGCAGAAGAGCTTGCTATGAAGGTCCAGGTCCCAAGGGCGTCCGGATAAACCAGAATCAGGCGATTGGTCCAGGCCCCTTGGGTAATGACGCCGAGACGGCCATCATCCCCCCAGAAGTCCGGGTCGCGTAATGCCGCCACTCGAACCCCTTCTTGCCGGTTGAATTGGAATGAACAGTAAGTCAATTGACCACGGCTGCCAAAGCCCTGGTGCCCTGTTGCCTGACTGGAAGTGTAAGCCTGGTGGCTGCCCTTCCAGGAGGCGGCGCGGCCACCGGCGCTTCTCCGCCCGGGGGCACTTTGGGCGCGATGTCCGACGTCGGGGCCCTGGTTCCCGGCGTGTTCGCGCCAAAGTGCCCCCGGACCGCCGACGGCGGGAACCCGCGGAGGCGAACGGGGGCGCCGCGGTGCTCTTGGCTCAGCCGGGCAGGCCGGGGACGGCCGGGGCCATCAGTGCCGCCAGTGCCATACTCTGCAGGAGAGGCCGGGCCCGCTTGACCGCGATCCGCCGCCCGTGGCTGCGCACCGAGTGCGGGGTGGAGTTGATCAGTCCGAACGTGGCGTGGGCGCGCATCCGGAGTTCGGCATCCTCGGTGTCGGGGTGCAGCCCGGACAGGACGTCGACCCACAGCTCCACATAGTTGCGTTGCAGGGTGCGGACCTCGGCCTGGTCGTCGTCGGCGAGGTTGCTGAAGTCCTGGTCCTGCACGCGGATGACGTCGGGATTGTTGAGCGCGAAGTCCACATGGAACTCGACCAGGCTGCGCAGCGCAACGGCGGCGCCGTCGGAATCGGCAACCACCCGCCGGCCGCCGTCGAGCAGATCCTGGCTGACGCTCAGCAGCAGCGCCCCCAAGACGGCCTGTTTACCCGCAAAATGTCGGTAGACCGCCGGCCCGCTGACGCCGGCCGCGGCGCCCAGGTCCTCCAAGGACACCCGGTTGAAGCCGTCGACGGCGAACAGGGCGGCCGCTGAGGACAGCAGCGCCTGGCGGCGGTTCTCCTTGGCCTGGCCACGCTGGGTGGTGGGTGGCAGCGGCGTCGGGGGCAGGACGGCCGCAGGCGGGGCGCCGGTCTGGTTCGTCTGGCTGGGGTCGGTCACCGGCACATTCCTCGTCTTGTGAACCAGCCGCCCGCGCGGCGTCGCGCAGGGTGCTGTGTTGGACATCACAGTTAATAGAGACTAACCTAAATCTCAGTTATGCGGTACTAACCGAAGTGGCTGGAACGGTTGCAATTGAGGCCCCCAGCATGAAGGCCCGGAACGGAAGCAGTCAATGGAGACAATCGCCAGCCAGGTGGACGCCACGAGCGCCGCCTTCGCCGCGAACCGCGAGGCCCAGCTGGGGCTGGCCCGCGAGCTGAAGGAACGCCTCGCCACGGCAGCCCTGGGCGGACCGGAAAAGTCCCGGGAACGCCATGTGGCCCGCGGCAAACTCCTGCCGCGCGAACGCATCGACCAGCTGCTGGATGACGGCAGCCCCTTCCTGGAGATCGCGCCGCTGGCCGCCAACGGCATGTACAACGACGATTCGCCCGGTGCAGGTGTCATCGCCGGGATCGGCCTTGTGCACGGCCGCCAGGTGCTGGTCATCTCCAACGACGCCACGGTCAAAGGCGGCACCTATTACCCGATGACGGTCAAGAAGCACCTTCGGGCCCAGGAAATCGCCCTCGAGAACCGGCTGCCCTGCATCTACCTCGTGGACTCGGGCGGGGCCTTCCTGCCCAAGCAGGACGAGGTCTTCCCGGACAAGGAGCACTTCGGCCGGATCTTCTTCAACCAGGCCAAAATGTCCGCGGCGAAGATCCCGCAGATCGCCTCCGTAATGGGTTCCTGCACGGCCGGCGGCGCATACGTCCCGGCGATGAGCGACGAGACCGTGATCGTCCGCAACCAGGGCACCATCTTCCTGGGCGGCCCGCCGCTGGTGAAAGCCGCGATCGGGGAGATCGTCACGGCGGAGGAACTCGGCGGCGGCGACGTGCACTCGAAAATCTCCGGGGTCACGGACCACCTGGCCGAGAACGATGAGCATGCCCTCCAGATCGTCCGCGACATCGTCTCCACCCTGCCCCGCCCATCCGCCCCCGCCTGGGACATCGATACGGTCGTCGAACCCCTGGCTGACCTGGAGGAGCTGTACGGCGCCGTCCCCACCGACGTCAACGCACAGTACGACGTGCGCGAGGTCATCGCCCGGCTGGTGGACGGCAGCCGCTTCCACGAATTCAAGAAGAACTACGGCACCACCCTGGTCACGGGTTTCGCGAAGCTGCACGGCCACCCCGTGGGGATCGTGGCCAACAACGGTGTGCTGTTCAGCGAATCCTCGCTCAAGGGAGCCCACTTCATTGAGCTCTGCGACCAGCGCGGCATCCCGCTGATCTTCCTGCAGAACCTCTCCGGCTTTATGGTCGGCAAGGACTACGAACAGGGCGGCATCGCCAAAAACGGCGCCAAGATGGTCACCGCCGTCGCCACCGCCCGGGTCCCCAAACTGACCGTGGTGATCGGCGGGTCTTTCGGTGCGGGCAACTACTCCATGTGCGGCCGGGCCTACTCGCCGCGCTTCCTCTGGATGTGGCCGGCGTCCCGGATCTCCGTGATGGGCGGCAACCAGGCCTCCAGCGTGCTCGCCACCGTGAAACGGGACCAGTACGAGGCCCGGGGCGAGGAATGGTCCGCCGCGGACGAGGACGCGTTCAAAGCCCCGATCAAACAGCAGTACGAGGACCAAGGCAGCCCCTACTATTCCACCGCCCGCCTCTGGGACGACGGCGTGATTGACCCCGCGGACACCCGCACCGTCCTGGGACTGGCGCTCGACGTCGTCTCCCGCACCCCGCTGCCGGAGACCTCCTTCGGCCTTTTCCGGATGTGAGCCAGCAGTGACTATTTCTGAGCCGACTCTTTCTTCGCCGACTACAACTTCCCCGACGCCACCCACGAAGCCGCTCTTCGGCACCGTGCTCGTCGCGAACCGCGGTGAGATCGCCTGCCGCGTGATCCGCACGCTGCGCGTGCTGGGCATCCGTTCGGTCGCCGTCTATTCCGACGCCGACGCCGGAGCCCGCCACGTGCGCGAGGCCGACGTCGCCGTGCGGATCGGCCCCGCCGCGGCGGCCGAGAGCTACCTCAAGATCGAGGCCATCATCCAGGCCTGCCGCGACACCGGTGCCGAAGCCGTGCACCCGGGCTACGGCTTCCTGAGCGAGAACGTCGACTTCGCCCGTGCCCTGGAAAAGGCGGAGATCACGTTCATCGGTCCCGGCGTCGAATCCCTCAATGTCATGGGCGACAAAATCCGGTCCAAGAACCATGTCACCGGCTACGGCGTGCCCGTGGTTCCGGGCATCGCCGAACCCGGCATGACGGACGCCCAGCTGATCGACGCCGCGGCCGGCGTCGGCTTCCCGCTGCTGATCAAGCCCTCCGCCGGCGGCGGGGGAAAGGGCATGCACATTGTCGAGCGCCCCGAAGACCTCGCAGCCACCCTGGTCACCGCCCGCCGGGTCGCGGCCAGCGCCTTCGGCGACGACACCCTGTTCCTGGAACGGCTCGTCCTCACCCCGCGGCATATCGAGGTCCAGGTGCTGGCGGACAACCACGGCAACGTCATCCACCTGGGGGAGCGCGAGTGCTCGCTGCAGCGCCGGCACCAGAAGGTCATCGAGGAGGCACCTTCCCCGCTGCTGGAATCACTGCCCGACGGCGCGGACATCCGTGCCCGTCTGGGCGATGCCGCCTGCAACGCCGCCCGCAGCGTCAACTACTCCGGCGCCGGCACCGTGGAGTTCCTGGTCTCCGACAACGCCCCGGACGAATTCTTCTTTATGGAGATGAACACCCGCCTGCAGGTCGAACACCCGGTCACCGAGATGGTCACCGGCCTCGACCTCGTCGAATGGCAGGTGCGCATCGCCGCCGGAGAGAAACTCACCGTCCGGCAGGACGACGTCGTCCTCACCGGACACTCGGTGGAGGCGCGCGTCTACGCCGAGGTTCCGGAGAAGAATTTCCTGCCGTCCGGCGGAGAGGTGGTGCTCCTGGATGAGCGCGGCACGATCTTCACCGCGATGGATGACCTGGATGCCTTGACACCAGCCTCCGCCGATCCGGACATCCGGATCGATTCCTCCCTGCTGGAGGGCCTGAAAATTTCCAGCGACTACGACCCGATGATCTCCAAGGTCATTGCCTGGGGCAGGGACCGGACGGCGGCCCTGGACAAACTCGACACCGCCCTCGCCCGCTACACCGCGCTGGGGATCGACACCAACGTCGAGTACCTGCGCCTGCTGATCAACGACGCCGACGTCCGGGCTGGCCGGCTCGATACCGGCCTGATCGAACGGAAAATGGCAGGCTTCACGTTCCGCCGGGCCGGCGACGCCGAACTGATCGCCGCGGCTATGCCGTTCTGGGTCCTCGCCGAGGCGCCGGAAACGGTCGGCTCGCCGTGGGACACCACCACCGGGTGGCGGCTGGGTGCACCGGCGGCCTGGACCATGAGCTTCGGCGCCCCGGGCGGCAAAATCTCCACCGTGGCTGTCACTTGGCTCAGCAACATCGATCTCGGTAGTGCTCGGGTCCGCGTCGACGGCGGGCCCGAGCATGAGGTGAGGGTCATTGGGATGTCCAGTGACGATGTCTTCCTGGAGATCGACGGCGGGGAACTCCGGTTCGCCCATGCGGGGTCCGGGCAGGACTATCAGCGGGAGGACCCACCGGAATTTGTTTTTCTCGGCAACGACGGCTGGTCCTGCCGGCTCGAACCGCTGGGCCGCGAAGCCAAGCTGGCCCGGGTGCTGGCCGCCGTCGAACGCGAGGAAGGCGCTGCCGACCCCGCGGTGCGCTCGCCGATGCCGGGCACCGTGGTGTCCGTCTCCGTGAAGAACGGGGACGCCGTCACCGCTGGGCAGGTGCTGCTCGCGGTGGAGGCCATGAAGATGGAGCACCAGCTCGTGGCCCCGCTGGACGGGACCGTGCACATCAGTATCGCCTCCGGGGAACTGGTGAAGGCAGACCAGGTCCTGGCCACCATCCACCCCGTTCACCAGACGGAACCGGCTCCGCCGGACAACGCAGCCGAGGACACCATCGAAGAAGCCGTTATCGCCATGGGCGCGGCGGAGTAGCTTCCACACTTTCAGCACCACAGACAGCACCACAGACAAAGGAGTCACCATGCCAGATTTTGAACTCAGCGAGGACTACCAGGACCTCAGCGACACCGTCCGCCAGTTCGCCGACGAAGTGGTGGCTCCGGTCTCCGCCAAGCACGACGAAGAGCACAGCTTCCCCTACGAGGTGGTCTCCCAGATGGCGGACATGGGCCTCTTCGGACTGCCCTTCCCGGAGGAATTCGGCGGCATGGGCGGCGACTACTTCGCCCTCGCCCTCGCCCTCGAACAGCTCGGCCGGGTGGACCAGTCCGTCGCTATCACGCTGGAGGCCGGCGTCTCCCTCGGCGCCATGCCGATCCACCGCTTCGGCAACGAGGCGCAGAAGCAGGAGTGGCTGCCGCTGCTGGCCTCCGGCAAGGCGCTCGCGGGCTTCGGCCTGACCGAGCCGGAAGCAGGCTCCGACGCCGGTGGCACCAAAACCACCGCGAAGCTCGGCGGCGGGGAGTGGGTCATCAACGGCAACAAGGAGTTCATCACCAACTCCGGCACCGACATCACCCGGCTTGTCACCGTCACCGCGGTGACCGGCCAGGAAGAACGCTCCGACGGCAGCATCAAGAAGGAAATCTCCACCATCCTGGTGCCCACCAACACCCCGGGCTTCAAGGCGGAGAAGGCCTACAACAAGGTCGGCTGGAACGCCTCGGACACCCACCCGCTGACCCTCGACAACGTCCACGTCCCCGAGGCAAACCTCCTCGGCACGCAAGGCCGCGGCTATGCCAACTTCCTGTCCATCCTGGATGAGGGCCGGATCGCGATCGCCGCACTGGCCGTCGGTGCGGCGCAGGGATGCGTGGACCAGTCGGTGAAATACGCCAAGGAACGCAGCGCGTTCGGGCAGAACATCGGCAAGTACCAGGCCATCGCCTTCAAGATCGCCCGCATGGAAGCGCGGACCCACACTGCCCGCCTGGCCTACTACGACGCGGCCGCCCGGATGCTCGCCGGCAAGCCGTTCAAGACGCAGGCGGCCATCGCTAAGATGGTCGCAGGCGAGGCAGCCATGGACAACGCGCGGGACGCCACCCAGGTGTTCGGCGGCTATGGCTTCATCAACGAATTCACCGTGGCGCGCCACTACCGCGACTCCAAGATCCTTGAAGTCGGCGAGGGCACCACGGAGGTCCAGCTGATGCTGATCGCCCGCGAACTGGGGCTCTAACCGGCCCGCTGGCCGCAACCGTCGAGGGAAGGATCACCGATGATCAACAAAGTTGTGGCCAGCGCCGCCGAGGCCGTGGCGGACATCCACGACGGCGCCTCGCTCGCCGTCGGCGGGTTCGGCCTGTGCGGCATACCCGTGGCCTTGATCGAGGCCCTTCATCAAAGCGGCGCCACGAACCTGGAGACCGTCAGCAACAACTGCGGCGTCGACGACTGGGGTCTCGGGATCCTGCTGAAGGACGGCCGGATCCGCCGCACCATCAGCTCCTACGTGGGGGAGAACAAGGAGTTCGCCCGGCAATACCTCGCCGGCGAGCTTGAGGTGGTCCTCACCCCGCAGGGCACGCTGGCCGAAAAGCTGCGTGCCGGCGGGGCGGGGATCCCGGCGTTCTACACACCGGCCGGCGTCGGCACCCAGGTCTCCGACGGCGGCCTGCCGCAGAAGTACGACGCCGACGGCACCATCGCGATCGCCTCGGCGGCCAAGGAGGTCCGCAGCTTCCACGGCGCCGACTATGTCCTCGAGGAATCGCTGACCCCCGATTTCGGCCTGGTGCACGCCTGGAAGGGCGACCGCCACGGCAACCTGGTCTTCCATGCCACCGCGATGAACTTCAACCCGCTCTGCGCCATGGCCGGAAAGATCACCATCGCCGAGGTCGAGGAGCTCGTCGAACCTGGCGAGCTGGACCCCGAACACGTCCACATTCCCGGCATCTTCGTCCAGCGCATCGTGCTCGCGCCGGACGTCGAGAAGCGGATCGAGAAGCGGACGGTGGCGCTGTCTGCAGCGTCCGGAAGCCCAGCTGCCGCTACCTCCACTGCAGCCCCCGCAACAATCCCGTCAGGAGCCTAGGCCATGGAATCCAACAGCCTGCCCGGGGCGCCGCCCCGTCCCGAGGCGATCCGCCACGAATACCGGCCCGCCGCCGTCGAACACCCCGCCGGTGTGGAGAGCAAGGGCTGGACGCGGAACGAACTGGCCGCGCGGGTGGCGCAGGAGCTGCACAACGGGCAGTACGTCAACCTCGGCATCGGCATGCCCACGCTGATTCCCAACTACATCCCCGCGGGCGTCGAAGTGGTGCTGCACTCCGAAAACGGGATTCTCGGCGTCGGGCCGTATCCGGCGGAAGACGCCGTGGATCCGGACCTGATCAATGCAGGCAAGGAAACCGTCACGGTCAACAAGGGGGCTGCGTTCTTCGACTCCGCCGCCTCCTTCGGGATGATCCGCGGCGGGCATGTGGATGTCGCTGTGCTCGGCGCGATGGAAGTGGCCCGGAACGGCGACCTGGCCAACTGGATGATCCCCGGCAAGATGGTCAAAGGCATGGGCGGCGCCATGGACCTGGTGTTCGGCGCCAAGAAGGTGATCGTGATGATGGAGCACGTGGACCGGAACGGCCGGCCCAAGATCGTGGAACAGTGCACGCTGCCCCTGACCGGTAAGGCCTGCGTGGACCGGATCATCACGGACCTCGCGGTGATCGACGTCGTGGCTGAAGGCGGACAGTCCCGGCTGGTGTTGCGCGAACTCGCCCCCAACGTAACGGCCGAGGACGTGGCAACGGCCACCGGCGCCGAACTCTTCGAGGAAGACCAGGAACTGACGGTATGACAACTGATTCCCAGCACACGGCTGAACGCCGCGTCGCAGAGCCCCGGGTCATTGAACAGCGCGGACTCTACTTCGACGAGCTTGAGGAGGACGTGGTCTACGCGCACCGGCCCGGCCGGACTGTGACGGAGGCGGACAACGTCCTCTTCACCACCATGACCATGAACACCCAGGCGCTGCACCTCGACGCCGCGTGGAGCGCCGAGCAGCCCTTCGGCCAGCGCCTGATGAACTCCATGTTCACCCTGGCCACGGTGGTGGGACAGTCCGTCCCGCAGCTGACCCAGGGCACCATCATCGCGCAGCTGGGGCTCACGGACGTGTCCTTCCCGCACCCGATGTACCACGGCGACACTTTGTACACGGAGACCGTAGTGACCGGGAAACGGCTGTCCTCCTCCCGGCCCGGCCAGGGGATCGTGACCATGAAGCACACCGGCCGCAACCAGCACGGCGACGTCGTGGCGCTCGCCACCCGCAGCTGCCTGATGTGGACACGGGAAGCCCACTCCCAAGCCCAGACCCCGCACAAAAGGGCAGAATAGATCCATGAGCTTCCTGATGGGCCCCGCCCTGCTGTTCTGCCCCGCCGACCGCCCCGAGCGGTACCAGAAGGCCGCCGAGCGCGCCGACGCCGTGATCGTGGACCTCGAGGACGCCGTCGCGCCGGCGGACAAGCAGCGGGCCCGCGGCGCGATCCTCGCCCAGCTCGGCGCCACCGGGGACGTCCCCGAGCTGGACCCGAGCCGCACGATCGTCCGGATCAACCCGGCCGGCACGGAGGAGTTCGAGAAGGACCTGCATTGCCTCAAACACACCCCCTACCGGCACATCATGCTGGCCAAGACCGAAAGTGCCGCCCAGCTCAAGGAGCTTGAGGGCTACAGCGTCATCGCGCTCTGCGAAACGGCGCTGGGGGTGGTCAACGCCGCCGCCATCGCGGCCGAACCCAATGTGGTCGGGCTGATGTGGGGCGCCGAGGATCTGCTCGCCTCCCTCGGCGGCACGTCCAGCAGGACGGACGACGGCGCCTACCGGGCGGTCGCTCTGCATGCCCGCTCCACCGTGCTGCTGGCCGCGCGCGCGTTCGGCAAGGAAGCCGTCGATTCGGTCTACGTCAACATCCCGGACCTTGAGGGCCTCGCCGTCGAAGCCCGCGACGCCGTCGCCTCAGGATTTGGCTCCAAGGCCTGCATCCACCCGAACCAGGTGGCCGTTGTCCGCGGGGTCTACGCGCCGTCCGAAGCCGACATCGCAGCGGCCACCGAACTCCTGGCCGCCGCCGCCGCGGCAGGCTCGGGTGTGTTCCAGTACAACGGCAAGATGATCGACGGGCCCATCCTCAAACACGCCGAATCCACCCTCCGCCGCGCCGGGCACTAGCCGCGGGAGTTTCCCGCCTTCGGTTTACTGGCCGGGCGTGTGGCTGGACGGTGCCTCGGTAGGAGGCGCCTTACGGCGTGGACTTCGTTGATTCGCCACGAATGGCCGCTATGGCGGGTTCTATAGCGGCCATTTGCGTCATATGGGTGCACGGTGGCGGCCATTTGCGTCGAATAGGTGCTCCCCGGCGCAAACCTGCGTGGTGTTTCGCCGCGACCAATGGACATGCTCCGTGTCGCTCGCGAATGCGGGACATGCCCCGGGTCGCTCGGTCGTGGACTTCGTTGATTCGCCACGAATGGCCGCTATGGCGGGTGGTTTAGCGGCCATTTGCGTCGAATGGGTGCTCCCGGCGCAAACCTGCGTGGTGTTTCGCCGCGACCAATGGACATGCTCTGCGAAGCATTTATAAGCCGGGCATGCTCAGCGTTTCCACAGATACCGGTTCTCCGGCCGCCCGGCCGCACCGTAGCGGGGCGTAAGTCGTGCGAAGCCGTGGATGACCAGGTACTCGAGGTAGCGCCGGGCGCTGACCCTCGACAGTCCGAGCTGAAGGGCCATCCCGGCTGCCGAGACGTCCTCGGGGCTTGACTTGAGCGCCTCGATGACGGCGTCCAGGGTCGGCCGTGACAGGCCCTTCGGCAACCTCACCGCCGGGACTGCCGCCGGCACCGCCCCCGGCCCGGCAGCCGAATCCGCGGCTGAGGCCCGGCGGCTCGGCGCGACGAGACGGTCGATGCTGTCCTGGTCCAGCGGCCCGGCAGCCCCGCCCGCGGCAAGTTCCCGGCGAAGAAGCAGGTACTCGTCGAGCCGCTCGTTCAATGCCTGGGACGTGAAGGGCTTGACCAGATAGTGCAGCACTCCGCCGGCCATGGCGCCGCGCACCGTGTCGAGCTCCCTCGACGCTGTAATGACCAGGACGTCCAGGGGCTGCTGGCGGCCACGGAGCTGCTGCAGCACGTCCAGGCCGGACATGTCCGGAAGGTGGATGTCCAGCAGGACCAGTTCCGGCTGCAGCTCCGCCGCCAAGTCGAGGCCCTGCTGCCCGGTGTGGGCCAGGCTGACGACGTCGAAGCCGCCGCGGGCCAGCAGGAACCCGTGGTGGATCCCGGCCACTGCCACGTCATCGTCAATGATGAGGGTGCGAATGGAGCTCATAGTTTTTGCAGTTCCGCCTCTTTTGTCCGGAGTACCACCGTAAAGCAGGCTCCGCCCAGCGCGGACGGCGACACAGACGCCGCGCCGCCCCGGCGCCGGGCCACCCGCTGGACAAGGGCCAGGCCGAAGCCCCGGCTGTTGATTCCCTCGGCCTGCTTGGTGGTGACGCCGGCCTCGAAGACGGCGGCCCGCTGCCGCTCGGGGACGCCGGGCCCGTCGTCCTCGACCATGATGGTGCGTTCGCCGTCGGCAGTTTCCTCCAGCCGGACCGCGACAGTGCTGTCGTAGCCCGCGGCATCCACTGCATTGTCGATCAGGTTCCCCAGGACCGTGATGACGTCGCTGGTCCTGTCCGGCGTGCACACTGAATCCGGGCTCACCAGGATTTCCACGCCGCGCTCGGCGCAGACCGTGGACTTGGCTATCAGCAGTGCCCGGACGTCGTGATCGGTGACTCCTGCGGCCAGCGGACGGTTGACGAAGGCGGCGTCGCTGTGGCTGCGGCCGAGGTATTCCACGGCCTTGGCCTGCTCGCCGAGCTCCAGGAGACCCGAGATCACGTGCAGTTTGTTGGCGAATTCGTGGGCCTGGGCCCGCAGCGCCTGGGTCACGTCCAGGGCACCGTCGCGGTCGCGGAGGATCGTGTGGAGTTCGGTCCGGTCGCGAAGAATGAGGACCTTGCCCACTTCACGGCCGTCCACCGTGGCGTCGTTGACCTTGCCCAGGAGGATCCGCTCGCCGGAGAGCACCAGTTCTTCGGTGGCTGAGCCGGCGGCTAGCAGCGCGCGGATCCCGGGTTCCAGGCATTCGCTGGCCGGCTTTCCGGTGATTTCCTCGCCAACGCCCAGCAGACGGCGGGCCTCGTCGTTGACCAGCGCCACCTTCCCCTCGGCATCGACGGCGACGAGCCCCTCGCCCAGGCCGTGGAGCATCGCGTCGCGGGTCTCCAGCAGGGCCGCGATGTCCTCCGGCTCCAGCTTGTAGATCCGGCGCCAGACGAGTTTGGAAATGTACATCGCCCCCAGCGACCCGAGGAGTGCCGCCCCGAGGAGCCAGCCGAACAGCTGCGGCAGATCCTCGTAGAGGTCCTCGGCCAGGGTACTTTCCAGCACACCGACCGAGGCCGAGCCGATCACGGTCCCGGCGGCGTCGAAGATGGGAACCTTGACCCGCCACGACTCACCCAGCGTCCCTGTCTGGGTGCCGACGTAGATCTCGCCGGAGAGGGGCACCGACGGATCGGTGGACACGGGCCGGCCGATTTCCGCCGGGTGCGGGTGGGACTGGCGGACGCCGTCGCGGTCCGTCACCACCACATAGGTGACATTCGAGGCCTGCCGGATGACTTCGGCGATGGGCTGGATGGTCTGCGCCGGCCGCGGCGTGCCGAGGGCATCCACCACGGAGGGCAGCCGGGCCACACTTTCCGCCACTCCGATCAGCCGGCCTTTATACGCGTCCCGGAGCTGTTGTTCCTGCATCCGGATGGTCACGGCCCCTACTGCCGTCAGGACGGCCAGCACAATGCCGAGCTGCAGCGCCACCAGTTGGAAGCGTAAGGGAATCCTGTGAACCATGTCACAAGTTTCCCATCCGGCCGCGGCCTCTCGGCCCAAACCGGGGCTTCGGGCCGTGACCAATATGACCACTACTACCTCTATGGCCAAATTCTGGCCCCCACCCCGGGCCGCTCCTAGTCTCTGGGAAGTGATTCCGATGACGTGCATCACATTTCTACTAGGAGAAACCATGACCTCCCACTCCAATTTCACCCGGCCCAACTTCACCCGCCGGGCCGCCCTCGCGGCCGGGGCAGCCGGCGTCGTCCTCGCCCTGTCGGCCTGTGCAGGCGGCGCAAGCGGCGCGTCCGGCCAGAACGCTGCCGGGGACCAGATCAAGAAGCTGAGCATCATCGTTCCGGCCAATCCGGGCGGCGGCTGGGACCAGACGGGCCGTGCCATGCAGCAGGACCTGCAGTCCAACAAACTGGTCACCTCCGCCCAGGTCAGCAACATCGGCGGCGGCGGCGGCACGAACGGCCTCGCCAAGCTGGCCACCGAGAAGGACGTCAACACGCTCATGGTGATGGGCTACGTCATGGTGGGCGCCGTGGAAACCAACGCCGCCAAGACCCGGCTGGAGGACACCACACCCATTGCGCGCCTGACCGAGGAGCCGCTGGTTCTGGTGGTCCCGGCCTCGTCCAAATACCAGTCCGTCAAGGACCTCGTGGATGACATCAAGGCCAACGGCAAGGGCGTGGCGATCACCGGCGGCTCAGCCGGCGGAGCGGACCACATCCTGGCCGGCCAGATCCTCAAGTCCCAGGGCGTCGAATCCGACAAGCTGAACTACATCGGCTACTCCGGCGGCGGCGAATCGATCGCCGCGCTGCTCGGCAACAAGGTCCAGGCCGGCATCTCCGGCGTGGGGGAGTACGCCGAGCAGGTCAAGGCCGGCAAGGTGCGGGCGCTCGCCGTATCCGGCACGTCCGAGGCGCCGGCCCTGCCGGGCGTCAAGCCCCTGAAAGACCAGGGAGTCGACGTCGTGCTGACCAACTGGCGCGGGGTGGTGGCGCCCGGTTCCATCGATGACGCGCAGAAGGCGAAGCTGACCGAGGTAGTCACCAAGCTGCACGGCACCGAAGCCTGGAAGGCCACCCTGGCCAAGAACAACTGGGCCGACGCCTTCCTCGCCGGCGACGAGTTCAAGACCTTCCTCACGGAGGACATCGCCAAGGTCAAGACCACGCTGACTGAGATCGGCCTGGTCAAGTAACAATGTCCGTCCAAGTCAGCACCCCCGCCAGGCGGCCCACGGGGGAGATCCTCTTCGCCCTGGTGTTCGTCAGCGTGGGCGTGGCGGGTCTCCTGGCGGCGGGGTCCATCCCGATCCCGCCGTCGGAGACCGGCATCGGCCCGCGGGCCTTCCCGTACATCGTGTGCAGCATGCTGGTCATCGTTGGCGCCGGAATCGTCGCCCAGGTGTTCCGTGGCAAGGTGGGCCAGGCCGAGGAAAGCGAAGACCTCGACGCCACCGCCAAAACCGACTGGATGGCCCTCGCGAAACTCGTGGGCTTCGTGGTGCTCCACATCTTCCTGATCGAACCGGCGGGCTGGCCCGTTGCCGCCGCCGTGCTGTTCAGCGGGGCGGCGTGGTCGCTTGAGGCCAAGCCGCTCTGGAAAGCGGTCATCATTTCCGTGGTGCTGGCGCTCGTTCTCCAGTACGTCTTCGGCGGGCTGCTGGGCGTATCCCTGCCGCCGGGCCCGCTGCTTGAGGGGGTGCCGTTCTTCAATGGATAGCTTCATGATGCTCCTTGAGGGCTTCTCGACGGCGCTGCAGCCGGTCTACCTGCTGTATGCCCTGGGCGGCGTCTTCGTCGGCACCGCCGTCGGCGTGCTGCCCGGCATCGGTCCGGCGATGACCGTCGCTCTGCTGATGCCCATCACCTACGCGCTGGATCCCGCGGCCGCCCTGATCGTGTTCGCCGGCATCTACTACGGCGGCATGTACGGCGGCTCCACCACCTCCATCCTGCTCAACACGCCGGGCGAGTCGTCCTCGATCGTCACCGCGCTCGAGGGCAACAAGATGGCCAAAGCGGGCCGGGGCGCGGCGGCACTGGCGACGGCGGCGATCGGTTCGTTCGTCGCCGGCACCATCGCGACGGTGCTGCTGTCCTTCCTGGCGCCGGTGGTCGCGGAACTGGCCGTCGGCCTGGGACCCGTGGACTATGTGGCGCTTATGGTCGTGGCATTCCTCACCGTCGGTGCCCTGCTGGGCGCCTCCGTGCTGCGCGGCCTCGCGTCGCTGGCCCTGGGGCTGTTCATCGGGATGATCGGCATCGATGACAGCACCGCGCAGCAGCGCTTCACCTTCGACAACCCCACCCTGGTGGACGGCATCGACATGGTCCTCGTGGCAGTGGGGCTCTTCGCCCTCGGTGAGGCCCTGTACGTGGCCTCGAAACTGCGGCACGGGCCGGTCGAGGTCATCCCGGTCAGCAAGGGCAAGAACGCCTGGCTGTCGAAGGAGGACTGGAAGCGGTCCTGGAAGCCGTGGCTCCGGGGCACCTTCATCGGGTTCCCGATCGGCACGGTGCCGGCCGGCGGCGCCGACGTCTCCACATTCCTGTCCTACGCCGCGGAGCGGAAACTGGCCAAGGGCAGCAACAAGGCACAGTTCGGCAAGGGTGCCATCGAGGGTGTGGCCGGTCCGGAAGCGGCGAACAACGCCGCGGCCGCGGGCGTCCTGGTCCCGCTGCTGACGCTCGGGATCCCGACGACGGCGACGGCAGCCATGATGCTGACGGCGTTCCAGCGCTACCAGATCCAGCCCGGGCCCCTGCTCTTCGAAAACCAGGGCGCGCTGGTGTGGACCCTGATCGCCTCCCTGTATGTCGGAAACCTGATGCTGCTGGTGCTGAACCTGCCCCTCGTGGGCCTGTGGGTGAAGATCCTGCAGATCCCGCGGCCCTACCTGTACGCGGGAATCCTGGTCTTCGCGGCACTGGGCGCGTTCTCGGTGAACTTTGCGGCGGTCGACGTCGGGATCCTGCTGGTGGTGGGCATACTGGGCTACTTCATGCGCCGCTACGGCTATCCCGTGGCGCCCATGGTGGTGGCGATGATCCTCGGGCCGATGTTCGAAGTTCAGCTGCGGCGCTCACTGCAGCTGTCGCAGAACGATCCCGTGGCCCTGTTCTCTTCGCCGTTCGCGGTGATCGTGTATGTCTCCATGGCCCTGATCTTCGTGGGCTCGTGGTGGCTTCGCCGCCGTCAGGCCTCGCTGGAGGCCGCGCCGGTGAAAGAGGAGTTGTCCGTCTAGGCAGGACGCAGTGATTCGACACAGATGGCCGGAATGGTGACCACCATTCCGGCCATCTGTGTCGAATGGGACTCAGTCCTCCGGCGGCTCAGTCCTCCGGAGGCAGGGACAGCGGCGGGATGGACTCGTGCAGCGGAATCCGGATCCAGCGCTGGCCCGTGGTGCGGAACTCCGCCCGGGTGGCGAAACGGTACAGGTAGCTGCGGGCACGCACCCAGCGGGGCCGGGCGCCGTCGAACGGGTCATGGCGCAACAGGCGCAGCGTGGGGCGGTCGGCCTCCAGGAGCCTGGCCAGGAACGCGTAGAACCACTCCTCGTGCACGGTGCGCAGCGGCAGGAACCACATCAGCCAGTCGAGGCGCAGGTGATAGGGCGCCCACTGGCGCGGGATACGGCGGACGTCACCGGGTTTGCCGCGGAAGCCGTATTCCCGCCAGTCCGCAGTTTCGTCGGGCTCCGCTGAGAGGGTTCCTTCCACCGCGATTTCGATCCGCTGCTTGGTCACCGAACCGAAGGCGCCGTAGGTGTTCCCGAGCTGCCAGCGGTTGAAACTGGCGTTCATCAGCTGGTAGTGGGAGAACAGGTTCTCGATGGGCCGGTAGCTGAGCACTACGAGGAACACGGTGGCGACCAGCACCACCACGAGCCACGCGACCGGCGCCTGGCTGCCCGCCGCAGCCGCAGCCGCAGCCGCCCCGGTATCCGCGGTGTTGCCTGCCGCAGCAGTGTGCCAGTCGAGCGGGATGGCCGGGACCAGGGCATGCGCCACTGGGTCGCTGACCGCGGCGAAAGCGAGCAGGATCGCCATCCAGTTGAGCCAGGCGAAGTTCCCGCTCGCCACCAGCCAGAGCTGCGTGAAGATGATGATTCCCGCGGCCACGCTGGCCAGCGGCTGCGGGGCGAACAGGAAGAACGGCACCACCAGCTGGGCGAAATGGTTGCCGAGGACCTCCAGCCGGTGCCACGTCTTGGGCAGCAGATGCGCCTGCCGGCTGAGCGGCCCGGGCATGGGCTGGGTCTCGTGGTGGTAGTACAGGGCTGTCAGGTCACGCCATTCCCGGCCGCCGCGGATCTTGATCATGCCTGCGCCAAACTCGAGGCGGAACACCAGCCAGGCCAGCAGGATCAGGATGGTCCGCGGCGGAGGAGTCTGGTCGGAGCCGAGGAAGGCCACAATGAACCCGGCCTCCAGCAACAGCATCTCCCAGCCGAAGCCGTAGAAGGTTTGCCCCACATTGACGATCGACATGTACAGCAGCCACAGCGCCAGGAACGCCAGCATGGGAACCCATGGCGGGCCAAGCTGCGGCAGGCCCAGGACCAGCGTGGCGGCAATCGCCATCCCGGCCCGGCACACCGTGCGCAACAGCCGGTCCGAGTACCGCCAGCTGAACAGGGTGGGCCGGCGCAGGCGGCCGGAGCGGGCCACGAAATCCGGCACCGGCAACAGTCCGCGCTCGCCGAGAAGGGCCGGGAACTGGTTATGCGAGGACAGGAAGGCGACCAGGAACAGGGCGGCGACGCCGCGCTGCAGAACCTGCCGGGCGAACTCGTACTCCGGCGCGTCGAACCAGGCGGTCCATTCCACGAATCCCACGTTACGCCAGCGGTCCGCGGCGTCAACACGGGCGGCGAGGTGGCACTTCGCGGCAGTGTTTCGCGCCGACACTGCCGCGACATGCCCACTCGACGGGCAAACCCGGGCACCGGGCGCGTGCGGGATACTTGAATCATGCAGCCGCGCAAGATCGTCCTCCTCGGGTCCACCGGTTCCATCGGCACGCAGGCGATTGACGTCGTCGACGGCGCCCCGCACCTCTTCGAGGTTGTGGCGCTCAGCGCTGGCGGCGGCAACCTCGACCTCCTGGCCCGGCAGGCCGTCCACACCCGGGCCCGGGCCGTCGGCGTCGCGTCCGGAGACGCGGACGCCCTCAAAGCACGGATCGACGACGCCGCCGGCGCGGCCGGCGTGACCGGCTACCGGCCCGAGATCATCACCGGGCCGGACGCCTCCACCCGGATCGCCGAGATCGAAGCCGACGTGGTGCTCAACGGCATCACCGGCTCGATCGGCCTGGCGCCCACCCTGGCCGCGCTCAAATCCGGTGCCACCCTGGCCCTGGCCAACAAGGAATCCCTGATTGTCGGCGGCGCGCTGGTCAAGGCCGCGGCCCGCGAAGGCCAGATCGTCCCGGTCGACTCGGAACACTCGGCCATCGCCCAGTGCCTGCGCTCCGGTTCCGCGGCCGAGGTGGACCGGCTCATCCTCACCGCGTCCGGGGGTCCCTTCCGCGGCAAGACCCGCGAGGAGCTGCACGATGTCTCCCCGCAGGATGCCCTGGCCCACCCCACCTGGGACATGGGGCTCATGGTCACCACCAATTCCGCCAGCCTGGTCAACAAGGGCCTGGAAGTGATTGAGGCGCACCTGCTCTTCGACATCCCGCTGGACCGGATCGACGTCGTGGTCCACCCGCAGTCCGTGGTCCACTCGATGGTCCAGTTCATCGACGGCTCCACTATTGCTCAGGCCTCACCCCCGGATATGCGCCTGCCCATCGCCCTGGGCCTCGGCTGGCCGGACCGTGTGCCGCAGGCGGCCCGGCCGTGCGACTGGAGCAAAGCCACCAGCTGGACTTTCGAGCCGCTGGACACCACGGCGTTCCCCGCCGTCGGACTGGCGAAGGACGCCGCCCGGCAGGGGAGCACCTTCCCGGCGGTCTTCAACGCCGCTAACGAGGAAGCCGTGATGGCGTTCCATGCCGGCCGGATCCGGTTCACCGACATCGTCGATACCATCGAAGCAGTCCTCAGCGAACACACAGGATCCTCCGGGCTGACGGTGGAGTCCGTGCTGGATGCTGAAAGATGGGCACGCGCCCGCACCCACGAACGTTTAGCCGTCAGAAGCGTCTAGTTTGCCAGTTTTTAGGAAGCAGCAGATTCAAGCATGAGCCCCGTCCTCCTCTTTATCCTCGGTGTCGTCTTTGTGGCGATCGGCATCGCCGTGTCCATTGCCCTCCACGAGGTGGGCCACCTGCTGCCGGCGAAGCTGTTCAAGGTCCGGGTCACCAAATACATGATCGGCTTCGGACCCACGCTCTGGTCCCGCAAGAAGGGCGAGACCGAATACGGTTTCAAGGCCATTCCGCTGGGCGGCTTCGTCTCCATGATCGGCATGTACCCGCCGAACAAGGACGACGGCACGGTGCGCCCCTCCAGCACCGGCATGTTCCAGTCCCTCGCCTCGGACGCCCGCTCGCTGGCCCACGAGGAAGTCGGCCCCGCCGACGGGGACCGCGTCTTCTACAAGCTGCCGGTCTGGAAGAAGATCGTTGTGATGCTCGGCGGGCCGGCCATGAACATGCTGATCGGGCTCGCGCTGACGGCCGTGCTGCTGATGGGCTTCGGCACCGCCACACAGACCACCACCATCGCCGACGTCTCCAAATGCCAGGTCGCGGCCGGCGAAACCGTGGACCCGGACTCCGCCGACTGCAAGCTCACGCCGGCCGCCGCCGCGGGACTGTTGCCCAACGACGTCATCACCTCCTTCGACGGCAAGGCCGTCACCAGCTGGGGAGAACTCACCGGCTGGATCCGCGCGTCCGCGGACAAACAGGTCAGCATCACGGTGGAGCGCGACGGCGTCCCGGTCACCACCACCGTCACGCCGGTCCTCTCCGCGCGTCCCGTGGTGGGCGAGGACGGACGCCAGGCCAAGAACGACGACGGCACCCTGCAGTACCAGGACGTCGGCTTCCTGGGCATCGGCGCGCAGACCGCCCTCGTGCCGCAGCCGGCGTCGACGGTACTGCCCATGGCGGGGGAGAACATCAAGCAGATCACCGGCGTCGTCCTGAACCTGCCGGCCCGGGTGGCCGGCGTGGCGCAGGCGGCCTTCAGTGAGGAGCCGCGCGACCCCAACGGGCCCATCAGCGTGGTGGGTGTAGGGCGGGTGGCCGGCGAGGTCGCCGCGATGGAGCAGGTGCCCATGCAGTCCCGGGTGGCTACCCTGGTGGGGCTCCTGGCCGGCCTCAACTTCGCCCTGGCCGTCTTCAACCTCATTCCGCTGCTGCCGCTCGACGGCGGCCACGTGGCCGGCGCGCTGTACGAAGGGGCCCGCCGCCGGATCGCCAAGCTCTTCGGCCGCCCGGACCCCGGCGCCTTCGATATTGCCAAGCTGCTCCCGGTGACCTATGTGGTGGCGGTGCTGCTGATGGGCATGGGCGCCCTGCTGATCTACGCGGACATCGTCAAGCCCGTCAACCTCTTCGGCTGACCCGGCAGGTTCCGGCATTCCCTGCGGTCCGGGGGCACTTTGCTGTGGTCCGCCGTCGAAGTGAACGATGGCGCCCGGCGTGTTTGTGTCAAAGTGCCCCCGGGCGGTCGCCGGAGACGTTCGTAGGTGCGGGCGCCCCGCCGGCGAACCGGATCACGATGATTTACTAACATCAGCCTAATTTGGCTGATTATTAGAAATCAGTTGAAAGTGATTGATTATCGAACATCAGCCCTTTAGGGTGGGGCTATGTACGTGATGACCATCGACCAGCGCGGCAGCAGCGCCGACGTGGACCGTGTGCCGGGCCTCCTGGCGGAGCTGGCCGGGCTGTCCACGGCCGGGCGCTTCGAGCGCTCAGTGGGCGACGAGGTGCAGGGCGTCGTGGAGCGTCCGGACGAAGTCGTCGACATTGCCCTGCACGCCCTGAGAAGCGGACGCTGGTACGTGGGAATCGGGGTGGGCGCGGTGGACCTGCCGCTGCCTGCCAGCCCCAGGGAGGGATCCGGGCCGGCTTTCGTGGCGGCGCGGGTGGCCGTCGAGAATGCCAAATCCGGATCCGCCCATGTGCCGCTGGCCGTTGTCTCCGGAGGGCTGCGCAGGGGAGCGGGCGCTCCGTCGCCCGCAGGATCCGCCGGCGCCCGCGCCTGCGCCAATGCCGAGGCAGTGCTGCGGCTGATCGGGCGGCTCGTCCAGGACCGGTCTGCCGCCCAGTGGAAAGTCGTGGATGTGCTGCGCTCGGTGCAGCACGATCACTCCGGCACACACGGCACGCAGAAAATCGCCGCCCGGGAACTGGGAATTACCGAACAATCGGTGAGCCGTGCGCTGCTGCGCTCCGGCTGGCAGGAAGAATGGGCAGCGAGGCCGGCGGCGGAAATGCTGCTGTCCTTCGCCCATGGAGCAATCACCGGCACCGGCGACGCCGGCGGGCAGCCTGCGGGCCAGGCCCGGGACGCGGGCGTGGCCCAGCAACCGGATTCCCGCCCCCGGGACAGTACAGAAGGAGACCGGTGGACGCCCTCTGGATCACGCTGACCCTGCTCACAGCCGGCTTCGCCGGCTGGCCCGTGACCGCGCTGGTCTTCCGGCTCGCCCGCACCATCGACGACAGGGCCGACGCCGGCGCCGCGGACCCGGCCAATGACCCCGCGGCGGATGTCACCGTTGACCCCTCGACCGCCGGCACCCCCACTTCCGGCTCCACTTCCGGCTCCGCCAGTCCCGGCGCAGGCTCCGCGGCCGTCTCGGTCAACAGCGTCAGGATCCTGCGCGGCGGCGCGATCATCGGTGTGCTGGAGCGGCTGGCAGTCTGCCTCGCGATTCTGGCCGGCGAGCCGGTCGCCATCGCCTACGTGGTTGCCATCAAGGGCCTGGGCCGCTTTGCCGAGCTGAAGGAGACGCCGGTTGCCGCGGAGCGGTTCATTATCGGCACCCTCACTTCCCTGCTGTGGGCTGCCGGCGTCGCAGCCCTGGCCAAAGTGCTCTTCCTGGGCTGACGCGGCGGCCGCCCGGATGGGTACCTGCCCGGCGGGGCGATAGTGTATCCGTATGACTGTTTTTGCTGTTGAGTACGTCTACGACGCCGAATCCTCCGAAGCCCGCGACGCCACCCGCCCCGCGCATCGCGAATGGACCGCAGGACTTGCCCAGGAGGGAACGCTGCTCGCCAGCGGCCCCTACGGCGACGGCGCCGGTGCCCTGCTCATCTTCAAGGCCGCCGACGAACAGGCCCTGAATGAGGTCCTGAAGCAGGATCCCTTCGCCTCCGCCGGTGCCATCTCCGGTACCCGCACCATGGTCTGGGCACCCGTGACCGGCCTCCTTGCCGGCCACGCCGCCTGACCAACCCCGCCAGACCTACTTCGATACAAGGAGTCCATGTGACCTCGGTCAGCCTGGGAATGCCTGCAGCACCGCCCCCCGTCCTTGCGCCGCGCCGCAAAACCCGCCAGATCAAGGTGGGCTCGGTGGGCGTCGGTTCCGATTCGCCCATCAGCGTGCAGTCGATGACCACCACGCCCACCACGGACATCAACGCCACTCTGCAGCAGATCGCCGAGCTTACGGCCTCCGGCTGCGACATTGTGCGCGTCGCCTGCCCGTCCGCGGACGACGCCGAGGCGCTGCCGATCATCGCCAAGAAGTCCCAGATCCCGGTGATCGCGGACATCCACTTCCAGCCGAAGTACGTCTTTGCCGCCATAGAGGCAGGCTGTGCCGCGGTCCGGGTGAACCCCGGCAACATCCGCAAGTTCGATGACCAGGTCAAGGAAATCGCGCGCGCTGCGAAGGATCACGGCACCTCGATCCGGATCGGTATCAACGCCGGATCCCTCGAGCCTGGCATCCTGAAGAAGTACGGCAAGGCCACACCGGAGGCCCTCGTGGAATCCGCCGTATGGGAAGCCTCGCTGTTCGAAGAGCATGGCTTCAACGACTTCAAGATCTCGGTCAAGCACAACGATCCGGTCATTATGGTTGCCGCATACGAGATGCTCGCCGAACAGGGCGACTGGCCGTTGCACCTCGGCGTCACGGAGGCCGGTCCCGCGTTCCAGGGCACCATCAAGTCGGCCACGGCCTTCGGTGCGCTGCTCTCCCGCGGCATCGGTGACACCATCCGTGTGTCCCTTTCCGCGCCGCCGGTGGAGGAAATCAAGGTCGGCAACCAGATCCTGCAGTCGCTCAACCTGCGCCCGCGCAAGCTCGAGATCGTCTCCTGCCCGTCCTGCGGCCGCGCCCAGGTGGATGTGTACACGCTCGCCGAGCAGGTGACGGCCGGGCTGGAAGGCATGGAGATCCCGCTGCGGGTTGCCGTGATGGGCTGCGTCGTGAACGGACCCGGCGAAGCCCGCGAAGCAGATCTGGGCGTCGCGTCTGGCAACGGCAAGGGCCAGATCTTTGTGAAGGGCGAGGTCATCAAGACTGTCCCCGAAAGCCAGATTGTTGAGACACTGATCGAAGAGGCCATGCGTATCGCCGAAGAGATGGGGGAGGCCGATGGCGAAGATGCTGTCAAGGGTAGCCCCGTGGTTAGCGTCTCGTAAGGACGGCGCCGGTACCGGCGTCGCCGTCCGGACCCTGGGGGGATCGGACACGTCCCAGCTGCGGGACCTGGCCCGGCAAGACGCCGTCGCCAATGTCTTTATCCTGTCCCACCTGGAGACAGCCGGTTCGGCGGCTCCCACCGCCGGCGGCGCCAGCATCCTTGGCGTGTTCGACGGCGGCACGCTCCTGGGAGCCTGCTGGGCCGGTGCCAATCTGGTGCCGGTGCAGCTGGACCCGGAGCTGGCCGTCGCGGTGTCGCTGGCGGCGCACCGCTCGGGCCGCCGGTACGCCTCCATCTTCGGCCCGGCCGACTCGGTGCTTGCCCTGTACGCGGGGCTGGAACAGTTCGGCCAGACGGCCCATGAGATCCGCGAGGACCAGCCGCTGCTGACGATCACCGGGCCGCCCGACGTGGCTCCGGATCCGCAGCTGGGCTTTGGCCAGCTGGCCGACTTCGACAAGATCCTGCCTGCGTGCGCGGCGATGTTCGAAGAGGAGGTGGGTTATTCCCCGTACCTGGGCGGCCGGGAGTACTACAGCCGCCGGGTGAAGGGCCTTATCCGTGAGGGGCATTCGCTGGTCCACCTCGACGCAGCCGGCGAGGTGGTCTTCAAAGCGGAACTCGGAGCAGTCACCCCGGAGGTGACGCAGGTCCAGGGTGTGTGGATGAACCCCGCCCTCCGCGGACAGGGCCTCAGCGCCGGATACATGGCCGCCGTCGTGGTCCAGGCGCAAAGCCGGGCACCGGTGACCAGCCTTTATGTGAACAGCTTCAACACTCGTGCGAGGGCCACCTACGACCGGGTGGGCTTCCGCCAGGTAGGCACGTTCGCCACCGTACTCTTCTGACGTCGGACGTTTCTGACCCCGTACTTTTCTGACCTCAAATCTTTCCTGACCAGCACGGAATTAACTTCAGTGCACTTCTATCCCGGTGGTAACACTGGCCACACGGAAAAATATCTGGATGCGGACTCTTGTTTTCGTGCCCTGCGTCACATAGGTTCGAGCTAGCCGTGTCGCTTGGGCACGTGTTTCCCCGGGGGCAATAGCCGGGGGTGCAGACGCCCTGGAGGGCAACACAACGGAACTCACAGCCAAGACTTTGGCGGTGCTGGGGCCGCGGAGCCACGCCATGACAGGATGACCAGCCGGAAACGGCCAGGGGCTTCCGTCAGTTATGGCGTGGCTCTTCCGCGTCCGGGCTGGCGGTAGATTAGTACCTAGACTCTTGCCCGGTTGCCCGGTCTTACTGTTGCCCCGCACCTTCCCAGAAACGGATAGATACCCAGTGGTCCTTCGACTCTCCAAGCTGTTCCTGCGCACCCTGCGTGAAGATCCCGCCGACGCCGAAGTGGCCAGCCACCGGCTCCTGGTCCGTGCTGGGTACATCCGCCGCGCCGCCCCGGGCATCTACACCTGGCTTCCGCTGGGCCTGAGCGTGCTGCGCAAGGTGGAGACGATCATCCGCGAGGAAATGTCCGCCATCGGCGCGCAGGAAGTCCACTTCCCGGCCCTGCTGCCCAAGGAACCCTACGAGGCCACCAACCGCTGGACCGAGTACGGCGAGGGCATCTTCCGGCTCAAGGACCGCAAAGGCAACGACTACCTGCTGGCGCCCACGCACGAGGAAATGTTCACCCTGCTGGTCAAGGACCTGTACTCCTCGTACAAGGACCTGCCGCTGAGCATCTACCAGATCCAGAACAAGTACCGCGACGAGGCACGTCCCCGGGCGGGTCTGCTGCGCGGCCGCGAATTCATCATGAAGGACTCCTACTCCTTCGACGTCGACGACGCCGGCCTGGACGCCAGCTACGAGGCGCACCGCGGCGCCTACCTGAAGATCTTCGAGCGCCTGGGCCTCGAGGTCGTTCCGGTATCCGCCACCGCCGGAGCCATGGGCGGGTCCAAGAGCGAGGAATTCCTGCACCCCACCGAGATCGGCGAGGACACCTTCGTGCGCTCCGCCGGCGGGTACGCAGCCAACGTGGAGGCCGTGACAACCGTTGTCCCCGCGGACATCGACTTTAGCAACGCGCCGGCTGCCGAAGTCCGCGACACCCCGGATACCCCCACCATCGAGACGCTCGTGGATGCCGCCAACGTCCTGGTGCCCCGGGCAGAGGCCGACGGCGGCGCCTGGACTGCCGCTGACACGCTCAAGAACGTCGTCCTCGCCGTCACCCTGCCCACCGGCGAACGCCAGATCGTCGTCATCGGCGTTCCGGGCGACCGCGGCGTGGACCTCAAGCGCGTGGAAGCGAACATCGGATCCTTCCTGCCGATCGCCGGTGAGATCACCCTCGAAGCCGCCGGCGAGGAGGACCTCAAGAAGCAGCCCCTCATCGTCAAGGGCTACCTCGGACCGGGCCTGTCCCTCGACGCTCCGCTGCTCGGCACCGAAGGGGCCGCCAAGCTGCTGTACCTGGTGGATCCCCGGGTGGTCAGCGGCACCGCGTGGGTCACCGGCGCCAACGAGGCCGGCAAGCACGTCTTCGGCCTGGTCGCAGGACGCGACTTCGGCTGGGACGGCGTCATCGAGTGCACCGAGGTGCGCGCCGGCGACGAAGCCCCGGACGGCTCCGGCCCGCTGGAAACCGCCCGCGGCATCGAAATGGGCCACATCTTCCAGCTCGGCCGCAAGTACGCCGAAGCCCTGGAACTGAAAGTCCTGGACCAGAACGGCAAGCAGGTTGTGGTGACTATGGGGTCCTACGGCGTCGGCGTCACTCGGGCCGTCGCGGCCCTGGCCGAATCCAACCATGACGACAAGGGCCTCGTCTGGCCCCGCGCCGTCGCGCCGGCCGATGTCCACGTTGTGGCCGTGGGCCGCGGCGAGGAAATCTTCGCTGCAGCCGAGAAGCTGGCGCTCGAGCTTGAAGCCGCCGGCCTCGACGTGATCTACGACGACCGTCCCAAGGTGTCCCCGGGTGTGAAGTTCGGCGACGCGGAGCTGGTCGGCGTGCCGACCATCCTCGCCGTCGGGCGCGGGCTGGTGGACGGCGTGGTCGAGATCAAGGACCGCCGCAGCGGCAACGCCGAAAACATCGCCGTTGAGAAGGCTGTCGACTACGTGGTCGACGCCGTCCGCAACCACTAGCCCGCACTTCCAGGCGTGGTTTCCGGACTCGAATCAATCGAGCTCAGCACCCTCATCCTGATCGTGGTCGCCGGCTTTGCCGCGGGCTGGGTCGATGCCGTCGTGGGCGGCGGGGGACTGATCCAGCTCCCGGCGATGCTGCTGGTGCCGGGCATCAGCCCGGTCCAGGCGCTGGCGACGAACAAGATGGGGTCGATTTTCGGCACCACTACCAGCGCCGTCACGTACTACGGCCGGGTGCGGCCGGATCTGCGCACAGCGCTGCCCATGGCCGTCATTGCCATGGCCGGGAGCTTCGGCGGGGCCGTGCTCGCGGCCAACCTCCCGGCCAGCGTGTTCAAACCCATCATCCTGGTGGCGCTGGTCGCCGTCGCGCTGTTCACCGCGTTCCGGCCCAACGTGGGGGAGCTGACCAAGCTGCGGCACAACGGCCACCGGCACTATGTGCTCGCGTGCCTGATCGGCGGTGTGATCGGCTTCTACGACGGGCTGATCGGCCCCGGCACCGGGTCCTTCCTGGTCATCGCGCTGGTCTCGGCCATGGGCTATGCCTTCCTCGAGGCCAGTGCCAAGGCGAAGATCGTGAACATGGCCACGAACGCCGGGGCCCTGCTGTTCTTCGTGCCGCACGGTGCCGTGCTGTGGGGTCTTGGGCTGGTCCTTGGCGTTGCGAACATGGCCGGCGGTTACCTCGGCGCCCGGACGGCCGTGACGCAGGGAAACAAGTTCATCCGCATCGTGTTCCTGGCCGTGGTGGCGGCGCTGATCGTCAAGCTCGGCTCCGACATCTGGCAGGACAATTTCGCCTGACACCCCTCCCCGTCCCCGTGGCCGCGGGCGTAGCATGCAGCTATGTCAGCTCCTGAAGAACGCTACAGCGACGCCCTGGAGTCCGCTGCCCGGCACGCGCGCCGGTGGCTGGAGAGCCAGGAGACACGGCACGTGGGCCCGCGGGTGACCGCGGCGGACCTCGCGTCCGCCTTCGGAGGTCCGCTGCCCCGCGGCGGAATGCCGGCGGCGGAGGTGGTGGACTACCTGGCCGCGAAGGCCGAACCGGGGCTTATGGCCATGCCCTCCGGACGGTTCTTCGGCTGGGTCATCGGCGGCACCCTGCCGGCCGCGCTGGCCGCGGACTGGCTGGTTAGCGCGTGGGACCAGAACGCCGTGCTCCGCTTGGCCACCCCAGCGACGGCGGCCATCGAAGAGGCCGCCGGCGCCTGGCTGCTTGAGCTGCTGGGTCTCCCCGAAGAATCCGACGTTGGTTTTGCCACCGGCGCCACGATGGCGAACTTCGCCGGTCTCGCCGCCGCGCGGTGGCGCCTGATGGCCGACGCCGGCTGGGACCTCGACGGCGACGGCCTCGCCGGCGGCCCGCGGATCCGCTGCTTCGTGGGCCAGGAACGACACGACTCGATCGACCTCGGCCTGCGGTATTTGGGGCTGGGCCGGCCCACGGTGGTCCCGGCGGACCGGCAGGGCCGCATCGACCCGTGGGAGCTGGACCGGGCCCTGGGCAGCGCCGTCGAGCAGGCGTCAGCCACCGGATCCGGCCCGGCCCCGCTGTTGGTCTGCCTGCAGGCCGGCAACCTGCACTCCGGGGCCTTTGATCCGTTCCTGGAGGCAATCGCCGTCGCAAAGGCACGCGGCGCCTGGGTTCACGTGGACGGCGCGTTCGGGCTCTGGGCCGCGGCCGTCCCGGAGCTCGCCGCCCTGACCGCGGGGATGCAGGGCGCCGACTCGTGGGGCACCGACGCGCACAAGACCCTCAACGTGCCCTATGACTGCGGGATCGCGGTGGTGCGGGATGCCCGGGCCCTGCGCGCGGCCATGGGCCTGCGCACCAGCTACCTGATCCAGGATGCGGACGGCGCGGCGGACCCCTTCGAGTCCGTACCGGAATTGTCCCGCCGCGCCCGCGGGGTGCCGGTCTGGGCCGCGCTGAAGTCACTGGGCCGGGACGGCGTCGTCGCCCAGGTCCGCGGGCTGGTGCTGCACGCCCGGCAACTGGCGGAGCGGCTGTCGGCGCTGGACGGCGTCGAGGTGCTCAACGACGTCGACTACACCCAGGTCTCGCTGGCCTTCGGCGACGACGCGACGACCCGCGCGGTAACCGCCCGGATCATCGCCGACGGCAGGGTCTGGATGTCCGGATCGCGCTGGCAGGACCGCGACATCCTGCGGATCTCGGTCAGCAACTGGAGCACGGACGACGCCGATGTGGCAGTCGCCGTCGACGCCGTCCGGGACGCCCTGGCGGCGGTCCGCGGGTCCGGCGGCTAGCCGCCGGCTTCCCCGGGCGCCGGCAGTTCGTGCGGCGCGGGAAGCCCGGGGAGGGTCCGGCCGGCCAGCGTGCTGGCCACCCAGAGCGACCGGGCAAGGTCGCCCTCGTGGCGTGGCTTCGCGGCGTACCAGAGGGCGTTTTCCACCTCGCGGGCCAGGCTCCATTGCAAGGCCACGTCGGCGTCGAGCCCTGCGGCCATGCTGAAGTCCTTGCAGCGCTCCAGCAGGCCCCGTTGGGGATCGGCCCGCGGCAGCTCCCGGATCCGGTTCCACAGCAGCGGTGCCACCGCGAATTCGGCCTCGCCGATCATGGGCTGCGGATCGATCGCGGCCCAGCCATCGCCCGGTTCACCTCCGTCGCCCTGCCGTTCGTCGCGGCCGGGCCGAGCCAAGATATTGAGGTAGTGCAGATCGGTATGCACCAGCACGTCCTTTCCCGAGCGGCGGCCGACGGCCCCGCGGGTCTGGCAGACCTCCAGCGCCGCTTCCAGCAGCCAGCGTGGGAAGGGCCGGCCCAGCCGGTCCCAGCTCTCCGGCAGCTCATCACTCCACTGCTCGGCCCGGGCCGCGACGTGGTTGAACTCCCGCCATTCAGGCCGCCCGTCCGGGGCAAGGCTCAGCTGGCGGACCAGCGCGCCCCAGACCGGAACGGCCTCGTCCATGGGCACGTCCTGGAGGGAACGGTCAGCGGCCAGGCGTTCCAGAAGCAGTGCACCCGCATCGGCGTCGTGGGCAAGGAGCCGCACCGCCCCGTGCCCGTTCCAGAGGGCCAGGGCATGGGGTTCCACGAGGGCTTCGTCGTGCGGATAGGCGACTTTCAGCACGGCGGCTATACCGCCGGCGGCGCCACCAACTGTGACTTTACTGACTGCGTCGGTGCGGCGCCGCACCGGGACCACGATGGCCCCGTGGCCGTTCCACGGCAGTGCGCCGGGCGCGAGGTCCAGCTCAAGCTGCCACTGCTCCAGGCAGTGCCTGACCAGCCGGGGCAGCGAGGAAAGCCAGTCGCGGCCGGGGGAGCTGCCGCCGTAGCGGCGGCCGAGATCGGGCGGAATGGGGATGTCTGCAGGCTGGCTCATCGGATCCAGCGTAGTAGCTGGCGTGCGTCAGACGGTGATGCCGCTGGCGCCGAGCCAGCTGCCGATGAGGAAGGTCGCGATGAGCGCCGCGGCCCCGCCGATCACCACGCGGACGGCCGCCTTCGTCTTGGAGCCGCCGCCGATCCAGGCGCCGATGGCTCCGGTCAGGGCCAGGGCGACCAGCACAGCCACGAACGTCAGCGGCACGCGGATGTCCTCCGGCGGCAGCAGGATGGCCAGCATGGGCAGGATCGCGCCGATGAGGAACGCCGCGGCGGAGGCGAACGCGGCGTGCCACGGGCTGACAATGTCCGTTTCGTCGATGTGGAGTTCCGCGGAAAGGTGGGCACCGAGGGCATCGTGGGCAGTGAGTTCCTTCGCCACCGTGCGGGCCGTGTCGGCGCTGAGGCCCTTACCCTGGTAGATCGCGGCGAGTTCCTCGAGCTCCTCCTCGGGCTGTTCGGCCAGTTCCCGGCGTTCCTTTTCGATCAGGGCCTTCTGACTGTCCTTCTGGCTGCTCACGGAGACGTACTCGCCCAGGGCCATCGAGATTGAACCGCCCACGACGCCGGCCGCACCGGCGACGAGGATCGGCCCGGAATCAGTGGTCACGCCGGCGACGCCCACCACGATGGCGGCGACGGAGACGATGCCGTCATTGGCGCCCAGCACGCCCGCCCGCAGCCAGTTGAGCCGGTGCGCGATGTCGTTGTGGTGGGGTTCGTTCTCATGCTGGGTGGGGGCGGCTTGGCTGTCCATGACTACAGCAAAGCACCGGAGCCCACGGTTGGCCAGCATGAGGAGGCTAAGCAAAGTAAGCCCCGGCTTCCCCGGTGAGGGGAAAACCAGCAGGCTAGTGGCTGGGAGTGGGCGACGGCTCGGGCAGTTCCGGGAACTCTTGCGGGTCGGCCGCCAAGCCGGGCAGGGCGCCGGTCTCCGCTCCCCAGAGAGCTGAGCGGCGGGCTGCACCCACCAGGCCGGAGATCGCCCACTGACGGGTCTGGCCATCGCTCAGGCCCACGAGGTCGCCGTAGGCGGTTAGCGCCGAGGCCTCCAGAGCGCCGAGACCGGCGGCGGGGGAGGCGAGGAAGTCCGGCGCCAGGGTGTAGCCGGCCTCCCGGGGCGGCACCGGGGCGCAATGCACCCTGCTCAGGCCTTCAGCGTCCGTGGCGAGGGACTCGTGCCTGGTGAGCTGCCGCGACGCCGGGACGGCGGCGTCGCCGTCCATCCGGGTCAAGGCCACCTGATAGCCGTATACGGATTCCAGCTCGGTCCGCACGATGGCCGCCAGCGCTCCATGCAGCGTAGCGGCGGGGGAGTCCTGGTCAGCCGAAGCACCCGCCGGGGAGGACGACGGCGACCCCGTGGCGCCCGGGCAATTGCCGGACAGATCGTCGATTTCCGGGACCCCGACAGCGGGATCGGGCCCGGCGGGGGCCGGGGCCCCTGCGGCCGCGGCCAGGGACGACGCCTGGAGCAGCTGGGCGGTTCCGACGGCGGCCAGCAGCCTGGCCATGCCGCCGTCGGACTCGGCAGCGTCGGCGAACCGTTGCGAGGCGCTGGCCGCCAGTTCCGTCGCCAGCGCGGCGGCCGTAGCAGGCGGAGGGGAAGCGGCAGGGGAAACAGACGCGGAAGCGGTGGGGGAATCGGACGGGGAAGCAGACGCAGCAGCGGAAGAGGAGCGGGCCGGCGCCGGAAGGGAAGCCGGGACGCTTTGGCCCGGCACCAGGAGGGCCCGGGCCTGGCTTGTCAGCAAACTCACAGTCCCCGCCACGGCGGCTTTTTCGTCGCCCGCGGTGGAGCGGCCAAGTTGCTCGCCGGCAGCCCGCAACCGCAAGGTGTCAGTGAGCGCAGCGGACCTCGCCTGTTCGGAAAACGGCGGTTCGGCAGGCGCTGGAGGGCTCACCGGACGCAGTGCCATACCCAGGCTGACCACCACCAGGGCAAGGCAGGCCAGAAGTGCGACGCGGGGAATGAGCTCCCGCCGCCGCTTTTCCCTGGTGTCGTCATTCACAACAGACCATTTTGTCATGGTTGGCATGCCGGCCGGGAACTGAAGTGCACCACGGCGCCCGGAAAATGGCTAGGCTAGTACACACAACATCATCTAACGGGAGGCGGCCGGCATCATGACCAACGCAGAAGCCACGACTTCAACAGACCGGACCGGAACGGGTAAGGCTGAAGCCGCACCCGCCCACAACTTCGAGGCCGAGCGGTTGCATGCCCTCCTGGAGCCCGAAGTTCTCGCAAACCGGCTGTATCTGGAGGACGTTTCCATTCATGTCGCCGGTGCCAACCGCGTAGTCCACGTAGTGGTGGACCTGCCCCAGGAGGAGACCGGCGGCGTCGGTCTCGACGTCATCGCGGAGATCTCCAAGACCCTCTCCGACACCCTGGACAACGATCCCAGCACCGACTCACGCCCTTACGAGCTTGAAGTCTCTTCGCCCGGCGTTGGCCGGCCCCTGACCGAAGAACGGCACTGGCACCGCGCCCGCGGCCGGATGGTCAAGGTCAACGTCCTGCAGGGCGAGAACGTCACCGGCCGGGTCCAGACCGTCGACGACGACGGCGTCACGCTGGTCCCTGAGATCACCGTGAAGAAGGGCATGAAAGCCAAGCAGGGCGAGCCCATCAAGCTTCCTTTCGACAAAATCCGCAGTGGAAAAGTCGAAATAGAGTTCAGCCACCTCGACGAGGCCGGCCTGAAGAACGCAGACAACGGACCTTCTGAGGAGGCCTAATGGATATTGACATGAGCGCACTGAGACTCCTGGAGCGTGAGCGTGAAATCCCGCTGGATCTCCTGATTCCAACCATCGAGCAGGCCCTGCTGGTGGCCTACCACAAGACGCCGGGAGCCTTCGAGAAGGCCCGGGCCGAGCTGGACCGCAAGAGCGGGCACGTGACCATCTGGGCCACCGAGATCGACGACGACGGCGCCCCGGTCGGCGAATTCGAAGACACCCCCGCCGGCTTCGGCCGCATCGCCGCCAGCACCGCGCGGCAGATCATCCTGCAGCGCCTGCGCGACGCCGAGGACGACAACGTGCTGGGCCAGTTCAAGGGCCGCGAGGGCGAGCTGGTGGCCGGCACCATCCAGCAGGGCAACAACCCACACATGATCCAGGTCAACCTGGGCACGGTGGAGGCACTGCTGCCGCCGCCCGAGCAGGTCCCGGGGGAGAAGTACACCCACGGAAACCGGCTCCGTGCCTTCGTCATCGATGTACACCGCGGCACCAAGGGCCCGTCCATCACACTGTCCCGGTCCCACCCGGGTCTTGTGCGGAAGCTCTTCGAAATGGAAGTTCCGGAAATCGCGGACCGTTCCGTGGAGATCGTCGCCTTGGCCCGTGAGGCCGGACACCGCACCAAGATGGCCGTCAAGGCCAACAACCCCGGCATCAACGCCAAGGGCGCCTGCATCGGCGAAATGGGCTCCCGTGTCCGCGCGGTCATGAATGAACTCAACGACGAGAAAATCGACATTGTCGACTACAGCGACGATCCGGCGACGTTCATCGCCAGCGCGTTGTCCCCGTCGCGGGTGAATTCGGTCACCATCACGGACGAGGCAACCCGTTCCGCGCGCGTGGTGGTCCCGGACTACCAGCTCTCGCTCGCGATCGGCAAGGAAGGCCAGAACGCCCGTCTCGCCGCCAAGCTCACCGGCTGGCGGATCGACATCGTGTCCGACGCCGCAGCCGGCCGCGACAAATAGCTCCAGAGAATTCGGTCCCCGCATGCGGGAACCGGCACCAGGCCCGCAAATCAGGCCCGCCCGTCAGCGTCCGCGTCCCCGCAAGTTCGGGGGCCGGGCGCTTGAGGGGCTAGAATAGACATGACCGCGCCTAACGGCCGGTATCCGCGTGTCCTCGATGCGTCCGGGTTTCAGTCCGGCGAAGGTGTTGTTCGCAATCCTTGGCCAGGCAAGCTCCGGGAGCCCGGGGCCGGCAGATATGTACTGGCAGGAAGATACTCGTAAGTGGCACATGTGCAACACCTCGAGAATCAGCCGCAGCGTACCTGCATCGGATGCCGGAAAAAAGGTCCGCGGTCGGAGCTACTCCGGCTCGTCGCCGACGGCAGCGGTTCACCCGCCGTCGTGGTGGATGAACGACGCCGGATGGCTGGCCGGGGTGCATGGTTGCACCTCAGCGAAAAGTGCCTGGCACTGGCGGTCAAACGTCGAGCGTTCGGTCGCGCCCTCAACGGCGCTGCCGGAACAGCCGACGTCGAACGCCGGATCCTGGCAGGCACGCAAGCCGTGGACACCCCGGTGGCCGCAGCAACAACCGTCCAACCTGAAAGCGGGTCAGAAAACTGATGGAAACCCGATGAGTTCCCAGCGATGAGTGCGCAACGATGACAACTTTGTTGCGCTCTGCAATGGGCCTTTCAGCTGCACTCGCGGCGGAGGTCCGCAGTAAGAAGTAGACGGTTCGTGCCTGGCTCGGTGCGGACCGAGACAGGAGAAATGTGGCCAAGGTCCGCGTACATGAGCTTGCTAAAGAGCTCGGTATTACTTCCAAAGATGCAGTAACCAAACTGCAGGAACTGGGCGAATTCGTTCGCTCCGCCTCTTCCACCATTGAGGCCCCCGTTGTGAGGAAACTCCGCAACGCTTACCCCGACGCAGCCGCGGCTTCGAAGTCCGAAGCACCCGCGTCCGCCCCCAAGGCACCCGCCAGCCCCTCGGCAACCCGTCTGGCGCCCGCGCCGGCCCCGGCAGCGCCGGCAGGTGCAGTGACCAAGACTGAAGCTCCGGCTCCGGCAGCAGCTGCTCCGGCACCCAGCGCCGCCCCGGCAGCCCCTGCCGCACCGGCAGCCCCCGCCGCCCAGGCTCCCGCTGCCCAAACTCCGGCTGCGCAGGCTCCGGCCGCGCCGTCGACGGGCATCAAGCCCGGCGCACGTCCGGCTCCCAAGGCTGAAACCCCGGCTGCTCCGGCACGCCAGGGCTCGGCTCCCCGCCCGGGCGGTCCCCGTCCCGGCAACAACCCGTTCGCCACGTCCCAGGGCATGCCCCGCGGCCGCGGCGGCGACAACGATCGTCCCTCACGTCCGGGCAACAACCCGTTCGCTCCTTCCCAGGGCATGCCGCGTCCGGGCGGAAGCCGCACCGAGGGCGAACGCCCCGGCGGCCCGCGTCCCGCAGCAGGCGCTGGCGGTCCCCGTCCGGGTGCTCCCCGCACCGGCGGCGCTCCGGGTGCACGCCCGGGTGCTCCCCGTCCGGCAGGCGCCCCCGGCGCAGGCCGTCCGGCAGGCGCTGGCGGAAACCGTCCGACTCCCGGCATGATGCCTAACCGCACCGAACGTCCCGCACCGGCTGGTGCAGGTCGTCCCGGCGGCGGCGCACGTGGTCCGGGACGTCCGGGTGGCGCTCCAGGTACCGGTGCTCCCGGTGCCGGTGGCGGCGCTCCGGCCGGCGGCGGCTTCGGCAAGGGTGGCCGCGGTCGCGGTGGCACCCAGGGTGCTTTCGGTAAGGGCGGCGCAGGCCGTGGCAAGCAGCGCAAGTCGAAGCGTGCCAAGCGTCAGGAACTCGAGCAGATGAGTGCTCCGTCGCTGGGTGGCGTGAGCGTACCCCGCGGCGACGGCAACACCGTAGTCCGGCTTCGCCGTGGCTCGTCCATCACGGACTTTGCCGACAAGATCGAGGCGAACCCCGCCGCGCTGGTGACCGTGCTCTTCCACCTCGGCGAAATGGCCACGGCCACGCAGTCGCTGGATGAAGAGACCTTCGCCCTGCTCGGCGAGGAGCTTGGCTACAAGCTCCAGGTCGTGTCCCCGGAGGATGAGGAGCGCGAGCTCCTGTCCGGCTTCGACATCGACTTCGAAGCCGAACTCGAAGCCGAAGGCGACGAGGAACTTGAGGCACGTCCTCCGGTTGTCACCGTCATGGGCCACGTCGACCACGGTAAGACCCGTCTGCTCGATGCCATCCGCAAGTCCGACGTTATGGCGGGCGAGCACGGCGGTATCACGCAGCACATCGGTGCATACCAGGTCACTCACGCTCACGAGGGTACCGATCGCAAGATCACCTTCATCGATACTCCGGGCCACGAGGCGTTCACCGCCATGCGTGCCCGTGGTGCGAAGGTCACCGACATCGCCATCCTGGTGGTTGCAGCGGACGACGGCGTAATGCCGCAGACCATTGAAGCCCTTAACCACGCCCAGGCGGCCAACGTGCCGATCGTCGTGGCCGTGAACAAGATCGACAAGGAAGGCGCCAACCCGGAGAAGGTCCGCGGCCAGCTGACCGAGTACGGACTGGTCCCGGAAGAATACGGTGGCGACACCATGTTCGTGGAGGTCTCTGCCCGCCAGAACCTGCACATCGACGAGCTGCTCGAGGCCGTTCTGCTCACCGCAGACGCAGCCCTGGACATGCGCGCCAACCCGAACAAGGACGCCCGCGGTATCGCGATTGAAGCCAACCTGGACAAGGGCCGCGGTGCGGTTGCTACCGTCCTGGTGCAGTCCGGCACCCTGAACGTCGGCGACACCATCGTGGCAGGCACGGCCCACGGCCGCGTCCGTGCGATGTTCGACGACGACGGCAGCGCCCTCACCCAGGCGGGTCCGTCCCGCCCCGTTCAGGTACTGGGTCTGTCCAACGTCCCGCGCGCCGGCGACACCTTCTTCGTGACCGCTGACGAGCGCACCGCCCGCCAGATCGCCGAGAAGCGTGAAGCTGCGGACCGCAACGCCGCCCTGGCCAAGCGCCGCAAGCGCATCAGCCTGGAAGACTTCGACCAGGCCGTCGCCGATGGCAAGATCGACACCCTCAACCTCATCCTTAAGGGTGACGTGTCCGGTGCCGTGGAAGCCCTCGAAGACGCGCTGCTCAAGATCGACGTCGGCGAGGGTGTCCAGCTCCGCGTTATCCACCGCGGTGTCGGTGCGATCACGCAGAACGACGTCAACCTGGCGACGGTCGACAGCGCCGTCATCATCGGCTTCAACGTCAAGCCCGCTGAGCGTGTTGCCGAACTGGCAGACCGCGAAGGCGTGGACATGCGCTTCTACTCCGTCATCTACGCAGCAATCGATGACATTGAGGCGGCCCTCAAGGGCATGCTCAAGCCGGAGTACGAAGAGCACCAGCTTGGCACCGCCGAGGTCCGCGAAGTGTTCCGTTCCTCCAAGTTCGGCAACATTGCAGGCTCGATCGTGCGCTCGGGTGTTATCCGACGCAACGCCAAGGCCCGCATCAGCCGCGACGGCAAGATCATCGGTGACAACCTCACCGTTGAGACGCTCAAGCGCTTCAAGGACGACGCCACTGAGGTCCGCACGGACTTCGAGTGTGGTATCGGGCTTGGTTCGTTCAACGACATCACCGAAGGTGACATCATCGAGACCTTCGAGATGCGCGAAAAGCCGCGCGTCTAAGTTGGTTTAGCAGTTCAGGTGCGGGGCCGTTGGATTCGTCCGGCGGCCCCCACTTTTCCGCCGTAGAGGGGGCCCCGCCCCTACGCTGGGCGGCCGGCGTCTGACGACGTCGGCCGCCCAGCTCCGGCAGGCCCGATGCCACTCCCGGGCCCCCTCCACGGCTTCAAAGAGCCGCCGGAAGAATCCAACGGGCGTCCGTCGTAGACTCGCCTTAGGCGCGTGGCATGAAAACCCAGCAGGTGTACGCCAGTTGCCCCGGCGCCGTCGTACATCCAAATTTTTTAGGAGTGGAAATGGCTGATCCCGCACGGGCTGCCAAGTTGGCGCAGCGGATTAAGGTTGTTGTTGCTGAGGCGCTGGGCCGGAGGGTCAAGGATCCTCGGCTTGAGGGCGTCACTGTTACCGATGCGCGGGTGACAAACGATCTTCAGCACGCCACCGTCTACTACACGGTGTTCGGCGACCAGTTGGTCCAGGCCGAGGCCGCCAAGGGGCTTGAGAAAGCCAAGGGCGTGCTGCGTCAGGAAGTCGGCCGGAACATCACCGTCCGGCTGACCCCCACCCTCGAGTTCGTGGCGGACCAGATCCCGGTCAATGCCTCGAACCTGGAGGAACTGCTCCGGGCCGCGAAGAAGCGCGACGCAGAGGTGGCCGCACTCGCTGCCAGCGCAAAGCACGCCGGCGACGCCGACCCCTACAAGAGCGATACTCCGCAGGACGTGGAGCTCGACGAGGACGATTTCGACGAAGAGGACCTGGACCTCATCGACGAAGACGACGTCGACGAGGACAGCAACAAGTAGCCCAGCAACAACACAGTCACTGAACAACTGAGTTTCTGTACCGAAATGGCCGGCCCCCGCAGGGGGACCGGCCATTTTTGTCGGGTTCTCGGTGGGGGACAGTTCTGTCCGATCAGTCGTCGTCGAGCTCCAGGTACACGACCCTGCCGTCGGGCGGCCCATTGGGGCCGGGCAGCGCGTTGACCGTGGCATACAGGGTGTCCCCGCGGAGATCGACGTCGGCTGTGAAGACGGCGGCCAGCACCACGGTCTGTTCGCCTGAGTCCGGATCAATCTTGAGGACGCCGTCGCCGAAGAGCGAGGCAACGTACATGTCGCCGTTGTCGGCCAGGGCCAGTCCGGTAGGCGTCAGTATGTCATCCGCCACCAGCTCCACGTCGTGGCCGTCCGGGTCCACCTTGAAGATCGCCCCACGGGCGCCGAGCTTCGGGTCTTCCGGGCCGCCCGGGAGCGAGGTCACGTACAGCCAGCCGTCACGCCCCACGGCGACATCCGTCGGGACGGCTTCGAAGTCGTATGTTGATCCCACCACGCAGTCCGGCAGGCCATTGGCTGCCGCGACGTCCTTGGTGATCTCATACGGCCGCGGCGGCAGCACCGCGACGGTCTCGGTCGTTCCGCTGCTGGTGTCAACGGAGACCACGCTGTTCGCCCCGGCATCAGCCACGTAGATGGTCTCGTCGGTGAGCGCGATGCCGTACGGGTGCGAATCTACTTCTCCCTCGTAGGTTTCGGGCATCGTGGGAGGCAGTTTCGCCGCGCAGCCATCCGGCAGGTCGCGGTAGCCGTACCGGGTTTCGCCGTCGGCGTTCTCTTCCGTTTCCAGCGTGGCGAAATCGCCAAGAGTCCGCTGCTTCCCGTCTTCGTCGATGATGCGGACGTGACCGGCCAGCGCTGCAGGGTTGGGGCCGGCGCCCTTGCTCTCCAGGACATACGTCTCGCCATCCTGGTGGGCATTACCCGCAACACTCCAGTCAGGAGTTTCGTAGAGGACGTGTCGGGTGCCCTTCGAGTCGACCCGGGTCAGCCGGCCGCCGAAGGACTCGCTCACCGTCACGGAGCCGTGGCGGCCGGCAGTGACATGCAGCGGGCCCACCAGCTTGTCGGTGAGCTGCACCGGAGCCTTCGCTCCGGTGGTCCCGCCAGAGGATATGCCGGTGGCATTGTCCGGGGCGGCGCCGGCAGGTGCCCCGGTCGAGAGGAACACGGCCGCCGTGGCGGCCGTGGCTAGCAGTGACAATCTCATTCCCATGGTTGGCTCTCCCGAGGCGAGTGTTGGCGTATCCAGACCACTGAGACCGCTGAGACCATTGAGACCGGTGGATTGGCCGCCGGGATGATTCGAGGCGGCCCCTATAGCGGATATTAGGCCGCGGGAGCCGCAGAGTCGATGACTTTCCGGCACACACGGATCCTCCGCGGCCGACGGTGGTTGTGGCTATGATCGGACCATGGTGACTCCACCCCCGGCCCCTGACATCAACCGATTCCTGGATCAGGCCATCCAGCTCGCCGCCGGGAGCGCGGCCGACGGCGGCGGACCGTTCGGGGCGCTGGTGGTGACGGCCGACGGGCGGGTCCATTCGGGCGTCAACCGGGTGGCCCGGGACAACGATCCCACCGCCCACGCCGAAGTGGTGGCCATCCGCACGGCCTCGGCGGCCGCCGCCAACTTCGATCTCAGCGGTTCCGTGCTCTACGCAAGTTGCGAACCGTGCCCGCTGTGTCTCGCCGCGGCCCTGTGGGCCCGGGTGGACCTGGTCTACTTCGCCGCGGACCGGCACGCGGCGGCCGCCGCCGGGTTCGACGACGCGCTGTTCTATGAGTACTTCAACGGAACCCGGCCGGAACTCATGCCGGTCCGCCAGGCGGCCGTCCCGGCGTCGGACGTTCCTTTCCAGGCGTGGCGCGAGAACCCGGACCGCATCGAGTACTGAGGCGGCCGGCGCCGGCCCCGGGGTCTTTGGACTCTATGCCCTTTCCGCGCCGGGGCGTCCCATGGAACCATGACTGCGGGGACACCGAAAGGCGGCGGGCCGTGGGTTCCAGCTTGACCAAGTGCCCCCACTGCGGGAAGACCAACCGGATCCCGGCGTCGGCTCCCGGTCACCCGCGCTGCGGCAACTGCCGCAAGGACCTGCCCTGGATCGTCGCGGCCGGCGATGCCGACTTCGCCGTTATCGCCGAGCAGTCCTCGACGCCGGCGCTGATCGACTTCTGGGCTGCCTGGTGCGGTCCCTGCCGCATGGTCAGCCCGGTGCTGGACAAGCTGGCCCAGGAGCGTGCCGGCCAGGTCAAACTCGTCAAGGTCGACGTCGACACGTCACCGGCGCTCTCGCAGCGCTTCGGCATCCAGGCGATCCCGACCATCCTGCTGATCAGGGACGGCAAAGTAGTTGCCCGCCAGGCGGGCGCACCTCCCGCCGCGGCCCTGCGCCAATGGCTCGACGGGGCGTTGGCGGCGGGCCGTCCGTGACGGGCCCAACGGCGAGACGGAGGAAGCAATGACCGAGATAGTGCGATACGAAGTGGGATCCGGGACCGTCCTGGTGGAGGTCGCGGACAACAGCTTCGGCGTCGAGCGGCCCGCACGGAACGAGCAGGGAATTACGGACGCCGGGCGGCGGCTGGAAGATGCGCTCTCCGCCATCCGGCCGGCGGCCAACGCGACGGCGGAGGTCCTCAAGGAAGTCGGCGCCGAGCGCCTGGAACTACAATTCGGCGTGAAGCTGGCCGGGGAGGCAGGGGCGATCATCGCGCAGAACTTCTCCGAGGGCCACTTCATCGTCACCATGTCCTTCACTCAGGCGCCCGCCGCGCACCTGGCACCGGAGGAAGAAATCATGCTGTGAGCGGCTTCAGCGACGCCTGCTCCGCGCTCCCTGGGCTCCCAGACCGCCCAGGAAAGGCGAGCCGACCCCCAGCAGGAAGCCGAAGTCGTACCAGTTCCCGGCACGGGCCGAATTGTAGAACGGAAACTCGCTCCACTGCCCGAAGACGTGGACGATCAGCACAATCCACGCCGTGAGCCCGTTCCAGATGCCCCATAACAAGTCCTGCCACCACATGTGAACCTCCCTCACCGGGCCCGGATACACCAGGCACGGAACCACCAACCCGGGACGGACGTCCGGGGACGCGCGCGGAAAGCATGCGTTGCGCTCAGGGTAGGCGCTGCCCGCCCCCGGCGGTAGGGGACAGGGACCCGCTGGCGCTGCCCTCAGCCCAGCCGGGCCGGGAGCCGGCCGAGGCCTTCCACCAGTTCAGCCTGACTGCCACACAGCGCAATCCGGATCCAGCCCTCGCCGATCGAGCCGAACGCGGTGCCCGGGGCAAAGGACACCCCGGAATCGGCCAGGAAGCGCCGGACCCAGGAGCGCACATCCCCGCCGCTGACGTGGGACACATCGGCCCAGAGGTAGAAGGCCCCTTGCGCGGTGAGGAACGGGATCGCCTTGGCCTCCAACACCGCCGAGGCGGCGTCCCGGTTGGCCCGGTAGTGCGCGTGGGCGTGGCTGACGTAGTCCTGCGGGCCTGTCAGTGCGGCCAGCGCCGCGTACTGCGAGGGGGAGGCCACGCAGGAGACGATCGCCTCCATCACGTTGTTCATTTGCTGCTCCAGGCCGGGCGGGCAGATCAGGGCGCCGATGCGCAACCCGGTCAGGCCGTAGGTTTTGGAGAGCGTGAGCGAGGTGAACACGCGGGCTTCGCCGGCGACATCGCTGTCGAAGCGTGCCGGGCTCACATGCGGTACGTCGTAGGTGAACGCCTCGTAGCATTCGTCGGAGATGATCCACAGGTCGTGGCGGACAGCCAGTTCCACGAGGCTGCGGGTCAGCTCCTCGCCCAGGACGGCACCCAGCGGATTCGACGGCGAGTTGAGGATCAGCACCTTGGTCCGCGGCGTGATGAGCTCCTCGATGTCCGCGATCCGGGGCTGGAAGTCGTGTTCGGGGTACAGCGGGTACTGGATGGGGACGGCGTGCAGCAGGCTGGACGTCATCGCGAAGGTGGGGTAGCCCGGATTGGGGATCAGGATCTCATCGCCGGGGGAGAGCAGCAGGCTCATCGCGAAATGCAGGCCCTGCTGGGCGCCGTCGACGACGTATACCCGGTCCGCCCCAACCGGCGTCGCGTTGTGTTCGCGGAACCTGGCCGCGAACGCCTCGCGCAGGGCCGGGATGCCGGCATTGGGGGTGTAGTTGGTTTCGTCGCGGTCCAGGCAGGCCATCCCGGCGTCGAGGATATGGCGGGGCACGGCGAAACCCGGTTCCCCGATGCTCAGGACGATCGCGCCGGGAGTTCCCCAGGCGGCCTCGGTGATCTCGCGGATCTGGTTGATGGGAACATCGCGGACGTGGGCGGCTAGCTCGGGCATTCTGCCATCCTAGCCGTCGCGTGCAGCTCCCGCGCCGGGGGCAGCTCCGGCGCAGATATACTGGGAAGCGTGCTTTCTGGACTGGTAATAGTGGACAAGCCGCAAGGCTGGACCAGCCACGATGTGGTTGGACGGATGCGGCGGATCGCCGGTACCCGAAAGGTGGGCCACGCCGGAACGCTGGACCCCATGGCCACGGGCGTCCTGGTGGTCGGTATCAACAAGGCCACCCGGCTGCTCACCTATATCGTGGGCACCTCCAAGACCTATACGGCCACCATCCGGCTGGGCGAATCAACTGTCACCGACGACGCCGAGGGTGAGGTCACCGCCACCCGCAGCGCCGCCTCGGTCACCGAGGAAGCGGTCCGCGCCGGCGTCGCCGCGTTAACCGGGGAGATCGAACAGGTTCCCAGCAGCGTCAGCGCCATCAAGGTCAACGGCGAACGCGCCTACGCGCGGGTCCGCTCCGGCGAAGAAGTCAAGCTGGCCGCGCGTCCCGTCACCATCCACCGCTTCGAGGTCCACGGGCTCCGTCCGGCGCGCGGCGGCGAGGCACTGGACGTGGATGTCCTTGATGTGGATGTCACCGTGGAGTGCTCCTCCGGCACGTACATCCGGGCGCTGGCCCGCGACCTGGGCGAGGCGCTCGGCGTCGGCGGTCACCTGACGGCGCTGCGCCGGACCCAGGTGGGCCCCTACACTCTGGACCAGGCCCACACTCTCGAACAGCTCGCCGAAGAGCTGGACGTGCTGGAAATGTCGCAGGCCGCCCGGGCACTTATGCCCAACCGCGAACTCACGGACGAGGAAACCACCGAGATTTCCTTCGGCCGCAGAATCGCCGCAGGTGCGGCCGCCGGAACGCCCGCCGCAGCCACGCCGGAGAGCCCGGCCGCCGGCTTCGCGCCGGACGGGACGCTGGTAGCGCTGCTGGCCGACGCCGGCAGCTACGCCAAGCCGGTGCTGGTCTTCGCGCCGGACAATGAGAAGCGGGCCCCGCAGCCGCCGACGGCGGAACGGCAGGCAGGGCAGTAGTGGACGCGTATTTCTACATCATCATGGTGGTTGGGCTGGTTTCCACGGTCATCTGCCTGACCGCCGGCATCCTCAAAAAGGCGCCGAACGACACAACGATCCTCTCGGTGGCCGCCGTCGAACTGTCCCTGCTGGTGTACCTGGTCGGTTCGATCGTGCGGGTCGCGGCCGGCGAGCCGATCGCGGGGGAGCCCTGGGAGTTCTGGGGATACCTGCTGACGGCCCTCCTGCTGCCGGTCGCGGCGGTCTACTGGGCCATCCTGGAACGCACCCGCTGGAGCAACTTCGTGCTGGCCGCCGTCGGCGTCACCGCCTTGGTGATGGCGGCCCGAATGAATCAGATTTGGTACTGACATGGAAGAGGCAAAGAACGTGACGGCGAAACCTTCGCACGAGGACATCGGAACGACGCCGGGCGCTGTTCCGCAGGAAGCCGTCGCCTCGAAATCCACCGCGGCCGGCGATGCTTCGGCGGCACCGGTGGCGCGCGACACCCGTAACACCGGTCCCGGCCGTCTGCTGATTGCCGTCTACGCCGTCTTCGCGATCTCGGCGACGGCCCGGGCGGGTTACCAGATCCTCACCAAGTTCTCCGAGGCCCCGCTGGCCTACGTGCTGTCGGCGTTCGCCGCCGTCGTCTACGTCGTGGCGACAGTGTCCCTCGCGAAGTCCGGCCGCACCTGGTTCAAAGTCTCCGTCGCGGCAGTGCTCGTGGAACTGGTGGGTGTGCTGGTGGTCGGGGCGCTCAGCGTGTTCGACTCGGTCAACTTCCCGCATGAGACTGTCTGGTCCCTGTTTGGCCGCGGATACGCATTTATCCCGCTGCTGCTGCCGGTCCTGGGCCTGATCTGGCTGTACCGCCGCCGTCCGGCGCCGAAGCGGACCTGAACGCATTAGTCCGCGGGCCGGTCCAGTTCCTGGAACAGCGTGATTTGGAGCCCGGCAGGGCCGTTCAGCCGTGAGTTCAGGGAGCGCCACGGTGTTTCCCGCGGCTCCGCGATGAGGGTGCCGCCGGCCTCCACGAGGTCCCGCGTCGCCGCTTCCGCGTCGTCAACTTCGAAGGCCACCCGGATCCTGGCGCTCGGCTGACCGTCGGCTTCCACCTGGTCAATGTATTTGACCTGCGCCGGGTTGGAGAGTTCCACGGTGGCGCGGCCCGCATCCAGGATCGTGATGCGTGCTTCGCCCTCGCTGGGGACCGTCTCGCGTTCCACGAGTCCGAGAACGTCTCGGTAAAAGGCCAGGGCGGCGTCGTAATCCTCCGTCTCAACGACGAGACGCAGCTGCCGAACAGGAGGTGGGGTGTGATTTTCGGTAGTCATACCCGAACCCTAGAACGGACGGTTCCAGAGCGGAATACTGCTGATCGCTACTGCCGCCCGGGCCGGCGTCGCGGGCTCAGTCCGTCCCGGCGTCGAGTCCCAAGAGTCTGCGGCGCAGGCCCGGCCACGCCGCGCCGAAGCCCGGATGCAGCTCCTTGTCGCCGACAAGCTCGACCGGCACCCACTGCAGCTCCAGGCTTTCCGGGTCGCTGATCTCCGGTTCGAACGGCTCCACAACGTCGACTGCAACGGTCGTGTAGGTCCAGTAGCCGACGTCGAACACCGACGTGAACAGCACCCGGACGCTCTCCGGCGGAACGGCGGCTTCTTCCTTTGCCTCGCGCAGGGCGCCGTGGACTGCTTCTTCGCCCTGATGGAGGGCCCCGCCGGGGAGTCCCCAGGTGCCGCCCTGATCGCTCCACAGGGCACGGTGCTGCAGCAGGATGCCCTTGGCGGGGTCGTGGACGAGGAGACCTGCCGAGCCGAAGCGCCCCCAGAACCGGCCGCGGTCGCCTTCAACCCAGGCATCACCGGGATCGCGGGGACCGAGGGGACGGCGCAGCTCGAAGGGAAGCTCGTGGGTTGGTGCGGCGCCGGGCTGCGAGTCGTCGGGCCGCTCCTTGTGGGGGAGTGCCGGGCTGGAGGTCGGGGCAACAGGGCTGTCCATGCCCTCAGTTTCCCACGGCACTGCTCACCCCGGCCGAAGTGTGACCCCGCGGGCCGGGCGCGGTGCCTGTCTTCGCGGGATGCTGCCTGCCTGAGATCAAGTGACGGCCCGATCGGTGAAAATTGTCGTAGCCTCGCGGGATGATTTGAGTGTGGACAACAGGACGGCGTTGAGTGTTGAACTCAGGGAGGCGGCGGAGGCCGTTGCCACGTCTGCTGCTGCGTTGGCTGCTCTTGCTGGCGTGGGTGTGGATGTCGATGATCAGCCGGGGGCTGATCGGTTGCGGGATATGGCGGATGCCTGTCTGGACGGGTTCGCGGAGGTCGGGCGGCTGGAGGCCCGGGCTGCGGCGGTGAAGGTGCGGCTGGCCGCGGAGTACGCGGCGGCCGCTGCGGCGTTGGTGGCACCGGCGGCGTCTCCGCAGGAATGTACTGCCCGGGAGATGGCTGTGGTCGCGGAGGTCGCGTGTGTCCTGACGGTCAGCGAGCGGTCTGCCTCCGCACTTCTGTCTGACGCTCAGGTATTGACGACGGCGCTGCCGCTGACCCTGGAGGCCCTGCAGGCGGGGACGATTTCCTGGCAGCACGCCCGGATCATGGTGGACGAAACCTCGAGTCTTGATCCGGCGGGCGCTGCGGGGCTGGAGGCGCATTTCCTGGACCCCGATGTCCCGGATCCGGCCCGGGGGTGCCCGGCCGGGGGCCTTGTGCCGGGCAGGTTCCGGGTGAAGGCACGCACCTGGCGCGAACGCCACCACCGGGTGAGCATCGAGAAACGCCATACGAAGTGTGCCGCGGACCGGCGGGTGGAGTTCGTTCCGGACCGGGACGGCATGGCCTGGCTCAACGCCTACCTCCCGGCCGACACCGCCGCGGGGATCTGGGAAAGGACCACTGCCGGGGCCCGGGCGCTGCAGGGCCCGGGCGAGTCCCGGACATTGGCCCAGCTCCGCGCCGACGTCGCGGCCGGCCTGCTTCTGAGCAGCGGACTGGCCGACAGCGTGACAGTAACCCCGGCCGGCGGGACAAGAACCCCGGCCGGGGAGGGGTTCGCCGGCGCGGTGGACGGCGCCAGTGCCGGCGGCCTGGCCGGCCCGGGGATCTGCGGGGGTGTGCAGGTCCCGCGGGCGCAGGTCCTGGTCACCGTCCCGGTGATGTCCCTCCTGGGCCTCACGGATGAACCGGCGATGCTGGACGGGTACGGGCCGATCCCGCCGTCCATGGCCAGACGCCTGATCGCCGACGGCGCCGACTCGTTCCACCGGGTTCTGATAGACCCGCGGGACGGGGCGCCGCTGGAAATCGGCCGGACCAGCTACCGCATCCCGAGGTCCCTGCGGCAATGGCTCCGGCTCCGCGACGGAAAATGTCCCTTCCCGGGCTGCAACAACCCCTCCCTCGACAACGAGGCAGACCACCTGCTGGCCTGGGCCGGCGGAGGCACCACCGGGATCTCCAACCTCGGCCAGCCCTGCCGCAAACACCACGGCCTCAAACACACCTCCGCCTGGACACCCACCGGCGCCAGCAAGGACCATCCGCCGGGCTGGATTTCACCGTCAGGACGGCACTATCCCAGCGAACTCCAGGACTGGGAACCACCCCTCTGGCCAGGCCACATTTTCCGCATAGATGACGGACCGAACCGAAGCATTTCCCCGGACCCCGGCCCGCTCAAAGACGTGGGCCCCGAGCCGGACCTGCCTCCTGACCCGTTCCCGGACTGGCACGAATTCATTGCCCGGCACGAATGGCCTGTGGCGGAAATGGACGATCAGGGCTGGCTGGTGTCCTTCGACCAGTCATTTCCGGAAGACCTCCCGTGGCAACTTGTCTGCACGGTTGGGGCTGAAGTCTGACGCCACCGCGCATTTGAGGGAAATTGCGCAAGTAAGGCAACTGCGCAATTAGCGGAACTGCGCAAAGACCCTCAACCGTTCGGGACGAAAATCCGATCCTTCCGTGAAGCCGAGTGCCTCGTAAAAGGCGCGCTGTCCGGGTTCGTTGTCGGTGATCAGCACCAGCTGCCGGACGTGCTCATAGCGTTTTTGCACGGCCTCGAGCAGCGCGCGGCCGGCACCTGATTTCTGGAAGCCCGGATCCACCAGGATGTCCTGCAGGTAGCAGATGGTCGCGTCGTCGGAGACCGCGCGGGCCAGCCCGACCAGCCCGCCGCCGGCAGTCCGGGCAGTGACAACGAAGGAAGAGCCCCGGATGGCGCAGGCGAGTACTTCGGGTTCGCGGGTATAGGCGGTCCAGCCCACGGACTCGTACAGCGCCAGCACCTCGGAGTCGGAAACTGGAGTGCCGGCAAGGACCGTGAACTCTGGCATCGGAACAGTGTCGCACACCGGCGCACCCCGCGGCCCGGGAGGTGCTAGCGTATCGCCGAACGTGCGATGCGGTCCTGGCTGCAACGGCGCCAATCCAGAGGGGACGACCTATGAACTCATCCGCGGGTGACAGAAGTGCAAAGGCCCCCGCGCGCCCGGCTTCACCGCCGCATACACCCCAAGCTTCACCCCCGGACATGCCCCCAGCTGCGCCCTCGCGGGTCCTCTTCTACGGGGTGACGGGCAGCGGCAAATCGTCCGCTGCCCGCGCATACGCCAGGGCCACGGGGCTGCCTGAATTCTCGGCGGACGATGACATTGGCTGGCTGCCCGGGTGGCAGCAGCGCACTGTGGAGGAGCAGCGGGACATCGCCGCCGGGATTGCGGCCCAGGATCGCTGGGTGCTGGACAGCGCCTACGGTGTCTGGCGGGACGTTGTAGTGCCGCGGGCGGAGCTCGTCGTCGGCCTGGATTATCCGCGCTGGCTCTCGCTGGCCAGGCTGATACGCCGATCGCTGCGGCGGGCCTTGACCCGCGAACCCGTCTGCGACGGCAATCATGAAACCCTGGCCCGGCTCTTCGTCGAAGACTCGATTATCCGCTGGCATTTCCGGTCGTTCACCAGGAAACGGCGGGTCATGCGGGGACTCCAGGCCGACCCCGGCATGCCGCCGGCGATCCTCTTCCGTCATCCCCGGCAGCTTGACGCCTGGCTCGCGCAGCTGACCGCCACGGCCGGGCGGGCCGGGCGGGCCGAAGGCCTCTGACGGCACGACGACGGAACGTGCTTACGCTGGACCCATGGCTGGACGCATGGCTGGACGCATGGCTGGACTCAAGGTTCCGCGTGGGCTGCGGGAGGCTGATCGTGCTTCCCTGCTCGGGGCCGTGAAAACAATCCATACCTTTGCGTGGTTCACCATCGAGGCCTGCATGGTCTACGTCCTATATGCCGGCGCCCGCGGCCGCACCGACAGGAAAGTAGGTCTGGCCGCCGGCGTCGTGGCGGCGGAGACCTTGGTCTTTGCCGCCAACGGATTTCATTGCCCGCTGACCGCCGTGGCCAAGGACCTGGGCGACGAGACGGGCTCTGTCACCGACATTTATCTGCCGCGGTGGTTGGCGAGGAACCTCCCTGGCATCCACGTGCCGTTGATCCTCGCCGCCGTGCTGCTGCACTGGCGCAACTACCGGGCCGGATCCGACACAACGGTGTAGGGAACATCCGTGATCTGGGTGGGCCGCCCGGCCACCGCGCCGAGCTGCGCGGCCTACTTCTTGCCGAACAGGCCGCCCAGGATCCCGCCGAGCCCGCCGCGTCCGCCAGATCCGTCGCGCCCGTCTTCCTCGTTGTTGCGCTCGACCGGCTGGCTCCCGGGGAAGTCGACGTCGATTAGCTCACCGGGGCGCGGCGCACCGCCGGCGGGTTGGCCCGGCGGGAAGGCCTGCGGTTCCAGCGGAGAGTCCTGTCCGGTTTCCGGCACGGCTGCCTGAGACGACGGCTGGCCGCCGCCAAGGATCCCGCCCAGCAGATCGCCCAGCCCGCCGGCGCCACCGGCACCGCCAAGGATCCCGCCCAGAATTCCGCCAAGGTCAATGCCGCCCGGACCGCCCGAGCCGCCCGGCGCACCCGACCCGTCGGCGCCGCCGGATCCGCCCGCTTCAGCCGACTGCCCGCGGCCGCCGAGGATCTTGTTCGCAAGGTAAGACATCACGATCGGGGCCAGGATCGGCAGCAGCTTCTTCATCAGATCGCCACTGACGCCGCCGAGTGGGGACGTCCCGGCCAGCTGGCTGGCCACCTGGTCCTGCCGCCCGCCGAAGACGTGGCTCACGATCTTTTCACCGTCCGCCGTGTTTACCTGCGAGACATCGACCCCGCCCTCCAGCAGCCCGTCCTGGTGCTGGCCGAGCGCTGACTCCAGCGAGGCGGCGCCGTCGGAGGCCTGCGCGTTGACCTGCATGCCGGCCAGCAGCGTGGGCACGGCGGCCTCCACTGCGGCCTGGGCGGTCTGCTGGTCGGTGCCGAGCAGGCCGGCAATCTGGTCTACCGGAATCTGCCGCAGGATGTCGTGGAGCTCGGTCATGGGTACTCCTTCAGCCGCATGTCGGTGCGGGTTTCGCTGGAACCGGCGCCAGCGCAGGCGCCGCCGGACTGTTGCCCTTGCATCGTAGTCCGGGCATCCTGAACGCGAAAGGACGCCGCCCAGGGGCCGGGAACGCCGTCGGAGGCCTGCCGCGTTTGCGGGTAATCTAGGAGAGTTCCGGAGCCGGCAGGTTTCTCCGGAGAAGCACATGGCAGGAAGCAAAAGGCGAGGTTGATGGTCCACATCTGGAACGATCCGTCCGAAGTCCCGGCGGACTTTGGTCCTTCCGTCGTTACCTTCGGCAACTTCGACGGCGTCCACCGCGGCCACCAGCAGGTGCTCTCGCAGCTCATCCGCGTCGCCCGCCTGAACCACGCCAAGGCCGTCGCCATCACCTTCGACCCGCATCCGGCGCAGGTCCACCGCCCCGAATCCGCCCCCGAACTGATCATGGGCCTGGAGGACAAGCTGGTGGCGCTCGGCGAGCTGGGCCTCGACGCCGTGCTGGTGATGAAGTACTCCCTCGAGCTTGCCAGCCTCACTCCCGAAGAATTTGTCGCCGACATCCTGGTCGGCAGCCTCAAGGCAAGCCACGTGGTGATCGGCCACGACGCCCGGTTCGGCCGGGGCAACTCCGGGGACCTGGACACCATGCAGGAGCTTGGCAGGAAGCTCGGCTTCGAGGTGCTGGTCATCAGCGAGTTCGGCTCGGAAGGCTTCCCGCTGCACGGTGACGTGCACGACGACGGCGGCACGGACCGCCGCTGTTCCTCCACCTGGGTTCGCGAGGCTTTGCGGGAGGGCGACGTCGCCACGGCCGCCGCCGTCCTGGGCCGGGCGCATAGGATGCGCGGCGAGGTGGTCCACGGCGCAGCACGTGGCCGCGACCTCGGCTTCCCAACCGCCAACCTCGCCGCCGACGCCAGCGGCTACATTCCGGCGGACGGCATTTACGCCGGCTGGCTCGTGGACCAGGCCGGGACGCGCTGGCCCGCCGCGATCTCCGTAGGTTCCAACCCCACGTTCTACGGCGTCAGCCGGCAGGTCGAAGCGCATGTCATCGACCGCCCGGAAGAAGCTGTCGAGGACTTCGATCTGTACGGCCAGACAGTTGTGGTGGAATTCGTCGCCCGGCTGCGGGGGATGGTGGCGTACCGTGGCCCTGAGGCCTTGGTGGACCAGATGCGCCTGGACGTGGTCCAGGCCCACAACATCCTGTTTGCCCGCTAGGAAACTGCGCTAAAGAACCGCGCAAAATACTGGGCTGGACAGCTGCGCAACCGCCGGGAGGACCGCCGAGAAATTCGGAGCGGTTCCGGCGGTTCGCCGGCCGGTCGGCACTGAGACTCACAGCCATTTGGCAAGGAAGGCAAGACTGTGACACTTGAGAAGAATACGAGGGAACTCGACAAGGAAATCGTCCGGGACTTCAGTTCCCGGATGAGCTACGCGTCCTACCTGCAGCTGCCGACGCTCCTGAGCGCCCAGCAGCCGGTCAGCACCCCGGAGCACCACGACGAGATGCTGTTCATCATCCAGCACCAGACCACGGAGCTGTGGCTCAAGCTGGTCCTGCACGAGCTCCGCAGCGCCGCCGCCTGGCTCCGCTCCGACGATCTCGGCTCGGCGCTGAAGGCGATCGCCCGGGTCAAGCACATTCAGAAGACCCTGACCGAGCAGTGGTCCGTGCTGGCCACCCTTACCCCCACCGAGTACTCGCAGTTCCGCGGTTTCCTAGGCAACTCCTCCGGTTTCCAGTCGAGCCAGTACCGCGCGGTCGAGTTCCTGCTCGGCAACAAGAACCGCAAAATGCTGCCGGTCTTCGAATCCGACCCCGAGGCCCACGCGATGCTGCTGGAGCTCCTCGAATCCCCGAGCATCTACGACGACTTCCTCGCCTACCTCAAGCGCCAGGGCTTCGACGTCCCCGCGTCGCTGCTGGAACGGGACGTCACCCAGGCCCACGAATTCTGCGCCGAACTGGTCCCGGTGTTCAAGTACATCTACGAGAACGCGGCGGACAACTGGGGCGCCTACGAGGCCTGCGAGGAACTCGTGGACCTCGAGGACAACTTCCAGCTCTGGCGCTTCCGGCATTTGCGCACGGTGCAGCGCACCATCGGCATGAAGTCCGGGACCGGCGGCTCCAGCGGCGCGGCGTTCCTGCAAAAGGCCTTGGAACTGACCTTCTTCCCCGAGCTGTTCGCCGTCCGGACGGAGATCGGCCAGTGAGCGCCCTCCAGCCGGAAACCGCGGGGGCCGAAACGCAGGCCACCCCCGGCAACAACACAGCACTCCTGCAGCGTGCCCGGGAACTGGACGCCGCCGACCCGCTCGGCGCCTACCGGGAGCACTTCATCGGCACGGACACGGAGCTGTCCTACCTGGACGGCAACTCCCTGGGCCGCCCGCTCAAGCGCACAGTCACGGACATCAGCAGCTTCATCGAGGGCAGCTGGGGCGGCCGGCTGATCCGCGGCTGGGACGAGGAATGGCTGGAACTCCCGCAAGCGATCGGTGACCAGCTCGGCCGCGCCGTCCTCGGCGCCGCGCCCGGGCAGACGATCATCGCCGATTCCACCACCGTGGTGCTCTACAAGATGATCCGGGCCGCGCTGGCCGCCGTCACGGACCCGGACCGCACCGAAATCGTGCTGGACACGGACAATTTCCCCACCGACCGCTACCTCGTCGAGGGCATCGCCCGCGAAGAGGGTCTCACGCTGCGCTGGATCGACGCCGACCCCGCCTCCGGCGTGACCGTCGAGCAGGTGCGGGCCGCCACCGGTCCGGCCACCGCCGTCGTGGTCCTGAGCCAGATCGCCTACCGCTCGGGGTTCCTCGCGGACCTGCCGGGGATCACCGCGGCCGTGCACGACGCCGGCGCGCTGGTGGTGTGGGACCTGTGCCACTCCGCCGGTTCGGTGGAGATCTCCCTGGACGCCGCCGACGTCGACTTTGCCGCCGGCTGCACTTACAAGTACCTCAACGGGGGACCGGGCTCGCCCGCTTTCGCCTACGTCAACGCCCGCCACCTGCCGGGGCTGCAGCAGCCCATCTGGGGCTGGATGGGACGCAAGGACGCCTTCGAAATGGGGCCCGGCTATGAGGCTGCCGCCGGGATCCGAGGGTTCCTCAGCGGCACCCCGGCGATCTTCGGGATGCTTGCCATGCGCGGCACCCTGGACCTGCTCGAGGAGGTCGGCATGGCCGCGGTCCGGGAGAAGTCCCGCTTGCTGACCGCGTTCGCCGTCGAACTCCACGACGCATGGCTCGCCCCGGCCGGCGTCGAGCTGTCGACGCCGCGGGATCCGGAACTGCGCGGCAGCCACATCACGGTGGACCACCCGGCCTTCCGGGAGATGACCGCTGCGCTGTGGGACCAGGATGTCATTCCGGACTTCCGGGCGCCGCAGGGCATCCGGATCGGGCTGTCCCCGCTCAGCACGTCCTTCACAGAGTTGTACCGCGGCATGGCGGCCATCAGGGAACGGCTGGCAGAGGTCCCTTCCGGGCAGTAGCGGGACCGCCCGTTTCGACAAGATTAGCGGCGTGCCGGTAAACTAAACGTTGGATCCGGCTGCAGTCCGTGGCGGCTGGCTCTTGTTGTGTACGGGAAGGCTCTTCTTTGGAGAGCGGATCCGGCGCGGCACCCCCGGCAGTGAGTTACTGATTCGGGCCTCACGGCACATCTCTAGGAGTTATCGTGGCACTTGAAGCCGCTGTAAAGCAGTCCATCATCAAGGATTTCGCAACGTCCGAGGGCGACACCGGTTCGCCGGAGGTCCAGGTTGCAGTCCTGACTCAGCGGATCAAGGATCTCACTGAGCACATGAAGGTGCACAAGCACGATTACCACACCCAGCGCGGTCTGCTGGCCATGGTTGGTCGTCGCAAGCGCATGCTGACCTACCTCAAGAACACTGACATCACCCGCTACCGTCAGCTCATCGAGCGCCTCGGCCTGCGCCGCTAGTCAGCTCTAAGGGGCGGCCCCTTCCGGACCGGAAAGGGCCGCCTTCTTCAAACAAAAACTCAACAGGAGGATCAACCGCATCACGCATTCGCGGTCTTCGGTAGTGATCCCCGGGAACGGCTTCAAGGAATGAAGCCTTAGCCCGTGGGTCTCGATCGATGACCGGGTGCAGTGCAGGCCAGTAGACAGATGCTGGGCTGGGTTGATGCGGCTGGACTCCGTGAACCATGAAACGGAGGTGACTCTCTATGGAGGGTCCCGAAATCCAGTTCTCAGAAGCAGTCATTGACAATGGCCGCTTCGGCAAGCGTGTAATCCGCTTCGAAACCGGCCGCCTTGCCAAGCAGGCAGCCGGCGCAGCAATGGTCTACATCGACGAAGAGACCGCGCTGCTGTCCGCCACCACCGCCGGCAAGCACCCGCGTGAAGGCTTCGACTTCTTCCCGCTGACCGTCGACGTCGAAGAGCGCATGTACGCCGCCGGCCGCATCCCGGGCTCGTTCTTTCGCCGCGAAGGCCGTCCCTCCACGGAAGCCATCCTGGCCTGCCGTCTGATGGACCGCCCGCTGCGCCCCGCCTTCGTCAAGGGCCTGCGCAACGAGGTCCAGATCGTCGTCACCGTGCTGTCCATCAACCCGGACGAGCTCTACGACGTCGTGGCGATCAACGCTTCCTCGATGTCCACCCAGCTTTCCGGCCTGCCCTTCTCCGGCCCGATCGGCGGCGTCCGCGTTGCCCTCGTTGCCGACGAGCACGGCTCGCAGTGGGTTGCGTTCCCGAAGCACTCGCAGCTTGAGAACGCCGTCTTCAACATGGTCGTTGCCGGCCGCATCGCCGGCGATGACGTCGCCATCATGATGGTTGAAGCCGAAGCCACCGACAACTCCTGGAACCTCATCAAGGAACAGGGCGCCACCGCCCCGACCGAAGAGGTTGTCTCCGAGGGACTCGAAGCCGCCAAGCCGTTCATCAAGGCCCTCTGCGAAGCACAGTCCGACCTGGCAGCCCGCGCCGCCAAGCCGACCGTCGAGTTCCCGGTCTTCCTGGACTACCAGGACGACGTCTACGCCGCTGTGGAGTCCGCTGCCGCCGACAAGCTGGCCGCTGTCTTCCAGATCGCCGACAAGCAGGAACGCGACACCGCTTCCGACGAGCTCAAGGACGAGGTCACCTCTTCCCTGGCCGGCCAGTTCGAAGGCCGCGAGAAGGAGCTGTCTGCAGCCTTCCGCTCCGTCACCAAGCAGGTTGTGCGCCAGCGCATCCTCAAGGACCAGATTCGCATCGACGGCCGTGGCCTGACGGACATCCGCCAGCTCACTGCCGAGGTTGAGGTCCTGCCCCGCGTTCACGGCTCGGCCATCTTCGAACGCGGCGAAACCCAGATCATGGGTGTCACCACGCTGAACATGCTCAAGATGGAACAGCAGATCGACTCGCTGTCGCCCGTGACGCGCAAGCGCTACATGCACAACTACAACTTCCCGCCGTACTCCACCGGCGAGACCGGCCGCGTCGGCTCCCCGAAGCGCCGCGAAATCGGCCACGGCGCCCTCGCAGAGCGCGCCATCATGCCGGTGCTGCCGTCCCGCGAGGAATTCCCCTACGCCATCCGCCAGGTGTCTGAGGCTCTCAGCTCCAACGGTTCGACGTCGATGGGTTCCGTTTGCGCCTCCACGCTGTCCCTGCTCAACGCAGGTGTGCCGCTGAAGGCCGCTGTTGCCGGTATCGCCATGGGCCTGGTCTCCGACCAGGTTGACGGCCAGACCCGCTACGCCGCTCTGACCGATATCCTCGGCGCCGAAGATGCCTTCGGCGACATGGACTTCAAGGTCGCCGGTACCTCCGAGTTCGTCACGGCCATCCAGCTGGACACGAAGCTCGACGGCATCCCGGCCTCCGTCCTGGCAGCCGCCCTGAAGCAGGCCCGCGAAGCCCGCCTGCACATCCTGGACGTCCTGAACTCCGCGATCGACACCCCGGACGAGCTCTCCGAGTTCGCGCCGCGCGTCATCGCGGTCAAGATCCCGGTAGACAAGATCGGCGAGGTCATCGGCCCGAAGGGCAAGATGATCAACCAGATCCAGGAAGACACCGGAGCCGACATCTCGATCGAGGACGACGGAACTGTCTACATCGGCGCCACGAACGGCCCGTCTGCCGACGCAGCACGGTCCGCGATCAACGCCATCGCCAACCCGCAGATCCCGGAAATCGGCGAGCGTTACCTGGGTACGGTCGTCAAGACCACCACCTTCGGCGCCTTCGTTTCCCTGACTCCGGGCAAGGACGGCCTCCTGCACATCTCCGAGCTGCGCAAGATCGCCGGTGGCAAGCGCGTGGACAACGTCGACGACGTCGTCTCCGTCGGCCAGAAGATCCAGGTGGAAATCACCAAGATCGACGACCGCGGCAAGCTCTCCCTGTCACCCGTTGTGGCTGACGAGGCTGGCGCCGAGAGTGCCGACAACGCTGAGGTCTCCCTGGAGTCCGCAGAGTAGTCTTTCCTGACTCAAGCAGCGGGGCCGGTGGATCATCCACCGGCCCCGCCGCCGTTAAAGGCAGGTAGGATTGCAGGCAGATTTGGCATGTGTTAACTGAAAGGCCTTAATGACTGTCGTCCCCCTGCCGCTTGAGCAGAACCAGCACGCTGACACCCTCATCCACGGAGCCGACGGCGGTTCCGAGGTGCGCCGTTCGGTCCTGCCCGGCGGCGTCCGCGTGCTGACCGAGGCGATGCCGGGGCAGCGCTCGGCCACCATCGGCTTCTGGGTCGGTGTGGGCTCGCGCGATGAGGCTCCCGGCCAGCACGGCTCCACGCACTTCCTGGAGCACCTCCTCTTCAAGGGCACCAGGCGTCGCACCGCGCTGGAGATCGCCTCGGCCTTCGACGAAGTGGGTGGGGAATCCAACGCCGCGACAGCGAAGGAAAGCACCTGCTACTTCGCCCGCGTGCTGGACACCGACCTGCCCATGGCGATCGACGTCATCGCGGACATGATCACCGGCGCCGTGCTGGATCCGCAGGAGATGGAACAGGAACGCGACGTCATCCTCGAGGAGATCGCGATGGACAGCGACGACCCCACCGACGTCGCCCACGAACACTTCGTCGCCGCAGTGCTGGGAACCCACCCGCTGGGACGGCCGATCGGCGGCACCCCGGACGCCATCCGCGCCGTCGCCCGCGACTCCGTCTGGGACCACTACCGCCGCTACTACCGTCCGGACGAGCTGGTCATCACCGCCGCCGGGGGACTGGACCACGACGTTGTCTGCGGGCTGGTGGTGGATGCCCTGCACTCCGCCGGCTGGAGCCTCGAACCCGACGCCGCCCCGGTACAGCGCCGCTCCACCGACCGGGCCGACATCACCGGCACCGCCGGACTGCACGTCGTCAAGCGTCCCGTGGAACAGGCCAACATCATCATGGGTTGTCCCACGATCGTCGCAACCGACGACCGCCGCTTCGTCATGAGCGTGCTGAACGCGGTGCTCGGCGGCGGCATGTCCTCCAGGCTGTTCCAGGAAGTCCGGGAAAAGCGCGGCCTGGTCTACTCGACCTACTCGTTCGCCTCCTCCTACGCCGACGCCGGCTACTTCGGCATGTACGCCGGCTGCACGCCATCGAAGGTCCGCCAGGTTCTTGAGCTGCTCGGCGCCGAACTCGACAAGCTGGCCGAGGGCGGCATCTCGGACGAGGAACTCCGCAAGGCCGTCGGGCAGCTGTGCGGCGGCATCGTGCTGGCGCTGGAGGACACCGGCTCCCGGATGTCCCGGCTGGGCCGCGCCGAACTGGTCTCCGGCGAATATCAGGACATCGACGAAACCTTGCGCCAGATCAAGGCCGTGACGGCGGCCGAAGTCCAGGAGCTCGCCCGCGAACTCGCGGCCGCCCCGCGGACCGTCACCGTGGTGGGCCCCTTCGAGGAATCCGAGACCTTCGGCCTCTGACGCCCGGCCGCCCGGCCGCTGATCCGGTCCCGCAGCGGACAGCAGCGGCCCGGGACTGCCGGGTCCGCAGCTAGACACGGCAGGCGGCGCCGCGTGATGATGGGGACGGGCTCACTCGGGAGGCCCCTGGAAGGAAGAAATGGACCGGCCGCTGCCAGGCAGTGCACACGAAGCGCTTGAGGCGTTCCTGGGACACTGGACCGGGACCACGCAGTGGGAGGCCACACCCTGGGGCCCGGCGCGGGTCGCCGCCGTCGAAGTGACCTTCGCACGTGCCGCCGCCGGGCTGGCCGTCACGCACAGCTACCGGCACACGGAGGCCGACGGCGCCCGCTCGGAGGGCCACGGCGTCTTCACCATGGACCCGGACCGTCCGGACACCCTCTGGTACCACGTCAACAGCATGGGGCTGCCCCCGGAAGCACCCGCGCGCGCCAGCTGGCTGGAGGGCACGCTCACCATGGAACGGCGCAGCGACCGCGGCACGTCCCGGCACACCTTCCGGGTGGACGACGGCGTGCTGACGCACAGCGCCGGGCTCCGGCTGGGGTCCGCTACAGACTTCACGCCCTTGATGATCTCGGTCTGCCGGCGTGTGGACGAAGACGCTGCCGTCCCTGCCTGACGCTCGCTCCCTCGGTTGGTGCGATAGAGCGTCGGATGCTCCCTCACCTGATCTGATGGACGGTCGGATGCTCCCTCACCTGATCTGATGGACGGTCGGATGCTCCCTCACCTGATCTGATGGACGGTCGGATGCTCCCTCACCTGATCTGATGGAGCGTTGGCAGCGGCCTAACGTTGCCATAACGTTGCAAAGCCGCCCCGGAAATCCGTTGACACGCCTTGACCTGCGCCTTTAGATTTACCGTAATCTGAATCACCTTTCAGGTTCAGTGCAGTTCGAGTCAGATCCTGTGCTCAGATTCCGCGGATTCTCAAGAAAGGCATCCCGTGAAGGATACAAAGAAGTTCCTGATGGCCGCCGTCATGGCCACCGGGCTCGCCCTCAGCGCCTGTGCCCCCTCTGCCGGCACCGCAGCGCCGGCCGAGTCGGGCAGCACCACGGCCGCCGAGCCGGTCAATGTCGGCATCATCTACTCCAAAACCGGACCGCTGGCAGCCTACGGCGCCACCTACTACGAAGGCCTGCAGGCGGGCATCGACCACGCCACCGGCGGGACCGGCGCCGTTAACGGGGCCAAGATCAACCTCACCTATGCCGACGACGGCGGGGATCCGGACAAGGCCGTGACGGCCGCGAAGGACATGATCGGCAAGGGCTACAAGATCATCGGCGGGACGGTCGCCTCGGGCATTGCGCTCAAGCTCGCGGAACAGGCCGCCCAGAACAAGGTCCTGTACATCTCCGGACCGGCGGCCACCGACGCCATCCAGGGAATCAACAAGTACACCTTCCGTTCGGGCCGCCAGAGCCTCCAGGATGTCGCCACCGCCGGCTCCTTCATCGACACCAACGGCAAGAAGGTGGTTGTCTTCGCGCAGGACAATGCCTTCGGCCAGGGCAACGTTGCCGCGGTCAAGGCCGTCCTCGGAGCCAAGGGCGCCACCGTTGAGGAAGTTCTCGTTCCGGAAGGACAGGAACTGACCCCCTTTGCCCGCCAGCTCATCGATGCCAAGCCCGACATGGTCTTCGTGGCGTGGGCAGGGGCCACGACCGGCACTATGTGGCAGAGCCTGAGCCAGCAGGGCGCCTTCGACGCCGCGCCGGTGGTAACCGGGCTTGGCGACGCCGCAACCTTCGGGGCCTACGGCGAGGCGACCTCCAAGATCAGCTTCCTGAACCACTACTTCCCGGGCGCCTCGGGGACCGAGGTGGAGAAGAAGATGATCGCTTCGGTCGAGAAAGCCGGCAAGAAGGCGGACCTCTTCACCCCTGACGGCTTCGTGGCCGGCCAGATGATCGTCCAGGCCATCAAGGAGGGCGGTTCCGACGCCGACGCCATGGTCAAGGCACTCGAGGGCTTCAGCTTCGACGGCCCCAAGGGCAAGCAGACCGTCCGCGCCTCGGACCACGCCCTCATCCAGGACATGTACCAGGTGAAGCTCGTCCAGACAGGCGGCAGCTGGGGCCCCGAGCTCGTCAACGTCGTTCCGGGCGACACCGTCGCCCCGCCGGAAAAGAAATAACACTTCGCGGCGCTGTGCCACCGGACACCGGTTAACACCGGAACACGACACAGCGCCGCGCACCATCCCCACGGCCCCAGCGAGTCACAAAGGATCCGAATGAATTCCCCAGCCCTGCCCGCCCTCGCGGTGGACGGCCTCGGTCTCCAGATCGGCGGTGCCCGCATCCTCCAGGATGTGAGCTTCACGGTCGGCACCGGCGAGATGATCGGCGTCATCGGCCCCAACGGCGCCGGCAAGACCACCTTGTTCAACCTGATTTCCGGTGTCATGCGGCCCACCACGGGCAGCATCGCGCTGAACGGCAGGGAGATGACGTCCGCGCCGATCCACCGCCGAGCCAAGGCAGGGCTGGGCCGGACCTTCCAGACCTCCAACCTGTTTCCCCGCCTGAGCGTGCTGGAAAACGTCCGGCTCGCCGCGCAGGCGAAACTCGGCGGCAGCAACAGCCTCCTGCGCTTTCCCTCCGCCTCCGATGAGGCCACCCGGACTGCCCGCAGCACCATCGAGGAGGTCGGCCTTACCGGCCAGCTCACGACGGCGGCGGGGGACCTCTCGCACGGCGAGAAGCGCAAAGTGGAGATCGCCGTCCTGCTGGCGACGAATCCCGCCGTCGTGCTTCTGGACGAGCCGATGGCCGGGGTGGCGTCGGGGGACGTCCCGTCCCTCAGCGCGATTATCCGGGGGATGCACCGGGACCGCGGCTGCACCGTGATGATGGTGGAGCATCACATGGACGTGGTCCTGGGCCTCGTGGACCGGGTGGCCGTGATGCATCACGGCAGCCTGCTCGCCTTGGACAGCCCGGAGGCCGTGATGTCGGACCCCACCGTACAGAGTGCCTACTTGGGAGAACCCGTATGACCGCCGCAGCGGAAACCCGACCCATCCTCAGGATCGAGGGCCTCAGCGCCCATATCGCCGGGCAGCAGGTGGTGGAGGATGTCTCCTTCACTGTCCCGGCCACCGGCATCACCGCGCTGCTGGGCCGCAACGGCGTCGGAAAGACCAGCACCATCAAGGCCATCATCGGCCTGATCGACCGCACCGGGGCCGTGGAGCTCGACGGCGTGCGGATCGAGAAGGATCCGACCTTCAAGATCATCCGCAGCGGTGTGGGCTACGTACCCGAGGACCGCGAAGTGTTCTCCAAGCTCACCGTGGCGGAAAACCTCCGGCTCGCCGAACGCGACGACGCACCCCGGCGCCAGCTGGTCGAAGACCTCTTCCCGGACCTGCTTGCCCGGTCCGCCCAGATGGCCGGGACCCTCTCCGGCGGCCAGCAGCAGATGGTTTCCCTGGCCCGTGCACTGCTGAACACCAACAAGATCCTGCTCGTCGACGAACCCACCAAGGGCCTGGCCCCGAAAATCGTGGCCGAAGTCGCCGAGACCCTCGCCGAAGCAGCGAAGACCGTCCCCATCCTGTTGGTCGAACAAAACCTGCACGTCGTGCGCCAGCTCGCCGAAGGCTCGGTGGTCCTCTCCGGCGGCCGGGTGGTCCACACCGGCAGCGCCCTGGGATTCCTCGACGACGCCGAGCTGACCCAGCGGCTGCTGGGCGTCGCCGCCGAAGCCCCCGCACCGGAAATCCGGGAAAACACCGGCAAATTTCCAGTGACAACAGAGGCGGCCCCCGCCGGGAAAGGCGCCGCCCTGTGAGCACCGTCGTCCTGCTCCTCTTCACCGGTCTGGGCCTCGGAGCACTGTACTTCCTCGTGGCCGCCGGGCTGTCCCTGATCTACGGGCTGATGGGTGTGCTCAATTTTGCCCATGGCGCGTTCCTGACCCTCGGGGCCTTCGCCGGCTGGGAAGTCGCCCGCCGCACCGGCTCCGACAACTGGGGGATCTTCCTGCTCTCCCTGCTGGTGGGCGCCGCGGCCGGTGCCGCCTTCGCCGCCTTCACCGAGTTCGTGCTCATCCGCCGGCTGTACCAGCGGCACATCGAGCAGCTCCTGATCACCCTGGGCCTGTCACTCGCGGCAGTGGCATTGTTCGATGGCATCTGGGGCACTGACCCGGTCTTCATCCAAGGACCTGCCTGGTTCAAGGACACCACCGAAATCCTGGGTGCCCGCATTCCCAACGATCGGTTTGTCTGCATCATCGCCGCCGTCCTGGTGCTGCTGGCGATGGTGTTCTTCCTGAAGAACACCCGCTACGGCATGATCATCCGGGCCGGCGTCGAGAACCGCTCCATGGTGACGGCCCTCGGCATCGACGTGCGGAAGGCCTTCACGCTGGTCTTTACCATCGGCGGTGCCGCCGCGGGGCTGGGCGGGGTCCTTGCCTCGCACTACTTCGGCTACGTCTCGCCGATGCTGGGCGGCTCCCTGCTGATCTTCGCCTTTATCGTCACCGTGATCGGCGGACTGGGCTCGCTGACCGGCGCGGCCATCGCCTCCGTCGCGGTCGCCGTCCTGCAGCAATTCGCCAACTTCTACTTGGGCGGCACCGGTGACTTCGTTGTGGTGCTGGCCCTGGCGCTTGTGCTGCTGTTCCGTCCCTCCGGCCTGCTCGGGAGAACCTCATGACCACCGATACCGACGCCGCCGGCACCAACAGCACGGGGGCCAACAGCCAGGACGCCTCCGGCGCGGGCGCGCCCGGCACGGCCGGGGCCGGTCCCCGCCGGACCGCGGCCGCACAGCGCTCCGCCCCGCCCGGCAAGCCGCGCCGGACCCGCCGGAAGGTCGTCGGTGCCGCCGCCGGGCTCGCCGGAATCGTGCTCCTGGTCCTCCTGCCGTTGCTCAACCTGTCCCTGCCCGGAGTGCTGCCCGGGCCCACCTACACCCCGGGATCCCTGCAGTTGCTGGCCATGTGCATGCTGATGGCCGCCGCGGCCCTGACGTACCACGTGCTGCTCGGGGTCGCCGGACTCCTCTCCTTCGGCCATGCCCTGTACTTCGGCGCCGGCGTCTACGGGCTGGCGATCATCCTGCAGAACCTGGACATCCCGTTGCTTCCCGCGATGGGGCTGACCCTGCTGGTTGTGATCGTGCTGGCCCACGTCGTAGGCAGCATCAGCCTGCGGGTCAGCGGCATCCCCTTTGCCATGGTTACCCTCGCCTTCGCCCAGGCCGGATCGGTCATTGTGGGGCGCAACCCGGACGGCACCACAGGCGGAGACGAAGGCCTCTCGCTGCGCACCGACAACCTGCCCGATTTCCTGGTGGGCGTAGCCAACACCCGCAACCTCTACTGGCTGGCGTTGGCGGTGCTTGTGGCGGTGTTCATCGTGGTCACCTGGGTGCAGTCCTCCCGGGCCGGCCACGTCGCCGCCGCGGTCCGGGAGAACGAACTCCGCGTCCGCGTCCTGGGCCTGCAGCCGTACCTCGTGAAGCTGCTGATCTTCGTCGTCTCAGCCGTCCTGGTCAGCATCATCGGCATGGTGTTCCTGCTCCTGCAGAGCGGAGCCGTCCCGCGGGCCATCTCCGCCGACCTGACCATCACCCTGCTCGTTATGGTGGTCCTGGGCGGCGTCGGCTCCCGCTGGGGCGCCGTGATCGGCGGCGTTTTCTATACCATCCTGGACCAGCGACTCACGACCCTCGCGAATTCCGACGCCATCGACGCGCTGCCGGACATCCTGCGGATACCGTTGTCTGAACCCTTGTTCATCCTGGGCACCCTGTTCATCCTTGTGGTGCTGTTCTTGCCGGGCGGCCTGACAGGCACCGCCCAGCGGCTGGCCCGGCGCCGCAAGCGGCTCCGGGGCGCCGGGGAAGCCCGCACCGGGGAAGACAGCACGGCACATGACAGGACAGAGACGTCCCGCGAGATCCTGGAGGAATCGGCATGACACCCGCTGACGGACTGCACACCCTGGGCCGCTGGACCACCGACCGCAGCCACGCCACCCCGCATCGGATCGCCGTCGATGACCGCGGCTGCACGCTGAGCTACGGCGAGCTGGAACGCCGGGCAACCCACCTGGCGGCCGGCCTGGCGTCTGCCGGCTACGTGACGGGGGACCGGATCGCGACCCTGACCGGCAACAGCTCGGATCACGTGGTGGTTTTCTTCGCCTGCGCCAAGGCGGGGCTGGTCCTCGTCCCCCTGTCCTGGCGGCTCTCACCCCGGGAACTCGCCGCGCAGCTTGAACTCGCCGACCCTCAGGTGATGCTCGTCGAGGACGAACTGGATTCCCTCGCGGCAGGAGCGTGCGCGCTGCTGCCGCACCGGCCCCGGACCGCCGCACTGGGTCCCGGCGGCGTTGAAAAATCCGTGCCTCCGCCGTCCCGGGCGCTGGCCACCACGGTGCCCGCTTCAGGTACCGGCCGGCTTGACGATCGCGGGATTGACGATCACCGGCCTGAGCAGCCGCGGGAAGTCCGTGACGACGACCCGCTCCTGATGATCTTCACATCCGGCACCGAGGGGGCCAGCAAGGCCGCCGTACTGACCCACGCCAACTGCTTCTGGACCAACCTCTCGCTGTCCCGGACGATGGATCTGGGCAGCACCGATGTGGTGCTGGCCGTGCTGCCGCAGTTCCACGTCGGCGGCTGGAATATCCAGCCCCTGCTGGCCTGGTGGACCGGCGCCACGGTGGTCCTGGAACGGGGCTTCGAACCGGGCCGGGTCCTGCAGCTGATCGCGGAGCGAAAGGTCACCATGCTCATGGGCGTCCCCACCCAGTACCTGATGCTCGCCGAGCACCCCGACTTCGCCACCGCCGAGCTGGGCAGCCTCCGGCACGCGGTGGTGGGCGGGGCACCCATGCCGCCGGCACTGCTGCGCATCTGGCACCGCAGGGGAGTGGCGTTGAGCCAGGGCTACGGCTTGACCGAGGCATCGCCCAACGTGCTCTGCCTCGCCAACGAGGATGCCCTGCGGATGGTGGGATACTCGGGCAAACCCTATCCGCACGTCGCCGTCGCGGTGGCCGATCCAGTCACCGGGGAAATCCTGGAGGGTGCCGCCTCCGGGGAGCTGCTGGTGGGCGGACCGGGGGTCTTCGCGGGCTACTTCCGCGATCCCGCCGCCACCGCCGCCGTCCTCGCCGGGGACTGGCTGCGCACCGGCGACCTGGTGGAGCGCGACGCCGAGGGCTACATCAAAGTGGTGGACCGGCTCAAGGACATCTACATCTCCGGGGGCGAAAACGTGGCCCCGGCCGAGGTCGAGGCGGCGCTGCTGGCCCATCCGGCGGTGGCCCAGGCCGCCGTCGTCGGCGTGGCGGACGAACGCTGGGGCGAAACCGGCGTGGCATTTGTGGTGATCCGCCCCGGGATGGCCACGGATGAGCAGGAACTCCTGGAACACTGCGGGGCCCGGCTGGCGCGGTTCAAGGTCCCCGGACGGATCGAGACCGTGGCCGCGCTGCCGCGCACGGCGCTGAACAAGGTATTGCGCGCCCGGTTGCGGCAACAGCTGGATGAGCATGGCCGGGCGGGACGCCCCGACGGGCGCGGGCCCGCTGCCCGCCCCGACGGCTCGGCCGCGTCCCTGCCCCTTGACGGGAGCCGGAGGTGAGCGCCGTGCCGCGCACCGCGAGGGGCACCCGAACCCGGGCCAAACTACTCCAGGCTGCCGAAACGGTGTTTGCCTCCGTGGGCTATCACGAAGCCTCGATCGTAAAAATCACCGAGGAGGCCGGCGTCGGCCTGGGCACCTTCTACCTGTACTTCGAGGGAAAACAGACCATTTTCGATGAGGTGGTCGAGGACCTCAACCGGCGGGTCCGGCACGCCATGACCGACGCCGCCCGCTCCGCCGGCACCCGGCTTGAAGCCGAACGGGCCGGCTTCCGGGCCTTCTTCAAGTTCACGGCGGAACACCCCGCGCTGTACCGGATCATCCGGCAGGCCGAGTTCGTCTCGCCCGGGGCCCTGCGCCTGCACTACACCCGGATCGTCAACGGCTACATCGAAGGGCTCAAAGCCGCGCAGCTCAGCGGCGAAGTCCGGGAGATGGATCCCACCGTGGCGGCCTGGGCGCTGATGGGCATCGGCGAGCTGATCGGCATGCGCTGGGTGCTGTGGGACGAGGAAGGCGCCGAACCCGCGCAGGGCGCCCGGCCGGACGTCCCGGAGGAAGTCTTTGAGGAAATGATGCAGTTCATCGAACGCGCACTCGCCCCCGCACCGGGGGCCACGGCGCGAAGCACCGCTACCGGCACCACCCCTACCCAGGAAGGGACAGCCTCGTGAACCAGGCAGCCAGTAACACAGCCGGCAACAATCCGGCCGGCAACTCCACGTACCGGACCACGGAGGTCCAGGTCCGTGGCGGAACCCTGCATACCGCCCTCTGGGGCCCCGAGGACCCGGCCGCGCCGACCATCCTCGCGGTCCACGGGGTGACGGCGTCCCACAAGGCCTGGCCGAAGCTGGCCGAAGCCCTGCCGGACGTCAGGATCATTGCCCCGGACCTGCGGGGCCGAGGGCTCAGCAACGCGCTTCCCGCGCCCTACGGCATGCCCTCCCACGCCGAGGACCTCGCAGCTGTGCTTGACGCGCTGAGCACGGGACCGGTGGTTGTGGTTGGCCATTCGATGGGTGCTTTCGTGTCCGTGGTGCTCGCGAACCTGTTCCCGCAGCGGGTGCGGTCCCTGGTGCTGGTTGACGGCGGACTGCCGTTGCAGGTGCCCGCCGACCTCAGTGACGAGCAGATCGTCGCGGCGGTGCTGGGACCCGCGGCCGAGCGGCTGAACGCCGTCTTCCCCAGCCGGGAGGCCTACCGCAGCTACTGGAAGCAGCATCCGGCCTTCAGCGCGGACTGGAGCCCCCTGGTGGAGGATTACGTCGACTACGACCTCACCGGCGAGGAACCGGTGCTTCGGCCGGCCACCCGCTACCAGGCGATGGCGGACGACACCGCTGAACTGCGCCGTGGTCCCTCACTCCTCAAGGCCCTGGACGAGCTCGCGGTGGAGACCCTGGTGCTGCGGGCGCCCCGCGGCCTGCTGGACGAACCCGGCGGCCTGTACGCACCCGGGTATCTGGATGCCTGGGCCGACAAGCTGCCGGCGCTGACAGTGCGCGAGGTCCCGGACGTCAACCACTACACGATCATCATGGGCGCTGCGGGCGCCGCCGCCGTCGCGGACACCGTGCGGGACGCGCTGGCGGTGGCTTAGCCGTCGGGGCTCCACGTGGGCCGCCCCCGCCGGGCAACTTTCTGCCTGAGGGCTTACGGCGCCGACTCGAGGATCCGGGTCTTCGGGGCACCCAGGAGGGCGGGGGCAACGGTGGAGGAATTCCAGACGTTCGCCTGAAGGTTCGCCAGCAGCGCTTCGGCCTGGTCGCGGCTTTCGAAATCGAGTTCGACCACCACGTAGTTCGGATCGTCCACCGGGCGGCTGACCCGGTGCGCGGTGACCCCCGACGCCACTCGGTTCACCGGATCACTGTCGAATGAGGCTTTCCACATGCCAAAATCCTTGATCTCGTGCTCTATCTGCAAGGTGTACATCGCACTCAGTCCTTCCGGCGCCAGATCTGCAAATTGTGGGGATGCCTCCAAGCTACGCGCGGCAGGCAGCCAGCGGTACCCCAAGATCTGGTGGAGGAGTGTCGGGATCCGGCGCTTCGCCTAGCCGCCGGCGAACGGCGGCAGGACGTCGACGACGTCGTCCGGCTTCAGTGTCGCCGCACGGTTCCGTACCGCCACCTCGTTGAGCAGGAAGCTGCTCCGGGACAGGAGCCGCGCCAGCGGCGGCGTTCCGGCCGGGGGTTCCGGGCGCTCGACGGCGAGGATGGCCTCCAGCAGCGAATCGACCGTGGCGTCCGCGGGCAGGTCGAAGTGCTCCTCGTCGGCGCCGGCGGCAGCGCGCGCGGCAGCGAAGTAACGTACATTCACGGGTGGTTCAGCCTCCGATGGCGCTCATGCTGCGGTCCGGCTGGACGAAGTCCGGGGCGTCCAGTCCGACGTGGTCCATGCCGTGGGCCTTGGGCTTGATCCACATGGCGTCCTGCCAGCGCTCTGCGAGTTGTTCGTCGCTGGCGCCCTCGCGGAGCAGCCCCAGCAGGTCCACTTCCTCGCGGGAGAACAGGCAGCTCATGATCTTGCCCTCGGCCGTGATGCGGGTGCGGCGGCAATCGGAGCAGAACGGCTCGGTCACGGACGCGATGATCCCCACGGTTCCGAGCACCGGCCCGGTGGCTTCGGCCGTGCCGGGAACGCGGGCCCGGACCTCGAAGCGTTCGGCCGGGGCGCCATCGCGGTCCCGCGGATCACTGCTGAGCACGTAGTCGACGGAGAGCAGCTCACGGATCTCCGCGGCGGTGATCATGTTCCGGCGGGTCCAGCCGTGGTCGGCGTCGAGCGGCATCTGCTCGATGAAGCGCAGCTCGTAGCCGCGGTCCAGCGCCCAAGCCAGCAGGGCGGGGGACTCGGCGTCGTTGATGCCGCGCATCAGCACGGCGTTGAGCTTTACGGGGCCCAGGCCGGCGGCCCAGGCGGCATCCACGCCGGCCAGGACCTTGTTCAGGAAGGGGCGGCGGGTCAGTTGGGTGAACGTTTCCTCATGGAGCGAGTCCAGCGAGACGTTGATCCGCGAGAGCCCGGCGGCCTTGAGCCCGGCAGCTTTTTTGTCCAGGCCGACGGCATTCGTGGTCATGGAAATCGGAAGGTCGGGGTGGGCGTGGCGGAGGGCCGAAATGATGTCCATCAGATCGGCCCGCACCAGCGGTTCTCCGCCGGTGAGCCGGAGTTCCCGCACTCCCAGCATGTCGACGCCGATCCGCACGATCCGGACAATCTCCTCCGCCGACATCACGGCCTGCTTGGACAACCACTCCAGGCCCTCGGCAGGCATGCAGTACGTACAGCGCAGATTGCATTTATCCGTCAGGGAAAGCCGCATGTCGGTGGCGCGGCGGCCGTAGCGGTCCACAAGGCCGGCGGGCATCCCGGCCGGGCGCCCGGGCACCTGCGCGCCGGAAGTGCCCGCGCCGGAACCGTCCTCCGCGCGGGGCTGGGGCATACCAAGCTGAACACTCATAGAGTCAGGCTACGCCACCTCGGCGCCGGCATCACTCCTGTTGGGCGCCGTCGTGCTTGTTGGGCCCCGTCGTGCGCCGGTCCCGGCGGGCGGTGCCGCCCGGAGCGGCGCGAATCTATGCTGGGAGCGTGAACACCTCCCAGCACGGGCAGCCGGGCACACTGCCAAACCCCGGCCCGCAAACCCCGGTTCCGCGCCTGACGGACCGGCAAGCGTCTGCCTGGGCGGCCGCGGCCGGAGTCGTGGCCGTCGGTACCGGGCTGGCGCTGGGGGAACTCGCGGCAGGACTCGTGAGTCCCTCGCTCTCCCCGGTGACTGCCGTCGGGGGCGCCGTGATCGATGCGGTCCCGCCAGGCGTCAAGGACTGGGCCATTTCGCTCTTCGGCACGGCGGACAAGATCGCCCTGCTCGGCGGCATGGCGCTCGTGATCGCCGCGCTGGCCGCCGTGGCCGGAATCGCGGAGCTGCGGCGCCGCTTCGCCGGGGTAGCCATCATCGCCGTCTTCGGGGTGGCGGGGCTGGCTGCCGTGCTGGGCCGCAGCGAACTGACCGGGAATGCGGTCCCCGTTCCGCTGCTCGCCGCCGTCGTGAGCATGGTCCTGCTGCGCTGGCTGATCCGCCGGCTGGGGGAGTGGCAGGCCGACGCCGGACTCCCGGCCGAAGGCACAGCACCCGCAGTGGAAGACACAGCACCCGCAGTGGAAGACACAGCACCCGCAGCGGAAGACACAGCGCCGCCGGCCGAAGACACAGCGCCGCCGGCCGAAGGACCTGCCCCCGCGGCGCAGCCTCCCTCCCGCCGCCGCTTCTTCCAGGTGCTCGGCGGAACTGCCGTCGTCGCCGCGGCCGCCGGCGTGCTCGCCGCGACGATCCGGGGAGCCGCCGCCGTCGTGAGTGACCTGCGCAGCAAGCTCGCGCTCCCCGCGCCGGCGTCACCGGCACCGCCCATTCCGGCCGGAGCCGAGGTGGGGCTGGACGGGGTGAGCCCGCTGGTGACGGCCAACCAGGACTTCTACCGGATCGACACCGCCCTGCGCGTCCCGGTGCTGGACCCGGGCCAGTGGACCCTGAAGGTCACCGGGCTCGTGGAGCGCGAGGTCTCGCTGGACTTCGCCACGCTGCTGGCCAAACCCTTGGTCGAGCGGCACGTCACCATCGCCTGCGTCTCCAACGAGGTGGGCGGTGACCTGATTGGCAACGCCCGCTGGCTCGGCTGGCCGGTCCGGGACCTGCTGGCCCTCGCAGGCCCGCAGGACGGCGCGGACATGGTGCTGTCCCGCAGCGCTGACGGCTGGACCGCCGGCACCCCGCTCGAGGTGCTGACGGACAACCGGGACGCGCTCCTGGCCGTCGGGATGAACGGTGAGCCGCTGCCCCTGGAGCACGGCTTTCCGGTCCGGCTCATCGTGCCCGGTCTCTATGGCTACGTGTCGGCGACCAAGTGGGTCACGGAGCTTAAAGTGACGCGCTTCGCGGACGACGTCGGGTACTGGACGCCCCGCGGCTGGAGCGAGAGGGGACCCATCAAGACCTCCTCCCGCATCGACGTGCCCCGCGACGGCCGCTCCGTGCCCGCCGGCACGGTGGCCTTCGGCGGGGTCGCCTGGGCCCAGCACACCGGGATCGGCCGGGTGGAGCTGCGGGTCAACCGTGGCGCGTGGCAGCAGGCCGAGCTGGCCCCGGGGATATCCACGGACACCTGGTACCAGTGGAAGCTGGCCCTGCCGCTGACCCCCGGCCAGTACGAGGTCCAGGTCCGCGCCACGGACCTCACCGGCGCCGCGCAGGTGGAGGACCGCGCGCCGGTGGTGCCCAGCGGGGCCACGGGCTTTCACACGGTTAGAGTTGACGTGAAGTCCTAATGCGCCGGGGCAACACGCCCGGCCAGGCAGCCGGGCAAGGCGCCGGACCAGGGAGCCGGACCGGCAAATTCAGTAACCGGCTCACGACGAGGGGTTACCAACGCATGCACCGCACCCAGACACGGCACATCACCGTGGAAGCGCACCGCGAGTCCGTCCGCCGGCTGCTGGCTCCGCTCCGCACCCCGGACCGGGTTGAACAGCTCCAGCTCCTCGCGGCGCTGGGCAGGGGACTCGCGGCGGACGTCAAGGCTCCGCTGGACCTGCCCCCGTTCGCGAATTCGCAGATGGACGGCTACGCCATCCGCAGTGCCGACGTGCCCGACGACGGTGCCGAACTGCGCGTCGTCGCGCCCGTCCCTGCCGGTGCCACACCCCCCGAACTGGCCCCCGGGACCGCCGCCCCGATCATGACCGGCGCCATGATGCCGCCCGGGGCGGACGCCGTCGTCCCGATCGAACAGGCACTGCCGGCGGTCTTCCCCGCGCCCGGCGTGCCGGCCACGGTCCGGCTGCCCGCCGTCCCGGCACGGAACTTCGTCCGCGACGCGGGCAGCGACATCCGCAGCGGGGAACTGGCACTCGCCGCCGGAACCTTCCTCGGACCCGGCCAGCTGGGACTCCTGGCCGCCATGGGATTCACCGAGGTCCCCGTCTACCGGGCGATGCGGATCCTCCTCGTCACCACCGGCGACGAGGTCGTGGAACCGGGCAGCCCGCTGGGCCCCGGCAAGATCTACGACTCCAACGCCACCCTGCTCGAAGCATCCATGCGCCAGGCCGGCCTCAACGTCACCCGGACCGGGATCTCCACGGACCGCCCCGAGGAGCTCGCGGCCCTGCTGCGCAGGCATGCGGCCGACGTGGAGCTGATCGTCACCACCGGCGGAGTCAGCAAGGGCGCCTACGAGGTGGTGCGGCAGGCGATGGAGGGCCACGACGTCGACTTCCTCGGCGTCGCGATGCAGCCCGGCGGTCCGCAGGGGATCGGGACCTTCGGCGGCGTCCCGGTCCTCGGATTCCCGGGCAACCCGGTGAGCTGTCTCGTTTCCTTCGAGATGTTCCTCCGGCCCGCCTTGGCCGACCTCTTCGGCTCGCCCGCGCCGCGTCCCGTGGTGAGGGCCCGGCTGGCCCAGGCGCTGGCGTCCCCGCCGGGCAAGCACCAGGTGCGGCGCGGGACCGCCCTCCCCGACGGCACCGTCCGGCTGGAAGGCGGCGCAGGATCACACCTCGTCAGTGCCCTGGCCCGGTCCAACGCGCTGATCCAGATCCCGGAAGGAATTTCCGCGCTCGCCGAGGGCGCCGAGGTGGAAGTATGGATGCTGTGAATGAAGATAACCCGGCAACGGGAACCCCACGCCTGACCCACCTCCGGCAGGACGGCACGGCCCAGATGGTGGACGTGTCCAACAAGGCGGAGAGCACCCGCGAGGCCACGGCCACCGCCACCGTCCGCAGCACCGCAGAGGTCCTGGCCCTCCTCGGCGCGGGGGAGTTGCCCAAGGGCGATGCCCTCTCGGTCGCCAGAGTCGCGGGCATTATGGCCGCGAAGAAAACCCCGGAGCTGATCCCGCTGTGCCACCCGCTGCCGATCGCCAAGGTCACCGTCGACTTCGAGCTCGACACCACCACGGTCACCGTCTTCGCCACCGTCAAGACCCGCGGCATCACCGGCGTCGAGATGGAAGCGCTGACCGCGGCCTCCGTGGCCGCCCTCAGCGTGTACGACATGATCAAGGCCGTGGACAAACACGCGGTGCTGACCGACATCAAGGTGCTGGCCAAAAGCGGCGGCAAGAGCGGGGACTGGACAATATGAGCATGCCCGAACCACACCGGCACGGCGAAGCCACCGGGCGGAAGGCCGGCGTCGTGATCGCCTCCACCCGGGCCGCGGCCGGGATCTATGAGGACCTCACCGGCCCCGTCATCATCGACTGGCTCACCGAACACGGCTTTGAGCCCTACCCGGCGCTCGTGGTCCCCGACGGCGAGGCGGTGGGCGCAGCCCTGCGCGCGCTCCTGACCCAGGCGCCGGCCGTGATCATCACCAGCGGCGGCACCGGCCTCAGCCCCACCGACGCCACCCCGGAACAGACGTTGCCCCTGCTGGACCGCGAAATTCCGGGCATCATGGAGGGCATCCGCGGCGCCGGGACCGCCAAAACCCCCCTGGCGATGCTCAGCCGGGGCCACGCGGGGGCGGCCGGCCAGACTTTCATCGTCAATCTCCCCGGATCCCCCAAGGGCGTTATGGACGGCCTCAGCGTGCTGGATCCCATCCTCGGACACCTGTGCGACCAGCTGGAAGGCAGCCATGGCCACTGAATCAACCTTTGAACCGGACTTTGTCGTGGTGAACGCGGTACTGAGCGCCGAGCCCATCTCCGTGGACCAGGCCATCGCCGCCGTCGAATCCGACACCGCGGGCGCGGTGGTCAGCTTCAGCGGCGTGGTCCGGAACCACGACGGCGGCAAACCTGTCCGGCGGCTCAGCTACAGCGCGCACCCGACAGCGCACCAGGTGATGGCCGACGTCGTCGCGCAACTCGTCGCCGAACAGGCCGCCGGCGGTGTCACCGGCAGCGAATCCGGAGAACCCGGCGGGACCGGCAGCGGCACGGCACAGCCGGTGCGGATCTGGGCGGCCCACCGGATCGGGATGCTGGAGATCGGCGACCCCGCCCTGGTCTGCGCCGTATCCGCCGCGCACCGCGGCCAGGCCTTCGCGGTCTGCTCGGAACTGGTGGACCGGATCAAGGCGCAGGTTCCCATCTGGAAAGAACAGTTCTTCACCGACGGCACGGTCGAGTGGGTCGGTGCGGGGGAATAGTCCTCTCGCATCAAGGCGTCAGCGCCGCGGTGCGGGCCTGTTAGGGCCTGTCATGCGCGGCCGCCGGTTCAAGGCGGCACCCGCCCCGGCGGTAGGGTTGATGGCATGACCGAACAACTCGCAGTCGCCGTGCTGGGCGCGAACGGGCGCATGGGCGCCGAGGCGGTGCAGGCCGTCGAGGCCGCCGCGGACCTGAAGCTTGTCGCCGCGCTGGGCCGGAACGATTCCCTGGACACGCTCGTCGACGCCGGCGCCCGGATCGTGGTGGACCTGACGGTCCCCGAAAGCACCGAAGCGAACGTCCGCTTCGCCGTCGAACACGGCATGCATGCCGTTGTGGGGACCACCGGCTGGGACGCGGAGAGGCTGCGCCGGCTCGAGGAACTCCTCGCCGGCCATCCCGGCGCGGGAGTCCTGATCGCGCCGAACTTCGCCCTGGGTTCGGTCCTCGCCTCCGCTTTCGCGGCCAAGGCCGCGCGCTACTTCGAATCGGTCGAAATCGTCGAACTGCACCACCCGGACAAGGTGGACGCCCCGTCCGGAACGGCTGTGCGGACCGCGCAGCTGATCTCCGCCGAGCGCGCGGCCGCCGGCCTCCCCGCCAGCCCCGACGCCACCACCAGCGAGCGCCCTGGCGCGCGCGGCTGCGACGTCGACGGCGTCCGCGTCCACAGCGTCCGGCTGCGCGGACTCGTAGCCCACCAGGAAGTCCTGCTGGGCGGGCCGGGGGAGCAGCTGACCTTCCGGCACGACTCCTTCGACCGCGCCTCCTTTATGCCCGGCGTGCTGCTGGGTGTGCGCAGCGTTGCGGCGAACCCGGGCCTCACTGTCGGGCTGGACGGCTACCTGGACCTGGGGGTCTGAGCGCCTTGGCCAATGTCCTGACCGCGTTCAAAGCCAACCGCACCAAGATCTGGGTCGGCGCCGTCACGCTCCTTCTGGTTTTCTACCTCGTGGTGTCTTTCCAGCGCGCGGTGCTCCTGATGACGGACCCCAATCCCGTGGCGAAGGCCATCGGTATGGCGTATCTGCTCCTCCCGGTGATCGGGGCCTGGGCCCTTGTCCGCGAGCTGCTTTTCGGCGCCCGGACGGAACGACTGGCGAAAATCCTCGAAGCCGAGGGCGGGCTGCCGGAAGACACGCTGCCGCGCACGCCTGCGGGGCGGATCGTCCGCGAGGCTGCCGACCTCGAATTCGAGAAGTACCGTGCCGAAACGGAAGCCGCGCCGGAGGACTGGCGCTCCTGGTTCCGGCTCAGCTGCGCCTACGACGCCGCGGGCGACCGCAAGCGGGCGCGCGCCGCGATGCGCGACGCCGTCCGGCTGTACCGCACGGGATCCCGCCAGGCCTGAGCCGTTTCCGGGGCGACTCCGGGGCAGTTACCGGACGCGGGCCGGCTGGAAGCGGCCCAGCTGGTTGGCCGCATGCGCCACCCACTCCAGCGGACCCCGCCATGACAGGGCCGCGAAGATGCCGCCCAAGACCAGGATCGACACGGCCTGTCCCCAGTAGACGCCCTCAACTGTCCATCCGGACGGCAACGGCCGGCCGTAGAGCGAGGCCATCACGCACAGGTGCGCCGTGTAGAAGCTCAAGGTCATGGCACCGGCACCGCGCAGCGGGAGCAGCACGTCCAGCCCGGGCCGCTGCACCAGCCGGCCCACCAGAAGAAAGACTCCGACGACGGCGGCCGCCACCCCCGAGGTGTGCAGCAGGTCCAGCGTGGTTCCCGAGTGCGGGGCGCTGGAGGCGAGCCACCAGGCCGAACCGGTCTGGTCTACGCCGGCCAGATTGACCTGCAGGAGGCTCTCCAGCGGGTACGAGGGATCCAGCAGTGTGGCCTGCAGCGCCGCCCGGCCGCCCCAGTCCTCCATCATCACGACGCTAAGCCACTTGGCAAGGACCGCCACCGCGGATCCCACCGCCAGCAGCAGGACCGGGACCGATGCCGACGTGAGGGCGAGCCGGCCGATCGCCAGGCCGATCAGCAGATACGTAATCCACTGCAGGACGGGATAATAGCCGGTCAGGAAGAGGTCCCCGAGCAGGACGGCCGGCGTGGACAGGTCCTCCCGCAGGGGGTTGTGACCCAGCTGCAGGGGCGGCTCGGCGGTGAGGAGCCAAGGCCGCAGCAGGAAGGCGACAGCCGGGCTGACCAGCACCCAGCCGGCGGCCAGCACCAGAAGGTGTTTGACGTCCAGCCCGAGGAACGGCAGCACGCACAGGAACAGCACGGCGTAGTGGACCAGGATGATGGCGATGTTCACCTCGAGCCCGCCAAGGGAGAGCCCGACGGCGCCGATCACCAGGGCCCGGAGCGCGACGCCCCGGCGGGCCGCCCACAGGGCGGGGCCGTGGAGCGGTTGCTGCTTGCCGGTTGACAGGGCCAGCCCGACTCCCGCGAGGACGGCGAACAGGGCGGAGGCGCGACCGGAAAACACGAGTCCCGTCCACGTGGGGGTGAGGTGGGCGTTGGACTCGAAAGTCGGGAAGACGTGCGTGGCCATCATGCCCAGGAGGGCCAGGCCGCGGGCGGCGTCGATGCCGGACAACCGCGTTCCAGCGAGCTTGCCTGCTGCGGGCCGTGAAGTGGAGGCTGTTCCGCGCGACGTCATCGTCCGATCGTCTCATGAGACGCGCCGGCGGGCTGCGGTCAGGAACAGATCCGGCGGTGTTCACAGGAGCTGCACAGGTCCTTGTGTTCGAATATATGTTCGAATACTATGTCGTCATGAACAACCCACCAGAACCCGCACAGCCCTTGGATGCACGGCGGCCGGACGAAACCCCCGGTGTGCTCAAGGCGATGAGTCCCGGCGTCGTGGACTTCCTCTTCCGGCAACTCGTCGCCGGCGAGCCGGCGGAGGACGTCCAGTGGCGCGAAGAGGGGACGGTCCTGTCGGCGCAGGCGCCGGGCGCCGAACTTGCCCGCCGGCTGGCCGAGACCGAACTCGATGCGCTCACTCCCGGCGAACTGTTCCACTACGTGCGGGCTGCCCAGCGGCTCGCGGCGTGGGCCGAGGGCCTGCGGGAGCATGCCGTGAGCCGCTACTGTGCCGCACCTTCCGGCGGCGCCGCGCCGGCCACGTAGGCCGCGTCTAGGATGGCAGGGTGACTACCGCACTGACGCTTTCCGCCATTCAGTACACGGCTCTCGAGGGCGGCATTCCCGCCAACGTCCTGGAGCACATCCGCCTCATCGAAGACGCGGACGGCCACGGCGCCCGGCTGGTGGTGTTCCCTGAGCTCTCCCTGACCGGCTACGGGCTGGAAGCGCTGGCGGACCCGGAGCGGTGGGTGAGTGCGGCGGACCCCCGGCTCGACGGCCTGCGCGAAATCTGCCGGCGGACCGGGATCACCGTGGTCGTCGGGGCCCCGTTCCGCGAAGCTGACGGCACGCCCCGCCTGGCCTCGCTCGCCCTGCACCCGACCGGAGAACTGCAGGCCTGCTTCAAAGTCTGGCTCCATGGCGCGGAGCGGCACGCCTTCCGGCCCGGGGACCGCACGATCATCCTGGGCGTCGACGGCTGGAAGATTGCCCTGGCCATCTGCCGGGACGCCTCCCGCCCGGAACATGCCGGCGAGGGTGCGGCGGCAGGCGCCGACATCTATGCCGTCTCGGCCCTCTACACCGCCGGTGAGGACCATAGGCTGGCCCTGCACCTCGGCGCGCGCGCCATGGACAACCGGATGTACGGAGTGCTGGCCAACCTCGGCGGCACCACTGAACTCGGGCCCTCGGCCGGCGGGAGCGGATTTTGGGGACCTGACGGGCGCGTGATCCGGCAGGCCGCCGGGACGGGGACCGAGGTGCTGACCGCGACCCTGCAGCACGACGTCCTTGGCCGATACGCCGACGAACGCCAGGCATGAGTCGCCCGGGCCCGCACTCCGCCGGCCGGCCTCCGGCTGAGGATCCGGTCCGGGATTGATCTTCATCACGTCGCCGTCATTGTCCGATCACGCCGGGGACAGGGTAACGTTTTTCATATGGCTGACTCTCGCACTCGCTCTTTCACGTTCGGATCCCTCGTGACCGCCATGGTCACGCCTTTCACGTCCGACGGTGAGGTCGATTACCAGCAGAACGCGGAGCTGGCCACCAAGCTCGTCGACGACGGCCATGACGCCCTCGTGATTTCCGGCACTACCGGGGAAACCTCCACGCTGGAAGACGATGAGAAGGAAAAGCTCTTCCGCGTCGTCGTGGAGGCAGTGGGGGACCGCGCCAAGGTGATCGCCGGAACGGGCACCAACCACACCTCGCACTCGATCGAGATGGCCAAGCGTGCCGCCAAAGCCGGGGCCCACGGCCAGTTGATCGTCACCCCGTACTACAACAAGCCCAGCCAGGCCGGGATCCAGGCCCACATCGAAGCCGTCGCCGACGCCGCCGATCTTCCCGTGATGGTCTATGACATCCCCGGCCGCGCCTGCGTCCCGATCCTGCCCGAAACCATGATCCGGCTCGCGGAGCACCGGAACATTGTGGCGCTCAAGGACGCGAAGGCCGACTTCGCCGCCGTGACCCGGGTGCTCGCCAACACTGACCTCGATGTCTATTCCGGCGACGACGGGCTGACCCTGCCGTGGATGGCAGCCGGCGCCGCCGGACTCGTGAGCGTCTCCGCGCACGTCGCGACGCGGCAGTTCCGCGCCATGATCGACGCCGCACTTGCGGGCGACTTCGCCGCCGCCCGCACCATACATTTCGAACTGGACCCCGTGGTCCGTGCAGTGATGACCCATATCCAGGGTGCTGTTGCTGCGAAGCAAGTTCTTAAGTGGCAGGGAGTCCTGCCCAACTCGGTTGTCCGTTTGCCCCTCGTGGAGCCGGACGAAGCTGAGATCGAAACCATCCGCGAGGACTTGGCGGAAGCCGGAATGGTCTTTTCCTGATCAGGGGTTTGATCCTGATGAGTAAAGGCCAGGCCGGCAACCGCCTGGAAAGTAGTGCATTATGACCCAAACCGCCCTTCCCGGCCTTGTCACGCCGCCGAAACTGCTCAAGGACACCCTGCGGATCGTTCCGCTCGGCGGCCTCGGGGAGATCGGCCGGAACATGACCGTCTTCGAAATCGACGGCAAGCTGCTCATTGTCGACTGCGGCGTCCTCTTCCCGGAAGAGACCCAGCCCGGCGTCGACCTCATCCTGCCCGATTTCTCCTACATCGAGAACCGCATGGATGACATCGTCGCCGTCGTCCTGACCCACGGCCATGAGGACCACATCGGTGCCGTTCCGTACCTGTTGCGCCTGCGCGCCGACATTCCCCTGGTGGGCTCCCGGCTGACGCTGGCCCTCATCGAGGCGAAGCTGCAGGAACACCGGATCAAGCCGGTCACCCAGACCGTCACCGAGGGGCAGGTGCAGAAGTTCGGTCCGTTCGAGTGCGAATTCGTGGCCGTCAACCACTCCATCCCCGACGCCCTCGCCGTCTTCCTCCGCACCTCCGGCGGCACGGTTCTGCACACCGGCGACTTCAAGATGGACCAGTTGCCGCTGGACGGCCGGATCACCGACCTCCGCCACTTCTCCAAGCTCGGTGAAGAAGGCGTCGACCTGTTCATGTCGGACTCCACGAATGCCGACGTGCCGGGCTTCACCACCGCCGAGAAAGAGATCGGGCCCACCCTGGACCGGCTCTTCGGCCAGGCCTCCAAGCGCCTGATCGTCGCGTCCTTCTCCTCGCACGTGCACCGTGTCCAGCAGGTCCTCGACGCCGCCGCCAACCACAACCGCAAGGTGGCCTTCGTTGGCCGCTCGATGGTCCGCAACATGGCCATCGCGGAAAAGCTCGGCTACCTTGACGTGCCTCCGGGCATCCTCGTCGACATCAAGAACATCGACAACCTGCCGGACAACCGCGTGGTCCTGATGTCCACCGGTTCCCAGGGGGAGCCGATGGCGGCCCTGTCCCGCATGGCCAACGGCGACCACCGCGTCGTCGTCGGCCCGGGCGACACCGTCATCCTCGCCTCCAGCCTGATCCCGGGCAACGAGAACGCCGTCTTCCGCATCATCAACGGCCTGCTCAAACTCGGCGCCGACGTCATCCACAAGGGCAACGCCAAGGTGCACGTCTCCGGCCACGCCGCCGCCGGCGAGCTGCTGTACTGCTACAACATCCTGGAGCCGCTCAACGCGATGCCGGTGCACGGGGAAACCCGCCACCTGATCGCCAACGGCAAGATCGCCCTGGACTCCGGCGTCCCCGAGGAAAGCATCCTGCTCGCGGACAACGGCACCGTCATCGACCTTCGGGACCACCAGGCCGACATCGTCGGCCAGGTGGAAGTCGGCTTTGTCTACGTCGACGGCTCCAGCGTCGGCGAAGTCACGGAAGCGGACCTGAAGGACCGCCAGACGCTCGGCGACGAAGGCTTCATCTCCATCATCACCGTGATCCACCGCGCCACCGGCAAGGTGGTTTCCGGCCCCGAGATCCACGCGCGCGGCGTGGCGGAGGACGACTCCGTCTTCGACGAGATCATCCCCAAGATCAACGCAGCCCTGGAAGAAGCCGTGCTCAACCGCACGGACCACACCACACACCAGCTGCAGCAGGTTGTCCGCCGCGTGGTGGGCACCTGGGTCAACCGCAAGCTCCGCCGCAAGCCCATGATCATCCCGGTGGTCCTGGAGGCGTAAGTCCCCGGTCCCACGCGCTGGAGGCCACACGCCTCCCTACGCACCACAACGGCCCTCCCGGCCTGCCGCAGCCTCGCGCTTGCGGTGGGCCGGGAGGGCCGTTTTTGCGTGTCAGGCCAGCAACATGATCCCTTCGGAGGCCCGGAAATCCGCGGAATTCGGCCCGGAGTCGGGTACCGTAGCGGGTATGGCGACACGTACTTCCTCCGCGCCAAGAGGAAACTCCAGCGGTAAATCAGGCAGCTCTGCGGCCCGGGGCTCCCGCCCGGCTGCATCCAAAACCACCAAGTCCTCCGGAACAACGGGCACCGCGCGCACCCGCCAACTGGCCGCCGTCGAACCCAAGCAGCCCTGGCTGGTCCGGGTTGTGGCCGGCGCTTGGCTGGGCGTTGCCCACGTCCTCGGGGCGGGCATCCGCCGGATCGGCTACGACGTCAGCGACCTCGCGCCCGAAGACCGCCGCGACGGCGCAGCCCTGTTCAATCTGGCACTCGGTGTGTTCGTTGCCACCTTCGCCTGGTGGGGATTCCAGGGCTGGTTCCCGGACATGGTCTACGGGATCGTCAACGGCACCTTCGGCTGGATGGCGCTGCTGCTGCCGCTGATGCTGTTCGTCTGCGCCTTCCGGCTGTTCCGCCAGCCCGTCGACGGCCGCGGCAACAACCGGATCGGCATCGGGTTCCTGATCATGGCGTTCGCCGGCTCCGGCCTCGCCCACGTCATTGGCGGGGAACCGACGGTCGCTGACGGGTTCGACGGGTTGCGCCGTGCCGGCGGCATGCTCGGATACCTGGCCGCCGCCCCGCTGGCCGCCATCCATTCCGCCGTCCCGCTGGCTGTCTACGGCCTGCTCGCCTTTACGTCCCTGCTGATCGTCACGGCCACGCCCTTCGGCGCGATCCCCGGCCGGCTGCGCGGCGCCTACGAACACCTCATGGGCATCGACCTGCAGGACCAGTACAGCGACGACCACGACGGCGACGGTCACGACCGCAGCTACCTCTACGAAAACGACGCCCCGGCCCCGGCGAAGAAGAAGCGCCGGCGCCTCTTCGGCAAGGACCAGGACGACGAGGCCGGACTCGAAGGCTACGTCGGCGACGAGGCCTTCGAACGCGCACTCATTGCCGACGAGGAAGCGGAGGCCGCGAAAGCCGCCGGTGGCGGCAAATCCGGCTCCAAGTCCGCCGCCAAACCGGTCGCCCCCGGGGTGCGCCGTCCCACCCAGGCCGAAATCGCCGTCGAAAAGATCAAGGCAGCCCAGGGGCTCGGGAGCGCCGCAGCGGGGGAGAACGCCACCGAGGCCATCCCTCTCGTCACCCCCGGGATGGTCGCCGCCGGGTCACTCAACCCGGCCGCCCCCGCGCCCGCGGCTGCCGCCGTCGCAGCCGCCGCGAAGGTCCCCTCCAACCCCGTGGCAGCGGCGCCGCTGCCCACGCCGATCCCGCAGCGCACGGAACAGCTCTCGCTCGCCGGCGACGTGACGTACACGCTCCCGGCGTCGGACGTCCTGACCCCGGGCTCCATCCCGAAGGAGCGCACCGAGGCCAACGACGCGATCGTCGCGTCGCTGACCGAAACGCTGAACCAGTTCAACGTGGATGCCCAGGTCACCGGCTTCAGCCGCGGCCCCACCGTCACCCGCTACGAGATCGAGCTCTCCCCGGGCACCAAGGTGGAGCGCGTCACCGCACTGTCCAAGAACATCTCCTACGCCGTCGCCAGCTCGGACGTGCGTATTTTGAGCCCCATCCCGGGCAAGTCGGCGATCGGCATCGAGATCCCGAACACGGACCGCGAAACCGTGTCCCTGGGCGATGTGCTGCGCAGCCAGAACGCCCGGCGCACCGACCACCCGATGGTCATGGGCGTCGGCAAGGACGTCGAGGGCGGGTACGTCGTCGCGAACCTCGCCAAGATGCCGCACCTCCTGGTCGCGGGCGCCACCGGCGCCGGCAAGTCCTCGTTCGTGAACTCGATGATCACCTCCATCCTCATGCGCGCCACGCCCGACGAGGTCCGTATGGTCATGGTGGACCCCAAACGCGTGGAACTCACCGCCTACGAGGGTGTGCCGCACCTGATCACCCCGATCATCACCAACCCCAAAAAGGCCGCCGAGGCCCTCCAGTGGGTGGTCCGCGAGATGGACGCCCGCTACGACGACCTCGCCAACTACGGCTTCAAGCACATCGACGACTTCAACAAAGCCGTCCGCGCCGGCAAGGTCCACCCGCCCGAGGGGTCCAAGCGGGTCATCCGGCCGTACCCGTATCTCCTGGTGATTGTGGACGAACTCGCCGACCTGATGATGGTCGCCCCGCGCGACGTCGAAGATTCGATCGTCCGCATCACCCAACTGGCCCGTGCAGCCGGCATCCACCTCGTGCTCGCCACGCAGCGGCCCTCCGTCGACGTCGTCACCGGCCTGATCAAGGCCAACGTGCCGTCCCGGATGGCGTTCGCGACGTCCTCCGTCACCGACTCCCGCGTGGTCCTCGACCAGCCCGGCGCCGAGAAGCTGATCGGCCAGGGCGACGCCCTTTTCCTGCCGATGGGCGCCTCCAAGGCCATGCGTGTCCAGGGCGCCTGGGTCACGGAGTCGGAAATCCACAAGGTGGTGGAGCACGTCAAGGGCCAGCTCAAGGCCGTCTACCGCGACGACGTCGCCCCCGAGGCGCCGAAGAAGCAGATCGACGACGACATCGGAGACGACCTCGAGGTCCTGCTGCAGGCCACCGAGCTCGTCGTCACGACGCAGTTCGGCTCCACGTCGATGCTGCAGCGGAAGCTTCGGGTCGGCTTCGCGAAGGCCGGCCGGCTCATGGACCTGCTCGAGTCCCGGGGTGTGGTGGGCCCCTCCGAGGGCTCCAAGGCCCGCGATGTCCTGGTCAAGCCCGACGACCTGGCCACCGTCCTCGCCGCCATGAAGGGCATGGAAATGCCCGCTGCCGCCGATTCCCAGACCGCAGCGCTGAGTGATAACGCCAACGCGAACATCGCCCAGGGCGGCTACGCGGAGGACCTGGTCGCTGCCGACCTGGACCGGCGGCCCCAGGAGGCCCAGTATTACGACGGCGCTGACGGCGGCTCCGGAGATGATGAGGACGGCTCCGAGGACGCCTGGTCGCTCACCGGACGGTAGCCTAGGAAGGTGACTAGCGCCGAAGCAAACAGTGCCGGATCCGCGTCCCGGATCTGGAACCTGCCCAACATCCTGACGATGCTGCGGATTGTGATGGTGCCCTTCTTCGTCTGGTTCCTCCTGCTCGACGCACCGGGACTGGTCGCCCAGAACGGCGTCTGGCGCTGGATCGCCGCGGCGACCTTCGCCGTCGCCATTTACACGGACAAGCTCGACGGCGACATCGCCCGCAGCCGCGGCCTCGTCACGGACTTCGGCAAGATCGCCGACCCCATAGCCGACAAGCTGCTGATCGGCTCGGCCCTGGTGATGCTCTCGCTGCTGGGGGAGCTGCCCTGGTGGGTCACCATCCTGATCCTGGTCCGTGAATGGGGCGTCACCGCCCTGCGTTTCTTCGTCATCCGCTACGGCGTGATCCCGGCGTCGCGCGGCGGAAAACTCAAGACCGTCATCCAGACGGTGGCCATCTTCCTGTACATCCTCCCGCTGGCCTCGATCGCACCGTGGCTCGGGTTTGTGGCCTTCGCGGTCATGCTGGTCGCCGTCGCCATCACTGTCTGGACCGGCGGCGAATACGTCATCGAGGCCCTCAAACTGCGCGCCAGCGGCATCCGGGCCCGGCAACAGAAGATCCAGGACGGCAAGCCATGAGCAATCCCCACCACACGGTCAACCTGCATCACCTGGCCGAAGAGGCAGTTACCGAAGCGATCCGCCGCGGCCAGACCGTGGCAACCGCCGAATCGCTGACCGCCGGCATGGTCGCCGCCGTCCTGGCGGACACGCCCGGCGCCTCCGGAATGCTCCAGGGCGGCGTTGTGTCCTACCAGAACACGGTCAAGGCCAATGTGCTGGGAGTGCCCTGGGAGCTGCTGGACAGCGTCGGCGCCGTCGACGGACGTGTCGCCGAGGCGATGGCCGAGGGCGCCCGCCGGGTCTGCGGCGCCGACATCGGCGTCTCCACGACCGGCGTCGCCGGACCGGAGCCGCACGGCGGCAAGGATGTGGGCTCCGTCTACATCGGCGTCGCCACCGCAGCGGGCGCGACGTCGTTCGGGTACAGCTTCGACGGCAACCGGCCCGAAATCCGCGGCCAGGCCTGCGCGGCGGCCTTGGAACGCCTGCTGGAAGCGCTGGCATCCGTAAGCTACCGGGCGTAAAGTAGCCGGGAACAAAAACCGATTCCTAATAGTTGTTACATTGTGTCGCTTCCGAATAAGGGAGGCGCCTAGGATGAAAGCATCATCAGTGTCCGCTTTGACCAGCGGGCTCGACACAAAGAGGGAGCAAGGCGATACAGATGGTAAAGCAGCCCGTATCCGTTAACGGCGTTGTCCGCTGGAAGGATGTGGGCCTCGCCGATCAGGCTAAGAGCGAACAGAAGGAGCGCAAGATGGTTGTACTTCGTCACGAAATCGGTGATGTGCTGCGCGATGTCCGCCAACGCCAGGGCCGTACCCTCCGCGAAGTCTCGCACAGTGCCCGCGTCTCCTTGGGCTACCTGAGTGAAGTGGAGCGCGGCCAGAAGGAAGCTTCCTCGGAGCTCCTCTCCTCGATCTGCTCGGCCCTCGATGTTCCGCTCTCCAGCATGCTTCGCGAAGTCAGCGACCGTGTGGCCGTCGCCGAAGGTGTTGCTGTTCCGGACACCGTCCCGCAGGAGTTTGCCCAGCGCTACGGCCGTGACCTGGACCGTGAGCTCAACACGGACCTCAACGAAGAGTTGGCCAAGGGCCTTCTTTCCGGGGCGCGCTAGCCCCGGCACCCACTACTCGACAGAAAACCCCGGCGGTGTGCCGGGGTTTTTTGCGTGCCCGGCCGCGCCGGGGCAACAGGCTACTGCGGTTCGTCCCGGGGGAACCCGTCCCGTTCGTAGGTGGCGTTGAGCTTGGCGATATAGCGGGCCAGGGTCTGCAGTTCCTCCGGCGGCCACTCGCCCAGCCGTTCGCGGAACACTTCGCGCCGGGCGTCCTGCACCTCGTGCATCTTCTCCTCGCCCATAGCGGTCAGGCGGATCATCTGCGCGCGGCCGTCGAGCGGGTCGGCTTCCTTGGCCACCAGGCCGAGGCGTTCCAGAAAGGCGATCTGCCGGCTTACCGAGGGCTTCCCGACGCCGATGCTGGACGCGAGTTCGGTCAGCCGGATCGCGCCCTGTTGGCGGATCACGGAAAGCAGCCCGTAGGCTGCCGGTTCCATGTCCGGGTGGACCTGGCGGGAGAGGTGATGGGAGATGGACCGGGCGCGGCGCCAGAGCATGCTCAACTGGTGCTCGACGGCGGTCAGGGCCGCTTCGGTGGAATCGTCAGTGCCGCCGGGGATCCCAGGGCCTTCGGCGGGGTTGCTCATGGCAACCATTCTAGAGTCCTCCTGCATCGTGAGAGACTCTAGGGGTGCGAATCAGTGAATTTTGGCGCCTTATGGATGACGAATTCGGGGCGGGCTACTCCCGCGTCCTCAGCAGCTCGCTGGTCCTGGCGGGAGTCGGCGGACGGACCGCCGACCAGGCCCTGGGGGCAGGCGTGCCGCCCCGGCAGGTGTGGCTGGCGTTGTGCGACGTCCAGGATGTCCCGCCCGAGCGGCGGCTGGGCCGCGACGTCAAACCCCGCTGATTCCTGGCGCTTCAGCCCCGGCCCGGCAGTAAACACCTGACACGCCGCCACGATTGTTCGAATATCTGTTCGGGTAGGACTATGCTTTTTTCAGAGTGTTTTCCACATGTACGTTTTCCACATACACGTTTTCCACATGCACGGGGCAGTCAGGCAACTCTGTCGGTGGGTGCCAGTAGCTTCAGTAATGACAGAAACTGATCACTAGCACTGATCACGAACACTACCCGGGGCCGGCAACGGTCCCTCCCCAGCGAGAAAGTATTAGAGGTGTGAACCATGGCCGCAGCCCCGGATCGCCAGAAGGCGCTCGACGCAGCGCTTGCCCAGATTGACAAGCAGTTCGGCAAGGGCTCGGTCATGCGCCTCGGTGACGAAGTCCGTGCGCCCATCGAGGTCATCCCGACCGGCTCCATCGCGCTGGACGTCGCCCTGGGAATTGGCGGCCTGCCCCGCGGCCGTGTTGTGGAGATCTACGGGCCGGAATCCTCCGGTAAGACCACCGTGGCGCTGCACGCCGTCGCCAACGCCCAGCGCCAGGGCGGCATCGCCGCCTTCATCGACGCCGAACACGCCTTGGACCCGGAATATGCCGCCAAGCTGGGCGTCGACACCGACGCCCTGTTGGTCTCCCAGCCGGACACCGGCGAGCAGGCGCTCGAAATCATGGATATGCTCATCGGCTCCGGCTCCCTTGACGTCATCGTCATCGACTCGGTCGCGGCCCTCGTTCCCCGGGCGGAAATCGAAGGCGACATGGGCGACAGCCACGTGGGCCTTCAGGCCCGCCTGATGAGCCAGGCCCTTCGAAAGATCACCGGCCGCCTGAGCCAGACCAAGACCACTGCCATCTTCATCAACCAGCTGCGCGAGAAGATCGGTGTCTTCTTCGGTTCCCCGGAAACCACCACCGGTGGTAAGGCCCTGAAGTTCTACGCCTCCATCCGCATCGACGTCCGCCGGATCCAGACCCTCAAGGAGGGCGCGGACTCCGTCGGCAACCGCACGAAGGCCAAGATCGTCAAGAACAAGATGGCCCCGCCCTTCAAGATTGCCGAATTCGACATCATTTACGGCCAGGGCATCTCGCGTGAAGGCGGCATCATCGACATGGGTGTCGAGCACGGCCTGATCAAGAAGTCCGGCTCCTGGTTCACCTACGACGGTGACCAGCTGGGCCAGGGCATGGAGAACTCCCGCCGCTTCCTGCGCGACAACCCGGAACTGGCCGCCGAGCTCGAACGGCTCATCAAGGAGAAGCTGGGCGTCGGCGTGAAGGCCCCCGCCGAGACCGAAGAATCTCCGAAGCTGAAGGCCGTTGACGGCTTCTAACGCCGGAGCCGGCACAGGGTCGGGGTTCCTTCCGTGGAGCCCTGACCCGGGCGGCGGTGCCGACCCGCGTGCCGGGTCTCCCCGGCGCAGTTCACGCGGGTCTCGCAGTTCACGCGGCTCAGGTCCTCGCGGCTCGGGTTCTCGCGTCGCAGGGGCGCCGTCCCCGGAACTGGATCCTGACGCAGATCCCGCCGCGGTGGCCCGCGCCATTGTGCTGCGGCAGCTGACCAACTCGCCCAAGAGCCGTCTGCAGCTCGCCCGGAAGCTTGCCGAGCGCAACGTCCCGGACGACGTCGCGGAGGCCGTGCTGGACCGCTTCGAAGAAGTGAAGCTCGTTGACGACGCCGACTTTGCCGACATGTGGGTACGGTCCCGGTCCCAGAGCCGTAAACTCGCCAAAGGGGCCCTCCGGCGGGAACTCGCCGAGAAGGGCATTGACGAACACACTGCGGCCAGCGCCCTGGAACAGCTCAGCGACGCCGACGAAGAAGCGGCGGCCCGTGAGCTCGTGGGGCGCAAGCTGCGGGGATTCACCGGCGGTGAGGACCGCGCAGAGCGCGACAAGATCACGCGCCGTCTGGCCTCAATGCTTGCCCGCAAGGGATACCAGCCCTCGCAGGCCTTCCGGATCGTGGGCGAGGTCCTCGACGAGGCCGTGGCCGGTGCCGGGTCTGAACCGGATTTCTGAGCTGGCCCCGGCCGCGTGCCGACCCGGTACCCTTAACAGGTGAGTTTGACCATTCCCTCCCCAGCAGCCGGCACCACCCCTTCCAGAGACGCCTTGTCAGCCCCGGGCGCCGAACCGGTGCCCGCCACACCTCAGCCGCGTACCTACCAGGTCCGGACGTTCGGCTGCCAGATGAACGTGCACGACTCCGAGCGGATGTCCGGGATGCTCGAGGCCGCCGGCTACGTCCCAGCCGCCGGTGAGCTGGCCGACGTCGTGGTCTTCAACACCTGCGCCGTGCGGGAGAACGCCGACAACAAGCTCTACGGCAACCTCGGCATCCTGGCCCCGGTCAAGGCCGCCAACCCGGGCATGCAGATCGCTGTCGGAGGCTGCCTGGCGCAGAAGGACCGCGACGCCATCCTGAAGAAGGCCCCGTGGGTGGATGCCGTGTTCGGGACGCACAACGTCGGCGCGTTGCCTGCCCTCCTGGAACGGGCCCGCCACAACAACGAAGCGCAGCTTGAGATCCTGGAGTCCCTCGACGTCTTCCCCTCCACGCTGCCCACCAAGCGCGACTCGGTCTATTCCGGCTGGGTGTCGATCTCCGTCGGCTGCAACAACACCTGCACCTTCTGCATCGTCCCGGCCCTGCGCGGCAAGGAAAAGGACCGCCGCCCCGGCGACATCCTGGCCGAAATCCAGGCCCTCGTCGACGACGGCGCGATCGAAGTCACCCTGCTGGGCCAGAACGTAAACTCCTACGGCGTCGAATTCGGCGACCGGCAGGCCTTCTCGAAGCTCCTGCGCGCCTGCGGCGACATTCCCGGCCTCGAACGCGTCCGTTTCACGAGCCCGCACCCCGCGGCTTTCACTGACGACGTCATCGATGCCATGGCCGAGACCCCCAACGTTATGCCGCAGCTGCACATGCCCCTGCAGTCCGGTTCGGACAAGGTGCTCAAGGACATGAAACGGTCCTACCGGTCCACGAAGTTCCTTGGCATCCTGGACAAGGTCCGCGACAAAATTCCGCACGCCGCCATCTCCACCGACATCATTGTCGGCTTCCCCGGTGAAACCGAGGAGGACTTCCAGGCCACGCTCGACGTCGTTGAGAAGTCCCGCTTCGCCACGGCTTTCACCTTCCAGTACTCCAAGCGTCCGGGCACGCCCGCCGCCGACCTGCCGGACCAGCTCCCCAAAGCCGTAGTGCAGGAGCGCTTCGAACGCCTCACCGCCCTCCAGGACCGGATCGCCGCCGAGGAAAACGCCCGCCAGCTGGGCCGGCGGGTGGAGGTTATGGTCACGGCCCAGGCCGGCCGCAAGTCAGGGGAAACCCACCGGCTTTCGGGGCGGGCGCAGGACCAGCGCCTGGTGCACTTCTCTGTGCCTGCCGGCGCCGAGACGCCCCGCCCGGGCGACCTGGTCACGGTGACCATTACCGAGGCCGCGGCGTTCCACCTGGTCGCCGACCCTGCCTCGGCGGAGGACTACAGCATCCGCCGCTCCCGCGCTGGCGACGCCTGGGACAGGTCCCAGGCGGACTCCTGCGGCGCACCCGCGCCGGGATCCGGGTCCGGCTCATCCGGAGTATCCCTCGGCATGCCCACACTTCCCGTCCGGGGCCGCTAGCCCGTGGCTGCCCCGCAGGGCACCACGGCCGGCGCAGGACCCGACGGCACAGAACCGGCCGGCGCGGTACCGGCGCCGCCGGTGATCGCCGTCGTGGGGCCTACTGGCTCCGGCAAATCCGATCTGGCGGTCTCGCTCGCGCTGGAACTTGACGGCGAGGTCATCAACGCCGATTCCATGCAGTTTTACCGCGGCATGGATATCGGCACCGCCAAGATCACCGAGGCCGAACGCAGGGGAGTGCCGCACCACCTCCTGGACATCCTGGACGTGACCCAGGAAGCCAGCGTCTCGGACTTCCAGCAGCAAGCACGGGCGCTCATCGCGGACATCCACGGCCGCGGCAAACGCGCCATCCTGGCCGGCGGCTCCGGGCTCTACGTCCGTGCCGCCCTGGACGTGCTGGACTTCCCGGGCACCGACCCTGCCATCCGGCGCCGGCTCGAAGCGGAGCTGGAAAGCGCCGGTGCAGCCCCGTTGCGGGCGCGGCTGGAAAGCGTGGACCCCGTGTCTGCGGGCCGGCTCGGGGACGCGCGCCGGATCATCCGAGCGCTGGAGGTGTTCGAACTGACCGGACGGCCTTTTAGCTCCTTCATGCCAACCCGCGAGTACCACCAGCCCGCCGTGCAGATCGGACTCGAGGTGGACCGCGAAGAGCTCCGGGTACGCCTCGCCCGCCGGGTTCACGCCATGGTGGACAGCGGCCTGCTCGAAGAGGTCCGGAAGCTCGACGCCGGAGGGCTCAGGCTCGGCCGGACCGCGCCGCGTGCCCTCGGCTACGCCCAGTTCCTCAAGGTCCTCGACGGTGAATCCGACGCCGCGCAGGCGGCGGAGGAAACCATCGTTGCGACCCGGCAGTTCGCGCGCCGCCAGCTCACCTGGTTCCGCGCCGATCCCCGCATCCATTGGCTCGACTGGCAGGACCCGGAACTCGTGGCCAAGGCCGCCGCGCTCTGCGGCGCCGGCTGAGGTTCGGGGGGGGCGGATGGGTGGCAGGGGCGGTTTGCTGGCGGCCCGAGCCGGAACGGTAACCTTGGTGCATGGACGAACCCCAGGCCGTGGCCGCTGATCACAACTCCACCGCCGACACTGCAGCCCTGAGCGGACTCAAGTTTTCCAAAGGCCACGGCACCGGCAACGACTTTGTGCTCGTCGCCGATCCCAACGGCACCCTCGCCGTAACCCCGGAGCAGGTCGCGGCACTGTGCGACCGCCACCGCGGAATCGGCGGAGACGGACTAATCCGCGCCGTACCGTCCCGTCTGCTCCCGGAGGGCCAGGAACTGCTGACCCGGACCCCGGACGCCGAATGGTTTATGGACTACCGCAACGGCGACGGCTCACTCTCCGAGATGTGCGGCAACGGCGTCCGCGTCTTCGTGCACTTCCTGATCACTGAGGGCCTGGTCGACCTGCCCGCCGGCGAATCATTGACCATCGGCACCCGCGGCGGCGCCAAGACGATCGTCCGCACCGCGGCCGGATACGCCGTCGACATGGGCCCCTGGGAATTCATCTTCCCGGGCGAGGCCACGGCACGGGCCATGGATTCGCTGGTCAGCGCGGCGGGGCTGGAGGTCGCCCGGCCCGCCCTGTCCGTGAGCATGGGCAATCCGCATACCGTCGTGGCGCTGGCCGAACTCGCCGAGCTGCAGGCCACGCAACTCTTCACCGCACCCCACGTGGACCCGACCCCGCCGCACGGCACCAACGTTGAGTTCGTTGTGCCGTCCGAACCGTTGGTCCATGAGGGTGTCGGAACCATCACCATGCGCGTCCACGAACGGGGAGTCGGGGAAACGCAGTCCTGCGGCACGGGAGCTTGCGCGGCCGCCGTCGCGATCCGCCACTGGGCCGGCCAGGGCGCACCGGACGTCTGGAATGTCCAGGTCCCCGGCGGCGTCGTCGGTGTGAAGTTCTTCCTCGGCGCCGAGGGCCACGAACACGTCGAGCTCAGCGGCCCCGCGGTGATCGTCGCTAGTGGGACGCTTTCCTGACCCGAAGGATGCGGAACGACTTCGAGGTGCTCTCGCGGGTCACCGTGAGGCTGTTGTCGAGCTCCGCCGCGAGCCAGCGCTGCAGCGAATCCGACCCCAGGTTCTTCTGCACCACCAGCCAGGCCGAGCCGCCCGGCGCCAGCCGCGGCAGCCACAGGAGCAGCAGGGCGTGGAGCTCGTCCTTGCCGATCCGGATGGGCGGGTTGGACCAGATGGTGTCGAAGCGAAGGTCAGGATCGACGGCGTCGGGCGTGCTGGCCGTGACGTTGCCCAGGCCCAGGAGCGCCGCGTTTTCGTTGGTCAGGGTCACGCAACGCTCGTTGACGTCCACGGCGTAGACCTGCGAGTGCGGTGCCCGCAGGGCCATGGTCAGGGCGATCGGGCCCCAGCCGCAGCCGATGTCCAGCAGGGTTCCCTGCGGGGCCGGGGCAGGAACCTCGGCCAGCAGCACAGCCGTGCCCTTGTCGATGCCGTCCGGGCTGAAGATGCCCGAGGACGTCTGGAGTTGCCGGGTCGCGCCGGCAAGTTCCACGGTGAGTGGCTTGCGGGTGAACGGCCCGGCCGGCTGGGCGCTGAAATAGTGTGCAGACTCCATAACTGGCCAGATTAGTTGGCCCCCGGCCCGTATGGGAAACCGCGGCAAGCGGCCGGAAACCGGCAGAAACCCTGGGGGGCAGCGCCGTCTGTGCCGTCTGCTAGGCTTAAAGACATGTTCTTGAACTCCAAGTAGTAGCCGGCACGGGCTTATACCCGTCCCCGCAGCGACGCAGGTAGTTACCTTCCGCTCAGCGCGCCACCCCACGATGATCCTGCCAAGGACACACCCGCTGGCGCCCGAACCACTTGGATTCCGGCAGTGCTCACTGGAGCCCGGCCGGGCGGACCGTCTCTTCCTCCTCAAGGCAAAAAGAAGCCTGATCCCTCTCTTCCCATCGCTCCCGCCCGGAGCCCTGCCCTGCCGGCGGCACCGCTGCCACCGGCATCCCAGGAGGCCACGTTGACCAATAGTCGTCAGCCCAGCGCGAATACCGCCCCATACAGCACCGATCGGCACTATTCTGAAACTGCCGAACCTCTAAAGGAGACCATGACCAGTCAGCCCAACACCGGACCCGAGTCAGCAGCCCAGGACATGAGTCCTGCGGAAATCCAGGCTGTCATCGACCGGATCCTCGCCAAAGACACCCCTGCCCGGAAGGCAGCGCCGGCTGCCGGCGAGCCCGCCCCGGTGCTCGGCAAGGCGCAGGCGATCTCCCGCTTGGACGAGGAACACAGCACCTTCGACGGCGACCAGCAGGACCTCGAGGAACGGCACGCCCTGCGCCGCACCGCCGGGCTGTCCACCGAACTCGAAGACGTCACCGAGGTCGAGTACCGGCAGTTGCGCCTTGAGCGGGTCGTGCTGGCCGGGCTCTGGACCGAAGGCACCCTCGCCGACGCCGAGAACTCGCTCCGCGAACTCGCCGCCCTCGCCGAGACCGCCGGCTCGGAGGTCCTCGACGGGATCGTCCAGCGCCGCCAGAAGCCCGATCCGGGCACTTTCCTCGGCTCCGGCAAGGCCCAGGAACTGAAGGACATCGTGATGTCCACGGGCGCGGACACCGTCGTCGTCGACGCCGAACTGGCGCCGTCCCAGCGCCGCAGCCTGGAAGACATCGTCAAGGTCAAGGTCATTGATCGTACGGCCCTGATCCTGGACATTTTCGCCCAGCACGCCAAGAGCCGTGAGGGCAAGGCGCAGGTGGAGCTGGCCCAGCTCGAATACCTGCTCCCGCGCCTGCGCGGTTGGGGTGACTCGATGTCCCGCCAGGCAGGCGGCCAGGTGGGCGGTGCGGGTGCCGGCATGGGCTCGCGTGGTCCCGGTGAAACCAAGATCGAACTGGACCGACGCCGGATCCGCACCCGGATGGCCAAGCTGCGGCGTGAGATCGCCGCGATGAAGCCTGCCCGGGAAACCAAGCGCGCCAACCGCCGTCGTAATTCCGTGCCCTCCGTCGCGATCGCCGGGTACACCAACGCCGGCAAGTCCTCGCTCCTGAACCGGCTGACCGACGCCGGTGTCCTGGTGGAGAACGCCCTGTTCGCCACCCTGGACCCGACCGTCCGCAAAGCCGAGACTTCGGACGGGCTGGGCTACACCCTCGCCGACACTGTGGGCTTTGTCCGTTCGCTGCCCACCCAGCTCGTGGAGGCTTTCCGCTCCACGCTGGAGGAAGTCGCCGACGCGGACCTGATCCTGCACGTCGTGGATGTCTCGCACCCCGATCCGGAGGGCCAGATCGCCGCCGTCCGCAAGGTGTTCAGCGAGGTCGACGCACGCAAGGTGCCCGAAATCATCGTCCTGAACAAGGCGGACGCCGCGGACCCCTTCGTGGTGGAACGGCTCAAGCAGCGCGAGCCGCGCCACGTCGTGGTGTCGGCACGTACCGGCGCAGGCATCCCGGAGCTGCTCAAGGCCATCAGCGAGGGAATTCCGCGGCCCAGCGTCAAGCTGGAACTGATGATCCCCTACAACCGCGGGGACCTGCTCAGCAAGCTGCACGAGGCGGACGCCGAGATCCTCAGCCTCAACCACGAGGAAGCGGGCACCCGCGCCGTCGTGATGGTGCGTGAGGGATTCGCCGCTGAACTGGATTCGTTCATCAGCAATGACTGAGGCAGCGGTGACCGGGGCGGACACAGGTACGGACGAGCCGGCGGGGGAGGACGCCCCGGGGACCGAAACCGCGGAGGCGGACGCCGCGGGGGAACGCGCGGCAGGCCCAGGCGGCAAAACCAGCGGGGAGTTTGTCATCGAACTGCTCGACCGTGCCGTGTCCGGCATGGGCGGCCAGAGCCGCGACGGCCAGCACGAAATGGCCCGGCAGGTGGCGCAGGCGATTGACAGCGGCGACCACCTGCTGGTCCAGGCCGGCACCGGAACCGGCAAATCCCTCGCGTACCTGATCCCGCTGATCGCCCACTCGCTGGTCAGCGACAAGCCCACCCTGGTCTCCACCGCCACTCTGGCCCTGCAGACCCAGATCGTGGGCCGGGACTTGCCCCGGCTGCTCAAGACCATCACCCCGGCGCTGGACCGGCCCGTCAAGGTGGCACTGGTCAAGGGCCGCTCCAACTACGTGTGCCGCCACAAGCTCGAAGGCGGGTTCCCCTCGGAAGAGCCGTCGGAGGGCCAGCTCTTCTCCCTCGGCGAGGACACTTCCGTGCCGCACTTCGCCGCGGCCATGGGCGGCCCGTCCTCGCAGCTCGGCAAGGAGGTCGTCCGGCTGCGCGAATGGGCCGAGGACACCGTCACGGGGGACCGCGACGAACTTCTGCCCGGCGTCACCGACCGGGCCTGGCGGCAGGTCTCCGTCACCTCCATGGAATGCCTCGGCGCGCAGAAGTGCCCCCTGGCGGCCGAATGCTTCAGCGAACTGGCCCGGCAGAACGCCGCCGACGCAGACGTGGTCGTCACCAACCACGCGATGCTCGCCGTCAGTGCCTTCGAGGGCCTGGCCGTGCTGCCGGAATACGACGTGGTGGTGGTGGATGAAGCCCACGAGCTCCAGGACCGCGTGACCGGCGCCGTGTCCGGCCAGCTGTCCGTCGCGATGGTGCACGCCGCCGCGTCCGGGGCCCGGAAGCACACCGGCATCACCGTGGACGCGCTGAACAATGCGGCGTCCAACCTGGAACTCGCCATTGAAGGCGTCCCCAGCGGGCTCATGCCCAACGGACTCAACAGCGAACAACTGGACTGCGTGGACCAGTTGCGTGACGCGTGCCGCGCCGCCCTTTCGGATTCGAAGGGAGACAGCGCCAACACGGCCGACGGCGGACGCCAACTGGCGCGCTCCCGGCTCATGGTGATCCTGGAGCTCTGCGAACGGCTGCTGGCCGCACGCGAAAACCGCGAGGTGGTCTGGTTTTCCCGCAACAGCACCTTCGACCCGCAGCAGGGCTATTCCCAGCCGGACGAGTCCGCCCCGGCGCTGGTCAATATCGCACCACTCAGCGTCGCCGGACGGCTCCGCGAGGGCCTGTTCGCGGACCACACCGTCATCCTGACCTCGGCCACCCTGGCGATCGGGTCCGCGTTCGAACCGGCGGCCGGGGGTCTGGGCCTGGTGGGACCCGGCGCCCCCAGCTGGACCGGCGTCGACGTCGGATCGCCCTTCGAGTACCCCAAGCAGGGCATTCTCTACGTCGCCAAGCATCTGCCCAAGCCCGGCCGCGGCACGTCCCCGGAGGCGCTCGATGAGCTCGAGAAGCTGATCCGGGCCTCCGGCGGCGGGGCCCTGTGCCTGTTCTCCTCCCGGCGCGCCGCCGAGGATGCCGCCGAGGCCCTGCGTCCCCGGCTGGACATGTCCATCCTCTGTCAGGGGGATTCGACCATGACGGCGCTGGTGAAGCAGTTCGCCGACGAACCGGACACCTGCCTGTTTGGCACCATGTCCCTGTGGCAGGGCGTCGACGTGCCGGGGACCTCCTGCCGCCTCGTGGTGATTGACCGGATTCCGTTCCCGCGGCCCGACGATCCCCTGATGACGGCGCGGTCCCGGGCGGTGGCCCAGGCCGGCGGGAACGGCTTTATGAGTGTGTCCGCGACCCACGCCGCCATCCGGCTGGCCCAGGGCGCCGGCCGGCTGATCCGCACAACAACGGACAAGGGAGTGGTGGCGGTGCTGGATTCCCGGCTGTCCACCGAGCGGTACGGGGGATTCCTCCGGGCCGCGTTGCCGCCGTTCTGGCCCACTACCGACCCCACGGTCGCCCTCGCGGCCCTGGAGCGGCTCGCGAAGGGGTAGGGCAGCCCATCACGTGACCGAGGGCCGGAGCGGGGCAGGAGCGGGCCGGCAGGTTTTTCGCTCAGGTCTGCCCCGGCCGGGGCTCTGACGTTCCTGCCCGGCTGCTGCCGTCTGCGGCCGCCCGGCTCCCACGACATGCGCGGAATTCCGGGACGTTGCTGCCGCTGTGGCGCCAGCAACTGGGAGGGAACGTGAAAGGCCCCGCCCGACGTGACATGGTCAACGCCGGCGGGGCCTTCTTCGAAAGGGCTGTGGAGGGCGGTTCCTAAAGCGAACGCAACACGGAGACGACTTTGCCCATAATGACGGCGTGGTCGCCGAGGATGGGCTCGTACTGCGTATTCTGCGGCAGCAGCCACGTGTGGCCGTCGCGCTGACGGAAGGTCTTGACTGTTGCCTCGTCGTCCAGCAGGGCGGCCACAATGTCACCGTTGACGGCATCGCCCTGCCGGCGCACCACCACCCAGTCGCCGTCGCAGATGGCTGCGTCGATCATCGAGTCACCCGCGACCTTGAGCATAAAGAGCTCGCCGTGGCCCACCAGTTGGCGGGGAAGGGGCATCACGTCCTCCACGACCTGGTCGGCCAGGATTGGTCCGCCCGCCGCGATGCGGCCCACCAGCGGCACCATGGCTGTGTCGGTGGCGCTGGCCAGCTCCGAAACGGACAGGCCGCCTACGGCGCGCAGACCGCTGGACTTCTCAACCCCTGAAATCTTCGCGGCTCCCTCATCAAGGGTCAGCGGCATCAGGACTTCCATGGCGCGGGGGCGTTTGGGGTCGCGCCGCAGGTAGCCGAGTTTTTCCAGCTGCGACAGCTGGTGGGTCACGCTGGAGAGGCTGGCCAGTCCGACGGTATCGCCGATCTCGCGCATGGACGGCGGGTAGCCGTTGTCCGTCACGGAGCGCTGGATGGTTTCCAGGATCTTCTTTTGCCGGACGGTGAGGCTCTTGGGTGGCCGGGCTGCCTGCGGGCCCCGCTGGGTGGCCCTGCCGCCAGTGGCTTGTGCTGCCATGTTCGCCAACGCCTTTCCGTTCCGCCCGGCCGCCCGTGGCTGCAGCTGCCGGGAACTTCCGGCCTGAAATGTCAGACCCTGCTGATCAACTGCAGAAGTGGTTGTTCTTTGCATCAAACGTAGGCCAGCCGCACTGCTTTTTCAAACATTTGTTCTAGCGAGTCTCGACAATGTTCGTCAATAAGTGCTAAAACAGAACCAGCAAGATTCGAATATGTGTTCTAGTTTTGTACGACTCGGGTCGAACGGTGTGTTCGGTTCTTTGTTCGAAGGTATAGCCGGTTGGCGGCGGGTACGTGGAGTACGCCGGGCGGCACAGTATGGTCCAGGAGGGCTCAGTTCATGTCAGCAACAAGCGCGTTTCACGACACTTTCGGCCGCGACGCATTCGGCGACTACGGCCGGCCCGGGGGCGGTTCCCCCGTCGGCGGGCCGAGCCGTATGAGCCTGCAGAGTCCTATGAGAGGGCAGGCCCGTAAAAGCCAGACCCGCCACGCTGTCCAGGACGGGACCACAGGAGCCGCGCAGCCGGCAAAGCAGCAGTCGGCAAAGCCGGCGCCGCTGCGGCTTACCCGGCGGGGGCGCTTTGTCTTCATCGCGATGCCGCTGATCCTGCTGGCCGCACTGGTCCTCTCCTTCAGTGGTTTCCTCAACGCCCCCGCCAAGGCGGCGGAGTCCGCCGCCGAACTTTCCCTGACGCCCACTGTCACCGTCACGGTGCAGCCCGGTGAGTCATTGTGGGCCATCGCCGAGGCCGTCGCCCCGGAGCGCGATCCCCGTGACGTCGTCTCGGACATCATGCAGCTGAACAACCTGGAAGCCGCCCGCGTCGTTCCGGGCCAGGCGCTTTTCATTCCGTCCAACTAGCACCGCCGGACCCGCGCGTTCCGGGGCGCGCGACGGCCCCCACAGCCGATATAGGGCCCGTGGTCTTGGGCTACCCGCCTGCCCTGCGGCGTCACAGATTCGGAGCCCGTGACGATCTCACTTAAACTGGTGAAGTGACTGACCAGTTAGAGCGACTGAACCGACTTCCCCTCCGGACGAACCTCCGGGGCCTGACGCCGTACGGGGCGCCCCAGCTGGACGTTCCGATCCTGCTCAACGTCAACGAGAACACACATGGCGTCCCGGCGGACGTCCGCGCCGCCATCTCCGAGGCCGTCACGATCGCCGCCGCCGGACTGAATCGCTATCCGGACCGCGAATTCACGGAACTGCGCGAGGCGCTGGCCGAATATCTTGGGCACGGACTGGGCGCGGACAACATCTGGGCGGCCAACGGATCCAACGAGGTGCTCCAGCAGGTCCTCCAGGCCTTCGGCGGCCCGGGACGCACTGCGCTCGGCTTCCCTCCCACGTACTCCATGTACCCGCTCCTGGCCTCAGGCACGGACACCGGATACATCGTCGGGGTCCGCGCCGACGACTACGGACTCAGCGCCGAATCAGCCGCCCGCCAGGTCCGCGAACTCCAGCCGAACATCGTCTTCCTGTGCTCCCCGAACAACCCCACCGGCACCGGCCTCGGCCTGGACGTCGTGGAAGCCGTCTACGAGGCAGGCGAGGCCAGCCAGACCATCGTGATCGTCGACGAGGCGTACCACGAGTTCGCCCACGACGGGACGCCCAGCGCGCTTACCCTGCTGCCCGGCCGGGAGCGGCTGATCGTCTCGCGCACCATGAGCAAGGCCTTTGCCCTGGCCGGCGCCCGGGTCGGCTACATGGCGGCAGCGCCGGAGGTCACCGACGCCCTGCGCCTTGTCCGGCTTCCGTACCACCTCTCCGCCATCACCCAGGCCACCGCCCTGGCCGCCCTGCACCACCGGGTCGCGCTGATGGCCGATGTCGAGGACATTAAACGCCAGCGGGACCGGATCGTGTCCGAGCTGCAGCGCATGGGCCTCAAGCCGGCTGCGTCCGACTCGAACTACGTCTTCTTCGGCGGCCTGGACAACCCACACGAGGTCTGGCAGGGCCTGCTGGATGCCGGTGTGCTGATCCGGGACGTCGGAATTGCCGGGCACCTGCGCGTCACGGCCGGGACTGAGACGGAAACCACAGCGTTCCTCGAAGCCCTCGAACGGATCCTGGCCGGCCGCGCAGTGCAGCCCGCCTAGACTTAACCCAGGACATCCACACTGCCTGGCTGCCGGGCACCGTCGTCATCCAAAGGACACCCACATGAGCAACACCGGAGCAACGCCTGCCGAGGGCCGGGCCGCACGCATGGAGCGGACCACCAGCGAGTCATCCGTGCTGGTCGAGATCAACCTGGACGGCACCGGCGTCTCGGACATCAGCACCTCGGTCCCGTTCTACGACCACATGCTGACGGCGCTCAGCAAGCACTCCCTGATCGATATGACGGTCAAGGCCACGGGCGATACCCACATTGACGTCCACCACACGGTCGAGGACGTGGCCATCACCTTCGGCGAGGTCCTGCGCACCGCGCTCGGCAACAAGGCGGGCATCCGCCGGTTCGGCGAAGCCACGGTTCCTCTGGACGAGGCCCTCGCACAGGCCGTCGTCGATGTCTCCGGCCGCCCCTACCTGGTGCACGGCGGGGAGCCGGCCGGCCAGGAATACCACCTGATCGGCGGACACTTCACCGGGTCCCTGACCCGCCACGTCTTCGAGGCAATCACCCTGCACGCCGGCATCTGCCTGCACATGAACGTCACCGCCGGCCGGGACCCGCACCACATCGTCGAGGCCCAGTTCAAGGCCTTCGCCCGCGCCCTCCGTGCCGCCGTCGAACCTGACCCGCGCGTCGAGGGCATCCCCTCCACCAAGGGTGCCCTGTGACCGGCAAAGTTCTCAAGGACGGCGCCATCCTCAACCCCGACGCCGGCAGGAAGCCGGTGTCGCCCGAGGGAAAGCCCACCGTCACGGTCCTCGACTACGGCTCCGGCAACGTCCGCTCCGCCGTCCGCGCCCTCGAACGCGCCGGTGCAGAGGTGATCCTCAGCTCCAAGCCGGAGGACGTGCTCAACGCCGACGGACTTGTGGTCCCGGGCGTCGGCGCATTCGAAACGGTCATGCGCGAACTCAAGGCCGTGGACGGCATCCGCATGATCGGACGCCGCGTCGCCGGGGGCCGCCCCGTGCTGGCCATCTGCGTGGGACTCCAGGTCCTTTTCGAGGCCGGCGTCGAGCACGGCACCGAAGCCGAAGGCATGGGGGAGTGGCCCGGCAAGGTGGAACTCCTTCCCGCCGATGTCGTCCCGCACATGGGCTGGAACACGGTGTCCGTCCCGGAGGGCTCCAAGCTCTTCGCCGGCGTCGAGGACGAGCGCTTCTACTTCGTGCATTCCTACGGCGTGCAGCAGTGGGATTTCGACGTCATCCAGCCGAGGATGACCGCGCCCCTCGTGACCTGGTCGGAGCACGGGGCCCCGTTCATCGCAGCCGTGGAAAACGGCCCGCTGTGCGCCACACAGTTCCACCCTGAGAAGTCCGGCGACGCAGGGGCGCACCTGCTGCGCAACTGGGTGCAGGGACTCCGGGACCGTTCCCGTCCTGCGGAATCCGCTGCCGCCGCGGGCAAGCCCTCCGACACCAGCCCGGACGGGACCGCCTAGATGTGGTCCATCGTGCTGATGGGGCTCGCCGGCCTGCTGGTCGGCGGGGCGTTGTCCTTCCGCCAGCAGAAGAGCCCCCGCTGGGTCCAGGCCGTGTTTTACGTTCTGGCCGGGATGGCGTTGCTGGCCGCCTACCTCCTGACCCTGCCTGCCGCCTGACGGCCCGCGGCGCCCCGACCACCTGACGTCCCTGAAGAGCTGAGGATCCACGATGACCACCGAAACCCCGCTGCCCGTGCTCGAGCTGCTGCCCGCCGTCGACGTCGTCAACGGCCAGGCCGTCCGCCTCGTCCAGGGCGAGGCCGGCAGCGAGACGAGCTACGGCACGCCGCTGGAAGCCGCGCTCAACTGGCAGCAGCAGGGGGCTGAATGGGTCCACCTCGTCGACCTCGACGCCGCCTTTGGCAGGGGCTCCAACGCCGAACTGCTCCGCGAAGTGGTGGGCCGGCTCGACATCAAGGTGGAGCTCTCCGGCGGCCTGCGCGACGACGAGTCCCTCGAGAAGGCCCTCGGGCTGGGCGTCGCCCGCGTGAACCTGGGCACCGCGGCACTGGAGAACCCCGAATGGACTGCGCGGGTGATCGAGCGCTTCGGCGACAAGATCGCCGTCGGGCTGGACGTCCGCGGCACCACCCTCGCCGGCCGCGGGTGGACCAAGGAAGGCGGCGACCTCTGGGAGGTCCTCGGACGCCTCGAAGAGGCCGGCTGCGCTCGCTACGTCGTCACCGACGTCACCAAGGACGGCACCCTCCAAGGACCCAACGTCGAGCTGCTGCGCCAGATGGTGGAAAAGACCGGCAAGCCCGTGGTGGCCTCCGGCGGGATCTCCAGCCTGGAGGACCTGCTGGTCCTGCGCTCCCTCGTGCCGCTCGGCGTGGAAGGCGCCATCGTCGGCAAGGCCCTCTACAACGGCAACTTCACGCTGCCCGAGGCCCTCGACGCCGCCGGCCGCCGCTAGCGGGTCCGCAGCATGGAGCAGCGGCCCGCGGGCTTCAACGCACCTGAGAATTCCGCCCCTTCACGCCCGTTGCCCGGGCACATTGCGGCGGCCCTGGCCGGCGCCGGCGGAGCGACCGACTCGGCGGGCCGGCCCTGGGCGGGCCGCAGCCTGGCCGGCGAGGACGCCACGATCCACAATTTCGAGGACGACGACGGCGCGGCGGACGCCGGTTACGTTGTGGCGCTGGCGGGACTCGGGGCCGGCACCGGCGATGAGGCCGCGGTGGTCGCTTCGCTGGCCACGGCACGGGTCTTTGTGCCGATCCTGGCCACGCTCGCCGAGGAAGGCGAAGGCGCCGGCGGCCTGCATTCCGACAAACAGGCCGACATGGCCCTTGTAACGCTCAAGGCCCCGGACGGCCGGACCGCGATGCCCGTGTTCACCTCCGCAGCTTCCCTCAAGGCCTGGCACCCCGAGGCCCGCCCGGTGGCCGTCTACGCTGCCCGCGCGGCGCTCTCCGCCGTGGCTGAGGGCGCGGAACTGCTTGTGCTGGACCCGGGATCCACTGTCACTTTCGTCGTGCGCCGGCCCGCGGTCTGGGCCCTCGCGCAGCAGCGGGACTGGACGCCGTCGTATGCGGATCCCGAGCTCGCCCGCCACCTCGGCGAGAGCGTGGTTGGCTTTCCCGCGGTCCGCCGTGTTGAAATTCATCCGGGCGGTGGAGTTGCCGCGGTGGCGGCCGATGGACGGCAGCTTCCGGGCGGGGGCTCCGGCCCGGAGCTCCGGGTGGTGCTCTACCTTGAAGACGGACTCGACGCCGCCGGCGTCCAGTCCATCGTGTCCGGCCTCAACAGCGCCTGGGCACGGAATGAAATATTTGCTGAGCGGGTTGACTCGATCGAGGTCAAATTGCGGCGAGCAGCACAGTAGCTGAAGGCCAGCCGGGGACATCCTGGGTGCTGCCGGGGGCAGTACCGGAAGGAAATTGTTTCGTGAACTTCGCGCTTTACCGGGAACTGCTGGCCGTCCGGCCGATCAGGCGGCTCCTGCTGGTCGGGATGGTTGCCCGCGTACCGCACTCTGCGGCCGGGGTCCTGCTGACCCTGCACATCGTCCTGACGCTCGGCCAGGGCTACGCCGCCGCCGGCGCCGCGGCCGCCGTGATGACCATCGGCATCGCTGTCGGGGCGCCGTGGCGCGGGCGGCGGGTCGACACCGTGGGCCTGCGGCGGGCACTCATACCGTCGGTCATTGCCGAGGCCGTCATCTGGTCCGTTGTGCCGCATGTGTCCTACGAAGTCCTGCTTCCGCTGGTGTTTGTGGGCGGCCTGCTGACGCTGCCGATCTTCAGCGTTGTGCGCCAGTCCCTTGGCGTCCTCGCGACGGGGGAGCAGCGGCGCACCGCCTTCGCCCTTGACGCCATCTCCACCGAACTGGTCTTTATGATCGGTCCCGCGGCCGGCGCCCTTGTCGCCACCGCCGGTTTCTCCGTCCTGGGGCTGACCATCATCGGCATCGCGACGTCGGTAGCCGGGCTGTTCCTCATGTGGTTCAACCCGCCGACCCGCAGCGCCGAACCTGTCCTTGGGGCCAATACAGCGGCCGACACAGTGGCCGATGCCGAATCCGAGGCAGCGTTCGAGGCCGGCCAGCAGGAAGGCGCCGAGGTCGCCGTCGTAGCCGCCGCCCCGGCCCACCTGCAGGAAGCCGCCGCCGAGTTCGCCCCGCTGGCGGCCGCCGGCGAAAGGCGCCAGGAACGGGCCGGGCTGCGGCACAAAGTCGCCCACAACTTCGCCTGGTTCACCTCCGCCGTGGCGGCCGTCTTCGCCGTCGCCGCCGGGGCCGGCATGGTCCTCAGCGGCACCGACGTCGGGATTGTGGCCGCCCTCGAATCCGGCGGCCACCAGGCCGAGATCGGGCTGGTGTTCCTGTTCTGGTGCGCAGCCTCGGTGGTGGGCGGCCTCATCTACGGCGCCATGCACCGGCCCATCTCACCGATCCTGCTGCTGCTGGGGATGTCCGCGCTGACCATTCCGATGGCGTTCGCGCAGGACACCTGGACCCTGTGCCTGCTCTCGCTGCTGCCGGGCCTGTTGTGCGCACCTGTGCTGTCGGCAGCCTCGGAGAAGGTTGCGGAACTCGTCGACGAGCGCCGCCGCGGCGAGGCGATGGGCTGGTACGGCTCGGCACTCACCGGCGGTGTGGCCCTCGGCGCGCCTCTCGCCGGCGTGTTCATCGACGGCGTCGGCCCCTGGGCCGGGTTCGTCGCCGTGGGGTTGGGCGGCGTCGTGCTGTGCCTCCTGGGGCTCGTGCTGCAGCGCCACCGCAGGCTGCGACTCGCCGCCGCCTGACCGGCCGCAACGAAGCATGCGGCACCGTACAAGGCGTTAACGACGGCGGCGGGCGGACCGATGTGGTCCGCCCGCCGCCGGTGTTTTGTAACTGTGGATGCCTAGTTCACCGGGCCGGTGTACTTCTCGCCCGGGCCCTTGCCCGGCGCGTCCGGAATGATGGACTCCTCGCGGAAGGCCAGCTGCAGGGACCGCAGTCCGTCGCGCAACGGTCCGGCGTGCTGGGAACCGATCTCCGGCGCCGCGGCGGTGACCAGCCCCGCCAGGGCCGTGATCAGCTTGCGGGCCTCGTCCAGGTCCTTGAGCTCCTCGGCGTTCTCCTCGGCGGCAAGGCCAAGCTTCACGGCCGCGGCACTCATAAGGTGCACGGCGGCGGTGGTGATGACCTCGATCGCGGGCACCTCGGAGATGTCGCGGATCTGCTGTGAGACGTCGCCCTGGGCGCCGGCGGGCTCGTAAACGTGTGAATTACTGTCTGAAGTGCTCATGCTGGTAAGCTTGTCACAGACCGACTGATTGTCGTTATTTCGCTCAGCACCACTTAGACACAAGTTCCACTGTGACTCAGTAGTCCTGCAGCGACATAGCAGCCGGAACCCGTCAGCAACCAACATGCCCGTCATGTAGGTGCGCCGGACGGGATTTCTTCTGTAGAATCGATTTTCAGTTTGCAAGCGGAGTTCTCTCCCACCCGCGTCAGCCGCTCTCCTTCGGGAAGCTTCGCAAGAAGCAAGGTTGCCGGGTATCTGGTCGGGCATTCTCCCGGGCGTCAGCCTGGCGGGATGCATGCCGCCTCACCCGAGGCAGGCAGCTCCGATCTTCGAGGCCTTCGATTGCTCCGGCAATTGGGGGCCTTCTCTTTTTGCCGGTGGAATACCCCTCACGAACACAGGAGCTTTAACATTAGCGAGCCAAGAATCAATGAGCGTATCCGCGTCCCCGAGGTGCGGCTGGTCGGCCCTGCAGGCGAGCAAGTAGGCGTTGTCCGTATCGAGGATGCCCTGCGTTTGGCTGCCGAGTCCGATCTTGATCTCGTTGAAGTTGCACCGCAGGCCAAGCCTCCGGTGTGCAAGCTGATGGACTTCGGCAAGTACAAGTACGAAGCCGCGGTCAAGGCACGCGAAGCCCGGAAGAACCAGACCAACACGGTCCTGAAGGAAATCCGCTTCCGCCTGAAGATCGACACCCATGACTACGAGACGAAGCGCGGCCACGCGCTCCGCTTCCTCGGTGCCGGTGACAAGGTCAAGGCCATGATCCAGTTCCGCGGCCGTGAGCAGCAGCGCCCCGAGATGGGCATCCGTCTGCTCCAGCGCTTTGCGGACGACGTGGCCGAAGTCGGCGTCGTGGAGTCCAGCCCGCGCATCGATGGCCGCAACATGGTCATGGTCGTAGGTCCCCTGAAGAACAAGGCCGAAGCCAAGGCAGAGGCCCGCCGCGCATCGCAGCGTGCGGAAGCCAAAGCCGAGAACGAAGCCAAGGCTTCGGAGGGAGGCCGCGTTGACACGTCCGGCCCCGAGGCGCCGCTGACGCAGTCGCTCGCCGATCTGCTGCCGGAGGGCTACCAGGTCCGGACCGAGGCGCCCGAGGCTGAGGTAACCGCGACGGAAGCTCCCGCTGCGGAAGCCGCCGTTGTGGAGGCCCCGGCCGAAAAGGTCGAGGCCGACAAGGCTGAAGCCACGGAGGCCCCGGCCGCCGAGGCCAAGGTCGCGGAAGCACCGGCCGAGACGGAGTCCGCCAAGGCAGCCCCGAAGCAGGAGGCCGCCAAGGCTCCCAAGGCTGCCCCGAAGGCTGCTGCCAAGCCGGCGGTCGCCAAGGCGCCCGCAGCACCCAAGGCCGCCGCCAAGGCTCCGGAAGCCGCAAAGGCTCCCGAGGCTGAAAAGGCCGCCCCGGCGGCAGCACCGAAGCCGGTTGCTGCTCCGAAGCCGGTCCCGCGTCCTGCGGCGCCGAAGCCTGCTGCGCGGCCGGCTGCCCCGAAAGCCGCTGCCAAGCCGGGCACCAAGAAGACCAACTAGTTCAGGGCTGCCGGACAGCAATGTCCGGCAGCAAGCAACCAGCACGCCGCCCGCAGGGGCGGCTGCACGAAAGACTGCAGACCCTGTCTGCGGATACGTAAGGAGATCGGTTCCCATGCCGAAGATGAAGACCCACAGTGGTGCTAAGAAGCGCTTCAAGCTGACCGGCAGCGGCAAGCTGCGCCGCCAGCAGGCCAACCGCCGCCACTACCTCGAGCACAAGTCCTCCAGGCTGACCCGCCGCCTCGCCGGCGACAAGATCGTCTTCAAGGGCGACGCCAAGGTCATCCGGAAGATGCTCGGCATCTAAGTTCCAAGTTCTCTGACTGTTGCCGCCTGGCAGCTGTCAACTACCAAAAAGGCTTCTCAGGCCAGCCGGTTCTTCCGGCAGTAGATGCTTGGGATCAGATTTTCGAAGGAGTACGCACGTGGCACGTGTGAAGAGGGCGGTCAACGCCCACAAGAAGCGCCGGGTTATCCTTGAGCGCGCCAAGGGCTACCGTGGACAGCGTTCACGCCTGTACCGCAAGGCCAAAGAGCAGCTGCTGCACTCGTTTGTGTACAGCTACGGTGACCGCAAGAAGAAGAAGGGCGACTTCCGCCGCCTGTGGATCCAGCGCATCAACGCGGCCTCCCGCGCCAACGGCCTGACCTACAACCGTCTGATCCAGGGCCTCAAGGCCGCTGAGGTCGAGGTTGACCGCCGTATGCTGGCCGAGCTTGCCGTTTCCGATGCCAACGCCTTCGCCGCGCTGGTCAAGATCGCCAAGGATGCCCTGCCCGCCGACACGTCCGCTCCGGCCGTCCAGGCTGAGGCTGCACCGGCCGCCAAGAAGCCTGCTGCCAAGAAGGCCGCCGCCAAGAAGCCTGCTGCCAAGAAGGCCGCCGCTGACGAGGCTGCTGAGTAGTACTGAATTAGTTCAGGAACACCCCGTTCAAGAACCGGCCGCAAAAGCCACTAAGGTTCTTATATGAACGAAACCGGGCGCCCGCAAGATGTTCCACTCTCCAATCCCCGAGCTGATCGGGTCAGGAAGGTGGCGCAACTTGCCGGGCGCCCGGCCCGTTTAAAGCGCCGCGAGTTTCTGGCGGAGGGACCGCAGGCGGTCCGTGAAGCCCTTGTCCTGCACCAAAAGCGGATTGCGGCGGGGGAGCCCGGCATCGTCTACGAGGTCTACGCGAGCGAGTCCTGCCTGGACCGGCACCCGGACCTGGAGACGCTCGCGGAGGGCACCACTGCCTACCTCGCCACCGACGAAGTGCTCGCCGCGATGGCGGACACGGTCACCCCTCAGGGAATTCTCGCCGTCTGCGGGTTCCTGGACGTGAGCCTCGATCAGGTGCTCGGGGCCGGCCCGCGGCTGGTTGCCGTGCTGTGCGAGGTCCGGGACCCCGGCAACGCCGGCACCGTCCTGCGTGCAGCCGACGCGGCGGGCGCGGACGCCGTCGTCCTGACCGCGTCCAGCGTGGACATCTACAACCCCAAGGCCGTCCGGTCGACGGCCGGATCCATCTTCCACCTGCCCGTGGTGCTCGGCGCCGACGTCGGGGAAGTGGCGGCTCGGTGCAAGGACCGCGGAATAGGCGTCCTCGCCGCGGACGGCCAGGGCCAGCTGAACCTCGACCAGTTGCAGGACCAGAACGCGGCCCGACGCCTCGGTGCCGCCTCATCCGTTTCGGAGTACGCCCTCGAGAGCCCCACGGCGTGGCTCTTCGGCAACGAAGCCCAGGGCCTCTCCGAAGAAGAGCTGGCCCTGGCCGATCACCGGGTGGCCGTGCCCGTGTACGGGGCAGCTGAAAGCCTCAACCTGGGGACCGCGGCGACGGTCTGCCTCTATGCCAGCGCCCGCTCGCAGCAGGACGGCGGAACCCCGCAGCCAAGGAGCGACTCCTAACCGGTCGCGCTAGCCGGGGCCGGGGGCGGCAGGCCTCCCGCCCTGGACGAGCAGGCCTATGCCGACATGTCGCCCACGCCAGGTACGCCGTCGGCGATGGCGTAACGGTGCATCACCGCGCCTTTTGGCGAGGTGACGGCCGGCTCGATGAGTCTGAGGTTGGTCGGAACAACCCCGTCCGCGAAGACCTTCTTGCCACTGCCGAGGAGGATTGGGTATACCCAAAGGGTGAGCCGATCGAAGAGCTGTTCGGTGAACAGGGTCTGCACGAAGTCGAGGCTGCCGATGACATGGATGTTTGCGTGCCGGTCGCGCAGTTCGCGGACGGCGACGCCGGGATCAGGACCCAGCAGCGTGGAGTTGGCCCACTCAAGGCTCCGCGATTGTCGTGAGGCCACGTATTTCGGGAGATGGTTGAACAGCCGCGCAATACTCCCGTCCGCACCCTCCTCCTGGTGCGGCCAGTACGCGGCGAAGATGTCGTAGGTCCGGCGCCCGAGCAGCAGTGCGTCCATCCCCGCCATCCCGGAGGTCACCTGCCCGCCGACCAGCTCGTCGATGAGCGGCGCCTGCCAGCCGCCAAACTCGAACCCGTTCTCGGTGTCCTCGTCCGGCCCGCCGGGCGCCTGCGCGACGCCGTCAAGTGTGGTGAACAGATCGATGTGGATGAGTCCCATGCCGTGCTCCGCCCCGGTCGCCCGCCGTCGTCCCGGCGAGGGGAAAAAAATACGGCGGGGGTCCACCGAAAGGTGGGCTCCCGCCGTCGTAAATCAGCGATTAACTCGTGGTCTTATTGCGTCCCGTGATGGCGCCGTAGGCAAGGGCTACCACCAGGCCGCCGACGATGGCCAGGAGCCAGGAACCGAGATTCCAGAATTCCATCGTGCCGCCGCCAAACAGGAGGTCGCCGATCCAGCCGCCAACAACTGCGCCGACAACACCGAGCACGAGGCTGGTCACCCAGCCGCCTCCGACCCTGCCAGGCATGACTGCCTTAACTATTGCACCTACTATGAGTCCGAGAATGATCCAGCCTAGAAAGCCCATTACTCCTCCTACATATTCGTCGGCATCCAAATAGTGAATTCCGATTATGGCTTCAAGCTAACATAGGCCGGTTTGCTTGTCAGCAGGATTACCCCCAATCGTTACCTGCACGATGACCTGCGGTGTCGCGGGCCAAACGGGCCGCCGCAGCGCGGGTGTCCGCTGCGGGCAACACCGCGGCAGCACTGCGGGCCGCACGCCTGGCTGCGGTGCTTGGCCGGGGCTACAACGGGTACGGTATTTCTTGTGGGCGCAGGCGGCGGCCGGAGTCCACCACCCCGGTCGAAACCCCTAAGGAGAAGCTCTCTTGGCTGCAAATGGCGGTACCACGGCGATTGTTGCGGCGCTTGCTGCCAACCTGACCATCGCCGTCCTGAAATTCGTCGCGTATTTCCTGACGTTTTCCTCATCAATGCTGGCCGAGGCGATCCACTCGCTGGCCGACTCCGGCAACCAGATCCTCCTGCTCGTGGGCGGCAAACGCGCACAACGGGCGGCGAGCCCGGAGCACCCCTTCGGCTACGGACGCGAGCGCTACATCTACGCCTTCATCGTCTCGATCGTGCTGTTCAGCGTCGGCGGCCTCTTCGCCCTGTATGAAGCATGGGAAAAGTTCCAGCACCCGCACGCCATCGAAGGCGCGTTCTGGTGGGTTCCGCTCGCCGTCCTCGTCGGCGCCATCCTGGCCGAGTCCTTCTCGTTCCGGACCGCGATCATCGAATCCAACCACGTCCGCGGCAAACAGGGCTGGGTCAAGTTCGTCCGCAGCGCCAAGCAGCCGGAGCTGCCGGTCATCCTCCTCGAGGACTTCGGTGCGCTTGTGGGCCTGGCCTTCGCACTCTTCGGGGTGAGCCTGACGCTCATTACCGGGAACGGCATCTGGGACGCCCTAGGCACCGCGATGATCGGTTTCCTGCTCGTGGCGATCGCCGCCGTGCTGGCCGTGGAAACGAAGTCTTTGCTGCTCGGCGAGTCGGCAACGAAGGACGACGTCGTCAAGATCCGGACCGCCATCGAATCCGATGGCACCTCGATCATCCACCTCAAGACCCTGCACCTAGGCCCGGAAGAGCTGCTGGTCGCGGCTAAGATCAGCGTCGGCCGCTCGGATACCGGCCAGGACATCGCCAAGGCGATCGACGACGCCGAGACCCGGATCCGCGAGGCAGTGCCGATCGCCCGGGTCATCTACCTGGAACCGGACGTGCAGCGCGTCACCACCCTGTAACCGGGGCCCGCTGTTAGGGCGACATCAGCTCGGAAGGGGCCGCCGGCCCGGCAGCCGCACTGCGGCTACCGGACCAGCGGCCTCCTGCGTTCCACGAGCCCGCTGATCACGGCGACTCCGAGGCCCAGAACGGCCAGCACGGCGCCGACGAGGGCGGGTGCGACGTAGCCCCAGCCCCAGGCGATCACGAGACCGCCGAGGAAGGCTCCCAACGCGTTGGCGACGTTGAGGGCGGCGTGGTTGAGGGAAGAGGCCAGCGAGGGCGCATCGGGGGACGCATCCAGCAGCCGGGTCTGCAGCGCCGGGACCAGCAGTGAACCGGCGCCGCCGACGACGAAGACCATCACGTAGGCGGACCACGGCCAGTGCACGGCCACGGCGTAGACCACAAGGGCCACGGCGATGCCCGGCAGCACCCAGTAGATGGTTCCCATCACGGACTTGTCCGCGATCCGGCCGCCGACGATATTTCCCGCCACCATGCCCAGCCCGTAGAGCGCGACAACCAGGGGCAGCCAGGCGGCGGGAATGCCGGCCACGGACGTCATGGTGTGGGCAATGTAAGTGTAGGTGGCGAAGAAGCCGCCGAAGCCGACGATGCCGATCAGGATCGCCAGCCAGACCTGGAGCCGCTTGAGGGCGCCGAGTTCGCGGCGGAAACTCGCATCGGCATGCGGCTTCTGGAACGGGACGAACTTCCAGAGCATCACCAGGGTGAGGATGCCGATCACGCCCACCAGCAGGAAGAGCAGCCGCCAGCCGTACGTCTGGCCCAGCCAGGTGCCAAAGGGAACGCCGATGACATTGGAGACCGTCAGTCCCGCCATGACCATCGAAATGGCCCAGCCGCGCTTGGTCGGAGCGACCAGTGACGCCGCGATCACAGCCGCGACGCCGAAGAAGGCCCCGTGCGGCAGTCCGGCGGCGAAACGGGAGACCAGCATGGTGCCGTAATCCGGGGCGATGAAGGATGCCAGGTTCGCGATGCTGAAGAACAGCATGAGCCCGAGGGCCAGGTGCTTCCGCGGCATTTTGGCGCCGACGGCGGCAAGCAGCGGAGCTCCAATCACGACGCCGAGCGCATAGGCGGAGATCAGATGGCCGGCCTCCGGCGTGCTGATGTTGAGCCCCAGCTCCACCTCCTTGAGCAGGCCCATCATGGTGAATTCCGTGGTGCCGATGCCGAATCCACCCATGGCGAGGGCAAGGATGGCGAGGGCAAGATGGCGGGTGCCGGTTTTGGGCGCCGCCGGGGCTTGTGTGGTGGTTGTCATTCGTCTGCTTTTCGGGAACGTTCCCGGCAGAAGCCAGGAGAATGCGGCAAGTTAAATCTGATGTGTGGGCTGGTTCGTGCAACGGGGCGGGCGCGCTCGATATTCCGGGTACTCAGGACGGCGGCTTCTTCCATTCTCCCCTAAGCCGGGGGCGCCCCTAGACTTGGACGCGTGACTGGACTCATTGGCGTCGTCGGCGGCGCCGTACTGGACTCCCTTGCCGAACCCTGCCGGCTGCTCGTGGCGCGGCGGACGGCGCCCCCGCAATTCGCCGGAATGTGGGAGTTCCCCGGCGGAAAAGTGGAGTCCGGCGAAACTGGCGAGCAGGCCCTGCACCGTGAGCTGCTCGAAGAGCTGGGCGTGAGCGTCAGGCTGGGCGCGGAACTGGTCAACGGGTCCGCCGGCGGCTGGCCGCTCAACGAGCGGGCCACGATGCGCGTGTGGTTTGCCGAACTCCTTGACGGCGATCCGCGTCCCCTGCAGGACCACGACGAACTGCGCTGGATCAACCTCCGGAACCGCGCCGAGGTGATCGGCCTGCCGTGGATCCCGGCCGACCTGCCCATTGTCGAGGCGTTGCTGGACAGGCTTCAGGTATCGGATTCAACGGCAGTATCCGCTCTCTGAACCGCTGAACCGGCCCGCCGCGGCCACACCTCTCGCCAAAGCGTGAAGCATGTGACTACGCTGAAGCGAATCGAGAGGAGCAACCCGTGCAGGTCGGTGTCAGGCGGGAACAGCGCGCAGGGGAGCGAAGGGTCGCTGCCACGCCTGAGACGGTGCAGCAACTCACGGCACTGGGGCTGGACGTGGCTGTTCAGAGCAACGCCGGCGCAGCCGCCGGGTACGGGGACGCCGCCTTCGCGGCGGCCGGAGCGTCTATCGTTGCTGAGCTGCCCGCCGAAACACTAGATGTCCTGCTGCACGTCCGGCCGCTCGAACCGGAGGCCGCCGCGCGACTCAGGCCCGGCACCGTCACGATCGGATTCGCCTCTCCGGCGTCGGAACTGCCCAGCGTGGGCGCCCTCGCCGCCGCCCATGTGACCTCGTTCGCGCTGGAACTCGTACCCCGGATCTCCCGGGCCCAGTCCATGGACGCGCTCAGTTCCCAGTCGCTGGTCTCCGGCTACCGCGCCGTCCTGGAGGCTGCGCTGCGCTACCCGAGGTTTTTCCCGCTCTACATGACGGCCGCCGGCACCATCCCGCCCGCCCGGGTGCTGGTGCTGGGGGCCGGCGTCGCCGGGCTTCAAGCGATCGGCACGGCGAAACGCCTGGGAGCGCGGGTCTCCGCCAACGACATCAGGGCAGCATCCGCCGACGAGGTCGCCTCGATGGGCGGCACATTCATCGATCTGGACCTTGACACCAGAACGGCGGACGCCGCCGCGGAGGGCGCCGGCGGCTACGCCCGTGAGCTCGGCCAGGACCGGGCCAAACGCCAGCGCGCCCTGCTGGCCCCGCACGTCGCGGCGGCGGATGTCCTCATCACGACGGCGGCCGTCCCCGGCCGCGCCGCCCCGTTGCTGGTGACCGCGGAGATGGTCGCCGGGATGCGGCCCGGGTCGGTCGTCGTCGACCTCGCCGCGGAATCCGGCGGAAACGTCGAGGGAGTCATCGCGGGGCGGGATCTCCAGATCCCGGTGGAAGGCGGTTCCGTGACCTTGGTGGGCCTGCAGGACGCCGCCTCGGCGATGCCCTCTGATGCCTCCCGGCTCTTTGCCAAAAACGTCGCGAACCTGCTGGCACTGATGACCGCCGACGGCAAGGTTGTCCCGGACTTCGATGACGACGTCATTGCGGGTGCCTGCCTGACCCACGGCGGATGCGTCGTCCATGCCGCCACCGCCGAGGCACTGGAGGCCCTGCCATGATGGATCCGATCACGCTGCTGACGGTGGTGGTGCTCTCCGTGTTTGTCGGGTTCGAGGTGGTCTCCAAGGTGACCAGCAAGCTGCACACGCCGCTGATGTCCGGCGCCAACGCCATCCACGGCATCATCCTGGTGGGCGCCATCATCGTGGCCGGCCAGGCCAGTGACCCGTGGCTGCTGACCATCGCCCTCATCGCCGTGGTCCTGGCGACCGCCAACCTGGTCGGCGGATTCGTCGTCACGGACCGGATGCTGGAGATGTTTGGCGGCCGGAAACCTGCCCGGCCCCGTGCCGGCGCGGGGGAGGACGGCGCGTGAGCGTCCTCGGCCCGGGGTGGACTTCGCTCTTCTACCTGGTGGCCGCAGTCTGCTTCATCCTCGCGCTAAAAGGCCTGAGCTCTCCGCGGACCGCCAGGCGGGGCAACGCCATCGGTGCGGCCGGCGCCCTCGTCGCCGTGGTCACGGTGTTCCTGTCCGCGAAACTGGAGAACATCCCGCTGATCCTCGGCGCAATCGCAGTCGGCTCCGCTCTGGCCGTCCCGGTGGCCCGCCGGGTGCACATGACCCAGATGCCACAGCTGGTGGCCCTCTTCAACGGCGTCGGCGGCGGCGCGGCTGCCCTGGTGGCGGTACTGGAGCTGGGCCACAGCGAGGACCCCTGGGTAAGGCTGGCCGTGGTCTTCACGATGCTGGTCGGCGCGGTGTCCTTCGCCGGCTCGGCCGTGACGGTGGGCAAGCTGCAGGAGCTGATCAGCACCCGCCCCCTGCTGTTCCCCGGAATGCCGGTGGTGATGGGCGCCGTGGTGTTCGGCGCCGTCACTGCCGCGGGCTTCGTCGTTGCCACGGGTTCAACCGGCTGGGCCGTGGCGCTGCTGGTGCTTGGCCTCGCGGCAGGACTCCTGCTGGTGCTGCCCGTCGGCGGGGCCGACGTGCCAATCGTGATCTCGTTGCTGAACGCCTTCACCGGCCTGGCGGTCGCGGCCTCCGGCATTGTGCTGGGCAATGTGCTGCTGCTGGTTGCCGGCACGCTGGTCGGGGCCAGCGGCACCATCCTGACCAAGGTGATGGCGTCCGCGATGGGCCGCGGCGTCACGGGCATCATGTTCGGCGCCTTCCGGGGCGGCTCGACGGCGGGATCAACTGCGCAGAGCGACCGGCCGGTCCGTTCCGCCTCTCCCGAGGACGTCGCAGTCCAGCTCGGCTATGCGCAAAGGGTGGTCATTGTCCCCGGATACGGGCTCGCCGTCGCTCAGGGCCAGCACACAGTCGCGGAGCTCGCCACGGCGCTGGCGGCCCGCGGCGTGGAGGTGGTCTTTGCCATCCACCCGGTGGCCGGCCGGATGCCGGGCCACATGAACGTGCTCCTCGCGGAAGCGAATGTACCCTATGAGGCGCTGAAGGAACTTGAGGAAGCCAACCCGGAGTTCCCGAACACCGACATTGCGCTCGTCGTGGGCGCCAACGATGTTGTCAATCCGGCGGCCAAGTCCACGCCCGGTGCCCCCATCTACGGGATGCCGATCCTGGAGGTGGCCCAGGCGGGGCAGGTGGTGTTCCTCAAACGCTCCATGCGGCCGGGTTTCGCCGGGATCGAGAACGAGCTGCTGTTTGATCCCAAGACCACGCTCCTCTTCGGTGACGCGAAGGACTCACTCACCCGGGTTCTGGGCGCCGTGAAGGCCCTTTAGAACAGGGTGGGCTGCGCCGCCTCCGCGGCGTGGCTCCCGTGCCGGGCGCCGGCGAGAGCGGCCGGACCGGGGATGCTGCCGGCCGGGTACTGGGCCTCTTCGTCCCTGGGATCAATGCTGCCGGAAGCGTTACTGTCGGGATCGCCGTCGACGTTGCGGTGGCTGAAACCGTGCGAGCCGGAGAACCCGTGCAATGCCTTGAAGTGCCGGATGCGGCCGGAGAGCCAGTCCCGGTACTCCTTGGAGGCGTAGGACCCCGTGCCGTACAACCTCCGGTACTTGCCGGCGAGCCGGGGATGTTCCCTGGCAATCCATTGCATAAACCATTCCCGCGTTCCCGGTTTGAGGTAGAGGGCGCTCGCCGTCACGCCGGTCGCCCCCGCCGCGGCCAGGGAACCGAACAGGGAATCGAGGGCCTCGTCGCTGTCCGAGAGCCACGGCAGGATGGGCATGGCCATGACTCCGCAGGGCAGCCCGGCTTCCCGCAGCCGCGTAACCAGTTTCAGGCGTGCCCGCGGACCGGGCGTGCCGGGCTCCACGGCTTCGGAGAGGCGCTCGTCGGTCATCGCCAGCGAGATGCCCACGCCGACGGGCACCTGGGCTGCGGCATGCTTCAGCAGCGGAATGTCCCGGGCCAGCAGGGTGCCCTTGGTCAGGATCGACAGGGGAGTGCCGGAATCGGCCAGCGCCCCGATGATGCCCGGCATCAGCCGGTAGCGGCCCTCGGCCCGCTGGTAGGGATCCGTGTTGGTGCCCAGTGCCACGTGCTGCCGCCCCCAGGAAGGTTTGGCCAGTTCCCGGCGCAGGACCTCTGCGGCGTTGATCTTCACCACCACCTGGCTGTCAAAGTCCAGCCCGGCGTCGAAGTCGAGGTAGGTGTGGCTCTTCCGGGCGAAGCAGTAGACACAGGCGTGGCTGCAGCCGCGGTAAGGGTTGATGGTCCACTCGAACGGCATCCGCGAACCGGCGACCACTTTGTTGAGCACCGATTTGGCAGTGACCTCATGAAAAGTGACCCCGGCAAACTCGGGGGTGGAAACGGAGCGCACCAGACCGATCAAGGGCAGCAGCGCATCGGTGGCCGGAGCGGCCCGGGACCCGTCGCCGGCACTGGGGGCGGTGTCTTCAGCCGCGCCGGGAGACCCGGATCGTGCGGCCCCGGCTTCGGGCGCCGGCTTCAGTGCTTGTGCGTCCCATCTCATGGCTCTATTCGAATGTATGTTCGAATTTAAGTCAAGGCCCCGCGCCGTATCTGGACCTCACCCCGACGCTGCCGCGGCCTGGAGGGCCGGAGACGGTGTCGGGCTGCATTGCTAGGCTGGGGCGATGATTCTCCTCACAGGATTCGAGCCGTTCGGCGGCGAGAGCGCCAACCCGTCGTGGTCCGCCGCGCGGGAGGCCGCGGCCCTGCTCCGGGCCGAAGGGCTCGACGCGCAGGCCGCGGAGCTTCCCTGCGTCTTTGGGGACGCGATCCGCGTACTGGAGGCAGCGCTGGAGCAGTACCGCCCGGAGCTTGTGGTCTGCGCGGGCCAGGCCGGCGGGCGGCCCCGGATCTCGCTGGAACGGATCGCGATCAACTGCGACGACGCACGGATTCCGGACAACGCCGGCCAGTCACCCGTGGACCGGCCCGTCGTCGACGGGGGACCGGCAGCTTATTTCAGCACCCTTCCGGTGAAGGCGGCGCTCGCGGCCCTGCTGGCCTCGGGGATCCCGGCCGAGGTTTCCCAGACCGCGGGCACCTACGTTTGCAATCACGTCTTCTACGGGCTGATGCACACCCTGCGGCACAGACCCGGAACCCGGGGAGGCTTTGTCCATGTTCCCTACGAGCCGGGCCAGCTGCCGCCGGGGAGCACGGATCCGTCCCTACCGTTGGAGCAGCTGACGGAGGCGCTCGCCGTCGTTGTCCGCACCACCCTGGCGACCACTGCGGACCTCAAGATCGCCGCCGGGGCGACGCACTAGCCGGGCCACATCCTGCCCGCGCACGCCGGCTCAGCCGAGCAACTCCCACACAACGCCGACCGTGGAGCTCACGCTGGACTCGCCTGCCTCCACGGTAAGCGATTCCACCGCGACGGCCCGCTGCATCTTCGCCACGGGGATCGGCGCCGGGTGGCCGGACTGCTGCTCGATCGACACCACCTTGCCCAGTGAAGCTCCGGCGAGGGATGCGAAGTGCCCGGCCGTGGTGAGGGCATCCTGCCACGCGGCTTCGCGGGCCCGGGCGGTGACCGCGGCGGGATCGGCGAATCCGAGTTCCAGCCCGTTGAGCCGGACATCGTTGCCGCCAGCCGCGACCGCGGCCGCGATGACTGCCGATGCTGTTCGCAGGTCCGTGATCCGGACACTGAGCATGCTGGACGCCAGGTAGCCCGAGACCACCTGGCCCCGGCCCTCCTGCCAGTTCACCTCCGCGCGGACGTTGAGGCCCGACGTCGTGATGTCCGGGTCCGCCACGCCGTGTCCGCGGAGCGCCGCGGTGATGGCGGCGGCGGAGCGGCCGGCATCGCCGTACGCCGTGCCGACGTCGTCCCGGCGGCACTCGACGCCGATCGAGAGGGTCAGCAGGTCCGGCGCGGCTTCCGCGCTGCCGGATCCGGTGACCGAGATGGTCCTGGGGTTCTCTGTCATGTTATGCCTCGTTCCGTTCGGGGGCCGCCGGGCCTGTCCTGCCGGCGGTTGCCGCCTGGACCCGGGCGCCCGGCTCCGGGTAGCCGCCGGCCCGCAGCCCGGCGCGACGTTCGAAGAAATTACGGGAGCCGGGGTTGCCGGTCCGGGCCAGGGACCAGCCCGCCGCGAGGAAATACAGCGGCAGGAAGGGAAGGCCCAGGCACCAGGCGTACTGGGTGCAGTGGCGCTCCTCGTGCCCCAGCAACACGGTGTTGGCCAGGGCTTCCTCCGGCCCGGCGCGGAAGAGCACCACATTGCCGACCGTAAAGGCGCCGGCGAAGGGGAGCCGCCAGCGGTAGCCGGTGGCAATCAGCAGTCCCCGGGGCCCCCGGCGGACCGGGGTGCGCGCACAGCCGGCCAGCAGCAACCCCAGTGGAGTTGTTGCATTCAGTACGTTGGCCAGCTGCCGCAGCCGTTGTCCCGGCGTCATGAGGCCATGCTAGCCGGGCGCCCCGCCGCCGGGTACACAAATACCGTGGATGCCAAGCAGTGCGGGCCGCCGCCGTGCCGAAGCCTGGGGAGTGGGAAGGCGAGCCGCCGAGTGCCGTCACGTTCGGGCACCTGAGTGCCTTCAACTAGACTGAAGGGGAGTGCCCGCCGGAGCGATTTTGGCGAGCCCTGTCCTTTGTCAACACGCTGGTCCTTGCACCTTGAAGGGCCGTTGCCGTTGGCATGAACCGACTCGTAGCTAAGAACAGTAGATGACTGAAACTTTGCCGGGCGCCGGCGTCCCGAATCCCCTGGATGAAGCCGCCATCACCGCCGCCGTAGACCAGGCCGTTGCCGCCATTGCCGCCGCCTCCACGCTCGACGAACTCAAGGCCGTCCGCCTCGCGCACACCGGTGAGAAGTCCGCGCTGAGCCTCGCCAACCGGGAAATCGGCGGCCTGCCGAAAGACCAGAAGGCCGCCGCGGGCAAGCTCATGGGGTCCTCCCGCGGTCGCGTCAACAAGGCGCTCGCCGACCGCACGGCCCAGCTCGAAGCCGAGAACGACGCGCGCATCCTGGTCGAGGAGACTGTCGACGTCACGGCCGCTCCGCGCCGCCGTCGGGCCGGTGCACGCCACCCGCTGTCCACCCTGCAGGAGCGCGTCGCGGACATCTTCGTGGGCATGGGCTGGGAGATCGCCGAAGGCCCCGAGGTCGAGTCGGAGTGGTTCAACTTCGACGCACTGAACTTCAAGCCGGACCACCCCGCCCGCGAAATGCAGGACACCTTCTTCGTGGAGCCGCCCGAGGCCCACCTGCTGATGCGCACCCACACCTCGCCTGTGCAGGTCCGCTCGATGCTGGAACGCGAGCTGCCCATCTACGTGCTGTGCCCCGGCAAGGTCTTCCGCACCGACGAGCTCGACGCCACGCACACCCCGGTGTTCCACCAGTTCGAGGGCCTGGCCATCGACAAGACGCTCAGCATGGCGGACCTCCGCGGAACCCTGGAGCACTTCGCGCGCCAGATGTTCGGCGACGAGGCCCAGATCCGGCTGCGTCCCAACTACTTCCCGTTCACGGAACCGTCCGCCGAGCTGGACATCTGGCACCCGGGCGCCAAGGGCGGTCCCAGCTGGATCGAATGGGGCGGCTGCGGCATGGTCAACCCCAACGTGCTCCGCGCCGCGGGCATCGATCCGGAGATCTATTCAGGTTTTGCCTTCGGCATGGGCATCGAGCGGACGCTGATGTTCCGCAACGAGGTCGGCGACATGCGCGACATGATCGAAGGCGATGTACGTTTCAGCGAGCACTTCGGGATGGAGATCTAACCGTGCGTATCCCCCTTTCCTGGCTGCGTGAATTCGCGCAGGTACCGGCCGGAGCAACGGCCGAAGACGTGATGGCCGAACTGGTCAAGGTCGGCTTTGAAGAAGAAGCCGTCCACCGCCCCACGGACACCCTGCAAGGCCCCATCGTGGTGGGCCAGGTCCTGAGCATCGTCAAGGAACCCCAGACCAACGGCAAAACCATCAACTGGTGCCAGGTCCGGGTGGTCCCCGAAGGGCAGCAGCAGTCGCTCACCGGCGACGGCATTGATCCCTCGGGGGTCCAGGGCATCATCTGCGGCGCCCATAACTTCGTGGAAGGCGACAAGGTGGTGGTCACCCTCCCCGGCGCCGTGCTGCCCGGCGACTTCCACATTTCGGCGCGCAAGACCTACGGCCACCTGTCCGCCGGCATGATCGCCTCCGTGCGCGAGCTCGGCATTGGCGAAGACCACGACGGCATCCTGGTGCTCTCCCGGATCGGGCTGGACCCGGAAATCGGCGCCGACGCCATGGAGCTCCTGGGCCTCTACGACCAGGCCGCCGAAATCAACGTCACCCCGGACCGCGGCTACGCGTTCTCGATCCGCGGCGTGGCCCGTGAGTACGCCCACGCCACCGGCACGTCCTTCACGGACCCGGCGTCGAAAGTACAGGCTCCGGTTGCCCTGGCCGGCGGCTACCCCGTCAAACTCAACGACGACGCCCCGATCTACGGCAAGCCCGGCTGCGACCGCTTCGTGGCCCGCACCGTCCGCGGCGTGGATGCCACCCGCCCCACGCCCCTCTGGATGGTTTCACGCCTCCGGCTTGCCGGCATCCGCTCCATCTCGCTGCCGGTGGACATCTCCAACTACGTCATGCTCGAACTCGGGCAGCCCACGCACTGCTACGACCTGGACAAGCTGTCGGGCGACATCGTGGTCCGCCGTGCGGTGGCGGGTGAAAGGATCACCACGCTGGACGAAAAAGTCCGTGCGCTCGACGTCGAGGACCTCCTGATCACCGACGGCTCCGGCGCGATCGGCATCGCCGGCGTGATGGGCGGCGCCGCCACCGAGGTCAGCGATTCGACGTCGAACGTCCTCGTCGAGGCGGCCCACTTCGACGAGGTGTCCATCGGACGCTCCCGCCGCCGCCACAAACTGCCGTCCGAAGCCTCCAAGCGCTTCGAACGCGGCGTGGACTGGCACGTCGCGGGCACCGCTGCCCAGCGCGTCGTTGACCTCCTGGTCGAACTCGCCGGCGGCACCGCGGACGAGGCCGGGACCGACGTCGGGACGGCGCCGGGCACCGTCACCGTCGAGCTGCCCGCAGCTTTCGCGTCCGAACGGATCGGCATCGACTTCACCGAGGAGCAGGTGGTCACCTCGCTCGAGGACCTGGGCGCCGTGGTGGTGAAGAACGACGGCGGCTACACCGTGACCGCCCCGAGCTGGCGCAACGACCTGGAAACCAAGGAGGACCTCTCCGAGGAGATCGCCCGGCTGGTCGGCTACGATCAGATCCCCGCGAGCCTTCCCGTGGCGCCTCCGGGCCGGGGCCTGACCCGCACCCAGCAGCAGCGCCGGCGCCTCGTCCAGGCCCTGGCAGATTCCGGCCTCACCGAGGTCCTGGCGTACCCGTTCGTCTCCAAGGCCGCCAATGACACGTTCGGCGTGTCCACGGAGGGAACGCCCCGCAAAGCGCTCAAGCTGGCCAACCCGATCAGCGAGGAGCAGGGCTACCTGCGCACCTCGATCCTGCCGGGCCTGATCGAGGTCGCCAAGCGCAACCATTCGCGCGGCTTCCGGGACCTGGCCCTGTTCGAGGCCGGTCTGGTGTTCCTGCCGGGCGACACGCTGGGCACCGCCTCGATCCCGCCGCTTGGCATCAAGCCCAGCGACGAGGTGCTGGACGGACTGTACGACGGCGTCCCGGACCAGCCGCTGTACGTCGCCGCGGTACTCACCGGCCACGACTCGCCGGCCGCCGCGGGCCACACGCCCCGGGCGTGGGACTGGGCCGACGCGCTTGACATCGCCAGGACCGCCGGCGACGTACTTGGCGTCGAGATTGTGGTCAGCCAGGGCCAGCACCAGGCCTTCCACCCGGGGCGGGCCGCCCAGCTGGCGCTCCGCACCGGCGAGGTCCTGGGCTATGCCGGCGAGCTGCACCCGAAGCTGCTGGCCGCCCATGACATGCCCGCGCGTTCGGTGGCCCTCGAATTCAACGCGGACGCCCTTTTTGAGGCGGCCGCCGACGTGATCGTGGCCCGCCACATCTCCACCTACCCGGTGGCCACCCAGGACGTCGCCCTCGTGGTGCCGCAGGAGGTCCCGGCGGAAGAAGTGCTCGCGGCCCTGCGCGAAGGCGCCGGGGAACTGCTCGAAGACGTCGCACTCTTCGATGTGTACGCGGGCAAGGGCATCGAGGACGGCAAGAAGTCGCTGGCCTTCAGCCTGCGCTTCCGGGCCGCGGACCGCACGCTGACCGCGGACGAGGCGTCCGCGGCCCGCGAGGGCGCCGTCGCTGTGGCCCACGAGCGTTTCGGAGCAGTCCAACGCTAAAGCATGGGGAGCACAGCGAGCACAGCGAGCACGGGGAGCCCGGAGAGCACCGTGAGCCCGGAGAGCACCGTGAGCCCGGCGGAACCCTCACCGTATCCGGAGTCACCGTCCGGTCCGTGCGTCTTGCCGACGTCGGACCGGACGGCGGGATCCATCTCGATCCCGCGGAACAAACACGCGCCGCGGGCATCACGAGTCCGGCCGCCCGGCGGGACTTCCTCGCCGGCAGGATCGCCCTGCGCGCCTTCGTCGCCGGGATTCTCGGTGTGGGCCCCGGGGAGCTCACGGCCCACTATTCGTGCCCGGACTGCGGCACGGGACCGGAGCTTGACCACGGCCGCCCCGGCTACCGGATGCACGGCGCCCCCGTTGGCCTCAGCCTGAGCCTTTCGCGCAGCGGCGGCTGGGTCCTGCTCGCGGCCGGCAGCACCGGCGTATCCGGGGTTATGGTCGGCGGTGCGGTCGGCATTGACCTGGAGCACAGCTCCGGCGTGATGTTCCCAGGGTTCGACGACGTCGCCCTCACCTCTGCGGAACGGCAGCATCTCCTTGCCCTGCCGCCGGTGAAGGTGATGCCCTGGCGGGCAGCGGCTTGGGCGCGCAAGGAAGCCCTGCTGAAGGCCCGCGGCACCGGTCTGCGGATCGAACCGTCCTCGGTTGAAGCCTTCGCGGAGCCTGCCGACGGAACTGTCGTGGTTGATCTGGACACGGTTGCCTTGGGCCTGCCCGCCGGCTTTGCCGCCGCGCTGGCCATCGTTGAAATGGCCTAGCAGCCGCCGCAGGCGGGGAGCCCGCCGTCAGGACTGCTGCTAGCCGCCCGTCGGCATCGGCGGCAGGGCCTCCTGGTACAGCCACGGGTGCAGCAGGGACTCGGTATCGAGGCCTGTCGCCCGGTCCGCGGTCAGGATGAACTGCTGTGTCGAAACGGAGCCGTGGCGGTTCTGGCTGGCCCACTCGTGCAGCAGGGAGAAAAAGGCCAGGTCACCGCAGCGCAGGCGCAGGGCGTGCAGCGCCAGGGCGCCGCGTTTGTAGACCCGGTCATCGAACATCAGCTCCGGACCGGGGTCGCCCACGAGCAGATCCTGCTTGCTGGCGCCGAGCTTCCGCCACGCGGTGGCGGCCCGGCGGGCCACGGTCATCACGCCGGCCTCCTCGGACCAGAGCCATTCCGCGTAGCAGGCGAAGCCCTCGTGCAGCCAGATGTCCTTCCACGAGGCCGCCGTCAGCGAGTTCCCGAACCACTGATGGGACAACTCATGCGCGATGAGCCGCTGGGACTCCCAGTCCTGCCGGAGATGGTTGGGGCCGAAGATCGACAGGCTCTGCGCCTCCAGCGGGATCTCCAGTTCATCCCCTGCTACCACAACGGTGTACTCGGAGAAAGGGTAAGGGCCGAAACAGTTGATGAAGGTGCGCATCATCTCCGGCTGCCTGGCCAGCCCGATGCGGGCGGCCTCTGCCAGTGCGGCCGGAACGGCCGCGTACTGGGGCACCTGCACTGCCGGGCGGACAGGGTTGAGCGCCAGGAGTTCGTAGCGGCCGATCTGGACGGTGGCGAGGTAGGTGGACATCGGCTCCGACTGTTCGTACACCCACGTTTCGCGGCTGGACCGGGAGTTGTGCGACACCAGGATTCCGTTGCACACTGCCCGGTAGTTGGCGTCCGTGGTCACCGAGATCCGGTAGCTGGCCTTGTCCTGCGGGTGGTCGTTGCACGGAAACCAGGAGGGTGCGCCGTTCGGCTGCCCCGCCACGAGCACACCATCGGTGAGTTCCTCCCAGCCCACTTCGCCCCAGAGCCCGCGGCGGGGAGAGGGGTTGCCCTCGTAGCGGATATCGAGGGTGAAGTCCTCGCCCGGCAGCAGGGCTGCCTCGGGGACGATGACGAGCTGGTCGGCGCGCTGGCTGAACTTCCGCACCCTCCGCCCGCTCAGCTGGATCTTGGTGGCCCGGAGACCGGTGAGGTCCAGGACGATGGCGGACGTGGGGCGTTCCGTCACGGCGTGCACCACCGCGCGGCCGTTCAGGCGGTTGCTGCTGAGCTTGTAGTCCAGTTCAAGTTCATAGCGCGTGACACGGTAGGCATCCGTGCCGTGGCCCGGCAGATAGGGATCAGGGGATCCGGCCGCATCGTCGGTGGGCAGGCCACTGCCGGTGCCGGGTGCGGCTGTGGAACGTGGGGGACTGGAACTCATCAGCAGGCTTTCGGGATTGCAGGTGCGGGCGGGCAGGGGCGTGGCTACTTCAGCTTGGCTGCAGGCACCGCGGGCCCACTCCAAGGACTCACCGGATTGCCCATCCAGTACGTCGCGGCGGGCACTGTTTCACCCCGCATCACAAGGGACGCGGGGCCCACTGTGCCGCCGTTGCCGATCCGGGCCTGCGGGAGAATGACTCCGTGCGGTCCCATCGTTGCCCCGTCATCGAGCGTAACAGTGTCGATGCTCATGACGCGGTCGTGGAAGAGATGGGTCTGGACCACGCAGCCGCGGTTCACCGTGGAATTCCGGCCCAGGGTTACGAGGTCCGCTTCGGGCAGCCAGTAGCTTTCGCACCACGTGCCGGCGCCGATCTTGGCGCCGAGTGCCCGGAGCCACCAGACAAGCGCCGGGGTGCCGGTTGCGGCGCGGGCGAACCACGGGGCGCTGACCATTTCGATGAAGGTGTCCACCACCTCGTTGCGCCAGATGAAGGAGCTCCACAGCGGATGTTCGCCGGGCCTGATGCGCCCCACCAGCAGCCATTTCGCCACGACGGCGCTGCCCGCTGCCACGGCGCCGGCGAGCAGGATGACGACTCCGCCCAGGAGCGCCGCGATGCCGTAATTGAAGACGGTGGCGAGCCAATCGAAGGCGAGGAACACTCCGGCGGCGATCGCGACGGTCGTCACGACGGGGACAAAGCGGCACAGTTCCCACAAGGCCCGGGCGATCTTGAGTTTCAGGGGCGGCTGGTACGTCCTCGTGTCGTCGGAGGCGATGGCCGTGCGCCGGAGCCGGACCGGCGGGCTGCCCAGCCACGAGGTCCCCGCCTTCGATTTCGCCGGGGTCGCCGACAGCACAGCCACAAGGGAGTTCTTGGGCACGTTGCGGCCGGCCGCGGTCATGCCGGAGTTGCCGAGGAAGGAGCGCTTTCCGATCTTGGCGGGGGCGATCCGCAACCAGCCGCCGTCGAGCTCGTAGGAGGCCACCATCGTGTCGTCGGCCAGGAAGGCGCCTTCCCCGACGGTGGTCATCTTGGGGATCAGCAGGACGGTTGAGGCCTCCACGTTCTTACCGATCCTGGCCCCGAGCAGGCGCAGCCAAGCCGGCGTGAAGAGGCTGGCGTAAATGGGGAAGAGGAGGTCGCGGGCCAGATCCAGGACCCGTTCGGTCGCCCAGACCTGCCAGCCGATCCTGCTGCGCACCCGGTAGTAGCCTTCGGCCAGGCCCACGCCGAGGAGACGGGTGGTCAGGAGTATCAGCACCAGGTTGGACAGGAACCAGACCAGGGCGGCCAACGGGAGGGACAGCAGCAGCTGCGGCAGCGCGGCGCCCAGCGATTCCTTGCCCCGGATGAAGCCGAAGACCACCCCTGCCGCGGCGGCGGCGGAGACATACGGGATCAGGGCCAGGATGGCTGACGCGGCGGCGAAGCCGGCGAACCAGAGCCGGCCCATCAGCGGGTGGGCCGGGGGCGTGTCCGGCCAGGAGTGTTTGGCCTTGCCCCGGCGCTCGGCCGGGGACCCGGCGACAAGTTGCCCGGACTTCACTTTGCCCAGCACGGCTGAGCCCGGCTCCACCTTGGCTCCGGCGCCGATCGTGGCGCCCGGCATGAGGGTACTGCGTGCCCCGACTGTGGCGCCGGGGCCGACGTGGATGGCCCCGATGTGGACGATGTCGCCGTCGATCCACCAGCCGGACAGATCGACCTCCGGCTCCACATTGCAGCCGCTGCCGAGCGAAAGCAGGCCCGTGACGGGCGGCAGCGAGTGGAGCTGGACGTCGTTCCCGATTTTCGCCCCGAGGGCCCGGGCGTAATAGGGCACCCACGGAGCACTGGCCAGGCTGATGGCGCCGGCCAGGTCCTGGATCTGTTCGGCCAGCCACAGGCGCAGGTGCACCCGGCCGGACCGGGGGTACGTCCCCGGCACCACTTTGCGGAGCAGGAGGCGGGCGGCGGCCATGGAAACGAGCATCCGGCCCGCAGGACTGACGAACACCAGCCAGGAGGCGCCCACCCACCACCAGGACACCGTGGGCGCAGCCGTGAACCCGGCGAGGGAGGAGAGCACATTGTTCGCCGCCATCAGGTACGTCAGCCAGCGCATGCCCACGAGAATGTGCAGCGGAACTCCCATGAGAGTCTGGAAGACCTGCGACCTGCGGGCCGTGCGCCGGACGGTGCGTTCCGGGGCCGGGCCCGGCCCGCCCTCGGGGAGCGACTGGCGCGCTGCATCGATGAGGGCGCCGACCCGCGGGGTGGCGTAAATATCAGCCACCGTGATGGTGGGGTAGCGCACGCGCAGGGCGGAGACGAGCTGCGCGGCGGCCAGGGACCCGCCCCCGTAGGCGAAGAAGTCGGCATCAAGGCCGGATACCGTGCTGCCCAGCACGGCACTCCACTGCTCCACAATCCAGGCGGCGTCGTCGGGGAGGTTCAGCGGGGCCGCTTCGGTGTCGGCGGCTCCGGCCCCCGCCAGGGGCCACGGCAGCGCGTGCCGGTCCACCTTCCCGCTGGTCTTGGTGGGCAACGAATCGACCAGGGTCAGCAGCGGAATCAGCGGCGCCGGCAGGCTCTCGCCGAGGAGCTCCCGCGCCGCGGCCAGATCGATATCCTGGCCCCCGGCCGGGGCCAGGTAACCCACGAGGATCTGGTTGCCGGCCGCCGTCGTCTGCACTGCCGCCGCCGCTCCGGCCACATCCGGCAGCGACTGCAGGGCGGCGTCGATTTCGCCCAGCTCGATCCGGCGCCCGCCAAGCTTGACCTGTTCGTCGGCGCGGCCCTGGAAGATCAGCCCCGCGGCCTCGTAGCGGACCAGGTCGCCCGAGCGGTACGCCCGCGTCCAGCCCAAGGACGGCATGGGGGCATACTTCTCGGCGTCCTTCGCCGGGTCCAGATAGCGGGCCAGGCCGACGCCGCCGATGATCAGTTCGCCGACTTCGCCTTCCTCGACGGGCCGGGATTCGGCGTCCACGACGGCGAGGTCCCAGCCGTCCAGCGGCAGGCCGATCCTGATCGGACCGGAACCGCCCAGCGGCGCTGCGCACGCCACCACGGTGGCCTCGGTGGGTCCGTACGTGTTCCACACCTCACGGCCTTCGACGGCGAGCCGCTCAGCAAGTTCCGGCGGACACGCTTCGCCGCCGAAAATCAGCAGGCGGACGCTCTCCAGGGACTCCACCGGCCAGAGTGCGGCCAGCGTGGGCACCGTGGACACAACCGTGATGCCGTGGCTGATCAGCCACGGGCCAAGATCCATGCCGGTCCGGACCAAGGCTCGGGGCGCCGGGACGAGGCAGGCGCCGTGCCGCCAGGCAAGCCACATCTCCTCGCAGGAGGCGTCGAAAGCGACCGACAGGCCGGCCAGGACCCGGTCCTGCGGCCCGATCGGATCGTTCTGCAGGAAGATGCGGGCTTCGGCATCGACGAAGGCCGCCGAGGAACGGTGCTGCACCGCCACGCCTTTGGGCGTCCCCGTGGAACCCGACGTGAAGATGACCCAGGCGTCGTCGTCCGGGCCGGGAAGCCGCGGCGCAGGAAACGGGCGGGGCCGCTGCCCCTCCGTCACAATCTCGCCGGCGCCGCGTAATATGCCGGCGACACGGGCCTCGCCGAACACCAGCCGGGCGCGCTCTTCAGGGTCGTCCGCGTCCACCGGGACGTACGCCGCCCCCACCATCAGGATGGCGAGGATCGAGACATAGAGCAGGTTGGTGCCGGACGGAATCCTGACCCCGATCTTGTCCCCGGCACCAAGGCCGGCCAGATGCAACTCCTTCGCCTTGGCCCGGACCGCGGCGGTCAGCTGGGCGTAACTGAGCGATTCGTGGCCGTCGTCCAGGGCGGAGGCATCCGGGAAACGCACGGCGGTGTCCCGCAGGATGTCCACCAGCGTCCGCTCCGGCGGTGCAGCCAGGGACCCCGGAAGCTGCGCGCGGAAGTCCGGGCTGACGGTGGCGAGGGCATGCGGGGGGTCGCTGGGTTGCGCTTGCTGATCAGTCACTGGGGGATCGTCTCCGGCCTAGGTGAACGGAAGGTGTCCGGGTTCGCTTTATGTTAATACTCCGCCACCGCCGGGGCATTGGCACGCTGATTCCCTGATCTGTTCCGGGGGCCTGGTCCCGACTCCCGCAACCGGGCCCCCGGAACCAGTCCTTACCGAAGGCTACGGAACGAGGATGACTTTGCCGGTGGTGCGCCGCTGCTCCAGGTCATCGTGGGCCCGGGCTGCCTCGGCCAGATCGTAGCGGGCGCCAACCCGCACCTTGAGGCTGCCATCGGCGACCGCCGCGAAGAGCTCGTCGGAGCGCCAGCGGCGTTCGTGGGCGTCGCGCAGGAAGTGGCCGATCGTGGGCCGGGTCAGGTACAGCGAGCCGCCGGAGTTGAGCCGCTGCGGGTCGAAGGGCGGTACTGGGCCGGAGGCGGCACCGAAGAGCACCAGGGTGCCGCGGATGCGCAGGGCAGCAAGGGACCCGTCGAACGTGTCCCTACCGACGCCGTCGTACACCACATCCGCGCCGGTCCCGTCCGTCAGCTCGCGGACCTTGGCCGCGAAGCCGTCGTAGCGCAGCACGTGGTCGGCGCCGGCGTCGCGGGCCAACTGCTCCTTGTCATCGGTGGAGACGGTGGTGATCACGCGCGCGCCCCTGGCTTTGAGCAGCTGGATCAGCAGCAACCCGACGCCGCCGGCTCCGGCGTGCAGCAGGACGGTGTGGTCCGGCTCCACCTTGAAGGAGGAATTGATCAGGTAGTGCGCGGTGATGCCCTGCAGCGGCAGGGCAGCGGCCGTGAAGTCGTCCACGCCGTGGGGGACCGGCAGCGCTTTGTCCTCGTCGATCAGGGCGTAGCCGGCATAGCAGTTGACGCCCTCGGCCGTGGCCACACGGTCGCCGGCGGAGAACCCCGTCACGCCGTGGCCGAGTTCCTCCACGGTGCCCGACGCCTCGGAACCGGGGGTGAAAGGGTATGGAACCTTGTAGCTGCCGCTGCGCTTGTAGGTGTCGATGAAGTTCACGCCGACGGCGGCGACCTTGACCAGCAGCTGGCCGGGACCCGGAACCGGGCGCTCGACTTGGGCCAGTGTGAGGACCTCCGGGCCCCCGGCCTCGCGGGCGACGATTGCATGCATCATATGACTCCTTGCCTGGACGGAATTTCCTGGGCGAATCTTCGGGGCTGAATTGCGGGTTGAATGTCCTGGACCCGCTCCTGCACCCATCCTAGGGACACCGGCGCCAACGACGAAGTGACGGCCGGTATCCGGCCGTCACTTCGGGTCAAACTGTAAATCCGTGCCCCTGGCAGGCCGTCTCCGCGCCTGCCGCGCCGCGCTGCCGCCTAGTAGCGGCGGGTGACGGTGGCCATCGGGCACTCGAAGTGGCGTCCGGCGGACAGGCCGACGTCGTTGAGGTACCGCACGATGATGCCGTAGGACTGCAGCAGCGTGGTCTCCGTGTACGGAACCTGGTGCTTCGCGCAGAACTCACGGACGATCACGGCGGCCTTGTCGAGCTGCGGGCGGGCCATGTCCGGGAAGAGGTGGTGCTCGGCCTGGCGGTTGAGGCCGCCGAGCAGGATGTCCATGAAGAAGCCGCCGGAGATGTTCCGGGACGTCAGGACCTGGCGGCTGAAGAAGTCCACCCGGCTGTCGGCCGGCAGGACCGGCATGCCCTTGTGGTTCGGGGCAAAGGAAGCGCCCATGTAAAACCCGAAGACCGCGAGCTGGACCGCGATGAACGCGAGAGCCATACCCCACGGCAGGAAGGTGAACGCGAGCACCGGCAGGAGGCTGAGCCGGACCAGGAGGATCGGGATTTCAACCCAGCGGTGCGTCACCTTGGCGCGCTGGAAAATGAACTTGATCGAATCGATCTGCAGGCCAAGGCCCACCAGGAACAGCAGCGGGAAGAAGAACCAGCCCTGCTTGCGGGTGAGGAAGGAGAACCGTCCCTGCCGGGTGGCGGCGCCTTCGGGGTGGAACGCGATGGCGCCGGTGGCGATATCGGGGTCCTTGGAGATGACGTTGGGGTGGTTGTGGTGCGCGCCGTGCTTCTGCTCCCACCAGGAGTAGCTGATTCCTGCCACCGAGGTGGCGAGCAGCCGTGCTGCCCAGTCGTTGGCGCGGCGGGAGGCGAAGATCTGCCGGTGCCCGGCCTCGTGGGCCAGGAAGCTCAGCTGGGTGCAGAGGATGCCGATGGCGGCGGCGATGAGCAGCTGGAACCAGCTGTCGCCGATCAGCGCGAAGCCGAACCAGGTGGCCGTCATCAGGAGTACAAGAACCGAAAACACCGTGATGTAGAAGCCCACGCGGCGTTCGAGCAGGCCCGCGGCCTTGACGGTTTTCAGGAGTTCCGAGTAGCTCAGGACGACGGCGTTGGGCTGCCGGATCCGCGATTTCGGTCGCTCCGGCGTTGCGGTGGTGAGGGTCATGTAACGCGTGCCTCGAGACTGTTACGGGCAACGCTGCATCCGACACTCGGACTGCACGGTCTGGATCACCCTTCTCCAAGCATACGCCCCGGCATTCCACGGCCCTCCGGATTCCCGCGGAACGGCGGCGGCAGCAGGGCCGGGGCACGCGGGAGTTGATGCATAAATATCGGCATCTATGCATACTCTTGCTGTATAGTCGTGGCTATGACTATTTCTGTTGCCGTGTCCGGCGCAAGCGGTTATGCCGGCGGCGAGGTGCTGCGGCTCCTCGCCGGCCACCCCGACGTCACCATCGGCGCCATCACGGCGCACAGCAACGCCGGTTCCAGACTAGGGGAATTGCAGCCCCATCTCCACGGTCTGGCCAGCCGCATCCTCGAAGACACCACCGTGGAGAACCTGGCCGGACACGACGTCGTGTTCCTGGCCCTTCCGCACGGCGCTTCCGCCGACATCGCGGCGCAGCTGCCGGCCGGCACCGTAGTGATCGACGCCGGCGCCGACCACCGGCTGGAGGACGCGGCCTCCTGGGAGAAGTTCTACGGCTCGCCGCACGCCGGCACCTGGCCGTACGGCCTGCCGGAGCTTCCCGGCCAGCGCGAGGCCCTCCGCGGCGCCAGGCGGATCGCCGTCCCCGGCTGCTACCCGACGTCGGCCCTGCTCGCCCTCACCCCGGGCTTCAGCAACCACCTGCTGCAGGCGGACGACGTCGTCATCGTTTCCGCCTCCGGCACGTCCGGGGCGGGCAAAGCCGCCAAGGTCAACCTGATCGGTGCCGAGGTCATGGGCTCCATGAGTCCCTACGGCGTGGGCGGCGGGCACCGGCACACACCGGAAATCGAACAAGGACTGTCCAAGGTCCTGAACGCCCCGGTCACCGTTTCCTTCACCCCCACGCTCGCCCCCATGAGCCGGGGCATCCTCACCACCGCCACCGCCAAGGTGCGGCCCGGCGTGACCGCGGAGGAGCTGCGCCACGCCTGGAGCGAAGCCTACGACGACGAGCCGTTCGTGCATCTGCTGCCGGAAGGCCGCTGGCCCTCCACCAAGTCCGTGCAGGGTTCCAACCACGCCGTGATGCAGCTGGCGCTCGACAGCCACACCGGCCGCGTCATCGTCACGTGTGCCATCGACAACCTGACCAAGGGGACCGCCGGCGGGGCCGTGCAGTCCATGAACATCGCCCTCGGCCTGGCGGAAACCGCCGGCCTCGAACTGCAGGGAGTCGCACCGTGAGCATCACCGCCCCCCAGGGATTCCGCGCCGCCGGCGTCACAGCCGGCCTGAAGGCCTCCGGCAACCCCGACCTCGCCCTCGTGGTCAACGACGGCCCCGCCAAAGCCGCCGCGGCAGTGTTCACCTCCAACCGGGTGGCCGCAGCGCCTGTGCACTGGTCCCGCGAGGTGGTCAAGGACGGCCGCGTCGACGCCGTGATCCTCAACTCCGGCGGAGCCAACGCCTGCACAGGCCCGCAGGGGTTCCAGAACACGCACACCACTGCCGAGAAAACCGCCGAGGCGCTGGGCGTCTCCGCCACCGACGTCTTTGTCTGCTCCACCGGACTGATCGGCGAGCAGCTTCCGATGGACAAAATCCTTTCCGGGATCAGCGCCGCCACTGCGGCCCTCACCACCGACGGCGGATCCGACGCCGCCACCGCGATCATGACCACGGACTCCGTCTCGAAGCAGGCGGTCTTCACCGGGACCGATGCGGAGGGCAAGGAATTCACCATCGGCGGCATGGCCAAGGGCGCCGGCATGCTCGCCCCGGGCCTCGCCACGATGCTGGTGGTCCTCACCACCGATGCGGACGTCCAGCCGGAAATGCTCGACGTCGTGCTCCGCGACGCCACCCGGGTCACCTTCGACCGGGCCGACTCGGACGGCTGCATGTCCACCAACGACACCGTGGTGCTGCTCGCCTCCGGCGCCTCGGGTGCCGTGCCGTCCGCCGTCGAATTCGGCACGGCCCTGACCCAGGTCTGCGCCGAACTGGCGCGCAAGCTGATCGGCGACGCCGAGGGCGCCAGCCACGACATCGCGATCCGCACCTTCAACGCCGCCAGCGAGCGGGACGCCGAGGTGGTCAGCCGCGCCGTCGCGCGGTCCAACCTCTTCAAAGCAGCAATCTTCGGCAAGGACCCCAACTGGGGCCGCGTACTCTCCGCCGTCGGCACCACCGACTCCGCCTTCGAGCCCGACCAGCTCAACGTGTCCATGAATGGCGTGCAGATCTGCCGCAACGGCAGCATCGGCGATGACCGTGGCCTCGTGGACCTGGAACCCCGCGAGGTCCTGGTCGAGATCGACCTCCAGGCCGGCGGGGCGGAAGCCACCATCTGGACCAACGACCTCACCCACGACTACGTCCACGAAAACAGCGCCTACTCCAGCTAGGCAGTTCCCGGAGGGACGAACACTATGAACACCCAGACCCGCGAGACCACCTCCATGGCGGACGCCCAGGGCAAGGCGGGCACCCTGATCGAGGCCCTGCCCTGGATCCAGCGCTTCGCCGGCACCACGATGGTGATCAAGTACGGCGGCAACGCCATGGTCAACGACGAACTCCGCCGCGCGTTCGCCGAGGACGTCGTTTTCCTGCACCACGTCGGGATCCACCCCGTTGTGGTGCACGGCGGGGGTCCGCAGATCAACGCCATGCTCAGCCGGCTCGGCATCGAATCCGAGTTCAAGGGCGGGCTGCGGGTCACCACGCCGGAGGCCATGGACGTGGTCCGGATGGTCCTCACCGGCCAGGTGGGCCGCGAGCTGGTGGGCCTGATCAACTCCCACGGCCCCTACGCCGTCGGGATGTCCGGTGAGGACGGCGGCTTGCTCCGCGCGGTCCGCACCGGCACGGTGGTGGACGGCGAAGAGGTGGACCTGGGCCTGGTGGGCGAGGTCATCGGCGTCAACCCGGAGGGCATCCTGGACATCATCGCGGCCGGCCGGATCCCGGTGATCTCCACCGTGGCCCCCGAAATCTTCGACGACGGCAGCCTGGACGCCGCGACCAAACAGGCGCAGACCACCGGCCAGGTTCTGAACGTCAACGCGGACACCGCCGCCGCCGCCCTCGCCGAAGCCCTCGGAGCCTCCAAACTCGTGATCCTCACCGACGTCGAGGGCCTCTACGCCAACTGGCCGGACCGTTCCTCGCTGATTTCCTCGCTCACGGCCTCGGAACTGCGCGAACTGCTGCCGCGCCTGGAGTCGGGGATGATCCCCAAGATGGAAGCCTGCCTCAAAGCCGTCGACGGCGGCGTCGAACGCGCGCACATCGTGGACGGCAGGCTGCCGCACTCGATGCTGCTGGAAACCTTCACGACGGCGGGCATCGGCACGCAGGTCGTCCCGGACGAGGACAACAAATGAACCAGATCGAAACCGCACCCGAGCTGAAAGAAATAGTCGAAACCGGCGGCCACGCCACCGGCGCGCAGTGGCTGTCCCGCTATTCGTCCTCGCTGCTGGGCGTCTTCGGCACGCCACAGCGGGTCCTGGTCCGCGGCGCCGGCTGCCTGGTCTGGGACGCCGACGGCAAGGAATACCTTGACCTGCTCGGCGGGATCGCGGTCAACGCCCTGGGCCATGCGCACCCCTTCGTGACCTCGGTGATCTCCAGCCAGCTCGCCACCCTGGGCCACGTCTCCAATTTCTTCACGAGCCCCACCCAGATCGCGCTGGCCGAGAAACTGCTGGACATCAGCAAGGCCCCGGCCGGTTCCAAGGTGTTTTTCGCCAACTCCGGCACCGAGGCCGTCGAGGCCGCCTTCAAGCTGGCCCGGCGGAATTCTGGCGTCAGCCACGACTCAGAAGCGCAGCCGCGCACGAAAATCATCGCGCTCGAAGGCGCCTTCCACGGCCGCACCATGGGTGCCCTGGCCCTGACCGCCAAGGAAGCCTACCGGGCGCCGTTCGCCCCGCTGCCCGCCGGCGTCGTGCACATCCCCTTCGGCGACGTCGACGCCCTCCGCGCCGCGGTGGACGAGACGACGGCCGCCGTCTTCCTCGAACCGATCCAGGGCGAGGCCGGTGTCCGCCCCCTGCCGGCCGGCTATTTGAAGGCCGCGCGGGAGGCCACCAGCGCCGCCGGCGCCCTGCTGATCCTCGACGAGGTCCAGACCGGCATCGGCCGTACCGGGAAGTGGCTCGCGAGCGGGGACGCCGGGATTGTGCCCGACGCCGTGACCCTCGCCAAGGGCCTCGGCGGAGGATTCCCGATCGGCGCGCTCATCACCTTCGGCCCGGAAACATCCTCGCTGCTGTCGGCCGGCCAGCACGGGACCACCTTCGGCGGCAACCCGGTGGCGACCGCCGCGGCCCTGGCCACCCTGCACGTCCTGGAAAACCAGCAGGTCCTGACCCATGTCCGGGAAGTGGGGGAGCACCTGCGCTCCGGCCTTGCCGCGATCGACGGCGTCACCGAGGTCCGCGGGGAAGGGCTCCTGATCGGCTTCGACCTCGACGCCGATATCGCCCCGGCCGTCGTCACGGCCGGTCTGGACGCCGGCTTTATCGTCAACAGCCCCGGCCCGCACACCATCCGGCTCGCGCCGCCGCTGATCCTCAGCACCGCACAGGCCGACCGCTTCCTCGCGGCGCTGCCAGCCCTCCTCCAGACCGCAAAGGACGCCCAGTGAACGCTCCGGAGATATCGAAGAGCCAGACCCGCCACTTCCTCAAGGACACCGACCTCACCCCGGCCGAGCAGGCCGAAGTCCTGGACCTCGCCGTCCGGATGAAGGCCGCGCCCTACAGCGTGCAGCCGTTCGCAGCGGAAGGCAGCGGACGGAAGACCGTCGCCGTGATCTTCGACAAGACCTCCACCCGGACACGTGTCTCCTTTGCCGCCGGCGTCGCGGACATGGGCGGCAACGCGCTCATCATTAACCCGGGCGAGGCGCAGATCGGCCACAAGGAATCCGTCGAGGACACCGCCAAGGTCCTGGAGCGCATGGTGTCCACCATCGTGTGGCGCACCGGTGCCCACTCCGGGCTCGTCGCCATGGCCGCTCACTCGGGTGTCCCGGTCATCAACGCCCTGTGCGATGACTACCACCCCTGCCAGCTCCTCGCCGACCTGCTGACCGTCAAGGAGCACAAGGGCGAGCTCAAGGGCCTCACCATGAGCTACCTGGGCGATTCCGCCAACAACATGGCCAACTCCTACCTGCTGGCGGGCGTCACCGCGGGCATGCATGTCCGCATCGCCGGCCCCGCAGGCTACCTGCCGTCCCCGGCCATCATCGCGGCGGCCGAGGACCGCGCGGCGGAGACCGGCGGCTCGGTGCTCGTCACCGTGGACGCTGCCGAGGCGCTGCTGGGGGCCGACGTCGTCGCCACCGACACCTGGGTCTCCATGGGCCAGGAGGACGAGAAGGAAGCCCGGCTGCAGCTGTTCCGCGGCTACGCCGTGGACGAGGCCGCGATGAAGCTCGCGGCGCCGGACGCCGTCGTGCTCCACTGCCTGCCGGCCTACCGCGGCTACGAGATCGCTGCGGCCGTGATCGACGGCCCGCAGTCCATCGTCTGGGATGAGGCCGAGAACCGGTTGCACGCACAGAAGGCCCTGATGGCCTGGCTCATGCACCGCTCCGGGATGGCGGTTGTGGAAGGGCTCGGCTAGTGTCCGTCCAGCCCGCCTCCCCGGGGGCCAGTCCGGCCACCAAGACGGCACGGCAGGCGCGGATCACCGCGATCCTCACCGGCGAGTCGGTCCGCTCGCAGGCGGAACTGGCGGCCCTGCTCGCGGACGACGGCGTCCAGGTCACCCAGGCCACGCTGTCCCGGGACCTCGTGGAGCTCGGCGCTGTCCGGGTCCGCGGCAAGGACGGCGTCCTGGTCTACGCGGTGCCGGGGGAGGGCGGGGAGCGCGCCGCCAAGAGCGGCGTCACCCAGGAAATCCTCGACGCGCGGCTGGCCCGGCTCTGCGGGGAACTGCTGGTCACCGCCGAAGCGTCCGCGAACATCGTGGTGCTCCGGACGCCGCCCGGCGCCGCCAACTTCCTGGCCCTCGCGATCGACCACTCGGTGATGCCGTCCATCCTGGGCACCATCGCCGGGGACGACACCGTGCTGCTGGTCACCCGCGACCCGCTGGGCGGCGCGGCCCTGGCGGCGCGTTTCCTGCAGCTCGCCGAGGAAGCCGGTACCGGCTGACCGCCCCCCGGCCCGAAGATTGGGCCTGCCACCGGGATGTGACAGGCTTTCAGTAGACACGCTTCACCCCGGGATTTTTCCCGACATTTCCCCAAACAACTCACCTTTTTCCCAAACAACTAAGGAGCATTTCAAGTGACTGAGCGTATTGTGCTGGCCTACTCCGGTGGCCTGGATACTTCCGTAGCCATCGGCTGGATCGGCGAAGCGACCGGCGCCGAGGTCATCGCCGTGGCGGTCGACGTCGGACAGGGCGGCGAATCGTTGGAGACGATCCGCCAGCGTGCCCTGGGCTGCGGCGCCGTCGAGGCCTACGTGGCCGACGCGAGCGACGAGTTCGCCAACGAATACTGCGTCCCCACGCTGAAGGCCAACGCCCTCTACCAGGGCCACTACCCGCTGGTCTCCGCGATCTCCCGCCCGGTGATCGTCAAGCACCTGGTCAAGGCCGCCCGCGAATTCGGCGCCACCACCGTGGCCCACGGCTGCACCGGCAAGGGCAACGACCAGGTCCGCTTCGAGGTCGGCATCCAGACCCTCGGCCCGGACCTGAAGTGCATCGCCCCGGTCCGCGACCTCGCCCTGACCCGCGACAAGGCCATCGCCTTCGCCGAGGAAAAGGGACTGCCCATCGAGACCACCAAAAAGAACCCGTACTCGATCGACCAGAACGTCTGGGGCCGCGCCGTCGAAACCGGCTACCTCGAAGACATCTGGAACGCCCCCACGAAGGACATCTACGACTACACCGCCGCCCCGGAATTCCCGCCGGCGCCGGATGAGGTCACCATCTCCTTCGAAGCCGGCGTCCCGGTCGCGATCGACGGTGTCAAGGTCACCCCGCTGCAGGCCATCAAGGAACTCAACCGCCGCGCCGGCGCCCAGGGCGTGGGCCGGATCGACGTCGTCGAGGACCGCCTCGTCGGCATCAAGTCCCGCGAAATCTACGAGGCCCCGGGGGCGATGGCGCTGATCACCGCGCACAAGCACCTCGAGGACATCACGATCGAGCGCGAGCAGGCCCGCTTCAAGGCGACGGTCGGCCAGCGCTGGGCCGAGCTGGTCTACGACGGCCAGTGGTTCTCCCCGCTCAAGCGCTCCCTCGACGCCTTCATCGAGGACACCCAGCGCTACGTCACCGGCGACATCCGCATGGTGCTGCACGGCGGCCAGGCGATCGTCAACGGGCGCCGCTCGGACACCTCGCTTTACGACTTCGACCTCGCCACCTACGACACCGGCGACACGTTCGATCAGTCGATGGCGCGCGGCTTCATCGAGCTGTGGGGCATGTCCGCCAAGGTCGCCTCCGGCCGCGACATCCGCGTCGCAGGAAAGTAGCCCGCGTGGCTGAGTCGGAAACCACCAAGTCCGAGGCGACGAATACGGGCGCGTTGTGGGGCGGCCGGTTCGCCGGCGGCCCCGCGGACGCCCTCGCCGCGCTGAGCAAGTCCACGCACTTCGACTGGCGGCTGGCCCGCTACGACATCGCCGGGTCCAAGGCGCACGCCCGCGTGCTGCACAAGGCCGGGCTGCTGGACGACGCCGAACTTGAGGGCATGCTTGCCGCCCTGACCCGGCTGGATGAGGATGTCGCCTCCGGCGCCTACCTGCCCGCGGAGTCGGATGAGGATGTGCACGGTTCGCTGGAGCGCGGCCTGATCCAGCGCGCCGGCACCCAGCTCGGCGGCAAGCTCCGCGCCGGCCGGTCCCGCAACGACCAGGTGGCCACGCTGGGCCGGATGTTCCTGCGCGACCACGCCCGGATCATCGCCCGCGGCGTGCTCGCCACGATCGATGCGCTGGTGGAGCAGGCCAAGGCGCACCAGGGGGTGGCCATGCCGGGCCGCACCCACCTGCAGCACGCCCAGCCGGTCCTGCTCAGCCACCACCTGCTGGCCCACGCCTGGGCTTTGCTGCGCGACGTACAGCGGCTCCAGGACTGGGACAAGCGCGCCGGCGTTTCGCCCTACGGCTCGGGTGCCCTGGCGGGCTCCTCGCTCGGCCTGGACCCGGAAGCCGTGGCCGCGGACCTGGGCTTCTACTCCGCGACACACAACTCGATCGACGGCACCGCCTCCCGCGACGTCTTCGCCGAGTTCGCCTGGATCACGGCCATGATCGGCGTGGACCTCTCCCGGGTGTCGGAGGAAGTCATCCTGTGGGCCACGAAGGAGTTCTCGTTCGTGACCCTGCACGATTCCTACTCCACCGGCTCCTCGATCATGCCGCAGAAGAAGAACCCGGACGTTGCGGAACTGGCACGCGGAAAGGCCGGCCGGCTGATCGGCAACCTGACAGGGCTCCTGGCCACGCTCAAGGGCCTGCCGCTCGCGTACAACCGCGACCTGCAGGAGGACAAGGAACCGGTCTTCGATGCCGCCGACACCCTGGAGGTCCTCCTCCCGGCTGTCTCCGGCATGATCGCGACCCTGAAGTTCAACACCGAACGGATGGAATCGCTGGCCCCGCAGGGCTTCGCGCTGGCCACGGACATCGCCGAATGGCTGGTCCGGCAGGGCGTGCCGTTCCGCGAGGCGCATGAGCTCTCCGGAGCCGCCGTCAAGCAGGCGGAAAGCCGCGGCGTCGAACTCTGGGACCTGACGGACGAGGAATACGCCGCCATCTCGGAGCACCTGACACCGGAGGTCCGCACGGTCCTGTCCACCGAGGGCTCGCTCAACAGCCGGAACTCGCAGGGCGGCACCGCGCCGGCCGCCGTCGAGCGCCAGTTGCTGGCCCTCGAGGGCGAGCTCGCCGGCGTCCGCCAGTACGCGGGTTAGCACTACACGCTCCCTCACCTCTGGCCGCGCTTTCGCCGACGCTCCTGCACTGACTGCAGGAGCGTCGGCGGATTTGCTGCCAAAGGCGAGGGAGCGTCGTGCGTTTGCCGGGGCGGTCCAGTCGGGTGGGCCTCCTCGCGGCGTTTAAGGTGGGTGCATGAGCGAATCCTTCCGCCAGATGTTGCGCGCCCTGCCCGATTTCCCGGACGAGCTGCCGGACTTCGACCCGGCCACGGCCCCCGCGGATCCTGCCGAACTCTTCCGGCTGTGGCTGGACGAGGCGCTGCACGCGGGCGTGCCGCAGCCCAACGCCTGCAGCCTGGCCACCGCCGACGAACACGGCAGGCCGTCCTCCCGGATGCTGATCCTCAAGGGCATCGACGACGACGGCTGGCACTTCGCCACGTCCCGCGCCTCCCGGAAGGGCCAGGAACTCTCGGCGAATCCGCACGCGGCCCTGAATTTCTTCTGGCAACAGCAGGGCCGGCAGGTCCGCGTCGCCGGCAGCGTAGTTGAGCTCTCCCCGGAAGCGTCAGCGTCCGACTGGCACGCCCGGCCCGGTGCGGACGGCAGCGCGAATCCCAACTGGCAGCTGTACGCCGTCCGGCCCCGCGAGATCGAGTTCTGGCAGGCCAGGCATGACCGCCGGCACATCCGGCACCGCTACGGCCAGGCGGCATTCAGTTAATCGGGATTTATCCAGAGCGCTCGGTTAGGATGATCGCCATGACCGCAATCACCCCGGAAGAACTCCTGGAAGAACTCCGCCGCGCCGCCGGCGTCGTGACCGGAATCGCCGCCAGCCTCAGCGAGGAGGACGTCAGAGCCCCCTCGGAACTGCCGGGCTGGACCCGGGGCCATGTGCTGGCCCACATCTGCGGCATCGCCAACGCGATGGCCCGCCAGCTCGAATTCGCTGCCCAAGGGGAGAGCATCGAGCTCTACGACGGCGGCTACGAGGGCCGGACCCACGCCATCGAGATGGCCGCCGGGCACACCATCGAGGAACACCGGGCCGATGTGGACGCCGCCCTGGACCGGGCGCTGCGTGCCTTTGGAGCGCTGGACGACGCCGGCTGGCAGACCCCCATCAGCTACCGCGGAGGAGTCGTCTTCGACGGCGGCCTGGCGCTCTGGCGCGAACTGGTCATCCACGCGACCGACCTCGGCACGGGCCGTGGCCCGGAAACGTGGAGCCGGCCGTTCTGCGAGGAGCTCTTCACTTTCCTGGCCGCCCGGGTGCCGGAAGGGCAGCGGTTCGTGCTCCAGCCGCTGGGCCGGCCCGCGGTTTCCCTGGGCAGCCCCGGCGGACGGTCGACGGCAATCAACGGGATGCTGACCGATATCGCGGCCTGGCTCGCCGGACGCACGCCGACCCTTGGCAGCCTGCGCGCCACCGCGGCGGCCGACGGCGTGGATCTCCCGGAGCTGCTGCCGTGGCCCGCCGGGGTGCCCGCCACCCGCTGACACCGCCGCCGAGGTGGGACGTCGCGGTGGGACGTCGCGCCCATGCCCTGGCGGAATCTGGGCGCGGAAACCTTACCCCTGTGCGGTCTGGAGCAGCGCCTGCTGACGTTCCCGGTCCAGCAGGCTTTCCTTGATGGCCAGGCCCCAGCGGAAGCCGCCCAGACTGCCGTCGGTGCGGATCACCCGGTGGCAGGGCACAAAGAGCGCCGCCGCGTTGAAGGCGCAGGCGCTTGCCGCGGCGCGGACGGCTTTCGCGTTTCCGGAGAGCGCGGCGTACTCGGTGTAGGTCACGGGGTGTCCCGGCGCGACGGTCCGGAGGATGTCCCAGGCATGGCCCCGGAACGGGCCGGACTTCTGCACCACCGGCACGCCCATGGCCGGCCCCGGATTCCCGGCATAGAACTCGTCCACGGCCCCGGAAATCGCGCCGAGCCCGGCGACAGTTTCGAATTCCCCCGGCAGCAGGTCCGCGTGGATCTGCCCGGTCAGTTCACCCGGGACTGCCGTCCAGCCGGAGGCAAGGACAGCCCCGTCCCGGGCAATGATGGTGAACGGACCGTCCGGGGTGGACATGGTCAACAGTTGGGCTTTCATGATGTCGCTTTCTTCGGGATGGGGGACGCGGCGCGCGCTGGCCTGGTCCGGGCCGCAGACTGTGCTGCCGCGGCGGCGCGCCAGAGGTGCATGGTGGCGTAGGAGCGCCAGGGACTGAGCTCACGGAAGGCAGGACTCAGGGGCGTTTCGGGGGCCGGGGCGGCGCCGGCCAGTGAGCGGATGCCGTTGCGCACGGCGGCGTCGTTGGCCAGGAAAACATCCGGGGCGCCGATCACGCGCATGGCCACATAGCCCACCGTCCACGGCCCGACGCCGGCGAGCGGCAGCAGCTTGGCCTCCAGCCCGGGCAGGTCGTCGCCATAGCCGAAATCGAGCTCACCGGAGGACATCGCCGCGGCAGCACCGCGGACCGAGTCGATGCGGCGCTGCGGGCCGCGAAGGAGTTCAAAGCCGGTCTCCGCGATCTGCGTTGCCGTGGGGAACAGCCGGTGCAGCCCGTCTGCCGGAACCAGGCACTCACTCCCGGACGCGGACAGCTGGACGAGGGCGGTCCGGGCGGCGGCGACGGTGATCTGCTGCCCGATCATGGCCCGGACCAGCAGCTCCTGCGGGTCCACTGCGCCCGGCATCCTGATGCCGGGCGTGGCAGCAATGCTGGCGGCCAGGCGGGGATCGGACCCCAGCGCGCCGTCGATGGCGACCGGGTCGGCGTCGAGATCCAGCAACCGGCGGACCCGGCTAAGCAGGGACGGCAGGTCCCGGAGGTCGACTGCGCCGATGGTCAGCACCAGCGGACGTCCGGGCGCTCCGGCGTCGTAGTCCACCCGGAAACGGGCGTCGCCGTGCGCCAGGCGCATGGTCCGGGCGTAGGAAGTGGACGAGCCTTCCTCGATACCGGGGATGGCCCGGACTGCGAGGAAATCGAAGACCCCCGGATCGAACGGTTCGCGGTAGGGCAGGTTCAGCGTCAGGGCCGTCGATGACACAGCGGCCACTGCGGGCGTGCGGTGGTGCCGCGCGGTGGCCCGCAGCGCCGAGGGGGTCATGGCGAAGACCTCGCCGATGGTCTCGTTGAACTGGCGGACGCTGCTGAAGCCTGCAGCGAAGGCAATGTCGGCGGCTTTCATCGTTGTGGAGACCAGCAGGGTGCGGGCGGTCTGCGCCCGGCTTGCCCTCGCCAGCGACAGCGGTCCCGCGCCGAGCTCGTGGCTCAGGATCCTGTTGAGCTGCCGCGAGGAGTACCCCAGCCGGGCAGCGAGCCCTTCCACGCCGTCGCGGTTGATCACGCCGTCGTTGATGAGCCGCATGGCCCGTCCCGCGACGTCCGAGCGCAGGTTCCAGGCCGGCGTGCCGGGCACGGCCTCGGGCAGGCAGCGCTTGCAGGCCCGGTAACCGGCGTCGTGCGCGGCAGCGGACGTTTCATAGAAGGTGACATTGCCCGCCTTGGGGGTCCGGGCCGGGCAGGACGGCCGGCAATAGATGCCCGTGGTGCGGACGGCAGTGTAGAACTGCCCGTCGAACCGGGTATCGCGGGCGTCGATTGCCCGGTAGCGCTGCCAGAAGTCCATGACCTCATCCTGCCAGCTTCCCGGAACTGCTGCTAGCGGAAATCGGACACGGCCGTGAAGGGAGAGGTGAGCCGTTTGTTAAAGTCGGAGCATGACTGATGCAACCCCCGCCAGCGTGCCCGCCGGCGTGACCGTCGTCGGACACGCAGCGGGACTCGCTGCCGGCGGGCGGCCCGAGGAACTGCGGAAGCTCCTGTCCCGGGACGCCCGGCAGGTGGCGCCGGAGCTGCTCGGTGCGGTGCTGACGCATGAGGGGCGCGACGGCCCGGTGTCCGTGCGGATCACCGAGGTGGAGGCCTACCTGGGCCCGCACGATTCATTGCACCCGGACCCCGGCTCGCACACGTTCCGGGGCGCCACGGCCCGCAACGCGGTGATGTTCGGCCCGGCAGGCCACCTGTATGTCTACTTCACGTACGGCATGCATCACTGCGCCAACATCGTCTGCGGGCCCGAGGGGGTGGCGTCCGCCGTGCTGCTGCGGGCAGGCGAGATTGTCGCCGGGGAGTCCCTGGCGCTCAAGCGCCGGCCGACGTCGAAAGCGTCCAAGGACCTGGCGAGCGGCCCGGCCCGGCTTGCCACCGCGCTGGGCATCACGACGGCGGACAGCGGCCGGGACGCGCTCCTGGCCCCGTTCCGGCTGGAGCTGCCGGCCGTCCAGGCAGTGGATGTCTTGTCAGGACCCCGTGTTGGCGTCTCCGGCGCCGGGGGTACCGATGACTACCCCTGGCGCTTCTGGCTCAGCGGTGACCCGACTGTCTCCCGCTACAAAGCGGCGAAAGTCCGCCTGAAATAGCGGACCGGCCGGGGCAGTTGCCCGGGCGTGGCGGTCCTGGTGATTCCCACGGTCCGGCAACGGGGGGAGGATGAGGTCTTATGGGTGAGGGCAAGCGCGGAAAGCCACGCAGCGAGCTCGAAAGGCTCCAGATCTTTGCGGCGCTGGCCGCCGACTACTTCCGGATGGTCGAGCTGTTCGAGCCGGAAAGCGGGCCGGTCACGCCGGATTCCCCCGAGGGGGAGCGCCGGCAGTGGGTGGAACTCTTCCGGGCGGCCTTGCTCCGCAAATTCATCGTCCGTGATGAACACGTTTCCCTCAAGCTCGTGGTGCGGGCCCTCCGCCTGTGCAACCACACCGCCGACCGGAAGCTCACGGACGGGGCGGCCGCCGTAGCCGGTCTGTTTACCGCGGAGATGGTCCAGGGCCGTCAGCATGACGTGCCGGAACCAGCGCCGCCTGACGACCGCGACGTTTTTGAGGACGTTCTCTACGGCCGGCTCCTGCACGGTGACGCCGACCGGTTCCGCCGCTCGGAATGGGCGAATGACTCCCGCCGTCTGAGTGCGGCGGCCGCCCTGCGCTTCGACGCGGAGCACGCGCTCCGAAAGGCGCTCGACGTCGTCAGCTACGGCCTCGCGCAGGACCTCCTCCGTTCTCCCGCCGCACCGGTCGACGGGGCGGAAGTTGAGGGGTCCGAAATCGAGGGGCCGATGACCAGACCCGGTGACGAGGCCCGGTCACCAGATCCGATCGCCGGTCCCGGTCCCGAGGCCTAACCCGCAGAACGTGGTGGTGGGGCCAGCAAGTAGGGTTGACGGGTGAATCAAAGCGAGCTGCACCCGACCACTATGGCCACGAACGAGACCACCGCGCCGGTGGACCAGCTGATCAGCAGCCTGTGCGCCACCATCCCCGATTACCCCAAACCCGGCATCGTCTTCAAGGACCTGACCCCCGTCTTCGCCGACGCCGCGGCCCTGAGGGCTGTGGTGGACGCACTGGTGGAGCCGTTCAAGGGCCAGTTCGACGCCGTCGCAGGGGTGGAGGCCCGTGGCTTCCTGCTGGCAGCGGCCGCGGCCTACGCCACGGACACCGGTGTCATCACCGTCCGCAAAGCCGGCAAGCTGCCGCGCGAAGTGGTTTCCGAGGACTACGCCCTCGAATACGGCAGCGCCACCCTGGAACTGCACACCACGGACCTCGCACCCGGCAGCCGCGTCCTGATCCTCGACGACGTCCTTGCGACGGGCGGCACGCTCGGCGCCGCCGCCCGGTTGTTCGAACGCTGCGGCATCCACGTGGCCGGTGTGGGCGTGGTCATGGAACTTGACGGACTCGGCGGGCGCCCGGCCCTGGACGGCCACCGGATCCACTCCCTCCTGCGCCTGTAGCCCTGTCCCCGTTGCGGCGACCGGAGGGGCCCCCGACCTGAGTCCCTGATGGACGATTCCGCGGGCCTCGGTAGACTGCCTGCAAAAAGCTGACATGTGCTGCTGGGGAGACCGAAATGGTTGTAGAATGGTTGGTCTGTCTTTTTCGATAGGGGAACGTTCGATGCACGACGCTGATTTGGCCCATGAACGCGACTATGTAGCTGGACTTTACGCCCGGCTGGATGAGCTGCGGGCGGAAAAGCGCGCCCAGCTGGCGCAGGTACGGCGTGCCGGTGCGGTGGGCACCATGCAGAACGTTTCCGAGAGGGACGCGTTCGCGGCACTGTACGAAGACCGCCTGGCGCAGCTCGACGCCGTCGACGACCGGCTCGTGTTCGGCCGCCTTGACCTGGACTCGGGGGAGGCCCAGTACATCGGCCGCATCGGCCTGACCACCGACGACCTGCAGCGCCTCATGCTGGACTGGCGCGCTCCGGAAGCCGGGCACTTCTACCAGGCCACGGCGTTTGACCGGCAGGGTGTGCGCCGCCGCCGCCACCTCATCCTGCAGGGCCGCGAGGTCAAGGCGATCGAGGATGACGTGCTCGACGCCGACATGCTCGCCGACAACGACTCCCTCCAGGGTGAGGGCGCCCTGCTGGCCGCCCTGAACTCCAAGCGGACCGGACGGATGTCCGACATTGTTGGGACCATCCAGTCCGAACAGGACCGGATCATCCGCTCGTCGATCTCCGGCGCCTTGGTGGTACAGGGCGGTCCCGGCACCGGCAAGACCGCCGTGGCGCTGCACCGCGCCGCCTACCTGCTCTACACCCACCGCGACCGGCTCAAGACCGCAGGCGTCCTGCTGGTGGGGCCGTCTTCGTCGTTCATGAAATACATCGAGCGCGTCCTGCCGTCGCTCGGCGAAACCGGCGTTGTCATGGCAAGCGTCGGCCGGCTGATGCCGGGCATCCACGCCATCGCAGAGCCTGAAGCCGACGTCGCGGCGATCAAGGGCAGGCTGGACATGGCCGAAGTCGTGGCGAACGCCGTGGCCAACCGGCAGCGCATCCCGGCCGCCAACCGCATCCTCGAAGTGGACGGGCGCAAACTCGTCCTGACGCCCCGGCAGGTCCGCCGCGCCAGGGACCGGGCCCGCTCCACCGGCAAGCCGCACAACGAGGCCCGTGTGTCGTTCGTCAAGATCCTGCTGCGCGAACTGACGGAGCAGATGACGGAGCTGGTGGAAGCCGGCAGCATCGGCAACAATGCCGACCGCTCCTACCTCGCCGAGGACGTCCGCTCCGCCCGGGACGTCCGCATCGCCTTGAATCTGTGCTGGATGCCGATGACACCGGAGAAGCTCATCGGTGAACTCCTCAGCAGGCCGGCGATCCTGGAGGCCTGCACCCCCATGCTCAGCCCGGCCGAACGTGAATTGCTGCTCCGGCCCGCGGATGCCCCGTGGACCGAAGCGGACGTGCCGCTGCTGGACGAGGCCGCCGAACTGCTCGGCGAGCTTGATGCGGCGGCCGGCAGGGGACTGGCCCAGCAAGAAAACGACCGTGCCCGCGATCTGGCCAACGCCAAGCAGACGCTGGTCAACATGGAGACGGCGGGCGTGGACGTCCTGGTGTCCGCGGAAGAACTCGTGGACCAGAACCAGGAACGCGAAGCCCGGCTCACCGCCGCCGAGCGCGCCACGACGGACCGCAGCTGGGCGTTCGGGCACATTGTGGTGGACGAGGCCCAGGAACTCTCGCCGATGCAGTGGCGGCTGCTGGTGCGCCGCTGCCCGCTGAAGTCCTTCACCATCGTGGGCGACATCGCCCAGACGAGCTCGGTGGCCGGTGCCAATTCCTGGCACAGCGCCCTGGCGCCCATGTTTGGCGACCGCTGGCAGCTTGAGGAACTCACCGTGAACTACCGCACGCCGTCGCAGATCGCGGAAGCGGCCGCACGGATGGCCAACGCGGCAGGACTGGTTGTCTCCGCGCCGAAGGCCGTCCGCGAAGGCCGCTGGGCTCCGGTGATCGACCGCGTCGAGCCCGGCCAGATCATCAACAAGCTCGTCGAGGTCCTGCCGGAGGAGCTCGCATCGCTTGAAGGCGGCCTGCTGGCCGTCATCGCCGACGGCGAGCTCCTCCCGGAGGCGACCGCCGCGCTGCGCGCTGTCTACGGCCGCCGCGTCGGCACGGATGCCGGCAGCTACGTGCAGGACATCGTGGTGATCAGTCCCCGCGAGGCCAAGGGCCTGGAGTTCGACGGCGTTGTGGTGCTGGAGCCGTCCGCGATGCTGAACCACGAGCACGGCCGCGTGGGTGACCTCTATGTGGCCATGACCCGCCCCACCCAGCGGCTGCGGCTCATCGCCGCCGCCGACGTGCCTGCCGGCATCGAAGACTGAGTACTGCCTGCCGTGTCGGGGCGCAGGGGGCGGCCCGGTTCGGGGGAGCGCACGACGGCGGCGGCAGGCCGCCGTCGTGCCGCTGCCGGCGCTGGGCCGCCGGACGGTCACACGCGCTGAGCGGGCCCTGATCCTGCTAACTTAGATTCCGTGTCCCAGCTAAATGATCTACGTTCCCAGCAGAATGACCCCAGCTTCGCCAACGTCTGGCAGGAGCTGAAATGGCGCGGCCTGGTCCACGTCTCAACGGATGAGGCGGAGCTTGAGAAACTGCTCGCCGGCGATCCCGCCACCTATTACTGCGGCTTCGATCCCACCGCGCCGAGCCTGCACCTGGGAAACCTGGTCCAGTTGCTGCTGATGCGCCGGATCCAGCTGGCCGGCCACAAGCCCCTCGGGCTGGTGGGCGGCTCCACCGGACTGATCGGCGATCCCCGGCAGACCGCCGAGCGGGTGCTGAACACTCCGGAGACCGTTGCCGAGTGGGTCGGCAAACTGCAGGAGCAGGTCCAGCGTTTCCTCAGTTTTGACGGCGACAACGCGGCCCGGATGGTCAACAACCTGGACTGGACCGCGCCGCTGAGCGCCATCGACTTCCTGCGCGGCATCGGCAAGCACTTCCGGGTCGGCACCATGATCAAGAAGGATATCGTCGCCAACCGGCTGAATTCCGACGAGGGCATCAGCTACACGGAGTTCAGCTACCAGATCCTGCAGGGGATGGACTACCTTCAGCTTTTCCGCGACTACGGCTGTGTCCTGCAGACCGGCGGGTCGGACCAGTGGGGCAACCTCACCAGTGGCACCGACCTCATCCGCAAAGTCGAGGGCAAGCATGTCCACGCGCTGGGTACACCGCTCATCACCAATTCCGACGGCACAAAGTTCGGTAAGAGCGAGGGCAACGCCATCTGGCTGGATCCGGAGATGTGCAGCCCGTACGCCTTCTACCAGTTCTGGCTTAACACCGCCGACAGCGACGTCGTGGCACGTCTGAAGGTGTTCACGTTCCTGAGCCGTGCAGAGATCGAGGCGTTGGAGGCCGCGGTGGCTGAGCGGCCGTTCGCACGCGAGGGACAGCGGAAGCTCGCGTACGAGGTGACGTCCCTGGTCCACGGCGTGGACGCCACCGAGAAGGTGATTGCCGCGTCCGCCGCGCTGTTCGGCAACGGTGACCTGAGCGTCCTCGACGAGGCCACGCTTAGGGCTGCGACGTCCGAGCTGCCGTCCGCCACTGTGGACGCCGGCGGCCTGGGCATCATCGAACTGCTGGTGGCAACAGGCCTGTCGGAGAGCAAATCCGCCGCCCGCCGGACAGTGGGGGAGGGCGGAGCCTACGTGAACAACGCCAAAGTTGCGGATCCGGAGGCCGTCATCGAGCCCGGCCAGCTGCTGCACGGACGCTACCTCCTGTTGCGCCGGGGCAAGAAGAATCTGGCAACGGTCGAAGTCACCGCGGCCTAGCCCGAACACCCGCGCGTCATCTGCACGCTCCTCCCGGATCCAGTTGCAAGGTCGGGGAGGAGCGTGTATTGTTTTCTGAGTCGCCACCGAAGAGTGGCGGCCAACCCCAACAAAAATAGAGAAGCAATTCTTCTAGCACTTTCTGCTCCCCTGGAGCATGTGGTGCAGAAATGAAAGATTGCTTCCAATTTTGCTGGGCGGATTCGCTCCACCGGGTGAAATTCAGATGAAAAACTGGATTTGCAAAGTGGATATGAATGAAATAAGCTTGAAATATCGCAGCGAAGGAAAAGCGAAACAAAAGAATTCAATTACATTGGATTGTTTCGGGTAGTAATTCGAATGTGTCTGTTGTTTGAGAACTCAATAGTGTGCCAAGTTTGTTGATACCAATTTATTGTATTGAATTGGTTGAATTTGCCGGGCCCGCCACCCCGTGGTGTGGTCTGGTGTTTTTGGCTGGTTTCAAATTTGCACCCGGGCGCTCTGTTGAGCGCTGTCAGC
>NZ_LMLR01000013.1 GCF_001422645.1 Arthrobacter sp. Leaf69 | reverse complement strand
CGCCCCGAGCTCGGCCGCCGGCATCCCGGCGTCGGCCTGTTCACGGCGCTGCAGCAGATCGAACGCGACGGACAAACGTGCCTGACGGGCAGCCAGGGCGGATTTCGCGTCTTCCAGGGCCCGGATTTCAGCAATCAATTGCGCACCGTTCAGCTCAGCCACGTCGCCGCCCAGGGCCCGGGCCACCTCCGCGACCGTGACCCCTGAGGCCACTTCCGGCTCACCTGCGCCAGCCGAATGACGTGTCCCAGCCGGTCGAAATGCGTCGGGCCCCTGCTTGCCGTCCATGAATACACGCTATCGGGCACCTGCGACGCTTTATCGCCGACGGCACGGCGTCAGATCCCCGCAGCTTAGAACCTGCTGAACCCCGGAGGAGGACCCTCCTTGTGCCGTGAATCCCGCTGCCCAAGGCAACTAGCGGGCAGGCCTCGAACGAAGCCGCAAACCCACAATCAGCAGGACCACACCAACCGCGACAATGCCCACCGACAAGTAGAAGAACGTCCGCTCGGCCACCGTTGGTGCGACAAGCAGGGTGAACAGTTCCGGTCCCACGGCCGGATCCACGTCCAGGCCCAGATCCTCGACGTGCATATACCGGGCGAACGACAGAAAACGCACGGCAAAGGCCACCGCTAGACCGACGGCCGTCAGGACGAATCCCAGCATGAAGAGCAGTTGGCTGCGGTTGAACAAGCTTCCCCCAAGAGTCGTTGACCTTCTCTGGCACCCGCAGTCTAACCGTCACCGGCGCAGCGGCCGGCGACGTGGCCAGTGAAGTGGCCAGCTGCGCAGCGGCACCGTGAGCCCGGCTCAGGCCCTCTGCAGATCCGAGTGGTGCTCGGCGACGACGTTGGGATGGGCCCGGAGCCGGTAGCGGAGGGCGTTGTCTCCATAGGTTTCAAGGATTGGGCTGTTCGTCGGATCGACGGACAGGCCGCGCGCCTTGGCTTGGAACTCCGGGCTCACCGCGAGCTGCGGCATCGTCGCGTCCAGCGCGGGGTTGAAGAAGAAGGGAAGCGATATCCGGTCCGTGCCCCGCAGAGGAGAGATCACGCGGTGCAGGGTCGCCTTGAGGTAGCCGTTCGTGGCCAGTTCGAGCATCTCGCCGATATTGACCACGAACGTACCCGGAACCTGCGGGGCATCGATCCATTGTCCTTGGTACTCCACCTGCAGTCCGCCCTTCCCGGGCTCCACAAGCAGCAGGGTCAGGACCCCGCCGTCGCGGTGGGAACCCACACCCTGCTTGGGCTCCGGATTGGACTCCCCCGGGTACCGCACGATCTTGAGCACCGGGAAGGCACGCGAGGCGAAGGCCTCGTCGAAGGTGTCCGCAGGTGCCCCGAGGGACACCGCCAGCTCCCGCAGGAGGGTCAGCGAGACGGCACTCAACCGTTCAGTCCACTCGGTAACAATCCCCCGCATTTCGGGCAGGGCATCCGGCCACAGATTGGGTCCCTCAAGACGCCAATAATCGGCGACGCCGGGCCCCGGCTCCACGGCAGCACGCTCGACGCCGATATCGATCTGCTCGCGCCAGTCCACCGCGCCGTCCGTGAGCTCGCCGCCGACCCTCGTGTAGCCACGGAACTGCGGGCTGTGGACGTTCTCGACGGCGAGCTTCTGCTCGTCGGTCAGCTCGAAGAAGCGCCGGGACACGTCAAGCATGGAATCCGTCAGCTCCTGCGGGATCCCGTGTCCGGCCAGGTAGAGGAAGCCCACTTCGTGCATGGCGTCCCGTAGCTCGTTCCGGAACCGCGCGGCCTCCTCGGGACCCGCGCTCAAACGGGAGAAGTCCAGGACGGGCAATGATTCGAGTGGCATCCAATAGTCCTTTTCGGTGAACATGGCAAGTTGCGGACCGTATTAGCTCCAATGTTACGGATCTAGCCGCTCCGGAGGACATTCAGATGTCGAATTAAGACTTTCGGAGGGCGCCGCTGGCCCTCATCGCGAGGCTCCCGCGCCGGTCCGGACCGGGCGGTCGGCACTACGCACCGTCCGGCCGGACGTTCTGGCCCGTCGCCGGATGACGTACTCGGCGACAGCGAGGTTGATCACCCAGGCCGCCGCCATCAGCAGTGCCTTGGTCCGCTCGTCGGGGGTGCCCACGAGCAGCAGCCAGGCGGAGATCACCACGGCCTGCGTTCCCGCGGCCACTCCGATGGCATAACCGCGCGTCATCCACGCGCCGTGCCGCACGAAATCCCGGCGCCGGATCGCGCCGATGCCCAGACTGAGGCTGACCAGCATGGCCGAACCGAAGAAGAGCCGGATCGGGACGTCGGTGGTGCCGTCCGGGAGCGGGTAGAACGCCGACATCCACAGGCCGGAGAGCCCGGCGAGCAGCCCGGCCGGAATGAGAATAGCGCCGGCGGCGCGGTGCCAGCCGCGCCTTCCCCGCAGGGCGGGGACGAACTGGAACGCCCCAAGCAGGCTGTAAATGGTGACACTCACGATGTGGATGACGACGGGGACGGGCGAGGCAAAGAACCGGGCGTTCTGCGCTGTGATGGCAGCGCCGCCGGTCAGTTCCGTCAACCTTGCCGCGCCGGCCATCACCGGGATCAGGCTCAGGAGGATCAGCGCCGCCAGTACAGGCCACTGGGGCCCGCGGCGCCTGATGGACGGGCGGGAGGTACTGGGTCTTGTTGTCATGAGCCTGGTCCTAGATTTCCGCGGTGTACGAGGTACACCTGACCCGCCCAACGGTAGGTGTACGCGGTACACTTGTCAAGAGGTAACTGCTAGGGAAAGGTTGTGCGGATGACTCAGCAGCTGGAGGCCACCCGCCGCACGCCCCTGAACAGGGAGCGGGTGCTGCGGGCCGCCGTCGAACTCGCTGACGATGTGGGATTCGAGTCGCTCAGCATGCGCAGGCTCGCCGAAGAGCTCGGCGTGGTGCCGATGGCGCTCTACAAGCACGTCGCAAACAAAGAAGAGCTACTCGACGGGATGGTCGCGAGCCTCATCGGCGAGATTGATCCCCCGGTCACCCATACGGACTGGAAGAGTACCGTCCGCTTGCGGGTGCTGTCGGCGAGACGTGCGCTGCAGCGGCACCCTTGGGCCCGCCAGGCGATTGAATCCCGCACCACCAAGACAGCCGCCGTGCTGGATTACATGGAGTCCTTCGCTGGCATGTTCCTGGCCGGCGGATTCTCCGCCGACCTCACGCACCATGTAATGCATGCCATCGGCGGCCGAATGTGGGGCTTCACCCAGGAACTGTTCGATGACCAGTCCGGGCCGACGGCGGAATCCCCGGCGGAGGTGCCTCCCGAAGCCCAGGCCGCCATGATGCAGCAGATGGCGGAGCGGTATCCGAACATCGTGGCGATCGCCACGGGGACGGCCCACGACGGGAGTTCCGTCGTCGGACACGGTTGCGACGACCAATTTGAGTTCGAGTTCGCCCTGGATTTGCTCCTCGACGGCTTTGAGCGGTTGCACGAACAGGGCTGGTCATCGCGGCAGGCAAAGCTGGACCGTCGCTAAACTCTGCGGGGCCGCGGACCACTGGGGGTTATCCGGCCGGACGCCGGCCCGGACAAGACGCGCCCTTGCCTGGCCAGGGACTTCGGAGGAGGATGTGCGCACACTCCGGGAGGCCTTCCATGACCACGCTTGGCAAGTTTGAGAAGTACCTGATCGAGGAATTCTTCGACGATTACCGCTCCGGCGCCCTGAGCCAGCGCACGTTCACGCGCCGCGTGGCCTTTATTACCGGCAGCATGGCGGCGGCGTCGGCCGCCATGCTGACGGTGGGCTGCACGCCGGAGGAAGTCCCGCGCAGCACCGATCCCATGCCCACCCCCGGCCCTTCGGGCACGGGAGCCCTTACCGCTTCCGCGGGTCCGGTGCCGGGCGCCAAGAGCCCCCTCTCTGTTCCTGAGGGCGCTCCGGGCCTCGTGACGGAAACCGTACGGTTCCCCGCCGACGGAACGGACATCAGCGCCTACCTCGCCCGGCCAGAATCGGGCACCCCCGGTCCGGCCGTGCTGATCTGCCACGAGAACCGCGGGCTGACCCCGCACATCCAGGATGTGGCACGCCGTTTCGCCAAGGCCGGCTACGGTGCCCTGGCCCTGGACCTGCTCAGCCGGAAGGGGGCACAGCGGCCATGGACCGCGACGCCGTCCCCGGAGCGCTGACAGCAGCCGGCTCCCAACGCCACGTCTCTGATTTCGCCGCGGCTTTCGATTACCTGCAGTCACAAGACTTCGTCGACGAGGGCCGGATCGCTATGACCGGATACTGCTTCGGCGGGGGCATCACCTGGCAGGCCGCGACGGAGCTTCCGGGACTGAAGGCGACCTCGGCGTTTTACGGGCCCTCCCCCGACCTCGAAAAGGTTCCGGCGATCAAGCCGGCCGTCTTCGGCGTCTACGCTGAACTCGATCAGCGGATCACCGGGGCCTTGCCGGCGCTGCGGGATGCCCTGGCCGCCACGGACGTACGCCACCAGCTCACCGTCTATCCCGGCGTCGACCATGCCTTCCACAATGACACCGGGCAGCGCTACGACGAGGCGCAGGCCACCGCGGCCTGGAACGACACACTCGCCTGGTTTACCCGCTACGTCTGAGCACGGCGTTGCACAGCTTTTACCCAGGGTTTACCTGCCTGGTCTTGTGAGGCCCCGGGCGCCTCCAACAGACTGGTTATCACCAGATGAACGGATCCCTAGGGACCGTTCGACCAGAGCAGCGGGACGAGGGCGCCGCTATGCGTTCCGGCCAGCTCAACGGTATAGAAGATGCCGAGGAGCGGTCCCCGCAGACCGGAAGGATTGACATGGCCGGGACGTTTGAAGTGTTTGTTGACGGGGAGGCGCTTTTCCGGTTCCGACTCAAGGCGCCGGACGGAACCGTTGTGGCCGAGTCGGCTGCATTCAGCGACAAGCCGGCTGCCGTCGCCGGCATCGCCGCGGTACGGGAATGCGCCGGCATGGGGCTGGTGACCGACCTTTGCCCCGAGGGCGGGACGCGAAGCGGGATACTGCCGGCGGAAAGTGCGGCCCGCCCCTGCGGCGGCACGCGTCCCCGTCCTACCTGGCTTCAGCGGGGCGACGACATCCACGCCCGGGCAGGGTCAACCCGACGGGCGACCGCCGCCCCCAAGTGGATCGGCGCGGCATAGCCCGTGCCTCAGTAACCCACGCCGCGTGTTCCTCGCGGACTGCCTGGCTAGCGGACGCCCTGGCCGGCCTCGTACCAGCGCAGCACCCGCAACGCCCGCAGGGTGTTCCACCGGCTGGGCCGGCCGTCTCCGCCCTCCAGCTCGAAGTGGATCCGGCCGGGATGCGTGTTTTCCAGGAGCCAGGTGCCGTCGGGCTGCTGCTTGGACCGGACCAGGGCGATGGCTTCAGCAATCCGCGGGTCGGGCGGATCACCGGCAGTCCTGAAGTACTCCAGTGCGCGGAGCACGTCGTAGTGCCATCGGGTGGGATATGAGAACTCGAGCCAGGCCGGATCAATGACGTCGCCGGTGCTTTTGCGCCGGAACAGCTGCCGTTCGAGCAGGTACTCCCCGCCCCGCCGCCGCGCTTCGATGGATTCCGGCGAACCGCCCGTCGCCTGTTCGTGGGCCAGCAGCCCTTCGAGCACGTTGATTGTTGTCGCGGCCGACGAAACCACCGCGCCGTGTTCCGCCCAGCAGTTCCACCCGCCGTCGTCGAGCTGCTCGCTGACAAGCCGGGCCACCACGGCGTCGACATCCTGGCCGAAGTAGGCCCCGAGCCCAACGGCCATTCCGTTGATGCAGGGCTCCACTTCGCCGCTGAAAAAGGGCTGCCCGCCTTCCTCCCAGCGGCAGTTCTCCCGCACGAGCGTCACGGTCCGGCGCATCTGGTCACCCAAGGGATCGATGCCAAAGTCACGCAGCTGCAGGAGGCTGTACGTGGTGGCGGTCCATGGCTGGCTCCCGTTGTCGGACGCATCGTCCCCGGCGGGTTCCGTCTGGCTGTACGGAGCATCGGCACCACCGGACAGCCCGACGTCGGGATCGCCGCCGTGCGCCGGGAAGTACGCTCCCCCGGCCCACTGGCCGTCCCCGCCGCGCAGCGCCAGCAGCCGGGCGCCCCACCCCTCGGTGGCCACGCGTGCGCGCTCGGCAGCGACGGCGTCGGCAGGCGCTCCGGCCAGATCCCGCAGCGCCTGCCAGCGAATAGCGGGATCAGAATCCAGCAGCCAGTCCAGTACGGTCATGCGCCGATTGTAGTGCCCGGAGTTTTCTCGTCAACGGGTTGTTCCGTCAGTGTTGTCCCGGGCGGGGTGTTCCATGCGGGTGTTCCGGGCGCCGGAGTTTAGCCTTCGCATTCAACGCAATAGAGGTGGCCGTTCTTTTCGCGCGCGATTTGGGAGCGATGCCGGACCAGGAAGCACGAGTAACAGGTGAATTCATCCTCCGCCTGCGGAATGACCTGGACGGTCAACTCCTCAGCGACGATTTCTCCACCCGGGACCAAGGCGCCATCCAGCGAATCCGCTTCATCCAACTCACGCACCACACTGCGGGCGTCGGGGGCATTCGCAGATTGCAGGGCCTCGAGAGACCTGTCCTGCGATTCCTTGACGTCGGAGCGTACTTCATCGTAATCGGTTGCCACTGGGGTGTTTCCCTCTTCCTCGGATTGCCTGGATAGGTATTCAACAGACAGGACTGCTCCAGTATTCCCTCCCGGGCCTCACAGCTCGGGGCGGGACCCGGCAACGCGCCGCCGCCTGACGCTTTTCGGTCAGGACGTGGCTGGATTTTATTTGTACAATCGTTAGAGTTAAGGCTGTTGGTGAAGATTTCTTGGGGGAAATTATGAACAAGGCGCAAAGACGCGCACATGTGGAGCCGCCTTGCCGGGAGTGCGGCTCCAGGGTCATTCCGATCTGGAAGGACGAACGCTCGGTCACGTCCAATCAGCCCGACTGGCGCGTGAGTGCCCGGCAATGCAGCCGCCAGGGGTGCGGCCTCGACGGTTCCCGGAACTGGCCGGACTCCTAAAGCAGTGCTGTCTGCACCGGGCCTGCCATGATGGGTCCGTGACTATTGCAAAATCGGTCGTGTTGTTCGCCCTCGCCGCTGTGGCCGAAATAGGTGGGGCCTGGCTGGTCTGGCAATCGGTCCGTGAGGGCAAGGACTGGTGGTGGGCCGGACTTGGCGTCCTAGCCCTCGGCGCGTACGGCTTCGTGGCGACCCTCCAGCCGGATGCGCACTTCGGGCGCATCCTTGCCGCCTATGGCGGGGTCTTTGTGGCCGGCTCGCTCGCGTGGTGCATGATCTTCGACGGGTTCCGGCCCGACCGATGGGACATCATGGGCTCCGTAATCTGCCTGCTCGGTGTGGCCATGATCATGTTCGCGCCCCGCAGCGGCAGCTGAATCACCTCAGCCTCCTGCGCACCCGACGGCGTTTCGCCTGCCGGCTCCCGCACTGCCGGCCAACCCCGATCCCCACCACGACCAGAAAGCAGTTTGATGACGAAGACGACGGCGACACCCGCCCCGGCAGACACGGACAAAAAGGTACGCCTGGTTCTCTGGATCCTGATGGGGGCCATTATTGCGGCCGGCCTCGTCTGGTATGCGGTCTTCGCCATGAACAGGCCCGCCCCGGCGGCTCCGCAGGCGGCGGCCACCGCGCAGCTGGTCCGCGAGGACAGCCACCGGCTCACCTCCCCCGCTGTCGAGAAGGCCCAGTTGGTCGAGTTCCTGGACTTCGAATGCGAGTCCTGCCGCGCCGCCCATCCGCTCGTCGAGGAACTGAAGCAGGAATACGGCGACCGGATCACTTTCGTGAACCGCTACTTCCCGCTGACCGGGCACCGGAACTCGGGTACCGCTGCCCTGGCTGTGGAAGCTTCCGCTCAGCAGGGCAAGTACCAGCAAATGGCAGCGAAGCTCTTTGAAACCCAGGACCAGTGGGGCGGAAAGCAGGATTCCCAGGCTCCCGTGTTCCGGAGCTTCGCGCAGGAACTGGGACTGGACCTGGCCAAGTACGACGCCGCCGTGGCTGACGAGGCAACCCTGGAACGTATCCGCAAGGATGCCGCGGACGGCACGGCACTGGGCGTCACCGGGACACCCACATTTTTCCTCAACGGCAAGAAGCTGGTCCTGAATACGGAAGCCGAGTTCCGGCAGCTGCTCAGCGACGCCGCCGAATAGGCACCATGGCCTCCCCTGCCCGGCAGGCCTTGCCTATTGAAGGGATGCGGTCAGGCGCGCCAGGTTATCGAAAGCTTTCTGGGCCGCCGGCCGCCGCATCCAGTCCTCGAGCCGCAGCTCGAGGCTGTTCGCCCGGTACCGGTCTTCGATCACGCCAATCGAGTCAACAAAACCGCGTCCATGCACCAAAACGGATACTTCCATGTTGAGGCTGAAGGAGCGGACATCCATGTTGCTGGACCCAATCACCGCCACCTCCTCATCAATGGTGAAGTGCTTCGAGTGCAGGACCTGGGGCGCCCGGTAGAGGTAGATCCTGACGCCGGCGCGGAGCAGGGCCTCGTAGTAGGAACGCTGCGCGTGGTAGACCAACATCTGGTCGCCGACTTCGGACACAAAGAGCTCGACGTCGAGACCCCGCGCAGCGGCAGTGACAATGGCCATCAGGATGGATTCGTCCGGCACGAAGTAGGGACTGGTGATGCTGACCCGGCGTTCGGCCTTGTGGATGAGCGTTGCGTAGAGCTTCAGATTGTTGTCATTCGCGAAGCTCGGGCCACTGGGCAGGACCTGCGCGTCAATAGGCGCCGAGCCCTGGCTGCCGGCGATGGAACTGGAGCTGGCGGCCAGCGGCAGCAGAACGTCCGCTTCGCTGTACCAGTCGGTCGCAAATACCGCGTCCAGCTCGCGGACGACGGGGCCTTCAATGCGCATCATCAGTTCGTGCCACCTGAGTCCGCGTTTCAGGTTGCCCTTCTTGTTGTAACTGGAGTCAATAAGGTTCTGGGATCCGGTGAAGCCGACGCGGCCATCGACGACGACGATCTTGCGGTGGTTGCGGAGGTCAGGCCTCTGCCACTCACCCCGCCACGGCCGCACCGGCAGCATCGGGTGATACTCCGCGCCTATGTCCTGAAGGTATTTCAGGGTTTCCTTCCGGCCCGGGAAGATGAGGCCGGCCAGATGATCGGACAACACCCTTACGGCGACACCCCGTTCCGTGGCACGGGCCAGCGCCTGGAAGAAGGGTTCGGTGGTCGCATCGAGTGACATGATGTAGAACTCCACGTGCACATACTTGGCGGCCGAATCGATGTCCTTGATCATTGCGTCAAAGGTGCCGTCATAGTCATCCATCAGCTCGGCACGGTTGCCTTCCACCATGGGCAGGGCCCCCAGGTTGTTGTTCAATGCCACCGCCGAGTGCAACCACTCCGGCCAGTCACGGCCTTCGCTGATGAGTGTGCTGCCTGCGGTCCGGGCCAGAACCAGCTCGTTGACCTCCTGTTGCTTGTCACGGCGGACCTTGGGCAGTTTCGAGTACCCGACAAAGAAGAACACAATAGCGCCGAGCACCGGTATGAAGATGATGGCGAGCACCCAGGCAATGGCAGACGACGGGGGACGATTCACCGATACCAGCACAGCTGCAATCGCCACGACGAAGATATGGGCCGCCAGCAGAAGTGCAGCGACGGCTTCAGGATCCTGGAGGAATTCGCGCACGGCTACCTGCTGGCTCTTCTGCCGGGACCGAAGTCTGTCCGACGGGTCGGGAGGGCCACGAGCGGCTTCAGACCAGCACCCGGCTCTTGATTCTTTCAAACTCTTCGGCACTGATGGTTCCTGCGTCCAACAGCGCCTTGGCTTGGGCAATCTCTGTTGTGGGGCTCGGGGTGGCGACCTTGCGGATATAGGAATCGGCCTCGTCCTGGTCCCGCCGGGCACGTTCCACGGAACGCTCAGCCATGCCATCGCCCCGGGCAGCCAGATACACCAAGAGGGTCACAAAAGGCAGGAAAGCCAAGAAGAAGATCCAGACTGCTTTCCACCAGCCGCTCAGCCCGTGATCGCGAAAAATGTCACCGATGATCGCAAATAGCCCAAACAGGTAGGCAAAGAAGACACACGCGGTGAAGAACCACCAGAAGATATCCCAAAAATTCTCCCAGAAACTCATTTGTCCACCCTGCTTTCAACTAACTAATGCGGCATCGATCGATATACGGCCATGCGAAGAAATCGAAGGTGAATTCCCCCTGACGGACGGGCTTTAGCAACTGGCTGCGGTTCCGAGGTCGCTCAGTGCCGCCTGGACTTTCACAGCTTCGTCCCGCAAGGAAGCCCGGGCCTGCGCCAGTGTCGCGTCGTCGGGAACGTCCTTGACGGCGCGGTCAAGACTCTGCTCAGCCTCCTTGACGGCATCCACCCGGTCCTTGGCCACGGCCTCGCTCGCATCGAGGAGTTCGTTATGGGTCTTCACAACTTCTTCCCTCGCGGTACGGACCTGGTCCACCGTGGACGTTGGCGTCAGCGCGTCCTTGAAACTCGTCAAGGCAGAGGCGTAGGCCTTGGTAGCTGCGCAGACCTGCGACTCGTTCTCCTGCGGAGTATCCGTGCTACCGCAGCCGGTCAGCAACGCGAGTGCTGCTCCGAGCGCGATGGATCCTGCGAGGAGCGGATGTGCTTTCGTTGGCATGTGGAGGTTCCTTTCCTGGAGGCATTGTCCCCAGCCCGACCAAATGGCACTTATGACAATTCTGTGTGTCAGCACGGGAGGCGTCCTCACCCGCGGCGGGTGAAATCTTACGGCCGGGTGACGTTCCCGGGCCGGGCCTGATTAGACGATTCCGCGTTCGGCGGCCGTCTTGAGGGCATCCCGCCGCCCTGCCGCACCGAGCTTGCGGTAGATTGACCGCTCGTGCGTTTTGACGGTGTTGACGGAAATGAACAGCGCCTCAGCGATCTCCGCCGCAGTCATCACCGAGCGCATGTAGGCCAGGACCTCGCGCTCGCGGTCGGTGAGGGTCCAGTAGGAACGCGTCCGGAGGTGCGGGTTACCTTGCGTATGGCGTGCCATCCGGGCAGCGACGAACGACTCATGGGTGGTCCCCCAGACGGCGTGTTGAATCAGCAGTTCCGCGAGTTCTTCTCTCCGCTCGGTAAAGGAGCGCAGGATAGTCTGCGGCTCCGCCCGATGGACCGCGTGTTCTATCCGCTCATGCACTCGGGCGTCGTCCCCGTTGCCGTGGGCCAGCAGGGCCTCCGTCAGGCTCATGCTGGTATCGAGGTATCGGTTTCGATCTCGATCGATAAGTGCTTTGGTGCAGAGTTCGGCGGCGCCGGTCTCTCCTCCCCGACGCAGGAGTTCTGCCAGCAGCGTGTCCACCAAAGGGGCATGCCCTCCGGTCCCCAAAGACCGAACCATCGTCAACGCACAGGCCAAGTCGCCCTCGGCTTCCGCGATCTTCGCCCTGGCGATCGTGTAAAAGGCTTCCCAAGACACTCCGTAGCGGCCCTGGTCGTGGAAGGACTCCAGTGCTGCGCTGGACTCGGCGAGATGGGCTTGATCACCCGTCGCGCAATCAACCAGCACCCTGTACACAGCGCTAACCGGACCAAGCGAGGACGTGCTGCCGAGCCGCTGCGCCTTAGCCAGATGGGCGCGGGCACCCTTCAGTTCATCTCGCCAGTAGAACACTATTCCGCGTGCCAGCCAGGCCGCCGCCATCTGATCCTGAGAACCGCCGCCCAGCCCGTCTGCGCGCTCCAACGCCCGCGTAGCATGATCCTCGGCGGCCGCAAGGTCACCACCGGCCGCGAACGCCAAAGCAAGTTCTGCTTCGGCGCAAACTTCCATCTTTCCCAGATGTTTTGACGCGCCGGCGGGTGATTGGAGCAGGACGGCCGCCTGGTCCCCCACGCGGTGCAACCTGAACTCAGCCTGGGCCAGCTGGAACAGGCCCGAGGAAGTGGCAGGATAGTCCTCCGTTGCCGCGTCCACCTTCGACCGGCCGTCCGCGTCAGGGTTGCGCAAGTCGATCCGCCGGCTGGTAGGCAAAGGTTCGAAGAGGGCACGGCACCGGTCGAGCTTCCGTCGGCGCGCATCATCCAAAACTGAAGTACGCGCCAGCGCACGCCGGGTGAGTTCCGAAGCGGCCGGGACATCACCGTCAATGGCGCGGCAGACTGAGCCGATCATCAGCATCTCGGGGTCGTCGTTCCACGGGTGTGGCAGATCCCGGCACACTTGTTCAAGCGCGGGGGCGCCGTTGCGGAGCAGGAACTCCAGCCAGTGCTCTCCGAGCGACAGGACAGCCAGTCGGGGGGCATGTGCCTGCAGGGCACGGGCCACGCATTCACTCACGTCGGTGTCCTGGTAATAGCGCGCCGCCACGCGGTGGAGCCGGTCCGCGAGGAGCGGGTCCCTCCGCTCCAATATCCTGCGGCACTGCGCTGCGAACAGCGAGTGCCAACGGTACATGGATTCACCGCCGCGATATGCGTGCTCTTCGATGAAGAGTCCGTGGCGGAGACACGTTTCGAGCAGGATGCCGCCGTCGGGCCGGCCATGCAGCTCTATGGCGAGCCGACGGCCCAGCCAGTCGCAGGAGGTGGCGCGTAAAACAAAATCCACCAGTGACGGATCAAATTGACCCAGGACCTCCTCCGCGATGTAGTCGCCTAGAGGGGGTTGGGCGGGCAAGGTTTTCGTGATCCCGCCCGCCACATTGCGGGCCTCCGTCAGGGCGCTGAGGCTCGCGTGGACGGCGACCGGCCATCCGCCAGTCAGCGTCCAGAGTGATCCGGCGTCGATTTTCGCTCCCTGCCCCAGCGAATCGGCAAACCGGGAGACTTCGTCCCGGGTAAAGGCCAGTTCGGCAGCACCGATCTCACCCAGGCCTTCCCCGTATCTGAGCCGCTCCAACTGGATGGAGGGATGTCCACGCCCTGAAAGGACCAGCCGTAATGCCGGCGGGGCTGAGGCTGCGAGCACACCGACAATTCCCGAGGCCAGTTCCGGTCCCGCCAACTGGACGTCGTCAATGACCAGCACGATCGGCTCCGTCAGGTGCTCCAGAGCTCCCAGCAGCAGATCGTAGGAGGCTGCACGGTCATGGGCGAGGCTCTGGTCCAACGCCATCACGGCTTCGGTGCCAGGCAAAGGAAATGGCCCTGCAGCGGCCTGAATCGCCCCGACGACCCCCTGAAACAGCCGTGTCGGTTGCGTGTCGAAGCGGTCCAGCGACAACCAGGCACACGGTAGATCGCTTTTCCGGACCCAGTCGCCCAAAAGCGTTGATTTGCCGTAGCCGGCGGGGGCGGTAACGAGAGTCAGGCGGTGGGCGTCAGCGGCAGCAGCCAGCGCGTCTTCGAGACGCGGACGTTCCAGCGCCCCCAGACCGCGCAGGGGAGGCCGGATCTTAAACTGCGGACCAGGCACCCGTTCGGAAGTGATTAGCGGTTCTCCCACGTAATTGATCGTAGGGAGGTGTAATTTCGTGCAATAGGGTCATAAGGACCTTGTGTGTACGCCCCTCGCGCAAATGCTGGGCTCCCCCGACCCGGGTCACAGCCCGGCGCGCACTACTTGCTCGGGAGTAACATCAGTCATGGCCACAAAGCAGGGTAGCCGGAAAAACCCGGTTTTTGTCCGGCAACTTGACCGGGCCGCCAGGCGGCACGTTTTTATCGTCGCGGCAATGCGGCTCGCAGCATTTCTGGCCGTAATTCTTCTTCTGTACTTCGCTATTCCAATAGGCGGATTCAATGAAGACAATCCTGCGGCGGCCTGGATCCGCCTCGCGGGAGTCCTGCTCGTTTTTGCCAGCGCCCTGGTGCTTCAATTGCGCATGATTATCGCGGCGGAAGTCCCCCAGGTCCGCGCGGCCGAAGCCGTCGTCGAGACCGTGCTGATGTTCCTGTTTCTTTTCGGTTTTCTCTACACCTCCATGTCCACAACGGATCCGCGGGCGTTTACCGAACCATTGAGCAGGATGGACGCCCTGTACTTCACGACTGTCACGTTCGCCACTGTCGGGTTCGGCGACATCACGCCCGTCAGCCAACTCGCTAGGGCGGTGGTGACAGTCCAGATGATCGCCGGCTTGGGTGCACTCGTGCTGGTTGCCAAGGTCGCGTTCTTCGCGGCCGGACGGCGGCTGGGCACCCCCTGACCTGGAGCCCCGCAGACGCGGCCACCTCCCCGGTCCATCCGCTGTCCACGCCCTGCCGTGCCACGCTATATCATTCCGTCGGCGCTCACCCGAAAGGGATGATCACGCGGCGACGGCCACCGGAAACCTGCGCCCGCCGCCCTGAGACTGTCCAGAAACCGGCATCCTGCGCCCCCGCGGCGCCGTCCGGAACCTTCGTCCGCAGCCGGCGGGTTTCCGACCGCAGGAACGACAGATCACCCTGCGCGGGTGGGGCCGGGCCGGCGGTCCGCACGGACAATAAGGATTGTCACGACTGCCCGACTCGGGAACAGGAGCTTCACATGAAGATCGGTCCGCTGGAAGTGATTATCTGTGCCTTTCCGAAACCGACCATCGACGCAAACGTGATCAAGGCACTCAGCGAAACGGTCAAATCGGGGGCCGTCGCCCTTGCAGATTTGGTCCTTGTGAGCAGGGATCGCGAGGGAGCCGTGCATGTCCGCGACCTGCACGATGACCTGCCCGCGGCGTGGACTGGAATGCTCCTCGATTCCCGGCCCATGACCCTGCTCAACGACGCCGACGTCGAATTGGCGGCCGGAGCCATTAAAAGCAACGAAACAGCGCTGGTCGCGGTCCTGGAACACCGCTGGGCGCAGCGGCTCTCAGAGGAAGTACGGCGCTCAGGAGGCGTGACGGCCCTGCAGGCCAGAATCCCGCAGGAAGAAGCCGTCGTGGCCATCGAAGCAGATGGCGTCGCAACAAGCTGAAAGACATCCATCGACAAGAAGGACCCCTCATGCCATTTGCCAGAGCCGGCCGGCCAGGGCTGCTCGGCACCGTAGCCCGGACCGCTGCCCTATCGGGCACTCCGTCCCGGGGCGCTCCCGCGCCCGTTTCCCCGCCACGAGGCGGAAACGAACTGGCCGACCAGCTCTCCCGGCTCGCCGAGCTGCGCAGCTCCGGTCTGCTCACCGATGCCGAATTTGCCGCAGCGAAAGCCCGGCTCCTGATGTGAGCCTGGGAAGCCAGGCTCCCTTACCCGAACCAAGACTTTGGAGGTGGTTCCCGTGAAGCGATCAACCAGCGTCGCCTCTGTCCATGGGCTACGGGCGGTGCCGACCCATCCTGTCCCTCGCGGCCCGGGTAGGCACATTGGTGCGGCGCGAAGCTACCTCGGCGGCGCGCCCTCATGACACTCCCGAATGATGCCCAAAGCGCCGGCAGCCCCGAGCAGGAAGAAATACGGCGGTTACGCGCCGAAGTCGCCCGCCTTCAACTCGAAAAGGACAAGGCCGGAAAGACCACCATCCCGAAACCACCAGGACAAGGCTCGGGCCTGGCCCGCCGGATTGTTGCCGTTTTCCTGGTGGTGCTGACTGCCGTTCTGGCCTGCGCCACCGTGCCGGCCTTGTACCTGCGCAGTGAGGTCCTCGATACCGACCGCTACGTGGCCACCGTCGCGCCGTTGGCCTCGGACCCTGCCATTCAGGCGGAGATCGCCAACAAGGTCACCGCGCAGATCACCGAAGCCGTCGACATCGAAGGCATCACGCGTGACGCGATGACCGAACTCGGAAAAGTCGCACCGCGTGTGGCCGCCGTGATCTCGGGGCTGGCGCCCGCAATCGCGGAGCAGACCAGAACGCTGATCCACACCGCCGTTTCCAGATTCGTTGCCAGCCCGCAGTTCCAGGATCTTTGGACCCAGGTCAACAGGGTGGCCCACCAGGGAATCGTCAACCTGGCTACCGGCAACACCGGCGGCACGGTCAGTATCGACGAGAGCGGCACAGTCACCATCTCCACCAAGGAAATCATCGCCCGGGTCAAGACCCTGCTTGTAGAGCAGGGAGTGGACATCGCGACCCGGATTCCGGAAGTCGACGCACAGATCACGCTTTTGCAGTCCCCCGAACTCGTCAGGGCCACGGACGCCATCCGAACGCTGGACCGGACCGCCCCCATCCTGGCCTGGATGACGGTGCTGAGCGCTATTGGAGCCATTGCTGTGGCGCCGCGTGGCTGGAGGAGGCGGACGACGAGCCGCCTCGGGTTGGGGATAGCAGTGGCCATGGCGGTACTGGCCCTAGGACTTGCCATCGGGCTGAACATCTTCCTCAGCACCATCCCGTCGGCAACGGTCTCCCCGGCGGCGGCCGAAAGCCTCGTTGAAACCCTCGTGGTGCCTCTCAGAACCGCCGTGCGGTTTGTCTTTATCGTGGGCTTGCTGATTGCCGTAGCGGCTTTCCTGAGCGGCCATTCGCGCCCTGCCGAGCGTGTGCGGCGAGGTCTTGCAAGCGCCGGAGACTACGTGACCGGAAAGGTGGGTGCCGGGCACGCGAGGCAGTGGCAGTACTGGCTGGCCCGCTACCGGCGGATCCTGGAAGCTGCAATCCTCGGCGTCGCCGTGCTGGTGCTCATCCTCTGGCAGTACCCGACGGCGGCCGTGGCCATCTGGACGGCAGTCCTGGCCGGCCTGGCGATTCTTCTTATCGAACTCCTGTGCCGTCCGGCCGTTGTCGCCGCCCATACCGCCGAACCCGTGACGACAGGACCTCCGGAGCAAACGAATCCAACGCTCCCCCTGCCATGAGCCGGGGACGCCACTGCCGGTTGCGCGGTGGCGTCCCCGCTGTTCACAAGGTCCGTGGGAACACAGCTACGCCGAGGACGGCGCAAACGGGTACAGGTCTTGCTCGCCCCCGTGCACAACGACGCACGTGGCATCCGGCACCTCCTGCCACGCCCCGCGGAGATCCCCCAGCGGTTCGGATACCACCAGCCTGGTGTCGTCCGAGAGGCCGTGGAGCAAGGGGTTGTCCGGGTACTGGTCACGGAGAGTAGCGATGTCAGTGCTGTGGAAGAGTGACCGGGAGTTGCCCTCGCTTGAGTAGCGGAATGCCCACGTGGTATCGCCGTCGGTGGTCGCGACGGTCATCTGGATTGGATGCTCGACGCCGTGGCGCCGTCCGACGTCTTCGATGAGTCCAACCGCCTCAGCGACCGCTGCGCGGGGGTCCCGCTCCAGGCCAAAGGTGAGCGCGAGGTAGAAGAACATTTCCGAGTCGGTGGACCCTTCGATCTCGGGATAGAGGCTCGGCTCGACGGCCATGGCCAGGTCACGCTTCACTTTCGAAAAATCCGCGAGAACCCCGTTGTGCATCCACAGCCACCGGCCGTGGCGGAAGGGGTGGCAGTTCGTCTGTTGGACCGCCGTGCCGGTAGTGGCACGGATGTGGGCGAAGACGCGGCCAGCCGAGGCCTGTCCTGCGAGTTCGCGCAGGTTGCGGTCATGCCAGGCGGGCTCCGTGCTGTGGAACACACCAGGTAGAGGAGCGGTCCCGTACCAGCCGACGCCGAAGCCGTCCCCATTGGTGGTTTCAACTCCCATACGTGCATGTTTGCTCTGCATAACGAGCGAATTGGCGGGTTTGTAGAGAAGGTCATCCAATCGCACGGGAGAACCCGAATACGCAAGCCAACGGCACATGCCACTCTCCTTCTACTCAGGACGGATTTCCATTACGATTCCACCACCAGCACGGTGCCTGCGCATCATCTCCCGCGGGTGACCCGTCGGGGCCACCGTGCCCGTTCTCATTGCTGGCGAAGGACTCGTTCCTTGACCGCGGCGAATTCGTCGGCGGTCAGGGCGCCGTCGTCCATCAAGGTTTTTGCTTGGGCGATTTGTTCCGCCTGGTTGGTTCCGGCCGTCCGGCGGACGTAGTCGTCGAAATCTTCCTTCGCCACGTCGCGGCGGGCAGCCTGCCGCAAGGACATGGACTGTCCGAAAGCAATCAAATATGCCAGACCGCCAAAGACCGGCAGGAAAATCAGGACGAGCACCCAGACAGCCTTGCTCCATCCGGTGCGGGTCGAATCAGCGAAAATGTCCTTGACGATGAGAAACAGAACCACCAGATATGAAACATAAAGTAGAAACGAAATCATCAGCCAAAAGAAGTCCCAGAAAGTCATGTCGATTCCCTTTCAGCCCGCGTGTCCCGGGTCCCAGGTCCGGAAAGCCAGCGTTTCGTCGGGTCTTGGGCGCGTATGCCCGCATCATCCCACAAATGCCGGTGCTCCGGAATGGCCCTTTGACGGCGTGATCAGAGCGCCCCGCCTGACGTCCCCGGCTGTGAATCGCAGAGCTATCTGGCAGTGAATTAGCCATGCTTAGTGGCCGATGAGGAGGGTGTCCTGTGAGCACCACGGATTCTCCTCGGACTACCAGGTCGAAACCCTAAGGAGCCGTTAGTACGATGCACTAAAAGTGCAGTATGCTGCACTTATGGATGAAGGTACAACGAGCCTGGCGCTGGCCATCGGCTCCCGGGTTAAGCAGGAGCGGCTAACGCGAGGCTGGACGCTGGATCAGCTGGCGGAGTCTGCGGGGGTAAGCCGCAGGATGGTAGTCAATGTGGAGCAGGGTGCCGCGAATCCCAGCGTGGGAACCTTGCTGAGGATCAGTGACGCCCTGGGTGTGGGGCTGCCGGCGTTGGTCGAGCCACCTCGGTCGAGGCCTGTGAAAGTCACGCGCAGTGGTGAGGGCGCCACTTTGTGGAGCGGTGAGTCCGGGGGCCGCGGGGTGTTGGTGGCTGGCACCGAGCCGCCGGACGTGGTGGAACTCTGGGACTGGACCCTGGGCCCTGGGGACCACCATGTGAGCGAGGCCCACACATCGGGCACCAAAGAGCTCTTGCAGGTCCAGCAGGGCACGGTCACCGTCGAGGTCGCAGGCCAACCGGTCACCCTCGATGCAGGCGACGCAGTGACGTTCCCAGGCGACGTGGCACACTCCTACACGAATCCGGGAACGGAATCGGCCAGGTTCTCCCTGGCCGTCTTCGAACCGGGCGTGGGGACAGGACGCCGGCCGGAGGTCTCCGGTGCGTAAGCCGGGCCTGCTGCAGGAATTTCTAGACGGCGGCCGGGTTGACGCCGCCGTGTTCGCGCTGCGGCCCGACTACCGTGCGCTGCTGCTGGCCGTTGACGGACTCGTCCCGGGCCCGAGCGACCCGGCCGGTGAGGAACTGCTGCGGGCGGCGGAATCCGCGGCCCGGGCGCTGGTCAGTGACCGGCCGGTCGAGCAGCTCCCGCACGTGGCTGCGTGGCGTGAGGCGTACCAGGGCTTCGGCGCCAAACCGAACCGCACTCGCAACAGCCTGGAGGCACTGGTGCGCCGTGCGGCGTCCGGCTTACCCCGGGTGAACCGTCTCACCGATCTCTATAACGCAGTCTCGGTGCTCCACCAGATCCCGCTGGGCGGGGAGGATCTGACCCGCTACAGCGGTGCGCCGCGGCTGGTCTGCGCCACCGGCGAGGAGCCCTTCGATACCGCCGCCGCCGGCGCCGCGGTGATCGAACACCCGGAACCCGGCGAGGTGGTGTGGTGCGATGACGCCGGCGTCACCTGCCGGCGCTGGAACTGGCGCCAGGCACGCCGCACCCAGCTCGGCGAGCACACCACCTCCGCGCTGTTCATCCTCGACGCACTCGAACCCCTGACCGACGCGGCACTCCACGCAGCAGCCGAGGACCTGACCGTCCGGCTGACCCGGCTCGGTCCCGACGTCAGGGCCGCCCGCCGCCTGATATCCGCCGGCACAATCAGCGATGAAGGACACTGACATGCTCATCCACTCCCGGCTACGCGCGATCGCTGACCGGCAGGCCCGAAAGGGCCAGCCGTGAGCCAGCGCACCCCCATAGATGTTCCCCTGCCGCCGTGGGGGCTGGCCGTGGCCGCCATGCTCTCGGTCCAGCTGAGTTCGGCCCTGTCAGTGGATTTGATTGCGGCGGTGGGGCCGGCCGGAACCGCCTGGCTCAGGCTCAGCGTGGGGGCGCTCGTCTTTCTGGCCGTTGCCCGGCCTCCATTGCGCGCGCTGCGCCGCCCCGACGTGCCCGTGCTTCTGGGGCTGGGCGTCGCCACCGGACTGATGACCATCGCTTTCCTCGCCTCCATCGAACGTATCCCGCTCGGCACCGCCGTCGCGATCGAGTTCCTCGGTCCGCTGACCGTCGCGGCCGTGCGCAGCCACAGCGGGCAGGCGCTTATCTGGCCGGCCCTGGCGCTGCTCGGGGTCGTCCTGCTGACCGAACCCTGGGCCGGAGAGATCAACCTCGCCGGTATCGGCTTCGCGGGCCTCGCGGCCGTCGGGTGGGCCGTCTACATTGTGCTCACCCAGCGGATTGGCGACCGCTTTACGGGCATCGGCGCACTCTCACTCACCATCCCCGTCGCCGCTGCCACGGCAGCTATCGCGGGCATCCCGCAGTCCACCGGACACCTCAACCTTGGTATCCTCGCCGCCGCCTTCGGGCTGGCCGTCCTGATGCCGGTCCTGCCAATGGCGCTCGAGATGCTCGCCCTGCGCCGGATGACGCCAACCGCGTTCGGCACCCTGATGGCCCTCGAACCCGCCATCGGCGTGCTACTCGGGCTTCTCGTGCTGCACCAGCAGCCCTCGCTCACCCAATTCGGCGGCATCACGCTCGTCGTCCTTGCCGGCGCCGCCGCGCAGCGCGGTGGCCGACGGCAGCCGCACTCCGCGAACACGCCGGCGCCCGCACCGACCCCGACCTCGTCGGCCAAGGACCAAAGTAGGCAACAGTCCTCCAAATAGGCGCGTCCGCCACAACTGTCGCTGCGGGAGGATTCCCTGCCCACAGGTGCCCGCAGGTGCCCGCAGCTCACCCGCCCGCCCAGCAGCATGCGCCGCAGGCTTTGCTTCACCGTGATTCAAACAAAGGAGTTATACCCATGTTCACCGGCTTGAGCGCCTTCCCCCTGACCCCTCTGGCCGATGATGCTGTTGACGAGCATGCCTTCGTGCGCCTGGTCGAACGGCTCACGGAGGCGAAGGTCGACTCCATCACCGCACTCGGTTCCACCGGCTCGTATGCCTACCTGAGCAGCGAGGAACGAAGCCGTGTGGCCCGTCTCGCCGTCGAACACGCCGGCCAAACACCGGTGTTCATTGGTGTCGGTGCCTTGCGGACCTCACACGTCCTCGCGAACGCTGAAAAGGCGGAACAGGCGGGAGCTTCCGGGCTGCTGCTTGCTCCGATGACCTATCAGCCCCTGACCGAAGATGACGTGTTCGAACTGTTCCGGACCGTCACCGCGGGCTCGTCGCTGCCCGTCATCGTCTATGACAACCCGGGCACCACCCATTTCACGTTCACGAACGAGCTTTACGGACGCATCGCGGAACTGCCCGGTATCGCTTCCATCAAAATCCCGGGCGTCCCGGCCGATCCGGAGCAGGCAAAGGTGCGGGTTCAGGAAATCCGGGCAGCCGTCCCTGCGCACGTGACCATCGGAGTTTCCGGTGACGCCAAGGCCGCCGCGGGACTGGCCGCCGGGTGCGATGCCTGGTACTCGGTCATCGGCGGCACTATGCCCGCCCTGGCGATGCGGATCACCAGGGCCGCCCTGGAAGGGCGGGTCTCCGAAGCCTCCGCCGAGTCCGAACGGCTTGCACCGTTGTGGCAGTTATTTGCCGAACTTGGCGGGAGCATCCGTGTCGTTGCGGCACTAGCGGAACAGCTCGGACTGGCATCACCATCGTGCCTGCCGCTTCCCCTCCAAGGACTAACCGGGAAGCAGCGTGCCCGTGTGTCCAGGATTGTCGATGAGCTCGGCCTCACCCCGTAGCGCCGGCCTCGGCGTTCCACCCAGGAAGGACCGCCGGGCCGGGGCGCTGGTCCGCTACGTCTTCGCCGCAACCTTGGTTCGCAGCGCCGACGGCGGTGCAGTAGTCGCCATCGTGCTGCTCGCCCACGCCTGCGGGATGCCGGGCTGGCTGGCCGGACTCCTGGGAGCATCAATCACAGCGCCCCACCTGTGCGGGCCGTTCATCGCACGACGCCTCGATACAGCCCGCGACGGGCGCAAAGTGATCGCATCCTCCGCTGTCCTCCACGGCGTGCTGCTCGGTGCTGCAGCACTGCTCCTGCCAATCGCCTGGCCGGTCTGGCCAGCCATGCTGCTCTTCGCCTCCGGAATCTTCGGGCCGATGCTCACCGGCGGAATCAGCAGCCGCCTGCCCTCCATCGCCGGGCCCGAGCAGCGCAGCCAACGCAGAGCACAAAGCTGGGACGTCGCAAGCTACGGGCTTAGCGGACCCTCGGCCCCGCAGCAGTGGCGTGGATCGCGGCAGCCGCCGACGCACTCACCGCGACACTGGTCCTGGCCTGAGCCGCCGTCGTCGGTGCGGGAGCCGTCCTCGCACTCCCCAAGCAAGAGCCACTCGACAAGGCAGTCGACGTGCCATCGCCCGGACGAACACTGAGACTCATATGGAAACGCGGCCCGCTGCGCCGCACACTCGGGCTCACCGTGACCGTCGCATTCTCGGTCGCGGTATTACCGATCTACGCCGTCGCAACAGCCCCCGCGCTCGGCGGGGCCGCAGCCGCAGGAACACTGGTGGCGGCCTACGGGATAGGAAATCTCCTCGGATCAGCAACGCTCATGGTCCGGCCCCTTCGCAGCGACGCAGACCCTCTCATGAGCTCCCTTGCCGCACTAGTCGCTGCAACGCTGATACTCGTAATGCTGACTCCGACATTCCCCACTTCCCTCATTGCCTTTTGCCTGGCAGGGATCGCAAACGCAATGTTCTTCGCGGCAACCCTCGCCGCGCGCAGCGAATACGCACCCATCGAGGCCCGCGGCCAAATCTTCATCTGGGTAGGCGCACTCAAGATCGCGGCGGGATCCGCCGGGGCGAGCGCACCAGACGCACGCCAAAAAACGCTGGCAAAACCACGCCACATAGTGAGTGCTGCGATCCGAGCAGGTGCTGGACGGCTGGGATCTCGCGGCATCCGCGCCGGCAGTAGACTGAAAATCATCGAGCGGACGGCCGTGGCATCGGGTCCCCGGCCGGTACGCTCCGGCAGCGCGTGTCCGCCGATGGAGAGGACCTCAGCGATGGAACCGACCTATGTGATGGCCGAGAGCGCCCCGGCGCCCGTGGGCCCCTACTCCCATGCATGCGGTCTACCGAATGGCCTGCTGTTCCTCTCGGGTCAGACGCCCATCGACCCGGAGACCGGTCAGCTGGTCAGCGGTGGCATCGAGGAGCAGACGGCACGCGTCTTCGACAACCTCGGCCTCGTCCTCGAGGCGGCCGGCAGCAGCTGGCGCGATGTAGTCAAGGTCAATGTCTTCCTCGTCGACATGGACGACTTCGCAGCGATGAACGCCGTGTACGCGAGGTATTTCGACGGCCAGTATCCCGCGCGCACTACGGTCGCCGTCGCAGGGCTCCCGCTCAGGGCGCGCGTCGAGATCGAACTGCAGGCGATGCGCCGCGTGGGGTGATCGAAGCGCACGTTCACCTCGATACGCTCACTCCCCGGCCACGACCGCCCGCCCCTTTATCACCCCCGGCGGGTGAGGTGCGCCCAAGGTTCGAGGCCAACGATGGTGTTATCTGGCGGTGATTGGGCTGCCACGAGAATGACCTTCCGAGAGGGGGCCCTGAATGTCGGGAACACGCCCAATGCTCGTACGGTTGTCCGCACTCGGAGCAGCACTCTTGCTGCTCGCCGGTTGCAGCACCCCGAGCCCGCCGGCCGGCACGTCCAGCCCGGCACCGTCCGTTTCGCCGGCGTGCGCCGCTGCCGATGCTTTTGCCGACGCGCTGACAAGTTTCAAAGACACTCTCAAACCAGGGGCCACGGTGGACCAGATCCGGGCCGCCCGGGACCAGGTGGTGAAGACCTATGACGAGCTGGTCGCGGCAACAGGCAGTGCGGCCAAAGAACGTGTGGACGCCGTTACATCAGCGGAAGCGCGGTTCACTGCCGCCGTCAACGACGTTCCCGACGATGCCACGCTGACCGAAGCAGCCGCCTCCCTGCGGGACGAAGCAGCAAACGTCCAGGCCGCCCTGAGCGATCTCGCGACGGAGGTCCAGTGCTAAGTTCCGGAGCTCCCCGGAAAACCGGCCGGTGAACTGAATTAAACCCAGGCTGCGTTTACGGACAATGCCGCATCAATCGAAAGCAGGGAAGCCAAAATGAGTTTCTGGGAAAACTTTTGGGACATATTCTGGTGGTTTTTCGTCGTCTATGCGCTCTTCGCTTTTCTTTATGCGTTGTTCATCGTCATTGCCGACATCTTTCGTGACCACGAGCTGAACGGCTGGTGGAAGGCCGTCTGGATCGTTTTCCTGGCGTTCGTACCCTTCCTGACGCTGCTGGTGTACATGATCGCCCGCGGCAAGGGCATGGCCGAGCGGTCCATGAAACGCGCCCGGCGAGACCAAGAAGCCGCAGACTCATATATCCGCGAGGTCGCTACCGCGAGCCCGACCGAGGAAATCTCCAAGGCCAAGGCCCTCCTGGACGCCGGAACCATCAGCCCTGACGAGTTTCAAAGGATCAAGAGCAGGGTCACAACCTAAAGACACCATCGACGCCGCCATCACCTTGAACGATTACCTCGTCAACGCAGCGGACACAAGCGGTCGGTCCGGCCGGAAGCGGAGGGCGCCGCGCGGTCCCTACTAAGGAGGGCCGCCGCGACCCTAGACTATTTCCAACGCGAACGAAGGAGGGCTCCATGGGGCCGGAACCAGCGGAGTCGTATCCACGTCCTGTCCTCCCCCGCTCCGCCATCATCCTGCTCACCTTGGCCTGCGCGGCTGTCGTGGCTTTCGGACTGGCCGCCATGCGGGGAATTGTCATCCCCGTCTTCTTTGCGTTTGTCCTCACTCTCTGCGTCCATCCCCTGCGGCGCTGGATGCAGGGGCGCGGAGTGCCCCGGGGAATCGCTACCGGGACCACCATCGCAGCAGTTTTTGCGTTGCTGACGGGCTTCGCCGTTATACTCTTTGCCTCGCTCGCCCAGTTCTCCGCACTCTTGCCGCAGTATGCTCCGGAGCTCGCCCAGCTGGGCGCCTCCGTTACCGCGCTGCTGGAATCAGTGGGGTTCGGCCCGGAGCAGACACAGGCCGTTCTGCAGGGGTTCACTCCCGGCCGACTGATCAGCTTCCTTGGCGGAGTCCTGGGAAACATCACGAGCATAGTGGGCAGCCTGGTGGTCATCCTGACGATGCTGATCCTCATGGGGGTGGATGGCTCGCGGATGCCGGCCGTGCTGACACATCTGAATTACCACCGGCCGGACATGGTCACCGCGTTCAACGACTTTGGGCGCGGAGTCCGCCGGTACATGGTGGCCACCACCGTCCTGGGGGTAGCCCAGGGACTCTTTAACTGGCTCCTCCTGACCATCCTGCAGGTTCCCGGCGCCCTGCTGTGGGGTTTGCTCTCCTTCATTTGCAGCTTCATTCCGAACATTGGCTACTTCATTGCGATCGTCCCGCCACTGTTTTTCGGGTTCCTCACCGGCGGGTGGCCCACTGTTGTCGCCGTGATTGTCTTCTACGGCGGGATCAACACGGTCATTCAGTCCATCGTCCAGCCTAAGTACGTCGGCAATGCGGTGGCCCTCAGTGAGACCATAACCTTCGCCTCGGTGCTGTTCTGGGCCGTCATCCTGGGACCTGTCGGCGCCGTCCTCGCAGTGCCCCTCACACTCCTTTCCCGCACCATCCTCCTCGACTCCGACCCGACCATCGCGTGGTGGCGGCCCTTGACCGGTGACAAGAAGGACCTCGAGGTCATCCTCAAGCAGGAAGACGATGCGATTCGCGCGCGCCGGGCACGGCGGGGCTCCGGCAACCCGGACACCGGCAGCACACCGAAGGCATGACATGCCGTCGGGTGATTGTGCAGGCCGGGTGACCGCCAGGTGCTGAGCATCGTCACGAGCCTGATGCTGTTCGCCCTCGCAGGGGCCATCAGCACTGTGCCCGTGAGCATCACCATCATGATCCTGCTCTCCCCCGATCCACGCCGCGGTGCACTGCCCTTCCTGATCGGCAGTGTCGCCGGATCGATCGTGGTTGTCGGCCTTTCGGCCGTCGGGCTGCAGCTCCTGCCTGGCCGGCCGAGGCTGAGACAGGACGAATTGCTGGCACAGATTGGCCTGGTGGTCGGCGTTCTGCTCATTGGCTACGCCATCTACCTCTTCTGGCACAGAAGTCAGACGGACAGTGCGGTTGTCGGGAAACTCAAAACGAGGTTCCAGTCCGCGCGCCAGTGGGAGTTCGTCGTCCTGGGCCTGGGCCTGAACCTGCGCCCCAAGGCTCTCCTGCTCGCCGTCGCGGCGGGTGCGGTGATCAGCGTACGGGAACCGCCATTGTTCCAAGGAATCCTGCTGGTCCTCGCCTACGCCGTTGTGACCCAGTCAGCCGTTGTCGTGCCGATCGCCGTATGGCTGAAGTCCCCGGAGCGGGCCGAAGTGCCGCTGACGGCGCTCTACACGTGGATGCAGCGGAACGGGCAGACGATTGCCGCGATCGCAACACTGACAATCGGGATATTCATTATCGGCTACTCGATCTTCCAGCTGTGAACGAATTCTGCTTCCAGCTGTGACTGAAGCAGGAGCGCCCCGGCGATAAAGATCGCCGGGGCGCTCCTGCTTCGTTATTGCTGCGATGTCAGACCAGCACGCTGCTCTTGATCCTTTCAAACTCGGCAGGGCTGATGGTTCCGGCGTCCAGGAGTGCCTTGGCTTTGGCAATCTCCTCGGTTGGGCTCGCCGCGGCGGCCTCGCGTATGTACGCGTTGGTGGCTTCCCGGTTCTGGCGTGCCCGTTCAGCAGCCCTTTCGGTCAAGCCCTTGCCGCGGGCAATGAGGTACACCAGCACACTCAGGAACGGCAGGAACGCGAGAAATACGAGCCAGACGGCTTTCAACCAGCCGTTTAGCTGTTTGTCCCGGAATATGTCACTGATGATGACGAACAGCGCGAACAGGAAGGCGAAAAATGCGTAGACATAAATGAACCACCAGAAAATATCCCAAAAGTTCTCCCAGAAACTCATGTGGCTTCCCTACTTTCAGTTGATGCGGCTTTTGTACGGGTACGCGGCCTTTGGTGGGAATGGAACTAACTGCAGGTCTGGGTCGTGGACTGGCAGCCTGACCACTGGCAGGTACAAGCATTCTCTGTCCCGGGCGCCAGTGACTTCCTCATCCGCCGGGGGTGAAATCCAGGGGACTTTGCGGTCTGCAAATGTCACCCCAGAATTGCGCCCTCCCCGGCACCGGACGCTTTGGGATCCGGAAGTCTCATCATGCGGAAGGACGTGAACAGCCCGGCCAGGCCGGCCAGGATCGGAACTACCAGGGCGATCTGGAGGGCCAGGGGCCGCGCTTCCGTGTTGATCCGGATGATCTCGTCACTCACTTCCTCCGTTTGGCCGGCAAGGAGTTCCTCAAGCTGCGCATCGCTCATCACCTGCGCGTCCTGTTCCAGGGTCTGCGAGACCTGCTGTTGCTGGTCTGGCGCAAGAACCGTGCTGGACGTAGCCATGCCGATAAAGATCGTCGAGAGCGAGGCCAACATGATGCCGCCGGCGAACGCGAGCCCAAGGGACAAACCGAACGACCCTGAGGCGGAGTTGACGCTTGCAGCCTCGCTGACCCGCTCGTCGGAAATCGGGGACAGAGTGTAGTTGTTGAGCTGGGACACCAGCAGCCCCAGGCCGCATCCCGAAATGATCAGCGGCACCAGGAGCCACCAGCCCGAGTCCGCGCGTGGCACGATCGGAATAAGCACTACCAGGCCCACGATCAAGAGCAGAAAACCCCACCGTATAAGACTGGCAGGACGGCGCGTCCCGGCCCTCTTGCCGGCAAGCATTGCGACCGCGAACATGGTCAGCGACAGGGGCGCGATGGACAACCCTGCCTGCATGGCGTTGTATCCGAGCACCATCTGAAGGTAGATGGGCAGCACGATCATGGTGCCGCCGAGCGCGACCTGCTGAAGCATTTGCCCCGTGGCACCAAAGCGGAAGGCTTTCGACTGGAACAAATCCGGATCCAGCAGGGCCGCCTTGCCTTGGCGTTTGCGCCTGACGAGCCAGTAGATCAGGCCGCCCAGCCCGACCGCACCGACGGCCAGGAGGGCACCCACCGCTTCGCCCCCCTCCTGCCAGACCAGAATGCCAAGCACGATCCCGCCCATGCCGACAATGGACAGCAGTGACCCGAAGAGATCCAACGACCGGGGCCCCACATACGGGACATCATGAACCAGTTTGATGCCGGACAGCACCACCGCAATGATGACGGCCTCCAGCATAAAGGCGACGCGCCAGGACAGGAACGTGGTAATAAACCCGCCGAGCAGGGGCCCCACTGCGGCGGCAATCGCAGCCGAGGCGCCCACCAGGGCATAGACCCGCTTCTGAGCCGCGCCCTCGAAATTTCCGTGGATGAGGGACTGCATGGCCGGCAGCAGGAGCGAGGCACCAAGCCCGCCGATCACGGCCCAGAAGATGATGATCGGGAGCAGGCTCTGCGCCAACGTCATGGATATGGCACCCACCGCGTAGCAGACGAGCCCGATCACATAGGCGCGCTTGCGCCCGATCAGGTCGCCGACTTTTCCGCCGATCAAGATGAAGGCGGCGGAGACCAGCGCCTCGAGCGCGATCGCCGACTGGAGACCGCTGACAGTCGAGTCGATGTCCTGCACCACCGCAGAGATCGAGACATTCATGATCGAGGTGTCGACGACCAGCACAAACATCGCCATGGCCAACAGCAGGGCGAGTCTGCTATTGAACGGTTCCGCCTGGGTGTCGCCGCCTTGGGGTGGGTTCATCTGCCATCGTCTCCCTGCTCGAAGGGCGTGCTACCCCCAAAACTAGCCATGGCACGTGGTGGACAAATCATTCCCGGGGCATGAGGTTGCCGCCGGGCGGCCCCCGCCTATTCAGGCTTGTCTTCACGGCGCCGTTCGACGGCGGACTGTTCGGCCTCCACGGCCCGGAAGATGTTGCCGTGGATCATGCCCTCGCCCATGCGTTCTATCACGCCGTCCCGGGCCAGGGTTGCCCGGACCGCGGGTTTCAGCCGGGCAAGGCGCAGGTTGACGCCGGCCTCGCGCGTAAGTTTCACAATTTCCGCCATTTTTGCTGTGCCTTGGGAGTCGACGAAGTTGATCCCTGCGCAGTCCAACACGATGCCGGTGATCCCGTGGGTTGACTGGATGATGTCGCGCAGACGGTCCTCCAGCGCGTCGGCGGTGGCGAAGAAGAGACCGCCGTCGAACCGGATGACCGCCACGCCGGGAATCACCTCGTCACCGGGGTGGTCATCCACTTCGCGGAAGACCTGGGTGCCCCGTTCCCGACCGAGGACGGGCATCTGCGGGTGCGTGGCCACCCCGACCAGCCAGATGAGCGAAAGCCCGATTCCGATGATGACTCCCGCCAGCACTCCGAAGATCAGGGTGCCGGCAATGGCTGCGATGGCAATCCAGAAATCAAACTTTTGCACCCGGGCCAGCCGCCGCATCTCCGGCACGTTCATCATGCCCATCACAACGGCCTCGATGATGAGCGCCGCAAGCACCGGCTTGGGGAGGATCGAGAACAGCGGCGCCAGGAACAGCAGTGTGAGCAGGACGGTGACTCCGGAGGTGAGGGAGGCCAGTCCGGTCTTCGCTCCGGAGTGGTCGTTGAGCGAACTCGCTGACAGGCTCGTCGAGACGGGCATCCCCTTGAAAAGGCCCGCAGCCATGTTGGCAAATGCCTGGGCAATGGACTCCTGGTTGATGTCTATCTGGTAGCGGTGCTTGGCGGCGAACGCCCGCGCGTCCCCCGCCGTCTGCGAAAACCCGATCAGGACCAGCGCCACCGCCGCTAGCGCGACGGTTTCCACGTTGTCCCACATCAGCTGACCGTCGGGGATCTCGGGCGACGGCAGCCCGCTGGGCACGTCACCTACCAGGGCCACCCCCTTGGCGCCAAGATCGAACACGGCCGCCGCCAGCAACCCGCCCACCACAAGGACCAGGGCTCCGGGGACCGTGGGCGCAATCGCCTTCAGTCCGAAAACCACGGCCAGCGCGATGACACCCACCAGCACGGTGGTCAGGTGCGCCTCGCCCAGGGTCCCAAGCCATGACCGCAGTTCCTGGATCGGATTGGATCCGGTGACGTCGGTCCCGGTCAGTTTCGGGAGCTCCCCGATAACGACGTCGATCGCCGCGCCGAAGAGGAACCCGGTGACCACGGCCCGCGAGAGGAACTGGGCGATCCATCCCATCCTGAGGACGGCAAGGAGTAGGAACAGGATCCCGGAAGCGAGGGTGATGCCCGCGACAAATGAGGCGACATCCTGCTCGTTGGTGATGCCGGCAGCGAGCACGGCGCTCGCGGCGACGGCCGCCAGTCCTGAGCTGGGGCCCATCGAGATCTGCCGGCAGGAACCCAGGACCCCGTACACGATCGCGCCGGCGGCCGCAGCGTACAGGCCGTTTTGCAGCGGGATGCCCGCGATCCCGGCGTATCCCAGATTCTTGGGAACGATCAGCGCCGCGACAGTCACCCCGGCGATCAGGTCGCCCCTCAGCCACGTGCGGTTGTAGGTGCGGAGCTGGCCAAGGATGGGCAACCCCGTCAGGCGCCCTCGCTGCGGCTTCTTGCCTTGTTCCACCTAACGCCTTCCGATCAGGAGTCCGCGGCGGTCTTATCCGTTCCGGGCGCCGCAGTTTGGGCGGCGGTATCAGTGCGTTGGAACACGGGGCGGGCCGGCGCGCTGGCGGCGAGCTGGTCGGCGTCGACGGCGGCCAGGTTGCGGATCAGGACGATCAGCCAGGCGAAGACCAGCGAGGCCGCGATGAGCTCCACGGCGGTGAGGTTGTAGTAGCCGACCGGGAAGTACATCAGCACGGCGAAGGCGATGACCGCCAGGAACACCAGCCCCAGCAGATTGAACGTCGCCGGGATCGAGGGAACCAGCGAACGCATGCGGACGATCAGGGTTCCGAACACCACCACCATGCCGGACGCCGCCGCGGTGTGGAGCCAGAACTGTTCGTCGACCGGAAACAGCCCCACACAGGCGAGGAGGATGCCGATGAGGACGATGCCGCCTTCCAGGTGCCGCACCCGGCGCCGCGCGGGCGCTGTCTTCGCCGTCGCTTCGAGCGTCCTCGTAGAGTATCCGGCCAGGGTTGTGACCACAACGCCGGCGACGATCAGCGTGAGATTGAACGCCACCCCGGAGACGCCGGAGCTCATGCCGAGGGCACTGAGGTTTTCCTGCCACCACTGCGGGTCTTCTGCGGTGAGCATGCTCGTCAGGACACCCGTGACGAGGAATACGGCGAGAAGCGCGGCGAGACGGTAGGCGTTCATGGTGACTGTCGACAGGTACGCGATGTAGGAACTGATGGCTCCGGTGACCCCGACGAGGATTGCCGCTGCCAGGGGATACAGCACTGCTCCCACGAACGCCCGCTGGAAGATTGAGAACAGCGCCAGCCAGCCGAACAGGAAGATGCAGGCATGGGCCAGCGCGAGCGCGAAGATGTCAATGATGTTGCGCGTCCGGCCTCCGCCGGGGGCGGGCGGAGCGTCATGCGCCTGCCGCTGCCGGGACCCGATCACCGCGGCTGCTGCGCCGAGGACGGCCGTCCCGAGCGCAGCGATGTCGCCCACCGACCCCCGTCCGGACAACGCAACAGGTTCACGCCCCACCAGCAGGAACGCAATCATGCCGAGGATGAGAAAGCCTGCGCCGCCGATGACGAGCGCCCGGGATTCTGAGGTGACTGCAGCGTTTCTCTTCAGGGCAAACATGGCTCACTTCGCTTCCCCGGGGGTTGAGGATCATCGAGTGCCGCCGTCACCGGCCCTTCATCCTGCTAGGGCGAAGGGCCACGTCGGCTGCTCCATTCCGGAGTACCCCTACGCTATGACCACCTCGGCTGGGTGCCGTCACCCGCCAAGGATGAAACCTTCGCGCCCAAACCACGCGGTGGACATCAGGTCTCTCTCCCAGATATGGCACGCAGGGTGTTGAATAGTAATAGGTCCGCACCGCTGCCGAACTCAGCAGGGTGTTGGACCGGCTACTTTGCTTGCCGGAGCGTGGGGGTCCGGTGTGAGACGGGGCCGGCGACGCTTGAGAGCCCTCTGAGACCGGGGTTCTCTCCCCCAGCCGTCGTCGGCCCCTTGGACTGTCCCCTCGTGCCGGCTTGCAGCGGCGGCCACCACGGCCTCGCGCATGGATGTTGCCGGCCGGCCGATAAGGGCGCTGAGGTCCCCGCTAGTGACGAGTAGTTCGCCGCGGGCAATGCCCAGGTCGCTGTCCGCGAGGATGGCCGCGTAGCCCGCCGGCAGCCCGGCACCCACTAGGACCTCCGTGTACTGTCCGACGGGCAGGTCCTGGTATGTCACCGTCCGGCCGGCGGCGGCGCCGACTTCCGCCGCGAGCTCGCTGAGGGTGAACGGTGTGTCGCCCCCGAGTTCATAGACCTTCCCTGCCTGGTCGTCGCGGAGCAGCACGGCAGCGGCGGCGCGGGCGTAGTCGGCGCGGGTGGCGGCGCTGACCCGGCCGTCACCGGCGCTGCCCAGTACGGCGCCATGCTCAAGGTAGGTGCGCAGCTGGTCGGTGTAATTCTCCAGGTACCAGCCGTTGCGGAGCAGTGCGAACGGGAGCCCGGACGCCACCAGCGCCTCTTCCGTGGCCTGGTGTTCGGCGGCCAACTGCATGTCCGTGTGGTCGGCGTTGGCGATGCTGGTGTAGGTGATCAGCCCGACGCCGGCATCTTTGGCTGCCGTAATGGCGTTCTGATGCTGCTCAACGCGTTTCCCGGGCTCACTGCCGGAGATCAGCAGCACCTTTCCGGCACCGGCGAACGCCCGGCGCAGGGAGGCCGGATCCTGGAAGTCGATCTGCCGGACCTGGACGCCCCGGTCGGCAAGGTCCGCGACCTTGGCCAGGTCCCGGCCGGCGGCCACGATCCGGCCCGCGGGCACGTTCTGATCGAGTAGGGCTTCAACGACGAGGCGTCCGAGCTGTCCGGTGGCGCCGGTGACAACGATGGTCATGATGGTCCTTTCACCAAGGGGATGCTGACATCCATGCCAACGGCACCGAAAGGGCATTACTTCCCAAAAGAGAGTACGCACTTTGAAGTAAGGTACTGGCATGAAGGTAAGTACCGAACCTGACCAGTCCGCTCTCCAGGGCGCGGACGGCATCTTCCCCGCCAACTGCCCCAGCCGTACGGTCCTCGATCACGTCTCCAGCAAGTGGGGCGTACTGATCCTGGTGGCGCTGTGGAACGGCCCGCAGCGTTGGAGCGAGCTTCGACGCCGGGCGGAAGGCATCAGCGAGAAGATGCTCGCCCAAACACTCAAAACTCTCGAAGGGGACGGTTTCCTCCGTCGAGATGCCCAGCCGGTGATCCCGCCCAGGGTGGACTACAGCCTCACCGACCGGGGCCGCGAGCTTGTGTCCGTGCTGCTCCCGCTGGTGGCCTGGATAGCCGAGCACGCCAGCGAAATTGTCGACGCCGGGCCATCCGCCGGAGCCGTGACTGCGATAGTAGAGCCGTGACGGATCTTGATTTTGACGTGCGCTGGTACCCGGGGATGCGCTCCCGCCGGCGCAGCGCAGCGCCGCCGATCCAGGTGCACCGGGCCGCGCCAAACACGGTCCTGCTCCGGCAGAGCATCGCGGACAACTTCGAAGCGCCGTTCCTCTACCTGCTGTTCGGTGAGGAGCGCGCCCTCCTCCTGGATACGGGTGCGACGGCGGACGCCACCCGGTTTCCGCTTCGGGCCACCGTCGACACACTCATTGAGGAATGGCTGCAGGGGCATCCCCGGGACGGTTACGAACTCATCGTTGCCCACTCGCACGCCCACGGGGATCATGTCGCCGGCGACGGGCAGTTCACGGACCGGGCCCACACCCGGGTGGTGGGACACTCGGCCGGGGACGTCGCCGCGTTCTTCGGGATCGGCAGCTGGCCCCGGGGCGCGGCACGCTTTGACCTTGGCGGGCGGGTGCTTGAGGTCATCCCGACGCCGGGGCACCATCCTTCCGCCGTCGCCATCTACGACGAAGGGACGGGCATACTGCTCACCGGTGACACCGTCTACCCGGGCCGGCTCTATGTACAGGACTTTCCGGCCTTTCAGGAGTCGCTCCGCACCCTCTGCGATTTCAGCGCCGCGCATCCTGTCGCCGTGGTCCTTGGCGCCCATATCGAGATGTCCACCCGGCCGTTCCGGGATTTTCCGCTCGGCTCGACCTGGCACCCTGACGAGGCCCCCCTCCCGCTGACGGTCCGGGACCTCCACACCGTCCGGGACGCTGCCGCCCGGGTCGCAGACCGCCCCGGGGCCCACCGGTTCGCCAACTTCATCATCTGGAACGGGCCCTGCCGGCGGGAGGCCGCGGCCCAGTCAGCCCGTCTCCTCCTGTTCAGGGTCTTCGGCCGGTAGCGCCGTCCGGAATTCCCGGACAGCGACGCCAGTTCACCGGCGCCAAGTCAGCCGGGCCGGACCGTGGCCAGGGACGAACGGTGGAAGTCCGTGCGCCACACATCGATGGCCTGTGCATTGCCGTCGGTGACCACGTATTCAGGCCAGCGATCGAAGGCCGAGCAGGGGTGGGATATCCCGAAGTCGACCACATCCGTGACCTCCAGCCCGCTCGCCCCGGTGAGGACAACGTGATGGTCGAAGAGGTTGCGCACCACGGCGGTTGCCCCTTCCCTGGCGTCGCCGTCCGCGGTGCGGGCTGACAGGAAGACCGGCAGTCCGGCGTCGTAGGCGAGGTCCCGTTTGCCGGCGCCGACCACGATCATGCCCTCTTCCGGGGCGGACAAGACCACGGCCCGGACCGAAACTGCCGGAGTGAGGCCCGGGACCGGGCTGACGGCGGCGTAGGTGCCGTGATCATGCGTGACATAGCAGCCTGACCGGAGGATCTTCCGGGTACCGGGCACCAGGGTGTCGTCGGGAAGGTGCTCCACAACCCGGTCCGGGAACGCGGACCCGCCCATGGAGTAGATGGGCGCGGCGGTCTCAAAATATTCCGCGGCTGCGAGATACACGTCCCGCACCAGCCGGCAGTGCCGGTCGACGGCTTCGATGGTGGCCTCCGCCCTGCTGTTGGGCACCACGCCTTCGTAGCCGGCAACCCCGGCGAGCCGGAGGCCGGGCGTGCCATGGACCTGTTCGGCGATGCGAAGGGCATCGTGGAGGCTCCGGGTTCCTGTCCGTCCCCCGGGTGTTCCGACGTCGATCAGCACGTCAAGGCTGACGGCCGCCCGAGCGAAAACCCGGGCCGCGGCCTCGACGCCTGCCGCCGAATCCACGAAGCAGCGGATCTCCCGGCCAGGATCTTCCTCCAGCCATGAGCGGAGGCGCATCAGACCGTACCGATCGACCACCTGGTTGGCAACCAGGACGTGCCGGCGCCCCCAGTCCAATACCGTAGCAACCTGGTCCACGGTGGCGACGGTGACTCCGACGGCGCCGGAAGCCACCTGGCGGGCGATGATCGGTGCGGACATGGTTGTCTTGACATGCGGGGCAAGATCCACGCCATGGTGCCGGCACCAGGCCGCCATCACCTCGATGTTCTTGTCGAGGGCCTCGCTGTTGAGCCGTAATTGCGGATACGCCGGCGCGGTGGCCAGGATGGCCGCAGCGTCCTCGGCGAGTCCGCTCTGGTGTTGGATCGGGCTGCTCACAAGGCTCCTTCGTGGTCACTGGACAGGTCCGCCCGCCCTGAAGGATCCGTCGGCGGCAATCCGCGGTGAATGATGCGTTGATTGTGTCATGTCGCGCTTTCGCGGCTGGCCGGGAATACCGCACGTCTGCCCGTCCCGGGAGGATAATGGCACGGGTAGCCAACGGTACGCACGGACGGGAGGAGTCCGGATGCATTCTGCTCCGCGCATCACAGTGGAGGTGCCTGTGCTCCGCGTTGGCTCCGGGGCCGGGGACTACGAGGCACTGGGCAACTACGTCGATGCGCTGCGCCGGCCCCAGGGGCTTCACCTCACCCTGCTGCACATCGGCGTCCTGGCTGACTTCGCCCGGGACATCGCGGACTGGACCAAAGGCAGCACGACGGCCGGGAACGCCGCCGGCACCACGGTTGCCTGGCTGGAGGGGCTGCCGGTGCTGGCAGGATTCGCCGCCCGGGCCGAACGGCTGGTCTTGCTGGGCGGCGGGCGCGTGAGCGGCCTGGAAGTGGAGGTGCCGCAGCATGTGCGGGACTACCAGGTCTCCCTCGTGAAGGCGCTGCACGAACTGTTGGACGCCCTGCTGGTGGACAATGTCGATGACTTCATCCTCAGCTCCCAGGCCTTGGGTTTCCGGTACCCCCGCTGGACACCCCACATCGCCGTGGGCCGCCCCAAGTCGAGGGACCGCGGACCCTGGGACATCGAGCCGGTGGCGGTGGAATTTGGCCCGTCGCGGATCCGGAACCGCCAGTTCCTCCCGGCTCTGGACGCCGGTGGAGGATGCCGGGACCAGGACCTCGGGCTCCCCGGGGCAGGTGGCGGGCAATGACCGTCCGGAGTGCGGGCATTCTGCTCTACCGCCGGCGCGGTGGACGGGACGTGGAGGTGTGGATAGCGCACATGGGCGGCCCGTTCTGGGCGCGCAAGGATGCCCGGGCCTGGTCGATTCCCAAGGGCGAATACCTCGACGACGAGGACCCCCTGGCTGCAGCCCAGCGGGAGTTCTCCGAAGAAATGGGCACTCCTGCGCCGTCCGCCGACTACATCCCGCTGGGGGCCTTCCGGCAACCGTCGGGAAAGGTCATCACCGTCTTCGCGGCCGAGACCGACTTTGCTCCCGAAAAGATCGAGAGCAACACCTTCGCTCTGGAGTGGCCGAAGGGATCCGGAACCGTGCAGGACTTCCCCGAGGTCGACGGCGCGGAGTGGAATCGTGAGGCAGTTGCCCGCAGCCGGCTGGTCAGCGGGCAACTGCCGATCCTCGACGCGCTCATGCAGCATCTGGGGCGTGCCGACTGACGACCGCCGGTCCTAAACGCCTCTTTTCAGAGCTGCGGGGCATTGCTGGCCCGGCGGAGGACTGCCATCCTTGGGTAATCCGCACTCCCGGAAGTGACCGAAGGGAAAGACGATGCCGCTCTACCTGTCGAAGTTCAGCTACACCCCTGAGACCTGGGCCAGGATGATCCGCAACCCGGAAGACCGCGGAAAAGCGGCGCAGGCGTATATCGAGTCGGTGGGCGGCACGCTCCACGGCTTCTGGTATGCGTTCGGCAGCCATGACGGCTACAACCTGTGGGAGGCCCCCGACAACGTCTCCATGGCCGCGGTGGCGGTGGCAATCGCCGGGGGCGGCGCGCTGAGTTCGTTTGAAACGACCGTCCTGTTGAGCGTGGACGAGACGATGTCAGCCCTGCGGATGGCAGCGGAGGTCGGCTACCGGGCCCCCGGCGCCTGACGGTTCTGTTCCAACCACTGAGAGGGGACTTCCTCGATGAATGCGATCGAACCGGCCGGGCGGACTGAGCCTACTGCGAGCCAACGCGCGGCGAGCCTCAAGGAGCGCGTCTATATCAGCTTCACGTGCCTGGCTGTCGTCCTGGCCCTGAGGAGCCACGCTGACGAAACGTCGCCCGCCGCCGCGGCTGCCACTCTCAGTATCGTGGTGGTCGGCTCCCTGTTGGGCATCTTCGTCGCCGACCTACTGAGCCACCTGACGGTACATGAGGAGCTCCCCAGCCGCCCGCAGCTGCGACACATGGTCGCCGTCAGCACCGAATCCCTCAGCGTCCTGGTGACGCCGCTCCTGCTCCTCACGGCGGCCGGCCTGGGTCTCTGGTCGACGGCCGTGGCGCTTCAATGGGCGATTGTCGTGCTCGTTGTCACACTTTTTGTCATCGGGTACCTCGCGATCCGGCGGCTTGACCTTCCGTTCCGCCACAAGGCCCTCATCGTGTTCGCTGAAGTAGTGTTGAGTCTTCTGGTCATCGCGCTCGAACTGCTGGCCCACAATCTCTGAGGGATCAAGCGGCGCCTCTCATTCGTTGGCTCAGGTAACCCCACCACCAAACCACGAAGGACACTGCGTGCTGATCGTGCTCACCGGAATTGACGGCTCCGGAAAAACGACGGCGGCCGAGGCCACCGTCGCGGCCGCCCGCCAGGCGGGAAAAAGCGCCCTGCTCCTCCGTAACTACGCCGGCCGCCGAAGGATGTCCCTGCTCAGCGCGAGGCTCGGCATACAGGCGCCTCCCCGGCTGGCGGACTTCCTTGAAACGGCGGTCCGCACGTTCAACGTCCTGAATGCACACCGCCGGGCCCGGAACTTTCACGGCCTGGTTGTGATGGACCGGCACCTTCATTGCCAGCTCGCGCTCCGCGGAATGCATGGACTTCCCAGGGGGCGCTTCCTCCCGTGGCTCATCCGAATACTCCCCCGGCCCGATCTGGTCATCTACCTCGACGTCGACCCCCGCGAGGCCCACGCCAGGATCCTCGCCCGCGGCACCGACTCGGAGCGCCTCGAGGACCTGGAATCGCTGCGGGACGCGTATCAATCGCTGCCCGAGTTCCCCCGGTTCACCCGCCTCACGGCCGGCGGTCCCCCCGGCGACGTGCTCTCCCGGATGCACGCCGCGATCGAGAAGGCGGGCGGACCGCGGCCGGACGAGTGCTCCCACGCCAGCCCGCACTGACCCGCAAAGGTACGGCGCCCGGTGCCTAACGGGACAGGTATTCTTCGTGCTGGCGGTGCGCTTCCGCCACCAAGGCCCGAATCTTGTCGATGTCCTTGGCCTTGTTTCGATACTTCAGATCCATGCCCAGGATTTGGGACTCCTCCTCGGTCAGCATCCGGTAGATCCGCTCGCGTTCGGCAGGGTCGGCCGTGTATTCGAGGTCGAGGTAGTTGGCGGCGTGCCGGCGCGCATTGTTGATGGACGTCTGGGCTTTGCCGGCTTTGCTCATCAGCGACGCGACGACAGTAAGGACGAGGACCCCGACGATGACGCTCAGGGACGTCGCGGTGCTGATCTCGACGACGGGGACTGGCTGGCCGCCGTTGATGAACGGCAGGTTGTTCTCGTGCAGGGCGTGCAGCACCAGCTTGACTCCGATGAAGGCCAGAATGACCGCCAGGCCGTAGGCAAGGTAGATGAGGCGGTCCAGGAGCCCGTCGATCAGAAAGTACAGCTGGCGCAGGCCCATCAGGGAGAAGGCCGTGGCGGTGAAAACAATGTACACATTCTGCGTCAGCCCGAAAATCGCGGGGATGGAGTCGAGGGCGAAGAGGATGTCGGTCCCGCCGATCGCGACCATGACCAGCAGCATCGGAGTCAGGGCCCGTTTCCCGTTGACAACGGTGAAGAGCTTGTCGCCGTCGTAGTGTTCCGTGGTGTGGAAGAGCTTCCTGGCGATCCGGATCATGAAGTTGTCGGCCTGGTCGTCACCATGGGCGTCCGGCCGGAGCAGGTTGCCTGCGGTGATCAGCAGAATCAGGCCGAAGATGTAGAAGACCCACGCGAACGAATTGATCAGCGCGGCGCCCAAGAGGATGAATCCGGTGCGGGCGATCAGCGAGAAGACGATGCCAAAGAGCAGCACCTTCTGCTGGTCTTCGCGGGGAACGCGAAAGCTCGCGATGATGATCAGGAAGACGAAGAGGTTGTCCACGGAGAGTGCCTTCTCCGTGATGTAGCCCGCGAAGTACTCAGACCCCATTTCGGTGCCGCCGAAGACCCACACCACGACACCGAAGACAACGGCCAGGCCCACGTACAGGGTGGACCACGCGGCCGCCTCCTTGAGCGTGGGCACATGGGCCTTGCGGATGTGGAAGAAATAGTCGAAAGCCAGCAGGGCCAGGATGACCGCAATGGTGATTGCCCAGATGAGGGGAGAAACTGTCATGTTGCTCAACTTCCGTGAAGGGGCGGGCCCCTGGGTCCAGTGCTGTCCGGTCCTTTAGATGGTATTAGGAATCTCAGCGATGGTGTCAGCGTGCACGCCGCCGGCCATTTCCTCGATGATGTCTTCGAAGGAAATGCCGGGCGCACTGCGGTCAACATGATCCTAAGGAACGTCCGCATACGCGATTCGCACAGCTGTTTCACAGGCGCGGGCTATTGACGATACAGCCGCATCCGCAAGAATTGACGAAACTGATAGGGGTATCGCGGATTCATTGGTGACCGCGGTCGGCCGGATGTCGGTGACGGGTGACTTGACCGGCAGGACTGGAACTGACTAGTGAAGGGTTTCCGAGCATGTTGACTCTGAGTAGACACGTCCTCCCCGCAGTCCTGGCTGTTCTGCTGCTCTCGGCGACGGCCTGTAATTCCGGGTCCGCGGCCGGCTCCCCGCCGGGCTTCCAGCCCGACGTCGTGACTACCGACCCGGGCGGCGGCACGGAATCCCCAGAACCCAGCGTTGCCGTCCCCCGCCCGGGGCCCCCGGGCGCCGTGGACGCGCGCGCGGTGCTGACGGCCTTCAAAGGCCGGGGCATGGTAGGCCACCTTGAGGCGCTGCAGCGGATCGCCGATGACAACGGCGGGAACCGCGCGTCGGGAACCTCCGGGTATGAGGAATCCGCCCGGTATGTTGAGGAGCAGCTTCGCGCCGCCGGTTACAACCCGGTCCGGCAGACGTTTACCTTCGAGCAGGATCGCAGGAACCGGAACCAGGCGGAGAGCTTCAATATTCTCGCCGAGACCGGGGGCAGCGCCGCCAACACCGTGGTGGTGGGCGGCCATCTGGACTCCGTCGAAGATGGCCCGGGGATCAACGACAACGGCAGCGGCGTCGCTGCCATCCTTGAGACGGCGAAGTGGATGAAGAAGAACGGGATCACTCCGGTGAACCGGGTGGTCTTCGCGTTCTGGGGCGCCGAGGAAAATGACCTCGACGGTTCCCGGCATTACGTCGACGAGCTGAGCAAGACGGAGAAGGACCAGACCTCGGCGTACCTGAACGTGGACATGGCGGCCTCTCCGAACGGTATACGGTCCTTCCACGACGGCGACGGGTCCGATTTCGGGGATGCCGGGCCCTCGGGCTCCGACGGGATTGAGAACGTCTTCGAGCGCTACTTCACAGAGAACGCCCTGCCGGCGGAGACCACGGCCTTTGAGGGGGGCGACTCCGACTACGACGCGTTCCTGCAGGCAGGGATTCCTGCCGGCGGCCTGTTCAGCGGCGACTCGGAATCAAAGACGGACGCCCAGGCGCAGGCCTACGGCGGCACACCCGGCAGGGACCTCGACCCGTGCTACCACGAGGCCTGCGACACGCTCAGCAATATCGACAGCGCGCTGCTCCAGGAGATGTCCGGCGCCCTGGCGTACGTCACCGCCGCCTACGCACTGGCCCCGCGGAACTAGATCCCCGGTCTTGGTCTGAGGGCAACCGGTTAGCCTTGCACCCGATGAAAAGCAGCCGCTCCGTTGGTCCATATTTCGCCAAGCCATGGCCGGGCGCGGGGGCGAACAGGTACAACTGAGTCATGACAACCTCTTCCTTGGTGCTCGGCCCGATGATGCGCTACGTGGATGAGACCTCGGCGAGTGTCTGGGTGGAGACCCGGTCCGCTGCCCGGGTCACTGTCCACGCCGGAGGCAGGCAATGGCAGGCCGCCACGTTCGCGGTTCACGGTCACCACTACGCGCTGGTGGAGCTGGATGCACTGGAGCCAGGCACGGTGACGCCCTACGTCCTCGACATCAACGGAAGCCAGGCCTGGCCCGATCCCGGGTCGGAGTTCCCGCCGTCCATGATCGCGACGCTCCAGCCCGGCAAGCCGCTGCGGATGGCCTACGGCTCCTGCCGCACCAGCGTCCCGCACGATCGGGCAGGCAACCGGACACACGGCATCGACTCACTGCGTGCCTACGCCCTCAAGATGGCCTCCGGCGACGACACGCCGTGGCCTGACTTGGTGACGTTCCTCGGGGACCAGGTGTACGCCGACTTGACCAGTGAGCAGATGCAGGAGTTCATCCGCGCCCGGCGCGACATCAACGCACCGCCCGGCGAGGAGCTCAAGGACTACGAGGAATACGCCCACCTCTACTTCCTGGCCTGGTCCGACCCCGCGAACCGGTGGCTGCTTTCCACGCTTCCCAGCGCCATGATCTTTGATGACCACGACATCCGCGACGACTGGAACACCTCACTCAGCTGGAAGAAGAAGATGGAGGCCACTTCCTGGTGGCATGGCCGGATCGTCGCGGGTCTGGCCTCGTACTGGGTCTATCAGCACCTCGGGAACCTGTCGCCGCAGGAGCGGGCCGAGGACGCGATCTGGCAGCAGATCGCGGACCACTCGGGCGAGGACGAGATCGACGTCAGCGCGCAGCTGGACGTTTTCGCTGATCGGGCCGATCGGGACCCGGAATCCTACCGGTGGAGCTATTGCCGGGATTTTGGCGACACCCGGCTGATCGTAGTGGACTCCCGCGCCGCCCGGAACTTGGAGCCGGACCACCGGGCACTGGTGGACAAGTCAGAAATGGCCTGGCTCGACGGCCGGATGCGCGGCGGTTTCCGCCATCTGCTGGTGGCGACGTCACTGCCCTTCCTGCTGCCGATGGGTTTGCACTACGTCGAGTCCTGGAATGAGGCCGTTTCCCAGGGTGCGTGGGGGAAACGTGCCGCCCGCATCGGCGAAAGGCTGCGCCAGGCGGTGGACCTTGAACACTGGGGAGCCTTCCAGAACAGCTTCCGGGAGGTGGCCGTCATGGTGAGCGAGGTGGCCGACGGCAAACGCGGCCCGGCCCCGGAGACCGTGACTTTTCTCTCCGGAGACGTCCACTACTCCTACGTCTCGGAGGTGGAGCGCACCTCGGGCAGCAGGATCATGCAGGCCGTCTGCTCCCCCATCCGAAACCCGCTGCCCCGGCTGATGAGGTCCTTCGCGGCCGTTATGTCCTACGGTTTGGCCACACCGGTGGGCGCCCTGGTTGCGCGCTCGGCCAAGGTCCCGGACCCGCCGTTCCGCTGGTCCGGCGTCAAGGGGCCGTGGTTCGACAACAACCTGGCCTGCCTGGAGGTGGCACCGGAGGGGCTGAAACTGTGGTGGCAGACCGGCGTCGTGGACGGCGGGGACCAGCTGCATCCCGGGCTGAAACTCGTTTCCTCCGTCACGGTGGCCCCGCGGCGGGCGGAGGAGCCCGCCAGCGACCGTCCGTGAAAGAGCGGCGCCAGGGTGGGCTTCCCGGCAATGCGGATACCGTGCTGGACCGGGCGCTGTTTGTGTTCAGTGGCGTTGCCGCCATCTGGCTGGCCACATTGCTTTTCGAGGAGAGCCTGCAGCGGTACATGGCCTGGTTCTCCATAGTATTCTGGGCTGCCCTGGCGTACCTGGTTCTGCCCAGAGTCCATCGGATCCTGACGAAGATCTATCTTCCCGATTACTTCATCGGCCGGGCACGGACAAGCGACGGCCTGCTGGGTGACCCGGTCAACTTGGCCTTGCTCGGAAGCGAGGATCAGGTCCATGCCGCCATGCACCGGGCGGGCTGGACGCAGGCCGACGACGTCGATCTGAAGAGCAGCCGCCGGATCGTCCTGTCAACCCTGACTCGGCGGAGCTATGCGGAGGCGCCGGTCAGCCCGCTCTTCATCTTTAGCCGCCAGCAGGACTTTGCGTATCAGCAGGAGGTCGACGGGAGCCCGGGCAAACGGCATCACGTCCGTTTCTGGCGCTGCCCGCCCGGGTGGGTGCTGCCCGGCGGCGTTCGGGTCGATTGGCTCGCCGCCGGCACGTACGACCGATCCGTAGGATTGTCGCTGTTCACCCTCCAGATCACGCACAAGATCGAGGAGAACACCGACGACGAAAGGGACCACATCCTGGCCACCCTGAAGAAGGCCGTACCCGAGGCGGAAGTCTCGGTCATCCGGGATTTTTCGACCGGGTACCATGCGCGCAATGGCGGCGGCGACACGATTTCCACCGACGGGGACTTGCCGGTCGTCGACCTTGCGCCCGTCATCGCGGCTACGGCAGATCCGCCCCGGCTGCCGGGGGTCAACCGGAGACGGCCCGCCCCGACGCTCTTCGGGGGCGTCCTCGTGTTTTTTCGCGGTATCGCTGCCCTCGTCCTGGCCGCCTCACTGCTGATCGGGGGCACTCCCGCCGCGGCAGCAGAACCGGCCGGGCTGTCGCCGGCCGCTGCGACTGTCCTCGCGGTGTTCGGCGTCGGAGAGATCCTTCTGGCCTGGGGTGTTCTTCGGGGCGGAAACCTCGCCAGGGTCGTGGCCATGCTTCTCAGCGCGGCCGCCATCATCACCCAGGCCGTCAATGTCCTCAACGGCGGCCCAAGTGTCGACTTCCGGACCAACCTTCTGGGTCTCTCCTTGGACATCCTCCTCATCATCGCCCTCACCAGCGAGCCTTCCCGCACCTACGCCAAGAACTACAGACAGCGTAAAGTCCGGCGCAGTCGGGTCGCCGCTGTGTGAGCATGGGGTCAAATCCTTGGGAACGGGTATGGCGACCGCAGTGGTCAGCTTTTCGCCGCCGCCGGCTGGTACCGCTCAAGCGCTGTGCCCCCGGCCACGATCTTCCTCAGTTCGGCGAGCCCTCCTGAGAGTTCGCCCGCGGCCCGGGCCTGGACCAGCACGTTGCCGAGGGCGGTCGCCTCGACAGGGCCCGCGACGACGGATTTGCCCGTCGCGTCGGCGGTGAGTTGGCACAGGAGCCTGTTCTGGGATCCGCCCCCCACAACGTGCACAACGTCGATGGCCCGGCCGGCGAGCCGCTCGGCGTGGTTGATGGTCCGGGCGTAACCGGCTGCCAGGCTGTCGAGGATGCAGCGGACGATCACTGCGGGCTCGTCTGGCAGGACCTCGCCGTCCCTCTGCGCCGCAGCCCGGATCCTCGCGGGCATGTCGTCCGGCGCGATGAAGGCCGGGTCATCGGCATTGATCCGGGGCCCGCCGGCCGGCAGCATCGCGGCGCCGTCCAGCAGGTCGGCCAGGGGAACCGCCGCGCCCTGCGCGGTCCAGGTACGCTGGCATTCGCTCAGGAGCCAGAGTCCGCCGACGTTGCGCAGGTAGCGGATGGTGCCGTCGACGCCGCGTTCGTTGGTGAAATTCGCCAGCCGGCTCGCCTCCGTGAGCACGGGATGCTTGAGCTCGATGCCCACCAATGACCATGTGCCGGAGGAAATGTAGGCGAAGTGCTCGGTCTCGGCGGGCACGGCGACGACGGCCGAGGCGGTGTCGTGCGAACCGACCGCTATCACCGTGGTCTCCGCCGGCAGTCCGGTCCGCGCGGCGATGGCCGGCAGCAGCGTGCCGACGGCGGCGCCGGGCTGGATCATCGGCGGAAAGAGGTCCGTGGGCAGCTCAAGTGCGGCCAGGAACTCCGTTGCCCACTCCCCCGCGACGGCATCGAAGAGCCCCGTGGTGGAGGCGTTGGTGGCCTCGGTGCGGCGCTCGCCTGTGAGCAGGAACGCGATTAGGTCCGGAATCAGCAGGACCTGCACGCCGTCCAGTTCTTCCTCGCTCGCGAGCTGGTAGATCGTATTGAATTCCAGGAACTGCAGCCCGGTGGTCGCGTAGAGCCGTTCCGGGTCGAGGCGCCCGTGAACGTCGGCCACGGCGCCCCGGCTCCGGTCATCCCGGTAGCTGAAGGGCTGCGCCACCAGCCGGCCGGCGGCGTCCACCCGTCCGTAGTCCACAGCCCACGTGTCGATCCCGATGCTGGTGATCCGTTCCCCGTGTGCTGCTGCGCTGGCCGCGGCGGCCGCCAGCCCGGTGAGCACTTCCGCGAACAGCGCGGTGAAATTCCAGCGCAGGCCGCCGCCGGTCTCCACCACTGCGTTGGGGAAACGGTGGACCGTGTCCAGGTTCACCTCCGGGGTCCCGCCGTCACGGGTGATCCTGCCCAGTATGACCCGGCCCGAGGAGGCGCCGATATCGACGGCGGCGAACACTCCGCCCGCAACAACCGCCCCGGCCGGGGATGGTTCTGTTGTCATCGGAGGAAGGCGGTGGCGACGCCGGCGTCCACGGGGATGTGGAGGCCGGTGGTGTGCGAGAGTTCGTCGCTGGTGAGCACTGAGACGGCGTTCGCCACGTTTTCCGGCAGGACTTCTCGCTTGAGCAGGGTGCGCTGCGCGTAGTACTTGCCCAGGTCCTGCTCGTCGACGCCGTAGACGGCAGCGCGTTTGGCGCCCCAGCCGCCGGCGAAGATCCCGGAGCCGCGGACCACACCGTCAGGGTTGATGCCGTTGACCCTGATCCCGAACTCACCCAGTTCGGCCGCGAGGAGCCGGACCTGATGGGCCTGGTCGGCTTTGGTGGCGGAGTAGGCGATGTTGTTCGGCCCGGCGAAGACGGAGTTCTTGGAGGAGATGTAGACGATGTCCCCGCCCATGCCCTGGTCGATCAGGACCTTCGCCGCGGCCTTGGAGACCAGGAACGAGCCCTTCGCCATCACGTTGTGCTGGATGTCCCAGTCCTTCTCCGTGGTCTCCAGCAGGGGTTTGGAGATGGAGAGACCGGCGTTGTTGACCACCAGGTCCAGTCCGCCGAAGGCCAGCACGGCGGCGTTCACCGCGGCGACGACCTGCGCTTCGTCGGTGACATCGGCCTTGATCCCGACGGCGACGTCGGAGCCGCCGAGCTCCGCGGCGACAGCGCGGGCGCTGTCCAGGTTCAGGTCCGCGATGACCACACAGGCGCCCTCGGCGGCGAGCCGGGTGGCGATGGCCTTGCCGATGCCCGACGCCGCCCCGGTCACCAGCGCGATGCGGCCCGCGTGGCTCTTGGGCTTGGGCATCCGGGCCAGTTTGGCTTCCTCCAGCGCCCAGTATTCGATCCGGAATTTCTCCGATTCCTCGATCGGGGCGTAGCGGGAGACGGCCTCGGCGCCGCGCATCACGTTGATCGCATTGCGGTAGTACTCCCCGGCGACGCGGGCGGTCTGCTTGTCCTTGCCGTAGGAGAACATGCCGACGCCCGGGACCAGGACGATGGCGGGGTCCGCGCCGCGCAGGGCCGGTGAGTCCGCGTCGGCGTGCCGGTCATAGTAGGCCTGGTAGTCCACCCGGTACGCGGCGTGGAGTTCCTTCAGCCGGGCGATGGACTCCTCGACCGACGCGTCCGCCGGCAGGTCCAGGACCAGCGGCTTGACCTTGGTCCGCAGGAAGTGGTCCGGGCAGGACGTGCCCAGCGCACCCAGCCGCGGATGTTCGGCGCCTTCAAGGAAGTCCAGGATCGCGGCGTCGTCGGTGAAATGCCCGACGACGGGCTTGTCGCTCGAGGCCAGTCCGCGGATCACGGGCGCCAGGGCGGCGGCCTTCGCGCGCCGTTCGGCCTCCGGGAGGGCGGCGTAGCCCGGCAGCTTGGCTCCGAAGGGTTCGGGCCGGCCGTGCTCGGCGATGTATTTCTCGGCCTGCTCGATGATCCACAGGGAATTCGTTTCGGCTTCCTCGCTGGTGTCGCCCCAGGCGGTGGTGCCGTGGCCGCCCAGGATGGTGCCGACGGCACGCGGGTTCGCGTCCTTGATCGCGGCGATGTCCAGGCCCAGCTGGAAACCGGGGCGCCGCCACGGCACCCAGGCCACCTTCTCGCCGAAGATCTCCTTGGTGAGGGCTTCGCCGTCGGCGGCCGTGGCAATGGCGATCCCGGCGTCCGGGTGGAGGTGGTCCACGTGGGCGGCGTCCACCAGCCCGTGCATGGCAGTGTCGATCGAGGGGGCGGCGCCGCCTTTGCCGTGCAGGCAGTAATCGAACGCGGCCACCATCTCGTCTTCACGCTCGACGCCGGGGTAGACGTTCTTGAGCGCGTTAAGCCGGTCCAGCCGGAGGACCGCGAGCCCGGATCCAGTCAGCGTGCCGAGGTCGCCGCCGGAGCCTTTGACCCACAGGAGCTGGACGTCTTCCCCGGTCACGGGGTCCTTGTCGGTGCCCTTGGCGGAGGTGTTGCCGCCGGCGAAATTCGTGTTCCGCTTGTCCGCCCCAAGGCGGTTGGAGCGGGCAACCAGCTGTTCAACGGTTGGATTGGTCATGGTCTTAGGCTCCCCATCCGGCCTGGTGGCCGCCTTGGCGTTCGGCATTGATGTGCTCCTGGTAACCGCTGGCGGCGAAGGCGGCCATCGGGTCTGCGGGCAGGCCCCGTGATTCGCGCCATTCAGCCAGCCCGGGGCGGACGTCAGTGTAGAACGCGTCCATCAGCACCGCGTTGGCAGCGAGGACATCTCCCGCGTTCTGGGCGGCGTCAAGGGCTGTGGTGTCGACAAGGAGGGCCCTTGCGGTCATTTCCTGGACGTTGAGCACGGAACGGATCTGGCCCGGGATCTTCCCCTCGATGTTGTGGCACTGGTCCAGCATGAACGCCACCCCGGCGGCCGGCTCCAGCCCGCCGCCGCGCACCACTTCCGTCATGATCCGGAACAGCTGGAACGGATCCGCGGCGCCCACGATCAGGTCATCATCGGCGTAGAAGCGGGAGTTGAAGTCGAAGGACCCGAGTTTCCCCAGCCGCAGGAGCTGCGCGACGATGAACTCGATGTTGGTCCCGGGTGCGTGGTGGCCGGTGTCCAGGCAGACCTTGGCCTTCTCGCCCAGGGCGGCGCAGTGCACGTAGGAGGTGCCCCAGTCCGGGACATCGGTGTGATAGAAAGCCGGCTCGAAGAATTTGTACTCCAGGACCATCCGCTGGTCCTCGCCGAGACGGTCATAAACCTTGCGGAGGGATTCGGCCAGCCAGTCCTGGCGGGAGCGCATATTGCCCTGGCCCGGGTAGTTGGTGCCGTCCGCCAGCCAGATCTTCAGGTCCCGCGAGCCGGTCATGTTCATGATTTCCAGGCACTCGTACATGTGGTCTACGGCCTTTTGGCGCACGGCCGGATCGCTGTGCGTGAGGCTCCCGAACTTGTAGTCGTCGTCCTGGAACGTGTTGCTGTTGATCGTTCCGAGCTTGACGCCGAGGCCGTCCGCGTATTTCGCGAGTGCCGCGTAATCGTCCACTTTGTCCCAGGGAATGTGCAGGGCCACCGACGGGGCCAGCCCCGTCAGGGCGTTGACCTGGGCGGCGTCGGCGAGTTTTTCCTCGATGGTGCGGGGGGTGCCCGGGGTGGTGAAGACCTTGAACCGGGTGCCGGAATTGCCGAAGGCCCAGGAGGGCAGTTCGATGCTCTGTTGTTCGAGGGTGGTTAGAACGGCGGTGGGGATAGACACGTCAGTCTCCTAGGGACTTGGACTGGGTGAGGGCGGACGTGGCGGCGGCCAGCTGGTCCTCGAGGTTGAATACTTCGGTCAGTTGGAGGAATCCCGCATCCGGGGTTCCGTGCAGGTCTTCGAAGAAGCCGGACATTTCGGCCTGCCAGCGGGCGTTGGCGTCCGTGGCTGCCATCCGGGCCTGGGCTTCTTCGAGGCTGTCGGTTTCGAAGTAGCCGATCAGCAGCCCGTCGGGGCGGAGGAAAAGGGAATAATTGTTCCAGCCGGACGATTTGAGGGCCTGGAGCATTTCCGGCCAGACGGCGGCGTGCCGGGCCGTGTATTCCGCGATGAGCCCGGGTTTGAGCTGGAGCTGGAAGCAGACGCGCCGGGTATTCATGGCACCACCACCTGCCGGTGTTCGATGCCCAGCAGGGACGCGGCTGCCTTGATGTCTGCCGCGCGGTGTCCGACGCAGAGTGCCCAGTGGTGGCCGATGCCGGTCTGGCTCCAGTGGTCCACCCAGAGTCCCGGGTCCCCGCCGAAGTCCACCCGGGAGGTCGTATTGCCGATCGCCAGGAGCGGGCCGGGCACCACTTCACCTTCCGAGGTGATGAACACGTAGCTGCCGTCCGGGTCCTGGCCGAGGCCGAACGTGGTGACCGGGCCGTGCCGCACGTCGAATTCGACCGATACGCCCCAGCCGCGTTTGCCGTGGAAGACGCCGAGGCCGCGCAGCAGCGGATCCTGCGCGGACACCGCCAGGTGGGCGGGGCCGTCGTGGCCCATCTCCACCACGTTGTCGAAGAAGTTCAGGGCCTGGATTTCAGTGAATGATCCGCCCGCGCCGATCGCCTGCGCGGCAAGCATGGCGATGGAGGTACGCAGTTCGAATTCACCGGCCATCGGGATTCCCCGGGCCGTGAGGATGGAGGACCCCAGAATCATCCCGGCGCCGAGCCGTTCGTGCTGTTCACCGGCGAGGCCGCGGTGATAGTAGGCCACGGAGTCCAGGTCGAAGTCCTCCACGAGCCGGTCCAGGCCGACGGATACTTTGGCACCCCAGGCGAAGTCGTCGTCGTTCACGGATTCGTCGAGGACAAACAACTGCCGGGCAAGGTCGAGGCGGTCAGCGACCTCCGCGTCGGTGACCCCGTTGACCCGTTCACGGAGGTCATCGAACTCCAGCACCTCGACGTGCGAGCCGAAGGTGGTGGACACGGTGGTGAGGTCGGTGGCGACGTCCAGCATTCCCGGGTACAGGTGGCCCATAAGCCCATGCCGGGCGTTGCGCAGCCGGGCGCGGACGCCGGCAGCGTGCACCCACTGGGTGATGCGTTCCCATGCCGACTCCTGCTTGAGGTGTCCGGAGACAGAGCGGAACTCGATGCCGGCGCGGCGGAAGACGTTGGCGACCTCGGGGACCGGGCATTGGCCGCAGTAGGCGAGCCATCTGCCGGTGTCGAAGTTGGCGTGGTCCATGGCCTCGGTGGGCTGCAGGTCAATCACCAGGACCGGAGTCTTGGCCCGCTGGGCTATTGGCAGCACCATGGAGGAGGTCAGGTAGGTGGTCAGGAAGATGACGATGAGGTCGCAGTCGGCGACCCGCAGCTTTTCGCCGGCCGCGGCGGCTTCCTGCGCGTCGGAGATGAAGCCGGTGTCGACGACGTCGGCGTCGAGTTCCTCGAAGCGGCTGGTGACGTAGCGGACGGATTCCTGCAGCTGGGGCAGCAGCTCGGGAAACTGGGGCCAGTAGGCGCCGAGGCCGCCGGAGACAAGTCCGATGCGGGTGGGCCGGCGGCGGTGCGGTTTCAGCAGCCGGGCGGCCGGGTGGTTCTGGTTCATGTGGGGTGCCTTCCGGCATGGAAAAGGAACTCGTGGGGCGCTGTGCGGGGGTGGTGCCGGGCAGGCTGTCACCAGCCTGCCCGGCGGCTCGGAAGCGGCGGCTCAGTGCGGACCGCTCAGAAGCGGCGGCTCAGAAGTCGTACTTGTCGATGTTCTCGGCGTTGAAGACCGTGGGCGGCCCAACGATGACGAGGCCTCCCTTTTCGACCTTGCGTTCGCCCAGCTCGCCCGCGGTGAAGGTATCGCCCTCAGCGCCGGTCATCGTGCCGTCCGTGAGCGCCTTGCCGGCGAAAGCCGCAACGTATCCCAGCTGGGCGGGATCCCAGAGGGCAAATTCCTTCACGGTGCCGTCCTTGACAAAGGGGCGCATTTCGTTCGGCAGGCCCAGTCCCGTGAGGGCGACTTTGCCCTTGTACTCGGACGTCGAGAGGTACCGTGCGGTGGCCGCAATGCCGACCGTGGTGGGCGAGATGATGCCCTTCAGGTTCGGGTGGGCCTGCATGAGTCCCTGGGCCTCCTGGAAGGATTTCGTGTCGTTGTCGTCCCCGTAGACCTTGGCCACGAGCTTGATGTCCTTGTAGTCGGGGTTGGAGGCCAGCTCCTCCTCCATGAACTTGATCCACTCGTTCTGGTTCGTCGCGTTTGCGGTGGCCGACAGGATGGCGATTTCGCCGCTGCCGCCGATCTGCTCGGAAATCAGCTTGGTCTGGATCAGCGCCACCTCCTTGGCCACCACCTGGCTGATAAAGACGTCGCGGCAATCCGGGTTGGCGTCCGAGTCGAACGCCACGATCTTGGCCCCGGCTGACCGGGCTTCGCCGAGGGCCGTGCAGACGGCGTCGGGATCGTTGGCGGCGATCACAATGACGTTCGTTCCGGCTTGTGTCTCGGCATTAATGAAGGACACCTGGCTGGAGGCGGAGGCCTCGAGCGGCCCGACCACCTGGGAGGAAGCGAAGCCGGCTTCCGTGGCGCCTTTCTTCCCGCCGCCCAGGACGACGTCGGTGTAAGGGTTGTTGAGCTGCTTGGGGATGAAGGTGATCTTCTGGTCCCCCTCCGCGGCGGGGCTGCTGCCGCCGTCGGATCCCGAGCCCCCATTACAGGCTGTCAGGGCTAGTGCGGCGGCGGCAGCGATCGCCACCATGCCCGCCAAACGGCCGGTCTGGCCTGTGCTCTTGCGGTTCAACATCATTGTTCTTCCTTTTTCCTCGTGCGGTCGGTGCGGCCGGTCCGGTCTGGACGCGGCAGCGGTAGTGCCTGGGCAGGTTTTCAGTTGGTGGTGCGGGTGAAACTCCGGCGGACGCGTCGGGTGTGGCGCCATTGTCTGATCGCGGAGCCGACGCTTGGCGCCACCACGGACACGATCAGCAGCAGTCCGGTCACGGTGATGAGGACGACGTCGGACACGCGGGCCAGGCGGAGGGCGTAGTTGAGGCTGCCGATCAGCAGGACACCGGCGATGACGCCGGGTATGGAGCCCTTGCCGCCGAAGATCGAGACGCCGCCGAGCAGGACCGCGGCGATGACGGCCAGTTCCAGTCCGGACGCGTTGTCGCTGCGGGCGCTCGTGTAGCGCAGCGTCCAGTAGATCCCGGCCAGGGCGGAGACGGCACCGGAGGCCACGTAGAGCCAGAATTTACTGCGGGCCACGTTGATGCCCACGAAGCTGGCGGCCTCCTTGCTGTACCCGATGGCGAACAGTCCGCGGCCGAACGGCGTGAAGTGCAGGAGAACCCCGAAGAAGACAATGACGGCAACGACGCCGATCATGACGGTCGGGATGCCCGTGCCGCCGAGCTTGGAGGTGAAGAAGGCCGTCAGCGCTTTCGGGAAGTTGGCCACGGCGTTGTCGCCGATGGTCACGAGGGCAAGGCCACGGAAGAGAGCCAGGGTGCCGATCGTGACTGCCAGGGAGGGCAGTCCGAGGACCGCGATGAGGAAGCCGTTGAACATACCGGCCGCGACGCCGGCCAGCAGGCTGATCGCAAGCACCAGCCCGATGTCCATACCCCCGGCCCACAGCACACCCATCAGCGCGCTGGTCAGCCCGGCAATGCTGGCAACGGACAGATCGATTTCGCCGGTGATGATGATCAGGGTCATCGGCATGGCGATCAGCAGGACCGGGATGACGTCCAGGAGGAGGAATCCGGTGGTCACCGGTGAGGCGAAGCGCGGGATGGTGATGGCGGCGTAGATCAGGAACGCAATCAGGGCATAGATAGTGATGGCGTCCCGGCCGGCCAGGATCCGTGCGGCTCCGGTCTTGCCCTTGGGCTCGGAGGCCAGCGGCTTGGTGTTGTCAGCCACCGGCGCCGGTGCCGTGCCGGTTGTCGATGTGGTTTCAGACATTGCGCGCCTCGCTTATCCGCAGTTTCTTGGCTGTGCGCAGGCTTGCCACGCGGTCGATGATGATGGCCGTGAGAATCAGTACGCCGACGATTGCCTGCTGCCAGAATTTGTCGACCCGCAGGGCGGTCAGGGAGCTGGTGATCGTGGTCAGGAGCAGGGCGCCGAGGGCCGCTCCGGTGACCGTTCCGCTGCCGCCGAAGATCGCCACTCCCCCGACGACGGCGGCAGCCACGACGGTCAGTTCCATGCCGGTGCCCGTGGTGGCTCCGACGGAGTTGAAGCGGCTGGCATAGAGCACGCCGGCCAGGCCGGCGAGAGCGCCGTTGGCCAGGAAGGCCAGGAACACGCGTTTGGACACCTTGATGCCGAAGGCAGTGGCCGCATCAGGATCGGATCCGATGGCGTACAGGTCCCGTCCGGGACGGGTGCCGGCCATGTATACCGCCACGGCGGCGACCACCAGGATGGCCACCAGCGTGATGATGGGAAACCCCAGCACGGTGTCCACGGAGAGTGCGCCAAAGGCGTCCGGCCGGTCACCGGCGAAGTACTGCTTTCCGCCGGCCCAGGCGTTGTTCAGGCCCCGGAACACGTACAGGGTTCCGAGGGTGATGACGAGGGCGGGGACTTTGGCTGCGGTCACCAGAAAGCCGTTGACTGCCCCGAGCAGCGCGCCGAAGGCCATGCCGATCACGAACACCGCGAAGATCGGAAGGTCGGGCATCGCGGAGAAGATGGAGCCGGTGCCGAAGGCAACGAGTCCCAGCATCGATCCGACGGACAAGTCGATGTTCCGGGTGATGATCAGCAGGGTTTGCCCGGCGGCCAGGATCATCACGATGGTGGCGTTCAGCAGGAGGTCCTTCACGCCCTGCGGGGTGAGGAAGAGGGGGTTGACCAGGTAGGTGACGAGCACCAGCAGCGCAAGGGCGATGATCACGGGCAGTTCCCGCAACCGCAGCAAGGACGCTGCGGCGCCCCGGGCACCGCCGGGGGCCGCCGTCGTCGCTGGCTTCTTGTGGTCCAGAGCTGAGCTCACGGGGTTCCTCCTGAGGAAGACGTTGCGGCGTGCATGACGGATTCGGGGTTGGCTCCGGCGCGGTCCAGTTCTGCGGTGATCCGCCCTTCGCGCATGACAAGGACCCGGTCCGCCATCCCGAGGACTTCGGGCAGTTCCGAGGAGATCATCAGGATGGCGATCCCCCGCCCCGCGAGGTCGGAGATGAGACGGTGGACTTCGCTTTTGGTGCCGACGTCGATTCCGCGGGTGGGTTCGTCGATGATCAGCAGATGCGGGTCCATGGCCAGCCACTTGGCCAGCACCACCTTCTGCTGGTTTCCGCCGGAGAGGGTGGAGACCGCGTGCTCCTGGGACCCGGCCTTGACCTGGAGCCGTTTGCTCCATTCCTGGGCTGCGCGGCGCTCGGCGGCGCCGTTGATCAGCCCCGCCGTCGCCAGCTTGTTCCGCAGGGTGAGTGTGATGTTGCGGGCCACGGAGAGGTTCATGACCAGCCCCTGCTTGCGGCGGTCTTCGGGGACAAATCCCATGCCCGCTGTGATGGCCGCCTGCGGATCGCGGGGTTTGAGCGTGCTTCCCCTGAAGCTGATTTTTCCGGCGTCGTAGGGGTCGATGCCGAAGACGGCGCGCGCCACCTCCGTGCGTCCGGCGCCCACCAGGCCTGCCAGCGCCACGATCTCCCCGGCGCGGACGTCGAAGCTGATGTCGCGGAAGACCCCGGCCCGGCTGAGTCCGTCGACTTTCAGGACGGTATCCCCGATCTCGGCCACGGTCTTGGGAAACAGCGCCTCGATGTCGCGGCCCACCATCTCGCGGACGATCTCCGCGACGGTGACGTCGGCGGTCCGGTGCGTGGCAATGTAACGGCCGTCCCGCATGACGGTGATCCGGTCACACAGATCGAAGACCTCATCGAAGCGGTGCGAAATGAAAAGGATGCCGGTTCCCTTGTCCCTGAGGCTGCGGGCGACGGCGAACAGGCGCTCCACTTCAACACCGCTCAGGGCTGCCGTGGGCTCGTCCATCACCAGCACCTTGGCGTCGAGCGAGATGGCCTTGGCGATTTCGATGATCTGCTGGTCCGCAATGGACAGGCCCTCGGCAGTCCGTGTGGGGTCGATGGGAACGCCAAGCCGCTCGAAAAGCAGGCCCGCCTCCCGGACCATGGTTGCCTTGCTGATCAGGCCGAACCGGCCCTTGGGCTGGCGGCCGACGAAGATGTTCTCCGCGACGCTGAGGTCCGGGAAGAGCGTGGGCTCCTGGTAGATCACGGAGATTCCGGCGGCCTTGCTGTCGCCGACATTGCGGAACTGGACGCTCTCCCCGCCCACCCTGAAATCGCCCGAGTCCGGGTGGTGCAGGCCTGCGAGGATCTTGACCAGCGTGGACTTGCCGGCGCCGTTCTCCCCGACCAGTGCGTGGATTTCGCCCGCCCGGATGTCAACGGTGCCGTCGGCCAGGGCGACCACCGGACCGAACGTCTTGGCCGCGTGGGAAAGGGAGAGGGCCGGCCCTGATCGCTCCCCTGAGGGGCCGGACCGGGAACTGTCTGTCTGCTGCATGTAAGTAACCGCACCTTTGGGGCTGAGTGAACGTCGATAATGAATCGTTTCAGAGTTGCTGTGATTTGAATCATAGGAGTACTCCGGCCCGGGCGTCAAGAGATGTCACCACCGTGGATTCACAGTTTTGATTCGTTTCAATGAAAGGGTTCAAAACGGGCCGTGGACGGGTATCCTGAGGGCACCATCAGATAAGCCGCATGTGACCCGCCCGCGGCGACGCCAGTATTCAGGAGCTCAGGAATGGTTTCAGCCAGCGTCAAGGACGTCGCCGCCCTGGCCGGCGTCTCCGTCGGGACCGTATCCAATGTGCTGAACCGGCCGGAAAAGGTCTCCGGGGAAGTCACGGCCCGGGTGCAGGCGGCAATCGACAAGCTGGGTTTTGTGCGCAACGATGCCGCCCGCCAGCTCCGCGCCGGCATGAGCCACAGTGTCGGGCTGGTGGTGCTGGATGCCGCAAACCCCTTTTTCACGGAGTTGGCCAGAGGAGCCGAAGACCGGGCGGCGGCCGAACATTTCACTGTCCTGGTGGGCAACAGCAATGAGGACGCGGGCCGGGAGGCGGCCTACCTGGATCTCTTTGAACAGCAGCGCGTCCGCGGGGTGCTTCTGTCCCCCGTGGGCAATGTGATCCCCCGGCTCGAACAGATGCGCCGGCGTGGCATCCCGACTGTCCTCGTCGACCGGCAGGCAGACAACCCGAGCTTCTCCTCCGTCGCCGTGGATGATCTGGCCGGCGGCGAGATGGCTGTCGCGCACCTGCTGTCCACGGGACGCCGACGGATCGCCTTCGTGGGTGGACCGGAAGGTATTCGCCAGGTGGCCGACCGGCTCGCCGGAGCGCGGAAGGCCATGGAGACCGCGCCCGATGCCACCTTGGAAGTCATCTCAACAGAGTCGCTGACAGTGCTCTCCGGCCGGGCCGCCGGAGAAGCCATCCGGCTCCGGCCCGCGGCTGAACGGCCCGATGCGATCTTCGCGGCCAACGATTTGCTCGCGGTGGGTGTCCTGCAGGGCCTGATGCTGATGGGCGGTGTGCCGGTGCCGGACGAAATAGCGCTGATTGGCTATGACGATATTGAATTCGCTGCCGCTGCGGTGGTTCCCCTGTCATCCATCCGGCAGCCCAGCGCCCTGATTGGTTCGACTGCCCTGGAGTTGCTGCTGCGGGAGGCAAGCTCCGAGGCCGGGTTCGTTCCGCGCCAGGTGGTTTTCCCGCCGGAACTGGTGGTCCGCGCGTCAACCCGGGCCTGACGTCGTCGGGCTGGCGTCCCCGGGCCGCCGCGACGTCACGGCCCGGCGGACACTTACCGATACTGGACCGGCGCCGTGGGGTCCGGTGCGATGGTGTCCACCGCCGCTTTCCTGCCGTCGTCCGGGACGCCGCCGGGTGCGGCCCCTTCAGCGGCGGGCGGTTCGGGCCGTTCGACAGGCACGCTGTCCGCTGCGATGTCGTCGCAGACAGCGTCGACTTCCTGCCAGAACCGTGCGTCGACCCAGTAGCCCGTATGGCTCAGGACATGCGGCAACGGCTGGGCGAACACATATTTGTGCGTTGACGGGTCGACAAGGCGGACATCCGTGGTGCTGGGCGCAGGCCAGTGAGCCGTGGCGACCGGACCGCCGATGTAGTCCGTGTCGGCGTAGACATTGCGCCATCGGACAGCACCCAGGCCCCCGGTGCCGCGGGCGAAACCCTGCAGGAGAGCATCGCTGACCAGGGCGGGAAAGGCCCACCGGTACAGCTTCGCCAACGGGGAGCCGAGCGTGACAAGGCCAATGCCCTATTCCCCGTGGCGGGCCGACTCACGGGCCAGCACGGCCGCGGCCACCACGCTGCCTTGCGAGTGCGCGGTGAGCACCACCCGGCCCTGGTTGTCATGCAACCTCCAGATCCGGCGCGTCAGCTCCGGCACCGCCCGCTCGGTGTACGACGGCGGCGCGAAAGGGGACCGCGTGAGCCTCCTCCAAAGCGAGCATCACGATCACAACAACCAGTGTGGCGGCGGAGACGGCGGCGGCTGTCCGGGCACTGATCTGGGCCCATGTATCGGCAAGTTCCATGACCCCGCCGAGTTGGGAGACACACCAGCCCAAGGTCCCCGCTGCCACCGCGATGCCTGCCGCCAGGTGCAGGTCCGACAGGTGCTGGTGCCAGCGGCGCCCCGACCAGAACTCGGCGCTGCGCAATCCCCCCGCCTGCGCGGCGGCACAGCGGCCGAACGGCACGGGCCGGTCCGCCCCCTGGGTCGGTGGTTCAACGCCTTCGTAGCTGGTCCGTGAACGGGACGCCAGGACATAGAAGAGCACCGCCATGGCAACGGGCGCGATAGTGCCTGCCGCCAGCCGGAGTCCCGGCCGGTCCAAGGGAGCCAGAACGTCCAGCACGGGCATGCCCCACAGCTGGCTGCGGCATTGGATCTGGCCCAGGCATTGGTAGGCGAACGTATCCAGGCTGGGCATCGTGACCATGATGGCGGTGCTCAACGTCAGCGCGAGGGCGGCGAGCCGGGCAAACCAGCGGAAGGTCCACGTCGTCGGCTCCGCCGTCGCCTCCTCGGGTCCGGACATCACAGCGCGCCGCGCCATCCAGCCGGCCATATTGGCAAGCATCGACGGCAGCAGCGGCGTCCACAGCACCCGCAGCGGCGAGTGCGAGGTCAGTCCGCCCCAGGAGTACGCCTCCCGGTGCCGGCCGCGGGCGTCCGCCGTCCGGTAGAACCCTGCGATCCGGTCCCCGGCGACCCTGGTCGGCTTCATGTCGCCGAGGAGTGCCTCTGGCGGCGTGCCGCCCACGCCGTGCACCCGTATCTCCGTCAGACCGCTGAGGTCCACGGCGTCGGGAACGAGTCCGGCCGAGTCCTTGGTGCCGCCCATCAGACCCCCGTCAATGCCGCTGCGAGGCTGGCAAAATCCGACATCATGATCTCCTGCCTCAGGGGGACGGCGCGGGGCTGACTTGATATTGGACCTTGCCACTAGAGATTGCAATGGCCTGCTCCGGAGGGGTCCTCCGCCAGGTCAGGCCAGGCGGTGGTGGTCCTTGCCGCGCATGCGGACGGCCACAAGGAGTCCGGACAACGCCGTCAGTCCGGCGACGACTCCGACGGCGGCCGGAATGCCGTACGCATCGGCGATGATCCCGGAGAGCAGCGCGCCGACAGCGAAGCCGCCGTCGCGCCAGAGCCGGTAAATGCCGACCGAGCGGGCGCGCCATTCCGGATGCGCGACGTCGCCGATCGCCGCCAGCAGGGTGGGGTACACCATGGCCGTGCCCAGACCGAGGAGCGCAGCGGCCGTGAGCCAGATCCCGAAGTCCTCGCCGACGGCGATCATCGCCAGGGCGGCGGCCTGGACCAGCATGCCGCCGACGATCAGCCATTTCCGGCCGTATTTGTCCGACATCGCCCCGGTGACGAGCTGCGCGGCACCCCAGACGGCCGGGTAGACGGCGGCGAGGATGCCGATCTTTTCGATCGTCAGTCCGGCGGCAGCGAAGAGGACCGGGAAGAGGCCCCAGGCCAGTCCGTCGTTGAGGTTGTTGACCATCCCGGCCTGGCTGACCGAAGACAGTGACTTATCCCGGAAGCTGGTGAGGGTGAAAATCTCACGGTTGCTCAAGTGTCCGTGGGCGTCGGCGTGGGCGTTCGTGTGGTTGGCCGCTTCCAGCCGGGCGTGGCCCTGGGTTTCCTTCACGGCGAAGACCGACAGTCCGAGGCCCAGTGCGATGTAGGCCGCGCCGAGCAGGAACGGTCCGGGCCGCAGGCCGTAGGTGGCGGCAATGTAGCCGGTGGCGAGGGCGGTTCCGGCCACGCCCAGGTACCCGGCCGCCTCGTTCAGGCCCATGGCCAGGCCCCGCCGGGACGGGCCCACCAGGTCCATCTTCATCACGACGGTGGTGGACCAGGTGAGGCCCTGGCTGATGCCCAGGATCACGTTGGCGGCGACGATCCAGCCCCAGGAGGGACCGAAGATGAGCATCAGCGGCACGGGCAGGGCTATGAGCCAGCCCGCTATGAGGACGGGTTTGCGGCCGAAGCGGTCGGACAGGGTGCCGGCGAAGTAGTTGGTGGCGGCCTTGGCGAGGCCGAAGGCGAGGACGTACGTCAGTGCCGAGGTGTACAGGTCAAGGTGAAAGACCTGCCCGGCCAGCAGCGGAAGGACGGTGCGTTCCTGGCCCAGGGTGCCACCGACCAGGGCGTTCACGGCGACGAGGAGCATGAACTGGGCCAGGTTCTGCCGCAGGCCCAGCGTGATGCCGGCGCGGCGGCCCTGCTGCAGTGAATTGGTGTTGCCGGAGGTCATGCTGCTCCACATGGTTGGGGACGAACGGTGGCGGCGGCCCTAGGGTTCAGGGCCGCCGCCAGCGGTGTCGGTCAGTTAGTGCCGGTGGGGCGGGTTAGCGGGCGGAAACGGAATCCAGTTCCTGCTGCCGTGCGGTCCACGCGGCGTAGCTGCCGTCGAGTTCGACGACGTCGTAGCCGGCGCGGCGCAGGGCGCTGGCCGCGACCGAGTTCCGCACGCCGCTCTGGCAGTAGCTCACGATGGTGCCTTCGGCCGGGAGCTCATCCAGGTGCCACATCACGCGGCCGCCGCTGAGCTGGTGGGAGCCCGGAACGTGACCGGCGGAGTGTTCGGTGCGGTTCCGCACGTCCAGGATCATGGCGGCGTCGAAGCCCTCGAGCTCCTCGGGCTGGATGAGCTTCGGGGTGCTCGTGGGCAGGCCCTCGAAGCCGGTGACGTACCCGGCGACCTTGTCGATGCCGACCCGGACCAGGTGGTCCCACATGTCCTGCGCGGCGTCCTGGTCGGGAGCCAGCAGCACCAGCGGGTTCGGATCGGTTTCCGGGTTCACCACCCAGGCGCCGAAGCTCGCCACGGACTTCCCTGCCGGGACGTTAAGGGAACCGGTCACGGTGCCCTGGTGGACCTGGTCGTTGGGGCGGGTGTCGATGAACGTCACCTTGTCCGCAGCGAGGTCCTGCGCAACCGTGTTGAGGTCCAGTTCCTGCAGCGGTGCGCGTTCGCCCATGACCGCCGGACCCTCACGGTTTTCCCGCTTCATCCGGCCGAAGTATGCGTGCGCGTCGGGCTGGCCGTCGAGGAGTTCATCGATGAAACCCTGCTCATCGTTGGCCGCCAGGTACGGGCCCCACCAGGCGTAGAGGCGCTCGTAGCCGACAGTGGAGGACGGGATCGCGCCCAGGGCCTTGCCGCAGGCGCTGCCGGCGCCGTGGGCCGGGTGGACCTGGACATAGTCGGGCAGGGTGAGGAATTTGTCCCGCAGGCTGGCGAAGAGCTGCTTCGCCCCCACGAAGCGGGTGTCCACGCCACCGGCGGCTTCATCCAGCAGGTCCGGGCGGCCCAGGTCGCCGGAGAAGACGAAGTCACCCGAGAGCAGGTACCCTGCCTGGTCGCTGAACGCGCCGTCGGTCACCAGGAAGGACAGGTGCTCCGGGGTGTGTCCCGGGGTGTGCAGTGCCTTGATAAGGATGTTACCCAGGGTGATCGTGTCGCCGTCGAACAACCGCTCCCCGTCGAATCCGTACTGCCAGTCCGGTCCACCTTCACCGGAAACGTAGATCTTCGCCCCGGTGGCCGCGGCAAGCTCACGCGTGCCGGAGAGGTAATCGGCGTGGATGTGGGTCTCGGTGACCGCCACGATCTTCATGCCATTCTTCGCGGCCAGGGCCTGGTACACAGCGATGTCGCGGCGGCCGTCCACCACCACCGCTTCACCCTTGGCCTGGCAGCCGATCAGGTAGCTGGCCTGGGCGAGGTCCTCGTCATAAATGCGTTCCAGAAGCATGTGCTCTCCTTCGTAAAGAGTGGGGGTCAACCCCGTCGACTACTAACAATAATAATACCCCGGGGGGTATACAGCAAGATGGGTTGCGCCCGGAGTTCCGTTGCCCCTTCCCGGGGTTCAGCCGGCGCGGCGGTCAGCCCTGCGGCTGCGCCGCCTGGGCCCGCACACTGGCCATGTCCAGGTTCTTGACACCCTCGATGACCTGCTCCAGGCCAGCGGCGTTGAGCGCGCCGGGCTGCGAGAAGACCAGGGTCTTGTCACGGAAGGCCATCAGCGTGGGGATCGAGGTGATTCCCGCGGCAACCGCCAGGGCCTGTTCGGCCTCGGTGTCCACCTTCGCGAAGGTGACGTCGGGGTGCTTCGCCGAGGCCGCTTCATAGGTGGGGGCGAACATGCGGCAGGGGCCGCACCAGCCCGCCCAGAAGTCGACCAGGACGATGTCGTGCGTTTCCAGCGTTTCGGCGAGGGTTTTTTCGGTGATGTCGATGGTTGCCATGTCCAACTTCCATTCCTCCGGGTTGTAGGCCTTCTGGCGGACTGCAGCTTTGGGGCCGGGTCAGGTGGTCGGCAGGCCCGCACGGGTCCAAGCGATCATGCCGCCGTCCATGGTGTCGGCGGTGAAGCCGGCACCGTTCAGGGCATCCGCCACGCGGGCGCTGCGGTTGCCGCTGCGGCAGATGGCGATGACCGGAATTTTCGGGTCCAGTTCTGCCAGCCTGGCCTGCAGCTCGCCCATGGGGATGTGGAGCGCGCCGGGGATTATGCCTTCGGCAACTTCGAAGTCCTCGCGGACGTCCAGGAGTTGCGCCTCGTTCCGGCGCCGGTCTGCTTCGGTGATGCTGATTTCTGCCATGGTGATGCCTTTCGTTTCAGGAGTGGGTGGGGGCGGGTCCCGTCAGACCGGAGTGGGCTGGACGTCCCGGCTTTGGGTGACGCGGTTGGACTTGCGCAGCGGGCAGGACCGGACGAACAGCCAGCAGACGGCCGCCGCGACTGCGGCGGTGCCCACGACGGCCAGCGCGATGGGTCCGCGCAGGTCCACGGGGGCCTGCTGGATGAGGACGAAGGCCCCCATGACCAGCACGAACCAGCCGAAGCCCTTGCGCAGGGCCGCTTCCGGAATGCGGCCGGCGAGCTTGGACCCGATCAGGGTGCCCACGATGGCGGCCGCCGTAACGGCCAGGGTGATCCCCCAGTCCAGCTCCACTGTGGTGAGGTACCCCGCCAGTCCGGCGAACGACTTCATGGCGATCACAACGAGGGAGGTGCCGACGGCGATTGCCATCGGCAGGCCGCCGAGCAGCGCCAGCGCAGGGACTACCAGGAATCCGCCGCCGGCGCCCACCAGGCCGGTGACCAGGCCGACGACGAGCCCGTCGAGCAGGACCCGGAACAGCGGCAGTTCGGTGTGCTTGGGCGCCTCGATGGCCGCCTCATCCTTCTTCTTGCGTCCGCGGATCATGGCGATGGATGTGGCGACCATCATCAGGGCAAACGCGATCAGGAGGATCTGTCCGGGGATGTGCCCGCCCAGGAGTCCGCCCACGAAGGCGCCGGCCATGCCGGCGGCGCCGAACAGGAGGCCGGTGCGCCACATTACTCGTCCGGCGCGGGCGTGGCTGAAGACACTGACGGCCGAGGTCACCCCGACCACGAACAGGGACGCGGCGATGGCTTCCTTGGCTTCGAATCCGGCCACGTAGACCAGGATCGGCACGGTGAGGATGGATCCGCCGCCGCCGAGCACACCGAGCGACAGCCCGATGAGCACGGACAGGGCCAGAACGAGAATCAGCGTGGCGGTCATGAGGCCTTGGACTCCGGAGTCACGGCAGCGGCGACGGGAAACTGCAGGATGGCGGACTCGCGGGTCGGCTCCTCGGCGGCCTTGTTCCACGGCATGGCGGAAATTGCCTGGCCCATGGCACAGGTGTTGGTGGCGGCCGAGAAGGTCAGGCCGGCGCCGATGACTCCGGCGAGAAGGCGGATTTTGGGTGAGACGAACTTGCCTCCGGCGAGGCCCAGCACCACGAGGGAACCGGCGGCGAGCCGGACCTGGCGCTCCAGGTCCCAGCGTGACTTGCCGCGGACCACGTCTCCGCCTGCCTCGGCAAACCCGGGGGCTCCGCCGGCCAGGACATAGGCGTTACCGATGCCCGCGCCGCCCAAGCGCTGCCGTGCCTGCTCGGCGCGCGCTCCTGACTGGCAGACCAGCACAACGCGGCTGCCCAGGCGGGCCGCGAGCTCTTCAGTGTGCTCGGAAAGCAGCGGCAGCGGGACGTTGTAGGAGCCGCGGATGTGCATGTTTTCAAACTCGGCGGCCGAGCGGACATCGATCACAATGAGGTCCTGGTGCTCCTGGAACCAGCTGCGCAGCGTTTCCGGAGCCAGTGAGGTGACGGCCGGCGCGGCCGGGGAAGCGTTGGCGGAGGAATCGGGAGAGGGCGTCATGGGTGTCCTTTCGAGACGGTCTAGCAGAGAACTGAATACCCCACCGAGTATTACAGATACCCCTGGGGGTAGTCAAAATACCCGTGGGGGTATATCCTGGGGTATAGCCATCCCTAGATTTGGAGCCCCCATGGACCTTGATTCAGCAGAACTAAAACCCACCATCAACCGGCTCAAGCGTGCTCAGGGGCAGCTGGGGGCTGTCATCCGGATGCTTGAGGAGGGGCGTGACTGCAAGGACACCGTCACGCAGCTGGCCGCCGTCTCGAAAGCGCTGGATCGGGCGGGCTTCGCCATCATTGCCAGCGGGCTGGAGCAGTGCGCGGCCCGGAACGACTCCAGCATGGACACGAAGGACCTGGAGAAGCTTTTCCTGTCACTGGCGTGACTCCCCCGCCATGCAGGCTCCCCCGCGCCTGCATGGCGTGCCTCGCGTTCAGGAGCCGCTGGCTCTTCGTCAGCGTGGGGCGAGGAGGCAGAATACGTTGCCCTCGGTGTAGGCGAGGCACACCAGGCCACATCGGCCTGGCCGACGTCGGCGCGGAACAGGTTGCCCTCCGGGTCGGCTGCACCGTCCGCGGCGCGTCACTCGCCCCGCGGCAGCCGCTAGGTTCCGCAGAACGTCCGGTAGGGGCCGAAGTCTTTCGGCGCGGCGGCGGCGAAGCGCTCCAGACCAGGCCGCTCGTCGTAAGGGCTGGTCACGGCCTCCAGCAGGCGGCTGAGCGGGTCCAGATCGCCGGCTGTGGCGGCGTCGAGGGCCTCTTCGACCAGATGGTTACGTGGGATGTAGGCCGGGTTGACCCGGTCCATCGCGTCGGCGTCGGGGCCCAGGGCGCTCCAGCGCGCCGCCCACGCATCGAACGCTGCCGGGTCGGTGAACAGGCTCCGCGCAGGTGCCGTGTGGCCGCGGGCGGCGGCGCCAAGGCGTCGGAAGAACGACGTGTGGTCGGCGCCGGCCGCCTGCAGCAGGCTGAGCAGCTCGTCCACGAGAGGCGAGGCCACGTCGTCGTCGAGGCCGTCCGGCAGACCGAGCTTGGTCTTTATACCGGCCGACCAGGCTGCGCTGTACTGCCGCCGGAATGCGGCGAGGGACTCCTGTGCCAGGGCGACCGCCTGCTCCTGTTCGTTGTGGAAGAGGGGCAGGAGGGCCTCCGCGAGCCGCGTAAGATTCCATTCCGCCACCAGGGGCTGGTTGCCGTAGGCGTAGCGTCCGGTCTCGTCGATCGAGCTGTAGACGGCGGCCGGGTCGAACGCGTCGAGGAAGGCGCAAGGACCGTAGTCAATCGTCTCGCCGGAGATTGTCATGTTGTCGGTATTCATGACCCCGTGGACGAATCCCACCAGCATCCACTGGGCCACCAGCGCCGCCTGGGCCGCTATCACCGACTGGAACAGCGCGAGATAGGGCTGTTCGGCCTCAGCCGCGCCGGGGAAGTGCCGGGTGATCGCGTGATCGGCAAGGCGGCGCAGAAGACCGAGGTCGCCGGTGGCGCGGGCGTACTGGAAGGTGCCGACGCGCAGGTGGCTGCTGGCGACCCGGGTGAGCACCGCGCCCGGCAGCATGGTGTCGCGGAGCACGGGGCGCCCCGTCGCCACAACGGCGAGGGACCGCGTCGTCGGGATGCCCATGGCATGCATCGCTTCACTGACGATGTACTCCCGCAGCATCGGGCCGACGACGGCGAGGCCGTCGCCGCCGCGGGCGAACGGCGTGCGCCCCGAGCCCTTGAGGTGGACATCGCGAAGATGCCCGTCCGCGTCGGTGATCTCCCCGAGCAGGAGGGCGCGCCCGTCACCGAGGCGGGGGGCCAGCCAGCCGAACTGGTGCCCGGCATAGGCCTGCGCCACCGGGGTGGCGCCGCCGGGCACCAGGTTTCCGATCAGGAAACGCACGCCGTCGCCTTCGCGCAGATAGTCAGGATCCATGCCAAGCTCGGCGGCCAAAGGCTCGTTAAGGACGAGGAGGTGCGGTTCCGGTGCCTCCTCGGCCTGCCAAGGAATGGCCAGCTCCGAAAGCTCCCGGGCAAAGCGGCCGCCAAAGGCGACGGCTGGAGGGGCTACGGCAGTCATACAACAAGGTTATCCCCGGCACCCTGGCCGGCGTTACTGGCGTTTCAGTGACTCCCCGATGATGCGCGCGCCGTCGCGGAAGGCGCCGGGGTTGGGTCCGGCGTAGTTGAGCCGGATGAACGGTCCTGCCGGTTCGGCCGGGAACCACTCGGTGCCCGGCGCGACGATGACCCCCGCCACCTCGCAGTCCCGGGTGAGCTGTTCGAGGTTTGTCCCGTCAGGCAGGCGCGCCCACAAATTCAACCCTCCCCTCGGAATGTGTTCGATGTGGGCCTGCGGGGCATACTCAGCCAGGCTGCTGACCAGAAGGTCCCTCCGGGCATGGAGCTGGTGGCGGAGACCGCGGAGGTGCGTCTGCCACGCAGGCTGCGTCACGACGTCGAGGGCTGCCGACTGGAGCACGCCGCTAACATACATCGATTCGGCTCCCCTGTCGGCCAAAATCCGGTCGCGCGCCGGGCCGCGGGCGATGACTGCGGCGACACGTATGCCCGGGGAAACGCTCTTGGTCAGCGACCGCAGGTAGACGACATGCCCGGAATCGTCGCGGGCCGCCACGGGCGCGGTCGACGTTGTGATGCCGAAATCGTGCGCCCAGTCGTCCTCGACGAGGAACGCGCCGTGCGCCCGGACCACGTCCAGCACTTGTTCGGCCACCCGCGCGGACCACTGCGCTCCGGTGGGATTGGCATAGTTCGGTTGCGCGTAAAACAGGCGCGCGCCGGTCTCCCCGAAGGCCCTGTCCAGCTCTTCCGCGTCCGGACCTTCCGGCCCGCTCGGCACAGGGATGACATGGACGCCGGCCTGGGCCGCGGCGAGGATGGCGCCCCAGTAGGTTGGGGATTCCATCAGCAGGGGCTGCCCGCTGCCGGCCAGGGCGCGGAACACGGAGCTGAGTCCGCTCTGGCTCCCGGGCAGCACCGTGACATCGCTCGGCGTTGGCGGGGCGACACCGGCCGGGGTGGAGGCCCTCAGTTCCTGGGCAAACCATGCCTGCAGCTCCGGCAGCCCCGCCGCCGGCGGACGCGACACGGCCGCGTCTCCACGGGCGGCACGTGTGAGCGCACCCCGCACCAGGCGCTCCGGCAGGAGCTCCCGGTCCGGATACCCCGAGTGGAAGGCAATGAGATCGTTCGCCGTGGTCCGCATCGCAGTGGAAGGAGGCCGCAGCGGCGCCTGGGGCGAACGCAGCGCTGCCGTCTGCCAGCCGTAGTCCGCGGGCCGCGCCGTGCGGACCGCCCGGACGAAGGTCCCGACGCCGGGACGGCTTTCGGTCAGCCCCATGCCCGCGAGGGTGCGGAGCGCCTTTTGGACGGTCACGGGACTTGCCTGATATTCGGCGACCAATGAGCGGGTGGAGGGCAGCCTGGCCCCGGGCGGGGCGGCCGCGATCCATTTCCGGAGCCGGTCCACAATTCGCGAACTGCTATCGTAGGACATGAAAGCCAATAGTAGCGCTATCGAATCAATCCGGCCACCGCTATCCACCGCGCCCGGGAACGGGTTGTGGTGGGGACTGCTCGGAGTGGCGGCCTTTTCCTTTACGGTTCCGTTCACCCGGGTGGCCGTCGGCGGAATGGACCCCTTGTTCATCGGATCCGGCCGCGCGGTGGTGGCGGCGGTCCTTGCCGCATGCGCCCTCGCCCTCACCCGGCAGCGCCCGCCGCGCGGCGTCCAGTGGGCGCGTCTGGCGCTTGTTGCGGGCGGGATTGTCGTCGGCTTTCCGCTACTGACCTCGTTTGCGCTCGCCCGCCGTCCCCGCCAGCCACGGCGCCGTCGTCATCGCTGTGCTTCCGGCGGCGACCGCAGCGATGGCAGTCGTCCGGGGCCGCGAACGCCCGCGTCCTGCCTTCTGGCTCATCACCGCCGTCGGGGCGGCCGCAACCATTGTTTTCGCCTCCGCGCAGACGGGCGGCTTTGGCCAGCTGCACTGGTCAGACCTGCTGCTCTTCGGTGCCGTCGCGGCCGCAGCCATCGGATACGCCGAAGGCGGCCTGCTCGCACGTGAACTTGGCGCCTGGCAGACAGTCTCGTGGGCGCTCGTCCTCTCGGCACCACTGATGGTGTTCCTGATGAGCGTCTCGATGTCCCAGCAGACGCCGTCGGGCACACCTGTGCAGTGGGCTGCGTTTGCCTACCTCGGCGTGGTCAGCATGTTCCTTGGCTTCTTCGCCTGGTATCAGGGGCTGGCCATCGGCCCCATGGCCCAGGTGGGTCAGGTCCAGCTCATCCAGCCCGTCTTGAGCATTGGCTGGGCCGCGCTCCTGCTGGGCGAGAGCGTGGCCTGGTCCACGATTGTCGGCGGGCTGGCTGTCATTTTCTGCGCCGGCCTTGCCGTGCGCACGAGGAACAGCACACCGCCGCCGGGCCCCCGGTGAGGGCCCCCGGTCAGGGCCCCCGACGCCGGGGCCGTACACAGCCGCCGTCAGGGGTTCGGTTCAGACTGCTGCCACCATCTCGATCGCGACCGTCTCGATGATCCTGGTCGATGGCTCACCGATCAGGGCCGGCGCCGTCACCCCTGTTTTCCAGGTGTCGTTCTGCAGCCGGCCGAGAAAATCCACGGCCGCAGCCTGCGAATCGAAATCCATCTCGAGCATCACGTAGTCCTCCTGGTCAAGCGGACGCGAGATCCGGTAGGACCGCACCCCGGAGGCGGCACGGTTCAGCGGGTCGCTGTCGAAGGCCCTCCTCCACATGCCGAAATCCCGGACCCGGTGTTCGATCTGCAGGGTAATCATGGAGCACTCCTGTCGACAGTTCTAGAAGCCCAACTGTAGGCCTGAAAGGCCCTCCAAAGTAAGGAGCCGGGCCGGAGTGGTTTCCGGATGGATGTGTTAAGGATGCGTTCCGGGTTGCCCGCTTCGGGTGGCCGCTGATCGGCTCATCCCCCGCGGGTGATGCTGACCTCCGCGGCGGCGGGATACGTTGCATGGCGGGTGGCGGAGACCGGCTGTCGTCGCGTCACCCAGCACATATCCGATTCAGCACCCAACCGTCTCAGCACAGAACCGCCGCGACCAGATGGAGACATGACCATGGCCGAAGAAGAAACCCCCGTCCTCGACGCACTCGCCGAGATCACCGCCGTATCGATCGACCGCTGCAACCTCGATGACCGTGAGATCATGCTGGCCCGGATCGCTGCGCTCGTGGCAGTCGACGCCCCGCCCGCCTCTTACCTGCTCAACGCCGGTACCGCGAGCGGCGTCGGCATCACCTTGGAGGACGTCCAGGGCATCCTCATCGCCGTCGCGCCGGTGGTCGGCACTCCCCGGGTTGTGGCGGCGTCCGGCAACCTCGCCAGCGCGCTGGGCTTCGCCGTTGCCGTGATCGAGGCAGAGCTTGAAGCCGAGCTCAACGCCGAGTCCGAGGGCTGACACCGGCCCGGCGACGTCCCGGGCCGGTGAGAGGGGTTCGCGACGCCGGTAAGATTTGTGCAGTGACCCTTCCTGATTTGCGCCCCCAGCCCGTCACCGTCTCCGTTGTGCGGACAGTCCAGCCTGGCCGGACCCGGCAGGCCAGCGCCTGGGCCCATGCCGGCCAGGAACTGGCCCGGGAGTGGCCGGGTTATCTTGGGTCCGGCTGGGTACGCTCGGCGGCGGATTCGAACGAATGGCACATGCTGTACCGCTTCGCCGATGCGGCTCTGCTGAACGACTGGGAGCAGTCGGACGAGCGGCGCTGGTGGATTGACAGCGCGGCGGACCTCGTGGAGGTCACCCAGGTTGAACGGCGCACGGGCATCGAGGGCTGGTTCGCCCAGCCCGGCGATGCCCTTGTCACCGTGCCCGAGACCGTGGTGCCACCCCGCTGGAAGCAGATGGTCAGCATTTTTCTTCCCTTTTTTCCGCTCAGCCTGCTGGCCAATTTCCTGCTGCACCCGCTGACCGGTGACTGGCCGCTGCCCCTGCAAGTGCTGCTGGCCGTCTGCCTCCTCACCCCGCTGATGACCTACGTCTTCCTTCCGGTGACCACCAGGCTCCTGGGCCCCTGGCTTCGCAGCAAGCGCTGAAGAGGGCTACGGGCGCTGGAAGATATTCAGAATGTTTCCCTCGCTGTCCAGGAACCAGGCGGCTTTGCCCATCGGGGTGTCCGCGATCCCGTTCTCAGTCTTCAAGCCCGGAAAGTCGTACTCTTCGAACACAACGCCGCGTCCGCGGAGGTCCTCAACTTCGGCGTCGAAGTTGTCCGTTCCCCAGCCAATCTGGGTGTTTTTTGCGGTGCCCGCAAAGTCGGTCCGGTACAGGAGAAATGCTGTTCCATTCCCGCACCGGTAGATGAGGTTCTCCTCGTCCGCGGCGTCGGAGGGTTCCAGCCCCAGCACGTCACGGTAATAGGTCCTCGCCCGGGCGATGTCCTTGGCGGGGAGGACGGCGGTGATTTCAAGATCCTTCAGCATGACTAATTTCTCCCTCGTGATCAGCGTTGATCATCTTCCTGGAAGCCACCCAGCCCTTGGCCATCATCCTGCCCAGCACCGGCGCCGGCCACCCCTGTCAACGCTCGAAAGGTGCTGATGCGCACTATCCTAGGCTTGGGCCCGGGAGAGTCAAGACTGCGCGGAATCCGCCGCCGTCGAGGTATTGGCACGGTCGGCCGCGGGGTGCTGGCGCCGGCTCGCCAGCAAGAAGGGCGCCGCGATCAGCTCGATGACGCCGGCAATCGCCAGGGAGACGGGATAGCCGTACACATCGGCCGCCCGGCCGAGCAGCGGCTGGACCACCACGCCGCCGCTTGATCCCATCAGCGAGTCGAAGCTGAGCACTGTTGCGCGCTGTTTCGAGGCGATCATGTCGTTCAGATAGGCCTGGCGCACCGGGGTGCCCGCCGAGGACACCAGCGCCCAGAGCGCCAGCAGCGCCAAAGCCACCCAGAAAATCCGAGTGAACCCGAGCACAACCAGCAACAAGGAGCTCACGACGCTGCTCAGGATCAGCACCGTCGTGCGACGGCCGACCAGGCGCCGGATACGGGGCGCCAGCCAGCCGCCAAGCACTTGCGCGCCAGCCACGATGGCCGCCGCCAGGCCCGCCACCGAGTACGCGCCGGGATCGCCAAAAAGCTCAAGAAGGTACGGCTGAAGGGCGTAGAAAACATAGATTCCGACGCCGGCGCTGAACGGCGCGGCCAGCATCACGTAACGCACAGGCGGGTTTTTCAATCCGTTCTCGATCGAGGCGTCAAGTACGGCCCGGGTCGCGTGGAGCGGATGCGCGGAGCGCTCCGGGGTGAACCCGACGTCGCGCATGAGCCAGAAGGCCACGGCGAACATGACCAGCAGCACTCCCACACGCAGCAGGAACGGCACGCCGAGGTCGGTGGCCTGCGCGATCACTCCGCCGGCGACCGAGCCGGCGAGCATCGCCACACCCGACACCATCAGTCCCCTCCCGAGCACCGTCTCCAGCCCGCCCTCGTACCCCGAGAACCGCAACGCGTCGACGAGCCAGGCCTCCACGGCTCCGGAGAAGAAAGTGAAGCCCAACCCGAGTAGAACGGACACCACCGCCCACCACCAGAAGGGGGCGGAAAACTGCCAGAGCAGGTAGTAGAGGTAAGTGGAGATGGCCAGTGTCGCCGTGCCGAGCAGGAACGACACGCGCCGGCCCCACCCGTCGGCAATCACTCCGGTGGGCACCTCGAACAGAACCATCCCGGCCGTGAAAAAGGCGTTTGCCGCAAAAGCCTCCAGATTGCTGAGTCCGGCGTCCAACAGGAAGAGGGTGTTGATCCCCCAGATGAACGAGGCCGCAAGGGTATTGCCCAGCGTCAGCGTGAGGAAGATGCGCTGGATCTTTCGAGCGGCGGCGTTCATCACCTCGCCGTCCCCGCCGGGGCTAGTGGGGAGCACGTGCCCATTCTCGTCCCCTTGCCCTGTGCGCGCCAGAGCAGCGGCTAGATGCGCAGGAGCATCCGGATCAGCGGCGGCGGCTCAGCCAGCGGCGGGCACCTCGAGGTGGACGCTGACCTGGTCTCCCGCTTCGGTGTCCTCCCGGACTACCGCCGCCACCTCCTCCGGAACCGTGAGGAAGTGCCACCCGGCTTCGCCCGGATAGAGCCACAAGCGGGCCGTGAAGGTGTACTGCAGCACCATTGTCTGATTATTGCAGGATGGCGTTCGCCGCTGGGGAGGCCCTCTTCTTCGCTAGAGTGAGCCGCCCGCAGCCTCCGGTGTGCCGGTGTCCTCGGGGGGTCCGCCGTGGCCGCCTCTGTGGCCGTGACGACCACCGTGGCCTCCTCCCCCGTGCTGGCCGGCGTCCCCCACCCGTTCGCGGGCCAGGAAGGTCTCGACGTCGAACAGGTTGTCCGCCCGGCGGGCGACGTTCAGCAGCGTGGACATCGAGGCGACCTCCTCGACCTGCTCCTTGAGGAACCAGAGCATGAACTGTTCACCCAGGGGATCGTTTTCCGCCCGGGCCGCGGCAAAAAGTTCCTTGATGCGGTCAGTGACCTCAACCTCCTGGGCGAGGGCAAGGACCAGGGGTTCCTCTGCCGAGGTGAAGTCGTTCCGTACCGGGTCGATCCCCGGGATGGTGATCTTGATGCCACGGTCCAGGATGTACCGGACCATCATCATGGCGTGGTTCCGCTCCTCCAGGGATTGGCGGTAGAAGTGCTTGGCAAGCTGGGGAAGGTCCTGCCCGTCGAACCAGGCGGCGATGGCGATGTACTGCTGCGACGCTGCGAACTCATTGCCGACCTGGCGGGTCAGCAGCTCGTTGAATTGTGGGCTCATGGTGCTCTCCTCGAGTCGGTGTTCAACGGTGTGGACCTGGGGCGCCAAGGTTCTGCCGGGTCAAGGTTGTGCGGAGTCCGGGACTGCCGGAGGGCCTGTTACGAGCGTCCTCCGCTTTGGATCCCTGCGTCAAGGCACATTCCTTTCGCTTCCGCTGATTGCACGAACCGGCCTTCGTGCCGTTCCCGCCGTCTGTTGACACGAGCAGTTGAGGGTCTGATGCTGGGCTGACCCGGTATTGCCGGGCCTCGGCGGGGCAGTCAGCAGCAAGCAGGTGGAGCATGCCCGTCGCCGTCCTTTTGAACGCAGGGATAACAACAAGGAGCACCCCATGCATATTGACATGCCGACCCGGTACGACTTGGAACGCCTGGCGGCTGTACGCGATCCGCACAGCGTCACCATCTATCTTTCGACAAGCAGCGTCCCGGCCGATTCGGAGAAGAATCAGACCAAAGCGCGTTCTTTGTTCGGTTCTGCCATCAAACAGCTCCAGGAGGGAAGCGGCAAAGAATCCGTCGCTGCCATAGAAGCGTTTCTCAACGAACTGTTGGAGGCCCCGGAGTTCTGGTTCGATATGGGCCGCAGTTTAGCCATCTTCGCGACGCCGACGTCGGTTCTTGAGTTCCGTTTGCCGAACGATCTCGAAGACCAGGTGAGCGTGACTGATCGGTTCGCCATCACACCGCTCCTTCGCGCCATAACGTTCCCCAACGCGGCGCTTGTGCTCGCGATCTCGCAGAACGGGGCCCGGCTCATTGAGGTCTCGGCCGACCGGCCGGCCGAAGAAGTCACCGTCCCTGGAATGCCGGCTGACGCCGCAAGTGCCGTGGGGCTCGATTCGATCGGCGGTCGTTCCCCCTCCGGGCGGCTGCAGGGCGACGAGGGACGAAAGGTGCGGCTAACCCAATACGCCCGGTCCGTGGATCACGTGCTTCGTCCGATGTTGAACGGACAATCCCTGCCGCTGGTGATCGCTGCGGCGGAGCCACTCAGGAGCATTTACCGCAATCTCACGGGATACGCGCACGTCGCTGCCGAGGTCATCGAAGGTAACCCGGACGAGCTGACCGCGACCCAATTGGCGGACGCCGCGCGCGGTGTGCTGGACCGGATTTACGCGGCCGATCTTGTGGCCCTGCAAACGACGTTTGAAGAACGCCGCACCAACTCTCGCGCGGCGACGGATCTGAGCGATCTGGCACGGGCCGCTGCCTTCGGCGCGGTGGAGACGCTTGTGGTGGACATGGACGCGGCGGTCAACGGTTCCGTCGGGGACGACGGCGTGCTCACCCTGGACGCGGACGCGGGCAACAATGTGATCGAGGAAATCGCCCGGCGGGCACTCGGAACGGGTGCGCGGGTTCTTGCCGTGCGCCAATCCGACATGCCGGAGAAAGCGCAGGCCGCAGGAATTCTTCGCTACGCCGTCTGACCCCTGAGCGCTACTGGAGCGTAAAGCATCGTCGGACTCGGAATGCATCGTGCCGGCGAAACCAGACCGACGTGATGAAAGGGAACCATGGCGACAGATGGCACCGACGCGGACGGGCCGGGCGAAATCATCGCGGCGGGCAGGCCACCCAGCGGCGCTTCGGCGGCGGTCACCACGATGATGCGTCGGGGCAGCGTCCCGGGCTTTTCGATGGCCGTGGTGAATCGTGAGAGGGTGCTCCTCGCCGCCGGTTACGGTCTCGCCAACCGTGCAGCGAACAGGCCCGCAACCGCCTCGACGTCGTATCTGTGGTTCTCCATGTCCAAGATCGTGACGGCGACGGCTGCGCTCCGGCTGGTGGACGAGGGCCGCCTCGATCTGAGGGCCCCGATCGGCGAGTACGTTGGGTACCTTCAGGCGCCGGGGACCTCGACGCCGCGTGTGGGCCAGCTACTCAACCACACCGCCGGTTTCGGCAACCCGATGCCCGTCCGCTGGGTTCACCCGGCCGACGCGGATCCGCCGGACCCCGGGGCCCTGCTCCGGCGCCTCATGAGCAGGCGCCGCGGCTACCGCTACCCGGCCGGGCAGAGCGCCAGGTATTCCAACGTCGGCTACCTTGCCGCCGGAGAGGTCATCGCCGCCGCGGCCGGGGTGCCCTTCGAGGCGTATATCCAGCAGTCCGTCCTGCGACCCGCCGGCATGGAACACACCGGGTTCCGCTATGAAGAGGGCGCGGACATTGCGACCGGGTATGTCAAGGCGCCCCGGATCGTGGATCCTTTGCTCCGCGGCCTGTTGCCCGGCGGGATCGCCGGCGACCGTCACGGGCAGTACCTGTCACTGAATCCGTTCTACGTGGACGGACCCGCCTACGGTGGCCTGGTGGGCGACGTTTTGGACGCCGGCAGGTTCCTTCGCCTGCACCTTCGCGACGGCGAGATCGACGGCGTCCGGGTCCTGTCCGCCCAGGCCGCCCGCCGCATGCGCTCCATTGACCAGGCGGGCAAGCCCTTCGACCACGGAACCGGGTGGTTTCGCCGGCCCACAAAGGCCAGCGGGGACTGGGTGGAGCATTTCGGCGCCGGCGCGGGCTTCTGGAACGTCATGCGCCTCTACCCCGACCGAGGTCTCGGCGTCGTCGTGATGAGCAACAGCACCCGCATGTACGACTTCGAACCGCTCTTCGCGCTCCTGGCATCGGCCTCGTGGCCCTAGTCGCGGTCGGTCAGGCGCCGTGCCCGCCCGTCACTGCCTTCGACAAATTGCGCCTTGCCCTCATCGGCGCCGGTCCAGCGCCTTAAGCAGCCGCCTGACCGAGCCGCCGAGGTTCCAGTCAGCCGCGAGACGCTCCAGCTCGACGCGGGACTCACCGGCGACAGGCCGCAGTTCCGCGCCGGCCTCCTCAAGAGTGGGCAGCTCGAGGTCGCGCACCACACCCACGACGGCGGGAGCGACCGCAAGGTAATCCGCGGCCGCCGCGAGCTTCGACCGCACGGACGCGGACAGTCCGCTTCCAGCATCCGCCGCCGCCGTGAGCAGCCCGTCGAGGGTGCCGTAGTCTCCGAGCAGGGACGCGGCGGTCTTCTCGCCGATGTCGGCGACACCGGGCAGACCGTCGGAGCTGTCGCCGCGGAGGGTCGCGTAATCGGCGTATTGCACGGGCAGCACGCGGTACTTTTCGACGACCACCGCGTCGGTGAGGACTTCGAGGTTCCTCATGCCGCGCGCGGTGTAGACCACCCGCACCTGACGGGCGTCGTCGACCACCTGGAAGAGGTCGCGGTCCCCCGTCACGACGTCGACGGGAAACTCCGCGTGACTGGCATAGGTGCCGACGACGTCGTCGGCCTCATGACTGGCGGCCCCCACGACGGCGATGCCCGCCAGGTCGAGCACCCGGCGGATCATGGGTATTTGCGCCGTGAGTCCGTCCGGCACGATCTCCACATCGGGGGCACCCTCCACCACCTCGGCGACCCGGTGTGACTTGTACGTCGGGATAAGGTCCACCCGCCACTGCGGACGCCAGTCGTCGTCCCAGCACGCCACGAGGTGCGTCGCCTCGTGGTCGGCAGTAAGCCGGGCGATCATGTCCAGCAGGCCACGCACGGCGTTCACCGGCGTGCCGTCGGCGCGGCGGATCGTGTCGGGCACGCCGTAGAAGGCGCGGAAGTACAGCGACGCGGTGTCGAGCAGCATCAGGCGTTGGGACATAACTGATCCTGACACGGCTGTGCCTGTTCGCGCTTCCTTCCGTGTTGGCCTCGGCGGTCACGGCGTTACGGACGCGCCGTCCAACCGACCGCTATGCTCCCTTTTCTGTGGCGGCCTCAGTGAAGAGAGCCCCCTGCGCAGCTTCGGAACCAGATTTTCCGCCGCCGGCGCCGCGCAAAATGAAAGCGATACCGACGGCGGCCGCCGCACCGGCCAGTGGCCCGGCGACATACACCCAGTAGTGGCTGAAATTTCCGCCCACAAGATCGGGCCCGAACGTTCGTGCCGGATTCATCGATGTGCCCGAGATGGGACTGCCCCACAGACCGGCCACGGCGATGTAGCCGCCTACCGCGAATGCCCCGAGCAGCCCGATGTTCTGGGCCCCGGAGGCCGTTCCGAGGATGACGCTGACCAACGCCAGCGTCAGCAGCGCCTCCATCCAGAACGCGGCGCCCGCAGAGTAATCCGCAGCCGGGTAGTTCGAACCGAAGGTGGCGGAGACGCCGATCACGGCCTGCAGCAGCAGACAGGCCAGCGTCGCGCCGAGGAGCTGAACGACAATGTAGCCCGGCACCCGGCGCCATGGGAAGTCGCCGCGGAGCGCGAAAGCGAGGCTGACTGCAGGGTTCAAATGGGCACCCGAAACCTTGCCCATGAACAGGATGATCCCCATCACCATCAAGCCTGGAGCCACCACGGCCGCCGTGCGGCTGATGACACCGGGGAAGGCCTGGCTCATCATTCCACCCCCGGCAGCCACGATGACGAGCAGAAATGTGCCATACAGCTCCGAGAACAGGCGCCGCCATTCCTGGCGTGGATCACCGAAATCCTGGATTCGTAGCAGGAGGTTCTGTTCGACGGTTCCCAGCTCGCTGGCGAGGTTTCGCTCATGCACGGGGGCTTCACGCGCACCCTTGCGTCCGTTTCCGTCCTTGCCCTGATTTTCCGCCATGGCCTTCGCCTCCGCCGGGTGCTGGCTTAGTGATCTGACGTGCCCGGCGCGGGCCGGCACCGCAGAAGCCCAATGTACCGCCGCCAGGGCCGGCTGTCATCGCAGTTCTCGTTTCTGTTCGGGGGAAGACAGCGCTGCCGTCCGCAAAAGCATCCGGCCGGGCATTTTCTGAGGACATCCGGGGAACAACGTCCTACGATTCAGCCATGAAGCAAGAGACGTGGAAGAAGTATTCCGAGTGGCCCCTCGTCGGCGCGGCCTTCCTTTTCCTGGCGGCGTATTCCGTTCTGATCATTGCGGAACCGCCCGCCCCCTACGCGGACGCTCTGGTGATTGTCATCTGGACAACATGGGCTGCCTTCGGCATCGACTACGTCGTGAAACTGCTCCTGGCGCCCCGGCCGGGTCGATGGTTCATCCGCCACCCTTTGGAGTTGCTGATGGTGGTGCTCCCGGTGATGCGGCCATTGCGGCTCCTGCGGCCCTTCACGTTGCGTCAAGTGATGGACCGTGCACCGGGAACGGCCATCAGGGCGCGCGTCATGGCCTACGTCATTGCATCCGCCGTCATTCTTGTCTACACCGTGGCCCTGAGCGTCCTCAGCTTCGAAAAGGGCGCCGAGAACGCGAATATCACTACGATGGGTGATTCCCTGTGGTGGGCGATGGTCACCATCACCACCATTGGTTATGGCGACTTCTATCCGGTCACCGTCCTTGGTCGTTGGGCTGCGGCCGCGCTGATGATCGGCGGCTTCGTCGTCTTGAGTATGGTCACCGCCACTGTGTCTTCCTGGCTGGTTGAAAGCGTGGCCGCCGCAACCGCCGCGCGGACGAAAGCCGGCGAATCCGCGAGGAGCGAGGAGCTCGCCCGGCTGACGGCGCAGATCGAGAGGCTCCATCACCGGCTGGCCCTGGGCCCGGAGGAAACCGGCGCCGGCCACACCGATGTCAAGCCACGCAGGGAACCCGGTTAGGGGTTGCAATGCTGCCGGCCACGCGGGCCACGCTTCAGCAACGAGTGGTGCGCCGGCAGTGCGTTGACGATTGGGCGCTTCGAGGCCACAATCGCATTGTGACGGCGGTCGAGATACGTGACTACGCAGCCATTTTTGATGAGCACGGAGCCAAGGCGCCTTTGCGCGCTCAGCCGGGACTGGCGCCGGGCACCTAGTGCCGGTGGCAGTTCCTGACGTAAGTGGGAGGTTGCCGATCATGGCCGAAACCAAAGTCAAGCACCCGAGCGTCGAGGAACGTCGCGCGAAGGGCAAAGGGTGCCGGGAGCAGACGCCCGTGTCCAGCCACACAGGATGGACTCCGGCTGCCGACCGCCCCGATCCGGTCGCGCTGCTCGAAGAACAGAACCTCACCCGGGAACAGGACCTGGTGCCGGTGCGTCACGGCCGGATGCTGGTCTCGCCGTTCACGTTTTACCGCGGTGCGGCCAAGATCATGGCCGCCGACCTGAAAGACACCCCCCGGGCTGGCCTGGTGTCCCAGCTGTGCGGGGACGCCCACCTGTCCAACTTCGGCGTCTTCGCTTCGCCTGAGCGGACCCTGCTGTTCGACCTGAACGACTTCGACGAGACACTCCCGGGCCCGTTCGAGTACGACGTCAAGCGCATGGCGGCGAGCTTCACCATCGCGGCGCGGAATAACGCTTTCACCGCGGAAGAAACACGGGATGTCACCGTCGCCGCCGTGCGGGCGTACCGCGAAGCGATGTCGGAGTTCGCGCAGATGGGCACCCTGGACATCTGGTATGCCCGCCTGTCCGAAGAGCAACTCCTGGAAACTCTGTCGTTGGCCGTGTCAAGCCAGAAGGGCAAGGCCCTCAAGAAGGCCGCCGCGGGCATGGAAAAGTCGGCGCGGCAGAACGTCGCAAAGGCCCACACCCGTGACAGCCTGCAGGCGCTCTCCAAGCTCGCCGAGCGCGTGGACGGGAAATACCGCATCGTCAGTCAGCCGCCCATGGTCGTCCCCGCCCGGGAACTGGGCAAGTCCTACGGCATGTCCGGCAATGAAGTTCAGCGCGCTATTCGCTCGCAGCTTCGTTCCTACCGGGCCACGCTGCCCGACGACCGGCGTATCCTTCTTGAGCGTTTCGAAGTCATCGACGTCGCCCGCAAGGTGGTGGGGGTCGGCAGCGTCGGCACCCGGGCGTTCATCGCCTTGCTCCAGGGGCGCGACGAGCAGGATCCGCTGTTCCTGCAGGTCAAGGAGGCCACGAGGTCGGTACTTGAGGACCACTTGCCGAAGAGCCGCTACAAGCAGCCGGGCGAGCGTGTGGTGCAAGGGCAGCGGATGATGCAGGCCGCGAGCGACATCTTCCTCGGGTGGACCAAGGGGGAACAGGACAACCGGTACCTGTACTGGCGCCAGCTGCGTGACATGAAGGGCTCAGCCCTGGTGGAGACGATGAAACCGCTCGGCATGACACTTTATGCCCACGTCTGCGGATGGACCCTCGCCCGTGCCCACGCCCGGTCCGGCGATCCGATCGCGTTCGCCGCTTACCTGGGCAAAAGCGATAAGTTCGACCGGTCGATCACCGACTTTTCCGAACGCTACGCCGACCAGAACGAACAGGACTACCAGGCCTTTGCCGACGCGGTTCGTACAGGCCGGCTGGAAGCAACCGACGCCATTTAGGCCGACGGCGCCGGTGCGGCTACCGGGTTCGGCACAAGGTCAGCGGCCGGGTGGCAGCGGCGGGACTTGGTCATCTTTGCCGACGTTCTGAATGCCGACCGGTTCGCCCGGCCGGGCATTGGAGTTCCTGGTGATCAACCAGGTGACGAACCACAGCACAACGCCGATCGCCATCAGGCCCCCGGCGATCTGATACTGGATGACGGGCCGGCCCACCCACGGACCGGCGAGGAAGGCACACAGCAAGGCCGCCACGACCGGAAGCTGCCCCGGCGAGGTGAAGAACACCTGGCGGCTGGGGTCCCGCTTGCGGCGCAGCACGAGGCAGGCCACATTCACCACGGTGAAGACGCACAGCAGCAGGAACGCCGTCGTACCCGAGAGGTTCGCCACGACGTTGCTGTCCGGGTCGCTCGTAACGTACCAGATGAGTCCCAGCGCGAGGATGGTCGAGAATGCGATTCCGGCCCACGGCGTGCGGCGCCCCGGGAGAACCCTTCCGAGCTGCCGCGGCAGGACATTCTGACGGGCCATGCCGTAGATCAGGCGGCTGGCCATCAACATGTTGATCAATGCGGTGTTGGCGACGGCGAAGACCGCGAGGAACGGAAAAACCTTGTCGATCGGGAAGTCCGGCGAGCCCTTATGTACCACTTCGAGGAGCGCGGCGCCTTCGGCTTCCCTGATCCCTTCGAGTTCGGCGGGCGTAAGCACGGTAACCACGGACACGGCCACCAGCATGTAGAGGATCACCGCGATGCCGAGACCGGTCAGCATGGTCCGGGGGAAGATCCGCTCGGGATTCCGGGTCTCCTCGACCATGTTCACCGAGTCCTCGAAGCCGACCATGGCAAAGAACGCGATGGAGGTGGCGGCGGTGACTGCCAGGAACAGGCCCTTGTCCTGGGAGTCGGTGAAGACTGTGATCTCCGCGAAGTTCCCCGTTCCCTGGGCCATCACGTAAAAGCCGACGCCGATCACAATGCAGAGAGCGGTCATCTCGATGAGGGTGAGCACCACGTTGAACTTCACGCTCTCGCCCACGCCGCGCAGGTTGATCGCCGCCAGGAGCAGCATAAAGCCCATCGCGACGGCGGTGATCGCTCCCTGTCCTGGCATGCCCATCCAGCCGTTGACCACGAGGCCCCCGAAGAGGTTTTGGGCGAGCACGTTTGCGGAAGTCGAGGCGCTTGTGATGCCGGAGCAGACGACGGCGAAGGCAACCAGGAAGGTCACGAAGTGGATCCCGAACGCCTTGTGGGCGTAGAGCGCTGCACCGGCTGCCTGCGGGTACTGCGTGACAAGCTCAAGGTAGGAGAAGGCGGTCAGCGTCGCGACGATGAACGCAAGCAGGAACGGCAGCCAGACGAGGCCGCCGACCGTGCCGGCCATGGTCCCCGTAACGGCGTACACACCGGCACCGAGGATGTCTCCGACGATGAACAGGAGCAGGAGCTTGGGCCCCAGGACCCGCTTGAGTTCCGGTTCATCACCCTCGGGAGTTGCGTCGAACACCTTGTCTTCAGTTGTGCTCATGGGTGACCTCCAAACAGTTGCGCGGGTCCCTCATGAGCCGCACCGGACCCTCAACAATGTGAATTACCTCACCTTGGACCCCTCACGTTGCTTTGGCAACGACTAGTGACCAGAACCGCCGAGCCCAACGCCCGACTTTTGCCCGGCCAGGCCGGCTTCTTCGAAGAGCGTCGCGGCCAGGCCCGCTGCTGGTTCTTGCCGGTGCGTTTGCCTGACACCTACTGGACCGCGTTTCCTACTACGCTGGATCCCAGACCTAGGGACAGGAGGCTGTGATGGCCGGGACGACGGTGGCCGAGGTGTTGGCCGAACTGGCCGCGCTCGAGGACCCGAAGGTCCGCGCAGTGAACGAGAGGCACGGTGACGATCACGGTGCGAACCTCAGCAAACTGCGCGCGATCGCGAAGCGGCTGAAGATCCAGCACGAACTTGCGCGCCAGCTCTGGCAGACGGGTGACACGGCGGCACGTCTGCTCGCAATCCTGATCTGCCGTCCGAAGGCGTTCGAGCGGAACGAGCTGGACGTCATGATGCGCGAAGCCCGCGCTCCGAAGGTGCAGGACTGGCTCGTCAATTACGTGGTGAAGAAGAACCCGCACTCCGAGGAACTGCGCCTGGCGTGGTCCGCCGACCCGGATCCGGTGGTGGCGGCTGCCGGCTGGGCGCTGACCACCGAACGCGTGGCGAAGAACCCGGTGGGTCTGGACCTCCCGGGACTGCTAGACCTCATCGAGGCGGAAATGAAGGACGCCCCGGACCGCCTGCAGTGGGCCATGAACCACTGCCTGGCTCAGATCGGGATCGAGCACGCGGAGCACCGAGCCCGGGCACTCGCCATCGGTGAGCGCCTGGAGGTGCTCAAGGACTACCCGACTCCCCCGGGCTGCACATCGCCGTTCGCGCCGGCCTGGATCACCGAGATGGTGCGCCGGCAGCAGGACAAGTAGGACGCCTCCCGCCACGCCGGCGCCTCGGAGAGGGCTTCAGTTTCCTACTGACGCGCGGAGCGGGCATCCGATACACTCAGGGTCCCACGGTCCATCAACCCGGCGGTTCGCCTAGACGGACGAACCGCAGGGCTGAGTAGAGAGGCCAGCCATGGACTTCGCGCCGGAACATGAGAATCCGCTGGATCCCTTTCCCCACTACGGGCGGATGAGGGAAGCTGCACCCGTCTTCCACGACGAGCAGTCGGGGACGTGGCATGTCTTCCGGTACGACGACGTGCAGCGGGCGCTCTCCGAACATGCCAGGTTTTCCTCCCGGATGGGCGGCGACGATCCCTCCGAGACAGGTCAGCTGTTCGCGGCCAGCCTGATCACCACCGACCCGCCGCGGCACCGGCAATTGCGCTCGCTGGTAACCCAGGCGTTCACGCCGAAAGCCGTGGATGCGCTTGCTCCCCGCATCTCAACGCTCACGGACGAGCTGTTGGAGGGGATCTTGTCCCGCGGAACAGCGGATCTGATCCAGGCATTGGCCTACCCGCTGCCGGTCATCGTGATCTCGGAACTTATGGGCATTCCCGCCGAGGACCGTGACCGCTTCAAACAGTGGTCCGATGTCATCGTCAGCCAGACGCGGGCCGGTGGGACGAACGAGGACCACCACGCCACCAACATGGAAATGACCGGATACTTCCTGAACCTGATCGAAGAGCGCCGGAGCCGGCCCGGCCACGATTTGATCAGCAACCTGCTCTCCGCCGAGATTGACGGGCAGAAACTGAGTGTGGCCGAACTGCTGGGCTTCTGCAGTCTGCTGCTCGTCGCCGGCAATGAAACAACGACCAACCTGATCGGCAACGCCGTTCTCAGTTTCACCGAAGTGCCCGGCACCATCGAACGCCTACTGGCGGAACCGTCACTGATACCTCAGGCCATAGAGGAAGTGCTCCGCTTCCGCTCGCCCGTGCAGTCCATGTATCGCGTGACCGTTGCTGACACCACCCTGGGCGACGTTCAAATTCCGGCCGGTGCCCCGCTGGTGGCCTGGATCGGCTCCGCGAACCGCGACGAGCGCCAGTTCCAGCACCCTGACCGGTTCGACGTCGACAGGGGCCAGATCCGGCATCTGGCGTTCGGCCACGGCATTCACTTCTGCCTCGGTGCACCGCTGGCCAGGCTCGAGGCAAAGATCGCACTGGAAGCCGTCCTGTCCCGACTCCCCGGGCTGGCCCTCGTCCCGGGAGCCCCCCTTGAGCGGATGGACAGCACCATCGTCTATGGCTTGAAGACGCTCCCGGTCCACTGGCACGCAGCCTGAACTGGACGAACCCGGCAGGCCCCCTGTCCACACGTTGGTTGGGGCCTGCGCAACCTTGGAACAGTGGCCGCCTACCGTGGTTCCGGATACGATCCGAGCTCGAATGTGTCGCCGTAGACGGACCAGCTAAACGGCGGGATGAGCTCCAGGTTGCCAGCCTTCAGGAGTCCGTAGTGGATGCCCTGGCGCCCGCTCCGCTGGTAGTCACCCCAGGCCTTGAGGATCCTCACCCGGGCATCCACCACGGCGGAGAGGTACTTGGACTCGTCCCCGCCCTGGGCCGGGGGGCGGCGCGCTTGCCGGGCCGCGGCCAGAATGCCGCCAAACGACTCCTCGTCGTCCCCAGGTCCGTGGTTGACAGATACGTCGTAGTAGATCGCAAGCCCCAGTGGCCCAACCCCGTCCCGGGTTGCTTCCTCCAGCGCTGGCCCCCAGTAGACCCGGTCCCGTTCCTCCTGCTGGACCCGCTGGAAGGCAGGGTCACCTGCCGCCGAGCTCCAGTCCGCCACGAAGGAGGGGTCCAATAGCCGGTGGCTCAGCGCAGGCCGATCTCTGGAGCCCGCGTCCATGATCTGCTCCAGCAGGCGCGTGTACTGCCCCAGCGGATTTCCCGGGGCGGCCTTTGTGTATGACTGCAAAAGCTCGAGCATGTCGCCGGTGCCGCTGCACCAGCCCACCAGTCCGGCGGTGTAGCCCCGGCCGTCACCGATGTCCTCGATGTAGCCGAAGGAGGTGGTCCAGTCCGGAGTGGAGTTCTCGGCGGTGGACGTGAGCTGGAGCGCTATCTCCTTGTACACAGGATTCGCGATATCGGCCCGGGCTCGGGCCTGCTCACTGACCTGCTGGCCCCTTCGTCCCCAAAATCGACCCGGCATCAGACCTCCCGAAGTAGTCGTGACGCCGAGCCTAGCAACCCGCCAGCCACCGTAATAGTCAGTGGCCGGGTCCGGTGACGATCTTCTTGCGTTCGGATTCGTGCGCACCGCCCTTCTTCGCCAAAGTGGAGCACGCCTCTTCGATGTCCCGGGCGAGCGTATCGACGTGCTCCCGGCTCATCGTTTCCTTGACCAGGGCCCTCATGATGGTCACGTCCTGGGCGTTCGGTGGCAGAGTGTAGGCCGGCACCATCCAGCCGCGCTCGGCCGCAAGCTGCCAGGCGATGTCGAACTCGTTGTACCCGGGGTCGGCGGAGAGCCGGAACGCGACCAGGGGAAGCTGCTCCTCGTCGGGGCCGATGATCTCGAACCGGCCCATGGCCTCCAATTTCTCGGCGAGGACGCGGGCGTTGGTCTGCATGTTCCGCATGATGTAGGTGTAACCGGCACGGCCATAGCGCACGAAGTTGTAGTACTGGGCGAGGACCATCGCCGAGCCCGTGGAGAAGTTCAGGGTGAACGTCGAGTCGGTCTTGCCGAGGTAGTTCTCCTCGAAGACGAGGTCCTTGGCCAGATCGGCCTTCTCCCGGAAGATCAGCCAGCCGATGCCGGGATAAACCAGTCCGAACTTGTGCCCGGAGACGTTGATCGAGTGGACCTGCTCGAGCCGGAAGTCCCACGCGGAGTCCGGGTAGAGGAAGGGCCAGACGAATCCCCCACTTGCCCCGTCCACGTGCAACGGCACGTCAAGGCCCCGCTCGCGCTTGATCCGAAGCAGCAGGTCGTTGATGCCGACGATGTCGTCCTTGTGCCCGGTGAACGTCGTACCCAGCACGGCTGCGACACCGATGGTGTTCTCATCGACATGGGCCTGCACGTCGTCCGGGCCGATCGTGTATTTCCCCGGCTGCAGTGGCACGATCCGTGGTTCGACGTCGAAGTAGCGGCAGAACTTCTCCCACACCACGTGCACGTCGCCGCCGAACACCAGATTGGGGCTCGACGTCGACGCACCGGCGGCCTCGCGGCGCTTGCGCCAGTTCCACTTCAGGGACAGCCCCCCGAGCATGATTGCCTCGGAGGATCCCTGGGTTCGGGCTCCCGTCGTCTCGCCGGGCGCGTGGAAGAGGTCGGCGAGCATCCGAATGCAGCGCTGCTCGATCTCGGCCGTGCGGGGATATTCGGCGTGGTCGATGAAATTGCGGTGCAGGTTCGCGGCGATGATCTGCTGGGCCTGCGGCTCCATCCATGTCGTCACGAAGGTGGCCAGGTTCCGGGCCGGATCACCCTCCAGCGCCAGGTCCTCAGACACCAGCCGCAGGGCGTCCTCAGCAGGAATGCCGGTCTCCGGGAACTCCCGGCTGGGAACCTCCTGGGTCACGAATCGGTTGCCAAACAGGGCCGCGTCGGCAGCCGCTTGCTGGGAATTTACTGACATCACTTCTCCTTCAGAAACTGTTGCAAAGGGGTTACGGATGAGTTCCCGGGTCCGCAGGAACCGTGGCGTCGGTGGATTCCGGACTGAGCATCAGAACCGCGCCGGCGAGGAAGCACAGGGCTCCCACGAGGGTGCCGAGATTGGAGAGCTCGGCGTTCCAGAGATCGCCGCTCGACGGTATGACAAAGGCCGCGGCGGCAGAGATGCCGAACGCAACAGAGCCAGCGACGTTGATCACGCCGATCTTCCACGCCCGCGGCCTGGGCCTACCTTCAATGGTTCCGCGACCGGCGTAATGTAACGCCACAGCGCTCGACGCGAGGAAAGCGACTGAGCCGAGAGCGTCGGGCCGCCACACCCGCTGCTCGGCGAGCGCCGCACTGAGGTTGACCAGCAGCGCGTTCGCCGTACTCCAGTTGAACCACAGCGTGCCGGCAAGTTGAAGCGCGCCAGCGAGCCAGACGAGATTCCGCGGCGCCCATGCCCACAGCGACTGGCGCCGCGAGGAACCCATGGCCGGGAGCGCGTCAACGGCTTCGCGGTACTGCAGGAACGCAGCACAGGTGAAGAACAGCGAACCGACGAAGAACGTGAGTCCACACCAGTGCAATCCCACGGCCTCGGCGTAGAACGGCACAGCCCCCAGGGCGAACAGACTCGAGCCAATGATGAACAGCCAGGCGATCCTGCGGTCCCGTGCGGTCAACGGGCCCGCGCTCGAGATCTCAGTTGCATGGTTGGCCCTCAAGGGGGCTTGATGTTGGACGCCGCCGGGATCGTCAGGCGTCACGGACGCCGTCGGGCCCGGGACCGGGAGCGCATTGGTGATCACGAAGGCCACCGCCACAGCCACCACCACCTGGGGTGTTACCGCCACACCGTCCACACCCAGCAGCAGCGTGGCCAGCAGCGTCGACGTCAACGGCAGCCGCAGCATAGCTGCGCACATGGCTCCCATGCCCATGCCGATCCCTGCCGCGAGATTCATGCCGGGCAACCCGCTCGCAGCAATACCTAGCGCCGCACCGATAAACATCGACGGGAACACCGGCCCGCCCCGAAATGCGCTCAGCGAGAGGCCGTAGACCAAGGTCTTACAAGCGATCAGCAGGACCAGCACAGCAAGCGGGTAGTCCGCGGCATGTTCCACCAGCTCCGGCAGTGCGTCCTGCCCCGAGAACAACACCTGCGTAAAACTGTGCCCGGAGATCAACTGGTAGGCCATCGCGGTAAGACCGATCAGCAAGCCGAGCGCAGACGTCACCAGCACCCGGTTCAGATGCACGACCGGACGCAGCGACAGCGCGACCCAGCGGATCAGCCATCCCAACAGCGCGCCGACCGCGCCCATGATCACCGCCCAGCCCATCGTCGCCAACGTCGGCGACACTGCAGGCGGCACCACGGGCAGCGCCAGCGAGAAGCTGCCCAGCCCGGTCCAGCCGTCCAGTCCGACGAACACCAGCGCCCCGACGCCAGAAGCGATCAGGCCGGGCAGGGCGACCAGGCTCAGCGTCATTCCCCCGATCCCGGCGGCCTCCATGATCAGGAATGCACCGAGAACGGGAGACCCGAGCAACGTACTGATCGCCGCGAAGCTGCCGGCGGACGCCATGATCGTCAGGGACATCGGCGGAGCGTCCTTTTTCACCAGCCGCACCGCCAGCGCCCCGAGGCCGCCACCGATCGCGATCAGCGGCCCTTCAGGCCCGAGCACCGCACCCAGGCTGAGCGTGGTCAGCGCTGCGAGTACGATGCCCACGAGCTCCTGGCCGGTGGGCGGACCGCCGCCCGTCTTGAATCCGAAAGCGGGTGAGTGGCCGCCGTTTCCCGGCAGGTACCGGATGGTCAACGCCGTCAATAGCCCACACAGCGCCAACCATGGAACCGGCCACCACGCAGGAGCAGGACCCCCGAGGACCTGATTCGGTAACTCGTTGAAGACGAACCGCTGAAGCGCCGCGACGAAAGCGAGAAACCCGTACGCAATGATCGAAACGGGAACGCCCAGGACCGCTGCCAGCACGAGCGCAGCGATGTACGGCCTGGAACGAATCACGACCATCGGATCGATCCTTGGCGGGGACGCGGCAGGCTCGCTCATTCCGGACAACCCGGCGGGCCCGTGACGATTCGCGTCACCCCGACTGCCCTTCCGTGGGCCGGTGGAAACAGTTGAGCATCCCTTATCCTTCCGCGGGCCGCCCGCTGCACGGCGGGAGCCTTTAGTGAGGTCTCACTAGCGACAGAGGCTGGTCAGTCACATGTTCGCCAAAGTAACGCTTCGAGTCGGGACAGTCATCACCCAATGCGGGTGAAAGGGAACCTGCGACCACCGATGCCCGGAACCATCGGACTTCTTCGGCTATGAGGACTTGGGCCGCGCGCGTACGTGCATCCGCTCGCCCTGCTGTCCGAACAGACTGATGAACTCGACGGGTCTGCCGTCAGCACTGGCGAACCAGTGCGGCGTACGGGTATCGAATTCCGCGGCTTCGCCAGGGCGAAGTTCAAAGTCTTTGCCGCCCAGCACCAGGCGCAGCCGTCCGTTGAGGATGTAGAGCCATTCGTAGCCTTCATGAACGCGCGGGTCGGGCTCTGCCCCGCGGGCATGGCCCGCGAGCACCATCTTGAAGGCCTGCAGCCCGCCTGGGCGGCGTGTGAGAGGAACGGCCGTCATGTCACCGTGGGTGATGGGCTGGAGGTGGATCCTGGGATCGCCGGTGGGCGGGGCGCCAACCAGATCATCGAGGGGAACACCGTACATCCTTGCGAGGGGCAGCAGGATTTCGAGGTTCGGCCTGCGTTGGCCGGATTCCAGGCGGGACAGGGTGCTCACCGACACTCCGGATGCGGAGGACACATCTCCGAGGGTGAGGTTCCGTTCCGTACGGAGTGCCCGAAGCCGGGGGCCGACGGCCCCGAGCACATCGTCAAGCTCATTTGCCATACCCCCACTTTGCCATAACGGCAACAGGCTTTGTCAAAAATGCTTCGTGCGGTGGAAGCTGGTTTAACCGCCCGGGAACTCCGGCGGCGAACTTTCAGGGCCAGACGAAGGACAAATCTATATGGACACCACACGGTACGACGTTGTCATTGTTGGCGGCGGCGCGGCGGGACTCAGCGCGGCCACGACGCTGGGCCGGGCGCTGCGCTCGGTGCTGGTCATCGATTCCGGAACTCCACGCAACGCCCCGGCGGCGGGTGTTCACGGGTATCTTTCAAGGGACGGCATGAACCCCCGGGAGCTTCTGTCCATCGGACGCAGCGAGGTGCTCTCCTACGGCGGAACGGTCATTGACGGCGAAGCCGTTTCGGCGCGGCGAACCCCCGACGGGTTCGACGTGGTTCTCGGAGACGCCCGCCGGTTTTCCGGCAGGCGCCTCCTGGTCACCACGGGCTTGACGGACGAACTCCCTCCCATCGACGGGCTGCGGGAGCAATGGGGAAAGGGCGTTGTGCACTGCCCCTACTGCCATGGCTGGGAAATCCGCGGGCAACGGATTGGAGTGCTGGGCACAGGCCCGCTGTCCGTCCATCAGGCACTGTTGTTCAGGCAGTGGTCCCCGGATATCACCTTTTTCCTCAACGACACCGTCGAACCCACCGACGAGGAATGGGACCAGCTCGCCGCCCGGTCCATAACGGTGGTTGACGGTGCCGTGGCTTCCGTTAACGCTGTCGACGCCGTCCTCACGGGGCTCACGCTCCGCCAGGGCACCTCCTTCGATGTGGAGGCCCTGGCTGTCGGAACACAGATGGAAGCCAGATCGGCGTTTCTGGAATCACTCGGGTTGGGTTCCCAGGTGCATCCGTCGGGGGCCGGACGGTTTGTCGAGACCGACGCCATGGGTGCGACGGCTGTCCGCGGCGTGTATGCGGCGGGCAATGTCTCCAACTTGATGGCTCAGGTGATCACCGCGGCGGCCGAGGGTGTCATGACGGGCGCAAGGATCAACGCAGACCTCATCGAAGAGGAAACCCGGTGGGCCGTTGAGGGGCGCTTCGGCCCCTTCTCGGCCGCTTCTGAAGCAGCGGTCTCTCAGCCTGCGATCTGGCAGCCCTGAGCCAGCACCTGTCACAAACCTCCGCCGGTAGTGCAGCTAGCCGCTGACCACGCCTGTCCGCGAGTTCCATGTCAGCCGCCCGCCGCGGAACGCCGATTCCCGGCCGACGGGTACGGCGTACTCGTCGGTCAACGGATAGCCGAGCCGGCCCCGTTCCCAGCCCAGTGAGGCCCACTTTGTCCGGATGGCCCCCTGGACCGCGTGCGCCCCCGTCGCCGGCGACCAGTAAATCGACGAGCCCCTCGAACCGGAGAAATGGTTGTACCGGCCCACGCCATCTGCCGTTCCCAGTTCATCGGTCAACGGATAGCCCAGCGGACCGCGTTCCCAGCCCAGTGAGGCCCACTTCGCCCGGATGCCTCCTTGGACCGCGTGCGCCCCCGTCGCCGGCGACCAGTAAATCGACGAGCCCCCCGTCCCGGAGAAATGGTTGTACCGGCCCACCCCATCGGGCGTTCCCAGTTCATCCGTCGTCGGATAGCCCAGCCGGCCCCGTTCCCAGCCGAGTGACGCCCACCTCGCCCGGATGCCTCCCTGGACCGCATGCGCCCCCGTCGCCGGCGACCAGTAAATCGACGAGCCCCCCGAACCGGAGAAATGGTTGTACCGGCCCACCCCATCGGGCGTTCCCAGTTCATGCGTCGTCGGATAGCCCAGCCGGCCCCGTTCCCAGCCCAGTGAGGCCCACTTCGCCCGGATGGCCCCCCGGACCGCATGCGCCCCCGTCGCCGTGGACCAGTAAATCGAAGAGCCCCCCGAACCGGAGAAGTGGTTGTACTGGCCCACGCCGTCAGGCGTTCGCAACCCGTCGGTCGTCGGGAAGCCGAGGCTGCCGGCTGCGCCGCCCGCAGCCTGGTAGGAGGTGTAGATCGCGCCGTGGACTTCGTGTGCCCCGGTCGCCGGCGACCAGCAAATCACCCCTTTGTTGTAGTCCTGGCACTTGCCCCCCGGGACCGGATATTCAAGAGTGAGTGACCTGCCGAGGACTGACCTCGGGTCCCCGGCACCGATCTGGTAGGCCTTGAGCGCAATGGGGTCATCGACGCCCTTCCCGGTGAGCATCACCTTCTGCTCGCCCTGGCCGTCGTTCGCGGTGAACAGGTAGTAGGTGTCTTGGGTCCCGGCCTGTCCGGCCACTGTCGGCTTGAACGTGACACTCTGATAGGCGGATTCACCCGGAGGGATCACCAGGCCCTCGGAAATCGGCAGAGTGGTTGAGAAGACTCCCTGTGGCGCCTTGGCCTTCGTGATGGTCATGGGGATATTTCCGGAGTTGACTATCGTGAAGTCCCAGGTGGCAGCTGCGCCTACGGCGACGTCACCAAAGTCCAGCGTCGGCGGCAGCTGCAGGTGGGCCGCCCCTGACACTGCCGTCGCCGTCACCGGAACTGTCAAGGCGCCGCGATCACTCGAGACGAGAAGCGCGTCGGTCACCGGAGTCGCCGTCGTCGGGCTGAACGTGATGGACACCGGGACCGAAGTGAGCGGCTGGATCGTCTGCCCCACGGCCGGCACTGTCGTTGGATCGACCTTAAGCGCGGCGCTGGCCGGCAACGTGACGCCAGTGACCGTGGCGACGGTCGTGCCGGTGTTGACGACGTTGACTGTCTGGCGGCTGCTGGTCTGCGTGGGAACGTCCATGAAGCCGATCGTGGCCGGCGTCGCCCCCAGGCCGTCCTTCGTACCCACGCCGTGGACGCCCAGGAGATCAGTCTCGCCGTCGGACGTTTTGACGGTCAGCGCACCGTCCGCCTGCCCCGGTGCAGTCGGGGAAAAGGTCACGGGCACGGTCATGCTTCCGCCCTTGGCCAGGGTCCGGGGCAGGGTGAGAGTTCCGATCCCGAACGGGGCAGCAGCTGTGACGGCGCTGACTGTCACCGCGCGCGTGGCCGTTATCGTCACGCTGCCTCCCCCGGTGGCACCCACCGCAGCCGTGCCCAGGTCGGTGTTCGCCGCCCCTACCGCGGAGGTCGTCGGCGCTCCGAAGCCCAGAATGTGCCCGTCCCTCGTTCCCACGAAGACCCGGCCGTTGTCGGTGGCCACCGAGGAGAACTTGGCGGCCGTGCCCAGCGGGGCCGTGAAGACCTGCTGGAGCTTGCCGCTGCTGTCCGGGAGGGCCCGGTAGGCACGAAGTTCCGCGCCGACGCCGGTGGGGCCGGTGGAATACACGGCCCAGACCAGGGCCGAGGAGGCGTCCGTGCCGTTGGAGGTCACCGAAGGCGCACCGGAGGTGTACCCGAAAGTGCCGACGGAGGTCCCCACAGAGGCGAGCTGCATGCCTCCGGTGCTGGTTGGCAGGAGCTTGTGCGCGCGGAGGTAGCCCTTGTTTTCGACGGTGTAGATGTATCCGCCACTGGCAGTCCCGAGGAACGCGGGCCGCCCCCAGACTCCGCTGTACGGGCCGGCTTCGTCAAGGACGGCGTCGCCGCCGGCCGGCCCCTGCCCCATGCCGCCCAGGTTGTCCCGGTCCAGCAGGTAGACACGACCGTCCTTGCCGGCCTGGACCAGCAGGTGCGGGTGAGCCAGCGTCCCGTAGCCGTCCGGGATGGCGATCGGGGCGCCGGAGCCGAGGTCGGCGTCGTCCTGGTCCAGTTTGGCGTTGTTGGCCGGGCTGAAGAAGTCAGTCGGCTTGAGGTTTCCATCGGTGCCGACATTGAGCCGGACCACAGACTCGGCGAGGGTTGCAGGGGGCGTTTTACCCGGACCGGGCTTCGGCGAGATGCCGTTGCCGGTGGCAAACAGGATTTGCCCGGCCCCGTCCGAGACCAGGCCTCCGCCGGACTGCCAGATCCCGCCCTCCGCGTTGCTGTTGCCGGACTCGGTGGCCCACATCGTGGTCTGCCGCCCGGCGGTAGACACGCCGACAACGTAGCCGACGAAGGGGGCATAGTCGCAGTGGCTGGCGAACCCCGCGTACACCACCCCGTTCATGAGGAGCAGCCCGGGCCGCTGCATTGCGGTCATGGCGTTGAACGGGCGGGACGGGTCGTTCGTCGGTGCGCCGCTGATGAGGACCGGGAACCCGGCCCGCTCAGCCCCTGTCACCAGATCGAGGGAGTGCATGTACCAGTGCGGCAGCTGCGGGCTCGCTCCGTCGTTCGTTTTGGCCAGCATGAAGACGGACTTTGTCGCCGGGTCGTAGACCGGGGTGGACGTGATGCCGATGTTGGGCGTGAGGTCGCCGCAGCTCACTGTTGACGCCGGCCAGGCCGGCCCTAGGGTGCGTACCCACTTCGCCGCGCCCGTAGCGCTGTCCAATCCGTAAGCGAAATTGTTCTCGGTCGCTGCAACGACGGTGCCGCCGACAACGAGCGGCTGGGCGTACACCTGCCCGTCCACGGCTGTGGAGAACAGCCTGCCGAAGGTCGAGGACGCGACCGACGACGGCGTGAGCGCGCTTTCGTTGTTGTCCCACCCCGTCCGCAGCACATCGTGGGCGACGGTTCCCACGTCCGCAGCGGCGGTGCCGCCTGCGGACAGCCCGGTAAGTACGAGCAGTGTTGACAGCAGCGCCGCCCGGGCACGGCCAGGCGGAAGTTTGGGTTGACCACGCATATGAGAGACCTTTTTCCGGAGCCTTGTTGACTGACTCACTGCGTGGATCGTAAGCGCGAAAAAAGTGCCGCACAGGAGTGGTCCCTACCCGACTTTGAAGCGCAGGACCCTCTATTCCCACGCCGTCAATACTTGCTCGGCGCGCCCGGATCCGCGTGACTACTTGGGTGGTCGAAGCCGCGCCGGCAGGGGATGGCTGCGCCGGGCATGTGGCTGGGCCAAAGCGCCGGGAAATGCCAGACCGGTGTCGGGCTTCCGGGCGGGGTTGCGGCCGCAGCGTGCTCTTGACGCGGCCCGGGCCACAAGGGTATACAAGGGCCATCCCGGTGTCGTCGCAGGGGTCACTGCCACAGTACAAACGCGGCAGCGCGGGGACCGTCGTTATGCACCATGGCGGAGCAGCGAAGTGAGGTGTGAGCGATGACCGGAATAGCCGCCCTCCGCTTCGTGGCCCTCGGCTCGGCGGGATTCTTTGCCGCGGAAGCTGAGATTGCGGCCGACTGGGGCTACTACTTCGGGGTCTTCGTGATCGTGCTGGCACAGTGCGCCGGCGTACCACTTCCCGCCGTGGCCGTACTGCTTGGCGCCTACGCGTCGGCGCGCCACGGAGAGCTCAACCTTGCTGCCGTTATCGCCGTCGGCAGCCTGGGCGCCATGATCGGGAGCACCATTGGCTACGTACTGGGACGGGTGGGAGGCCGCCCGTTGATGCTGCGACTTGCCCAGCGCTTCCACGCCGATGAGAATCGCATCGTCCAACTGGAGTCGTTCTTCGATCGGCACGGCGGCACAGCCTTGTTCTTCGGCCGCTGGGTCATTGTCGTCCGGCTCTGGGGCGCCATTGCCGCGGGGGCTGCCAAGATGCCGTGGCCCAAGTTCGCGCTGTGGACCATCACAGGGTCCATTGCCTGGGTCGCGAGCCTCAGTGTTCTTGCCTATCTGGCTGGTGCGCTGGCCCATGCCATCGGTGACGCCCTCGACATCGGCGGCTGGGTGCTGGTCCCCATTGTCGCGGTTGGCCTGGTGTTCGTCTGGCGCCGGCGCCGCCGCCGCAAACTCAAGTCAGTGGAAGGGCCAGGAGACGGCGTGCCAGACGCCGAATGAGACCTGCGCCTAATCGTCCCGCCCGGGAGTACGTCGGCCCCGACACTTAGACGTCCAGCTTCTGTATTCGCGGTCTCGCGGCTGTTCCTGTCGCCACAGCGGCCGTGCCATACGAGCCCGAGGAATTACCCGACAGCTCAGCCGGGGTGCAGGTAGCCCTCGTTACCGAAATTAGGGTAATGAATACCCATGTGTCGAGGTGCAATCCCCCGTACCGTAGGTTTTGTGTCGCCGATATCGCGCATCACCGTACGCGATGCATAAGGACGCCGCCGACCGCCCGAACGATCCAGAAGATCAGCTTTCGGCAGCCGAGCACAGCTCGCGCACGGCGTGACCGGGCTAAAACTTTGGGCAGAATCGCGATTTTGGAAAGAATGCGCGACATCGTGGGCGGTCACGTCCGCGAATGTCAAAGAAACGTCAAAGGAACGTGTGATGCATGAAGCGTTGACTACTTTCGTGCGGGGCGAAGAGCAGCGCCAGAGCAAGGAAGCCGTGGCACAGCGACTTCCGGGGGTTCTCCTTCGGGGCCGAAAGGGGTGCGCTCCGTGATGGAGCCCCAGACCGCGGATTCGTCGCCGAGCGTCGGCATCGTGGGAGAAACCCCGCTCGTCAGCGGGGCACCGGCCGCTCCGTCACGTGTTTCCGGACGGGACCGGTACCTGGATCTGTTGCGTGCCATCGCCCTTGTCCGTGTTGTCGCCTATCATTCCTTCGCCGGCGCAGTCTGGCTGAGCATGGCATTCCCCTCGATGGGCGTGATGTTCGCCCTCGCAGGATCCCTCATGGCACGGTCCCTTGAACGCCCCGCACTTGGAGTTCTCAGAAGCCGTACCCGGCGCCTGCTTCTGCCGCTGTGGGCTTATAGCGGAACCGTTTTGGTTCTCCTGCTCTGGCAGGGCTGGACTCCGACAGTTCGAGCCGGCGGGTCCTGGCTCCAAATCCTCCTGTGGTTCATCCCCCTCGGGGACCCACCGTTCCCGCAAAACATCGGCTCTGACGCTGGTCTAGTGGAATCCTCCTGGGCTCTCCAGGCTGAAGAGGGCTTGTGGTACATCCGGACATATTTCTGGTTCATGCTGATGTCTCCGCTTCTACTCAAGGCCTTTCAACGGCTGCCATGGACCACGCTGCTTGCGCCGTTGGGCCTCATGGCAGTTCTCAGCATGGGTCTTGTCCCTCTTCCGGACTGGGGAAACAGCGCCATCACCGATTTTGCCACCTATGGATCCTGCTGGATCCTCGGCTTCGCCCACAACAACGGCCTGCTGTTCAAGATGCCTCGGCGGGCCGTCTTCGCCGCTGGTCTGGCCCTCATGGCACTGGGCCTCATGTGGGCGTCCAGCCACCTCGAGGACACGAATTGGGACTTGAATAGCATTCCCTTGGCCCAAGCACTGTGGTCGCTGGGCTTCTGCGCCATGTTGCTCCGAATCTCGCCATCATGGAAGGCGCTGCCCAGGCCGATTCGGTATCTGGACAAGCCCGTCAACCTCATCAACAACCGGGCCCTCACCATCTACCTCTGGCACAACCTCCTGCTGGTGATCAACGTGATGGTGATCGACCGGCTCTACAGGATCGACGACGTCGCAGCAGCCATACCTTGGGTTCTAAGTAGCGAGTGGACCCAGTTCATCGGTGTGTGGCCGCTCCTCGCAGTCCTGTTCCTCACCATCGGCTGGATCGAAGACGTCGCCGCCGAACGCCCTCCGCGGCTGTGGCCCACCGGTTCACCCAAGAAACCATCGGCCCTTCCCGGAGCCGCCGACCGCAACCGGTCCGGCCGGGATCTGCACAGCCGGACCGCGGATGCTCAACAGCCCACGGCCGGAAGCGGACTCCGCACCAGTCATCCGCAGCCTGAGGAACCACAAGCCAGCAGCGGCGGGCTGAACGGCATACCATTGGCGCGGCAGCCAGGCCAGTTCACCGCATACAAATGCACAGTGCCCGCAGGTCCGGACAGTACCCGGCCTGAACCACACACTCGTGATGGAAACGGCTGGATCTATGTCCTGAAGGGACGCCTCCTGCTGGGACTCGGGGACCAGGACATGGTCCTTGCCCCGGGCCAGTCAGCAGAAATCGGCGCAGGCACGGCCCACTGGATTGGAAGCGCCGGGACCGAGCCGGTTGAGTACCTGGATATCTTTGCAGATCACGGCGTCCCGGCCTCTCAGCCCGAATCGGAGGACAGCCTGTCGACGCCCATGCATGGCCCGGCCCGCCGGGCAGACGGCCGCATCCTCAACTGAGCTAGGAATCCGAGTGGCAGGTGTTATCAGTGAAGAAACTTATTCCCCTCGTCGCTAGCGGAGCCCTTCTGCTGGCCGGCTGCACACCCGCGTCTCCGCAGACAACACCAACTCATGGGCCGGTGGACCATGCAAGGCAGACACGCAAACCAACACCGCCACCCCAGCGTTCGGCTCCGGCGGGCTCCGCCGATCAGTTCGCCAGCATCATTGGCCAAGACGAGCAAACCTGGCGAGCTTATGAGGCAAACATTGACGCATGCAACAAGGCCGCCGAAGGACGTACGCCGGACAACTACATACAATCCATGGAGTGCATCAAGAATGCCCAAAAGGCTGCGGCTTCAGCCGAGGATGACATCACCGCGCTCCTCGCTCTTGGATCCCCGCCCCCAGAACTCGCGGTCCTGGTCACTGAGACCCTCAATGCCCTCACACCGCTAAGCGAGTCGAACGCAGCAAGCCTCTGTCAGGATGCCGGGAGCGACCTCTGCGCCAGCGCTGTTGACCGGATCGACCAGTCTGCGGCGACGCTGGTCGAGGTGCTGGACGAATGGGCACCCTACAAACAACCCGGCTGATGCTGCAACGGCCACGGCGAGACATCGTCGTGGCACACACCGACACGCAGGAAAGCCGCGCCCGCGGCAAACTCGTCGTCACCACCTAATGAGCAACCTCACCATCATCGGTAACGGCAACATGGCCCGGGCATCGCGGCAATAGCCGACCTCATGAGCCAAAATGACGACGGCGGGGACTCTCCCGCCGTCGTTCTCTTTCGTTCCGTCATGCCCGTGCGGGAGCGCGGGTCGTAGAATTTCGCTATGTCCGCAACACGCGCAGTTGAAATCGAACGGAAGTTTGATGTCGAGGAGGAGGCCATTCTCCCTTCGCCCCGGGACCTGCCCGGCGTTGCCCGGGTTGATCGGCCCGTGGAACACCGGCTGGAGGCCGAATACTTCGACACCGAGGACTTGCGCCTGGCGTCCGCGCGGATCACCCTGCGCCGCAGAACCGGCGGAGAGGACGCCGGGTGGCACCTGAAGTTGCCCGCCGGACCGGACGAACGGACGGAATTCCGCGAACCGCTCGGAGAACAGGCCGACAGCATCCCGGAAACCCTCCGCGGGCTGGTCCGTGTGCACACCAGAGACCGGGCGCTGGTACCGGTGGCCCGGCTGAAAACGAGGCGCGTCGTGTACCGGCTCAGGGACACGACGGACGCCGTTCTCGCGGAGTTCAGTGATGACCGGGTGCAGGCTGAGGTACTGATCCACCAACGGGGTACCCGGCAGTGGCGGGAGTGGGAGATTGAACTCGTCGCCGGTCCCCCGGCCCTGCTCGAGTCCGTGCAGGACCGGCTTGCCGTAGCCGGCGTCCGGCCCTCCGCCTACCAGTCCAAGCTGGCACGGGCCCTAAACCTGGATCCTAACCCCACGGAGCGGGCGCCGAAGCGCAAGGGACCGGCTGGAGAGGTCATCCTCGCTTACCTCCGGCAACAGGTGCAGGACCTGAAGGATCAGGACCCCCGCGTGCGGCAGGACGCCCACGACGCGGTGCACAAGATGAGGGTGGCCACCAGACGCATGCGTTCCGCGCTGGCGACGTACCGGAAACTGCTGGACGACGCCGAGTCGGTGGGTTTCCTGCGGAATGAACTGAAATGGCTCGCCGGTGTGCTCGGTCAGGCCCGCGACGCGGAGGTCATGCATGCGCGCCTGAAGGACATGGTCGCCGAAGAACCCGGAGAGCTGGTCATGGGACCGGTCGCCCGCCGGGTCGATCTTGAACTCGGCGGCGCCTACCAGGAAGCCCACGCCAAGGCATTGGAAGCATTGGACGGACAACGCTACTTCCGGCTGCTCGACGCCCTGGAGGCCATGATCGCTGACCCGCCGTTCGCGCCGCTGGCCTCGAAACCGGCGGTCAAAGTCATCCCCCGGCTGATCCAGCGTGACATCAAACGGCTGCGCACTGCGGCCCGGGGGGCCAGGCGGCATCCTGCCGGTACCAGTGACCACCCGGCCCTCCACGAGGCCCGCAAGGACGGGAAACGCCTGCGGTACGCAGCAGAAGCCGCTGCCCCCGTCAACCCCAAGAAGGCCGCACGACTGGCCAATGCAGCCCACGGCGTCCAGAAAGTCCTGGGAGACCATCAGGACAGCGTCGTTACCCGCGAGCTGCTGCGTCGACTCGGCGCCGAGGCCTTCATCCTGGGCGAGAACGGGTTCAGCTACGGACGGCTGCACGCGCTGGAACAATCCGCCGCACTCGAGGCAGAGACCCGCTTCCACCGCGAATGGAAGAAATTCCCCGCCATCTCGCTGAAGGCATAGCGCCGAGCGGGACCGGGATCCCCCGTGCCCCTGGCATTCACGGCCGTGGGCCGTGTGAGCACCTTGCGCGGTCTCCCCTCAAGCAGCGCTGCATCCCTCCACCGGATCGCTGACGGCGTGGCCCAGGCCATCGAGTGGCACTCGATTTAGACTGCACCCATGTCCCAAACTGAACGAACCATCACAGACCAGGTCTTCGAAGCTGCCTTCGAAGCCGCACAAAAGAGCCTTCGAGAGGGCGGCATCCCCATCGGTGCTGCGTTGGCCCGCGGCGGGGTCGTCATTGCCAGCGGCCACAACCAGCGCGTCCAGCATGGCGATCCAATCGCCCACGGCGAGATGTCTGCGCTGCGGGCCGCCGGTCGCCAGAAGAGCTACCGGGACACAACCCTGTACACCACCCTGGCGCCGTGTGCGATGTGTACCGGGACCATCATCCAATTCAAGATTCCGCGCGTAGTGGTGGGCGAGGCCGAGACATTCCCCGGCGAATTCGAACTTCTCCGCTCACGCGGCGTCGAAGTGGTGGTGTTGAATGATGCCCGATGCGTCGAGATGATGCGCACCTTCCAGGAGGAACACCCTGAGCTGTGGGCGGAGGACATCGCCGAGTAGTCTCAGTTGACCGGGGCGAGGACCCGCCCTCAAGTCGGTCTACCGGGCCGTGCGACGAGTGAAGACCAGATGGAGAACTCCGGATGGAGAAGGGGTCGCTTCGATGTCAAAGCGTTGTTCGAGTCCTTCGAGTCCGTCCCAGAGCCGTTCGCCCCGGCCCAGGACGATCGGCACGAGGACGACGTGCATGTGGTCGATCAGATCGGCCTCGAGGAACTGACGAACCGTGCTGACGCCGCCACCGATCCGGACGTCGAGGTCTCCGGCCAGGGCGCGGGCCTGCGTGAGCGCGGAGACGGGGTCGGCGTCAACGAAATGGAAAGTTGTTCCGCCTTCCATCGCGAGTACGGGCCGGGGATGGTGTGTCAGAACAACGACAGGGGTGTGGAAGACAGGGTTATCGCCCCACCATCCCTTCCATTCGTCGTTCTCCCACGGACCGCGTTGAGGGCCAAACTTGTTGCGTCCCATGATCTCCGCACCGATCCCGGGCCCCCATTGGCTGGCGAACGCCTCGTCGACGCCGAAGGATCCCTCCGACTCCCCGTGGAAGCCCATCTCGCGGAAGGTGCGCGTCTCGAATGCCCACTCCATTAGCCGTGAGCCGGCGTGACCGAACGGCGCGTCGAGTTGCTGGCCCTCGCCGGTGCCGAAGCCGTCGAGGGAGACCGAGAAGTTATGCACGCGGACGAGGGACATGTCATCTCCTGAAGTGCTTGTCGTTTGCAGTCACTTTATGGTGATCGAACCCGACAGCTCAAGACCGACGATGGGAGAATCAAGCCGCGATGCGTGTCCCCTTGCATTCACCGCCATGGGGCCTTGAGCCCGTGGACTCATTCGGCGGTGCCCGTCTTCGCGGCGTAGGCGGTGGCTTGGGTCCGCACCTGGCGAATGTAGGGATCGGACTGGTTGTAGGAGTAGATGGCGTCGGTCCATCCTTGGGCGGTTGAGAGGTCACGGCCGTTTGCGCACAGGTAGGTCGCCGCGCTGAGGGCGGCGTCGTCGATATTGAACGGGTCCGCTGTTCCGTCCTCGTTCCCGTCCTGCCCTACGAGCTGCCAGGTGGAGGGAATGAACTGCATGGGTCCGACGGCGTGGTCCCAGCTGGCATCGCCGTCCAGGACACCCGCGTCCGTGTCCGCGATGGCGGCGAAACCGTTGCCATCGAGACTCGGGCCAACAATGGGGCCGCTCGCCTGACCTGCGGCGTTGAGACTGCCGCCGCCGTAGGTTCCGTGCGCTGATTCGACGGAGCCAACGGCTGCCACGGTGTTCCAACCGATCCCGCACATCGGAGCGGAATCGTTGGCCGTGGCTGCCGCTGCAACGTAGGCCCTGAGCGCGCGGGCAGGGATCCCGGTCTGCGCGGCAGCCCGGATGAGCCACTGGGCATCCGGGCTCGGGGTTACGTTCACGGCGGTGGTGATCCCGGCGGACAACATTTCAAGTTGCACCCCCGCTCGCGGGGGTGCAGAAAGGGCCCCGCGGGCGTCTGCGCCGGGCAGCCGCACTGCCCAGAACGAGAAGACGGCGATGAGCGAAACCGCGAACAGGCTGAAGACCATACGGCGTTTTAGACGGAGCACGGACTAATCAAACCATCCAAGCTCCGCGGACAATGCACACACCCCTTTGTGGACCCTTCTCGCAGCACTGGTGCCCCCCTCTGCGACGTGGACGCCCGAAACTCCCTATCCCACGTCCTCGGGAACATTCAAATGAACGCGCGCATGTAACGGTCACACTGGCTGTGCCGGTTCTTCCGGTTTTGCTGCGTCGGCCATGAGCTGGTCGATGCGTGCCGAGTCCGTCTGGGCGGCGTTGAGCGCGTCGGCGTGCTTGAAGGATTACGCCAGTGCCTTACCTGCCTGCTCGACGCGCGACCCGGTACGGTTCACACCGCCATCGAGCGGGTGGTTAGGCTGGGTGGATGGCGACAGTTATTCTCGTGCGGCACGGCCGCACCACAGCCAATGCCACTGGACTTCTGGCCGGTCGGGCCGTCGGCGTCAGCCTGGACCAGATCGGGCGCGACCAGGCGGCTCTGACCGGAGACCGGCTCGCGGCCGTGCCCGTAGTCGGGGTGGTGTCGAGCCCTCTTGAGCGGTGTCAACAGACCGCCCAACTCATCCTCGATCGCCAGGCTGGCACGCCGTACGCGCCGGTCGATCTCGATCTCACCGAGTGCGATTACGGCCAGTGGCAGGGCCGCACGCTCAGTGATCTCGCGACCGAGGATTTGTGGCCGGTTGTGCAGTCGCAACCGTCCGCCGTCGTCTTTCCCGGCGGAGAATCCATGGCCGCGATGCAGGCTCGGTCGGTGGCAGCGATTCGACGCCACGATGCAGCCTTCGAAGCCGAGTACGGGCCAGGGGCCGTATGGGTGGCGGTGAGTCACGGTGACATCATCAAGTCAATCCTCGCCGACGCGCTCGGCATGCACCTTGACCTGTTCCAGCGCATTAACGTGGGCCCCGCCTCCGTATCGATCGTGCGCTACGGCGCTAGTCGGCCGAGCGTCTACGCGACCAACACCGACGCGGGTGATCTGTCGTGGCTGTCGAACGGCATCCACTCTGGCGATGCGCCGGTGGGCGGCGGTGCAGGGCAAACGGCGCCATGAACCTCATGTGCCTAGAATACTGACATGCCTACACGTGTTCATGAGTTTGCCTGGCCTGATCGGGTCGTCGTTGGCACCATTGGCCTTCCGGGGGCGCGCACGTTCTATCTGCAGGTGCGCGCAGGTACGCAGATCGTGAGTATTGCCATGGAGAAGCAGCAGTCGGCTCAGCTCGCGGAGAAGATCGACGAAATTCTCGACCAGCTCATCACCGTCGAGGGCAACCCCTTCAGCGTTCCCACGAGTACTCCCATTGAACTTGTCGACAATGACCAGCTCGACGCCGTTCAGGAGCAGTTTCGCACCGGCGCCATGAGCTTGGGTTGGGACCCAACCACGGCCCAAGTAGTAATAGAGGCCTACCCCATCACCGATGTCGATGCTGATGACAACGACGAATCACTCGATGAGGACGGCGCCAACGAGCCCGAAGTGCTGCTGGTGCGAATGCCGGTCGGCACCGCCCGCGCATTCGCCAAGCGCACCCGTGAGGTCGTGGGCGCCGGGCGTCCGACGTGCCCGCTCTGCGGTTACCCCATAGACGCCGACGGGCACATTTGCACCCTTCCCGAGGTCTGATGCCAGCGCCGGACCTAGTGACCGCAGAGCTGACGCTCACCGGCCGCATCACGACGGCTTCAAACGCTACATTTCTGGGTAGCATCGGCGACATGGTGGTCGTCTATAAGCCGATAGCAGGCGAAAGTCCGCTGTGGGATTTTCCCCACGGCACCCTGGCTCACCGGGAGGTGGCCGCCTACCTGGTCTCGCAGGTCTTCGGCTGGGACGTCGTGCCGCAGACCTGGCTGCGCGATGGTCCGATGGGCGAAGGAATGGTGCAGCTCTGGCAGGAGCAAGACCCCGCCCAAAGCGCCGTGAACCTGGTCGCGACGAACCAGGTGCCGGAGACGGGCTGGAAACAGGTTCTCGAGGGACGAGATGAGAACGGACGGATGGTGGCCCTCGTTCACGAAGACTCGCCAGCGCTCAGACGCATGGCGGTGTTCGACATCATCGTCAACAACGCCGACCGCAAAGGCGACCACATTCTTGCCATGACGGACGGACACCGGCACGGCGTGGACCATGGGCTCACCTTTCACCGGGACCACAAGCTTCGCACGGTGCTGTGGGGATGGCTGGGAGACGCTCTGACCGCCGAGGAACGCGACGGCATCGATCGTGTCAGCGAAGGACTGCACGGTGGGCTGGGCCGAAACCTGGCGGACTTGCTCAGCGCCGAAGAAATCGCATCGCTCGCCGCGCGCTGCGCCCGGTTGCGCTTGGCAGGGCGGTTTCCGGCTCCGAGCGGTGAGATGCCGGCGGTGCCCTGGCCGCTGTTTTAAGGGAATTACGGCTAGGACCGGACTCCTCATGTGCTACGCCCTCGTATCCACGAACGACCGCCGCGATCGCACAGTGATGGCTGCGGCAGCGGGTTAGTTGGCGGGAAGGCCATGGCAGCAAAGCCCACCAGTTCCTGCTAATCGCCCTCAGTCACGATGAATTTCCCTCCCAGTGGTGCTCCCCAGGACCACACCCGACCGTCGGTCAGGTCGACCGTCCGCGTCACACCTACCGGTCCGCAGACCGGACTGCTCGGCCGGCTCAGCGCCGCGGCTGTCCGGCGTGATTGCCCCCGCGAGGCTCCGAGGCGTTATCGGCTAGCTCGCTGACACATCGATCAGCACCTTACCGATGATGCTCTCTTCCACCGCCGCGTGGGCCGCAGCCGTGTTAGCCAGTTCAAAGCGATGCAGCGGCAGGCCTGCAGCTTCTCCGACCGGAATGGCACCGTCGGCGATGGCCGCATTGATGTCCTTGGCGGCGTCGTGCACCGCCGCCATGCCAACGGTGTAGAGCAACACAAACTGGTAGCGGACGTTGAGGCTGAAGTGCCTGCGCACGTCCAGGGTCACCTGATCGCCGCCGTTGTTGGCGTAGACCGCGATGGAGCCGCGGTTGCGGATTACAGCCAGGTCGAGTTCCGCGTTCTGCGCGGGCGCCACCTCCACGATCTGGTCGACGCCCTCGGGAGCGATCCGACGGATCTCCGCGGCCGCGTGGCTTTCCCGGTAATTGATGACGTGATCAGCGCCGGCGGCCGTGACCAGCGCAGCCTTCGCCGGTCCACTCACGGTCGTGATCACAACAGCGCCGGCCCACTTGGCGAGCTGGATCGCCGCATGGCCCACGGCGCCGGCCCCTCCAGCAACGAGAACTACCTTGCCGTCCAAGGCTCCCGGGCGCAGCCGCCGCGGGCCGTCCTCGGCGATGGTCAGGGCCCTGTGGGCGGTGATCGCGGGAACGCCCAGGCTTGCGCCGAGATCGAACCCGGCATTCTCCGGCAGCGGAAAGACCCGCTCGGCCGGCAGGACGGCGAACTCCTGGGCTGTCCCGCCGTCGGAGCGCTGGTAGGCGGCCAAGGCCACCCAGACCCTGTCACCGACGTGGAGATGCTCGACGCCCGGCCCGACGGCGTCCACCACTCCGGCGCCGTCTTGGTTCGGCACGACCTCCGCGAAGGGCAAGGGCTCGCCCGGTCTGGCGCCGCGGCGCGACTTCCAGTCGGTGGGGTTCACCGCAGAGACCACGATCCGCACGCGCACCTCCCCACGCCCAGGGTCGCGGGTCTCGCGGTCGACGAGTTCGAGAACAGACGCATCACCCGTGGCACGGTACACGATTGCTTTCATACTCAGACCTAACGCCGTCCTGGACCGAAAATTCCCGCCGTGTCGAGATAAACTGGACCGATCATGATCGGTGCCCTGCTCCGTATTTTGGCCTGGTTCGTCATCCTAGCGACCTTCCTCTCGGCCTGCGCGCCAACGAACAGACTCGATGAGGCCACCGTCGATCAACCGATCCGGACCTCCTCGGCCCCGCCGGCCGCACGCGATGACGTCCCCGCTCCTCTCCGGCCCACGTCCCCCACCCCGACGCCGGTTCCCACGCCGCCCCCGGCGCCCCAGGCGTTCGCCCTCAACCTCTACCAGGAGGGGGACTTCGTGCCGCAGTACACCTTTGAGTGGTGTGTAGCGGCGAGCATCCAGATGATGCACAACCTCATCGACGACACCGGGGCCGGCACGTGGACAGATCGCGTCCAGCAGGGGGAGCTGTGGGAGATGGCGCGTGCACGGTCGTTCAACTCGTTCAACGGTGCCAACCCCTTGGGTTGGGCGGAGGTGCTGAACGAGGTCGGGATGGGGCCGTACGCCGTCGTGAGCGTCGCCGATTATGAGGAGGCGCTGCAGACGGCGGCGCGCGCCATTGCCGACACGGATCGGCCGGTCGGGCTGGTCATGTGGCGCGGCCGCCACGTATGGGTGATGAGCGGCTTCGAGTCACGCGGCGATCCCGACGAGTTCCCGGAGTTCCCGGTCACTGGCATCCGCGTCCAGGATCCGCTCTACCCGTACGGCGATGACCAGTGGGGGCCGTCCCCCGCGCCCGACGCCCTGCTCACCCCCGAACAGTTGGCGACGCAGTTCGTCGTACGCGAGCCGCGACGCTGGAGCAGCGACATTCCGGCTGGCTACATGCTGGTGTTGCCGATCGCCAAGGCCTGATCAGCCCCTGATAGCCCTAATTCCCTGATGCCGACCCATGAAGGTTCCAAGGACCTAGCGGCTGCTCTTGAAATCTGAAGGGCGCTGGCCACAAATGGTCGCAGACCAAACACCCGAGGAGGTCACCATGACGGTCACGTTCAACCACACCATCGTCTACTCAACGGACAAGCGCCATTCGGCGGAGTTCCTGGCCAACGTGCTCGGACTGCCGAAACCCCAAGCCATGTGGTCTTTCATGACCGTGCCCCTCGACCACGGAGTGGCCCTCGATTTCGCCACGGCAGTCGGGCCCATCTCCCCGCAGCACTACGCCTTCCTGGTCAGCGAGGAGGACTTTGACGGAATCTTCGCAAGGATTCAGTCCCAGGGCATCCCCTACTGGGCAGACCCGGGACGGTCTCGCCCGCAGCAGATCAACCACAACGACGGCGGACGTGGCGTCTACTTCGTGGATCCTGACGGGCATTTCCTCGAAGCGATCACGCGTCCATACGGTTCGGGTGCTGCGTGAAGTCCTGGCTGGGTACGCTGACAGCCGCCGTGGCAACTCGCCCTATGTGATTGGATCGGAGCGCCGTAGTTGCCACCAGGTCTGCCTGATTGGAACGGCCCGTAGAGCCCCATCTGTCGTCATTTGGGAAGGCTATGCGCCTGATGCCTGTGTGCAGCGAAACTCTTCCGCGCGGGTTGGTCTGAACATCGCCCAGCCCACGAGAAAGGAAGCACCGGACACACGAACGGCCAGCCATAACTGAACGGGGCTCCGGCGGAGCGGTTCGGACGTCCCCCACACCGGGTGTGGACAGTGTCCACAGGGCCATAGGGCCCCATAAGGCCCCTGAACAGGGAAAACGCGTGCCCGAGGTGGGACTCGAACCGGGTTCCAGCCCTTGAATTTCCGTCACTCCCCCGCAAACATCGCCAATCCGACCCAATCCGGCAACAGCACAGCCCAGTCCGACACCCAAAGTGTGGACACTGTCCACACCCCCAATTCTCCCCACCAGAGGCCTCCCCCAAACTGCCGAACGCCGCATCGACAGGGTGCGGCGCTTCTTTTGCCCTGAAAAACTTGATCTTGCTGGAGAAGTACAACCGCGGCTGCAACCGGGTCCTGCCCGCGCCCGTTACCGAGTCTCGGGCACGCAGCACCGCATGCTCAGCCTCTAGTCCCTCCATCACCACGTCACCTCCCTTCAAACCATTCATGATGTGTTTGTCGGACCGCTGCATGACCGGGCAGCGTCCCTTCAGACGCCGACCCCCAACGAGTCGTTCTCGGGCTGGACGAAGACCTTCACCGACCCGCGCCTGTGCGCAGCGATCGTGGACCGACTCACGTTCAACGGCGCGATCATCGAAACCGGCACAGACTCCTACCGCCTCGCCCACACCAAGCAACACCCCACGTGACGGGCGAGGAACCTTCACCTCCGTCAAGTCCTTAGCGGTGGTGTGCCGAGATTCGAGCAGCTTGAATAATGACAGGAATCAGATCGACCTGTAATGATGAGCCTGGCGCCGACTCTCTGGCCGGGCGTTCAAATAGCTGGCACTTCGCTAGCTGGGGGAGATTCACACATGTTTGAAGTCGAAGCGACCAAAGACGGCCACGAACACCGTGTCATCGATAGGGCCACCGACGTCTACCTGAAGTGGCTAGTCGCGGGCGGCCCCTATTTCACGGAAGTTTTCAAACTCGTGCACTCCGAAGGAAGTATTCCCTTTACCACGGTGCGTGCGGAAGGCGTGGACCCTGAATCAGGGCTGCCCTACTTCGTATTTAGGTTCTTAACCTTTGGTAGTGCGCCCAAGGCGCACAGAAATACTCAAGACCTGGTCAACCGCACCTTCGATAATGAAACCGAAAAGCGGCACTGGATGAATGTCGCAGCAGAAGCCCTTCTGGTTTTTGGATGGGCGTATAACGGACTGAAAGCTCCACATCCGAGCTACACCCGCGTTGACCTCGATGGGAAAATTTACATTCTTAAAGACTTCGGTTACACCCTCAACTCGAAATAGGGTTAGCGCCGTGGCCGTGGACAGGCTGACCTCCAACGGCGCCGCCATTGAAACCGGCACAGACTCCTGCGGCCTCGCCCGCACCATCGCCCACCAAACCGTGGGCTAGACGGCGGCCCTGGTCAACACGCGAGAACGCTGTATGCCCTCAGCTTTCTCGCGGGTGTGGTGGCCGCCGTGCCAGTGTTGAGCCTTGGGAAGGCTCGGCTGACGACGGACCTACCTAGTTGCCGTGGCCCCGCTGGCCGGAGTCCGTCCTTTGCTGCAGGAGCTCGATAAACAGGCTCAAGTCACTGCCGCTCTGCCCATAGTCGGCGAGGGTCGTTGCAAGCCGGGGGCGGCAAGCGGTGTAGACGTCAGTGCCTTCGCTTGTCTCGGAGAATCTAACTTCGATGACCTCACCCCAAGTCCAAATATTGCCTCGGACGTAGACATCTACTCCTCCGGGGACTTCCTCAGCTCGAGAATATCTCTTCTGGCTATGCACGATTGCATGAATCTCTTGGCGCAGGGCCTCCGATCCAATGCCCACTTTTAGGGACTTGGTCGCCTTCACGCCTTCAATACGGATTCCCTTGGCTGCAGCGGCTGTCCGAGAGCGCTGGTTGCGGACTACAGCTATCGGGCTCAGCACAATGAGTACTAATAGGCACACCCCAAGGAGTCCTAGGAGTGGTAAACCCCATTCGGGAACGAACCACTCTTGCCCCAAAAAGGCCTCCTTCGCGAGACCCTCATGCTACGCCCAGCGACGGATGTCGGGGACGTCATTATTTCGGGGTGAGTTTCCCGTGGCTGTCTTTACTGGTCCTGAAGCAGGCCGTCTCAGTGGTCCTGAAATAGGTTGACATGCCCACGTTGTCTTCTGCTTTGGTTTCGCCATCGCGAATAGGCGGAACCGCCCCGATTGCGGTTCATAAGTTAGGCCTTCACAAGCGCCGGCGTCTCATCGTTCGCGGTAGTGCCCGAACCGAGGTAGCGCTCGGTGCTGACTGGGCAGTGGCCAAGCCCGCCGCCCTGCCCCCGGCGGCGGAAGTTGATGACCTGGCCGGTTCTGCCGCACCCGCAGGTGCCGGTCTCGACGTCGCCCATGTCGTCGGTGAGGAGGAAACCGGGGTAGCTGGTGCTGAGGGCGTCCAGTACGGCGATGGTGCCGGTCTCCCCCGGGGCGATCTCCTTGGCGCTTTGGCCAGGGTCCCGGATGGAGATGTAGCACCATGGCGGAACGTGCTTGCGATGCAGGTGGCATTCGACAGCGAGCATGTTCGACTCGATCATCCCGTACATGTCGCGCACGTTCACCGTACGCACGCCGAGCAAGTCGTGGCACCGTTCCCGAAAACTCTCATTAGGGATGGCCTCGGCTGTGTGCCGCTTCCAGCCCCCGAGAGTGATGATCATGCTGAACGGGTCCAAGCGCACACTGATATTCTCCCGCTCAAGGAACTGGAGGAGCCGACCGATGAGGAACGGCGGACTGACGATGTGGCGTGTCATATGTCCCTCCCATCGGCGCAGGTGCTCCAGGGCCTCCCCGGCGTCGAAAGCCTGGTCGGCAACGAGATATGCGTGGTGGTCGAAGACGCTGTTTAGGATGTTTAAGTCCTTGAGCAGTCCCATCTCCGAGGCTTCCGGGTCCGACGGGTTCAAGAAAAGTCCCGCGCCCCCGGACAGGCTGAAGAACGCCCGGTAGGTGCCGAGCAGGGCGACCAGCGCCAGGGTCATTGTCTCGCTGTTGCGGGGGACGACGGAAGGGACACCGCGGGTTCCGCTGGAGCGGGTTTCGGTCTCGACGTCGGCCAGGGAGCAAGTAAGCAGCACCTTGGCGTCGGGACGCTTGAACATGCCGACCGGCAACAGTGGCAGGGATTGCAGGTCGTTGATGTCCTTGATCGTGGCGGGGTCGACTCCCAGAGCGTCACACTGGGCGCGGTAGAAGCCGTTTGCGGCCTGATGGTAGATCGCGGCGTCCCGCAGGACGTCGGTGACCGACCGGGCCCAGTCCTCAGGGGACTGGACGTAGGCCTTGGACACATTCCCCAGCATCTGCGGTAGGGAGAGCATTGCGTCACCCCTCGGTGAGTGCGAATCGATGAATGCGGTTTGCGCCGCAGGGTCAGCCGTACCGACGCAATTCGGAAAAGAAATCCTCGACCACCCGGAGCTGGCCACTGCCGGCAAGTTCGTCGTAGACGTACTTGCCGACTGCCAGGTCGAGCACGCCCAGTCCGAACGGCGAGAACACAATAGGGCGGTCGTCCGTCAGCGAGACCCTGCCTTCCATGACGTCGGCCAAGGTGCCGTCCACGAAGTCCCTGTTGCCGACCTTCTGCTCCGCGAGGTGGGCCGACGTCCCGGCTTTCAGGCAGTGGTCGACGTCGTCGAGGATGTTGGTGGACGCCAGCAGGATCTCAGGGGCCAGATCGCGCAGGGACACGTGCAGCACCAGCGGATTGTGCGCGAACCACTTCGTATCGTGCACGTGCGGCTGGCCGGCCACCGTGGCGAACACGACGAGGTCGCTGCTTCTGATCAGCTGCTCGGGGCCGTCGTGCACGGTCACCCGGGCACCTGTACCGCTGCGCTCGAGATAGCCCTTGAAGCCCTCCTCACTCTCACCTGAGAGGTCGAACACCCCGATCTCGTCGAAGGACCAGTCGGCGGCCTTCAGGAAGGTGTGGATGTAGCGGGCAATGAGGCCAACGCCCAAGAACCCTATGCGCCGGGGACGCCCGCGTCCCCGGCTGAGCCAGTCGGCAGCAGCGGCGGCAGATGCAGCGGTCCTGGAGGCGCTGATGATGGAGCCCTCCATGCAAGCCAAGGGGTACCCGGTTGCCTGGTCGTTGAGGATCAACACCGCAGAGGCGCGCGGAATTCCCGATGCCACATTGTCCGGGAAGCTGGAGACCCATTTGATGCCGTCAACCTCTACTTGTCCGCCGACCGAGGCCGGCAGGGCGATGATGCGCGAAGTAGGCCGGTCCGGGAACCGCAGGAAGTAAGACGGGGGGTTCACCGAATCTCCGGCTGCATGCACGCGGTAGGTCTGCTCGACCAGCTCGATGACCTCCTTTTCCCGTCCCTGGAGCACCTGCTGCACCTGGGCCCCTGAGATGACCGCGAAGGGCGGAACCGTCTTCGGCTCTGCGGCCGCTGCGGCAGGGGAACTGGCAAGCTCTGTCATCGTGCACCGTCCTGGTTGTGGTTGTCGAGATCGAAAATGTTGCGCGGCTCGGCCATGCCCACAAGAATCTCCCGAGGCCCCTCATAGGCCTCGCGGCTATGCGCCATGCGGATGTTGTCGACCAGCATGAGGTCCCCCGTCTCCCAGGGGGTGCGGAGGGTATGGGCCTCATAGACCTCGTTCAGGAGGGCAACGATTTCCTCACCGATCGGCTCTCCGTTGCCGAAGCGGGTGTTAAACGGCAGCCCATCAGGACCGTAGACGTCCACCAGGTATTCCCGCACCTCGGGTGCGGTCGTCCATTCGCTCAGGAACGCAACCTGGTTGAACCAACAACGTTGGCCGGTCGCCGGGTGCCGAACCACGGCAGGGCGCCGTTGCCGGGTGCGCAGCTCCCCATCGGGCTGCCACTCGAGCTCGATCACGTGCGCCCGGCAGTAGCTCTCGACATCCGCGCGGTCTGAGACCCCGAACGCCTCCTCATAGGAGGCACCGATGTCCCCGTTGTAGCTGCGGGCGAGCAGCCACCCCTGGCTTTCGAACCGACGGACGATGTCCGGCGGCAGGGCATCGAGCACGACACTGGCGTCAGCCACACCGGTCACCCCACCGACACTGGGTGCCTGAAGGCAGGCGAAGAGCATCAGGCCGGGGAACTCGAGCGCGTAGCTGAGCTCGTGGTGCATGCACATCGGCTGGTTCGCGGGCCATGCCAGGGATGAGTACACGCCGTCCAAGTAGGGCTGCCTGGCGGCGAAAGCCTCCCGGTCCGGCATGAGGCCGCCTGAAACCAGCCGTTGGAAGGTATCGGCCACTTCGGCTGGATCACGGAGGCCCAGACCGCGGACCAGGACGGCGCCGTGCTCATCCACCGCCGCACGCAGCGCCTCTCGGTTCTCTTCGGCCCACAGCACGGGGTCGTGGCCGTTCTCGACGATGAGCAGCGGCACCCGGCCGGCTTGGCGTTCCACGTCGAACTGGATCCTGGGTGTAGGAGACGACATCAGAGGTCCTTTCGTTTCATGGGTAGCGGGTGGGAGAGGCCAACCGGTCCTCCTGCCGGGGCAATGGAGTCGGGCTCCGCGACGGCTCCCGCCGTCCGCGGGTCCGGCGGAACGGCTGTGTCCGCGGGGGACGAGGCTTCGAGCAGGGTCGCCAGGTCTGCCAGGATGGGCGTCTGCATGATGTCCTTGATCGACACTGCGCGCTTGAGCAGTACCGCGAGCTTCACCGCGGACAGCGAGGTCCCGCCCAGTGCAAAGAACGAGTCCTGCGCGCCGATCCGGCCCATCGGCAGGCCGAGCACCGTCGCCCATGCTTCCGCAAGCCGCTGCTCGGCCGCCGAGAGGGCGTCCGTGGCAGTGCCGGCCTCGGGAATGACCTCGCGCGCCATGCGGGTCAAAGCCTTCCGGTCGATCTTCCCGTTGCCGGTCAGGGGCAGGCTCTCCTGCCACCTGTACGTCGAAGGAACCATGTAGCCCGGTACCCGGGCAGCCATCTCGCTGCGGATTTCGTCGACCTCGAGCGGCCCGTTGCCGGAGTAGAACGCCACCAGGAACTTGGACTGCCCGGCGCCCTCACCGACGACGACGGCGCCGTCGCGGACGGCGGGAACCCGCAGCAGCGCGTTTTCGATGTCGCCGATCTCGATGCGGAACCCGGAGATCTTGACTTGGTTGTCCCGCCGCCCCAGGTACTCCAGCTTGCCGTCCGGGGACCAACGGCCGTAGTCGCCGGCCCGATAGAGTCGCGCGCCGTCCACGTAGGGATCGGTGGAGTAGGCCTGCGCGGTGCGCTCCGGGTCGTTGATGTAGCCGCGGCCCACGCACACTCCGGAGAAGGCTATCTCGCCCGGTGCTCCAAGCGGCACAAGGCGCTGCCGCTCGTCGAGGATGTGGATCCGGACGTTCGGGATTGGCGGGCCAAGTGGCACGGAGCCGCCCGGGGGCACTGCACTCAACACTTCGTGGTTCGTGTCGTCAGAGGTTTCCGTCAGCCCGTAGGCGTTGACCAGCTTGACGTCCGGCATCACGTCGAACCAGCGGCGGACCAGCTCGCGCTTTAGAGCCTCCCCTGTGGCCGAGACGCAGCGGAGGTGCGGCAAGGCGCGAGGCCTGCCGCCCAGGTACGCCACCACGGCGTCCAGATACGACGGAACGACTTGGAAGACCGCCACCGCGCCCCGTTCCACCGTGTCGATGAACCGCTCGACGTCGAGGATCCGGTCCTGCCCGACGATGAGCGTGCGGCCGCCGACGAGCAGCGCCGAGACCAGTTGCCACAGCGAGATGTCGAAGCACTGGGGTGCGGTCTGGGCGACGACGTCCCCGGAGCGGATCCCCAGGTCCTCGATCTTGGCGTACAGGTGGTTCACCATGCCGTCGTGCTCGCACATCGCGCCTTTCGGCTCGCCAGTGGACCCGGAGGTGAAATAGACGTAAGCGAGCTGATCGGGACGAATCTCCATGCCGAGGTCGTCGGCGGGATGCCCCTCGGCCTCGATGTCCTCGAACAAGAGCTTCGTCACTGCAGGCATTCCTTCCAGTGCCTCATCGAGGGTGGTGGTGCTGCCGCCTTCGGTGAGCACCACCCGGGCCCCGGCCCGCGTGAGCGTTCTGGCGATTCGGTCGGCCGGGAAGTGCGGCTCGATCGGCAGATATGCGCCTCCGGCTTTGAGGATGCCGATCACAGCGGCCATCCACTCCAGATCCCGTTCGGCGACGACTGCCACGATGTCCTCCGCGCGCAGCCCGCGCGAGAGCAGACCACGGGCTATACGGTTGGCGCGGGCGTTTAGCTCCGCGTACGTCCACTCCCGCGCGTCCTGAACGGCCGCGATTCGTTCGGGACGCTGCCGGACACGCTCCTCGAACAGCTCGTGGAAGCGCCGCTGGGGCCGGGGCCGCTCGGGCCCGGCGAGCTGCTCAAGCTGGAAGCGCCGCTCCTCCTGGCCGACTAGGTCGGTGTCCAAGGGATCCGCCCCCGGGTCCGCTACCACGCCACGGAGCGCGGCGAGGTAGTAGCCGGCGATGCGGCGGGCGGCATCTGCGTCGAGAACATCCCCGCGGTACTTCAGGCGAAGCACCTCGCCGATGGCCGCGTGTCCGACCGAAATATCAAGCACGATGCCCTCCGGCAGCTCGAAATCGTCGTCCCGAAGACCGCCGAACACCACTTCGTAGCCCGGGGCGGCCGGCTCGTGACTAGCCTGCCCGGGGGTGGACTGCTCCGTACGGGCCCGGATTTGGCGGCCGTTCGCATCGGAGACGAGGGCTCGCCAGGACCGGTGCACCAGATCCAGGGTGCACTGCCAAGTCCCGAACGCGTCCTTGCAACCGGTCGTGACCTCTGTTTCGCCGGACAACGCATGGAGCACTCTCGAGTGTGCCGCCAGCCAGATCGAGCCGGGAGCCACCTGCAGGCTCTGGGCCAGCGTCCGCACGGCCTCGCACAGGTCCTGTGGCACAGCCACTTCGATCCGGCCCTGACCCGGCTGGCGCTCTTGCGTCCACCTGGGAATCGCCGTCAGCGCGGCACCCGCGGGCGCGGTTCGGTCTTTGCCCGGGCCCGACGAGCCGCCGGCGGTGCGGCAGGTCAACGCAGAGGTGGTGGTCATGATCAGGGCCTTTCCAGCGCGAGGGGGGACGTGGCGTCGGCTCGGGCCTCTTCGGCCGGGTTCCCGGCCCACAGGGATCCGCGGGTGAGCGTGGTCCCCTTCATGACGAAGGAGTCGGCGCCGACGACCGCGCCGTCTTCGACGGTCACGCCGTAGTGGACGAACGCGGAGACGCCGAGGGTGACATCGTCGCCAACAACGATGTGGTCCGACTTGAACATGCCGTCTTCCTGGGAATGGGATTGGAGGGTGGTGCCGGCGTTCAAGGTGCAACGGGAACCGACTGTGACCAAGGTCCGCTCGATAATGCCGCAGCCGTCGTCGAAGACCCGGCTTCCGATCCGTACGCCGAGCAAACGCCAGACCAGCGGCTTGAACGGCGTCCCGTTGAGGAGGCTTGCGTATCGGCTCTGCAGCGACATCTTCCAGTACCGCTCGTGCCGCCACATATAGGGGTTGTAGATGGAGCAGAGCTGGGGCTGAAGCGGTTTCAGTCCCCTGACGAGATTCTCGATGCCGATGGGGACCAACAAGCCAACCACGAGCATCAGGACAAAGGCCGCGCTGAGGGCAAGGAAACTGAACTGATCGGACAATTCGAGGGCGGCGAACATAATGATCGTGGCCAGTGAGATGTTGAGCCACCGCACCAGCATCAAGAGGGCCATCGTGCGCACGTTGTGCCTGTTCTTGGCTGCCAGGTTTCGACGGAAGTGCGCACGGTTTGAATACTCATCGGGGAGGGCGTCCCGGAGGACCGAGCGGGGGATCTCGAACGGCGGTGACCCGAGCAGACCTACGTCGTGGCGCAGCGGTCCGTCGAGGGGGACCATCACCTTGGTCGCGAGCAGGCAGTTGTCCCCGGTTCTGGCCCCGGCAGGGAAGAGCACGGCGTTGCCCAGGAAGTTGTGTGCGCCGATCGCCGCCCGGCTGACCTTGAACGACGTCGCCGAGAAATCGGTGTTCATAAACGACACCCCGTCGGCGATCATCGTGCCGCTGCCTATCGTCGAAAGGAACGGGCTGTCGTGTTTGAACCCCGTGCCCAGGTTCGCGCCGGTCTGCTGGACCTGCGGCTGCTTGTACCCGATGGCCCGCAAGTAGTGCACGACGTACGAGCTGTCGCCGAACAATCCCGTCAGCATGGGCTTGTTGGTCATTCTCAACACCGACCGCTCCGCCGCGTGCCGCAGGCCGAACAGCGGATACACCGTGTCCGGCTTGACGGCGAGTTGAACCACCCGCGGGACGGTGGTGACGATGAGCAACGATACGACCGTGCCACCGAAGACAGCAAGAGCGGCATAGGCAATGGCGTCGGCGTAGAAGACCCAGTCGGTGAACGCGAACGCCTGCGTCTCCAGGAGTGCCGCCACGTTGGGGTTCGCCATGACGACCAACACGACAACCTGGCCTAGCAGAATACGGCCAAAGCCAATCGTGCTGATCAGCTGGGAGGTGGCGAACCATCCCCGGCGCCAAGGCGAGTAGGGCCTGGCCTCGACTCCGCCATAATCCACCTCAGTGCGCCTGCCGGGCGACCCGTGCCACCGTTCGCCGGCGGGCACGGACTGGCCGGTGTACAGGGTGGACCGGTGGCCCAACTGCGACCCATCGCCCAATGCGGTGCCGATATCCAAAACGCTCCCCTCGCCGACGATTACGTCCCGGCCCAGCGTCAGCGCGCCGAGCTGGATGACGCCGCCGTGGGCGCGGTAGCCGTTCAAAACCGCGTCCTTGCGGATGACCGTCCCTTCCCCGATCGTGAGGAGGTCGGTGCAGACCGGCAGGCGGTTGGTCATGATCGTCACGTTGCGGCCCACCTTGGCGCCCATGGCCCGCAGGTAGAAGGTGGTCAGCGGAGACCCCCTCAGTAACACCAGCGGGGAAGTTCGCATCAGGGTCTTTACCAGCCAGAACCGGAAATAGGCCAAGCTCCACAGTCGGATTTCGCCGGGGCGGAAACGCCCAAGGATGATCCACTTTGCCGCCACGGGAAGGATGCACATCAGCACGAACACTGCCGCGGTATAGACGGTCGACCGGAGGTAGATCGCCCAGAATTCTGTCCCGGCGCCCGGCCCAGCTTCCGGGTACACCCACTGGTACCAACCGACCGTGAGCAGTCCGGCGATCACGCAGTAGCCGAGGTAGACGAGTACCTGCAGGGCGCCGCAGGTGACGTACTCCCAGGTCCGGGCGTCCATGGCCGCCGGAGCCTCCGGCACCGAAGCCACGGCCGGTGAGGACTCCTGCAAGCGGTCCTGCTGCGGGGGAACCTGCAGGGCCGCGGCGAGGGCAGAGACGCTCGGGTTACCGTAGACATCCTTCATCGAGACCGCCGGTAGGTCCGGCTGCTTACGCATGCGGGCGCAGAACTTCGCCATGACCAGCGAGTCCGCGCCCAGGTCCTGGAAGAAGTCGGCGTCCATCGGGACCTGCTGCCTGCCGAGTACGTCGGCGAGCACCTCGGCCAGCCGTTCCTGCACCTGAACCGTCGCCGATGCCTCCTCCGCCGGCGCCAGGGCCGCGGCCAGCGCGGAGATTGTCGGGTTCTGGTAGATGTCCTTGATGGACACGGCAGGCAGGTCCGGCTGCTTGCGCACGCGGGCGCAGAACTGCGCCATGGTTAGCGAATCCGCGCCCAGGTCCTGGAAGAAATCGGCCTCCACTGGCACATTCTCAATGTCCAGCACGCCGGAGAGCACCTCTGCCAACCGGTCCTGGACCAGGATCTGAACCGTCACCGACGCCACTTCCGCCGGTGCCAGAGCCGCGGCCAGCGCCGAGATCGTTGGATTCTGGTAGATGTCCTTGATCGACACCGCTGGCAAGTCCGGCTGCTTGCGCACGCGGGCGCAGAACTGTGCCATCAGCAACGAATCCGCGCCCAGGTCGTAGAAGAAGTTGGCGTCCACGGGGACGTCGTCCTTCTTTACCACCGACGCCAGAAGTTCCGCCAGCCGGCGCTCCAAGGCAACGGCCGTACCCGTGGCCGGAACGGCCGGAGAGCCGTTCCCGGCCGGAGCCGCGGTTGCATCAGGAATGGGGAGATCGATGGGAGATGTGGAACGCGGAGCGCCCTGCAAGTTATCGAGACGCATTTTCACTGCACGAAATTCCCTAAGGCCGCGGTTGCGGCGTAACCGGCCACCGCTTCACGTGACGGGTGCTGTGGCTCCGACACTGGGTCGGACCGTCGGCCCGGAGCCCCTGCCAAATCGTCGGGGGTTGCCAGCACTTCGGCGCCGAAATGATCGTGCACCCAGTCAGGGTTGTAGACAGTGTCCAGGTAGGGTCGGCCCATGTCCGGGGAAATGGCCACCGCCGTCAGGTCCTGGGCGTCGTGTTGGGTGAGCCAAGACGCGGCGCCGTGGACCACGGTCCCGGTGGAGCCACCGAGCGTGAAGCCGGCAGCGGCGAGGCGGTGGCAGGCGCGCACCGTGTCCAGTTCTTCGACCATCACCACGTCATCGATCAAGGCCTCGTCGAGCTGCGGCGGCCGCACACTCATGCCGAGTCCCGGGATCAGGCGGGGGGCGGGCTGGCCGCCGAACGAGACCGATCCTGCGGCATCGACCGCGACAATCCGGACATCCGGCCGGTGCTCACGGAAGTACCGCGCGCAACCCATCAAGGTCCCCGTTGTCCCTGCTCCCACGAACAGCACGTCCAGGTCGGGGAACTGATTGGAGATCTCGGGGGCAGTCCACCGGTAGTGCGCTCCCCAATTGCCGGGATTGGTGTACTGGTTGAGCCAGATGTACCGCTCGTCGGACGCACATAGGTCCCGCACGTGGTTGAGCCGGGCTCCGAGGAAGCCGTCGACGGGATCCGGTTCGGTGACCAGGTCCACCTGTGCCCCGAGCGACTCCATAAGTTGCTGGGTTGGCTGGTTACAGCGCGGATCGATCACACACACGAAGCGGTACCCCTTGCTGGCAGCGATCATGCTGAGCGCGACGCCGAGGTTGCCCGATGAGGACTCCACGAGGATGGAGCCAGGGCTGATCAACCCCTCCCGCTCGGCGCGCTCGACCATCTCCCGCGCGGGCTTGAGCTTGATGGAGCCAGCGAAATTGAACCCCTCAATCTTCAGAAAGAGGCGGCAGCCCAGCACCCCCTCCAGGTCGACGAACAGGCTCTGCTCGTTAAACAGGTGCGGATCCCTGATAATCGGCATGATCTCCCTCGTTCCCTTCCACGAGCGTGGTCAGGGATGGGGGAGGCTCCTGCCAGCTTGTGTGTGTGACGGGAGGCGGACATCTTCGTCCGGACCCTTCTACTTTTCAAGAAATGCCGCGCAGAGCGGCACAAGCGGAATACTGCGGCCGCCGCTATTTCCCCCAGCAGCAATACCCGGCTTCCCCACCGCGGATACTCCGAATTGCGGTTGAGGCTTCAAACCTCTGTTTCGACAGTAGCCAAGTTTCGTGGCCAACCGCAATGACTTCGAGCACCTGTATCCACCCCCCGAGTACCTGTATCCAAGCCCCCCGAGTACCTGCTTTCCCGCACTCGCGGCCCCGATGATAGCTAGCGTAGGCGCGCGCTCCTCGTCCTCAGATGGCGAACCTCCCAGTCTTCCGCCCGCCTTCTCAGTGAGCCCTACCAGCGCTAAACCGGGAGAAGCAGTAACGGTTACATCTTGCTAGATCCATAAGCGTCAGGAGCATCGTGAATTGCTTGTCCGCCAGTGGATCCCTTACCGCCCACCCTCGGGTCACAACGACTGCAGGAACGCCATGATGTCGCCAGCGAGGAGCGCGGGTTCTTCGTGGGGAGCGACCACGATAAGCCGTCCCTCGTCATTCCGGTACGGCCGGAAGGGTCCCCTGATCCCTTACCGCAGCCGGCCAAAGATATCTGAGGATGTCCTCGATTGTATGTCGGGTGCTTATCCGTCCGAGGCACTGGAGTGGGCTGATTTCGGCGAGCTGTTCTACTCATTTGGACGAGTTCTGCTGTGGGCCGCCATCCTCGGCTTCGCCAATGTGATGGGTCTCATGGTCGCTTCGGTTTGGCTAGGTCACCGGCGGCTGCAGCGCAAGAAACAGCAGGGAACAACAACGACGGGACAACGAGGACTGGGCCAAGCGCCGTCAGGGCGGTGTGTCGCCAAATACGACAGCTTCCCGCTCCGAGCACCCCCGGGGACCTCTAACCGTTCCGCACAGAAATTCCTCAGGCGATCCATACGGAGGACACAGTCGGCGAGCCCACCATTGTTCGAACCGGAGTAGCCGCGAACGCRACGGCGACCGCGACTTACCGGAGCGTCGGTGGCGAGCGGCGAKACCTTTAGCCGAAAGAGGACCGGCACTTATRCCGRCTAAAGATGTGAGGCTCAATGATCACTTTGCGCAAGCACCTACTCCCTCCAGTCCCCCAGACAGGCTGCTGTCGACGCAAGCCTGTACCTCTGAAACCGMGGCCTCCACGTCCGGCGGCGTGACCAGTAGATCCGCCGGTTCAAGCCCCGAACAGTGAGGTGCCCCCGATGTCCCCAAACGCGACCCACGCTTCTGGACCCGTGAACACGCTCCCTTAATCATGCTCGGCGTCGGACTCGTCCTGGTGATGATCGCCGCCGGGATAGTCCAACTGGATGTGAAATGACCAAATGCGACACGAGAGAGCTCCGGACGATGAAATGTTCCATCGCTGACAATTCACGAAGTACCTGCAAGAAAGGAACAATGGAAATGAATACTTCGAATCAGTGTCCCGTTGCTGGCTGCGGTGAGACAGGCGTGAAGTTATCGCCTCATCACGACCCGTTCGAACTAATTACCTTTGACACTGATTCCGTGGCAAGGGTTTCCTGGCGTCTGAACTCCCACAATGACCCCACATCAAAAGCAATCGCGTCCCTACTGGCACTGGAAGCGAGCGATGAATGCTCGTCACCCCTGGAGCAGTGAAACTGAGACAGACGCCCGGCGGAGAAGTGAGGGGAAAACCGAAATCCAAGGGTCCCGGTGTAGACCAAGCTGGACACATCGCCAGCCTTTAGTCGCCGGGATAATGCTTTTGCCGATGCCGGCCGCGCGGGCGGAGGGTTTGAGACCATTTCCTTGCTTGATCGAGGCCAGAAAGCGGATACCTGCTGGAGACGTCGAACTCAAATACATATCGAATCACCCTGAAATAGGTGTTGCTTCGATCGACAGAATCCCCCGGGGGCTAAACAGCACATCCAAGTCCATGACCGGGCCCCCATCGGATACGCCCTCGTATCCTCGAACGACCAAGACCTTACCGCCCGGAAGAATGCCCCTGGTTGCTCTTGGAGTGTCGTCGGAGAAGACGTTCACGGACCAGGGACTCGCCGGTGCAGACCGGGCACACCTCGGGCTCAAGGAAGCGCTAGCCGCTTGACCGTCAACAAGACGTATCAAGTTATGCGCTTACCTGCAACGTCGCCATGAACAGTCATGACATCAAGAAATGCAAACCAGCAAAGGCAGCACCGCTCCAGGTTCGAGGCGATGGTCGTCGTCTCCTCCTCCGTCGGCATGGCCGCCGCAATCCTTGCCAAACGCGCCGCTCGCCTCGATCAACGTCGACCACGTCCTGATCGACGACGGGAACCTGGCCTCCGCCGTGCGCCGCATTGTTCCCGGCGGCGTGGATGCCGCCCTCGAACTCGTCGGCACCCCGACCCTGCGAGACACGCTGCACGCCATCCGGGTCCACGGCATCGTCTGCTTCACCGGCATGCTCTCAAACCAGTGGACCATCCCCGACTTCTACCCCATCGACTACATTCCACGGGGCGTCCGACTCACCTCCTACACCGGCGGCGCCGCCGACCTCCCCGGCAGCGTGCTCCAGGAATTCCTGCAAGCCGTCAGCGACGGCACCGCAACCGTGCCCATCGGCAAGGTCTACGCCCTCGATGACATCGTCCAGGCCCACACCGACATGGAGGAAAACCGCGTCAGCGGAAAACTCGTCGTCACCACCTAAGACCCACCACTTGATCGCCACTGCCGAATCATTCGGACACCGCACTATCGCAAAATCACGGTGCGGTTGCCCATGACCAGGATCCTGCCCTCGCAGTGCCAGCGGACGGCGTTTCGAAGGGCAGCGCATTCAGCGTCCCGGCCAACCCGAACCAGGTCCTCGGCGGTGTACGTGTGGTCCACCTCGATGACCTGCTGGGAAATGATCGGGCCCTCATCCAGTTCGGCGTTGACGTAATGCGCCGTGGCGCCGACGGTCTTAACGCCTCGTTCATACGCCTGGTGATATGGTTTGGCGCCCTTGAAGCTGGGCAGGAACGAGTGGTGGATGTTGATGGTTTTGCCCGTCAGCTTGGCCGACAACTCATCGCTGAGGACCTGCATGTAGCGGGCCAGGACCACCAGTTCCACATCGAACTCGTCCACAAGTTCCAGCAGGCGTGCTTCCTGTACCGGCTTGGTTTCCTTGGTGACCGGCAGGTGGAAGAACGGGATGTTGTGCCACTTCACCAGTTCCTCGTGGTCCGTATGGTTGGAGACGACAGCCACGATTTCGACCGGAAGGTCGCCGGTGCGGGCTCGGAACAGCAGGTCGTTCAGGCAGTGTTCGAATTTGGACACCATCACCAATACCCGGCGCTTACGGCCGTGCGGCTCAAGCTGCCAGTTCATGGTCCACGTCTGGGCCAGCGGCGAGAAGTCCCGGCGCAGTTCCTCGGTGCTGAACGCCTCGGTCCCGGCGGCGAAGTGCACGCGCATGAAGAACTGCTGGGCCTGGCGGTCGCCGAAGTGCTTTGAGTCGATGATGTCGCAGTCGTGATCGAGCAGGTAGCCGGTGATCGCGTGGACGATTCCCGGGGACTCGGCACAGTTGACGGTCAGAATGTGTTCGGTTTCCATGGCTCAGATTCCCCGCTGAGCATTCTGCTCGGAAACGACATTTTGATCGGCTTCTACCCTCTCGCCGGCGAGGTCCTTCTGAAACTCCGCGTAGCGGGCCAGGTGGGACGGACGCTTGCGCAGGATGAACCAGGCGATGCCGAGGAGGATGAACCAGACCGGGGTGACCAGCAGGGCCAGCAGCGTGTCGGGTTGTGTGGTCAGCGCCCACAGTACGAAGGCAAAGAAGGCGAAGACGCTCCAGACCATCGGGATGCCACCGGGCATCTTGAACTTGGACGCGTCGTGGAGCTGAGGGCGGCGCTTTCGAAAGGCAATGTAGCTGGCCAGGATCATGGACCAGACGAAAACGAAGCAGACCGCGGCAACCGTGGTCACCATCTCGAAGGCCTTGCCGATGTCCTGCCCCGCGTACATCAGGATGACGCCGGACAGGAGCAGGACGCAGGAGAGGAACAGGGCGTTCTGCGGGACCTTGCGGCGGGACAGCCGACTGAAGACGCCGGGGGCATCGCCTTCCTGGGCCAGGCCGTAGACCATGCGTGAGGTGGAGTAGATGCCTGAGTTGGCCGAAGACATGGCCGAAGTGAGCACCACCAGGTTCACAATGGTGGCAGCAGCGCCGAGGCCCGCGAGGGAGAACATGGCGATGAAGGGGCTGTGCCCGGCACTGAACTGGGTCCAGGGGGTGACGGACATCAGGATGATGAGGGCGCCCACGTAGAAGAGCAGGACACGGATGGGGATGGAGTTGATGGCCTTGGGCAGGTTCTTCTCCGGATCCTTGGCCTCGGCAGCGGTGGTGCCAACCAGTTCAATGCCCACAAAAGCGAAGACGGCGATTTGGAAGCCGGCTACAAAGCCCATGAATTCGTTCGGGAAGAACCCGCCGTGGCTCCACAGGTTGGTGAAGGTGGCCGGGCCGGCGTCGGACTGGAACCCGCTGAAGATCATAAACAGGCCAACAATGATCAGCGCTGCAATGGCAATGATCTTGATCAGCGCAAACCAGAATTCGGTTTCCCCGAACGCCCTCACAGTAGCCAAATTCAAAAGCAGCAGGATGCCGATGGTCACCAGACCGGGGATCCACAGCGGCAGCCCGGGCCAGAGTTCCTCCGAGTAGGCGGCGATGGCGATGACGTCCGCGATGCCCGTGATCACCCAGCAGAACCAGTAGGTCCAGCCGGTGAAGAATCCGGCCCAAGGGCCGAGCAGGTCCGCGGCGAAGTCGCTGAAGGACTTGTAATTCAAGTTGGAGAGCAGGAGTTCGCCCATGGCCCGCATGACGAAGAACAGCATGAAGCCGATGATCATGTAGACGAAGATGACGGACGGGCCGGCGGCCGAGATGGTTTTGCCGGAGCCCATGAAGAGGCCGGTGCCGATGGCGCCGCCAATCGCGATCAGCTGGATGTGCCTGTTGCTAAGCTGCCGCTCCAGGTGGGGCGTGCCCACGGTGGTGATGGTTTTAGTGCTCACGTGCTGCTCCTCGAATCGATGCTGGCTGGAGTGCCGTTGGGGAAGACGCGGGGCCCGCTTCATTGGGGACCGCATCGAGGTTGTTGAAGCTGTAGAGGTGGATGCCTGCGATGCCGGGCTGTCCTTCTAGCCCGGCCATCAGGGTGCTGGGTGAGTATCGGTCCCGGCTGAGGAGCTTGCGCGCCAGCGGGCCCTTGCGGCTCAGGAACTTCAGGGAACTTCCGACACCGATCTGGGCGGCCAGGTTGACCAGCCTGGTCCGCTGTACGGGCCCCGCCACGCCTGCCCAGAGGGGCAGGTCCAGACCTTCACGGCGCATGAGCGCCGCATAGTCAAGGATTTTTGGGGCGGAGAAACACATCTGGGTGACGATGTGTGCGGCCAGGTGCTGCTTGGCCACGAGCGCGTCCACCAGGTCAAGGGCGGTCACCGACGGGTGGCCTTCCGGGTAGCCTGCCACGCCTGCGCGCATAAGGCCGCCGGTGTATTGGGCGATGTCTTCGAGCAGCGGCAGGGCCGAGTCGTACGGACCGGCGGCCTCCTTCCGGTCGCCGCCGATCACAAACACCTCACCGATCCCCGCCATGTCGCAGTCTCGGAGAATTCCGGTCAGCTGAGACCGGCTCTGCACACTGCGGGCAGCCAGGTGTGGGATGACGTTGTAGCCGAGCATGCTCAGCTCCACCGACGCGCGCATAGTCCCTTCGACGCTGTGGTGCGGCAGGCAGGTCATGGTCAGCGTGGTGGTCAGCGGAACCATGGACTGGACCTGCTCAACGATCCCGGCCGATGGGATAATTTCGATTCTTATAGGGAACATCTTTGGTCCTTTCTAGGTATCGGGATGGTCAGCTGGCGTGCGCCGCGAGCAGTGAGCTGGCTTCCTGGCGGGTGCTGCCGGAGCTTTCGATGTGGGCAAGCTGGGCCGGGATTTCCCAGCCCTTCTTGCGCATCGCGGTGGCCCAGAGCCGTCCGGCCCGGTAGGAGGAACGCACCAGCGGCCCGCTCATGACGCCGAGGAAACCGATCTCGTCGGCTTCCTGCTGGAGGTCCACGAACTCCTGCGGCTTGACCCAGCGGTCAACCGGCAGGTGCCGTTCGGACGGGCGCAGGTACTGGGTGATGGTGATCAGGTCGCAGCCTGCCTCGTGCAGGTCCCGGAGAGCTTCGGAGATTTCCTCGCGGGTCTCGCCCATGCCCAGGATGAGGTTGGACTTTGTGACCATGCCGAGCTTGCGGCCCTGCGTGATGACATCCAGCGACCGTAAGTCAGGGATCAGGAGTTCGACGCCGGTGCCCGGGTTGAGTTCGTGGATCTTGCGGACCGTTTCGGCGTAGAGCCAGACGCCCTCGTCCGCGAGGTCATCGCGGGCCACCCCGGTGACAGTGGCGTAGCGGAGCTGCATCGCCTGGACCGACCGGGCCACCTTGGTGGGTTCGAAAACGTCCACGGGGGAGGGCTTACCGGTGTCGATCTGGCAGAAGTCGCAGCGGCGGGTGCATTCGGAGCCGCCAATCAGGAAGGTGGCTTCCTTGTCTTCCCAGCACTCGAAGATATTGGGGCAACCGGCCTCTTCACACACAGTGTGGAGGCCCTCTTTCTTGACGAGGTTCTTGAGTTGGACGAACTCTGGACCCATCTGGACCTTGGCCTTGATCCAATCCGGCTTGCGTTCCACCGGGGTGGCCGCATTGCGCTGCTCGATACGCAGCATTTTCCGGCCTTCTGGTGCCAGTGACATATGTGTTTCCTTTGCATGTGCGCCGCTCGTGGCGGCATCAGGGTTCTAGGCGTGCTGCTAATGGACGTGCTCAGGCGACCTGAGGCGGCTACCACTGCGTGTAGAGGCTGGAGGCATAGAGAATCACTACGAGACCGGCAAGGCCGATGGCACCAACGAGCCACGCCTCACCGAACCTGTGGCTCCGCCCGTTTCTGCGCTTGGCCGGCGCTGTGCCGGCCGGTTGATGCCCGTACTTTCTGGACTGCTTGGCTCTGTTCATGTCCGTCTCCGTCCTAGCACTCGACCACGTTCACGGCGAGGCCGCCCATCGCGGTCTCCTTGTACTTGGAGCTCATGTCCCGGCCGGTCTCCCGCATGGTCACGATGACCTCGTCGAGGGACACCCGGTGCGAGCCGTCGCCCCACAGCGCCATTTTGGCGGCGTTGATGGCCTTGGCTGCGGCGATGGCGTTGCGTTCGATGCAGGGGATCTGCACGAGGCCGCCGATCGGGTCGCAGGTCAGGCCCAGGTTGTGTTCCATCGCGATTTCCGCGGCGTTTTCCCGGTAGTCCGGATCGTGGTCACGGCCTTCTTTCATGAGGCGTTCGTGCCAGTCGGGCGCACGACGGCGGACCTTGAGTCCGCCGGGCAGCAGCCCCTCACGCTTGAGGCTGACCTCGACGCAGCCTTCCATCACCGAGTAAATGTGCAGAAGACCTTCACGGATTTCCTCTTCCGTCCGGCTGTCCTCTTCGTTGACCCTCATCACCTCGCTGATGCTCCACGAAGTCTTCCGGCAGTGTTCCAGCAGCTCCGCGGCCGTACGGAACGGCAGCGGCAGTTCCTTCTTGGATTCCTCGAGTTCTTTCTGCGCGGCGTCCTCCTCGCCCTCGCGCACGATGAAGCCGCCGCCCACGGAGAAGAAAGTGACGCTGTGCAGGACCTCGCCGTCAGCACCGGACACGGTAAATGTCATGCCGTTGGTGTGCCGCGGGAGAATGGTCAGGGGGCGCAGGATCATGTCCTTCACGCCATAGGGCAGCTGCACGGAGCCTGCCAGCTGCAGCTTCCCGGTCTCGGCGATCGCGGCGAGCCGTTCCTCCACTTCCTCGGGGAGGATCAGTTCGGGGTGGAAGCCTTCCAGCCCGAGCAGGATGGCAGTCATGGTTCCATGGCCGTGGCCGGTGGCGGCGAGGGAACCGAACAGGTCCACCCGCAGCGACGCCACCTCTGCCAGCTTGCCGAGGGCCTTGAGTTCTTCGGCAAACACCGCTGCGGCCCGCATCGGTCCCACCGTGTGGGAGCTCGAGGGCCCTATTCCGATGGAAAAAAGGTCAAAGACTCCAACAGCCATTGTAGGTTCCTTACTTGGTCATGCTTCGAATGTCGGTGGTTGGGCCCGCCGAACCCCCAATGCTTCGACGGGCTCAACCACCTGGACGGGCTATAAGGAGGGGTAGAGCGGGTGGGCGGCGGCGAGGGCCTCCACCCGGGATCGCAGACCGGAGAGGTCGGCGACGGCGTCGGCGATCAGGGCCTCCGCGATGATATCCGCAACCTCTGCGAAGGCCGCCTCGCCGAAGCCGCGGGTGGCCAGCGCGGGGGTGCCGATCCGCAGCCCTGAGGTGACCATCGGCGGGCGCGGGTCGAACGGGACGGCGTTGCGGTTGACCGTGATGTCGATTTCCGCGAGCCGGTCCTCGGCCTGCTGACCGTTCAGTTCGCAGTTGCGCAGGTCCACGAGGACCAGGTGAACGTCGGTGCCGCCGGAGATCACGTTGATCCCCTTCGCGGTGACGTCCGGCTGGACCAGCCGGTTGGAGAGGATGATGCCGCCGCGCGGACCGGCGAGGGTCTTGTGCGTGGTGGAGGTGGTGACGTGGGCGTGCGGCACCGGGGAGGGGTGCAGCCCGGCGGCGACGAGCCCGGCGAAGTGGGCCATGTCCACCATCAGGTAGGCGCCCACCGAGTCGGCGATCCGGCGGAACTCGGCGAAGTCCAGCTGCCGGGCATAGGCGGACCAGCCGGCCACGATCAGCTGCGGCTTGTGCTCCAGGGCCAGGCGCTCCACCTCGGCCATGTCGATCCGGTGGTCCTCTTCGCGGACCTGGTACGGGATGACGTTGTACAGGCGGCCGGAGAAGTTGATCTTCATGCCGTGCGTCAGGTGCCCGCCGTGGGCCAGGTTCAGGCCCATGATGGTGTCGCCCGGACGGATCAGGGCGTGCATGACCGAGGCGTTGGCCTGCGCGCCGGAGTGCGGCTGGACGTTGGCGTACTCGGCGCCGAACAGGGCCTTGACCCGGTCGATCGCCAGCTGCTCCACAACGTCCACGTGCTCGCAGCCGCCGTAGTAGCGCTTGCCCGGGTAGCCCTCGGCGTACTTGTTGGTCAGCACCGAACCCTGCGCCTGCATGACTGCCTTGGCGGTGTGGTTCTCCGAGGCGATCATTTCCAGGCCGTCCCGCTGGCGGGTGAGTTCGGCGTCGATCTTCGCGGCGATCTCCGGATCCAAAGCGGACAGGTCCGCGTCCAGGCGATCTTCGCGGCGATCTCCGGATCCAAAGCGGACAGCGGTGTGGTTCTCCGAGGCGATCATTTCCAGGCCGTCCCGCTGGCGGGTGAGTTCGGCGTCGATCTTCGCGGCGATCTCCGGATCCAAAGCGGACAGGTCCGCGTTCAGGCTCGGCGAGACCACCTGCTCGAAAACAGTGATCGTGCCTGCGCCCGCGCTCACAGTTCGCCACCGTTCTTGGACGCGTACTCCTCGGCCGACAGTAGCGGGCCCTCTTCGGTCACGGTGACCTTGAAGAGCCAGCCGGCACCGTACGGGTCCGAGTTGATCACTGCCGGATCGCTGACGACGCCGTCATTGACTTCCGTAACCTCGCCGGTGACCGGGGAGTACAGGTCCGAGACGGACTTGGTGGACTCGATCTCACCGCAGGTCTCCCCCGCGGTCACGGTGGAGCCAACCTCGGGCAGGTCCACGTAGACGATGTCGCCCAGGGCCTCGGCGGCAACAGCGGACACACCGATTACGGACGGACCAGAGCCATCAATGGCGATCCACTCGTGCTCGGCGGAGTATTTCAGTTCAGCGGCAACCTTGGCCATTTGTGTGTTTCCTTAAGTTTTGGAGTGCGATGGTGAGAGGGCGTGGGAGAGGTGGTCCCGGACTCAGTGAGGTCTTTACTTCTGTCGCTTGTAGAACGGCAGAGCGACGACTTCGAAGGGTTCTGCTTTGCCGCGCAGGTCGATGTCCAGGGCGGTGCCCAGTTCGGTGAACTCGACGTCGACGTAAGCCATGGCGACCGGGTAGCCCAGGGTCGGGCTGGGCTGGCCGGAGGTGACTTCTCCAACCACGTTGCCGTCCTTCAGGACTGGGTAGCCGCCACGGCCGGCACGGCGGCCGAGACCCTTCAAGCCGACCAGCTTGCGCTTTGAACCGGCCTCCCTGTCTGCTTCCAGGGCGGAGCGGCCCACGAAGTCGCCTTCCTTGCTCTTGAGTGCCACAACGGGGCCCAGACCGGCGTCGAACGGTGAGCGCTCGAGGGACAGCTCGTTGCCGTACAGCGGCATGCCGGCCTCGAGGCGGAGAGAGTCGCGTGAGGCGAGGCCGCACGGGACAATGCCGAACTCAGCCCCCGCTTCGGCGACGGATGCCCACAAGGGGGCAGCGGCGTTGTTGGCTACAAAGAGCTCGAAGCCGTCCTCGCCGGTATAACCGGTGCGCGCCAGAATGACGTCGTGGCCGGCCACGGTGAGCTCGTTGAACGCGTAATACTTCAGGTCGGTGACAAGCGCGTGCTGGGCCTCATCAGTCAGCTTGAGCAGGATGGCCTCAGCCTTGGGACCCTGCACGGCTACGAGGGACATCTCCGCGGAGACGTCCCCGACAATGACGTCGAAGCCACCGACTTTGCCGGAACGGGCCCGTTCTGCCAAGGCAGCAGCGACGGTGGGTGCGTTGCCCGCGTTGGGGACCACCAGGTACTTCTCGTCACCGAAACGGTAGGTGATGAGGTCATCGACGATGCCGCCGTCGGCGTTGCAGATGAGTGAGTACTTGGCTTTGCCATCGGCAATGGCGGAGAGCTTGCCTACCAGGGCGTAGTCGAGGAAGGCTGCGGCGTCGGGGCCGGTCACCCACACTTCACCCATGTGCGAGAGGTCGAACAGGCCAGCGGCGTTGCGGACGGCGTGGTGTTCGGCCAGCTCGGAGCTGTACTTCAGGGGCATCTGCCAGCCACCGAAATCGGTGAAGGAGGCGCCGAGTTGCTTGTGCTCTTCGTAGAGAGCCGTGTACTTCTCAGACATGTCGGGATCCTTAGTTTTCAAACTCGGAAAGCGGCGGGCAGGAGCAGATCAGGTTCCGGTCGCCACCGGCGCCGTCGATCCGGCCGACCGGGGGGAAGTACTTGTCCTGCTTGAGGTGGTGGACCGGGAAAGCGGCCTGCTCCCGTGGGTACTGGCGGGTCCAGTCAGAGGACACGACGGCGGACGCGGTGTGGGGTGCGTTGCGTAGCGGGCTGTCCTCGACGGTGAAGTCACCGGTGGCTACTTGGTCGATCTCGGCGCGGATGGCGATCATCGCGTCGATGAAACGGTCGATCTCCGCCAGGTCCTCGGACTCGGTGGGCTCCACCATTAGCGTCCCTGCCACCGGAAACGCCAAGGTGGGGGCGTGGAAGCCGAAGTCGATCAGGCGCTTGGCCACGTCTTCCGCGGTCACGCCGGTCTTGGCCGTCAGTTCGCGCAGGTCCAGGATGCACTCGTGCGCCACGAGGCCACCTTCGCCGGTATAGAGGATGGGGAAGTACTCGTTGAGACGGGCGGCAACGTAGTTAGCTGCCAGAAGCGCGGACCTGGTGGCCTCGGTCAGGCCTTCGGCGCCCATGAGCTTCACGTACGCCCAGGAGATCGGGAGGACGCCTGCGGAGCCGAAGTTAGAGGCCGAGATTGCCACACCGTGACCCTCTTCGTGCACTGCCTTGTTCGCGTCCCCTGGCATGAAAGGTGCCAGGTGGGCCTTGGCCGCGACCGGGCCGACGCCTGGCCCGCCGCCGCCGTGCGGGATGCAGAAGGTCTTGTGCAGGTTCAGGTGCGAGACGTCGCCGCCGAACTTACCCGGCTGCGCCAGGCCCACGAGGGCGTTGAGGTTGGCGCCGTCCACGTACACCTGGCCGCCGGCAGCGTGCACTGCCTCGCAGATTTCTGTAACGTCAGCGTCGTACACACCGTGGGTAGACGGGTAGGTGATCATGATCGCCGACAGATCGTCTTTGTGCAGCTCGATCTTGGCGTTCAGGTCAGCGTGGTCGATGGTGCCGTCCGGAGCGGTGGCCACCACAACAACCTTCATCCCGGCCAGGACAGCGGACGCGGCGTTGGTGCCGTGCGCGGAGGCCGGAATCAGGCAGACGTTGCGCTGGGCATCACCGCGGGAGCGGTGGTAGCCGCGGATGGCCAACAGGCCCGCGAGCTCGCCCTGGGAACCGGCATTCGGCTGCAGGGAGACCTGGTCATAGCCGGTGATCTCGGCAAGGTCAGCTTCCAGCCCGTTGATCAGTTCGCGCCACCCGACGGTCTGGGATTCCGGGGCGAACGGGTGAATGGAGGCGAACTCCGGCCAGGAGATCGCTTCCATCTCCGCCGTGGCATTCAGCTTCATGGTGCACGAACCCAGCGGGATCATGGTGCGGTCCAGCGCGAGGTCCCGGTCGCTCAGCCTGCGGATATAGCGCAACAGCTGGGTCTCCGAACGGTGCGTGTTGAACACTGGGTGCTGCAGGTACTCGGAGGTGCGAAGCACCGGTTCGGGCAGTTCAAAGCCCTTCGCTTCAGCGACCGGACCGGCACCGAAGGCGACGGCAATGGCGGAGAGGACCTCCGTCGTCGTGGTTTCATCAGCGGAGACGCCGATGGTATCCGCGTCGATCCGGCGCAGGTTGATCCCACGTGCCTCTGCGGCAGCGATGACCTTGCCAGCCTTGCCGGGGACGCGGACCGTGACGGTGTCGAAGAACGTCTCGGTGACCAGTTCGCGGCCTGCGATCTTCAGCGTGGTGGCCAGGCTGCGGGCGTTGTTGTGGACGCGCTCGGCAATGGCCTTCAGACCGTCCGGGCCGTGGTAGACGGCGTAGAAGGAGGACACGATCGCCAGCAGCGCCTGCGCGGTGCAGATGTTGGACGTGGCCTTCTCGCGGCGGATGTGCTGCTCGCGGGTCTGCAGGGCCAGGCGATACGCCGGGACTCCGGCGATGTCCTTGGAGACACCGACCAGGCGGCCGGGCATGGACCGCTCGAGGCCCTTCTGGACCGCCATGTAAGCGGCGTGCGGGCCGCCGAAGAACAACGGGACGCCGAAACGCTGGGTGGAGCCGACGGCGATGTCGGCGCCCTGCTCGCCGGGCGGGGTGATGAGGGTCAGCGCGAGCAGGTCAGCGGCGACGGTGACGAGGGCGCCGCGTTCCTTGGCCTCGGCAATCACGGCGGTGTGGTCGAACACGCGGCCAGAGACGCCGGGCTGCTGCAGGACCACGCCGTTGATGACGCCGTCGGGCAGTCCCTTGGAGAGGTCAGCGACCTCCACCTCGAAGCCAAGGGCCTCGGCGCGGCCCTTGACGATCGCGACGGTCTGCGGCAGGCAGTCGGCGTCGAGGACGGTCTTGCCGTCGTGGGCCGTCTTGTTTTTGTTGGCGCGGCGCATCATCAGCACGGCCTCGGCGACGGCGGTGGCTTCGTCCAGAAGCGACGCGTTGGCGATCGGCAGGCCGACGAGGTCCTGGACCATGGTCTGGAAGTTCAGCAGCGCCTCGAGCCGGCCCTGGGAGATCTCCGGCTGGTACGGGGTGTACGCCGTGTACCAGGCGGGGGCTTCGAGGATATTGCGGCGGATCACGGCCGGGGTGACGGTGTCGTAGTAGCCCTGCCCAATCATCTGGACCGCGGTCTTGTTCTTCGCGGCCAGCCGGCGGAGCTCGGCAAGGACCTCGACCTCGCTGAGGGCGTCCTTGAGGGCCAGCGGCTTGGCCTGACGGATGGAATCAGGGACGGCGACGTCCACGAGGCCGTCAACGCTGTCATAGCCCACGGCCTTGAGCATGGCGTCAATATCGGCCTGGCGCCGCGCACCAATATGCCGATCGGCAAAGGTTAAAGGGGACGACTGGATGGTCATGAAGGAACTCCATAATTCAGGTGGCGCATTGGGTGCGCCACATTGATTTGGGTTCCTCCCCGCTCTGTATTGGACCTGAGAGTTTCCGCGCCCCCTGCTGTTAGCAGGGTGACCCTTGCACCGTCGGTGAGTCCGAATATCCGGACTGCTTTCCAGAGTTGCCTTGCCGCGGCGGTACGTGGGCCTGAGAGATTCCTGGGGAGGATTTGCTCCTACGGCGCCTGCAGAACGTACCGGCAGGACTCTCCCGCCGCAGATCATAAGCACATGTCACTTGGTTGGTGACACGCCTCACACTTTAGCCTTTGCTCGGACAGGGACGCAAGAACCGACTCCGAATGTGTCTTTTGCCGAGCTGCGGTGAACCGCCACTAGGGAATTGCTGGCCACGTCAGAGAAATGGCATCGCCTCCCGCACCCTCGCCAGCCGCTGGAAGCACCTCGTGGATCCACCGGGCGCCCTGGCATTCACCGCCATGGGCCTTCAGCCCGTGGATTCATTCGGCGGTGCCCAACGCCAACAAGATCGCGCCCGCAGCGGAGATGGGCAGGATCGACGTGCTGCTCTCGCTGGACGACGAAGAGCGTAAAGACATCCGGCGCCAGATTCTCGGGAAGACACCCGTTGACCCGGATCACATTGTCGTCTCGCGGGCCGCGGCCGTGCAACTGCGAAAAAATCTCGCCACACAGCTCATCTTGCTGCCCGTGCTGCCGCTCATATTCATTCCCCAGGTCATACGCGGAGCCGGGTTCCTCTCCTGGCTCATGGCGGCTGGCGTGGCTATCTTGGTGATTGGGCTGATGCACGTTGTCCGGGACTTCCAGCGGGCTGGCAGGTTCCTTGACCGCACGGCAGAGCCGGGCGCCCCGGGCGCAAAGGGACCACCGGAGTGACCCGTTCGAGGATCCCTTCACCGGACGCTACTGAGCCGCCACGAGCACGTTCACGAGTCGCGAACGCCAGCATCGAGCCCACTCACCAGCGCACTACGCAGCCGACTGACCGCGTGCGACGAGGCCCCGTTACCGACATCCTGGAACGACCCCATGCCGCCTTGGTACAAGGTAAGAGCATTCCGCGTTGCTTCATGCAGATCGCGCGGGTCTGAGATACCGATGAACTGTTCGTCGAGCCAGTCGGCAACTTCTATTCGCTGCTTGTCCTGTTCTGCGCGGGCCACAGCACGTAGCTCTGCGGCTGCGGCGATTATCTCGTCTCGGAAAACTTCCACGTTGTGCTGATTGCGACTCATTCACAAATCCCATGTAGTTGCCAAGCCCTCACGCACAGCGACGGACCCTGGACCCACCGCCCGTAAGCCGGTCCCCCACCGCAACACCTTCCGGGCACTCCCCCGCTGCGAGAAATCCGATACAGATACTGAAAACCCGGATTCGCGCATATCCCGCCCGCAAAACTGTCCCGCTCGGTTTGGAGAATCGCGACAGTTCCAAGTTTCCCAGGTGTTCCGGCTGTCCACAGGGACGACCTTCAGGGTCTGATCGCACCTCTCAGCAGGTCATGCAGTTCCGAGCGCTCCCGGCCATGAAGGAGTGAGCAGCAACACCGCTGTCTAAGCCAAGAGAAGGAGCCGCCAGACCAGCCGCCACTAACAAAAATGGGCCCGTAGGGGCCCACAAAAGGAGATTTGTACACACTCAGAGGCCCACAAGCCCCTGAACAGGGAAAACACGTGCCCGAGGTGGGACTCGAACCGGGTTCCAGCCCTTGAAATTCCGCCACTTCCCCGCAAACATCGCCAATCCGGGCCAGTCCGACAGCAGTACGACCCAATCCGAAGCCCAGGGTGTGCACATTGTGCACACCCTCTCTTTGCCCGGTTCGGCCACAGCCGGGCTGCTTAGACGGCGGTGACTATGGCAGTTTGAGTGGGGACCGGTTTTGCAGTCTGAGTTGGGCCCACTTCGCGGCTCGCCGGTTGATGAATCGCAGTTTCAGTTGCGCCCACCCCACGGTTGATTCCATCAGAGCTTTTCCCAACGGTGTAAGGCAGTGATGGAGTCGAGAGTGGAGCTATTCGCGAGGATCCGCCGGGATGCCAGGGTTAGGGCTTATCCATCCGCTGCCATGCCAGAGAGTACCGAGTCTCCCGAAGAACCGTTCGGCAGGCACTGGCCTCCGGCTGAACCACCTGAGCGAAGAACTCCCGCCGGGGAGGCCCCGAAGCTGGGCGGCGATCCCGTGCCGGAAGACACGCCGCACTGCGGCTGGACGATCCGCGGATCAGCTATTAAAATCTTTCGGTATCAAATGCAGGCAGACGGACACGAAGTCCGGGAAGGGGGCGCACATCACCGCTGACCAACACCACCAACCCACTGTTTCATCCGCGAAAGCCCCTCAGTCGAGGGGCTTTCCTATGTGCCGGGAGCATGCGCTCCGAGGCGGCGTTCACAGGCCGCCTGACCCCGTCCCTTTCCCCAGAAACAGGGACACAAAGGTATTCAGCGCGACAATGGGGTCGCTGTCAGTCTCGTGAAGACTCGCTGGATGGGCCCTCATCGTTGTCTGCGGGCTTCTGCATCCCGAGGATGAGGAACGTGATGCCCATCGTGAACAACGCCATCCAGGCCGTGGTTCCCAGAAATATCATTGCGATCGCAACGGCAACGAAAACGATCCGATCGGCAGGAAAGCCGCGCCCCTGCTTCTCTTCGCTCGGCCGTTCGACGCCGACATGGGCTTTCCTTCGCCGTTCACCTGGCCGAGGCTACGTCGGCGAAAGGAGACCCGCAACGTTCCCGCGAGGACAATTTGCCGCGTCTCATTAGCTCGACAGTCCTGACCCGCCCTGAAAACCGCCCGACGGTCTCAGTAATCGATCGTTTGTGAGACCGATCCCTGCCGTGCCCTATTCCTTGCGCATCCCGCCGGTGGAGGTTTGCGTAACTGGCTGTTTGCTTTTAGGGCTTGCCTCGGGAGTGGCCGCTTGGGTGGTTTCCTTTTGGCGGCCGGCGTTGATGATCAGCGCGGTTATAAGCGCCGATGCCCCGAGAAGGATGGCCGCGATGAAAAGCGCCGTCGTGTAGCCACTCGTGAGTGCAGCGCTGGCTGTTGCGTTTGCTGCAGCGTCTCTAGAGGCGCGTGAGGTGTACAGCGCTGTCAGTGCGTCGGGGAGCCTGTATTCGGTGATGCTTACGGAGATTGTGGTGAGCACTGCAACGCCAAGGGCGACGCCGATCTGCTGGGCGGAGTTCAGTTGCGCTGACGCGATGCCGGATTCCTGGGCTGGGATGCCGGGCAAGCTTATTGCCTTCACTCACTTTTCCCGCGACAGGAGGTCGGGAAGGCTTAGAGGGACGTGGCCACGGAGGACCGGAACCGGTCGATGGCCGCCTCGTTGCGGGCGAAGTACGTCCACTGTCCAATGCGGGTGGTCTGCACGAGGTCCGCGTCTGCGAGGGTAGCCATGAACTGCGAGGCGGTGGACTGGGAGACCTCGCAACGCTTCCTGATGCTCGAGACGCACACCCCGTAACGTGTGGCGTCGACTTTCTGTTCTTCGAAATTCTTCACGGGGTCGCGGAGCCACTGCAAAATCGCCAGGCGGTGTGGGTTAGAGAGCGCGCGCAATGCTGCAAGCAGCTCATCCTGCTGGAGCTGGGTTCCGGGGTTCTCATCTGTAGGCACTCCATAAGGCTACCCCAAGATCGTTATATCGTAATTTACCGATGAATGTGCTAAAACTTAAACCAACCCCCTCGAAAGGAACGAACATGCCTATCACCACAGAGGTTTCCACCGCTGTTCACAACTGGAGCTCCAGCCTGGCCGCCCTTCCCCCACTGCTCCGCGGAGAACCGTCGGACACGACCCTCGATGAACTGCGCACCGCATACGACGCGATGCTGGCCGCCCATCCCACCCCGGAAGGGGTCACCATCGAAGAGGTGGACATGGGAGGGATCCCAGGGATCGTGGTGACGCCCGAGACCGTGGAGGACAACCGGGCCCTTTTCTACATCCACGGCGGTGCTTACATCGTCGGCAGCCCGGCGGGCTACCACGGCCTCGCCGGAAACTTTGCAGTTCGACTAAACGCCCGGGTGTTCCTGCCGCACTACCGGCTGGCTCCGGAACACCCCTTCCCCACGCCGATCAACGACACCGTCGACGCGTACCGTTGGCTGCTGGAGCAGGGTCAGGACCCGAAGCGTCTGATGGTCGCCGGTGATTCGGCCGGCGGCGCCATGACAGTCACGGTGATGATCAAGGCTCGCAATCTGGGGTTGCCGCTGCCGGCAGCCGGGGTTGCCCTGTCACCCTGGGCGAACCTGGAGCACACAGGCGCGTCGATGACCAACCGGGAAGGCCTCGACCCGCTGAACAGCAAGGCCGTCCTGGACCTGCTGGCACGCAGCTTCCTAGGCGGGGCACTGCCGAATGACCCGGACGCATCCCCGGTCTTCGCCGACGTCCGCGGACTGCCCCCGATCCTGGTCACAATCGGGGAGAATGAACTCATGCTCAGCGACGCAGTCCGGCTGGCCGGGCACCTAGCCGAGAATCGCGTGCGAGTGAGCCTGGACGTCTGGCCCGAGATGTTCCACGTCTGGCACATGCACCAAGACCGGCTCCCCGAGGGGCGCAAGGCCCTCGACGACGCGGCCCGGTTCCTGCTCGAGGCGCTGCCCGCCCGGTAGGGACCTCAACCGGGCGCCGTTGAGGCGCCCCGCAAGATGAGCAACCCCAGATCGTCAGCCCGATCCAATAAAGGGTCGGGCTGACGTGTTCGACGTCGTGAGCGACGACGTGCCCCACCTGCCCATGCAGGAATGGATAGCAGCACGATGTCCACGCCTCCAAGATCGACCAACTACTGGCCTTCCAGCCCCTGCTGCTTCCATCCGGAGGGTCGGAGGAAGCCCGAAAGTAAGTCCTAGCGGTTACCTCCAGCCCCACTTCCGCGAGCCGCCAGAGGGGTCCTTTGGATTAAACGAAACACGTCCGCCAGCGACACGAGAGTCCGCCGTCTTCCTCGAGTGAGTGCTCGCCGCCGCCAGGGTGCGGCTGAGTTTGTGGGCCCACCGGTCGCCCAGGAGGTCCGCGCCCAGGGCTTGCCGCAGGGGGATTCTTTGATGAGATGGCAGCCGACGATTTGTTGTACGCGGAGTCCTAACTCGGCAACGGGCTAGCAGGTGGCCGGCTTCCGTGGAGAGGAAAGCCGCATCGGCGCTCACCTCATGAGAAACGGCTAAATGGCTAAGCGCGGCCGAAGGAGAAAGCGCGACGCTCGAATCTTCTTAAACGGATAAGCTTTCGTTTATGGTGACGGAAGAGCGTTCAGGCCCAGATAAGAGCGTGCGAGTCACCATCCGCGACGTTGCACAGCGGGTGGGTGTTTCATCCGCGTCAGTGTCCTATGCAATGAGCGGGCGGCCCGGGGTTAGTGAGGATTTACGTGATCGTGTCCTCACTGCTGCGGAAGACCTGGGGTACCGCCCCAACAAAGTAGCCCAGCAATTGCGCCGCGGGCGGACAGATGCCGTCGGCCTGCTTTTCGCCGACATAGCAAACCCGTTTTACCCTGATCTTGCCAGCGGAGTGATCGCCGCGGCCACTCTGGAGGGCTTCGAGGTATTCGTCTCCAACGTCGGCATTAATGGGGAGCGACAGACCGAAGCGGCAATGGCACAGCTTGACCGGAATTCAGCCGGCCTGCTCTTCACTTCTGTAGCCGATCAGGACCGCGACTTGCTTGAAAGCCTCACCCGACGCGGTGTTCCCTTCGTGCAGTTGCACCGAGTGCTCGAGGGAGCTGCTGCCGATTCGGTAGTAGTCGACAATCTGGCTGCGGCCCGGGAGCTGGCACAACATGTGGCAGGGACAGGTCGAAAAAGGGTCGCGGTGCTCGGCGGCGCCGGCGCGTCCAGTGTTTCCCGAGACCGTGAGCGGGGCTTCCGGGAAGGCCTGGCGATGGAGGGCGCGACCGTTGTGAACGAGGACGGGCTCTGGGGTGCGCTGACCCGGGAATCCGGGGCCGCCCGGGCCCGGACGCTCTTGAGCGCCGGGCAGCAGGTTGAGGCCGTGTTGTGCGGCAACGACATGATCGCGGTGGGCGTCCTCGACGTCTGCCGGGAACGGGGGCTCCGGGTGCCGGAGGATTTGGCGGTCGCCGGATTCGACGACATGAGCTTCTCCAGCGCCGGCCCGCTGCAGCTGACCACAGTGACGGTCCCCCGCGAAATGATGGGACGGCGCGGCTTCGAACTGCTGCTCCGCAGAATCCAGGGATACGACGGGCCCCCCGAGCGCATAGTGCTCCCCCACATCCTTCAAGTCAGGGAGACAACGGGCTAAGCAACCCCCGAATGTGACTCGGACAACAAAAAATCCTCCAAAGCTCTTGCGCACCGGCCCGACGGCATGAATACTTAACTTAATCGATTCAGGAACCCTGGTTTTGGCCACGTTCGAACTTAATCGATTCAGTTCCGCAAATGATGTGACATCCACATCGGTTCCTAAACTTCGAAGGAGAAGAATGACTGCGAATGCTGCTGAAGCAACCATGGATGAGGCTGCCGTTCCTTACCGCGGCGAGCAGCCCTATGGCATCATCGATGACGTCATCGTGCCCGGCGCTCTCGACCTGGACGCGGACGAGCGCCTGTGGGTGCCCCAGTCCAAGGACGTGTCCTTCCGCCCGCTGATTCTCTCGGCGAGCCAGGGATATTTCGTGAACATCCTGCGCGTGCGCAAATCCGGGATCCTCTCCCGCCACAGGCACGCCGGGCCGGTTCACGCGATCACCCTTAAGGGCCGCTGGCACTACCTGGAGCACGAGTGGTGGGCCGAAGAAGGGACTTACGCCTTCGAAACACCGGGCGATATCCACACGCTCGTCGTCCCTGACGGGGTCGAGGAAATGGCCACCCTGTTCCACGTCACCGGCACCTACATCTACGTGGATCCCGACGGCAACCCCACCGGCATTGAGGATGTCTTCACCAAGATTGCCCTTGCCCGGGCACACTACGAAGCAGTAGGCCTTGGCGCCGACTACGTCGATCAATTCATCCGCTAAGAGGCCTCCTCTCCCCTCGGGGGCCGGACCGCGATTCCCGGAATCGCCACAAGCTGGCCGCAACCCGGGGCCGAGTCCGGTGCTGCTCCTGCGACCACTGCAGCCAGGAGCGGCACCGGGCGGCATCCGGATACACCAATGACGCTGTCAACCTGCCCCGGCACTGCCGGCGCCGACGGACCAGCCGTTACCACAGACTGCGGAACTTCGAAGGAGAAGAACCGATGAACAAATTCGTACAGGGCTGACCGTGAAAGCCCTTAGAAAACAAAGCACCTCACCGAAAGACGTGCGGGTGCAGGAGCATCCCAAGCCCGACCCGGCTCCCGGAGAGCTCCTTGTCCAGACACTGGCCTGCGGCCTCTGCGGCAGCGATGTGCATGCATGGCGTCAGGACACGGGTTACGAATGGGTCCATTGCCCGGTGACACTGGGTCATGAAGCGGTCGGCGTCGTTGTAGGTACCGGAGCGGGAACGGGCAGCCAATGGATCGGTCAACGCATTGTGCCCATTGCCATCGATGGCTGCGGATCCTGCGATCTGTGCCGTCGAGGAACTCGTCAACTTTGCCTGGACCGAACCGTGCTGGGGCTCTCCTTTGACGGAGCCGCCGCAGATCTCTTCTCCATCCCTGAATACCGCGCCGTGCCGGTGAACAATGAGCTGCCCGCTGCGGTTCTCGCCCTCACGGAGCCGCTGTCCGTGGCCCTGCGCGCGGTGACACGCCTGGAGCAATCGATACCGGCCCAGGCCCGTGTCATCGTCAGCGGTCCCGGGCCGATCGGCCTCATGGCCGCGTTGCTCCTGAAACAGCGCGGGCATCGGGTTACGCTCCTCGGCGCAGCACGCGACGAAGAGCATCGCCTGCCCCTGGCCCGGCTACTTGGTCTGGAAACCATCCAGGCAGAGGACGTGACCCCGGCAGGGCTGCACGGGTGGCTGGAAGCATCGGGCGCGGCCCAGGCATTGTCATCTGCGGTGGCAAATATCGGCCCGGGCGGAACCATCGTCGTCGCCGGCCTGTTCCCGTCGATCCCGGCCGTAGACATCAATGTGCTGGCCAGGAACGAGATCCAACTTGTCGGGAGCTACGGCTCAGTCGCCCTCGACTACCGCAACGCGCTGACAGCGCTGGAGGCAGCGCCTGACATGTGGGCGTCGCTGGTGACTACCTTCCCTCTGACCGAAGGCACTCGCGCACTCCAAGCGGCAGCCGACGCCGAAGCCGTCAAGGTCGTGCTCCTTCCCTAAAGCGCCTGCAGGTCAACGCTGACCGTAACCAGACGCCATCATCAAGCATCGTGACACATCCAACGGAGACCCCCATGGTTAACGCACACACCCAGACGTCCGTCACCCTCGCACGGACACCGATCCGCAAGGTCGTATTTGCCAGCCTCATCGGCACGGCCATCGAATGGTATGACTTCTTCCTCTACGGATCAGCCGCAGCGCTGGTCTTCGGAGCGGTATTCTTTCCCAGCCAGGACCCGGCAACCGGAGTGCTTCTGGCCTTCGGCACCTATGCTGTCGGCTTCGTCGCCCGGCCCCTGGGCGGCATCATCTTCGGTCACTTCGGAGATCGTGTAAGCCGCAAGAAGATGCTCGTCATCAGCCTGGTGCTCATGGGAGCGGCCACTTTCGCCATCGGCCTGCTGCCCACCTACGCCATGATCGGAGTTGCCGCTCCACTGCTTCTCGTCTTCTGCCGGTTGCTCCAAGGCTTCGCAGTGGGCGGTGAATGGGGCGGCGCTGTCCTCATGGCCGCCGAACACGGCGACGACCGGCACCGCGGATTCTGGTCCTCATGGGTCCAGGCCGGCGTACCGCTGGGCAACCTGATGGCCGCAGTCGTGCTGTGGGTGCTGGCCGCAGTGCAGTCAGACAGCGATTTCTTGGCGTGGGGCTGGCGCATCCCCTTCCTCCTGAGCGCCTTGCTGGTGCTTGTCGGGCTCTGGGTTCGCCTGAGTATCGAGGAGTCCCCCGTCTTTGCCGAAGCCAAGAAGGCCGCATCCATGCGCGAGAAGGCCAAGGCCCCAATCTTCGAGGTCCTGCGCAAATACCCGCGTGAGGTTGCCATTGCCATGGGCATGCGTTTGGCCGAAAACATCGCCTACTACATTTTCAGTATTGTCGTCATTACCTACATGGTCACGTATCTGGGAATGCGCAAGGACGTCGCTATCGCCGGCGTGCTGATCGGCTCTGTGGCCCAGTTCGTGCTCACTCCGATCATCGGATCCTTCTCCGACCGCGTGGGCCGCCGGCCCCTCTACCTGGCCGGCGCGGCAGGCACGGGTCTTTGGGGTTTCGTCTTTTTCCCGCTCATCGACACCCGTAATGACGGACTTATTATCCTTGCCATCGTCGTCGGCCTCGTCTGCACCACGTTCATGTACGCTCCCCAGGCAGCGTTCTTCTCTGAACTGTTCGGCACCAGCGTCCGCTACAGCGGCGCCTCCCTCGGCTACCAGCTGGCATCGGTCTTCGCCGGCGGGCTTGCACCCCTCATCTCCATCGCCATTCTCGGCAGCGTGGACCAGAAAAACACCCTCGGTGTCAGCATCTACCTCGGCATAGCGGCAACGATCACCTTTATTGCAGCACTTGTGGCAAAGGAAACCGCCAAATCATCACTGCGGCACGACCGCGTACTCGAACAGGAGACCACGAAATGAAGCCCGCCGGAACCGGTTCAGCAACGGGAAACACCGCAACCCTTGCGGCCGGACAGCCACTCGCGACGAACCCCTTCTCCCTACACGGCAAAACCGCACTCGTCACAGGCGCCGGCAGAGGACTGGGCCGTGCGGTCGCCACTGCCCTGGGACTTGCCGGAGCAGAAGTCATAGCGCTGGACCTCTCGCCTCTGAACGACTTCAAGGACGAACTGGAAGCGCACGGCGTGAAATGCCGGATACGGTCGCAGAATCTCGCCGCTCTCTCACCGGAACAGGCCGCTGAAATCATCACCTGGGCCAAGGAAACCGGAAGAGGGCCCGACATTCTCGTCAACAACGCCGGGCTGATCCGGCGCGGACCTGCGCTCACGACAACCCTCGAAGACTGGGAATCCGTGATCGGTTTGAACCTGACTACACCTTTCGTGCTCTCCCAAGCGTTCACCCGCTCCCTGCTCGGCGATGACCAGCCTGGCAGCATCATCAACATCCTCTCCATCAATGCCTTCCAAGGAGGCGTCGAAGTACCCTCCTACGCGGCATCCAAACACGGACTCCTGGGAGTGACCCGTGCCCTCGCCAACGAGTGGGCCCCCCATGGAATCAGAGTCAACGGAATTGCGCCCGGATACATGGAAACAGAACTCACTGCAGCCCACCGCGAAGACCCCGCAAGGTACCAAGCCATGCGCAGCCGCATGCCTATAGGCCGCTGGGGACAACCCGACGAAATCGGCGGCGCCGCGGTCTACCTCGCGTCCGCGGCCTCCACCTATCTATCGGGAACCGTCATTAACGTCGACGGGGGATGGCTCTCCCGCTAAGTCTGCCGCCAAGCTGTCCACCACGATACCGCCGGCTCGATTCGACCCTCCGGCCAGGCCCGCTGATAGGCCTCCAGATGGCCAGCTTTTGTGCCGGTGGCAAAACGGGCTACGGGGGTCCCATGCCCCTGGTCAGCGACACGGCGCCCTATCTGTGAACCAACTTCCAAGAAGGGGCAAGCGACACCCCATTGGTTCCGCTTAGTGTTGGACCGTGAACAATGCAACGGAATTTGGATCAGGCCAAGAGGCTGCCAACGATCATCGCATCTTGGTCTTCGGGCGCCTACTGGGTGCGGCGAACCGGCTGGAGTTTCTCCTCGGCCGCGCCCTGGAACAGGAGTTCGGGCTCAGTCATTCACTCTTTGAACTTCTCCTCCTGGCCGCAAGGGGCGGCAACGAGGGAATTCCAGTACGTGACATCGCGCAGGCGCGGGTATTGACGTCCGGCGGAGCCACCCGACTGGTGCAGAGGGCGTCAGCGCTGGGCCTTATTGAACGAGAGAGCTCTGCTGTCGATGGCCGGGTCCAGCTCATCCGCCTCACCACACATGGCGAAGACGTCCTCCTCCGGGCAAGCACCCGCCACGTGGAAAAAATTGAACGGTACATGCTCGACCTGCTCTCACCCGCAGAAGCCGAGGTGCTCTCGGAGGCCGTGAAGAAGATCAGCAAAAACGCTGCACAGCACCTGCCGATCATGCCATGATCGAACGGGTTACACCCCTAGGGAATAGCTGACTAGTCAGCTATTGTTGGATTTGAGTGAGCGTACTGCGCGACTCGCTTCGGACACTCCGGGGCATCCGAGAAAGGTTCACGAGCATGTCGCTGCATTTTGAGGTCTTTGATCTCGACTTTCCCGCAGGTTCACCCAACAAGTCAGCAACATTGATCACCGGCCCGTCAAAGGCCCTCCTCGTGGACGCCGGCTTCACCCGGGCCGACGGTCATCGTCTCGTCGCGGCCATCCTGGACTCCGGTAAAGAACTGGACACCGTTTTCATCAGCCACGCTGACCCTGACTACTACTTCGGCCTGGAAGTCATCGTCGATGCGTTCCCAAATGCCACAGTCCTGGCGACACCGATCGTCATCGAGCACATCCAGGCAACCTACGAAGGCAAACTCCAGGCGTGGGCAGCACTGGGTGCCAACCTTCCGACCCGCTTGGCAACGATCGCGCCCCTGAGTGCAGACGCGATCGAACTCGACGGGTGCCGCTTCGAACTCCGAGGCGGCTCTGACCTGCTACCTGACAGGCACTACCTCTACAACGTCGATCAGAATGCAGTCGTCGGTGGAGTCCTTGTCTTCCAGGAAGAACACGTCTGGACCGCAGACACGGCCACCCCCGAACAGCGCTCGGCTTGGATCGAACTCCTTGACCAGATGCGGGCCCTCAACCCGGATCTCGTCATCGCAGGCCACCGGCTGCCGGGAACGGCCAACGATTCCACAGCCATCGACTACACACGGTCCTACCTCCAGGAATTCGAACGGATCCTCGCCCGCTCAGCAAATGCCGCGGCTGTTACGGCTGCCCTGATCGAAAGCTACCCAAACTCCGGGATGTTGATCGCGGCACAAATCGGACCCAAGGTCGCCAAGGGGGAAATGACATGGGGCTGAGTGACTACACCGAACTTGCCCGCTCAACCTCGCCGCGCGATGTCGTCCGCCGGCAGTATCTGGCATCAGCAGCAGGTGACCTCGAAGCGCTCCGCGCCACGATGGCCCCGGATGTTGAATGGACTGAGATGGCCGGCTTCCCCCTCGCAGGGACCTACCGCACCCCCGACGGGGTCACGTCCAATGTCATGGAAATTCTCGGCCGGGACTGGGACGGCTGGGCAGCCCACGACGACACATACATCGTCGAAGGTGAAAACGTAGTGGTCCTCGCCAGGTACACCGCCACGCACCGGGCAACCGGGAACCCATTGAACGTCCGGGTGGCCCACCATTTCATCGTCCGCGGCGGACTCATCGTCCGCTTCGAACAATTCGTCGACACCGCGAAAGTCGTCGAAGCAAGCCTGTTGGTATAAGTCTGCGACGACTTTCGTTTCACCCTCAAGGCCGGCTGAAGGGAGCCCCCACGAATCCCGCATATGAAGCCTGCGGCGTCCGCCTGCTTCTGCTGGGTTCAAACTTCCGTGACACCTTTAAAGGTTCGCGGGCAACTCACCAATGAGCGCATCTTCGCGCGTGAAGACTCATCGCCGCAAAATCCCGCGGCTGATTGCAGTCCGTCATCCACCGCCGCGCGATCCTTCCTGTTCAGCCCCAGCTCCGTCGATGAGCGCTGCGAACTGAGAGTTGCTGAGCACCTTCAGTCCGAACTCCTCCGCCTTGTCGCGGACTGCCGCGTCCCCAGTGACGACGAACCACTCCGGGGCCATGAGGTATTGGGTGTCGTGCTCTTGGCCCTCGAGGGCGCATGCGACGACCAGCGGGTCGGCGTTACCTAGGTTGGCGTAGAGGTTGACGAGCCGGGTGTCAGTGTCCGGCACTGTGGCCATGACCTCGACCAGCAGCTGGAGCACCCTTGGCGTCGTCGGGTGGACGTTGTCGCGCAGCGATGTGATGTCTGGAAAGCCCTTGGCCTCGTGCAGTACAGCCTCCGGTATGACGGCGCTCTCCAGAAAGTACTCGCTCGCTCGTCGCCTTCTTCCAAGCTGACTGAGCGCGTTTGTGTCGACGACGTACCGTCGCCCGAAGTCGCTCATCCGAGAGCCCGCCTGAGGTCATCGATCTGAGTTGGCTTGAGGTGGTTCAAACAGACTGCACGGCAGAACTCGCCTGGTGAGATGCTCTGGTTATCAAGCGCGTGCAGCATCCTCCGGCTGAGTTCCCTCCCGTTGTACTTCCGAACGGCATTCTCAGGGTGAATCGGGCTCCGAGGACCGCCCTTGGGGCGGCTCCGGAACTCCTCCCGCAACTGCGCGAGGTAGTTGCTCGTGGTCTCAGCATTGATCATTCCCAGCCTCATCGCGCGCACCGTTACGGCGCTCGCAGTGACCTTGAATGCGTCCGACGCGATCCTCATGTCATCGAGCGACGTGGGTCGGATCGCCTTAAACCGGTCGCATGGCATCAGCATTGCACCAGCGATATCGTACTCCCGCCCGGGATCCGTCTGAACGCTGCCGCCGTCCCAGGTCATTGGAGCGAATATTCTTCGGGCCACGAGCACCGTCATCAGCGCCAGCGTGAAGATGGTCCGACCGGCCGGCTCCTGGTCGTCCCCGTGGTCTCCTCCTGCCAGAAAGATAAACGGGACCTTGTTGTCTCGGATCGTCATGCCACTGAACTTCACGTGCGTCAAGCGCTGCGGCATGTAGTGCTGGACACTTCGCGACACCAAAACCTGGTTGGCTTCGAGACGATCAATCATGAGATCGAGCGCCTTCTCCTTGGTCTTGCACGCACGGACCGCCTCGTGCGAAAGGCCTATGGCCGACATGAGCCGTGCTGCGTCGGCATCGATGGATGACCCGTCATCACGGAGCACGCCCACAATCTTGTTCCGCTGGAGCGACTTATCGTGCTTCCGGACGAGGTGCTGTTTTCGGATCAGGTCCTTGACGATAAGTTCGACGTCCCGCAGCTCCACCTTCGAGCGCGACCCTATCGAGAACGTGTCTTTGCCGAGTCCCGCAAGCAACTTCTCATTCTTCTTCTTTACCTGCTCCTGCACCAGCGCAAACGGTGCGAAGAACAGGGAGTATGGGATGTCGCCTTTCTCCGCAAGCGACACGAGGTCGGAGAACTTTATTCGGTGCGATCCGAGCGCATTCTCATAGCCCTTATAGGTTCCCGCCACGGAATTGTCGAGCAGCAACCTGAACACCGCCTCGTCAACCGGGACGGTCTCTCCATCCAAAACAACCTCAATCGCCAAATAAGCTCCCCCTTACCACTCACGATGTCGTGCCTGCACTCTCGATCCACCCGAGTGCATACCCTTCGTCGCCCATCATCGCGCGTCACCTCTGAATATTCTGCGCGAGCACTTCCTCTTCCTTGAAGACTTCCCGACCTGACACATGCCGCCAGATCACGTGGTCTAGCCGGCGTGGCTCCGTGGGGTACAGCTCCGCAACCCCCTTGATCAGGGCCGCAGCATCTTCCTCGCTGAGCCGCCGGTTCTCCAGCTCGACGTTCTCCTTGATGAACCGAATCACCATACGGTCCGGCTTCACCGACTGGAAGCCGGCCAGGATAAGTAGGTAGTTGTACGTCACGCCGGAACGCTGGCTTGGCAGGTCCAGCCAGACGTTCTTCAACTTGGTGAGATGCTCGTCCTCGGCGTAAGCCCGGTGCAGGTCATCCCGTGTTCTGTAGTTCAGCTCGTGGAGTCTCTCAGCCGCCTGCCGGATCTCCTCGGCTTTCAGAGGGGCGTTTTTCTTGGTATGCGCCGGCTTGCGGTTATCCACGACTTCGTCTGCCCAGACAGCCGCACTGTTGCCCACGGCGGCAAAGGTCGCCAGGAGCTCCTTGGTGCCGTCCTGGTCCGCGTCACCGTTCTCGGCGCGCCGGTAGGCCCGGTACTCATTCACGACATTGATGACGCTGTTGTAGTGAGAGCCCGTCGAGAAGATGGAGTCAATGATGCAGAGCGCCAGGCTGTGCGGGTAGCCATCGGCGGCAATCCACTTGCTCTCGTCCTTAAAGATGCCTCGGCATACCGCTGTCAGCTTTTCCGCTTCGGCGGTGAAGTCAGTCGTCACTCTCGGACTCTAGCAAGCATCATCAAGATCTTCGGGATTCAGGTAGACGTAGTAGCGAACCTGGTCGGGGGTGGATGGATTTAGTGTGAATCCTGTCTCTGGATCGAACGAGCAAAATTGCCTCCCCTGTCGTTCGACATAGGAGGCACGGCCGTCGGTTGGCTCGTAGTCAGCGCTTGACTGCCAGCTTGTTTCGCAACCACAGCTACCACTGGGCCCAGCGATGAACGGAACGGGATCACGAACGCATGGAATACCACCGGCCACATCGTGCTATCCGGGTAGCCGTCGGCTGTTATCCACGTCGCTGGGTCACCGAAGATGGCATGGCACGCCTCCGTAAGCCTTACCGCTTCGGCAGCGAAGCCGGTTGTCATGGTGGACCTCTAGCTCGGCACCCCGTCAGGACTTTGGGACTGTCCCCCGGGAAGGCAATCCACGTGCAGTGGGCTCGAATCGATCGATTCGCCCGATCCCAAGTTAACTTTCGCCACCAAGGTCTCAATCCCTAGCTTCCTGTCCCGCATGAACGCCACCAGATTGATGACTTCGGGGAGGAAATACAGCCAGCGTGCTGACTGACCCGACTCGAGGCGGTGAGGTAACTTCGGGTTGTCGTACGGGAAGTAGTTGTCCCCGGCACGGGCAATCCCACAGGGACGGTAATAGAGCATATGCCCGTCCCAATAGGCCGGCAGTGTCCCCGTGTTCCGCACTGTGAGTAGCAGGACTTGATTCCCGAGGTTGTTGTACTGCTCGATACCAATGAATTTTTTAGCTGTGGCGGTCGGGAACTCCACCAAGCCCTGCGCCCCAAAATAACCCAACCCCAATTCTGCTACCACCGTGCGTTGAGGTGGGGCGGCTGAGATGGCTGTTAGTATGGCGTCAATCAGGGCGTCTTCATCGATGCCGGACAGATTCTGCCGCTCGATGCCCATGGAGCCTTCCCGCTCGGACTTCCACTCCACCAGTCTCTCGACGGAGTAGCGGTCCGGGTGGCGCTTGTCTACGAGGTCATGGTGAGGCTTACAAAGCAGGATCAGGTTTGCAAAGGCTCTGCGCTCGTCATCCGTCATGTTTGGGTCATTGCGAGGACCGTCCGGGCTTGCAGCTCGGATGTGTGCAATTTGAACCTCAGTAAAAGGCTCTTCATCGATGAAGGTGACCACCGAGCGTGGGCAGTCGGGGTAGTAGCACGTCGTCCCTGAAAGGGCGTAGAGCGCACGCACAGTGGCACTGGTGTATCGACGAGGACCGGGGCTGCTCTTACTCACACAGGGAGCCTAACAGTGGCTTGGCCCAGGTCTGGGCTTGGACTAGCGCAGGGTGTTAGCCTTGACAGCCTCGTCAAGGAACAGCACTTAGCGTGCCGGGTTGTGAACGCCGTCGAGGTCGAGCAGGATGATCGGCTTCATGGGTGCGACCCTTTCACGACCGCCCGTCATCGCCAACTGCCAGCCGGGTTGCTGCCGCCACGCGCCAGACACTTGGCGTTCGCGTGGATGCCCTCGTTGTCGTCTTCGAAAGTTCCGCCGCAGTCACTGCACTGGATCCTGAATCCGTTGGCGCTGCCGATGTAGCGTGGGTTCTCGCTGATCTCCCGCAGTCGTGCCGCCCTGGCATCTTTGGCCGCCTGGCGTGCGGCGATCTCGGTCGCGTCCCTGGCCTCAGACATCCAGAGGGTCCGGGGCCGCGGGCCGATGAACTCCGGGTGGCCTTCCTCAATGCGCGCCGGCCGGTGCACCGTCTTAGGCCTGAAGGTTTGCTCCCTTGGCGGCCCAGGGCGCGCGCCCGGTTCCGGCGGCTTGGGAACGTCAACCTCCGCCTGGCTACGTTCGGCAATTGCTGACCACTTCGAATTTGGTATCGAAGACACCCACCGCCCCTGGACCAGGTCGTTGCATGTAGGGCATGCGAACCCCAGAGGCTTACCGGGTCGGTTCACGGTGACCAATTTGCCTCGGACCAGCGAGCCGCCAGCGGCCTGAAGCCAGGCCTCGACCGGGACAAGGACACGGTCAAGGCTTTCAGGGCCCGGCCGGTATGGGCGAAGATCAATCCTCGCCGGCGGCTCCAGCAGCCGCCAGATGAGGAAAGGGTGGCCGGAGCCAGAACAGCTGACGATGCTCGCCCACACATTCATCCCCGCCCTAACTGCGGGTACAGCCCCGACGTCCGGTGCCACAGCTTGAACCGCGAACAGCGAGTCCCTTTCCACCTTGCGTTCCACCTCCTCCTGGCCCACGAGCTGTCTCGCTTTGGCCTCCTGAGCAGCCTTCACCCTGGCGGCCTCCGCGGCTTCGGCGCGCTCAGCCTCCAGTCGCTGGATGGTGTCCCACTGGTGCCGTGGCGTCCCGTGAGGCCACTTGAATCTTGGTTGCAGGACCGCGTCCACTATCGCCCCGGACCGGGCCATCTTTCCGATGAGCGGCTGGTGGTCGAGCAGCTCCATCAATTCAGCAGGATTCCCGGGCAGGTCGCTGGCCTTGCCGAAGCCCGTTACGATCATCGGCAGCTGCACCCGGAACCAATCGAAGTCTTTGGGGACAACCCACACCGGGCCGATGCGATCGTCCACGTAACGCTGGGACCGGCGCACGAACTCTTCCTCGGTCTGCTGCGAGAGCTGGACTTCGAACGCAAGCCGCCGGCCGTCCGTGTTAGTGGCCAAGACGTCGGCAGTCCAGGCCCGCTCGGGATGAGCGGCCTCCACCTCCGCGGTCCACCCCGGGGCCGCGTTGATCCTGTCCTTCAGCGCCTGCTTCATGGCCAGGTGCTGGGGCGACTCCGACTTGTGCACGACGGGGCACTCAAGGCTCGGGTAATGGGCGAAGTACTGGCGGCCCATGTGGGAGGTCACCCGTTTGGCCCGCAGCCCGCATTCAATCAGCACCAGCTCCGCATAGCGCGGATGTTTCACCAGATCACGCCACGGCCGATGAGCCATCTCAGTCGCATCGACTCGCTCACCATTGATGTACGCCACCAGCTGCAACGAAGATCCCCCCACCACCACGCCCATTGTCACCTGGCGGTCAATCTACCTGCCGTCCGCCGACGGCGCCATCAGGAACCGTTGACGATTCGAGCCCGCTGCTACGACAGAGCAGGGCACCCCGGTTGGCGCAGACCCTTTGCAGGATCCTCAGGCGCCCTTGCGTTTTCCGGTATGAATAGGGCATGACCAGTTCAACGAAGGACACGCGATCACCGTCCCTGTCGGTCCTGCCACTAATTTCTGGTGGGCATTCCAGTCCCAGAACTTCCGGCATGTCTATCTCGACGGCACCTTGTGGGCACCTTTAGCCGAGTTTCATCAAATGCCCCTGTCGTCGCAGTCCGGGTTTCCTTGAGGACTTCTGAGACAACAACTTGTACCGCCGTTTCGCAGCTGTGAATTTCTACGATAAATGGCGGTCTTTTTGCAGCGCTAAATGTCACCCTCACTGACTTCGGCTGCCGGTGGGAACGCGGCCCGCACCGGCAGTCACGTCCGTTGTCGACTCCTGCCGACTGTCTTGAAACGCTAGGGTTTCGAGGCACTGAGGTTATGAGACACAGGGGATCCAGATGCGGCGACCCCTTCAGGTGTCCGTAAGGGGATCGGCTTGCGGGCATCCCAGTCACTCGAGCCGCGATGAAGGAAGCAGCATTGATGGACGACGCCGAGTCCTCAGCGCCCATCAGGCAGCCTTGATCTAAGTTCTTCTGCAAAGGAAGCGATGGTCCCACTCATACGGATTGCTTGGCCCGCTGTACGCATAAGCGACAGGTGGGGTTGAACCATCTCTCTGGGCCACGGATACCTGGCGAACCAGTTTCTCGAAATCGTCCAATGTAGAATTATCGCCGAGATTGGCGAACACCTCGAGCGCACCCGCAAGATTTAAATCAGTCAATTTCCCCCCACCTTTGACCTAAATAGCTCTATTTATGGAGTAGCGTATATCCGAAATCCTCAAGCGTGTAGATATGATTATTCAATTCAACTCGCGTGAACCCTTTGTAAGGCGCATCCAAGCCATTGAAAGCAGTTCCAAAGACTAGCAGAGCCTCCACTGCATTTTTCATCCAATATTGCTTTTCGTTCTCGTCGCTGAATGTGCGATTGACTAGGTGCGCGGCTCTACTTTGAGATCGAGGGGCACTTCCAAAGGTGTTAAATTTGAAAAGCGTGAACTTAAGTCCAGTTTCAGCGTCAACGACGGATTCTCGCGACGTGGTGAAAGGAATTCCGCCGCTTTCAGTTAGCAGCTCGAAAACTTCCGTGGTGTAGCGGCTGCCGGTTACTAACCATTCGAGATATACGCCGGCGTCGGCATCTGCGACTCGAGGCACCAGATTGTCCTCGGTTTTTTCGACTCTAAACATGCAAATCTCCCCCAGGCTTGCAAAGAGCCCGCCCTATTGAACTCCACCCAGTGGGGCAGAGCCGCGACTATTATCACAGCAAGGAGTGCTTTCTGTCATTACTCCAATCGATGTTTTTTGCGATTCTTTTTCGGTTTCGTTTCCCCGATCTGAGCCGGAGGGGTCCCGCAAGGGGTTATTGGGCTTTCGACAAGAAGCGAAGGACTCCACTCCTCAACGTTTTACAAAGGTGCGAGCAGCACCTTGTCTGCAAAACGCTCCCTGAAGGAGGCGGTCACTTCGGCGTGTAGTCAGGGCGAGATGTCCAACTGGACGAAACTTCTCCTAGTCGTGGTCGTCGGCAAAATTTCTTAGTCAAAAATGCCGCCCTCGGGCGGTCTGTGAGGGAGCGACACGGGAAGTTGGGACCGGGGTGGTTTGTGTCCGTCGTAGGCGCATTTCTTGAACGGGCCTTCTTTGTCTATGAGGACGCGCATGTGGATGTCGGCGTGGGTTAGCCACCAGGTGCTGATGCCGAGGGCCGGCTCCGTGCGGAGGTGCTCCCAGGGACGCCAGATTGCTTCCATCCGGATGAGGGCTTCGGGGTGTTTGTACCACTCGGGGCCCACAGCGTATCGCCGCGGGTCAAGGACCGGCCGGGGCCGCACCGTAAGGGGCGTCCCGTATAGAGCCCTCAAACCGTCCCGTTAGCCGGTCCCTCACCGGAGCAACCACAACCCAAAATTTCCGGATCACGATCGCCGCGTTGTGGGGCCAGTCGATTCCCGTAAGACCTTCCCGCAAAATGCCCGGTGATGGGGGGCTAAACGGTACATCCAAAACTATGACCGGGCTCCTCATCGGATGCGCCCGCGTATCCACGAACGACCAAGACCTACCGCCCGGAAGAATGCCCTCGTTGCTCTTGGACTGTCATCGGAGAAGAGGTTCACCGACCAGGGACTCGCCCGTGCCGACCGGGCACGCGCCGAGCTCAAGGAAGCGCTAGCCGCCTGACCGTCAACAAGTCGCACCAAGTCATGCACATGCCTGGCAACGTCGCCATGAACAGTCATGACATCAAGAAATGCAAACCAGCAAAGGCAGCACATCTCCCCCAGCCAGCGTTCAGTCATGCAGTTAGCGGCACTCCGGGCCATGAACGAGTAGGCAGCATCACCGCTGCCGGAAATCAAGAAAAGGAGCCACCCGGCTACAGAAACGGCCACCAACGAAAAAGGGCCCCCGCAGGGGCCCATCAGTGAACAGTTTGTGCACACTCAGAGGCTCACAAGCCCCTGAACAGGGAAAACACGTGCCCGAGGTGGGACTCGAACCGGGTTCCAGCCCTTGCAAACACTGGACTCCCGCCGAAACATACGGAATCCGGCCCAGTCCGGCACCGGTACGGCGCAGTCCGTGACCCAAAGTGTGGACACTGTCCACACCCCACTTCGCCCACCAAAGACCTCCCCAAACAGCCGCGCCCTGCATCGACAGGGTGCGGCGCTTCTTTGCCCTGAAAAACATGATCCTGCTGGAGAAGTCCGACCGTGGTCTTATTTTGACGAAGTAAGCACGGTCTGCACGGCAATTGCTTGTCCGCCAGTGGATCCCTTACCGCCCACCCTCGGGTCACAACGACTGCAGGAACGCCATGATGTCGCCAGCGAGGAGAGCGGGTTCTTCGTGGGGAGCGACCACGATAAGCCGTCCCTCGTCATTCCGGTAGGGCCGGAAGGGTCCCCTGATCCCTTACCGCAGCCGCCCAAAGATATCGGAGGATGTCCTCGATTGTATGTCGGGTGTTTAACCGTCCGAGGCACTGGAGGTGGCTGATTTCGGCGAGCTGTTCTACTCATTTGGACGAGTTCTGCTGTGGGCAGCCATCCTCGGCTTCGCCGATGTGATGGGTCTCATGGTCGCTTCGGTTTGGCTAGGTCACCGGCGGCTGCAGCGCAAGAAACAGCAGGGAACAACAACGACGACGGGACAACGAGGACTGGGCCAAGCGCCGTCAGGGCGGTGTGTCGCCAAATGCGACAGCTTCCCTCTCCGTGCACCCCCGGGGACCTCTAACCGTTCCGCACAGAAATTCCTCAGGCGATCCATACGGAGGACACAGTCGGCGAGCCCACCATTGTTCGAACCGGAGTAGCCATACGGAGGACACAGTCGGCGTTCCCGCTCCGAGCACCCCCGGGGACCTCTAACCGTTCCGCACAGAAATTCCTCAGGCGATCCATACGGAGGACACAGTCGGCGAGCCCACCATTGTTCGAACCGGAGTAGCCGCGAACGCRACGGCGACCGCGACTTACCGGAGCGTCGGTGGCGAGCGGCGAKACCTTTAGCCGAAAGAGGACCGGCACTTATRCCGRCTAAAGATGTGAGGCTCAATGATCACTTTGCGCAAGCACCTACTCCCTCCAGTCCCCCAGACAGGCTGCTGTCGACGCAAGCCTGTACCTCTGAAACCGMGGCCTCCACGTCCGGCGGCGTGACCAGTAGATCCGCCGGTTCAAGCCCCGAACAGTGAGGTGCCCCCGATGTCACCAAAACGCGACCCACGCTTCTGGACCCGTGAACACGCTCCCTTAATCATGCTCGGCGTCGGACTCGTCCTGGTGATGATCGCCGCCGGGATAGTCCAACTGGATGTGRAATGACCAAATGCGACACGAGAGAGCKCCGGRCGATGAAATGTTCCATCGCTGACAATTCACGAAGTACCTGCAAGAAAGGAACAATGGAAATGAATACTTCGAATCAGTGTCCCGTTGCTGGCTGCGGTGAGACAGGCGTGAAGTTATCGCCTCATCACGACCCGTTYGAACTAATTACCTTTGACCGGCTAGCGGCTCGACCGATGGAACTTGCCTGTCCGCTTCATAGTGAAATCCTGTGGGAGCGATATAGGAAGGAAGCAAGTGCAGCCATGATGAGTGCCTCCCGAMGTGGAACTGCTGCTGCGCCYACTGATTCCGTGGCAAGGGTTTCCTGGCGTCTGAACTCCCACAATGACCCCACATCAAAAGCAATCGCGTCCCTATTGGCACTGGGAGAGAGCGATGAATGCTCGTCACCCCTGGAGCAGTGAAACTGAGACAGACGCCCGGCGGAGAAGTGAGGGGAAAACCGAAATCCAAGGGTCCCGGTGTAGACCAAGCTGGACACATCGCCAGCCTTTAGTCGCCGGGATAATGCTTTTGCCGATGCCGGCCGCCGAGGGGAAAACCGAAATCCAAGGGTCCCGGTGTAGACCAAGCTGGACACATCGCCAGCCTTTAGTCGCCGGGATAATGCTTTTGCCGATGCCGGCCGCACGGGCGGAGGGTTTGAGACCATTTCCTTGCTTGATCGAGGCCAGAAAGCGGATACCTGCTGGAGACGTCGAACTCAAATACACCTTGAAATAGGTGTTGCTTCGATCGACAGAATCCCCCGGGGGCTAAGCAGCACATCCAAGTCCATGACCGGGCCCCCATCGGATACGCCCTCGTATCCTCGAACGACCAAGACCTTACCGCCCGGAAGAATGCCCCTGGTTGCTCTCCAGCACATCCAAGTCCATGACCGGGCCCCCATCGGATACGCCCTCGTATCCTCGAACGACCAAGACCTTACCGCCCGGAAGAATGCCCCTGGTTGCTCTTGGAGTGTCGTCGGAGAAGACGTTCACGGACCAGGGACTCGCCGGTGCCGACCGGGCACACCTCGGGCTCAAGGAAGCGCTAGCCGCTTGACCGTCAACAAGACGTATCAAGTCATGCGCTTAGGAATAGCACCAGGACGGCGATCGCAATCCACTTTCGGTGACTTTCACTTGGAATGACGCTCACGAGTCGCCTCTCGTCCGTTTCTGGTCCTTCTCTCGCCTGACACCCCTACTAGGCGCAATGCCAGAGCAACCAGAGCGCCACCAGTTCCGTGCCCGCAAAAGGATCGGCTTACGGGCACCTATGCGGACGTAATCCTCCTTATCATTTCGTGCACGAGATGACGTTAGATTCTCCATGACGCGGGACACATTCATGGAATTGCCTACTACATAGAGACTCCGCCAGCTGAGCTGTCCGCGGTGCGCGCTCGTCGCTACTGAGCGTGGTGAACGTAGAGGTCGCGGAGCAGTGCGATCTCGGCTCCGTGGTGCAGAATCTCCTGGTTCTCCCACCACACGATCGACGGAAACGTCTCCTCGGCATCGCTGCCGTACGGGTAGCTGCTTAGTCCGGTCCGGTCATAGTCGGACTCATCGACACTGAGCAGTACCCGGCGCCAATCGGCTGCGGCCTGACGGAACCTCTCGATAGCGCCGGCTGCATCTGGTCGTGATTCGTACGTCGCTCGATCGAACGTTCGGTCACCCCCGAGGTGGTTGGATCGGCCCAACAGCGTCTCGGAGATGTGGTCAAGCCGCCAGGCGATCGTCGTGAGGGGCGGAGGCCACGGACTTTCGGGGGCGCCGTCTCGCCCCCACTCACCCGCGCCGATGAGCTTGATGGCGCCCGGTCCGGGCCCATCGGCACGCCTCCGTACCGACCAGCACGCGGCGACCGGTTCCCAGAGGTACTCGGCGTCCGTCAGTACCGGTACGTCGACGTCGCTGTCATCACCCGAGTTGCTGGTGGGCCCGGCGAGGCGAGTGAGAAGTCGTTCCGTCGCCCAGTCGTACTGCTCGAGCAGTGGCTTGAGGCGCTGGTTGGTCATCATGGCACGTAGCCTATACCCCACGAGATACCGTTAGGCGGCATCTGCTGGCTGTCCACGACCAAGTGCCCGCCAATCCCTCAGCGGGACAACTCGAGTCAGGCAGTGACTCGGGCATACACGGCCGCGTTGACTCTGTGAAATGAGGCCTAGCTCGGCAATGAAGACAAGCGTCGACCGGCAGCGAGGCTAACTAACGAGCTGCTGAATCGCGCCGGGAATGAACATCAGCGTGTTAATCAATGCGAATGTGGCGATGCCGTAACCAATGGCCAGGGCCGCAATAGCCAGACCGCGGCTGCCGCGGGTCCGCTGCGCTCATCCGTACCTCTGACGGCGGGTTGCGGCGGCGCCCGTAAGCGGTCCTCCACCGGTCCTCCACGACGTGTGACTGTTAATCCAGAATGGCGGCTTTTCACAGCTCGGCTTGGCGGTTCGGGTGCCCTCAGGCGGAACCGACGGCGGCTGGAAGGCCCACGCCGGTCAGGTAGTTGGTGATGACGGTGTTGAACACTTCTTCTGGTCTCTCGGGGTCGTGTTGCCCGGTGAGTGCGCCCGCCAGGAGCGGGTAATTCCCGGACTGGACTACCCCGGAGAGGTACTGCAGGCGCGCGTTCGCCCCGTCGAGGCCCGTCCCGGAGCTGTCGGCTGATGCCAGCTCATTTTGTACAAATGCGGAGGCGATGGCCGTCATCATGGCCACGGTCTGCAGCTTGGCGGGCCCCGGCATGTCCACCGGCTCCATTGCGGACAAGGCACGCTCCAGATATCGGAGAGCATTGGGGCCCATTGAGGGCCGGGTCAGCAGCAGCGGAGCCAGCCACGGGTGCCGGTGCATAATGGCCCGGCCTTGCCGGGCCAGATTCAGCAGCTGGATCGGCGCTGGTTCATCGGAGGGGTCAAGGTCGTATTCACCACTGACCGTGTCAACGATGAGTTCGATGAGCTCGTCGTGGGATTTCAGATACCGGTACAGGGACGCCCCGCCGGCTCCGATGCCGGCGGCCACGCGTCGGATGGACACCGCCGTCAGGCCGTCCCGGTCGGCAATATCGATCGCCGCCGCAGCGATCCCCGCGCGTGAGTGCTCCGGTTTCGGCCCGACACCGTAACGCTCCGGCCGCAGCCAGATATCAACGCGGTCATGAGAGGGCATACCTGTTCCGCCTTTCGCCTAGCCGCCTGGGTTAGGTTCCGTACCTATTCCACTATATTCTTGATTGCGAACAGTGATCGCAATCAAGTGGAATGGGGAATGTCATGCGGGTACTCATGATTACGCCAGGGACCCGAGGGGATGTCGCCCCGATGGCCGGGCTCGGCAGCAGACTTCAAGCCCTGGGCTTTGACGTCGCAATCGCGGCGAATGCCGCCTATGCCCGCTGGTCACCGCAGCCGGGTGTGAGCACCGCGAACTGCCCGGTGATATGAGCCACCGGGTCAGCCCCGCCGCGCCGGGGAAGAAGGCCACGGGCGCGGACCTGCGCAGGTACATGCGCGAACTCGGTGACTACATGGACCTGGCCGCGACCGGCACCCTTGCCTCGGCCGAGGCCGGCACCGACGTGATCCTGGCCAACGCGATCGCCCCCTATGCCTACGATGTTGCGGAGGCCCTCGGTGTCCCCGCCATCGGCGCCCACCTGCAGCCGACCGAACCCAGCACCGCCTATCCGCCCGTGGTTCTGGGGACCGCCCGCAGCCTCGGGCCGGTCGGAAACAAGCTGCTCGGTTCACTCATATCATCGGGAAAAGCACCCTACGACGCCCCGAGCGCCCGCATCCGCCAGATGCTCGGCCTACCCAAAAAGGCCCGGTCCGCGTCCGACCGCACGCGAAGGAAAACCAACAGTCCCGTTCTCCACGGCATCAGCCCCACCGTATTCCCGCGCCCGGCGGACTGGCGGTCCGGGCTCACCATGACCGGCTACTGGTGGCCGGAAGTTGAGCCGGGCTGGCAGCCACCTGCGGAGCTGGTCCAATTCCTCGCGGACGGCCCGCCCCCGGTGTTCATCGGCTTTGGTAGCAGTGCGGCCCTGGACGCAGAATTCATGCTCGACGCCGCGCACCGTGCGGGGGTTCGCGCGGTACTGGGCGTACAGGGTGTCGCCGGGCCCGATGCCATCAGCATCGGTGCTGTTCCGCACGAATGGCTGTTCCCCCAGATGGCCGCTGTCGTCCACCACGCCGGAGCGGGGACCGCCGCGGCGGGGCTGCGCGCCGGGGTGCCGACGGTCAGCGTGCCGATATATACGGACCAACCGTTCTGGGCCGCACGGATCACCTCCCTCGGCGCGGGCCCGCAACCGGTCCCCTACAAGGAACTCACCACCGAACGGCTGGCCGACGCCATCACGCAGGCCACCACGACGCCGGCCTACGCCGCACGAGCACGCCAACTGGCAGCAATGCTCGCAACGGAAGACGGAACCGCGCCCGTCGCGACAGCACTGCGGGCCGCTGCGAAGCAGATGTAGCGCGTTGCAAAAGCGACCGTTTCTGCTACAAACCACCAAGCGCATTCAATAGATGTGAGGAATTCGGCGTTTGATGGCGGCATTCTGTTAGCGCGTGGTGGCTTGAGTCCCGATAGGCGGTTCAAATGGCGGCACGCACTGCGGCGATCCAGACCCACTGGTCTAGTGAGTGAGGGTTAGCTCTGCTCTCACCGAGACGAATATTTGGACACGCGCTCTTAGCCTGACGCTGTCGCGTCGCTTGTGGAGTCGAGGGGTTGTGCGGTCCAGCTGCGGAGCAGGTTCATGGCGTCCGCGGACGGGGTGGCAGGTTCGGCGAGGTAGGTCATGAGGACCAGGCCGGGGGTTGATGTGATGTCGAGGGCTTCGTAGCCGAGGGTCATGTCACCCACGACGGGGTGGTGGATGTTTTTGGTTCCGGTGGAGTGGTCGTTAGCGTGTGTCCTCCCCACCAGGTGCGGAACTCGTTGCTGCGGGTGGCGAGCTCACCGACCAGTGCCATCAGGGCTTTGTCGCTGGGATCCTGGCCGGCGATGAGCCGTATCCCTGACACGGCCTCTAATGCGGTTGTCTCCCAGTCCGGGTAGAACACCCGGGAGCGTTCATCGAGGAACATGTAGCGGGCGCTGTTCAGCACGGGCTTTCCCGCCGGGAAGAGGTCGGGGAACAGTGCCCGGCCCAAGGGGTTGGAAGCGACCGGGTCCCCGAGCCGGGTCATCGCGATCGCGGGAACGTCGCTCATCGCGTCGATGGGAGATTCATTGCGTGGTGAGGCCTGACATTGTATTTGGTCTTTCCGGCCATCGCGTCTCAGTCGGCATGTGCAAAGCAGACCCTCAGGCTGGGTGCTTTATTGCGTGTTTGCTAAGTCATCATGCCTATGAAGCAGTCCTACATCGACCGGGAGGATTTTGATCGGTTCGTTTGCAGACGCAGACCTTGAGGCACACGCTGGTCGTGGGGAAGAAGCGTTCTCGACCAAGGCGGAGTGTCGCGAGTACTCGGCCGGTCTGAGCGTTCGCCCGACACGTTCCATGGTCGGCCGGGTGAAGCGTGGATCCTGGCTTCGTGTCTACTGAGGAGTTCCGCGCGCTTCTTGACGGCGTCGACGTACTCGGCGAAGGCCGGCTCAATATCGGGCAGGGTCTTCCACAGCAGGCCCAGCAGTGGGCCGGCAAGATCCTGCCTGACGTGCAAGAGCGTTTTTTCGCCGTGGGACGTGAGCGTGAACGTGCACACGCCCTTGAACAGGCCCAGGGCCAGGCCTCCGGTCCAGGTCATCGCTTCGCCCGGTATTTGCCGGACGCGCAGACGGAAAGTACGGTTCCCGCCGGTCCGGCTCCGGACTCGAATCGTGCCCCCGTTGCGCAGTCCGCCGGAGATGTGGGTAATGCCGGACTCCCAGACGGTGTAGTTGCCGCCGTCCGTGATGATTTCCCATACCGTGAACTTCCGGGCATTTATCAGTGTCTTGGCCTCATAGGATCTCATGGCGCTCTCAGACCAGTACTTTGCCCTTGATCATGTCGAACTCATCAGCACTGATGGTTCCAGAGTCCAGAAGAGCCCTGGCTTTGGAGATCTCCTCACTTGGACTCGCTGCAGCGACCCCGCGGATGTACGCATCCGAGGTTTCCTGGTTTTTTCGGGCCCGTTCCATGGACCTCTCAGTCATGCCCTTACCGCGGGCAATCAAGTACACCAGCAGGCCCAGAAAGGGCACGAAAGCCAAGAAGATAACCCAGATGGCCTTCCACCAGCCGCTGAGCTTGTCGTCGCGGAACAGGTCCCCAAAGACGACGAACAAGGCCCAGAGGAAGGCGAAGAAGGCCCACACATAGAACAGCCACCAGATAATGTTCCAAAAGTTTTCCCAGACACTCATGTTGACTTCCCTGCTTTCAGTTGGAACGGCATTTGGGGCTTGGGCAGCCGGATGCGCGGCATGGGGCTACTGCGGGTGAACAGAAATTGGAGAACCTAACACTTGGCCGCCGTACGGAGGTCGCTGACGGCGGCCTGGACGTTGGCTGCTTCGTCTCGCAGGGAACCGAACGCCTGTGTCAGGGTGGCATCGTCGGGAACGTCCTTGACAGCTCGATCGAAGTTCTTTTCGGCCGCTTGAACGGCGTCCACCTCGTCTTTCGCTACGTCCTGACTGGCCTTGATCAGATCGTCGTAGGTCTTCGCGACCTGGTCTCGCGCCGAGTTGACCTGCTCCACCGTGGCGCCGGGCTTTAGTGTCTGTTTGAAATTTGTCAGCGCTGCGGAATAGGCACTGGCAGCAGCGCACGCCTGCGAAACGTTCTCCTGCGCTCGGGCGCTGCTGACGCTCGTCCCGGGGCTGGAGGGGCTGCAGCCCGTGAGCAGCGCGACGGCTGCCACTAGTGCGATCGGTCCTGCAAGGATTGGGCGAGGTCTCGACATTGGAGGCTCCTTTCCAAAATGGATTGCCGCAGGTGGCCCTGCGACTGGCAAAGTACGACCATTCTCGGGCCGGACCGGTGGCGCGGACCTCATCCAGGGAAGATGATTCCCGGCGCTAATACCGAAGATTCGACGGCGGGCTGTCGCCCGGCGCTGCACCGTCCGGGTCTGCAGCGTCCAGCACCGGATACAACCCGGCGCGATGACTCAAGCTCTATTCCATGACGCGCCGCGGCCCTGGCCACGGCACATTCGGCTCGGCAGAGATCTCCGAGCTCGACGCAAGTGAGCTCGGCGAGGTGCGCGTGGCCGAGTCCGACCTGGCAATGGTGCTCTCTGAGCAGGACGTCATGGCCCCGGCCAAGACGACCGAGCCCGGCCACTCCGCCGTGGTCCTCGCCGGGGAGAACAAATGGGCGGCTTTCTTCAAGGCCGGAGGTCAGCTAGAGGGACACCGAGTGGGAGCGTCGCAGACGTGGGACGGGTCAGGGGTGGCCGGCCCCGCGACGGAGAGCACGGAAAGTTCACCGCCGGCCGGCCAGCGGACGCCTTATAAGCCGCGACAAAGTGAAACCCGCCAACGCTCCTGCGTACCGGACCGGGCAACGCCGTTGCCCGGCAGGGGCCCGGGTCCTATCCGGCCGGACTGGATAGCACCCGGGCATTTGGTCCTATCCGGCCGGTCCGGATCGCGGTAAGTGCGTCGGTAAGCCGACGGACATCCCGTGCCCGCTCTTCGTCTGTGGGCGGCGTGGTCCCGGACTCGGTGATGCAGTCCAGCAGTGCTGCCGTGACCTCCGCGATCAGGCCCGGGAACGGGCTTGACCGGTATGAAAGGTTTTCCGTGTGATTCAGCGCCTTGGTGATGAACACAGCCGCCTCTGCTCTGCGTGCCATGCCAAGTTTCCTCAGCACGGACGAGGTCAAGTTCTTCACGGTCTTTTCCGCCACAAACATCTCCTGGCTGATCTGGCGGTTGGTCAGCCCTTTCGCCAGCCCGATGGCGGCATTCGTTTCCTGTCTCGTGAGGGTCAGCAGTAGCTCATCCGGGCGTTGCGGCCCGCGTCGCGCCGAGGGGGCGACAAGCGCCGGCCGGAACCGGCCACTGCATGCCGTGTGCCCTGCCAGAGCCCTGCGGATAAGCCTGAGCAGTTCACCGTTGTCGTCCTGCTTGGACAGGCATCCCCATGCGCCGGCCAGAACGGAGTCGATCAGCACCCCCTCGTCGTTCTCCCCGGTCATCATCACGCATCGGATGCCCGGGTCCGCCGCCGCAATATCCCGGCACACCCCGGCCCCGGACCCATCCTTGAGATCATCATCAACAATGACCAGCTCGGGGCGAAGGGCACAAATCTGGCGCCGTGCTTTGCGCGCGGACCCTGACTCCCCGGCGATGCTAAGACCGTCGGACTCCAGCATCAGGCGCAGGCCCCGCCGCACGACCTCGTGGTCGTCAAGCAGATACACGCCCCGGCCGGTCAACGGGAGCTGCGGGTGGAACTCCAAATCAGGGGTCATTTCCAACACGTTCCTTCGTCTTGTGGCCGAAAGGCGTTGCTGAATGATCCCCCCGGTCATCCTCCAGCGTGCATTCATGCGCACGCTGGCCGTCCTGTGCACCCAAGGCTAAGCCCGGAAAAGCCTCCAGCCAACAGGCAGTACCCGAAGCAATGCCTCCAGTAGCCATTCTGACGTCTCCGTATCCGGCGATCGTGTCGCGTCCTTTTTCAGAACGCCCTTCCGGCCTGCCTCAAAGAAGTACTGGGCTCAGGGGCGATGTTGTAGCCGTATGCCGTCGCGTGCCGGATGACGACCGAGGTTCTGCGAGCGTCACAATTCATGTCTATCTTTAGTGCGGGCCGCAGCGTCCCGGCCCGCACTGAGGGTAGGGGCCTGATGAACGACAAGCTCAGCATTCTGGTTCCCCTGGACCTCGATGGCGCCACGGCCATGGTCGCGACTCCGGGCCACGTGACGACACAAAGCATCCAGGCACTCTATGTGGTCGCTAAACGCGCCAATGACCTGATGGCAGACGTGGCCCTGGAAATCGACGTGACGCGCGCCAAGGTCGACCAGGACGCGCTGGAGCAGCTGCGCGCCTGCGAACAGTCCCACCATTTGCCCGCGAAAATTGATCCGTTTCAGGCCGACTGCAGGCTCTGCATCCTGGCGCCCGTCGATGGCTTTCCCAATGCCGGGATGGTGGGTCTGGCAGCCTGACCGGACCCCGCCGCGCACCCGGCCAGCCGCCGGCCGCCGCTCGACGGGACCGTCTCGGGGCCCTCACCCTGGTCGGACGTCGGTGACATCGAGGCTCATTTCGGAGATGCGGGCGAGTAGTTGTGAGTGGAGTTCGGGCTGATCGCGCAACACCCGGATGGGAGTGGTCGTGTCTGATCCCATGGCCACCGCTTCCATTTCCGGGAAAGCCGCCGCGAGCGTATCGGAGCGCGGATACAGAAGCCGTCGCTCATAATGCTTCACCTGCTAATCCTTCCTATTCATCCACGACTTAATCGTGGATGCGAAAGTCAGATCCAGGCCTGTCAAACCGGGCCGATGTGTGTCGGCAGCGATTTGGAAGATGTGCGATGCCTACGCACCGTAAGGTGATGCCAACGGCCGGGACCGGTCCCGGCTGTGATGTCCCGGTGCACGGTCGGACGGGTCCTCATGCGGAGGGCATTCCGCTCCTGCCCCAGCGCCCTGCGTCCGGTGCGGTTCACACTCGTAAGCATCAGGACGGTAAAGGCAGCCCAGAGGAGCGCCGTCACCAGCACCAACGCGATCGATACCAGGGGATGCATGCGGCAAGTGTAGATGTGGCCCGGACGAACAGTAAGAGTCCTTGGGCACAATGGGGCTCCCGCAAGGGATACGGATTCTCCAACCTGACGCGCCTTGTCCGGGTGATCCTGTCGGCGATCCAAGTGACGAAGCTGTGATCCCAAAAGGAACTCCCAAGCGTCCCCTATGCCGCTCCCCCACCGCGACACATTCCGAGCATTGCCTGGCGCGAATAGTCACAGTCTGAACGAATACCGCTGGGACGGGCCGGTCTGTACTGGAGCGGGAACCTCATCCCGGGAAGGTGATCCGGCGTGGCAACATCCGGCCGCCGGCGGGCCAGAATAGGCACCACATATTCAGAGCGGGACGGAAGGGAATTTCTTCCATTCGCGGTGGAAGCGGGCTTCTGCCTCGAGTGCGGCGGATTGTTCCAGGGCGTGCAGCCGTCCGTAGCTGAATCCGTTCTCGCCCAGGACGAAGGCCTCGGCGCCGAGTCTGCGCAGAACCGGTACCAGCGCCCGGTCTCTGGTGTGCACACGGACCAGCCCGCGGAGGGTGTCCGGGATGCTGTCGGCCTGTTCTCCGAGCGGTTCACGGAATTCCGTCCGTTCGTCCGGTCCGGCGGGAAGCTTCAGGTGCCACCCGGCGTCCTCTCCGCCGGTCCTGCGGCGCAGGGTGATCTGCGCGGACGCCAGACGCAAGTCCTCGGTGTCGAAGTACTCGGCCTCCAGCCGGTGCTCCACGGGCCGGTCCACCCGGGCAACACCGGGCAGGTCCCGGGGCGAAGGAAGCAAGGCCTCCTCCTCGACATCAAACTTCCGTTCAATCTCAACTACGCGTGTAGCTGCCATACCGGGATTGTACGTCCGGCCCCCGACCCGACCGCACCGGTCGGAGGCGTCTACTTATTGCGTCAGTGCCGCGATCACCAGTGCCGCAGCGTGGGGTCCTGCACAAAACCCCGAGTTTCGCCAGCATGGACGAGACCATGTCATGTTGTTGTTGGTCGTTTCGCTAGGAACATCTCCTTGGCGTTCTGCCGGTTGGTCATCCCTTCCCCAGACCGCTCCGCTGCCCAAACCTGCATTGACGCCGCGAAGGTGACGCTGGCCGGGCCGACGCCGACCTCTTACCACCTCACCCCGTTTGGGTGAGGTGGTAGCCGGGCGGTCGTGCAACGCTCGAGGAACTTCAGCGAAGGAGCGTGGAATGGCGATATCGGGTGCACAGTCTTCCGGTCCGGGCGTCAGCGTCGGCCCGACGAGTGAGTTCAGTTTGTTCTTCCGGGTCAAGCCCGGCCAGAGCGAATCGTTGCGGGACGCGCTGAATGACCTGCAGCAGACCCCGGGGTACCGGCCAGGGGACTACGGAATGGCGATCACGACAATCCACGAGGCGCGTTTCGTACTTTTTGACGACGACACCCGGCTTGCGTTCATCACAAGTTTCGATGGGCCCTGGGATGCGTATATGGAGGATTTCTTCAACTCGGGACCGACGCTCGCGCTTTTCGATGTCATTTTCCGGCATGCGGAGGGCTACGACGGTCTGCCCGACCTCGCCGCCGAGAAGGCGTTTATTCTCGGTGCGCAACAGAGCGCTGCTGCGTACGCCCGTAACTACCCCGGCACCGTGAAGGAGATCCGCAAGGCGCAACGCGTGAACGCGGCATTCCAGCGCGTGCTCGACCACCCCGAGGCTGCAGCAGCGCTGCAGCACCCTGCACTGCAGCCGCTACTCGACGAAGCTGGGGACTGACGCCCATGTCGGATCACATTTCTGGCCCCCGGGCGCTGGCCAACGCAATCGCCGACATCACGGATGTCTTCGCGTTTCCGAGCCCGGACCGGGCGAATCATCTGGTCCTCGTGATGAATACCCTGCCGTTCGCAAAGGTTTCCAACGCGTTCTCGGAGGGTCTCATCTACCGGTTCCGGCTGCGACCGCTTACGGCTAATGCGCCCGGCGATCGGGCGCCGTTTTCTGCGGGTCCCGAAGTGGGCGCCGAGGAGTTCGTGTTCGACTGCGTGTTCTCCCCGCCGTCCAGCGCGGAAGGGCAACCGTTCGAGCAGGAGGGGACCTGCACCACGCCCTCCGGCGAGTCTGTCTCGTTCCGGGTCAATGATGAGGATGGGGGTTCCGGACACGGGGTGCGGGTGTTCGCCGGTGCGCGCTGGGATCCGTTTATCCTGGATGCTCCTGCGGCGCTGAAGACGGTCGCGACCGGCCAGCTTGCCTTCGCTGAGCTCGGGGCGATCTATATGGACGGCAAGAACGTCCTCGGGCTGGTTGTCGAGATCGACTGCTCACTGTTGGGGGGTCCGACACTCGTAGGCGTCGTCGCCGAGACGCTGACGCGTGGGACGTTCAACGTCCGTATCGAGCGCGTCGGGCGTCCCGAGGTGAAGAACCTGATGCTCGGGCCCAAGCAGTTCGATCCGGTCAATCAAGACCTTGAGATCCGCGACCTGTACAACATGGAGGATGCGTTCCACATCCAGCACGGCTATGAAGGTGCCTACCGGGCACGGCTTAACGCCAACCTCGCCTTCTGGGACGGTCTCGACGGGAGGACCGACTGGCCGACAAACGGCGAGGGCCATCCGCTGACCGAACTCGTGCTCGCCGATTACCTGGTCCTCGACGTCACCAAGCCCTACCAGGAGAAGGGCTCATTCCTCGAGATCGAACTCGCCGCCCGCCAGGGTCGGGCCCACGAGACCTGTGGCGGGCGGGCGATTAATGACGACGTCATGGACAAATTCTTCACGACGCTGATCAACGCCGGCAACGGTCCGGTCATCAGCGATGGAGTCGATAAGTCCTCCCGGCCAGCCTCACGCAGCTTTCCCTACCTCTCCCCTCCCAACCCCAACCCGCCCGAGAAGCCGGAACACCACTGACCATGCCCGGGAACGACTGGGTCACCCTCGAGCTCGACGACATTCAGAGCGGTGCACTGCACGAGCGCCCTTCACCGTACGTCGGCGTCTACCTGCTGCTGCGGATCGATGACCGTGCCGCCGGGCGCGAACTCGTCCGGCGGCTGCAGGCGGTCGTCGACACGGGTACACCCTCGCCCGATCCTGCGCACGACGCGTGGATGACCGTCGCGTTCACGTTTCACGGACTCAAAGCGCTCGGGGTGCCGCAGAGCTCGCTTGACAGCTTCGCACCCGAATTCCGCGAAGGGATGGCTGCGCGCGCGACGCACCTCGGAGACGTCGGCGAGAGCAGCCCGGAGCAGTGGGAGAAGCCACTCGGCACGGCCGACGTCCATGTCGCCATAGCGGTGCTCGCGCCCGACCTCGCCCGGCTTGAGGCCGTCGCCGAAAGGGCCCGCCGCGCCCATCAGGAGCTGGACGGCATCACGGTCCTCTGGCGCCAGGACTGCTACCAGCTCCCGACCGGGCGTACCTCGTTCGGCTTCAAGGACGGTATCGGGCAGCCAGGGGTCGAGGGCAGCGGCAGGCCGCCATCGAACCCGCACGACCGGCCACTCAAGGCGGGCGAGATCATCCTCGGATACCCGGACGAGACGGGCGAGTTGCCGCCGATGCCGACCCCTGACATCCTGGGCCGAAACGGCACCTATGTCATCTTCCGGAAGTTGCACACGAACGTTGCCGCATACCGGCAATACCTCCGCGCGAAGGCTGCGGACCGCGAGGAGGAAGCACTACTCGGCGCGAAGATGGTCGGGCGTTGGCAGGGAGGAGCCCCACTGGCGCTCTCCCCGGAGCGGGACGACCCTGATCTCGGCAGCGACCCGCGGCGGAACAACGACTTCCTCTACGGCGACGATCCCCGCGGCTTCAAGTGCCCCGTGGGCGCCCACGCACGACGAGCGAACCCGCGCGACGCCCTCGATACCGACGGCAGCGTGGACGTCCGCCTGCACCGCATGATCCGGCGCAGCACGAGCTACGGCCCGCCGCTTCCCGATGGAGTGCTGGAGGACGACGGCGCGGACCGCGGCATCATCTTCGTGTGCGTCGGCGCGCACATCAAGCGCCAGTTCGAGTTCGTCAAAACCCAATGGCTCAATGACGGGATCTTCATCGGCGCCCCGAGTGAAGCGGACCCCCTCGTGGGCTCGGGCGATGGCGCGACCAGCTTCACGATTCCCCGGCGGCCGATCCGGCGCCGGCTGCAGGACCTTCCCCCATTCGTGACCACGCGCGGGGGTGAGTACTGCTTCGCCCCGAGCCTGCCGGCGATGCGCTGGCTGGCGGAACTTCCGTGACCCGTCCCGACAAAGGAGAGCACGCCATGAGCACCACCCCCGCGGGCACCGACCGCTGGAAGAAGCTCGATTTCGCCCGGCCTTCCGCCGATGCCGTGGAACCTGAGTCCTCCGTCCTCGTGGACTATCGTAAGGACGACCAGATTGCGGTGATCACACTCAACCGGCCGCAGGCCGACAATGCGATCACGACCGAGATGGGCGCCCGCCTGACGGAGATCGTCGAAACGATCGCCGTCCGCACAGCCGTGCGGGTCGTCGTACTCACCGGCGCCGGTGAGCGGGCTTTCTCCGTCGGCAGCGACCTGCGGCAGCGCAACAAAATGACCAAAGAGGATTGGCTGCGCCAGCGGCAGGCTTTCGATCGCACGCTGTACACCGTGAGACAACTGCGCAAGCCGCTCTTCGCCGCCGTTAACGGGATCGCCTACGGGGGCGGGTGCGAACTCGCCCAGAGCTGCGACTTCATCATCGCCTCCGAAAACGCCACCTTCGGCCAGCCGGAGGCGATGATCGGCCTCTCGGCCGGCGGCGGCTCGCCGGTGTTCCTGCCGCGCCTCCTCGGAACCGGAAGGGCCATGCAAATGCTCATGACCGGGGACCCGCTCACCGCGGCCGAAGCGCACCGCCTCGGCATGGTCAACGAGATCCATCCCCAGCACGAGTTGGCGGACGCGGCGCAGCGCATTGCGGAGACGATCGCGGGCAACTCCCCGACAGCTGTCCAGGCCGTCAAACGGGCCGTGCAGCTCGGAGCGGGGCAGCCGGTGGAGCAGGCGATCGCGATCATGATGGAAGCGCACTGGCGCTCGGCCCTCCATCCCGACCGCATCGAAGGCATCGGCGCCTTCAACGAAGACCGCGAACCCGTCTTCCGCGACGCCGAGTACTGACCAAAACCCACGAGGAGATTAGCCATGGAAACGACCGACGAACTCCGTGCCGCGCGTTCCGCGCTGCAGATGATCAACCCCGCACCGTACAACGCCGAAGCGCCGCCCGCCGCCCTCGCCAGCGACATCACCCCCACCGAGCTCCACTACGTCCGCAGCAACTTCGCGCTGCCCGCCCACGACCGAACGCTCGAGATCGGCGGCGCGGTGGACCACCCCCTGACACTGACGCTCGACGAGCTACGGGCCATGCCAGCGCACGAACGGGCGGTCACGCTCGAATGCGCCGGGAACGGGCGGCTGGAAATGCGTCCGCTGCCCACCGGTGAGCCCTGGGGTGACTACGCCGTATCGACCGCCCGCTGGAAGGGCGCCTTCCTGCATGAAGTGCTGGCAAAGGCGCGTCCGGCCGCCAACGGCGTCGACGTGCGCTTCGAGGGCGCCGACCACGGCGCCTACCACCTCACCCCGGTGCTCGCCGACACCAACAAGGACGACCTGAGTTTCGTCCGCGCTCTGCCCCTGGCCCACGCCGCCGATCCGGCTGCAGAGATACTCATTGCGTACGAGATGAACGGCGAGCCCCTGGGCCAGGACCACGGGGCACCCTTCCGGCTCATCGTCCCGCACTGGTATGCCGTGGCCTCCGTGAAGTGGCTTAAGCGCATCGACGTTCTGACCGAGACGTTTGTAGGCGAGTTCCAGACCGGGCACTACATGTACGAATGGGCAGACCGTGCACCGGAACCCGTCGACCTCATGCGCGTACGGGCGCGCATCACCGCCCCGGCCGCCGGGTCGACCATCGCCGCCGGCACGCATACGGTGCGGGGCAAGGCCTGGTCCGGCACGGGCCCGGTGACAGGCGTCGACGTCAGCCTCACGGGCGCAGGCGAGTGGTACCCGGCCACCGTTCAGCCCCCGTCAGGCCCGTACCACTGGCAGGAATGGTCGTTCGACTGGGAGGCCCACGACATCGGACGCCACACCGTGCGCGTCAGGGCTACAGACGCGGCTGGAAACGTCCAACCCGAAGTCCCGCCGTGGAACCGGCTCGGCTATGGCAACAACGCCGTCGAGGTGGTCTACGTCGACGTCATCTAACTTCCAGGCGCCGGTGGTCCTGGGGCGGGGTCGGGGCAGATGATTGTGTGCAAAAGCGTCCGGTGCTACCCGAGCGGGACACCGGCTATGTCGTCCCTGGTCGCGGCTCGCCCTGGATTCGGGCTGTCACCGACTGTCGCCGACTGCGCGAAGGGAAGCTTTCATGGGAACGGTAATCGGGGAAATTCTCCCTTTGGCGCTCGGCATTGCGATCAGCCCCATCCCGATCATCGCCGCGATTCTCATGCTCCTGTCCCCGAAGGCGAAGGCGGTGAGCGTGGGCTTCCTCGTCGGCTGGGTCGTCGGCATCATCGCCGCCGTCGCAGTCTTCACCCTACTCAGTGGCCTCATTCCCGAGGAAGACCCAGAAGCCTCCAAACCGATCGCGGGGACCATCAAGATTCTCTTGGGCGCTGGGCTTCTCGTCCTCGCGGTACGGCAATGGCGCAGCCGCCCGATACCCGGCGAAAAGGCGGCACTTCCCAAGTGGATGGCCACCATCGATACCGTGACCACCGGGCGCGCAACCTTCCTCGGTTTCCTTCTGGCAGCGGCAAACCCAAAGAATCTTCTGATGGCCATCGCGGCCGGCCTCGTCATCGGCGCCGGTGGACTCACCCGCGCCGAAGAATCCCTGGCAATCGCCATTTTCGTGCTCATCGCGGCCAGTACTGTGGCAATCCCGGTGATCGCCTACCTCATTGCGTCGAAACGGATGACTGCGCCGCTCAAGTCGCTGCGTGACTGGCTCGTGCAGAATAACCCAACACTCATGACGGTCCTTCTGCTCGTGCTCGGCGTGGTGGTCATTGGTAATGGGATCGGAAGCCTCTGAAGCGAAGGCAAGCGACTACACGAGGCGCCCCGAATCCGGCCGAGGACTCGGGGTCTCCCGCATTGCTCTGCAACCCTGACAGCCACCTGTGGGCACGCAGACCTGGGACGAAAACGTACTTGTTACCTCGGTTGAGGACCAGACGGGGTATGTCTAAGAGCCGATGGCGGATGGGTTGATCCTGGCCGGTGAACGGCCCGTTGCCAAACGGTCGCTTCAGAGCCATAACCGGGCTCCTCATCGGATGCGCCCCACGTATCCGCAAACGACCACGACCTCGCCGCCCGGAAAAATGCCCCGGTTGCTCTTGGACCGTCATCGGAGAAGACGTTCACCGACCGGGTACTCCCCCGTGCCGACCGGGCACGCCGCGGGCTCAAGGAAGCGCTAGCCGCCTGACCGTCAACAAGACGCACCAAGTCATGCACTTACCCGGCAGCGGCGCCATGAACAGTCATGACATCAAGAAATGCAGACCAGCAAAGGCAACGACGTTCGCCCAGCCAGCGTCCAGTCATACAGTTAGCGGCGCTCCCGACCATGAACAAGTAAGCAGCGCCATCGCTGCCCGAAACCAAGGAAAGGAGCCGCCGGCCACAGCACCGGCCCACCAACAAAAAAGGCCCCCAAAGGGGCCCACAAGTGAACAGTTTGTGCACACTCAGAGGCCCACAAGCCCCTGAACAGGGAAAACACGTGCCCGAGGTGGGACTCGAACCGGGTTCCAGCCCTTGAATACAAGCCACTCCCCCGCAAACCTCCGCAATCCGGCCCAGTCCGGCACCAGTACGACCCAGTCCGAGACCCAAAGTGTGGACACTGTCCACACCCCATTACTCCCCACCAAGACCGCACCCCGCATTGACAGGGTGCGGCATTTCTCTGTCTCGACAAAGTTGAACAAGCCGTAGGATTCCACGTGCGGCAGCAACCTGGTCATTCCCTCGCTCATAGCGGACTCTTGGGCAGACCGCGCAGGGCTGTCGGTCGCTAGGCTTCTCATAACGATTCCACCTCCGTTCATCCCCTTCATGGTCAGCAGTGTCCAGAGCCGCATGACCGGGCGGTGCCCCTCAGACCCCCTCCCCGCGTACTAGCCAGATGACGAAAGACCCGATATCGGCGTTGGAAGACACTACCAAGTGGTTCTTTGCTCGCGGCGCGTGATGTGACTCTGCGCTTGGCTTCCAGTTCGGCCTTGGCAATCGAGTGTTAAGCCACGAGATTCGCGGCAGCGGTGTCCATGTGCTCCCGGCTCGTCGTCCGGGCAAGGGACGCGTCACCGGTCTCGATCGCCGCAACGATGTCATAGTGCCGGTCAACGCTCATGTTTTTCACGCCCTTGTCCTGGCCCGCGAACATGATGATTGGGGTGTCGGCCACCCCCGCGTTCCAGAGCTCAGTTCTCCTAGATCCGCACCGGGACCGATGGTGCGGTGGCTGGATGTACGGTAGATACGCCAAACGCGGTTGAGGAAGGACTCAGGAGGGGTGCAAAGAACGCGCCCAACTCTGCCGTTGCCGGGAGGGGTAGAACGTTTGCCACGTGCTGGTCCGGGCGCACGTTCACGACTGCGCCGCGGCGGTCCAGACCGCGCAAGTCGGAAATGTCGGCTGACGGGTCGGTGCCGTAGACCTTTTCGTAGCCGGTGAGTTGAACGGGCCGACTTGTGGCTTGAATACTGCCGGTACGGCGCCGATGTCGATGTTGTGGCGCTCTTGTCGGTAGATGACTTTGACGTCGAACCAAGCATCAGGATCAGCGCCTGCCGGCGTGACGGCCAGCGGGGATTCGGGAGATTTCATCATCCACTCGGCGAGCAGTTCAGTGGCCGAGTGAGCGCCTTGGCCTGTCCCCTGCCGTCCCTGCTGAGGTACACCGGAGTCGGCGAAAACGTAAATTCTCCAGCGGCCGTCCGCCGTGGCATGGTGCCCCAGCTGAACGGGACTTACTATCGCTTCCTATGCTGCTTCATTTCTCGTCAGCATTGCCGCTTCGACACGGACTCTCCAGGGTCACAGAGCACCGCGAGGCAGAGTTGGACTTGCCCAAACTCCGATATCTTATTCCGCGAGAACTCGTCGCTTATCTGGCTAACCGACGACAGCCTTGTCTGAATATCGGGCTGTCAAACACTACGCAAGCTGTGTCAGGCGGAAACAGAAGAAGATCAACGCATTCAACCCCGAGCCTCGTCAGTAGCACAATGCCGCGTCCGGAGAGCGTGCGGAATCGGCTGCTCGGTGGACGCGGTCACGGGTTTCTTGTGGAATTCCGTTTCCCGGTCCGCCGTTTAGGACAAAGGAAACCGTCGTCCGAGAGACTCCGACATGCTCATGGTTCTCCAGTTGGTGTGAGCGCTTTACCCCGAGGGGAAACCCTGGGGCATCGAACTGTGCTGCCGGTTTGTTGGGCGGTGACGGGTAATCCGTGTCAGGCGACTACTGGGACTAACGGGGTGCTGGCAGCTGCCTTCAGGGTGAACCCCTCGGTTTCTGCCTGGTCGCGGGTGATGCCCGTGCCGGCGGCGAGTAGTTTGCGGGCCGCCATATGGTCCGCGGGCGCGTTGACCGATTCCACAGCCGTGAGGACGCCGTCCCTGAAGCAGAGGACGGAGAACTTAGCTGCCGCCTGATCACCCAGGACCAGCGTGTCGTCATCGGGTCGTGCGAGCCCTGCCATCTGCAGCCGGTATGGGCCCTGCGTGGACCAGAACCAAGGCAGCTCCGTGTACGGGTGGTTAGCCCCTAGGACCGTGCGTGCGGCATGACGGGCCTGATCGGTGGCATTCTGGACTGACTCCAGACGCAGACGGACCTGGGCGTGTGCGCTGGGGAAACTGGCACAGTCGCCGATCGCCAGAACGGCAGGGTCCGCTGTGCGCAGCGTTTCATCGACAACTACGCCGTTGCTGGTTTCGAGGCCGGCGTCCGAGGCCAGGGTGTCGTTGGGCTGCACGCCGATGCCCACGAGGACCAGATCAGCAGGATAGGAAGCCCCTGTGGTGGACACTGCGGCTCCGACGCGGCCATCCGCGCCGGGCTCGAAGCGGTCAATGCCTTCGCCGAGGCGCAGGTCGACGCCTTGTGAGCGGTGGGCAGCCGCGAACCACTCACCCATGACGGGGGTCAGTGCACGTCCCATCGGGCGAGGCGCGAATTCCAGTACGGTCACGTCGCAACCGTGGGCCAGGGCGGCGGCGGCGAATTCCAGTCCGATGAATCCGGCGCCGATGATGACGATATTGCGGGCGGTGGGCAGCGCCGTGTGCAGCGCTTCTGCATCTGTCAGGGTTTTCAGTCCATGGATGCCGGCCAGGGACGCGCCCGGGCAGTTCAGCACCCTGTTTCGGGCGCCGGTCGCGAAGACGAGGTGGTCGTAGCCGAGCGAACCGTCAGTGAGCCTCACCTTCCGTTCCGCCCGGTCGATGGCGAGTGCCTGGGCGCCTTCATGGAGTGTGATGTTCTTGTCCACGAAAAAGGAAGCGCCGCGCAGCGGCAAGGGAGCCGGCGCCCGGCCCGGGGCCAGGTAGTCCTTGGACAGCGGCGGGCGCTGGTAGGGCAGTCCGGATTCCTCGGCGATCACATGGATCTCGCCCCCGTACCCCTCGGTCCTCAACGTATCGGCGACCTGTAGGCCGGCCTGTCCGCCGCCAATGATGACAACGCTCATGTCGTTGCCCCGCTTTTAGAGTTGGCCGGCAGGGATGTCGACGACAATCCCTGACAGTTCTGCGTCGATTTTGATCTGGCAGCCCAGCCGTGAGCTGTCCATCCGCTCCGCGGTGGCGCAGTCGAGCATTTCGTCTTCGTCGTCACTGATCTCGGGCAGCGCCTGTGCATATTGCGGCCGCACGTAGACGTGGCATGTGGCGCACATGGCCTGCCCTCCGCATTCGCCGATGATGCCGTCAATGCCGTTGCTGACGGCGGCGCGCATCAGTGTTGTGCCTTCCTCGACCTGGAGGGTTTGCTGGGTGCCGTTTGGCTGGGTGTAGGTGACGGTGGGCATCGTTGCTCCTTGTATTCGGGGGTGCACTTAGTTCCAGGTGACGGGAAGGCTGGTCAGGCCGCGGAAGACCCAGCCGTCCCAGCTTTCATTCCGCCGTTCGTCTACACGAAGCCCTGGGAAGCGCTTGTAGGCCATCGGTGCGGCAATCTGACCGATGGAGGTCTTTGCGGCCCAGTGCCCGGCGCAGAGGTGGACGCCGCTGCCGAAAGCGAGGTGGGGGCGCTTTGGCCGGTGGATATCAAAGTCTGCTGCAGAGGCGCCGAAGTGGGCGGCGTCGTGGTTGGCGGATGCAACCACAACGCCTATCCCGGCGCCGGCGGGGATCCGGACCCCTTCCAGGACGGTTTCCCGGGTCGTTTGGCGCGGGTACATGCCGATCGGTGATTGCCACCTGACGGCCTCGTCAAACACCGACGCCCACAACGAGGGGTCGGCGAGGACCTGCGCCCGCTGTTCGTCGTGGTTGCTGAGGGACCAGACCATGTTGGTGACCATGTGCTGGGGCTCATTCATTCCGCCGGAGATGGTCAGCTTGACATTCGCTGCAACGTTGGATGTTGGCAGCCCGCTGTTTGCGAACGCGGACACCATCGAGGCATCCGGATTCTGCCTGTAGTAGGGGATCAGTTCCCTGAGTAAAGCATCGGCCTCCGCGGTCGAAGCGTCACACCGGTCCCAGATCGACTGATCGTCCAGGACGTTGCCCATGCCCGCGATGAAGTCGTGGGACCAGCGGCGGACCTGCTCCACTGATACATCCTTGAGCCCCAGCAGGTCGATGAGGTTCTGCGAGGCCACAGGGGCGGCATAGTCCCGGTTCAGGTCCGCCTCCTCTGGGCCAAGCTCGGCGACATTCTCAAGGTAGGTTTCGGCGTTGCGCTCAAAAACCGGGCCCCAGACTTCCTTGATGGACTTGGGACGAAGAAGAGGATTCACCGGTGCCCGGTCTACTGAATGCTCCGGATCATCCTTGCGCAGCATCGGCTGGGCACCGATGGCCCGGGTCATCGTTGCGCCGGAAACGTTGGCGCTGAAGATCTCCTGATCCTGTTCCACCGTGTGGCAGCCGCCGTAGCTGGTGACGAGGAACTTGTTAAGCTGCGGAACCCAGGCGACCGGCGACTCTGCCCGCAGCCGGGCATAGGTCGGGTAGGGATTCGATGCAAGTGCAGCCACGTCAACCCAGTCAGCCACGGGGTAGTCGGCGGCGTCCTGCGAAGCGGTGGTTCGAGCTTGATCGCTACGACCGCGCACCGAGGCCGCGTCATCGCTTCGGGTCTCCGAGTTCCCGTGGAAGGGGCACTGTGCGGCTTGTGTCGTCATTGTTGTCTTACTCCTACTGGCACGTCGTTGTGTAGCCGGTCCTGCTGGCACTTCCTTGTGTAATCAGTGTCACAGGCAAACTTTCTCTAGTAAACTGCGAATATCAGCAGAAGTATTTCGATTCTTTAGGAGAAGTGATATTCGTGCCGAAATTCACGTTTCGTCAGCTCGAACTCTTCGCCGCACTGCCGGAACACACCACCCTGGGATCCGCGGCGCAACAGCTCCACATCTCCGAATCCGCGCTCTCGCATGCCATCAGCGAGCTGGAGGCAGCGTTGGGGGAACAACTGTGCATCCGGAGGAAGGCCCGGGGCATGCACCTGACGCCGACTGGGCGCCACTTTGCGAAGCGGGCCAGGGAACTGCTTCGAGAGGCCAGTGCACTGGCAGACGGATTGGGTGAGATCCGCGGCGAGCTGAAGGGGCCGATGTCGCTGGGCTGCTATACGGGCCTGGCAAGCAACGTCCTGCCCGCCGTGCTTGAGGGCATGGCAAGCCTCCACCCCAAGGTCGAAATCAGCATCACGGTAGGAGACCACGCCAACCTTTTGCCGGCACTTGAAGATGGAACGCTGGACACGGCCATCGTCTACGACATTGGCTTGCCAGCGGACGTTGAGCGCAGGGTCATCTACAAGACCGAAGTCATGGCCGTTCTGGGGGCCAACGATTCACTTGCTGAAGAAGACGACGTGGATCTCGCTGCTCTGTCGACCAAGCCACTCATCATGCTCAACACGGCCCCCAGTACGGAATATACGCAGTTGATGTTCGCTCAGCGTGGGCTCAAGCCAAACGTGGGTGCAATAGTCCCGCAAATCGATCTTGTCCGGGCCATGGTCGGACGGGGGCTCGGCTATAGCCTCCTAATGTCGCGGCCCAACCAGATCCCGGTTTCCAGCGAGGGCAAGGGACTCGTGACCCGGCACCTTCGCCCCCGCGCCGGCCAGACCTCCGTGGTTGCGGTCTGGCCAAAAGAAACGATGCTGACTGCCCGGGCACTGGCTGTCATCCAGTATGCAGTCGAGGTCCTCGACGCCATTGAACCCGAATAGCGACCGCCGGGCGCCAGAAGAATCAAGACCGAGGGTCGGCGCCCACCCCATTCCTGGACGGACTCAACAGTGAGAACCCCTGCGCGGGCTCGAGCCACGCGAAGTCTTTGGAGACGTCCAAACCATCAGCAAGTCAGTCAGCTGACCTCCCAAGGGTAATTACCGACATCGATTCGAGACCTTCTCGAAGGGCGTGCGTCCATTGGGTGGCTTGATGGCCTGGTGGCCCAGTCCTCCCGTTTGCGCGCTATCGCAGCGATGTCCTCAAACGCCCCGCCCGCCGAGAGGACGAATTCCACGCCTCGGCGGGCGCATAACGATCGATGATTTCGAAAGCAATTCCTGATCCTGTCTGGGCGGGCGTGGGTGTCGGTGGCCCGCCCGTTGCCTGCCGGCCGATCTGCTCCCCCGCGCTGCGTCAAGGGCGCCGAGGTTCTGGCTGGCGGCTATCAGCCCGAAGGTGCGGTTTCTTCTACGCCCCAGCAGTGCTCGCCGGTCTGCTCCTGGGATCAGGCTGCGTTGCGTGCTGGCTCTCGAGTGGACGCCTGGCTAATGACCACGTGGTTCCGGAAGCAGGAACGCTCTCTTACCAGGCGGACCGCTCCCGGGATTCCCCGAACGGCACTTCTTCACTGAGTTCTAGGACGTACAGGCCTGCGTGATGGCGGGTGACCAAAATGCAGGCGGGCCGGCGGTTCAGGGCCACTTCGACGAGCGACGACTCAGCCTCGTTCAGTAACTTGTCGACAAGATTTGGGTCAGCCGTGGACACCTCGCGCCACTCTTCCGAATATTCCAGGAGGGAAGGGCTTTGATCGTGTACCGCGGATCTGGTCGGAGTCGGGTTGGGAAGTACCGTCAGATGGGACATAGTGTGACGCCATCCCCGCGCAGGAACAGCCGGCGGCCAGCCGTTCCGTTCTCGATCACCCAAATCAGATGCCCGCGGTCTCCGACCGCGTCTACCCATCCGGCGTACTGGAGATCCCCCAGACACACCTCGACGCCGTCGCCTGGGCTCAGGTATTCCCATTGGTGGTTGGGACGCTGGGTGGGCCGTGGCTGAAGCGTGGCACCAGCATTCATCGCATACTCACTATTTGTCCCTCCGGTTCCTTGTGAGTGGGTTGGATGCGGCGGCCGCATGTTTTGCACGTGCGGCCGCCGCAGGTGATGGAAAGGAAGCGTCAGATAATGGCGGCCTTCAGTTCTTTGGCGGCCAGGCTGGGATCCGCGGCTCCGTAGATTGAGCCGCCTGCTACGGCCACGTCCGCCCCCGCCCGCTGGACAGCGTTGATCGTCGAGAGGTTTACTCCTCCGGCTACTGAGAAGGGGACGCGCGCTTCTTCGCCGGCGGCCAGGAGCCCCTTGAGGTCATAGCCGGGCTGTGACTGCTCATCAAGGCCGGCGTGGAATTCCACGAACTTGGCGCCAAGGGCACGCGCTTCCTTGGCGCGGGAGACTTTATTGGATACCCCAATGAGGTCCACGACGATGCCTTTGCCGTGCGCACGGGCGGCTTTAACGGCGCCGGCGATGGTCGAGTCGTCTGCACTGCCCAAGACCGATACCAGGTCGGCGCCGGCTTTGAAGGCGATGTCGGCCTCCAATTCTCCGGCGTCCATGGTCTTCATGTCAGCGAAAACGATTTTGTCGGGGTGGGCATTCTTGATGGCGGTGACAGCGGAGAGGCCTGCAGCCTTTATCAGGGGTGTTCCGAGTTCGATGATGTCCACGTATTCGGCTACTTTGGCGGCCAATTCGAGGGCGTCTTCGACGGTGAGGAGGTCCATTGCAACTTGGAGTTTCATGATCGGCTCTTTCTTTAGGAATTGTGGGGCAAAAGGAATTCGGGGGTTGTTGCCGGGTGTTTCCGCTGCATCAGTCGTCGCCTCCGTCGTCGCCATCCTGAGTCCTGCTACTCGAGATTGGCGTGCCGGGTCCAGAGCTGTTCGGCAGAAATGCTGGTTTCCTCCCAGAGGGCTTGGAACACCGCTTCGGTGGCGAGGAATAGCACTTGTTCGAAGAGGCTTCCGGAATATTGCCGGGACGCACCCGATTGGTGGTCGGTTTTCTGCGCGGCCGGGATAACCACGAGCATGTCGGATACTGCAGCCAGTGGGGATTTTGTGTTGGCAGTGAATGCGGCCACCTTTGCACCGACCTTTGCCGCAGTTTCTGCCGCCTTCACCACGGTTGACGTTGTTCCGGATCCAGAGGCCACCACCAGCAGATCCCCGGCGCGGATTGCAGGAGTGGTGGTGTCCCCTGCGATGTGGACCGTGAGGCCGAGATGCATTAGCCGCATAGCGGCCATCCTGAGAACCAGGCCACTGCGGCCTGCCCCTGCGACGAACACCCGGTTACCGGTGGTGAGATGGGTGGCCAGGTGAGCAAGTTCCTGTTCATTGATGCAGTCTGCCGTCTCTCCAACCTCGCCCCGGATCAGAGTGAAGCTGTGGCCGATGGCGCCCGCGGTTTTTTGACTGACAGGTGTTGCTGTTGGCATGGTTCCCAATGTCTCTCCTTTGACGGGGTGAGCCGTATTTAGCCAGCCGTTGAGTCGCTGGATGTTTTATCCTCGATACTTCCCGGCGCACATCACCCATTGCGGCGGGCCGAACCTGTCCGAAGCCGGTAGCGGTGCCGCTTAGGGTGATACCGCGTGCCGTTCAAGGGCAAACCGGGCATATTCTTCCAACAGCACGGGATCATCCACCGACCCGAGATCTGCAACCGTTTCCAGCCGCGCTCCTTGCAGAAGCCGCTTGATGGGGACTTCCAGCTTCTTTCCGGTGCGGGTATGCGGAATTCCGGGCATGAAGACAATCTCGTCGGGCAGGTATCGGACGGAGAGGTTCTCGCGGATGGATCTGGTGATCGCCTCTTGGGTCACGTCCGGCTTGGCGCCGTCGGCCAGGTGGACGAACAGCGGCATGTAGTAGTCAGTGCCGAGTTCCGCGCCGACAACCAGTGCCTCGGCGACTTCCGGCAGCGATTCGACCACCATGTAGATGTCTGCCGAACCGAGCCGGAGCCCGTTTCGGTTGAGGGTCGAGTCGGAGCGGCCGTGGATGAGGATGCCCCGGTGCGTGAACTCGATGTAGTCCCCGTGCCGCCACACTCCCGGATACATGCCGAAGTAGCTCTCGTGGTAACGGGTGCCGTCGTCTCCCCAGAAGCTCAGCGGCATTGAGGGCATTGCCTTGGTTACCACCAGTTCGCCCTTGCCCCGGGTGGGATTGCCGGCTTCATCCCACGACTCCACACGCACTCCGAGGGCTGGAGCCTGGATGTAGCCGACATGCACCGGCAGTGTCGGGGATCCTCCTACGAAGATGGAGGCGATGTCGGTTCCACCGCTCATCGAACTCAACCAGATGTCACCCACATTGCCGTAGACCCAGCGGTAGCCGTCGGCCGAGAGCGGCGATCCGGTGACCTGAAGGGATTTCAGGGCACCCAGGTCGTGTTCGCGCATCGGCACCAGGGCGGCCTTCGCGCAGGAATGGACAAATCCGGCACCCACACCGAGGACTGCGACCTGCTCGGCGGCGGCAATCTGCCACACCCGGTCGATCGACGGGAAGGTGGGGTTTCCGTCGACGAGCACCGCCGTCGCCCCCACGCCCAGTGCGGAGACGAGTGCGTTCCACAGCACCCAGCTTGTCGAGGCCACATTGAGGTAGCGGTCCCCGGGCCGCAGGTCGGAGTGGATGAGGAGCATTTTCATTTCCTCAAGCAGCGCTCCGCCATGGCCATGCACGATGCCCTTGGGGATGCCCGTTGTCCCGGAGGAGAACAGGACCCACAGGGGGTGGCTGAACTCGACGTCTTCGAAGACGAGCTCCGCCGGTTCGGCCACGGCCTGTGCCCAGTCCACGGCCGGAACCTGGGTTGGGATGCTCGGGATGGAAGTGTGCCGCCCCACCCAGATCACGTGCTCGAGGGTGGGGAGCTGGGTGAAGATTTCCTCCAGCTCCGCCCGGCGGTCCCGGTCCTTCCCGCCGAGCATGTAGCCCGGGGCGGCGATGACAATCTTTGGGCCGAGCTGGGCGAAGCGCGAAACGATGGCGCCCGGGCCGAACTCGGGGGCGCAAACGGACCAGATCGCGCCGATCGAGGCAGCGGCGAGCAGCCCGACGACGGCCTCGGCAACATTCGGGAGGATCCCGACGACCCGGTCCCCGTGGCCGACACCGCGGGCACGGAGGTGCGCGGCGAGGGAGGCCACCTCGCGCCTCAGCGCATTCCAGGTGACCTCCTCGCGCGTCCCGTCCTCGGCGATGCCGATGAGTGCGGTCCCCTCGTGGCCCTGCAGCAGGTGCCGGGCGAAATTGAGGGTGCGCCCCGGAAACCAGCGCGTGTTCGGCATGGCGTCGGTGGAGTAGACAGGCCCTGCCGCCCCGCCGAACTCGACTCCCGCAAATCGCGCAAAGAGTTCCCAGAACTGCTCCGGCTCATCCACCGACCACTGCCAGAGCTCGTCGTAGCCGGTACCGACGTCGATGCCCTGCCCGCCGAGGAAGTCGGCGAAACGTCCGACACCTGTCTCCGCGCCGCCCTCCGGTTCGGGTTGCCAGATCACCTCGCCGTCAGCGGCATGGGCGTCGGTGATCATGCGGTCTCCAAGGGCTGGGAGGCCAGCTGGCGCTGCTCGGCGATCTGGGCTGCAGTGACGGGCTCGGTTCCGATCAGCACGAACAGTACCCGGGCCGTGGTGTCGGTGCGGTTGGACCACGCATGGCTGGTGGCGCGCTGCACCGCCACGTCGCCGGCGCGCATGGTCGCCTCACCTTCGTCGACCAGCAGGGTGATCTCGCCCTCGAGAACGACGGCGTAGTCCAGCGAGTGGGTGCGGTGGAACCAGAAGTGCTTGGATCCGCTGTGCTCGGCGCCTGCCTCAGCCTCGTCATGCCCGTCGAGCTCGCTGAAGATCACCGAGCCCGCCTCATCCGGATAGACGGAGTCCGGCGGGAAGTCGGCAATTCGCAGGATCGTCTCGCCGGCGGCGGGAAAGCTGGGAATCTCGGCGTCGGCCGTGGCCGGGTCGGCGTCAGTGACGTGGTCGATGGGTCCGGCTGCGGTCAGCCATGGCACGGTGGCACCGAAACCCGGAATCACTTCCGAGGACCAGTGGTTGGGCGCGGCCCCGTCCGAGAGGATGATGGCGCGCCCCTGGTCGTCGTGCCCGGTGACGATGCGACGGACTGGGGGCCGGGTCATCAGACCACCCATTCTTCGTGGGGGTAGGTGCGGGGCTCGGGCCACCAGGGGGCCTTTTGGCGTTCGGTGGAGATCGGGGTGCGCAGCGTGCCGACGCCCTCGAGCTCCAACTCAATGACGTCGCCTGGCTTCAGGAATTTGCCGATCTCAACGCCGGCGCCGAAGCCCATGGTGCCGGAACCGATGAGGTCGCCCGGCTGCAGCCGGTCGGAGATCGAGACGTAGGCCAGCAACTCGGCGGGGGTGTAGACGAAGTCCTCGACCTTGGTATCGGAGAGCACCTCGCCGTTGACGCGGACCTGGCCGCGCAACCCCTCGATGGAGTCAATTTCGTCCATCGTGGTGACCCAGGGGCCGATGCCGTAGCCGAAGTCCTTGCACTTCTGCGGGCCCATGCCGATCGCCATTTCCGCGCCTTGGATATCGCGTGCGCTGAAGTCGTTGAAGACGGTGATGCCAAAGAGGTGGTCCAGCGCCGTGTCCGGGGTCAGGTCACTTCCGGACTTGCCCACGACGTAGCCGACCTCGAGTTCCCAGTCGAGGGCCTCGGTGAAGTCGGGGTAGGGCAGTTCCTGATTGTGGCCGTAGGACATGGCAGTGGTGCCCTTGAAATAGCCCGGACGCTCGTAGATGGAGCGTGCCGGCTGGGCCTTGGCAACGATGCGGTGGAAGTTCTGGATGTGCTGCTCGAAGGTCAGACCGTCGCGGATGACCGGCGAGTCCACCGCCGCGCGCCATGAAACGTCGTCGATGGCGTACGAAGCGTCGTCTGCTGCGGCAAGCGCCTCGTGGGCAGAGTCCAGGAAGATGGAGCCTCCGCCGATTCCCGCTGCCAGGCTTCCGGGAAGCACCGCCAGGGCAAGTGCCCGGGCGCGATCCGGCTCGGCGCCCTTGCGTTGCAGCGTCAGGGCATAGGCGCGGGCAAGGTCAATAACCCGGCCCTGCTCCGGCTGGGCCGCGACGAGTCGAATCTGTTCGCCGTCGGGCGTTGGCACTGTTATACGTCCCAGTTTCATGGTTGCTCCTCAAAGTCTCTCATACGATACGTACAGTATCGCATCGGGTTTACGGAGTTGCAATAGACAACTTCGTGCGGGTGAAGCTCAGTTACCGATAGTGCCGGAAAGGGTGGCCCTCAGGAGTGGTTCGCCGTCGCAGAGCTCCTCCAGACCAATGTCCGGCGGGAGCATGCCCAGGCTTCGGCGAATCTCGGTCAGCAACTCCAGTCCGCAGCGATCCACCGTGAGCGTAAGGGCGCGCGTGCCCCAGGCCGCCGCGGCCGCCGCTTGGTAACCGCGGCGTTCAAGCAACTCGATGCCCTGCGCCTCGGCCATGGACTGTCCGGCCTCTACCCCGCACACCAGTGCGCGCAGGTAGCCTTCCAGTTCCTCGGATTCGAGAAGCTCGGCGCGGACCACCAGACCTTGGCCAGGCAATTCCGGCAGCAGGGCATTGACATCCACCACGCGCCGCATCCCGGCCTGTTCGGCCAGTTTGTCGAACGGTGGCCCGAGCAGGGCCGCGTCGACTTGGCCGCCGAGCAGCGCGTCCAGTCGTTCGCGCACGCCTCCGACCACCACGTAGTTGACCTCGACGCCGGCGTCGAGCAGCAGGCGCTTGGCGATGAGCGCGAAACCGTTGTCGGGGGCGTCCACCGCGAACCGGCACCCGGCCAGGTCCGCGAGGGAATCCGCGTCGCCGCGGGCATGGAGGCCCAGCGGCGTGGTCGCCTCGATCTGGGCAACCAGGCGCAGGTCGGCCCCTGCCCGGGTCCATTCGAACAGGTTGTCGATCGCCGTGACTACCATGTCCTGCTCCCCGGCAAGCAAGGCCCTCAGCTGTTCGGCGCTCGAGGTGGTCCGGGTGGGCAGCACCTCTGATCCTCGCAGGAATCCCAGCTCGTCCGCCAGCAGATAGGACACCGGCGGGACGAAATGGCTTTGGCGCAGGATCACGGGGCGGCCCCGCCGGCCGCGGCGACCGCGTCCGGGCGATCCACATACCAGGGCGGCAACTGCCCGCTGGGCCCACGGACCGTTGAACGCTGGGTACCGAGTTCGCTGATTTCCGCCTCCATCACGTCGCCGTCCCTCAGGAAACGGCCCCAATGCGAACCGTTTCCCGCCGGCGAACCGGTGATGAGGACATCCCCGGGCAGCAGCACGGCCATCGAGGAGGCGTAGGCGATCAGGCTCGGGATGTCGAAGAGCAGGTCATCGGCCAGGGCGTCCTGCATCGGCGTGCCATTGAGGCTCAAGCGGATCCGCAGCTTCGCCGGGTCCGGGATGAACCGCTTGGGCACCACGTAGGGGCCGGTGGGAAAGAAGGTCGGCTGGTTCTTCGCCCGGAACCAGTCGGTGCCCATCATCGCGATGTCGTTGCGCGGTACGAGCGTGCGCGCCGTGATGTCGTTGACGATCGTATACCCGGCCACGTAGTCGAAAGCGTCGTCGGCCGAGACCCGGTGCGCCCTGCGGCCGATGACAACGCCGAGTTCCAGTTCCCAGTCGACGTTGCCGCCGACATCCGGCAACTGCACGTCATCGTAGGCGCCGCAGACCGCCGAGGGGATCCCGGTCCAGACGTAGGGGTCGCCCGAGCGGCCGCGCTCATCGATTTCGGCTGCCGCGTCAGCGGCCAGTTGCGTCGCATCGGCCCCTTCCTTGCCGAGCTTGTGGGCCACGCTCATCTGCAGGACGTGCTCACGGTAGTTCGCCCCCGCGGCGATGATGGTGCCCACCGGCTGCACCGGCGGCAGCACTTTCAGCTCCTCGACTGGGCGTGCGCCCGCCGCTGCCGGGTCGATGGACTCGAGCGTATCCAGGTGCGCGTCCCACTCGGCGAACAGGTCCCCGATCCGATTAATGCCCGGCACCACCGTGCGCAGGTCAACGACGGTGTTACCGAAGACGGCCCCGGGAAATTGTTCCCCGCAGTCCTCGAAAGTGCCCAGCATGAATCCGTTCACGCGCGCTTCTTCCATGAATCCTCCATTTGTCATCGTCTGGTGCAGCTATACCGGAGGCGGGACGAACAGGCCCTTGTCGCGGTCGTTGAACATTTCACGGGCGATAAATTCGTCCATGTCGCCGCCGGTTCCCCATTGGTCGGAGGTCTCGGGGTCGCGCGTGTCAAAGATGCTTGGATGCCACGTATCCTCATCCACCGAATCCAGCTCGGTGGTGTACTCCATGGTGTTCCCGTTGGGATCGTGGAAATAGGTGAAGGTGTTGTCCCCTGCCTTATGGCGGCCAGGGCCCCAGATCTTCTTGAACCCCGAACGCAGCAGCTTGCCGCTGCCGCGCATGTACTCGTCGATGCCGCGCAGCTCGAAGGACGCGTGCTGCAACGAGGCATGCGGGCCGCGGGAGATCGCTATGGAGTGGTGCTGCGCATTGCAGCGCATGAAGTAGAAGAGGTCGCCCATGTGCGGGTGGTTCAGGGTGTCGGAGAGACGGAAGCCCAGGTGCTGCTCGTACCAGGCGCGCATCTTTTCCGGTTCCGGGGAGTTGAGGACCACGTGGGAGAGCCGCACCGGGATGGCCTCGCGTTCCTCGATCTTGCGGTGCTTGCGCACCTCGACGTCGGAGGAGACCTCGATGGTGCGTCCCTCCAGGTCGAAGAAGCGGAAGCCGTATCCCCCGCCGAGGGTCTGGACGTCATCGGGTTCCCCAATGAGTTTCACGCCCTTGGCAATGAGGTCCGAGGCGAGTTGGTCTACCGAGGCCTTGTCCGCCGCGCCGAACGCGACCATGTCAAGGCGCTTCTCCTCGGCCTTGCGCACGCGGACCGAATACTGTTCAGGGGAGCCCTCGGCGGCGAAGTAGGTCACGCCGCCGTCGTTCTCCATTTCGGTGAGTCCCCAGTGGTTCTTGTAGAACTCGACCTGCTTCTGGTAGTCGGGCACCGCGATGTCGAAATGCCTCAGGTGTGTGATCGGGCTGAATGCCATGATGGTCTCCTGTGTTCTGTCTGTTAGACGCGGATGTGGGTTTAGATGGGTGCCGGCACGTTGCGGCCGACCTGCGGAATGCTGCCGATGAGGCGTTCCAGGGCCTCGGGGGTGTCGCCGAGGCCCAGGATGTAGCGATCCGGACGAACGACGACCAACCGGGCACCGGCGGCCTCAAGTATCTGGCCGACCTTGGCCGGATCGAAGAGCACCACAACGTCGTCGTTTTCCTCCAACTGGTTGCGCAGCGGGGCCGGGAGCCCGGCGTAGAGCTCGGGGGTGGTTGCCACCAGGAAGCGGGAATCCACCATGTCATCCAGGCGCACCCCGTCGGCGAGGATCGGCTGAATGCTCAGGCGTCCGGCACGTTCGTCGGTGCCACCCTCGTGGAGGCCCGGTCCCAGCGGGGGTGCAACGGGTGCCGACGCCGCCGGGTTCGCCCTGATGAAGGCATCACGCTGCTTGGCGACCTCGGCGTCGGTGGTCTGCAGGAAGCTGGCCGCGTTGACCGCCTGCTCGACCCAGAACCGAGCGTGCGGCAGGCGCTCGGATTCATAGGTGTCAAGGAGAGAATCATCGGCCGCGCCGCGCTTGACGGCGTCGAGCTTCCACACCAGGTTGGCAACATCGCGCAATCCGGCGCACAGGCCCTGCCCAAAGAGCGGAGGGGCCTGGTGTGCGGCGTCGCCTGCCAAGAAGATGTTCCCGGCACGCCACTGTCGGGAAATGCGTCCCCGGAACGTGTAGGTCGCCAGCCTGTCCGCGGTGAACTTGTCTGCCGGCAGCACGCCGTGGCTGATCCGCTCAACGCCCGCGGGGGTCGCAATTACCTCAGGCTCGTCCCCCGGCATCAACATGAACTCCATCCGCACCCGCTTGCCGGGGAGGCGGATCCACAGGGCGGGCCGTGTGTGGTGGCCCAGGAAGATCATGTCGGACGACAGGCCCGGGCTGTCTTCAAGGATCCCGTCCGCGACCAGCCACTGCGCATCCTCGCCCAGTTTTTCGGTCTCGATGTTCAGTGCCTTGCGGCTCTGCGAGCGGGCGCCGTCCGCGGCGATGGCCCAACGGGCGCGAATAAGGGACTCCGCACCGTCCGCGTCACGCACCGCAACCTCGACGCCCTCTTCGGCGTTGCGTACCGAGAGCACGGTCATGCCGCGGCGCAGCTCGACACCGGGCAGTTCCTCGACGACCTCCTGCAGCAGGACCTCGATGTCCGGCTGGTGGAAGGTGAGGTCATCGTGCCAACCCTGGGTGCCGAGCTGACCGGTCGGCACCGACACCAGGACTTCGCGCTCCTCGTTCTCGATGTGGAACGAGGCCATCGGCAACGTGGCCTCGGCAAAGCGCTCGGCCACGCCCAGCGACTGGAGCGTGCGGAAGGTCTCGCCATCGAAGTGCACGGCACGCGCGGTGGGCCATGCCTGGACCTCGCGTTCGACGCCTACGGCGCTCAGGCCGGCGCGGCCCAGCAACGCCAGGGCAGTGACCCCCACGGGTCCTCCCCCGACCACCACCACGTCAACATTGACGACGTTTGCCATCTCGCTCCTTCAGGTTCAGTACGTATCGTTTCGAATAGAATGTAACACGCGTCACTCGCGCACACAAGGGCCCGGGTGGGCTTGGGTTCGCGTCGAGCCCTTCCCTCAGGCCTTCCAAACAGTCTTGAGGTTGCAGAATTCCCGGATGCCGTCAGCGGCGAGCTCACGCCCGAATCCGGAGCGCTTGATCCCGCCGAACGGCAGCTCCTGGTAAGAGACCGTCATGCCGTTGATGAACACCGCGCCGGCGTCAAGGTTGCCCGTGAACCATTCCTCCTCATGGGCGTCGTTGGTCCAGACCGCACTGGAAAGACCGAAGGTGGTCTGGTTGGCGATCCGCAGGGCGTCCTCACGATCCTGGGCACGGTAAAGCGATGCGACGGGCCCGAAGGTCTCCTCCTGGATGATTCGCATCCCTTCACTGAGGCGCGCGAGCACCGTGGGGGCATAGAAGAAGCCGGGGCCCTCGGGAATCGTCCCGCCGGTCAACACCTGGGCGCCCAGGGCGCGGGCGTCCTCCACCAGCTCGGCCAGCTCGTCGCGTCCGGACAGGGTGGCCAGCGGCCCCACCTGGGTCGCGGGATCCAGCGGATCCCCGACCGAAAGCTCCGACATCAGCTGCACGAATTCGGCGGCGAACGCGTCATAGACCTCGGTGTGGACGATGAAGCGCTTGCCGGCGATGCAGGACTGGCCGTTGTTGCTGATCCGCGCACGAACAGCGGTCGCCGCCGCGGCGGAGACGTCCGCCGATGGCATGACAATAAAAGGGTCCGACCCGCCCAGTTCCAGCACGGACTTCTTCACGTGGTCCGCGGCAATGGAGGCTACGGAGCGCCCCGCCGGCTCGGAACCCGTCAAGGTCACCGCCTTGACCCTCTCATCGGCCAGGACTGCGGCCACCTCGGAGCCGCCGATCAGCAGGGTGCGGAACGAGCCGAGCGGGAACCCTGCCCGCTCAAAGAGCGTGTCGAGGAAGAGTGCGGCCTGGGGCACGTTCGATGCATGCTTGAGCAGGCCGGAGTTGCCCGCCATGAGCGCCGGGGCAGCAAACCGGATGACCTGCCAGAGCGGGTAGTTCCAAGGCATGACCGCCAAGACGGTGCCCAGCGGCTCGTAGCGCGTCCACGCACGGCTCGCACCGACCACCGACGGGTCCTTGAGCGGGGCATCGGCCAGGAACTCCTCGGCATGCCCGGCATAGAATCGCATGGCCTTGACGCACTTGTGCACCTCGGCGACTGATTGCGCAATCGGCTTGCCCATCTCGACGGTGATTAATGCGCCCAAGCCCTCCGCTTGGTCCTCCAGGGCGTCCGCCGCAGCGAGCATCCACTGCGCTCGCTCGTCAAAGGTTGTGCCGCGCAGCAGCCGCGCCGCTTCGGTGGCTTCCGCGATGCGCTCCTGGACTTCCTCGGCCGTATGCGGCTCAATGATCATTTCGGTCGAACCGGTGGTCGGGTTGACGGTTGCGATTGCCATGGGTGGGGTCCTCTTCCTTGAGACGTGTTCTCGATCACGACTATATAGGATACGATTCGTATCGGATACTATTTGAGTTCCCATTATGGATCCACCCACGCCCGCAGCCCGTGGACCGGCTGCCCGACATCCAAGGAGTGCCCACGTGAGCACCAATGGCGAGTTGCCTGTCAATCTTCCACTCTTTCTCACCGACGCCGATGTGGCCAGCCTTTCGGACTGGCCGAGGGCGATCGAGGCCATCCGTGCCGCCTACAAGGCCCCCGAAGACGAAGCGAGCACCCCGGGAAGAATCTTCGCCCAGACACCTCGCGAATGGTTGCGGATCATGCCATCGGTGCCGCCCAGCGGCAGTCTGTTCGGCGCGAAGTCAATCGCCGGGTCCTTCGCGGATGGCCTGCGCGTCAGCTATTTGATTTCGCTCTTCAACAAAGACACCGCGGACCTGGTGGCGCTGGTGGACGGAAACCGCGTCACCGGCCTGCGCACCGCCGCTACCACTGCGGTGGGCACCTCCACGATCGTGCCGCAACGGCCGCTGATCGTCGGTGTGATCGGCTCCGGCTTTGAGGCGCGTTCGCACCTGACCGCCTTTTCCCACCTGCTTGAGTTCGCCGACATCCGTGTGTTCAGCCCGACCCCAGCCAACCGCGAGGCCTTTGCCCGCGAGTTCGACGGCACGTTCGGCGCGCCCGCACGAGCTGTCAGCTCGGCCCGCGAGGCCGCGGAAGGCGCGGATCTCATCCTGTGCGCGGCGCGCTCCCGCGACGAGTCCCCGACGCTGCTGGCCGAATGGGTCGGCCCGAACTCCGCGGTGGTTTCCATCGGTTCCACGACCCCCGCCCAGCGCGAGCTGCCGGCGGAGCTTATCGCCCGCGCCGCAGTCGTCGTGGTGGATACCCGCGACGAGGTCGTCCACGGCAGCGGGGACATGATCGCGGCCCGGGCACTCGGAGTAGATGTCGATCCGCTCGTTGTCACACTCAATGCCGTCCTGTCCGGCGAAACCGCCATCGACGCGGAGCACGGGATCCGGATCTACAAGTCGACCGGTTCCGGCCTGCAGGACATCGTTGTTGCCGAGATGCTCGTCACCCGCGCCCGTGCCGAGGGCATCGGCACCGTCCTGCCCGTCGGCATCGTCACCAGCCGCAAATAGACCCCTCACAGACAAAAGGAGAACAACATGGTGGAATACACCAAATCCGAGGCCCGCTCCTGGGCCCGGGAGAACTTCGTAGGCACCGTCGCAGTGACGCACCCATCCTTCACCCCGGATTTCTCCGGCATCAACGAAAATGCGATCCGCCACGACATCCTCCTGCTCAAGGAGCGCGGATACAAGGGTTCGCTGCTGATCGCCGAAGCGAACATCACCCCGGAGGAGAACGCCCGAATCACCGAGGTGGCCCGCGAGGCGGCCGGAGAGGACTTCGGACTCTTTTTCCATGCCATCTTCGGCACCTTGGAGGAGAACATCCACGCGGCAAACCTGGCCACTAAGGCCGGCGCCGACCGAGCCCTGCTGGCATACCCCTCATCGTTCTGGCCGACCTCCTACGACGAGGTGTTCGACTACACGAAGCGGTTCACCGACGAAACCGACCTGGCCACCATGCTGTTCCCCCTGCCGGCCTGGGGCTTCGAGCGAATCCACCCTGCAGGTATGAGCGTTGACTTCGTGCGCCGCGTCCTTGACGCGATGCCGAGCATCGTCGCCATCAAGGCCGAACAGGGCTACCCGGGCATCCCGGGGGTCATGGAGATGTACCACCACTTCCGCGATGAAGTAGTGATCTCCTGCCCCATCGAGGCCGAAATAATCCCCCTCATGTCGGTCTTGGACGTCCAGTTCTCCGGCACCGCGAACACGAACTGGATGGGCGACTACTACCCCAAGGCCTTCGAGCTGGCGCGCACCGGCAAGTGGGAGGAGGCTATGGAGCGCTACTGGGAGGTCCAGCCGGCCCGGGCCGCCAATATGGCTGTATCGTCCACTTCCACCCCGGGCACCAGCTCCATCAACCGCACCCAGTGGAAGTACCAGGAGTGGCTCTCCGGCTTCAACGGCGGCGCCCTGCGCCCGCCGGCAGTCAGACTTCCCGACCGCTTCATGAAGCAGCTGCGCGCAAGCCTGCAAGCCTCGGGACTGCCCGTCACCGATTCCCCGGACTCCGAATTCTTACGCGGACGCGTCAGCGCCTAAGCCTTGCCCGGCCGCGTGCCGGCATCGGAAAGCCCCTTGGAAACCTGAATCTACATGCTGGGTCGGTGTTCCAAGGGGCTTTTTTGCGTGTGACAGACGGTGCCGGAGAAGATGCTGCTCCCGAACCGCAGTCGGAACCACGGCAGCGGCTTGCCTGACTGGCAGCACAAAGCATCTGGGGGCTTGTTCCGGCCTCCTGCGGCGGGCAACTCTTGGCCGGCCGATCAATCGCGCCCGGACCTTGGGATCGCGATCCGGCGAGGGCAGGCGCGGTGCAGAGCAAGGGAAGGGCCCCTTCCACAGTGGATGTCATTCGACATCCACCCGGTGGAAGGGGCCCTTAGTTCCAGTTCGAGCCCGGTGACGGTTGCGCACTCGCTTTCGCGTCAGGCGCCGGGAGGCTCCGAAGAACGCATTGAACCGCTCACGGCCCGTCGTTCGTCCCGGCACCCCCATCGACAGACCCGTCGGAGGATCCATCTCTCGAGTTTGTGGCTCGCGCCATCCCTATGCGCCGGGCTGTGAGAAGAACTGATTGAGGCGATCGGTGGGCAGGTAGTCCTCCGGGGCGCCGGCCAAGTCGGTCAGGTCATTGTGGTCCCACGAGCGGTCCGCGACCTTAGCAAGGTTCTCCCGGGAGACGACCACCGAGGGTTCAACAATCTGGTTGATCTTCGGGCCCTCGCCCTTCAGGATGCGCAGCGCCACGTCGACCACTGCCTCACCGGTGCGCACAGACGGGGTCGTGGTGCCGAAGAACGGGTAGTCCGGGTTAGCCAGCGCCCAGGAGGAGAAGCCGTGGCTCGATCCGTCGTCCGCGATCGGCGGCACGTCCATGCCTGATTCCTCAAAGGCGTTGCGGATGCCTACGCCCATCGTTCCGGCCTGGAGAACGGCGTCAACCCCGGCAGGGTTGGTCGCCAGGAACTTCTGGACCTCCGCCTGGGCCTTTGCCGGCTGAAAGAAGCCCGTGACCGACCCGGTGACCTTGACGTCCGGGCAGTTGTCCAGGACAGCATCGATGCCCAGGTTCGCGAAGGTCGAGGCAGGGATCCCCGGGATGCCCTCGACGCGCAGGACGGTCCCCTTGCCCCCGAGTGCTCCCACTGTCCCGGCGGTGACCTGGGCGACGGCCAGCGGGGTGTTCCTCGTGACGCTGACGGCGTATTCGGAATCGATCGGAATCTGGGCGGCGACCAGCGGGATGCCAGCGTCATGGGCGGCCTTGGCCAGGTCCACGGAAGGCTCCGGTGCGATGGCGGTGTAGATGATCACGTCCGGCTTGAGCGAGAGCGCTTCGTTGAACTGCTGGAGCTGCAGGGGCACGTTCGACGGGTCATCCGGGGCGAAGTCGCCGACAATCTTGACACCATTGGCCTTGAGGCTCGAGCGGATCGCCTCCGACATGGAGGCTATGAACGGGCTGGCAGGTGGCATGCCCACAATCGCGGCCGTGAAACCGTCAGTCTTCTTCGACTTGTAGTCGGCCCATGCCGACTTCCGGATCTCGTAGGGGTAGAGGTTGTAGCCCGCGGCGATCTCCTTGGGTAAACCGGCCAGCAGACCGTTCGGATCGTTCGCCGTACCCGTCGGCAGCGACCCGCAGGTCCCGGCGGCCGCCGACGACGCCGGACCGGGTGTGGCCCCTCCGGCGGAGCCCGGGGTCGCTGGCGCCGACGCCGAACAGCCAGTCAGAACGAGGGTTCCGGCCCCCAGAATCGCGGCGCCAACAGTCGTAAAACGGGGGAAAGAGGTCTTCGTCATTGATTGATCTCCTTGCAAAATGAACGATTCGTATCGTATGGCATAAGAGTAGATGCATACGGTACGATTCGTCTAGTTTCGAATATGACCTGCACCACATTTTTCGGCCATTCAAAGGAGATCCGCCGTGAACAACCAACCATCCGGACTGGTGCTCGCCGGGGTGAGCAAGCGCTTCGGTGCCACCCGCGCCCTCATCGACGGCGACCTCCACCTCCGGCCGGGCGAGATCCACACGCTTCTGGGCGAAAACGGGTCCGGGAAGAGTACCCTCGTCAAGATCATGGGAGGCGTCCACCGCCCGGATTCCGGCACCGTCACATTGGACGGCGTCCCCGTAACTAGCCGATCGCCCCGAGCGGCCATGGACCTAGGGATTGCGACGGTGTTCCAGGAAGTCCTCACCGCAGGGAGCCAATCAGTCCTCGAGAATGTCTGGCTCGGGTCCCACGGAACGTTTCGTCGCCGGCTGGGCCGCGCCGCGCAGCGATCAATCGCGCAGGACGTCCTGACGCGCATTGCCGGCGCGATTCCGCTGGATCTTCCGGCCGGGCAGCTCTCGCTCTCCGAGCGGCAGGCCCTCTGCATTGCCCGCGCACTCGTGCGCAAGCCCAAGGTTCTCATCCTCGACGAGTCGACAGCCTCCCTGGATGTCAGCTCCCGCGATCGGCTCTTCGTCGAGATGCGCCGGCTCGCAGCCGAGGGGACCGCCATCCTGTTCATCTCGCACCGCATGGACGAGGTCTCGGAGATCTCGGACCGGGTCACCGTCCTGCGGTCCGGGCGCAGCGTCTCCACCATGGAGAGGTCGGATCTGTCCATCAACCGGCTGATCGCGGACATGACCGGAAGCTCCGGCCACGCCGAGACACGGCGGCAACCGCATGATGCCGGGGACACCATCCTTCAGGGAGCGGCCGTCCGCCTTGCGCCCGCCTCGACACCCATCGACTTCGAGCTGCGCGCTGGCGAGATTGTAGGCCTCGCGGGGCTCGAGGGCCACGGACAGGACCAGTTCATCAAGCGCCTGGCCGGTGTGGCCGGTGGGCCCGGCAGCGTCGTCCGCCTCCTCCCCGAGGGCGCCGCGGAGCTTACCGAGCGCAACGGGGATGCCCTGGGGGTCGCCTACCTGCCGCGCGAACGACGCGGCGAGTCGCTGTTCGAGTCCATGTCGATCCGCGAAAACTTCGCGCTGCCGACCCTGGGCAAGGACCGTCGCGGCGGGCTGCTGGACACCCGCAGCATGGCCCGCCGGTTCGATGCCTTCGCCCGCTCCCTGTCCCTGCGCTTCGGCGCCGCGCACGACGCCATTTCCACCCTGTCCGGCGGTAACCAGCAGAAGGTGCTGCTGGCGCGCTGGCTTGCCACTGACCCCAAGGTCCTGCTGCTTAATGACCCCACCAGAGGGGTCGACATCGGGACCAAGCGGGAGATCTACGCAATCCTGCACCTGCTTAGCGCCGAAGGCATGAGCGTCGTGATCCTCTCCAGCGAGGTCGACGAGCTCGTCGACCTCGCTGACCGCGTCCTGATCTTCCGCGACCAATCCGTGTTTGCCCAGATCCCCCATTTCGAGCTCTCCACCGAGTCCATCGTCGCCGCATACTTCGGCCAGAAATCAGAGGTGCACACATGAACCGCGTCCTGACCATGTTCCAGCGCTGGCCTTTCGCCTTTGCCTTCCTGCTCGCACTGATGCTGCTGGTGCTGAACCTGATCGTCTCACCGTCCTTCCTCTCCCCCGCTCGCCTCCCCGGCACTCTGGCCACCCTGGCGCCCTTCGTGCTGGTGGGATTCGCCTCCACGCCCTCGATCCTGGCGGGTGGCATCGACATTTCGGTCGGCCCACTGGCCACGTTCATCAACTGCCTGTTCGTCGCAATCCTCATTCCCGCTGGGCTGGGAGACTGGCACCTCGCGGCACCCATCATCCTGGCGGTGGCCGCCGGGATCGGAGCCCTGAACGGAATCCTGGTCGCCGTCGTCCGCCTGCACCCGGTTGTCGCGACCACCGGGATGCTGTTCCTGCTCGTTGGCCTGTCGCTGACCATCGCCCAGAACCCGGTGGCCGCCCCTGACAACTGGACGGAGGTCTTCGCCGGGGGCATCGGCATCGTCCCTGGTGCCCTCATCACGATTGGCGTCGCCGGGCTGACCTGGTTCGCGCTGCGCCGCACGGCCTTTGTCAGCAACCTCCTGGCCACCGGCGAGAGCGATGTCTCCGCCTACGGTTCCGGTGTGAACATCAAGGCGATCCGGATCCTGGCCTACACCCTCGGCGGCCTGTTTGCCGGGATCGCCGGAATTGCGCTGACCGCACTCGTGCAGTCATCGCAGTCTTCGCTAGCCTCCACCTATGCACTACTGGGGCTCGCCGCCGCAGTCCTGGGCGGAACCAGCCTGGCCGGAGGCCGCGGTGGCCTGTTGGGCGCACTCTTCGGAGCGGTCTCCATTTATCTCCTGCAGCAATTGCTCACCGCCTCGGGCGTGGCCCCCAGCCTCATCCAATTCGCCTACGGCGCCGTCCTCGTCGTCGGCGTCGTGCTGGGCGCGACGCTGCTGGCCCCCCGTTTGAAGAGGAACCCATCATGACCAGTGACACCCTGTCCCCCGCGGAAGCATCCCACGCACCAACCGCCCGGCAGGAGGCCTGGACCAGGTTCAGGGCCTGGGTCTTCGAGGTACCGGCGTTGCAGGTCCTCGTCGTCCTGGCCCTGGCGGCCTGGCTGGTGGTCACCATACCGGCCATCGCAAACCCCAGGTCCGTCACCTCGATACTGGTCATTACGTCCTTGCTGGCCCTGGCAGCAATGGGCCAGACGCTCGTGGTGATCCTGGGAGGACTGGACCTGGCTGCGCCGGGTTACATCCTCTTCGGCGCCTTTATGGCGGCGAACGTCGCGGGCAAGCTCGCGGTGCCGGCGGTTGTCGCCGCGCTGATCACGGTCCTGGTCTGCGGCGGCATCGGTGCCCTGATCGGCTGGATCTGCCACCGCTTCGCGGTCCAGCCACTGGTCGTCACGTTGGGCACCGGTGCGGCACTGACGGGCGCGACGCTCTTCCTCGCCGACGGCGACTATTCCTCAGCCCCGCCGCAGGCGCTCCGTTCTTTGGCGAGTTTGCGGGGAACCACCTTCGGCATGCCATTCCCGCCGATCATCCTGATCGTGCTCCTCTGCGGGGTGGGCATGTGGATTTTCCTCAACCGCACCGCGGCCGGACGTCGCTTCCATGCCACGGGAGTCAATTTCCGGGCCGCCCGGCTGACGAGGATTCGCACCTCCGCTGTGTGGACCCTGGTTTTTGCCGCCTCGGGCGCCCTGGCCGGGATCGCAGGCATCTTCATTGCTTCCTACGGCTCGGGATGGTCGCAAACCATCGGGGAGCCGTATCTGTTCTCGGGCCTGGCCGCCGTCCTGGTTGGAGGCACCATCTTTGGCTCGATCCGCGGCAGCTACACGCGGACGCTGCTCGGCGCACTCACCCTCACCCTTTTGTCCACGATCATCGTGAGCAACGGACTCTCCGAGGCACAGAGCCGCATCATTTTCGGAATCATCATCCTTGCAGTGGTTTCGCTGTACGGGCGGGAACGCCACGTCCGCGACAGGTTCTGAGTTCCGGCGCTCATCCACTTCCCGGGCAGCCTGCCACACTGCAGCTCCCTAATTCCGCTTCGAGCCCTGACGCAACAACGGCGGCCCAAATAACCTCTTACCACAACTCAGCAAGCTGGTTTCATCTAACCCCAGCGCCGAAAATATACGACTTGGAATGGAGAAGACGCTCATGACATCGACGAACAAGAAGCCCACGGCGGCTATCGTCGGGGCAGGTCCAGCCGGACTTGCAGCTGCTCTCGGACTGCATCAGCGCGGATGGGACGTTCGCCTCTACGAGCGCTATCCAGAAGTGAAGGCTGCTGGAAATATCCTGAATCTCTGGCCGACACCGCAGAAAGCATTGCGCGCGCTTGGAGTCGATACAGCCGACCTGGGTGCACCAGCATTCACCCAGTTGCGCCGCTACGACGGCCGCATTCGTGCTGAGTTCCGTATGCCTGAGGATGTCGCCAAGGAATACAACGGCGGATTTATCGGGCTCATCCGATGGGGGCTGTACAAACGGATGATTGATGCCCTCCCAGAGGGAGTCCTCCAGCTTTCACACAAATTCAAGGGATTCACCGACAACGGCGACTCCGTTCAGGTGAAATTCGATGGCCATGACGCCGTTACCGTTGATCTGCTTGTGGGCGCCGATGGCATCGACTCCACGGTTCGGAAAGAGTTGTGGGGGGACTCACCGAAGCGCTACCACGGACTCCACCTTATGGGTGGATGGTTCCTCACTGATGAGTCAATCGGCACGAGAGGTGTCTTTGCACACGATCGAACCGTGCAGGGCTCGTACACTCCCATTCGACACGAAGGTCGTAACGGATATGAGTGGTGGGTCTTGGAGAAATGGGTCCCCCAAACGCCGTTCATCGAGCGTGATATTCGTGCTTACGCGCTGGAACGGGCAGGGCATTTCGATGAGCCGTTGCCGTCATTTATCAAGCGCACGGCACCAGAAGACACTCACCGGTGGGAGATCGTCGACCGGGTCCCCATGAAACAGTGGTCGAAAGGGCGCGTGACACTGGTCGGTGATGCGGCGCATCCTACTTCCCCTTACGCTGCCTACGGCGCTGGGATGTCCATCGAAGACGGCTACTTGCTTGGACGATTCCTGGCCGACGTCAATGGGACAAACACTGCGGCGCTCTCATCAGCGCTGCAGGCCTTTGAAGAGAATCGGAAACCGCATACTTCAAAGGTGAGCCAGCAGGCCTACTTCACCGGCAAGATCTTTCATCATGCGCCCGCGTTCGTCCGCCCAATTCGTGATTTCATCTTTGACCACACTAGGTTTCTCCAAAAGAGTCAAGGCGACGCTGTCCCACAGCACATCATCAAACAGTTGCCGTCTATTGAGGACGCTCCGCCTACAGCCGTCAACAAGCGGCCCCTATCTGGGCAAGACTCAGTTGAACGATCGCCCCGCTCATGACACGCGTCGAGGTCGATTTATGTTAGAAGGCATATGGGCGTAGATATCAGCTGATCCGAGCAGCAGCCCATCCCGGTTGAAGGTTAGAGTCCGACCTGCCATGTATGAGGATTCCATGCAGGTAATTCGATGTAGTCTCCATGCCGTCAGAATCCCCCTGGCCGATGTAGCGCTCCTCATGTAGCGGGTGATGCGGTCCGCTTCCCTGTCGAGGCCGGCCCGATGGTACCCACGGGCCGGTCGCACACCGCGACAAAGATGAGCGAGAACTTATGCATGCCTGTGAATGGCCCAGCGCGACGGAATTCATGTTCCACGAGGGCTCGTGAATGTCCCGTTAGAAAGCTTCATCGAGACACGTGTCCGCACATACCTGCGGTTATCGGCACGCCGTCATTGGCGCCAAGGCACTTGGCGGGAACCCTTGCCTTCAAGTCCCTACCCCCGCAAACAACGATCCATGACAAACCACATCCATAAAATCGCTCTTAAAGCTCCTGCAGGAACCGGCTGGAATACTCTCCAGGACCAGTTGGACACCGCCCACGAAGCCATCAAATCCCTGGCCATATCCGGCCGACGACACGGAGTGCTCATTACCCGACACAGCCACGATACGTATACCGTCACCGTCAGTCCTGAGGTTCCGTACGGCATGACCTATGAACGGGAAGAACCGGAAACGCTCCAAGGAAAAGCGCCCTACCCCACAGTTCATTGAGACCTGGCGGCGCTTGGAACAGCGTCGTCGGAGACGGATGCCTCCGCCAAAGGCAGTATCGGCGCTGTCCCCCCTGCCGGTGTTGCCCCAGCATCCGTTTCGCCGGTTACTACCGGCAGCCGGTGCCGGATCCGGACCTGATCCCCCTGTCGGTCCGGATCCGGCACTGGCCAAAGCATTGCTCTCAAGGAAGTCCGGGGGCCCTGCAAGGAACACTCTCGCGCATGCACGCACAATACTGGCTTTGGAGGCTGTAAGTAGAGATCTAAGATGACGAGCAGTGAGCATCAGTAGATGTCTTCCCTCACCGCACCCCTTGACACCATCAATGCCCAGGAAACAATCTGGTGATCAAGGCCGGATGCGACTGTTGCAGCAGAATCGGCGGATTTTCCCAATAGTCAATGAGGCGATCCGCTGCGAACAGCAGGTACATGGCGGTCACGCGGTAGCTGTCCCGGACATCCGAATCAGGAAGTTGCAGCCTTGTACCGTCGTGCTTGACGTAAAGCCTCCCCGTAGACCAGCCGGCATGGCTAAACGCCGTTTCCTGCAGCCACGCTGCATAGGTGGCCTGCGCCTCTTCTGCGTCCGTCAGTGCCTTGAACGATAGGAGATTGTTTTCATCGTTTGGCGGCATCTCGGCCTCGACCATGGCCCGGAGTAGGTCGTAGTTGATGTCCCACTTACCTGCGGTGGCCATTTCGATCTTCCGGAGCGTTTGTTGATAGGCCTTGAACAAGCTGTTCACGGTTTTCTCAGGTGAGCGAGTCAGCCAAAACATGGCCGTGCAGTGTTCCATCAGCGATCGTCGAAGAGGCGCAATTTCAGTATCAAAATCGGCATCGGCCAATGTCAAGATGGCCTCCGACGTTCTCAGCATGTGCTTGAACCAGCTGTAGGCTATCTCGCTCGAAATATCGCTGCCCGCGCTGGCCCGGATGCGAATTTGCGTTAGGTCAGCTGCTTTATAGGCGGCCAGGGCATCCACCAGAATTGCCCGGCTATCCTGCTTTCGTTCCACAAGTGCTCCCGCCACTTTTCGTTGCCGTCGGCGACCGTAGTTCGGACGGCTCTTCAGCGTACCGGAGCATTTCAGATACGTGTGCGGAGGGGAAACGGTCGTTTTTGACCGTTTGCGAATAGGGCACCTTCACCGACCAACGTGCGTTCATGGACGGATCCACTGCGGTCGTTGCCCACTGGTGCACCAAAGGTACGCAGTGCCACGTCCGGTCGGTGGTGGCAACTGTCATCATTACAAGGTGACTAACCCCAGCCCCACCCTCCAGCAAGTCCTTGAGCAAGCACGAAATGCTGCATATCAATTCATGGTCAAAGGTGAGACTTCCGGTTTGGGCTGGGATGAAGAGACCATCACCAACACCATGCTCGTCGAGGTCCCCCCGTTGGTGAAGGTCGTTCCTTTCACCAGGCCTCAAGAGGGGGGCGATAAGCGATTGAAAGAGCACGGAGCGGGTATGGGTGCTGACTGGTTGTGGTGGTGGGTTGGCGACGACGGCGCATCCTTCGGCATGCTCGTGCAAGCCAAGCGACTGAAGAAGGACAAGAACGAGGAATGGCTCATCGACTTTGGATATAAGTCGGGGAAGCAGTGGCAAGATCTACATGCAACGGCAGATGTCCTCCAGGTAGCGCCGAGCTACGCGCTTTATCTTGGTTCTCCGAACTACAGGAAGCCCGTTGGATGCGGTGTGAAGAACCATCCTTCCGACTATGAGCAGTGTGACCGTTGCATCCGTAAATCGGTTTCGTTCTACCCGTCCGTACTGGCCGACGGTATAGGAACAGACCCGAAGGTTGCCTATGAGCAATCGATCCCAATGGAGAGTCTCGCGGATCCACAAGCGGACACTGAAACGCCTCGTGCACAGAAATGGACTTACGGACTTACACCGGAGTTGAAGGAATTCATGACCTCCGAAGCGGCCGGTGTCCCCCAGGCGGTGGCAAAACAGCTCGTGTCCAAGGCGAGGGAAAGGCGATCTTTGCAATTCGATCTTATGGAAGAGAACCTGACTGATCAGATCAGTGAGGATTTTGTGTTCGAGTCGCTACCACTCGACCGGGGACATCTCTCCGCCCCTTACTTTCTTCAAATACTGCGGGGGCTGCGTCGAACTCCGCCGGGATACGTCCTCAACGTTCTCAACGGGGATTCACCTGTTGGACTCGACACAACCAAGTTGGCCGGCTTAGTAGTCGTCAGCGCTGGTTCCTTCAACTGACACACTCATCCCGGCCGTGCTCGTCTTTCTTGACCATCAGCTGCCGAGGTAGTGCATGATCGCCGGCCCACGGTGGCGACGTGCCGGGTGGTGACCTGGCGATAGTCTCTGCATATCTATCTCAACACGAATTCTGAATGGGGCGGCTTGGCGCGAGATATAGGCATTCAGATGATGCTGGCCGAATGGCTGTTCGTTGAGACCATTGCCGATGTCCGACAGCGGAGTAACGGACCGAGCACGCGGAGCCGTTACGAGCTGCTCGGCATCGCCCCGCTGATTCGCAAACTGCTCCTTGATGGAACGTCCCTAGTGAACACCGTTCAAACAGCCCGCCCCGAGGTTCCCGTCGAGTTCAGAATCAGGCCGTGGAATGTTCCGGCCGCAGACGACCACGCAGAGACATTGCCGGGGCGATGGACCCTTCGGCTCGGTGGCCCCGAGCTCGTTGGCGGTCCGGATGACCACGCGCTGACATCTGTCCAGGAGTTCGGGGTTCTACGACAACCACTGGACAGCGGATCATTTCGGACAGCGATGATCGGGCTGCTGGCCGTATCAAACGTCCTGGACCGTCAGCGCTGGCTCACCAGACAACCGTCCTTTTCGACTGTCTCTCCGGGAGACAGCCACAGTGTCGGGTAGCTTGGCTTCATGACGCTGAACAACCCCTTGAACATTCATCAGATTGAGGCAGAGGCACCGCCAGCGACTTCTAGGGCAGTAGAGGACGCTCTAAACGACCACTATTACCGTGTAGATCCTGCAGAATACTTCGAACGCCGGCTCTGGGGAATTATTGCCATGGCCGACCTCAACCCAGATTCGGTCAAATGGGACCGTGATGATGAGGCATCTCTCTTCGGGCAATTTCAAGCCGTTCTGACAAATAAGAAGATCGCTCTGGACGTGCCGCCAGGCACGACTCTCAACAGCAGAACAATGGCCTCAGTTGAGTCGTATGCGTTGATGCAGCACGTAATCGAGACTGCACTCCGCCTCTTCGTGGCAGGCCAGGAAAGAGTGGCCGGGAAAAGCCCGATGACTACGCTCATCAACATGCGCCAGTCTGCGGATCTTCGTGAGCCGATCAAATCGTTGCTGAGCCCGGCGGCGAGGCATGCCGTGGCAGGCGTGATGATTCCGAGCGGGCTTCAACAAGATAAATCTGAACAGTCGAAGCGAGACTCGCGGAGGCACATCGACTTCCTGACCGCATGGTTGGCGTTCTTCGCCCGGTTCTACTCAGAAACACACTTCAACGGGGCCCAAGGCAACAACCAGCTTAAGCACGGCGCCACCCTCGCTCCTCGGGATGACCTCAACACTGCACTGCATCTGGCCGACCAGCAACGTAAAGATCTCAACCCGGCCGAGAGGAGCGCGGTTGCGGCAACAATTAACGCAGAATCAGTCACTTACGTGCTGCAAGAGCGGGGCGCGAAGGGGACGGTGCCTGGCTTGATTTTGCGGACGGATAATTCTGATCCGGCCACCAACCTCGGCATCAGCCAAGTGGGTATTAGCATCGTGCGATCACTCTGGCAGATGTCGCAGGTCGTGGCATACCCAAACACAGAAACAAGCTACGACTATGACTACTCGCCGATGCCAAGTGAACTTTTCGCCAGCACAGGCAAACCGCCGCGGTCTGTAGTGCAGACACTCCTTCACCCTGCTCCGACGGTGCCTACCTCAGCCGTGGCGCCCAACGGTAAATCTCCTCGCAAGCGCAAGCGCTGATACGCCTCTAGCTGTTCCTGCCACTGACTGTTTTGGAAAGGACGACGCTCATTGGGACTTGTCTCTCCGGGCGTGGAATTGCGAGAGAGCCTTTGTCAGTTCCCCGAATCGCCCGGGCCTTCGACAACCTGTCGGCTCCAAGTGCCCATACCTTTTCAAGGAGAACCAGGCAGCGCCATGGAGGTCACCGGGGCGCCCTTTGGGGCGCCACGGTGTCGGACTTCCTCATGATCATCCGGTGGATCTCGGCCCGAAGCTCAAGGTACGCCGGACGGGACTTGGTCTCGATCTGGTCGCGGCCGGTGCCCAGCGGGATTTCGACCGAGGCGGCCACGGAGGCCGGCCGGCCCGATAAGACAATGACCTTGTCTCCGAGATACACCGCTTCCTCGATGTCGTGTGTCACCAGGACGATCGAGACTCCTAGACGGTCGCGGATATCGAGCATCAGGTCCTCGAGGTCCGCCCGGGTCTGTGCATCAACGGAGGCGAACGGCTCGTCCATGATCAGGATCTCGGGGCGATAGGCCAGGGACCGGGCAATCGCCGCGCGCTGTTGCATGCCGCCTGACATTTGCCACGGATACAGCTCCTCGGCATGTCCAAGGTCCACATCGCGCAGCGCCTGTTCCACACGTTTCCGGCGTTCCTCGCGCGAGAGTCCGAGCCGCCGCAGCGGCAGCTCGACATTCTTGCCCACCTTCATCCAGGGCATGAGGGACCTGCTGTAGTCCTGGAACACGACCGCAAGTTCCGCAGGTGGCTGCACAACTACGCGCCCGTTGACCCTCACTTCTCCGCTGTTCGCGGGCCCCAGCCCCGACAAGGCGCGCAGCAGCGTGGTCTTTCCCGTGCCTGAGGGACCCACGATGCAGACGAATTGACCTTTCGCCACTGAGAAGGTGACGTCGGACAAGACCTGGTTGTCACCGAAGGACTTGCCGATCCCGTCAGCTTCCAGAATGGGCGTCGATATGGATTGCATGTGGACCTGCTTTCAGCTTCGCGATTCGCGGTGCCAGTCGAGCGCAAACCGCTCGACGAGCAAGAGGATGACATTGAGTAAATAGCCGATGACGCCGAGCAGGATCATGCCTGACCACATCTCGGGCAACGAGAACTGGCGCTGGGTCTCCAAGATGAAATAGCCGATCCCCTGCGAGGCCCCCATCAATTCGCTGGCGAACATTAGGATGACCGAAACCGCGAGGCTCGCCCGGATCCCTGCGAAAATCTGCGGGGAGGCACTGGGAACGACCACCCGAACGACCCAGTCGATTGGGCGAAGCCGGTTGGACTTTGCGACATCCACCAGCGCGGGGTGTACGCCCCTGACCCCGTCGACGGTGTTGAGCAGCACCGGCCACAGGGCCCCCAGCACCACTATCAGCACGCGCATGTCGGGACCGATGCCCATCAGCTGGATGGCCAGTGGCAACATTGCCACCGCGGGCAAGTAGCGCATGAACTGGAGCAGTGGTCCCACGGCCGTGGCGATGGCGTCGTTCAGCCCGAGCACGATGCCCAGACCTACTCCGAGCACGATGGAAATACCGAGGCCGATCAGTACCGAGTTGAGACTGGACACCACGTGCTCGCCAACGAGGTCGAAGATCCACAGCTCGTGGAACCTCTGCCAAATCTTGGCGAGCGGAGGAAAGAAGATCGATGTGCTCCCGGCGCTTGCCATCCACCACAGTGCAACGAGCAGCGCCGGGACGATCGCCGGCAGGAGGAACCGTGTGATCCTTTGCGTCATGAGCTGACCTTTCGATGCGACGGATGCCATGCCAGAACGCTGCGTTCGAACCAGCGGAACGTTGAGTCGATGGCCATGCCCAGCACCCCGCACAGCACGATGTAGGCAAACATCTCCGGGAGCGCACCACTGAGTTGGTGGACCACGATCTGTTCCCCGAATCCGCCCGCGGGGATGACGATCTGCGCACTGATCGAAATCAGCAGGCAGATCGCTGCAGCCAGCCGGACCCCCGTGGCCATATACGGCAGTGCCGTCGGGAGCAGAAGCCGGGTCACCGTGTCCCAGCGGCGGACGCCGAAGGAGCGGAAAGTGTCCCGGGCCACGGGGTCCAGGTCGCGCGCGCCGTAGATGGTTTGCATGACCATTGCCCACACTGCTCCGAAGAAGGCCAGCAGTATCGTGCTCTGCAGTCCCGCACCGTAGAGCAGGACAACCAGCGGGACAAAGACCAATGCGGGGATGGTCCGCAGGAAATCGAGAGTGACCACCGACATCCGGTAAGTCACTCGGCTCACGCCGAGTGGAAACCCGATGATCACGCCGATGACCACCGCCAGCAACAGGCTGATGAACCAGCTGGCCAGAGTCTCGGCAAGGGGTCCCCAACCAGAGCCGTCCAGGACAAGTCCCAGCACCGCGCCGGCCACAACCAGCGGCGTGGGCACGGCACCGAGCTGCCCGGTGGCCGCGGCCACCTGCCATGCCCCGAGCACCAGCACGATGACGCCCAGCTGGGACAGCCGGTTCATGGTCCCCCACCGTAACGCGGGTTTCCGCGGCCGAGGCTTGCTCGGAGCCTCAGCTGCCTGCAGGGGTCCAGATGAGCTTTGCCGGGTCGTAGCCGTCATTAATGAATCCTTCCTTGGCCATCAGGTCAGCAAAGGCCTGGATGTCTTCCACGCCGAGCTTTGTGTCGTAGGTGGGAATCACGGACTTCTCAATGGCCTCCGGGGACAACGAGGTGAATTCCGGGAGGACCTTGCGCACTGCCTCGGGATGCTCATTCGCATACTCCCCGGCACGCTTCATGGCCTTGGTGAATCGCTGGACGGCGTCCGGGTTGGACTTCGTGAACGCATCGCTGGCCACCCACTCCAACGCGCTCATCCCGCCGATCCCGTCGGTGAACGGTCGCCCGATCACCTGTAGGCCCGCGGCGCGCGCCTTGGAAAGGAACGGATCGACGACGAACGCTGCGTCCACCCGCTTGGACTGAAGTGCCGGAACCATGTCCGGGTAGGCAATCTCGACGACTTTCACCTGCTCGGGGTCGACGCCGGAGTCCTTCAGGAGCACTCGCAGGGCTAACTCGGGTGCCGATTTGAGGCCGACCACGGCCACCGTCTTTCCGGAGAGATCTTTCATCGAACCGACGCCGCTGCCCGGTGCCGCGACCAGCGCGGTCGTGTCATGCTTCGGATCCAGGGGATAGCGGTCGCTGCCGGAAACGACCCTGATCGGCAGCCCCTTCGAGGCAGCCGTCACGATGGGGACGGATGTCATGAGCGCCATTTGAAGCTCATTGTTGAGCAGGGAGGGAATCGCGGTGGCCGCGGTCTGAATCGTCGTGGCGGTGACATCCAGATTCTCGTCCTCGAAGAACCCCTGCTGCTCTGCGATGTAGACGTGGGCAGCATTGGCAATCGGCGTCACGCCGACGGCCAATGCCACGGGGGCTCCGGCCGATTCCTGCGGTCCTGGGCCGCTGGCCGAGCACCCGGCCAGAAGCAATGCACCGGCCGAAAGCGCGGAGATCGCGGTGAGGTTTAGGGAAAGTCTGGGCATTGGCACTCCTAGGTGATAAGCGCAACATTCGAAACGAATCGGTTCGTATAGCACCGTATGTGACGCGCGTCATGAAGTCAATCGTCATTTCAAGCGTTACGAGCGGCCCGAAAATCGCTGCAACAACCACCGTCGCGGCAATTCCGGGAGGTGACACCGAGACGATCTAGCCAAGGGAAGGTGTGCACAGGTATCGCGAACCAAGCCCTTTCGGGTCATCCATATGAAATACGGCACAAGCGCGATACGATACGACACGACTCGAACGTGATAAAGGATGAATGACTTCATCCAGATTCCATTGACAATCCAAGGAGAACAAATGTCCGCCGAGACCTCCACCGTCGCCGAGGTGCTTTCCAGCCCCTGGAAAATCGACGGCCTGACCATCAAGAACCGCTATGTGCTCAGCCCCATGGCGGTGCTGCAGCCGACGAAGGACGGCCATCCCAGCGACCAGACGATTGCGTTCCTCACCACTCGGGCGCGCGGCGGCGCAGGGCTACTGATCATCGGTGGCGGCGTGGCCACAGAGCGCGGGAACCAGGAGGCACCATTCCAGCCCCTGATGCGCTTCGACGGCGACGAATTCATTCCGGGCCTGAAGCGCATGGTCGATGCCGTGCACGAGCACAACGTACCCATATTCGCCCAGATCTTCCCCAGTTTCGGCGCCATGGGCGTGCCCGGCGAGGGACGGCCCACGCGGGCTGCGAGCCCGAAGCCCGTCCGCATGGCCGCACCCCGCCTGCCGCACGGTTTCTACATTCCAGGCGGCAGAACGAACCCGACGCCGGAGGAGATCACGAAAGAGGAAATCCTTGAGGTCCAGGAGCAAACCGTCGCCGCGGTGCGGCGTGCCAAGGCGGCCGGCTTCGACGGCATCGAGCTGGGCGCACACATGCGCTACCTCTATTCCTCCTTCCTCTCACCCCGCACCAACTGGAGGACTGATGAATACGGCGGCAGCGCCGCGAACCGCGCCCGCATCCTCGTCGACACGATTCGGGCAATTCGCGCCGAGGTCGGAACCGAATACCCGGTGGGCTTGAGGATGAGCACAAACGACCACCTTCCCGATGGCCAGGGGCCCGAAGGCTTCGCGGAGGTCGCCGCGATCATCGAGAAGGAAGGGGTTGGATATATCGCCCTGAGCGATGCGAACTACGAGTCGATGGACAACAACGTCACCTCCGAATCGGGCGCAATCCTGGAGCACGGAGAGCCACAGGCATTCCGCGCGGCCATGCCCGAGGTTCCGTTGCTTCTCAGTAGCACATATGACCCACAACAGTGTGCAGACGCCATCACCGCCGGGTTCGCGGACGGAATCATGCTGGCCCGGCAGATGCTGGCCGATCCGGAATTCCCCAACAAGGTCCTCCAGGGACGACAGGATGAGATTGTGTGGTGTGATCACGACAACTCTTGCCTGCGCCGCCTGATCTTCAACGTGCCGGTGCGGTGCCACAAGAACCCGGCAATGGGACGCGAAGCGGTTCTCGCGGGGGCAAAGGAACCCGTATCGATTATGCTCAAGCGTCCGGTGGAGAGCCTGCTGATCGCCGCGACCGGTTCCCCGGTCCTCATGGGCATCGCCGACAAGCTGGCGACCGCCGGCGCGGCGAAGGCTTCCAAGAGCTGACACCTCCTCTGCGCCGGGCCCCACCCGCCATCGGGGGGCCGGCGCGGCAATCTTTCGTACAAACATGTGTGTGCCCGGACTCCAAGTCGGAGTCCGGGCACACATGCATTTTGACCTATGTAACGGCAGCTTTTCAGAAACCTCAGTCCGCCGCGCGCAGGGCCCTGCCGGTTCCGCGGTAGATGGCCACGGTCCGCTCCCCCGCCCGCACCCTGACATCCACAATCATCCGGCGGCCCTCGTGAAAGGTCACTTCGGCGGACGCAACCAACTCCTCGGCGATGCGGGCCGGGGAAATGTAGGAGATGGAAGCCTCGGCGGTCGCGATTCCGGTGCCGAACGTGTTCGCGGCCATGGCGAACGCCGTGTCTGCCAGCGCGAAGACCAATCCACCGTGGGCAATTCCGTGCCCGTTGGCCATCTCTGGCGTGACCGTCAGGACTGCCGTGGCGCGGCCCTCGCTGGCACGCAACACCTGGATGCCGAGGCCTTCCAGGCTCCGGTCCGCGGCCAGCATCGAGCGTGCCGGGTCGGCAATGAGCGTTGACTGGTTCATGAGAGCCTCTCCACTACCATCGCCATGCCTTGGCCACCGCCCACGCAGAGCGTGGCCAGGCCGAGCGATCCATCCCTTGTTTGCAGTCCATTGATGAGGGTTCCGACCAGCCGCGCGCCGGTCGCCCCGAACGGGTGGCCCAGGGCGATCGCACCGCCAAACGGGTTGACCCGCTCCGGATCCGCGCCCAGCTTCCGGACCACGGGAACCACCTGGGCAGCGAAGGCCTCGTTCAACTCCACGATGTCAATGTCACCAATCGAGAGGCCCAGGCGATCAAGAAGGCGGTTGGATGCGTCCACCGGGCCCAGTCCCATGATCTCCGGTGAAAGGCCGCTGGCGGCACTGCCCAAGACGCGGGCCAGCGGCTTCAATCCGAGTTCACCGGCACGCCTGGCGCTCATGACAACCAAGGCAGATGCGCCGTCGTTGAGCGGGCTGGCGTTTCCTGCCGTGACTGTTCCGGATTCGTGGAACACGGGCTTGAGGCCGGAGAGTGCCTCCCAGGTTGTTCCCGGCCGCGGGCCGTCGTCGGCAGTCACCACGGTGCCGGCAGCCGTGGTCACCGGCGCGATCTCGCGCGCGAAGTACCCGGAGCCGATCGCCCGTTCAGCGCGGAGCTGGGACTCCAGAGCCCATTCGTCCTGGTCGCGACGCGTGGTGCCGGTTTGGCGTGACACGAACTCGGCGGTTTTGCCCATGGAGAGGTACACGTCGGGCAGCTGCCCGTGCTCGCGGGGGTCGACCCACGGCTGACCGGATTCAAAGACGTCGTCGGCCCGCCGTGCCGCGTCCGCGAAGTCGGGGTGCGGATTTTCCACCACGGGAGGAGTCGAGCTGGTCGATTCGACGCCCGCCACCAGAAACGCTTCCCCGTCGCCGGCCCGCACGGCCTGGGCCGCCATCGCGGTGGCCTGCAACGAGGAGGCGCAGAAGCGGTTCACGGTGACCGCCGGGACGCTATCCATTCCCGCAAGCACCATGACCCGGCGTCCGATATTGTCGCCCTGTGCGCCCTGCGGGACCGCGCAACCCACGTAGGCATCGGCAAACTCGGCGGAGTCCATCTGCGGAATCGCCGCGAGCGCTCCCCGGATGGCTGCGAGCACGAGGTCTTCGGGTCGCTCCCCGGCCAGCGAGCCCTTGCGGGCCCGGCCAATCGGTGTCCTGCGGTAGGCGACGACAACCGCGTCATTTGGAGCAATGGCGGTGTTCAAGATGATGTTCCCTTCTTTGTGGCCCGCATGCACGCCCGCCGGGCCCTAAGAGCCGGGAAGTGCGACATAGACCGGGACGCATTATCCACGTTCGCAACGGGCGCGGACCAAGCTGGTGTATCCAGCATCCACCGAATATATACGATCCGTATCGTATAGCACAAGGTCCACATCTCTCCTGGAACTTGCCGAGACGTGGACCAGATGGACCGAAGTGCGCCCTACAGGTTGCGAATTTGCTAGATGGAGGCCCGAGGAGTCCTTGCGACCCGAAAGGTTGACCGGTCGGCTCTTCGGCCACAGAGATCATCAGGGCCCATGGGCCCGGACGGAGCTATGGAAGCCTTGAGGCCGCTATCGTGCGGCGAGCCCTTCAAGGGCCGCCTGCATGATGGAGTCGGTGGCCTTGGCGTCAAGGGGGCCCGATTGGAACAACAGTCGGAAGTAGATGGGGGCATATAGCAGCTCCGTGACGACCGGGGCATCGAGATCTTTGCGCATCGACCCCTCGCTTATGGCTCGCTCGACCAGCGACGTAACGACCAGCGCGCGCGGCGTCCAGAAATGTTTTTTGAATTCAGCCATCGCCACCTCGTCCTGCTGGCACTCCCCGATGAGTTGCGCCACGAGCCGCCCCTCATTGCCCGCGTAGACCTCTGCAAGGGAGGCCATATGCTCCCGAAGTGCGTCGATCGCGGGAACGTCCTGGCGCACCGGAGTCCGCGCGACGTGGTTGTCCAAGAAAGTATCGATAACCACGGCAACTTTGCTCGACCACCACCTGTAGATGGTGGTCTTGCTGACGCCGGCCTCGCGGGCAATGCGCTCGATCGAGAGCTTTTGCACCGTAAATCCGTTGGGCCCTGAATCTTCGAGCAACTTCATGGTTGCTTCCAAAATCGAGCGACGACTTTCTTCACTTCTGACTGCCATGGGTCAACCATACGTGCAATGTTATTCAATACGAAACGTACACGATCAAATTCGTCCGAATTAAACGCTCCGGCAGCGTGCCACAGGTGCGATTGGCTGCACGCTAGAGGGTGACCTGCGCCCGCCTGCAAGATGAAGCGGCCTCATTGCATTGCATTGTGACCCACCTTACAATCAGTACGAAACGGATCGAATCTTCTAAGGAGATGCCATGACTGCATCTTTTGCCGGCGACGGCCGCCCTTCCCTACTCGGCATGTGCTTGCCTGCACCGCAGATCTGTCACGGAACCTCATCCGAGGTGGACCGATGACTTCCGTATTGGACACCCGGTCGGTTCCTCCGGCCGAGCGGCGCGACTACTGGTCGGCGGGAATCGCCGAACGCTTCTTCCCCATGCACGTTGAATCGGTCGGGGCGCCCTCCTTCGAGGCCCGCTTGGCCAGTGGCCAGGTCGGGCCGGTCAGGGTCCAGTCCATCCAAGGGCTTGCGCACCGGGTGGCACGCACGCAGCGGATGATCGCCGCCGCCGATCCGGAGTGCATCTTGCTGTATCTAATGACCAGAGGCACTATCCATATCGAACAGGACGATCGCAACTGCGCTCTTCGCCCCGGTGACATTGCGTGCCAGGATACGTCGCGGCCTTCCACTTTTGAGGGCCGCGATGGTTTCGAGGTGCTCGTATTCAGCATTCCCAAATGGTTCATAGGGTCGCAGGCCGAGGGCATCGCCCGGCGTTCCGCGACGCGGGTGGACTCGGGCCAGGGACGGCTCACTGGGCCGGCAACCCCGTTCCTCGCACAGCTCGCACGAACCACAACGAGCGGCGGCGGACTCTCGAGCCGTGATGGGGAAGGCGCTGCACAGATGCTACTCCCCTTGCTTCGCAGCATGTACGGCCCGCAGGAGATTTCCGACCGGCGCTCCCGCCCGGAGGCACTGCTCGCCCGGATGCAGCGGTATGTGATGGACCACCTGCACGACCCGGAACTCGGACCAGAGCGGATTGCGCAGGCCCACTACGTGTCCACGCGCTACGTCCACAAGATCTTTGCAGCCTCCGGCACCGGAGTGTCGGCCTGGATCCGCGAACGCCGCTTCGAGGGTGCCGTTGGCGAGTTGAGGCGCTCCCCGGAAACGACGATCGCGACGGTCGCGACCAGGTGGGGATACCGCCATCCGGCAAGCTTCAGCAGAGCCTTCCGCGAGGTCCACGGCTGTGCCCCACGGGACGCCAGGCACCTGCCGGAGCCGGTGGGGAAGACCCCGCCCGTTTGTTAGGGCGGGGGCTCCCCCGAAGATGCGCCATCACGCCTGGGGGAAACCGGCCTCCCGCAGGCGGGTGCCCCAGATCCCCGACTTGCCCGGGGCGATGATCCCGTTCGGGTCAAGGGTGTCCTTGATCGTCTCGTTGAAACGCCGCAGCGCGTGGTCGTTGAAACCGAACTGGTCGGCCGCGAGATCCATAAAGGACAGGTGCGCCCGGTATTCGCCGTAGCCGCGCTTGCCGGCCTCGGCGACCATCCGCTTGGCCAGGGCATACGCCTTGGCGACCTGCTCAGGGTTCTTCGTGTCGAAGGGGATCACGTTGATGAACGTGGTCGACCTGGCGTTGATCGGGAGCATGCCACCGAGGAAATCAAGGCCCACCTCGGCGCACATCTCGGCCATCAGCTTCTGCGCGGCGATCGCGTGCTGGGCCGTGAGCGGGATGACCGGCGAGAAGTCGACGTGGCCGCCCTCCTCGCCGCCTGACCAACCGGCCATCTTGTAGAGATCCTGACTCGGCACCCCAATCTGCACCCGCTCGTGCGGGTTGGGCAGCGTCTCCCAGGCGTCTGCCCCGTGCTTCTGGCCCATGATATCCACGCTCGGAATCTGCAGGAAGCGCGCCTTGAGCTTCTCGAAGTTGTGGTCGACCACCGGATCGTCGCCGTAGAGGGCGAAGCGCATCATCCAGCGGCCCAGTCCCATCTCCTTGGCGATCTTGTCGATGATCTCCTCCGGCATCGGGCCCTCACCGGTGTACCACTCGGCGCGTGTGGTGAGCATCGAAGCCATGCACAGGGTGTTCGACAGCTGCGGGCGCATGTCGATGGTGCCGGCCAGCATGAGCTCGCGCAGCGCATCGACAACGGCGGGCATCTGCGCCTCATCCCAGACGCGCAGCCACAGCGGCATGTATACCTCTGGCTTCGGCATCAGCCAGTAGCCCATCTTCGTGACAATGCCGTAGTTCGACTGCATGAACATCTCGGTCGACGTCGGACCGAGGCCGCGCTTGTACAGCGGCCAGGTCGGGTTGTTATCCATTGCACCCGAGCCGGTGCGCATGAGGTCGCCGTTCGGGAGCACCACCTCGAAGCCGCAATGTGAGGCTTGGTCGATCGAGTACGGCATGTAGGTGAGCCCGTGCTCGAGCGTGTTCGAGACGACGCCTCCCCAGCCGATGTCCACAATGGAGGCGACGAGGTTGTGTCCGCCGGCCCTAATCGCTTCGTGCAGGTCGTACCAGCTCACGCCAGGCTCCACTATCGCGTAGCCGAGCTCCTCGTTGATCTCCAGGACGCGGTTCATGTTCCGGAACGAGAGCATCACCGAGCCGCGCACCTGGGGCGCGGCTCCCCCGTAGCCGTTGTTCTTGCCGCGGCTGATGGGCCACAAAGGGATGCGATACTCGTTGGCGATCCGAACGACTGCCTGGACGTCCTCGGTACTCGTTGGGCTGACGACTGCGGACGGGAGATTCGTGGCGGAGCCGGGAACCTGGAAGGGATCCTGGAAATCTTCCAGCGACTCGGCGTCGCTTGCGACCTTGTCTTCGCCAATCGCGGCGGCGAACGCCGCGAGTGCCTTTTCGAGGTCGAACTCGGTGACGCCGGGTGGAAGCGGGCGCGTCGACGTATCGGGGGTGATACTCATCATTCATCATCTCCTTTGATGCGGTGTGTCGTGCGTAACACGTGCTGCTCATCCTGCGCCACCTGATGCCGGGGTGGGGAGATTTCGGACCCATGGTGCAGTCCGTGCACAGAAGTGTGCACGAACTGCACCATCACACCGCTCCGGCCTCCGGTCCCCTGCGCGCTGTGGTTCCATGGGCTCACTACATCGGACGAGATGAATGGAGAAGGAACCATGGCTGGTGGTCGTCTGGAAGGAAAAGTCGTTCTGCTGACAGGCATCGGGGGCGGAATGGGCCGGGTTACCGCCCGGCTATTCGCCCGCGAGGGCGCCACGGTCGTCGGTTGCGACCTCCATGCCGACGGAGCCGCAGAGACGGTCCGCCTGGTGGAAGCCGACGGAGGCGCGATCGAATCAAGCGCACCGATGGACCTGGGCAACCGGGAAAACATCGATCGCTGGGTCGGCGGCGCAATCGAACGCCATGGCCGCATCGACGTCCTCTACAACAACGCCAGCATGCCGAAATTCGCGCCGTTCGCACAGATGAGCGACGAGGATTACCGGTTCACCATCCAGAACGAGCTGGACCTGGTGTGGCATGCCAGCCAAAGCGCCTGGCCGCACCTTGCCGCCGTCGGCGGTGCGATCGTGAACATCGGTTCTGGAGCCGGGATCCAGGGTGCCCGGGCCCTGCCGCAGGCCGCCCATGCTGCCGCGAAAGGGGCCGTCATCGCTCTCACTCGGCAGCTCGCGGCCGAGGGTGTCGCCGTCGGCGTTCGCGTCAATTGCGTAAGTCCTGGTGTCATGGCGACGCCGCCGGTACTCGCGATGTTCGAGGAATTCGGCGAGAACGCACCGGTCGCCCCGATCATAGAGCGCACGATTGACGGCAAGCCCGGGGACCCACTCGCCGTCGCGTATGCAGGCCTCTACCTCGCCTCCGAGGAAGCGAAATGGGTCACGGGATCCCACCTGGTGGTAGACGGCGGAGCCAGCGCGATGATGTAGATCCAAGCGGGGCCGAAAGGGTCGTCATCGGCCAATCCGCGTTGCTTGCTCGATTCCGGAGGCAGTTTTGCGTGCCCGGCGGCGCCGGAAACAACGGTAGGAATGGCAATTTTGCCCCGAAGCTCCTCGAGCTCACGTCTCAGCGCCCTGTCTGCCGCATCGGAGGGGCGGGCACGAAGTTTGACCCGGAGTGGCATTGTGGCGGCACAGTCCACCGGGCCGTAACCTGCAGACAGTCATCGGACTCAGTTGGTAGTGCCGAATGGACGAGCCAACTGTGCACGTCCGCTACTTGAGAAGAGTCATGTAGCCGCAGCCTCACCCTGCCATGAAAAGTCAAGAACACAGATCCATCAGCCGACCCAAGGGAGGAGCCACCGGCCACAGCAACGGCCACCAACAAAAATAGGCCCCGGCAGGGGCCCATCAGTGAACATTTTGTGCACACTCAGAGGCCCACAAGCCACTGAACAGGGAAAACACGTGCCCGAGGTGGGACTCGAACCGGACTCCAGCCCCTGAATACTCGCCACTCCCCCGAAATCCTCCGCAATCCGGCCCAGTTCGGCACCAGTACGACCCGATCCGAAGCCCAGGGTGTGCACATTGTGCACACCCTCTCTTTGCCTGCTTTCGGCGACCCCAACCAGGCTGCTTATACGGCCGTCCGGGCGGGGCAGCTGTGACTTGCGCGCAATTTCGCAACGGTCTGAAGGGAAAGCCTCGGGAACCGAACCAGCCCCGAACAAGTGCTGCACGGTGGGGCTGTCCTCATGCTGGACGTCGACGAACATCATGGCGGCGGGTTCCTCCTTTCCGAACATCTCATGGAGAAGCGAACCACCACCTGCATGACCGCCCGACAGTCCGGCCCTCCACTAAGTGAGTACGGACCATCAACGATGCAGCCGTTCCCGTCACCCCAAGCGAACACAACTCGCATTGCGGAACGTCGCCCCACAAGCCGTCGGCCTGGTCAACATCCTTCAACGAGTACTCGTTCGCTGCGTCAAGGAGTCAACGAAACCCCGGGCAGCCCCCCAAAGGATACGGCTGTATATCCAAGCCATCGTGCCAGCGCCTGATGTGCCGCTTGCCCAAGGAGCCGCCACAAGGCTGTTGGACTCGTTTCGGTTCGGGACCAGGCGTCCTTTCCAGAAGTCTTCCGCGCCACTTCATGAGACACTCACAGGCCTTCAGTGCCCGGATTTCAGGGGTTTTGGCTTCGTCCAACCAAGCTAGAGTTCCTGAGACGCCAGCAATGAACCGTCAGCGCCGACACCCACGCCGTGTCGCGTCCCGAAACCACCGGCATCCCAGCAGCAAAGAGATAATCAAAGCGATGCAGGAACGGGGTGTCCGGCCACCAGCCACGCTAGCTTGGCCCCGCTCCTGTTATGTCGTGACCGCGGAGCCAGACGAGCAAGGGGACACCTGATGGACCATGAGAAGCCGAAATGCATTGACACGACCTTTAACGTCAACTCCGATGCTCAAGGGAAAGACCCGGACAAGTACAGCCCGACCCTGAAGGACTACCACCGAATGCTGTGGAGCAAGAAGCTGCCCTGCGCAAACGGGCGTTTCGATCTGGCTCCGGAACTCAAGGCGTACCTTGTGCACAGGTCCTCGAATGGTGTCTTTTTTATGGCCAGCGACGCCATCGCAACCAGACTTCAGAAGCGGGCGGGACGGATCATCAGGAACATCCCTCCGGAGGACCTACCAGCGTGGCCTGGCTACACGATTGGAAGCTCCATCGTGTTCCCGGGTAACAAAGTCGACGGGAAGATGACCATCAACGGGGCCCGCGGCTTCAACGGCAAGATCGCTGACCGTTTCGACCTGACCCTGGAATGCATTCGCCGCTACTACGACGGCCGCCAGGAGTGGAGTCCCCTTGAAGACGTCCTGCTCAGGTACGAAAAATTCTTCGACCTGTTCTGCGACTTCAACGGGTACGTCGACTTTTTCCTGCTGCAGGACCTTTTGAACGATGACGGGACCATCGACTACTTCCACGACTTCGACGACTTCAACACTCCCGCCGTTCCGCAGGACGAGGCCGAATACCTGAAGTACCTGGCCAAGAGCAACAGTTTCATCAGCGCACGCAACGCCAGGATCGCCGCAGAACCCTGCATGGCTCCCAGCTGAAATGCAGTAAGCGCTGAAGTTGCTTACCCGGCAGCGGGGTGAGGCCAGCTAATTCGACGTCAACAGACGGGGTCTGCAGGCCCTTCACCTCAGGCCGAGCTATGCGCTGTTAAGGACGTGGTTCCTGGGAGTCGGCTGCGCCCTGCAAATTGTCCATTGACATACAGGCGGGGCCCTGTGGTCGAATCACTCCCAAAGCCGGAGGCCGGCGCATAACTACGGGGGAACAATGCTGCTGACCGCGATGCTCGACGGGAGTCGGGTCGACGCCACGACGTACCGCAAGGAGGCTTGGTCTGAGCTGCAGGAGTCTGAGGACCGGAAGCGCATGGTCATGCCTGTATGTGGCGTGCGTGCCGTGGCTAAGACCCGGGGTGGAACCACCAAGTTCTTCGCGCACCTCCGGAAAGCTGGCTGCAAGGTCGATCACGGCGGCGAGACACCGCAGCATCTGGCCATGAAGGAAGCCCTGAAGCTGTGCATCGACCAGGTGCCTGGCTGGCATGCCATCGTTGAGCACCCGCACCGCTCCCGGGAATGGATCATCGATGTCCTGGCCGAGTCGGACGACCTCACGAGGAAGGTCGCCTTTGAGGTGCAACTGTCATCGCAGACCCCGGACAAATACTTTGCCCGTTCCCAGCGTTACTTCGACAGCAGCATCTTCCCCGTCTGGCTGGTGCCGCGCCGGCTGGAGTACCACGAGACCAAGGTGCCAGTCTTGGTGACCGGCTTCGGTAAATCGTCCACTCTCCCAGAGAGCGTCACCGACTTGCTGGCGCTCCCGGCCGACCAGGACTTCGTCCAGGCCAAGAACAACCTCGGAAACTTTGTGGCCGCCCTGCTTCGGCAAGGCCCGCGCTGGAGGGCTGGCTCACCAAAGCACCAGGCTGCCCTGCAGAAAGCCGCGGCCGACAGGGAAGCGGCGCGGGCTGAGGCCGAGCGTAAGAAACTTTTAGCAATCGAGCAGGCCATCGCGGAGATGAATGATCGCTCCGCCTCCCCTGAGGCGGCCTTCGGTCAGCATCTCATCAGGACGCCGACGGACACTTTCGTGTGGGGAAGCCTCACATCCTGCTGGAGTTGCGAACAGCCGATGCTGGTCTGGGATGCCCGCATCTGGGCCAGGGGTAAATACGCTGGGGCGCCCGGATTGCGGGTGAAGCCCGACGTAGGAGAGAAGCGGTGGGAGAACCACCCCGAGGTACACCGCGCCATCGACAAGTGGTTCCACGCTGCCAAGTCCGACATTCCCAAGGCAACTATCCAGAAGAGGCGCACCAAAGCCAGTGGCCGGCTCTACGGCGCATTTGTCTGCCCCGGCTGCGACAGCACCATGGGTCAGTTCTTCATCTCCTGCATTCGGCCCGAGAAATGGTCGCTCCTCAGCAGCCCCAACGCGGTGCCGTCGACGGAGCGATCAGCGGGCACGTCCTCGGCTGCGAGGATTGAAACAGAGGCAGGGGCCCATCCCGCAGTCCACACTGTCACTCCCCCACTCCCGGCCGCCGGGGCCGGCACGTCGTTACGGTGCCGCCTCCACTCGACGCCGAGGCAGGCATGCGACTATTGCCGGCGGGCGCAGGGCTAGTTCAGGTTCATGCCGAACTGCCGGGTCAGGAGTGCCCGTTTGAGATGGGCCTCGGCGGCATCGACCTGCGCCGCCGGCGCGCTCGGCGAAAAGACCTGCAGGATGCTGAACTGGAAGTGCTGCCGGTGCCGGGCGTCGGCGGCGGCCAGCTCCCGGAGCGCGACGTTGCCGCCGTGGCCGTTCTTGGCATACTCGCTCCAGCGGCCAAAGAAGCGCTCGGCTCCGTCGGCCTTCCCCACATACATCCTGCCGTTGCTGGTGTCGGCGATGAGGTAGATTCCCTGCACGGAGCTGAGGGCCGTCCGCCACTGCCCGTAGCGGTCATCGGTGATGACGGCCTGGAGCTCGTCGAAGCTGACAAGGAGCGAGTCAAATCCCGGGAACGGCACGCTGGACGGGTCGGAGATCTCGACAACCGTCATGGCGGTTGCCTGGTCACCCGTCTTGGCCCAGTTCACCGTGTCCTTCGTCCACTCGATCACCAGCCGGTCCGCCAGGGCTGCGAACACCGGGGCGGGCCGCAGGTCGAAGAAGCGGCGAATATCGGTACGCTCCGCCAGGACTTCGCCATGGTTTTCGTGCGCGGCGATGAACCGTGCCCGCCGGCCGGTCGTGGCGAGGAAGTTCAACCAGATCCTCGGAGGAGCCGCTGGCAGTTTGCTGTTGCGGATGCCCTGTTCGCGCACGTACGGCAGCAGGCCAGGCCCCATCGCGTCCGCCCGGGTTTTCAGCCCATCCGGCTTGAGCGTGTGCCGGATGACCTGCACATCCTCTGGTGCCAGTCCAGAAGCCTGAAAGAGATCTCCGAGGCTCAGTTCGCCTGAGTTGCCGTTATCCATGTCCTGCCTTCGCTTCGGTCATTTGCCCCCGGATCTCGGAACGCGTCTTCACAGTTCCGGAAACTCCGGAGAGCTTATCGCTCAGCGGATTCTAGCTTGCCCAGCCATGATGAGATTTCCTCCATGGCTTTCTGTGGCTGGGAGCAGCGGAGTACACGCGAATCTCAAGGTAACGGGTGCTGTTGATCTCCAGCGGCGGCAGGTCATCTTCTCTCAGCCGGACCACCAGGTAGCCGGCGGCCAGCAGGTCGGCAGTCTTCCGCACATCGGTCAGCACCTTGGCAGGCTCGCGGTGCCAATAGGCGCCGTCGTATTCCCCGATGAGTTGGCGGCCGCCGACTCTACTTCCCAGTAATGTCAAGGATCCCACTCATTGCGGGCGAGGAGCATGTGTCAGTCTTTCCTCGCGCCACCTCGGGCAGCGGGGAAGGGGGCCGTGAGCACCGCGACAACGGCCCCGAGGGTAGTCGCCCAGTATGGAGACGTATCCGGAAAATAGGTTTCCAGATGAACCAGGCGCCGGCGCCGACCGCAACGCCGCATACGAGGGCCGCGATGTACCTATCGATGAAGTACTGGTTCAATTTCCATTATTTGCGTGTGGTGACCGCGGGCTGGATGTGGGCCAGGAACCGCGAGACCAGCATCCCATGGTGGAAGAGTGTTCACGAACGCTTCCGAACCGAAAGATCCAGCGGCTCAGTGCCGGGACAGCTGTCATTCGAAATTTCACCTTGCCACAATAGATAGTCTTTCGCGCTCCGCTGCCACCACACGTCGTGCAAGCTCGACCTCAGATACATCAACCGCGTCGGGAGCCTGCTTCGCGATAAAACTGTCCCGAGCGAACTCGTCAAAGAGCTGCCTCTTGTCTTTCAGGATGTCGCGGATGCGCTCGTCGACGCTATCTTCCGTAAGCAGACGGTGCACTTGGACGGTGTCGGTCTGACCCATGCGGTGAGCTCTCGCGATCGCCTGTGACTCCATCGTGGGTTTGATCTGCGGCTCGCAGATCACAACGACCGATGCCGACTGGATGTTCAAGCCAACACCGCCCGCGGTTATCTGCGCAACGAGCACAGCGCCGTGCCCGGCCTGTGAGAAGCGGTCAACGAGCTTCTGTCGATCCGCTGCAGCGAGGGATCCAGTGAGGGGGCCGAAGACCTGTCCGGGTAGTAGTCGCGCGACCTGGTTCAGGACTTCTCGGAAGTATGAAAAGACGATAATCCGTCGTCCATTAGCTTCGGCTTCTCCTGCAATTTCTAGCAGTCGGCTGACCTTCATAGATTGTTCCGACATCATGGCGGCGCGTCGCATTAACATGAACTGGCCTTCCCTTACCGCTCGGCCGTAAGCCAGCTCATCAGAGTTTGACATCCCCATCCACTCGTCTATCTCGACCACTTCGGGAAGCTCTGTGAGCACATCCTCCTGGTTACGGCGTAGGTAGGCTGGCGCGACATGCTTGCGAAAAGCCTTGGCGAGATATTCAGGCGCTTCCTTCGCGAGGTCGGGGCGGATATAGCTGATCAGATTGCGGAACTCGGCGACACTGTTCTCCAATGGCGTGCCAGTCATCAAGATTGCGTACTTCGTGGAGTTGATGATCTCGGCCGCTGCGAGCGAGCGCTTCGCCCTGGGGTTCTTGATGTAGTGCGCCTCATCGAGAATGACGACCCCCAGATCGACTCCGCTCAGGTACTCCTTTGTCCATGGCAGGAGATCATATGTGGTGACGGCGACGCCGCCGTTCTTGGCCCACGCCTTTGCCGCGTGGTTTCGCTCCCATAGCGTGCCGTGGAGGCGTGAGGCCTTCAACTTGGTGTGCTTTGCTGTCTCGCGAGTCCAATTACTAACGACCGCGGCCGGACAGACAACGAGGAAATGCGATTGACCGCGCGCACGGAGGTGGGCGAGCACGGCAAGTGCTTCAACCGTCTTACCCAGCCCCATCTCGTCTCCGATGATCACCTTTTCTTGCACGAGGGCGAATCGTGCACCGAAGCTCTGATAGGCGCGAAGCGAGGCGGTGAGATAGTCCCGCTTCAGTTCCTTGGCACGCACTGCTTCAACAATCTCTTCCGGGAGATCGCCGTGCATGCTCTTCTCATCCTCGGTCATGAATCCGAGTTCACTGAGCATGCCGAAATAATCAGCCGGTCGGGAGAGGAAATCAGTCCAAATGCTTGCAGAACCGAGGGGAGAAACGATGCGGTTCAGCGCGTCATTCAACACATCTGAGGCGGCTGGGGGGCCTTCATGAACCTTGCCTTCCATGATCACCAGGACCCCGAGGGGCATAGTGCTGCTCTTCTTCTTGATGAGTCGAGATAGACCGCTTGCCAGCGCCACTTCGTCTTTGGTCGGGTTGAACTTCCGTGCGTTGTCCCAGCGCGCGAGCGACTCAAGTAGCGCGGTAGTTGCCTTTCCCTTCCGCTTTACGTCGATACGGACGGGGGTCTCCTCTCGTACAGCCTCGAAAAGACGCAGTGACGCCTGCGCGATAGGCCGCGCGGTCGCTTCGCCAAGACCGGGCAAGGACTCTAGTAAATAATCGTCTTGGAAGCGCAGAACGTCCCAAACGTTGTGCAGATCGTAGTCCTGCAACGGAGTTGTCCGAAGCTGCCCCTGTGGAGCTGCTTTGCGTAGGACTTCCAGATCCATCGCCTTCAGCGCATCGGCAACGTCTCCCGCTCGGACTTTATCGGCCGCTGCATGTGCCTCAGTCGCTGCCTCCTTCGCGGCGTTCTCTGCGTTGGTAATGAGCGGGAGCTTGGCCCACGCGTCCTTCAGTAATTTGATGGGGACGGTCTCGGCGATAGTGTAATTCGCGGGCAGGTAGGCTTTCAGCCCAAGGGAGGGAACGAGTAGCTGATTGGGGTCGGTCGGCATGTCCTGGAGGTTGAGAGTCAGTCGCTCCAGCTGCGCTTTGACGAAGTTGGCGGCCTCAAAGGCTTCCAGAATAACTTGGTGGGCACGCTCACATTTTCCTCCAGCCTCGCACTCCCAGTCGGAGTTGAAGCCGTCACCAACCACCGCGGCGACCCGGCTAGCCAGCGCTGCGGTTTCAGTCAGGAACTCGTTGTCTTTTTGAGTGAGCGCGGCGTCCCGAAGGACAGAGAGGCTGGCCACCAAGACGTCACTGCTCTCGCGCAGTGGGAGCAACCTCATGGCTGTGCGGCTGATCTTAATGGAGGCCGATTCGTCAGTCAGTTGCTGGACCGTGGCTTTTGCGTTGGCCAATGCATCCTCGCGAGTGGCGTGAATTTGTTGCACCAATTCCGGCCAACCTAGGACGTCCTGGTAGAGAACTGCGACCTTCTCTCGCTCGTCCTTAAGCAGATTCCCTACCCGATCACGGGCCGCTACGACTGCTTGCCCCTCGCCCGATGCCAACAGATCCGCATGAGCCTCACCTAGGAGAGACGCAGATTCATGGGCACCTTGGCAGCCGTCCGCATCGCATGAGCTCGGGTCGAGGAGGCGCCGAGCTTCAGGGCTATGCGCCTCGCTGAGGTTTTGGACCCTCGCCGCAGCAGTGCGCTCGATTTCTGAGAGAGCCCCGGTCCGTGTCAGAGGCAGATGTTCGGCCTCGATCAACGCGAGTGACGCTGCCATCCCCCACTCTTCAAGGTCATCTAAAGCGGTGCGCAGTCGCGCCCGCTCATCCTCCATCTGTTCTTGTATGCGGGCACCGGCCGCCACAACTGCCTGCCCGCCGCCCGATGTGAGCAAATCCAGATATGCCTCATTCAAGAGCGAGCCGGCTCGGTGAAGGCCACCACAATGCCCAGATTCACACGAGGCGGGGTCAAGTAGCTGCCGTACCTCAACGCTGTGTTCAGCTACGGTTTCTCGAATGGTGGCCGCCGCCGTTCGCTCTCCTTCGGTAAGTGCGTATGTCCTCGTTAGGGGCATATGTGCGGAGCAGCGCAAGACTAGTGAGGCTGACCGATCCCACTCCTCAAGGTCATCCAACGCCCCGCGAAGTCGCTCCCACCCCGCTGATCGCGCTGCCTGGAGCCGTTCGGCCACGCTAAGTATGGGGTGATTCGTTCCGTGCGCGGTGAGTGAGGCGTGCAAAGCTGCCAGTCGTGCTGTTGCTTCGTGGGTCTGCGAGCACAACTTGCTGCTGCAACTCATCTCCGCTGCAACAATGTTATATATACCAGCATCTGTATCGTAGGTTTGGATGAGAGTCTGAATGGCGTTCGATTCAGACTCCGACAGCACCCCTGCAGGATTGATTGGCATGTGCTCCGCGGCGAACTCGGCCCGCTGTGCGGCAGCTCTCCAGGTGGCCAAATCACTAAAGATCTGAGGCAGTCGGGAGCGCTCACGCGAAAGTTGAGCTGACACGCGGGTCGCGGCAGCACTTATTCGCTCTGCAGTCCCGACCTGGCGTCCGACAATCTGCGCTTCGTGCAGAATCCTGGTGGACCCGTGGGCCTTAGCGCAGGCGCCTGCCGCGCACCAGGACGGATCCAGAAGCTTCATCGACTCATCGTGGTGCTCATTAAGAAGGTCGATGAGTGCTAGGCCAGCACTACTTTCGTCATCTCCGAGAGCCCGGTCTCGGGTGATTGGCAGATGAGAGGCCTCATGGAGCATCTGTGACGCCTTGTTTCCCGTTGTGGTCAGGGAGCTCAGAACGTCGGCGAGGTCGTCGCGTTCAGCGACTCCGCGTGCGGCCAGTTCATTCTTGAGTTGCTCGAGACGTTGTGGGGCGTCGATCGAACAGTACCAATCCCGGAAGTGAGCAAGTCGGGCAGCGGCGTCATGCGCGGGTTGGAGTCTCTTGCCACTCGTGAGCCAGGTTGTCTGTGTCAGACGGTCGGCTTCGTAAGGATCGCCGGACTCAGCTGCCTCCTCAACCCTGACCAAGAGATTCCAGTCATCGTCCGCTAAGTTGGCTGAGCCTGAAAGCGGCAAGTGCGCAGCGAGTTGCCGGACTTCTTCGACTGTCTGGATCCAACCCCGCACTTGTTCGATAAGCACGCTTAACTGTTGGCGCTCGGCGCGCTTCATCGAGCCCCCTTGGCAGTATCCTTCATGATGGTTGAAGGTCCGACGCGAAGCGGGCCGGCTGGATAGCATCCTACGCGAAGCTGGAGGAAATCAATTGAAGCTAGAGGACTTGGCGCCGGGCCTGCAGATTACTGGCGTCGTGCCTCACGAGGTAGTGCAGGTGATTTTCGGTCAACCTCATGGTCAGGACGCAGTTGAGCTGACGTACAAGACATCCTCCGGTGCCTTGGGACAGCGCGTGATGTTCCGGCGTGACGAGGATGCGCTTGCGGTCTCAACTTCGGGAAGCCGTCCATTCGACGCTTCATCCATCGACTTCAAAACCGTCGCTGAGGCACAGAGAATTAAGCTCGCAGGCCTGTATGACCCAATGCTCGCCGTCGCGACAAGTAACGTTCAGCCGCTTCCTCACCAGATCCGCGCCGTATACGGCGAGTTGTTGCCGCGCACCCCCTTGCGATTCCTGTTGGCGGACGACCCAGGGGCCGGGAAAACGATCATGGCGGGGCTCTATATCAAGGAGCTGATCCTTCGTGAAGACGTGCAACGGTGTCTCATAGTCGCGCCAGGCGGTCTGGTTGAACAGTGGCAGGACGAGTTGTTCTTCAAGTTCGGTCTGTCATTCGAGATCCTCACAACGCCCATGATTGATACAAGTCTGGGCCACGACATCTTTGAGAATCATCATCTGCTTATCGCGCGCATGGACCAGCTCGCACGCAACGAGGACCTCCAGCAGCGGCTACGGAATAGTTACTGGGACTTAGCGATCGTAGACGAGGCGCATCGAATGGGTGCGCACTACTTCGGCAACAAGTTGGAAAAAACCAAACGGTTCCAACTCGGTGAGCTGATCGGCGAGGTATCTCGGCACCTCCTCCTCATGACCGCGACGCCACACTCAGGTAAAGAGGAAGACTTTCAACTCTTTCTTAGTTTGCTCGATAAGGACCGATTCGCCGGTAAGAACGGCGCCTCCGTCGACACCAGTGACGTCATGCGCCGAATGGTTAAGGAAGACCTTCTAACGTTCGAGGGTCGCAAGCTCTTTCCAGAAAGGATTGCCGAGTCTATCCCCTATGAGCTCACCGAGCTGGAGAATGAGCTCTACCAGCAGGTGACCGACTACGTTCGTAACGGCATGAATCGAGCAGCCAAGCTCGATGGCAAACGTCGTAACACCGTCGGTTTTGCATTGACCGTTTTGCAACGGAGGCTTGCTTCTAGCCCAGAGGCTATTCACCGTAGCCTGGTTCGTCGCGCGCAGCGACTGGAACTCACTAAGCGTGGCATTGAGAACGGCACCTATCGCGGGGATCGCGATGTCCTCAGACCCGAGCGCTACAAGTACATAACTTCGGACATCGATATCGTCGAGGTGTCCGCCGAAGATCTCGAGGAGTTCGAAGAGAACGTAGTTGACGCTGCGACTGCCGCAGAAACGATCGTCGAGCTGGAATCAGAAATCCTCGAGCTTGCGTCACTAGCGGAGGTCGCGAGGGAAGTACGCGACCGCGGGGATGACAAAAAGTGGTCAGAGCTTCGATTGATCCTTGAAGACAACGTCATGCCGCTGGATTCCAATGGGAAGCCACGCAAGCTCATTATCTTCACGGAGCACCGAGACACCCTGAACTACCTCATGGAGCGCATTACGCACCTTATTGGCCGCCCAAAGGCTGTCGTCGCGATCCACGGTGGCATTCGCAGAAACGATCGCCGTGCCATAACCGAGGAGTTCACTAAGAATCCGGATTGCCAGATAATGTTGGCAACGGACGCCGCGGGCGAGGGTTTGAATCTCCAAGCCGCACATCTGATGGTCAATTATGACTTGCCTTGGAATCCAAACCGCATCGAGCAGCGCTTCGGGCGTATTCATCGCATCGGGCAGACGGAGGTTTGCCGGCTATGGAACCTCGTCGCCGCTAATACGCGGGAGGGCGAAGTCTTCACAGCGCTGCTTAACAAGATCGAGGAGCAGCGGAGAGCCTACGGTGGCAATGTTTTCGATGTCCTAGGTTCGGCTTTTGCAGATACGCCCCTTCGGGAACTGCTGATTGAGGCGATTCGCTACGGCGAACTCCCTGAAACCAAGGCACGTATGCATCAGGTTATCGACCGAAGCGTGTCCGAGGGGTTGCAAGAACTGCTCAACGAACGCGCCTTAGCCAACGAGCACCTGTCCGATGCCGATCTTGCCAGCCTCCGAGCGTCGATGGATGAAGCTCGTGCTCGTCGTCTTCAGCCTCATTACATCGAACTGGCTTTTAAGGAGGCCTTCACTCGATTCGGCGGCAAAATAGTGAAGCGGGAGAAGGGCCGCTTCGAGGTCGGTCATGTGCCGTCCGCGCTTCGCAACGGCAAGTACGGCCCGGTCGCCACGAGATATGAACGCGTGACTTTCGATCTCAGCCTCGTACACGATGACGAGGGAACCAGCCCGGACTTACTGGCACCAGGTCACCCTCTCCATGATTCCGTGATGGACCATGCAGTTACCACCCTGGCCGGAGTCCTCAACCGGGGCACAGTGCTTGTCTCCGCAAGAATTGAGTCGCCCTGCCTACTCGTAGGGGTTGTCGAAGAAATCGTCGACTCGTTGGGCGCTTCGGTCGCGCGCAGATTCGGTTACGCCTATGTGAGTGAGGACGGCGCAGTCACCGACGCCGGTCCGGCTCCGTACCTTGACTGCATGTCGGCGCCTGACGTTGCCTCCGTTCGCCAGGCGAAGGCACTTCCGTGGCTACACAGTGCAGAATCAAATGCGGTGAGCTGGATTATCGAGAACGAATTGCCCAGCTACCTTACTGCTATCCAGCCTCGCCGATCGGCCGAACTCGACAAACAGCGCGGGTTGGTCGAGGCACGTCTCAAATATGAGATTGAACGACTTCTCTCGGAGGCGGTGGCCGCAGCCGAGCGGGAGAACCTTGGGGAGAAGCTGAAAGAGTCCTCGGAGAGCTTGAGCCGAAAGGCGACGGACCTCCAAAGGCGACTCGACCGTCGGCTCGAACTCATCGACCAACAGGGCAAAATGTCCACCAAATCGCCGCTAATCGTCACAGCGGCGCTTGTTCTTCCTGCTGCGATGCTTGATTCCGATGTTCCTATCGATGGCAGGCCGATGAGCGAGGCGCCATCAACGATCGTTCAGCGTCGCAGCATTGAGCTTGTGCTCGCACAGGAGTGCGCAATTGGCCGGGTCCCAGAACTGCACGCGAGCAACACTCATGGCTACGACATCTTGTCGACCGACCCTGTGTCCGGTCAGACCTACCGCATTAAGGTCGTCGCACACGTTGCTGAAGCGGCCGATTTCTGGGTCACACACAATGAGGTTGTTACGGGTAAGAATGCTAGACCGCACTATCGCCTTGCTCTCGTTCGGCTTGACTCAGGTCACCCCGAGGGCGGTGACGTCCGCTACCTTGACAACCCCTTCGCAAACGTTGAAATAAACGATTTTCAGGCCACAGGACATGCGGGGAACTGGCACCGTAGTTGGACGCGCGGGAAGGCGCCTTTCTGACACCTAGATATAGGCTCCTGCAACGGCCGCCCTGCTTCACACCGTGCCCTGATGCAGTGGTAGCGACAGGGTGGGTGTCCGAACCTCTGAGCTGAGAGGGGTTGGTGGATGACGTCGGGCGAGCCCTGCCGGACGGCCTGAGCGAATGATTCGCACGGAGTCAGGAGCGAGGCGCCCGTTAGCCGATCCGCATACGGACGATGGGGTGTGGCCGTTAGCTCCGGGTTATGAACTGGACCTGGATCCGTTTGAGCTCAGCTCGTGGAAGTACTGCGGTCACGACGCCGCCGCCTGCCAGATGGGCTCCGATGCCGTATACGAACGGGTCCGTATCGATCTCCGCCCCGGGCACGTCGACTCCGTTGATGACGGTCCTGGCCTGGCCGTCGACCATCCGGCCGGTTACTGCGGGTGCGTGCTGGTCCCACGGTTTGCCGCCCGGCCAGAGCTCCTGCCGGTACTGGTTCATGAGGATGTGGTTGACATGGTCAGCCAGGAGGCTTTGAACCGAAGAGCGCTCGGACGGCTCGCGGTGCCAGGTGGTTCGCACGGCCTCCCACAGCTGCGGATAGCGCATTCGTTCCACCTGCTCGATCAGCCAAGGGGGCCGGGGCCATGGCGGAACTTCCTCGATCGCCTTGCGTGTCTCCTCGTCGAGGTCCGCGAGGTTAACCGGGTCTGAGCGATCATCCGGGTTTCGCCAGAGCGTGTAGGTGATGCTCGCCGTCATTTCGCTGTACCCACGATCATCCAGGCCATAGCTCAGACCGACGGAGTCCGTGTCCTCCAGCGACGGTTGGGGCATAAGCCCCAGCACCGGAATAGGCATGAGTTTCAAGTTCTCGACCCATTCGGCACGGGGGTCGGGGGCGTCTTCGGGGAGAATGCCAGCCAATCTCATCCCTCGACTATGAATCAAACGAGGGTGCCTGTAAATGGGAATGAGTTTCAGGCTCCAAATGTCCCGGTGGGGGTTCCCCATACGGACACCCAATCGCAGTGCAGACGACTTCTGACATTCAGTGCAGACGACTCCTGAAAATGACACTCCATCAGCAACATAGCCCGTGCAGGGGTGTCCCACTTCCTTAGTGGTGGGACGTGTCCCAAAATGTCCATGGGAGATTCGTGCCGCTACTTACTGAAGGGCTTGTCACGTTACTGAAGGGCTTGTCACGCGGCCATACTGAAGTCATGAGCTTAGATTTTAGACGGCGGCTCGGGACGCCTGCACAGTGACAGCCGTACCCTCTGGTCTCATCGGCTATCAGGAACGAGTCGAGTGGATGGGCCACGAAGTCCTTACTCTGGCCGAGGTCTGGCCGGAGGATGTGCGTGCGGTGATAGTCGGAATCAATCCTTCACAGACGAGCGTCGACTCTGGTCACTACTTCCAAGGGCAGGGAGCTCGCGGGCAGGTCCTGAAACTTGTCAAGGCTGGGCTCATGACACCCAGCAAGGACGAGCGATTCTTTGAACGAGCGGCTCTCGAAGCCGGTGTTGGATTCGCAGACCTCGTAAGGCGGCCGACGCCGAACTCCAAATCGGTCCCGGCCGCTGAGAGGGCATACGGGCGAGCAATCTCCGAAGAAAAACTTGCAGCAAAAGACGTACCCTTGGTCATCGGAATTTATGCGCCACCCATCAACGAGCTAATGCGAGGCCCCACAACGCCTGGATTCCAAGAGCGGCCAACGTCTTGGGGCGCACGAATCTTCCGAATGCCTGGTCCAATGCACGAGCGGGAATCTGCCGCGGCGATTATGGCGACTTTAAACTTCGACTAAGCGGAACCGCGGCGTGGTTGTTGTCACTCGTCGGAACGTCGGTTCACAGGCTATGTCCGGGCTGCTTTAGTCCTACTCTAGCCGCGCGACTTCGTGCTGCTTGCTGAGGCAATTCGCGCTGTCCCACTTCGTTGGAAACTGGGACACCATTGCTTGTCCCGGCTTCCAATGGCGTCCTGTGAGAATCTGCTAGTGGGCTGGTAGTAGTTTGCCAAGAACTCACCGGAATCCAAGTAGCCTACTCACCATGACTTCCAGGCAACCCATTAGCCCTGAGCTTCGCGCTCGACTGGTCGAATTGTCGACCCTATTTCTGCACTGCCGTGAAGTGTTCGTCGAGGTGAACGATCGCTACCGGTGGTCCCCTGGACCAGAATCTGGCGCAGCCAAAGCTGCCGCGGATTTGCCGTCACCTGACACCCGGGTCCCTGACCCGACTGGGGAGACAGGTCACCGAATGATCGCGGAGGTCGTTCAGACCTTCCTTCTCACTGCCAGTGGTCATCTCGGTGCGCTAGCAAGCCTCTATGCAAGCGTTGAAGTGCATTTCTCGCCACCACTCCTGATCCGAGCGGTAATTGAGAACTGTGCTCACGCCCTTTGGGTTCTCGGGGATGATCCAGATGAGTCCTCGGAGAACCGGCTCGCGCGCGCCTACCTCGAAGAGCTGCTGAGCGCGGAAGAGGCGAAGAAGAACGCTGGTCGCATGCACACGAAATCTCACCCGAGCTATCTGCAAGCTGAACGAGCTTACAAGGCCCTCAAACGTCAAGTCTTGGCTAGATTCCCCGGCGCGAGCCGGGAGGACCTTGGGGAACGTCGCCTCAACGGACAAGTTTTTCCCGGCCTCGAATCCTCAGTGATGTGGATGTACGCGCTTACTGAAATGCACGGGGGCACGATCGGCAAGGACTCAGCATCGGGCATCTACGGCTTTCTTTCGAACAGGACCCATCCAACGCTCTATCCGGCGAGACAGCGGCGTCGATGGCACGACGAGGGAGACGGACGCCAGGTCGCGTACGTACATGTAGAGATCGTCGATCTTGAGAATGAGGCTCGAGCCGCTCTGGCGGCCTTCTACAATGCACTCAACTACACGGCCTCCTATTTTGGTTGGCCCACTGCGGAAATCAACCGCCTCGAGGCGCAGATCGAAGAGGCGATCCCAACGTTCTTCCGGTGAGTAATCAGTGATTGTGTTGTCAGCAACGATGAGTGCACGATGACCCGCTCCGGGCGGACGGCCCTTACGCGAACCAAATGTGGATACGAGCGTCGGGGGTGAAGTGAAGTAGTCAGTGTGTTCCATTTCCTTGGAACCAGGATGACCCCGGCGGGACACTCCCCCGCCGACCGCAAACGGTAGCCCGCCGCGTAACTTCGCCGTCCCATATGTTGTCCCACATCCCCCGCCACAATCATCGTCACAGGTGCAATCTTCGGTACGGTGCGGGCGGCACGGTCTTGCGCCGGCGCTGACGGGTCCCGGCTCGTCAGCCCACGCGGATGCCATGGTCAGCGAGGAACTCGCGGGCACGGCCCATCTGGCGGTCGGCGGAGAAGGCGTACCACTGTTCGCTAAGGTTCTCGCCGTGGACGAGGTCGCGGAACCGGAAGAAGGCACCTTGCCCTCGATCGCCCGCTCCAGCCGCTCTCGGAGAGTCTCATCGTGCTGCCGCTCGGCGAAGGACGCCTTGTCCCGCCAGCCGTTCCGCGAACCGGCGCGGTTGAGTCGAAGCCAACGCTCCGGCTCCTCCTCCACGTCGATGGCGGCGTCCTCACCGACCATCATCGGGTCAGTGGCGCTGTCGTCGTACACCTGCCCGGTGCGCAGGTCGAGGTAGCCACCGGTCGACAGCTCGGGATCCCCTTCCAGAACGGTGCTGAGCATCTCGAAGGCTACCGGCACCACTCGGCCAGTCAGCGGCACGCGGCGCAGACCGGCCAGCAGGTCCTCGGCCAGCAGCTGGTCACCAGCGCCTCCGCGCCGAGTCAGCCGGTTGATGACCGAAAGTGCCCCCGGCTCGGCTTCCTGGCGTCTCTGCTCCAGCGCCATCGGTATGCCCGCCCCCACGCCTACGAAGATGGGGGCCGAGAGCAAGAAGGCGCAGACGCCTCTTCCGAAGACGAAACCTAGGGCTCATGATCCTCGTCGGTGATTTCGCCGGATTCGATCTCCCAGGCAGTGCCTAGCGGAAGTCGTAGTCCTCGTCCATTCCGCTAGAAAGCCATATATCCTCGGCGTCCGACTCGCTGAGATAATTGCTCAGCGCGGTGTCGTCACCGCTGTTGTGATCCTCACCGATTGTGCAACGGCAGTCCTCGCCGTAGGAGATGCCCGGTTCGTCTTCTATGTCGGTAAACTTCTGATGCTTCGCCCCTGTGGGCATCGGATCCTCACCTTCGTGAATTCGTTCGATCTATGAACGCCGCGGAGAGCGTGGCGGCATGCTGGCGATTCGCGTATGAATAGAGGGCTTCTTCGAGGCCCTGACGGGTTTCCGCTAGTTTTGACCCACGCTGAGGCCCTGTTCCCGAATTGTTCCGGGCCGTCCTACTTCTTCTTCTCCTTCTTCAACGCGGCAAGCTTCTCGATATATTTAGCCTTCTCGTTGAGACGCTTCGCCTCTGCCCTGAGTTCTCTAGGGGTCTTATTCGTCGCGCCGGGTGGTCGTCCCACGACTGTCTCCATTCTGAATAAAAAAACGATATTTTTATCGTATCCAACAAGAATCTAGCACGTCAGGAAAGTGCTGACCCTGAATCCGGGCATGCCCGTCCCAAAGGAGTCCGGCCGGTGGAGCGTCGTCCTCATCGCGAGACGCACCTTAGTTGATCTGCCCTGGTTCTGGCATGATGGCCGGCGCCCGTTAGCCGGTCCTTCGCCGGCGAAAGCGCCACTCTGTATTTCCGGATCACGATCTCCGCGTTTCCTGGGTCGGTCGATTCCCGTAAGACCCGCCCGCAAGAATGCCCGGTTACGGGGGGTGAACGGTACATTCAACACCACGACTGGACTCCTCATCTGATACGCCCTCGTATCTATGCGTCCGTGCTCCTGTCGCCGGGCACTGATACGGTCGGCCGATGGATGAAGTAGTGCAAAGCGAGCACGGATTGAATATCGAGGATCTTTCCGAGCGTCCCGGTTTCGATGAACAGTTTCTGGGTGTTCGGGTTGACGTTCCCGCCCTGGAAGGCGTCGAGTCGGTTCTGCTCCCCTACACCCACTTTTCCGTCCTTCTGCGGTTGGACAAGCGCCTGGCAGCTGTCACTGCGCTCGGAATTGACGGCACCAAGTTAATCGATATCGACAGGTCAGGTATCCAGTGGCGATTGGATCCGCGACTGCGCGCGGACCAGCAGACGGGCGAGAAGGTTTATGCCGGCAACAACATCGACCGCGGCCACCTCGTCCGCAGGGCATCAGCAGTGTGGGGCGAGACACGGGAGGAAGCTACCCGGGCCAACGTGGACACGTTCCACTACACGAACGCAGCCCCACAGGCGGCCAAGTTTAACCAGGGGATGGAACTCTGGCTCGGCCTGGAGTCCTACCTGCAGGACAACGCAGCCGACAACGGCCGGCGACTCGTCGTTTTCACGGGCCCGATCTTCGGTGCCACCGACCCGGTCTACCGCGGCGTGCAGATCCCGCTGAAGTTCTTCAAAGTTGCCGCATTCATGCACCACGGCTCCCTCGCTGCCACCGGATACGTTCTGGACCAGACCCCTCAACTGGCGGACCTCCCGGATGTACCCCGCCCTGGAGCACTCGACGAAGCTCCCCCATTAGGTCCGTTCCGAACATTCCAGGTCCCCGTCAGAGATATCGCGGTACTGACCGGCCTCGATCTGAAACAACTAACCGCCGTGGACCGGATGCCCATTTCAGCAACCCTGCCCGCCGGCCCTGTCGCTTCTACTTGGCGACGTCTCAGAAGCCTCCAGGACCTTGATTTTGACTTCGAACCGAACGGCTAAGAACGGACCCCGCTAGGGCGCGCCAATCTCCCGCTCAAGTCTGATGCCGTCGTCGATAGCTGCTGTGGAATTGCCAGCCCAGGATTGGGCGCCTGAAAGTCCACGACCGCCCGTCGTCCAACACGCTTTGCTCGGTCCCGACAATCCCTCCAGCACTCGGCCCGACCCGACAGGCTCCGGGCCGGTGTTGGCACGAAACTCGCTGGCGTCATGCCGCCTAAGTCCCGCTCATCCATGAATGTCCAGAAGCATCTTGGCTGTTAGTCATTCTGATCCCCCATCATCGCTGGGCGGGCCCTCCGCGCAACCAGGGCGCCCTGCGCCGGTCGCGATCCAAAATTTCACTCGGCGCTCCTCCGTCGCTTATTTCCTCGCGAAGTTTTGGATCGTTCCCGGTTCCCCAAGTTGCACTCCGGCCCCTCATACCCAGCGGTGACTCCTCTATCAGAACGACGCCGAAATCTGACAAGCACGCCCGGTGCCCGCCAGTCGCTGAAGGAGAAGAATCATGGAAATGTTCACCATCAAAACGCCCGCCGACGTTCTCAGTTTCATCGGGCACACCTTGGGCTTTTGGCCCCGCGAGAGCCTCGTCTGCATCACCCTTGTCGACAATCATGTCGGGGCCACACTGCGCGTTGACCTGCCGCAGCCCGGAGCAGAAATGAGTTACGCACAAACCATCGCCGGATACTTAGCCCACGACGCTGAGGCCGCCAGCGTTGTCTTCGCCCTATACACGTCATTGCCCCCAGAGGCCGGCCGCTCGAGGCCGCACGCCGCAACCATTGCGGCACTAACAGGGGCCCTGGCCGTGCGGGGAATGACCATCCGCGACGGCCTCCTTGTAGGAGACGACACAGTTTCCCAATACGACGGCGACCCCATGGGCGGACCATCGCTGCCCCTTACGTCGACGCAGTCCAGCCAGATCAACGCCGAGTTCGTCTACCGCGGCAGCACCATCGCCCCTACTAACCGCATCACCTTGCCGGCCTCGACCAAAGAAACCCAGACGGCGGACGCCGTCGAAAGTTGCATGGAATCAATGCAGAGCCTGAACGTCCGAGATGTCATGGACCGGGCCCGGACGCTTTGGACGGAAATGCTGGACGCGAAATCGTACCCAAACGACGAGCAAATCATCAGCCTGATCGCGAACCTTCAGTTCCCCACCATTCGCGATCAACTCATGGCGGACATACCCGGAATCGACGAACCCATGGACCGTGTCCTCCTAGCCCAGACGAACAGCAAGCCGCACTGGTCCCGGGTCGAGTGGGCAGAGCAACTGCTGCTACATGCTTACACACGCAGCAGTACCAGACACTCCGCCCCCATCCTGACCGCCATCGCCTTCATCAATTGGTGGGAAGGCAGAGGCAGCAAGGCTCACCAGTTCCTGCAACTCGCCCTGGAGGCCGACCCCGGCTACTACCTGGCCAGGCTCAGCGACCAAATGATCGGTCGAGGAATAGTCGCTGGCTGGACCATGGATAGGAACACGGCGTATCGGAATCGCGGGCTTGAGGCATCCTGAACCCGTATAGAGAGATTGACCTTCCCGGGAACCGGCAGTCAGCCTGACTGCACACGGTTTCGGAGCCACGCAAACACCGCTCCGTCCCACCCCTCCGGATCAATGTTCCACTCCTGCGTGTGCTCCACAGAGGGAAACGTCACCAGTGTGGCTATATCAGGACGGCGGTCAACGAACCGGCGGGAAACCGCAAAGGGAGTCGACCGGTCCCTTTCACTGTGGATCACCAGGGCAGGAAGGCGGAGTTCGCCCGCTCGTTCCACCCCATCCAGGGCACCCAAATTCAAGGCTGTACCCAGCCCGGCGATCCAACACAGCCGAGGTGACTCAAGAATCCGCAGCCCCAGGGCCGCAATCCAGCGCGGAAGCTTGCTGGATCGGGCGTTGGCCATCAGCGTGCTCGTCCAGTCAATGACCGGCGCATCGAGAACGAGCCCGGCAATGCGGTCCCGGAACTCCGACTCCAGGGTCAACTGAAGTGCAATCGTGCCGCCGAGGGACCAACCGAACAGCACAATCTGGCTAGCGCCCTGATCCAGGGCATAAGACACAGCTCCGTCGACGTCGCGCCACTCGGACTGTCCCAGGTGGTAGCGGCCATCAGCTGACGCCGGCGCTTCCCCATCATTCCGGAATGAAACCACTAGAGAGGTGTACCCCAGCCGGCCTGCCACGGGTACACCGCGTAGTGCGCCGGATTTCTTGCCTCCCAGTCCATGGACATGGAGGGCCCAGGTCCCGGAATCTCCTGGCGAGGCGTCAGAGGGTGGGAACTGCCAGGCGGGCGCCATGCCGTTATCCACCGGAATTCCCACGTCTTTGTAGGGAAGGCCCAGCGGGTCCGGCGTTGGATAGACGTACCCGCTCCAGATCCCGGCCTTGGCGCTCAGCAGGTCCCCCGAGTCAACCCGTTCAACCAGTCGCGTCACCGTCCCGACGGCGGCGGGACATGCGCCGTCGTCGGTGGCCACGATCTTTCCGATACAGGCGTGGCCTGCGCCATTGGCAAACCAGATGCTGTAGCGGCCCGGAACCGTGGTCCGGGGCGACGCAGGCAGTTCAATCAGCAATGAAGCGGTGTTGTCGCGGAAAACCCGGAGAATCGGCAGATCCTCAACTCGCCGCGATGCGGGCACCACAATCTGACGCGCGAAATAGACAGCAGCAAGAAGCGCTGCGGCGCCAGTCATGGCACCTCCGATGACCACGCCTGCAGCCGCCTTACGCACCGCCGTCGTCCTCTGGTTCTTTCATGCGGTCGTCGATTACTTGGCGTAAACGCAGCAGGGTGGCGGGGGAAATCGCCTGCAGCTGACGGGCTGCAAAATTCCTGACGCGCTTTTCCCTTAGCGTCCGCAACAGCTGCAGTTGGGCATCGACCAAATCGGGAATCTCCCCTGCGTCGTCCAGGAGGTACAGGGAGTCGACGCCAAAGTAGTCGGCAAGGTTCCGTAGAAGTGCGGTGTCCGTCGCCATGGGACCGTCTCCGCTGCGCATGTAGGCCCACCGGGAGCGGGACAAGGGCGTTCCCCGCTCCTCCATGTGCCGGCTGATCTGCGGATAGGTCAACGGCGAAGACCCTTGGGCCTCAAAAAGATCCAGGAGGAGATTCAACTTTCGGGCGAGGCGTGCTTGCGGCGTTTCGGAGAGCCCGCGGTCGCTGTCTGTCATGACTTCAATTCCCCCTTGATTGACGTCCTGGCTCCCCAATGCCCGGGTGTGGAAAGCCGGGTTCCGAGATACTCCTCCGCTTCAGCCAGTACCTGAATATCACTCTGCCCTAGTGACTTGGCAAGTTCGGGGTCGACCAGGAGGGCGTCACGGATCTCAACCAGCATCCGGTGGAGTCGCTGCTTGGACGCATCCCGCGGGGCGCCGGCTACCGCCGGAACATTGAGCCGAACGCCGGCGCGAGCCGCGGTGGTTCGTTCCCAAGGCTCAGCCAAGCGGTCGAGGAGGACGGCGGCGGCCCGCGAATCGGACCTGCGCTCGAGGCCACGCGCGATGGGCGGCAGGGCAAGGCCCACACACAGAAACGCCATGGCTCCGAATACCGCGGCGTCGTACACATAGGAGAGCCGCATCATCGACTCGATCTCTCCCATCACGTGCAAGACATCCATGCCCAGCACCGCAAGAACGAGCATCACGGCCAAGGAACACCCTACGCCGATGAAAGTGAGTGCGAGCCGGAAATACGGCCTAGCCATCTCGCCACGGAACTTGAAGCACGTATAGCCGGTGACGGTCACCACCGCTCCGATGTAGAGGAACTGGATGCTTGAGTACGCGGCGGCTGCCCACTGGCCGCCATAGTCCTTCATAAAAGCGGTGGACGTCCGCGGGGCATCAACCAGGCTGAAACTCAGAATCAGTGCGACGACGACCAGTCCCAGAAGAACTAATCCGCCCCTGTTGCGCCGGTCCATCGTCTCGTCTGGATCGGCCGCCCGCAGTATCGCCCGGGACAAGAAGTAGATCCCGACGACCATGAAGATGTTGGCCACCAGGTCGAGGACATTGCGGCCTCCGAGAAGCCGGTCTCCCTCGAGGTAGATTGTGTCGACGTTCAGGGTGAGTGCGGTGGCAATAGTCACGGCAGCCACCATGATGCTGTGGTCGCTGCGCCGCTTCATGCTTGGAATTAGGCACAGGACTAAGCCCCAGATCACGGCGGCGGCAAAGACCTGGATCACCCCAAAATCCTTTCAAACGAGCGGGGCTCAATGCTGCTGTCCCGGATTGCAGCGGCGAAGAGATCCGCCAGGGTCTCGGCGGCGGCTTCGATGTGATCCAGGAAGTCACTGCGCCCCAGGATGCGCGAGACCTTCTCGCCTGAAAGATTAGGAAACAGGGTCTCGGCGTAGTTCGCGGACACCACCGCCTCATCGTGGCGGAGCACCATATGTCCGAGTTCGTGAAGGATAAATTGCTGGCGGTGAAGCGCCGACGGCGTCGGCGCGTGCAGGATGATCTCCCGAGTGTTCGTGGACAGCCACAGCCCACAGACCGTTCCGCTGTTCAAGGACTCACAAACGTCGATCTCAATCCGCCGTCCGCGGGCCCTTTCAATGATCGAGATCAGACGGTCCAAGGAAAGACGGCTTGGCAGGTTCAGCGCTCGGAAGCCCTCCGCAGCGCTGCACGCCGACGAATATTCAGAGTCCTCAAAATGTCCCATAGGAATCCCATCATCTGGACCGCTGGCTCGTATCGATGCCCGCTGTCCTTCGACGAATCAGCCCGCTCAAATGACCCGCCAAGACTCGCCTACCACCATTGAACGCCTGTGCTCTGGACATGTCCAGAGCACAAAAAACCACCACCCTCACACCTCTGGCATCCAAGGTTATCGCCGTGAGCGCGCACTCACGGCAAGTCATGTCGCAGGGCGCGTCGGCGTTGATGAACGACTGTGAGCGGAAAGATTTGCCGGGAATGCGGCGAGCGCTTCGAGCCGTCGCGCACGTCACAGCGGTTCTGCTCTACCCGCTGCGCCAACAGACAACGTGATCGTCGACGCCGGCAGACGGCGAAGGGGGCGCCACCGGCTCCCACCGCACTCGCTACGCCGGACCCACGCGCCAAAGCAACTGCCCCAGTGGCAGGCCAGCACGACGCCGAGGCCCGCTTTTCTGCAGCCCTCGCAAAGAGCAGCCAACTCCTCAATTTACTCCGTGTCCAGCTCCGGTCCCAAGCCGTGGACATCGACCACTTGGCAGCAGAGAACGCGGAAAAACGAGCCATCATCAAGAGCCTCCGCGCCGACATCGACCGTCACCAGACCGACCACAAATCTGACGCCCAAGACCTGGTCCACCTGGCAGGCAGGCTGCTGGCTCTATCCCAGGCCACCGGCCTCGAAATAGACGACACCACGAAAGCCGTATTCCGCCGACGAGGGTGGACATCCTCCAGCCGCCATCGGGAGGCGCAGAAGCAATGACCATGTCCATCGCCCGGCTATCCGCCCAGTCGGGCCTGAAGTACCTTTTCAAGACCACCATGTTGGACGATCTGACGGTCACGCCGGCAGATGCCACCACGTACTACATGAAAGCGGGCACGCCGCAGGGACGCTGGTTGGGTTCAGGCCTGGAAGGCGTCAGCCGGACCAGCGGAGACGTCGTCACGGAATCCGAGGCCAAAGCCCTCTTCGATCAGGCTGTCCACCCGGACACCGGCTCTCCCCTGGGCCGTCCGCACGGCCAACCCACCGTCGTCCAGGACAGTCAGGGGCGAACCGAAACGCGCCACGCCGTCGTCGGCTTTGACCTCACCTTCAGCGTTCCCAAATCCGTGTCTGTCCTCTGGGCTCTGAGCCCCCGCGCCCTACAGGACCAGATCCTCCAGACCCACCACGACGCCGTCAACGCCACCCTGCAGTGGCTCGAAGAGTCCGTCATCCACACGAGGGCCGGCCGCAACGGCGTCGCCCACCTCGGCACCCGCGGTGCCATTGCCGCCGCCTTCGACCATTGGGAGTCCCGTGCCGGGGATCCGCAGCTGCATACCCACCTGGTCATCGCCAACCGCGTCCAGCGCATCACCGACGATGCGTGGGTCACCTTGGATTCACGGACGCTCTACAAGGCAGCGGTCGCTGCCAGCGAGCACTACAACGGTCTCCTCTTCGACGCACTCCACCGGACTCTCGGCACCGACGCAGAGATCCGAGAGCCGGCCGCGGACACGCACAACCCCAGCCAGCAACTCACCGGCGTCGACCAGGTGCTGATCCGCGAATTCTCCAACCGCTCCCGGCTCATCGATCTGGAAACCGACCGCCTCGTCGCCGAATGGACCGCCAGGCACAGCACTCCCCCAACCGCTACAACCACCATCAAGCTCCGCCAGCAGGCAACCCTTTCCACCCGCAGCGCCAAACCGGAGTCCGCCGCGCCACTCCATCAGCTGTCCGCACAGTGGCGGGCCCGCGCAGCGGCCAAAGGATTCGAGCCCAGCCTCGTTCTCGCCAACACCGTGCGCCGCTCCCACGCAGCCCCGTACCGCACCGGTGACTTCACGGCCGACTGGATCGACGCTGTCGGCTCACTGACACGCGAGCGCGTTGCGGCGAAACGCGCCACCTGGAACCGGTGGAACCTCCTCGCGGAAGCCGAACGGGTCTGCGCCGACATCCGCTGCCACACGCCGGCGGACCGCAACACCATGATCGATACCGTCGCCACCGCCGCAGAAAATCAGTCCGTTCCACTCAACGAGTACCGTTACACCGTCCTCGCCAACGCACAGCCCGACCTCCGCTTCGCAAACCGCAGTATCTTCGACTTCCACGGCTCCCGGCTCTACACAGACACGGCGACCCTCGCCAATGAGGATGTCGTCATGGCGGCACGGAACGACGACGGCGGCCCGACCGTGAGCGCGGCGGTCACCATGGAATCGCTCGCCGGCTACAAACACCGCGGTCGGATTGAGCTCCACAGTGACCAGCGCGCGGCGGCGGCCGAGGTGCTGCTCAGCGGCAACCGGCTTGATGCCGTCGTCGGTCCCGCCGGTACTGGCAAGACCACCACTCTCGGTGCGGTCAAGGCTGCCTGGGAAGCTGAATTCGGGGCCGGTACCGTCGTCGGGCTGGCGCCGGCCGCGGCGAGCGCCGAGGTCCTCGGGCGGGAGCTGGCGCTGACTACTGAAAACGTCGCGAAATGGCTCTACGAGTCGGTCGGCCAGGGAGCCGGCCATCGGGCTGCACGGTTCTTCGACACGGAGCAACAGCTCACCGTCGGCGCTACCCCCGGTCCGTTGACCCTTCGGCTCGCTCAGAAGTCCGCCCGGCTCGCCGCAGAACAGGACAGGTGGCGTTTCCATCCCAACCAGCTGGTCCTCGTCGATGAGGCCTCCATGGTCTCCACCTTTCAGCTGTCCGCGCTCGTCCAGCAAGCCCGGGACGCCGGGGCCAAGGTGCTGCTGGTGGGCGACCCCGGGCAATTGGACGCCATTGACGCCGGCGGTACGCTCGGGTGGCTCGACCGGCAAGGCAAGACAGTACGGCTGAGCACCATTTGGCGGTTCGAACAAATGTGGGAGCAGGACGCATCGCTCAAGCTCCGTTCCGGTGACTTCGCGGCCGTCGCTGACTATGACCGGCACCAACGTATCCAACACGGTTCGTACGTCGATATGGTCGACGAAGCCTATCTGAGCTGGCAATCGGACCTCCAGGAAGGCAAGTCGTCCATTCTCATTGCGGCCGACAATGACACGGTCAGCATGCTCAACCAGCGCGCCCAGGCCGACCGCGTCATCCAGGGTTCCGTGGATGCGGAACACACGGTGCCGCTGAGCGACGGGTCGCGGGCCGGCGCTGGCGACACCGTCATTGCCCGCCACAATGACCGCAGCTTCACCGACAGCAGCGGTGACTTCATCCGGAACGGAACAGTGCTCGACGTCGTCCGTACAGGCAGGCGCGACGGCTCGCTGACCGCGGTTCGCCGGGACACCGGCGCAACGATCATTCTTGGCCGGGAATACGTTGAGGCCTCAATTGAGCTGGGATACGCGACGACGGCCCACCGCTCGCAGGGAATCACCGTGGACACCGGACACACCGTAGTCACCCAGGGCCGGCTCACCCGTGAACTGCTGTACGTGAGCATGACCCGCGGACGAGCCGGAAACCACGCATACGTCAGCGAAAACGACCCTTCGGCCGACGAGCCTCTGGATCCCGTGTTGCCGTCCTCGTGGCGCCAGATCCTTGGTGAGGTCCTTGCCGCCGAGGGAGCAGAACGCACGGCCCACGAAGTCCGCGAGGCCGAGCAGTCGCAGGCGGACACCCTGGAGCGCCTCAGTGCTGAATACGGCTACCTCGCACAAATCGCAGCCGCCGAGGACCTGGCGGGGTTCCTTGATGCCCACTCGCCCGGCAGGTCCTCCGAAATTCAGCAGTCTTCTTCGTGGGGCGCGACTGTCGCAGCGTGGCGCCAGGCCACTGGCGTTAGCCGTCCAAGCACGCAACGTGTTGTCATCGCTGCTCTGCGAACAGAAGCGTCTGCTCGAGATATGGCAGCGGTGGTCCAGTCCCGACTCCGTCAGTTTCTGACCGGGATGCCCACGAATGGAAATGATCCCTTGGCTGAAACTGTCCGCACCTCTCGTCCCGATCTGGCCGACATGATCAACCAGGTTCGGGACCGGATCCAGCAGCGGATGACCCGTGTAGCCCGCGACGCCATGATGGGTGACACCGAATGGAAACGGGTGCTCGGGGCGACCTTGGGTCCGAATACGCTTCCGGAGCATGCGACGGACGTCATTCGCCGAGCCGCCATCCACAGGGACAGATGGGGTATCGATGACTCGCCCCTCCCCCTGGGACCAGTTCCTGGCTCATACGACTGGGAACAACAGGAGCAGCGTGCAAGGATCGCCCGTCTTGTTGACCAATCCGCGCTGTCGTATGCCAGTTTCCGGCAGGCTTCGACGTTGCCTGATGATGCGATTATTTGGGAAGTCCGGCTTATCAATGTCGGCTGGCAAATCTAGACTGGTCGAGACGGTAGTCCAATGGATGCAAACCCAGTCCTGAAGCCGAAGCTTGCGACACCTGCGTTGGTTCTGACCAGCGTGGCCCTCTCGATTTGTGTCACATACCTTATGGGAACCATGGTCGCCAGCTGGCCGCCTACCTTGCTGCTGCAGGCGACAGCGCTTGCAGCCCTCCTGGCCACCACTATTGCCGGCGCCGTCTGGTTGGCGCGCCTGCGCCGGCTTCGTTTTTGGACAGCGGCCGCAAACGAAAAGTGGAATCGCTTCGACGAGGCAAAGCTGGCGCACCGCACCACAGCAGAGGTGACAGTTCTGAGCGTCGATTCCCTCGAACCCACCGGATCCTGGATAACGATCAGGTGGAACCGCTTCGACCACGTCCAGCGCGCATGGATCGAAGCGCTTCCCGATCCACTCTGGCCCGGCTCAGTTTTGCTAATTTCCCCGGATCCAGCCCAAGTCAGGCCGGGCGCCCCTTGGCCAAGCACCTACTACATTCAAGGTCCAGCTTGCCTTGCCTGGGCCCCATCAGAGGCCCACAAACTGGCATCGCGCAATGGCTTTCGAGGCTGCGAGAGGCGCCTTTCCGCATTTTTCAGCAGCAAACGCTGGCTCGGTGTGCGTGAAGACTAAATGTCGCCCTTGCCCGGTATCGTGCCCAACGACACTTCATCAACTATTGGGGGAACCATGAAAAAACTCGCCATTCCCGGCGCCGCGCTCCTGTCCATCACTATTCTGACTGGATGTAGCGGCGCCGCCGTCAGCGCGGATCCAGCCACACCAACCACCGCCAGCTCCACCGCCGTAGCGACGGTGACACAGACCGTGACGATTACGCCTAAGCCCACGCCGTCCACCGTCCCGACTACAGGCTCCTACAAGGCAGACCTCGCGGCCCTCGGCGTCGTGCCCGACAACGTGGAGAGCTTCGCCGACTTCATGAAGCAGCAAGTCTGCGAGAAGACCGGCACTAGCCTCGGCGTTTCAGTGCGCTCCGTCGGCGGCAACTCCACGGGCGGAGGTGTGAGCGGCGTGCGCCTGACCGTCGCCTACTTCTGCCCGAACAAGTCTCAAGAAGTCGAGTCCTTTTTGAACTATTTCAAAAAATAGCAGGAAGGGCCCCGCCGAGCCCGGGAATTATCCCGGGCTGCGTGGGGCCCGTCCTCTACGTGTGGGGTCCACCATGCTAGGTGTGCGCGCCTGTCCGCTCAAATCGCCCAGATCTTGGAGTATGCCAACTCGGCCATCGCGTCGGTGTGTGCCAAGATCGCAGCTTCGTCCCATTCCGGGCGGGACCGTATAAACTCGGGAACACTACAGCTGTTGGCCTCCAACAGCGCCAATTTGTCGACAAATGGCCTGTTGCTTAGTTTGCCGTTCATTTTGGGATCCAGGAAGAAAAGGTTGCCCAATTGACCTATTGTCTCTTCATTCCATGCATCAGTCCCGATTAGGTCTTGGGGAGCCAAGTGCTCGATAGTCAGGTCCTCAAAATCAACCGAGAATCGGTATGTGCCCTCCTCGGCGAACTTCCGAAGGATGTAGCGGACCAGGTTTCTTTGTTTAGAATTAGCACTCGTATATAGAATCTGCTTGAATCCGACTTTGAATTCATCAAGAGGAGGGCGGCGTGACCGCAGCTTGTCAATGAAGAGTCTTATTTCGATGGCTGCGGCATTCGCATCGTCGCCGCACTCAAACAGCTTGCGCCCGAATGACGAGTACATTCCCGAGATACCGCCTGAGGAACGGGATGACGTCACGGCCGTAAAGGCGAAGTGAAAATTCTCGATAGCTTCGAGGGCTTCGGCCGTTTTTCCAAGCTTGATATTCTTGTCTTTGAAGGCTCTTACGAGTGAGAGCACAGCGGGCGTAGGCTGCACCAATCGGAAGAGCTGGATGGCCGCAAGTGCCCGCGCCGCCCTTACCTCACCTTTTTCCCACATAAAGGACGGTTCGTGGATCGCACGGTAGTAACCGGCGTCATGTTCCAATGCCGTAAGGTACGTCGGCGCTTCCTTGGAAGTTATTCTCTTCTTCATTACAGGATACAGCTTCTTCAAAGGCACTGCCTCGTACCTCGAAAGCCAGAAGTGGTGGATGAACGCATCGGAGGTTATGTCGGCTGAAGAATCATGAATCGTCTTGAGAATTGATCCCCACTTGAGCTTGACGGCGTCTACCGAGCTCTTTGCCTTCATGTGCTTGCTGAAATGATTCTTGATCAAGTCAGTTACGGCAAGGTCCTTGCCGCGAGTGTGAAGTACCGCCCCGAAAGGAGGCTCTCTATGTCAATGTCTTCGGATTCAATCTTCATGGACTACACGATACTTTGCACCACCACGCATCCCACCGAACGCCGCAAATCCAACTCATTTGTCTTTTACTGGACACCGGCTGGCCGATGTCCAGCCTCCACGTCGGTCCTTCAGAACGAACGGGCTCGGCCTAGTCCACCTAGTCATCGTTGCGAGTCCTACCTCGAAGCGTCGCCGATGCCCGAGGGCCACAGAGGCCGTGTAAACGGGCAATGCATGTAATTTGCCTTTCCGTTGCAACTCTCCGTACGGTGCACGGATTGTGACGGTTAACCAGGGATAGCGGTTAAATCGCAGCCCGAATAGGCGGTTCTTCCGTTCCGTTTACGGGAACGCTGAGCGGCACTTTTGAGTGCGGCGCTCGGTGGTGGGCCATTCTCGTTGCGGAATGCCGCATGGCCTCACCGGTTATGAGTGGCCACCGTTATTGAAGAGGTCCGTCCACCGTTTCCGTCGCGGCTGCGTGTGGGCACGGGTCAACTCACGCATCGCCTTGTAGCGGAGTTGGTCCGTGAAGACGCCGAACGGAGGCCGCCGTATGCCCGTGGCGATCATCTCGCCAGCTACCGAACGTACGTCGAGCTCAGCCGTCCCCCGGGATAGATATTGCCCCCGCTGTGGGCATGCATGTACCCAAGTCATTGAAGGCAGTCTCGTAATGCTCCTGACTCCGGCTACGCATGCCAGGCAATCGACGAACCTACGGAATTTGCGAGGCGCTGGACGGAAGCGTCCACAGACGGGTCCGCCGTAACGAATCCCGCAGCCTGACTGCCAATCACGGCCGAGAGTTCCGACCAGGTAATCCAGCAGAAGACATCATGGATCCGTTCGACCAGCCCTTCCATCGCCAGCTGCTCGTTGTTGGCGCGTAACAGAACGGACTCAAGTTCGGAGGAGATGGCGTCTTCGATGCTCATCCGGCCACGGCCTCGAACCAGAACTGGAGGTTCCGCACCCAGCAGCAGGATCAGAGGAGTTCGATTGTCTGCATGCGCCATCGTTGCCACGTATTCCCTCGCCAGCTGCTCTGGCTGGAACGAACTCGCTCGGACACGCTTGGCCTCGACCAAGACGAAAGAGTTCGGAGACGTGATGAGAGCATCTGGCTGCACCACCAGGTGGTCTTTTCCTGACCGGTTCGGTGCGAGCGTCATATCTCCTGGCAGGAATCGAAGTTCGGCTTCTTCGATCTCATTGATCAGGACATTCCTGGCGCGGTCGGCCCCGGTCGCTGCACGAATTGCGGCACCGAGGAAGCGATCACGGGGAAGGAAGTCCAGGGCCATCATGACTTCTGCGCTCAGTACGTTCTCCCGTCCCCGGCCGCCTTGACGGTAACTGGTGGCGTGTTCCCACGAGACTTCCTCAAGCAGCTTTCCGACCATCGACATGGCAGGACCCGGCACAGCTTCCACAGACACTTCCCTCCCAATCAGACCAAACCAAGGCGCGCCTTTATCCCACCATCGCCGAAACGCGCACCCGGTTCAGCGCCTCAGCCAGCAAATCCACATCCGCCTCCGGGAACAAGCTCTCCGGCCCGGCAGGGGCCGCGTCGCTATAGGGTGACTCATACAGCGCGCCGACATCCACGACGCCGTTCTCGGTGAGCTGCTGGACGATCATGTCAACGAAATGCAGCTGATTGGCGCTGAGAGTCTTGTCGCCCACGAACTCGGACAAGGAGTCCAACGCCGCTTGCCGGTCCATGCCTACCAGTGACCGGACAAAAAGCCCTAGACCCTGTGCCTGCTTAGTGGCTGCTTCAAGTTCTTCGGGTGAACCCGCGCCGCTCTCAATTAGCATGCGCTGGAGTTCAGCAAGGTCGGTCTCGGTCAGGGGCAGCCCGCGGCGGAGTCTATGGATGGCCATGTGGTCCAGAAAGCCCTGAAGGTACAGTCGGGCCTTCTCGCGGTACCGGGCCAGATCAACCGAACCGGTCACGATCCCCTTCAGCTCACCTTCCACGATCTCGCCGAGGGTGTCTTCGAAGTCCATGTAGACCACCCTGCGACGCTTCTTCTCAATCAGGTGCACCAGCCCCCGGAGCCGCACTCTGATCAGCTCAAGCCACTGCGGCGAGACCTGGCCCCATTCCTCGCCTTCCAGAATCGACTGGATCAGGACCATCTGGGCCGCGATGGCAGGAATGTTCGGCTGGTCCTGCAGGGCGGACGCAATCTCAACAATCTTCTTGCGGTAAGGCTCGACGGCCGCCGCGGAGGTCAGCGAGGCCAGCTGCGCCTGGTACATCAGCAGGTCGAAGCGTTTGGCTTCCTCCGTATCGGCGGCGGAAGCCATTGTCGCCAAGGGGGCCAGCTTGGTTTGCAGGTCTGTCAGATCCTGCGTGGTAAGGGTTCCCCACGAAGCGGGCTTCGAGAATTTCTCCACCCACTCCAACTGCGGGCGCACCAGGAAGTTCTGCCGGGGCAGCCCCGCAACCTGCCCCACAAGGCCGGATTGAAGTGCCGGCACGAAGTCGCCGTCGAGCCCGGCGGTGCGGACTTCGGCCAGCAGCTGGGTCCGGACGGCGAAGCTGCGGTGCGCCAGGGATTGGCCCAGGGATCCTTCGGAACCGGGCAGTTCGGCGTTGAAGTATTCAATGTTCTGGCAGACGTCGAAGATGAAGAAGTCCTGCTTGTCCTCACCGGGGCCGTACAGTTCCGGCCTGAGCCGGGTGCCGCGGCCCACCATCTGCCAGAACTTTGTCTTGGAGCGCACCACCTTGAAAAAGAGCAGATTGACCACTTCGGGCACGTCGATCCCGGTGTCCAGCATGTCCACGGACACGGCAATGTGCGGACTGTCCTCAGCACGGGCGAAGCCATCGATCAGGGTGGAGACGTAGTTGACGCTGTGCGTGATGATCTTCGCGAAGGTGCCCCCGTACTGCGGGTAGTTGATGTTGAACCGCTGGGCGATGAATTCGGCATGCTTCTGGTTCTTGGCGAAAACGATCGTCTTCCCGATCCGGTCTCCCCCGGCGACCTTGTGCCCGCGGGTCATCAGCACTTCGAGTGCCTTGTCCACGGTGTTGGCGTTGAACAGCCAGGTGTTCAGGATGGCCGGATCCACGGCATCCGGGATCTCCCCGTCCTCATCCCATTCAGCGGAGTCCCAGTCCTCCTTTTCCTCCTCGGATAGTTCCTCGTAGCGGATTCCTTCGACTGGGAACTTCAGCGGAATGGAAACGGTCCGGGGCGGCACGAGGTAACCGTCGGAGATTGCCTGCGTCAGCTCGTAAGCGAACGTGGGGACGTGGTCCTCGATGTCGAACAGGGAGTATGTGTTGCGGTCCACCTCAGACTGCGGGGTGGCCGTGAGGCCAACGAGAAAGGCATCAAAATAATCGAAGATGGCCCGGTACTTCTGGTACACGGAGCGGTGGGCCTCATCGATGATGATCAGGTCGTAGTGGCCGATACCGAATCGTTGCGTCAGGACCGTGCCGTCGTCGGTCCGTTCGTTGATCAGGTTCATCATCGTCGGGTACGTGGCGATGTGGATGCGGCTGTCCGCCTCCACGCCGCGGCCCAGAATTACGGGCGATGATCCGGGAAGATAGGTTTTGAAGGCGCGGGCGGCCTGGTCCACCAGTGCGACCCGGTCGGCCAGGAACAGGACACGTTTGGCCCAGTTTGCCTGCATCAGCAGGCTGGACAGTGCGACGACGGTACGGGTCTTGCCGGAGCCCGTCGCCATAACGAGCAGCGCCTTGCGTTCCTTGTCCGTTTCCAGGGCGTCGGTGACGGCCCGGATGGCGGCCTGCTGGTAGCTGCGGCCGGCGATCTCGGTATTGATGGCCGCCGTAGCAAGAGGTTTCCGGGTGCTACGGCGGTCCACCATGAGCTGGAGCTGGTTCCGGGTGTGGAAGCCTTGGACCGGCCGGGGAGGATAGCCGGAGGCGTCGTCCCAGATCCAATGCTCGTAACCGTTGCTGTAGTAAATGACCGGGCGCTGGCCCTTCTCCGTCTCCAGTGCGTCGGCGTAGAGCTTGGCCTGCTGCTGCCCGTCGTAGGGTGACTTGGCTGAGCGTTTGGCTTCGACGACGGCGAGTGGCTTGCCGTCCGATCCCCACAGGACGTAGTCCACGAACCCGGTTCCCGTGGTGGGGCCGGCGTGGGTGGGCATGTGGTGAACTTCGAACTCTCGATCCTCGGCGTTGTCCAGCGCCCATCCTGATTCGCCCAAATAGAGGTCGATGTAGACCCTGGTTTCGACTTCTGAGTAGTCATGGCTGTCCGGGAGCTTCTTGTTTTCTTCCTTTGCCCGGGCGATCTCGGCACGCAGGGCCACAAGCTGGGCCTGAAGCTGCTCGTTGTCCTGCTTTTGAGCGGCCAGCGCCGCGTCCTTGGTGGCCAATTCTTCGGCGAGTTTGGCCGTCTGACCCGCGGTGCGGGGCTTCTCGGCGGGCACCGTAACGCCCGGCTTCGGCGTCGGGCTGAGGAACTGTCCGTTGAATGCAACAGTTGAGGCTGGGCGGTTGGCTGGATCCCGGGTGTAGCGAAGCGCAAGCCAGATGCAGACGTGGAAGAGTTCCCGAATGGTCTGCTCAGAATGCTGGACTGTGATGGCAGCGTTGGTGTGGATGGCGCTGTTCGCGACCTTGCGAATGAGGTGGAACTTGCCCACGATCGTCTCGCCCGCGAGCCGCTTGAACGTCGGGTCCGACATCAAGCCGTTGAGATCACTTTTGTAGGGCATCGTGAGAGAGCCATCAGCTTCGTAGAGCCAATCCAACAGCGCCTCAATTGACCTGCGAGCGTAGAGCAGCGAAGACCGTGGGTCCTTCCGCGCGTATAGCTCGGCGAGCCGCGCTTCCTTCGCAATACCCGGCCACTCAGCCTGCAGTACAGCAAAGTTGCTGTTCACATCCCCCAATGCCACTCCTCTGTTGATCTTCTCTCTGGAGCCTAGATGATGCTGCCCGGCATAGGGCCGGGCAACACCGGTTTCAACTCAGACCTGTGGCAATGCGACATTCCGTTCCGGGGATGTAACTACTCAAAGAAGTCCTCGTCAAGCTCGACAATGTCGTAGCTCTGCTTCACCTGGACTCCCACCCGGTACTTGATCATCAGCCCCACAAGCCGGGCACCGTCGATAAGAATGACCCGCGAAGGAACAGCCTTCACGTAATCCCGTGCCCCGGAGGTGAAGGCGCTCGTTGTGATGAAAACGCCGCGGGAAGCGCCGACGCCGTGCAGTGCGCCGACGAAGGCCTGAATGGCTTCCCGGCCGACCGTATTGCCATTGGCGTACCGTTTGGCCTGCACGTAGATGCGGTCCAGACCCAGCGCGTCCTGGTCGATGACCCCGTCGACACCGCCGTCATTGCTGCCACCGATGCGCTTTCCCCTCTGCTCGGCCCCGCCGTAGCCCATCTTGAGGAGTAGATCGACAACCGCCTGCTCAAAGAAGTCGGGGTGGTTCTCCCGGAGACGTGTTAGGAGCGCGTCGCCGACGTCGGAGTGGATGCGGTTGATCCCGGATTCGATCTGTTCGATCGGGTCAATATCCTCCACGAGTGTCTCATCGACGTCGGACAGCGTCGGTTTCCGGGCATCCGACTGCGGCCAGTAGGGTGCAAACAGCATCCGCGCCGTGGAAAAGTCACTGATACCTTCCGGGTGGCTGGAATACCACTCCCGCCCCGCTTCGGTGATGCGGTAGTTGGCCCGGACCGGCCGCTCGATCCATCCGGCTTTGAGGAGGTTGCTGATGGCCCAACCGAGCCGTTGCTCGGAGCGGAGGCCACCGGTGTTCAGCGTCTCCAACCGCGCCGCCTCCGACAGTCCCGCAGCGTATATGGCACGGCTCACGATGTCCCGGCGGTGCAGCGTCTCGCCGGCGGCGAGTACCCCGAGTACGTGGGCCACGAACATCGGCCAGATCGGCACCTCAGAGTCCGTCGTGGCGGAAACCCTCTCGCTCATTAGAGCTCCGCCTTGAAGGCCTGGTTCTGGAGCGACGCGAAGAGGGCGTCCAGTTCGTCAAGCTGCTCGCGGTGGTGGTCCTTGAGACGCTCTATTGCGGAAACCCTCTCGGCAAACAGATCTTGTTGATCCTCTGGTGGAACGATCACAAGTGTGTCTCCCAATTGCTTGATGTTTAGCGTTGGCTGGCTAACGGTCCGCAGCTCTTTGGTGAAATATCGCTTTACGCGCGCTGTTCGCAGGTATTCGGCAACGTAGAAGCGGAGACTCGGGCGATCAATGGGAACTCGGGCAACAGCCCGTGCAATGTTGAAGCCGATCACATCAGAATTCGTCGTGGCAATTTCGCCGATGGTTCCCACACAACTGACAAGGATCTCTGTCCCTTTCAGCCGTGAGCGCCTATATTGTGCCTCGATTTCGGGTGCGATCGCCTTGAGGTGAGTCAACCGCACGCCACCCAGGGCTAAGTCGCTGACTCGAATGAGCGGTTTGCCACCGGCAACATCTGCGCCGGGCTGTATAACCCCGTAATTGATGCCGTCGCCTTGGGGTACCAGCGAACTGAGCGGCTGTCCGTCCTTTTCGGGATCCGGATCACCAAACATGGAGTGGAAGAGGGACTGGGCGAGGGTTTCGAGATGGGCGAGAGCCTTTCGGCGTTTGATGCGAAGCTCTTCGGCCTTGTCCAGGATGGCTGCAATCCGCAGCTGCTCATCAAGCGGCGGGAGCGGTACGACCATATTTCCCAAAGCCGTTGGACTGAGCCGCGGAAGGTTTGCACCTGTGGCCCACGAGTTGGCCAACTGCACCTTGTTCGGCTGGCGAAGGAAATGAACTAGGAATCGCCTGTCCAACTTGGAGCCGGGCAGCACCGGCACGATGTCCGTACTACAGATCCCGTCGAACTCCGGAAGCGCGATCTTCGCCAAGTAGGGCCGTAGCTTCCCATAGAGAACGTGCTCACTCGTGAACTCGAACTTCGAACTAGCTAAGTCACCGCTGGAGACGGTTCCCACGTTTATGAGTCGACCGCCAGATTCAATGTTTTCAAGGCCCACGTACTTCGAACCAGACTCAATATTTTCCGGGGCGACGGATTTTCGATCAATTTTCGCCACGTCACGGAGCAAAACAGCCTCAACCACGGACTAACGCTTTCAGCTCTGCCAGGCTCTGGGCGATCTCAGATTCAAGAACTTCCAGATCGGCTATGATCTCGGCTGGCTCCTTATGCTCAATCTCTTCGTGCTCAACTTCCTTGTACCTGTTGAGCGAAAGGTCGTAGCCGTTCTCGGCAATCTCCGCTTTGGGGACGAGGAATGACTGCTCGGTGCGCGCCCGGCTTGCCTCCGTCGTCATCCTCTGCTGCCAGCGAGACAGGACGTCGCCAAGGTCGGACGTTTCCAGCGGTGTGCGCTTGTCGTCGAGGCTGAACCCGTCGGAGGTGACGTCGTAAAACCAGACGTTGTCGGTGCCGCCGGAGTTCGTCTTGGTGAAGAACAGTATCGCCGTCGAAACCCCGGCATACGGTTTGAAGACACCGGAGGGGAGCTTCACAACGCCGTCAAGCTTGTGGTCCTCAACTAACATCTTCCGCAGGGCCTTGTGGGCCGTGGAAGAGCCGAACATTACGCCGTCAGGCACGATCACGGCGGCCCGGCCGCCGGGCTTGAGCAGCCTCAGGAACAGGGCTAGGAAGAGCAACTCCGTCTTTTTGGTCTTGACCAGGGAAAGCAGGTCCTTGGCGACGTTCTCGTAGTCTAGGCTCCCGGCGAAGGGCGGGTTGGCGAGGATGACGTCGTACTTTTCTTCTTCGGAGCCGTGCAGGTCGGCCAGGGAGTCCCGGTAGGTGATTTCCGGGTTCTCGACGCCGTGCAGGAGCATGTTCATGGAACCGATGCGCAGCATGGTGCTGTCGAAGTCGTAGCCGTGGAACTGGTTTTGGTGGAAAAACCGGCTCTGCTCAGGGCTGGTCAGCAGGTTGGCGTTCTGCTGCCTCAAGTACTCTCCTGCCTGGACAAGGAACCCGGCGGTGCCGGCGGCTGGGTCACAGATTGCCTCCATCGGCTGCGGCGCCGTCATCTTCACCATCAGGTCAATGATGTGGCGCGGCGTGCGGAACTGGCCGTTCGCGCCGGCCGAGGCGATCTTCCCGAGCATGTATTCGTAGAGGTCGCCCTTGGTGTCGCGCTCGTCCATGGGAATTTCATCTATGATGTCGACGACTTTCTCAAGCAGCCCGGCGTTGGGGATGGTGAAGCGGGCGTCCTTCATGTGATGGGCGTAGGAGGATTCCTCGCCGTTGGCCAGCTGGACCAGCCCGGTGCGCAGGAAAGGGAAGATGTGCTCGGCGAAGACGGTGTACATCTCGTCGCGGGAGAAGTTCCTGAATTTACTCCAGCGGAAGTCCTGGTAGGAGCGGCCCTTTGCATCAAGGCCGCTGGGGAAGACCGGGTTCTCGACCGGAGTGCCGGTGCGGTTGGCCTTGTTCTCCGCCCGCGTCTGGTTCTCGTCCAGACGTTTCAGGAAGAGTAGATACGTGATCTGTTCGATCACTTCCAAGGGGTTGGAGATGCCGCCGGTCCAGAACGCGTTCCAGACCTTGTCTACCTGAGATTTGATTTCACCGTTTATCACCGGCCCATCCTATAGACCCGTCGACGATCGATCCGGTCACACGGTAGTCAAGCTGAGCGATCTCTGAGGGTTGCCCGAGGCAGTGACATTGCGAATCCCTCGTCGGAGAAGGCCAGGCCAGTTCACCATGGGAATCACTGACCCATGCCCTTTGGAGTGGCAGTCCGCTAGGCTTCCTGGTTGGCCGTGAACGTCCCGGAGAGCTGCGTCCATCTGTCCAGCATGAGGGTCGACTTACTATGGAGGTCCCTGATGAGTTCCTTCTTCGACTTACCCGCAAGTTTCCCGGCGATGTATTTGTCATAGTCCGAACCTTTGGTGTGTGCTGCGACCCTTGAACGGAGCTCCTGAACGTCCTTGAGCAACGCAAGGTCCTCACCGGCATGGTCGTAGCCGACCTTCTCGAAGAAGCGTTGAAGTTTGCCCAAGCTTCTTTCGTTGTCAGGCCCCTTACCGACAACCCTGCCAATCGCTTTGTCGTTTAGGAAATCCACAAGAAGTTTGGCCAGGATCAGCAACTGGTCCTCAAACTCAGTCTGGGTTTCGTTCAGAGGCACGTGCAGCCTTTCCAGTATCCCTTGGTCGATCTTATGGGGCTTCCGATGCGGCTGCCATCCGTGATCATGGAGCCAGCGGGACTGAACGTCCCTGTAGGCCCGCTTGAACTGATGGTCCGGCTGCTCCGCATCAACCCACTGCCCCAGGAATGAACGGCGAACATACGTGCTACTCATGGAACCGGCAGGAGCGACATTGAACCCTCGCCAGTATTGGCGTTCGGACTCCGGCAGGTCACGCCCCAGATCTCCCAGGAAGACCGCAACGTGGTCGCCGTGGTCATTGTCCATCCGCAAGTGCCAGCGGCCCTTGCAAGAAATGGAACCATCGGTCACGGTGTATAGCTCAGGATTGCCGTAGTACTTCTGCAATACATCACTGCGAAAGAAGACCGGCGTTAAGTAGTGGGGAGCTTCGGGATTCTTACCGTAATAGTTGGCCAGTTTGTCTTCTTCGCATGTAAATCTGATAGTTTGCCCGACCTCATCCTCGCCGATGATGAAGTCTTCGTATCGTTCGTTCTTGGCCTCGTATTCCCAGAGGTTGCAGTATTCAATTGGCGCAGGGCCGAGAAACTTCTTAGCCCTAAAGAGTGCCGTCGGGTAGCCGAGCCTTACGCCCACGTGATTGAGTCCGGATGAGTCGGTGTCCTTCCACCTGGTGTTGAACGGTTCGAAGTCATAGTTCGTGCTTACATCGCGGAAATGACTGTGCGTCTCGGTGTATAGCCACAGGTCAAGTTGTTTGAGTGCCCGAAACCGCGCCAGATAGGAAGACCGTACCCGGACCTTGTGCCGCGACATTTCCGCCACCAGCACTTCGCTGCCATCGTCGGCAACGCTGAAGTAGTTGCCGCTGTCCTTGTCCTCAAAAAGGTTAAAGACCAAGCGAAACTCCTGGTTCAGGAGGACTTGGCCATCTCTGGTGCCCGCTCCGTCGGTGACGATGACGAGAGGCTCCCAGCCTTCGTCATTGCCGAACTGTACGTAGGATGTGGTTCGAGTTTGTCCAAAGGTTGTGATGGTCCCGGGCAGCCCATGACCTACGCGCACATCCCAGCTGTCGTCGTCCAGAAATTCCGGGCGCAAGCCAGGAGGCGCGAGAACGGAATAACTGACCGTCGATATCGGTTTGGCAGCTGATCCCTCAAAGTCATATAGAACCGTCCAGGGTTCCGCACCTGCACGCCTGAAATCATCCATCAAGTTCTCGCCGCGCAAGACGTGTCGCTGCGCGTCGGTGAATCCATGTGCCAAAGGAGCGTCCTTTCCGTGGGCTCTCATTCTATGGATCCATAGTTCCCGCCTTGCAAAAAAGGGACGACTCGACATCATCGGCATGCTGCGAAGGACGGTCGGCGCCTCCGGGCCACCGCCAGCCGGGGCCGCACCGTGCTCAATTGGGACCCGATCACAAGCACCCTTGTTGAGGGCCCCTCGCCGGCTACACCGACGACTCGACCTCGGTTACAGCAATCACCACGGTCCGCGACCACCTCACCGTCCACACCACCGGAGTGAACTCGGTGACCTCGGGCGCAACGCCCGACGGCCGGCCCTTGCTGGCCTCCGGTGACCGGGGTGGCACCGTGCGGCCGTGGGACCTAGCCACCGGCACCCGCCGGCGCTTCCCCTCACCGGTCACACCGGTTCCGTCTTTTAGGTTGCTTTCGGCACGAGCCGGGACTGGTACCTCATTTCGGCCTCAACGGGGTGGGGGACAGTACCGTGCGGCTCTGGGACCCCATAGCCGGCATCCTCTTGAGAACCCTTCAGCGGCGGACCCGGCCATCGCAATAAGCCAATCCCCGTCCAAACCCAGCGAAAGTTTTACGTCCTGCCAGTCCACCCGGGTCTGTGTGGTTCAAGTAAAAGCCGTAGTGAATGTCTCATCATTTGTTACGCATTGCACCATCTGCGGGGACCCAACACGGCAAGCAAAGTCTTCGCGGCCTTCGGCTCACTCACCAGCCATTGAGCTCCACCGCCTTCTTTGCAACGTCCATGACGACTTCAGTCATCGTGACGGGACTGGCAAGGTCTGCTAGCACCCTGTCCGTCCGCCATTGGCGTACCTCAAAAGCTCATCTCATTCCCCGCCGCTGCCCCGAAAGGGTGTGCCACCACCGGCCCCTTGCTGGTCAGGGTGTAAGCAGCCGCATCAGTCTCTGCTACCCTGGGCGCTTCAGGGCCCGAGTGCACCTCACCTTCAGGCCCAACGACTGCCACGTGAGACGCACGCTGGTACACCGCAGTGCCGAAACGAAGGTCTGGCCCAATCGTGTCGGCGACGATACGCCGGGCCTCGCGACGTTCGCCGTCCTTCTCGTACGAGCGGAATTCCAGCTCCCCCGCGACAGTCACCGGGTCGCCCTTCTTCAGTGAGATCGCGGCATTTTCTGCCAACGCGCGGAAGGCGGAGACATTGTGGAAGACGGGTTCTCCGTCATGCCATGTGCCGTCTGCCCCCTGGATTCGATGGTTGACGGCGACACGAAGCTTAGCGTGGGCCACGCCGCTCTCGCCGATGCTCAGTTCGGGATCAGCGACGAGATTTCCCGCGATGCTCACTGGGATCCTGGTGCTCATTGTTCTTGTCCTTTCAGATGCCGGCGGGGCTCTCCCGCCGGACAGATTCGGTACAGCCGTCGCTACGGCCCGGCCATTACTGGCCCGTCCACAGATCGCCCGGGCCGTTCCACACCCATGTAGGACGCTGCGGGGTTCACGCGAGGGTCAGCGGTGACGGCGGAGATCTTGCCGCCGAGTCCTGGCGGATGGGTGATTTCGAGAATTCCCTTGCTGGCAGCGGTGACGCGGCCCAGCACGGACTTGGCAATGTCCGCACGGGATTCTGATAGCTTGCGGCCGGCGTCGCGGGCAAGCGCATCGTTCTCCGCCTCAATGACGGCGTCAGCCCATCCGGCCAGGTAGGTGGCGGCTTGCGGGCCGCGGTCGATCCCGTGGGCTTTGAGCACCGTATAGGCGACGGATTCAGCCTCGACTTCGGCCAGACCCCGGTGGTCTGCGCTGCTGCCGTAGAACCGGCCGATCTCGTCGTCCGGTCCGTGGAGCAGCACGTGCCCAAGCTCGTGGGCCAGGACCGCTATGCGCTCTTCCGGACCCAACCACGCGCCAACCTGGACCCGGTGTCCGGCGAAGTCCGTAAAGCCGCTTGTCAGCCCATACTGGGCGGACGTCACATCGACGTCGAACCCGTGCCTGCCGGCGACGGCCGCAAGGGAACGCCACAGCTCACTTGCATCCCCGCCAGCGGCGGCACCCCCGCGGGGCACCAACAGCGGAGCCCCCTGCGTCTGCGAGACGTCAAAGACGGCCTGCCCGTGCCAACCAGTGATGACGGTTTTCTTTCCATCGTCGACGGCGCCGCGCGGCAACTGATTACCCGCCGGGATGCGCTGCCGGGTACCGTCAGGAAGTGTCACGTGCTGGACTCGGGCCGTGCGGGGCGCGATCACCCAGAGTGCATGCTCACCCCGCGACACGGTGCGGCCGTGGCGAGCCCATTCCTTGTAGCCGGCCACCAGAGTGGGTTCGTCGGTGCCGCGCTGGGCCATCTGCATCATGAGCAGGGCAACGTTGCCGCCCGAGTATCGCCACAATGTTGCCGAGCCGTCCAGCAGCACCTGCCAGTGCGACGGAGATTCAACGGCCTGTTCCAGGATCTTGCGGAGACCACCCGTTAAGGCAGCGATGCGTTCTTCCGGTGTCACGCGCGCATTGCCGCGGTCGCTAGCGTTGAACGCGGCATTTGCCGCCACATCGCTGGATGCGTGATCAGTTTCAGGGGCCACGACAGCCGCCCTCCATACTTCTTGGGATCCCGCCGGGACTACCCTGCGGATACCTTATTCATGTCCTGAGAGACGCAAACAGCATGACTTCAGAACTCGTCACCGACCTGGTGGGAAGCCGCCTGCCACTCAACGAAGCCCGGCGCGTCCAACCGCAGGATTCTCAACGCAGGCTCCTTGTGCGCTTGAAGGCCTACACAGCCGGCTGTCCGGGTGTGGGTCCGTAGACGCTCGACAGCATGTGGCAGCCGCTCGTGAAAAGCGAGCGGCCCGAAACCGGAATCATCGCTGGCATAGGAGGCCAGTTCCGCCCGATGCAGAGCGTATAGCTCGGCAACGATCTCGGTGTGGCGCCACCAGCAATCCGGAATCACCGACGTCGTCAACTGGTACGTGGAGACAAGCCATCTCACCCACACCGCCAGGTCGCCCCACACGCTCCCGGCCTGCGCAGCCGTCATTTCCCGCCAATGGTAGGTCACGCCGGTCACCCTCCCTGGCGGCCGGAATGCGGACCTGAAAAGCTCAGCTGTCAGGTCGTCGTCCTCCCCTCCCATTGAGGGGATCTCAAAGCGTTCAGTGTCATCCTGGCTCGCCATCGCTCACCTCCACGCTTGTTTGCTGCCGCAGGCGGTGCCCGTCCGCTAGTGCTTGTTCAAGCTCCAGCTTCGACCGGCCAAGTTCGGCCGCGTCCTTGCGCTTGTGCCATTCGCGCAGGTCCAACAGGATGGGACGGGTTCGCCGCCCCAGCATGAGGGCCGTGCCGGTCGGCAGACGCCTGATCTCATGCAGCGCCAGGACCGGGCTCTCCCTGATCTGCTCGCCGTCCTGGCGGCCCTGCGCGGACCAGGAACGGGTGTTCAGGATCAGACTCCGCTCCCCCAGCAGCCCGGCGAGCGAACGAAGGTCACGCTCGTCAGAGCCGCCGCCGAAGATCACCTTGATGATGGCCGAGTCCCAAATGGTTGCAGCCTCATCGATAGACCAGCCCGTCCGCGCCTGGGACAGGGACTGCAGGACCACAAGAGTGGAAATGCCGATGCCGCCGCCGTCAGAGAGGGCGATCGGCAAGCCCGGCCACGGTGCCAGGTTCGCAATCTCGTCCAGGATCAGGGACAGCGGGGGATCCAGCCTGCCACCAGGGGCGATGAAGGCCATCTCGCGGGCAGCATTGTCGATGTCGTCGATCAAGGCCGAAAGGTACGGACCAGCCGCGGCGGATCCGGCGCGGGTCCCGATCAGATATAAGGTGCCGCAGTCACGGATGAATGTCTTTGGATCGAATTCCTCGGATTCGTCCAACGGGTCCAGTGCGGCCAGTACTTTCGGCGATGACAGCGGCGCAACTGCGGCCGAGACACCGATCCAGGAGTTGGACGTGTTCCTGGGGTCATCCTCAAGGATGCCCATGAGATCGGCCTGCCATCCCAGCGCCGCTTCGGGCCTGCTGAGTACCTCCAACGCCTCACGCGCCAGGACAGGGCTCGAGGACCAGCGGCGAAACGCGCGGACGCCTTCCCCGGACAGTGCCGCAGCGTGCAGGAGGCATTGCAGGATGATCAGCGAGCGCTTTTGCCAGGCCGCGTTTTCGCCTTTCATCTCGGTGTCGGCGGTGATGACGAGCGCGCGACGGGTGGCGATGTCCGGATCTTCGCAGCCACGGACGGGAGACCAGCGAAGCGTTGAAGACAGCCCGGACATGCCCTGCGGATCGAACACTGTTACCGGTCTGCTCCCCGTGGCGCGGGCCTTCATAGTCACCACCAGGTTGTCGGCGCGGGTGGACGTGGTGACCACGGCGCCCGGCGCGTCGAGGATCGCATTGATGACCACGTAGAGGCCCTTGCCGGAGCGCGGCGCTCCTTGGATGACCATGGATTCCTCGGTGGAGACGTGGATCGTGACGCCGCGGGATCGGCCCAGCGTCCAAGCCACGTCCTCGATCCGGGGTTTGGCCAAGCCTGGCCGTGTGAATTTTCCTCGCCTTCGGACGGCTCTGGCCCCGAAGTCGTGACGGATCTCGGAGCGCCGGGCGATACCCTCGCGGTTCAGGATGTCCTGGCGCAGCCACGCACCTGATTGCTTCCACCGCCGCCATGCCAGGACGGTCCCGACGGCGAGCGCCGCCACCAGGAGTAGCACCGGGCCGACCACCCACCAGACGGCGCCGGCGCCGACGTCGCATCCTTGTGGTTGCCGGACGATCCAATCGATCCGGCCGAGGAGGAGTCCGACGGCGGCGGCCGGGTTGAATTGCGGTGGTGGACTGCCGCCGCAGCGCCAGAGCATCTGAAGCTGGCCTGCGCCTTGGATGAGGACGCAAAGGCCAACGTAGCAGGCTGTTGTGATAAGCCCGGCCGTGACGAGTGGAGTGCTGTCTCCTGCGCGCCGGTTCATGGTGGCTTTCAGACCATCCGGTCGTCGGTGCCGAAGACTGACAGTTCATCGGTGGTGACCCGGTTGGCGACGATGAAAGAACGGTTCCCGACTTTCCAGAGCCCGACGCCCTTAGGGAGGTTCTCCACATGCTCGCATTCCGCCTCTGAAAGCCCCAACGCTTCCTTGGTCAGGCGCATGGCATCATGCTTTTGCCGGTAGATGATCCGGGTATCGGCTTCGGTGAGCAGGCCGAGTGCCTTCTGGCGGTGCCCGCTGGTGCTGTCTCCGATTTCGTTGAGATCAGCAACCTTGTGCATGATGAGCAGGTTCGCGATGCCGTAGGTACGGGCCAGCCGCCATTGTTCGCTCATTTTGGCGAGCATGTAGGGGTCCGCCAGCATGCGCCAGCCTTCGTCGTAGACCACCAGCCGTTTGCCGCCGTCGGGATTTGTCACGGCGGCTTCCAGCCAGGTGGCGCCGCACGCCGCGGCGAGGGACAGTGCCTGCTCCGAGGCGCCGATCAGCGCGGACGTGTCCATCACCATCATGGGCGCATCAGCATCGAAGGAGACGGTGGAGGGCGCATCAAACATGCCCTCCAAGTCGCCGGATACGGTGCGCCGCAGCGAGTGGCTGACGGCCTGTCCTCCGTCCTTGCCGACCAGCCCGATGGTTTCCCTTGACGGGTTCAGCAGGTGGTCCAGGACCATCGGCAGCGTGGGATTCGAGTTCTGGGCCACGGTTTCCATGAGCGCCATGTCCAGGGCTGTGTGTTCCACCGGATGCAGCGGCATCCCCTGCCGCATGAGCGACACCAGCGCCACCAGCAGGTAGCGTCGCCGTTGACGGACCACGGCCTGCCACTGCGCCTCGCTGAGCGCACTGGACCGCGGACCGGCGTCGAGCGGATTGACCCGGGCAGCGCGGCCGGGACCCACAGAAATGACCTTCCCGCCGACGGCGTTCGCCACGGCGACCCACTCCCCCTTGGGGTCGGAGGCGACGGCGGCCTTCCGACCCAGCGTGATCGATCTGGCCACCAGGGACTTTCCGCACATGGACTTCCCTGTCCCCACGGTGCCGATAACGACGATCGACGGGCCGCTGATCACGCCTTTGTCATAGAGAATCCACGGATCGTAGGAGAACGCACCGGAGCCGAACACGTCGGTGCCGATGTATGTTCCCTCGTGGCCCAGCCCTGATTCGGTGATAAACGGGTACGCAGCGGCAAAGGTCATGGTGGACGCCCGGTGCGGCGCCGGGCGCAGGCGGTGCGGGCCGCGCAGGGAATTCGCTTCACGGCTCCCCCAGTCGCCGCCGTGCTCTCTTCTGTCGAGCCCGGCGCCGACCGCCTCTCCTAAGCGTCGGAGTGCGGACTCCCACGGTCGGCTGTGAGTGTAGTTCTCCTGTCGGCGCAGTTCCTTCCGCTCCTGGCGGTTCCCACCCGCCGGCACATAGTGAACCGATTGGCCTGCCCTCTTCACCGCAGTCCCCGCCCAAACGGGAGCGCGCCGGCGACGAAGGCCGCCCACTGCTGCCCGGCCAAAAGACGCAGTTCGACAAAGGCTCCCGCCGCCGCAGACTCGAGCTCCTGCCTGTGCCGAGCTAAGTCTTTGAGGGTGCCCGCCGTGATGGTCACGTACGCGGCCGGCCGCACGTCTCCGTGACCGGCGACGATTTCTTCCTCCCGCTGGGTTACTTCTTCTTCCTCCGCCCGTTGCTCCCGGGTGAGCGGCCTGTCGAAGCGTGTGTTGATCCGCCGACGCGTTTCGTGGGCTTCCTGAGCTGAGCGAATGTCCCGAAGCGCTTCTGTTGTTGGCACGACCCGGATCACCTCGGTCACCGTATGGCGGAAATCGCCGACATAGATCAAGGGGTGGAGGAAGCCCGGAAATACCTTCTGCCGCGGCCATTCGGCGACCCAAAACGTTTGATGAAAACCGGAGTCAGTGCGCACATAGGTCCAGTGCTCGTCGACCGCCATCGGCCCGGCCGTGACGCAGGGCGCCTTGGATTCAGTATCGTTCTGGAGCTCCGTCGCCGCCGTGCTGACTGCGGACTGCCGGACCGGGGCTGCTGGGGCGGCCGGATCGAAGGCACCGCGGACGACGTCGAGGAGGCCCGTCTCCGGAAGCCATTCCTCGACCCTGACATTGTGAGTGACCAGCGCGGTGGTCATGGCTTCGACTTCCAACCGCAGGACCTGTTCGACGCCGGCCAGTCCCCCGCCGGACTCCTTGATTCGGCGTCGCGATTTGCCGGTGTCCACCACGAGTGCGAGCAAGAGGTCGTGGCTCATCGCCGATCCGGCAGCAGCGATCAGGTCCTCATAGGCGCGTTGACCCCCGGTGAGTCCTTCAAGGGTGCTTGCATGCTGTGGGGCAGTGCGTTCGTAGAAGTCGCGCAAGGCCGACGAAGGATACGGGACGGTGTAATCCTGGACGGCGATTCTGGCGACGCTGCTGCGCTGGGCCATGCCTGCCTGCACGCGGGACCAGGCCTGAACCGCCCAGGCCTTGTCGTCAGAGTCCAGGAGCGCGAATGATCGGGTGCTGCAGCGCAGCACGGCGATCGCCTCCCTGCCTCGGGTATCCACGATGAACGACTCACCGGTTGAGGTCCGACGCAATTCCAGGTTCCGCAATCCGCCCGGCAGCGCCAGGCGCCCCGCCAAGGCCGGGCGCTCCGGCCTGACCAGGAAGCGGGTTTGCTTGGCGGCCAACCGGAAGAAGAACAGGGCTGCATGCCCGGCCCATACCGGGTAGGGAATCCTCGAATACTGGAGCAACCCGAGCAGGATGAGCAACAGCCATATTGGTCCCGATGCGAAGAGGCCAACTGGTCCGCGAAGTGCCGATGCCGTGCTGGCTACAAGGACCCCGGCCGCCAGAAGCAGCAGCTGGTACCACTTCAGACCCATAAACAAGCCGCGACGCTCGTACCGGGGGAACTTGACGGCCTCGAGGGCGCGCGAATTTTCAGACATGAGAATCACCGTCATTCGGGTGCTGGACGACTGGTTGCTGTCGGATGGGCGGGCGACCCGGTGTTGCCATAGGAGGCCGCGGTGGCGAGGTCGGCGGCGGGGAGGATGGCGAGGAGGCCTGGGGCGGCGCCGTTGTAGAGGCCTCCGGATCAGCCGGCTGTCTCGGTGGAGATGGCGTCTCGTCAATTGCACGCGTACCCGGGCCCTCGAGCGATGCGCCCGGAGTCGCATTCGGCCCACGCCGACCTCCACGCGCCCGGGGTGACGGTCGCTCGGAAGCCTTGGTGCTGGCGTCGAGCATCAAGGCAGTGCCATTACCCCCGGGGGTCTGGGGCGACGTCGTGCCGGTCTGCGATGGCGGCAGTGGTGCCCGGGGTGGAAGTGCGCGGGTGGGAAACTGCGGTCGGCTCGACTGGATCGGACGGGTCGCAGATGAGTGCGATGCCAGGCCCGCGAGCGAGAAACGGCCGCCGGTCTGTCGGCTGATTTGCCGGGCGGCAAAGCCAGAGCTTCGGGAAAGAACGTGACCGCCGCCCGCAGTTTGCGCGGCTCCTGCAAGCTCACCACCGGCGAAACTAACCAGACGTAACGCCATCAGCGGAGCACCACAAGCCAAGGCCATGCCGACTACGCCGGCTGCCAGTCCGGCGAACGACTTCGACTCGGCAAAGAGCTTGATGGCCACCGCGAGCACGGTTGCGGCCAACGGCTTGGCGAGAAGCAACGCGACGACTATCTCGCACCACCGTCGGGCCCACGTTTGCGTCTTCTCCCACGGCATGAGCATGAGAGCGACCGGGGCGACTGCAGCGAGCACGATGAGCGCAAAAGATCGAAAGATCATCGAACACATCAGGATGAACGCCAGAACCCAGACAACGATGACTGCCATGGCGGTGACGACAACCGCCCCGGCCGCGCCTCCACTGGACCCGGGAGCCAAAGAGATGACGTTCCAGTCTCTGCCGGCGCCGGCCGGAGCCTTTTCGAAGCCGAAGAGCCTCATGAACAGCACGTATGGATCTGTTCCCAGGGAGCCAAGAAGCGCCGCGGACGCCGAATCACTCACTTTGGTGAGCTGGCGGACCAGGTACACCGCACCCGCCACCATGGGGACAGCGGCAGCCCCGCCTACCAGGGCCCGCACAAGACGGCGGGGTTGTTGGCTGATCAAACCCGACAGCAGCTGGAGGATCATGGCAACAACAAGGGGTGTCATCATGACGACAACCCACCAGCTCGTGAGCCCTTCGACGGCGGTCCACTGCGAATCATCCACGTCTGAGAAGCTGAACGCGCCAGTGATGAAAGACCAGATCCAGGAGGCGATATTTTGGAGAATATTCGCGAAAAGCGATGTGATTGAACCCTGGATGCCGTCGTTCGTTTGGGAGACAAGACCGCACCCGGGCGGCCACCATCCGTTGAGATCACAATCAACCGGCATGATGAATCGGACCTAGAATCCGAGATTGAACGCCGACTGGGACCAAAGAATGTAGCCGTTAATGCCACCCAGGATTGCTGCCACCGGGCCAGTCCAGAGCAGGATCATGCCCCCACCGGATGCCAGGCGCGACGATTGGCTCAACTTGCCTGCCAACAGCATCGCGGCGCCCATGATCGCGACAATGGCAATCACGATAAAGGCACCGACGAGGATGCCGCCGCCGATCTGCTTCAGCGATTCGAGAAAGGGAAAGTTTGCGTTGGGGGTGATTCCGGGATCCACAGCTGCCAGCAACATCGGGCGCTCCATCTGTCGTCTTCGAATGTAAAGAGGGTTTTGGGCTCACGACTTCATGGAGGTTGCCGGGCGGGGCGACATGACTGTTGTTGATTTTCGAGACGGGTTCGTACCTCCCCGGGCATCCTGCATCGGATGCAACATGATGGAGAATGCTCAATGTCAGCACCCGGGGCTACACTGAATGTATCGAACATATATTCGAATAAAGGGTGTGTTGTGGGCGTTGTCGTTGGTCCCCGTGTGATAGATGCGGGTATGTCGTTGCTGTCGGTTCTGATCTCTCCGGTCCCCGTCGCGGCCGGGTATCCCTCGCCCGCGCAGGACTACTTTGATGGCCGAATCGACCTGAACGAGCACCTGATCAAAGACATCACCAGTACCTATGTCGTGCGGGTGTCCGGGGAATCGATGGAACGCGCCGGCATCAGCGACGGCGATGAGCTGATCGTCAACCGTGCCCTGGAACCGGTGGACGGGTCCGTGGTGGTTGCTGTCCTGGACGGGGAGCTGACCATCAAACGGCTGCGGATCACCGGAACCGGGGTGGTGCTGCAGGCGGAGAACCCGGCCTACCCGGACATCCGAGTACCTTCGCTGTCGGACCTGATCATCTGGGGCGTCGCCACCCGGTGCCTCCACCATGTTTAAGGTGCGCTATTGCGTTAAACGGGAGCCGTGCCGGCCCGGGGCACGCTATGTCTAAGCCGGCGGTGATGCGGCACATGCCGCAGATCGCGCATGTGGATGTGAACTGCTTCTACGCCTCGGCCGAGCGGGCGTTCGACCCGTCACTGGAGGGCAGGCCCGTCATCGTCCTCTCCAACAACGATGGCTGCGCCGTCACCCGCTCCCCGGAAGCTAAGGCCCTGGGCATCCCCATGGGTGAACCGTGGTTCAAACTCGCCCCGCGCGCCAAGGAATGGGGCCTCGTTGCCCTCTCCAGCAACTACGAGCTCTACGGCGACATCAGCGCCCGCGTCATGGAACTCCTCGGCCGCTACTCCGCGTGGCTGGAGGTCTACAGCATCGACGAAGCGTTCCTCGGAGTCAAAGGCACCCCGGAGGAGCTCCGGGCCCTGGGCCGAGACATGAAAGCCACCTTGCGGCGCAACGTCGGCGTTCCGGTCTGCGTCGGAATCGCGCCCACGAAAACCCTGGCGAAACTGGCGAATAAATGGGCCAAGAACAACCCGGCCTTCGACGGGGTCTGCCACTGGGACTCCGTGCCCGCCGCCGACAGGGAATCACTGATGCGCCGCCTGTCCGTGATCGAGATCTGGGGTGTCGCCACCCGGCTGACCAAACGCCTCAACGCCCTGGGCATTCTTTCCATCCTTGACTTGTTTCGGGCCGACCCGGTGATGATCCGGAACCGCTTCTCCGTGGTCATGATGCGCACCGTACTGGAACTGCAGGGCACCCCCTGCATCCCCATGGAAGAAGAACGGATCGGCCGGGACCAGCTCATCTTCTCCCGCTCCTTCGCCACCCCGATCTCCACCGCGGCCGGGATCCGGCAGGTCATGAGCGTCTACGGCCAGCAGGCCTCGGCGCGGCTGGCCAAACACGGGCTCCAGGCCAAAGTCCTCACCGCGTTCGCCGGCACCTCACACTTCAACCCGAAAGACACCTCCTACCCCTCCGTGTGCGTGCCGCTGCCGATGCCCACCGCCGACCCCGTGATCCTGACCAAGGCCGCCTACGCCCTCCTCCCCCGTATCTGCGAGGGCATCAGGTACGCCAGGGCCGGCATCATGGTCACCGACCTCCGGCCCACCGGCAACCAGGCACCCCTGGCCCTGTTCGAAAACCCGCACGAGGAACGCCACGTCGGCACCCTCCTCGAAGACATCACCCGCCGCTACGGACGCGGCTCCATCGGCCTGGGCCACGGCGGCATCCGCGGCGGACCGGACTGGACCATGAAACGGGACATGCTCTCCCCCCGCTACACCACCCACTGGGACGAACTCCCCCTCGTCAAAGCCGCCTAAACCACCCGCACGACCGCACCACGAAAGAACGCACCCCCATGACCAGCACCATCGAAGCCCCCACACGCAGCACTGACCTTCAGGTCCGGACCGACCCTGCCGGCAAACCGCTCGCCATCCGGCACGACGGACGGATCTGGCTTGTCGATCCCCACACGGATTCCCAGCACTGGTTCGGAAGAGACGCCTGGTGGGACACCCGGCGCACGGCAGCCGTCGGAAGCGGCGACCTGGTCAGCATCGAATTCTGGCGGCTCCAGGTCCGTCCCGGCACCCATTCCGCCCTCAGGACCGTCACGCTCCGCCGGGAACCGCTCTCCACCCGGTGGCTGCTGGACAGCATCAGCGACGCCGGCCAAACAACGGAAGAAGAGTGAACGGCCAATCCATCAGTGATCAGACGTGGGCAGGGGTCCGGGCGGAGTTCACGCTGCCCTCCCTGGAGCTGGTCCGCCGTCGGCTCTCCGAGCTCATGGAAGACCCCGAACCCGTGATCCGGCAGCTCGTCCGCGTCTTCATCGACGACGGGACCTTCTGCCCGGGATTCCAGTTCCTCTCCGGCGGACAGCTCCACCCGACGGTCACAGGCCTCTTTCGGAGAGCCATGGAACTGGACATCCCGCACAACTACTTCACCACCTGGATGGTTACGCCCTCTAGGGACCTGGCCGGATCCCGCCCCGTGGACCGGCTGAAGACTAACCCCGCTCCCCTGCACCGGGCGCTGGAATCCTTCCGCTGGCGCTAGCGCCGGCCCTTGACGAGCACAGGCAGTACAAGAACATGCAGGTGTGGAACTGGTTCCACAAAAGCTGCTCCAGAGGGGAACGCCGCTCGAAAACCTCGCTGCGGCGAAGCTATACGTCGGAGTAACTCGTGATGAGCAGACTCTCGCGTTCGTGCTGCATAAGGCCGGAGACAGCCATCACCCGGATTGGCGGCGAGTCTCGTAACCCTAGGGTTTCGAGGCGCAGAGGTTTCGAGACACGTTGAGTCGGGCCACATGCAGGCGCAATCGACATGTGCCCGTTAGCCGGTCCTTTTCTGCAGCACCCCCCCCACTGAACGCCTCGGCGGGATTTGGCAGAGCCTGCCCTCCACACCCACGCCTTGCACTTGTTAGACAATGAGCGCATGACTTTAGGAGTATCGGAATGGTTAGCCATTGGTGGCATCATCGTGGGGCTAGGCGCCATCATAGGCGCGCGCCGCTGGGGTAATAGGCGGAACAAACTGCTTTTCACATGGGAAGTGTTGCAGTTGGTATCTCAAGGCTCTCGTGCTCGCGGCCTGGTGGTCAGCTACAACGACGAAAAAGTAAGCGATCCACGCCTTGTTCAGGTCACCCTGAAGAACCTAGGACCCTCGGACATCAAGTCGGAAGACTTTGATTCCATGAACGACCTTGAGGTTTTCGTCGAGACCATATCCTCAGACCCCACGGAACTCTTCGTTCCGGTTCGTGAGGGTGGAGACATCATCGACGTACTCGATATGCGCACTCAGGACGGGGAAGCTGTGGGGCGAATCGAGGCCTTCAAAGTGAATGCATACTCCGCAATGGTGGCGCCCAGGCTCATTCGCCGCGGGGCAAGCGTCACCATTGATTTTCTCGTAGACGGGCCTGTAGAAGTCTCTTTGGAGTCTCCACTCATTAACACAGATGTCGTCTATCAAGAAAACGCTAAGCGCTTCGGGCTTTTGGGATTGAAATTGCCACAAGTAGGAGTGCGCAGCCGTTGACAAACCGCAGGAAGGCCGTGGCTTATTTATCCGAGGGATGAACTGAAGATCTCTGGAGCAGTATGTCACAGCCTACTTCGGGTGAAGGCTACTGCCGCGTGGACCTGTCAGCATGGGTCCTTTATGGAGACGAGCGACTTGTCCGAGGCTTCTATCAGGAGGTCCAAATATTATAGCCATAATTCAGCCGCAGGAACTCGTGCGTTGATCCGTCGGTCAATGCGAGAACAGAGAGGGGCTCGGGATCGTTCGTTAGCCAATAGGGGGCTTCTCCGATCTCGGGAATCGCACCGTACAGACTTGTGGCATAGCCGTGAATTCGCCGCCAGTCGATACCACTGAAGTGGTAGGTGTGGAGAAGACCATCCATCGCGATTGCATGCTTGAGTCCAAAAGGTCGAACTCCCATCATAATCGCGCTTGGGAGAAGAAGGTTCCCCAAGGTTAGGGGATTGCGATTGTACATAATCGCTTGCTCGATAGCAGCCACGTACCATTCAGAAAGCGTTCTTGCGCGCCGTCCGCCCGTGTCCGGAACAGTCGGTCGAAACTTAGGGAAGAGGCCCCGATTTGACCGGTAGATTTCTTCGACGTCTTCCCTTGCGAGGAGTGAAACAGCTCCGCCCGTCGTCGGAAAAAGACCTGCAGAGAGGTTTCGCTCAATTTCAGTAAGTGCACTCATCGCTTCTTTGGAAGAAACAGTGCCGGTGTTTCCGAGAAATTGACGAACCCAATAGTCCATCTTGTTGCTTCTCACCTGATCGCCTTTCTTTCGCTAATCGCTGACCCATCCGTCGTCTCGGAAATGAGTTCATCCGAGGTTCCTGGGTGGCCGCGGTGGGGCGAGGGGATATGTTCCGGACTGCGCACCAAGACTAAAATGTCTTCCCATTCTGGGAGTATCCGCATAAGACTGTCAAAGAGGCTTGTATCTCTTCACAATCCGGGGTGTAGCCGGGGGCTGAATCCGCCTGCTTCGAGCAACGAGCGGGCGATGTAGTTGGTGAGGTTCCGGAAGCCCAGGGCCGAGCCGCGGAGGTGTTCGAGCCGGCCATTGATCGCCTCCGTGGGACCGTTGGAGGTTCCGGGGCGGTCGAAGTAGGCCAGGATATCGGCGGCGCGTTTCTACAACGTGTGTCCCAGCACGGCGATTTCCCGCAGCGCGGAGGGGACGCCCTGGCTGACCGAGGAGATCAGCTTGGTCATCAGGTCCTTGCCCTTCGTGCGGTCGGTTTCGCGGTAGGCGGAGACCATACGCTGGTAGACGCTCCAGGTCGTGTGGACCTCGACGTGCTCGTCGGCCGCGAACAGGGTCTCCAGCCGGTCCTGCTGCTTCTCGGTGAGCAGGTCCAGACCGGTGTGCAGGGTCCGCCGCGCAGCATAGAGCGGGTCATGCGTACGGCCCGGTGGCCGTGGAGTTGCTGCTGGACCCGCCGCTGGCACCGGTCGAGCGCGTCGCCGGCCAGGCGGGCCACGTGGAAGGGACCCATGACGGCCACCGCACCGGGGAGCTCCTCGGCGGTGGCGGTCTTGAAGCCGCTGAACCCGTCCATCGCGACGACCTCGAGCCCGTCCCGCCACGTCTGGGGGCGTTCGGCGAGCCAGGACTTGAACACGGCCTTGGAGCGGCCCTGCGCCATGTCCAGCAGCCGGGCCGGCCCGGGCCGGGGTCAGGTCGATGATCACGGTGACATACCTGTCCCCGCGCCGCGTATGCCTCCACACGTGCTCATCAACCCGTGCGGTGGACACCCGGAGCAGTGGTCACTGAAACCGAAGCGAACGCTCTAAAAAGCCGCGCCGCTGAGCTAAGTTCAGGGCGCAGCCTTCCATTGCTGGTCGAAATGGCCAGTATGAAGTCGATCAGTCGCAGCGCCACGGAGATTTTCTCTGAACGTGGCCGCTCGCGCGGATGGCCCTCGTCGCCGCCTGCCCCGTAGACGAAGTCATAGCCAGCTTTTACGCCTCCCGGCACAACCATTCCTGCCCCACCCAGTTCTTCCCATCAACGGACGAAGCAATGATCTGGCTCAAAGAGGGCTAAACAGTAGACGCTGGGCCAAGCATCGAGGTGTGACATTGCTGGGTTCAGCAACTAATTCCGCCTGCCCGGCGTCTCGTATCCCTTGGGATACGAGGCGACTCGTCGAACCGGCGACCGGTGCGTCGGCAATGCTTTAGCTTCCGCGGGATGGTGTGGGTTCGTCCGCGGCCGTCGATTCTCGTAACTATGTCTCGAAACCTTTTCAGGGAATCGGCGTATCCCCGTTAGTTACGAGACACATCGGAGCAGCCAACGACGAACCTGGTGGGGCTCCACACACGTTTCTACGCGACAGAAGTCCGCCGACCGAGATTCGAAGCGCTGACCGCTTGGTCGAAGGCGGTGAACCCGTTGCGCAGCTTGCCCGCGACTTCGGAATTTCCCGAACAACGATTGCTGGCATGACTGCCCGCTCCCTCTCGTTTGCGCCCTATCAACCTCCTCAGCAGCTCGAAGCGCCGGCCACGGCTCCCAGCGCAACCCATCCTTGGCAAGCGCTGCATGCGCTCGCCCGGTCTCGGAGCCCCAAGATATACCTTTGGATTTCTAAGGTCGGCGTAACGACAGGTCACAGCAATAGATCAAAATACTCCGTGTCGGAATTCCAAGCTACGGGATGAAGCAAAGTACCCACCGCAGGGTTCAACGCGCTGTACATCATCCCGTCCCCCGCATAAATGCCAACGTGTCCCCAGTCGGCCGGCCCTTGTGCGTTCTGGACCACCAGGTCCCCCGGCTGCGGATTGTCGGTCCGCGTCCCGACCCTCCATTGATCCACTCTCGGCAGATTGACTCCGGCCTGCCTGTAGATCCATTGGACGTATCCGGAACAGTCCCACGCCTTGTACGCCGTGCCGCCCCATACGTAGGCGCCGCCGACTCCTTCCTGGGTAAACCGCAGGATGTCCTTTCGGATCTGGCTTAGATCTGTGGGCACGACCGTGTGCGTCGAGGAAGGCAACGTATCGGAGCACCTGGCCGGTGACATCCCGCCGTCGAGCGCCTCAACAATGGCCGTCGCTTCGGCCTCCCACCGCGCATACAGCTCCGGAAACGCCGACACCTGAACGGCCTGCGCAGCTTGGCCTTTGTTCATGGATTGCCAACCTCGGATATCCAACAACCCCGGCGGGCTGCCACGGTTGGGGCCAGAAGGTCCGCCGTAAAAGGCTCGCACGTTGTACTTGGGATCCATCAACTGCTCAACGGTCCCCCAGCCAGCCGCGGGACGTTGCTGGGCGGTGCCGAGGGAATCGTGGTCGCTGCCGAGGCCGTCATGCGGGTACTGCAGCGAGGCAGGTACGTTCACGTTGGCGAGGACTCTGAGGCTGGATTCCTGCAGCGCCATCATGATTGCGATGATTTGGCCATCCCGGGGGATCCCCAATTGCTGGCCAATGGAAACGTAGTCCCCCGCAACGGCCATTTGCCTGGCGGTCACACTGGCCGGGGCCCGGCTGCTTGTGCGAATGCTCAGGGCACCGGATTCGCTGGCGCCGGGCTGGCCAGCAGCGCCACTCTGCGAGCAGACGGACGGGGTGTCGGCCGCGCTCGCGCCGAGCACCACCACGGCTGCGCTAAACGCAATGGAACCCACAAGGATCAAGATTGAGGCCGCGGCCAGCGAAACCCGCAGAACGGCCCGGCGCTTGACCAGCCCAGCAAACACCATGGCGGCCGGCATCAATAGACGATCCTGCTCGGAGTGGCGTAAAAGCCGACCATGACGCAATGATCCGTCGGGGCCGTAACAGCCGGCGGACAGTTCACCATGATGCTGACAGGTGCCGTGTAGGTGTTGCGAGCAGAAATTGATTGATCCAGAACGCTGACGGAGACTGTGCACACATGCAGTCCCTCCCATGGCGCCGGCCGCTCCCGAACCTTGGCCAGCTCGCTGTCGCAGTGCAGGGATTCAACCGCGGCCGAACGGTACGCCTGCTGATCAGCCAAAGTCGCGTAGCTTCCCGCGTTGACCCCGGTCGCTTCGAACTCCTGCACCAGGACTGCTAAGGGATTGGCCCCGTCCGGCAACACGTCCCACCAGCCACGGAGCCGTGAGTAGACTTCTGAGTAGGAAGACGTACGCGTGTCCCAGGTGTAGATCGCCGTCGCCGTCGCGGCTGCGAGCTTGCGGAAGTCATCAGTGCGAGGTGCGCCCTCCGCATCGGCAATCACAACGTCAGGAGCCACCGTGGGAGTTTGTGCCTGCGTACCGGTGGAACCGTTTGCCGGACTCTGAGGGGTAGGCGTCGTCGACGGCGGAGCGACCGGAGCCCTTGCGGGCGTGGGCGTCGACCACGTGAGAGCGATGAGCGCTGTGACCACAATCAAGAGCGCGATTGCTGCGATCCATAATCGACGCCGGGTGTTTGAACCAGGCAGCGAGCTTCTCCGCAATAGGGACATCCGGGCCTCCTCGTCGCCTGCTCATGGCGAGTGGGCGGACCCACAACATGACTCAGTAGGCAGTCCGCGTCCCGGCCTGGAGAATCCGCCACGCGGTTTGATACAACCGGCGCGCGAAGCCGATCTGGACAGCCAGATAGCGCTCGGTGACGCCCAATTGGGCCGCCAATGCTTCCAGAGCCCTCTTCCGTTCGGGTCCTCGTAGGCCGGGGCGAACGATACTTTCAGCTGTCCTGCGGAGTACCGGTGTGGGCAGGCACTCTGCTGCGTGCTTGCACACGTCTCCGATGTTGCGGAGGGCCGCCTGATCAACGTCCAGTGCACTCTGAATGGTTTTCGCCGTCTGTCGCACTACGGTCACCGAGTGCCAGCGCCGGCGGTCCTGCGGCGACGGCGGACCATAGTGTCGCGGCCCGGTGAGACTGTCGACGGCGAGATCCCAAACTCCGGCCGGCACGCTGGCCCGAGTCAGCTCAATGATCATTCGTGCCCATTGCTGGTCAATAATCTTCTCGGCAATTTGACCTCCGCTCCGGTCCATGCCCAGCAACGCCAGAGGAACAAAGGACGTCGGCCCGTCGGCATTCCCTGGTTCCACGATCAGCGGGAGCGTCTGATGACTCAGTTCCCGACGGACGTGTGCGGCGCAAACGTTCGCGCACACGCCCTGAACCCAAGCACCGAACGGAATACCGGGGAGCCGGCGGTAATGCTCCCGGGTCACCCCATCCCACACCGCGACCCGGATGTCCTGCATAACGTCGTCCACGTCGCAGGCCCGGCCGATCCGCGAGAGATGCGAAACCACATACCGCTGAACGCCGTCGACGGCGATCATGATTTGATCTACCGGAACGGCAACCGCGGCGGGCTCCGGCGCACCGCGCAGGGAGATGTCGATACTTCCAGCAATTGCCTGATCTTGTGGGGCTTGATTCGACTTGGCTTCGACTCGCATGGTCTTCACCGCTTCAACTTAACGATTCCAATAAGTCCAGCGCCGGCACGACCGGCGCCCTAAGAGTGGCGGCGACAGCCAAGGCTGACCTCTACGACAGGAAAGCTATACAAACTATTTTCAAAGATAATTAAAGTATCGTCAAGACTGCGGGTCTTACTTTTCGCGGATCGTTCGGTGAGAATGGTTCCATGCCCAGGATCACGCAGCCTCACGACGAAGCCTGGTCGAACGACGTCGAGGCCGCTGTCGCGACATTTGGCAACAGATCACGGAATGAGATCCTCCGCTACCTTTCCGCTCACGGTCCGGCGACCCGCGGTGACATCGTGGCGGCAGTGAGCGCCGGCGAGCCGAGCGTAGCCAAGCACCTACTTGCACTTGAGGAGACCGGCGCCATCGCGGTGGACCTTGAGCCGGGCCGGCGGCATGGCCGCTCTCCCCGCTATTCAGCCAACCCCGCGCGGATTAAGGAGTTGCTGGCGGCTCATCTTCAGTATCTTCTGAAGGATTAGCTGCAGCTTCTTCCGCTCCGGGATGGCGTTCAATGTCCTTGTTGAGGTATTCAGAGATGGCCCTCAGCGTCTCCGGAGAAACGTCGCCCAACGTCCGCGCCGCGAAGGTCTTCACCCTGGCCGCACGGAGCGACTTCACAAACTCGAGTTGCGAATCGATCCGTTCGGGCAAGTTGGCGTTGTCACCGATCAGGTACGAGGGGTCAACGTTGAAGATGTTGCACAGCTCCGCCAATAGCACCGGATCGCTGACCAGACGACCAGTCCCCTCTTTCATATAGAACCAGCGCGCGCGGGACAACTTGATGCCCCTAGCCTCGAGATCGGCCTGGACCTCGCGGAACGTTACGGCCTTCCCACGTTCGGCAACCACGACGTCGAGCAGCAGATTCAGGCGACGAGCCAGTTGGGCCTGGGGAGACAACATGTCACCGCGACCTGCCACGTCCATCAGCGCTGCCCACCCCTCGATCTGATGCGGGGGCCGACAGCCTGGTCAGGCGAAACGACCCCCTTTCGCCCCAGTATTGCCTGAGTCGTCCGGGCGCGGCAATCAACTGCTGAAACCAGTTGAGGATTCATTCACGCACCCTGGTCTTTCCAACATGACCTCAACCGGAGTAGCCTGCTTCTGTAGACCCGTCTACAGCAGCAGTCCTTCACCATTCCCCGGGTTGTGGTCCCCATGTCGAGCATTCTGATGAACCGAACGCGAAGCCGAATTATCCGCTTCCTGCTCAGGAACGGGCCCTCAACCTGTGGCCAGATCGGCAGGGAACTCTGCGCCTCGCCTTCAGCCATCCGAAGGCAACTCGGCCTCCTCCTCGACGCCGGGCTGGTGCAGCGCTCATCGACTCAGTTCAGTGCTTCCGCCGAGCAGGTACAGCTCCACGCCGCGGCCCTGGAAGCGAGTTTCCAGGTGACCGTCATGCCGCCGTGATTCCCAGCTCACATGAACGGGGGCAGGACTCGCACACGCCGTCCTCGCCGCATCACGACGAAGGGACCGGGCAGGGGTATGAAACTTGAATTCTTCGAACCGGCAGAGGCTGCCACCGTACTCAAATGTTCAGAAGCATGGCTAAGGGACGGGGCTGCCAAGGGCGAGTTCCCGCACGCCGTCTGGGGCAAGGGAAAGATTATCTTCACGTCTGCCCACCTCAGGGAGATTGCAGAGCTACGCGAAGTCCGATCCACGGGCCCGACGGCACCGTCCGTCCGCATAATCGGGACGCGCGCACAGGCTCGTAAGAAGTTCTCTTAGGTACACCGACCGCCAATGGCTATCCACGCCACACAACCGCGGAACGCTCGACGGCGTCGGCGGCATCCTGGAGCGCCTGCGGCATCAGGTGGCCATACACCTGCTCAGTCGTTCGCGTAGATGCGTGCCCGAGTCGCCTGGAGATCGTGAACAGCGATACTCCATCCTGAATCAGCCAGGACGCATGCGTATGGCGCAGATCGTGGATCCGGGGTGACTTCTTTAGGCCGCGGGCCTGGGCAGCTTCAACGGCCGGCACCCAGTAGTGGTGCCAATATAGCTTGTGAACAATTCGCTCGCCCTTGGGCGTGGTGAACAAGAGTTCCGAGCCAGAGCGGCTGGCCACCAGCGGAATCAAAACTTCCACCAAATGAGGATTCAGCGAAACCGTCCTCTTGCCGGCACCGGTCTTGGTCGCTCCGACGTAATACTCGGAATCAGTACCGCGTTTCCATGCCTTGTTGATCCGCATCGTTGCCGGCTTCGACATCAGGTCCACGTCCGCCACAGTTACCGCAGTCGCTTCGCCGAACCGCGTTCCCGTCATGACCAAGAATTCCGTAAAGGCCTTGTAGCGATCCCCCATGCCCTCCAGAATCAGGCCGAATTCAGCGTGCGTCAGGAACCTGGCCTCATCCTCTGCCTTTTCGCCTGAGGGGAGCTGCACCCCTCGGCACGGATTGTCTTTCCGGTAGCCGAGCCGGATCGCCGTCTCCATCGCCGAGAAAATGAGGCCATGGTTGTTCTTGATGGTCTTGGCGGACCGGCCCTTGATCTGCATGGCCTTGATCCAATACGTCAGGTGCCGGTAATCAAGCTTGTCCACAGGAATGTGCCCGATTACGTCGGATATGTGCAGCTTCAGCATGGTCTGATACGTGTGCACCGTGCCAACAGATGGCCGGACCAGAAGGTCGATGTGCTCTTGGATCACGGCCGCGACGGTGGGTGCCTGGGTCTGGTTCGCGACCATCGCATGCTGGGCGATCTCAAACGACTGATTGTTGGCGTCAAGGAGGCGCTTCAGAGTGATAGCTTCGGACTCAGTGGGCAGCGTGATGCCCTGTTCCGTGCGGTTGGCCGGGTCCCGCCAGCAGACCATAAAGGACGTCGAACCGTCCTTTTTTGTGCGTTTTCGAATGCTGGCCATAGAAAAAATGCTACGCCGCTGTCCACACTTTTAGTACTTTTGTCCACACTCAGCGCCCCAAGGGGCGCCTGACCTGCGGAAACACTGTGCCCGAGGTGGGACTCGAACCCACACACCTTTCGATACCGCATTTTGAGTGCGGCGCGTCTGCCAATTCCGCCACTCGGGCGCGGAGTACACCGGTGTAACAATCACTCAACCACAGTGCTGTGAGCAACGCGATCGCTTCCGGTGCGCGAAATTACTCTACATGCAGATAGGCTGAATTCCAGAATCGCGCCAGTGACGCCGCATCGAACCAGTCCGGTCCAAGTACACCAGCGGGCGGAACCTAAGATGGTCTAGTTCCCGCCGTACCTTTCCAAGGAGTTCCCGTGTCAGAACAGACGGAGTCAAACCCCACGACCACGCCGGCGCGCCGCGTGGTTGTCGCCGAGGACGAGACCCTTATCCGCCTCGACATCATCGAGATCCTGCGGGGCGAGGGCTACGACGTCGTCGGCGAAGCGGACAACGGCGAAAAAGCCGTTCAGCTCGCCGAAGAACTGAAGCCGGACCTGGTCCTGATGGACGTCAAGATGCCCGTTATGGACGGCATTTCCGCTGCCGAGAAGATCGTCAAGGCCCGGATCGCCCCGGTGGTCCTGCTGACCGCCTTCAGCCAGAAGGAACTCGTCGAGCGCGCCCGCGACGCCGGTGCCATGGCCTATGTGGTCAAGCCGTTCACGCCTGCCGACCTGATTCCGGCGCTGGAAATCGCGCTGTCCCGCCACGAGGAAATCAAGGCCCTCGAAAGTGAAGTGACCGACCTCCAGGAGCAGTTCGCCACCCGCAAGCTCGTGGAACGCGCCAAGAGCCTCCTCACCACCAAGATGGGCCTGACGGAGCCGGAGGCATTCCGCTGGATCCAGAAGACCTCCATGGACCGCCGCCTCAGCATGCGCGAGGTTGCCGAGACCATCATCAACCAGGTCAACTAAGACGCTTCTCCCCCGGGTCCGGGAAGCCGCTCACCCGCGGCCTCCCGGACCCGGCAATTTAAGCGCTAATGCGGTATCCGCTGGCCAAGTTGCACTGCGGCAGCCAGCGCCATAATTCCGCCGGCCACTGTGGCCACGGCCATTACGGCAGGCACCGCTCCCCCGCTGAGGGCGACCCTGTCGCTGTCGGACGTGGTGAGGATTGTGTGAATCCTGCGGTACCGCCGCTGCGTGACAATGAGCGCCACGAGTGACACGGCAGCGCCCAGCGCGGCCGGAGCGAGTGCCCACAAACCCAGGAGCTCCGGCAGGATGCGGAGCGCCGCGAGGGATCCGACGGCGACCGCCAGCGCCGTCCGGCGCCAGGCTAGAGCGGTCCGTTCCGGCTGCAGGCCCGCGTCGAACGGCCGGTGAATCCGGCCGGGTGCGTTCTCAGGACCGCCGGTCATCAGGCGAGGACAACCGCGAAGACCACCAGGATCCCAGCCACGGAAACGGCAGCCCCAATCGGGGACGCCAAGCGGGCGGCCGGCAGCGGCCTGTCGAGGCGCAGTGCACGCTCGATCTGCATCCACCCGAACCACGCCTGCACGGGCGCGGCAATTCCGGCGACGATGAGGACTACGGACGCCGAAAGGCGCAGCCCGTCCTGCAGGTTCAGCCCCAGCGCCTCCAAAGCAACGCCGCTGGCAATCAGCGCCAGGGAGGTCCGTATCCAGGCTAGGTATGTGCGTTCATTGGCGAGGCTGAACCGGGCGTCCGGATCTGATCCCTGGGAATACAAGGCTGCCGGAAATCGTCTCGTTGCGTTAGTCATGGCACTTTCAGGTCGAGGGGGGAACCACCGGGCCGCTCATGCCTATTCACGCAGGATCACCCGGGGACCCTTCGAGCATTGCAGATACCACCCAGGGTCGTCAAACACCCCCGGGGGTATACAATGGGGTATCGAAAGGAGCTCCGAATGAGCTACACCCACACCGTGACTCTTCCCCTTGACTGGCAGGAGGCAGTGCAGCGGACCCGCGACGCCCTGGCCGATCAAGGCTTCGGCATTCTGTCCGAAATCAACGTTCGCGCTACCTTCGAGGCCAAGCTCGGCGCTGACGCGGCTGCCGCTGTCGGCGACTACGTCATCCTCGGTGCCTGCAACCCGGCGCTGGCCAGCCGCGCCCTCGCTGCCGATCCCGAAATCGGCGCCCTGTTGCCCTGCAACGTTGTGGTCCGCCGAGGAACGAGCGACGTCGTGACGACCATCAGTGCCATTGATCCTCAGACGATGGTCCAGCTCAGCAACAGCGCTGCTGTCCAGGACGTCGCCAATGATGCGGACACCCGGCTGCGGAAAGCCCTTGCCAGCCTCACCGGTTAAGGGGCAGTGGCGGGCACTGGGCCCCAGCTGTAAGCGACCAAGCAACACAAAAAAGGAGAGGGTCCCCGCCGCGTAAATCGCGTGGCGGGGACCCTCCCTTTCGTCTGAGCTGCGGAACTAGATCTTGGTGTTCCGCTTCTTCTTTTCCGGCCAGGGGCCGAGCTTATCCTTGGCGACCTCGGAGTCGCCCGTGCTGCCCGCGTCGGCCAGGTCGCCCACCTTGTGGACCTTCAGCATGTTCGTGGAACCGGCCTTTCCGGGAGGCGAGCCGGCCGCGATGACCACCATATCGCCGTCCTCGGCCAGGTCCAGGCTCAGCAGGCTGCGGTCCACCTGGGCGGTCATCTCGTCGGTGTGGCCCACCATGGGAACCAGAACCGGCTGGATGCCCCAGGTCAGCGCGAGCTGGTTCCAGACGTGCTCCACCGGGGTGAAGGCGAACACGGGCCGGACCGGGCGCAGCCGCGAGAGGCGCCGGGCGGAGTCACCGGACTGGGTGAAGGTACAGATGTACTTCGCATCCAGCTGGTCGGCGATTTCGACGGCGGCACGGGTGATGGCGCCGCCGCGGGTCTTGGGCTTGGTGCCCAGCGGAGGGACGCGTTCCAGGCCGTGGACCTCGGTGGACTCGATAATCCGGGCCATGGTCTTGACGGTCTCGATCGGGAACTTGCCCACGCTGGTCTCGCCCGAGAGCATCACTGCGTCGGCGCCGTCGAGCACGGCGTTGGCACAGTCGGAGGCCTCGGCGCGGGTGGGGCGCGGGTTGTCGATCATGGATTCCAGCACCTGCGTGGCCACGATGACCGGCTTGGCCCAGCGGCGGGCCAGTTCAACGGCGCGCTTCTGGACGATCGGGACTTCCTCGAGGGGAAGTTCCACGCCGAGGTCGCCACGGGCCACCATGATGGCGTCGAAGGCATCGATGATCTCGGGGAGCTGCTCCACGGCCTGCGGCTTCTCGATCTTGGCGATCACCGGCACGCGGCGGCCTTCTTCGTCCATAATCTCGTGGACGCGCTTGATGTCCGAGGCATCCCGGACGAAGGAGAGGGCCACCATGTCCACGCCGCGGCGCATGGCCCAGCGGAGGTCGTCCTCGTCCTTTTCGCTCAGCGCCGGAACGTTGACGGCAACACCGGGCAGGTTGATGCCCTTGTTGTTCGACACGTAGCCGCCCACGATCACCTGCGCGACCACCTTGACGTCGTCGACGTCGATGGCCCTCAGCGCCACCTTGCCGTCGTCAATCAGGAGAGCATCGCCCGGGTTGACGTCTTCGGTGAGGCTCTTGAGCGTCGTGGAGCAGATGTCCTTGGTGCCCGGGACGTCTTCTGTGGTGATGGTGAAGGTGTCACCGACGGCGAGGAGGTGCGGCCCGTCCACGAAGCGGCCGAGGCGGATCTTGGGGCCCTGGAGGTCGGCCATGATGGCGACGGCCTTGCCGAGCTGCCCTGCTGCCTTGCGGACGTTCTCGTACGTGCTGTCGTGCACGGAGTAGTCACCGTGGCTCATGTTCATGCGTGCCACGTCGACGCCGGCTTCCAGCACAGCGAGAGTGTTCTCGAAGCTTGCGATTGCCGGTCCGAACGTGGCCACGATTTTAGCGCGTCTCATATACCTACCCTAGTAGTCGATTGCATTGATGAAGTTATTGGCGGAATGTAACAGCCGCCGGCCGGCGGGACGCTCCTAAAGAACGGCCATGGCCCGGTCGGTGGGCGCCACGGGAGCCGGGAGGATGGTGTTGCCCATCAGGAACTTGTCCACCGCGGCGGCGCAGGCGCGCCCCTCGGCGATGGCCCAGACGATCAGCGACTGGCCGCGGCCGGCGTCTCCGGCGACGAAAATGCCTTCCGTGTTGGTCATGTAGTAGCCGTCCCGGGCCACGTTGCCGCGGCCGTCGAATTCGGCGCTGACCTGCTCGGTGATCCCCGCCCGCTCCGGGCCGGTGAAGCCCAGGGACAGGAACACCAGGTCGGCGGGGATGATCCGCTCGGTGCCGGCCTTCGGGAGGCGTTTGCCGTCGACGAATTCGGTTTCGGCCACCTTCACGCCGGTCAGTTTGCCGTTCTCGCCGACGAACTCCACGGTGGAGGCGAGGTAGGTGCGTTCGCCGCCTTCCTCGTGGGCGCTGGCAACTTCGAACAGGGTGGGGAACGTCGGCCACGGCTGGTGGCCGGCGCGCTCCGCGGGCGGCTGCTTGCCGATCGCCAGGGTGGTGACCGAGGCGGCCTGGTGGCGGTGAGCGGTGCCGAGGCAGTCCGCGCCGGTGTCGCCGCCGCCGAGGATGACAACGTGCTTTCCGGCAGCGTTGATCTGGTTCTCCACCGTCTCCCCCGCCACCACCCGGTTGGCCGGGACGAGGTAGTCCATCGCGAAGTGCACACCTTCGAGCTCGCGGCCAGGGATCGGCAGGTCACGCGGGACGGTGGCGCCGGTGGCAACCACCACGGCGTCGTACCGGCGGCGCAGCTGCTCCCAGGTCACGTCCGTGCCGACGGCGACGCCGGTCCGGAAGCGGGTGCCCTCGGCCTTCATCTGCTCCAGGCGGCGGTCCACCTGTTCCTTTTCCATCTTGAAATCGGGGATGCCGTAGCGCAGGAGCCCGCCGATCTTGTCGTCGCGCTCGTAGACGGCGACGGTGTGCCCCACCCGGGTCAGCTGCTGCGCGACGGCGAGTCCGGCCGGGCCGGAGCCGACGACGGCGACCGTCTTGCCGGTGAGGCGTGCCGGCGGCAGCGGGTTGACCCAGCCGTTTTCGAAGGCCTGGTCCACGATCGAGACCTCGACCTGTTTGATGGTCACGGCGGGCTGGTTGATGCCCAGCACACACGACGCCTCGCAGGGCGCCGGGCAGAGGCGCCCGGTGAATTCGGGGAAGTTGTTGGTGGCGTGCAGCCGTTCCATTGCTTCCTCGCCCTTGTCCCGCCAGACGAGGTCATTCCATTCCGGAATGAGGTTGCCCAGCGGGCAGCCCTGGTGGCAGAACGGCACACCGCAGTCCATGCAGCGGCCGGCCTGGGACTTGAGGACGCCCTTCTCCTGGGCCTCATAGACTTCCTTCCAGTCCATGATGCGGACCGGAACGGGACGGCGGGGCTGGGTTTCGCGCTGACGTACTTTCAGAAATCCGCGTGGATCAGCCACCGGTCACCTCCAGGATTCGAGACCAAACTTCTTCGCCGTCGGGGTCAAGGCCCTCTTCGATGGCGTCAAGACGGGTTTGCAGGACGGCCGCGTAGTCGCGCGGCAGCACCTTGGTGATGCGGGCCGCGGTGTCGTCGAAGTTCTCCAGCAGCCGTGCCGCAAGCAGCGATTCGGTCTCCTCGGAGTGCTTCACCAGCAGTCCATGGACAATGTCACGGTCCTCGGCGTCGAGTTCGCGCAACTGCAGCTCACCGGTTTCGAGGGCCTGCTTGTTGACCCGTTCGGTCTGCAGGTCCAGCACGTAGGCTGTGCCGCCGGACATGCCGGCACCGAAGTTACGGCCGGTGCGCCCGATGATGAGGGTCTGTCCGCCGGTCATGTACTCGCAGCCGTGGTCGCCGATTCCTTCGACCACCGCCGTCGCTCCGGAGTTGCGGACCAGGAAGCGTTCGCCGACCTGGCCGCGCAGGAACATCTCGCCGCTGGTGGCGCCGTAGCCGATCACGTTTCCGGCGATGACGTTGCGTTCGGCCGGGAAGACGTTGGTGCGGTCCGGCCGCACGATGATGCGGCCGCCGGAGAGACCCTTGCCGACGTAGTCGTTGGAGTCTCCGAACATCCGCAGCGTGATGCCGGCCGGCAGGAACGCACCGAGCGACTGGCCGGCGGTGCCGGTCAGCGTGATGTCGATGGTGTCCGTCGCCAGCACGTCGGTGCTGAAGGTCTTGGTGACCACATGGCCCAGCATGGTGCCGACGGAGCGGTCCGTGTTGATGACGTCGACGGCGATCTTGACCGGTGTGCGGTCGCTCAAGGCTTCCGCGGCCATCACCATGAGGCGCTGGTCGAAGTGCTTGTCCAGCTCGTGGTTCTGGCCGGTGAGGTTGCGCAGCGGGGCGTCGTCGTCGAACTCGAGCCCGTGCAGGATCGGGTCCAGGTCCAGCCCTTCGGCCTTCCAGTGGTTGATCGCCTCGCGGGTGTCGAGCATTTCGGCGTGGCCGATCGCTTCCTCGATGCTCCGGAAGCCCAGCTCGGCCAGGATTTCGCGGACTTCCTCGGCGAGGAATTCGAAGAAGTTGACCACGAATTCCGGCTTGCCGTTGAACCGGGAGCGCAGCTCGGGGTTCTGCGTCGCGACGCCCACCGGGCACGTGTCCAGGTGGCAGACGCGCATCATGATGCAGCCGGAGACCACCAGCGGTGCGGTGGCGAAACCGAACTCCTCGCCGCCCAGCAGCGCGGCGATCACGACGTCGCGGCCGGTCTTCAGCTGGCCGTCCACCTGCACCACCACGCGGTCGCGCAGGCCGTTGAGCATGAGCGTCTGCTGCGTCTCGGCGAGGCCCAGCTCCCACGGCACACCCGCGTGTTTGAGCGAGTTCAGCGGCGAGGCGCCGGTACCGCCGTCGTGCCCCGAAACGAGGACGACGTCGGCCTTGGCCTTCGTGACGCCGGCCGCCACGGTGCCGATCCCGACCTCGGAGACGAGCTTGACGTGCACCCGGGCCGACGGGTTGGCGCGCTTGGCGTCATAGATCAGCTGGGCGAGGTCCTCGATCGAGTAGATATCGTGGTGCGGCGGCGGGGAGATGAGTCCGACGCCGGGCGTCGAGTGCCGCGTCCGGGCCACCCAGGGGTAGACCTTCTGCGCCATCAGCTGGCCGCCCTCGCCGGGCTTGGCACCCTGCGCCATCTTGATCTGGATGTCGTCGGCGTTGGTCAGGTACAGGCTGGTCACGCCGAAACGGCCGGACGCGATCTGCTTGACCGCGGAGCGGCGCTCGGGATCGAGCAGCCGGTCCACGTCCTCGCCGCCTTCACCGGTGTTGGACTTGCCGCCCAGCCTGTTCATGGCGATCGCCAGGGTCTCGTGCGCCTCCTGGGAGATGGAGCCGTAGCTCATCGCCCCGGTGGAGAACCGCTTGACGATGCTGGAGACGGACTCCACTTCCTCGAGCGGGACCGCGGGACGCAGCCCGGCCTTGAACTTCAGGAGCCCGCGCAGGGTCATGAGGTTCTCGGACTGGTCATCCACGCCGCGGGTGTACGCCTTGAAGATGTCGTACCGGCGCTCCCGCGTGGCGTGCTGCAGCCGGAACACGGTCTCCGGGTTGAACAGGTGCGGCTCGCCGTCGCGGCGCCACTGGTACTCGCCGCCGCCGAGCAGCGGCTGGTGGGGCACTTCAATGCCGTTCTCGGGGTACGCCATCCGGTGCCGCGCCGCGACCTCGGCCGCGATGACGTCGAGGCCGACGCCGCCGAGCTGGGAGTGTGTGCCGGAGAAGTATTCGTCCACGAGGTCCTGGCCGAGACCCAGAGCTTCGAAGGTCTGCGCGCCCGTATAGGAGGCCACGGTGGAGATGCCCATCTTGGACATGATCTTCAGGACGCCCTTGCCGAGGCCCTTGATCAGGTTGTAGACACCGTCCTGCGGGGTGACGCCGACGACGTCGCCGGTGGAGATCAGCTGCTCCACCGATTCCATGGCCAGGTAGGGGTTTACGGCGGATGCGCCGTAGCCGATCAGGACGGCCACGTGGTGCGTCTCGCGGACATCGCCGGCCTCGACCACGAGTGCGGTCTTGGTGCGGTTGGCGCTGCGCAGCAGGTGGTGGTGCACGGCGCTGACGAGCAGCAGGGACGGGATCGGCGCCCACTGGGCGTTCGAGTCACGGTCCGACAGCACGACATACTGCACGCCGCGGTTGATGGCGCCGGACACCTGCTCGCAGATTTCGGTGAGCCGGGCACGGAGGGCGTTCTCGCCGCCCTCGGGGCGGTAGAGGCCGCGGACCTTCATGGCGACCTTGTCGCCGTCGGCGTTTTCGATGTTCGCGATCTTGGCGAGCTGGTCGTTGTTGATCACGGGGAACGGCAGGGAAACCTGCGGCTGGCGGACCTGCTTGGTGTCCAGCAGGTTGCCGTTGGGGCCGATTGCGCAAGTCAGAGACGTCACTAGCTCTTCGCGGATGGCGTCCAGCGGCGGGTTGGTGACCTGCGCGAAGGACTGCACGAAGTAGTCGAAGAGCAGCCTGGGGCGCTTGGAAAGCACGGCCACGGGGGTGTCGGAGCCCATGGCGCCGAGCGGTTCGGCCCCGGTGCGGGCCATCGGGCCGAGCAGGATCTTCAGTTCCTCGGTGGTGTAGCCGAAGGTGCGCTGGCGGATGTTGACCGAGGCGGCGGTGTGGACCACGTGCTCGCGTTCGGGGAGGTCCTTGAGGTCGATCAGGTTTTCCTTGAGCCATTCCGCCCAGGGGTTCGCGGCGGCTACCTCGGCCTTGACCTCGGCGTCGTCGATGATCCGGCCGGCGTCGGTGTCCACGAGGAACATCTTGCCGGGTGAAACACGGCCCTTCTTGACCACCTTGGACGGTTCGACGTCGATCACGCCGACCTCGGACGCGAAGATGATCAGGCCGTCCTCGGTGATCCAGTACCGGCCGGGGCGCAGGCCGTTGCGGTCCAGGGTGGCGCCGACCAGGTTGCCGTCGGTGAATGAAACGGCGGCGGGGCCGTCCCAGGGTTCCATGAGCAGCGAGTGGTACTCGTAGAAGGCGCGGCGGGCGGGATCCATTGTGGCGTGGTTTTCCCAGGCCTCGGGGATCATCATCATGATCGAATGCGTGATCGGCCGGCCCGACAGCCAGAGCAGTTCCGCGACCTCGTCGAAGGAGGCCGAGTCGGAGGCGCCGGGCGTGCAGATGGGGTACAGCTCTTCCGGCGAGTCCCCCAGCAACGGGTTGGCGAGCTGCGACTGGCGGGCGCGCATCCAGTTGCGGTTGCCCTTGACCGTGTTGATTTCGCCGTTGTGCGCGATGGTGCGGAACGGCTGGGCCAGCGGCCAGGACGGGAAGGTGTTGGTGGAGAAGCGCGAGTGAACGATCGCGAGCTTGGTCTTGAAGCGCTTGTCGGAGAGGTCCGGGTAGAACGGCTCGAGCTGGGCGGTGGTCAGCATGCCCTTGTAGACGATGGTCCGGGAGGAGAGCGACGGGAAGTACACGCCGAACTTGTTCTGGGCGCGCTTCCGGATGCGCCACGCGCGGGCGTCGAGTTCGTTCCGCTCCAGCACTTCCCCGGTGCTGGAGGCGAGGAACGGCTGCGAGAAGTACGGCATGCAGGCCCGGGCCATCGCCCCGACAAGATCAGCCACGATCGGCACCTCGCGCCAGCCGAGGACGGTCAGGCCCTCGTCGGCGGCGAGCCCTTCGATCCCGGCCTTTGCGGCATCGGATTCGCGCTTCTCGGACGGGAGGAACGCCGTGCCCGCGACGAACTGCCCGGGGGCGGGGAGTTCGAAGTCGGTGACGGCGCGGAAGAATTCGTCCGGGATCTGCATGAGCAGCCCGGCGCCGTCGCCGGTTCCTTCATCGGCGCCCACGGCACCGCGGTGCTCAAGGTTGCGAAGGGCGGTCAGGGCGGCGTCAACGATGTCGTAACCCGGCTCCCCCCGCAACGTGGCGATGATGGCGAGGCCGCAGGCGTCCTTTTCCTGCTCGGGGTTGTAGAGCCCGGCGGCTTCGGGAAGCGCCGCGAAGCGCTTGAAGGGCGACGTGGCGGACTGTTGCGGCTCGGACCAACTGGGGCTGTGCAGGGTTTGGGTCATGGGAGACGTCCTTCCTCCTGATCGTGCGTATGGGAGGGACAACATTGGCCCGCATCGGTGCGCCGGTGTGACGGGCACAACAAAGTGTTTTTCTTATTCGAATTGTAGGTCAGCGCCGCCTCCTGCACTAACAGTTACGCGGTCACCGGCCCGGGCTTGCGCGAACAGCAACTGTCTGCTGTCCGCCGCCTGCCCTGCTGCCACGACGCTGTGGAAACGGGCTCTGCGAGGGGTGACTCCGCGGCCCGGTTTGCCGGCGCTGAGCTACTTGGTGCCCTCAGCGTCCGGCGCGGTTCCGTGTACCTGGTGGCCGGGTGTTCCGGCCACCGGTGCTCCTGTGGCGGGCTGGGTGCCGCCGGTGGATTCCTTTGACGCTACTGCCGAGGCGGAAGCGCGGCCGGGACCGCTTTGGTTATCAGGGAGATTATCACGCGATTCACTATCTGAGACAGCAGAATCCGAATGGCGGACACTCACGCCACCGGCAGGAACTTTGGCCGGCTCCCCGTCCACGTCCTGCTTTTCGTCCGCATCGCCGTCGGCGTCCTTGTCAGCGGCGCTGTCGGCGTTCTTGCCACCGGCAGAGTCGGCCGCGTCGTTGTCAGCGTCGGTGCCGGTTGGCTCCGCCCCGGACGGTTCGCGGCCCGGCAGGTACACGGTGTCGGGTTCGGTGCGCTTGCGCAGGCCCAGGATGATGAACGCGGCCAGCGCGCCCAGAAGGACGAAGATGCTGGTCCACACGTTGAGCCTGGTGGTGATGCCGAAGAGGTTGATCTGCTCGGCGTCATCGATCCGCATCGCCTCGATCCAGACCCGGCCCAGCGTGTAGTAGATGGCGTAGAGGCAGAACAGGCGGCCGCGGCGGAATCGGAACTTGCGGTCCAGCAGGAGCAGGATTCCCACACCGGCGAGGTTCCAGAGGGATTCGTAGAGGAACGTCGGGTGGAACAGCGTTTCCGCGGCCATGCCGGGCGGGAAGTTCGGGTTGTCGGCGTCGATCTGCAGTCCCCAGGGGAGGGTGGTGGGGCCGCCGAAGAGCTCCTGGTTGAAGTAGTTGCCCCAGCGGCCGATTGCCTGGGCCAGCAGCAGTCCGGGCGCCGCGGCGTCGAGGAAGGCGCTGAGCTTGACGCCCGCCCTCCGGCAGCCGATCCAGGCACCGACGGCGCCCAGCAGCACGGCGCCCCAGATGCCCAGTCCGCCGCGCTGGAGCTGCGGGATCAGGGACAGGTCCCCGGTGCCGTCGAAGCCGGGGCCGAAGTACGCGTCCGGTGAGGACACCACGTGGTAGAGCCGGCCGCCGATGATGCCGAAGGGGATGGCCCAGATGGCAATGTCCCAGACACTCCCCTCCGGGGCGCCGCGCTTGGCCCAGCGGACGGAGGTGAGCCACAGTCCGGCGATGATGCCCAGCAGGATGCACAGGGCGTAAGCGTGGATGCGCAGTGACCCCCAAGGCAGCGGAATGTCGAATCCGGACCAGTCCGGGCTCGGAATGCTCGCGGGAATCATCGCTGCCGCGTGGAGGACTGACTGCATGTGCTTAAGCTTCTTCCTTGGTAAGGCCGGTGCTGAGGTCTTTCGTCAAGGACGCTACCGCATCCACGCCGCCGTCGCCGATGGCCACGACGAGGGCGGTCCCGACAATCACGCCATCAGCGTAGGCGGCGATCTCGCGGACCTGGTCCGCGTTGGACACACCGAGCCCGACACATACGCGTTCGGCGCCTGCTGCGTGCGCGGCGGCCACAACGTCCTTGGCCGCCGAGCTGACCGACGCGCGGGCTCCGGTGACGCCCATAATCGAGACAGCGTAGACAAAGCCGCGGCTCGCCTCAACGGTGCGCTTCATGCGCTCCGGCGAGGACGACGGCGCCACCAGGAACACCCGGTCCAGGCCGTACTTGTCCGAGGCCGCCATCCATTCGGAGGCTTCGTCGGGGATCAGGTCGGGGGTGATGAGCCCGGCTCCCCCGGCGTCGGCCAGCTGGCGGGAAAATTCGTCCACGCCCATCCGGACCACGGGGTTCCAGTAGGTCATGACCAGCACGGCAGCGTCGGTTTTGCTGGTGATGCCGCGGACGACGTCGAAGACCTGCTTGACGTGGAAGCCCGCAGCAAGAGCTTCGGTGGTGGCCGCCTGGATGACGTGGCCGTCCATGACCGGGTCGGAGTACGGGATACCGATCTCGATCAGGTCGGCGCCGTTCTCCGCGAGGGCGATGCCGGCCGCGATGGTTTCCTCGACGCTGGGGTAGCCGGCGGGCAGGTAGCCGATCAGGGCGGCACGGCCTTGGGCCTTGGCCCGGTCAATGGCCGCGGCCGACTTGCTGGCCCCCTGGACAGTCGAATCGACGTGGTTCACAGCTGCTCCCCCTCTTTGGCGATTTCATGCTCGGGCGAATCCTTGTCCAGCAGGTCGAACCATTCCGCGGCGGTGGCCACGTCCTTGTCGCCGCGGCCGGAGAGGTTCACGATCACGATCTTGTCCGCTGCCTCACCTTCGGTCCCGCCTGCGGCTTCAGCCTCCGCGGCGAGCCGCTGGCCGACCTTGATGGCGCCGGCCAGGGCGTGTGCCGACTCGATGGCCGGGATGATCCCCTCGGTGCGGCACAGCAGCCGGAACGCGTCCATGGCCTCGCTGTCCGTGATGGGCTCGTAGCTGACGCGTCCAATGTCGGCGAGGTAGGAGTGCTCCGGACCCACCCCGGGGTAGTCCAGGCCGGCCGAGATGGAATGCGACTCAATGGTCTGGCCGTCGTCGTCCTGCATCAGGTAGGAGCGGGCGCCGTGCAGCACACCGGGCTTGCCGAGCGTGATGGTTGCGGCATGGCGGCCGGTTTCGACGCCGTCGCCGCCGGCTTCGAAGCCGAAGATCCGGACCGAGGGATCGTCCAGGAAGCCGTGGAAGATGCCGATCGCGTTGGAGCCGCCGCCGATGCAGGCGCACACGGCGTCGGGCAGGCGGCCGGTCTGCTCCAGGATCTGGGCACGGGCCTCCTCGCCGATGACCTCGTGGAAGTAGCGGACCATGGCCGGGAACGGGTGCGCCCCGGCGGCGGTGCCCAGCAGGTAGTGGGTGTTGTCCACGTTGGCGACCCAGTCGCGGAGCGCCTCGTTGATGGCGTCCTTGAGGGTCTGGGACCCGTTGGTCACCGGGATGACCGTGGCGCCGAGGAGCTCCATCCGGGCCACGTTGAGGGCCTGCCGGCGGCAGTCCTCGGCGCCCATGTACACAACACATTCCAGGCCCATCAGGGCGGCGGCGGTGGCGCTGGCGACGCCGTGCTGCCCGGCGCCGGTCTCGGCGATGACGCGGGTCTTGCCCATGCGCTTGGCGAGGAGCGCCTGGCCCAGCACGTTGTTGATCTTGTGCGAGCCGGTGTGGTTGAGGTCCTCGCGCTTGAGGAAGATCCGCACTCCCCCGGCGTGCTCGGCGAAGCGCTTGGCCTCGGTCAGCAGCGAGGGCCGGCCGGAGTAGTTCCTGTTCAGTTCCGCGATCTGAGCGGTGAACTCGGGATCGGCCTTGGCCTTTTCGAAGGTGTCCTCGAGCTCATCCAGGGCGGCGATGAGCGATTCGGGCATCCATCGGCCGCCGTAGGAGCCGAAGTAGGGCCCGGGGGCGTGCCGCAGGGATTCTCCACCCTGCAGGAACGCGTCCACGGCGCTTTCGTCTGAGCCGGCTGCTGGCGCATCGACCATCAGTCTCACCATCCTGTTCCACTGCTAACTAGATCTTCGGTGCCGCACGGAGGCGCCGGCGTCCGGACGGGCGTGTGGCCCGGCCGGAGCGCGGGTCAGGAACGTGCGGCGATTTCTTCGGCGCCGGCGGCCGTGAATTCCGCGATCCGCTCCCGCGGGGTCGCGTCACTGACCAGGGCTTCGCCCACGAGGACCGCATTGGCGCCGTTCGCGGCGTAGTGCCGGACGTCGTCGACACTGCGCACACCCGACTCCGCGACGACGACCGCGCCGGCGGGGATGCCTCCGGCGAGTTCGGCAAAGACGGAACGGTCGACGTCGAGCGTCTTGAGGTTGCGCACGTTGACGCCGATGATCCGCGCCTCGGCGGCAACCGCTCGTTCGATTTCCTCGGCCGTGTGCGTTTCGACGAGCACGTTCATGCCAAGTTCACGGCTGAGGGAGCTGTATTCGCGCAGTTGCGCGTCGGACAGCGACGCCACAATCAGCAGGATCAGATCGGCCCCGTGTGCCCGGGCCTCCCAGATCTGGTACTCGTCAATCATGAAGTCCTTGCGCAGCAGCGGGATATCCACGGCTGCGCGGACGGCGTCAAGATCGGCGAGGGAGCCGTTGAAGCGGCGCTGTTCGGTCAGGACACTGATCACGGCCGCGCCGCCGTCGGCATACTGCACGGCGAGCGAGGCGGGGTCCGCGATGCTGGCGAGGTCGCCCTTGGAGGGACTGCGGCGCTTGATTTCGGCGATCACTTTCAGCTGACGGCGCATGGCCGCAGGACCGCCCAGGGCGGTCCAGGCATCGCGCGCCGGTGCGGCCGCGGCCGCGCGCTCCTTCAGTTCCGCGAGCGAAACGAGGCGCTGGCGCGCCTCCATATCCTCCCTGACACCGGCATTGATGTCATCGAGAACAGTCACCCTTAGTGGCCGGAGTTCTTCAGCTTGCTGCCGCCCACACCGTAGCCGGCCTTGCGCATGACGAACCCGATGACCAGGCCGGCCAGCATGACAACGCCGCCCGCGATGAAGATCGGGGTGTTGGCGATGACAAAGGCGATGGCCATGATGAGGGCGCCGACGAGCATCACAAAAACAGTGGTCCAGGCGGCGGGGCTGTTGCCGTGGCCGGTCGGTTCGCTGTGATCGATGTCGTCGTAGGAGTAGCCGGTTCCGGCAGCGGGCTTGGGGGCGGAAACAGGTGCGTTGCTCATTGAAATCTCCTCAGGGTGAATACTGCTTACATTCTGCCATTTATTGGCGACGATATTGGCCGCGTTACCGTGCGCGCTACTGGCTGGGCGCTGCCGGGCTTCGGCTCAGGTGGGGTCGTCACCGCGTGAGAGCCGGTCCCAGCTGTCGATCTCGTCGGGCGGCCCCGCCGGGCCTGCGGACCCGGCGGCCGGACTGCCTGTTGCCGCGGTGTCATATTTCGTCCGCGACTTCCAGTACCGGCCGGCCGGGATGATCAGCAGGGCGCTGAGCCCCAGCAGGGTTCCGGCGACGACGGCGAGGGCCGGGAAGAGAGTGACGTCCACGTTCACGTCGCTGCCGGTGATCCCGGTGGCGGCGGCGATCGAGCCCTGGGCGGCGGCAAGCGGGTCCGCAATCACGACGGCGGCGGCGCTGACGATGCCGGCGGCGGCCAGCAGGATGAGTGCCGTGATGATCCAGCGGGCGATCCGGCCGGCAATGGACGCGGCCAGCCCGCCGGCAAGGGCCACCAGGGCGAGGGCCGTTACGGTGGTGGCGGCTTTGCTGCCCTGCACCTGCAGGCCGTCCTGGCTGTTGACGGCCTGGCCGAGCTGGGCCGGGTCCAGGTGGACGATGAGCCAGGTCTGCGTTGTGGTGCCGAAGACGGCCAGCGCGAGCGCGGCAATGGCCAGCACCAGGGTCGATTTCCTGGCCCAGCGGGGAACGGCGGGGCTGGTGCTCTTGACGGTGGCGCCGCTCATGGCTGCGTCCCGGCGTCGGTAATGGATTCTGCCGTGATGTTGCGCAGCGACCGGGCCGTGTGGACGGCGCGCATCGGCGCGGCGGCCTTGTTGACGGTTTCCAGTGCCTCGGTGGCGTTGACGGAGTCGGCCACGATGCCGCCGCCGGCCTGCACATAGGCGCGCCCTTCGCGCAGGAGGGCCGAGCGGATGGCGATGGCCATGTCCATGTCTCCGGCGAAGTCGAGGTAGCCCACCACCCCGCCGTAGATCCCGCGGCGGTGCGGTTCCAGCTCGTCGAGCAGGCGCAGCGCCCGGGGCTTGGGCGCGCCGGACAGCGTCCCGGCCGGGAAGGTCGCCTTCAGCACGTCGTAGGCCTTCGCGGTGGGCGCGAGTTTGCCCACCACGGTGGAGACGAGGTGCATGATGTGGCTGAAGCGTTCGACCTCCATGAACTGGGTGACGTCCACGGAGCCGGCCACGCAGACCTTGGACAGGTCGTTGCGGGAGAGGTCCACCAGCATCAGGTGTTCGGCGCGTTCCTTCTCGTCCGCGAGGAGTTCCTCGGCCAGGGCCTTGTCCGCTTCGACCGTCTTGCCGCGCGGCCGGGAACCGGCAATCGGGTGGGTGATGACTTCCTCGCCGGTCACGGTCACCAGCGCCTCCGGGGAGGAACCAACGATCGAGTACTGCCGGCCGTTGGCGTCCTCGAGGCTGAAGATGTACATGTACGGGCTGGGGTTGGTGTTCCGGAGCACCCGGTAAACGTCCAGCGGGTCCGCGCCGCATTCCATTTCGAAGCGGCGCGAGATGACCACCTGGAACACTTCGCCGTCGACGATCGCTTCCTTGCCGCGGTCCAGGGCGGCGAGGTACTCCGTCTCGTCCCAGCGCTCCTGCACGCTGGAGGCGAAGTCCAGTGCCGCCGGGTCCAGCACGGAGACCGGCTGCTTGACGGGGGCGCTGACCTGCGCCAGCAGTGCCTTGACCCGTGCGACGGCGTCGTGCCACGCCTCGTCGACCCGCTCGGTGCTGTTGTCGAAGTTGATCGCGTTGGCAATGAGCAGGACGGTGCCGTCCATGTTGTCGTGCACGGCCATGTCGGTGACCAGGTTCAGCGCCATCTCGGGCAGGTCCAGGTCGTCCTCGGGTGGGCTGGTGAGCCGCTCCCAGTGCCGGACGGTTTCCCAGCCGAGGAAGCCGACCAGGCCGGAGGTGAAGGGCGGGAGGTCGTCGAAACGATCGGTGCGGAGGGCTTCGACGGTGTCGCGGATGGCGTCCACCGGGCTGCCGCCGAGCGGCACGCCAACCGGCGGTTCGCCGAGCCAGTGTGCCTGGCCGTCCTTGGTGGTCAGCGTGGCCCGGGAGCGCGCGCCGATGAAGGAGTAGCGGGACCAGGAACCGCCGACGGCCGCGGATTCCATCAGGAACGTGCCGGGCTGGCCCTGCGCGAGTTTGCGGTACAGCCCGATCGGGGTTTCGGCGTCAGCGAGCACCTTCAGCCGGACGGGGATGACACGGCTGTGGCCTGCGAGTTCACGGAACTCCTCCAGGCCCGGGCTGATGATTCCAAGGTCCTGCATGGCTGTGGTTTCCGCCTGTTCTTTCAGTGGTCCTGAAGTATTGGTGTTGCGGGGGTCGTCCCCCGTGCTGCGGCTGCGCTGTTTCGTGCGGCTGCGCTGACTCCTGCGGCTGCGTCGGTTCGTGCGGCTTTGCTGAAGCTCCCCCGGGCGGCCTGGGCCGCCGTCGGCTGCCGGTCAGCCGGCGTGACCGGTGACGGCGTCGAGTCCGCGCCCGTCGAAGCAGGTCCGGGTTCCGGTGTGGCAGGCCGCTCCCACCTGGTCCACGCGGACCAGCAGCGCGTCGCCGTCGCAGTCCATCGCGAGCGACTTGACCCACTGCACGTGGCCCGACGTGTCCCCCTTGCGCCAGTACTCCTGGCGGGAGCGCGAATAGAACGTCACCCGCCCGGTGGTCATGGTGCGGTGCAGGGCTTCGTCGTCCATCCAGCCGAGCATCAGGACCTCGTTGGTATCGAACTGCTGCACGATCGCAGCGACCAGGCCGGCGCTGTCCCTTTTCAGGGCGGCGGCGAGACCCTCGGGGAGGGGGCTTGGGGGCGCCGCGGGCGAGGGCGCGGTTGGACCCGGGTGGACCCCGTCAACAGCGTTTCCGCTGACGGCGATTCCCTCGGGACGGGCGGGGGCGGGCTGCTCAGACATCGCCTCAAGTCTAGTGCCTCGGGGCCGGGCGCCGCCCAGTTGCCCGGCGCTGCGCTTAACATCGGGGTCACCACGGTGTGAATCGTCTCCCAAGGGCCAAAACGACGGCGGTTCAGGTGCACACGCGCCGCCGTCTCGTGCTAGTTTCACAAGTGATGCATTTCGTCGATCCTTCCCGAGAAGTTCTGGCCGAAACCTTACTGGCGGCCGGTCCTGACTCCCCCACGCTCTGCAAGGGCTGGCTTACCAGGGATCTTGCCGCCCACCTGTACCTGCGCGAGCGGAAAGCCGCCGTCGGGCTCGGACTCCTGTTCAAACGTTTGTCCAAGGCCTCGGACCAGGCCACGGCCGAGCTGGCCGCGACGCTCAAGACGCCGGAGGACTACAACAGGCTGGTCAATTCCTTCCGTGCCGGCCCGTCCGCGTTCTCCCCCATGAAGATCAAGGCCCTGGACGAAAGCGCCAACCTGATCGAATACTTCGTCCACACTGAGGACGTCCGCCGCGCCGTCGACCGCTGGGCTCCCCGCGCCCTGGACGAGGAGTATTCCGACGCCCTGTGGGACGAACTGGTGAAGCGGGCGGCCATCCTCTACCGCGGCGTTGACCTCGGAATCGTCCTGGTGCGCCCGTCCGGACCCCGCCATGTCGCCAAGCGCGCCCCGGTGTCCGTGGCGATCGTCGGCGATCCGGGTGAACTCCTGATGCACGCCCATGGCCGCACCCGCCACGCGCTGGTGACCTTCGAGGGCCAGCCGGACGCCGTCGCGCTCCTGCAGTCCGCCGAAGTCGGACTCTAGGCACCCCTCCCCAAACACAGCAACGCGGGGTCACCTACCGCCCATAATCCCCTCCGGGACGGGCGGTAGGTGACCCCGCGTTGGTTTTGGCGAGTGGCACTTAGCGGACTTCGAAGCCTGCTTCACGGATCGCGGACTTCACTTGGGCGATCATGTCCAGCGGCCCGAAGTGGAAGACCGACGCGGCGAGCACGGCATCAGCCCCTGCTGCCACGGCCGGCGGGAAATGCTCCGGCTTGCCGGCACCGCCGGAAGCAATGAGCGGAACCTTGACGCCCGCCCGCGCGAGCCGGATCAGTTCAAGGTCGAACCCGTCCTTGGTTCCGTCGGCGTCGATCGAGTTGAGCAGGATTTCACCCACGCCGCGGTCGGCCGCCTCACGGGCCCACGCAATGGCGTCGATCCCGGTACCCTGGCGCCCGCCGTGCGTGGTGACCTCGAAGCCGGAGGGGGTGGGCTGCGAACCGGGACGGGTGCGGCGCGCATCGAGGGACAGCACCAGGACCTGGGAGCCGAAGTGCCGCGTAATTTCGTCGATGACATCGGGACGCGCGACGGCGGCCGTGTTGATCGCGGCCTTGTCCGCGCCGCAACGCAGGAGCCGGTCCACTTCGGCCACGCCGCGGACGCCGCCGCCGACGGTCAGCGGGATGAACACTTCCTCGGCTGTGCGCCGGACGACGTCGAACGTGGTTTCGCGGTTGCCCGAGGAGGCCGTGACGTCGAGGAAGGTCAACTCGTCGGCGCCGCCGTTGTCATAACGATGGGCCAGTTCCACGGGATCTCCGGCGTCGCGGAGTCCTTCGAAATTGATGCCCTTGACCACGCGGCCGGCATCAACGTCCAGGCACGGGATAACGCGGACGGCTACAGCCATGACTTCTCCTGGTAATCGCTTGCGGAAGGTTTGCGCGCGCCGCGTCAGATGCGGCAGGCGTGGATGGTGCTGACCAGGATGGCGCGGGCGCCGAGGTCGTACAACTCGTCCATGATCCGGTTGGTCTGCCGCTTCGGCACCATCGAACGGACAGCGACCCAGTCCGAGTCCCGCAGCGGTGAAACGGTGGGTGATTCCAGTCCGGGCGTGAGCGCCGCGGCCTGTTCCACGAGTTCCTTGCGGATGTCGTAGTCCATCATGACGTACTGCCGCGCCACGAGGACGCCCTGCAGACGGCGGATCAGGACCTCGGCGGCCGGATTCTGCTCGCCCTTGCGGCCGATCAGGACGGCTTCGGAGTTCAGGATGGGCTGGCCGAAGATCTCCATGCCGGCTGCCTTAAGCGTGTTGCCGGTTTCGACGACGTCGGCGATCGCGTCCGCGACGCCGAGGCGCACGGAGGATTCGACGGCGCCGTCGAGGCGGACCACCTTGGCCTTGATGCCGCGATCGGCGAGGTAGCCGCGGAGCAGTCCGTCGTAGCTGGTGGCGAGGCGTTTGCCCTCCAGCTGTTCGACGGTGCTGAAGTCGCCCACCGGGCCGGCGAAACGGAACGTGGAGGCGGCGAAGCCCAGCGGGAGCAGTTCTTCGGCTTCAACTTCGGCGTCGAGGAGCAGGTCGCGGCCGGTGATGCCGACGTCGAGCGTGCCCTGGCCGACATACACAGCGATGTCGCGGGGGCGGAGGAAGAAGAATTCAATGTCGTTGTCCGGGTCCAGCATGACCAGCTCGCGGGTGTCGCGGCGCTGGCGGTAGCCGGCCTCGGCGAGCATGGAAGAGGCGGCTTCGGACAGGGAGCCCTTGTTCGGGACGGCAACTCTCAGCATTGGGGAGGTCTTTCTTGGTCGGGACGAAGTCCGTTCAAAAACAGTCGGTTCAGGCACAGCGGGCCACGCTATACACCGGGTCCGCAGGGCAGGGCGCGTGCGGTTCCGGCGGGAACGTGGCTAGAGATGCTTGTAGACGTCTTCCAGGCTGAGACCTTTGGCGAGCATCAGAACCTGCAGGTGATAGAGCAGCTGCGAGATCTCTTCAGCGGCGGCTTCATCGGATTCGTACTCGGCAGCCATCCATACCTCGGCTGCTTCCTCCACGACTTTCTTGCCGATGCCGTGGACTCCGGAATCCAGTTCGGCGACGGTGCGGGAGCCCTCCGGACGGACGGCTGCCTTCTCACTCAGTTCTGCGAACAGCGATTCGAAATTCTTCACACCCTCCAGCCTACTTGCTCGCGGGTGGTGGGCGCCTTCCGGGGGCTCGCATGACGCCGGGGATGTGAGCGATTCCACAGGGGCAGGGTTCGGCAGGGGCAGGGTTCGGCCGGGCCGTCTTCGGGTTCACGGCCGAACCCTTGCACCAGTCCTAGCTGAACTGCTGGAGCGTCACCGCGGTGGCCAAGGCGGCGGTGACGGCCTCGTGGCCCTTGTCCTCGGTCGAGCCCGGCAGCCCGGCCCGGTCAATGCCCTGCTGTTCCGTATCGCAGGTCAGCACGCCGAAGCCGACCGGGACGCCGGTGCGCACTGAGACCTCGGTCAGGCCCAGCGTGGCCGCCTCGCAGACGTACTCGAAGTGCGGGGTTCCGCCGCGGATCACGACGCCGAGGGCCACGACGGCGTCGAAGTGCGGTGCCAGCCGCGCGGCGGCCACGGGGAGCTCGAACGTCCCGGGTACCCGGAGCACAGTCAGTTCGCTGATGCCGGCGTCCTTCGCCGCGCGCAGGGCGCCGTCCAGCAGTCCGTCCATGATCTGGGTGTGCCAGCTGGCGGCCACGATGGCCAGTTTCAGCCGGGATGTCTCCTCCGGTTTGAAGGTACTGAGGTCAATCTGTGGTGCGCCGTGTCCGCTCATCTGGGAATCCTTGTTCTGCTCAGTCGTTGTGTGGTGTGGTGCAACGTCAGGCGGCCCGCCGGGGCCGGCTGAAAGTCTTTCAGTCTTGTTCGTGGTCGAATCCGCGCGGACCGGCAGCCGGGGCGGCCGGCTCCATGTCCAGGACCAGCCGGTGGTCCATCCGGTCCTTCTTGGTCTGCAGGTACCGGAGGTTCTGCTCCCGGGACGGCACCTCGGTGGGCACCATCTCCACGACACGGACGCCGGCCTGAGCCAGCCGGTCCTGCTTGTCCGGGTTGTTGCTCAGCAGGCGGATCTCGTGAAGTCCCATGTCCGCGAGGATCTGGGCGGCGGCTTTGTAGCAGCGGGCATCCACGGGAAGGCCCAGCTGCTCGTTGGCCTCCACCGTGTCGAAACCGGCCTCCTGCAGGGCATAGGCCTTCATCTTGTTCGCCAGGCCGATCCCCCGGCCCTCCTGGCCGCGCAGGTACAGCAGCGTTCCGCCGGACTCGTTGATGAGCTCGAGGGCGTAGGCCAACTGCTCGCCGCAGTCGCAGCGGTAGGAGCCGAACACATCTCCGGTGAGGCACTCCGAGTGGAGCCGGACCAGCGGGGCCGTCCCGTCCACCGGCGGCAGCGGCGAGCTGACCGCCAAGTGCTCGGCGCCGGTGGCCAGGTCGGTCCAAGCCTGCGCCACAAAGTCGCCGAATGCGGTGGGCAGCTGCACGATCGGGCCGGCGCTGACCGGATGCGGGCCGCCGGCCGGCAGCTGTGCTTGTGCTTCAGATGTCGTCATTGTCTCTCCTCCATCACGCGGGGTCCGCTGCATGGCCGGCGGACCCTCCGGCCTCTAGGTAGGCCACCAGGTCCGCAATCGAAATCAGCGGGCAGCCGTGTTCCAGGGCGAAGCCGCGAAGTCCGTCCAGCCGCATCATCTCTCCGTTGTCGTACACCACTTCAGCGATCACACCGACGGGCTCGAGTCCGGCCAGCTGGCAGAGTTCCACAGCTGCCTCGGTGTGCCCGGGACGTTCCCGCACTCCCCCCTTAACGGCGCGGAGCGGAAAAACATGCCCGGGGCGGGTCAGCGCCGCCGGCTCGCTGCCGGGATCGGCCAGGATCCGGGCCGTCAGGGCCCGGTCCGTGGCGGAGATTCCGGTGCTGACACCAACCGCGGCGTCGCAGGACACCGTGTAGGCGGTGCCCTTGGCGTCCTCGTTGATGGCCACCATCGGCGGCAGCGCGAGGGCGTCCGCACGGCCGCCGTCGAGCGGTACGCAGATGACCCCGGAACTGTACCGGATGGTCCAGCCCATCAGGGCCGGAGTGGCGTGCTGCGCGGCGAAGATGATGTCGCCTTCGTTTTCGCGGTCCTCGTTGTCGACCACCAGGACGGGACGCCCGGTGGCAATGGCGCGGACGGCGTCTTCGATCCGGTCAAGTCCGACTGGCGGGACGACTGTGCCGGGGGCGGCGAGCTCCGCCGGCAGGGAAGCCTCGGAGGCGTCGTTAAGCAGGGGCTGGACAGGGATGTCCGTGACGTTGACGTCCTTGACATTGTTCACGCTGTTGCCCCCTCTGCGCGTACGGCTGCTCCCCCGGCTGCCGCGCCGGAAAACGCGAGCAGGCGCTCAGTGTACTTCGCCAGGACGTCCACTTCGAGGTTCACGTGGCCGCCGATTGCCTTCGCACCCAGGCCGGTGTCGGCCAGCGTGGTGGGGATCAGCCCCACTTCGAACCACGGCGCCGGGTCAGCGGCCGGGCTCACCGCGGTGACCGTGAGCGAAACGCCGTCGACGGCGATGGAGCCCTTCTCCGCGATGTAACGGGCCAGCCCGGCGGGAACACCGAAGCGGAGCCGGTCCCAATTGCCCAGCGCCTCGCGCTCCAGCAGCCTGCCGACGCCGTCGACGTGGCCCTGCACGACGTGCCCGTCCAGCCGGCCGCCGGCCGGAACGCAGCGCTCCAGGTTGACCGGGTCGCCGGCGGAGAGCTCGCCGATGGTGCTGCGGGTCAGGGTCTCGCCCATAACGTCGACACTGAAGTCCTTGCCGTCGATCTGCGTGGCCGTGAGGCAGACGCCGTTGACGGCGATGGAGCCGCCGAGGGGCAGCCCCTCGGTGCTGCCGGGGGCGTGGAGCCGGACGGTGGCGCTGATGTCGCCGTTGCGCTCAACGGACAACACCTTCCCCTGCTCGGCGATTATTCCGGTGAACATCAGATGCCTCCTGCGGCAGTGTCCGCGCTGGCGCGGAGCGGGTTTGAAGCGGATGAAGTGTTGGTAGCGGGGCGCAAGTGCAGCCGCAGGTCGCGGCCAAGCACCTGGACCGCCCCGCCGGACGCAAGGTCCCATTCCCAGCGCTGGGCGTCGGCGAGGGTGGTGATGCCGAGGTCCTCCAGTGCCGGCGTGCCGGACCCGAGGAGCGTCGGGGCGAGGTAGACGATGAGTTCGTCGACGAGTCCGGCGGCCAGGAACGCGCTGAGGATCCGGGAGCCGCCTTCCACCATGAGGTGCCGGACTCCGGCCGAGAACAGCTCATCCAGCGCTTCCCGCGGGTCACGCGTGGGCAGGTGGAGGACCTTGCCGTCGTCGCCATTGATTGCGGCGCCCTCGGGGATCCCGCGGTAGCCCATCACGACGCGCAGCGGCTGCTCGCCGGCCTGGGTTCCGTCGGGGCCGCGGGCCGTGAGGCGCGGGTTGTCAACGAGCACCGTCTGGGTTCCCACCAGGATCGCGTCGATCCGTCCGCGCAGGGCGTGGTTGTCAGCCAGCGATTCCGGACTGGAGATCCACTGGCTGGTGCCGTCGCTGGCGGCGATCCGGCTGTCGAGGGTCTGCGCGATGTGCAGGGTGACGAAGGGACGCCTGGCGGCAACGGCGTCGAACCAGCGCCGGTTCAGCTCCAGTGCGGCCTCTGCGCCGAGCCCGGAGCGGACGCGGACCCCTGCGGCGCGCAAAGTGGCCGCGCCGCCGGCGGCGGGGTCGTGCGGATCGTCGATCGCGTAGATGACGTCCGCAACTCCGGCCTCGATGATCGCCTGCGCGCAGGGACCCGTGCGGCCGCAGTGGTTGCAGGGCTCCAGGGTGACCACCATGGTGGTGCCGTTGAGGTCGTGGCCGGCGGCTTTTGCCTGGTCAATCGCGTCGGCTTCCGCGTGGGCGGTGCCCGCCCCGCGGTGGTAGCCCGTCACCAACAGAGTTCCGTCTGCGGCGATCACGACGGCGCCCACCAGCGGGTTCGCGCCCCGGGGCCCCTCCAGGGCAGCTGCCAGGGCGGCCTCCATGGCCGCGGCCTCGGTCGCACTGAAACCTGCTCCGGCGGGAACTGCAACGTCCCTGGCAGCGGTGCCGTCCGCCGCCTCGTGTGTGGTGTGTTTGACGCTCATCAACCTGCCACCGGGCTTTCGAAGACCGGAGTGGTGGTGAAGAGCCATCGCAGAGAGTGCATGTGTGTCGTTCCTTCCCTCAAAGCCGCGATGGCTCCGGGGGTATACGACAGCGAACTTCCGCGGCGCCACAGGGCTCCGCAGTAACAGCTGTACGTGCTTCTCTCATCCAGACTTTAACTGTCGGTACCGGAGTTCCACCGGTTCAACCGTCTGCCGGCAGCCTTCCCGAGGGAAGTGCCGGCTCGCGGGTCGCGGACTATAACCGCCGGTTCGGACTTACACCGACCCCGGAGCACGTATGTGTCTTGCTATTCTGGCACAACCGCCGGGTAGCTTTGGCTATTCCCGCCGTCGTGATGTTACGGAGCGCGTCATTTTTCGCCCCCGCCGCGCCGGTGCCCGCTTGCGCTGCCGCCGGTGCGCCGGCTAGCGCTGGCCGGCGGCGCGAAGGCGCTCGATGGCGTCCGCCGGATCTTCCGCGCCGTAGACGGCGGAACCGGCCACGAAGACGTTGGCGCCCGCGTCCGCGGCACGCCAGATGGTATCCGCGGTGATGCCGCCGTCGACCTGCAGGGCCACATCCAGGCCGGACGCGTCAATCGCCGCGCGGGCGCGGCGGATCTTGGGGAGTGTGAGGTCGAGGAATTCCTGGCCGCCAAAACCCGGCTCCACGGTCATGATGAGCAGCATGTCGATCTCGCCGAGCATGTCCAGGAAGGGTTCCACACCGCTGCCCGGCCGTAGCGCCAGCCCTGCCTTGGCCCCGCGCGCCCGAAGCTCCCGCGCCAGTTTGATCGGGGCAATCGATGCCTCGGCGTGGAATGTCACGGAGGCGACTCCGGCGTCGGCGTAGGCCGGAGCCCAGCGGTCCGCGTGCTCGATCATCAGGTGCGCATCCAGCGGCACCGGGCTGATTTCCTGCAGCCGCGCAACCACCGGCAACCCCAGCGAGAGGTTGGGCACAAAGTGGTTGTCCATAACGTCCACGTGGACCGCATCGGCGGTGCTGATTCTCTGCAGCTCGGCTTCGAGATTGGCAAAGTCGGCGGAAAGAATGCTCGGGTTGATACAGCACTTGGCCATGTGATTCCTTGTCGTTCTGCTGCGGTGTCCTTGTGGAGGCGCGGGCCCCCGCGCCTAGTATTCCCTGTTGGTCAGGCCTTTTTGTGGATGAGCGCCAGGAACATGGCGTCCGTCCGGTGCACGTGCGGCCAGAGCTGGGCGGTGAGTTCGTGTCCGGCGTCGAGGTGGCCCGTGAGGCTGACGCTGTCCAGCGCGGCGCCGGCGTCGAGCAGTTCAAGATCGTCGCGTTTACGCAGCACATCGCTCACGACGGCGGTCGTTTCGGCCGGATGCGGCGAGCACGTCACGTAGGCCACGACGCCGCCGGGCTTCACGGCCGCCAGCGCGGACTTGAGCAGTTCGCGCTGGAGCGGGCCCAGGTCCGTCAGGTCCTTAGGCGTCCGGCGCCAGCGCGATTCCGGGCGGCGGCGCAGGGCGCCGAGTCCGGTGCAGGGGGCGTCGACGAGCACACGGTCAAAGCTCTCCGGCATCTCGGTACCCACCTCGCGGCCGTCACCGGTGCGCACATGCCAGACCTCGTGCGGCACAGCCGCGAGGGCCTGACGAACCAGTTTGGCGCGGTGCGGCGCCGGTTCGTTGGCCAGCAGGGTGGCGCCGTGCTCCCGGGCGAGGGCGCCGAGCAGGGCCGCCTTGCCGCCGGGACCGGCGCACATGTCCAACCAGCGTTCGGCTGGCTTTTCGGTTGGACTGCCGGCTGACTCTTCGCCGGCTGGGCTGCCGGTCCCCTGGCTGCTGCCGCCCAGATCGACGGCGGCCATGGCGCGGGCCACCAGCTGGGAGCCGACGTCCTGGACGCGGGTGGTGCCTTCGCGGACGGAGGCGAGCCGGCCGAGGTCTCCGCCGCTGGAAAGCGCCGAGCCTTCGACGAGTTCGCCGGGTGTGGCGCCGCCTTCAAGGGCCTCGTCCAGGCTGCCAAGCCCGGGGAGCGCCACGAGGTTGACCACCGGCGCGGCGTTGTCCGCCTCGAGGAGGTCACTGATTTCGGTGACGGGACGTCCGTGCGCCACGAGGGACTGCCGGAGCGCCCGCACAATCCACTCCGGGTGGGCGTAGCGGATGGCGGCCTGCTTCGTTTCGTCCGTCTCATCGCTGAGCAGCAGGTCCAGCCACTCCTCCAGGGTGCGGGCTGAAACTTTGCGCAGCACGGCGTTGATGAGGGCTGACGGTCCGGCACCAATCACGGCGCGGGCCAGGCCGACGGTCTGGTCCAGTGCGGCGTGCGCGGGGACGCGCATGGCCAGCAACTGGTGGGCGCCGATCCGGAGCGCGTCGAGGATGGCCGGGTCCAGCTGATCGAGCGGCCGGTCCACGCAACGGGCCAGGATCGCGTCGTAGGTGCCCTGGCCGCGCAGTGCGCCGTAGCTCAGTTCCGTGGCGAAGCCGGCGTCGCGCTTGTCCAGGCCGTGGTGCCGGATCCGGGCTGGCAGCACGAGGTTGGCGTAGGCATCCTCGGAGGCGACCGCGCGCAGCACTTCGAAGGCCACGAGCCGGGCGGGGTCGGCGCGACGGGTGCGCTGGGAGGGCGCGTTCTCGGTGAAGCCGCGCTGCGGTCCGCGGTTGCGTTCCCGGCCCTGCGCGTTCCGCTGGCTGCCGTCCCGTCCCCGGCCACCCTGGCCCCCTTGGCCGGCGCCGCGCTGACTGCCTTGGCCGCCCTGGCCGGCGCCGCGCTGGGGGCCGTTGCCGCGGCCGCTGCCGCTCCCGGACTCGCTCATTCGAATACCACGCTTTCAAGTGTTGCCTGTCCGCGCGCCCAGTCGGCGGCGGTCATCATTTTCTTGCCCGAAGGCTGGATCCGGGTGAGCTGTACCGGATGCGAACCGGTTCCCACCAGGACAGTCTTGCCCTCCAGGGCCAGCTGCCCCGGTGTCAACGCCGGGCCGCCGGGCCGCAGCACGACCGGTTCCAGCTTGACCCGCTGGCCGTCCAGGGTGGTCCAGGCGCCGGGCTCCGGAGTGACTCCGCGCGCCCGCCGCCCGATTGCGAGGGCGGGTTGCGTCCAGTCGAGCCGGCCGTCCTCGAGGGTGAGTTTCGGGGCCAGGCTCACTTCGCCCTGCTGCGGGACCGCTGCCGCCTTGCCGGCGTCGACGGCGGACAGCGTTTGAGTCAGCAGCACGGCACCGCTGTGCGACAGCCGCTCTAGGAGCGCCCCGGCGGTGTCGTCGGGGCGGACGGCTTCGGTCAGGGTGCCGAACACCGGGCCCGTGTCCAGACCTTCCTCCAGCTGGAAAGTGACAGCCCCGGTGACGTCGTCGCCGGCAATGAGGGAGCGCTGCACCGGGGCTGCGCCGCGCCAGGCCGGCAGTAACGAGAAGTGCAGGTTGATCCAGCCATGCCGGGGAATGTTCAACGCCGCCCGGGGAATGAGCCCGCCGTAGGCCACGATTGCAGCGGCGTCCGGGCCGGCGGCCGCGATCTGCTCGGTCACCGCGGCGTCGACCTTGGCGGCGTGAATGATGTCGATGCCCAGTTCCGCGGCCCGGGCAGCAACGGGCGACGGCGTCAGTACCCGTTTGCGGCCCAGCGGCGCGTCCGGGCGGGTGAGGACGGCGACGACGTCGAATCCTGCCGCCACGAGCGCATCCAGGGACGGCACTGCCACAGCCGGGGTCCCCGCGAAGAGAACTTTCACTGGGCGTTTCCGAAGGAGCCGAAACTGCCAGAGCCTGCGGCGCTGGACCCGAAGCTGGTGCCGACCGTCTTGGCGCGCTTCGCCGTCGTCTGCTCGGCGATGGAGTCGTAGTTGGCGTTCCGGATGGCGCGCAGGGCGGCCTTGCGGTCCTCGCCTTCCAGGCGGTCGGTAAACAGGATCCCGTCCAGATGGTCGGTTTCGTGCTGGAAGGCACGGGCCAGCATGCCTTCGCCTTCAACGGTGACGGGGTTTCCGTGCAGGTCCACGCCGGTGACGCGCGTGTGCCGGTGCCGGCGGACCGGGAACCCGAGGCCGGGGATGGAGAGGCAGCCTTCCACCTCGTCGGGCTGGAAGTCGTCGCTGTTTTCCAGCACCGGGTTGATGATGTGCCCCTCGACACCGTGGATCCGGTAGGTAAAGACTCGCTGGCTGACGCCGACCTGGGGTGCGGCCAGGCCCGCGCCGTCCACGTCCTCCATGGTTTCGGTCATGTCGGCAACCAGCTTCGCCAGCTCAGGCCCGAATTCCGTCACGGGATCGGCAACTGTGCGCAGCACAGGATCCCCGATGATGCGGATATTCAAAATGGCCATGTGCAATCTGTCCTTACGGTGGGCGGCGGCGGATCCAGTCCAGTTTAGTTGCACACCGAGCGTGGCCCGGACGGCGGCTGTTGATCGGGCTGGGTGGGGTGGACTGTTGGTGGTGATGGGCGGGGTGGACGGCACGGAACGGCCGGGCGGCCCGGTTTCCGCTCGCGGGGTGGATCGCGGGTGCGGCGTGCGGGGATCGCCGAGGGCCGCCCGGATGCGGCGTGCGGGGTGCGGCGTGCGGGGACGCGCGCGGGATGGATCGCGGGTGCGGTCAGCGGCGCGGGTGAGGCGCGGGTGAGGCTTGGTTGCGGCACAGGTGCGCTCTGCGACGTGCGGCCAGCCCGGGGCACAATTGCGGACCGGATCGGCGCTGGATCGGGCGGTGTGGTTACCGGAGCGGCGCTGCCGCCCTCCGGTGTTGGCGGACGGGATCGGGCGGCGGTGGCATCCGGTGCCGGCGGGACGGGATCGGGCGCCGGCGGGACGGGATCGGGCGCCGGTGGCATCCGGTGCCGGCGGGACGGGATCGGGCGCCAGCGGGGTGAAGTTGGCCCAAGTGTGTGCCCGGTGCTGGCCGGCGCTATTTTGTCGTAGCTCGCCACTAGTGTGAGTTCCATGGAAGCCGTGAGGGATTTCATCGCCGTTGAGGACTCGGGCCGGGGCATCGCTCCGGCGGGGCCCTCCGGTGTGGCCGGTGTTGCGGGCATGGACTCCGCTCTGGCGTTGCTCCGGGAGGCGGCGGCGACGGCGGTCGGGGACGCCGCCTTGTGGGATTTCCGGGAGGCGGCGGATTTCGCCGGCACGGTCGAGGAGCTCTCGCGGGTTGCGGAATACTTGCAGGTCGTGGCGGCCGGTGCAGTGGACCGGACCCGGGAACAGGCCACCGCCGCCCCGAAAGCAAGCACGGCGTGGACCACCGGTTGGCGCGACGACTCCGCCGACGGCACCGGCGGGCCCGGCAACGCGTTCGGCGCGGCGGCAGCGGACGGCGAGACGGCGTGGGCCACCGGCTGGCGGGACGACTCCGGCCACGGCAGCACCGGGCCTGATGACGCGTCCGGCGCGGTGGCTGCATCCCGATCGGGAGGTGCCGCGGGTTCCGTAGGCGCTGTCGCGGCATCCGGCTCGGGGGGCGCCGCGGAGTCCCGGATGGCCGTGGACGACGGGTACCGGAACACCACGGAGTTCCTGCGGGCGCGGCTGCGGATCAGCGCCGCCGAGGCCCGCCGCCGGCTCGCCCTCGCCGGGGATCTGCTGCCGCGGCAGGGATTCTCCGGGGACCCCTTGCCCCCGGTACGGGAGGAACTCGGTGCCGCCGTCGCCGCCGGCGAGGTCTCGTCCCGGGCCGCGACCATCATCACCCTGGCCCTGGACCGGGTCCGGCACACCTGCAACCCCGAGGCCGCCGCCGGGATGGAACACGCCCTGACCCGCACCGCAGCCGAGAACGACCCCGACCTCCTCGCCCTCGCAGCCCGGAACTGGACCGACGCCCTGGACCAGGACGGCGCCGAACCCACCGAAGAACTCCTCCGCCAACTCCAGGGCGCCTTCATCCGCAAACCCCGCCACGGACTCTCAGCCCGGAACTGGACCGACGCCCTGGACCAGGACGGCGCCGAACCCACCGAAGAACTCCTCCGCCAACTCCAGGGCGCCTTCATCCGCAAACCCCGCCACGGACTGCAGCATCTCGAAATCTTCGCGACCGCCGAACAATTCGAACACCTCCTCACCGTCATGAACAACGCCACCAACCCCCGCACCACCCCCACCAGGACGGGCGCGGCACCTGGAGACGAGGGAGGCGCGGCAGACTGTGAGGGTCCCTCCGGTGCCGCCGGCACGCCGGAAAATGACCCCGGTGCCGCGTGCCTGGACCTCCGCTCGCAGCAGCAGAAACGCCTGGACGGCCTCGTCGGCGCCTGCAAAGTCGCCCTCGCCACCGGCTCGCTGCCCGCCACCGGAGGACTCCGCCCGCAGGTCATGGTCACCATCGACTACCGCGACCTCCTCGCCCGCCTCGAACACATCACCAGCGACGCCGACCGGACCGGAACCAGCCCAGACCACACCACGGCCAGTGAGGCCACAGGACCTTTCTTCCGGCCCAACGCACCAAAGGGGCACACCGGCAACATGCTCTTCACCGGCCCTGTCACCGCCGCCACGGCCCGGAAGATGGCCTGCGACGCCGACATCATCCCGGTCCTGCTCGGCGGCGAAGGCCGGATCCTGGACATCGGACGCGCCTCCCGGGTCTTCCCGCCCCACATCCGCAAAGCCCTCACCGCCCGCGACCAGGGCTGCGCCTTCCCCGGCTGCACCATCCCCGCCCCCTGGTGCGAAGCCCACCACATCACTCCGCCCCACATCCGCAAAGCCCTCACCGCCCGCGACCAGGGCTGCGCCTTCCCCGGCTGCACCATCCCCGCCCCCTGGTGCGAAGCCCACCACATCACCTACTGGTCCCGCGGCGGACCCACCGGAACCGAGAACGGCGTACTGCTCTGTTCACACCACCACCACGTGATCCACAAAGAGCAATGGACCATCCAAATCCGCACCGGCATCCCCTGGTTCATCCCGCCCCCGCACATCGACCCACGCCAAAAACACCACCACCACGTGATCCACAAAGAGCAATGGACCATCCAAATCCGCACCGGCATCCCCTGGTTCATCCCGCCCCCGCACATCGACCCACGCCAAAACCCCCGACGCAACAACTACTTCCACCCCGCCAACCTCAACACCGCCGCCTGACACCGGCAGTTGCGTCGGGTGAACTCGGATCCGCCCTCTGGCTCTCCCACAGGCTTCAGGGACGCCCACTTGCGACGGCACGGCATCAGCTGGGGTCATCAAGGCCTTCTGACGGGGGCAGCAGATCATTCGCGGCACACTCGCACGTGAAATGGGCGAGCCGCCAGCGACGGCCAGTGCGGCACACTCGCACGTGAAATGGGCGAGCCACGCGACGCAAATGACGGCAGGCTGCGTGCAGGCACCGGGCGGCTTCGTCAGGGTGAGCCGGCTGCGATGGCGACCCGCGCGGTCAAGAAAAGCGAGCGACCCGTGTGGTCAAGGAAGCGAGCGAACGAGCGAGCGACCGTCCGGGGCCTGGAACCGGAAAAGGATATGTTCGCGAGAGTTACCGGACAGCGGCCGGATTCGTTGCCGAAGCTGGCTGTGGCTGCGGAAGATTCCGCGCCTCTTTGGTATGCCGCCGACTCCAGCACGCGCTATCCTCAGCACGCCCCGCGCCTTCTTCGGCACATCCGCGCCATCCTCAGCACGCCCCGTGCCATCTTCAGCACACCCCGCGCCATCCTCAGCACGCCCCGTGCCATGTTTCAGCCTGCCCCGCCATCCCCGGCGCCCAGCCCGACATCTAAGGCCGGACGCGCCGGGCCTTTAAGGTCGGGCTCGCCCTACCGGGTGAGAGGCGGTGGCGCCAGCGGGAGCAACGCCGTTCCGGCGGCAACGGTGTCGGCGGACATCTCCCACACCCTCCGCAGGGCACAGAACTTCCACCAGTGGTGCTTCAGGACCTCCGGGTTGGCACGCAACGGACGGACCTCGGTCTGCCCAATTGCGACAGCCAGCAAGATTGGGGAATCGCCGTGCTGCCAGGCTTCCCACTCCCCTGCCACCGGATCCACGAGGCTTTCCTCTGCCTTCATTCCGGCCACCAACTGCATGACCACTTTGTCATCCAGCGGTTTGACGGTGCCGTCGCGGCTGGTCCCCTTGGTTTTGTAATCGATAAGGCATATCCGGCCGTTGATCCTGGCGACGAGATCCAAGGTGCCGGCGTACCCGACGGTCTTGTTCCAAACCGTGATCTCCGGGGCGATCGGTTCCACTTGGAAGAGGTCCCACCACTCGTCGAAGCGGGCAGCGAAGGCTTCTTCACCGTTGGCGGCAAGAGCTTCGCGGGTTTCCTTCATCTGATGCGGACGGCCCAACGCACGCAGGGCAACCTGCTCGCAGTAGTTGTGCACACGATCCCCGCGCTTCGCAGCGTCGTCGCGGTAGGTCTCCGCTGCCTTGGCCGCACGGCTCACCGCTTGGCGCACTTTGGCCGGGCTGCCCAGGATGCCAGGGAGTGTGGGGTCCTGGGCCAGGCTGTTGGCGCCCATGTATCCGAACCAACCGTCCAACCCGTGGGGCTGTTGGCCGATCACGGTGGTGATGGAGGGAACGGAGAACTGCTCTGACGTGGAGCGCGCATACATCCGGCCATATTCCGTGGCATGGGCAAGAAGTGGGGCGGTCATGGGAAGACTCTTTCACGGGGGTCTGACAGTGGAGAAAAACGGCAGTCCGGCTGCACTAACAAGAATGGTCCGCCCCGCTCGGTGAGCGGAACGGACCATTTATTGGGTGGGCGATACTGGGTTCGAACCAGTGACCTCTTCGGTGTGAACGAAGCGCGCTACCACTGCGCCAATCGCCCCAATGCCATTGAATGCTAGCCCACCCCGGCGGAATATAGAAATCGAGGTGCCACGCCGCGCTTGCGTCACCAATTGAGTCCTCCGCCCGACGCCCTGATCACCCTGCCAAGCGACTTGGGTCGCCGGAGGACCCCGGTGGCGACGCCCGAAAAGGCAGGCTAATTACAGGGGTGTAGTTTGCAAGAACCGCTAGAACTCAAGGATGCGAGGGTCTCGGCCCCCGCCGTCCTCGCCCCGATTTGTAAGTTCCCAGAACCTCCTATAGAGTTCTTACTCGTTGGAACGCGAGGAAATGCCGATTGCGGCGGGGAATTGCAGACAATATTGCGGACGTAGCTCAGCTGGTAGAGCACCACCTTGCCAAGGTGGATGTCGCGAGTTCGAATCTCGTCGTCCGCTCGCAGGACACTGTCACGGTATGGTTCTTCGGAATCCTATCTACACGGTGGGTTGGCCGAGAGGCGAGGCAGCGGCCTGCAAAGCCGTATACACGGGTTCGAATCCCGTACCCACCTCGGTGAAAACCCTGGTTCCGGTTTAGGTCGGATGCAAGGGGCGATTGGCGCAGCGGTAGCGCGCTTCCCTGACACGGAAGAGGTCACTGGTTCGATCCCAGTATCGCCCACCAAAGTAAGGCAACTTACTTGATGCAGTACCACCGGCCCAGCCGGCATGGACTAAAAATGCGGACGTAGCTCAGCTGGTAGAGCACCACCTTGCCAAGGTGGATGTCGCGAGTTCGAATCTCGTCGTCCGCTCTCTTCATGACAACTCCACACCGGATCCTTCCGGTTGCGGGCGATTGGCGCAGCGGTAGCGCGCTTCCCTGACACGGAAGAGGTCACTGGTTCGATCCCAGTATCGCCCACCACAAAAGCAGCTCCCCCGGAGCTGCTTTTTTGTGCCCTGCGGGTCCTTCTACCCTGTTCGCCTGAAGCGATTTCTTTTACCCTCTGGGCGGACACCCTTGGCACCCCCGCCACGTCCCGCTAGGGTGGAAGACGCTAGGAGCGATCTGGCTCCGCGACCGAAGGGAGGTGCCCGTGGGTTTACTTGACGATCTAAAGGGCAAGGCTCAGCAAGTTATTGGTGGCAACGAAGGAGCCATCAAGGACGGCATCGAGAAAGCCGGCGACTTCGTCGACTCCAAAACCGGCGGAAAGCACGCCGACAAGATCGATGCTGTGCAGCGCGGCGCTTCCGACTTCGTGGACAAGGCGAACGACCGGCCGAACGCGGCCCCCGTCGCCGAACAGCCTCCCGTCGCCGGTGAGCACCCCGTAACCGGGGAACCCCGCCAGCCAGGCCTCTGACCCAGATACGTCAGCGAGGTGCCGGTCCCGCCGAGAGGCGGCGCCGGCACCTCCGGCGTTTAACGGCACGGCACGGCATTTATCGGCACACCGCACGACGCCGAGGATCGCTGAGCCGCGCCTTCAATCAGCCGCCCCGCGCCGCCCCATACGCACCGCCGCCCAGCCACACGAATCCGCTCCGCCTAACGGCATGTCTAACGAAACAACGCGGGGTCACTCATCGTCCATCCGGTGCAGCAGGATGGGCCGTCAGTGACCCCGCGATGTTGTGAACTCCGCGTTGGCTATGAACGTCAGGAGGGTTCGTGGTTCTGGCCCTCACGGGCCAGGGCGGTGAGGCGCGAAACGGCGCGGAAGTACTTCTTCATGTACCCGCCGGTCATCATTTCCTCGGTGAACAGCTGGTCGAACGGCACACCGCTGGCCAGGATCGGCACGTCCTTGTCGTAGAGCCTGTCCGCGAGAACGACGAAGCGCAGCGCGACGGCCTGCTCGGTGATCGTGTGGACGTTCTTCCAGACCACACCCTCGATGCCGTCGAGCAACTGGCGGTAGCGGCTCGGGTGGACGCCGGCCAGGTGGTCGATCAGGGTGCTGAACTCATCGCGCGCCACCGTCTTGCCGTGGAATTCGCTCTGCATGTGGTGCGTCAGCTGTTCGTTCGGCAGCGGCTGCGGCGCGGCGGGCAGGCCGCGGTGGCGGAAGTCCTCGCCGTCGATCCGGACGACGTCGAACTGGTCCGCCAGCACCTGGATTTCACGGGCGAAGTCGACGGCGGCAAACCGGCCGTCGCCCAGGGAACCCGGCAGGGTGTTGGACGTGGCAGCAAGCTTGACGCCGGCGTCGGCCAGTTCGCGCATGAGCCGCGACATCAGCACGGTGTCGCCCGGATCGTCGAGCTCGAATTCGTCGATGCAGACCAGCTTGTAGTGGCTCAGAGCCTCGACGGTCTTGCGGAAGGACAGCGCCCCCACCAGGTTGGTGTACTCAACGAAGGTGCCGAAGGCCTTGGGTCCGGGGGCGGCGTGCCACAGCGAGGCGAGCAGGTGGGTCTTGCCGACGCCGAAGCCGCCGTCGAGGTAGATCCCGGCCCGGGAGGTGTCCTTCTTGCCGAAAAGGCGCTTGAAGAGCCCGTCTCCGTCGCGCGCACCGACATTTGCCGCGAATCCCTCCAGCGCCTTGACCGCGATGGCCTGGCTGGGCTGGGACGGATCCGGCCGGTAGCTGGAAAACGACACCTCACCGAAGCGCGGCGAGGGATAAAAACCGTTGAGGAGTTCATCCACTGAAACTGCCGGGGTGCGGGCGGCGAGCTGTTCGATCTGTACCAAGGTGGTCCGTTCTGCTGGTCTCTTGTCCCCAGAAAGAATACCGGCATTGCGCGGGCCGCTCGTCGGTCCACCGCTTCGCGGCGTGGACTCGCGGCGTGGACGGGAGGACTTCACGTGACGAAGGCCATATTTCCGAGTGTGAACGCGGTGGAACAATCCCGGCGGGGCGTGGTTAGTGTTGGAGAAGGCCCGGCGCCGTCATTCACTCCTTCCATGGCCCGGCCTCCTGACCGTTTCAGTGAAAGGCCATCAAATGCCCTACCCCGTTGAGCAGAACGAGAAGTTCGCCGCCTACGCCCACCCCGAGCGGCTCGTGTCCACCGAGTGGCTGGCTGCCGCGATCGACTCCGGCGCCCTCCAGGACGGCAAGCTAGTGGTGGTGGAATCCGACGAGGACGTGCTGCTTTACGAGACCGGCCACATCCCGGGAGCCGTGAAGATCGACTGGCACACCGACCTGAACGACGAGGTCACCCGCGACTACGTGGACGGCGCGGCATTCGCCGCCCTCGCCGCGGCCAAGGGAATCTCCCGGGACAGCACGGTAGTCATCTACGGCGACAAATCCAACTGGTGGGCAGCCTACGCGCTGTGGGTCTTCACGCTGTTCGGTCACGAGGACGTCCGGCTGCTCGACGGCGGCCGGGACAAGTGGATCGCCGAAGGACGGGCTATCACCACGGACAAGACGGCCACCGCGGACGGCGACTACCCCGTCGTCGAGCGCAACGACGCCCCGATCCGCGCCTTCAAGGAAGACGTGCTGGCCCACTTCGGCAAGCCGCTGATCGACGTCCGCTCCACCGAGGAGTACACGGGCCAGCGCACGCACATGCCGGCCTACCCCGAGGAAGGCGCCCTGCGCGGCGGGCACATCCCCACCGCGGCGTCCATCCCGTGGGCGCGTGCGGCTGCCGAGGACGGCACCTACCGCAACCGCCCCGAACTTGAGGCCCTCTACCTCGGCGAGGCCGGGCTGAAGGAAGGCGACGACGTCGTGGCGTACTGCCGTATCGGCGAGCGTTCCAGCCACACCTGGTTCGCGCTCAAGTATCTGCTGGGCTTCGAAACGGTCCGCAACTACGACGGGTCCTGGACCGAATGGGGCAACGCAGTGCGCGTCCCCATCGTCAAGGGCGCCGAGCGCGGCACGGTTCCGGCCGCCAGGTAGCCCGGGCGTAAGCTGGAAGAGATGAATACTGTTGCCCTTCCCACCGCACTGGCGGAAATTGTTGACGACTTCCAGGCCGTCACCGAGCCCGAACGGCTCCAACTGCTGCTCGAGTTCTCCCGCGAACTCCCGGAACTCCCGGAACGGCTCAAGGACCACCCGGAGCTGATGGAGCAGGTGGTCGAGTGCCAGTCGCCGCTGTTCCTGACCATTGAAACGGAAAAGTCCGACGGCGGCGCGGCCGACAGCGTCCGGCTCTTCTTCAAAGCACCGCCGGAGGCCCCCACCACCCGCGGCTTCGCGGGCGTGCTGCACGAAGGCCTCGACGGGCTGAGCCCGGCGGAGATCCTGGCCGTCCCGGATGACATGCCGGAACTGCTGGGACTGACCAGGGCCATCACTCCGCTGCGGATGCGCGGGATGACCGCGATGCTGGGCCGGATCAAGCGCAAGGTTGCTGCCCTCCCGCAGCACTCCTGACGGATACCCGGTCACTTAGGCAGCTGGACAAGACGGAACCCCATGGCACGCAAACAGGCGTCACAAGGAACCCCGGCAACCGCCGTACTGGCGGCCGCCGGGGTTCCGTTCGTCGCGCACCCCTACAGCCACGACCCTGCTGCCGCCAGCTACGGACTCGAAGCGGCGGAGGTGCTCGGCGTCGACCCGGCCCGGGTGTTCAAAACCCTGATGGTCGACGTCGACGGCCGGCTCGCCGTCGGCGTTGTGCCAGTGAGCGGGAACCTGGACCTCAAAGCGATGGCGGCCGCGCTGGGCGGCAAAAAGGCAGCCATGGCGGACCCGGCAGCAGCCGAGCGCCGCACCGGCTACGTGCTGGGGGGCATCTCGCCGCTGGGACAGCGGCAGCCCTCCCCCACCGTCCTGGATGACAGCGCCCTCGGCCTGGACACGATCCTTATCTCGGGCGGACGGCGCGGCCTGGACATCGAGCTGAGCCCGGCGGAACTGATCCGCCTCACCGGGGCACGCACGGCACGGATCGGCGCCGGCAGGAAGTAGCCGGCGGAATTAACAGCCGCCAAGCGCACCGAGTGTGCAGCACACAGCAGTGTTGCCGGAAAACACTGCCGCGAAGTGTCAACTCGGCAAGACAGGGGCCTCGGGGTTCGGCGACTCGGAATCAGGGGCCTCGGGGTTCGGCTGGCCGGGATTCGCGCGGGGTGCCAGCTGCTGACCGAGCCAGGCCGTGACCAGCCGCTCCCAGCGCTCCGGATCCACGTTCCATTCCTTGGTGTGCCGGGCGCGGTCGAACGTCTCGAAGGTGACCATTTCCGGGTTTTTCTCGGCCAGGGCCGCGGATGGGCCGTAGGGGACGTATTCGTCGTCGACGCTGTGGATGATCAGGGTCGGCGTCCGCAGTTCCACGGCACGGGAAACCCAGTCCATGGCCTTCAGGTCCACCGGCGCGGCGAGGCCGGTCAGCCGCCGGCCCAGCTTGTGGCTCATCATCAGCTGCCCGTACCTGCCCACTGCCGACGGGATCCGGTTGAGCTCGGCGTGGTGCGCCAGCACGTTCACCCAGTTGATGACGGGTGCGTCCAACACCATGGCCCGGATAAGGGGGTGGTAGTGGGACAAATCGGCGGTCTGGAGGCAGATGGCCCCGCCCATGGACCAGCCGAAAAGCACGACTTCCCGGGCACCGTGCTCCAGCGCAAAACCGATGGCCGCCTCGACGTCGCGCCACTCGGTGGAGCCCAGGCCGTAGCGCCCGTCCTGTGCCGACGGCGCGAGCCCGTCATTGCGGTAGGTGATCACCAGGCTGGACATGCCCAGGTCACGGGCGGTCCGGACGGCCCGCAGGCATTCCTGCCGGCTCGCGCCGCGGCCGTGCACCATAATCGCCCAGACGCCCGATTCCTGCGGGGTCCGGACGAGCCACGCCGGTGCGGTCCCGCCGTCGACCTCGATGTCCACGTCCTCCGATGGCAGGCCGATGCTGGCGGGGTCGGGGTACGCGGCCCCGCTCCAGTATCCGCGGCGTGCCGTGCTGAGGTCCCCGCTGTAGACGGCTTCGACTTCGCGCTGGACGGTGCGCTCGGCCGGCGAGTAGGACACGATCCGGCCGATCCGGGCGTGGCCCCGGCCGCCGTCGAAGAAGAACCCGTAGACGCCCTCGACCGTGGCCTCGGGGGTGGCCGCGAGGATGAGCTGCAGCCCGTGCGCGCCCCGGATGACCGCGAGCACTTCCTGGTCCTCCTCCCTGACCCGGGCGGGAGTGATCACCCGGCGGGCAAAATAGAGGGCCAGGGCTGAGGAGCCGGCAGCCAGCAGACCGGCCGCGGCGCTCCCGCCGATGATGCCGGCCACCGCCCACTTGGCGCTGCCCGGAACGGAAACTTCGGCGGCGGAGTTCGCGACGGCGCGGGCGGCCTTTCCATGGGCGGTGGAGATCCGCTGCGGGTCCGGCAGGAGGCGTGAGGAGGAAGCCATGGCACCATTCTTACCGAACACCCGGCCCGGAGTGGCATCCGCGGGCGCCACGGACCCCGGCGGGCAGTTCCTGCTGACGGCCACCGCATGCTCCGGAGCTGCCGTGCGGAGCCGGCAATGCGGGGCCGTGCGGGTAGTCGGCGCCCCAATCCGTGCGGGTGCCCCGGCGCGCGACTAGGCTGGGGGCATGAGTGATCCAATCGTCATTTTGACAGAAGAGCCCCTCGGCGCGGACGACCGTGTCAACATCGAAACCCTGCTTGCCGGCGGTGATGCGCCGCTGGTGGTCCTGGTTCCGGCAAGCACGGAGCGGCACCTCCTGGTGGATTTCCTGGAGAACCTCTCCCTGCTGGAAATCTCCAAGGCCTTCCGTGAACTGACGGCACACTCCGATCCCGCAGGGGAACGCGCCGAAGCCGCTGAAACCCTGGCCGCCTCGCTCGCGGCACTGGCCGGCCTCGGCAGCGGTGTGACCGGCGAAATCGTCGAGGGAAAGGCCGTCGACGGAATGGTCGCCAGGGTACGCGAACTCGGCGCCGGACAGGCCGTCGTGATCACCCGCCCGCACGCTGTTGCGGACACCTTCCACACCGACTGGGCCACCAAGGCCCAGGACAAGTTGGGCCTGCCGGTCCTGCATCTGTACGCCGGTTCGGGATTTATCGGCGACTCCTGAGCGTTAGTCCAACTATGAGCATCTTCAGTAACAAGCCCAAAGTCTCACCCGTAGCCTCCCCCGCCGGGACGGCAGCCGACAGTGCTGCCGGACAGGCGGCTCACCCGCAGGTCGAAAATTCGCCTGTCGAGAAGTCGGAAGAGCAGTGGCGCCAGGAACTGACGCCTGAGGAGTACCGGGTCCTACGCCAGGCCGGGACGGAGCGGCCCTACACCGGCGAGTACTGGGACACCCACACCGCTGGCGTCTACCAGTGCCGCGCCTGCGGCACAGAGCTGTTCACCAGCCGTGAGAAGTTCGATTCGCACTGCGGCTGGCCCTCCTTCTGGGCACCGCTTGCCGAGGGCACCGTCAAGTACATCCACGACAAGACCCTGGGCATGGAGCGGGTCGAAGTCCGTTGCGCCGCGTGTGATTCCCACCTGGGCCACGTGTTCGAGGGCGAAGGCTACGGAACCCCGACCGATCAGCGCTATTGCATCAATTCCGTCTCACTGAAGCTGGTCTCTGCCGGCGACGCCGGCAAGTAGCATCCGGGCCCGACGCCCGGGCCCGGTGCCCCGGCGTCCCCGGGCCCGTCCACCGGGCGTCAGGGTGAATCACGTGGAGGGCCCCCGCCGGCGCCGCATCAGCGGCTGCCGCGGGGCCCTCTGCCGTCCGGACGCAGAACACCCGGAGCGCACCCACGCCGCTGCTGGAGCTGGCACAGGCTGCACAGCCCACTTGCCACAGACCTTCTTATGCTCAGGCCAATTTTGCATTAGGAACCCTGATCTCTTGCTAGGCTCGATTTAGCTACTGACGAGCGACGCTCCCAGCACAGAGAAAGGTGCCCGCTGATGACCACCACCGCTTTCACCACCACCGCCCAGATCCCGGCCAGCTCCGCGGAATGGCTGCAGCTCAAGGCCGCAGCCACCGCCTTGCAGGCACTTCAGGTCCAGGACGGCTCCGTTCCGGAGACCGCCGACCATAAGGCGGCTGACGGGTACGTCCGGACCATCACGGCGGCCATCCAGGCCCTGGCACCGTCCTTCCCGCACGACGCCGACTACCTCTCCCTCCTCGTCGCTGACTTCGGCCGCTGGGCCGACGGCGGGTTCGGCGTGCCCGACTTCCTGGACTCCCTGCAGGCGTTCCAGCCGCAGCGGCACCGGGTGAACGGCTTGCAGCACCTCGTGGTCTTCCCGATGTACACCCAGAACGGCAGCAGCAACCGCCTGGTCGAAGCCGTGCTGATCGAGGTCATCTGGCCCGAGTTCATCGCCGGCCTGGAGGAGGGCGAATACTCCAACAAGCTCTTCGTCCCCATCCGCTTCCTGGACTTCACCCCCGGCTACGACACCAACTCCGCTGTGCTGTTCCCGGAAACCGTCGCCGTGCGCGAAACGCCCACGTTCACGTGGGGCGCTATCTTCGCCGACCGTGAGGCAGCCCGCTTCCGCCGTGTGCTCCGGGCCGCCGCGGACATCACCTCGCTGCAGCTTCCCGAGGACGCTGCCGGCCTGCTCGAGGACCAGGAGCTGACCGAGGAAACCTTCGTGATGTGGGACCTCATCCATGACCGCACCCACATGCGCGGCGACCTGCCCTTTGACCCGTTCATGATCAAGCAGCGCATGCCGTTCTTCCTTTACTCATTGGAGGAACTCCGCTGCGACCTGACCGCCTTCCGCGAGTCCGTCAAGATCGAAAAGGATGAGGACGCCGATCCGGAGGCACGCCGCCACGCGAAGCTGGTCCAGTACGCCGTGATCTTCGACCGGATCTTCCGCTTCGCCATCACCGGCAGCCGCGTCCGCAACTACGACGGCCTCGGCGGCCAGTTGCTCTTCGCCTGGATGCACCAGCACCACGTCCTGCACTGGACCGACAGCAAGCTCAGCATCGACTGGGACGAGGCGGCCGACGTCGTGGTGGAACTCGGCGCAAAGATCGAGGAGCTGTACTGGCGCTCGATCGACCGCCCCAAGATGGCCCACTGGCTCGCCGCCTACGAGCTGATCTCCGGGACCGTCACGCCCAACCCGGCCTCCGTCTGGGCCAAGGGCCCGGACGCGCTGCCCCTGGCCGGCCCGCCGCGCGGGCTCACCGACCAGGTGCTCGACGACGAGTTCCCCCTCTCCATGTTCTACGAGGCGCTCGAAAAGAAGATGCGCCCCGTCATCGAATCCACGGCAGGCATCACGGGCACGACCGATACGGGCGCGGCGGGCACCGCCACAAACGCCGCAATGAACGCCGGATGAGCGCCGGACGCGCACTGAACGTGGTGGTCACGGGCGGCAGCGGCCCTTCGGGGATCGCCGCCGCCCGCGCCCTGCGCAACGCCGGGCACACCGTTTTCACCGTGGGTTCGGACAGGCCCCGGATTGAGGCGGCCGCCGCGGAAGCCGGCAGCGGCGTCACACCGCTTGTGTGCGACCTCGCCGACCTCGCGGAGGTCCGGTCGCTGCACGCGAGCGTGCATGCCATGCTGGCCGGAACGGGAGGGACCGTCGACGGCGTCATCCACCTGGTGGGCGGCTGGCGCGGCGCCAAGGGCATCACGGACCAGAGCGACGCGGACTGGGAGTTCCTGGAACGCGGCGCCATCACCACGCTGCGGAACGTCACGCGGGTCTTCTTCGACGACCTCGCAGCCTCCGACGCCGGGCGCTTCGCCATGGTTTCCTCCACCGCCGTGAGCAAGCCGACGGCGGGCGGCGCCAGCTACGTGGCCGCCAAGGCCGCCGCCGAGGCCTGGACCCTGGCCGTCGCCGACGGTTTCCACCGCGGGCAGTCGGGACACAAGCAGGATCCCGTCGAACAGCACAGCGCCGCGGTGACCTTCGTGGTGAAGGCCCTCGTGGACCCGGCCATGCGGGCCAAGTCCCCGGAACGGACCTTCCCCGGCTTCACCGACGTCGAGGACCTGGCCGCTGCCGCCGTCGGGCTCTTCTCCTCCCCCGCGGCGGACTTGAACGGCCAGCGGCTGCTGCTGGGTCCCGAACCCAAAGCCTGAACCCGGCAACGGACTTAGCCACTGAGCCCATGCACCGCACTTAGCCGTTGGGCCCGGACCTCCTTAGACTGAAAGCGTGAGCAAATCGATGACAAGCACAGTTGAAACTGCCCCTGCCCGCACCGCAGCGCGGCTCCATGATCCTGCCGTCCGCGGCTTTGCCTCGGACAACTACTCGGGCGTCCACCCCGAGGTGCTGGCCGCACTGGCCGCCGCCAACGAGGGCCACCAGGTTTCCTATGGCGAGGACGACTACACCGCCCGGCTGCAGCAGCTGATGGAGGAGCATTTCGGCGAAGGCATCGAATGCTTCCCGGTCTTCAACGGCACCGGCGCCAACGTGCTCTCGCTGCAATCCCTGCTGCCGCGGTGGGGGGCCGTGGTCTGCGCCTCGACCGCCCACATCAACATGGACGAGAACGGCGCCCCGGAGCGGATCGGCGGCATCAAGCTGCTGCAGGTCCCCACGGCAAACGGCAAGCTCACCCCCGAGCTGATCGACAAGGAAGCCTGGGGCTGGGGCGACGAGCACCGCGCCCAGCCGCTGGCCGTGTCCATCACCCAGACCACCGAGCTCGGCACCTGCTACACGCCGGACGAGGTCCGGGCCATAGCGGAGCATGTCCATGCCAAGGGCATGAAGCTGCACATGGACGGCGCCCGCCTGGCCAACGCCGCCGCCCACCTGAGCGTGCCGCTGCGGGCCTTCACCCGCGACGCCGGCGTGGATATCCTCTCCTTCGGCGGCACCAAGAACGGCCTGCTCTTCGGCGAGGTCGTGGTCGCCCTGAACCCGGCAGCAGCCCAGGGGCTGATCTACCTGCGCAAAATGAACATGCAGCTGGCTTCCAAGATGCGCTTTATGTCCGCCCAGTTCATCGCCCTGCTCGAGGGTGACCTCTGGCTGCGCTCCGCCGCACACGCCAACGCCATGGCGGCGCGGCTGCGGGCCGGCGTCGAGTCCATCCCGGGTGTGGAACTGAGCCAGAAGACCGAGTCCAACGGCGTCTTCGCCGTCCTGCCGGCCGGTGTAGCCGACCGGCTGCGGAAGTCCTTCCGCTTCTACGACTGGAACGAGGCGGCCCGCGAGGTCCGCTGGATGTGTTCCTTCGACACCACCGAGGAAGACGTTGATTCCTTCATCGCTGCGATCAAGCGCGAACTCGCTGCCGGCTGAGCACTGCACGGCTTCCCCTGCCCGGCGGCGAGCCTGCCGGGCCGGGGACCGTCCCTTGCATACTCTTCCACTGTGAACGCAATTGACCAGGTTCCGGCAGATTTTCTTTTTGCCTTGGGGACCCTGCGGCAGGCACGAACCAGGAGCGAGCTGCGCCTGGAGGAGATTCCGGCGCCCGCGCGGTTGGCACCGTTCGCCGTCGCGCTCGGGGCGGAGGTTGTCGCCCCCGGCGGACCTGCCCTCTCCGGCGCCGCCCACGGCCCGGCCGCCGCGGCCCTGGCCCGTGCGTCCGGAAGCGACGACGTCGAACTGGCCACCGGGCGTTTCATCCTGCTCCACGACCCCGACGGATCCGAGGTGTGGGAAGGCGAATTCCGGATCGTCACGTACATTCGCGCCCAGCTGGAACCGGAAATGGGCAACGACGCCATGCTCGGCTCCGTCGCCTGGACCTGGCTCGTCGAAGCCTTGCAGAACCACGCCGCGCCGTACCGCTCGGCCGGCGGCACCGCCACGCGGGTGCTGTCCGAAAGTTTCGGAACCCTGTCGGAGCGGCCCGACTCGATCGACATTGAACTCCGGGCATCCTGGACGCCCGCCACGCCGGACATCACCTCCCACCTCGAGGCGTGGTCGGATATGGTCTGCACCTTCGCAGGCCTTCCGCCGCTGCCTGAAGGCGTCATCCCGCTGCCGCGCTGGCGCCGCGGCCTGGCCTGAGCCGGGCCCCGCGAACGCAGACAATCGGCCCGGTTTTGGCGAATGCGCGGCCCGCAACACTGTGTTGTCGCTAAACTAAAGTCATCATGACCCCTCATATTCCGGAAATCACCACCGCGGGCGCGGCCGCCAACACAGCACCAACCAACGCCGAGGCCACGGACGCCACAGCCCACATCGCGGTGGACGGCTTCGACAGCCTGGTCCCCGAGGTCATCGACCTCGACGCCCCCCGTGACGGCGTGCCGCTCGTCATTGAAACCCAGTCCGGCCTGGAACGGTGCGCCGCAGCCCTCGCCGCAGGCCACGGCCCCGCGGGGGTGGACGCCGAACGCGCCTCCGGATTCCGGTACGGCCAGCGCGCCTTCCTGGTCCAGATCCGGCGCGAAGGCTCCGGCACCTGGCTCATCGATCCGGAACCCTTCGGGAACCTGGACATCATCAACGACGCCCTGCGTGGTGTGGAATGGATTCTGCACGCGGCCAGCCAGGACCTGCCCTGCCTGTCCGAACTCGGCATGTGGCCGGACAAACTCTTTGACACCGAACTCGCCGCCCGCCTCGCCGGGCTTCCCCGCGTGGGCCTCGCCGCCGTCATCGAACAACTCCTGGGCTTCGGCCTCGCGAAGGAACACTCCGCCGCCGACTGGTCCACCCGGCCGCTGCCGGAGCCGTGGCTGCGGTACGCCGCGCTCGACGTCGAGGTCCTCACCGAACTGCGCGAGGAACTCATCGAACTTCTGGTCGCCGACGGCAAGCTGGACTACGCCGAACAGGAATTCGCTGCCATCCTCGAAGCCGGCCAGGCGCCTCCTCGCGTCGACCCGTGGCGCAAAACCTCGGGACTGCACCAGATCCGTGACCGGCGCCAGCTGGCTGCGGTCCGCGAGCTGTGGATGGAGCGCGACTCACTGGCCCAGAAGCGCGACGTCGCTCCCGGCCGGCTCCTCCCCGATTCCGCCCTCGTCGCCGCGGCCAAGGCCATGCCCACCACCGTGCCCCAATTGCTGGGCACCAAAGGCTTCCACGGCCGCGCGGCCCAGCGCGAGGCGCCGAGGTGGCTGCGCTGCATCAGCACAGCCCGGGCCTTGGAGGAACTCCCGCCCCTGCACCTGCCCACGAACGCTCCCCCGCCTCCGCGCGTATGGGCCGACCGGGACCCGGAGGCCGCCGCGAGGCTCGCCACCGCCCGGCCCCTGCTGCAGGCCAAGGCCGAGGAGCTGAACATGCCGGTGGAGAACCTGCTGACGCCGGATTACCTCCGCCGTGTCGCCTGGCGTCCGCCGGCCGAGACCAGCGAGGAAGGGATCGCTGAGGAACTGGCCAACCTCGGGGCCCGCCAGTGGCAGATCGAACTGGTCGCCCCGCTGATCGCCGAGGCCTTCGCGAACCCGCAGCCCCTGCCGGCCAAAGAAGCCAAGGCCGCGCCCGCCGGAACGGCCCCGGACACTGCGACCTAAGCCGCCCTGCTCCAACCCCAGGAAGACTCCCCCGCCGGCACGCATCTCTCTGCCGGCATAAGGCTCCAGACGGCGCGGCGCCGGACTCCTTGCCAGCTATGTTACTGACGAGTAACATGGTGTCTGATGTCGCCCGGATCCGTGCTGCCCTTGGCTCCCAGAGCCCTGGGCCCGGAACCGGCACCCATGTCTCGATGAGGAGTACCACGTGAGCGAACGCCCGAGCAGCGGAAGCAACAGCAGCGCAACCCCCAGCAGCGCAAGCGCCAGCATCGGAAGAGCCAGGACCGTGCGCGAGGTCGTCTTCGTCGACGGCGTCCGGACCCCGTTCGGCCGCGCCGGCGAGAAAGGCATTTACGCCGGAACGCGCGCCGACGACCTCGTGGTCAAGTGCATCCGGGAACTGATGCGGCGCAACCCGTCCCTGCCCGCCGATCGGATCGACGAAGTGGCCATCGCGGCGACGACGCAGACCGGCGACCAGGGCCTGACCATCGGCCGCACCGCCGCCCTGTTGGCCGGGCTGCCACGCACCGTGCCGGGCTTCGCGATCGACCGGATGTGCGCCGGCGCCATGACCGCCGTGACGACGACGGCGAGTGGCATCGGCTTCGGCGCCTACGACGTTGTGATCGCCGGCGGCGTGGAACACATGGGCAACCACCCCATGGGTGCCGGCGCCGACCCCAACCCCCGCTTTATGTCCGAACGGATCGTGGACCCGGCCGCCCTGAACATGGGCAACACCGCCGAAAACCTGCACGACCGCTTCCCCGCCATCACCAAGGACCGCGCTGACGCCTACGCCGTTGCTTCCCAGGACAAGCTGGCGGCCGCCTACGCCAAGGACCAGATCCAGCCGGACCTGGTGCCCGTCGCCACAATGAAGCCGGGCCAGGGCTGGACCGTCAACACCGTGGATGAACCGCCGCGCCCGGGCACCTCGGTGGAGGACCTCGCCGCGCTGCGCACCCCGTTCCGCGCGCACGGCCGGGTCACGGCCGGCAACGCCGCCGGCCTCAACGACGGCGCCACGGCCGCCCTGCTGGCTTCCGCCGACGCCGCCGAGGAACTTGGCCTGCCGGTCAAGATGCGCCTGGTCAGCTACGCCTTCGCCGGCGTCGAACCGGAAGTCATGGGTATCGGCCCTGTCCCGGCCACCGAAAAGGCCCTCAAGAACGCCGGGCTCGGCATCGAAGACATCGGCCTGTTCGAAATCAACGAGGCTTTCGCCGTCCAGGTCCTCAGCTTCCTGGACCACTTCGGCATCGCCGACGACGACCCTCGGGTCAACCGCTACGGCGGGGCGATCGCCGTCGGGCATCCACTCGCCTCTTCCGGGGTCCGGCTGATGAACCAGCTGGCCCGCCAGTTCGAGGAGGACCCCACGGTCCGCTTCGGCATGACCACCATGTGCATTGGCCTGGGCATGGGTGCCACCGTCATCTGGGAGAACCCGAACCACGCCGACTACGGCACCGAATACACCACCAACAAGACTGGAGCCGCAGCATGAGCGCCGCCGATTTCCACAAGCTTGCCGAGCTGTTTCCGAACGAGACGGTGACGCACTCCTACGTCCAGGACATCCAGTTGCCCGCCGTCAACGGCACGAGCCCCGGCACCTTCGCCTTGGTCACGCTGGACAACGGCCTGGACCACTCCAAGCCCACTACCCTGGGCCCGAACACCTTGATGGAGCTCGGCACCGTCCTGGAAGGCCTGAAGGAGCGTGCAGCGCGCGGCGAGATCGCGGGCGTTGGCGTGACCGGCAAGCCGTACTTCCTGGTCGCCGGTGCAGACCTGTCCACCGTCAAGTCGGTCAGCGGCCGTGAACAGGGCCTTTGGATGGCCCAGCTCGGCCACGACGTCTACTCCACCCTGGCAAACCTGGGCGTCCCCAGCTTCGCCTTCATCAATGGCCTCGCCCTGGGCGGCGGGCTGGAAATCGCGCTGCAGTCCACGTATCGCACGGTGTCCACCGCTGCCGGGGCGCTGGCCCTGCCCGAGTCCTTCATCGGCCTGATCCCGGGCTGGGGCGGCGTGTACATCCTGCCCCGCCTCATCGGCCCGGAAAACGCCCTCAAGGTCATGATCGAGAACCCGCTGAGCAACAACCGCACCCTCACCGGGCCGCAGGCGTTCAAGCTGGGCGTGGCGGACGCCATGTTCGAGCCGGCGGACTTCGTCGAACAGTCCGTCGCGTGGGCCGCGCAGGTCATCGCCGGCGCCGTGACGCCTGAGCGCGCCAACGCCGTCGACCCCGCCGATCCCGGGGTCGCCGCCCGCTGGGCCGGCGCCATCGCTGCGGGCCGGACGTTCGTGGCGGCCAAGACCTCCAACGCCTCCCCTGCACCGGCCAAGGTCCTCGAGGTGATGGAAGCCAACCGCACGCTGACACAGGCCCAGTCCGCGGAGCTGGAATGCGAGACTCTCGCGGACCTCATGCAGACCGACGAGTTCCGCTCCACTGTCTACGCCTTCCTGGACCTCGTGCAGCGCCGGTCCAAGCGGCCCGCCGGCGCCCCGGACCGCAAGCTCGCGCGCCCGGTGACCCGGATCGGCGTCGTGGGGGCCGGCCTCATGGCCAGCCAGCTGGCCCTGCTCTTCGCCCGCCAGCTCAAGGTGCCTGTGGTGATGACGGACATCGACCAGGCCCGCGTGGACAAGGGTGTGGGTTACGTGCACGCTGAAGTGGACAAGCTGCTGCAGAAGGGCCGGATCAGCCCCGATGCCGCCAACCGGACCCGGGCGCTGGTCACCGGGTCGGTGTCGAAGGAGGCCTTCGCCGATGCCGACTTCGTCATCGAGGCGGTCTTCGAGGAGCTCAATGTCAAGAAGCAGGTGTTCAAGGAAGTCGAGGCGATCGTTTCGCCGGAGTGCATCCTCGCCACCAATACCTCCTCGCTGTCCGTCACCGCGATGGCCGAGGACCTGGAGCACCCGGAGCGGCTGGTCGGCTTCCACTTCTTCAACCCCGTGGCCGTGATGCCGCTGCTGGAAATCGTCCGCGCCCCCAAGACCGACGACGCCGTGCTGGCCACCGCGTTCGAACTCGCCAAAGGGCTCAAGAAGTCCGCCGTGCTGGTCAAGGACGCCCCGGCGTTCGTGGTGAACCGCCTCCTGCTGCGCCTCATGGGCGAAGTGACGGCCGCCTTCGACGAGGGCACCCCGGCCGACGTGGCGGACAACGCGCTGCGCCCGATGGGCCTGCCCATGACGCCGTTTGTGCTCGGCGCCATGGTGGGACTCCCCGTCGCACAGCACGTCCAGGAATCGCTCCACACCGCGTTCGGGGACCGGTTCCCGGTCTCGCAGAACCTGCAGAAGCTCATCGACAACGGGGTGAAATCCATCTGGGATCCGGCCTCGGTGACGGCCGGCAAACCCGTGATCCCTGCCGAAACCCTGGCGCTGATGTCCTTCGGCGATTCGCCCTCCACCGCCGAGGAGGTGCTGCGCCGCACGCAGGACGCCCTGGCGGAGGAAATCGGCCTGATGCTGGACGAAGGCGTGGTGGCCGGCCCGGAGGACATCGACCTCTGCATGATCCTTGGCGCGGGCTGGCCGATGTTCCTCGGCGGCATCACGCCGTACCTTGACCGGGTGGGAGCCTCCCAGCGGGTCACGGGCAGGAAGTTCCTGGCGCCCGGTGTGGCGTCCGAGCCGGCCGGTTAGCAGCCGAACATTGAAGCGCCGCCGTCCCCGCCGCCAGGCAGGGACGGCGGCGTTTTCGTCTATCGGGCCCGTCCTCTTCAGCGCCTGGCACGGCGATGACCCCCGGCCGCGGTCAGCACTCGCAGATCATCAGCACATTGCCGTCGGGGTCTTTGACGTTGAACCACCGGCCGTCCCGGATTTCGGTGACCTCGGAGCCGGTGCCCAGCAGGTGGATGTGGGCGGCCTGGATGTCCGCAGTGTTGAGATGGAACGCGGGAACTTTGAAGACAGCGTCGGCGGAGAAGATCTTGCTGTCTAGGACCAGGCCCGCCCCGTTCATCGGCAGTACATAAAGATGTCCGAAGAGAATTTCGCCGTCCGCCGGGACACCGAGCAGGCCGCAGTACCAGTCCCGGGCACTGGCGATATCGCTGACCGGGACGAAAACGGTTCCAATTTCGGGCGCTATGGGGTTCATTGGCGGCTCCTCCTGATCATCTGCCTGCACGTTACGGGAAAACTCCCAGCAATATACCTTCGCCGCCGATCTTCGGTTAGTCACAGGCGCCCATCAGATCTCCCGGCGTGTCAGATCTCCCGCAGGCTCCCGCCGTCGAGGGCCAGGACGCGGTGGGCGGTGGCGCGCGCGTAGGCGAGGTCGTGGGTGACCAGGACGATTCCGGCACCCCGCGCCGCCGCGGCGGCAACGGCATGCTGCAGCCGTTCGATGCCGTACCGGTCCAGTCCCACGGTCGGCTCATCCAGGGCGAGGACTGCAGGCGTCCGGGCCAGGACCGTGGCCAGGGCGAGCAGCCGCTGCTTCGATGACGGCAGTTCGGCCGGGTGCGTCTGGGCTGCATCTGCGAGCCCGACGGCGGCCAGCGCCTCGAGCGCCCTCCCGGCCGCGGTTTCCCCGCCGGCGAGCCGACGCAATCCGAAGCCGACCTCCCGCAGCACCGTCCGTTCGAAAAGCTGGTCCCGGGGCTGTTGGAACAGCAGCCCGACCGTGCAAGCGACGCGTCCCGTCGGGATGCCGGCGATGCTTTTTCCCGCAAGGAGCACCTCGCCGGTCTGCGGCTGCAGCAGTCCGTTGAGGTGGCGCAGCAGGGTGGACTTACCGGCGCCGTTGGGTCCGGTGACTGCGACGATCTCCCCCGGCCGCACGGTCAGGTTTAGGTTGTGCAGCACAGGTGCCGGCCGCGCCGTCCCGGCAGAGCGCTTGGTGGTTCTTGTGGTGGTTCCGTAGCCAAAGCCGACTCCCCGCAATTCCAGGACCGGGGCGGCGGGGGCTGCCGGGGCGGGCCGCGTTCCCGGCGACGCGGCACCCCTGCCTTCGGCCACAATCCCGGCGTCGCTGAAAGCGGCGCCCTCCTCCACCTCGGCCGGCGGGCCTTCAGCCGTCACCGTGCCGCCGTCCAGCACGATCCAGTGCCCGGCGCTGCGGGCCAGGGCGTCAGCCCTCTGGCTCAGGAGCACAACGGCGGTGCCGGCGTCGAGCAGCCCGTCCACCAGGTTCCGCAGCTGAGCGGCCCCTGCCGCGTCGAGGGAGGCCAGCGGTTCGTCGAGCACCAGCACCCCGGGCTCCGCGATGACCGCGCAGGCCACCGCCAGGCGGCGCAGCTCGCCCCCGGAGAGCTGCGCCGGGTTCCGCCCCATCAGACCGGACAAGCCCGTCCGTTCGGCAGTCCGGGCCGCCTGCCGAATCATTTCGACGCGGGGCACACCACGGTTTTCCAGTCCAAAGGCCAGCTCTTCCGCCACCGTGGAGCGCACGGAGGACAACATGGCACCGGCGTCCTGGGGCACGTAGCCCGCCCGGCCGGACCATGCGGCAGGGTTGATCCGGGGATCATTACTATTGCCGTGGAACTCCACGCGGTCCGCGCCGAGCGCCAGGCTGCCGCGCAGAACCCCGGAGTGGCCGGCCCGCAGCCAGCCTGCGAGCAGCTTGCCGAACGTGGTCTTGCCGCTGCCCGAGCCGCCCAGTACGGCGGTCAGGGTTCCGGGCAGGGCGGAGAGCTGCACATTCCGCAGCGTCTGGCCCGCGTCGCCGTGGAAGCTGAAGCTCGCGATCCGCGCGGCGGCCGCGGGCAGGGCGGCGGTGGCGGGCTGCCGGCTGGGGGCATGGCTGCCGTCGTTCACGGGGCCACCGGCCACGCCGTGATCAACCGGAGCGCAACGGCCGCTGCGGTCAACAGGACAGCCGCCGCACGGAAGACCCGTTGCCCTGGCGAATCCTGCAGCTGCCGGTAGCTGGTGCGAGGGCCGGGCGTACCGAAGCTGCGCGCCTCAAGGGCTTGCGCCCGGACGCCTGCATCTTCGACCAGGCCCAGCACCAGCGGCACGGCCTGCAGCCGGACGGCGGCAAGCCGGGACAGCAGCCCGCGCCCGACCACCAGTCCGCGGGCCTCCTGCGCCGCCCTGATGGCGGCGAGCCGGCCGGTCATGGCCGGCAGGAGCGTCAGCGCGGAAGCCAGGACGAAGCCCACCTGCGGCGGCAAACCCCGCGCGGCCAGCGCAGCGACCAGGTCAGGGGCGCTGACGGTGAAGGAGAAGAGCAGCAGCACCAGCACGCAGGCGCCTGTCCGGGTGCCCGCCTCCAGGGCGAAGGACAATCCTTCCGCCGTGACCCGGGCCGGCCCCCAGGCAGCCAGGACAGTGCGGCCCTCCGGGAAGAAGAGCCCGTGCAGCATCAGCAGCGACAAGCCCAAAGGCACCAGGACCGCAACTGCCGCAGCGAGCACACGGCGGCCGACGCCGGCACCGACGGCCAGCAGTGCTGCCGCGAGGGCGACCGCGACGGACAGCGGCCAGAGGCCTGCCGCCGTCGTGATCACTGCGGTGCAGCCAGCCGCCGTCAGCGACGTCAGCGGGTGAAGGGTGGAGGGCATTGTTGCTTCCGGCTCAGGCTTCCGGCTGAGTCTCCGGCTGACTCTCCGGCTGACTCTCCGGCTGAGTCTGCGGCTGACTCTCCGGCGTTGCCGGGCTCATACCGGCCAGCACCCGGAACGTGCGGACGAACGCGAACTGGAAGGTGGTTCGCCGCGGCAGCGCGTAGACCAGCAGGGCGGCGATGGCGAAGACGATGGCCTTGTCCATGGGGTCCGAGATCAGCGCCTGCTTGGTAATGGCGGCGAGGAGGGTGTCGCCCATGGCGCGGAACGCGCTGACCACTGCTCCAGTGCCAAGGCCCGCGGTGCCGCCGAAGACGAAGGCCGCGATGGGGGCGGAGACGACGCCGGCGAGGATGCCGGTGACGAAGCCGGCCACGGGTGCGAGGTAGAAGCGGCGGAACAGCCCGCCGCGGGCGGCCAGGCCGGCCAGGAAGCCGATCAGCGCCGCCCCGGCGGCGAAGGGCAGCACGGTCGGGTTGAAGAAGGACCACACAATGGTGCTGAGGGCGCCGGTGGCGGCTCCTGCGGCGGGGCCGGCGAGGACGGCGATCAGCACCGTGCCAATTGCGTCGACGTAGAACGGCAGTCCGGTGGCGCCCATGAGCTGGCCCAGGACGACGTTCAGGACCAAGGCCACCGGCATCAGCACCAGCGTGGGCGTGGGGAGGGTAGGAAGCGCCGCCGCGATCAGCAGGACGGCGCCGAGCAGGAACCCGCCGAGCGCCACGAGCGCCGCGAAGCTGGCCGGGCCGCTGGCGATGTCCGCGGGCTGGGTGAGGACCAGGAAGAGGTAGGTGGCCACGATCGCGGCGGCGCCGCCCAGTTCCAGCAGGCGGCGGTTGCGCTGTGCCTTAGTTTTGCCGGCAGCGGAACCGGCGCCGGTGGCAGGGAGGAGCAGGGACTGCAGTGACATGGGGATGGTCCTTCGATGGGAGCTGCAACATCCGCCTATGTCACCTCGGCGCAGCTACCATCCTAACCAGTAGCGGGCGCCCCGGCGGACGTGATCCGCCGCGCCAGTGCGCCGACGGAGGAAATCAGCTCCCCGAAACACTGCTCCGGATCGTTCGAGGCGACGATCCGGGCATTGGGCGGCAGGCCCCACAGACCGCGGAAGTCCGCCACCGTGGTGCCGATCAGCAGCGGCGAGGCGGTTTCGACGTCGACCGTGGCCAGGCGGGCCGTGAACGGGGTGCGTCCCACGGCGGCGCAGGCCGCGAAGGCGTCATGCATGTGCGCCACGTAGCCCTGATCGTAGAGCCGGTGGAATTCCATGTAGAACCGGATGGCGTCGGACAGGCAGGCCACGAGCGGGCTGGTGGAGGCGCTGCGAAGGCCCTCCGGCTGATCCGGCAGGACCAGTTCCGGCCCGGCCCCGGCAGCCTCGCCGAGGCGCCGGAGGTGTTCGGGCAGCATCTCGATGCGCTCCGTCGTTTCCAGCGCGCACACCAGCGGCAGTTTGTCCTCCGGCAGGCCGCGGTAGGCGGCGAAGACCTCCTTCGCCGCGTGCGGGTCCACCGAGGTGTTCCATTCCGCCGTCGGCGTCGTGTTGCCCTGGTAGTAGAAGCTCCCGCCCATGATGACGAGGCCCTTGAGCAGCCGCGGCAGCTCGGGTTCGCGGCGCAGCGCGAGGGCGAAATTGGTCAGTGGGCCGGTGACGAGCCCGGTGATGTCCCCCGGGTGCGCCCGGACTTCGTCCACCCAGACGTCGACGGCGTGCCGCGGCGAGATGCCGGCGGCCGGTGCCGGCAGCTCGGCGTAGCCGATCCCCTGCGGCCCGTGGGTCTCCTCCGTGGTGACCAGCGGGATTTCCAGCGGCACCTCGGCTCCGACTGCCACTTCGACGCCCTGCCGGCCGCAGAGCTCCAGCAGCGCCAGGTTGTTGAGTGCCACCTGCCGGGCGCCGACGTTCCCGGCCGTGCACGTGATCGCCTGGAGGTGCACCTCGGGCCGGGACAGCACGTAGACCAGGGCCAGTGCGTCGTCGATTCCGGTGTCGACGTCCATCAGGATTCTCCGGCGTGCAGCAGGCACGTCAGGCAGGGCCCCCGGGGTGGGGGCCGTTGAGGACAGCTCCATCTAGAACAGCGCGACCTTCGGCGTGCGCGGAAACAGGTCGTTGAGCTCGGCACGTTCCGCGGCGCTGGGGATCCAGGCCACGGCGGCGGCGTTCTGGCGGACCTGTTCGGGCCTGGTGGCGCCGGCGATGACGCTGCTGACCGAGGGTTGTGCCGCGAGCCAGGAGAAGGCCACCTGGATCTCGTTCAGGCCCCGTTCGGCGGCGAAGGCGCTGAAGGCGCCCAGCTGGTCCCAGTCGGCGTCGTGGACCAGGTTGGTGCGGGTGTGGCTGAGGCGCGAGCCCTCGGGCGCGGTGTCCTTGGCGTACTTGCCGGTCAGCAGGCCGTTGGCCAGCGGGAAGTAGGGCAGGACGCCCAGGCCGTAGGCTTCGGCGGCGGGCGTGACCTCTAGTTCAGCGCGGCGGTCCAGCAGGTTGTAGTGGTTCTGGCTGGAGATGAAGCGCGCTCCGTCGCGGGACCGGGCGACGAATTCGGCCTCGGCGATCTGCCAGCCGGCACGGTTGGAGTGGCCGATGTAGCGGACCTTGCCGCTGGTGACGAGCTCGTCAAGGGCGTCGAGGGTCTCCTCGATCGGGGTCAGCGGGTCGGGGGTGTGGAACTGGTAAAGGTCGATCCAGTCCGTGCCGAGCCGGCGCAGCGAGGCTTCGGCAGCTTTGATGATGTACCGGCGGGAGCCGCGGGCGCCGAAGTCGTTGCCGTTGGCCCCGCGCATGTCCATGCCGAACTTGGTACCGATCACGGCGTCGTCGCGGCGGCCCTGGAGTGCCTTGCCCAGCATGGTCTCGCTGAGGCCCGGTTCCTTGCCGTAGGTGTCCGCGACGTCGAAGAAGGTTATGCCGGCGTCCAGCGCCGCATGCACGACGGCGTCGGTCCCCTCCTGCGACTCGGTGGCCGTATTGGCCCGGCCCAGGTTGTTGCAGCCAAGCCCTACGACGGAGACGGTCAGTCCGGAATTTCCCACACGGCGGTATTCAGTCATGGGGTTCAGCCTATAACGGCCGGGAGCAGCTCCCGGGCAGGGCCGGCGCCTGCGGGGCGGGGCCGTTCCGGCAGCCCGCGTTGGGCCGGCAGGCGGCGTTGGGCCGGCTGCCCGGCGTTTCCCCGGCTGCCGGACCGGCCGTAGGGTGCAACGCGATCAACCCGCGGGCAGTTCCAGCCCTCGTTCGTCCAGGGCATCCTCGAGTTGGGCAAGGGTCCGCGGGCAGATACCGTGCATCCCGGCAAGCCGACGCCGGCCAAGCTGCACGAGGTGTTCGAGGGTTTCCACCCCCGCGTGCGCGAGCGACTTGCGTGCCGGCGCCGCCAGCCCCGCCGGGAGCGGAGTACTGCCAGGTTGAGACGATTTGCGCGTCATTGCGTGCCTTTCAGTCGGTTGCCCCCAAACTGATGCGAGCCGTGCCCGGCTCCTAGCAGGTGTTACCTAGAGCGTGAAGCTGTTGGCCGGCTTCGGTGAGTGCTTGAGCTTGAAGGACGTCTCGCCGAACGCTGCCGCGCCGATGCTCAGCTTGGTGAAGTCGAGGTCCTCGCCGCGGATGCAGACCTTGATGGCGTTGACGGCCTTGTTGACGTCCGGGGTAAGGATGAAAATGTTGAGCTTGGCATCCGAGAATTCCGAGCGGTCCACGATTCCGAGCCCGCGCCAGGCCAAGTGGCTGATCAGCGCGTCCTTGGCCTTCTCCTCGAGGTACCGGTCCCGGGAGGTCCCGTCCTTGGTTTTCAGGGCATATTGGGCCACCACCCAGAACTGTTCCCCCTCTGGAATTTCGGCGTACCCGTCCTCGGCGCACTGCACGGCGAAGGCATCCATGAGCCGCTCCGCGGCCTCGGCGTCGGCAGCGTCGGTCTCTTCCGTTGCGCTCTGGTGCCCAACGACGCCGTGATTCATGACAAATTCGTTGAACTCCTCGTCAATCCAGGCTTCCCTGAACTGCAGGGTGCCTTCTTCATCACGCTTATAGACCCGGATAATTCCGCTCATGCCCGTCCTCTCCTGAACCATTCGCGGACTGTGCCGTCGAACGGTGGCTCTTGTGCCTTGACGGCCTGGTAAACCTGGTCCGGTGCCGCGGCGAAACCATCCGCCACGGCTGCGCCGGGTGTCTTCACTGAATCGGCAGGCTGCCCGTGCTGGGGTGCGCCTGGCCCGGGAGGGGCCGCGCGAACGGCACCTTGGTCCCCAGGACCTGCGCGACGACGTCGTGCGTGATCTGCTGCGCGGTCAGGCCCACCCGCTCCAGGACCTGGCTGCGGGATCCGTGGTCCAGGAACTCAACCGGGAGGCCCACCTCGTTCAGTGCGGTGTCCACCCCGGCCGCCCGCATTTCCTGCCGGATCCGGGACCCGACGCCGCCGGCGCGGACCCCGTCCTCGATGCAGATGACAAGGCGGTGGTGGGAGGCGAGGGCGATGACGGATTGGGGAACCGGGAGGACCCAGCGCGGATCCACGACGGTGGAGCTGATGCCCTGCGCGCCGAGCCGGTTGGAAACGTCCAGGGCGAGTTCGGACATCGCCCCGACACTGACGATCAACACGTCGTTGTCGCTGGAGCCGGCCGGGCGGCGCGCCAGCACGTCCACTCCGTCGTTGAGCCGCTCGATGGCCTCCACCTCAGCCCCCACTGTGCCCTTGGAGTAGCGGATCACGCTGGGGGCGTCCTCAATGGCGACGGCTTCACGCAGTTCCTCGCGGAGCCGGCTGGCGTCGCGGGGCGCCGCGAGGTGCAGCCCGGGCACGATCTGGACCATGGCCATGTCCCACATGCCGTGGTGGCTGGCGCCGTCGGGCCCGGTCACGCCGGCCCGGTCCAGGACGATCGTGACACCGGCCTTGTGCAGGGCAACGTCCATCAGGAGCTGGTCGAAGGCGCGGTTCAGGAACGTCGCGTAGACCGCGACGACGGGGTGCAGTCCGCCGAAAGCCATGCCGGCGGCGGAGGTGAGGGCGTGCTGCTCGGCGATGCCGACGTCGAATACCCGCTCCGGGTGCCGCGCCGCGAATTTATGCAGCCCGACGGGAATCAGCATGGCGCCGGTGATGCCCACGATGTCGTGGCGTTCGTCCGCGATGTCGGCGATCTCGTCGGCGAAGACGGACGTCCAGGACTTCGCGCCGCCGGCCTCGGTGGGTTCGCCGGTCTCGGGGTCGATGATCCCGACGGCGTGGAACTGGTCGGCTTCATGCGCGCGGGCGGGCGCGTAGCCGTGGCCCTTTTCGGTCATGGCGTGCACGATCACGGGACCGGCGTAGTTCTTGGCGGTGGCCAGTGCGGCCTCCATGGCCTGGAGGTTGTGGCCGTCCACGGGGCCGATGTACTTCATCCCGAGGTCCTCGAACATGCCCTGAGGGGCCCACCAGTCCTTGACGCCCTTTTTCATGGCGTGCAGGCTGCGGTAGGTGAACTGGCCCGCGGGTCCGCCGTTCTGCAGCTTCCTCCGCCACCAGTCCAGGGTGCCTTCGTAGGCGGGCGCGGCGCGGAAGGAGTCGATGGTGGGGCGCAGCGAGGCGAGGTAGTCCGCGAATCCGCCCACGGTGGGCGCGTAGGAGCGGCCGTTGTCGTTGACGACGATCACAACGCGGCGTTTCTTGTCCGCGGCGATGTTGTTGATGGCCTCCCAGGCCATGCCGCCGGTGAGGGCGCCGTCGCCGACGACGGCGATGACGTACCGGTCGCCGTCGCCGGTCAGCTGCCGGGCGCGGGAGATCCCGTCCGCCCAGGAGAGCGAGGAGGAGGCGTGCGAGCTTTCGACGATGTCGTGTTCGGATTCGGCGCGGTCCGGGTATCCGGACAGGCCGCCCTGCTGGCGCAGGGTGCTGAAGTCCTGGCGTCCGGTGAGGAGCTTGTGCACGTACGACTGGTGGCCGGTGTCGAAGACGATGCTGTCGCGGGGGGAATCGAAGATCCGGTGGACCGCGAGGGTGAGTTCGACGACGCCGAGGTTGGGGCCCAGGTGCCCGCCCGTCTGGGAGACGTTGCCGATCAGGAACTCCCTGACCTCGGCTGCCAGCTGATCCAGCTGCGCCTCGGACAACTTGCTCAGGTCCTGCGGATTCCGGATGGTCTCCAAGATTCCCAACGGCCCCTCCTTCGGGTGGTAGACATGCCTTTTAACTCTAACGCCTCCGGAGAAGCCCTGGTGCCGGAACGGGAAAGCCCCGGTCCGTCGGTGACGGGCCGGGGCTTTCTCGTTGGGCTGCTCGGTCTGCGCTAGCTCGCGGAGATCTGGCGCAGCACGTACTGCAGGATGCCGCCGTTGCGGTAGTAGTCCGCCTCGCCCGGGGTGTCGATGCGCAGGACCGCATCGAAGGACGTGACGGTGCCGTCAACAGCAGTGGCAGTGACCTTGAGCGTCTTCGGCGTGGTGCCTTCGTTCAGGGCAGTGACGCCCTCAACCGCGAAGGTCTCCGTGCCGGTCAGCCCGAGGCTGGCAGCGTTCTGGCCGGCCGGGTACTGCAGCGGCAGGACACCCATGCCGATCAGGTTGGAGCGGTGGATGCGCTCGTAGCTTTCGGCCACGACGGCCTTGACGCCCAGGAGCGCGGTGCCCTTGGCTGCCCAGTCACGGGACGAGCCGGAGCCGTACTCCTTGCCGGCCAGGACCACCAGCGGGATGCCGGCGGCCTGGTAGTTCTGCGCGGCGTCGTAGACGTAGGCCTGCGGGCCGTCAGCCTGGGTGAAGTCGCGGGTGAAGCCACCCTCGACGCCGTCCAGAATCTGGTTCTTGATCCGGATGTTCGCGAACGTTCCGCGGATCATGACCTCGTGGTTGCCGCGGCGCGAGCCGTAGGAGTTGAAGTCCTTGCGCTCCACACCGTTGGCCAGCAGGTACTGCCCGGCCGGGGTGTCCGACTTGAAGGAACCTGCCGGGGAGATGTGGTCCGTGGTGACCGAATCGCCAAGCTTCAGCAGCACGCGTGCGCCGGTGATGTCCTGGACGGGTTCCGGCTGCGCCTTCATGCCCTCGAAGTACGGGGGCTTCCGGACGTACGTGGACTTCGGATCCCAGGCGAAGGTGTCGCCGGCCGGGGTGGAGAGTGCCTTCCAGCGGTCGTCGCCTTCGAAGACGCCCTCGTAGCCGCGGGCGAACATTTCCTTGTCGATCGAGGAATCGATGACCTGCTGGACCTCGACCGGGTTCGGCCAGATGTCCTTCAGGAAGACGTCGTTGCCGGCCTCATCCTGGCCCAGGGCGTCGTTCTCGAAGTCGAAGTCCATGGTTCCGGCCAGGGCGTAGGCGATGACCAGCGGCGGGGAGGCCAGGTAGTTCATCTTCACGTCCGGGTTGATCCGGCCTTCGAAGTTGCGGTTGCCGGACAGCACGGCGGTGACCGAGAGGTCGTTGGCCTGGATGGCCTCGGAGATCTCGGCGTCGAGCGGGCCGGAGTTGCCGATGCAGGTCGCGCAGCCGTAACCGACGATGTAGAAGCCAAGCTTCTCCAGGTACGGGGTCAGGCCGGACTTGTTGTAGTAGTCGGTGACCACCTTGGACCCGGGAGCCACGGAGGTCTTGACCCACGGCTTAGAGGTCAGGCCCTTGTCGACGGCGTTGCGGGCCAGCAGCGCGGCGGCCAGCATCACGGACGGGTTGGACGTGTTGGTGCAGGACGTGATCGAGGCGATCGAGACCGCACCGTGGTCCAGCTCGAACTCGCGGCCGTCCGCGGTCTTGACGCTGACCTTGTTGGACGGGCGGCCGTCGGACGCCGGGCCGTGCGCGTGCGGGGCCTCGTCCGTGAGGTGGCTAGCGGAGCCCGTGAAGGACGGAGCGTCGGAAGCCGGGAAGCTTTCGTCGATTGCCTCGTCCACGCTTCCGTCGGCCAGCTCTTCCTTCACGTAGTTGCGCAGGTCCTGGCGGAACTGGTCCTTGGACTCGGTGAGGATGATGCGGTCCTGCGGGCGCTTCGGGCCTGAGATCGACGGAACAACCGTGGACAGGTCCAGCTCGAGGTACTCGGAGAACTTGATCTCGCGGGAAGGATCGTGCCAGAGGCCCTGTTCCTTGGCGTAGGACTCGACGAGGGCGACGTTCTCTTCGGACCGGCCGGTGAGGCGCAGGTAGTCGAGGGTGACGTCGTCGATCGGGAACATCGCAGCCGTGGAGCCGAACTCCGGGCTCATGTTGCCGATGGTGGCGCGGTTGGCCAGCGGCACAGCCGCGACGCCTTCGCCGTAGAACTCCACGAACTTGCCCACCACACCGTGCTTGCGCAGCTGCTCGGTGATGGTCAGGACAACGTCGGTGGCGGTTGCGCCGGCCGGGATGGACCCGGTCAGCTTGAAGCCCACGACGCGCGGGATCAGCATGGAGACGGGCTGGCCCAGCATTGCTGCCTCGGCCTCGATGCCGCCGACGCCCCAGCCCAGCACGCCCAGGCCGTTGACCATGGTGGTGTGGGAGTCGGTGCCGACGCAGGTGTCCGGGTAGGCCCGGAGGGCTCCATCAACTTCGCGGGTCATCACGGTGCGGGCCAGGTACTCGATGTTGACCTGGTGCACAATGCCGGTTCCCGGCGGGACCACCTTGAAGTCGTCGAACGCGGTCTGGCCCCAACGCAGGAACTGGTACCGCTCGCCGTTGCGCTGGTATTCGATCTCCATGTTGCGCTCCAGTGCGCCGGAGTTGCCGAAGGCGTCGATCTGCACGGAGTGGTCGATCACCATCTCGGCAGGTGCCAGGGGGTTGACCCGCTTGGGGTCACCGCCGAGTTCCTTGACTGCTTCACGCATGGTGGCAAGGTCCACAACGCAGGGCACGCCAGTGAAGTCCTGCATGATCACGCGCGCCGGCGTGAACTGGATTTCAGTGTCGGGCTCGGCGCTGGGGTCCCAGCCGGCCAGTGCTCGGACGTGATCGGCCGTAATGTTGGCGCCGTCCTCGGTCCTCAACAGGTTTTCAAGCAATACCTTGAGGCTGAACGGAAGGTTTTCTGCACCTTCAACGGAGTTCAACCGGAAAATTTCGTATTCGGTACCGGCTACATTAAGTTTGCCTTTTGAACCGAAGCTGTCCACAATGCTCATCGCAGGACTCCTCTCGCAACAGTTTCATCTTTGTCGCGCCGCAGACCCCTTGCTAGTTAGGGGGTCCTAACTAATGCTTGGCCTTGTTCGCACAAGGATCAGTACAGGGTGCAGGAGTCAGCCGTGATTACGGAGCGCGACGTCGGACTACTCCGCCCATCCTAGTGGCCTCAGCCCCGGGGAGTCAGCAGCGCCACAGTCTCCATGTGGTGAGTGTGCGGGTACAGGTCAAACGCCCGCAGCCCGTTCAGTTCCCAGCCGGACTGCTGGAAGTAGCCCAGATCGCGGGCAAAGGACGCCGGATCGCAGGACACATAGGCAACGGCCCGGGGGCCGGCGGCGACCAGCTGGTTCACAACGGCCTTGCCGGCGCCGGCCCGGGGCGGGTCCAGCAGGACGGCGTCGAACGTGCGTGCCTTGTCGCGCAGGACCCGTTCCACCCTGCCCTGGACGATTTCGACCTGGGACGCGTCATGGAGGTTCTTGCGGGCGTCCCGGCTGGTGCCTGGCGATCCTTCCACGGACAGGACGGACCCGGTGACGCCCACGGCGTCCGCGAGCGGCCCGGTGAAGAGGCCCGCCCCGGCGTAGAGATCCGCCACGACGGCGCCGGCGTCAAGGTAACCGCCGTCCCGCAGGAAGCCGGTGACGGCTCCGATGAGGGTATCCGGGGCGTCCCGGTGGATCTGCCAGAAACCGTCGCCGGTGACGCGGTAGTCGTGGCCGGCGGCGGATTCCTGCACGTAGGTGCGCCCGCGCAGCCGCAGGACTTCGCCCTTGACCGGGTCGAAGCTGGCCACCGAGACGTCGTCGGGCATCTGGGCGAGGACCGCGCTGAGCCGCTTCGCGCGGGTTCCCGCGGCCGGGACCAGGAGCACCAGCGGGCGGGAGCCGTTGGCCGGCGCGGCCACCTCAATGCGGTCGATGCCCTGCAGGTCGATGTCCCAGAGCCGGAGCGCGTTGATCGCGTCCACGGCCAGGGGCATGTCCCGGACCGGGAGGACGGTGTCGGAACGGTGCGCATGCATGCCGAGCTTTCCGGCCGGGGTCACCGCGAAGCCCGCGCGGGTCCGCCAGGCGAGGCCCGCCGCCGCAGGCGTTCCGGGCTCCCCCACCGCTTCCACGATGACTCCCTCCCCCTCCGGGAGGTCGACGCCGGCCAGGCGGCGCAGCTGTTCCGCCAGCACCTCGGCCTTGAGGCTGCGCTGGCGCTCCAGGGAGATGTGGCCGAGTTCGGCGCCGCCCACGGGCGGGTGGCGGTGCGACCAGGAGCGCACGGAATCCGCCAGGTCCCAGAAGTGTTCCACCCGGTCGGGGGAAGCCGCCAGGACTTCCACGACGTCGCCGCGCCAGAACTTGGCGTCCGGGCCGGACTCCGTGAGGCGGACGCGGACCTTTTCGCCGGGGATGCCGTGGCGGACGAAAATCACGCGTCCTTCATGCCGGGCCACGCAGTGTCCGCCGTGGGCGACCGGACCGACGTCGACGGTCAGTTCTGTGTGGGTTTGCGTCTGGGTCTCGGAGCTCATTGGATGTCCTGCAGTCTCTTGGCTTCTTCGGATGATTTCAGCTGCCACGGCACACTGGCCACCATGACGCCCGGCTCGAAGTGCAGCCGGGTCTTGATGCGCAGTGCGGTCTGGTTGTGCACCAGTTGCTCCCACCACTTGCCCACGACGTACTCGGGGATGTAGACGACGATCAGGTCGCGGGGCGAATCGCGCCGCATGTTCTTGATGTACTCCATGATGGGCGTCACCGTTTCGCGGAACGGGCTGGCCAGCACCGTCAACGGTACCGGGATTTCCAGCTTCTCCCAGTCCGCGACCGTCTGCTCGGTCTCTTCGGTGCTGATGTCCACGGTGATGGCGTCCAGCCGGGAGGGCCGCGATGCGCGGGCGTAGGCCAGCGCCCGGAGCACCGGCTTGCGGACGTGCGAGACAAGCAGCACGGCGTGCACGCGGGTGGGCAGGGCACGCGGCGAGGTGTCCTCGTCCACCGCGAGTTCCTTGGCCACATTGTCGTAATGCGCCCGGATGCTCCACATGATCAGGAACAGCACGAACATGGCCAGCAGCGCGATCCAGGCGCCCTGCTGGAACTTGGTAATGAGGACGATCACCAGCACCAGTGAGGTCATGCCGAAACCGATGGTGTTGATGGTGCGGGACTTGACCATCCGCCGTTTCGCTGCCGGGTCCTTCGCGAGTTTCAGCTCCCGGCCCCAGTGCCGGATCATACCGAGCTGGCTCACCGTGAAGGAGATGAAGACTCCCACGATGTAGAGCTGGATGAGCTTGGTGACGTCCGCGTTGAACGCGATGATCAGCACCAGGGCCCCGGTGGCCAGGGCCAGGACGCCGTTGCTGAAGGCCAGCCGGTCCCCCCGGGTGCGCAGCTGGCGCGGAAGGTAACCGTCCTGGGCCAGGATCGAGCCCAGCACCGGGAAGCCGTTGAACGCCGTGTTGGAGGCGAACACCAGGATCACGCCGGTGGCAGCGACAACGATGAAGAACGGGATGGACGCTGCGCCAAAGATGGTCTGGGCAATCTGGCTGATCGCCGGACTCTGGATGTAGCCCTCCGGCAGCGGCTGGCCGTCCAACAGGAACTCGGTGGCCGGGTCCAGCACGATGTGCACTTTCGTGGCGTTGGCCAGGTAGATGATCCCGGCCAGCATGGAAGCGGCGATCACACCGAGCAACAGCAGGGTGGTAGCGGCGTTTTTGCTTTTGGGCTTCTTGAAGTTCGGCACACCGTTGCTGATGGCCTCAATGCCAGTCAAAGCGGCGGCGCCGGAGGAAAACGCGCGGAGCAACAGGAACGCGCCGGCGAGGCCGACGAGCCCCTCGTCGAACCCGGGCGCCGGGACAATCGTGAAGGCAGCCGAGGGCGCCTGGCCCAGCTGGCCGGTGGCGGCCTGGAAGACGCCGACGGCCGTCATGCCGAGGATGGCCGCCATGAAGATATAGGTGGGTACGGCGAAGACGCTGCCGGCCTCCTTGATGCCGCGCAGGTTCACGAGGGCCAGGATCACCACACCGATGGTCGCGATGGCGGCCTGCTGGCCATGCAGTGCCGGCACCGCGGTGGTCAGGTAGGTGGCGGCGGAGGACATCGATACGGCGACGGTCAGCACGTAGTCGACCAGCAGTGCGGAGGCCACGGTGAGCCCGGCGTACTTGCCCAGGTTCTCGTTCGCGATCTCATAGTCGCCGCCGCCGGAGGGGTAGGCGTGGACGTTCTGCCGGTAGGAGGCGACCACGGTCAGCAGCACCACCATGACGGCCAGGCCCACCCACGGCGAGAACGCCACGGCACTGACGCCGGCCAGCGCCAGCGTCAGAAGGATTTCATCGGGCGCGTACGCCACGGACGACAGCGCGTCAGAGGCGAAAATGGGCAGGGCGATCCGCTTGGGCAACAGGGTGTGGGCCAGGCTGTCGTTCCGGAAGGGCCTGCCTACCAGCACCCGCTTCACGGCATTGAATATTGTCGGCACCACACAAAGCTAGTCCCATTCGGAGCCGATGTCATGACGGCGGCCGTCCCTGCCGGCTGGGGCAGACTTGTTGGTGGCCGCGCCCGCTGCCGGGCGGGTGGCCGCGCGCTGCGGCCAAGCAGGTTAAGGCGCAGGTTGCGGGGCTGGCTCCGCGCCCGGCAGTGGCCGGTATTGTTTTACGCAGCAGCAGCTGTTAAGGCAATACAGGAACAAAGGAGGCACGGTTGGCGCACTTCGTGATCATGGGTTGTGGCCGCGTGGGGGCAACCCTGGCGCACACCCTCGAGGACGCGGGCCACTCCGTGGCCATCATCGACCAGGATGACCGCGCGTTCCGGCGGCTCCGCGCGGGCTTCACGGGCCGCAAGGTCACCGGCGTCGGATTCGACCGGGAGACCCTGAAGCAGGCCGGTGTCGCGGACGCCTACGCCTTCGCGGCCGTCTCCAGCGGCGACAACTCCAATATCCTGGCCACCCGGGTGGCCCGCGAAACCTTCCACGTCCCGCACGTAGTCGCCAGGATCTACGATCCGGGCCGAGCGGAGATCTACCAGCGGCTAGGCATCCCCACGGTCGCCGCCGTGCGCTGGAGCGCCGACCAGGTGCTCCGGCGGATCCTTCCCGAACAGCACCTTGCCGGCGACTTCCGGGACCCCTCGGGCCGGCTGGTGCTCGCCGAGGTGGACCTGAACCCCGAGTGGATCGGCCACCCGGTGACGTCGATCGAGAAGGCCGCCGGCATCCGCGTCGCCTACCTCACCCGGTTCGGCGAGGGCATGCTGCCCGTGGCCGGCACCCTGTACCAGGACGGAGACACGGTGCATGCCATGCTCGCCGTGGACCGGAGCACCGAAGTCGCCCACATTCTGGCCAAGTCCCCCGCCAAGGAGTCCTAAGTGAAAGTCGTCATTGTCGGGGCGGGAAGCGTCGGTTCCTCGATCGCGCGCGAACTGTTGGCCCACAAACACGAGATCCTGCTGATCGACCTGAAGCCGGAAGTGATCGGGCGCAGCGGCCTGCGCGGCGCCCACTGGCTGGTCGGCGATGCCTGCGAACTGAGCACGCTCCAGGACGCGAAACTGGAGGACGCCGACGTCGTGGTTTCCGCGACCGGCGACGACAAGGTGAATCTGGTGGTCTCACTGCTCGCGAAGACCGAATTCGGCGTCGGACGGACGGTGGGCCGGGTCAACAACCCCAAGAACGACTGGATGTTCGATGACTCTTGGGGCGTCGACGTCGCGGTTAACACCCCGCAGCTTATGACCGCCCTGGTCGAGGAAGCGGTGGAGATCGGTGACCTGGTCCGCCTGCTGACCCTGCAGACGGGGGTGTCATCCCTCGTCGAATTCACGGTCCCCCATGATTCGCACGTGATTGGGCTGACGGTGGGCAGCATCGACTGGCCGGAGGATTCGACCCTCGTGGCGATCCTGCGCGACCAGGCGCCCATCACCCCGAGCCGCGACGACGTGATCGACGGCGGGGACGAACTGTTCTTTGTGACCACGATTGCGGCCGAGGATGAGCTGCGCGCCCTCCTCTCTTCCGAATCGGCGGAGGACGAGGAGCCTGACCACGACCAAGCGGCCGTTGCCGCCGACGACGGCTTCGACGGCTGACTCGCTTGCGCTGTCAGTTGGAGTGGTTATGGCACCTTGATAACGACTCCAACTGACAGGTCAACTGGTTTTGGCGGCCGGAGCGGGCCGGGTCAGCAGCCAGGCGACCCAGATGCCCAGGATGTACAGCGGCGCGCCCATCAGGAGCCGCGTTGTGGCGAGGGCCGCGAAGCCCGGCTCGCCCATGAAGTACAGCGGGACCTGGACCACTAGCCGCAGGGCCAGCACCGCGATGATCACCCAGGTGCCGAGCTGGTAGGCCTTGACCCTGGCTGGATTCTTCCGCCAGTCCAGGCCTTCATTCCGGATGAAGCCGAAGATCAGCCCGGCGAAGGGCCAGCGGACGGCAATCGAGATGGCCATCGCCACGATGTAGGCGGCGTTGGTGAAGAACCCCGGGACGTAGAAGTCTTCGGCCTTGCCGGTGCTGTTGGCGAGCCACGCGGAGATCCCGACGCCGGCAATCCCCGCCAGTGCCTGCGTCAGCGGTTTGCGCTGGACCAGCCGGACTACGGTGAACACGGCGGCCGCGGCCAGCGACAGGACCAGCGCCAGGGGCAGCTCGCGGGTGATCGTGAAAGCGACCAGGAACACCAGGCCGGGAAGGATGCTCTCGGCAATGCCCTGGATCCCGCCGGCACTTTTGAGCACGTCGATGTTGCCGTTGCTGGAACGGTGCAGCCCGGCCTTGGCTGCGTAGCCTTCGGCGAGCTCCGCGACGGTCGGCTGAGCTGCCGCGGGCTGCTCCGCTGGGCCGTGCCCGGCCGAATCCTGGCCCGCTGGCCCCTGTCCGGCTGAACCCTGTCCGACTGCTGGTTCGGGCTTCTCGGGCAAGGTCATTGCTCCTCCTGGCGGGAGAGTATTTCGTAGCGGGGATTGAACATGGTGGGCAGGCCGTCACGGACGGTGACCATGCCCTGCAGGCGGAGTTCGGTGCCGGCGTCGACTCCGGGGATGCGGCGGCGTCCCAGCCAGACCACCCGGAGCCGGTCCTTGGGACCGGAAGGCCGCTGGCGCCGGGAGCCTGCGGGCTGGGCTGCGCCGGGCTGCACTGCGCCGTTCTGGGCTCCGCCGGCGGTCTGGACTGTTGCGGGCCGGCCGGCGGCTGATCCTGAGGGGACCGCCACTGCCCCGGCGCCGCGGGTCCTGGCCCCTTGGGGCTCGTTGCCCGGCGCATCGTGGTCCACGACGACCGCGGTGAAGGCAGCCACCTGGCTTGCCGGGGCGTAGGTGACCGACTCAATGAAGCCACGGCACACTACCCGGCCGCGGTCCGGGAGCTCCCTCACGGAGACGGAGGAAACCGGATCCTGGCGGGGGGCATCAGCCAATCTGGGTAATCTCCGGTCCACGTTCGGGCCGTTCCAGGTCCGGGGCGGACTGCGGCGCGGGCACGGCGTTGTCCTTCGGCAGACGCAGTTGCAGCAGGTCCCGCGGCGGCATCGGGTTCTCCCCGCGGACCACCACGATCTGCCGGAACAGCGCCTCAAGCCCGGCGGCCGCGTCGCGGTCCACGGCGGCCTCGCCGCCGAGCACGCCGCGCAGGAACCAGCGCGGACCGTCGACGCCGATGAAGCGGGCCACGCGGTAGCCGTGGCTTCCGTCGGCGCCGCTGGCCGGGAGCTTGGCGAGGAGTTCGGTGCCGAAGCCACCCTGGACTTCCTCGACCTGGCCGCCCTGGCTGCCGACCGACTGGCCGATCTGCTCACGGATTTCGTCCCACAGGCCTTCGGAGCGGGGAGCCGCGAAGGCTTGGAGTTGGAGGCTCGAGCCGTTCAGGTCCATGGTGACGGCGACGACCCGCTGCGTGGCCTCTTCGACCTCGAGCCGGAGTTGCAGGCCTTCCGCGGGAGCGATCAGGAGCGCGCCGAGGTCCACGTAGCCGTCCTGGTCCTCAATTTCCGACACGTCGAAGGGACCCGTGGCGCCGCGGCCGGGAGCAGCGGAGGAAGTCCCGGCAGAATCATCGACGGTAGCGTCGGCAACTGGCTCCCGGGCTTCCCCGGAGTCCGTCGGTTCCTGCTTGGTTTTCCTGCCACGCCCAAAAACCATGGGGTTCTCTCCTTAGTTGTGATCCTGTGCCGCAGCGTCGTCCGCGACCGCGCGGCGCCTGCCGTTTTATGCTGTCTCTTGCAGCAACAACGGCCGTCCGATACGTCCTGTACTAGGTCCTGCTCATAAGTCCCTGCGTAAATACTGCGGGTGGTGCGGGCTGCCGGTCAGACCGGCGCGCCGAAACCGCCGGTGGATCCGAAGCCTCCGCCGCCGCGAACCGAGTCGCTGAGCTCCTGGACCGGCAGGAAGCGGGCGTACTCCACGCGCTGAATTACCATTTGTGCAATTCTATCGCCGCGCTTGAGTTCGATCGCCTCCCGGCGGTCAGTATTGAGCAGAGTCACCGCGATTTCTCCGCGGTAGCCGGCGTCGACGGTCCCGGGGGCGTTCACCACGGTCAGGCCGTGCTTGGTCGCGAGCCCCGACCGCGGGTGGATCAGGGCCACAAAACCATCGGGCAGGGCAATGGAAACACCTGTGGGGACCAGTCTGCGCTCCCCCGGTTCCAGCACTACGTCCTCGCGGGCGCGCAGGTCCGCGCCGGCGTCGCCCGGGTGCGCATACGACGGCGGTTCCAGGCCGTCGTCGAGCATCTTCAGTTCCACCGTCAGTGTGGCGGTCCCGTATTCCACTTCCGCTGCGGGCGCGGTCTCTTGCTGTGCCGCGGGCTTTGCCGCAGTCGTTTCTTCAGTCACAGTCCCTCACTCTAACGCCAGCACGGAAGATCGGCCTAGCCGCGGCCGGCGGGCTCGGACCCCCGCGGCCGCTTCCGCTGCCAAGGTGAAATAGCCTGGGAAAAGTGGAAAGCTGGGCCTATGCCCGAATCCAGTGCAGCAGTGCCTGCCCCCAACAGCACCCCCAGCGACGCCGTTTTGTACAACGAGAAGCTTTGGCCCAATGCCTGGATCTGGCTGGTGGCGGCGGGACTGTCGGGTGCCGGGATCTTCGTGTTCGCGCCCATCAGCATGACTGCAGGCCTAACAGCGGCCGTTGTCCTGTTCGCGATCATCGCCGTGCTTCTGGTCCTCTCGACCCCCACCATCACTGTCACCGGCTCCACGCTGCGCATCGGCCGGGCCAGCATCGACCGCCGCTTCGTGGGCACCGCATCGGCTTTCCGCGGCAAGGAGGCGACGGCGGAACGCGGCACCCGCCTCAACGGCCTGGCTTTCCTGTGCATCCGCGGGTGGATCGATCCGGTGGTCCGCATCGAAATCACCGATCCGTCCGACCGCACGCCGTACTGGCTCACGTCCTCCCGCCACCCGGACGAACTGCTCGCCGCCCTGAAGGTTTAGCCCTCACAGTCCTTGCAGTACTTGAGGCCGTCCTTCTCGCGGGCGATCTGCGAACGGTGGCGGACGAGGAAGCAGGAGGCGCAGGTGAATTCGTCGGCCTGGGCCGGCAGGACCCGGACCAGCAGTTCCTCCCCGGACAAGTCGGCGCCGGGGAGCTCGTAGCCTTCGGCAAGGTCCGATTCGTCTTCATCGACCACTGCGGACGGCTTTTCCGTGCGGCGCGCTTTCAACGCGTCAAGGGAGTCCTCACTGAGGTCCTCCTCGGTCTTGCGCGGCGCATCGTAGTCTGTCGCCATTATTTGTTGCTCACACTCCGCATTCGTTCCGTTGGATGGCCGCTCCCTGGTAGTCCTGCCGGGCGGTGGCCCTGGACCTCCTGAGGCGGTTCTCCCGTGTCAACGCCGGTCACGCGGTTTTTGTGCCCGATGTCGGGTCATTTTTGCTTAAGCCTCCGGTGAACGCCAGAGTCCTCTGGTCCGTGACGGCAGGCTCCGGCCGCCGTGTCCGGGGACGGGCGCCCGCCGGATCCGCTGATCAGCCGAAAAGCGGCGCAAATTCGCGGAAAATCACGGCGCGCCCTCCCTCCTCACCGGAATTGGCCCGCATCGGTGGCAGAGTTTCGATTGTTAGTAATGCCAGGGTGGAGGATTTGTATGCAGGATCTACGGCTTGTAGGCGTCCACGACGACGGGGAGCATCTCCTGTTGAGCGGCGCCGGCGGCGAGATGTTCCAGCTGCCAATCGATGAAGCACTGCGGGTGGCAGCCAGCCGGACAACGGCCAAGGCCGCCTCCGTCGCGGCCGCCGCGCCCATTGCCATGTCCCCGCGCGATATCCAGGCGCGGATCCGCAGCGGCTCGACGGCGGCAGAGGTGGCGGAGCTCTCCGGGATTCCGCTCGCCAAAGTCCAGCGCTACGAGGGTCCTGTGCTCGCCGAGCGTGAGTACGTTGCCCAGCAGGCCCGCAAGGTGGAGGTGGCCGCCCCCGCCCCCGGCCACGACGTGTACCGTTCGGTGTTCGGTGACCACCCGGCTTCACTCGGCGACATGGTGGCCCACCGGCTCAGTGCGCACGGCATTGAAGCCTCCTCTGTGGAATGGGACTCCTGGCGGCGCCCCGATGGCAGCTGGAACGTCGTGGCGCGCTTCGAGGCCAAGCCTGGCGGCCCTGCCGGAATCGGTGAGGAACCGCCGGCCATGTGGACGTTCAGCCCGGCCCGGAAATCCTTGCAGAACGCGAACCGCTGGGCGCAGCAGCTCAGCGAACTGGAGCCCCTCGACGGTCCCGTCCCCGCGCGCCGGCTCACGGCCGTCTCGGACCGACCCTTTGATTTTGAGACCGACGCCGATGCTGCCGCCCGCACCGCCACCGCGCAGCTCCAAGTGGTCCAGCAGCTGAAGCAGGAGCAGGAGTCCGACGGATTGCTGGACATGCTGCGTTCCCGCCGCGGCCAGCGCCTCGGCGTGGACGAAGACGCCGACGACGCCCTCGCCAAGCTCCTGACCAGCAGCGTACCCGCGGCCCATCCGAGGCCCGCCGAGGTCCTTGCCGAGGTACCGGCCGGCCCGGAAGACGGTGAGCAGGGCAGCGAAGAGCACGGGGCCGACAGTGACATTGACGCAGACGGAGCCGACATCCCGGCCCCGCAGCGCGTGGAGGCAGCGGAGACGGAAACCAGCCCGGTCTCCGATCCGTGGGAACGCCGCCGCGACGGCAGGCCCTCGATCATGTCGCGGCTGACCTTGGCTCCGCGCCATGAAGACGAGCCGGACGACGCCCTGAAACTGCATGACGGTGTCAGCACCGACACCAGGGAAATCACCATTGCGGCGTCGCAGTTGCGGCCCGTCGGCCAGCAGGGACCCACCTCCAGCCCGGGGCTCGACGAGCTCCTGGGCGGCGGGACCTCTCGGCGCCAGCAGCGTGAGTCCCCCGCCCCGGCCCGGGACGACCGCGATGCGGAGCAGCCCGAGCGGCAGCCGGCGAAGTCCAAGCGCTCCAGCATTCCCAGCTGGGACGAAATCGTCTTCGGCGCCCGCGGCGACTAACTAGCCGCGGAGCCCGGGCCCCGGCCGGCAGTCAAAACACGGCTGGCAGCCACCACGCGCCGTCAGGCGCGGGGGGCCCTTTTTCCGTCCGCCTGGAAGCACAGCAACGGGACTTCCCGTTCAGCCCGCGTCAGTGAACCGTGCTGGCCCACGACGTCAAGTGCTGTGGGCCGGACGCGCCGGGTGTCATAGAAAGCCAGCGGCTCCCGGGCAGCGATCATCACGTCGCCGATCCGCGGGGCGACTTCGGCCCGGACCTCGCCGAAGAGCCCTGCGGTGATGGCTTCCTCCCGGGTGAAGGCCCAGATCCGTTCGCCGAAACGGGCCCGCCAGGCGTCAAGCAGCCGGACGCGGCCGGCGTCGTCGTCCTGCTCTTCGAGATACAGGTGAACCATCCGCGGCTCGCCCGCCGTGTGGCGGACCCCGGCAATGAGATCCGGGTCGGCCGAATAGTCGATGCGCTGGGATTCCGGGACGTCGAGCATTCCGTGATCCGCCGTGAGCAGGATGGTGGTGCCCGCCGGCAGGGTGGCGCTGAGCCGTTTCACGGTGGCGTCGAGTTCCTCGAGCTGGTGCTCCCACTGCGGTGACTGGCAGCCGTGGCGGTGACCGGCCTTGTCCAGTTCATTGACGTAGAAGTACATCAGCGAGCCGTCCGCACCGGCCATTGCATCGGCGGCGGCCGCGGTCCTGGCGTGCGAGGTGGTGGCGGTGACATAGCGGCCGCCCCGGAGCGCGGCCCGGGTCATGGCGGAGTCGCTGAACTGCGGAAGGCTGACGGTGGTGACCTCGACGTGGTCCGCGGCCCGTTCGAAGACGGTGGGGAACGGCTGCCACTGCTGCGGGTCGACGCCGGCGTCCCACCCTCCCAGCATGTTGACCACACGGTCCTGGTCCGGGTCCAGCACGTCGTAGCCCACCATGCCGTGCTGTCCGGCCGCGAGCCCGGTGCCGAAGCTGGCCAGGGAGGCGGCCGTGGTGGAGGGGAACGCCGAATCCAGGGCGACCGGCACCCGCCCCTGGCCGGACTGCATGACGGAGCGAAGGAACGGTGTGTGCGCCGATTTCTGCTTGAGCAGGTTGCGGCCCAGACCGTCGGCGAGGACCACGCAGACGCGCTTGGAGGCGGGCAGGTGCAGGCGGTTCTCGAAGCCGGGAACACCCAGGCTGGCCGCGGCGCTCGTAAGCACTTCGGCGACGGAGCGGTCCCCGAACGCCGGGGCCGCGGGCAGGCCCGGTGCTGTGGCCTGCGCGGTGGCCTCGGGGAGGGACGGGGCGGAGGACAACGGTTCGGGCACGCGGACCGGCGTCATCTCAGCGCTGGTGGCCGCGGCTGGCGCGGTTTCCGAAGACGCCCATCCGCGGGCGGGGCGGGAGCCCGGGCCCGGTGTGGGGCGTCGGAGCGGAGGATCCGGTGTTTACGGCGCGGAGGGCCCGGGCGAAGAGCTTGGCGTCCTGGACGGCCTGCAGGCCGTCTGCTTCGGCGCTGATCCGGAGCACGATGTCCTCCTGGGCGATGGTGCCGCTGTAGCCGTGGTCGGCCTCGCACTGCGGGTCGCCGCAGCTGGCCGGGCCCATGTCGAGGCGCTGGCCGCCGGACCAGGCGATGGAGAGGGTCAGCTCGCGGACCGGATCCGATGGTTTGTAGTCCTGTGGCTGGGCGTACACGTAGCTGAGCACCACGGAGCGGATCTGCGTGACGGGCACGGATTCGGTGGAGACCTGCGCTACCGTCTGCTCCCCCGCCTCGTCGAGCTGCTGGTCGTCCACGTGGGTGATGACCAGCATGTCCTCAGTCAGGACCAGCACCGTGATGTGGCGGCGGACCTCGGCGCGGTCGAAGTGCGTCTCGAGGTGCACCAGGTGGGCCACGCAGTCGCGCCCGTCGAGGGCGTCGGCAACGACGTCGGCCACCAGCCGGGGGTAGAAGCCGGCCTGCTGGAGGGCGCCTTCCAGGCTCTGGCCCTGCGCGCTGTGGTCATGCAGGCCGTGGTGGTGCGTGCCCGGGCGTCCGGAGACGGTTGCCTGGGGCTTGGGTGTCGGAGACTGAAAGCTCATGGTCTCCATTTTCACAGATCGGTTGGGGACATGCTAACCATTGCCGGCCCGGCAGCGCCCCTCGGCGCCCCTCCGCTCCCTGCAGCCCTCCGTTCCCCGGGGCTCTCAGCTCCCCCTGGCTCTCAGCGCGCCGGGGATCAGCTGCGCCGGGCGATCAGCTGCGCCTGGCGAATCAGCTGCGCATGGCACGGCGGGCACTGTCGGTGCGCTGGGCGGCGTTTGCGATCCGGACGTCGGCGGAGAGGATGGCGGCCCCGTCCGGCCCGGCGAGCACGGGGTTGAAGTCGACGAGGGCGATTTCCGGATGGTTGTCCTTGAGCCGGGTGAGCCGGGCGGCAAGGTCCTCCAGCGCCCCGGCGTCGACGGCCGGCAACCCCTGGTAGCCGAAGAGCTTCCGCGAGGCCCGCGGGGCCCGGATGAAGTCATGCAGGTCGGAGCCGGAGAGCGGCGGCACCCGGTGGGCCCAGTCGTCGAGCAGGTTGACCGCATCACCGGCCAGGCCGAACGAGACCACCGGGCCCAGCAGCGGGTCCTCGATGGCGCGGAACGTGCAGGCCTGTCCCACCGGAGCCATCGTCTGCACTTCCAGCGACGGCGAGCCGTAGCGTTCCAGCGATCTGCGCATCTCCAGCACGTTCCGCCGCAGGGAGTCGGCGTCCTGGATGTCCAGGCGCACCCCTCCGAGGTCCAGGCGGTGCCGCAGCGCGGGGTCGGTGGTCTTCAGGGCCACCGGCCAGCCGAGCCGGTCCGCTGCAGCTACCGCCTCCTCGGCGGTGTCGAAGCCAACGGACGGAACCACCCTGATGCCGTAGCGGGCCAGCAGGCCCGCGGCCGTCTCCGCGTCCAAACGGACGAGCTGTTCGCCCCCGACCCCGGACAGCAGCCTCTCCAGCTCGTCGCGGGTGCCGTCCGGGTCACAGCCCTCAGGCTCTATGAAGAGGCCCTGGTCCCGGTCCAGCCACTGGGCGTAGCGGACCACGGATCCCAGCGCGGCCACTGCCGCGCCGGGGTTGGAGTAGCAGGGAACCACCGTTGATCCGGCCTCGTCACCCACCATCCCTTCCACATAGATGGACGGGTCCAGCAGTCCGCTGAACGCCGCCACCACGGGTTTGCCGGCCGCCACCGAACACTCGGCGAGCACCCCGGCGATCTTTTCCACGGTCAGGCCACGGGCGGGCAGCAACGCCACAACGGCAGAGTGAACGGTGTCTGCAGTGAGGACCTCCTGCAGGCTGTGCCGCAGCGCCGGCAGCGCCACGGACATCCCGGCGTCGAGATCGACGCCGGTGACGATCCGCTCCACCCCGAGCCCCTGCTTCGCCGCGCTGTCCGCAACCACCTTGCCGAGCGCCTGGGAGTTGCTGAACACGGCGACCCCCGGGCCCTTCGGCAGGGGCTGGCTTGAGACGATCTGGGCGACGTCCATGAGCTGTTCGATGGTCTCGACGCGGATCACGCCGGCCTGGCGCATCATCGCGTCGAGGGCCTCCGGCGGCGCCTGCGTGGTGCGGACGGCGTGGCCGGGCGGCAGCCCCAGGCCCATCGCGTCGGACTTCGCCACAATGACGGGTTTGGTCCGGGCCAGGCGCCGGGCCAGCCGGGAGAACTTGCGCGGGTTGCCGATCGATTCCAGGTACAGCCCGACGGCGGTGGTGTCGGCGTCGTCCTCCCAGAACTGCATCATGTCGTTGCCGGAGACGTCGGCGCGGTTGCCGGCCGAGAGGAACGTGGAGATCCCGACGCGGCGCCGGCTGGAAGCCGCGTAGAGGGAGACGCCGATCGCGGCCGATTGGCTGAACAGGCCCAGCCCGCCGCGGCGCCCCAGCGAGGGCGCCATCGAGGCGTTGAGGGACACGGCCGGGTTGGTGTTCATGATGCCCAGCGAGGCGGGACCGATCACGCGCATCCCGTCCGAGCGGGCCTGCCGGACGAGTTCGCGCTGGCGGGCGAGGCCGCGTTCGCCGTCGTCCGCGTAGCCGGCGGTGGCCACTACGATCCCCTTGACCCCGGCGGCACCGCACTCCTCCACCACCTTGGGGACCTCGGCGTAGGGAACGGCGATGATGGCGAGCTTGACCGGGCCCGGCACCTCGGAGAGGCGGCCGAAGGAGAGCATGCCGGCGAGCTCGAAGGCCTCCGGGTTGATCGCGTAGACCGGGCCGGTGAAGTGTGCCTCGATGATGTGTTCCAGCAACTGGTAGCCCACGGTGCCCCACTTGCGGCTGGCACCGATCACGGCCACGGAGGACGGGGCAAGGAGTTCCTGGATGCTGCGGGCCTCGGCGCGGTGTTCCCGGGATTCCATCACGGCGCGGGACTTGTCCGTGGGGTCGATGTTGAATTCGAGGCTGACCACACCGTCGTCGAAATGCCGCTTGACGTCGTAGCCGGCGTCGGAGAACACCATAAGCATCTTCCGGTTTTCCGGGAGCACCTCGGCGCTGAACTTCCGGATCCCGTTTTCCCGGGCGGCGGCGGCGAGGTGTTCGAGCAGGATGGAGCCGATGCCGCGGCCCTGGTGCGCGTCGGCGATGTTGAACGCGACCTCGGCCTCCGCGGGGTCATCGAGCCGGTCGTAGCGGCCGATGCCCATGATCTCGCCGCCGATGGTGATCACCAGGGCCACGCGGTCCTTGTAGTCCACCTCGGTGAACCGTTTGAGTTCCTTCGAGGAGAGTTTGGACTTGAACGCGAAGAAGCGCATGTAGATGGACTTCTGCGACTGCCCCACGTGGAAGGCCTGGACCGCGTCCGCGTCGGCCGGGTGGATCGGGCGCAGATGTGCCGTCCCGCCGTCGCGCAGGACAACATCGGCTTCCCAATATTCCGGATATACACCGTCCACGGGCTGATCCACCATAGGCTTAGCCTAGTCATAAACTTTTGCAGCACACGTTCAGCACCCCTCAGAAGGACCCACCCGCCTCATGGCCCGCCGCCAGACCCCGTCCCCGGCAGGGGAAGCCAGCCCCGATTCCGCAGGAATATTCACAGAGAATATCGTCGATATCGACGTCACGTCGGAGATGGAAGGATCGTTCCTCGAGTACGCCTATTCGGTGATCTACTCGCGGGCCCTTCCGGACGCCCGCGACGGGCTGAAACCCGTCCAGCGGCGCATCCTGTACATGATGAGCGAGATGGGCCTGCGCCCGGACCGCGGCCACGTCAAGAGCGCCCGCGTGGTGGGCGAGGTCATGGGCAAGCTGCACCCGCACGGCGACACCGCCATCTACGACGCGATGGTGCGCATGGCCCAGGACTTCTCGCTGCGGCTGCCCCTCATTGACGGGCACGGCAACTTCGGCTCGCTCGACGACGGCCCGGCCGCCCCGCGGTACACCGAGGCCAGGCTGGCGGCGGCGGCGCTGACCCTGACGGACCACCTCGACGAGGACGTCGTCGACTTCGTCCCCAACTATGACAACCAGCTGACCCAGCCGGACGTGCTGCCGGCCGCGTTCCCGAACCTGCTGGTCAACGGGGCCACCGGCATCGCCGTCGGCATGGCCACGAACATGGCCCCGCATAACCTGGTGGAAGTGATCGCCGCCGCGCGGCACCTGATCGAGCACCCGGACGCCACGCTCGAGGACATCATGAAGTTCGTCCCCGGCCCGGACCTGCCCACGGGCGGCCGGATCGTCGGGCTGGACGGGATCCGCGACGCGTACGCCACCGGCCGCGGCTCGTTCAAGACCCGGGCCAAGGTGGAGGTGGAGCAGCTCTCGGCCCGCCGCACCGGGCTGGTGGTCACGGAACTGCCGTACATGGTGGGGCCGGAGAAGGTGATCGAGAAGATCAAGGACGCCGTCAACGGCAAGAAGCTCACCGGCATCAGCGACATCGTGGACCTCACGGACCGCAAGCACGGCCTGCGCCTCGTGATCGAACTAAAGAACGGATTTAACCCCAACGCCGTGCTTCAGCAGCTGTACCGCTACTCTCCGATGGAGGATTCCTTCGGCATCAACAACGTCACCCTCGTGGACGGGCAGCCGCAGACCCTGGGGCTGCTCCAGCTGCTCTCCGTCTACGTGGAACACCGCATCAACGTCGTCCGCCGCCGCACCGCCTTCCGCCTCGGCAAGAAGAAGGACCGCCTGCATCTGGTGGAGGGGCTCCTGATCGCGATTGTGGACATCGACGAGGTCATCCAGATCATCCGTTCCTCGGACGAGGCGGCCGCGGCCCGGACACGGCTGATGTCCATCTACGACCTCTCCGAGATCCAGGCCAACTACATCTTGGAGCTCCGGCTCCGGCAGCTGACCAAGTACTCACGGATCGAACTTGAGAAGGAGCAGGACGAGCTGCGCCGCGAGATTGCCGAGCTGGAAGCCATCCTCGGCTCCAGCGAGCGGCTCCGGGCCCTCGTGTCCGCAGAACTGGCCGAGATCGCGGAGAAGTACGGCACCCCCCGCCGCACCGTGCTGCTCGAATCCGAAGCCGTCTCCCCCACCGTCGCCGCCCTGGCCGCCGCGCCGGGGGCCAAGGGCAAGGCCGCTCCCCTCGCATTGGAGATCGCGGACGACCCCTGCTGGGCGATCCTGACTGCCTCCGGCCAGATCGCCCGCACCGCCAACCAGGACAGCCTCGCCGAGGCCGGCCCGCGGACCCGGCACGACGTCTTCACCTCGGTGGTCAAAACGTCGGCACGCGGCGAGATCGCGGCCATCACCTCGCAGGGGCGCATGCTCCGGCTCCAGGTGATGGACATGCCCGTGCTGCCGCCGACCTCGGGCACCCCGAACCTGGCCGGCGGTGTGCCGGCCAAGGACTTCATTACCCTCCTCAAGGGCGAATCGCTGGTGGCCTTCGCGCCGCTGGATGAGGTCCTGGCGATTGGTACCGCCCAGGGCGTGGTCAAGCGCGTCCAGCCCGACTATCCGCTGAACCGCGAGGACTGGGAAGTGATCGCACTCAAGGACAAGGACACCGTGGTGGGGGTGGCTGCCGCGGGCTCCGACGACGTCGACCTCGTCTTCGTGACGCGGCAGTCGCAGCTGCTGCGCTTCCCGGCCTCCGCGGTCCGTCCGCAGGGCCGGACTGCCGGAGGTATGGCCGGTATCAAGCTGGCCGCCGGGGACCGGGTGCTGTTCTTTGGCGCCGCCAGCCCGGCCGACAGCGATGCCGTCGTGGTGACCATCGCCGGCACGGAAGGGGCGCTGCCCGGCACCGCCCCGGGTGCCGCCAAAGTCACCGCCCTCGCCGAATACCCCGCCAAGGGACGCGCCACCGCCGGGGTCCGGGCGCACCGGTTCCTCAAGGGTGAGGACACCCTGCTGCTCGCGTGGGCCGGTCACGGCCCCGCCAAGGCGTCCTCGCTGGCCGGTGTGGCCCGTTCCCTGCCCGGGGAACACGGCCGCCGCGACGGGTCCGGCATTCCGCTGTCCCAGGCCATCGATGCGATTGGCCCGAGCATGGCCTGGCAGCAGGAGCCCGCGGAGGCCTAGGCCCCCGCGGGTGCTGTTTGGGCCGCGGGCCGTGCTTAGGTCGACGCCCGGGGCAGCCGTCACGCCCACCGCTCACTCATTTGCCACAAATGGCCGCTATAGGTCCCCTCATGGCGGCCATCCGTGGTGAATGGCCGGCAGAGGGCGAGCTCCGCAGACCGGAGTGTTTGATAAGGGGTTTTCGAGCAAACGGACATTGGTTTTCGGTCCTGAATTGCGTAGAACTCGGCACGCTCTAAGTCGTGCCCCGCTCGAGGGTGCACACCGTTATGGATGAGAGGCCCGCGGCTGGAACCGAAGGCTCATATCCTTCAGGTTCCACTTGCGGGAAGCATAATCTCCGCTTGGATTGAACCGCAAGGCATTGAACTTTGGTGGCCGATGGCCTAGCCCGGCCCGGACCCGTGCCGTACGATGACCCCAGTCCGCAGGTGTGCTGATATTGGGGGTTACGTGTCGAAACGACTGCGGGTCGGTGCCGTGCTCGTATCTGTGGCGGTGGCCCTGTCCGGATGCTCCGGCAGCCTGCAGGCCGCTCCCTCAACCTCTCCGCCACTGTCATCTGCGCAGCCGTCAGCCTCGGCAGCCGCAGCTTCCGCAGCCGCAGTCCCGGCCGGACAAACGGGACGAACAGGCCCGTCCCATACGCCAACAAGCAGCGCGACCGGAGCAGCCATGGCAAACGTGACGGTCGAACCCCACCTGTTCGACCGGCAGGGCGAGAAGCACGAGGCCGCCCTCGGAAGCGGATGGGAAACCTCACCGATGTTTCTTGTGGTGTCCGACAACCGGGACAAGGCGGCCAAGGCACTGCGGGCGGCTGCAGTTCGCTTCTATTCCGTAGATCAGAACGGCGCGGAACTGACGCGTGAGGAGATGACTGGCGAATTCCCCCAGTACACTCCCAACTATGTTTCCGATGTCTACCTGACCGATTTGGGTCCATTGATCTATGCAGATACAAAAGGCGAACTCTCAACGGGCATGGCCGACGGAATGCTGCGAATCCTTGTAGCCGAACTCCGGTCGCAGGGAATCACCGCGGTTGTGACGGCGCCGCCGAAAAGTCTCTCGTGGGAAGACGCCCCCACGATGCGGCTGTCTCCGTAGTCAACCCGACGCTCCGGCTCCGGCCCGCCGTCGACCACCACCGGCCCATCCGGTGCTCCGGAAGAAATACCCTTAGACTGCTCGCATGCCTATCATCCCGGATATCAAGGACTGGACCTGGGTCCTGCAGCGGACCTGCGCGGAGTGCGGTTTTGATGCCTCGGTGGCGACACCTGCGACAGCGCCGGGGATCGTGGAGAACATGCTCCCCCGCTGGCGGTCCGCCCTGCGGCGTCCGGACGTGGCTGAACGCCCGGACGAAAACACGTGGTCCGTCCTCGAATACGCCTGCCACGTCCGCGACGTGTTCAGCCTCTTCGACCACCGGCTCGGCCTTATGCTGACCGAGGACGACGCCCGGTTCGCGGACTGGGACCAGGACGTGACCGCCGTCGAGAAGGACTATGCCAACGCCGACCCGGCCGAGGTCAGCACGGAACTCACCGCGGAGGGCGAGCAGATCGCCGCCTCCTTCGGGCGCATCCCCGAGGAACAGTGGGGGCGCAAGGGCACCCGCAGCAACGGCTCGGAGTTCACCGTGCTGACGTTCGCGCAGTACTTCCTGCACGACGTCGTCCATCACCTCCACGATGTGGATGGCTGACGCGTGGAGGGGTAGCGCGCGGCCTGATGGCGCCTGGACGGAAAGCTACAGTTCCTTGTCCCACGCCATGCTGCTGTTGACGGGGACATAGCCCATCTTGGCGTACAGGGCCAGGGCACCGGTGGGGTTCTCCGAATCGACATCGAGCGAGGCCTTGTCCATGCCCGCCGCGGCGAAGCGGCGCATCGCGTCGGCGAGAAGGGCCTGCGCCACCCCGCGGCCGCGGAACTCGCGCCGCACACCCAGCAGGTCGGTGTAGCCCTCCTTGTAGCCCCTCGTCCCGGCGCTCACGGCGTCGTGGCTGGCAAGCTGGTAGCCGGCCACTCTTCCGGTGGAGCGTTCGACGGCGACGGCGCTCAGGTCCGGCCGGGCCAGTGGATCATTCACCACAAAGCCCCAGGCCTCCTCGTCCCGGGGCTCGCTGCCCCAGTGATCCCGGAAAGCCTCGTTGTGCGCCAGCCGGACGGGCTCGTGCAACGCGGGTCCAAAGCCCACGATTTCCAGCCCGTCGTCCAGGCGCGCCTCCGGGAGGTGGTCCGTGAGGGGGCGGTGCATCTCGTGGTAGTAGCGGACGATCCGGTAGCCGGCGTCGCCGAACAGGGCGGCCTGGTGGGTGTGCTGCTCTTCCATGTGGAGCCGCAGCCGTGGGCTGGAACCCGGCACGGCGTCCTCGGCGAACCGCTGCCGGGTCCGTGCCTCCATCCAGCCCAGCAGCCCGGCCCCGATGCCCCTGCCCTGCCATACCGGATCGACGCAGCCGTACCCGATCGCCTTCTCACCCTCCGGGTTCTTGGTGATCCGGCCGTAAGCCCTGGCGGTGGCCTGCGCGTCGAAGCCGAGGATCGTGTTCGCCGCGGCCGGGTTCGCCTGCGATTCGAGGACCTGTTCCAGGTCGGCGCGGCGCTCAAACCAGACGGGCCGTTCGACGTCGGCAGTCCGGGCGATGAGCGCCGCCCAGCTGTCCAGGTCGTCGGTCACGGCGGGCCGCCACTGCAGGCGGGTGTCCAGGCTGGCCAAGGGCTCGGCGAATCCGTTCATGGCAACAGGCTAACGTCCGGCCTACCCCCGCGCCAGCAAGGGCGTTGCCTCCGGCGAGGGTGCTGTGTGCCCGGCCGCCGGTCGGTCGAGGTCGAGGCGGCTGTCGTCCGGGGAGATGTCCTCCGGGTTGTGCGTCACGAGCACCACGGTGCGGTCCCGCAGGCCGTGCCGGAGCTCAGCCAGCATCTCCCGGCCGGACTCCGCGTCCAGGTGGGCCGTGGGTTCGTCCAGCAGGATCACGTCCGCTCCGGTCAGGAGGGTGCGGGCCACTGCGAGGCGCTGCCGCTCGCCGCCGCTGAGGAAGTCCCCTCCTGGTCCGATCCGTGTGTCCAGGCCATGCTCCAGGCGCCCGACCAGCGGCCCGAGGCCCACCGCCGCCAGGGCGTCCTGCAACCGCTGCTCCGGCTCTCCCCCGCGGTCGCCCTCCGGGAGCCCCAGCAGTAGGTTGCCGCGGATGGTCGAGTCAAAGAGGTGCGCCTCCTGGGGGCACCAGGCCGCCCGCCCGCTGAGCAGGATCTGGCCGTTGGCTGCCGGGAGGAAGCCCAGGACGACGGCGAGCAGGGTGGACTTTCCGGACCCCGACCCACCGGTGACGGCAAGCCAGCGCCCGGGGTCGGCCGTGGCGTCGAGGCCGGTGAAGACCATCGGCCCGCCCGGCCACGCCGCGGCCAGGTCCCGGAGCTCGATCCCGGGCTTGCCGCCGGGCCGGCCGACAACGGGAACCAGCCCGCCGGACGCGTCGGCATCGGCGCTGTCCAGGACGCCGGCTTCGCCGATGCGTGCCAGCACGGCACGCAGCGCCGGGTACTGGCGGACCGCCGTCGTGATGGCCGCGTAGGGTTCCACGAGCGCCAGCTGCAAGAGTACGACCACCGCGACGGTCGACGCTTCCACGGCTCCGCTAAGAGCCAGCGGAGCGGCCAGCACGGCGCTGGCCAGGGCGGCCGTCCCGCAAGCCAGTACGGTCAGTCCCTGGCCGAGTCCTTCGGCCCATGCCGAGCGTTGGGACGCGGCGGTCGCAGAACGGTCGGCGCGGGTGATGGCGTCGAGCACCGGGCCGGCCACGCTGTTGGCGTGGAGTTCGGCGCGGGCGTCGAGGGCCGCCGCCACCTGGCGGAGCACTCCGGAACGGAGCCGCTGCTCGGTACCGGCGGACATCCTGTCCGCGGCCAGCGCCAGGGCGGGGGCCGCCACGAGACTCACCAGGGCGGCCGCGATGACGGCGGGGAGCGCGGCCGGCAGGAGCCACGCGACGCTGGCGACGGCAGCTGCCGCGACGGCGACGGCGGTCAGCGGCGGCAGGACCACGCGGGGCAGCAGCTCGCGGACCGTGTCGACGTCGTCCACGACGGTGCCCAGGACGTTGCCGCCCTGCAGCAGCCGGCGCAGCGAGAGGGCGCGGCGGCTCAGTGATTCCCAGAGCCTGCCGCGGAGCCGGGTCAGGGCGGCGAAGACGGCGTCGTGCAGCAGGAGACGCTCGAGGTAGCGCAGGACTGCCCGGCCAATGCCGAAGAACCGCACGCCGACGATTGCTGTAAGCAGGTACAGGATGGGCGGCTGCTCGCTGGCACGGATGATGAGCCAGCCGGACAGTCCGGCGAGGGCGACGGCGAAGAGGGCCGCCAGGGTGCCGACGGCGCCGGCCGCGGCGAATTTGGCTGCGACCGGTGCCAGCAGGCGGCGGAGCCGGGCTGCCGTAGAACCGCCTGGTGAGAGTGGTGTGTCCGCGTTTTGCGGCACGCCGGGCTGAGTCGCGCCGGCCTGGATCGCGCCGGCTTGCGGCACGCCTGGGCCCGGGGTGTCTGACGGCAGGAGGTCGTGCATCCCGGATGCGGACGGGTCGGCTGCGGACGGGAGTGCGGCAAGGGCAGCCGTCCCGGCGGCGGCACCCGTGAGTGTGGCGGTTGCGGCGTCGGCATCTTGGACAGCGGCGGCGGTGGCCGTGCCCGCGACGCCGGGTGCCACTGCCACGACGACGTCGGCGAGTTCCCGGGTCTGCCGGTCGTGGGCCACCAGCAGGACGGTGACCCTTCCGCGGAGCGCGGCGATGGCGCCGCTGACGGCGGTGGCGGATTCCCGGTCCAGGTGGGCGGTGGGTTCATCGAGCAGCAACACACGGGCTCCCGCCTCGATCCGGGCGAGACCGCGGGCCAGCGCCACCCGGCGCAGCTCCCCCGGGCTGAGCTCTGCGGGATGCTTGGCGGCGAGATGCTCCGCGGCGCAGGCTGCCAGGCAGCCCAGGGCAATAGCGTCGGCGTCCGCGGCGAGCCCCGGATCGCCGGCGCCGTCGGCCCGCCCCCCGGCAACTCCCAGATACAGCCGGACCTCGTCCAGCACGGTGGGCGCAGCCATCACGGGGTGCTGCGGCACCCAGGCAAGGTCCGCCGTCGTGAATCCTGCGATCCGTCCGGTGACAGTGGTCTTTTGGTCAGGGCCGCCGCCGGTTCCGATGGTGCCGGCCAGGACCCCCAGGACCGTGCTCTTGCCGGCGCCGCTGGGGCCGTCGAGGGCGGTGATCCGGCCGGGTGCGGCGGTGAAGCTCAGGGGCCCGACGGCGGCGTCCGTCCTGCCGCCGTAGCGGACGGTCAGCCCGGCCACGCTGAGGGTGGGCGGGGCCGCGGGCTCCCGGGATCCGGATGCTGCCCCGACAACAGCCGCAACGGAGGCAGCAGCGGGCACCAAGGGCGCGGCCTCGGGTGCCTCGAGGACGGCGGTGGTTTCGGCGAGCGCCGCACGGCCTTCGTCGCTGGCGTGGTGGGCGGTGCCGAGCTCCCGGAGCGGAAGGTAGCAGTCGGGGGCGAGGATCAGGGCCAGCAGTCCCGCTTCCAGTGCCATGTCGCCGTGGACCAGGCGGACACCGATGAAGACCGCGACGACCGCGACGGAGATGGTGGCGATGAGTTCGAGCGCAAGGGCGGAGAGGAACGCGGTCCGCAGGGTCCCCATGGTCCGGTGGCGGTATTCCTCGGAGAGGTCCTCGAGGGCTTTGCGCTGGGCGGTGGCCCGGCCCAGTCCGACGAGGACGGGCAGGCCCTTGGCAAGCTCCAGCATGTGGCCGGACAGCCGGGACAGGGCCGACTGGGCTTCCCGGACGCGGTCTTCTGTGTAGCGGCCGATCAGCACCATGAAGAGCGGCACCAGCGGCACGGTCAGCACAATGACAGCAGCGCTGATCCAGTCGGCATACAGGATGCGGGCGCCCAGCAGCAGCGGGATGGCTGCACAGTTCACCAAGGCGGGCAGGAACTGGGTGTAGTAGTTGTCCAGGGCGTCCAGCCCCCGGGTCGCGAGAATGGCGAGGCCGCCATCGGAGGGGCCCGCTGACCGGGTGCCGTTGCGCAATGCCCGCTCGAGCAACCGGGAGCGCAGCTCCTCCTTTACCCCCAGCGCGGCCCGGCGCGAAGCCACGGCCTGCGCCCAGACCGTCAGGGACCGGAGCACCACCCCCGAAACGCCCCAGTACAGCTGTGCACCCCAGGCGGGGTCTCCGGCCATCAGCCCGGCAAGCATGGACGCGACGGCCTGCGCCATCAGCACGAGGGACAGGGCCTTCAGCGCCGCGAGGAGGCCCAGCAGGTAGAGGGCGATGCGGTTCGCGGGGCCGGAGGGGAACTGCGGTCTCATCGGGTGCTAGTCCTTGGGTGCCAGTGCCTTGGCGGCGATGGCGGGGAGGAAGTTGTGGGCCTCGGGGATGTGAGCGTGGCTCACCCGGCGCCGGAACACCCAGTACGTCCAGGCCTGGTACGCGAGGACCAGCGGCAGCCCGATGCAGGCGACGATGCTCATCAGTCCCAGCGTGTAGTCCGAGGAGGAGGCGTTGGAGATGGTCAGGTGGAAGTCCGGGTTCAGGGTGGACGGCAGCACGACGGGGAACGCGGCGCCGAAGATCGAGGCGCTGCCGAGCAGCAGGAAGGTCCCCAGGGACAGGAACGCGCGGCCTTCGGCGCCCGTGCGGGCGAAGTTCCAGGCCACGACGGCGGCCACGACGGCGGCGACGACGGCCACCACGGTCCACACTTCGCCGCTGATCAGCTGCAGGCTGACCGCCCAGCCCGCCATTGGCAGCAGCAGGACGGGCAGGAGCCGGACGAACCACCGGCGTGCGCGGTGCCGGACGTCGCCGTCGGTCTTCAGGGCCAGGAACGCGAGGCCGTGCAGCAGCGAGAATCCGACGACGGCGAGGCCCCCAAGCACGGCGTAGGCGCTGAACCAGGCAAAGGGGCCGCCTTCGCGGTCACCGTTCGCGTTGATGGGGAGTCCGGTGGTGGTCAGCCCCAGTGCGGCTCCCACACCGAAGGCCGCCACGAGGGAGCCGAGCGAGATGGCCCAGTCCCAGCGAGCCCGCCACCGAGGGTTGTCCACTTTGCCGCGGTACTCGAAGGCCACGGCCCGGAAGATCAGTGCCACGAGGACCAGCAGCAGTGGCAGGTAGAGGGCGGAGAACAGGGAGGCGTACCAGAGCGGGAAGGCCGCGAAGGTGGCACCGCCTGCGGTCAGGAGCCAGACCTCGTTGCCGTCCCAGACCGGGCCGATCGTATTGAGAAGGACGCGGCGTTCGGTGTTGTTCCGGGCGAAGCCTTTCATCAGCATCCCGACGCCGAGGTCAAAGCCCTCGAGGAAGAGGTAGCCCGTCCACAACACCGCGATGGCGATGAACCAGATGGTGGGAAGCAGTTCCATGCTGAGTATCCTCTGCGTTTCTTGTGCGGGCGAAGGCTTAGTAGGCGAAGGCCAGGACGTCGTCCCCGGGCTTGCCGGGACCACCGCCCTTGGGAGTGGCGTCCTCGTTCTCGTCCACGGGGACGTGCGCGAGTTCCGGCATGGCGGCGACCACCCCGCCGCGGATGTACTTGACCAGCAGCCTGACCTCGACCACGAGAAGCACCGCGTACACGGCGGTGAGCACCACGAGGGAGGTCAGCAGTTCGCCGGCCGAGACGCCGGGTGAGACGGCCGCGGCGGTGAACATAAAGACCTGGTCGATTCCGCTGGGGTCCGGGTTGGGGGCGACGACGAACGGCTGCCGGCCCATCTCGGTGAAGATCCACCCCGCGGCGTTGGCCCCGAACGGCGCCAGGATCCCGAAGACGGCCAGCCGCATGAGGCCGCGGGAGGCGGGGACAGTCCCGTTGCGGGTGACCCAGAGGGCAATCAAAGCGGCCAACGCCGCCAGTCCGCCGAAGCCGATCATCATCCGGAAGCCCCAGTAGGTGACCTCCATGACCGGGACGTACTGGATCTCCTGCCCCGCCCGTTCCCCGTAGATGGGGTTGTCCGGCAGGTGCGTGCCGTAGTCGGCCTTGTACTGGTCGATCAGGCTGTTGACGCCTTGGACCTCGGTGGTGAAATCGCCCTTGGCGAGGAAGGACAGGATCCCGGGCACCTCGATGAGCGCCACGATGTCATCGCAGTTCTTGGAGCCGACGTTGCCGATGCTCAGGATGGAGAAGCCGGTGCCGTCGTGGCAGGCCGCTTCGGCGGCCGCCATCTTCATGGGCTGCTGTTCGAACATGAGTTTGCCCTGCAGGTCCCCCGTGATGGCGGTTCCGGCGAAGGAGATCATGGCGACGACGGCGCCGATCCGCAGGGACCGGATCCAGACGGCGTGGTCGGCGCGGTCCCGACCGGGTATGGCGGACTCCCCGGGGACCACCTTGCCGTCCTCGCCGATCGTGTCGATGCCGTCGTGGCGGCGGCGCCACAGGTGGTACCAGGCGATGCCCAGCAGGAACGCCCCGGCGACGGCGAGGGCACCGAAGATGGTGTGCGGAACGGCGACGAGGGCGGTGTTGTTGGTGAAGACCGCCCAGGCGTCGGTCATCACCGGACGGCCGTCGATCATCTCTACTCCGACCGGGTGCTGCATCCAGCTGTTCGCCACAATGATGAAGTAGGCGGAGAAGACCGATCCGATCACGGCGATCCAGAGGCAGGCAAGGTGGACGGCCGGTTTGAGCTGCTTCCAGCCGAAGATCCAGAGGCCGAGGAACGTCGACTCCACGAAGAAGGCGAGCAGCGCTTCCATGGCCAGCGGCGCCCCGAACACGTCGCCCACGAAGCGGCTGTACTCGCTCCAGGCCATGCCGAACTGGAACTCCTGCACAATGCCGGTGGCGACGCCCATGATGAAGTTGATCAGGAAGAGCTTGCCCCAGAACTTGGTCATCCGGAGGTATTCCGGCTTGCCGGTGCGGTGCCACATCGTCTGGATCACGGCGACCACGAGGCCAAGGCCAATCGTGAGCGGCACCATCATGAAGTGGTAGACGGTGGTGATTCCGAATTGCCAGCGTGCGATTTCCAAGGCGTCCAAGGCAGTCCCTACTTTGCTAGGCGAGCAACTTCTACGTCCCGTAGAAAGATTCTTCTACCGAGTGTAGAACACTTTGAAGGTTCCCTGCACCCCAGAGTCCCACGGGGCGCTCCGGCCCGCAATGGAGGCGCCGCCGGCCACGACACCTCACCTGCTGGCGCCCTTCAACCTCTACGCCCCGGGGCGTAGTCGGGCTGCGGCCCGGCCGCAGCCCCGGTGCGCGACACGCCCGGGCCGCGCAGTTCTACTTCATGTAGAAACTATTCGCAAAACACGGTAAATTTAAGACTGAAGTATTCACTTACCGCCCCGGCAGAGTCGATTCGCCGGAACGGCACTCACGAAGGACGTACGGAATGGCAAGTCTCGGTGAACTGGAACGGGCAGTGATGGATCTGCTCTGGGCAGGCCATGAGGCTGCCACGGCGAACACGCTGCGTGATCTGCTCGCCCAGAGTACGCGTGCGGAAAACGGCACCGCCGGGCATGTGGGCAAGGACCTCGCCGTCACGACAGTACTGACCGTACTCTCGCGCCTGGAGCGCAAGGGCCTCGTGGAGCGTGAGCGCGGCACCCGCCCGCACCGCTACCAGGCCGTCTCCAGCCGTGAAGACCACACCGCCGAGCTGATGCACGAGGTCCTGGGGTCCGCCCCGGACCGCGAGGCCGTGCTGGCCCGCTTTATTGGTTCCGTCACCGATACCGAGGCAGAAACGCTGCGCAAACTGCTGGGACTCAGCTAGCGCCCGATGTTCTGGACCTCATGGTTTCTGGCGGTCCTGGCGATAGTGCTGGCATGGCCGGTGCCTATCCTCCTTTCCCGCGCCCAGTGGCCTGCGCGTTCGCCGTTCACGGCCATGTTGCTGTGGCAGGCGATCGCCCTCGCCGGCGGGCTGTCCATGATCGGCGCCATGCTGGTGTACGGGCTGGAACCGGTCGGGGATAACCTGTTGGCCGGCCTCAGGGCCCTGGCCGGGATGGTCTTCAATAATGCGCCCACCACGGCGCTGGGCTTCTGGCACATCTTCGCCCTCTCGGCCGCTGCACTCCTGACAGCCCACTTGGTGTTCACCCTGCTGCTGACGTACTACAAGATCCAGCGCCAGCGGAGGCGGCACCGCGAGCTGCTAGCACTGCTCGCATCCCCGTCCGCTGACGGCCCGCGGACCATGGTGATCAACGTCGACTCCCCCGTCGCGTACTGCCTGCCGGGTGGTGCCCGCTCGGTCACGGTGCTCTCCGACGGGCTGATGGCGGCCCTGGAACCCGCCGAACTCCGTGCGGTCCTGAACCATGAAAACGCCCACCTGGACCAGCGCCACCATCTGCTGCTCTGGGCCTTTGCGGCGTGGCGCCAGGCCCTGCCGTGGCTGCCCACCACACGCCTGGCCCAGGAAGCGGTCAGTTCGCTGATCGAGATGCTCGCCGACGACGTCGCGCTGAAGACCGAGAGCAAGGCCACCCTGATCAAGGCGATCGCGATTGTGGCGAGCGGCTCCCCCGGTGCCCCGGATGCCCGGATGGCGTTCGGCGGACCGGAACTGTCCGACGTCGAGCCCGGCCAGCCCGGTGCCACCGGCGGCGCGGGTTCGGCGCGGACGACGGCGTCCCGCGTCAGCCGCCTGCTCTCCCCGCAGCCACCGCTGCCGGAACCCGTGCGCGTCGCTGTGCTGGCTGCCTGCCTGCTGCTGCTGGCCGTTCCCACGGCCCTGCTGATCGTTCCAGGCTTACTCGGCTGACACCTGCGGCGACCACCTTCGGAGCCTAAGCGCGCAGAAGCCGGGCCGCCCCGCCCGAGGGCGGAGCGGCCCGGCACCCATTGCACTGTTGCGGCGCGACGGCTACTTAAGCAGCTTGTTGGCCTTGTATTCGAGGTCCACGTTGCCGGTTCCGCTGCCCTTTGCGGTGCCGTTGACCGCCGAGGTGGTCATGCCAAAGGTGAGGGTGGAGTGGGCGACCGCGTCCGCCATTTCCTCAAGCACTCCGAGGTCGATGTTCTCGATGTCGTCGCAGGCCGCGTGGTAGCACGGGTCCAGCGGGGCACCCGCTTCGCCGCCAAAAATGGCCGCCTCCGCTGCGGTCTTCAGGTCCTCCGCACCGGTGAACAAACCGCCGGCAGGGATGCCGTTGTTGATGAACCCGAAGTAGTCGGACCGTCCGTCGAAGGCCGTGGGGGCAACCGGCAGATTCTGGGACTTGAAGTAGTCCAGGAAGACCTTCTCCACCAAAGCCGAGCCGTTGGGACCCTTCTCGCCGAACGCCGAGCCGTCGCCGTCGTAGACGTAGCGGACGAAGTTGGGCGAGCCGACCATGTCGAAGTTAAGGTTGACGGCATGGTCCTTGAGCTGGCGGGCCGTCAGCTGGGAGACGTAATACTCCGAACCGATCAGCCCGTCCTCTTCCCCGCCCCAGAACGCGAAGCGGATCCGGTTGGTCGGCTTGGCATCCAATTCGGCCAGCTGAATGGCGGTCTCCAGGATCGCGGCCGATCCTGAGCCGTTGTCGTTGATGCCGGGGCCTTCGGACACGGAGTCCAGGTGCGCGCCCACCACGACGGTGCGGTCGGCACGCCCGCCGGTGTCAGCCAGGATGTTGAAGGAGTCGATCCGGCTCACCCCGGCATCGACCGCGAGGCGCATCTCAACGCCGCTGAGCCCGGCGAGTTCGACTCCCGTGGCGTAGCTGGTGCTCACGACGGGGATTGCTGCCTGCGGCAGGTCCAGTGTGCCGCCGAACAGACTGAGTCTGTCATCCCCCGGGACGACGTTGCCCTGGTTGAAGATGATGACGCCGGAGGCCCCGGCCGCGGCGGCGTTGTCCGCCTTGATCCGGAAGGTGCAGGTGCCGCGCTGGATGAGGGCGATGTTTCCCGCCGGGAAATTGGCGAAGTCGCCCGCTTCGCAGCCGCTGGTGGAGGCTCGATCGCCGGCCAGGTTGAGGTCGACGGCGGTCAGGTCGGCCGTGACGTCGCCCGCGCCCGAGTAGGACATGTCCAGGAAGTCGGTTCCATGGGTGTACGTCTCCGGGTTCGGTGAGACGCGCTCCAGTGACGCCGACGTAAAGTCGTAGCGGTCGTAGCTGAAGGGTTGGCGGACAGGTTTGTAGCCCGCGGCGTGGAGGGTGTCGTAAATGTAGTCGAGCGAGGCCGCGTAGCCCGGACTGTCGGCCGCGCGGTTGCCGCCATTGGCATCCGCGATCTCCTGCAGGGCTTCGAGGTGGTTCATGATATTTTCTGCGGAAACCGCGGAGCGCAGGGCGCCCGAGCTGGTTCCGGTTGCTGCAATGGCCGGCGGCGCGAAGCTGACCGCCAGTCCGATCGTGGCGGCGATGGCCGCGCGCTGGATATTCCGAGTTTGCCTCATAGGGGTCTCCTGGATTGCTGCGGAATCCGGCCCCGGGCGTCGTTGCCCGGAGCCGTGAGACGACACTATCGGATGGAGGCATACCCGGTTAGAGGGTATTTCGGCACTGGCGCCGATCCGAACAGGTCCGGAAAATGCGCCCATTTGTCGGCCCCGGCACGGTGTCAGGCGTCGATGCGTTCCCGGTCCAGACTCGCCGCCCCGGCGATGATGAAGTCCTTGCGGGGCGCGACATCCGAGCCCATCAGCAGGTCAAAAGTCTCCTCGGCCTGCTTGGCGTTGTCGATGCCGACCTTGCGCAGGGTGCGGTGCCGCGGGTCCATGGTGGTCTCGGCCAGCTGCTCCGCGTCCATCTCGCCCAGGCCCTTGTAGCGCTGGATCGGTTCCTTGTACCGCTTGCCCTCCTTGGCGAGCCGCGCCAGCAGCACATGGAGTTCCGCTTCCGAATAGGTGTAGATCATCTCGTTGGCCTTCTGGCCGGCGTTGATGACCTCCACCCGGTGCAGCGGCGGGACCGCGGCGAAAACGCGTCCCTCCTCGATCATGGGCCGCATGTAGCGGAAAAACAGCGTCAGCAGGAGCGTGCGGATGTGGGCGCCGTCGACGTCGGCGTCGGTCATCAGGATGACCTTTCCGTACCGGGCCGCGCTGATGTCGAAGCTCCGGCCGGACCCTGCCCCGACCACCTGGATGAGGGCAGCGCATTCGGCGTTGGAGAGCATGTCGCCTACCGACGCCTTCTGGACGTTGAGGATCTTGCCGCGGATGGGCAGCAGTGCCTGGAAGTCGGAGGACCGCGCCAGCTTGGCCGTGCCGAGCGCGGAGTCACCTTCGACGATGAACAGCTCGGAGCGCGCGACGTCGTCCGTGCGGCAGTCCGCGAGCTTGGTGGGCATCGAGGAGGTCTCGAGGGCGTTCTTGCGGCGCTGGGTTTCCTTGTGGACCCGGGCGGAGATGCGCGACTTCATCTCGCTGACGACCTTTTCCAGCAGCAGCGCCGACTGGGCTTTGTCGTTGCGGTTGGATGAGGTCAGCTTGGCGTTGATCTCCTGTTCCACCACCTTGGCCACGATGGCCCGCACGGCGGAGGTGCCCAGGATTTCCTTGGTCTGGCCCTCGAACTGCGGCTCGGCGAGCCTGACCGTCAGGACTGCGGTGAGCCCGGCGAAGATGTCGTCCTTTTCGATCTTGTCGTTGCCGGCCTTGAGCTTGCGGGCGTTGGTTTCGACCGCTTTGCGGAAGGTCTTCAGGAGCGCCTGTTCAAAGCCGGACTGGTGGGTTCCGCCCTTGGGTGTGGAGATGATGTTGACGAAGGTGCGCACGGTGCTGTCGTAGCCGATGCCCCAGCGGAGGGCGACGTCCACCTCGCAGTCCCGCTCGACTTCGGTCAGGTGGCTGTGGCCCTTGTCGTCCAGGACCGGCACGGTTTCCTTGAACTTGCCGGCGCCGTGAAGCCGCCAGATGTCCGTGACGGCGGGGTCGGCGGCGAGAAACTCGACAAACTCGGAGATGCCGCCGTCGTGGTGGAACACTTCCTCGTGCGGGCCGGACTCGCCCGGGGTGCCGGGGAGCTTGCGCTCGTCCCGGACGGTGAGTTTCAGGCCCGGGACCAGGAATGAGGTCTGCCGGGCGCGGGCGGCGAGCTCGTCGTAGGAGAACTTGGCGTCCGGGGTGAAGATCTGCCGGTCGGCCCAGTAGCGGATCCGGGTGCCGGTGACGCCGCGCTTGGCCTTGCCCACGACATCCAGGACGGAGCCGTCGATGAAGGGCGAGAAGACCGACGCCGGGTCCGGCCGGGTGCCGGTGTCCTTGAAGCGGCCGGGCTCGCCGCGGCGGAAGCACATCCGGTAGGTCTTGCCGCCGCGGTCGACTTCGACGTCGAGACGGGCTGACAGCGCGTTCACGACGGAGGCGCCGACGCCGTGCAGGCCGCCCGAGGCGGTATAGGAGCCCCCGCCGAATTTGCCGCCGGCGTGGAGTTTGGTGAAGACGACCTCGACGCCGCTCAGCCCGGTTTTCGGTTCGATGTCCACCGGGACGCCGCGGCCGTCGTCGTGGATCTCCACCGAGTTGTCCGCGTGCAGGATGATTTTGATGTCATGGCCGAAACCGGCGAGGGCCTCGTCCACGGAGTTGTCGATGATTTCCCAGAGGCAGTGCATGAGTCCGCGGGAGTCGGTGGAACCGATGTACATGCCCGGGCGCTTACGGACGGCTTCGAGGCCTTCCAGCACGGAGAGATGCCGGGCGGTGTAATCAGAACTTGGTGCCACGGGGCGGAAACTCCTTCAGGAACGGGGCCGTCGCTACTGGACGGGCAATGCTGTTTGGCGCTCTTCCTAGGGTAGTCGGACTGCCGGCGTGCGGCGTGCTGCCACTCCCCGGCGGCTCTACGCGCCGGAACCCGTTACCGAGACGTGATACGCGTACAGCGAAAGTGGGCCATCCCAGCCATGGTTTCGCTGCGAATGCTGGTTATATAGGTATACCGATCTACCAAGGAGGCCGAACATGACAACAGCAGTTGCGGACCGCACACTCACCACCGTCGACCGGTGCGATCGTTGCGGAGCACAGGCGTATGTCCGGGTTGTTCTCGGCGCCTCCGGAGGTGAGCTTCTTTTCTGCGGCCACCACGCCCGCGCCGTAGAACCGACGCTCCGGCCGCTGAGCTCCGACTGGCACGACGAGACGGCTCGTCTTCACGAGAAGCCGCCGGTCCCGGTCGACTAGAGTCCGGTCGCTAAGACCACATGAGAAAGAGCCCTTCCGATTCCGGAGGGGCTCTTTCCGTGTTAACTGAACTATTAAACAAGCAACGCGGGGTCGCCTCCGGCCCATTCCTCCGGGGAAGACGGGCGGGAGGTGGCCCCGCGTCGTTTGGTGCGTGCCTAGTCCAGGTAGTCCCGGAGGACCTGGGACCGCGACGGGTGCCGCAGCTTGGACATGGTCTTGGATTCGATCTGGCGGATGCGCTCACGCGTGACGCCGTAGACCTTGCCGATTTCGTCTAAAGTCTTCGGCTGTCCGTCGGTGAGGCCGAATCGCATCGCGACCACACCGGCTTCCCGTTCGGAGAGGGTGTCCAGCACCGAGTGCAGCTGTTCCTGCAGCAGGGTGAAGCTCACGGCGTCGGCCGGGACCACGGCCTCGGAGTCCTCGATGAGGTCACCGAATTCCGAGTCGCCGTCCTCGCCCAGCGGGGTGTGCAGGGAGATCGGCTCGCGGCCGTACTTCTGTACTTCGACGACCTTTTCGGGGGTCATGTCCAGTTCGAGGGCCAGCTCTTCCGGCGTGGGCTCGCGGCCGAGGTCCTGCAGCATCTGGCGCTGCACGCGGGCCAGCTTGTTGATGACTTCCACCATGTGCACCGGGATGCGGATGGTGCGGGCTTGGTCGGCCATGGCGCGGGTGATTGCCTGGCGGATCCACCAGGTGGCGTACGTGGAGAACTTGAAGCCCTTGGTGTAGTCGAACTTCTCCACCGCGCGGATCAGGCCCAGGTTGCCTTCCTGGATCAGGTCCAGGAAGAGCATGCCGCGGCCGGTGTAACGCTTGGCCAGCGAGACGACGAGGCGGAGGTTAGCCTCCAGCAGGTGGTTCTTGGCACGCTTGCCGTCATGGATGACGAATTCGAGCTCGCGCTTGAGCTTCGGATCCATGGACCCGTCGTCGGCCGCGATCTTTTCCTCGGCAAAGAGTCCGGCCTCGATACGCAGGGCGAGGTCGACTTCCTGCTCGGCGTTCAGCAGGGCTACCTTGCCGATCTGCTTCAGGTAGTCCTTGACGGGGTCCGCGGTGGCGCCGGCGGACATGACCTGCTGCACGGGGGCGTCGTCGTCGTCGGCGTCTGAGTAGACGAAGCCGGTGCCGGTGGCGCCGGCGGCGGCCTTGGCCGGGACCTCCTCGCCGTCTTCACCGATCTCAACGGCGTCGACCACAACGTCGTCGAGGTCAACCTCGACGTCGTCATCGGCGTCGTCGTCACCGTTGGCGGCTTTGCCGGCTGCCTGTGCAGCGGCCTTAGCGCCGGGCTTGGGCCCGCGCTTCTTGGGTTCAGGCTTGGCGACTGCCGACGCGGTGCCGTCACCGTCGGCCAAGGCAGCGTCTTTGACAGCCTTGTTGGCTGCGCGCGTGGCAGCGCGCTTGGCGCTCGTCGCCGCCTTCTTCTCCTCGGGGGACAATACGGCCTGGTCGGCGGGTTCCTTCTTCGCGGAAGACGGGGTCACAGAAAACCTTTCTAGCGGCGGTCTGTGGAATCACCATACGGGCAACACCACTATGACCCTGTCAAGTCCGTGTTTCACATCAGGTGCAATCACGACCAGCAGAGCCACTAAGTAGAACTCCTGGGGCGACCGTAATGTTCCCTGTTTCCAAGGTCTAGTACGAGCACTTAATACACGGACCCAACCGGGTCTCGGCAACCATTGTCTCACGATTTTCTGAATCGACACCGATCGTCGGCGCGGGGGCGCAATATCCTGCCACGTGCGCCGCGACCCCTCAGGGTCCGGGACGGCGCGGCCCGCCCTCGGCTGCCGGGGTACCACGCCGGGCGTACCTCACTGCACGATGGCTTCCGTCAGGCCACGTCCGGTTTGAACCTTTGCCAGGCCGTCTCCCTCCTGCCCGCCCAGCCGCAGAGCGTCCCGCGGCCTGCCAGCTCGTCCAGCAGTGCAGCCAGGCGGTAGCCCGGGTGTTCCTGGTCCGCGCGGCTGAACAACGCATGGGCGTAGGACCCCTTGCCCCGGCACCATTCAATCCAGCCCCGACCGGTCAGTGCGGCGGCTCCTGCCTCGCCGCCGGCCGTACCCAGTTGCTCGAGAATCCGCTCCAGGCTTGCCATCCTGGTCCAGTCGGGCACCGGTGGTGCCAGACCCAGCAGCACTTCCCCGTAGCCTGCCACCTCCGGCGGCGGTTGCTTCACAAAGGCGCTTCCGCGCCCGGCACCCCGGCGGCGTGGCTCCCGTGGCGGGAATCCGTCCAGCGGCGGCAACGGAGCAGGCGCCCGCGCCGCCGGGCCGGATCCTGGCAGCGAGCCGCCCCGCCCGGCGTCGGGCGTCCCGGCGCCCGGTGTGTTGGAGTCCCCCGCACCCGCGTCGGAGGAACGGGAGTCCCGTGCGCCCGCATCCGGTGCACGCGCGCCCGAGGCACCCGCATTCGATACCCCGGGGCCCGAGGCGAAAGTATTCGATGCCCCCGTGCCCGGTGCACCATCGTCGAAAACACCGAACTCCTCGGCGCCGCGCTTGGCGGCCTCCGGCCCGGCGGCAGCCATCACCAAGATGGCGTCGCGCCAGGGCAGAACGCAGAGGGAGGCCCTCAGGTAGCCGGTGAGCGCTGCCGGTAGTTTCGGCAGCGGCGCGGCGGCGTTCAGCACCCGCGACCACACGTCCAGGACCTGGCCGAACTGCACGCTGTCCCGGGCTCGGGCCGAGAACAGCTCCGCCCAGTCCCGTTGGGCGTTCAACACGGCGGGATCCGCCGCCGGTGACATAGGGGGATCGGCACCCGGGGCCGCGCCGACGGTACTGCCCCGGAAGACCATCTCGGCGTTGAGGCGGCTGTTCCGGATTTCTTCCACGGGCCGGCCCGGAGGCGCGCAGCACGACGGGTCGAGGCAGTAGGCATTGCGCCAGTAGTCGGCGCCAACGACCCAGGCGTCCCGGACCGGCAGGCCGGCGTCGTCCAGTGCCTGTTCGAGCTCCGTCAGGAGGTTCGTCCACGGCGCGCCCGCCGCGTCGGTTTCGGTGAAGAAGGCCAGCAGTGAGCCGTCCGCTTCGTTGTCGGCCTCCAAATAGGACGCCACGGTACGCGCGAAACCTGCCGGTCCGGCAGGACCATACGTCCCGGGCGTATCAGCGCCGGGAAGGTCCACCCGCAGGGTGGCTCCGAGCCGCTTCCCCTGCATGGTCATGGCCACGAGGCTGCTGGACGGCCAGTAGCCAAGGGAGTGCGGTATAAACCCGAGGATGTCCTCCGGGCCCGTGATTCTCAGGTGATCTTGAGCTGTCATAAAGCCAGCTTGGCCGGGCCGGCGGACCCCCGTTAGTGGCCGCGTGTCCTATGTGGATAACCAGGATCAATAGCCGGGGTGGACAAACCAGGGTGGCCCCCTCGGGACAACGCTCCGAGGCACCGCCGCGTCACGAGGCAAGGCCCTGTCCCGCGGTCAGGGCGTCCGCCGTAAGGGCGTCCCGCGGTCAGGGCGTCCGGCGCCGCTCCGCACTGAGCCGGCGCTGTTCGGCGAGGGCCGCCAGCAGCGGAGGCACCACCACGCCCTGGGCAGCCATCTGCCGCCTCACTTTCCGCCGGATGACAAGGATGGCTCCGGCCCCTCCTCCCAGCAGGAGGAACTGCACGCTGAGGGCGATCCGGAACGGCTCGAGCCCGTACAGCTCGCCCCGGGAGAATCCGGTGGCATACAAGACATCGAGGACCAGTCCGATCAGGTAGATGGCCATCAGGGCGGCGATGAAGCCTCCCACGTTGACGATCCCGGTGGCGGTCCCGATGCGGTGCGCCGGGTTGAAGGTGCGGGCGAAATCGAAGCCGATCATGGAACCGGGGCCGCCGATGGCGAGCACCACCACCAGCCCGGCCAGCAGCCACAGCGGGGAACGTCCCGGGATGAGCAGGACTGCCGCCCACGCCACGGCAGTGGCCCCGGAGATCAGGAGCACCATGGTGGACCGGCGCAGCGGGTGCCGCGCAACGAAGCTGCCCATCAGCGGCCCGGCGGCGATGGCGGCGGCCACGTACAGCGTCATCAGCCCCGACACCGTGGGGGTGTCCAGGCCCTGCGCCGAGATCAGGAACGGGTAGCCCCAGGTCATCGCGAAAACGGTGCCGCTGAACTGGACGGTGAAGTGGCTCCAGAGTCCCAGCCGTGTTCCCGGCTGGCGCCAGGCGTGGGACAGCGAGACCCCGGTGGCGCGCAGCCCGCTGGACGGTTCCGGCACGGGGTGCCCCGGCGGGTGGTCCTGGAGCAGGGCCAGCACGAGCACCAGGGCCAGGGCCGACATGCCCGCCAGCGTCAGGAAGGCGGGGGTCCAGCCGGCGAGGTGCAGGATCATGGCGAACGGGACCACACTGAAGAGCTGGCCCAGCTGGCCGGACATACCGGTCAGCTGGGTGAGCAGCGGAACCCGGGCGGCGGCGAACCAGATCGGGAGCAGCCGGATGACGGAGATGAAGGTCATTGCGTCCCCGGCTCCCACCAGCACGCGGCCCAGCACACCGCCGGGGATGTTTTCGGCGAACGCCAGCTGAAGCTGTCCCAGCCCCATCAGCAGGGCGCCGCCGGCGATCATGGCCCGCGAACCGAAGCGGTCCACAAGGATGCCGACGGGAATCTGCAGGACAGCGTAGACGAGCAGCTGCAGCACAGTGAAGAAGGAGATTTCGGCCGCACTGGCCTGGAAACGTTCCGTGGCTTCCAGGCCCACGACGCCAAACGACGTCCGCTGGCTGACAGCCACGAGATACGCGAAGACCCCGATGATCCAGATCAGCCAGGCGCGGGGTGCAGTCACTCCCCTATTATGCCCAGCGGGTCCAAAAAATAGTATTTATTCGCCGGGTTCTTTACGGGCGAGGTACGCCTCAACGGCGGCGCCGAGGGCATCGGCGTTGGGCAGCTGGTCGTTCTCGTCGGCGAGCAGGGAACGCCGGACTGTTCCTTCCGCATTCTCGTCGTACCGGGTTTCGAGCCGCGAGACCACCTGCTGCACGTCCTCCGACGCGTCAATCTGCTCGGCGATCTGGCGTCCGACGTCCCGGCCGGCTTCGCGGAGCCGGTCAGTGGGGAGCATCAGCGAGGTTGCCGCCCCGAGGTATTCCAGGCCGGCGACGGCGGCAGTGGGGTATTCGGCCTCGGCCAGGTAATGCGGAACATGCATGACATAGCCGGCGACGTTGCGCCCGGCATCCGTCAGCCGCAGCTCAAGGATGTGCCCGACGGCGGCGGGAACCTCAACGGTGGGCCGCCAGACGGAAATGCCTTCGATGAGGTCCGGCCTGTTGCCGTGCACCGTCACGCCCACCGGACGGGTGTGCGGCACGGGCATGGGGATCGAATGGATCCAGGTGACGAGGTTGACGTCCAGTTCCTCGACGATCCCGACGACGGCGCGCGCGAACCGCTCCCATTGCAGGTCCGGTTCGAATCCGGCCAGGAGCAGGAACGGGCTGCCAAGCCCGTCAACCAGCCGGTACAGTGCCAGTTCCGGCGCCTGGTAGTCCTGCAGGTGGTCCTCGACGAAGCTGATCTGGGGTCGCCGGGTCCGGTAGTCCATCAGCTGGTCGGCGTCGAACTCGGCCACCATCTCGGCATCCAGGGTGTCCAGCAGTTCGGCGGTGATCTGCTTGACGACGTGGCCCGCATCGGCAAACCCGGTAAATCCCATGACGAGGTTCAGTCCGCGCAGTTCGGGGCTGTGGAACAGCGCGTCATCACGCAGGTAAAGCGATTCGGGGTCCAGCAAGGAGCCGGAAATCCGTTCAATCACGGCATGTTCCTTTCGTCGTAGTCAGTGGGAGCGGCCGGAAGGCCCTGCGGGCGGCGGCGCTGTTACCGACTACAACACGCTGCGGAGCGGGCGCATTCCTGATCGAGGTGTGCTCCAGCTCTCATTCAATTGAACACCCGCGCCGGGGAGAGACTACGATCGGAGCTGGCCTTATGACGGCTTGAAGACACATGGGTTACGTCTCAATCCGACAGTGGCCTGGCTTCCATGGCAGGGCGCCGAACATGCAGTTCCTGCCGCAAAAACTCAGAGAATTGAGGACTGTCCTCGTGGTCAAGAACACCGAAGTGAAACTTAGTGCAATCGCTGGGGATCTGAAGAAGTCCCCCAGCGACGCCCTCGTCATCGGCGTGGGGCAGGGCACGGACGGGCCCGTCCTGCTCAGCAACCCCCTGACGGCCAAGGCCGCCGAGGCCCTCGCGGAATCACTCAGTGTTCTTGGCGTCACCGGCGCAGCCGACCAGGCCCACCGCCTCCCGGGCCTGGTCGAAGCCGGGGCGAAGGTGCTGGTGCTCGCCGGCGTCGGCAAGGTAACCGCCACGCAGCCGCTCACCGAAGAGGCCCTCCGCCGCGCCGCCGGCTCGGCCGTCCGCCAACTGGCCGGCGTCGGAACCGTCGCCCTGGCCCTCCCGACGTCGTCACTCGGCGACGTCGCCGCCGTCGCTGAGGGCGCTGCAATGGGCGCGTACTCGTTCACCGAGTACCGCTCCTCCAAGGACGGGCTCAAGGACCCGGTGAAGAACGTCGTGATCGTCACGGACTTCGCCGTGGACAAGGGCCTCAAGACGGTCCTGGACCGCGCCGCGCTCATCGGCAAGGCCGTGAACGCCACCCGCTCGCTGGTTAACCAGCCGCCGAGCCACCTCTACCCCGAGTCCTTCGCGGAGGCGGCCAAGGAACTGTCCAAGGGCCTGCCCGTGAAGGTAACCGTCTGGGACGAGAAGCGCCTGGAGAAGGAAGGCTTCGGCGGCATCCTCGGCGTCGGCAAGGGCTCCACCCGGCAGCCGCGCCTGGTCAAGGTCGAATACTCCCCCACCAGGGCCACCGCCAAGATCGCCCTCGTGGGCAAGGGCATCACCTTCGACACCGGCGGCATCTCGCTCAAGCCGCACCTGGGCATGGGCGACATGAAGTCGGACATGGCGGGCGCCGCCGTCGTCCTCAACACCGTGCTGGCCCTCGCCGGCCTGGGCCTGCCCGTCAAGGCCACCGCCTGGCTGTGCATCGCGGAGAACATGCCGTCCGGCGCCGCCCAGCGTCCCGCCGACGTGATGACCATCTTCGGCGGCAAGACCGTCGAGGTCCTGAACACCGACGCCGAAGGCCGGCTGGTCATGGCCGACGGCATCGTGGCCGCGAGCCAGGAGTACCCGGACGCCATCATCGATGTCGCCACCCTCACCGGCGCGCAGCTAATCGCCCTCGGCGACCGCACCGCCGGTGTGATGGGCTCCGATTCCGTCACCGGCCCGCTCAAGGCCGCCGCGGACCGCGCCGGCGAGCTGGTCTGGCCGATGCCGCTCCCCGAAGAGCTGCGCCCCAGCCTCGACTCACAGGTCGCGGATATCGCCAACATCGGCGAACGCCACGGCGGCATGATGACGGCGGCCGTCTTCCTGCGCGAATTCGTTGGCAAGGGCAAGGACGGCGAGCAGATCCCCTGGGCGCACATCGACATCGCGGGCCCGTCCTTCAACAACGGCAGCCCCTACGGCTACAACCACAAGCAGGGCACCGGCTGCACCGTGCGCACGCTGGTGGCCTATGTCGAGGACATCCTGGCCAAAACCGCCTAAAGGGAATCTTCCGGCGCTCCACGCGGCTTTGGGGCCGGGGCTGATCCCCCGGCCACAAAGGCGCGTGACACTGGACACAAGCGCTCCACAAACGCCACGGCAAGGTGGAGCATGTATTAGTGGTTCGCTAAGGTGAACACCGGTAGTCACAAATGAAAGGGAGCTCGCCTGCTGGCATAATCACGGCAGGGAAGTTCCAAGACCAGATGATGCGTACTCTCGTGTCATCGTTCACGCGAGGGAGCGTTTTAGTGGCCGATCAGGCAACTGCGCAAGAATTCGACATCCTGGTACTCGGCGGCGGCAGCGGCGGCTACGCCACCGCCCTGCGTGCCGTTCAGCTCGGCCTCACCGTCGGCCTGATCGAAAAGGGCAAACTCGGCGGTACGTGCCTGCACAACGGCTGTATCCCCACCAAGGCCCTCCTGCACTCCGCAGAACTGGCCGACCACGCCCGTGACTCGGCGAAGTACGGCGTCAACGTCACCCTCGACAGCATCGACATCACCGCTGTCAACGCCTACAAAGACGGCATCATCGCCGGCAAGTTCAAGGGCCTGCAGGGCCTCATCAAGGGCAAAAAGGGCATCACCGTCATCGAGGGTGAAGGCAAGCTCCAGGGCACCGACACCATCGTCGTGAACGGCACCGCGTACAAGGGCAAGAACATCGTCCTCGCGACCGGTTCCTACTCCCGCACCCTGCCGGGCCTCGAAATCGGCGGCAAGGTCATCACCTCCGATGAAGCCCTCACCATGGATTTCATCCCCAAGAGCGCGATCATTCTGGGCGGCGGCGTGATCGGCGTCGAGTTCGCCTCCGTCTGGAAGTCCTTCGGCGTCGACGTCACCGTCATCGAGGGCCTGCCGTCGCTGGTCCCGAACGAGGACGCCACGATCGTCAAGGCCTTTGAACGTGCCTTCAAGAAGCGCGGCATCAAGTTCTCCACCGGCACCTTCTTCCAGGGCGTCGAGCAGAACAACGACGGCGTCAAGGTCACCCTCGTGGACGGCAAGACCTTCGAAGCCGACCTGATGCTCGTCGCCGTCGGCCGTGGCCCGGTCACGGCCAACCTCGGGTACGAGGAGGCCGGCCTGACCATTGACCGCGGCTTCGTCATCACGAACGAGCGCCTGCACACCGGCGTCGGCAACGTCTACGCCGTGGGCGACATCGTCCCGGGCGTCCAGCTGGCCCACCGCGGCTACCAGCAGGGCATCTTCGTCGCCGAAGAGATCGCCGGCCTGAAGCCGGTTGTGGTCGAGGACGTCAACATCCCCAAGGTCACCTACTCCGAGCCCGAGATCGCTACGGTCGGCTACACGGAGAAGGCCGCCAAAGCCAAGTTCGGCGACGACCAGGTCCAGACCCAGGAATACAACCTCGCCGGCAACGGCAAGAGCTCCATCCTGGGCACGTCCGGCCTGGTCAAGCTGGTCCGCCAGAAGGACGGCCCCGTCGTCGGCGTCCACATGATCGGCGCCCGCATGGGCGAGCAGATTGGTGAAGCCCAGCTGATCGTGAACTGGGAAGCGTACCCGGAGGACGTGGCCCAGCTGGTCCACGCACACCCGACCCAGAACGAGTCGCTGGGCGAGGCCCACCTGGCCCTGGCCGGCAAGCCCCTTCACGGCTAGCAGTTCCGCCCGCACCACCGCAAGACCACAGGGCGTAGTGCACCCGGCCCCAAAAGCCGGGTGCACTAAGCTCGACCAAGGCAGCAATCATCCGCACCAAAGATCAATAAGGAGAACGGGGACGACATGTCTGAATCCGTTAACTTGCCCGCCCTCGGTGAGAGTGTCACCGAAGGAACCGTCACCCGCTGGCTCAAGCAAGTAGGTGACCGGGTAGAGGTGGACGAGCCGCTGCTCGAGGTTTCCACCGACAAAGTCGACACTGAGATCCCCTCTCCGATCGCCGGCGTGATCGAGGAAATCCTCGTGGCCGAAGACGAGACCGCCGAAGTTGGCGCACCGCTCGTGCGCATCGGCGACGGCTCCGGTTCCGCAGGCTCGGGCGAAGCCGCCCCGGCCGAGGAAGCACCGGCCGCCGCGGAAGCACCCGCCGAAGCACCGGCCGCCGAGGCGCCCGCCGAAGCTGAAGCACCCGCCGAAGCGGAGGCACCGGCCGCCGAGGCTGCCGCCCCCGCAGGCGAAGGCCACGAAGTCACGCTCCCCGCCTTGGGCGAGAGCGTCACCGAAGGTACCGTCACGCGCTGGCTCAAGAGCATTGGCGACACCGTCGAGGTCGACGAGCCGCTGCTTGAGGTCTCCACCGACAAGGTCGACACCGAGATCCCGTCCCCGGTCGCCGGCACCCTGCAGGAAATCCGCGTCGCCGAGGACGAAACGGCCGAGGTCGGTTCCGTCCTCGCCGTGATCGGTTCCGGCGCCGCCGCTCCCGCCGCGGCACCTTCCTCGGAAGCTCCGAAAGAAGCAGCAGCCCCTAAAGAAGCGGCAGCTCCGAAGGAAGAGGCTCCCAAGCAGGAAGCCGCTCCGGCTGAAGCACCGAAGCAGGAAGCTCCCAAGGAAGCCCCCGCCGCCCCGGCCAAGGAAGCAGCGCCCGCCGCTCCCGCAGCACCGGCCAAGGAAGCAGCCCCGGCAGCTTCTGCGGCGGAGTCCGGCTACGTGACCCCGCTGGTTCGCAAGCTCGCCAACCAGCAGGGTGTGGACATCTCCTCCCTCAGCGGCACCGGAGTCGGCGGCCGCATCCGCAAGCAGGACGTGCTGGCAGCAGCTGAAGCCAAGGCAGCCCCGGCTCCCGCCGCTGCTGCACCGGCAGCTTCCGGTACTCCGGCGGCGCGTCCGTCCGCCGATCAGTCCTCGCTGCGCGGTACTGTCCAGAAGGCACCGCGGATCCGCCAGGTCATTGCCCGCCGCATGCGCGAGTCGCTGGACATCTCCACCCAGCTGACCCAGGTTCACGAGGTGGACATGACCAAGGTCGCCAAGTTGCGCGCCAAGGCCAAGAACTCCTTCCAGGCCCAGAACGGTTCCAAGCTGACCTTCCTGCCCTTCATCGCCAAGGCTGTTGCCGAGGCCCTGAAGCAGCACCCGAAGGTGAACGCCTCCTACGACGAGGACAAGCAGGAGATCACCTACCACAACGCCGAGCACCTGGCGATTGCGGTGGACACGGACAAGGGCCTGCTGGTTCCGGTCATCGCCGACGCCGGCAACCTGAATCTCGCCGGCCTGGCCGGCAAGATCGCCGACGTCGCAGGCCGCACCCGCGACGGCAAGATCGGCCCGGACGAGCTCTCCGGCGGAACCTTCAGCATCACCAACATCGGTTCCGTGGGCGCCCTGTTCGACACCCCGATCATCAACCAGCCGCAGGTTGCCATCCTCGGTACCGGCGCGATCGTCAAGCGGGCCGTTGTAGTCGCCGATGAGAACGGCGATGACTCGCTGGCCATCCGCTCCATGATGTACCTCTCCCTGACGTACGACCACCGGCTGGTGGACGGCGCCGACGCAGGACGCTTCCTGCAGACGCTGAAGGCACGCCTTGAGGAAGGCGCCTTCGAAGCCGACCTCGGACTGTAGGGTCCAATAGCACACCGACGGCGACGGCGGTGCGGGCTCCGGTGGGAAACCACCGGAGTGCCCGCGCCGCCGTCGCCGTTTTTGCTGTTCCGTCCCGGGACGGCGGGTCCTACTACAGTGCGTAGAAGGCTCTGGCTACACTGATGCCATGAACATCGTCTATAACATCATGGTTTTCCTGCACATCATCGGCGCCGCCATGATCGTGGGCATCTGGATCGTCCAGATGAAGAAGCCCACCGTCCACCCCCGCCAGTTCGACGGCGCTGCCCTGCAGCTCATCACCGGCATCGTCATGATGGGCCTGATCCCGGCCCTTGACATGGACGCCAACTACATGAAGCTCGGCATCAAGTTCGCGATCGCCGCCGTTGTGGCCGTGCTCGCGTTCATCGGCAGCCGCAAGTACAAGAAGGACGAGCCGGTCAGCAAGGGCCTCGCCCACAGCGTCGGCGGCCTGGCACTGCTGAACGTTGCCATCGCCACTCTCTGGCAGTAGTCCCCCGGAATATACGACGGCGATGCAGAATTCGTTCCCCTCGGGATCCTGCATCACGTCCCAGTGGAAAGCGCCGATATCGTGGCCCTCCACAAAGACAGCACCGAGCGACTCCGCGAGAGCGCGCAGGGCCGTGGGATCGGGACCGTGGATGTCCAGGTGCAGGCGGCGCCTGCCCTCCGTAGGCCGTTCCACCTGCTGGAAGGCCAGCTGCGGCGCTCCCGGGCCGGCGGGCTGGAGCCAGACGAACTGCTCGAGGCGGGACGACACCGGAGTGCCCAGCAGTGCCGCCCAAAATTCCGCCAGGCGCCCGGCGTCCGCGGCGTTGACCATGATCGTCGCGATGCGCGCTGCGGGCGCGGCGCCGGGTTCAGTGATGTCCATGCCGACACTGTACGGATGCAGTGCCCTGGCGGCACTGAACGCGGGTCACAATCCACTGACAGCGGAACCCCCGTGCGTAGTCTGCATCGAATCCCTAGGATGGGACACGGCATGATCCGGCGCACCGCCGGATCGCGGATTCACCAATGACGAGGAGTGGACATGGCAGCTACACGCACCGCACACACTGTATGGAACGGCGACCTGATGACGGGCGCCGGCAACACCACGCTGGACAGCTCGGGCCTGGGCAACTTCGATGTCACCTGGAAGGCCCGCGCCGAGGCCTCCGAGGGCAAGACCAGCCCAGAAGAGCTCATCGCCGCGGCGCATTCGGCCTGCTTCTCCATGGCCTTCAGCCTCGCCGTCGCCCAGGCCGGCCACACGCCGGAGGAAGTCAACACCAAGGCCGATGTCACGTTCGTGCCCGGCACCGGCATCACGGACAGCCACCTGACGGTCAGCGCGCGGATCCCGGGGATCACGGAGGATGAATTCCAGCGGATCGCCGAGGAAGCCAAGGTGGGCTGCCCTGTCTCCGCCGCCCTCACCGGCATCAAGATCACTCTGGACGCCACCCTGGCCTCCTAGCGTTTGACGCGCCAACGGCGAAGGCCCCCGTTCCCTGGCCAGCAGGGAACGGGGGCCTTCGCCGTTGGTGGTTGCGCCCCGGCAGACGCCGCGGGCTAGCTGCCCGGCCGGCGGGCCGGCAGCGGGGCGGGCCGCACCACGCGGTAGCCCTCGCGCAGCGGCGGCCGGTCGGTGGGCAGCTCCTGGATCATTTCCTTGAGCGCACCGATACCGTATTCCAGTTGCGGGTCCATGCCGGCGGCGTAGGCGTGCGGCGGGAAGGTCACTTCGATGTCAGGAGCGACGCCGAAGTTCTCGACACCCCACCCCACACCGCCGGAGAACCATGTGGCGTAGCGCGGCTGGGTGACGCCCGTCCCGTCGGCCAGGGCGAAACGGTTGTCGATGCCGACCACACCGCCCCAGGTCCTGGTGCCGATGACGGGACCGATCCCCCGCAGCTTGGAGACCTGGGTGATGATGTCGCCGTCGGAGCCGGCGAATTCGTCGGTCAGGATGATGACGGGACCGCGCGGTGCGTGGTGCGGGTACGTGCGCGGCCGCTCCCCGCGCGGCATGCTCCAGCCGGTGACTTTACGGCCGATGAGCTCCGCGACGAGTTGGGAGGTGTGCCCGCCCCGGTTGCGGCGGACGTCGACGATCAGCCCGTCGAGTGCCGTTTCGGTGTCAAGGTCGCGGTGCAGCTGCGCCCAGCCGTTGGCCATCATGTCGGGAATGTGCAAGTAGCCGAAGGTCCCCTTCGAGGCCTGCCGGACGGTCCGCCGGTTCGCCGCCACCCATTCCTGGTACCGCAGACGCTCCTCGTCCTTGACCGGAACGACGGCGATACGGCGCTGTTGACCAGCCTGCCCCCGGTGGCCGGCGCCGTTGCGCAGGGTGAGTTCGACGGCGCGTCCCGCGGCACCGACCAGCTGCATGGCGGGGGTGCGCGCTTCGGTGAGCTCGACGCCGTCGATCGCCAGCAGCACGTCGCCTGGTTTCGCGTCGGCGCCCGGCCGGGTCAGCGGCGACGTGGCGAGCGGGTCGGAGGACTCCCCGGCAAGGATCCGGGTGATCTCCCAGCCCTCGCCGGTGAAGACCAGATCGACGCCGAGGCGGCCCTGGGCGTTGCTGCCGTTCTCGGTGACGGCGGCGGGACGGACATAGGCGTGCGAGGTGCCCAGTTCGCCGTGGAGCTCCCAGAGCAGGTCCACGAGGTCGTCGTGTGAGCCGAGGCGGTCCACGATCGGGCGGTACCGGGCGTGCACCGAATCCCAGTCCTGCCCGGCCATGTCTTCCGTCCAGAAGAAGTCGCGCTGGAGCCGCCAGGCTTCATCGAAGGCCTGGCCCCAAACGCTGAGCGGGTCGAGCTGCACGCGGATGCGGCCGAGGTCCACTTTGACCAGCTGCCCGGACTCCTCGTCGGCTTTGGCGGTGGCGGGTGAGACGCGGATCTGCTTGTCCTGCAGGATGACCACCTTCTCGCCGTCGCCGGAGAGACGGTAGCTGTCCAGGGTGTCCACGATGGTGGTGGTCTTGCGCCGGGCCAGGTCGAAGCGGACGAGGCACGGCGCCGCGTTCTTGTCCTCGAGGCTGGCGCGGCCCTCGCCGGTGACGCCGGAGAGTTCGCTGTCGAGCCAGAGCAGGGCCCCGGCGGTGGCGGTGAGGGCGGAGTAGTTTCCTTGCGGCACGGGAACGCTGATGACCCGGTGCGCCAGGCCGTCGGCGTCGACCCGGACCGCGGGAACCTGGTCCGCACCGGACGATCCTGCCGGCGCCTCGGCTGTCTCTACCTGCGCGTCTTCCTGCCGGGCGGCCGGCAGGTCGATGCTCGGACCGAAGGGCGAGGGGGTGTCCGCGGCGAGGGCCACGAGGTAGGGCTTGATCGGGCTCGGGAAGGACAGGTCGAAGGAGTGTCCGTCGTAGACCGGATCGAAGCTGCGGTTGGAGAGGAACGCGAGGAACTTGCCGTCGGGGGTAAACGACGGCGATTCGTCGCGGAAGCGTCCGTCGGTGACCTCGACGATGGTCCGCTTCCCGTCTGCTGCCGTGCCGGCGTCGTCCGCCCTGGTCATGCGCAGCCGGCTGCGGGAGCCGAAGGAGGTGACCGGCTCTGACCAGCCCAGCCAGGCCGAGTCCGGGGACCAGCTGAAGCCCTCGATGCTGCCCTCGCCGATGCTGCTGACGAGCGACAGGGTGCCGGTGCGGGTGTCGGCGAGGTAGATGTCGCCGAACGCGGTGCCGACGGCGAGCCAGTTGCCGTCCGGGCTGGCCTCCATGGCGCTGGCCCGGGTGGGCTTGGGGAATTCGATCCTGGTGGACCGGCGGGACTGGGCCTGCCGGGCTCCGGCATTGCCCTCTGCCGGGCCTGCCGGGCCGGCCGTGGCTGCGGTGCCAGAGGTGTCGGCTGTGACGCCGGTGACGGCATCGTCCGCGGGGTGGTGGTCCGGTCCGGCGGCGCTGGGCACCGGGACAGCGGTCACGGCGTCGGGCCGGGTGAGGGCTGCTGCCGAGACGGGGCTCGGCAGGGGCGTGCCGGCGTCGGAATCCTCCTGCGGCCGGGCGGAGTTCTGCTGCGCCGGAGCGGCCTGCTGGGCGCCGGGCTGGTCGGTGGACTGGTCGCCGGGCTGGTCGGTGGACTGGTCGGCGGACTTCTGGCCAGAGCCTGCATTTCCGGAACCTGCATGTCCGAAAATCGGGTTGCCGGCGATCTCCTTCAAGTACAGTGCCTCGACGCCGTCGTGATCTGCGACGTAGGCGATCCTGCCCTCGCCGAAGGGACGGGGCAGGCGGGCCCGGACGCCGGGTGTTGCTTCCAGGACCCGCGAGGGGCCGTCCTTGTGCCGCAGCCAGTGCAGTGTGCCGTGGGCTTCCACGGCACTGGAGCCGCCGGTGCGGTCCGGGACCACATCGCCCAGGTGCCGTGACGGCTTCAGCGGTGTCCCGCGGCGGGCCTGCGAGGCTGACCCCAGGGAAACCTCGAGTTTGACGGCGTCCGAGCCGAGGTCCGGCAGCATCCACAGCTCGCCGGCCGATTCGAAGACGATGCGCTTGCCGTCGGTGGCTGCATGGCGGACGTAGAAGTCCTCGTGGTCCGTGTGGCGGCGCAGATCAGAGCCGTTGGGCAACACGGAATAGAGGTTCCCGTAGCCCTCGTGGTCGGAGAGGAAGGCGATCCGTCCGTCGACCCACATCGGGTCGGTCAGGTTGCCGTCCAGCTCGGCGGCGAGGCGTTCGAACTCGCCGTTTCCGTCGCCGTCGATCCAGAGCTTGCCGGCGGCGCCGCCCCGGTAACGCTTCCACCAGGCGGGTTCGCGGGAAAGCACGCTGGCCAGGACAACGGGCCGCTCGTCGCCGATTACGGGTCCGAACGCGACGGATTCCACCGGGCCCAGCGGCAGCTCCGTGGCCCAGCCGCCCCCGAGGGGCAGGCTGTAGGCGTGCGTGAGGCGGCTGTCAGCCTGGCGGAAGGCGCTCGTGACCAGGACATCGCCGTCGGGGGTAAAGCCCTTGACCTTGGTGGTGGCGTGGCCGAAGTAGCTCAGCTGGCGGTAGCCACCGCCGTCGACGTCCGCGGTGACAACCTCCGGTGCCGTGCCTTGAACCACCGTCCACACCAGCTGTTTGCCGTCCGGGGTGAAGCGGGGGTTGCGGGCCGGCAGCTGCAGCGCGGACACGCGCCAGGCGCGGCCCCCGCCGAGGGGCGCGATCCAGACGTCGTCCTCGGCCACGAAAGTGACCAGATCGCCGTGCAGATGCGGGAAACGGAGGTAACTCGAAGAGGTCATCGTACGATCATAGTCAAGACCGGCCCTCCCGCCCGGGAGGTGTCCCGGCCGTGCCGGGCATGGTGAGATGGATCATGCGAATCATTGTTGCCGGGGCCTCAGGGCTGATCGGAACCGCCATATCCAGCTCCCTGCGCAGCGCCGGACACGACGTCGGCACACTGGTCAGGCGGCCGCCCGCTTCGCCCGACGAGTTCCAATGGGATCCGGGCGAGGGCCGCATCGACGATTCGGCGCTGAAAGGGGCGGACGCCGTCATCAATCTCTCCGGCGCCGGCATCGGCGACCGTCCCTGGACCCGGGCACGGATCAACGAACTCCGCAGCTCGCGGCTGGCGGCGACCGGGACCCTGACGGCAGCCATGAGCCGGCTGGACACTCCGCCGGCGGTTTTCCTCAGCCAGTCCGCATCCGGCTACTACGGCAGCGCAGGTCCCGCAGTGCTCCGCGAAAATGCCCCTCCCGGCAGCGGCGTACTCGCCCGGATCTGCGTCGACTGGGAGGCGGCAGCGCACGAGGCACCCGCCGGCGTCCGGGTGGTCACGCCCCGCACTGGCGTCGTGCTGAGCCGTTCAGGGGGCGCATTGGGACGGCTGATGCCGTTGCTGCGCCTGGGTGTGGGCGGACCGCTGGGCAACGGCCGGCAGTACTGGCCGTGGATCACGCTGCCGGACGTAAGCGGCGCCTTCGCGTTCCTGCTCAACAGCCGGCTGTCAGGGCCGGTGAACGTCTGCGCCCCGGAGAGCGCGGACGTGAACTCGCTGATCGCGCATCTGGCCGGGGCACTGCACCGCCCGGCGGTGCTCCGCGTCCCCGCGCCGGTGCTGCGCCTAGTGATGGGCCAACTGGCCGACGAACTGCTGCTCGCCAGTCAGCGGATGGAACCGGCCGTGCTGAGCGAGGCCCGCTTCGCTTGGCAGCATCCGTCCCTCGGCCAGGCCGCAGCCTGGGTCGCGGAACGCGGTCCGAAAACCTGAGCAGCCGGTCGGCGGCGGGCGTATTCCGTCAGCCAAGGGCGGCGGCTGGCCGGGAGCGTCGGCGCAGTGCGACGGCGGCGGCTGCTGGCCGGGAGCGTCGGCTGGCCGGGAGCGTCGGCTGTCAGCCGGTGGCGGCCGGAAGGATGTCCTGGATCCGCCAGCGGCCCCCGACCGAAGCCAGTACCAACCGCAGCCGTTGTTCCGGTGCGGCAGCAGCCTTGGCCACTATGGCCCCGGCCGCGTCGCGCTCCTGGTAGGCGGACGTGCTGACGGTTACGGCTACGACGGCCCGTGGACGGCTGCTGTCGTCCGTACGTGCCACGTGGGTCAGGCGAGAGGTGAATCCGGTCAGTACCCGCCCGGATTCCTCAAGGCTGGCGCGGATTTGTTCGTCCGCCTTGGCCGCCGACGATGCCGGGACATTGACCTGATCCAGCAGCCGGAAGTTCCCCGTGCTGAGCGCGCGGGATCGAAGCCAGGACAGTCCGCGGACCGCTTCCTCGGGGTCCTGCGAGGCGAGCTGCGCCTGCACGCCGGGAGGAAGGGCGGCATCATCCCCGGCCGTCGGTCCCGGCTCCGCGGCAGGGGGTGCCAAGGTCATCGCGGGCTCCTTCGCCGCATCGACGCCTGTGACGGCGAAGCCAGGGAATGCCGGAGGCAGCGGCGCACCGGCGAACCCCCACGCCGCAGCGAGGGCGCCCAGAAGAGCAAGGCCTGCGGCTGCGACTCGAATCCCGCGCCGGTTCGCGGATGTCCGGCGTGCGGCGCCCAGGGCACCGGAATGCAGGCCAGCGAAGTCCTCGCGGGTGTCGGTGCGGGCGGCGTGGCGCGCGCTGTCTCTGCGGGAGGGACGCCCGGTTCTGCCCTGCCCTCCCGGCGGAAATTGCCCCACCACACGGGTCCTGCGGAAACGGGGCGGCAAGGCCCGGAGCCGTTCGACCCGCCGCTCCCGGGCCGTGCAGGGCCGCGAGCGCCGGGTCAGCAGCTGCGGGATGACCGTCGGGTGGACCGAGACCGAAAGATCCACCGGTTCGGCCACCGCGCTGCGGTGGACGGCGGCCGCCAGCTCGGCGGCGGAGGGCCGCAGCCTGCGGTCCTCCTGAAGTCCGGATTCCAACGCTGCGGCGAGCGCCGCCGGAACACCTGTAACCAACAACGGCAGCGGCGGCCGCTGCACGCCCGGTTCAGGGGCGCGTCCGGTCAGGCAGTACCAGCCCAGCGCCGCAAGGGAATACACATCCCGCTCCGGCTGCAGTCCGGCCCGGACGGCGTCAACCGGCGCCGGGTCGCGGAAGCCCTCTGTCCCGGCGTCGGACACCGCAGCGGCGTCGGCCACCATGCGGGCGACGCCCAGATCGGACAGGAGTGGTTTGCCGTGGGCGGTGAACAGCACGTTGCCGGGTGAGACGTCACCATGCGTGAAGCCCTGACCGTGCAGATACGCGAGGGCTTGGGCGATCGGAGTCAGGACCGTCACCGTCTCCCCCGGTCCCAGCTTCCCCCTGCCCGCCACGAGCTGCCCCAGCGAGCCGCCCGCTGCGTAGTCCATGATCAGCCCGAGGCCCGCGTCCCACTGACTGAGGTCATCGCCGTCGTCCCTGCCATCGCCGTCGTCGTCGATCCGCAGACGTACCCGGCTGCCCCGGAGGCGTAGCACCGAGCGGGCACGCACCAGATGCTCATGATCGAGGACAGACAGAATCCTCACCTCGCGCCGGATCGCTTCCTCCGCGTCTCCTTGGCCGGGGCCGTCCCCGGCGGCGAAACACTTCAGCGCGTACTCGGTCCCGCTCAAGTGTTCGGTCACCAGCCACACGGTGGCGCTGCCGCCGCGTCCCAGGCACCGGCCGACGTCGTATCCGGGCACCTCGGGCGCCGCGCCGCTGGTCCACGCGTAATCCTCCATAGCTAAGGAATAGCGGATCCAACGGAATCCTGCAGGAGTTATCCACAGGCACCCGTCGCCATACCCGGCGCGTTCAACCCCTCGAACCGGTCCACTCCGGCTCCAGGCGTTGCACCAAAGGCTCCAGGCGTTGCACCAAAGCAGGTCAGGCGGTCGCGTACCGCTGGAGGAACAGGGCTAGGGAAAGGGCCATGGCCTGCATCTCGTTCGGATCAACACTCTCATTCGGTGCGTGGATGAGTGCAAGCGGTTCCTCGACCCCCAGCAGGATGATCTCCGCGTCTGGATAGGTTTCGGCAAACACATTGCAAAGCGGGATCGACCCTCCTTGACCCAAGGTGGTCATCGGCCGGCCGTAGGCCTCCAGCATCGCTGCACTCATGGCTTCGAACGCCGGCCCGCCGACGGCCGCCTCGAAGGGGGAACCGATGGCTTCCAGGTCCACTGCGACGTGGACGCCCCAGGGCGCGGCGGCCTTGAGCTGCTCAGCCAACGCTGTGTGGGCGTCGGCGGCGGACATGCCGGGCGGGACCCGCAGATTGAGGCGCGCGGAGGTCCGCGGCACAATGGACGCCGAGGAGCCGGTCACCGGCGGGCAGTCAATGCCGAGCACGGTAACGGCGGGCCGCGCCCAGAGCATGTCGGACACCGTGCCGTCCCCCAGCAGCGTGACACCCTCCAGCAGCCCGGCGTCGGTACGGAACTGCTCGGGCGGGTAGGGCGCGCCGGCCCAGGCCTGGGTGTTGTCCAGGCCCGTGATCGTCGTGTTGCCTCGCTGGTCGCGCAGTGAGGCCAGCATGGAGATGAGCGCGGCGAGCGCATCGGGGGCGGCGCCGCCGAACATGCCGGAGTGGAGCTCGGACGCCATCGCTTCCACGGTCACCACCACATTGACCATGCCGCGCAGGGTCACGGTCGCCGCGGGCTGCCCTACGGCGGCGTTCCCGGTGTCGCACACCAGGATCGTGTCGGCACGGAGCAGGTCCGGGTGGCCCGCTACATAGGCCTCGAGTCCGCCGGTGCCCTGTTCCTCCGACCCCTCGACCACCAGTTTCAAATTCACCGGCACGTCGTTGCCCAGTGCCCTGAGTGCGAGCAGATGGGCGAGGATGTTGCCTTTGCAATCGGCGGCGCCCCGTCCGTACCAGCGGCCGTCCACCTCGGTGAGTTCGAAGGCCGGCGTGCGCCACGCCGAATCATCGAGGGGTGGTTGAACATCGTAGTGCGCATAAAGGAGCACTGTCGGCGCATCCGGATCGGGTCCCGGCCTTGAGCCGACCACCGCGTCGGAGCCGTCCGGTGTCCGCTCAAGGCGGATATCCGAAAATCCGAGCCCGGCAAACTTGCTGAGTACCCACTGTGCCGCCTTGGCGCACTCCTCCGGGGGGAACTGCCGGGCATCCGCCACCGAGCGGATGGCCACGAACTCGGCGAGTTCCTCCCGCGCCGGACGCATCAGGTCGGTGACGCGGGAGCGCAGGTCCATGGCTCACGCACCGCCCGAACGGTAGGTTTGGAGGTCGTCGACGAAGTTCTGGAAGTCCTCCAGCTCCTCCGGGCAATAGATCTGGATGATACGGAGCTGGCCCTGGACGAACCGGATGTCCGCGATCACCGGTCGGGTTCCTGGCCCGGCGGCGCCGTTCGCCAGCTGGCTGAAGAGGATGGCCCGGCTCAGCGCGTCGTTCGGGTTCGCACAGACCGCACCGCCGTCGTCGCCGAGCACCCGGGCGATCTGCTCGCGCGAGGGCGCCGTCCCCCCGGCCTCGTTGATCGACGCGATCAGTTGGTCGGCTTTCTCCAGTGACTGCTGGGTCTCCCGCGCGGACCGGAACGTCATCAGGGCGATCACGGCGAGGACCACGAGCAAGATGATGGACACGACGTACACCACCGAGCGTCCCTTTTTGGTGGAGGACTCCATGTGTGTGCTCATGATCCGGCCACCTCCGTCTGTGCCTCCTGGTCAGGCAGCTTCCATGAGGGCTTGCGGAACTTGTAGAAGAGGAACGGCACCAGCAGGCCGAGCCCCAGGGCGCCGCCGGCGACGATCAGGAAATAGACAATCGGATCGCCGTTGCCGAACTGCGACGGCGGAACGAACCCGACGAGAAGGGCGGCCAGCGAGGCGGCGAACCCGACGCCGCACAGGCCGATCAGCATCGGCGCGCGGTAGCCACGCGGGTGGTCCGGATCGTTGCGGCGGAGCCGGACGGCTGCCACGAACATCAGCAGGTACATGATCAGGTAGACCTGCGTGGTGATGACCGAGAAAATCCAGTACGCGCTGGAGACATCCGGGATCAGCGCGTAGCCGAGCGCGATCACGGTGGTGACGAGCCCTTGGACCACCAGGAGGTTCTGCTGAATGCCGTTCTTGTTCAACTTTTGCAGGAACGGCGGAAGGTAGCCTTCCTCACGCGAGATCAGCAGCAGGCCCTTGGAAGGTCCGGCCAGCCAGGTCAGCATGCCGCCGAGGGAGGCGGCGACCAGCATGATTCCAAGGATCGGCGTGAGGCCTTGCAGGCTGAAGGACGCCAGCACGGCGTCGAAGGCCTGCATGACGCCCGCGGTGAGGGAGAGCTCCTCGGCCGGGACGATCCAGCTGATCGCCAGCGCCGGAAGGATGAAGATCAGGAGTACGAGTCCCATGGCCAGGAACATCGACTTCGGGTACTCCTTGGCCGGGTCCTTCAGCGAGGACACGTGCACCGCGTTCATTTCCATGCCGCTGTAAGACAGGAAGTTGTTCACGATCAGCACCAGGCTGGCCAGCCCGGCCCACTCGGGCAGGAAGTTGGCCGCGGTCATCGGGGCGGCCGACTCGTTGCCTTGGCCGAGGAACATAACGCCCAGGAAAACGAGCAGCGCGCCCGGGATCAGGGTCCCGATGATCAAACCACCGCTGGCCAGGCCGGCCACACCCTTTGTGCCCCGGGATGAGACATACACGCCGGCCCAGTAGAACACCACAATCACCAACGCGGTCCACACGCCGTTGCTGGCCAGCTCCGGGTTGAACACATAGGCCAGCGTGCTCGCGACGAAGCCGAGCAGTGTCGGATAGTAGAAAATGGTCATCGCGAACTGGCACCAAACCGCCAGGAATCCCATGGGTTTGGAAATGCCCGTCGCGACCCACTTGTAGATTCCGCCCTTCCAGCCGGACGCCAGCTCGGCGGACACGAGGGAGGTGGGCAGCAGGAAGACGATCGCGGGAACCACATACAGGAAGACTGAAGCGAGTCCGTAGACGGCCATGGTCGGGGCGGCCCGCAGGCTGGCCACCGAACTGGTGGTCATCAGCGCCAAGGCAACCCAGGAGATCCATACGGCGGTGGGCACCTTCGGACGGGCCATAGTCTGATCAGCGCTGCTCACTGCAGCCCCATCCCAACGGCAGGCTTTGCGCTGTGGGCCGGACGGTGCGACACCGTCCGGGGCGAGGAGTTGAAAATTTGTACATTCCACTGCCCTCGATCACATAGTGTGCGGGATGACTACAGCATGGACCTGGGAATTCACGTGGAATAGTCCCTATTTCCTCTTTACTTCATGCTTCTGCGGTGCTACTCCCAGCCGTCCGCGAGCGCTTCCAGAGCAGGTCGACAACCACAGCAAGTGCAAGGATGACCAACAGCGCGGTGGCAGTGGCGGGTTCGTTGACGAGCGTGGTGGTGCAAAACACAACAAACGTCCCCAGGGTCGCGAACAGGGTTGCGATGAGCACAATGAGCTTAGCGCCGGTCTGCCTGTACACCTTGAAGTGGGCCAGGGTGACAGCGGAGAAGACCAGCAGTGCTACGGCGCTTCCGAGCGATGCGATGCTGTTCAGGTTGAACGCCACCACCATGACCGCAGCCAGGCCGGCCATCACCAGCAGTCCGACGGGCACCCGCCGTCGCCCTACGGACCTGCCGAACACCGGCGGAAACTGCCCCACGGAGGCCAGGTGCCGGGTCATACCCACCGAAGGGTAGAGGCTGGCGTTCACGGCCCCGGAGGTGGAGAGCAAGGCGGTGATCACCATCAGCACATAGCCGGCCTGGCCAAGGGTGGGCTTGGCGGCCTCGGCAAGCGCTGTGGCGCCGTATTCGACCACCTGGCCGGCGGTCAGGGTACCGAACACGCCGAGGGATACCGCGACGTATACCGTGGTGGCGACCGCCAACGCCAGATACATGGCGCGCGGCAGTTGCCGGGACGGGTCCGGCAGGTCTTTCGCGGTGAACGTTATGACGCCGAACCCGAGGAAGGCGAAGAATGTCAGTGCCACACTCGCGATGATCTCCCGTACGCCGGGGTAGCCGGATGGGTCAAGGAGCGTGGGGTCCCAGTTGGCGATTGTCACGATCGCGAACACTGACAGGATGGCCAGCACAATCCTCACGATCACGGACTGGACCCTTGCCACTGCTTTGGAGCCGACCGCGTTCAGGACGGTCATGACCAGGATGAGGGCGACCGCGAACACCTTGGCCCAGCCTGGATCACGGTTCGTCAGTACCGCGCTTGCGTAACCACCGAAGGACGATGCCACCATTGCACCGACGATCGCGCCGGTCACGTAGAACAGCCATGACACGATGCCGGTGACGTGCCCCTCACCGAATCCGCGGGCCAGGTAGGCGAGCATGCCCCCGCCTGAGGGATACGCGGCGCCAAGCTTCGCGAACGAGTAGCCCTGCAGACCGGCGATGGCACCTGCCACCAGAAACGACACCCACACCGCGGAGCCCGCGACGGCGCCCGCCGCTCCCAGCAGGGCGAAGATCCCCGCGCCCACCATGGACCCCACCCCGATGAACGCCGCTTGAACCACGGTCATCTGCTTCTTCGGAACGGTGCTCGACATGTGTCCCTCCCTGTGGCCGGGCGCTGGCAGGCACCGGCCTCGCAGGGAGAGTACCACCACGTCCCGGCCGGGGATAGCCTTCGACGACGGGCATCCATGAGGGGTCGGCAGTGAGAGCTTAAGCACACAATCGGGACGGATGCGGGACGGGGTCTAAGCTGGATGGCATGACTCTTGAGTTCTCCCGGCTGGGTCTCGCCCCGGAATTCGTCGAATACACCCGTGGCTGGGACATCCAGCGCGAACTACACGAGAAGGTCGTCGCCGGCGTCGCCCCCAGCACGGTTCTGCTGCTCGAACACGCGGCCGTCTACACGGCCGGCAAACGCACCGAGGACCACGAACGTCCCTTCGACGGCACCCCCGTGGTGCCGGTGGACCGCGGCGGGAAGCTCACCTGGCATGGTCCCGGACAGCTGGTGGGCTACCCCATCATCAAGCTCAGGAACCCTGCCGGGATCCGCGACTACGTGGAGCGGCTCGAGGCCGTGATCATCGCGGTCCTGGCGGACTACGGCATCGCAGCCGTCCGAATCAAAGGACGCGCCGGCGTCTGGATCGACCAGGACGAGAAGGGGCCCGCGCGAAAGATCGCTGCGATCGGCATCCGCGTCCACGAGGGCGTCACGATGCACGGCTTTGCGATCAACTGCAACAACGATCTGGCCCCATACGCCCAGATCATCGCGTGCGGCATTACCGATGCCGGTGTCACCACCATCTCCCACGAGACGGGCCGGGACGTCACCCCCGCCGACCTCGTTTCGCGGATCGTCGAAGAACTGCGCAACAATGAAGAAGCGCTAGTTGCAACCCATGAAGGAGCTCTACTGTGACCCTGGCACCAGAAGGCCGGAAAATGCTGCGCATCGAGCAGCGCAATGCGGCCACCCCGGTGGAACGCAAGCCGGATTGGATCAAGGCCAAGGTCCAGATGGGTCCCGAGTTCGTGCAACTCAAGAACCTCGTCAAGAAGGAAGGCCTCCACACTGTGTGTGAAGAGGCCGGTTGCCCCAACATCTTCGAATGCTGGGAAGACAAGGAAGCCACCTTCCTGATCGGCGGTTCCGAATGCACCCGCCGCTGCGACTTCTGCCAGATCGACACCGGCAAACCCTCCCCCGTGGACGTTTTCGAACCCACCAAGGTGGCCCGGTCGGTCCAGGCGATGCAGCTGCGCTACGCCACTGTCACCGGTGTGGCCCGCGACGACCTCGCGGACGAGGGCGTCTGGCTCTACGCCGAAACGGTCCGCAAGATCCACGAACTCAACCCGGGCACCGGCGTCGAACTCCTGATCCCTGACTTAAGAGGCCGGTTGCCCCAATATCTTCGAGTGCTGGGAAGACAAGGAAGCCACCTTCCTGATTGGCGGCTCCGAATGCACCCGCCGCTGCGACTTCTGCCAGATCGACACCGGTAAGCCCTCCCCCGTGGACGTTTTCGAACCCACCAAGGTGGCCCGGTCGGTCCAGGCGATGCAGCTSCGCTACGCCACTGTCACGGTGTGGCCCGCGACGACCTCGCGGACGAGGGCGTCTGGCTCTACGCCGAAACGGTCCGCAAGATCCACGAACTCAACCCGGGCACCGGCGTCGAACTCCTGATCCCTGACTTCTCCGGCAAACCGGAGCACATCGAGGCGATCTGCGACTCCAAGCCCGAGGTGTTCGCCCACAACGTCGAGACCGTTCCCCGGATCTTCAAGCGCATCCGTCCGGCCTTCCGCTACGAGCGGTCGCTGGATGTCATCACGCAGGGCCGCAAGCTCGGCATGGTCACAAAGTCCAACCTCATCCTGGGCATGGGCGAGACCCGCGAGGAAATCTCCGAAGCTCTCCGGGACCTGCACGAGGCGGCTGCGACCTGATCGAAATCTCCGAAGCTCTCCGGGACCTGCACGAGGCGGCGCTACGAGCGGTCGCTGGATGTCATCACGCAGGGCCGCAAGCTCGGCATGGTCACAAAGTCCAACCTCATCCTGGGCATGGGCGAGACCCGCGAGGAAATCTCCGAGGCCCTTCGCGACCTGCACGAGGCAGGCTGCGACCTGATCACCATCACCCAGTACCTTCGCCCGTCCGAACGGCACCTGCCGGTTGACCGCTGGGTCAAACCGCAGGAGTTCGTGGACCTCCAGGAGGAAGCCGACGAGATCGGTTTCCTCGGCGTCATGAGCGGGCCGCTGGTGCGGTCCTCCTACCGGGCCGGACGGCTCTGGGCCACCGCGATGCGCAAGAAGGGCTGGGAAATCCCGGCCCAGCTCGCCCACATCGAAAGCTCCGGCAGCACCCGCCAGGAAGCCAGCTCACTGCTCGCGGCGCACTCCTGACCACAGCCGCAACGATTACCGCAAAAGGGCCGGCACCGGAGCAATCCGGCGTCCGGCCCTTCGCTGTCCATCACGTAGAATTAAGGCACTATGGCGACTTCCCCTGATTCCAGTAACTCCACTCCGGCTTCTGATGCTCCAAAGCGAGGCCTCTTTTCCCGCAAGCCCAAGGCGGCCAAGGTCAAGAAGCCGAGCCGCCTGAAGCAGATCGGCGAGGTCTTCCAGATGACCCGCCAGCACGATCCGATGGTGCCGTGGCTCATGCTGCTGGCGTTCCTCGGCGTCGTCGCGGTCAGCTTCGTCATCGGATTCCTGCTGGACAACTGGATCACCGGCCTGATCATCGGCATCCCGCTGGGCGTCCTCGCGGCGACCCTGATCCTGTCCCGCCGTGCGGAGCGCGCGGCTTTCGCCCGCATTGAAAACCAGCCGGGCGCCTCCGGCGCTGCGCTGGGCACACTCAAGCGCGGCTGGATCGTCGAAGAGCAGCCCGTCGCCGTGAACCCCCGCACGCAGGACGCCGTCTTCCGCGCCATCGGCCGCCCCGGCGTCGTCCTCGTCAGCGAAGGCCCCAGCTCCCGCGTCAAACCGCTCCTCGACGCCGAACGCAAGCGCCTCGCCCGTATCCTGCCGAACGTCACCATCCACGTGATTGAGAGCGGCCGCGGCGAGGGCCAGGTTCCGATCAGCCAGGTCGCCAAGAAGATGACCAAGATGAAGAACGAACTGACCAAGCTCGAAGTCAGCACCGTCTCCAAGCGCATCTCCTCGCTTGGAAGCCGGCTGCCGATCCCCAAGGGCATTGATCCTTACAAGGCCCGCCCGGACCGCAAAGCAGCCCGCGGACGCTAGGCCACACGCCAGAGAACAGGGACGCCCCGGTACCGCCTTACAGGCTGGCAGCCGGGGCGTTTCCATTGCCCACGACACTTCCACGTCCCGCCGGGACAGAGCCGGAGACTCCGCCATGAAACTGCCATCCACCGCTGCCGTCATCCGCATCTTCCGGATCCTGGCCATTGCCGAGGCTTTCAGCTGGGCCGCGCTGCTGGTGGGCATGTTTCTCAAATGGGTCACCCGGACGACGGAACTCGGAGTCGAGATCGCGGGTCCGATCCACGGGGCGCTCTTTATCGGCTACGGGATCGCGGCGCTGAGCCTGTGGGGCATGCAGCGCTGGCCGTTCCGTGTGGCGTTCTTCGCCGGGCTCTCCGCGGTGTTCCCGTTCGCCACCGTCTGGTTTGAGCGCTGGGCTGGCCGCCGCGGCTACCTGACGGTCAACGCCGGACAGGATGCGGCAACGCCGGCGCAGGAAACCGCCGGCGTCTAGCCGCCACGGTCCGGCGTGGGCCTTCCGGTTAGTAATGCCATGCCACGGGGCCGTCGCCACCGCGCAGCAGCCCCCTTGCCCGCGCCTTGGCACCCCCACGGCACCCATCTGACGCATATGGCCGCTATCCGGAGAGGTTAAGCGGCCCCTCCTGGCGAACGGCTGCCTCCGGTGCCCCCTTGAGGCCCGGGAGCCGTCGGGGCCGTCGACCTCTAAGCCCGCCCCGGCACCGGGAGGAGCTACATCCGGACCAGGACCGTGTTCATGGCCTTGTCGTGCAATCCGCGGTGGTCCGGGTCAAAGATGACGGCGGGGATCACGAGGCACAGCAGCAGGCTGCGGACCAGGGCCGGAACCGGTCCGGCGGGGCCGCCGCCGAGCCGGAGGACGTGGATCCCCACAATGCGGTGGCCGATGCTATAGCCCAGAGTTCCGACCAGCAGGGCCTGTTCCACCGCGAACACGGCCAGGGTTGCCCAGGGATTCCCGGCGAACGCGTAGTTGCTGATCAGCAGCGCGATTCCCCAGTCAATGCAGATGGCAACGATGCGCCGGCCGGCGCGGGCGATGGACCCCGGGCCGGACTCGGGCAGGCCCAGCCGCTCCCCCGGGTACTTCGAGATGCCGGACGTGTCCGGCCCGCTGAGCCATGAGCCTATGTCTTTACGATCAACCACCCTCCAAGACTATCGGCAACGAAGGCCGCTCCGCTCTGTTCAGAGTGTGGACATCCTGGGGCCACACTCTGGTCACGGATAGGCCACGTTGTGGACAGCGACTACCGTTTACATGTCAGGGCATTCTGTAACCTGCCGGAAACAAAGCGGACACCGTGGGGAAATCCCGTGTCCTTAGGGTGGTAACAGTTGCTGGCGGCATAGGAGCGGGGCAGACCTTTGTGTTTACCCCGCTGTCGGACTGCGCTGGACCACACGGCCTGACGGCCAGATCTTTCACATGCATAAGGAGCATAGATGTTCAAGACTGCGGACGAAGTCCTCAAGTTCATCAAAGACGAAGACGTAAAGTTCGTCGATATTCGCTTCACCGATCTCCCTGGCGTTCAGCAGCACTTCAACGTGCCCGCCAAGAGCGTTGACGCGGACTTCTTCGTCAACGGCCAGCTCTTCGACGGATCTTCGATCCGCGGCTTCCAGGGCATCGCCGAGTCGGACATGCAGCTCATCCCGGACGTTACGACGGCGTTCCTCGACACGTTCCGCATGGAGAAGACCCTCGCGCTGAACTTCTCGATCGTGAACCCGCGCACCGGTGACCCGTACCACCGCGATCCCCGCGGCGTGGCCGAGAAGGCCGAGGCCTACCTGGCTTCCACCGGTATTGCCGACACCGCATTCTTTGCACCCGAGGCCGAGTTCTTCGTCTTCGACAACGTCCAGTACCAGTCCTCCCCGCAGGGCAGCTTCTACAAGATCGATTCCGAGGAAGCACACTGGAACACCGGCCGCGAAGAAGAGGGCGGAAACCTCGGCTACAAGACCCCGGTCAAGGGCGGCTACTTCCCGGTCTCCCCCACTGACAAGCAGGCGGACCTCCGCGACGCCATGTGCGTCGCCCTGGACGAGGCCGGCCTTGAGGTTGAGCGCAGCCACCACGAGGTCGGTTCCGCCGGCCAGGCCGAAATCAACTACAAGTTCACCACGCTGACCCACGCGGCTGATGACCTGCAGAAGTTCAAGTACGTCATCAAGAACACGGCCGATGCCTGGGGCAAGTCGGTCACCTTCATGCCGAAGCCGGTCTTCGGTGACAACGGCTCGGGCATGCACTGCCACCAGTCGCTGTGGAACGGTGGCGAGCCGCTGTTCTACGACGAAAAGGGCTACGCCGGCCTGTCCGACATGGCCCGCTGGTACATCGGCGGCCTGCTGAAGCACTCCTCGGCCGTGCTGGCCTTCACCAACCCGACGGTGAACTCCTACCGCCGCCTGGTCAAGGGCTTCGAAGCTCCGGTCAACATGGTCTACTCGCAGGGCAACCGCTCCGCGGGTATCCGTATCCCGATCACGGGCTCGAACCCGAAGGCCAAGCGCATCGAGTTCCGCGCGCCGGACCCCTCCTCCAACCCGTACCTGGCCTTCGCAGCCCAGCTGATGGCCGGCATCGACGGCATCCGCAACCGCATCGAACCGCCGGCACCGATCGACAAGGACCTCTACGAGCTCCCCGCCGAGGAAGCCAAGGACATCCCCAAGGCTCCCGGCACGCTCGAAGAGGCCCTGGATGCCCTGGCCGAGGACAATGAGTTCCTCCAGGCCGGCGGCGTCTTCACCCAGGACCTGATCGACACCTGGATCGAGTACAAGTACGAGAAAGCACCTCCATCCCGGCGAAGAGCTGGTCCAGGTGGACGGCGATGACTTCTTCGAGGGCGATGAAGCTACCTTCACGGTGGGGGCCGCCGGTCGTTCAGCCGCCGCTCGGGACGTGACCGGCCCAGCGACTGACTCAGCGGTGGACCCGGGAGTTGCGAGCGAGGTCAGAACGGCCGGTACATTGTCCGCTGCGGTCCGGCGTCGCCGCCGAGGTACCGGCCGCGGTCCTCGAAGCCGGCCTTGCGGTAGGCGGACTGCCCGGCGGGATTCTCTTCGTTGACCGAGAGCACGACGCCGGTCTGGTCGCCACCGAGGGCGGCCGTGAGTTTCGCCGCGGCCCGCACCGCGGCGTCCACGGCCGGGGCGCCGAGGCCCTTGCCCTGCTGCCGGTGGTCGATCAGGAAGCCGCGCAGCAGCCAGACTGACTCATCATCCGCCCAGCCCGCCAGCGTCGCGGCTCCGGACTGCAGCGTCAGCACGCCCACCGCGGCGCCGTTGGCGTCAATCGCCATGGGGTGGCGGGACTCCTCCTCCAGCCCGATGAGCATCATCCGCAGCGGCTCGCCGACGAACCTGCGCTGCTCGTCGGTGACCCCGAGTTCGGCGATCTCCCCCAGTTTGATGGCGCGGGCGTCGTCGTCGAGATTCTTCAGCGGCATCAGCCACACGTTTTCAGGCATGACAGAAAGCGTACCCAAGCCGGGCGGGACCCGCCGCACGCTACATGGATCAAGCGCTGCATGGACCGCACGCTACATGGACCCAGTCAGAGCGCCGCGTCCTTCGGCGGCCCTGCGGGGTCCATCCAGAACACTTCCCAGAGGTGCCCGTCGGGGTCCTGGAAACTGTGGGTGTACATAAAACCGTAGTCCTGTGCTTCCTCGGACGGCGCCCCGCCGGCCGTGAGCGCCTTCCGGATGACCTCGTCGACGGCCTCGCGGCTGTCCAGGGAGAAGGACATGATGACTTCGGCGGCACCCTTTGCTTCCGCGACGGCCTTCGACGTGAACGTCTTGAAGTAGGCCTCAACGAGCAGCATGACAAATGCGTCGTCGTTGACGATCATGCACGTGGCGTTCTCATCAGTGAAGTCAGGATTGAACGAGAACCCCAACGCGGTGAAGAACTCCACCGTCTTGTCGAGGTCCTGGACGGGAAGGTTCACAAACAGTTGTCTGGGCATGCGGCTAAGGTAGCACCGCGCCCGCGGAGTGTCAGCCCCCGGACGCTCCCCCGGCCGGTTGCCCGGGCCCGCCACAAAACACCTACTGGCCGTAGAAGACCCGTTCGAACACGCTCCGGGCGCGCCGGCTCAACCGCAGGTAATCCTCCTCGAGCGCTGCGGCGTTGCCCTGCCCGTAGCCGCACCAGCGGGCCACCGCTTCCAGGTCCCGGCGGGAGGACGGCAGCACATCCGAGGCCCGGCCGGTCCAGATCACGTTGGCCGACCGGATCCGGCTCGCGAGGCGCCAGGCCCGGAGCAGGATCTCGACGTCGTCCGGTTCGAGGAGCCCGACGGCGGCAGCGCCCTCGAGCGCCTCCACGGTGGACGTGGTCCGCAGTTCCGGGTACTCACCGGCGTGCTGCAGCTGGAGCAGCTGGGCCAGCCATTCGACGTCGCTCAGGCCGCCGCGGCCCAGTTTCAGGTGCCGGGCGGGGTCCGCGCCGCGGGGCAGCCGTTCCGCCTCCACCCGGGCCTTGACGCGCCGGACCTCACGCGCGTCCTGCTCGGAGAGCGACTCCGGGTAGCGGAGCGGGTCGATGAGCGCGACGAAATCGGCCGCGAGCTCATCGTCTCCCGCCATCGGGCGGGCGCGCAGCAGCGCCTGGGCCTCCCAGACGAGCGACCACCGGCGGTAATACTCGGCATAGGATTCGAGTGACCGCACCATCGGCCCGCTCTTGCCCTCGGGCCTCAGGTCGGCGTCGACCATCAGGACGCGCTCGGCGAGGATGGCGGGCTTGAGCGGCTGCGTCAGCAGGCTGGAGAGCCGGCCCACAATCTGCAGGGCCTGCTGCTGGGCCTCGTCCTCCTGGACGCCGGGCAGGCCGCGGTGCACATAGATCACGTCGGCATCCGAACCGTAGCCGATCTCCCGGCCGCCCTGGCGTCCCATGGCTACCACCAGCACATGGGTCTTGAGCGGCTCCCCGGCTGTGACGACGGTTTCCGCCACGCGCAGGGCGCCCAGCACGGCGGCACGGTCGGTGTCGGCCAGCGCCGCGCCCACCTGGTCCTGGTCCAGCAGCCCGGCACTGTCCGCGATCGCAATCCGCAGGATCTCGCGGCGGCGGATCAACCGGATCAGCCGCATGGCGCTTTCCGGCTCCGCGTGGCGGGACATTTTGGAGACAATCTCGAGCCACTGCGCCTCAAAGGTCAGTGGAACCAGGTCCTTGTCCGAGCCCAGCCAGGCCACGGATTCGGGTGAGACCTCCAGCAGATCGGCGATCAGCCGGGAGTTGGACAGCACATGGCAGAGCCGTTCGGCCGCCGCCGTCGAGTCCCGCAGCATGCCGAGATACCAGTGGGTGGTGCCGAGCGCTTCGCTGACCCGGCGGAAGGCCAGCAGGCCGGCGTCGGGATCCACACCCTCCGCGAGCCAGCCGAGCAGGATCGGCAGGAGCTGGCGCTGGAGCGCGGCGCGGCGGCTGACGCCCGCGGTGAGCGCTTCGATGTGCCGCATCGCGCCGCTCGGATCGAGGTAGCCCAGCGCGGCCAGGCGTCCCTGCGCCGCTTCCGGCGTGAGCCTGGCTTCCTCGCTGCTGAGCGCCGCCGCGGTGTTCAGGAGCGGGCGGTAGAAGATGCGCTCGTGCAGCTCGCGGACGGAGCGTTTGGTGCTGCGCCAGGCCGCGGCCAGGGCGTCGGGTTTGGGCCGTTCGCTGGAGAAGGGCCCCAGCATGGCTTTGGCGAGGGCCCGGAGCGAGGCTTCCTTGACTGGCATGAGATGGGTGCGGCGCAGCTGGAAGAGCTGGATCCGGTGTTCGAGGAGCCGGAGGTAGCGGTAGTCCCGGTCGAACTCGGCGGCGTCGGAGCGGCCGATGTATCCGCCCGCGGACAACGCGGCGATCGCCGACGTGGTGTCGCGGCAGCGCAGGGTTTCGTCGGACTTGCCGTGTACCAGCTGCAGCAGCTGGACGGTGAATTCGACGTCGCGCAGTCCCCCGCGGCCCAGTTTGATCTGCCGTTGCTCCTCGTCCGCGGGGATGTGTTCGGTGACCCGGCGGCGCATGGAGCGGACGGACTCCACGAAACCTTCCCGGCCGGCGGAGGACCAGATCAGCGGCGCGACGGCGGCCTCGTAGCTGGCACCGAGCTCGGCGTCCCCGGCGATGGTGCGGGCCTTGAGCAGGGCCTGGAACTCCCAGCTCTCGGCCCAGCGGGCGTAGTAGCTCTGATGCGAGGCGAGGGTCCTGACCAGGGGCCCGGACTTGCCCTCCGGCCGCAGGTTGGCGTCCACCTCCCACAACCCGGGTTCGCGGCCCGGGGACATGATGGCCCGGGAAATGCCGGAGGCCAAGGCCGTGCCGATGGTGTTGGCGCGAGGGTCGTCCAGCTCGCCGGACTCGATCACGTAAATGACGTCGACGTCGGAAATGTAGTTGAGTTCCCGGGCACCGCATTTGCCCATGCCGATGACGGCCAGCCCGACGTCGGCCACCTCCGCGGCGCTGAAGTGCCCGGCGGCCTCGGCGCGGGAGACGGCCAGGGCCGCCTCGATCGCGGCACCGGCGAGGTCGGCCAGCTCGGCGCCGGCGGCGGGCATGAAGTCCAGCGGGTCAGCGGCGCAGAGGTCCTTGACGGCGAGATCCACGAGGCCGCGGCGGTACTCCGTGCGGAGCGCCTCGTAACCTTCCTGCCCCGTCAGTGCGGCGACCGGGCGGGCGGATTTCGGATCGGCGCGCACGGACTGCAGCAGCCGGGCCCGCAGCACGGCCGCGTCCGCGGCGCGCGGTTCCGGGCTGGCCGTCACGTCGAAGGCGTCGAGGTGTTTGGGGTGGCGGATCAGGAACTCGCCCAGCGCCTCCGAGGCCCCCAGCACCCGGTACAGCGGTTCGCTGCGTTCGGGCTCCGCGGCCGCGAGCTTCCGCAAGTCCGGGTGCTTCTCGATCAGCCGGACCAGGGACTGCAGCGCCGTGTCCGGGTTCGCGGCAAGCTGCAGCCCGGCGAAGAGGACGTCCTGGTCCAGGCCCTCCAGTTCGGGGGCCGCCAGCCACCGTTCGCCGTTTTCCAGGTCGCTGAAACCGGCGGCAATGAGGCGTCGTGCCAGGCTCACCGGGGCGCCTAAAGGATGCCGAGGTTGCGCTGCAGCTCGTAGGGCGTGACCTGCAGGCGGTAGTCCTGCCATTCGGCCCGCTTGTTCCGCAGGAAGTGCTCGAACACCTGCTCGCCCAGGATCTGCGGCATCAGCTCGGAGTCCTCCATGGTGCGGATGGCATCGTGCAGGCTGGCCGGGAGCGGATCGTGGCCCATCGCGCGGCGCTCGGCCGAGCTCAGCGACCAGATGTCGTCCTCGGCGGCGGCAGGGAGCTGGTAGCCCTCCTCGATGCCCTTGAGCCCGGCCCCGAGCAGCACGGCGTAGGCCAGGTACGGGTTGGCCGCTGAGTCGATGCCGCGGTATTCGATCCGCGCGGACTGGCCCTTGCCGGGCTTGTACAGCGGGACGCGGACCAGGGCGGAGCGGTTGTTGTGGCCCCAGCTGAGGTAGCTCGGGGCTTCGCCGCCGCCCCAGAGCCGCTTGTACGAGTTCACGAACTGGTTGGTGACCGCGGTGAACTCGGGGGCGTGCTTGAGGATGCCGGCAATGAACTGCCGCGCCGTTTCGGAGAGCTGGAACTCGGCCCCGGCCTCGTAGAAAGCGTTCGTGTCGCCCTCGAAGAGCGAGAAGTGCGTGTGCATGCCCGAGCCCGGATGCGCCGTGAACGGCTTCGGCATAAAAGTGGCGTAGGTGCCCTGCTGCAGCGCGACCTCTTTGATCACGGTGCGGAACGTCATGATGTTGTCGGCGGTCTGCAGCGCGTCCGCGTAGCGCAGATCGATTTCGTTCTGGCCGGGGCCCGCCTCGTGGTGGCTGAACTCGACCGAAATGCCGACCGATTCGAGCATGGTCACGGCGGTGCGGCGGAAGTCCTGGGCGACGCCGCCCGGGACGTGGTCGAAGTAGCCTCCTTCGTCCACCGGCACCGGAGCGCCGTCTGGTCCCGGGTGCTGGGACTTCAACAGGTAGAACTCGATCTCGGGGTGCGTGTAGCAGGTGAAGCCCATGTCAGCGGCCTTGGCCAGGTTGCGCTTGAGGACGTTGCGCGGATCCGCGGCGGAGGGTTCGCCGTCGGGCGTCAGGACGTCGCAGAACATACGGGACGTCGCCTCCGTCTCGCCGCGCCAGGGCAGGATCTGGAAGGTGGCGGGATCCGGCTGGGCCAGCATGTCCGATTCGAAGACACGGGCGAGGCCTTCGATCGAGGAGCCGTCAAAGCCCAGGCCTTCCTCGAAGGCCCCTTCGACCTCGGCCGGGGCGAGCGCCACGGATTTCAGTGAACCCACGACGTCGGTAAACCAGAGCCGCACGAACCGCACGTCGCGCTCTTCGATTGTCCGCAGGACAAACTCTTGCTGGCGGTCCATAGTGGCCTCTTTCCGGTTCAACGTCCGTGCCCGGGGCCCCACCTGACTCCCGCCAGGCATGGTCCCGCAGCTGCTCAGGATTCACTTTACTAATCATTGCCAGTGATTGCTGGAGCAGCCGACTCACGTAACACAGCGTTAACATACGGTTCCGGGGTCCAGTTGCCGGAAGCCGGTGCCCGAAGGCCCGACACGGAGTCGGTTCACCGGGCGGTGTGATGTGTTTCACCGGCCCGGTGGCCGGAACGCGGTAGCTAGGACGCGCGGTATCGCACTACGCTCGTGCCATGGCCACAAGCAAAAGCCCCGATTCCAGCATGCCCGCAGCAGAAGTAACGGCTCCTTACGGCAACGGCCCCTCGGCCGCCGGCGCCGCCCAGCCGGCCGCATCGGCAGCAGGGACTGAGCCGTCCCGGAAGCCGGCGGCGAAGATCCGCACCCACCACCTGCGCCAGGCGAAACTCAACGGTGAGCGCTTTGCCATGCTGACGGCCTATGACCAGTACACGGCGGAAATCTTCGACCAGGCCGGCATCGAGGTCCTCCTGGTGGGAGACTCCGCCTCGAACAACGTGTTCGGCAACGAAACCAGCCTGCCCGTCACCGTGGACGAACTGCTCCCGCTGTGCCGCGCCGTCACCCGCTCCGCCCGGCGCGCCCTCGTGGTGGCGGACCTGCCGTTCGGCAGTTACGAGGTCTCCGCGCAGCAGGCTGTGGCCACCGGCGTGCGGTTCCTCAAGGAAGGGCTCGCCCACGCGGTCAAGATCGAGGGCGGCAAGTTCTACGCGGAGACCGTGCGGGCCATGGTCCAGGCCGGGATTCCTGTGATGGCGCACATCGGCTTCACCCCGCAGAGCGAGCACGCGCTCGGCGGCTACCGGGTCCAGGGCCGCGGCGATGACGCCCAGCGCCTGATCGACGACGCTGTCGCCCTGGCCGACGCCGGCGCGTTCTGCGTGTTGATGGAAATGGTTCCGGCGGAGACGGCGGCGGCCGTGGACGCCGCCGTCGACGTCCCCACTGTCGGCATCGGCGCCGGCAACGCCACCACGGGCCAGGTCCTGGTGTGGCAGGACATGGCGGGCCTGCGCGGCGGCAGGATGGCCAAGTTCGTCAGGCAGTACGCGGACCTGCGCACCTCCCTCAGCGATGCCGCCAAGGCGTACGGCGAGGACGTGCGGTCCGGTCAGTTCCCCGGCCCCGAGCACTCCTTCTAGGCACCCGCTGCCGCTGTCCTAACGGGTCCCCCACTGCGGGTTCGCGGCGTCACCTCATCCTTCACGAACGATGCGGAGGACCGCCATTACGAGCAGGCTGGCGGTTGAGGGCCTGCATCGGGCCCCGGCAGAAGTTCCGCCATTCCGGCCGGATTCGCGAGCGACGCGATGGGCCAGACACCGGGGGACATTAGTGGAGGAGTAGCCATGGACTCAATTTCGACTGACTTCTGGGACGTCCTGCTGTGGAGTTTCTGGTTCTTCATCTGGATTGCGGCCCTGATGGTCTGGTTCCGCTGCCTGTTCGACTTGTTCGGCGACCACACGCTCAGCGGCTGGGGCAAGGCCGGCTGGTCGATACTGCTGATCTTTGTCCCCTGGCTCGGAGCACTCATCTACCTGATCGCCAGGGGCCGCAGCATGACGGAGCGGCAGATGAAGGCAATAGCGGAACAACAGGCCGCCCAGCAGGAGTACATCCAGCAGGTCGCCGGCAAGTCCGCCTCCCCGGCCAGCCAGATCGCCGACGCCAAGGCGCTGCTCGACTCCGGCGCCATCAGCCAGACCGAATTCGATTCCCTCAAGGCCAAGGCGATGGCCTGACCTGACCACGGGCTGCGCCGCGGTCCGCTGCAGTCGGTCCACCGTGCGGTCGGACCCCTGCAGTCGGGTCACGGTGCGGTCGGTCAGCGGTGCGGGCGGTCAGGGGTGCGGGCATGAGAATTACCTGGCTTGGCCACTCGTCGGTGGTTCTCGATCTGGACGGGATCCGGATCCTGACCGATCCGCTGCTTCGTCCCCATGCCGGGTTTTTGCGACGCCTGGCGCCCCGGCCGGACCCTGCGTCGTGGAACCGGCCCGACGTCGTGCTTCTCTCCCACCTGCACCACGATCACGCCGAACTGCGCTCCCTCCGGATGCTGCGCGGGGCAGTCCTGATGAGCGCGCCGGCCAACGCCGACTGGTTACGCCGCCGAACGCAGATGCCTGCGGTTCCCCTGGGGGACGGTTGGGTCCAGGTGGGCAGCGGAGTCGAGATACGCCAAGTGCCGGCCGACCATGGTCAGCGTCCCATGCCGCACCGGCCCAACGACGCCAATGGCCAGCTGGTCCGGGGCCCGTCGGGCGTCGTCTGGATCGCCGGTGACACCGGGTTGTATCCGGAGATGGCGGCGCTCCCGGCCATGGCGGGCGGACCCATCGACGTCGCCCTGGTGCCGGTGTGGGGGTGGGGACCAAAGCTCTCCGGCGGGCATCTGACGCCCGAGACCGCGGCCCGGGCGGTCTCAGCGAGCGGCGCGCGGTTCGCCTTGCCGGTGCACTGGGGAACGCTGCACCCGCCCTTCGTCAACCACTTCGCGCGGAGCTGGCTTGAACTGCCGGGGCGCCGCTTCGCTGACTCTGTGGCGGATCAGGCTCCCGGCTGCTCGGCAGTGGTTCTCGCCCCCGGCCAGTCCTGGACTGTGCCGGCGTGAGCCGAAGGCCCGCAACCGGCACAGTTTCGCTTCTTAACCGGTCTCTTTTGAACGGGTCTCTTTTGAACCGGTCGCATTTCAACCGGTCGCATTTCAACCGGTTCCCGGGTTCGCATCAGGGCTGGACGTCCCGCAGGGTGAGGCGCTGGCCACAGGATTCGAGCATTGCCACCAGCACCCGGTGGAGCTGATCGGCCCCCTCTATCCGCTCCGGCAGCCCCGCCATAAGATCGGCCGGGCCCAGCAGCACCGCGCGGTCCTGCCAACCGCCGAGACCCCCGTGGGATCCGACCAGGCCCTCGAACGCTGCGACGTCGCCGGTCACCGGATCGACCGTGCTGTTGACGTACAGATCCGGTGCCTCGCGAAGCAGCAGGGCGCGCAGGAGCACCCGCGCCGCGTGGGGACCGAAGCCGGCCAACGGGTTGGTCCCTTCCACGTCACCGCTGGTGAGGTTGAGGCGCCCGCCGCTCCCGATCGCCCACGCCCGGCCTTCGTCGTCGATGCCGGCGACGAACGCGACGCCGGGGTGCCCCGCCAGGCCGGGGACCAGCGCCGGCCATTCCCGGTCGAGCCCCTGGAGCGTCCAGCGCCGGTCACCCCGCACGTAGACCAGGCCCAGGTTGCCCGAGCCCAGCACAACCACCGGCTCCTCGGCGGCGTTGCCTGGAGCGGAGTCGCCGGCTGCCGGCGTCTGCTGGGCCTTTGCCAGCCCCTCGCCGGCCCGGACGGCGAGCTTTCCTGTCATCCCGCCTGCCGCGACGTCGCCGGCAATGGAGTCCGCACGCCCCAGCCCTTCGACGGACGCGTCCACATTCTGCACGTCTTCCTGCATGAGTTCCGCACACAAATCGCCGAGCGACTGGCCATACCGGTCAGCGAACGGGGTGCCCTGGGACTGGCCGTGGTCCGAGAGCACCACCAGCCGGTAGCGGCGGGGAGCGTCGGCAGCGAGCTGTGCCAGCGATCCCAGCGTGCGGTCCAGGCCATCCAGGGCGGCGAGCGACTCGGGCCGGAACATGCCCGCGTGATGGGCGATTTCGTCGTAGTCAACGTAGTCGACATAGATGCTCTTTGTTCCGCGCCGCAGTTCTTCGGCGACCAGGGCGGTGTTGAGGTCGCGCAGCAGCCCGTTGGTCACTGCCCGCAGTAGTGCGAAGGTCCAGTCGCGGTGCACACGCGGGTCGAGGTCACGCCTGACCTGACGCCGGGCCTGCCAGCGTTCCTTGACGATCTCCCCGACGGTCCGGGTGAGGCTGCGCATAAAACCGTTCGGGGAAGTGAAAAACCACGCAAACGCACGCCGGGTTTGCGTGGAGCCGCGCTGGACCTCCACCCTGCTCATCGTCATGAGCGCCCGGGGCGCGTCCCCGGTGAACAGGTTCGAAATGGAGACGCCGTCGTCGCTGAGCAGGCCGCGGCCGGTGCTGTGCCATTCTTCGATCACCCGGGCGTCCGCCGGACGGTTGGCCACCAGGACCCGGTTGAGGTCACGGTCGTACCACCGGAACGCCGGGATCCCGTCAACGGTGCCGTGCAGGATGCCCAGCTGGCTGGCCGGCGTGGTGCACGGCAGCTGCGGAGTCCACTCCCTGAGCACGTAATCCCCCGACGCCAGCCAGCGCCGCACATGCGGCACGGCCCCGGACTGGACCGCCCATTGCAGTACCGGGAAGGGGACACCGTCGAGCTGCACGAACAGGACGCCGTCGACCTCCGGGTCGGCCACCGTCTGCTGCCGGCCCGCCCTGCCGGCCAATGAGGTGATCAGGCCGTCATCAGTACCGGCCGTGGTGGTCCACGAGATGAGCGTGCCCACGGCCGCACTCACCCAGGTGGCGGCAAAGGCCGTCCACGCCGTCGACTCGATGCCGGGCACCAGCAGGATAGCCACGTACATGATGAGGGCCTGCCCGAGGAGGGCGGTAAGCAGCACCGCCAGCCAGCCCACCCGCGCCGAAACCTCCACCAGCACCGGGCGGAGGACCAGGCCGACGACGCCGGCTGCCGCGGCCACGGCGGCGTACGACCACCAGCTGCTGGCCGAGAATCCCGGCAACAGGGCACCGGTGACAATCAGGGCAACCGTCGAGGCAGCCCAAGCTGCGGCCAGCCTGGCCAGATCGGAGAATCGGGCGCCGCGGGTGCGGGTAACGCTCGTCGGCATTTTCCCAGTATGGCCGGGCCCAACCGGCAGGCCCTCATCCGCGCCGGGTGAGAAAATCAGCCCCGCAATCCAGCAGGAATGCCCACAAGGGCCGGCCGGGCGGCCCAGCGGCGACGCGCACGAGCACCGCCGGCCGGACTCTCGCCCGCGGGGGGCTAATCGTCCTCGTCGCCCTTTTCCCAGGATTCGTTGCGGGCCTTGACCTTCTCGAGGGCGTGTTCGGCCTCTTCGCGCGTCTTGTAGGGGCCAATCAGCTGGCTCCAGTCGGACATGGCGTCCTCTTCAACCGCGTGTGTGTTGACGTTGTACCAGTACTCCGGCATTGATGCTCCTTGCGCTGATGTTTCTTGGCGTTTGTTTATTTGCCTCCGGCATCGCCTTATATGATCAATCTATGCCTTCTCTAGCCTCGACTGCACCCATCGGCACCCTCGTCCCGGGAACAGTCAGCCCGCAACGTTCCGTTCCGGCGTCGATCCCGCGCCCCGAATACGTGGGCAAGCCCGGACCGGCCAAGTTCACCGGCTCGGAGATCAAGTCGGCGGAGACCATCGAGAAGATCCGGATCGCCTCACGGATCGCCGCGCAGGCCATCGTGGAGGTCGGCAAGCACATCCAGCCCGGCGTCACCACGGACCAGCTCGACCGTGTGGGCCACGAATTCCTGCTCGACCACAACGCGTATCCCTCCACCTTGGGTTACCGCGGCTTTCCCAAGTCGCTGTGCTCGTCATTGAACGAGGTCATCTGCCACGGCATCCCGGACACCACCGTGGTCCAGGACGGGGACATCCTCAACATCGACATCACCGCCTTCGTCGGCGGCGTGCACGGCGACACCAACTACACCTTCCTGGTCGGCGACGTCGACGAGGAATCGCGGCTGCTCGTCGAGCGCACGCAGGAATCCCTGAGCCGGGCCATCCGGGCCGTGGCCCCCGGCCGCGAAATCAACGTGATCGGCCGCACCATCGAGTCCTATGCAAAACGCTTCGGCTATGGCGTGGTCCGCGACTTCACCGGCCACGGCGTGGGCGAGGCCTTCCACACCGGCCTGATCATCCCGCACTACGACGCCGCGCCCGCCTACAACACTGTGATGGAGACGGGCATGGTGTTCACGATCGAACCCATGCTGACACTCGGCACCGTGGACTGGGACATGTGGGCCGACGACTGGACCGTCGTCACCCGTGACCGCAAACGCACCGCGCAGTTCGAGCACACCCTGCTCGTCACGGAGTCCGGCGCGGAAGTCCTGACCCTCCCCTGATTCCCACGAGAAGATCCCGGTCTTCTCCGGTCGGCCCTGCGCCGCCCCCTCCTAGCCCTGCCCCTGACCCTTCCACGAACGGAACCACATTGGCCAAGAAGGACGAGAAGTCGAAGAAGAACGCCCCGCTGATCGGCATCGACATCGGCGGCACCGGCATCAAGGGCGGGATCGTCGACCTGAAAAAGGGCAAGCTGATCGGTGACCGGCTCCGCATTCCCACTCCGCAGCCCTCCACGCCGGAATCCGTGGCCGAGGTGGTCGCCCAGGTGGTCGCCGAGCTGTCCGCCCGCCCCGAGGCGCCGGCCCCCGACTCGCCGGTGGGTGTCACCTTCCCCGGTATCATCCAACACGGTGTGGTCCACTCCGCCGCCAATGTGGACAAGTCCTGGCTGGAAATGGACATCGATGGCCTGCTGACTGCCCGGCTGGGCCGTCCAGTGGAGGTCATCAACGACGCCGACGCCGCCGGCCTCGCCGAGGCCCGCTTCGGCGCGGGCGAGTTCGTGAAGGGCACCGTCCTGGTCATCACCCTCGGCACCGGAATCGGTTCCGCGTTCATCTTCGACGGCAAGCTCGTCCCCAACGCCGAGCTCGGACACCTGGAGATTGACGGATTCGACGCCGAAAGCAAGGCCTCAGCCGTCGCCCGCGAACGGGACGGCCTGAGCTGGGAGGAGTACAGTGTACTGCTGCAGCGCTACTTCTCGCATGTGGAGTTCCTCTTTTCCCCCGAACTGTTCATCGTCGGCGGCGGCATCTCCAAGCGCGCGGACGAATACCTGCCGCGGCTGCAGCTGCGCACGCCGATTGTCCCGGCGGAACTGAAAAACGACGCCGGCATCGTGGGGGCCGCCGTCGAAATCGCGCTGAAGCACAAACTGGCGAAGTAGCCACACGAGGCGAGGTAGCCAGAAGAGCTATCACTCCGGGTCGTTCTGAACGCTGGGAACGACCCGGAGTTATAGCTCTTTGTTGTGTGTGGTGCCGGTGGTGGCTGCGGCTTCCCCTCCGCTGCCACCACCGGAGTCTATGGGCAGATTCCGCCGGTTGAGGACCGCTGGTACTAGAGCGGGCTCTTCTGCTGGCTGGTGCCTTCGCGCCCCTTGGTCTCGGCCTCATGGCGGAGCAGGGAAATGGCGGCTTCGAAGTCCTCGAGGGACTCGAAGGCCTGGTAGACGCTCGCGAAGCGCAGGTAGGCGACCTCGTCGAGCTTCTGCAGCGGGTTGAGGATGGCCAGGCCGACTTCATGCGCATCGATCTCGGCGGCGCCGGAGGCGCGGATCGCTTCCTCGACTTCCTGCGCGAGCATGGCCAGGTCGTCTTCCGTGACGGGACGGCCCTGGCAGGCTTTGCGGACGCCGTTGATGACCTTGCTGCGGCTGAAAGGCTCGCCGACGCCGGACCGCTTGATCACCGTGAGGCTGGTGGTTTCGACAGTCGTGAAGCGGCGCCCGCATTCGGGACACTGCCGGCGGCGGCGGATGGCCGAGCCGTCGTCGGCGATCCGGCTGTCCACCACGCGGGAATCAGGGTTGCGGCAAAACGGGCAATACACGTTGTTTCCTCCCCTGTCGCAAAGCAGACGGCCGAACTGGTCGATGTGAATACAGCAGTCGACGTGAATACAGCAGTCGACGTGAGCACGCCAGCAATTCTCGGAGCCGTTGGCTCCGACATCAGTTTACGACTAGATGTAGCTGAATAACAAGCCTGTAATTACTACATGTTGTGGTTAGTGGCCCCGGAGAACCGGGCCGTTACGGCCTCGCCGTGGGCGGGAAGATCCTCCGCTCCGGACAGGCTCACGATGTGCCCGCTGACCTCTTCCAGTGCGGCACGGGTGTAGTTGACCACCTGGATGGCTCGCAGGAACGTGGTGACGTTCAGTCCGGAGGAGAACGCTGCCGTGCCGCTGGTCGGCAGCACGTGGTTGGAACCTGCGCAGTAGTCACCCAGGCTCACGGGGCTGTAGTCCCCCACAAAGATCGCACCGGCGCTGCGGATCCGGCCCGCGACGCCGGCCGCGTCCGCCGTCATGATTTCCAGGTGTTCGGCCGCGTAGGCGTTGCACGCCGCGATGCCCTGTTCGAGGTCGTCCACCAATACGACGCCCGACTGCGGGCCGGAGAGCGCCTCCCGGACCCGGACGCTGTGCTTGGTCGCTGCCGCCTGGCGGTCCAGTTCGACGCGCACGGCGTCGGCGAGGGCCTCGGAGTCCGTCACCAGGACGGACGCGGCCTTGGGGTCGTGCTCGGCCTGGCTGATCAGGTCGGCGGCAACCAGTCCCGGCTGTGCGGTGGCGTCTGCGAGGATCGCAATCTCAGTGGTGCCCGCCTCCGAATCGATGCCGACGACGCCCTTGACAAGGCGCTTGGCCGTGGCGACGAAGACGTTGCCCGGGCCGGTGACGACGTCCACCGGGTCCAGTCCGGCGGTGTCCCCCGCGCCGGGGATGCCGTAGGCGAAGGCCGCGATGGCCTGGGCGCCGCCGATGGCGTAGACCTCGTCGATCCCGAGCAGGCACGCTGCGGCCAGGATGGTGGGGTGCGGCAGTCCGCCGAAGTCCTTCTGCGGAGGAGAGGCCAGGGCGATGGATTCGACGCCGGCGGCGAGGGCCGGGACGACGTTCATGATCACGGAGGACGGGTAGACGGCCAGGCCGCCGGGGACGTAGAGGCCCACCCGGGCAACGGGCACCCAGTTCTGGCTGACCACCGCGCCTTCGCCGAGTTCGACGTCGGTGTCCGCCGGGCGCTGCGCGTCGGCAAAACGGCGGGCGCGCTTGATGGACTCTTCCAGTGCGGCACGTACGGCGGGATCGAGCCCTGCCAGCGCCGCCGTCAGGGCGTCGGCGGGGACACGGGGGTGCGACTGCTCCACGCCGTCGAAGGTCCGGGCGAGCTCGCTGAGCGCGTCGAAGCCCCGGGTGCGGACGGCGTCGATGATGTCCAGGACTTTCTGCTCGGCATCAGCCCTGGTGCCTGCCTGCGCGCGGGGAACCGCGGCACGGAGCCCGGCGAGGGTGAGCCGCTGGCCGCGCAGGTCGACGGTGCGGAAGTTGAGTTCGGCGGGTACCGGGGGCGCATTAACGGCGGGCACGGTGCTGTCAGCTGAAGGGGTCACCCGTTCATTTTACGTGCCGCGCCGCAGAGTCCCGCGCCCGTGACGTCGTGCCGGTTACAACGGAGCCGGACCTGTCGTTTCGCCCGTTGTTTCGGGCTTCGTCGTGGTGAAGACGGTGTTCAGGAAGATGGCCAGGGCAGTGGCGGCGGGCCAGATTGCCAAAACGGCCAAGGACCGCAGGGAAAACGCGATACTCGCGCTGGCCGACGTGTCCTCCGGGGTTCCCCACCACAGGCCGCACACGACGCCCGTCCCCCAGGCGGCGAGGGCGCCTGCTGCTCCTGCACCCACGGCCAGGAGTACGTCCCGACCGGACGGTCCGTGGTGCTTGGTTCCGGAGGCTACGGCACCCGAAATGCAGCCGGCGAGCAGGAACAGCCCAGCCAGCACCAGGTCCCGGGGCAGCCACCCTTCCGTGTTGCCGCCGCTCCGCAGCTCCGGATTGCCCGAGAGCAGGTTCAACCCCGAGGGCGCCAGGAGCCACCAGACCAGCCCCACCGGGACACCGGCGGCGGCAATGACAGCGGCCTTCCGCCACGACATGGCGGACCTACCCGCCTCCGGCGCCGGGTGGCTGGGGGCAGCGTCCGCCGGAAAAGCGGCGGGCACAGTGTCGCCCGGCCGGACGTTCTGCGGGGCATCGTGCGGGTGCTGGCCGTGTACTGCTGGCTGTGTCATGCAACAAACCTTAACAAGCTTTCCGGCGCCGGGCACATGACACCGTACGACCCCGGATGACGTTCCCACGGGTCACCTCCGGTGGAACAAATACCGCGACCGGGCAAAGGAGCAATACGCTGGCAGGGTAGGAACATCACACACGCAGCAGGGAGTTGGATCGCAGTGGCCACAGAGGACCAAGCCTTCGAGGGAACTTTTCGGGAGATGTTCCGCCGGCACGCCGCCGGCGTGGCCATCATCACGGCCAACTTCAACGGTGTCCCCTTCGGATTCACGGCAACCTCCGTGGCATCGCTCTCGGCGAAGCCGCCCCGGTTCACCTTCAACATGGCCCGGACCTCGAGCTCCTGGCCGGCCGTGGCCAACACCACCTACATCGGCGTCCACATGCTGGGGCTGGAAAACCAGGAGCTGGCCGACCGCTTCGCCCGGACCAGCAACCGATTCGAGGGCGACCACTGGGCGCTCGGACCCCACGACGTGCCGATCCTCAATGATGTTGCCGGCTGGCTGATCGGCAAGGTCCAGATGCGTCTCTCCTTCGAGAACAACGCCGTGGTAGTGGTCGAGGTCGTGGAAGGTGAAGTGGGCGCCGACGGCGCTCCCCTGCTCTACCACTCCGGCTCCTACGGCCAGCCCGTGCCGCTGGACTACGAGATCTGAGCCGCGCCTTCACCCGCCGAGGTGACACTTAACGCCCATGTCCCTGCGCGGCATGGGCGTCAACTGTCACTTCGGCGGCCGGAGAGCCCCCTGCAGATGATTAGTTATCCAGGCAGGTGGGACCTAGGAGCACCTTGAGGTCTCCGAACAATGACGGGCTGGGGTTGACCCGCAGATGCACAGGCAGGCCCATGACCTCCACGCGGGAGTCGCCCTGCAGGTGCAGCCGCACCTCGGACTTGCCGCGGTGGGTCCGCAGCACGTCTCCCAGCTCGGTCACCACGGCTTCGGTCGCCTTGTGTGTCTGCACCGTGATCACGAGCGGCCCGTTGAGGCCCTCGCTGAGGTCCGGGACGGAGAGTTCCATGCAGTTCAGGGCGATGGCGCCGTCGTCACGGCGCTGCAGCCGCCCCTTGACCACCACGATCAGGTCTTCCGCCAGGACGGACGCGATGGGGCCGTAGACCTGGCCGAAGAACATGACCTCGACGGAGCCGCCCAGGTCCTCGATCTCCGCGCGGGCGTAGGCGTTGCCGCTGGCTTTCGCGATCCGCCGGCTCAGCGAGGTGATCATCCCGGCGATGGTGACGATGGCGCCGTCGTGCGGGCCGTCCTCGGCGATGATCGAGGTGATGGACTGGTCGGCGTGCTGGCTCAGCAGTCCTTCGAGGCCCTGCAGCGGGTGGTCCGAGACGTAGAGCCCGAGCATGTCGCGTTCGAAGGAGAGTTTGTCCTTTTTGTCCCATTCGGGAAGATCGGGGATTTCGATGCTCAGTGACGCCTCGGATTCCGCTTCGTCGAACCCGGCGAAGAGGTCGAACTGGCCGATCGCCTCGTTGCGCTTGAGCGTGATGACGGAGTCGATGGCTTCTTCGTGGATCATCGCCAGGGCGCGCCGGTGGTGGTTCAGGGAGTCGAACGCGCCGGCCTTGATCAGGGACTCGATGGTGCGCTTGTTGCACACCACGGCCGGGACCTTCATCAGGTAGTCCTTGAAGGACGTGTAGGCGCCCTCCTTTTCGCGCGCCGCCACCATGGCCTCGACGGCGTTCACGCCGACGTTGCGGATGGCGCCCATGCCGAAGCGGATGTCGTTGCCGACGGGGGTGAAGTTCAGGGCGGACTCGTTGACGTCCGGCGGCAGCACCGTGATGCCCATGCGTCGGCATTCGTTGAGGTAGATGGCCGACTTGTCCTTGTCGTCGCCGACGCTGGTGAGCAGGGCGGCCATGTACTCCGGCGCGTAGTGCGCTTTGAGGTACGCCGTCCAGTAGGAGATCACGCCGTAGGCGGCCGAGTGTGCCTTGTTGAACGCGTAGTCGGAGAACGGCAGGAGGATGTCCCACAGGGTCTTGACCGCGGCCATGGAGTAGCCGTTGTCCTGCATACCCTGGGAGAACCCGGCGAACTGCTTGTCCAGCTCGGATTTCTTCTTCTTGCCCATGGCCCGGCGCAGGATGTCCGCCTGGCCCAGCGTGTACCCGGCGAGCTTCTGCGCCACGGCCATAACCTGCTCCTGGTACACGATCAGGCCGTAGGTTCCGCCGAGGATCTCGGCGAGCGGTTCCTCGAGTTCCGGGTGGATCGGAATGACTTCCTGGATCTTGTTCTTGCGCAGCGCATAGTCGGTGTGGGCGTTGGCGCCCATGGGGCCCGGCCGGTAGAGCGCCAGCACGGCGGAGATGTCTTCGAAGTTGTCAGGCTTCATGAGCTTGAGCAGGGACCGCATCGGGCCGCCGTCGAGCTGGAACACGCCGAGGGTGTCGCCGCGGGCCAGGAGCTCGTAGGACGCCGCGTCGTCGAGCTCCAGGGACTCCAGGTCCAGGTCCACACCGCGGTTCATCTTGATGTTTTCGAGGGCGTCCGAAATGATCGTGAGGTTCCGGAGGCCGAGGAAGTCCATCTTGATCAGGCCGAGGCCCTCGGACGTCGGGTAGTCGAACTGTGTGATGACCTGGCCGTCCTGGAAGCGGCGCATGATCGGGATGACGTCGATGATCGGGTCCGAGGACATGATGACGCCGGCCGCGTGGACACCCCACTGCCGCTTCAGGCCCTCGATGCCGAGCGCCGTCTCGAACACCTTGGCGGCTTCCGGGTCGGTGGCGATGAGCTGCCGGAAGTCGCCGGCCTCGCTGTACCGCTTGGAGTCCTTGTTCTGGATATCGGCGAGCGGGATGTCCTTGGCCATCACGGCCGGCGGCAGTGCCTTGGTGAGCGTCTCGCCCATGCTGAACGGGTAGCCCAGCACGCGTGAGGAGTCCTTGAGCGCCTGCTTGGTCTTGATGGTGCCGTAGGTGACGATCATGGCGACACGCTCGTCGCCGTATTTGCGTGTGACGTAGTCGATCACTTCGGAGCGGCGCCGGTCATCGAAGTCGACGTCGAAGTCAGGCATGGAGACGCGGTCCGGGTTGAGGAAGCGCTCGAAGATCAGGCCGTGGTGCAGCGGATCGAGGTCGGTGATGCGCATGGCGTAGGCCACCATGGAACCTGCGCCCGAGCCACGTCCGGGGCCCACCCGGATGCCGTTGTTTTTGGCCCAGTTGATGAAGTCGGCCACGACCAGGAAGTAGCCCGGGAACCCCATGGAATTGATGACGCCCAGTTCGTAGTCGGCCTGGGTGCGCACCTTGTCGGGGATGCCCTGGGGATAGCGGTAGCGGAGTCCCTTGTCGACTTCCTTGACCAGCCAGGACGTCTCGTCCTCCCCTTCCGGGCAGGGGAACCGGGGCATGTAGTTGGCCCCGGTGTTGAACGACACTTCGCAGCGCTCGGCGATCAGCAGTGTGTTGTCGCACGCCTCCGGGTGGTCCCGGAACAACTCCCGCATCTCCTGCGGTGACTTCAGGTAGTAGCCGCTGCCCGAAAAGGCGAACCGGGATCCGCCGTTGTCGTACGTCGGTTCCAGGAGAGTGGAACCGGACTGGATGGCCAGCAGGGCCTCGTGCGCCTTGGCGTCGTGTTCGTGGGTGTAGTGAAGATCGTTGGTGGCCACCAGCGGCAGGTTTAGTTCCTTGGCCAGCCGCAGCAGGTCGCCGGTGACGCGCCGCTCGATGTCCAGGCCGTGGTCCATGAGTTCGCAGAAGTAGTTCTCGGCGCCGAAGATGTCGCGGAATTCGGCGGCCGCCTCGACGGCTTCCCGGTACTGGCCGAGCCGGAGCCTCGTCTGGACCTCGCCCGACGGGCAGCCGGTGGTGGCGATCAGGCCTTCCGAGTAGGTGTTCAGCAGCTCGCGGTCCAGCCGGGGCCATTTGCCGAAGACCGAGTCCAAGGAGGCGATCGACGACGCACGGAAGAGGTTCCGCATGCCCTTGTTGTTGTAGCTGAGCAGCGTCATGTGCGTGTAGGAACCGCCGCCGGAGATATCGTCCTTGCGCTGGTTTTCCTCGCCCCACCGGACGCGGGTCTTGTCCGTGCGTGCGGTTCCGGGGGTGACGTAGGCCTCGACGCCGATGATCGGCTTGATGCCCTGGTCCGTGGCCCGCTTCCAGAAGTCGAAGGCTCCGAAGAGGTAGCCGTGGTCCGTGGTGGCGAGGGCAGGCATGCCCAGCCGTTCGGTTTCGTCGAACAGCTCCCCCAGCCGGGCGGCACCGTCCAGCATGGAGTATTCGGTGTGGTTGTGGAGATGAACGAACGATTTGTTGCTGGAAGTCACCGAATCATTCTAGTGCCGCGCACGGACGATTCAGCGCGGCACTCCGGACGCCGCCCGATCGCACCGCGGGACCCGGGCAGCGGACCGCAGCCCGGGCAGCCAATCAGGCCTGTCCGGACTCCAGAACCTCCAGGGCGTACCGCAGGTCCTGCGGGTACTCGCTGGTGACGGTGACCTGTTCCCCGGTCCGGGGATGGGCGAAGGACAGCTGCCGCGCGTGCAGCCACTGCCGGGTGAGCCCCAGCGTGGCGGCGAGCCGCGGGTCCGCGCCGTAGGTCAGGTCGCCGGCGCAGGGGTGGCGCAAGGCGGAAAAGTGCACCCGGATCTGGTGCGTACGGCCGGTTTCGAGGTGGACTTCCACCAGCGACGCCTTGCCGAACGCCTCCAGGACCTCGTAGTGCGTGATGGAATCCCGGCCGTCTTCAATCACGGCGAAGCGCCAGTCGTGGCCCGGGTGGCGGCCGATCGGCGCGTCAATGGTGCCGGCCAGCGGGTCCGGCAGGCCCTGGACGACGGCGTGGTAGACCTTGTCCACGGTGCGTTCCTTGAAGGCGCGCTTAAGGGCTGTGTACGCCTCTTCCGTTTTGGCGACCACCATCACCCCGGACGTCCCGACGTCGAGCCGGTGGACGATGCCCGCGCGTTCCGGCGCGCCGGAGGTCGAGATCCGGTAGCCGAGGCCGGCGAGGCCGCCGACGACGGTGGGTCCCACCCAGCCGGGCGAGGGATGCGCGGCCACGCCGACCGGTTTGTCGATGACGACAAATTCGTCATCGTCCAGCAGGATGGTCAGGTCCTCCACGACTTCCTCCACAATTTCCAGGGGGTCCCGGCGCGCCGGGACGACGACGTCGAGTACGGTGCCGGGGGCAAGCTTGAGCGATTTTCCGACCGCTTTGTCCCCGCTGCTGACGTTGCCCTCGCCGATCAGCACGGCGGCCTGCGAACGGGAGATATCCATGAGCTTCGCCAGCCCGGCATCCACGCGGGTCCCGGCCAGTTCGTCCGGGACCACAAAGCGGAAGGATGCTGCCGGTGTCGCGGCGGACCCCGCCCCGGTGTCGTCGGCTGTGAATTCGTCGTCGACGTCCTCCGGCAGGATGTCCTCCGGCAGTGTGCCGGAAGTGGCCAGGTCTTCGGGCGTGAGGTCTTCGGGCGTCGTGTGCTCAGGCGCCGTGTCCCTAGGAGTCATGGTTCACTGTGTCCTTCGTGGGGTGCGAGCCGTCCAGGGAGATCCCGCGCAGCGTGAGCAGGCAGATGATCACTACCGAGGACACTACGGCTGAGTCGGCGATGTTGAAGATCGCGAAATTGGGCAACTGGATGAAGTCCACCACATGGCCCATGGCGAACGAGGGTTCGCGGAACAGGCGGTCCGTGAGGTTGCCCAGGGCGCCGCCGAGGAGCAGCCCGAGCGCCAGGGCCCACCAGAGCGAGCCGAGTTTCCGCAGCTGCAGCAGGATGGCGATCGCCACCGCGGTCATGATGATCGTGAACACCCAGGTGACGTTCTCGCCGATGGAGAAGGCGGCACCGGAGTTGCGGATGTAGTACCAATGCAGGAGCGGGGGCAGGACGGGAATCCGCTCCCCCTCGGTCATGTTGGCGGTGACCCACAGTTTGGTCAGCTGGTCGAAGGCATAGGCGAAGGCCGCCAGGCCAAAGAACAAGGAGAGCAGCAGGGCCCGCCGCGGCCGCGGCTTGATGGGACGTGCTTCGTCGGACTCAGCGGGCTGCGCGGCGTCAGGTGATGATGCGTCAGTCATAGGGCTTTCGTTCACGGGCCAGTGCGGGGACTGGGAGCTGGTTGCTTGGGCACTGCCGCCGGCGGAACCTGCGGTTAATGCCAAAAGCCGGCGGCCGAGGAATCCTCAGCCACCGGCTATCAGAATACTTTGCTTTTGGCCCTAGCTTGCTTCGACCTCAGGAGCGGCCACGGAGCCACGGGCGTCCAGGTCACGCAGCTGGCCTTCAATGTAGGCCTTCAGGCGTGAACGGTAGTCGCGTTCGAAGCCGCGGAGCTGCTCGACCTTGCGTTCCAGCACGGAGCGCTGCTGCTCGAGGGCGCCGAGGATCTTGCGGGACTTCTCCTGGGCATCGTTGACGAGGCTGCTGGCCTCGATCTGCGCTTCGGCGATGATCTTGTCGCGCTGCTGCTCGCCGTCGGCGACGTGCTTGTCGTGCATCTGCTGCGCCATGGCCAGCAGCCCTGCAGCGGACTCGGCAGCCGGAGTAGCGGCGCTGCGGGCCGGTGCGGCCGCCTGCTCGGCTTCCTTCTTCTTGGCAACCTCAGCGGCCTTGGCGGCTTCGGCGGCCTTGGCCTCAGCTTCTGCCTTGGCGCGGTCTTCCTTGTCCTTATCGGCCTTGACGGGTGCCGGGACCTTTTCCACGACGGGAGCCGCGGCGGCGGAGCTGGCAGGCGTGCCGGCGCCCAGTTCGGCGAGCTTCTTGCGGAGCTCGTCGTTCTCCTGGTTCAGGCGTCGCAGTTCGACGACGATCTCGTCCAGGAAGTCATCAACTTCGTCCTGGTCGTAGCCTTCGCGGAACTTGGTCGGCTGAAAGCGCTTGTTGACAACGTCTTCTGGCGTCAAAGCCATCTGGTCACCTCGTTGGTCTAGTTAGTCAGTAGGCCTTCCGGCCGTCAAAACTACGGTACCTAAATATGGTCTGGTTCCTCTAATTCAACACCGCAGTGTCAAACCGGAGTTTCTATCAGTTTGGGCCGCGGACCAGGTCCGCCGCCCGGCTACGCCGTGATGGGCTGGGACACGACCAGGAACTTGGCCACTCCCATGGCGATGGTGACTGCCACGAACAGGAGTAGGAAGCCAAGGTCCAGCGAGATTCCGCCCAGCCGCAGCGGCGGAATGAGCCGGCGGAGCAGTTTGAGGGGTTTGTCTGTGACCGAATACACGGCGTGGGCGGTGACGAGCGCCACGCCGCGCGGCCGCCAGCTCCGCGCAAACATCTGCACCCAGTCGAAGACCAGGCGGACGATGAGGGCAACAAAAAACAACAGCAGTGCGATATAGACAAGTCCGAAAACAATTCCCATGAGTTATCTCATATCTCCATGTTCATTCCGGATACCGCAGTGTCCTCTTGATAGTTACGCCTCTATTTCAACACGGATAATTCAGCAAGGATGCCAGGCAGGGTGTCCCCGCCTGGCATCCTTGGGCAGAATCCGGACTAGCTCTGGTTGAAGAAGCTCGCCTGTGTCTCACTGACCTTCTTGTCATCGCCGATGACTTCGACGTACGACGGCGAGAGCAGGAAGACCTTGTTCGTCACGCGCTCGATGCTGCCGCGCAGTCCGAAGACCAGCCCGGCGGAGAAGTCGACGAGCCGCTTGGCATCCGCCTCGCCCATGTCAGTGACGTTCATGATGACGGGGATGCCGTCACGGAAGCTTTCACCAATGAGTTTGGCATCGTTGTAGGACCGCGGGTGGATCGTGGTGATCTGGCGGAGCCCGGTGTGATCTTCGCGGCTCGATGCCGCTCGCTTAATGGGTGTCACAGGTGCGCGATATTCCTCTTCAGCGGCGTAGGGCTCTTCCCTGGGGACCTCGCGGACAGGCGCCGGTGCACGGCGCTCTTCCCGGTCATGCTCCATGGAATCGTCCTCATCCTTGTGCGATGTTTGGTGTTCGGACTCGTAGTGTTCGTCGCCGTCGGCGAGCCCAAGATAGATCATTGTCTTGCGCAGAGCGCCGGCCATGGTCGACTCCTAATCGTGTCCGTGAGCGGGCCGATCAATGACTAAGCAGCCTTGGAATCCCCGCCATTACCTTCCAATACGTTGAACCTACCGCAACGCCGGACGCGGACCGAGAATATCGGAGCCAACGCGAAGGTGTGTCGCCCCCAGGCGGACGGCCTGTTCCAGGTCCTGGCTCATGCCCGCGGAAATTCCCGTGGCGCCGGGGTGGACTGCCGTGAGGCGCGCCGAGAGCTCCGCGAGTTTCTCGAAGGCCGGGACCGGATCCGCGCCGAAGGGGGCGACGGCCATGACGCCCGCGAGGCGGATGCCGGCCGAGCCGGCCAACTGCTCGGCCAGTGCCGGGACGTCCGCCGGAAGTGCGCCTCCGCGGTGTCCGCCGGCGTCGTCGTCGAGGCTCACCTGGATGAAGCACTCCAGCGGCGCCCGCCCGGTACGTTCCTGTTCGGCGGCCATGGCCTTGGCCAGGGCACCGGCCAGCGGGAGCCGGTCCACGGAGTGCACGGCATGGGCATACTTCACGACAGATTTGGCTTTGTTGCTCTGAAGCTGGCCGATGAAGTGCCAGCGCAGCTCCAGCCCGGCCAGTGCGGCCGCTTTCTCCGAGGCCTCCTGGTCCCGGTTCTCGCCCACGTCCGTGACGCCCAGGGCGGCGAGCCGCCGGACGTCCTCGGCAGGATGGAATTTGGTGACCACGATCAGCTGCGGCGGCGATTCCGCCCGGCCGGCTGCGGCAGCGGCGCTGCTGATCCGTTCCCGGACGGCGGCGAGCCGCTCCCGGAGCTGGTCGAGCCGCGGATCAGTGTGACCGCCGTCGGGCTGCTGCGTATTGGGGTGTTCATTCATCGGCTCGGTCCGTCCACACGAGTCCGGCGAATCGCCCGGTGTCCGGGTCGCGGCGGTAGGAGAACAGCTGTTCGTCTTCCAGGGTGCAGTTGCCGGAGTATTCGACCGCCACGCCGGCGTCCTGCAGTTGGCTGCGGACGGCGGCCGGCAGGTCCAGGCCCGGTGTGCCCCGGGCCGTGGTGCACCATGCGGCGGGCACCCTGGCGGCGACATCGCGGCGCATATCCTCGGGGACCTCGTAGCATCGTCCGCAGACGGACGGGCCAATCCAGGCGCTGAGCCGGGCCGCGCCCAGTTCCCGCATCCGCGTGATGGCGGCCGGGACGACACCGGAGGCAACGCCGGGGCGGCCGGCATGCACCACGGCGAGTACCGGAGTTTCGCCGTCGGCCCGGTCCCCCACCAGGACAACCGGCACACAGTCCGCCACCATCACAGCCAGGGGCTCCCCCAGGGAGACCATGGCGTCAGCGGTAGGGGCAGCAACACGGGCGTCAGCGTCAGGGGCAGCAACACGGCGGCCGGCCGCCGTCGCGGCGCCGATGACGGCCACCTCGTTGCCGTGGACCTGGTTCATGTACCGGAAGGACCGGCCGGCGAGCCCCGCTGCGGCTGCGACGTCCCCGCGCCGGCGCCGGACGTCCAACGGGCTGTCACCGACATGGAGCGCCAGGTTGCCGGCTGCGGCGTCGGTGAAAGCCACCCAGACGCCCGGCCGTACTTCGGCCCGCCACGAGAACATTCAAAACCCCAGATCGTTGCCAAACGTGTTTACAGAAATACGATCCTACGAGAAAGCACCATGGCACTGCCATCCGGCAGTGCCATGGTGCTTCAGGACCTACTTGAGGAAGTCGGGGACATCCAGGTCGTCGGAGTGGCGGCCGGACAGGTCCGGCTCCACGACGGACGGAAGGTCGACGTCGAATCCGGAGTCTGCAGGGACCGCGGACGGACGCTGCTGGCCCCAGCCGCCGTAACCGGAGGCACCAACCGTGGCGTGCAGCGGCTGGACCTGGGCCGAGGACGGAGCCTGGACCGGAGCCGGGGCTGCGGCCGGGGCCGCCGGGCGCTGCGGTGCCGCCTGCGGAAGGGACTGGTCCATGGACGGCGAGGTCGCCTTGACGTCGTCGAAGCCGGCGGCAATGACGGTAACGCGCGCTTCGTCGCCGAGCGCATCGTCGATGACCGCACCGAAGATGATGTTGGCTTCGGGGTGGGCGACTTCCTGGACCAGCCGTGCAGCCTCGTTGATTTCGAAGAGGCCCAGGTCCGAGCCGCCCTGGATGGACAGCAGGACGCCGTGGGCGCCGTCAATGGATGCTTCCAGCAGCGGCGAGGCGATGGCCAGCTCCGCAGCCTTGACGGCGCGGTCCTCGCCCCGGGCCGAGCCGATGCCCATCAGGGCCGAACCTGCACCCTGCATCACGGACTTGACGTCGGCGAAGTCAAGGTTGATCAGGCCGGGGGTGGTGATCAGGTCGGTGATGCCCTGGACACCGGACAGCAGGACCTGGTCGGCGGAACGGAACGCGTCCAGGACGGAGACGTTGCGGTCACTGATGGACAGCAGGCGGTCGTTCGGGATGACGATGAGCGTGTCCACTTCATCGCGGAGGGCGTCAATGCCGGCCTCCGCGGAGCCGGCGCGGCGGCGGCCTTCGAAGGTGAACGGGCGGGTGACGACGCCGATGGTCAGCGCACCGAGGGAGCGTGCGATCCGGGCCACGACGGGCGCGCCGCCGGTGCCGGTGCCGCCACCCTCGCCGGCGGTGACGAACACCATGTCAGCGCCGCGGATGACCTCTTCGATTTCCTCGGCGTGGTCCTCGGCAGCCTGCCGGCCCACCTCAGGATTCGCACCGGCTCCCAGGCCGCGCGTCAGCTCACGCCCGATGTCGAGCTTGACGTCTGCATCGCTCATCAACAATGCCTGCGCATCGGTGTTGACCGCGATGAACTCGACGCCGCGAAGACCGACCTCGATCATGCGGTTGACTGCGTTCACGCCACCGCCGCCGATGCCGACGACCTTGATGACGGCCAAGTAATTCTGCGGAGCTGCCACGTTACGTGTCCCTTGTTCGTGTTCTATTGCGAAAACTGATGGAGTCGGGCTTGAAGCTTTGAACCTTAACCTTCGACTTGAAGGTTATAGTTATGTCAAGTAACTCATGCTGTGACGCTATTTCCTTGTGTGATGACATTCAATAACCGGCGCCGCGTGTCGCGGTAATACCGCTGAAATCGCCTCTTTTGGTGTCTTCCTGCCGCCCCCGCCGTTCCGCTGCCAAGTGATCGGCAGCTATCGGGTGACCGGGTGCCGCGGCACACTGACATCGTAGATCCGGACCGGGTTGGCCGGGTCCGCAGGCACCTTCAGCAGGGCCTCGAGGACCCTGGCCTTCAGCTCCTTGTCCCCCGCGTTGCCCCACACGATCGTCTGGCCGTCCACGAGCTTGAGTTCAACGGCGTCCACCGACTTCGCCGAGGCGTTGGAAAGCCGGGCCAGCACATCGGCGGGCAGCGCGCCCAAGACCCCGGTGATGGCATGGAACAGGTCCTTGGGCAGCGTGCCGCCTCCGCCGTCGATGACCGGCAGCTTAATCGCCGCCGGGTCGGCGGAGTCGCTGAGCTTCACACCGTCGGCGTCCACCAGCTGGTGGGCCTTGCCCTGTTTGACCAGGGCCACCGGCACGCGTTCGGTCACCTTGACCTGCAACGTGGACGGCGGGCGGGCCTGGCTGGTGACTTCTTTGACCTGGACCAGCGGTTTCAGGAGGGCCGCGACGTCGCCGTCGGTGATCTGCGGCAGGGGCTTGCCCTGCAGCGGGGCGAGGGCTTTCTGGATCTGGGCCGCCGTCAGCAGTTTCGTCCCCTCCACGCTCACTGTCTGCAGCGCGAGGACCGGAGAGTAGACAGCCCCGGCGACGATCCCCGCGACCAGCACCGCCAGGGTGGCGATGGTGCCCACGACGATGCGTTTGCGGCGCCTGGCCTTTGGTTCGGGGAAGGACAGCACGTTGTCCCGGGCCGGCAGGGCCGCCTGTTTCGCTGCGGCTCCGGCTGCGGGTCCCGACGCGGCGCGTGGGGTGCCGGATTCGGGGCCGTTTGCCCTGTCTGTGCTCCCAGGGCTGTCCCTGCTGTCTTTGGACGCCGAAATGACGTCCGGCGTCCCCGAGGCCCCGTTCCCTGACGGGGACCGGCGTGCGCCCGCCGTGTAGCCGGGGCGGCGGGTGCTAGGCACCGGGCACTCCGTCGTTCAGGTCAGCCCTGTCGTTCAGGTCAGCGCGGTCGTTCAGGGCTGCAACGATCAGCGGCCCGTAGGCCGTGACGTCGCCGGCGCCGACGGTGAGCACGATGTCCCCCGGCCCGGCGGCGGACACAAGGGACTGCACTGCCTCCGTGCCCGGTCCGACGAGCCTCCCGCCGGCGCCAAGGTGCGCGGCGATCAGTTGGCTGCTCACGCCCGGAATCGGATCTTCGCGGGCGGGATAGATGTCCAGGACCAGGGCCGTGTCCGCGGTGTTGAGGGCCGCGGCGAACTCTTCGGCGAATTCCCGGGTCCGGGAAAACAGGTGCGGCTGGAAGAGGACGTGCAGCTGGTGGCCGCCGGCCACCGACCGTGCCGCGGACAGGGCCGCCCGCACTTCGGTGGGGTGGTGCGCGTAGTCGTCGTAGACCCGGATGCCGCGGCCCTCACCCTTGAATTCGAAGCGCCGGGATGCCCCGGTGAAGTGCGACAGGGCGCTGGCGGCAACCGCGGGATCCACGCCAAGTTCAAGGGCGACGGCGAACGCCGCCGCCGCGTTGAGGGCGTTGTGCCGTCCGGGAACGTGCAGCTCGAGGGGGAAGCGGCCGGCGGGAGTGCTGATGGCAACGTCTCCCGGGCCTCCGTCGTGCAGCACAAGATGGGCGTCATCGCCGGTGCCGTAGAGCACCACGCGGGTGTTGCCGCGCTCGAGCGTCCGCAGGGCCAGGGCCCTGGCTCCGGCGTCGTCCGCGCAGGCAACCAGGACGCCGTCGGCCGGGAGCAGTGCGGTGAAGCGGTCGAAGGAGGCGTAGACGGCCTCGGCGGTGCCGTAGTGGTCGAGGTGGTCCGGTTCGACGTTGGTGACGACGGCGATCTGCGGGCGGTAGTTCAGGAAGGACCCGTCGGATTCGTCCGCTTCCGCGACGAAGATGGGGGTACTGCCGCTGGCGGCGTTGACGCCCAGTGCGGGCACGTTCGCGCCGATGGCGAACGACGGGTCCAGGCCCGCGCCCTGCAGGAGGACGGCAATCATTGACGTGGTGGTGGACTTGCCGTGTGTGCCGGCCACCGTCACTGCGGTGTCCTGCGCCATCGCGGCCGCGAGTGCCTCGGAGCGGTGGAGCACCGGCAGCCCGGCGGCCCGCGCCGCTGCCAGTTCGGGGTTGTCCGGGCGGATGGCTGAGCCCGCCACCACGCTCTGCGCGTCGCCCAGGTTGGCGGCGTCGTAGCCGACACAGATCCGGGCGCCGGCCGCGGCAAGGTCTGCCATGACCGGCAGGTCCTTGGCGTCGGAGCCGCTGACCGGCAGCCCGCGGGCCACCATGATGCGGGCCACGGCGGACATTCCCACGCCGCCGATGCCGATGAAATGCACCCGGCCGAGGGACTCCGCCGTGCGGGTGGACGTGGTGGTGTGCTGGTGTTCGGGCTGGGTCATTCCTCTACCGCTTCCTGCCGTGCTGCTTCGAGGGCTTTGCTGATGGTGGGTTTACCTGGGCCGCTTCCAGGACGAGGCCTACCATGCGCTGGTCGGCGTCACGGATCCCGAGCGTTTCAGCGATTGCGGCCATTCTGGCGAGCCGGTCCGGATCCTGCAGCAGCGGGATGATGTGCTCGCGGACCCAGGCGGGCGAAAACGTGCTGTCCTCCACGAGGAGGGCGCCTCCCGCTTCGACGAGGCCGGCGGCGTTGAGCGCCTGTTCGCCGTTGCCGATCGGCAGCGGAACGAAAACTGCCGGAACGCCGACGGCGGCGACCTCGCAGACCGTCGCGGCGCCGGAGCGGGCCAGCAGCAGGTCCGCCGCGGCGTACACCGTTTCCATGCCGTCGACGTATTCGCGCTGCTGGTAGCCGCGTGCAGCGAGTGGCTTGCCGTCGACGTCGTGGACGGCTTTGTCCCGCCCGGTGATGTGCAGGGTCTGGATGCCGGACTCCGCCAGGAGGCCGACCGAGGCCGCAATGGTGCGGTTGATGCTCTGGGCGCCCGAGGAGCCGCCGGTCACGATCAGGACCGGACGGTCCGGGTCCAGTCCCAGGGCTGCCCGCGCCGCGGCCCTGGCAGCGGTCCGGTCGAGGCTTGAGATCTCCCCACGCATCGGCATGCCGACGTGCCGGGAGGCGCCCAGCCTGGTCGCTGCGAACGCCACGGCAACGTGTCCGCCCAGCCGTGCTCCCACCCGGTTCGCCAGCCCGGGGCGTGTGTTCGCCTCGTGGATGACAATGGGGATCTTACGGCGCCACGCCGCGAAGTACATCGGTGTGCAGACATAGCCGCCGACGCCCACCAGGACGTCCGCTTGGGCGTCCTCAAGGATGACACCGGCCTGCTTGACGGCGCCCGCCAGCCGTCCGGGTAGCCGGAACAGGTCCAGCGAGGGCCGTCGGGGGAAAGGGACCCGGCTGATCGTGGCGAGGTCAACCCCTGCGGCCGGTACCAAGCGGGCTTCCATGCCGCCTGGTGTTCCTACGGCCAGCAGCCGCACGTCGGGGCGGGCCTCGCGGAGGGCGTGCGCGATGGCCAGGAGCGGGCTGATGTGTCCGGCTGTTCCGCCGCCGGCAAGGACGACGGACAAAGACGACTCGGTGTTCATAAAGGCCTATTGCGCTTTCGTGCGGGATTTCTGGGGGCGGGAGTTCGGGTGGACGGCGTCCTGGCGGCCGGCGTTGTGGCAGCCGGCGTTCTGGTGGTTGGCGCGGTACGGGCCGACGTGTTGGGAGGCGGTTTCCTGGCTTCGTTGCCGGCTGCGGTCCGGTGTGCGGTCTTGGCTGTTTTACCGGAAGTTGTGCCGGCTGTCTTGACTGCGTTGCCGGTTGTGGCCGTCGCTGCGCCGCGTGCCGCGATCCGCTTCCGCAGCGACGCCGCCAGCCCGGCCGGGCCGAACCGGAAGAGCCGTTTCGGCTGGAGGCCCGGCGCCATCTGTGCCCGGGCCAGGGACAACACTACGCCGATTGCGCACAGGGACATGAGCAGGGCCGAGCCGCCGTAGGAAATGAAAGGGAGCGGGATTCCCACCACGGGGGCCAGCCCGGTGACCACGGCCATGTTGACCGTCGCCTGGCCCAGCAGCCAGACCATGATGGTGCCGGCCAGGACGCGGTGGAACATGTCCTTCTGGGCCACAACCACCCGGTAGATGGCGGTGCCGAGAATGGCGAAGAGCACCAGCACCACGAGGGTTCCGACGAGTCCCAGTTCCTCGCCGATGATGGCGAAGATGAAGTCATTGTGTGCTTCCGGGATCCAGCTGTACTTCTGCCGGCTCTGCCCCAGCCCTACCCCGAACCACCCGCCGGAAGCCAGACCGTACAGGCCGTTGGTCGACTGGTAGTTCAGGTCGGAGCCGTCCGCGCAGGTTTGCCCCGTCCAGGACAGGATGCGGCAGACGCGGTTGGGGCTCGTGATGGCCATGACGGCGGTGCCCGCGGCGATGATGACGCCGGCGATCCCGAACAGGTACAGCCGCACCCCGGCGAAGAACAGGGCGGCCGCCGTGATCATCATGACGATCATGGCGGTGCCAAGGTCGTTGCCCATCAGGATGAGCCCGACAATTCCGGCGGCGCCCGGGAGCACCACGGGGACCAGGGCGTGCTTTGCCTGGGACAGCAGCTTGGCCTTGCGGTCCAGCACGGTGGCCATCCAGAGGGCAAGCGCCAGTTTGGCCGCCTCGGACGGCTGGAACGTGAAGGGCCCGACGTCGATCCAGTTCTTGTTGCCGAGGGCGCTGCGGCCGATGACCAGCACCAGCACCAGCAGGACGAACGCGACGATGATGGCGATCCAGGCGCCGCGCTTGAGCCAGACCACGTTGACCCGGGAAAGCAGGAACATGCCAAACAGGCCGATCCCGGCGAACAGCCCCTGCTTGAGCGCCGCCGTGTACGGCGACTCCCCCGCTGCGATGGCCTCGACGCTCGAGGCGGAGAGCACCATCATGATGCCGATCGCCGTCAGAGCGAGGGTGGAACCCAGGATCAGGTAGTACGTGGATCCGTTGCGGGACTTGCCCGTTCCTTCAAGGGCGGACCAGAACCCCCGGTACCAGTCCCGGACCTTGCGGCCGGCCGCCTGAGGGCCTGAGGGTGCCTGGGCTGGCGCCGTCCTGGCCGCCGTCGGCTTGGTTGCGGCCGGTGAGGCCGCGGGCGAACGTGTGGGCGTGCTGACCATAGTTACTCCTCGCTGGTCTGAGCCTGCCCTTCCACGAGCTCGCGGACAGCTTCGATGAAGGCGTCGCCACGGTGAGCGTAGGAAGAGAACTGGTCCATGGATGCAGCCGCCGGGGCCAGGAGCACAGTGTCCCCGGAGGCGGCAAGCTGCGCCGCCGCAGCAACGGCCCGGGCCATCACAGTCTCACCGAAAATCGGTGATGGTCCTGCTTGGGCGTCGGCCGTACCGGCAGTCTGCACGTCTTCAGTTTCGCCCTTCGCCTCGCCGATCACGGGGACATCCGGCGCGTGTCGCTGCAGCGCGGAGCGCAGATCGCTGGAGTCCGCCCCGATCAGGACCACAGCCTTGAGCCGGCGGGCGTGCTCCTGGACCAGCGCCTCGTAGTTCACGCCTTTGGACAGCCCGCCCGCTATCCACACGACGTTTTCGAACGCGGAGAGGGATGCCGCGGCTGCATGCGGGTTGGTGGCTTTGGAGTCATTGACCCAGAGGACGCCCTCGTGCCGGGCGACGAGCTGGATGCGGTGGTCCCCCGGCAGGTAGTTCAGCAGGCCCTTGCGGACGGCGGACGGCTCCACGCCGTAGGCCCGGACCAGGGCCGCCGCTGCCAGGGCATTGGCCACCATGTGGCGTGGCGCGACGGCGCCGAGGTCCGCTACGGACGCCAGCTCGGCGGCGCTGTCCTTGCGCTCGGCGATGAAGGCGCGGTCCACCAGGAGGCCCTCGACGACGCCGAGCATGCTGACGGCCGGCGTGACGGTGGTGAAGGCCACCGCCCGGCAGCCCTCGACGACGTCGGCGTCTTCCACCATGCGTTCGGTTTCGATCTGCTCGGCGTTGTAGATGCACGCCTTTTGGGTGTTTTCGTAGACCTTCGCCTTGTCCGCCAGGTACGACGCATAGGATCCGTGCCAGTCCACATGGTCCTCGGCGACGTTGAGGCAGACGCTTGCCACCGGGGAGACGGAATGGCTCCAGTGCAGCTGGAAGCTGGAGAGCTCGACGGCGAAGACGTCGTAGTCCACCGGGTCGCGCAGGGCGTCCAGGATGGGTGTGCCGACGTTGCCGACGGCGATGGCTTTGAGTCCTGCGGCCTGCAGCATCGATTCGGTCAGCCCCACGGTTGTGGTCTTTCCGTTGGTGCCGGTGATGGTGAGCCAGTCCGCGGTCTTGCGTCCCTTGCGTTCCCGGACCCGCCACGCGAGTTCGACGTCGCCCCAGACCGGGATGTGGGCCCGGGCTGCCGCCGCGAGCAGGGCCTGGTCCGGGCGCCAGCCCGGGGAGGTGACAATCAGGTCCGGCTTGTCACCGTCGATTTTGGGGATGGTGTTCACGGCGTCCTCGCCCAGCAGGACGTCGGCGGCCCCGACGATCCGCAGGGTGTCCGCCTGGGCCTGGGCTTTCGGTCCCGTGGCAGCGTCCACAACCACCACGCGGGCGCCAAGTTCGATCAGCGTGTCGGCGGCGGCGAAGCCGGAGATCCCGATGCCGGTGACAACCACCCGCAGCCCGGCCCAGTCGGAGTCCCAGGTGACCAGGTTCTCAAGCCGGGGTGATGTGGTGAGGGGCGCGGGAATCGGACTGGTCACAGGAGTACCACCCATTCGGCGTAGAAAATGCCCAGCCCGGCGGCGACAAAGAGTCCGCACAGGATCCAGAACCGGACCACCACTGTGACCTCCGCCCAGCCTTTGAGCTCAAAGTGGTGCTGGAGCGGGGCCATCTTGAAGAACCGTTTGCCCTTGGTGATTTTGAAGTAGCCCACCTGGATGATGACCGACAGCGTGATCAGGACGAAGAGTCCGCCGATGAAGGCGAGCAGCAGTTCGGTCCGGGAGAGGATCGCGAAGCCAGCGACGGCGCCGCCAATGGCCAGTGATCCGGTGTCGCCCATGAAGATTTTCGCCGGGGAGGTGTTCCACCACAGGAAGCCGACCAGCGCCGCGCTGAGGATGGCGGCGAGCAGGGCCAGGTCCAGCGGGTCCCGGACGATGTAGCAGCCCGAGCCGGCCTGCCGCGGCGAACCGCAGGACTGGTTGCTCTGCCAGATGCCCATCAGCGTGTAGGCGCCGAAGACCATGATGGAGGCACCGGCGGCCAGGCCGTCGAGTCCGTCCGTCAGGTTCACGCCGTTGGTGGCGGCGGTGATGATGAGGTTGGACCAGAGCACGAAGAGGATGGTGCCCAGGAGGGTGCCCGCGAAGGCCAGGTTCAGCCACGGGATGTCCCGGACCAGGGAGATCTGGTACGACGCGGGCGTCACACCGTTCTCGTCCGGGAAATAGAGCGCGAGGATCGCGAAGATGATGCCCACGGCGGCCTGCAGGATCAGTTTGGCCTTGGCGTTCAGGCCGAGGCTGCGCTGCTTGGAGATCTTGATGAAGTCATCCAGGAAGCCCACCAGCCCCATGCCGACCATCAGGAACAGCAGCAGCAGGGCCGAAGCGGACGGGCCCGGCGAGGCCGGGTTGATCATCCACATCACGAGGTGGGTGATGCCGTAGCTCGCTAGCACTGCCAGGACCACCACCGTCCCTCCCATGGTGGGGGTGCCGCGTTTGGTGTGGTGTGTGGTGGGTCCGTCATCCCGGATGAATTGCCCGTAGCTCTTCCGGACCAGGAAGCGGATAAACAGCGGCGTGCCCAGGAAGGCAAACAGCAAGGCCAGCCCGGCCCCCATCAGCAGTGCAATCACAGCAGCGCACTCCCTTCAGTGGCGGTTCCGGCGGTGTCTCCGGCAGCTTTTTCGGCAGCCTGCCCTTCAGCGGAACCCGCAGCGGTCCCGGGGGCCTGTGGGGGTAATGCTATCCGATCGCCCAGATGACGCAGCCCGATGCTGTTGGAAGACTTGAACAGCACCAGGTCGCCGGGCTCCAGCTCCGCCTGCAACAGGTTGTAGGCCACCTCCGGCGTCTCGGCGAAGACGCATTCGTCGCCCCAGGACCCCTCGTTGACGGCGGAGACGTAGAGCGAACGGGCCTCGCGTCCCACGACGACGAGCCGGGAGATATTGAGCCGGACCACCTGCGTTCCCACCGCCATGTGTTCGCGGATGGAGTCGGGGCCCAGCTCGAGCATGGCGCCCAGCACGGCCCAGGTCCGGCGGCCCCTTCCCAGGTCCGCAAGCGTGCGCAAGGCCGCGCGCATGGACTCCGGGTTGGCGTTGTACGCATCGTTGATGACGGTGACGCCGTCGGCCCGCTCGGTGCGTTCCATCCGCCAGCGGCTGGCGGCGGTCTGCGCGCTGAGCGAGGCGGCGATCCGTGCGGCCGGAACGCCGGCGGCATGGGCGGCTGCCGCTGCGGCCAGCAGGTTGGCGATGTGGTGCGCCCCGATCAGTTTGGCTGAGACGTGGTGCCCGGCGGTGTCGCCGGGCAGGAAAAGTTCGAATTCGGGGTTGCCGCCGGCATTCAGCCCGACTCCTTCCGCGCGGACCAGGTCAGCACCGGCTGATTCTGAACCGACTGCTCCCCCACCGGCTGCGTCTGATCCGCCTCCGCGGGCGGCCTGCGCGGTGTAGCCAAGGACCGTGGCCCGGGTTCGTTTGGCCATGGCGGCCACCCGCGCATCGTCCAGGTTGAGGATGGCGGTTCCGGTGGATGGCAGGGCTTCGACGAGTTCGCCCTTCGCGAGGGCAATGTTCTCGACGCCGCCGAATTCCCCGGCGTGGGCGGTACCGACGCCAAGAACCACGCCGATGTCGGGGCGGACCATGTCCGCAAGGTAGCTGATGTGGCCTACCCCCGTGGCGCCCATCTCGATCACGAGATAACGGGTGTCGACGCCGGCTTTGAAGACCGTGAGCGGAACGCCGACTTCGCCGTTATAGGAGCCCTGCGGGGCAATGGTGGTTCCTTCGGCGGCGAGAATTCCCGCCAGCAGGTCCTTGGTGGTGGTTTTGCCGGCGGATCCGGTGATCCCGATGACGGTCAGCGTCGCGCCGGCGGCGGCGCGGCTGGCGCGGATCCGCCGGACGGCCTCCGCCGCAAGGGCGCCCATCGCGAGGACCGAATCCTGGACCACGACGGCGGGGTAGTTGACCCCGGCGTCGTTGGCGACGTCGTGTTCCACCAGCGCCAGCACGGCGCCGCGTTCGAAGGCGGCGGCAACGAAGTCGTGGCCGTCGGCCGTCTCCCCCGGTTTGGCCACGTAGAGGGAGCCCGAGGCCGCTTCCCGGGAATCGGTCACCACGGAGCCGGGGGTGATCCCCGGCTCGGCGGCCAGGCGGCCGTTGGTTATGTCGGCGATTTCCGCCGCGGTAAATGCAATCATGTCGGTTTAGGACTCTATCCGCTGGTCTTCGAGAACGGTGAATCCCCGAGCTGTCAAGGCGGAGCGGAGCTCCACCCTGTCGTCAAGGGCGAGGTTGACGCCCTTGACCTCCTGCCACACTTCGTGGCCGCGTCCCGCGACAAGGATGGTGTCCGCCGGGCCCGCGAGTTCCACGGCTTTCCGGATGGCGGCATCGCGGGGGAAAACTTCGATGATGCTGCAGTCCAGGCCCTCACGTTCCTTCGCTTCGACCGCGCCCGCCATGACGTCGGCGCGGATCGCCGCGGCGTCCTCGTCGTGCGGGTCGTCGTCGCTGATGATCACGGTGTCCGCGCGGCGGGCGGCGATGGCACCCATGGCGGGACGCTTGCCCTGGTCGCGTTGGCCGGTGGCACCAAAGACGACGATCACGCGGGACCCAGGTTCCGGGGACCGGACAGCGTCAAGTGCCCGGGCCAGGGCATCCGGGTTGTGGGCGAAATCCACCACCGCGGCGGGGGCGGTGGAGACGAGTTGCATGCGGCCCGGGACGGCGACCGTGAAGGGGTCGGCGGCGTCGAGGGCCGCCTGGACGGCGGCCGCGTCGTGGCCGCCCGCGAGCACCATCACCGTTGCCAGCGCGGCGTTGGCCACGTTGAAGCTCCCGGGCAGCCCGGTGTGGACCCGCAGTTCCGTGCCGTCGCGGTGGCGGAGGGTGAAGTCGGTGCCGAGTCCGTGCGGGGCCTGCCGGCTGACGGTCCAGTCCGCTGCTGCCGGCTCCCCCGTCGCCACCAACGCTCCCGCGGCCGCGTGTGTGGACAGCGTGGTGACCGGGATGGCTGCGGCACCGGCCAGCTGGGCGCCCCAGTCGTCGTCCACGGTCACCACTGCCTTGCTGGCCCGCCCTGGTGTGAAGAGCTGCGCTTTGGTCTGGAAGTACTCATCCATGCTGCCGTGCAGGTCGAGGTGGTCCTGCGTCAGGTTGGTGAAGCCGGCGACGTCGAACACGACACCGTCCACGCGCCGGAAGGAGATCGCGTGCGAGGAGACCTCCATCGAGGCCGCGTCAAGGCCGCGTTCGCGCATGAGGGCCAGCAGGGCATGGACATCGGTGGACTCGGGCGTGGTGAGGAGGCTCGGAATCGGCGCACCGCCGGCCAGGATCTCGATGGTGCCGATCAGTCCCGTCTTCTGCCCGAGGGCCTGCAGGAGGGCGTTGATGAAGTACGTGGTGGTGGTTTTCCCGTTGGTGCCTGTCACACCGTAGAGGGCCGGTGCCGGGGCGTCCTCCGGCCGGCTCCGGTAGATCAGGGCCGACAGGCCGCCCACGAGGCTGCGGGGCTCCTCGGCCAGCAGCACCGGGACGGCGATGTCGTGTGAGAACGCCAGCAGGCGTGCGCCGGCGTCGTCCGTCAGCACGGCGGCCGCACCGGCCTCCACCGCCTGGGAGACGAAATCGGCCCCGTGCCGGCTCGCGCCGGGCAGGGCGACGTAGAGGTCGCCGGGCTGCACGGCGCGGGAGTTCAGGGAAATCCCGGTAACCGGGACGGAGCCGGAAGCCCCTGGGACCACGACGCCGATCGCCTCGCCGATGGATGCCAGCTGCACTGCGGCAACCGCAGTTGGCCGGAACCCCGGGGTGGACCCGGGGCCGGACGGCGCGGCGGAAGCGCCGGGGGCATTCTGATCTGACACGTGCATCTCCGTTGGTGGTGCTGGTGGATCTGGCGCTGCGCATGGAGGAGTACTCCGGCCCGCAGGCTCATTTTCCCGGAACAGGTTCGTGGACGGGCTGGTGCTGGTTCTCGCGCGGGTGCTACTTGGCGTACTGCGGCAGCCTGACGGGCTGGCCTTTGGACGGCGGGACGTTGTACGTCCGCAGCGCCTGGCTCATCACGGACCGGAAGACCGGCCCGTTCGAGATTCCGTAGATATCGCCTTTGGGCCGTTGCAGGACCACTTCAACAATAAACCGCGGATCGTCCATCGGCGCCATCCCCACCATCGACGCCGTGAAGCCGCAGAACCCGGCCGTCCCGTCGTCGCAGGGCGATTGCGAGGTGCCGGTCTTCGCCCCGACCCGGTAGCCGTCCAGCCCTGCTTCCTTGATCTGGCCCTCCGTGACGGCGCTCTCGAGGATGTCCCGCACCTGCTTGGCAGTGGCCGCGGACACGATTTGCCGGGGCGCCTGCGCGGGCACCTTCTCCTCGACGCCGTCGGGGGTGATGTAGCTGTCGATCAGCCGCGGCTGGAGCATTACGCCGTCGTTGGCGACGCTTTGAAAAGCCCGGACCGTCTGGAGCGTGGACTGCGAGACGCCCTGGCCGAACAGTACGGTGTACTCCTGGCGGCCGTCCCATTGATCGTGCGGCGTCAGGATGCCCTTGGCCTCGGCGGGCAGGCCGATGTCCGGCGCCTCCCCGATGCCGAACTTCTTCAGCCAGTTATAGCGTTGCTCCTTGCTGAGCCGCTGGCCGGCCATCACCGTACCGGTGTTCATCGACCAGCCCAGGATGCCGGCCAGGGTCCGGTCCTCGGTGCCGTGGGAGAAGGCGTCGTTGAATGTCTGCCCGTCCACGGTGTACGACGGCGGGATGGTGAACGTGTCCAGCGGGCTCGACTTGCCCTCCTCGATCAGGGCTGCGGCCGTGATCATTTTCTCCACCGAGCCGGGCTCATAGGCGGCGGTCACGGCACGGACGCCGCGGTCCTGCGCGTCGACTTTGCCCGGATCGTTGGGGTCCGGGGAGTTGGTGTCCGCCATGGCGATGATGTCGCCGGTCTTGATGTCCTGGACAATCACGACCCCCCACTCGGCGCTGAGTTTGTCCCGCTGGCTCTGGATGGCCTGCTGGGCGAAGTACTGCAGGTCCGAGTTCAGGGTGAGCTTGATGTCCTTGCCGTTCACGGCTGGCGTGAGCTGGTCCACGCCGACCGGGATACGGAGTCCGTCGGCGCCGATTTCGAAGAGCCGTTTTCCGGGGGTGCCCTTGAGGATTTCGTCCTGGGTCTGCTCGAGGCCGGCCTGGCCGGTGGTCCCGTCCTGCAGGAAGCCGACGATCCCGCCGGCCACCGAGCCGTTGGGGTACACCCGCTTGCTGGTGCCCACCGTGACGATGCCCGGGATCTGCAGTTTGGAGATGCGGTCCTCGATGTCAGGCTTCACGTCTTTGGCCACGATGTAGTAGGGCTTCGCGCCGGTCAGGGCGTCCTTGAGCGCGGACGCGTCCATACCCAGCAGCGCGGCCAGGTCGGAGATGCCCTGGTCACGGGAAACCTGGACGAGTTCCTCTGTTCTTTCGTCAAACCGGCGGAACGTTTCGGTTTTGGTGTTGACCCGCTGGTCCACGACGACGTTGTAGCGAATGACGCTGCTGGCCAGGACCGTGCCGTTGGCGTCCAGGATGCTGCCGCGCTCAGCCGGAAGTTCAACCGGTGTGAGCCTGTTCTGGAGGGCGGCCTCGGCCATGCCCCCGACGTCGAGGCCCTGGACGAGAAAGAGCTTCCCGCCGACGACGAGCAGGAGCGTCAGCATAACGCCGAGGCCCAACCGCAGCCGCCGGGTCGCGCTCGGCGCTTTCGCCTTGCGTGCCTTGCCGGTGTTCTGCGCCACGATGTTTCCTTGCTGCTTGCCTTGGCTGGTGGTCCGTCCTGCTTACTGTCCCGGCACCTTCTGTGCGGGGGCGGGAACGGTGCCACCGTGGAGTTCGACGGCCGGGGCGGCAGGTTTGGGCGCGGCCGGCTTGGGCTTAGCGGCGGCGGGCGCGGCGGCGGCGGGTGCAGAGTTTGAATCTGCCTCGGCGGGTTTGCGGTTCGCGAGCGGCTCGTTGACGGTGGCCGGCGGAACGACACTGAGCTGCCCGGCGACGGCCGGCGCGGCGATGACGGCTCCGGCGGCGTCTCCCTTGACCGCGGGCTTGGCCTTGCCCGTAACGGTCAGCGTGGAGAGGTCAATCTGGCCTTTGGCGGTGGAGGTGACCATACCCAGTTCGGCGGCTTTGGCCGCCAGGTTCTGCGGGGCGCCAAAGTTCTGCACCTGCTGGGTGAGGTCCTGGTTCTGCTTCGTCAGGGTGGACTGCTCGCCCCGGAGCTGTACCAGCTGGTACTGGGCGGTGGAGACGGAGATGTTCAGGACCAGCACGGCCATCAGGGCCACCGCGAGGAGGCCGAAGCAGAGCACAACGAACGGGGCCCGGCGTTTCCGCGGAGCGGAACGGACCAGCGAAAGCGGAGTCCGCGCCTTCCGGGACGGGCCGGTGCCAGGGGTGGGCCCGGGAAGGGCGCGGGCCGTCGCGCCTGTGGCAACGGGGAATCTGCTGACAGCTGCGGTGCTCATGCGGCCCTCCTGGCTTTGATGCGTTCCACGGCGCGGAGCCTGGCGGACGCGGCGCGCGGGTTCTCGGCGATTTCGGCGGCGGTGGGCACCTCGGTGCCCTTCGTCAGGGTTTTCAGTTCTGCTTTGTGCTCTTCGAGCTCTACGGGGAACCCGAGGGGCGCGGAGGATTTTGAGCCCGCCTGGAAGAAGCCCTTGACGATCTTGTCTTCCAGCGAGTGGTAGGACATGACCACGACGCGGCCGCCGACGGCGATCGCGTCGATGGCTGCCGGAACGGCGCGTTCCAGGACGTCGAGTTCCTCGTTGACCTCAATGCGGAGCGCCTGGAAGGTGCGTTTGGCGGGGTGCCCGCCGGATTTTGCGGCGCCGGCGGGGACAACGCCGCGGATCTGTTCGACCAGCTCCCCCGTGGTGGCGAATGGCTTCTCGGCCCGGGCGGCGACGATCCGGTTGGCGATGCGGCCGGCGAACTTCTCTTCGCCCCATTTCCGGATGATCCGGACCAGGTCCTCTTCGGAGTAGTTGTTGACGACGTCGGCGGCCGTTTGGCCGCGGCTCGTGTCCATGCGCATGTCCAGCGGGGCGTCGAAGGAATACGCGAAGCCGCGTTCCCGCTCGTCCAGCTGGAGTGAGGAGACGCCGAGGTCCATCAGGACCCCGTGGACCTCCGCGAAACCGAGATCAGCCAGGACCTCGGGGATCTCGTCGTACACGGCGTGCACGAGGTCAATCCGGCTGGCGAAGGGTTTCAGCCTCTCCCCCGCCAGCGCCAGGGCTTCCTCGTCGCGGTCGATGCCAATCAGGTGCAGGTCCGGGAAGCGCTGGAGCATGGCCTCGGAGTGGCCGCCCATGCCCAAGGTGGCGTCGATGACCACGGGAGTCTCCCCACGGCTGCGGGCCGCCTCGAACCCGGGTGCCAACAAATTGATGCACCGGTCCTTGAGGACCGGCACATGCCGTTCGGACGTAGGCTTCGCCTGGTCAGGGTCCGTCATGCCTGCGTCCTTTCGTGGTTCGGCTGCGTCTGGGAGTGCGGTCGGTGTCCGCCGCTTCTTGATCCAGATCCCCATCCGCGCCTATCCTGCGTCCGCCTGGCTCCGGGGAAGTGAGCCAGGAAGATCCGCGGGATGGGCGGCTGGAGATCTCGGTCAAGAATCGTGCGGTGCTGCGTGGTTCCTGTGGGGCTTCAGAGAATCCCCGGTATGGCATCGTCGGTCTCCGAGAAGGCCGTTTCCTTTTCGGCGAGGTATTCGTTCCAGGCTTGGGCGTCCCAGATCTCAGCCCGGGTTCCTGCACCGATAACGGCGAGTTCCCGGCCGAGTCCTGCGTACTCCCGGAGCGCCGGCGGAATCGTCACGCGCCCCTGCTTGTCAGGTACCTCGTCGGAGGCTCCAGAGAGGAAAACCCGGATGTAGTCGCGAGCCTGCTTGTTGGAGATTGGAGCCTCCCGCATTTGCTCGTGAACCCGGCCGAATTCCGCCTCACTGAAGACGTAGATGCAACGTTCCTGGCCCCTTGTGAGAACCAGCCCGCCGGCAAGCTCCTCACGGAACTTCGCGGGAAGGATGATTCGACCTTTTTCGTCCAGACGCGGCGAATGTGTGCCGAGAAACACGGCCCACCGCCTGTCTGTTCGTAGGAAGCCCAACGTCCCCTGTGCTGCCACTACCCTCTTACGTCCTCCACATTACTCCACATCCCTCCACAGTCAACGACACGCCGAACGATTCTGCGTCAATTTGTGGGAGAAACCGCTCAGCGGTTCCCTGCAATGGCAAGGATCCAGGCCTGGTGGTGCGCAGTGGAGGGATTGTGGAGGGCCGGGGCGCCCGGCCGCGCGCGGGAGTGTCACGGAAGGCCGCGAAGGCCCCCGGGGCACTCCCGCGTCCCCGGTCCGGGCCGGAATGGCCCGATTAACGGCAAAAGACCCGCCGCAGCGGGTCTTTTGTGCCACCTGTGATGTTCCGGTGGTGCGGAATGGAGGGCGCGGAATGGAGGTGGAAAGCGGAGGCCGGCGACTGGACGGGCGGCAGCCCCGGAAACGGTCAGGATTCCCCGCGGTGCCTCTCGTCCCAGCGGTCCTCAAGACTGCTCATGAACGAACTCCGGGGTTTTCCGGACTTCCGGGCCGTACCTGCGGCCTTCGCCTTGCCGGCGGCCGAGCCGCGCATGGTGGCGTAATACACACCCGCGCCCATCACGACGAAGCCCAGGACTCCGACGAAAATGTTCTGGATCGTCACGCCGAAGAGCAGGAGTACGACGCCGGCCAAGGTGGCAAGGACGCCGATCACCAAATGGCGGGTTGACCATGAACGTCCCGCGTCCGAGCCCATCGAGCTGGCGAACTTGGGATCGTCCTCATGCAGCTGCTTCTCAAGTTGCTCCAGCAACTTCTGTTCGTGCTCCGAGAGCGGCATCACGACCTCCTTAAGTCGGCCAACGTCCAGACTGACGCGGCCAGTGTCCCTAAACCCACAACGTGTGGGATTCCCGCGTGGTTCCCTTTCGCCGCCGTTGGTCGAACGGGATTTTCCACGGCCCCTGACGGGGAGTTCAACTGGTCCTGCATTAGTCCGAACGCTCGATCCAGTCGTTCCAAACCTACGTATAAATAAGGATAGTTTGTTGCGCCCTGTTCTGAAAGATGCCGAACGTCCTGTTGACATCATGAAGCGGGCGTCTGGCGGCCAATATCAGCCCGGATTGTTCCCGGGGTCCAGGAGCCGGGCCGGGAGCACCGATTTTGTGCCGAATTTGCGGGTCACCTGGTCCAGGACCTGCTCGGCGGCGCGCCAGTTGTCGTCCCTGCGGTCCAGACTCAGCTGCAAGGGTGCGTGGGCGGCTTCCTCGAGCTGTTCGGCGCGTATCCCCACGAGCCGCACCGTCATGGGCCGGTCACCGACTGATTCCAGCAACTGGATGGCGACGACGTAGAGCAATTGGGCGCTGTCGATCGGCGTGCTGACTGTGCGGCTGCGGGTGATGGTGGAGAAGTCCGCGTAGCGCAATTTGAGGGCAACGGTGCGGGCGTGCATGCCGGCACTGCGGAGCCGCTCCGCCGTCCGGTGCGAGAGCCGCAGCAGTTCCCGGTGCAGTTGTGCCTCGTCGGCGGTGTCCACCGCGAAGGTCTCTTCGGCCCCGATGCTCTTCTCGAGCCGGACGGGGGTTACCGGACGGGAGTCGATCCCCCACGACAGGCGGTGGACGTGCTCCCCTGAAGCACCCAGCACTTTCCGCAGGGACGGCAGCGGGGACGCCGCGACGTCCGCGACGGTCCGGATGCCCATCCTGGAGAGCACCTCGACGGTTTTGGCTCCCACACCCCAGAGTGCGCTGACCGGAAGGCTGTGGAGGTACGGGACCGTCTCCTCCGGGCCAATGAGCAGCAGTCCGTTCGGCTTGCAGCGGGTGGACGCGATCTTTGCCACGAACTTGCTGGCGGCTATTCCCACGGACGCGGTGATGCCGAGTTCGCTGCGGACCCGGGTGCGGATGAGTTCGCCGATCTCCCGGGGCGGACCCAGCCGCCGGATCGCTCCCCCAACGTCGAGGAAAGCCTCGTCCACGCTCAGCGGTTCCACGAGCTCGGTAATCGACCCGAAAATATCCATGATCTGGCCGGAGACCTCGTAGTACAGCTTGTGCCGGGGCTCGATGACCACAGCCGCCGGACACATCCGCATGGCGACCGCCATTGGCATGGCCGACTTGACACCGAACCTGCGGGCCTCATACGAGGCGGACAGCACCACCGAACGGTCAGCGGGGTAGCCGACAATAACGGGCCTTCCAACGAGCGCCGGCCGGCTGCGCAGTTCCACGGAGACAAAGAACGCATCCATGTCCACGTGCATGATGCTGCTGCGCCGGAACTCGCGCAGTTGCGCTTCGCTGAGCCGTCTGGCTGCACCCTGGGGAGACTGCTCCCGCTGCTGTTTATCCTTCTCCGGCACCACAACTTCAATCCTATGCCCCGGGACTGACTAAACTGGAGGCTGAATCCGGCGTCAACACCAGGAGGAAAGCCCCTGTGAAGGTATTTGGACAGCGCAAACGTGCCGCGGCAGCCATATTGGCGGCGGGTACGCTGATGGCCCTGGCCGCATGCACGCCCGCCACCCAGGGGACCCCTTCCGCGGGTCCCACGTCGGCCTCGGCCGAGCCGTCCGCGGCCCAGCCCTCCTCCACAGCGCCGGCCAGCCCCTTCGCCGAGCCCGGCACGTCAGCCACCGTCGGTGCCATGGTCCCCGGGTTCCCGAAGAAGCTCCTTCCGGTGATGCCGGAAGCGAAGATCGTCTCCAGCAGCTTTGACAAGACCACGGTGCCTGCAACCGTGGCACTCGTCGGCAGCATCTCAGCGCCGCCGGCTGAAGTGATGGCGTTCTATACGAAGGAACTCCAGGCCCAGGGCTTCAAGGCCGTTCCCGGGGAGACTGTCGGGGCCGTACCGTCCAAGGACTTCCTCCGCGGTGACAATGACACGGTCAACATCGCCGTGGTGGCCTCAGCCGGGGTTTCCACCTTCACCATCGGCGCAAATGTCGCCGCCGAGTCCGTCAAGTGACCCTCGCGGAGCAATTGCGGCTTGAGCAGGCCGCGTATGTCGCCGCCGTCGCCGGAAAGCTCACCGATTTCCTGACCGCGCGCCAGGCTGTGATGTCGTCGATCTCTACCGACATTGATCCGCTGATGGGTTCCATTTCGAACCTGGTCACCGGCGGAAAACGCCTGCGGGCACTCATGTGCTACTGGGGCTGGCGCGGCGCAGGCGGTGTGGCCGGAGCCGGCGAAGTGGTGACGGCAGGTTCGGCGCTGGAACTCTTCCAGGCAGCGGCCCTCATCCATGACGACATCATCGACCGCTCCGACACGCGCCGGGGCGGCCCCAGCGTGCACCGGCGCTTCAGCGAACTGCACGAGACCCAGGGCTGGGCGCTGGACAGCGAACGGTTCGGCCACGCGGCCGCCATCCTGACCGGCGACCTGTGCCTGTCCTTCAGCGAGGAGTCGTTTACCGAAATCGGGCAGAGTGCGGCGTCCGGAAGCCGGGCACGGCTGATCTTCAACCTGATGCGGGCCGAAGTCATGGCAGGCCAGTACCTCGACATCCTCGAGGAAGTCGCCGGGCCAAAACGGGACCGTGCCGGTGCCGTCAGCCGGGCCCAGTCCATCATCCGCTTCAAATCGGCCAAGTACTCCACCGAGCATCCGCTGGCTCTGGGCGGCGCGCTGGCCGGAGCCAGCGACGAGCTGCTGCGGGGCTATTCGGCCTTCGCCCTCCCGCTCGGCGAGGCCTTCCAGCTCCGCGACGACGTCCTGGGCGTCTTCGGCGATCCTGTCACCACCGGGAAGCCGGCCGGAGACGACCTCCGCGAGGGCAAGCGGACGGTACTGATCGCCTTTGCCTTGGACCTTGCCAGCCAGGCCGAGTCCGCGTACATCGACGCGAAGCTTGGCAGCCCCGAACTCCAGGACACCGACGTGGACGAAATCCGCCGCATCATCATGGACTGCGGTGCACTGCAGGCCACGGAGGTACTGATCGAGGAATTCGGACGGGCGGCGTTCTCCGAACTGGAACTCCTGGAGCTGGATGAACTTCCCAAAACGGCGCTCCGAAAGCTGGCCGAGGCCACGGTCAGCCGCACGGCCTGACCCGGCCCTAGGGACCCCGCTGGACTTGGCTTAACCGCCTCCACAACAAGGCAGGCCCTGCCCCTCATGTCCGAGGTGCAGGGCCTGCCTTGAGTTTCAGTTCAGGGATATTCAGTGGCCTACCAAGCCAGGGACTGAGCCCGGCGCCGGATTTCCGTCTTGCGCCCCTCACGCAGGGCATCGATCGGCCGGCCCCGCAGCGACTCATCCGGAGTAAACAACCAGAGAATGAGTTCCTCGTCGGAATAGCCTGCATCCGCGAGGACCACAATTGTTCCCTTGAGGCTCTCGACGGCATGCCCGTCCTGAATGAATTCCGCGGGAACGGAACGGATCCGGCGTTCACCAACCCTCAATGCAGCCAGCGCACGCTCGTCAAGTAGCGCGTGGACTTTCGTAATGGAAACGTTCAGGAGCTGTGCCACGTCGGGCAGGGGCAGCCATTCGCCCACAAGGCTTTCTACATTACTCACGGATCAAGATTGCCATGCCGGCGGGCTCCGCGCCTAGTCGGCGTCCGGGTATTCAAGGACAGCACTCCGAGCGGTTCTTCCGCGCCTGGCTCGAAGCCCCCGGCCGGAACTCCCCGTGGCTGCCTTTTCGGAATGCCAAGCATTTCTTGTGCTATTTGCCAATTCGTGAGAGATTCACATGGATCACATTTGTAACAGTGACAACTTAAGTCACACTAGTAACATCAGTAACAGCGATTTCACGAGTAAGCCAGGCCAGACCCGCAGCGTCCGCCGCTGAGAAGAGGATCTTCCCCATGACGTCACGTTCGCCAAAGCCCAACCCGGGGCCCAGCCTGCCGATGATTGCGGCCACGACGGCGGCACTTCCCGCCGTCGTCCTTTCTTCTTTGGCGATCGCACAGCCGGCCGCAGCCGAATCGCGCGCCCGCGCCATCCCGGCCACACTGGCCGCGGCCATCCAGGCCCAGGCCCAGGGACAGACCGCCAAGTCGCTGGCGTCCGCTTTCATCCCGGCGAATTCCGTCCCGGCCACCGTTCCGTCCGCCTTCCGGCCCGCCAAGGTTGCCGTGCCGGGGACGTACACGGTCGCCCGCGGCGACACGGTCAGCGCCATTGCCGGCAAGTTCGGCCTGGACACCGCCGTGGTCCTGCGGTCGAACGGGCTAAAGGCCAACTCGATCATCTACCCCGGGCAGAAGATCAAACTCAGCGGGCCGGCGGCAACTCCCGCCAAGGCGGCGCCTGCCGCGCCAAAACCGGCGGCTGCCGCCGGGGGAACCGTCTACACCGTAAAATCCGGTGACACCCTCGGCGCGATCGCCGCCCGCCACGGTGTCAAGCTCTCCCAGGTCTTCAGCTGGAACGGGCTCAACATGGGCTCGATCATCCACCCCGGCCAGAAGATCAAGATCGGCGGCGCCGCGGCCCCGTCTCCGTCTCCGTCCACGCCTGCCCCTACCAAGCCTGCCCCGTCGGCCCCGGCTGCTCCTGCGGCCCCCACCGCCGCTGCCCCGGCGGGTTCCTACACCATCAAGTCCGGCGACACACTGTCCGGTATCGCCGCCCGGCACGGCGTCAAGCTCTCCGCCATTCTCTCGGCCAACCGCCTGACGATGAGCAGCATCATCTACCCCGGCCAGAAGCTCGCGCTTGCCGGCGCGTCCATTGCCCCGGCCTCCACCCCGCCGGCCGCCACGGTGACGCCGCTCGTCCCCAGCACCTTCCTCGGTTTCAGCTACCCGGCCGCCGTCGTCAACTCGGCCAACCAGAACAAGGCCCTGCTGAACGCCTCACCGGTGCCCAGCCGCGAACAGATGAAGACGATCGTGGCGGACACCGCCCGGCGCATGGGGGTTGACCCTTCGCTGGCACTGGCCTTCGCCTTCCAGGAGTCCAGCTTCGACCACCGCTCGGTCTCCCCCGCCAACGCGATCGGCACCATGCAGGTCATCCCGTCCTCGGGCCAGTGGGCCTCGGACCTCGTGGGCCGCAAGCTGAACCTGCTGGACCCCTATGACAACGCCACGGCCGGCGTCGCCATCATCCGCCAACTGGTCCGCACCAGCAAGGACCTTGACACCGCAATTGCGGGTTACTACCAGGGCCAGTATTCGGTCAGCAAGTACGGCATGTACGACGACACGAAGAGCTACGTGGCGTCCATCAAGGCACACCGGAAAAACTTCAGCTAGGAGTCCGCGGCGGCCCCGGCCGGCCGCGCGACCAGCCGCCCAGGCCACTCCCGGCGGATAACGATACGGGCCCGGATCGCATGTTAATTCGGGCCCGTTTCCGTGCAGCGATTAGGATCGTATAGTGCAGGAATACTCGTCGGACCCTCTAGTTGGCACCCTCGTGGATGGCCGGTACCTGATTCAGTCCAGGCTCGCCAGCGGCGGGATGTCCACCGTCTACGTGGCCACCGACCGCCGGCTGGAGCGTGATGTGGCGCTGAAGGTGCTGCACCCCCACATGGCCGGTGACCCGCAGTTCCTTGACCGGCTGGGCCGCGAAGCCAAGACCGCCGCCCGGCTCTCACACCCGCACGTCGTGGGAGTTCTTGACCAGGGCGAGGACGACCGGGTGGCCTACCTGGTGATGGAATACATCAAGGGCCACACCCTGCGTGACGTCCTCAAAGACAGGGGCGCACTGCCTCCGCGCCTGGCCCTGGCCCTGATCGACCCCGTCGTTGAAGGGCTGGGGGCGGCCCACGAGGCCGGCCTCATCCACCGGGACATCAAACCCGAAAACGTGCTGATTGCCGACGACGGGAGGATCAAACTCGGCGACTTCGGGCTGGCCCGCGCCATTTCGACGTCGACCAGCACCGGAGCCCTCATCGGCACCGTGGCGTACCTCTCCCCGGAGCTCGTGCTGGGCAGGCAGGCCGACGCCCGCAGCGATATCTATTCGGTCGGGATCATGCTCTACGAGATGATCACCGGCCGGCAGCCGTTCGACGGCGAGGTCCCCATCCAGGTCGCGTACCAGCACGTCAACTCGTCCGTGGGGGCCCCTTCGGAGCTGGTTCCGGGACTCGCCGGCGAACTCGACGAGCTGGTGCAGTGGTGCACCGCCAACGACCCGGACAAGCGCCCCGTCAACGGAAACGCCCTGCTCTCCGAACTCCGGCACATCCGGCGGAACCTGAGCGACGCCGAGCTCGACCTGCAGCCCCCGGCAGCGCACCCGTCCCTGCCGCCCGTACCGCCGGCGCCCAGCCCGCCCGTCCGGCGCCCCGGCGGCGGCGCCCCGGACCCGCTTGCCGGCGACGGCGCCACCGAAGTGATCGGCGGCCGGCAGCAGCCCACGGAGTTCATCGCCCGCGGCAACAACCCGACCACCGTGATGTCCGCCGCCCCCCGGGGGCACGGCTACGGCCCGCTGTCCGCACCGGACGAAGTTGAGTACCCCGGCAACTCCGACGACGGACCGGACTCCGCGGTCCCGGCCAGCAAACGGGCGCAGCGCAAGCACGACCGTGATGAAGAAAAGGCACGCCAGCGCGCCGCCGCCACTCCGGTGCGGAGCCTGCGCGAGGGAAACCCCCGGCGCCGCGGCCTGCTCTGGATTCTGGTGCTGGTGGTCGCGGCGCTGTTGGCCGGCGGTGCCGGCTGGTTCTTCGGGATGGGACCGGGCTCCCCCGGCACCGTCCCGCAACTCTCAAACAAAACCGTGGCCGAGGCCCAGCAGCTGCTCCGCGCCGCCGGGTTCCAGTCCACCACGAAGGACGTCTACGACGACGACGTCAAGCCGGGACTGGTGGTGGGCACGGAACCCGCGGCCGGCGAGGTGATCCGGAAGTTCCTGCCGGTATCCCTCTCCGTGTCCAAGGGGCCCCAGCTGTTCCCCCTGCCGCAGCTGACCGGAAAGTCCCTGGACGAGGCCAAGACCGCCCTCAACGGCGCGGGCATGGCCCTGGGGAAGATCTCCGAAACTTTTGATGAATCCGAACCCGCCGGTACGGTCCTGGCGCAGGCGCCGCGCAGCGGCAATCCCGTCCGGCACGGCACCCCCGTCGACCTGACCGTGTCCAAGGGACCGCAGCCGATTCCGGTGCCGGACGTTCGCGGCCAGGACCAGGCAGACGCGGTCAAGGCCATCGAAGCCGCCGGGCTGAAAGCTGTCGTCGCACCCGTTGCCGTCAACGACCGGAAGGTGCCCGAGGGCGCCGTCGTGGCGCAGGATCCGGCGTCCGGAAACCTGACCAAGGGCGGATCCGTGACGCTCACCATCTCCAAGGGCCCCCGGCTCGTTAAAGTCCCCAGCTTCATCGGCAAGCAGGCCGACGAGGCGGAGGCAGCCCTCAGGGAGCTGGGCTTCGACGTGCAGGTGAATGACATTCTCGGCGGGTTCTTTGGCACCGTTCGGGATCAGGATCCGGTGGATGAAGAGGTTCCGGAGGGCTCCGTGGTCACCCTGACCGTGGTCTGACAGCCATCCCGGTTTAAACGAGCTCCGCCCCGGCTGAATCCAGCCGGGGCGGAGCTTTCTGATGCTACGGGGTTTTAGCGCTTGGACAGGGCTCCGGCCACCAGGAAGGCCATCTCCAGGGACTGCATGTGGTTCAGGCGGGGATCGCAGACCGATTCGTAGCGGTCCAGGAAGGACTCCTGGTCCACCGGGTCCGCGCCGCCAAGGCACTCGGCCACGTCGTCGCCGGTCATTTCGACGTGCAGGCCGCCGGGAACGGTGCCGAGCGCGTGGTGGACCTCGAAGAAGCCGCGCACCTCGTCAATAACGTCGTCGAAGTTCCGGGTCTTGTAGCCGTTCGGCGAGGTGACGGTGTTGCCGTGCATGGGGTCGGTGACCCACAGGACCTGGGCGCCGGATGCCGTGACCCGCTCCACAATCGGGGGCAGCTTCTCACGGATGTTACCGGCGCCCATCCGGGTGATGAAGGTCAGGCGGCCGGGTTCGCGGTCCGGATCAAGTTTGTCGATCAGGCGCAGCGCGTCGTCGCCGGAGGTTCCCGGCCCCAGCTTCACACCGATCGGGTTGCGCACACGGGAGAGGAAGTCGACATGCGCGTGGTCCAGTTCGCGCGTGCGCTCACCGATCCAGAGGAAATGCGCGGATGTGTCGTACGGGAAGCCGGTGCGGGAGTCGATGCGGGTCAGGGCGCGCTCGTAGTCAAGCAGCAGCGCTTCGTGGCTGGCGTAGAACTCCACGCGCTTGAGGGCCTCGAAGTCCGCGCCGCAGGAAGCCATGAATTTGATGGCGCGGTCGATGTCCCGGGCCAGGGACTCGTAGCGCGCGTGGGCGGGGTTTTCGGTGAAGCCCTTGTTCCACTGGTGCACGAGCCGCAGGTCCGCGAAGCCGCCCTGCGTGAACGCGCGGATCAGGTTCAGAGTGGAGGCCGAGGTGTGGTACGCCTTGAGCATCCGGCCGGCGTCGTGGGCGCGGGATTCCGGCGTGAAGTCGTAGCCGTTGACGATGTCGCCGCGGTAGGCCGGCAACGTGACGCCCTCGCGGGTCTCATCGTTGGAGGAACGCGGCTTGGCGAATTGTCCGGCCATACGGCCCATCTTGATGACGGGCATCGCGGCGCCGTAGGTGAGGACCACCGCCATCTGCAGGATGGTGCGGACGCGGGCGCTGATCTTGTCCGCAGTGGCGGCCTCGAAGGTTTCCGCGCAGTCGCCGCCCTGGAGCAGGAAGGCCTTCCCCTGGGCAGCCGCGGCGAGCCGTTCGCGCAGGATGTCCACTTCGCCCGCGAAGACAAGTGGCGGGAGGACGGAAAGTTCCTTGACGGAGGCTTCAAAAATGGCCGCGTCGGACCAGCTGGGCTGCTGCGAGGCCGGCAGTTCCCGCCAGTGATCCAGGCCGGGGTAGTTTGCCGCTCCGCTCTGGGCGGTGCTGGTCAGCGCGGAGCCGGTCAGGGCGGAGCCGCTCAGGGAACTGTTCAGGGGGGAGGCCGAAGGCGCAGATAGCTCAGTCACCTTCTAAGGATAGTAGCCTCCGTGGCGTTCGTCGGCCCCGGACCGTCATTGATAGCGCCGGTCCCGTCACACGCTGGGGTCATACGCTTCCGGGTGCGGCCGGGCCGGCGCCGGCCGGCCCCTCCTCCGGGACCTCCGTGGCCTTCCCGGCGAGCCGGAGCTTGACGACTGCGGCGTACTCGTCGACGTATTCCTGGCCGGAGAGCCGCATCAGCTCGTACATGATCTCGTCGGTCACGGAGCGCTGGATCAGCCGGTCATCCTCCATGCCGTAGTACCGGCTGAAGTCCAGCGGCTCGCCGAAGATCATCCCGATCCGCCGGATGTTGGGCATCCGCTTGCCGATCGGCTGGACCTTGTCCGTGCCGATCATGGCGACGGGTATGACGGGGACGCGGGCCTGCAGCGCCAGCCGTGCCACTCCCACTTTGCCCCGGTACAGCCGGGAGTCCGGGCTGCGGGTTCCCTCGGGGTAGATGCCCAGGAGCGAGCCGTTCTTCAGTACGTCCATGCCGGCATTGAGCGAGAGGGCGGACGCGGCCCCGCCGGAACGGTCCATCGGCAGCTGGTTGGTGAGCCGGAAGAACGTGGCCGTCAGCCTGCCCTTGATCCCCTTGCCGGTGAAGTACTCCGATTTCGCGAGGAACACAACGGGCCGGGGCACCATCAGGGGCATAAAAATGGAGTCCGAGAAGGAGAGGTGGTTGGAGGCCAGGATGGCGGCACCCTCGGCGGGAACGTTGTCCAGGCCCTTGACCCACGGCCTGAAAAGCGTCTTCAGCACCGGCCCGAGAACGAACGTCTTCATGAACCAATAAAACACGTGGTGTACCCCTCCGGAAGGCGTCTGGCAGGCCCTGCGTCGGACCCGGCCCGGACTTCAATGACACCCTACTCTAGTGAGTTTTGTCCGGAACAGTGACACGATGGGCACATGACCGGAAGCAGCACTCCCCTGGCGCCCGCAGCGTTCAGTTATCCCGGCCACGGCGGCAACGCGGGCATCGGCGTGGCCATCTGCCACGGCTTCACCGGCAGCCCCCTCAGCGTCCTCCCCTGGGCCGAACATCTGGCAAGGCAGGGCTTTGCCGTATCTGTCCCGCTGCTGCCCGGACACGGCACGGACTGGCGCGACCTCGCCCGGCACACGTGGCAGGACTGGTGCCGGGCCTTCGAGCACTCTTACTTGGACCTCGCCGCCGGAACCCGGCACTGCTATGTGGCAGGCCTTTCGATGGGCGGGACCATTGCCCTGCGCGTGGCCGCCCGCCACAACGTCACCGGGGTCGCCGTGGTCAACCCGGGGCTGAGCTTCTACGACCGCCGGGTGCGTTACATCGGCCTCCTCAAGCACGTCCAGCGCACCACGGTTCCCGTCCAGGAACCGAACCCGACGCCCGTCACCACCGAGGACGGTGACTACTCGCTCACGCCGCTGGAGGCTGTCCACCAGCTGAGCAGACTGTTCAAGGCGACGCTGCGCGACCTGCCCGCCGTCGCCGCTCCGGCCCTCGTCTTCAAGTCTGCGACGGACGCGGTGGTTCCGCCGTCGTCGACGGAACTGCTGCGGAAGCGGCTGGGATCGCGGGAGTTTGAGATCGTGGGCCTGCCTGACAGCGGCCACGTGGCAACGCTCGACGTCGACGCCCCCACGATCTTCCAGCAGTCCGTTGAGTTCTTCCTCCACCACGCAACCGCCGCGCCGCAGTCCCCGGCGTCAGCTGTCCAGTCCGCCGCCCGAGCCCCGGAGACCCCATGACCATCCCCTTGGACCACACCCCGTTCAGCAGCCCGTTCACCGGAACCGGCACCCGCACCGGCGTGGTGGTTTCCCATGGCTTTACCGGCAGCCCGCACGGCGTCAGGGACTGGTCCAGGTCGCTGGCGGACGCCGGCTACGCAGTGCGGACGCCGTTGCTTCCCGGGCATGGCACCAGCTGGCACGAGCTGGCCCGGACGCACTGGCAGGATTGGCATGGCGCACTGGATGCCGCGTACGTGGAGCTGGCCCAGGAGTGTGACCAGGTAGTTGTGGCCGGCCTGTCCATGGGCGGGGCGCTGGCGCTGCGGATCGCTGCGACGCGTCCGGTCGCCGGGGCGGTACTGGTCAACCCCGGCCTTGTCATTGACGATCCCCGGGCACCGCTGGCGGGCATCCTGAGATTCGTACTGAAGAGCACCCCCGCGATCGCCAACGACATCTTGAAAGAGGGCATCGACGAGGGTGCCTACTCCCGGACGCCGGTCGCCGCGGCGTACCAGCTGAACAGGATGTTCAAAGACACGGTGCGGCTGCTCCCCCGGATCACCGCTCCCGTGCGGGTGTACCGTTCCACGGTGGACCATGTGGTCTCCGAATCGAGCATGCTGGCCCTGCGCCGCGGCCTGACCCACGCCCCGCTGGAGGTGATCCGGCTGGAAAACAGCTACCACGTGGCTACGATGGACAACGATGCGCCCGAAATCTTCCGTGGCTCGGCCGAATTTATCCGGTCGCTGGTCGCGGGAGGCGCCCCGGACGCTGCCCACGCTAGCCAGAAGGACACGGCAGATGAGTAGACCGGACTCCAACTCTCCTGACCCCGATTCATCGGATTCCCGCGCCGGCCAGGACGACGCCGTCTGGCTCGACCTGGTCGCGAGGCTGGAAGGGAGGGACCAAGCAGCGGACCCCGGCGCCCCGGACGTACCGGGAGCCAAGGACAGCGGGGACGAGGTGGAGCGTCCGGGAGCTCCTGTGACGGACGGCGTGGACCGGGACGTCACGTCCCTCGACGGCCCGGCCAGTGAGGGCCCGGGCACTGAGGGCTTCGCCCGCCGGCCCTTCAGCGACTTCGACCCGCTGGGCCTGTCCGCCGGCGCCCCGATCGAACTCTCCGCCGAGGAGCGGCTCGCGCAAAGCCAGTCCGCCGGAGGCACACCAGGAGGTTCAACAGCAGGTTCACCAGCAGGCGCAGCAGCCGCGGATGCTTCCGGGGCTCCTCCCGGGCCGCGGGACTATGCAGCCGATGATGGCGACCCCTTCACGGGCGAGTTCGTGCCGGAGGAGCCGCCCAGCCTCGCCGGCGCCGACCCCATGACCGTGCTGGCCTGGCTGGGCGCGGTGGGCGGTCCCGTGGCGCTCGTGATGTCGGCGATGTTCTGGCGCTCGGCCCCGTTGGTGGCCATCCTCGGCATGGTGGCCGCCTTTGCGGCGTCGGTGGTCTTCCTGATCATGAAGCTGCCGGGCGAGAAGGACGAGCACGACGACGGCGCCCGCCTCTAGCCCTGCTAGCTGTGCATTCGGCTGCTGACCCGGGACAGGTCCGCAGCACCAATCAGGCCGGCGTTCGGGCCGAGGGCCGCCAGATCGATGTCCGCCGCCGGCCGGAAGCCGCGGCCGGTCAGGTTCCGGGCGAAAGCCTTCCGGGCCGGACCGACCAGCAGTTCTCCGGCGTCGCAGAGTCCGCCGCCGATCACGAACTTGCCCGGATCAAGTGCGGCGGCCAGGTTGGCGAGCCCCAGACCGAGCCACTCCCCGACGTCTTCGAGCAACTCCCGGGACGTGGCGTCCCCCGCCTTAGCCAGTTCGGTGACAATCACACCGGTGATGCGCTCCGCGTGGCCGTCCACCGCTTTGAGCAGTTCCTGCGCCACCGGGGAGTTGGCGGCGGCAAGCTCCCGGGCTTCCCGGCCAAGCGCATTGCCGGACGCGTACTGCTCCCAGCAGCCGCGGTTACCGCACTCGCAGCGGTGGCCGCCGGGCATGATGATCTGGTGGCCGAACTCCCCGGCGACGCCGAAGCGCCCGCGTTCCAGCCGGCCGTCCATCACCATGGCTCCACCGATTCCGGTACCGAGGGTGATACAGACCAGGCGGTTCTGTCCCTGCCCGGCGCCGAAGCGCCACTCGGCCCAGCCGGCCGCATCGGCGTCGTTGGTCAGCAGTACAGGCCGGCGGAGCAGCCGCTGCAGGTTGTCCCGGAGGGGTTCGTTGCGCCACGCCAGATGGGGGCTGAACAGCACGGTGCCGCCGTCGAGGTCCATCCAGCCGGCCGCGCCGATCCCGACCGACCAGATCCGGTGGCCCTGGCCCAATTCCTCAACCAGCTCAACAATGACCTGCTCCACCGCCCGGGGATCATTGCCAGGGGTGGACCGCTTGGCCTGGGCGAGGATCCTGCCCTCCGCGTCCACGACGCCGGCCGCCACCTTGGTGCCGCCGATGTCCACGCCGATGGCGAGGCCCTTCCGGCCCAGCCGCAGATGCTCCCGGAATCCCTGGCCGGCCTGTCCCGCAGCCGCTCCGGCAAGCGTCCGGCGCCGCCAGGCTGAGGTCCTGCGATACGGACCGGGCTGCTGTCCAGGTGTTGGTGTGTGCATGGTTCCCCATCCTATTCGCCCGAGCGCCAGTGCGGGGGGCCGCTTTGCCCGGGCACCCGGGCGGAGGCCGCACCATCGGGCGGCCTGGCGGCGCTCCACCGGGCGGCCGCCGCTCCCCCGGTCATGATCCGGGCCCCCCGCCCGGCAGCCGCGGCTTTACCAAACCGTAAGGTTACTCGCCAGTAACTGTGGTGGAACGCACATGCTTTGGCCCACATACTAGTGTTAGTCGTACCCCTTGCGGGTCCATGGATATCAAAGGAGCTAACGTGCGAGAAATCAGTGTCCCGGCCCTGGTCACCGTCCCCCCGGAGTCGAACGTCACGGACCTGGTCCTGCGTCAGGCGGCCAAGGCCTCCAACCCGGCCCTGTTCTCCCGCCTGGACGAGGCCGGAGAGTGGCAGGACGTCCGGGCCACCGATTTTCTGGCCGATGTTTCACTGCTCGCCAAGGGCCTGATGGCCAGCGGCGTTGGGGCCGGCGACAGGGTTGGCATCATGTCCCGCACGCGGTACGAATGGGCGCTTATCGACTTCGCGATCTGGTTCGCCGGCGCCGTCTCGGTGCCGATCTACGAGACGTCCTCCCCCTCGCAGGTTGCCTGGAACCTGGGCGATTCCGGCGCCGTCGCCGCCTTCGGCGAGTCAGCCCACCACGAAAACATCATCCGGCAGGCCGCCACCTCGGAAGGGCTCACCGCACTGGCCCACGTCTGGCAGCTCGAAGGCAAGGGCCTCGACGAGGTCCGCGCCGCCGGTGCGGCCGTCAGCGACGAGGAACTGGAGGCCCGGCGCAGCCTGGCTTCGCTCACGGACCTCGCGACGATCATCTACACCTCGGGCACCACCGGCCGGCCGAAGGGCTGCGAGCTGACCCACGGCAACTTTGTTGAACTCTCGGAAAACGCGCTGGCGACCTCGCTGAACAAGATCGTGCACGAGCAGGCCCGGACCATCATGTTCCTGCCGCTCGCCCACGTGTTCGCAAGGTTCATTTCGGTGCTCGCCGTGGCCGCCGGTGTCACGGTGGCACACACGCCCGACATCAAGAACCTCCTGCCGGACCTGCAGAGCTACAAGCCGACCTTTATCCTCGCGGTGCCGCGGGTCTTCGAGAAGGTCTACAACTCGGCGCTGACCAAGGCCGAGGACGGCGGCAAGGGCGCCATCTTCCACCGCGCCGCGGACACCGCGATCGAGTTCTCCCGCGCCCGGCAGGCCGGGAAGGTCGGTTTGGGCCTCAAGCTCAAGCACACCCTCTTCGACAAACTCGTCTACGGCAAGCTCCGCGCCGCCATGGGCGGCGAGGTAGCCCACGCCGTCTCCGGCGGCGGCCCGCTGGGCGAGCGGCTGGGACACTTCTTCCAGGGCATCGGCATGCAGATCCTGGAGGGCTACGGACTGACCGAGACCACGGCCCCCGTCACCGTGAACACCCCTGAGCTCATCAAGATCGGCACCGTCGGCGCCCCGATTCCCGGCAACGCCGTGAAGATCGCCGACGACGGCGAGATCCTCGCCAAGGGCGTCTGCGTCATGCGCGGCTACTTCAACCGCGAGGACCTCTCCGCCGAATCCTTCGACGACGGCTGGTTCCGCACCGGCGACATCGGCCAGCTCGATGAGCAGGGCTTCCTGACCATCACGGGCCGCAAGAAGGAAATCATCGTCACGGCCGGCGGCAAGAACGTGGTGCCGGCCCTCCTGGAGGACCAGATCCGTGCCGACGCGCTGGTTTCCCAGGTGCTCGTGGTGGGTGACAACCGACCCTTCATCGGCGCCCTGGTCACCCTCGACGAGGAGGCCCTGCCCGGCTGGCTGCACCGCCATGGGCTGCCCGCCTCGACCACCATTGCCGAAGCCACCGACAACCCCGTGGTCAAGGCCGCGGTGCAGGAGCTCATCAACGGCGCCAACCAGTCGGTGTCCCAGGCGGAGGCGATCAAGTCGTTCCGGATTGTGCCGGCCGACTTCACGGAGGCCTCCGGCCACCTGACGCCGTCGATGAAGGTCAAGCGCGCCCAGGTGATGAAGGACTTCGAGAACGTCATCGAGGAGATGTACGGCGCCCCGCGTCCCACCCAGCTCTAAGCACTACAGCAAAGGGACCCTCCGCAGTGGCGGAGGGTCCCTTTTTGTGTCCGGTTCGAGGTTGTTCGCTGCCGCTATTCGACGACCAGCAGCAGGTCCCCGCCCTGGACCTGCTCGATCGCACCGACGGCGAGGCGCGAGACCGTGCCGGCGACCGGCGTCGTAATGGACGCCTCCATCTTCATGGCCTCGATCGTGGCCACGGTGTCGCCTGCCTTGACGGTTTCCCCGGCCTTGACGGTCAGGGTGACGGCCCCTGCGAACGGTGCGGCCACCTGGCCCGGCTGGGAGGTGTCGGCGCGTTCAGCGGCCTTGACGTTGCTGACCACGGAGCGGTCGCGGACCACCACCGGACGGGACTGCCCGTTCAGCGTGCACATGACCGTGCGCATGCCCTTCTCGTCCGGCTCGGACACCGCCTCGAGCGAGGCGATCAGGTTGACGCCCTTCTCCAGCTCGATCTCGTGCTCGGCGCCGCGCTGCAGCCCGAAGAGGTAGTCGCGGGTATCCAGGACCGAGAGGTTGCCGTAGGTCTCCACGCTCTTCTGGTAGTCCTTCGTGGGTCCCGCGAAGAGCAGCCGGTTGAGGGTCTGCTGCACGGTCTTGGAATCGGACTTGAGCGCGGCGCTGTCCTCGGCGCTGAGCTCCACGTCGCGGACCTTCACCGTGCGACCCTGCAGGGCCTTGGTGCGGAACGGCTCCGGCCAGCCACCCGGAGGATCGCCCAGTTCTCCGGACAGGAACCCGATCACGGAATCCGGAATGTCATATTTCTGCGGGTTCTCGTTGAAGTCCGCGGGATCGGCGTTGAGGCCCACGAGGTGCAGGGCGAGGTCGCCGACGACCTTGGAGGACGGGGTGACCTTTACCAGCCGGCCCAGGATGCGGTCCGCCGCGGTGTACATGTCCTCGATCGCCTCGAACCGTTCGCCGAGCCCCAGCGCCATGGCCTGCTGGCGCAGGTTGGAGAGCTGGCCGCCGGGGATTTCGTGCTGGTAGACGCGTCCGGTGGGTCCCGGGAGGCCGGACTCGAAGGGTGCGTAGACCCGGCGTACGGCTTCCCAGTACGGTTCCAGGGCACACACGCTCGCCAGGCTCAGGCCGGTGTCGCGGGGCGTGTGGGCCAGTGCGGCGACCAGGGCGGAGGCGGAGGGCTGGCTGGTGGTGCCGGCCAGCGAGGCGGAAGCCACGTCCACGGCGTCCACGCCGGCGTCGACGGCTGCCAGAAGTGTTGCCAGCTGCCCGCCCGCGGTGTCGTGCGTGTGCAGGTGCACCGGGAGGCTGAAGCGTTCGCGCAGTGCAGATACCAGACGGGCAGCGGCGGCGGGACGCAGCAGGCCGGCCATGTCCTTGATCGCCAGGATGTGCGCGCCGGCGTCGACGATCTTCTGGGCCAGCTCCAGGTAGTAGTCCAGAGTGTAGAGCGTCTCGTTCGGGTCCAGCATGTCCGCGGTGTAGCACAGTGCCACTTCGGCGACGGCCGTGCCGGTCTCGCGGACGGCGCGGATGGCCGGGGCCATCTGGTTGACGTCGTTGAGCGCATCGAAGATGCGGAAGATGTCGATGCCGGTGGCGGCGGCCTCGTTGACGAAGGCAACCGTGACTTCTTCCGGGTACGGGGTGTAGCCGACCGTGTTGCGGCCGCGCAGGAGCATCTGCAGACAGACGTTCGGCAGGGCCTTGCGCAGTGCGGCGAGCCGGTCCCAGGGATCCTCGCCGAGGAAGCGGAGGGCGACGTCGTACGTGGCACCGCCCCAGGCCTCGACGGAGAGCAGCTCCGGGAGGAGCTTGGAGACGGCCGGACCTGCGGCCACGAGGTCGCGGGTGCGGACGCGGGTGGCCAGCAGGGACTGGTGCGCGTCGCGGAACGTCGTGTCGGTGACGGCGACGGCTTCCTGGGCGCGCAGTGCGGCCGCGAAGCCTTCCGGTCCCAGCTCCAGCAGCCGCTGGCGGGAGCCCGGCAGGGCCGCGGACTCGTCCAGGGCCGGGAGCTTGGCGGCGGGATCGCTGTGGACCGTGAGGTCGCCGTTGGGTTTGTTCACAGTGACCTCGGCGAGCCACGTCAGCAGCTTGGTGCCGCGGTCCGCCGAAACCCGTGCCTTGAGCAGCTCGGGGCGTTCGTCGATGAATGAGGTGGCCACGTTGCCGGCGATGAAGTCGGCGTCGTCCAGGACGGCCTGCAGGAAGGAGATGTTGGTGGAGACGCCCCGGATGCGGAACTCGGCGAGGGCACGCCGGGCCCGGGCCACGGCGGCCGGGTATTCGCGGCCGCGGCAGGTCAGCTTAACCAGCATCGAGTCGAAATGCGGGCTGATCTCGGCGCCGGAGTAGACGGTGCCGCCGTCGAGCCGGACGCCGGCGCCGCCGGCCGAACGGTAGCCGGTGATCTTGCCGACGTCGGGCCGGAAGCCGTTGGCCGGGTCCTCCGTCGTGATGCGGCACTGCAAGGCGGCGCCCTTGAGCTGGACTGTCTCCTGGGAGAGGCCCAGGTCCGCGAGGGTTTCCCCGGAGGCGATTCTCAGCTGGGCCTGGACAAGGTCGACGTCGGTGACTTCCTCTGTGACAGTGTGCTCGACCTGGATGCGCGGATTCATCTCGATGAAGACGTGCTGGCCCGCCCGCTCGCCCACGGTGTCGACGAGGAATTCCACGGTGCCGGCGTTGACGTAGTTCAGTGCCTTGGCGAACTTCACGGCGTCGCGGTACAGCGCCTGCCGGATGCCTTCGTCGAGGTTCGGCGCCGGGGCGATCTCGATGACCTTCTGGTGGCGGCGCTGGATGGAGCAGTCGCGTTCGAAGAGGTGCATCACGTTGCCCTCCGCGTCGGCCAGGATTTGGACCTCGATGTGGCGGGGCCGCAGGACAGCCTGCTCCAGGAACATGGTGGGGTCGCCGAAGGCCGCGTCGGCTTCGCGCATGGCGGCCTGCAGGGCTTCGGGCAGCGCCTCGCGGGTGTCGACGCGGCGCATGCCGCGCCCGCCGCCGCCGGCGACGGCCTTGGCGAAAATGGGGAAACCGATCTCGTCGGCGGCGGCGATTAGCTCATCGAGGTCCTTCGAGGGCTGGCTGGATCTCAGGACGGGCACGCCGGCCTTGCGGGCCGCCTCAAGGGCTGCGACCTTGTTGCCGGCGAGTTCCAGGACCTCGGCGGGCGGGCCCACGAAGGTGATGCCGGCCGCGGCGGCGGACCGGGCCAGGCGCGGGTTCTCGGAGAGGAAACCGTAGCCGGGGTAAATGGCGTCGGCCCCGGCTTCCTTGGCCACCCGCACCACTTCGTCGACGTCGAGGTAGGCCCGGACAGGATGGCCCTCGTCACCGATCAGATATGCCTCGTCGGCTTTCTGACGATGGATGGAGTTGCGGTCCTCATGCGGGAAGACTGCCACGGTCTTGGCGCCAAGTTCGTAGCCGGCGCGGAAGGCACGGATCGCGATTTCGCCGCGGTTGGCCACCAGAATCTTCGAAAACATACTTCTCCTGCATCATCGCGGGTGTATCTGTAATTGGTCACAGTGTCTAAGACGTGAACGGGCAAACACAAACTATTGTGGCGACCGTCACAGGGGCGTGCGTCACGTAGGGATACCGGATTAGCCAAGGGCGGCTACCGCCCTGATGGAAGCTTATCCATGATCTGCCGCCCCGGCACCCGATGAGACAGGTTTCCTCGGGGCGGCAACATATGATGAGTGGGTGGGTGGCGCATGCTCGCCCCGGCTCCGGAGAACGCAGGAGCCGGCAGGACCCCGTCCCGGCAACCGGCGTTAGGTATTGGTTTTTCAAGTGCAAGTAGTCAGCATCAGCAGCCTCAAAGGCGGTGTCGGCAAGACATCGGTGACCACCGGATTGGCGTCCGCGGCATTGGCCGCCGGCATCCCCACCCTCGTCGTCGACCTTGATCCGCACGCGGATGCCAGCACGGCCCTCGGCGTCCGGCCGGGTGACCAGCAGGATATCGGCCGGATGCTCAAGGCTCCCCGGCGGGCACGCCTGGCCGAGAACGTGGTCCCCAGCGGCTGGGTGGATCGGGCCCACGCCAACGGCGTCGTCCCCGCCGGCTCCGCCGCGCCCGTCCTGGATGTGGCCGTCGGCTCCGCCTACACGGGCATCTATGACCGCCCCGACCTGGGCCGCCGCGACCTGCGCCGGCTCTCCACTGTGCTGGCCGGCGCGCAGAACTATGAGCTGGTCCTCGTGGATTGCCCGCCCTCCCTGAACGGGCTCACCAGGATGGCCTGGTCCGCCAGCGACAAAGTCACGCTGGTGGCCGAGCCAGGGCTGTTCTCGGTCGCGGGCACGGAGCGCACCATGCGCGCCATCCAGCTGTTCCGCCAGGAATTCGCCCCGAACCTCTCCCCTGCGGGGATTGTCGCCAACCGGGTGCGCAGCGGCTCCGCGGAGCACACCTTCCGGCTTTCAGAGATGGAGGCCATGTTCGGCGGGCTGCTGCTTTCCCCGCACATCCCGGAGCAGGCCAACTGGCAGCAGATCCAGGGCGCCGCACACTCCATCCACCACTGGCCGGGGGAATCGGCCAAGAACGCCGCCGCCCTGTTCGACGCCCTGCTGGCGAACGTGCTGGACATGGACCGCCGGCAAACCGGCGCCCCGGTCCGGGAGCGTGTCCACCACTAGGCGGACGCACCCACCCCGGCGGCGACAAAAGGTGCCTAACGGGGCCCGCAACGTTTAAACGGCGAAGGCCGCTTTCCCTGGGGAAGGCGGCCTTCGCCGTTGGTGGAACTAGGGCAGCTGCAGCCTAGCCGATCTTGCGGGCGGCCCGGCGCTTGCTGAGTTCGTCGTCGGGAAACGACTGGTCGCTGGCGTGCTCGCTGGGAAGGGCCGCGAGGCTGCCTTCCACTTCGCGCCAGACACGGCCGACGGCGATGCCGAAGACACCCTGTCCGCCCTGGACAAGGTCGATGACTTCGTCCGCCGAGGTGCACTCGTACACGCTGGCGCCGTCGCTCATGAGGGTGATCTGGGCAAGGTCCTCCACGCCGCGCTCCCTGAGGTGCTCGACGGCGGTGCGGATCTGCTGCAGGGAGACGCCGGTATCGAGGAGGCGCTTGACCACCTTGAGAACGAGGATGTCGCGGAAACCGTAGAGTCTCTGAGAGCCTGAGCCGGCAGCGCCGCGGACGGCGGGCTCCACCAGACCGGTACGCGCCCAGTAGTCCAGCTGGCGGTACGTGATGCCAGCCGCTTTGCAGGCGGTGGGACCGCGGTAGCCCGCGTCCTCGTCCAGGACAGGGAGATCCTCGGTGAACAGCAGGCCCTGGGCACCGCTTGCGGGCACGGCTACACCAGCCGTCGAGGGCTGCTTCAGCTCGCCTGCTTCGCCTTTCGGACTCACGTGGATCCTCCTTGTCATGGCTCCCCTGCGGACAATGCACCAACAACCGGTTATGCCTAGCTAAAACGAACCACAGGTGGATAAAATTCATCCGTGTAATTCTGCCGAGGCTGCACCTTCCAGTGTGACCTGAGCGGCTGTTGCATGCAATGGGAACTTGTACTTCTGACGTTAGGCCTGCCGGGGCCCAAGGTCAAAGACGTTCGGGGTATTGCCGGGGCGTGTCGAAACTTTCATCCTCGACTTTAACCTTGATGTGGCACCGGCCCGCTCAACCGGCGAAGTCTTCAGGCTCGACGTCGTCGAGGAACTCGCGGAACCTGCGCAGCTCCCCCTCTTCGTCGACGGCGGGTCCCGGGTGGGTGTCTTCACCCTCGTCGTGTTCGGTGATCCGGACTCCGGCCTCTTCCATCACGGCATCGGCGCACCAGATCCGGCACTTGGCGCGGAGGGCGAGAGCCAGGGCGTCCGAGGCGCGGGAGCTGACGGTGGTCCCGTTCTCGAACTGGAGCTGCCCGTAGAAGATGTTGTCTTCCACGGCCACGATATTCACGCTGACGATGTTGTGGCCAAGCGATTCGACGACGTCGATCAGCAGGTCGTGGGTCATTGGGCGCGGCGGCACCACCCCTTGCTGGGCCAAGGCGATCGCGCTGGCCTCGGGCGTGCCGATCCAGATCGGCACGTGCCGCTCCCCGTGGATCTCCTTGAGCAGGACGAGCGGCTGGTTCGACGGCAGTTCGATCCGCACGCCTACAATTTCCACCTCAATCATCAGATGTCCATCCTCGAGATGCGGTCCTGAACCAGCGCGCGGTGCAGCGTCAGGCACAATTCGCTGATCTCCCGGGCGGCCTCGGCGGCCCGGGCATGGGAGGCGGCGTCCTTGCGGGAGGTCAGGGTGGCCACCGCGCGCTCCACGAGTCCGAATTCCCGCTCGGCGGCCGCCTGGAACGGCCGCAGGTGCCGCGGTTCCAGGCCGTGATTCTCCAGCTGCACGCAGGCGCGGGCCACCTGGAGGGCGTTCTCATCGAATTTGCCGTTGACATGCCCGATCAGGCCGAAGCTCAGGAGCGATTCAACCAGCGGAACGCTCGCCCCGGACTCCGCCCGGAGCTGTTCCTCGCTGAGCCGGCGGACCCGGTTCTGCAGTTCGGAAGCCAGTTCCTCGGAGACAATCCGCGGCGAGACCGTGACACCGGGGGGCAGGTTCTCGGGGCGTTCCCCGCGGTCGATCGCATCGAGATAGTCCTTGATAACCTTCAGCGGCAGGTACTGGTCCCGCTGGAGCGACAGGACGAAGCGCAGCCGCTCGACGTCGTTCTCGGCGTACTGCCGGTACCCGGCAGTGGTCCGCTGGGGATTGATCAGCCCCTTTTCCTCGAGGAACCGGATTTTTGACGCCGTCATGCTGGGGAAATCGTCGCTCAGTTGAGCCAGGACTTCCCCGATGTTCAGAACCTGGGGTCCGCGCCGTTCAGCTTGTGCCATGGCCACAGGCAGCTACCCCGGAATCAGACGTTGCCTGCTGCGCGGGCAGGGCTCAGGTAGAAGGTGAGACGGAACTTCCCGATCTGCACTTCGTTGCCGGACTTCAGCTCCACGCTGTCGACGCGGTCGTGGTTCACGTAGGTGCCGTTCAGGCTTCCGGTGTCCACCACTTCGAAGCTGCGCGCCGTGCGGCGGAACTCGACGTGCCGGCGGGAAACCGTGACGTCGTCGAGGAAGATGTCGGCATCCGGGTGCCGGCCCGCCGTCGTGACGTCCGAGTCCAGCAGGAAACGCGCGCCCGTGTTGGGTCCGCTGTGCGCCACGAGCAGGGCGGAGCCATATGGCAGCGCCTCAACGGCGGACCGCTCCTCAGCCGAGAGTTTCGGGGCGATGGTGGGTTCATCGCGGACCGGGGTGAGGTTGATCGACGTGGTCTCCGAAGCCTTCACTCCACCCGTGCCATAGCCGTCACCGGTGTTGTTGTGTTCGTGCCCAAACATTGATTCCTCCATTCGCTGCAGGTGTCCCCCCTGCAAACAACGCATGCCGTCCGGAAATGCCTCGCAAATCCGGGATACAGCCCTCCGGCGGGGCGTCGTTCGACTGGTTTCCCAACGGTTGTCCCAACGCCCCGGCCCGAATGGCCTTTAGCTTTAGCCTACCTGTTGTTCGTACTCCGATGCACTGAGGAGCGACTCGATCGCGTCGGCCTCCGCCAGCTTGATTTCCATCAGCCAGCCCTCACCGTAGGGATCCGAGTTGATCAGGGCGGAATCGGTGTCCAGGGCCTCGTTCCGGGCCACCACTTCACCGGAGACCGGAGCGTAGATGTCGCTGACGCTCTTGGTGGACTCGACCTCGCCGATGACGTCGTTTGCCTTGATGGCGGTGCCGGCCTCCGGCATCTGTGCATAAACGACGTCTCCCAGCGCGTCCTGGGCAAAATCAGTGATACCCACGCGCACCACACCGTCGGCGTTCGGAGCGGAAACCCACTCGTGTTCTGCGGTATAGGACAGCTCTTCGGGAATGATGCTCATGACGGGCCTTTCATCGGGTCAATCACCATTGTCTTCGGCGGTCAGCTGAACTGTCCGCCGGTGAAAGTATAGGCATATCCGGGCGGGCCCGGGGAGGACTCTGGCATCATGAAGCGATGACCGAAAACACCGAAATCGGCTAGGCAATGCCAGAGCTTCCGGAAGTGGCGGCCCTCGCGGACTTTCTGGACGGGCACCTGCGGGGCGCCCTCGTCACAAAGGTCCAGATCGTATCTTTCGCCGTGCTGAAAACCGCTGATCCGCCTTTCTCCGCACTGGAGGGGCGGACGGTAACCGGCGTGCGCCGCTTCGGTAAGTTCGTCAGTCTGGATGCCGAGGGGCTGTTCTTTGTCTTCCACCTGGCGCGGGCCGGCTGGGTCCGCTTCACCGACGCGCCCACCGACACCCCGCTGAAGCCCGGCAAGGGCTACATCGCGGCGCGGCTGTCATTTGCCGGCGGCTCCGGCCCGCTCGGCGTCGATCTGACCGAGGCCGGAACGAAGAAGAGCCTGGCGGTGTATGTGGTCCGGGATCCCTCCGACGTTCCCGGAATCGCCGCCCTCGGGCCCGATCCGTTCAGTGAAGGGTTCGACGCCGACACCTTAGCGGGCATCCTCGCGGCCAGTCCGCACCAGATCAAGGGTGTGCTGCGGAGCCAAAGTGTAATGGCGGGCATCGGCAACGCCTACAGCGACGAGATCCTGCATGCGGCCGGGATGTCGCCCTTCGCCCTGGCGAAGTCCCTGGACGGCGAAGCGGTCAAGCGGCTCTACGACGCCATCCACAGCGTTCTCGGTACGGCCCTCCGGGAAGCCGCCGGAAAGCCGCCCGCTGAACTCAAGGACACGAAGCGGAGCCACATGCGGGTCCACGGCCGGGCCGGTGAAGCGTGCCCGGTGTGCGGCGACACCGTCCGCGAGGTGTCGTTCGCCGATACGGCCCTGCAGTACTGTCCCGGCTGCCAGACGCAGGGCAAAATCCTGGCCGACCGCCGGACGTCGCGTTTCCTGAAATAGGCGTCGCCGCCCTTTGTGTCGGCCCGGGCCCTTGCTGGGAACCGGGCCGGGGAAGCAGAAAACCCCGCCACTCCCTGATCGGGAATGACGGGGTACTTTCTGTTGGTCGGGCTGACAGGATTTGAACCTGCGACCCCTTGACCCCCAGTCAAGTGCGCTACCAAGCTGCGCTACAGCCCGCTGGTTCCGCCGTTCTCCGCTCCCGATTCCATCCTCTGAATATCCAGAAGATTTCATCTGAGCAGTCCGGCCGAACCACCTTGAAAAGCTTACACGATCCCGGAGGGTGCCCGTGACACTTTTGGCCTGTCACGGGAACTTTTTCCCTCGGCGGGCGGTCCGGAATTAGCGCTTCTTGCCGCGCTTTTCCCGCACACGCATGTTGACCTCGATGGGCGTGCCCTCGAATCCGAAGGTTTCGCGGAGCCGGCGGGTGATGAAGCGGCGGTAGCCCGGGTCCAGGAATCCGGTGGTGAAGAGCACGAACTTCGGCGGACGGCTGGAGGCCTGGGTGCCGAAGAGGATGCGGGGCTGCTTGCCGCCGCGGACCGGGTGCGGGTGCGCCGCGACGAGTTCGCCCAGGAAGGCGTTGAGCCGGCCGGTGGGGATGCGCTTGTCCCAGCTCTCCAGGGCGGTGTCCAGGGCAGGGACCAGCCTGTCCTTGTGCCAGCCGGTCAGCGCCGAAATGTTGACGCGCGGCGCCCACGCCACGTGGGCCAGGTCCTGCTCGATTTCACGTTCCAGGTAGGTGCGGCGCTCGTCGTCCAGCAGGTCCCACTTGTTGAACGCCAGAACCAGGGCACGGCCGGATTCGATGGCCAGCTGCAGGATGCGGACGTCCTGCTCGCTGAGCACCTCGTCCACCGCGAGGAGGACGACGGCGACCTCGGCCTTTTCGAGGGCGCTCTGCGTCCGCAGCGAGGCGTAGAAGTCCGCGCCCTGCGCCATGTGCTGGCGGCGGCGGATACCGGCGGTATCCACGAAACGCCAGGTGCGGCCGCCGAGTTCGATGAACTCATCCACCGGGTCGCGGGTGGTGCCGGCGGTGTTGTCCACAACAACGCGCTCGGAACCGGCCAGCTTGTTCAGCAGCGAGGACTTGCCGACGTTCGGACGCCCGATCAGGGCGATCCGGCGCGGACCGCCGGAACGCTCCAGGCCTTCGATGGTGGAGAACTCGGGCAGCGTGTCCATCACGTGGTCCAGGAGGTCGGCGACGCCGCGGCCGTGTAAAGCCGATACCGGGTACGGCTCGCCGAAACCGAGGCCCCAGAGGGTTGCCGAGTCGGCTTCCTGCGCGAAGTCGTCCACCTTGTTGGCCACCATGATGACCGGCTTCTTGGACCGGCGGAGCATCTTGACGACGGCTTCGTCCGTGGCCGTGGCGCCGACGGCGGAGTCGACGACGAACAGCACGGCGTCGGCGAGTTCCACGGCCATCTCGGCCTGTTCGGCAACACGGGCGTGGATGCCGCGGGCATCGTGCTCCCAGCCGCCGGTGTCGACCACGGTGAAGTTCCGGCCGTTCCACGTCGCCGAGTACATCACGCGGTCACGCGTGACGCCGGGGGTGTCTTCCACCACGGCTTCGCGGCGGCCGAGGATACGGTTCACCAGGGTGGACTTGCCCACGTTGGGCCGGCCGATGATGGCCAGGACCGGGTCAAGCTTGACCGGGCCGTCGAAATCCTCGTCGTCGTATTCGCCGCTCAGGAGCGCGGCGTCGTCTTCATCCAGTTCGTAGTCGTCCAGGCCGGCCCGGAGGGAGGCCGCGCGGACCTCGGCTTCCTCATCGTCCAGGGCGGCAAGGTGTTCGGCCACCTGGTCCGTGCCGGTGGGCGTGTATTCGTCTTCGCCGGCGCCAAAGGGGCCGGAGGTTTGAGTCGTATCGCTCATTGCACTTTCCTTATGGGGTGATCTGCCGGCGTCCCGGCTGCTGCTTCATGACGTTCTTGCGGGGAATCCGCGTCGGGCAGGGGCTGCCCGGTTCTTTGGATCGAGTCCTGGACATGGCGGGCCAGCGCGGCGCGGATCTCGGTTCCGGCCCTGTCCATTGAAACACGCCCGGTCTCACCGGGCCTGCGGCTGACGTTGAGGGCTCCGCCGAAGCTGACGTGCAAACGCCGGCGCAGCCGCGGAACGGCGTCGAGGTGTTCGCCGCCGGTCCGGGTACCAAGGATGGCCACGGGGACCACGGTCGCACCGGAGTTCAGCGCGAGCCAGGCGACCCCGTTGTTGATGGCGGAGGCTTCGCCGCTCCCCCGCGTCCCTTCGGGAAGGATGCCGATGCACCGGCCGGCATCCAGCACGCTCTTGGCCGTCAGGAGGGCCGCCCGGTCGCCCGTGCGGTCCACGGCCAGCTGACCGGAGGCCTGGAGCACCCGGCCGAGGAAACCGGTGAACATCTCCTTCTTGACCAGGATGTGCATGGCCCGCGGGGACGCCCCGAACATCACCGGTCCGTCCAGGAAGCTGATGTGGTTTCCGGCGAAGATCACCGGACCCGTCGCCGGAACGTTCGAGCGGCCGGTGACCGAGGTCCGGTACAGGACGTGGTTCAGGGCCCAGCCCACGGGCCGGCTCCAGAGGGTGGTCCAGCGGGCCGGCACCGCGGCGTCGGAAGCCCCGGCAGGAGACATGCCCGGCCGCTGCCCGGCGTCAGTCACGGTTGAGGGCCTGGTGGTTGACGATGCCGTCGACGATGCTGAGCGCGGCGTCGACGGTCTCGGCGAAATCGAGCTCCGAGGAGTCCAGCGTGACCACGCCGTCGGCGGCCCGGGTGAAGTTCACCACGGTCGAGTCCTTCGCGTCGCGCTGGGTTACCTGCGCGGCGAGCTGTTCGGCGCTCTGGCTGCCGCCGAGCTGGATGCCCCGGCGGCGCAGCCGCGCCTCCTCGCTCGCGGTGAGCAGCATCCGTACTTCGGCATGGGGCGCGACGACGGTGGTGATGTCCCGTCCTTCGACCACCATGCGGCGGTGGTGCTTTTCGATCAGCTCGCGCTGCCGGCGGATCAGTTCGGTGCGGGCGCCGAGGGTGGTGGCGACGGCGCTGACGGCGGCGGATATCGACGGCTCCCGGATCGCGAGGGTGACGTCGGTGCCGCCCACCCGGACGTATTCCTCCAGCGGGCTCGTGCTGATTTCCAGCGGGAGGTTCTCGGCGGCCGCCTCCACCGCGGCGCCGTCGTCCAGGTCCGTGCCGCTGTCCAGGCAGAACCAGGTCAGGGCGCGGTACATGGCACCGGTGTCGAGGTAGGCCAGCTTGAGCCGCCGTGCCACCTCTTTGCTGACGCTGGACTTGCCCGATCCGGACGGCCCGTCGATTGCGACGACAAGGCTTTTTCCGGGACGGAGAATGTCCACGCTTTCAATAAGTTCCTGGGTCATTACTGGAGTACCCGCCATCCGCGGTCATTGAGGGCTTCGATTAACATTTCGTGCTTGTTGGGCAGCACGGAGATTTCCACCATGCCCACGTTCTGTCCCGAGGAGTGGTCCAGCCTGAGGTCCTCGAGGTTGACGCCGATCTCGCCGATCTCCGTCAGGAGCCTGGCGATCTGTCCGGGCGTGTCGTCCACCAGGACAGTCAGCCAGGAGTACGCCTGCGGCGGTCCGCCGTGCTTGCCCGGGATGCGGGACTGCCCGGCGTTGCCTTCGCTGATCAGTTGCGCGAGGTCGAGCCGGGCGCCGGGCGCCGTCGGGTTCTCGAGCGTGCCGATGAGCCGGTTGAGGTCTTCGCGGACCCCGTGCAGGATATCCACCACCTTGTCCGCGTTCGCGCCGAGGATCTGCACCCACAGGGTGGGGTCGCTCGCCGCGATCCGGGTGACGTCCCGCAGTCCGTTGCCGGCGAGGGACAGCGCGTGCAGGGGTGTGCCCTGCAGCCGGCTGGCCACGAGGGAGGACACCACCTGGGGCACGTGCGAGACGAGCGCCACCGCCTCGTCGTGTTCCTCGGCCGCGAACTCGGAGACGACGGCGCCGAGGTCCCCGGCCAGCGCGTGCGCTGCCTTGAGGGCCTGCGGAAGGGTCTCTTCCGAGGGGCACAGTACCCACGGCATCGAGGTGAACAGTTCACCGCGGGCGGCGACGGGACCCGACTTTTCACGGCCCGCCATCGGGTGGGTGCCCACGTACCGGCTGAGGTCGGCGCCGCGGGTGCGGAGCTCGGCCTGGATGCCGGCCTTGACGCTGGCGATGTCCACGACAGTGGCCTCGGGGTAGTCCTTGAGGGCGCGTTCCACAACATCGGCGGTGACATCCGGCGGTGCGGCGACCACCACGAGTTCCGGCTGCTCACCGTCAAGGCGCGCCAAAGGCAGGCCGGCGCCGATGTCGACGGCGACCGCCTGGTTGGTGGGCGAAGGGTCGGAGAGGAAGACTGCCACTCCGCGGCCCCGCAGGCCCAGTCCGATGCTGGTGCCAAGGAGCCCGGTCCCCACGACCACGACCGGGCCGTTGAGGTGGCCGCGGCCGTGGGTGCGAAAGGCGGACATGCCTACAGCCCTACGGATGCCAGCAGGTGGCCGACTTCCTGCTTGCCGAGGTTGCGGATGCTGCCCTGGCGCTGGTCGCCCAGGCCGATGGGCCCGACCTTCACGCGGACCAGGCGAAGCACCGGGAAACCGACGGCGTCGAACAGGCGGCGGACGATCCGGTTCTTGCCCGAGTGCAGCACCACCTCGATCAGCACGTGGCCCGGGGTGGAGTCAACGAGCTTGAAGGAGTCCACCGAAGCGATGCCGTCCTCGAGTTCGACGCCGGCCTTCAGCTCGGCACCGATACCCTGCGGGAAGGGCCCGCGGACCTGCACGAGGTAGGTCTTGGGCACTTCGTAGGACGGGTGCGTCAGGCGGTTGGCGAGTTCGCCGTCGTTGGTCAGCAGCAGCAGTCCCTCGGTGGCGACGTCAAGGCGTCCGACGTGGAACAGGCGTTCGCCATGGCTGTTGCGGACGAAGTCGCTGATGCACGGGCGGCCGTCCGGGTCTTCCATGGTGGAGACAACGCCCTTGGGCTTGTTGAACACCATGTAGACCATGTTCTCGTCCAGCTGGATGCGGAGGCCGTCGACGTGGATCACGGCCGACTTCGGGTCGACGCGGACACCGAGCTCGGTGACCACCTGGCCGTCGACCTCAACCCGGCCCTCGGCGATCATTTCTTCGCAGACACGCCGTGAGGCGACGCCGGCCGATGCCATGACCTTCTGGAGGCGGATGCCGTCTTGGTCATGCAGTTCAGACTGCGGCACCTCGGCGCGGGGTCCGCGCTTGCGGGCCGGCTTGCGCACGGGCCCGAGGCTCTGCCCGAAGCGTTCGCTGCCGAAGGCGCGGGAACCGGTGGCCTTGGCCGCTCCGGCGCCGATGCGCGGCTTGGGCTTGAGGGCCCCGGGCGTGCCGGGGGCCTTGCCGAAGCCGGGCTTGCGGGCGGCAGCCTTGCGGGCCGCGTCCTTGCCGGAGGGCGCCTTGGACTTCCAGTCCCCGGAGGCGGGGCGGCTTGTCGACGGCCTTGCCGACGGCGCACCGTCGGGTCCCTGCAGGTCCGGATCGATGAAGGCCTCTTCGCGGGGCTTGGGGTGCTTGAAGGGGCGGTCGCTGCCGCCCTTGTAGCCTGCTCCCCCGCTGCGGCTTCCGCCCTGTGGGCGGCCGGAGCCGCCCTTGTAGTCGGCTGCGCCGCTGCGGCCTGCGCCGCCCTGTGCGCCGCGGCCGGAGCCCTGACCTCTGCTTTGTCCGGCGCTGCTTTGTCCGGCACTGTTGCGTCCCGAACTGTTACGTGGTGAACCCTGGCGTCCCGCCTGTGTCATGACCCGTCCTTCGTTTGTTGTCCACGGCCGCTGTCTCCCGACAGCACCCGCCGGCTGGGGCAAACAGCGCCCCGGTGGATACTCGTGCGCAGGCAGTTGTGCCTGCACCAATACTGTCTACATTCTTCCTGCGTCGTAGAACTCTTCGATGCCTTCCAGCCCCGGAAGATGGGGGGAAAGGTGCGGTAGTTCCGCCACCGAGCCGATTCCCATTCTTTCCAGGAAATACGACGTCGTGCGGTACAGGATGGCCCCGGATTCAGGATCATTTCCTGAATCCTCGATCAGCCCCCGCTGCGTCAGCGTCCGCACGACAGAGTCAACGTTGACTCCTCGAATTGCAGACACCCGCGCCCTTGATACAGGCTGGCGGTAAGCGATGACGGCGAGCGTTTCGAGCGCCGCCTGCGTCAGCCTGGCTGTCTGTCCCTCCAGCACGAACCCGCCGACGATGTCGGCGAACTCCGCGCGTGAATAGATCCGCCAGCCTCCGGCGATATTCCGCAATTCAAAACCCCGGGGGGCGGCACGGAAACCAGCAGTATTGATAGCGAAACTGGCATCGTCCACATCCGGGGCATTAACAGTATAGCCGTTATACTCCCGCTGCAGTTCCGCGAGCAGGTCCTCGACGACGTCGACGGTCAGGTTCAGGCCGGAGGCGAGCTCGGCCGCCGTCGCCGGCTGGTCGATCACCATCAGGACGGCCTCGAGGGCTGCCCGGGCGCCGCCGGGCAAGCTGCCGACGTCGGGCAGGCCGGTGTCGGGACCGGTGTCGGGTGCTTCGTTCACGGCTGCTCCTCATATTCTTCACTCAGGTTCGCGCTGCTCCAGGCTTCGCCGTCGGCGGTCCAGCGGACCGTCAGGTCCCCCAGCGGGAGCAACTGTTCAAAGGCCACTGCCTTGTCCCGGAACAGCTCCAGCAGCGCCAGGAAGCGTGCCACGACAACGAGCGTGGATTCGGCGTCGGCGATCAGCGCCCGGAAGGTCAGCGGGCCGGCATGCTGCAGCCGGCACCCCAGCAGTTCGGCCTGTTCCTTGACGCTGACGGGGGTGCCGTGCAGGTGGGCGAGGCCGACCTCGGTGGGTGCGGCTTCCTTGGGTTTGAGGGCGGCCTCGGCGAGGGCTGCGAACTGCTGCGGGGTGTGCCGCCACAGCAGTTCCGGCAGAAGTGCCGCGAAGTGTCCTTCCAGCGCGACCTGCCGGGGATACCGGGCGGCCTCAAGCTCGAGGGTGGACCCCATCATGCCCGCCACGTGCTTGAACGCCTTGTACTGCAGGAGCCGGGCGAACAGCAGGTCACGGGCCTCCAGCAGGGCGATGTCTTCCTCGTCCTCAACCTCGCCGGCGGGCAACAGCCGTGCTGCCTTGAGGTCCAGCAAGGTGGCGGCAATGACCAGGAATTCGCTGGCCTCATCAAGGGCCCACTCCTCGCCCAGTTTCTGCAGACCCTTGATGTACTTGATGAATTCGTCGGTGACGGTGGACAGTGCCACCTCGGTGATGTCCAGCTGGTGCTTGGAAATCAGTCCGAGCAGGAGGTCGAAGGGACCGGTGAAGTTGGCAAGCCGGACCTCGAACCCAGGTTTCTTCCCGGCGGACGCCTCCAGCTGCCCTGTGTCTGCCGCCGGGTTGCTCACCGCGCCGCTCTTCGCGTCCGGCGGCGAGACGTCCGCCGTCGGAGCTTCCGCCCCTGCCACAGCCCTGACTAGGGCGCGCCGCCGCGCGAAATGAGCTCTTTGGCCAGGTTGCGGTAGGCGTCGGCGCCGATATGGTTGCCGGCGTAGCTGGTGATGGGCTCGGCCGCGACGGTGGCATCGGCGAACTTGATGGACCGCTTGATCACGGTCTCGAAGACCTTGTCGCCGAAGGCCTCCACCAGGCGCGAGATCACCTCGCGGCTGTGCAGGGTGCGGGCGTCATACATGGTGGCCAGGACGCCGTCGACCTGGAGCCGGGGGTTCAGCCGGTCCTGGACCTTGTCGATGGTCTCCACCAGCAGCGCGACGGCGCGCAGGGCGAAGAACTCGCAGATGAGCGGGATGATGACGCCGTGGGCGGCGGTCAGCGCGTTGACGGTGAGCAGGCCGAGGGAGGGCTGGCAGTCGATCAGGACGACGTCGTAATCGTCCTCGACCTTCTTGAGGGCACGGTCCAGCACCTGCTCGCGGGCAACCTCGTTGACGAGCTGGACTTCCGCGGCCGACAGGTCGATGTTGGCCGGAAGCAGGTCCACGTTCTCGACGCCGGTCTTGTGAATGGCGTCGCGGATGTCCACCTTGCGGTCCATCAGGACGTTGTAGACCGTGAGGTCCAGTTCGTGGGGGTTGATGCCGAGGCCGGCGGAGAGGGCGCCCTGCGGGTCGAAGTCGACAAGGAGCACGCGGCGGCCGTATTCGGCCAGCGCGGCAGCCAGGTTGATGGTGGAGGTGGTTTTACCCACTCCGCCCTTCTGGTTGACCATGGCGATGACCCGCGCGGGGCCGTGGGATGACAGCGGCGCGGGCTCCGGAAAGTCGCGTTGAGGGCGCCCGGTGGGGCCCATGACGGCGTCTTCCAGATCGAGTTCGGTGCCTTCCAGAGTTGCTGAACCCTGTTCGCTGCTCACGTATCTATCCACACTTTCGATGACGGTGATGGTCGTGCCTGGTGTTGCTGCCTGCGTGATGTCTCTGCCTGCTTGGTGTTGCTGCCTGCGTGATCATCATGCTTTTTGATCTGTGCTGGACGTCCAGCGCCGATCTTATTCCTCCCAAGGTTACAGCGCCCGACACGGTATTCCGCGGACCTTGACAGCGGCCAATATTTGAGCCTCAACCTTCTGGTAGAAGTCGAAGGTTCCCGTCCGGGCACGAAAAACCGCCCGGACCCTTGGGGGCGTCCGGGCGGTTTTGTGGGGTCGTGCTGCGTATCAGGCGTTAGCCAGAACCGGCCGGGCCGGCTCGGTGGTAGCTTCCGGGGCCGCATCGTGCACACCGTGTCCGGCGATCATCGTCTGCTCGTCGAAGGGTTCGCCGCCGGCGAGGACCCGCTCTACGCGTCCGCCGTCGATTTCCTTGACCCACGTGCCGATCAGCACGGTGGCGACGGCGTTGCCGGTGAAGTTGGTCAGGGCGCGGGCCTCGGACATAAAGCGGTCGATTCCGACGATCATGCCGACGCCGCCGAGCAGTTCCGGCTTATGGGCCTGGAGTCCGGCAGCCAGGGTGGCCAGCCCGGCGCCGGTGACACCGGCAGCCCCCTTGGAGGCAATGATCATGAAGATCAGGAGGGAGACCTGGGCGCCGAGGTCCAGCGGGGTGCCCATGGCGTTGGCCACGAACAGGGATGCCATGGTCAGGTAGATGGCGGTGCCGTCGAGGTTGAAGGAGTAGCCGGTGGGGACCGTGACGCCGACAACCGGTTTGGACACGCCCAGGTGTTCCATCTTCGCAATCAGGCGCGGCAGGGCGGCTTCGGAGGATGAGGTGGAGAAGATCAGCAGGTACTCGCGGCCGAGGTACTTCATCAGCCGGAAGATGTTGACGCCGGCGACGACCTTGAGCAGGCCGCCGAGGATCACCACGATGAACAGGGCGCAGGTGATGTAGAACGCGCCCATCAGGGTGGCCATGCTGAGAATGGCCTGCATGCCGGTGGCGCCGACGACGGCGGCGATCGCGCCGAAGGCTCCGACCGGGGCCAGCCACATGATCATGACCAGGATGCGGAAGACGAGGGCCTGGCCGTAGCCGACGGCCTTGAGGATCGGGGCGCCCTGCGACCCCATCTGCTGGAGGGCGAAGCCCACCAGCAGCGCGGCGAGAAGGGTCGGCAGAACCGGGATGTCGCCGGGGATGATGCCCAGCAGGAAGTCGACGGTGCTGTCAGTGGCGGCCTTCTTGTTCGGATCGTAGGGGGCCAGCTTGAGGCCCTCGCCCGGGTGGATCAGGTTGCCGACCACGAGGCCGATGGCCAGCGCGAAGGTGGACATGACCATGAAGTAGCCCAGCGCCAGACCGCCGACCTTGCCGACGGTGGCCGCCTTGGCGATCGAACCGATGCCCAGCACGATGGTGCAGAAGATGACCGGGCCGATCATCATCTTGATGAGTTTGATGAACCCGTCACCGAGGGGCTTCAGGGATTTGGCGAACTCGGGGAAGAGCAGCCCCACCAGGGCCCCGAGGATGACGGCGGCGATGACCGCGATGTACAGATAATGGGACTTGTCGAGCCCCTTGCGCTTCTTGACCGGCGTCGCGGCCAGTGCCGCTGACTCTCCTCGTTGAGAGGCCATGGTGTTCTCCTTGGATAGGCTGGAAGTCGGTGCGGCCCAGGCTGTGGGCCCGTCGCGTCCGTTCTGCGTGTTCCACCATCATTGGTGATGGAGTGACGCGCATCACCCTTGCGTTCATATTGGTCATGGAAGGTGTTGATGATCCACCGCTGGAGCATCGCCCGACGGCTGTTTGTTGCCCATCTGCTGTTTATGCTGGCACTGACGGCCGTCGTCGGCACGGCCACGTTCGTTGATGCCCGCGACCAGGCCTATGACGAGGCCGGCCGGCGGATGGCCGCCGTCGCGACCACCATGGCGGACAACCCCCTCGTGCTGGACGCGGCAGGCGCCGCGGATCCCACGCCCCTCCTGCAGCCCTACGCCCTCAAGGTCATGGCGGACGCGGACGCTGACTTCATCACGATCATGGCGCCGGACCGCACCCGGTGGACCCACCCGAAGAACGAGGAACTCGGCAAGCCCTATATCGGCTCCATCGACGCCGCCCTGAACGGCCAGGTCTTCACCGAAATCACGGCCGGCACCCTCGGCCCCTCCGTCCGCACCATTGCCCCGGTCAAGGACGCGGACGGCACGGTGCGGGCCCTCGTCGCAGCCGGGGTAACCGTCCGCACCGTGGACATCGCCGTCTCCGGCAGGCTGCCGGCGCTGCTCGCGATCGGGCTGGCCCTGCTCGCGGGCGGATCGGCGGCGTCCTGGCTGCTGGGACGGTACCTCCGGCAGGTCACCCGGGGCTGGGGCCCGGAGCAGCTCGCCCAGCTCTTCGCGTACTACGAATCTGTCCTTCACTCGGTCCGCGAAGGCGTCATTCTGATAGATCCCAAGGGCAAGGTGGTGATGTACAACGACCAGGCCGCCGAACTGCTGGGCCTCGCTCCCCGCACGTCAAACCCCGGAGATGCGGCTGCCGGCGGCGACGGTACAGCGGCCGACGGCGGCCGGCAGGAGGCGCCGTCGCTCGCTGACCTCCCGCTGGCCCCCAGCCTCAGGGAACTATTCGAATCGGGCCGGACCGCGCTCGACGAGATCCACCTGACCGGCTCGCGGATCCTCGTGGTGAACCAGGGACCCGCCGTCGGGCCCGGCTCCGCCGCCGGACGCACCGGCGCGGCCGTCTACGGAACCGTCGCCACGATCCGCGACCGCACGGAGATCGAGTCCCTCGGCAGCGAGCTGGAGACCATGCGCACGCTCTCCGATGCCCTGCGCGCCCAGACCCACGAACACGCCAACCGGCTGCATACGATCGTCTCCCTGATGGAGCTGGGACGGGGCACGGAAGCCTTGGACTTCGCCACCCAGGACCTTGAGCTCAGCCAGCGGCTGACCGATGACCTGGTGAGTTCCATCGAGGAGCCTGTGCTGGGAGCCCTCATCATGGGCAAGGCCGCCGAGGCCCACGAGCGGGGCGTCGAGTTGACCCTCAACACCGGCGGGAACGGGCATGGGCCCACTCCAGTGACCGGGCTGGCGGTGCAGGACCTTGTGGCCATCCTGGGCAACCTCCTGGACAACGCCATCGACGCCGCGGCCGAGGCACCCGCGCCAAGACTCGTGGAGCTCACGGTGGAGGCCTCCCCCGGCGCCTTGGAGATCACGGTGGAGGACAGCGGCCCCGGGATCGATCCGCAGGCTGTGGACGACATCTTCCGGCACGGCTTCAGCACCAAGTCTCCGGGGCCGTTCGGGCGGGGCCTGGGGCTGGCGCTGGTCCGCCAGGCGGTGCAGCGGCTCGGCGGTACCATGACAATCACAAGCCCGGCCGGGGCGCTGTTCCGGGTCACGCTGCCAACGTCGCCGGCGGCATCAACGGCGACATCACTGACCACCGAGGGACAGCAATGAGCGACATCCGTGTACTCGTCGTCGAAGACGAGCCCATCGCCGCGGCAGCCCACGCCGCCTACATCGGCCGGCTGGAGGGATTCACGCTGGCCGGTTCGGCCCCGGACGGACAGTCCGCGCTCCGGCTGATGACGGACTTCGCAGCGGCGGGCACCCCCGTGGAGCTGGTGCTGCTGGACATGAACCTGCCGGACCTGCATGGGCTGGACATCGCGCGGCGGATGCGCGCCGCCGGATTGTTCGCCGACATCATCGCCATCACAGCCGTCCGGGAACTGAATATAGTCCGCAGCGCGGTGGCCACCGGGGTGGTCCAGTACCTGATCAAGCCGTTCACCTTCGCCACGTTCGCGGACAAGCTCGCCAGCTACCGTCACTTCCGCGAGCAGCTGACCTCCCCCGCCGCCGGACACGCCGGTCCCGGCGCGTCGCAGAGCGACGTGGACCAGGCCTTTGCGAGCCTGCGGGCGCCTTCCGAGCTGCCGCTGCCCAAGGGCCTGGCCGCGTCAACGCTGGACTCGGTGCAGGACTTCATGAAGCAGCAGTCCGGGGCCGTGTCAGCGAGCGAGGTCATGGACGCACTCGGCATGTCCCGGGTCACCGCCCGGCGCTACCTGGAATACCTCGCCGACGCCGGCACGGTCTCCCGGACGGCACGTTACGGCACACCGGGCCGGCCGGAGAACGAATACCGCTGGACTCGGCCGGCGTCGTAAGCCTTCCGCTCCCTCGTCCGCCGAGTGCGCATTTCGCGGCAGTGATTCCGTGGAACATTGCCGCGAAATGCCTACTCGGCGCCGGGCTGGGGCTCGGGTCGATCAATCCAAGACCGCTGTGCCGCCCTGCTCGTAGATGAGAGGCAGCCGTGAGCCGTTGAGGACTTTCACGGCATCGTCAATTCGGCCCTTTTCTGTCGCCGACAGTGGCCATTTGTCCTGGGCCACGGTGATGCGGAGTCCGCCGGAGTACATGTCTGGGCCGGCACCTGTAACGAGGCCCTGCATGCCCGGGCTCTGGAGCAGCTTCCTGCCTGCGGCCGACAACTGGGAAATGGACGCTGTGGTTGCACGGGTGATCACGTGCAGATCGGGGAATTTTGACGCGACTTCTGCGATGGATTGCTGCACATCATGGCCGGGCGAGACAACAAAGATCGTTGCTCCCTCGTAGTGCGAGCACAGCGCAACTCCCGTGGTCTGGTCGTTGTGCTCCTCAACGATGGCCTGGAGCGCATTTCCGACGGCGGTCACGCTGGGGTCCGCCTCGCCGAACCATACTTGCTGGCCCGACTCGTCACGAATTATGCAATCGGTTCCTTGTGAAGCGCCAAGGCCGGCCTGCGCCGGAGTCGCCTGCCCTGGAGTCGCTGCGGGCGGCTCCGTCCCGCCAACCGGGCCACAGCCGACCAGCGCAGCCACCAGTATGAACAGCCATGAGATTGCTCCGGCATTGCCCATGGTGGACCCGGGTGACTCCGGCGAGCGGTAACGGCGTCCCATGGTCGGTTGGTCCCCTCGCTTTGGCCACGCAGGGCGGGTGCCGAGAATGTATACGGAGCGTACCACCGGCCGACACGCCCATCGAGTGTGCATTTTCGCGGCAATGTGCCACGGAAACACTCCCGCGAAATGCACACTCGGCGTCGGGCTGGGGCGCGCTTGGCTGGCGGCCTACTGGCCGGGCCGCAAGGTTCCGATGAGCTGGTCGATCACGCCTGCGTCTTCGATCGTCGAGGGCACCACGTAGTCGTCGCCGTCGGCGATCTGGCGCATAGTCTTGCGCAGGATCTTCCCGGAGCGGGTCTTGGGCAGGGCCTCCACCACGGTGACGTGCTTGAAATCCGCAACGGCGCCGATGTCGCGCCGGACCAGCGCGATGAGGTCCTTGACCAGGATTTCCTCGGGCACATCCACCCCTGACTTGAGCACCACGTAGCCGCTGGGGCGCTGGCCCTTCAACGGGTCCGCGAGGCCGATCACGGCGCATTCGGCCACGGCCGGGTGTTGGCCGATCACCTGCTCCATGGCGCCGGTGGACAGCCGGTGACCGGCGACGTTGATGATGTCGTCGGTGCGGCCCATCACGAAGAGGTACCCGTCCTCGTCCCGGTAACCGGAATCTCCCGTGGCGTAGTAGCCCTCGAATGCCTGCAGGTAGGAGGAGATGTAGCGCTCGTCGTTGCCCCAGAGCGTTGTCAGCGTGCCGGGCGGCAGCGGGAGCGCCAGGACGATGTTGCCCTCGGTCCCCGCCCCAACCTCCATGCCGGCTCCGTCGACGATGTTCAGCTTGAAGCCGGGCATCGGCACACTGGGCGAGCCGGCCTTGATGGGCAGGCCGTCCAGCCCGCGGGGGTTGGCGCAGATGGCCCAGCCGGTCTCGGTCTGCCACCAGTGGTCCACCACCGGGACGCCCAGGATCCGCGAGGCCCAGTGGAAGGTATCGGTGTCCAGGCGTTCGCCGGCGGCAAACAGGGTGCGCAGGCTGGAAATGTCGTACTTTTCGAGCAGCTTCGCCTCGGGATCGGTCTTACGGATGGCCCGCAGGGCGGTGGGCGCCGTGAAGAGCACGTTGACCTTGTGGTCCTCGATCACCCGCCAGAACGCACCGGCGTCGGGCGTTCCCACGGGTTTGCCTTCGTAGATGACGGTCGTGGCGCCGGCCAGCAGGGGCCCGTACACGATGTAGGAGTGCCCCACCACCCAGCCGACGTCGGAGGCGGTCCACATCACGTCGCCGGGCCCGACGTCGTAGATGTTCGCCAGGGTCCAGCTGAGCGCCACGGCGTGGCCGCCGTTGTCCCGCACCACACCCTTGGGGGCACCCGTGGTCCCCGAGGTGTACAGGATGTAGAGCGGATCCGTGGCTTTGACGTCCACCGGAGCGGCGGGCGCGGCGGTGGCCATCTCGGTGTCCCAGTCCAGCCAGCCGGAGTGGTCGGACACCGTGGAATTGAAGCCGTCCCGGGCCTTGACCACCACCGGAGTGTCCGGCGCTCCGGCCAGGCCGAGGGCCTCCTCGACGGCGGGGAGGTACTCGATCCGGCGCGAGGGTTCGATGCCGCCGGACGCCGTGACCACGGCGGCGGGCGCGGCGTCGCGGATGCGGGCGGCAAGTTCCTTGGGGGCGAAGCCGCCGAAGACGACGGAGTGCACGGCACCAAGCCGGGCGGTGGCCAGCATGGCGATGGCGGCCTCGGGGATCATCGGCATGTAGATGACGACTCGGTCGCCCTTGCCCACGCCACGGTTGCGCAGGACGCCGGCAAACCGGGCGACGAGGTCCGTGAGCTCGGCGTAGCTGTAGCGCCGCTGTGTGCCGAGCATGGCGGAGTCATAGATCAGGGCGTCCTGCCCGCCCCGGCCTTCCTCCACATGGCGGTCCAGCGCGTTGTAGGACGTGTTGAGCACGCCGTCGGGGAACCAGTCGAACAGTGGCGCCCTGCCTGAGTCCAAGGCGCGCTGCGGCGGGGTGGACCACGAGATCTCCGCGGCGGCTTCGAGCCAGAAGGCTTCGGGCTTCTCCAGGCTGCGTGTGTAGCTGTCCCGGTAGTTCTTGGTAACCATGAAATGAGTCCCGTCCACGACGATGTGATGGACGTTATGGTAGCCCGCCCCGGCTCAGCCCACAAGGCCCGTGTATACACTGAAGCGAACCGCGAGTCGTTTGGGGGCCAAATACTAGGCAATTGTGGCATCCGTGTATACACTGGATTCCGTCAGCCAACGAAGGAGGCAGGATGCGCGCCAGCGACAAGGCCTACGCGGCCCTGCGCGACGACATCATCGAGTGGCGCCTCCTGCCCGGGACGGTGCTCGCTGAAGTGGAGCAGTCCGGGCGGCTCGGCATCTCCCGCACCCCGTTGCGGGAGGCCCTCAGCCGGCTCACCGCAGAAGGCCTGACGACGACGGCGGGCGGCCGCGGCGTCGTCGTCACCGACATCTCGCTGGAAGACATCGACGAACTTTTCGAACTGCGCGAAACCCTTGAGGGCAAGGCCGCCGCGCTGGCTGCCGAACGCGGCGACGCCGCCACATTCGAGGAGCTCCGCGACGAACTGTGCCAGGCGCCGTCGCTGATCAGCGCCGGGGATCCGGCCCGGCACGACTACTACCGGCTGGTCGGCAGGCTGGACGCAGCCATCGACGCCGCGATCCAGAATTCCTACCTCGCCCAGGCCATGCGCAGCCTGCGCGTCCACCTGGTCCGCGTCCGGCGGCTGGCGGCCGACGACGCCGAGCGGCTCACCGCGGCGGCCGCCGAGCATGCCGCCATCGCCGAAGCGATCGCCGCCGGCAACCCCCGGCTGGCTGAGGCGGCCACCACCCTGCATCTGCACCGCAGTCTTTCCCACGTCAAAGCCACACACATACCACACTAAGAAGGAGCACCATGGTTAAGGAACACCACGTCCGCGTTTACAAGAGCGAGGAAAACCTGCCCCGCCAGGACCAGCTCGCCTTCAAGATTGCGCAGGTGGCCGCGGATCCCGTCGCCGTCTCCGACGAGGTCACCGACATGGTGATCAACCGGGTGATCGACAACGCTTCGGTAGCCATCGCCTCACTGAACCGCGCCCCGATCGTCGCGGCCCGCGCCCAGGCCCTGACGCACGGCCCCACCACCGGCGGCAAGGGCTCGAAGGTCTTCGGCATCGAGGAGCGCGTGGCCCCGGAATGGGCCGCCTGGGCCAACGGCGTCGCCGTCCGCGAACTGGACTACCACGACACGTTCCTCGCCGCGGACTACTCCCACCCGGGCGACAACATCCCCCCGATCCTCGCCGTCGCCCAGCACGTGGGCTCCAGCGGCCAGGACCTGGTCCGCGGCATCGCCACCGGCTATGAGATCCAGGTCAACCTGGTCAAGGCCATCTGCCTGCACAAGCACAAGATCGACCACGTCGCGCACCTCGGCCCGTCCGCCGCCGCCGGCATCGGCACCCTGCTGGGACTCGACGTCGAGACGATTTTCCAGTCTGTGGGCCAGGCCCTGCACACCACCACGGCCACGCGCCAGTCCCGCAAGGGCGAGATCTCCACCTGGAAGGCGCACGCACCTGCGTTCGCCGGCAAGATGGCCGTCGAGTCCGCGGACCGCGCCATGCGCGGCCAGACCTCCCCGGTGCCGATCTACGAAGGCGAAGACGGCGTCATCGCCTGGATGCTGGACGGCCCCGACGCCTCCTACACCGTGCCGCTGCCGACCCCCGGCGAAACCAAGCGCGCCATCATGGACACCTACACCAAGGAGCACTCGGCCGAATACCAGGCCCAGGCGTGGATCGACCTGGCGCGCAAGCTCCACGGCGAGCACCCGGAGGTCACCGACCCGGCCAACGTGGAGTCCGTGCTGATCAAGACCAGCCACCACACGCACTACGTGATCGGCTCCGGCGCCAACGATCCGCAGAAGTACAGCCCCACGGCCAGCCGCGAAACCCTGGACCACTCCATCCCGTACATCTTCACGGTCGCCCTGCAGGACGGCGCCTGGCACCACGTTGATTCCTACACCCCGGAGCGCGCCGCGCGCCCGGACACCGTGGACCTCTGGCACAAAGTCACCACGGTCGAGGACCCGGAATGGACCCGCCGCTACCACTCCCTCGACATCGCGGAGAAGGCCTTCGGCGGCTCTGTTGTCATCACGCTCAAGGACGGCACGGTCATCACCGACCAGATCGCCGTCGCTGACGCCCACCCGCTGGGCGCCCGGCCGTTCGCACGGGAGCAGTACGTGAACAAGTTCCGGACCCTGGCCGCCGGGCTGGTCGCCGAAGAGGAAATCGAACGGTTCCTGGCCGCCGCCGCCCGCCTGCCCGAACTGGCCGCCGGCGAACTGGACCAGCTCAACATCAAGGCTGCCGACGGCGTGATCGACCTGTCCGCCGCACCGAAGGGACTCTTCTAAATGCTGTATTCGAAGGTCACGCCGGAGCAGAAGCGGATCCGGTTCCGTGAGCTCCTCGCTTCCGGGACGATCCAGCAGTTCCCGGGCGCGTTCAACCCGCTCTCCGCCCGGCTGATCGAGGAAAAGGGCTTCGCCGGGGTCTATATCTCCGGCGCCGTCCTGGCCAACGACCTTGGCCTGCCGGACATCGGGCTGACCACGCTCACCGAGGTGGCCACCCGCGCCGGGCAGATCGCCCGGATGACGGACCTGCCCAGCATCGTCGACGCCGACACCGGCTTCGGCGAGCCGATGAACGTGGCCCGCTCGGTGCAGGAACTCGAGAACGCCGGCCTCGCCGGCCTGCACATCGAGGACCAGTTCAACCCGAAGCGCTGCGGCCACCTCGACGGCAAGAACGTCGTGGACCTGGACACTGCCACCAAACGCATTCGGGCGGCGGCCGATGCCCGGCGCGACCCGAACTTCCTCATCATGGCGCGGACCGACATCCGAGCCACCGATGGTTTGAAAGCCACGCAGGACCGTGCGAAAGCCCTCGTGGAGGCCGGCGCTGACGCGATCTTCCCGGAGGCCATGAAAGACCTCAGCGAGTTCCAGGCCATCCGTGACGCCGTCGACGTGCCGATCCTGGCCAACATGACCGAGTTCGGCCAGAGCGCCCTCTTCACGGTGGAGCAGCTGGCCGGCGTCGGGGTCAACATGATCATCTATCCGGTGACGCTGCTCCGTAGTGCCATGGGCGCTGCGGAGCGTACGCTGGAATCGATTAGGGCTGACGGTACCCAGGAAGCCCAGGTCGGGAACATGCTGACCCGGGCGCGTTTGTATGACCTCGTGGACTACGAGGCCTACAACAGCTTCGATACCGGGGTTTTCAATTTCCAGATCCCGGGACAGTAAACCCCGCATCGGGCTTCCGGCTCCGGCCGGTCCAACACAGGCGACAGGAACAAAGGAGTTTCAGCATGGCTGAACAAGAGATCAAAAAGGGCCTCGCCGGCGTCGTGGTGGATTACACCGCGGTCTCCAAGGTGAACCCGGACACCAATTCGCTGCTCTACCGCGGATACCCCGTGCAGGAGCTGGCCGCCAACTGCAGCTTCGAGGAAGTCGCCTACCTGCTCTGGAACGGCGAGCTGCCCACCCCGGAGCAGCTGGCGGAGTTCACGGCGCGGGAACGCGCCGGGCGTCCGATCGATCCGGTGGTGAAGCAGGTGGTGGACGCATTGCCCACCACCTCGCACCCGATGGATGTTTGCCGCACGGCGGCCTCCGTCATGGGCGCACGGCACCCGCTCGCCGAGGACTCCTCGCGGGAGGCCAACATGGCCAAGGCGATTGACCTCTTCGCGGCGATGCCGGCGATCGTGGCCTACGACCAGCGCCGCCGGCACGGGCAGGACGTCGTGGCCCCCCGCGATGACCTGGGCTACTCCGCCAACTTCCTCTGGATGGCCTTCGGCGAGGAGCCTGTCCAGGAAGTCGTTGAGGCCTTCAACGTCTCGATGATCCTGTACGCCGAGCACTCCTTCAACGCCTCCACCTTCACGGCCCGCGTGATCACCTCGACGCTCTCGGATCTGCATTCGGCCGTGACCGGGGCGATCGGCGCACTCAAGGGACCGTTGCACGGCGGGGCGAACGAGGCCGTTATGCACACGTTCGACGAAATCGGCATCCGGCCGGAGGAGTCACTGGAGGACGCCCACGTCCGGGCCAAGGCCTGGATGGAAGACGCCCTGGCCCACAAGAAGAAGGTCATGGGCTTCGGCCACCGTGTCTACAAGCACGGCGACTCCCGGGTGCCCACCATGAAGGCCGCCCTCGACAAGATGATCGCGCACTACGGCCGGCCGGAATTGCTGGGCCTCTACAACGGTCTGGAAACGGCGATGGACGAGGCGAAGGCCATCAAGCCCAACCTCGACTACCCGGCCGGACCCACGTACCACCTGATGGGCTTCGACACTCCCACCTTCACTCCCCTGTTCGTCGCCAGCCGCATCACCGGCTGGACCGCGCACATCATGGAGCAGCTGGACTCGAACTCCCTGATCCGCCCGCTGAGCGAATACAACGGCGTCGAGGAACGGCACATGCCGTAAGCCCTTCGCGGCGGTAAAACGCGCGGGCCGGCCACCTCTCAAAGGTGGCCGGCCCGCGCTTTTTGTTGCTTTTGTTGTTAGGGCTGCATCCGCAGGCTGACGATCATGGCCTTGAGCTTCCGGTAGTCCGGGCTCCGCATGTAGTCCTTGGCTTCGGCCAGCGAGTTGAAGATGGGGTCATCGTTTTTCTGGCTTTGGTAGGAACGGTCCGCGAAGATCAGCGTGCCCTTGGGAGCACCGGCCACGAAAGAGTACATCAAGCAGCTGTCTTTGATTTCTCCGCTGTTCTTGTCGACTAGTCCAATCTGGTAGTGGAAGGCGCCACCGCTGGCCCGCATATCCAGCACGCGGTAGGAAAACCGCACGCCCATCGCCTTGGCCCACGGCGTATCCAGTGCCTGCGCAGTATCTAGTTCGGTCATTTTGTAATTGCCTGAAGGGCAGGCGCCCCCAACTGCCCCGGTGGCGCCGTGGTAAAGCGCGGCCACCTGCATCCTGGCCTCGTTGAAAATGGTGATTCCGCTCCCCGGATACCCGGGATTCTGGTTCGTGGATTCCTCGACCGTCCAGCGGTCGGGCAAAGTGAACGACACTCCGGCCGCAGCACTGACGTATCGCCCGTTTGCAACTTCGCTGACCGCCCCGTCTGTTGCGGGTGCCGTTGATGCCGACGGCGTCACGGATACCGGCGTCGCAGTGGTGGGCGACGGCGTCACCGTCGGGGAAGCGGAGGCCGTAGGTGCCACCATGGTGGCCGTCGGGGCCGCGGCGGGGGCCGGGTCTGCGGACCGGAAGTTGCCTGCCACGGCAACGCCCCCGGCGACGGCCGCCAGGGCGACGATAACGACGGCAGCTGCCAGCGGCCAGCGCCGGCGCGCCCTGTTGCCCGTGGACAGTTCCTCGTCGTAGGAATCCGTGTCCGGAAGGTCGAGATTGTGCGAGTCCATGCCCTGCCCCCAATTGGTCCGTGCGCCGCTTGCTGCCGGGCGAAGGTAGTGCGTGGCCGGCCGCGGCGCGATGTTCGAGCCTCAGGCTACTGCACAAGCCGTGGCATTCCCGGCATCACGATTCGAGTCGCGGAAATGCCCGGCGCGGACGCCGGCTCACCCCGGCGCGGATGGATACCGGATCGAAGCGACCGTTTCGTTGTCTCCATTGAGAACCACGACGACGTCGATCGTCTCGCCGGCCAGCGCCGGCGGCAGCCAGTGCTCCGCGTCCTGCCACATGCGGTGCAGCGGAAGCGCGTCGACGTCGAACCACTCGGGCGTGATCTCCGGACTTTCAGCCGGTTCGCCTTGCCACCGCCGGGTGGTGAAGACCCTGCAGGACATGTTCCATTCGGGCCTGGCGGGAAAGTTGAACTCGACGACGCCGGCGTGCGCCAGGTCCTCCTGCAGCACCACGATGCCGGCTTCTTCCCAGACCTCGCGGATCACGGCCTCGGCGTCGCTCTCCCCCGGCTCCACGTGGCCGCCGATGCCGACGATCTTGCCGGTGCCGAAGCCGGTCCTTTTCAGTCCCAGCAACACTTGTGCACCGTTCGCGGCGTCACGGAGCAGGAAGCAGAGGGTGACCGGGGTGAACGTCATGTGTTTCACCTTATCGCCGCCGCAGGCTACCCGGCCGCCGGGCCTTCGCCTACCAGCTGCGGCCGAAGTTCAACCGGGATCCCCTTGTCCGCGAATTCCTTGTCCATGGCCTGCTGCGGAGTGAGCCCCTGATTGTTCAAGGCCTGGAATTTCCAGTTGAAGACGCTGGCCCAGACCTGCCGGAAGTCGGAGAGGAAACGCCCGTTCTGCAGCTTGGCGAGCTGGAACCAGGCATTGCCGCCGTCGAGCTGGAGAGCCCGGACCCCGTCGTCGGAGATGGAGTAGGCGAGCCATCCGTCGGCACAGCCCAGCACTGTGTAGTAGGGCTGCTCGGCGGCGGGAATCGCTTTGATCTCCCGGGCCTGGTCGTTGCGCTGCTGGCCGACGTTGGCCATGGTGCAGGCGACGCCGCCGGTACTCAGGGTTGCCGCCGCAGTCCCCGCCTGCGAGGCAGTGGCGGCGGACGGGCTTGGGGATGCCGGCGAAGGCGTGGCGGAGACCGTCGGCACCTCGGTGCCTGTCCCCGCCGGCCCGGGCGCGGGTGGTGGCATGAGGTTGCCGCCGACAAACACTGCGCCCCCGACGGCGGCTACGGCCAGTACCGTCGCGGCTGCAGTCCGTACGGCCTTGTGCCGTGCCGGAGCGCGTCGTGCGGGATTGTGTTGTGCCGGATTGCGCAGTGCCGGATTGCGCAGTGCCAGGCGGACGACGTTCGGGTCCATAGAGACGACGTTCGAGCGGGCGGAGTCACTTCCGGGGGCTGCGTCTTGTGCTTCGACTTGTGCTCCGACCTGCGGTTTGGCATTCCTCATGAGCTGTTCGATGCGGTCCATGGCTAGTCCTTCCGTTCGGTCATGAGATGGGCCGGTGCGGCTTTCGAGAACGCCCGACGGGCCCGGTGCAGTCGGACCGCGGCGGCGGACGAGGAACACCCCAGGGTCTGGGCCAGTTCAGCGGTGGTCAGGTCATCCCAGTAACTGAGCATGAGGACCTCGCGGTCCTGCTCCCTGAGCTTCACCAATACATCAGCCACGGCGGTCCGTTCGTCAGTGTCCGGGCCGGGGACTTGGCTGCGGGCCTCCTCTTTCAGCCGGTCGACAAGTTCCTGGCGGCGTCGGCGGCCCCTGTATTCATTGCCGAGCAGATTCCGAGCGGTCGCCAACAGCCAGCCGATGCCAGGCGGTTCCGCGGGCTGTTTCTCCCAGACAATCCTGAAGACGTCCGCAGCGAGTTCCTCGGCGCGGTGCCGGTCATTGATCCTGCAGGCGATGTAGCGGTAGACCCGCGCGGAATGCTGATTGTGCAGGTCGATGAACGCTTGCTCTTTCGCAGCCAACATGGTGCTCCCCCGGACATCGGATGACTTCTTCCTGATGACTAAGTGTCCCGTGAAGGGCTTTTTCTTACACGGGTGCGCAAGAAGATTCACGGGGCGAAGACGCTGGCCGGATGCGGGAAAACCAGTTGGACCGGCGAGTCCGCCCTCAGATCGGCGTCGGTCGAACTGGATCCCCGGAGCATGATGGACCTTCTCTGTCAGCCTGCCCGGCGCCGACCCGTCGCGCGGTCAAGCGTTTCTTCCCGCCGAATCTTGGACCGGTCCCGTTGTGAAGCCGGGAGGTTCCTAACTGCTGGTGGGCAGGATTCCTGGAGTGGAGCTTCTCCCACCCAGTCGCTCAGGCACGGTGAAACAGGAGGTCCTCCGGGAACAAGTCGCCGAGGGTCGCGGGCCAGCCCCGAGCGCCCGTATCTGCAGCGGGCAGTGGATCGGCGGGAAGGCGCCGGCGGAACCCGGCTCGGGCCGGCGAAACCGGCGGAACGCCGCTTAGCCCAGCGCCCTCGGGTGCGCGGCGGCGTAAATCTCGCGCAGGGTGTCGGCGGTGACCAGGGTATAGACCTGCGTGGTGGTCACGGAAGCGTGGCCCAGCAGCTCCTGCACAACCCGGACGTCTGCCCCGCCCTCCAGCAGGTGGGTGGCGAAGGAGTGCCGCAGGGTGTGCGGCGAGACGTCCTTGGTGATGTTGGCTTTCTCGGCGGCCGTCTTGAGGATGGTCCAGGCGCTTTGCCTGCTGATCCGTCCGCCGCGGGCGTTCAGAAACAGGGCGGGCGTGCCTTTGCCCTTGGCGGCCAGCAGCGGCCGGCCACGGACGAGGTAGGCATCCAAGGCGCGGGCACCGAACGAACCGAGCGGGACCAGCCGTTCCTTGGACCCTTTGCCGAAGAGCCGGACAATGGCCGGACCCGGTTCGCTCTCCTCGCCGGGCGTGGGCAGGGAGATATCGTCGACGTCGAGTCCCACGGCCTCGCTGATGCGGGCGCCGGTGGAATACAGGAACTCCAGCAGTGCCCGGTCGCGCAGTCCGGTGGCCGTGTCCGTTCCTGCGGCCTCCAGGATCCTGGTGACCTCGTCGACGCTGATGGCCTTGGGCAGGCGTTTGCCGGGCATCGGCGGGTGGACGTCGCTGGCCGGGTCGGTGGGAGTGACGCCTTCGAGTGCCCAGAATTTGTGGAGTCCGCGCACGGCCACCACCGTCCGGGCCGCCGAGCGGACACCCAGGGCCGAGCCGCCGTCGGATCCGTCGGACAGCGCCTGGACGAAGCCGGTGACGTCGTGCCGGGTGATCTCAGCGGGGCGTTGGCGGCCGGCGTGGGCGAGGTACTTGGCGTAGCGGGCCAGGTCCCGCCGGTACGCGGAGAGGGTGTTGGCCGCGAGCCCCCGCTCCACGCCCATATGCTGCAGGTAATCCGTCATGGCGCGGTCTACCGCTGTCTGGGGCCGGGCGGGCGGCTGCCCCGGATCGGCCGCCTCCGCCGGGGCAGCAGGGAGCTGCCCGGGTTCGGCAGTCAGCGGTTTCATCATCAGCGCTGGCTCGGATGCGCGGGCCACGGCGCGCGGCCCGGGCGGAGGCCCTTGAAGTCGTTGTCCCGGGCAGCGGCGGCGGCGAGGATTCCGACGACGGCGGACGGGTTGTGCAGGCGTCCCTCCAGCACGGCCAGGACGGCCTCATCCAGCGGAATCCAGTGCAGCTCGATCTCGGCTTCCTCGTCGGTGCGGACGTGGAGTTCGTGGCCGGGCACATCGCTCAGGCCGCGGGCGAGGTAGATGCGGATGGCTTCGCTGGAGGACCCGGGGGAATTGAAGAAGTCGGCCAGCACGTTCCACTGGCCGGCGACGAGATCGGCTTCCTCGGCCAGTTCGCGGGCCGCGCCGGCCACGAAGTCCTCGCCTTCGACGTCGAGGAGCCCGGCCGGGATCTCCCACAGGTCCATGCCGACCGGGTGCCGGTACTGCTTGATCAGCAGCACCTCGCCGGCGTCGTTCATCGGCAGGACCGCGACGGCGCCGGGGTGGTCGATGTAGTCGCGGACCAGCGGATCGCCGTCGTCGTTGAGCTGGAAACTGTCACTGACAACGTCCCAGATCCGGCCTTCGTAGACCGTCCGGGAAGACAAAAGACGGCGCGGGCTCGGTTCATCCGAAACCTGCCGTGCAGCATGGGGGGTCTCAGGGTAACCGGGCATCGCGCCGTCCTTTGATTCAGTTGGGATTTTTACTTCGACACTGCCGGGGAAGGCTTGGCAGCGGCCGCCTTGGCAACGGGCGCAGCAGGCTGGTCCGCGCCATGCTGGTGCTCCAGAGCAGCCTTCACCAGTCCGGAGAACAGCGCGTGCGGCCGGGTGGGGCGTGAGCTGAGCTCCGGGTGCGCCTGCGTGGCCACGTAGTACGGGTGGACTTCGCGGGGAAGTTCGACGTACTCCACGAGCTTGCCGTCGGGCGACGTTCCGGAGAAGACCAGGCCCTTGGCGGCAATCTGGTCGCGGTACTTGTTGTTGACCTCGTAGCGGTGGCGGTGCCGTTCGCTGACCTTGGTGGTGCCGTAGGTCTCGGCGACCACGGAACCCTCGTCCAGCTTGGCCTCATACAGTCCCAGGCGCATGGTGCCGCCCAGGTCGCCCTTGCCGTCGACGAAGTCCAGCTGCTCTTCCATCGTGGCGATCACCGGGTACTTCGAATCCGGCTCGAATTCGGACGAGGAAGCGCCCTCAAGGCCCACCACGTTGCGGGCGTACTCGATCACCATGCACTGCAGGCCCAGGCAGAGACCCAGGACCGGAAGCTTGCTTTCGCGGGCATACTTCAGCGCGCCGAGCTTGCCTTCGAGTCCGCGGATGCCGAAGCCGCCCGGAACACAGATCGCGTCGACTCCGTCCAGGGACTTGACCGCGCCCTCGTGGGTGTCGCATTCATCCGAGGGGACCCAGCGGATCTTGACCTTGGTGTCATTGGCGAAACCGCCGGCGCGCAGCGCCTCGGTTACGGACAGGTAGGCGTCCGGCAGGTCGATGTATTTGCCGACCAGGGCGATTTCAACCTCGTGCTTGGGGTTGTGGACCGCGTCCAGGAGCTTGTCCCAGCTGGTCCAGTCAACATCCTTGAACGGAAGGTCCAGGGCGCGGACGATGTAGGAATCCAGGCCCTGGGAGTGCAGGGTCTTCGGGATGTCGTAGATGCTGGGGGCATCCGGGCAGCCGATGACGGCGTCGATGTCGACGTCGCACATGCGGCCGATCTTGTCGCGCATGGCCTGCGGGACTTCGCGGTCCGAACGGATCACGATCGCCTCGGGCTGGATGCCGATGGAACGCAGCGCGGCAACGGAGTGCTGCGTCGGCTTGGTCTTCAGTTCCTGGGACGGGCCGATGTACGGCACAAGGGAGACGTGGAGGAAGAACACGTTTCCGCGGCCGATGTCCTGGCGGACCTGGCGGGCGGATTCAAGGAACGGCTGCGACTCGATGTCGCCTACGGTGCCGCCGATTTCGGTGATGATCACGTCGGGAGCGTGCTTGCCCTCGGCGGGAAGCCGCATGCGCCGCTTGATTTCATCGGTGATGTGCGGGATGACCTGGACGGTGTCGCCGAGGTATTCGCCGCGGCGTTCCTTCGCGATCACGGTGGAGTAGACCTGGCCGGTCGTGACGTTCGCCGAGCCTTCGAGGTTCTCATCGAGGAAGCGCTCGTAGTGGCCGATGTCGAGGTCCGTTTCGGCGCCGTCGTCAGTCACGAATACTTCGCCGTGCTGGAAGGGATTCATCGTGCCCGGATCCACATTCAGGTAGGGATCGAGCTTTTGCATTGTTACAGACAAGCCGCGTGCCCGCAGGAGGTGACCGAGGCTCGAAGCCGTCAGTCCCTTACCGAGCGAGGACGCCACACCACCGGTGACGAAGATGTGTTTGGTCGTCTTGGACGAGCCCGGGAACCGGGAATTTACACGGGAATTTGATCGCTGCACCACGGGGTTCGAGCCTATCATCATTTCAGCCTTCCAAGGGTCTGTTTGCGGCAAAGCGGCTGTGATTGTCGTCCAGCTCCAGCCCGCCGTGCAGGGGTGCTCAGGCCTGCTGCGGCAGGAGTTTGGCGTCGTCCAGCAACTCCTGGGCGTGGGCCTGGGCGGATTCGGAATCCTCCTGGCCGGCGAGCATGCGGGCCAGCTCCCGGACGCGCTCCCCTTCGTCGAGGAGCTGGACGTCGCTGGAGGTGAAACCAGTGGCGGTGGCCCCGTCAGCGCCGCGCACCGAGGTCTTTGTGACCCGGATGTGCTGGTCGGCGAAGGCTGCCACCTGCGGCAGGTGGGTGACCACCAGCACCTGGACGTGCCGGGCGAGCATCGCCAGGCGGCGGCCGATCTCGACGGCGGCGCGGCCGCCCACGCCGGCGTCCACCTCGTCGAAGACGAACGTGGGGACCGGATCGACGGCGGCCAGCACCACTTCGATGGCGAGCATCACGCGGGACAGTTCACCGCCGGAGGCACCCTTGCCCAGCGGCCGGGCCGGGGCGCCGGAGTGCGGCTGGAGCAGGAAGGCAATCTCGTCCGCTCCGTACGGCCCCGGCTGCCCGCCGGATTCGACGTTGATCACCAGGGTGGCATCCGCCATCGCCAGGGCCTTCAGCTCGGCGCTGACGCGGGCGGAGAGGTCCTTGGCTGCTTTCTTCCGGAGCTTGCTGATGGCGGCGGCCTGCTTGGTCAGCTCCGCTTCGGCGCGCGTCACTTCGGCGTCCAGCGCCTCGATCCGGGTGGAGTCGTCCTGCAGCTCCAGGAACCGTTTCCGGGCCTGCTCGGCCCACTCCAGCACCTCGTCGATGCTCGGAGCGTACTTGCGGACCAGCTTCGCAAGGGCGGCGCGGCGGTCCTCGATCTCGGCGAGCCGTTCCGGGCCCTCGGTGTCGAGGGCGGCCTGGTAGCTGGCAAGTTCGGTGGCGATGTCGTTGAGCAGGAAGCCCACCTCGGCCAGCCGGGCGGCCGCGGAGCCGAGCTCCTCGTCATGTTCGGCGACGTGCTCCAGCGTGCGTTTGGCGGCGTCGACGAGGGCCGTGGCGTCGTTGCCGTCGCCGAAGTCCTCGGCGATGAGCGCCTGGTGTGCCGTCGTGGCCGCGATCCGGAGTTCCTCGACGTTCGCGAGCTTGACGGCCTCCGCTTTGAGCGACTCGTCCTCGCCGGGCTGCGGGTCGACGGCGTCGATTTCGGCCAGGGCAACCTCGAGCGATTCGGCTTCGCGGAGCCGCTCCCGGGCGGCGCTGCGAAGCTCATCGAGCTCGGCCTGGCTGGACTTCCAGTGGGCGTGGAGCTCCTGGTAGCTGCCCAGTGTGGCGGCGAGGCTCTCCCCCGCGAATTTGTCGAGGGCCCCGCGCTGCGCGACCGGGCTCTTGAGCCGGATCTGTTCGGACTGGCCGTGGACCACCACGAGGGTTTCGCCGATCTCCCCGAGCACGCCCACGGGCGCGGCGCGACCGCCGAGGTAGGCCCGGCTTCGCCCGTCCGCACCCACGCTGCGGGCCAGCAACAGTTCGGCGCCGCCGTCGAACTCCTCGACCTCTGCCCCGGCCTCACGGGCGCGCGCCACGGCAGGGTGCCCGGCGTCGAGCCTCACGGTAGCCTCCGCGGCGGCGCTTTTCGCGCCGCTGCGGACGGCGCCGGCGTCGGACCGTGCGCCGAGCAGCAGCCCGACGGCGGTCACCACCATGGTCTTGCCGGCACCTGTTTCACCGGTCACGACGCTCAGGCCCGGGCCGAGGGGCAGCGTGGCGTCGGTGATGACGCCCAGGTCGCGGATTCTCAGTTCTTCAAGCATGGATCACTTCGCAGTCGATGGATCGGTGGTCTCGGCGGGCCCCGGGTCGCCTGGCCCAGCCTGCGGCGGAGTGGGAAGCGGGGGCATCGGGCGGGGTGTGCGGATGACCGGCACCGGCCCCGTGTGGATGGTGGCGGCCTGAGGCATGGGTCCCCGCCAGCCTTGGATGGGCAGTTCGAACTTGCGGACCAGGCGGCCGGAGAAGGGTGTCTGGTGCGTGCGGGCCAGCCGCACGGGCGTGGCGGAGCGGGTCACTTCCACGCGGGCTCCGGGCGGCAGGTCCACTGAACGCCGGCCGTCGCACCACAGCACGCCCTGCGCATTGGTGCGGTTCAGGATTTCGACCGCCAGCCGGGACCGGGGCGAGACCACCAGCGGCTTGGCGAAGAGCGCGTGGGCGCTGATGGGCACGATCAGCAGCGCTTCAACCTCGGGCCACACCACCGGGCCCCCGGCCGAAAAGGCGTAGGCGGTGGAGCCGGTGGGGGTAGCCAGGACAACGCCGTCGCAGCCGAAGGAGGTGAGAGGCCGTTCGTCGACCTCGGTGACCACCTCGAGCATCCGTTCCCGGTTGCCTTTTTCGATCGCGGCCTCGTTGAGGGCCCAGGTGTGCCAGATTTTCTGTCCGCGGACCCAGACTTGGACGTCGATGGTCATCCGCTCTTCCACGGTGTATTCGCGGCTCGCGATCCATTCGACGGTCTGGGCCAGGTCCGCCCGCTCGCTCTCGGCCAGGAAGCCCACGTGGCCGAGGTTGACGCCGAGCAGGGGCACGTCGACTTCGCGCACCAGCTCCGCCGCGCGGAGGATGGTGCCGTCGCCGCCGAGCACCATAACGAGTTCGACGTCGGGCAGCATCACGTGGTCGTGGAGAATCTCGACGGGCTGGTCGAGGCGTCCGAAAAAGCGGACCATGTCGCCGAGCTCGGATTTCAGCATCACGGGAACGATGCCGGCGTCGTGGAGCCGGGCGCATGCCTCCCAGGCAGCCTTGAGGGACTCCTCACGGCCGGTGTGGGCAAGGATGAGGACGCGCCTGCTCATCGGGTTCCGCCTTCTGGTGCTATTAGTACTTGGGCCAGATTGATCCGAGTAACGCAGCAACGGCTGCGTCCCGCTCTTCGATCTTAGGCAGGTCTGTTGCGATCCCGCGGCTTATCCACAGGAAGTACTCGACGTTTCCGTCCTGGCCGGGCAGCGGGCTGCTGGCGAGGCCTTTCAGTTCCAGCCCGGTGTCCATGGCTTTCGCCGCGACTTTGCCCACGGCGAGGCGGCGCTCCCACTCCGAGGTGACGACGCCGGTGCGGCCCAGCCGGTCCTTGCCGATCTCGAACTGCGGCTTGACCATCAGGACCAAGTCCCCGCCCGGATCGGTGCAGGCCGCGAGGGGTGCCAGCACGAGGGTCAGCGAGATGAAGGACAGGTCCGCGACGGTCAACGCCGCCGGTCCGCCGATCTCATCCGCTGTCATGTACCGGACGTTGAGGCCTTCGTGGACGGACACCCGAGGGTCGTTCCGGATCGCGGGGACCAGCTGGTCATGCCCGACGTCGACGGCCACCACGTGGTCCGCGCCGCGTCGCAGCAGCACGTCGGTGAACCCGCCGGTGGAGGCACCGGCGTCGAGGCACCGCTTGCCGGCCACCGTGACGGCGGGGAAGGCGTCCAGCGCGCCGGCGAGCTTGTGCCCGGCACGGCTGACGTAGTTGTCCTCTACCGAGGCGGCCACGTCGAGGTTGGTGTCGTCCCCGACCTGTAGGGAGGCCTTGGCCAGCACTTCCCCGTCGGTGCTGACTTTGCCTTCGGCGATGAGGCGTGCGGCATGGGTGCGGGACCTCGCCAGCCCGCGGCTGACGAGGGCCTGGTCAAGCCTGCTCATGCGTGGCATCCCCCGTTGCGGTGGTGTTGACGGACTCGTTCAGGGCGGCCAGCAGGTCGTCGTGCAGGCCGGCGTAGACCTCCCCGTGCCGGGCCACCGGCAGTTCCGGCAGTTGGCCGAGTCGGTCCAGCAGGGCGTCGACGTCCGGGTCCCGGGACCCCGTATTTCCCGCGGCGTCGCCTGCTTCCGCCGGATTCACGGGAACAGCCGGCCAGGTCACGTGGGCGTCTCCCCTGTCGGGATCCGTCTCAGTGGTGTGGTTCAGCTCGGTCATGCTCACCAGTCTAGTGATCCCGCCAGTCCGTTGATCCAGGCAGCCTAGTGATCCCGCCATTCCAGGACCGGCGCCGAGGCCGCAGCGGCCTCGGGGTTGGCCGTCCACCAGGCCGAACACGCGGCCCGCCAGGCGTCGAGGTCGCCCGGATCGCCGCTGACCCGGACCGTCTGCCCGTCGACGAGGGCGGAGGCCGCGCCGCAAAGGTGCTGCCCGGCGTCGTCGAGCTCGATTGCAGGGTAGGGGCGGTAGAGGTCGGTGAGGTCGTTGATGAGGTAGTCGGGCCGCTCCAGCGTGCGGGCGGCAAGGATCGACTCCCTCGTGTCGACGCCGGTCAGGACGGCGACCGTGGCGAAACCGGCGTTGTTCCCGCCCAGGATGTCGGTGTCCAGGCGGTCGCCGACGACGAGCGGCCGATCGGCGGCCAGCCGTTTCGCGGCGGCATGGAACAAAGGCGCTTCCGGCTTCCCGGCGACGAGGGGCCGCTGCCCGGTGGCGGCGGCTACGGCGGCAACCAGCGTGCCGTTGCCGGGCGCCATGCCCCGGGCCTGGGGAATGGACATGTCCGTGTTCGTGGCCACCCACAGGGCGCCGCCGGCAATGACATACGCGGCTTCCGCCAGGTCTTTCCACCCGAGCTCCGGATGGAACCCCTGCACGACGGCGACAGGCTCCTCCGATCCACTGCGGACCGGCACCAGCCCTGCCAGCTCGATCTCCTGGGCCAGTGAAGCCCCGCCGGTGATCAACACGCGGGCACCCGCCGGCAGCAGTGATGCCAGCAGCTCACCCGCAGCCTGCGAGGAGCTGACCACCTGGTGGTCCTCCGCCGGTGCCCCCAACTCCCGCAGGTGCTGGGCCACCTGGGCGGGCGTCCGGGAGGCGTTGTTCGTGACGTAGCCAAGGCCGACGCCGATCCCGGCCAGGCGGCGCAGGGATTCCACGGCGCCCGGAATGGCGTGCGGTCCCGCGTAGACCACACCGTCCAGGTCAGCGAGAAGGGCGTCGAACGTCGAGATCAGTTCCGGTGCGGCCATTCCCGATCAGCCCTCAAAGCGTTCCGGCGCGCGGGAATCGGCGTCGCGCGAGTCGTCGTCGGAATCACCGTGTCCCGTCTCGGTGTCGTCGTGTCCGCTGTCGGAGTCGTCACCAGTCAGAACCTCGGAGCGGTCCAGGGCGTCCTTTTCGACGGAGTCATCATCGGACTCTGCGTCGTCAGACTCCCAGAAGTCGGATTCCGCGTCGTCAGAGCCTTCGTCATGGTTCACAGCCCCTTCAGTCGATTCCGGAAGACCGGCAACAGCCTCGGCGCTGGCAGCACGCGGCGCCTGCTCGCCGGCCGCAGCGGACCGCTGGGCACTCTGCTCGGCGAGGAGTCGGCGCTGCTGCTCTTCTTCGCGGGCTTCCTCTTCCTCGTCCCAGCCGAGGTCGATGATGTCCGGGTCCTCCGTGACGTCGAGGCCGAGGGCGTTCTCGGCAACCACGGCCTGGCGCTGCCACTTCTCGGATTCGGCCGTGCGGCCTACTGCGGCCAGGGCCTCGGCGTAGGCGCGGAACAGGCGCGGGCTGTAGGAGAACGCCCGGTTGATATCCAGCTGGACGATTTCCAGTTCGGAGACGGCAGCGTCCAGCTGACCCAGATCAGTACGGGCGCCGGCGGCCACGATGGCCAGTTCCGCCTTGCCCGGGGCGTCGAGGTCCTTGGCTTCCTCGGAGCGTGCCATCTCCAGGGCGCGATCGGGCCGGCCGAGTCCGCGTTCGCAGTCGGCCATCACGGGCAGGTGCATGTTGGAGCCGCTGATCCGCCGGTAGGTGCGGAACTCGCGGAGGGCTTCGCCATAGTGGCCGGCGGCGTAGGCGGTGAGCCCCACGGCTTCGCGGACGGCGGCGAGGCGGCCTCCGCGGCGGCTGGCCGCGAGGGCGTGCTGGAAGGCGAGTTCCGGTTCGTCGTCGATCAGGCGCCCGGCCATCACGAGGTGCCGGGCCACCCACTCGGCGCTGTTGTCCTCGAGGGTCTTGATCTGGTGCTGTGTTGCACGGTCCAGTTCCTTGCCCGTAACGTCGTCGTCGATCTGCGGCGAACGCTCGCGGTCGGGGCGGTTGGCGCTGCGCAGGTCCCGGGCATTCGGAACGCGGACCGGGCGGTCTTCTGCCTTGTCGCGGCCGAACTGGCGCGGGCCGGAGTCGCCGCGGTCGAAGCTGCGGGCCGGACGGTCATCACGGCTGCCGAACGGCTTCCGGTTGTCTCCGCCGCTGTACGGCTTGCGGTCACGGTCGCCGCCGAAGTTACGGTGCTCCCCGCCACCTTCACGCGGACCACGATCACCGTAGGGCTTACGATCCCCACCACCGCTGTACGGCTTACGATCGCTCGTACCACCGGCACCAAAGCTCCGACGCTCCCCGCCACCTTCACGCGGACCACGATCACCGTAGGGCTTACGATCCCCACCACCGCTGTACGGCTTACGATCGCTGGTACCACCGGCACCAAAGCCCCACCACCGCTGTACGGCTTACGATCGCTGGTACCACCGGCGTACCACCGGCACCAAAGCTCCGACGCTCCCCGCCACCTTCACGCGGACCACGATCACCGTAGGGCTTACGATCCCCACCACCGCTGTACGGCTTACGGTCACTGGTACCACCGGCACCAAAGCTCCGACGCTCCCCGCCACCTTCACGCGGACCACGATCACCGTAGGGCTTACGATCCCCACCACCGCTGTACGGCTTACGGCGTACCACCGGCACCAAAGCTCCGACGCTCCCCGCCACCTTCACGCGGACCACGATCACCGTAGGGCTTACGATCCCCACCACCGCTGTACGGCTTACGATCGCTGGTACCACCGGCACCAAAGCTCCGACGCTCCCCGCCACCTTCACGCGGACCACGATCACCATACGGCTTACGATCCCCACCACCGCTGTACGGCTTGCGGTCACCTTCACGCGCCGGGCGGTCACCATACGGCTTGCGATCCCGATCATTGGAGGAGGGACGGGATCCCTCGGATCCGCGGTCATCCCGGGCACGGAACCCACGGGGGTCGCCACCGGAATTGTTGGTGCCACGGAATCCGCCGCCACCCGAATTGCGGCCACCGCCATAGTTGCCGCGGTCGTTTCCGCCGCGATGTCCGTCGTTGTGCTCAGCCATGCTGGATTCCTCCTGTTGTGAGCTGACCACTGGCGCAATCGCAGCCGCTCTATTCCGTGTTTCGTTCCTACGCAACCCGAAATCAAGCGCTTCGAAGTCCGTACATCTCATCCAATTCTAGGCGAGTCCCCTGCGCACGACGAACGCCAGGGGGTCTTTCGACCAAGGCGGTGGCAAGTCTCACAGAGCACCGTTAGCTGCAAGCGCCGCCGGGCATGCACCGGAATCGCGGCCGCTCCCGCAGCTCCGGCAGCAGTGTAGGTGACGCTCCCGCAGCTCCGGCAGCAGGGTAGGTGATGCTCCCTCAGCTGTGGCGCAGCGCCCGCGCAGGAGCTGCGGGAGGGTTGTGGTGTGACCGGCCGGATGTGAGGGAGGGTTGGTGGGGCGGCTGCCGGTGGTGCGGGAGGGTCCTGGTGGTGGTTGGGGGGTTAAATGCGGGAGGACCCCCAACGTGGTTGGGGGTCCTCGACCTTAATGATGTTCCGGCGGTGACCTACTCTCCCACACCCGGGTCCTCGACCTTAATGATGTTCCGGCGGTGACCTACTCTCCCACACCC
>NZ_LMLR01000012.1:389-372229 GCF_001422645.1 Arthrobacter sp. Leaf69 | reverse complement strand
GAGAGTAGGTCACCGCCGGAACATCATTAAGGTCGAGGACCCCCAACCACGTTGGGGGTCCTCCCGCATTTAAACCCCCCATCCCACCACCAGGACACTCCCGCACCACCGGCAGCCGCCCCACCAACCCACCCGCACATCCCGCAGATCCCGCCGGTCGCACCACAACCCTCCCGCAGCTCCTGCGCGGGCGCTGCGCCACAGCTGAGGGAGCGTCACCTACACTGCTGCCGGAGCTGCGGGAGCGTACAGGCCCGCCCAGCGCAGCCACGCCGCCCGCAACGCCGCGGCCTGCGAGAGCCCGCAGCCGCCCAGCGCAGCCGCCCCGGTAGCCAGACGGGCGCGGGACATTCACCGCCAATCGTGCCGGACCTGAGGGAGCGTCAGCGCAGACCCCGCCACAGTTGAGGGAGCGTCCGCTGACGGCGAAATATGGGTCAGAAAGGCGCCGATTCCCGGGTTTTTCCTCGAAAAAGGCCGAAAACACGCGGAATTTGCCACCTCGGCGGCGGCAAGCTGGTAAGTTTTCGGACAGTGGCTTGTGCGCATGCCGTGTGCAGGCTCCAGAAATCATGACCGTCCAGGAGGACATAAATGGCTAAGAACCGTAGTGAACTTGTTGCAGAGGTAGCAGGCAAGGCCGGCACCAGCCAGGCAGCCGTCAACTCCGTGCTGGATGCACTGTTCGAGGTCTTCGAGACCTCTGTCGCCGCGGGCGAAAAGATCACCATCCCGGGCTGGCTCGCAGTTGAGCGCACTGACCGTGCAGCTCGCACCGGCCGCAACCCGCAGACCGGCGAAACCATCCAGATCGCTGCGGGCCACAGCGTCAAGCTGACCGCAGGCTCCAAGCTGAAGGCTGCTGTCTCCAAGAAGAAGTAGTTCTTCTCTGAATGCTTGAAAGGAGCGGCGACCCTCAGGGTCGCCGCTCCTTTTTCGTTGCGTGCCGCCCCCAGTGGTGTCGCGCAGGTTTCGGCGTGGCTCCCGATTCGGCGGGCAGGCGGGGCGTAGCGGACAATGGAACTGTGCCTTCCGCAGCAAATCCCCGTGCCACAGCAGCCGCTCCGACCCCGACCGGGGGAGCGCGGGGTCCTGCTGCGTTTTCCGTCGGGGTCTCCCGGCCCTGGCTGTTCGCTGGCCTGGCTGCCCTGTTCTTAGGACTTGTGGCCGCCCTGCTGTTCTCCGGCGCCGCGGCCGCCCGCGAGGTCTCAGACCCGGGCGCGCTGGTCCGCTGGGGTCTTCCTGCCAGCAAGGCCGTCCACAACATCGCACTGGCCACCGTCATCGGCGGTCTGCTCTTCGCCGTCGCAATCCTGCCCCGCTCGATGGCCGGCTCGCGCTCCAAGGCCAAGGACGCCCCGGAACATCCGGCCTTCACCCGCACTCTGGTTGTGGCCGGCATCGCCGGGGTCGTCTGGACGCTGTCAGCGGTTGCCGTCCTGGTGCTGAGCTACTCCGACATCGCCGGGCAGGGGATCTCGGGGGACCCTGAATTCACCCGGTCCCTCGTCTACTTCATGACCGACATCGAGACCGGCCGCGCCTGGCTGGCGGTCGTGGTCATTGCCGCCGTCGTCACCACGGCGCTCTTCGGCGTCCCGTCCCTGGGAGGCCTGGCAGCGACCTTGGTGCTCGCCCTCATCGGGCTTGTACCCACCGCGCTGATCGGCCACTCCGCCAGCTCGGCCGACCACGAAGGCGCCATCAACTCGCTTGGCCTCCACTTGGTCGGTGTGTCGGCCTGGGTCGGCGGCATCATCATGCTGGCACTGCTTTCCGGCGTCCTGGGAGCCGCTGCGTCCGGCTCGCAGTCCGCCGGACGCCCGGATATCACCGAGCCGACGCTCCGGCGGTTCTCCGCGCTGGCGGGCTTCGCCTTCATCCTTGTCTTCGCCTCCGGCGTGATCAATTCCAGCATCCGCCTGACGTCCTGGAACGACCTCCTCGGCTCGGCCTACGGGCAGCTGATCCTGGCCAAGGCAGCGGCGACCTTCGTCCTCGGCGGCATCGGCCTGATGCACCGGCGCTGGGTCATCCCGCAGCTGGGCAGCCGGAACGGCGGCCTGTCTGCGCGCCGCGTCCTCTGGCAGCTCGTCGTCGTCGAAATGCTGGTGATGGGAGCGACGTCGGGTGTCGCCGTCGCGCTCGGCCGTTCCGCGCCGCCTCAGGGTGAGTCCCTGGCGCCGGACGCCTCCCCGGCCTTCATCATCTCCGGTTACGAGCTGCCGCCGGAACTGACCCCGGAGCGCTGGCTGACCGAGTGGCGCCCCGACTGGCTCTGGGTCGCCGTCGCGGTCTTTGGCCTGGTGGCCTACATTCTCGGCCTGGTGAAGGTGCTCCGGCGCGGGGACTCCTGGTCCTGGTTCCGGACCGTCAACTGGGTCATCGGACTCGGAGTGCTGACCTATGTGACCTCCGGTCCGCCTGCGGTCTACGGCCGGGTCCTGTTCTCGGCGCACATGGTGGACCACATGGCACTGACCATGGTGGCCCCCATCTTCCTTGTCCTGGGCGCTCCAGTTACGCTCGCCCTGCGCGCGCTGACGCCACGACGGGACAGCTCCCGCGGCCCCCGGGAATGGCTGCTGATCTTCATCCACTCGAAGTTCTCCCAACTGGTGACGCATCCGCTGTTCGCCGCCGCCAACTTCGCCGGCTCGATCGTGTTGTTCTACTACTCGGACGCCTTCGGGTACGCGATGCGGGATCACGTGGGCCACGAGCTCATGAACCTGCACTTCGCCCTGACCGGATACATCTTCGTGCTGACCATGATCGGCACCGACCCCCTGCCCCGGCGCGCACCGTACCCCATGCGGTTGCTGCTCCTGCTGGCCACGATGGGCTTCCACGCCTTCTTCGGCGTCGCGATCATGGGCGGCACCGGCCTGCTGGCCGCGGACTACTTCGGCAACCTCGGCCGGACCTGGGGACCTTCAGCCCTGCTGGACCAGCAAATGGGCGGCGCGGTGGCCTGGGGCATCGGCGAAGTGCCCACGCTGCTGGTCGCGATCGGCGTCGCCGTCCAGTGGTCCCGTGCCGACGCGCGCGAGTCCAAACGCACCGACCGGGCGGCGGACAGGAATAACGACGCCGATCTCACTGCTTACAACGATATGTTTGCCAAGCTGGCCGAACGCGATGCCCGGCTGGCCGAACGCAATTCCAAGCTGGAAGGACGCTCATGACCGAAACCGTACGCACCCACCTCCGGGTCCGGGCCTCCGAGCTGGTGGGCCGTAACTGGCTGAACACCGGCGGCAAGTCCCTGGACCTGGAGTCCCTGCGCGGCAAGATCGTGCTGCTGGACTTCTGGACCTTCTGCTGCATCAACTGCCTGCACGTGCTGGACGAACTCCGTCCGCTTGAACAGCAGTACTCCGACGTCCTCGTGACGGTGGGCGTGCACTCACCCAAGTTCGAACACGAGGCCGATCCGGTGGCGCTGGCCGCCGCCGTCGAGCGTTACGAAATCCGGCACCCGGTCCTGGACGATCCCGAACTGGACACCTGGAAGGCCTACACGGCACGTGCGTGGCCCACGCTGGTGGTCATCGACCCCGAGGGGTACATCGTGGCCCACCTCTCCGGTGAGGGCCACGCCGACGGCCTCTCTGTGCTCATCCCGGAGCTGATCGCCGAACACGAGGCGAAGGGCACGCTGCACCGCGGCGACGGGCCCTATGTGGCGCCGGAGCCGACGTCGGGCACCCTGCGGTTCCCCGGCAAGGCCCTGTTCCTGCCCGCCGGCCGCGGCGCCGGCGCCCCAGGAGCTGATACTGCCGCCGGTTCCTGGCTGGTCACCGACACCGGGCACCACCGCCTCGTGGAGCTCTCCACCGACTTCCAGACCGTCCTGGCCACCTACGGCTCCGGCGACAAGGGCCATGCTGACGGCACTGCCGCCGCGGCCCGCTTCAACGAACCCCAGGGCCTGGTGCTGCTCCCGGAGAACGTCGCTGCCGAAGCCGGCTACGACGTGGTGATTGCCGACTCCGTGAACCACCGCCTGCGCGGACTGTCCCTGACGGACGGAACCGTCAGCACGCTGGCGGGCAATGGCGTGCAGCGGCTGCTCGAGACAGGACCGGCCCGGGTGGACGAGGAAGGCGCCGCGTACGGGTCCCGGCTGGAGGCCGATCCGCTGCGGGTTTCGCTCAGCTCGCCCTGGGACGTCGTCTGGTCCACCAAACTGAACGCGGTGGTGGTTGCCATGGCCGGCGTGCACCAGATCTTCAGTTTCGACCCGCGCTCCGGCGCCGTATCGATCATCGCCGGCAACGGCCTGGAGGGCCTGCTCGACGGCCCGGCGGCGGAAGCCTGGTTCGCCCAGTCCTCCGGTCTCGCCGAGGACGCCGACGGCAACATCTGGGTGGCTGATTCCGAGACCTCGGCCCTGCGCAAACTCGTGATCAACGACGGCGGCGCGGTCACCGTTGAGTCCGCCATCGGCAAGGGCCTGTTCGACTTTGGCTTCCGCGACGGCAAGGCCTCCGAGGCCAGGCTGCAGCACCCGCTGGGCGTGACTGTACTCCCGGACGGCTCGGTGGCGATCGCCGACACGTACAACGGGGCCGTCCGCCGCTACGACCCGGCAACGGGTACGGTCTCCACGCTGGCGCGCGGCCTGTCCGAGCCCTCGGACGTGATTGTGGACCACACCCAGGTGGCCGGCGCGGAGCCGCTCCTGGTGGTGGTCGAGGCGAACAAGCACCAGCTGGTTTATGTGCAGATCCCCAAAGAAGCGCAACAGGTGGACGAGGGCGCCGTCCAGACCCACCGGCCCAAGAGCCCGGTGGCCCCCGGACTGCTGGAGCTGAACGTCCGCTTCACCGCGCCGACCGGCCAGAAACTGGACGACCGCTGGGGCGACCCGACCCAGCTGAAGATCTCCTCCACACCGCCGGAGCTGCTCGTGTCCGGCGGCGGAACCTCCGTGGGCCTGCTCCGCACCCTGGAGCTGTCCTCCGACGTTCCCGAAGGCGTTCTGCACATCACCGCCCGCGCGGCTGCCTGCGACGGTCCGGAGGATGCGGACGGCGAGATCCCGGATCACGCCGCCTGCCACCTGTACCAGCAGGACTGGGGCATCCCGGTGCTGCTGCAGCCCGACGGCGATACCGAGCTGGTGCTGGACCTGCGCGGAATGGACTGACGCCGGCCGGACTGGCACAGTTTTGGCTGCTGTTCGTGACCACGGCGTCACGGATGGCAGCCTTCTGGCTTTAATTGGGCCCGGATTCCCGGGGTCTCGACGAGCCGGCAGTGCCACGTGCAAAACCGCGCTGGTACCGCAGCGGCCGGGCTAGTAGCTCAGGAGCGGCGTGACCTTGACGTTTTCGGCGTCGATGTCCAGGCGGGTCGTGAAGCTGAAGTCATGGACCGCGTTGAGCTCCGTCACGGCCCCGGTGAACAGGTCCACCTGCTGGGCCTTGATCTGTGCCTTGCCGTTCAGGGGCGCCACCACCCAGCGTCCGCCAAAGGGTTCGATGCTGACGGTGGGATACTCCTGGATGCTCCAGTCGATGGTGCCGTCGACGACGCGGTTGTTGGTGGCATGGTAAAACGGGCAGTCAGGCTGGAGCTTCTGCTGCTTGTCGGCGGTATCGGCGCACGTGTCCAGGAACTCCTTGACCTTGCTGCCCACAGCATCCTTGAGCCCGTCGGTCGCTTCGGTCATCAGGCTCAGTGGGGCAGCGGGGACGTCGCGGCCGCTCAGCGTGGCTTTGGTGGGCGGGGCGGAGAAGTACTCGCCGGCAAGAGAGGCCTCGTACTCGCCGGGGTAGAAAACGGCGAAGGAGTTGCGGCCGTTGGGCATGTTCACCGGCACCCCGTTGAGTGTGGCCTCATTGGCGTTGACCACCGTGACGTCCACGACTGGAAGGGCCGCGGGAACAAACGACCATTTGTGGAAGAACAGCCATTCGGTGCCGGACTTTTCCAGCAGGAACTCGGTCCGCTGTTCGCTGCCGTCAATGGTGTAGTCAACCGGAACCATGACCTGGTTCCCGCCGCGGTCCTCGGCGTCGCCATACCGCACGTCGCTGATCCCGGCGGCGGCGGTCTGCAGTGCCGTTCCGTCCAGCATGGCGGCGTTGCTTTGGGGCACGGAGGCACGTAACAGGCCCAGGGCTTTCTCGCCCTCGCCCTTCTGCAAAGCGTCGAAATACTCGCGCACAGGCTGCTGGGGGCCTGCGACCGAGTTGTTCACGATATTGATCGCGACAACTCCCGCGGCCACGACAAGCATCAGGCCCAGCAGCCAACCGGCTGCGGTCCTGACCAAGGCCTGACTCATTTGCACATACCTTACGTTACCTGCACCCCACAGGAAACTTATTGTCACAGGCGCCCCATGTGGCAAGGACCGCACCTATCGCCCACAGTGGGAGCTCCAGCACCACCGCTTTGAAACGGCCGGGCCGGCTCCTCCCCGTTCCTAGCGGCGGCGCTTGGGGGCCGTGCCGAAGACGCCGCGGAGCAATTCGCGGCCGAGCTGGGTCCCCAGCGAGCGGGCCATGCTCTTGAGCCCGCCGCCGAGGGCGCCACCCAGGGCCCCGGTCAGGTCTCCGGCATTGCCTTCGTTTGCAGGTTGCCTCGGGGACCGGCGGGGTGCCTCGCGTTCCGGCTCCCGGCGGGTTTCTTGAGATGCGGGGGCCGGCGCGGGCCGACTGCTGGGACGGCCCAGGATATCCTCCTCGATCCGCCGCGCCTCGGCTTCGACGTCGGACACGTCGGGGGTGCCGCCGCCGGGCACCGGGGCAGGAGCCTCCGCGCCGGTGCCCGACGGTGCCTTCCCGGCAATCTTTTCGTAGGCTGACACGTTGTCGACGGCGGTGCCGTACTTGGGCAGCAGCGCGGAGCCGGCCACGGTGCTTGCGATCAGGGCGTCGGCGCTGGGCCCCATGAGGGATTCTGGCGCGCGCAGGCGGGTGAGTGCCACCGGCGTCGGGGCGCCCTTCTCGTTCATGACGGTGATGACCGCCTCGCCGATCCCGGCGGAGGTCAGGGTCTCCTCCAGGTCGTAGTCGCTCATCGGGAAGGTGGAGACGGTGGCTTTGAGCGCCTTGGCATCCTCCGGCGTGTAGGCCCGGAGCGCGTGCTGGACACGGTTGGCGAGCTGGCCAAGGACTTCGGCGGGAACGTCTTTGGGGGTCTGGGTGACGAAGAAGATGCCGACGCCCTTGGACCGGATCAGCCGCACGGTGGTGGTGATGGCGTCCAGGAAGGCCTTCGAAGCGCCGTTGAACAGCAGGTGGGCCTCGTCCAGGAAGAAGACCAGTTTCGGCTTGTCCAGGTCTCCGGCCTCGGGCAGTTCGTCGAAGAGGTCCGCCAGCAGCCACATTAGGAACGTGGAGAACAACATCGGCTTGGTCTGCAAGGTGGGCAGCTCCAGGCACGTGATGACGCCGCGGCCGTCCGGGGCCGTGCGCATCAATTCGGCGGTGTCGAACTCGGGCTCGCCGAAGAACTTCTCCATGCCCTGGGCTTCGAGGGTGATGAGTTCACGAAGGATGACACCGGCGGTCGACTTCGACAGTCCGCCCAGTTCCTCCAGTTCGTCTTTGCCTTCCGCGGACGTGAGGAACTGGATGACGGCGCGCAGGTCCTTCAGGTCAATGAGTTCGAGGTCGTTCTTGTCCGCGAAATGGAAGACCAGCTGCAGGCTCGATTCCTGGGTGTCGTTGAGTTCCATGATGCGGGACAGCAGGATGGGGCCAAAGGAGGTGATGGTGGCACGGACGGGGATGCCGCTACCGTCGCCGCCGAGGGCCAGGAACTCCACCGGGAACGTCTTGCCGGACCAGGCCTGGCCGATCCCTTCCGTGCGTGCCAGCAGCTTCGCATTGCCGGTGGCGGCCGTGGCCAGCCCGGACAAGTCTCCCTTGATATCCGCCAGGAACACCGGGACCCCGGCGGCGGAGAGCTGTTCGGCCATCATGTGCAAGGTGACGGTCTTGCCCGTGCCGGTTGCCCCGGCCACCAGCCCGTGGCGGTTCATCATGGACAGCGGGAGCCGGACGGGGGCATCCTTGTGGACTTCGCCGTCGATGATCGCGGCGCCCAGTTCAATCGTGGGGCCCTCGAGGGTGTACCCCTTCTGGATGGTGGCGACTTTATCAGCAGTGGATTTGATGGCCATGCGGACAGCATAGCCGGGTCCGGCAACCCCGGACCCGGCGCTCCGGATGTTACTTAGGCGGTGCTATTCGGCGAGGGCTTTGAGGACTTCCTGCGCAACATCCTCGCTGGACTGCGGGTTCTGGCCGCTGATCAGATTGCCGTCACGCACCACATGGGACGTCCAGGCGGCGGCGTTCTCGACGACGGCGCCCTTGTCCTTCAGGACGTCCTCCACGAACCACGGCGTGTTGGGGCCGGTGCCGCCGTTGATTTCCTCCTCGTTGGTGAAAACGGTGAGGCGGCGTCCCGCGAAGGCGAACGTACCGGCGTCGTCCGTGGCGCTCAGCAGACCGGCCGGTCCGTGGCAGAACGGGGCGATGATCTTCCCGGCCGCATCCGCCGCGGCCAGGAGCTTGCCCAGGTCCGCGTCCTGGTAGAGATCGGTCATGGGGCCGTGGCCGCCGGGCAGGACAATCGCGTCATAGCCGGCGAGGTCGACGTCGGCCAGCGCCAGCGGCGCGGACAATTCGGCGTCGATCTCGGCGAGGTACCGGCGGAAACTGTCGGCGCGGTCCTGGCCGCCAGCGGACTCGGCGGCCAGGCTCACCTCGTCGACGGTGGGCTTCGAGCCGCCGGGCGTGGCGATGTGGACGGTGTGTCCGGCGTTGCGGAGGGTCCGGTGCGAAACCACCACTTCCTCGGCCCAGTAGCCGGTGGGGTGTTCGGTGCCGTCGCGCATGGTGAGGGAATCTGCAGCGGATACGACCATCAGGATGTTAGCCATGTCGGGCTCCTGTTCTGCCGGCCGCGCGGCCGGCGGTGAAAAGTTGAAGGGGTTCTAGCGTGCGGCTTCGAGTTCGGCGTACGGTTCCCGAACCTGTGAGTTGCAATGACTCATAGGGGCGGCAACTCCGTCAGCCTGCTGAGTATTCCATCCGGCGACGCGCACGGCCGGTTCCCGGGGCCGTCCGGACCCGGAAGTAAGCTGGGGCATGGCTACCCGGGTACTGACGAAGCTTGTTTCCGCCGCCATCACTCTTGGCCTTGTCCTGCTGGGCGGAGGGCCGGCGTCCGCGGCCCCGCCCCGGGCTGCCGAGCCGGTAGGTATTGACGTCTCCTGGCCCCAGTGCGGGAAAACCCTCCCCAACCGGCCGGCCTTCGCCATCGTCGGCGTCAACAACGGCCTCGCGAACACCACCAACCCGTGCCTGGCGGCCCAACTGGGCTGGGCGGAAACCTCCCCTTACCCGCCGCTCACCGCCCAGCCGAGGGTGGCGCTCTACGTCAATACAGCCAACCCGGGCCCGCAGGGTTCGTGGTGGCCCACATCGAACCACTACGGCGGCGTTGACGTGGCCAACCCGTATGGTGCCTGCGGCAGCGGCGCGGACGATCTCCGGGCCTGCTCTTATATGTATGGCTATGCAAAGGCCTATGACGATGCCGCGATCCGCGGGGTCGACAATCCGCAGAGCTACCTGTGGTGGCTGGACGTGGAAACCGAAAACAGCTGGCAGCCGGGCAAGGCGGCCAACGTGGCCGACCTGGAAGGAATGGCCGCCTACTTCGCGAGTATCAACGCTAGAGTCGGCCTCTATTCCACCGGCTACCAGTGGGGCCAGATCGCTGGTGCGGTCCCGCCCGACAGCCCCCTCGCCGGACTGCCGAGCTGGCTCGCCGGCGCGAGGTCCCTGGCCGGCGCCAAATCCAACTGCTCCCTGCCGCCTCTCACCCCGGGAGGCCGCGTCGCCCTGGCGCAGTACGTTTCCGGCGGCCTGGACTACAACTATTCGTGCCCCTGACTTCCGGAGGCACATGGGGAGCGCCACAGCCGGCGCAGAAATAACCCGGGGGCCGGCGTCGTTGTCCACAGTGTGCGCGCGCCGGGGTCCGGCGCCGCGCCTGTGACTTCCCGCAACGAAAGGCCGGCTTTTCCGTGACTGTTCCGCTTTCCATCCTTGACCTGGCAACCATCGGCAAGGGCCAGACGGCGGCAGAGAGCCTGGCCGGCAGCGTGGCCATGGCGCAGCTCGCCGAGGAGCTGGGATACCGGCGCGTCTGGTACGCCGAGCACCACAACATGTCCGCGATCGCCTCCTCGGCCACCAGCGTGCTGATCGCCCATGTCGCCGCGCAGACCGAGAGCATCCGCCTCGGCGCCGGCGGCGTGATGCTGCCCAACCACTCGCCGCTGACCATCGCCGAACAGTTCGGCACGCTGGAAACGCTGCACCCGGGCCGGATCGACCTGGGCCTGGGCCGCGCGCCCGGCAGCGACCAGAACACCCTGCGGGCCCTGCGCCGCGACCCCATGTCCGCCGACAGTTTCCCGCAGGACGTGCTGGAACTCCAGGGCTACCTGAGCGGCCCCACCCGCATCCCGGGCGTGGAGGCCACCCCCGGCAAGGGCACCGATGTGCCGCTGTACATCCTGGGGTCCTCGCTGTTTGGCGCCAGGCTCGCCGCGCAGCTGGGCCTGCCGTACGCGTTCGCCTCGCACTTCGCCCCCAACGCCCTTCAGGACGCCGTCGCGCTCTACCGCCGCGACTTCCAGCCGTCCGCGCAGCTGGATGCCCCGCACGTGATCGCGGGCGTCAACGTGATCGCGGCGGATACCGCGGCGGAGGCCCAGGAGATGTTCCAGGCCACCAAACGTGCCCGCGTCTCGCTGTTCTTCGGCAACGGCCGCGTCTTCAGCGACGACGAAGCGGACATGATCCTGGACTCGCCGCAGGGCCAGCATGTGGCCCAGATGATGAAGTACTCCGCCGTGGGCACCCCGGACGCCGTGCTGGAATACCTCGACGAATTCACCGCGCACGCCGACGCCGACGAGCTCATCGTCGCGCATCAGAGCACCGGCACCGAGGCCCGGCTGCGCTCGGTACAGCTGCTCGCCGACGTCGCCGGACTGGTCCGCATCTGACCGACAGGCCGGGTCCTTCCCGCCGTCACGCACGGCAGGAGGGTTCACCCTGGTGAGTTTCGTGGCCCGATAGCCCTCCCCTGCGGCACTGACCCCGGCGGTTGCGGATGTTACATACCCGCAACCGCCGGGACACCCAGGGGAAATCGAGCCGGGAAATACTGGTAGCACGTCCCGCGGGGACGGTCTCATGCAGGCATTGGGGACAACCGGAAGGACTCCGTCCATGCCCACCCCGCTCAACCAGTCCCTTGCCGACTCCGCCCTCCTGACAAAATCCCTGCCCCTGGGCCTGCTCCGAGCCTTTGTGCAGACCAACGCAGCCGACGACGGCCTGACGCCACAGCTGCTGGCAGAACTCAAGATCCTGGCCCGCACGCCGGGGCTGCTCGTGGCCTGCAACTACGGCGGCACCCTGTGCGAAGCGGAAGGCATTTCCACCGAAACCCTGCCGCTGGGCAGTGCCGCGATTGCGCTCCGGGCGCTGGCCGCCCTCCCGAACACGCACGCGGCCGTCATCTCCGGGCGCTCCCTGCGCGACCTGGCCGCCGTCTCCCGGCTTCCGGCAGAAGTGCACCTTGTCGGCTCGCACGGCGCCGAGTTCGACATGGGCTTCGCCCACGGGTTGTCCCTGGCCACCGAATCCGTGTTGCAGCAGGCCAGCCAGGCCCTCGCTGAAACCGTGGGCGCCTACCGCGGGATCACCATCGAGCGGAAGCCGGTCGCCGTCTCCGTGCACACCCGCCCGGCCACCCCCGACGTCGTCGCGCTGGTCACCCAGCAGGCCGAGGAAATAGCCAAGGCGCACGGGCTGTCCTTTATTGTCGACGGCTCCGTCCTGGACCTGTCCGTGGTGGAACCGTCCAAGGGCGCCGCCATGGAACACCTGCGGTCCATGCTCGGGGTCAGCGCCGCCCTGTACGCCGGGGACGCCTCCAGCGATGAGGCCGCCATGGCCACCCTGCGTGGGCCGGACCTGGGCCTGCGCGTTGGCGAGGGGCCCACTGCCGCGGCGCACCGGCTCCGGGACCCGGAGTCCTTCGCCCGGGTCCTGGCCATTCTGTTTGAACTGCGCCGGGCGTGGCTGTTCGGGGAAGACGCCGTCGGCCTGGAGCGGCATTCCATGATCGGCAACGGCTCCTCCACCGCGCTCATCACCCCGGACGCCAGGATCTGCTGGATGAGCCATCCGCTGCCGGACTCGGGTTCCCTCTTTGCCCATCTGCTCGGCGGTGACGCGGCCGGACACTTCTCGGTGGAACCCGTGAAAGCCTCGCAGGTCCTGGGCCAGCGCTATGTGGACAGCACCATGATCGTGGAAACCCGCTGGGCCGACGTCACCGTCACGGACTACCTGGAACCGGCGCCGGAAGGCATCACCAGCCTGGTCCGGGTCCTCTCGGGGACCGGAACAGCGCGGATCGTCTTTGCGCCCCGCCCGGACTACGCCAACGCGCCCTTCAGCATGGAGGCCCGCGGGTCCGAGCTGCACGTCGTGGGAACCGCGGACCCGATCATCCTGCTCGCACCGGGCGTCGGCTTCACGATCACCTCGGACGGCCGCCATGCCACCGCCACGGCCGACGTCGAGCTGCGGCACGGCCCCGTCGTGCTGAACCTGCGCTGCGGCGACACGGAACCCCAGCGGGCCGAACCGCCGGAGGAGAACTCGCGCCGCGCCGCCGTCGCGCATCATTCCCGGCGCTGGGTGCAGGCACTGCAGCTGCCCGCCGTGAAACCGTCCCTGGTCCGCCGGTCGGCCCTGGTGCTCCGCGCCCTGGTCCATGAGCCCACCGGCGCCGTCCTGGCCGCGCCCACCACCTCGCTGCCGGAGGGGATCGGCGGCACCCGGAACTGGGATTACCGGTACTGCTGGCTGCGGGACGGCTCCATGACGGTCAACGCGCTGGTGGACCTCGGCTCCACTGCGGAGGCGGAAGGGTTCCTTGCCTGGCTGGGACGGATCCTGGCCCACGCCCCCGGCCCGGAGTGGCTGCACCCGCTGTATTCGGTCACGGGCGCGCCGCTGTCCACCGAGGCGATCATCGAAAGCCTGCCCGGTTACGCGGGCTCCCGGCCGGTGCGGATCGGCAACGCCGCGGACCACCAGGTGCAGCTGGACGTCTTCGGCCCGGTCGCCGAACTCATCGATTCCCTCAGCGCGCGGCAGGGGGTCCTGGCCGATGCCCACTGGGAGCTGATGGTCCAGATGGCCTCGGCCGTCCTGGCCCGCTGGCACGAGGCCGACCACGGGATCTGGGAGGCCAGGCGGGCACCGCGGCATCACATCTACACCAAGGTGATGTGCTGGGTGGCGCTGGACCGGGCTCTGCGCACCGCCGCCCGGCACGGCCGGACACCGCTTCCGGAGTGGGAACCGGCGGCCGCGACCATCCGGGAGGAAGTCCTGCGCGAAGGCTGGGACGAGAGCGCCGCCTCCTACACCGTGGCCTACGACAGCCCGGACCTGGACGCGGCTGTGCTGCACATCGGGCTCTCCGGGCTCCTCGACGTTTCGGACCAGCGCTTCCTGGACACCGTCACGGCGGTGGAACGGGAACTGCGGGTGGGTCCCACCGTGTTCCGCTACCGGTACGACGACGGACTCCCGGGCTTGGAGGGCGGCTTCCACATCTGCACGACGTGGCTGATCGAGGCCTACGTCGCGGTGGGCCGGATCGAGGAGGCCTGGGACCTGTTCGACCAGCTGGTCAACCTGTTCGGTCCCACGGGGCTGCTGCCGGAGGAGTACGACCCCGGCACCGAAACCCACCTCGGGAACCACCCGCAGGCGTACTCACACCTGGGCTTCATCCGCTGCGCCCGGCTGCTGGATGCGCTCCCGAAGAATTAGGGCTTCACTGGATCGGGGCCGGGCTCAATACCGCTATTCGCAGGCGACGCCGTCGCGGTCGCCGTCCATCTTTGCGCGGTAGCCCGGCTGGCCGGCCCGCAGCGGCGCGGCACCGGCGGCACGGGCGGCGGCGCAGTTCGCGTAGTACACCGTTGCGGGAGCGGGGGCAGGGGCCGGAGCAGGGGCGGGCGGGGCGGGTGACACGTTGGCCCGTGCTGCCGGGGTGGCCGGTGATGCTTGGCTGGTGGGGGCCGCGGTGTTCCGGCAGTCGGCCAGGACCCGGGCCATCGCATCGTGCTCGGCCCGGGTGACCCACAGCCCGTAGCTCGCCTTGACCGAGATCTGGCGGGCCACGTAATCGCAGCGGTAGGACTTGTTCGGCGGCAGCCAAGTGGCGGCGTCGCCGTCGCTCTTTTGCTGGTTGGCGGGGCCGTCTACCGCCAGCAGGTTCAGCGGATCGTTGGCGAAGGAGGCCCGCTGGGCCACGGTGAGCTGCTGCGCCCCCTTCTGCCAGGCATCACTGAGGGCCACCACGTGGTCGATCTGGACCGCACTGCTGGTGCTGCTGCCGCGGAGGAAGCTGATCAGGGCTGCCGTGTAGGGGTCGTTCAGGATGCCGGAGAGGACAACGCAGTCCCCGGTGCCGGGCTTGAGGGCGAGGTCACTCAGGTCTCGGCGGAGCATGTCGTTCCGGGTGTCGCAGCCGTTGCGGTCGACGTCAGCCCAGGCCTGGCCGAACTGATCGCGCGAGTAGCCCGTCTTGGGCGCCCGTCCCTTGACCGGAATCGTCGCCAGCACGTCCAGGGCCTTGCCGGCGAAGGCCGGCTGCTGATGCGGCACGCTGGAGCCCGCACTGGCAGTGGGGGAAGGCCCGGGGTTCTGCGGGGATTCCCCGACCGTAGGCGCCGGCGAGGGGGCCGTGCTCCCGATGGTGGTCGGGGACGTGGTGGGGGCGGCGGCCGGGGCCGTCCCGGGGCTGGCGCAGGCGGTGGCGGAGATCAGGAACAGCCCCGCCAGTCCGGCCGCGATCCAGTCAACGGCACCTGGTTTGGCGGTGCCGCGCGTTTTGGCCGCGGGCTGATCGTCCCTGCCCGTCATGCCGCTGCGCTTGGTGTCCCTGTGCAATTCTTCCCCGTTTCGTGCAGTGGCCCCGTTGGCTGCGGGACGGCTTAAGACCGGTCCCAGCCTACCGGCGCCGGGCGACAATTCTGCGTCAGCGGACCCCCGGGCGGGACGCGGAGAAGATTGCCGGCGCGGTGCCTTCGCCGGTGGCGAGGTCGGCGAGGATCCGCCCGACGACGGGGGTGAATTTGAACCCTTGGCCGGAGAATCCCGCGCCGATCACGAGCGGTCCGATGCGGTCGAGGACGAAGTTTTCGTCCACGGTAGTGGTGTAGGTGCAGCTGACGTCGGTCAGGGAGTCGGCGTCGACGCCCGGGAGCCAGGTCCGGGCGTAGCGTTGCAGCGCCGCCATTTGCGCAGGCTCCGGCGTGAACGACCTCCGGTCCGGGTCCACCACCGGACCCACGCCGTGCCAGCCGGCCTTGATTCCCTCGCCCGGCGTCTGCATTCCGTAGACCGGCGAGTACCAGTCCGCGAACTCCGGGCCCTGGCCCGGGACATGGTTGAACCCGGGCCAGAGCGCGCCCTCGTCCCTGATGGCGAAGTGTGCTGGCTGTTCCTGTGTGACGGTGAGCCGGGGGAGGGACGCCAGCCCGCCCAGCAGTTTCGCGGTCCACGCGCCGGCCGTAACCACGGCCTGCCGGGCGGTCAGCACCTCGGTCCGGCCGCCGGCGTCCACGGTGAGCCGGACGCCGTCGTCCGCCACAGCGACATCCAGCACGGTGACCCGGTGCCGGATGTCCGCCCCGCGGCCCGCGGCGAGACGCTGCAGCACCGGCAGCGCGGCGTCGGGATTCAGCTGCCCGCCGTCGGGCATGTACAGCACCTCCTGGTCGAAGCGGATGCCGCGCCAGCGTTCGGCGGCGTCGGCAGCAGTCAGGAACTCGGCCCGCAGGCCGGCCCCCCGCAGGGCGTTCCGGATGTCGCCCAGGTGCGGATCGGTCCCGTGGTTCACGACGCCGGTGCGCGCCAGGAGTCGCTCGCCGCCGTCAGCTTCGAGCTCGTCCCACAGGCGGACCGCCTCGGCCAGCATCGCCACGTAGTCCGGACCGGCGTAGCCCGGGTTGAAGTTCCGCGTAGTGCCGTGGGAAGCGCCGTTGCGGTGCCCCGGGCTGAACTGCTCCAGCAGGGTCACGTCCCGGCCGCGGCTGGCCAGTGCCCAGGCGGCTGCCGAGCCCATGGCTCCGCCTCCGATGACGACGGTGTCAAGGTGGTGGGTCTTCAAGAGGTCCTCCGGATCGTTCGGGTTGCGGGAAGCGAGCGCGCGGCGGGGCCGGGGTCAGGTGAGGAGCAGGGCCACGACGATCATGGCAGGCACAGCCACTACGGTGGTGATCAGCACGGTGTCCCGGGCGACGGTGAGGCCGGTCCGGTAGCGGCTGGCGATCACAAATACGTTCTGTGCGGTGGGCAGGGCGGCGGCCACCACTACGGCGAAAAGGGCCTGGTCTTCGAGGTGCAGGACGAAGCGGGCGAAGGTGTAGGCCACCAGCGGATGCACCACCAGCTTGAAACCACAGGCCAGGAGCGTGTCGGCCCGGCGCCCGGCCGAGGCCTGCAGCGGCCGGGAACCGTTCAGGCTCATCCCGAAGGCGAGCAGCATGGCCGGAATGGCGGCCCCGCCAATCAGGTGGATGGGCTCCATCACCAGCGGAGGCACCTGCCATCCGCTTGCGGCCACTGCCAGGCCCAGGCCGGAGCCCACAATCATGGGATTCCGCAGGATCATCAGGACGAAGCTCAGCGGGGTAGTCCGGTGCGTGCTGGTGGTGGCGTCGAGGGCCATCAGGAACAGGGGAGTGAAGAAGGCCAATTGGAAGATCAGCAGTGGCGCCACGTAACTGGCATCCCCCAAAACGTATACGGCAATGGGGATGCCGAGGTTCGCGGAGTTGGCCAGCGAGGCGCTCATGGACGACGTCAGGGACTCCGGCAGGGAGCGCTTGAGCAGGAAGCGGACGACGACGAAGAAGAGGCCTGCCGTCGCAACGGCGCCGACGGCCGCTACCAGCAGCGGGGCGGCGAAGACGTCTTGGACTTTGGCTTTGCTGAGCGTCTCGAACAGCAGGGCCGGGCTGGCGACGAAGAAGGTGAGCGCGCTGAGCACGGAGCGGGCGTTCTCGCCCAGGATGCCGCGCCGGCCGACGAACATGCCCACCAGGATGATGCACCAGACCACGAAGAATCCGGCGAGAACGCCTAGCACGCGGCGGTCCGCGGCGCAGGCAGCGGGGGAAGGGTGGGACTCACCCCTCCAGAGTAATCAGCTTTATTGGTTCCCGGCGCGCCTGTTACGGCGGCGTCTGGTCCCGCATGCTTGTTACGGCCGCGCCTGTCACTCCGGCGTCCGTAATGGCGGCGTGCGCAGAGCTGTTAGTTCAGCGTGGCGTTGTTCAGGGCAAACGGCGGGCGCATGATTCCGGGGGTGTGGCCCTCCGCCGGGTCGTTGCCGATCTGGACAATCCTGTTGTCCTTGTCCACATGGACCACCTTGGGGCTGTAGGCCCTGGCCTCATCCGTGGTCATCTGGGCGTAGGTGATCAGGATGATGATGTCGTTCTCGTGCATGAGATGGGCGGCGGCACCGTTGATCCCGATCACGCCTGAACCGCGCTCGCCGGCAATCGTGTAGGTCTCCAGCCGGGCGCCGTTGGTGACGTCGACAATGGAGACCAGCTCGCCGGGGAGGATGTCGGCCGCTTCCAGCAGGTCCAGGTCCACGGTGACCGAACCGACATAGTGGAGGTCCGCGTGCGTGACCGTGGCGCGGTGGATTTTGGACTTGAATATTGTGCGATTCATAACGGGACCAGTCTAGCGCCGGCGCGCCGGCAGCGCTGTGAGCCAGCGAACACCGCCAGCTCAGCCGGCGGGCGGGATGGACGCCGCAGTCTCGGCCAGGATCTCCCGGGCCGCCAGGATTGCCGGGCGGGTGGCGCTGGAGCGCCGCACCGACGTGAAAATGGTCCGGTGCGGATCGCCCGGCAGGGTAATCAGCTGCGACGTCGTGCCCCTCCCAGTCCAGACGAGGTCCGGCATGAGGGCTACGGCGTTCCCGGACTCGATCAGCCGGATCTGGGCCTGGAGGTCAGCCGTCTCGAAGCGGACGTCGGGCTCGAACCCGGCGCTGCGGCAGGCCTGCTCGGCCCAATGCCGTGACGCCGCCCCGCGCGGCTCCATGACCCAGGCCAGCTCGGCGGTATCCGTGAGGGAGGTGATCACCGGGCGGCCGGGGCCACGCGGCGGAACGGCGAGGCGGATCGCATCGCTCGTGAGCCGGAGGCGGTCCAGTTCGGCATACCGCGGAGCCGCGTGTCCCGGGTACTGCTCGGCAATCACCAGATCGAAGTCGCGTGCCCAGGTCTCATGAAGTGCCGTCTCGGGTTCCCGCTGGGTCATTTCGATCCGCACCTCGGGGTAGCTGGACGCCATCCGGGTGAGGGCATCCGGCATCAGGGCCAGCGCCGCGGACTGGAAGACGGCGATACGGACTGTACCCGTCACTGTGGTCAAGGAGGCTGCCAGATCAGCCTCGGCCTGTTCCAGCGTTTCCAGGAGCTGGGCCGTATGGGCCACCAGGACTTCGGCCTGCGGGGTCAGCTGGACGCGGCGGCCGGTCTTGCGAAGAAGTTCGACGCCGGCCTCCTTTTCCAAGAGGGCCAGCTGCTGCGATACCGAGGAAGGGCTGTACTGCAGCGCCTCGGCGACCTCGGCCAGGGTGCCCCGGATCTTCAGTTCGCGCAGAAGGCGCAACCGCCGGACATCCAGCATCGCTATTCCTTTTTGAATTCTAATGGTTATTGATTAGGAGAATTCACTTTATCTAATGCAATCCCGGTTGCATACTGTTGTCGTTAAGTAACCCCCATCACAGGGTGGATTGATGGGCGCCACACCTAAAAGCGGGAGACCCAGATGGCTACGAAAGACATAGACAGGTCGATCATGCGGCGCAAGCCGATCGACGACATCGAGGAAGAGAGCCTTCACAGCGGCTTGATGAAGAGCCTGGGGTTCTGGCAACTGACGGCCATCGGCGTCGGCGGGATCATCGGCGTCGGCATTTTCTCCTTGGCGGGCCTCGTCGCCCACGGAAGCGAGTCCGAACCCGGCGTCGGCCCGGCAGTGCTTTTTTCCTTCCTGATCGCGGGGCTCGCCTCCGCGGCGGCCGCCCTGTCCTACGCGGAATTCGCCGGCATGATCCCGCGGGCGGGTTCGGCCTATACCTATGGCTACGTGGCGCTCGGCGAAATCATCGGCTGGTTCATCGGCTGGGACCTGCTGCTGGAGTACATCGCGATCGTGGCCGTCGTGGCCATCGGCATTTCCGGCTACTTCGATGCTTTCCTCTCCGGCATCGGCATCCACATGCCCGTCTGGATGACCGCGACGCCGGATGAGGGCACCGGGGGCATCGTCAACATCCCGGCGATCGCCGTCTGCCTGCTCGTGACCTGGATCCTGTCCCGCGGCACCAAGACCTTCGGACGGTTCGAGCTCATCGCGGTCGCGATCAAGGTCATCCTGATCCTGTTCATCATTGGTCTCGGCATCTTCTACATCGATACCGGAAACTACAACCCGTTTATGCCCAGCGGCTTCGGTCCGGTCGTGGCGGGAGCTGCCACGGTGTTCTTCGCCGTGTTCGGGTACGACGCGATGAGTACCGCCGCGGAAGAGGCGCAGGACGGCAAGAAGCACATGCCGAAGGCCATCATCATGTCCCTCATCATCGCGATGCTTCTGTACGTCGCCGCAACCCTGGTGCTCACCGGCATGCAGAACTACCAGGAAATCGACCCCAAGGCCGGCTTCGCCTCCGCATTCAACAGCGTGGGTTTGCCGGTCATCGCCACCATCATCTCGGTCTTCGCCGTGCTGTCCATCCTGACCGTGATGCTCACCTTCCTGCTCGGTGTCACCCGCGTCTGGTTCTCGATGAGCCGCGACGGGCTGCTTCCCGGCTGGTTCTCCAAGACGGACCGCCACGGCACGCCGCAGCGCGTCACCTGGATCGCAGGAGTCGCCTCCGCTCTGCTGGCCGGCGTATTCCCGATCAAGGCCGTCGCCGACCTGACCAACATCGGCATCCTGGCCGCGTTCGTCGTCGTCTGCACCGCGGTCATCGTGTTCCGCTATAAGAAGCCCGATGCCCCGCGGACCTTCCGGCTTCCCCTGATGCCGCTGGTTCCGGCCTTCGGTGTCTTGGCCTCTGCGTTCCTGATGCTCCAGCTGCACTGGGAGACCTGGGTCCGCTTCGGCGTCTGGCTGATCATCGGCCTGATCATCTACTTCGGCTACGGCCGCAAGCATTCGCTGATGAATCCGGACAGCCCGCGGCACGAGGAACTCGTGGAGATGCACCGCCCCCTCAGCTAGCCGCGCCCCACCCGAGATGCGCTGTCACTTTGGGCTACCATCACGCCGTTTGGGAGCCAAAAGTGATAGCGCATCCGTGCGTTTGGGGTGGGTTGCGTCCGGGCTGGGAACGTTCGATTTTCCTAACCAGTATTGCTCAGAAAACATCGCTTTATCTTATGAAAATCGGGTCGCATACTGAATCTTGAACGGTCCATACTTTGAGAAAGAACGAGTACCAGCCATGACCAACATTTCAACGGAGTCCGGCGTGCACACTGGCAGCGAAGCCGGGCGCGCACCCGTTTCGGAAGGCTCGCCGGTCCTTGAGGCCGCAGCCCTGGCCGAGGAGACCATCGGGCTGGTACGCCACTGGCTCACCGAGGCAGCGAAGGTCCCGGTCGATGCCTCCGCCGAGCAGCTCGCCGGTGTCCTGAAGGATCCCAACGGACTTGACTTCACCGTCGGGTTCGTCGACGGCGTCGTCCGCCCCGAGGACCTGCAGGTCGCCGCCCGGAACCTCGCCGCACTGGCCCCGAAAGTCCCGGCCTTCCTGCCCTGGTACATGCGCAGCGCCGTCCGCCTCGGCGGCACCGTGGCGCCGGTCCTGCCCCAGGTGGTCATCCCGATTGCCCGCCGTGTGCTCCGTGAAATGGTGGGCCACCTCATCGTCGACGCCACCGACGCCAAGCTGGGCCCCGCCATCGCGAAGATCCGCAAGGACGGCATCAAGCTCAACGTCAATCTCCTCGGCGAGGCCGTGCTGGGCGAACATGAGGCCTCCCGCCGCCTCGAGGGAACCCACAAGCTCCTGTCCCGCCCCGACGTCGACTACGTCTCCATCAAGGTCTCCTCCACCGTTGCCCCCCACTCTCCTTGGGCATTCGATGAGGCCGTGGAGCACGTGGTGGAGAAGCTCACCCCGCTCTTCAGCCGCGCAGCCTCCTTCGCCAGCGGCGGCCAGGCCAAGTTCATCAACCTGGACATGGAGGAGTACAAGGACCTGGACATGACCATCGCGGTCTTCACCCGGATCCTGGACAAGCCCGAATTCAAGGACCTCGAGGCAGGCATCGTGCTGCAGGCCTACCTCCCGGACGCGCTCGCCGCCATGATCCGCCTGCAGGACTGGGCCGCCGCCCGCCGCGCCGACGGCGGCGCGGCCGTCAAGGTCCGCGTCGTTAAGGGCGCCAACCTGCCGATGGAACAGGTCGAGGCGTCCCTGCACGACTGGCCGCTGGCCACCTGGAACACCAAGCAGGACTCCGACACCAACTACAAGCGCGTCATCAACTACTCCCTGCACCCGGACCGGATCCGCAACATCCGGATCGGCGTCGCCGGCCACAACCTCTTCGACATCGCCTTCGCCTGGCTGCTCGCGAAACAGCGCGGCATTGCGGATACCGCACAGCAGAGTATCGAATTCGAGATGCTGCTCGGCATGGCCCAGGGCCAGGCCGAAGCCGTCAAGAAGGATGTCGGCTCGCTGCTGCTCTACACCCCGGTGGTCCACCCTGCCGAGTTCGACGTCGCGATCGCCTACCTGATCCGCCGGCTCGAGGAAGGCGCCAGCCAGGACAACTTCATGTCCGCGGTTTTCGAGCTCAGCGAAAACGAAGCCCTCTTCGACCGTGAGAAGCAGCGCTTCCTCGCCTCGCTCGCCAAGCTCGACGACGAGGTCCCGCCGCCCAACCGCCGGCAGAACCGCAGCCTTCCGGCCGAGCCGATGCCGCACGATTCCTTCGAGAACACACCGGACACCGACCCCTCGCTGCCGGCCAACCGCGACTGGGGACGTGCCATCCTGGAGCGGGTCCCCTCCTCCACCCTCGGCAACGCCGCCGTCGAGGCCGCCATGATCAACGACGAGGCGACCCTCAACGCGGTCATCGACACGGCCCTCGAGAAGGGCAAGGACTGGGGCGCACTCTCCGGTGACGAGCGTGCGGCGATCCTGCACCGCGCCGGCGACGTCCTGGAGGCCCGCCGCGCCGACCTCCTCGAGGTCATGGCCAGCGAAACCGGCAAGACCATCGACCAGGGCGACCCGGAAGTCAGCGAGGCAGTCGACTTCGCGCACTACTACGCCGAAGCGGCCCGCAAGCTCGACGTCGTCGACGGCGCCACGTTCGTCCCCGCGAAGCTCACCGTGGTGACGCCGCCGTGGAACTTCCCGGTGGCCATCCCCGCCGGCTCCACGCTCGCGGCCCTCGCCGCCGGGTCCGCCGTCGTCATCAAGCCCGCCAAGCAGGCGCGGCGCAGCGGTGCCGTGATGATCGAAGCGCTCTGGGAAGCCGGCGTCCCGCGCGACGTGCTCACCATGGTCCAGCTGGGCGAGCGTGAGCTGGGCCGGCAGCTGATCTCCCACCCCGCGGTGGACCGCGTCATCCTCACCGGCGGCTACGAGACCGCGGAACTGTTCCGTTCCTTCCGCCAGGACCTGCCATTGCTGGCCGAGACCAGCGGCAAGAACGCCATCATCGTCACCCCGAGCGCCGACCTTGACCTCGCAGCCAAGGACGTGGCGTACTCCGCGTTCGGCCACGCCGGGCAGAAGTGCTCCGCGGCCTCCCTGGTGATCCTGGTGGGATCAGTCGCCACGTCCAGGCGCTTCCACAACCAGCTGATCGATGCCGTCACCTCGCTCAAGGTGGGCTACCCCGAGGATCCCGCGAGCCAGATGGGTCCGATCATCGAACCCGCCAACGGCAAACTCCTCAACGCACTCACCACCCTGGGCGAAGGCGAAAGCTGGGCCGTCGAGCCCCGGAAGCTGGACGGCACGGGCAAGCTCTGGAGCCCGGGCGTCCGCTCCGGCGTCCGCCGCGGTTCCTACTTCCACCTCACCGAGTTCTTCGGCCCCGTCCTGGGTGTGATGACCGCGGAAACCCTTGAGGAGGCCATCGCCATCCAGAACCAGATCGAGTACGGACTCACTTCCGGGCTGCACTCGCTGAACCCGGTGGAAGTGGGCCTCTGGCTGGACACCGTCCAGGCCGGCAACCTGTACGTCAACCGCGGCATCACCGGCGCCATCGTGCAGCGCCAGCCCTTCGGCGGCTGGAAGAAATCCGCTGTCGGGGCCGGCACCAAGGCCGGCGGACCCAACTACCTCGTCGGGCTCAGCGAATGGGTCAGCGCTCCCAGCACCGCGGCCGGGGCCCCGGCGCACGCGGGTGTCCGCCGGATCGAACAGGCGGCCCGGGACTTCCTGGACGCCGTCGAGCTGGAATCGCTGGAGCGTGCCCTGGCGTCCGACGCCCTCGCCTGGGGTGAGGAATTCGGCACGGCCAAAGACGTCTCCGGGCTGAGCGCCGAACGGAACGTCTTCCGCTACCGCGCGCTTCCCGTCACGGTGCGGCTTTCCGAGGGCGAGCCCCTCGCCCGTTTGGTCCGCACGGTCTCCGCCGGTGTCCTGGCAGGCTCCGCGCTGACCGTGTCCACCGCCGTCGAGCTCCCCGCCCGGCTGCGCACCGTACTCTCCGGCCTCGGCATCGATCCCATCGTGGAGAACGACGCCGACTGGCTGGCCTCCGCGGGCAGGCTCGCCGGGGGGGCCAAGCTCGCCACTTCACGGATCCGGCTCATCGGCGGCAACGCCAAGGCACTGGCCGAGGCGACCGGCGGACGTCCCGACCTGGCGATCTATTTCCACCCGGTCACCGAAGCCGGACGCGTTGAGCTGCTGCCGTTCCTGCACGAGCAGGCCATCAGCATCACGGCGCACCGCTTTGGGACGCCCAACTTCATCTCGAACGGCCTGATCTAGGACACGCCCCGCTGTTCTGACTCCTCACGGGGAGACACAATCGAGCCGGGCGGCCACCCTCCAATGGTGGCCGCCCGGCTCGTTGTCTTTGGGAGCTCGTCGCCTGCGGGAGCTCGCCGCCCGCGGCTCAGCCGAAATACCAGCCGGGCGGAACCCACGAGGCGGGCACCGCGTGCGCGGAGAAGTCGTCGCAACCGGAGCAGAAGTACGTGACTTCGCCCAGTTTGTTGATGGAACCGTCCCTGTGATGGGTCGCAGGGACAAAAGTCTCAAGGTAGATGAACTCGTCGGTCCCGCAGCGCTCGCAATACGGGCTGCCGACATACTCGGCCTCAACCAGGGTGGTGGGATGCGGGTCAAGGCGTCCGAGGCTGGGGTGTTTGGCGGCAGTGCCGCGGTGTACGGCCTGGGTGAACGTGCCCACGGGCTTAAGGCTGCGGGCTGTCGATGTTGGGGGAGTGTGGGGTCGGTTTATGGCTGGCGTCATTGTCGGCCTATCCCGAACGCCTTCCGGAGGGCCGCCGCACGGCAGACACACAGGACAGCGTCCGTTACTCGAATCGTTGTCATAGGCCTCTGCTTGACCTTCAACACCCTCAAGGATATGTCAGGAATCCGAGTGGATCAATGGTATGCGTAAGTACGCAATCCGAGTAGGTACATCGCCGGGTACGCAGGTCCCGGGGGACCGCCGTCCCGCTGAAGCGACGTCCGCCGGCCCTTCACGCGGGGCGTTTGAGGGTCCGGCCCGCGATCGTCTGGGTCAGGGCCTCGATCACCTCGGTATTGGCCAGCGGGTTGCGGATCAGGGTGAAATCGACGTCGCCCACCGGTGGCAGCTCGAAACGCCGGGTGATGATCTTCAGGTCCTCCGGCACCAGTGAGGACGGCATAACCGCCACTCCGATGCCGGCCCGGACCGCGGCCAGCACGCCGCTGATCTGCCGCGTGGTGCAGGTGATGCGCCAGGTCCGGCCAGCGGATTCGAGGGCGTCGATGGCCAGCTTCCGGCTCAGGCTGGGGGAGGGGTAGGCAATCAGCGGCACGGGCTCGGCCGGGTCCAGCGAGGTCTGCTCCAGGCCCACCCAGGCGAAGGAGTCCTGCTGCACCACCGTGCCGTCTTTGGCCCCGGCCACCCACTTGACGAAAACGAGGTCCAGCTGGCCGGCGTTGAGCCGCTTGTAGAGCTGGTCGCTCTGGCCCACGGTCAGTTCCAGGTTGATCTGCGGGTAGACCTGCCGGAACTCCCGCAGGATCCTCGGCAGGCCCGTGATAGCAAGGTCGTCCGCCGTGCCGAAGCGCAACCGGCCGCGCATGGCTGATCCGGAGAAGTAGCGGGAGGCGGCATCGTGGGCGGACAGGATGCTGCGGGCGAAGCCGGCCATGGCGTCCCCGTTGTCGGTCAGGCGCACATCCCGGGTGTCCCGGGCCACCAGGACCCGCTTCGCGGCGGTCTCGAGCTTGCGCACATGCTGGCTGACCGTCGGCTGCGCGAGGCCAAGGCGTTCGGCGGCCTTGGTGAAGCTCAGCGTTTCGGCCACTGCCAGGAAGGATCGCAGCTGTGCCGGTTCGAACATGCGGGCTCCTGACCTGCGGCGAACTCTCGCCGCATTGCGTTCCGTAATGCTAGTTATGCGGTGAATAATCTTCCATAATCCGCTGCGGCCAGCCTAGCGTTAAGGCATCCCACTCACCCGCCCCCTTGAGGACTTTCCCGTGGCACCCCCTCCGCCCTTAGAGGCCAACGTCATTGCGTTGCCGGACACCAGCACCGCCCCACTCGCCGTCGTTAATGAGCCGCTGCCGTGGCGGCACACCTTCATTTCGCTGAAAGTCCGCAATTTCCGAATCTTCGCGATCGGGCACTTCATTGCCGTCATCGCCCTCTGGATGCAGCGGATTGCCCAGGACTGGCTGGTGCTCCAGCTCTCCGGTTCCGTCACCGCCGTCGGGATTACGGTGGCACTGCAGTTCCTACCCTCGCTGATCCTTGGCCCGTGGGGAGGCATGATGGCGGACCGTTTTGCGAAGCGCAAGATCCTGCTGCTGTGCCAGTCAGCGGCCGCGGTGCTGGCGGCCATCCTCGCGGTGCTGGCGCTCACCCAGCGGATCGAGGTCTGGCACGTCTACGTGATCGCCCTGGCCCTGGGCCTGGTCACGGTGCTGGACCAGCCCGCCCGCCAGGTCTTCGTCAACGAGCTCGTGGGGCCGGCCTACCTCCGGAACGCCATCAGCGTGAACTCCACAACGTTCCAGCTTGGCGGCCTGATCGGTCCGGCGCTCGCCGGGCTGCTGCTCACGGCTGTGGGCGCCGGCTGGGCATTCGCAGCCAACGCCGTCGCCTGCTGCTCCACCGTCGCGATGCTGCTCACGCTGCGGAAGGACCAGCTGCATATCAGCGCCCCGGCGCCCAAACGCAAGGGCATGCTGCGGGAAGGGCTGAATTACGCCCTGAGCAAGCCCACCATCTACTGGCCCTGGCTGATGGCCGGGTTTGTCGCGGTGTTCGCGATGAGCCTGCCGGTGCTGCTGGCCGCCTTCGCGGACCGCGTGTACGACGCCGGCGCCGGCGGCTACGGCCTGCTGAACGCCCTCGTGGCCCTCGGGGCGCTGGCCGGGGCGATCACGTCCGCCCGACGGCGCGAACTGCGCTTGCGCTCGGTGATGCTGGGGGCCGGCATGTACGGGCTCATGCTGTGCCTGGCCTCGCTGGCGCACTCCATGCTGTGGTTCGGGGTGGCGATGGTGCTGGCCGGGTTCTGGTGCCTCATGTTCCTGACCGCGGCCAACCAGCTGGTGCAGATCAGCTCCAACATGGCCATCCGCGGACGCGTGATGAGCCTGTACATCATGGTGCTGATCGGCGGGCAGGCCATCGGCGGCCCGATGATCGGCTGGCTGGCCGAGCACGTTGATCCGCACACGGCCATCCTGGTCTCCGGCGGGGTGCCGGCGCTTGCAGCGGCGACGGTCGCCGTCGTGCTGGCACGCAAGGACCAGCTGATGCTCAAGGTGGACCTGAAAGACCGGCGCAGGCTGCTGAAGATTGTCCGGAACCAGGGCCGGCCGGGGGCGGCTGCCACGCCATAGCCTTCGGCGCCGGTTTCCGCACCGAATTCTGCAGCGAAATAGGACAGCCGCTGCGTGGATCCACGCCGCGGCTGTCCTCATTCGTCGCGGAAAACCCAAAGAGGTGCCGCAACCCGGAAACCGGGCGTTAGTCCGTCAGCGTCAGGTGCGGGTACTCCGCTCCCCGCTGCTGGAACTGCAGCACATCCGGGTTGAGGACCACGCCGTCGCGGATTTCGATCGCGCGGCGGACGGTCTCGTTCGCGGTCCAGGCCTTGGGGCCGGTGATTACGGTTTCCAGGAACGGCAGCAGCGCTTCGCTGATCTCCCAGCTGGACGAGTTCCACAGGTAGGACGGGCTGTGGTCCACTGCGTAGTAATCGATGTGGTCCCCGACCTTGAACATCGGCTCCGCGAACGTGGTGGTTTTCGCCCAGCTGAAGCCCATGCCCTCGTCGCAGGAGACATCCACAATCAGGCTGCCGGGACGGAACGCGTCCAGGTCCTCGGTGCGCAGGTACGTCAGCGGCGCGTTCGGGTCCTGCAGGGTGCAATTGACCACGATGTCGCGCTCGGCGAGGAACGGCGCGAGCGGCACACGGCCGCGCTCGGTGATGACCTCGCTGAGGAACGGCGCTTTGTCGGCGTGGTCGAACTGCGCGATGCGTACCGAGTGGATGGGGGAGCCCACCGCGGCGACGCCGCGGTTGGTCAGCACCTGGACGTCGTGGATGCCGTGGGCGTTGAGCGCGGTCACCGCGCCGCGGGCAGTTGCCCCGAAGCCGATCACGACGGCGCTCAGGCGCCGGCCGTAGTCGCCAGTGGAACCGGTCAACGCCAGGGCGTGCAGGACCGAGCAGTAGCCGGCCAGCTCGTTGTTCTTGTGGAACACGTGCAGGCCGAAGCCGCCGTCGCTGGCCCAGTGGTTCATCGCTTCGAAGGCGATGAGGGTGAGCTTCTTGTCGATCGCCAGCTGGGTGATGGCCCGGTCCTGGACGCAGTGCGGCCAGCCCCAGAGGACCTGCCCGTCCCGCAGTTCGGCGAGGTCTTCGGGTTGCGGTTTGGGCAGGAGAACGACGTCGGCCTCGGCCAGCAGCTGCGTGCGGGGGACGATGCGCGCCACGAGCGGTGCCAGTTGGGCGTCCGAGACGCCGAAACGCTCGCCGTAGCCCTCCTCCAGGAGCATCTGCTGCCGGAGTTCCGGGGCGATGCGGTCAAGGTGGAGGGGGTGGATCGGGAGGCGCCGCTCGTCAGGCTTCCGCGTGCTGGCAAGGACTCCCAGGGTGAGAAGGTTCAAGGTGCCGCTCACTTCTTTTTGGGACTCGCAGGCTTGGAGCTGGTGGCCTTTTCCAGGGAGCTGGGCGGCGCTGCGGCGCTCCTCTTATCGGCGCGCTTTTCCTTGATGGACTTGCCGGATTTCTTGGATGCTGCTTGACGGGGGGACTTGTCAGCCATGATCGCTCCTGTAGCGGAACCGAAGAGGTTCCTGACTTCGAACGATACAGGTAGCGACCTAACGGCTTCTGGGACGTCCGCCGGACGGCGTTCTGCAGGGTGGGATCTGCACGGCGAGGTTTTGCAGGGGAGTTGGAGCGGCTGACGGGAATCGAACCCGCGTATCAAGCTTGGGAAGCTAGCGCTCTACCATTGAGCTACAGCCGCAGTGGGACTGGCCAGAATGCTGGGCCTGGTCCCTTGGAACAACGAGATTTACCTTACCCCAGCCGCGGGCGTTCTCCGAACAGGTCGCGCGGCGGAAATCGTGGGCCGCGCACTGCACGGTTTGCCACATATGGCCGTTAAGCCGCCCGGCTGAGCGGCCATATGTGGCGAACGGGCGGGGTGGCCCGCAGCGGGGCCTTGACCGTACGAGATGGCCGCGGCTTCGCCGGACCCTGCATGCGTCACCAGCGGAGCGTCATGGCCGTCGCGGCGCCCGGACCTCTATAGCCTAGATCCATGACTGTTCTCCCGAGGGAAGGCCGACGGTGGTAAAAGACCCCGCGCTGCCGCTGGACGCCGACCCCGTGCTGCCGCTGGACGCCGACCCCGTGCTGCCGCTGGACGCCGACCCCGTGCTGCCGCTGGACGCCGAAACGGATGCCGGATTGGCCGCCGACCCCGCAGGCGAATCCGCCGTTCCCCGGCCGACCCCTCGGCACCAGCAGCTCATCGTTACGATCTACGGCCTCTACGGGCGGCCCAACGGCGGCGCACTGCCCGTCTCGGCGCTGATTTCCATGCTGGACGATCTCGGCGTCGAGTCTTCCGGAGTGCGGTCCTCCGTGTCCCGGCTCAAGCGCCGCGGAGTGCTGGAAAGTGTGAGGCAGGGCGGCGTGGCCGCCTACCGGCTGGCCCCCAACCTGGAGGATGTCTTCCAGGAGGGCGACCGCCGCATCTTTTCGCCGCGTCGGGCGACGGCGGCCGACCGGTGGCTCCTCATCGCCTTCTCCGTCCCGGAATCCCAGCGCCACCTCCGCCACCAGCTGCGGAGCACGCTGACGCGGATGGGCTTCGGCTCCGTGACGCCCGGGCTCTGGATTGCCCCGGGCAACACCTACGAGGACATCAGCCACCAGCTCGAGCGGGCAGGACTGACGGAATACGTGGAGTTCTTCAAGGCCGAGCACCTGACCGCCGGGGACGTCAAGGACAAGGTTTCCCGCTGGTGGGACCTGCCGGCTTTGGAATCCCTCTACGCGGAATTCATCGAACGCTTCGCTCCCGTGCTGGACCGCTGGGAATCACCGGGCGCACCGGCGCCGGGGCCCGACGCCGACCGGTCCGCCTTCGCGGACTACGTCCAGTTGCTCACCCAGTGGCGCCGGCTGCCGTATCTGGACCCGGGCCTTCCGGAGGAGTTCCTGCCGCCGGGCTGGCACGGGCTGACCGCGGAGCGGATTTTCGCGGAACTCCACCGTCTCCTGAACGGCCCGGCCCGCCAGCATGCCGAGCGGCTGCTGGGGGCCACGGGCAGTTCCGGAACTGCGTAGCGTTAACGCTCCCGCTTAGCCCTGGCCAGACACGACGGCGATGGCCTGGATCTCGATCAGCGCCTCGGCCTGCCATAGCCGCGTCACGCCGACGCCGGCCATCGCGGGATAGTCGGTGCCTGCCATCTCGCGCCAGATCCGTCCGATTTCGCGGCCGTTTTTCTGGTAGTCCTCGACGTCGGTGAGATAAATGGTGACGTTGACCAGGTCAGAGGGCATGCCTCCGGCTTCGGCCAGGGTGGTGAGGACGTTGGAGAAACACTGGCGGAACTGCTCCACGATGCCGCCGGGAACAATGTCCCCGTTGCTGTCCATGGCCGTCTGGCCGCCCAGGTACACGGTGTTGCCGGCCGCGATGCCGTGGGCGAAGCCGGAGGGCTTGGCCAGCGCTGCGGGGTTGATGACCTTGTGGTTCATGGTGGCTCCTCATTGAGTCGGCGGTGCTGTGGAAATCCAAGGGTTGGAACTGCGAACGGGCGGATCCGGCACATCTGCCGGTCTACCCAAACTGGTGAATCCGTGTTAACTTGAGCATATGTGACGACCGTAAAAATGTCGACATACCCTCTCGGGGGATGGCATAGTTTGCACGTCACCGGAATCGGCAATGGGGCCGGTTCCGCCGTCGAACCGGAAGTGAAGAATCATGCGCCTTGCGACCGTCATTACGGCAGCCCGCGACGCCAGCGGTGGCCCCGTCACCCGCGCCGCCGTCCAGTCCGGGGAGCGTTTTGTGCTCCTGCCCGCACGCGACCTCAGTGAACTGCTGGGAAGCGCCGGCTGGCGGGAGCAGGCAGCTGCGGCCGTTGCCGCCGCGGAAACTTCCGACGGCGTCCCGGGCGGCTCCATTCCCGCACATGACGCCCGGTTCGCCACCGTGCTGCCGCGCCCGTCCAAGGTCATCTGCTGCGGCCTGAACTACGCGGACCACATCGCGGAAATGGGCCGGGAGGTGCCGGAATATCCCACCCTGTTCGCCAAGTACGCGGACACGCTGATCGGCGACGGCGAGGTCATCGACGCCGCAGGGCACGGCGCCAAGGTTGACTGGGAAGCCGAACTGGCGGTCGTCGTCGGAGCCCCGCTCAAGAATGCGTCGCCGGAGGAGGCCGCCGCCGCGATCGCCGGCTACACCGTGGCGAACGACATCTCCCTGCGCGACTGGCAGAGCCGCACCCTGCAGTGGTTCCAGGGCAAGGCCTTCGACCGCACCACCCCGCTGGGTCCCGTGCTGGTGACCCCGGACGAATGCGACCCCGAAGCCGGCGTCCGGGTCCGCTGCCTGGTCAACGGCGAAGAGGTCCAGAACGGCAACACCAAGACCCTCGTCTTTACCGCGGCCGCGCTACTGTCCTACATCTCCACCTTCACCCGGCTGAGCCCCGGCGACGTGGTCCTCACCGGCACCCCCGGCGGCGTGGGCATGGGGGCCAACCCGCCGCGCTTCCTGCACGACGGCGACGTCGTCACCACCGAAGTCGAGGGCATCGGCACCCTCACCAACACGGTCCGTCTCTAATCCCAGCAAGCCACCAAACAGACCCGCCATACAGAGAGGTATCACCATGACAGAACAGATCACCGAACATGTTGTCCCCGTCGTGACCCGCAAGGGCGCCGAGCACCGCGACACCGGCCAGTCCGGCGGGGCCGTCCGGATCTCCGGCGTCAGCACGCAGCACACTCCTGCTACAAAGATTTGGTACGGCCAGGTCAGCAACGAACCCGGCTACCGCTCCTTCCCGCACCACCACGGCGAAGCCGAGACCGGCGGTTACGTGCTCCGCGGCCACGGCCGGATCTACTTCGGCGAAGACTACAAGGAATTCATCGACATGACCGAGGGCGACTGGGTCTTCGTCCCGCCGTATATGCCGCACGTCGAAGCGAACATGAGCGTCACTGAGGAACTCGTCTGGCTCACCGCACGCACCCCGGAGAACATCGTGGTGAACCTCGACGACGTCGACGACTCCACCCTCGAAGGGTACCGCCGGGTATGAATCCCACTTCGGAAATCCTCCTGTCCGCCCTCGAACTGACGCCGGTGGAGCCGGACTTCCTCGACGAGGCCTACACCGCCACCACACAGTACGTGCCGTGGCCCAAGGCGTACGGCGGGGACATGGTGGCCCAGGCCGCCGCCGCGGCGATGCGCTCGGTGGGGGACGACCGCTCGCTGCACTCGATGCACAGTTACTTCATGCGGCCCGCGGATATCGGCGCGGAGGTCCGCTACGAGGTGGAACGCCTCCGCGACGGACGTGGCTACTCCACTCGGCAGGTCCGCGCCTACCAGGGCGGCAGGACCGTCTACGTGGCCATGGCCTCCTTCCACGCGGAGGAGGCAGGCGAGGAATTCGCCCGTGCCATGCCGGCCGGGATCCCGGATCCGGAGTCGCTGCCGTCCTCGGCCGACGTGCTCGACGGCGTCGAAGGCGACGCCGCGGCCTACTGGTCCGGCGGCCGCAGCTTCGACATGCGGCACGTTCCGGGGGCCGTCTACCTCAGCGTCGAGGGGGAGCAGGTGCCGCACCAGGCCGTCTGGGTGAAGGCGTTCGACCAGCTGCCGGATGACCCGGACCTGCAGCGAGCCGCCCTGGCCTACGTCTGTGACTACACCATCCTGGAACCGGTGCTCCGGGTGCACGGCTACGCCTGGGGCGACCCGGGCCTGGTTACGGCCAGCCTGGACCACGCCATGTGGTTCCACCGTGAAGGCCGGGTGGACGACTGGCTGCTCTACGTGCAGGAAGCCGTTTCCGCCCAGGCCAGCCGCGGCCTGGCGCAAGGACACTTCTACGACCGGCAGGGCCGGCTCCTCGCCACCGTGGTGCAGGAAGGCATGATCCGGATGTCGACTGCTCCGTAGCTGCCCTTTCGGACCGCCAAAACGGCCGTTCGGAGCAATCGATGAGCCCTTCCCCTCTTATCAATGACGATATGAAAGGTCTGCAATGGAACTGACGCCCTCGGCGCACCGGGACACCTTTGCACGTGACAATCTGCCCCCGGCGGAGCAGTGGCCCGCGCTGGAGTTCACCCTCCCGGAACTGCAGTACCCGCAGCAGCTCAACGCCGCCACCGCGCTGATTGACGACGCCGTCCGCAGTTTCGGTGCCGACCGCCCGGCCCTGCTCACCCCCGACGGCGGTTCCTGGAGCTACGGGGAACTGCAGCGCCGCGCCAACCAGGTGGCCCAGGTCCTTGTCGAGGACTTCGGGATCGTCCCCGGGAACCGCGTCATGCTGCGCTCGCCGAACAACCCGTGGCTCGTCGCGGCCTGGCTCGGGGTGCTCAAGGCCGGCGCGGTGGCGGTCACCATCATGCCGGCCCTGCGCGGCAACGAGATCCGGACCCTGCTGGAACTGACCCGGCCGGCCGCCGCCCTGTGCGACAGCAGGTTCCTCGATGATCTGGCCGAGGCCGCCGGAAACGACGTGCCGGTGCTGGCCATGGGGGGCAGCACCGGCACGGACCTCGACGCCCGCTGCGCCGCCAAGAGCGGCGAATTCACCGACGTCGCGACGGCGGCGGACGACGTCGCGCTGCTGGGCCCGACGTCGGGCACCACCGGGACGCCGAAGATCACCATGCACTTCCACCGGGACATCCTCGCCAACGCGGACACCTTCGCCCGGCACGTCCTGGCGCCGACGCCGGACGACGTCTTCGCGGGCTCCCCGCCGCTGGCCTTCACCTTCGGACTGGGCGGCCTGGTGGTTTTCCCGCTGCGCTTCGGCGCCGCCGCGCTGCTGACCGAACGCGCCACCCCGCTGGAGCTGGCGCAGGCCGTGCACGCGGCGCAGGCCACCATCCTGTTCACCGCCCCGACCGCCTACAAGGCCATCCTCAAGGAAGGCGCCGAGGGGCTCCTCGCCAGCCTCCGCACCGCCGTCTCGGCCGGCGAGCACCTGCCGGCCGAAACCTGGCGCGCCGTCCATGAACGCACCGGGCTGAAGCTGGTCAACGGCATCGGCGCCACCGAAATGCTGCACGTCTTCATCTCCGCGGCAGGGGACGATATCCGCGCCGGTGCCACCGGAACGGCCGTCCCCGGTTACCGGGCCACCATCCTGGACGAGGACGGCCGGGAACTCGGCCCGAACGCCGTCGGACGCCTCGCAGTCATCGGCCCCACCGGCTGCCGCTATCTCAACGACTCCCGCCAGGAGGACTACGTCGTCAACGGCTGGAACGTCACCGGAGACACCTTCAGCCGGGACGACGACGGCTACTTCTACTACCAGGCACGCTCCGACAACATGATCGTGTCCTCCGGCTACAACATCGGCGCCCCGGAGGTCGAAGCGGCCATTGACCAGCACCCGGACGTGATGGAGAACGCCGTGGTGGGCCGGCCCGACCCGGAGCGCGGCAGCGTAGTCTGCGCCTTCATCGTGCTGCGCGAGGGCGTCGAGGCCGATGACGCGAAGCGCAAGGAAATCCAGGACTTCGTCAAGCAGGCCATCGCCCCGTACAAGTACCCGCGCCAGGTGAACTTTGTTGACGGCCTGCCCCGCAACCCCAGCGGCAAACTCCAGCACTTCCGGCTGCGTGAACAGCTGGCCGCTGACACCGCCGCCCCCGAACACCAGAACGTTTGAGAGGCACCACATGAAAATTGCAATCATCGGCGGCGGTCCGGGCGGACTGTACTTCGCCGCACTCATGAAGCAGCTGGACCCGAACCACGATGTCACGGTCTGGGAACGCAACGCCGCGAGCGACACCTTCGGCTTCGGCGTCGTCTTCAGCGACGAGACCCTCGGCGGAATCGGCAACGCGGACACCGTGATCGCCGAGTACATGTCCGAGCGCTTCGCCCGCTGGACCGACATCGACATCCACTTCCAGGGCCAGCAGCACACCGTCGGCGGCCAGGGCTTCGCCGCCATGAGCCGCAAGGAGCTGCTCGAGCTGCTGCAGCGGCGCTGCGCCGAACTCGGTGTCGACCTGCGGTTCAGCACGCTGGCGCCCGACGTCGAGGAACTCAGCCGGGACTACGACCTGGTGCTCGCTGCGGACGGCCTGAACTCCGCCGTCCGCTCCCGCTTCGCCGAGGTCTTCCGGCCCAGCCTGGACGTCCGCAAGTCCAAGTACATGTGGCTCGGCACCGACCTCGTCTTCGAGGCATTCAAGTTCTTCGTCAAGGACACCGAGCACGGCGTGATGCAGATCCACGGCTACCCTTACTCGGACGAGGGCAGCACCTTCATCGTCGAAATGCACGAGGACGTCTGGCGCAACGCCGGCTTCGACGCTACCGAGCACCAGCCGTTCCGGCCCGGAGAAAGCGACGAGGCGGCCGTGGACGCCATCCGCACAATTTTCGCCGAGGAGCTCGAGGGCCACGAGGTCCTGGTCAACAACTCCAAGTGGATCAACTTCACCACGGTCCGCAACGAGTCCTGGCGGCACGGCAACATCGTGCTCCTCGGCGACGCTGCCCACACGGCGCACTTCTCCATCGGGTCCGGCACCAAGCTGGCCATGGAGGACTCCCTCGCGCTGGCGGCCTGCCTACACGAGCACTCCGAGCTTGAGGCCGCCCTGGAGGCGTACGAAACGGAGCGCCGGCCGGTGGTCGAATCCACCCAGCGCGCCGCGCAGGCGTCGCTGGAATGGTTCGAGAACATCGGCATGTACAAGGACCAGAACCCGGTGCAGTTCTGCTTCAACCTGCTCACCCGGAGCCGCCGGATCACGTACGACAACCTCAAACTGCGCGACCCCGAGTTCGCCGCCCGGGTGGATGAGGAATTCGCCCACACGCAGGGCATTGTGGGCAGCGCCCCGGCCATGTTCCAGCCGTACCGGATCGGCGGGCTGGAACTGAAGAACCGGATCGTCGTCTCACCGATGGACATGTACTCCGCCACCGACGGCGTCCCGGGCAACTTCCACCTGGTCCACCTGGGGAGCAAGGCCCTTGGCGGCGCCGGCCTGGTGATGACCGAAATGGTCTGCGTATCGGAGACCGGGCGCATCACGCCGGGCTGTAGCGGCCTCTACACCGAGGCCCAGCAGGAGAGCTGGCGAGAGATCGTCGACTTCGTGCACAGCCGTTCGACGGCGGCGATCGGCGCCCAGCTGGGGCACTCCGGCCGGAAAGGCTCCACCAAACTCATGTGGGAAGGCATCGACGAGCCGCTCCCCGAGGGCGGCTGGGAGCCGGTGGGCCCCTCGGCCGTCCCCTACGGCCCGGACAGCCCGGCGCCGCGCGAAATCAGCCGCGCCGAAATGGACCAGGTCCGGGACGAGTTCGTAGCCGCGACCGTGCGTGCGGCCGCCGCGGGTTTCGACCTGCTGGAGCTGCACTGCGCACACGGCTACCTGCTCTCCTCATTCCTCTCGCCGCTGGCCAACCGGCGCGGCGACGAATACGGCGGATCGCTCGAGAACCGGCTGCGTTACCCGCTGGAGGTGTTCGACGCCGTCCGCGCCGCGTGGCCCGCTGACAAGCCGCTCACCGTCAGGCTTTCGGCGACGGACTGGGCCCCCGGCGGCAACGACGAGCACGACGCCGTCGCGATCGCCCGGGCGTTCGTGGAGCACGGCGCCGACGGCGTGGACGTCTCCTCCGGCCAGGTGGTCAAGGAGGAGAAACCCGCCTACGGCCGCAGCTACCAGACCCCGTTCGCGGACCGCATCCGGCAGGAGGTGGCCCACAAGGCAGGCGTGGCGGTGATCGCCGTCGGGGCCGTGTCCTCCTACGACGACGTCAACTCGATCCTGCTGGCGGGCCGCGCGGACCTCTGCGCCCTTGGCCGCACGCACCTGTTTGATCCGCAGTGGACCCTGCATGCGGCGATCGAGCAGGACTACCGCGGGCCCGGCGCCGACTGGCCGCAGCAGTTCCGGGCCGGCAGCCGGAAGCCGCCGGCGGCCCGCACCGACGCGGTCCGGCCCCGGCTGGCGCTCGTGCGGGAGCCGGAGACCGCCGAGCTGCCCACCCACCTGCGCTGGACGCCGGCGAAAGTGCCGGCGTCGGTATAGGCGGCCGGGAGAACCGGCTGGAGAACCGCTGCCCGGCGCCTCAACGGGGCGGTGCCGGGCAGCGTCCCCGGCGGCTCAGTCCTGGCTGGAACCCCCGCGGGCGGTGACTTTGGCCGTAAATTCCGCCGGCCACGGGGTGGCCGCCGTTCCGCCCTGTGCCACATGGGCCGTGACGAACGATCCGTGGGCGGCGAGGACGCGGGGTTCGCCCCGGAACTCCTCGCCCCACACTTCAAAGCTGAACGTCATGGACGTGCGGCCGATTTTCTCCACCACTACGGTGGTGGTGACCTGCTGGCCGAAGTACAACTTCGCCCGGTAGTTGAGCTCGTGGCGAACCCGCGGCGCCAACGGGAAATACTCCGGCAGCTCCAGGTCCCGGAACAGCTTGGCCTCGCAGGCCTCGACCAAGCGGAGCACCGCCGAATTGTGCTGGTGCCCCGCGGCATCCGTATCCACCCATTCAATGGTCCGGACCAGGGTTGCCGTCGCAGCAGCGCGGGGGAGGGACTGGGTGGAGTTCATGGAAGCCGCCTGGAAGTTCGAAGAGCAATTCAGCACAGAGCAGTCAGCAACAGGGCAAGCAGCAACAGGGCCGTCAGCAACTTTGCAGTCAGTCAACAGTGCAGTACCCAACCGGTGCATTACTCAATGGAAGGTAAGTCCATGGTAGTAGCTTCATACGTTTCCCCCGGCGCCGTGGAGGCGCCCCGGGAGTCCTCCGGCACGGTCCAGCAGGTGGCCGGGACCGTCGCACAGCTCGTTGGCCGGACCCTGGCGGGGCTCGGCGTCGGGCACGTCTTTGGCGTGGTCGGCAGCGGCAACTTCGAGGTCACCAACGCCCTCCGCGAGGCCGGGGTGCCGTTCACCGCAGCCCGGCACGAAGGCGGCGCCGCCACAATGGCCGACGCCTACGCCCGGATGTCGGGCCGGGTGGGGGTGGTCAGCACCCACCAGGGCTGCGGGCTGAGCAACGCCGTCACCGGGATCGGGGAAGCCGCCAAGAGCCGCACGCCGCTGATCGTGCTGACCGCCGACACCCAGGCCTCCGCGGTCCGTTCCAACTTCAAAATCGACCAGGACGCCCTCGCCCGGAGCGTCGGAGCCGTGAGCGAGCGCATCCACTCCCCGGCCACCGCCGTCGCGGACACCCTGCGGGCGTTCCGCACGGCGCGGAACGAACGCCGCACCGTGGTGCTCAACCTGCCCCTCGACGTCCAGTCCGCACCGGCACCGGGGCAGGCGCTGGCCGCGCACCCCGCAGCAGTCGCCGACGCCCAGCCGGTCCGCCCCGCGGCCACCAGCGTCCGGCGCCTGGCGCACCTGATCAACGCCGCGGAACGCCCGGTCTTTGTGGCGGGCCGCGGGGCGCGGACGGCCCGGGAAGAACTGCTGGAGCTGGCCGCCCACGCCGGTGCGCTGGTGGCCACGTCCGCAGTGGCCAACGGGCTGTTCCATGACGAGGACTTCAGTCTCGGGATCTCCGGCGGATTCTCCTCACCGCTCAGCGCCGAGCTGATCCAGGGCGCCGACCTGATTGTTGGTTGGGGCTGTGCCTTGAATATGTGGACCATGCGGCACGGCCACCTCATCTCGGACGGGACGGCCGTGGTGCAGGTCGACGTCGAGGATTCCGCTCTCGGCGCCAACCGGCACGTCGACCTGGGGGTGGTCGGGGATGCCGCGCTGACCGCCGCGGATGTCCTCGCGGAGCTGCGGACGCTGCAGCCCGACCCGGCCGAGCGGTACCGCACCCCGCGGAACGCCGCGGCCATCGCGGAACGCTCGCGCTGGAACGACGTCGAAACGCCGGACCTCTCCGGCGGTGGACGGATCGACCCCCGCGTGCTGAGCCGCGAACTGGACGCGATCCTGCCTGCGGAACGGATCGTCTCGATCGACTCCGGCAACTTCATGGGCTATCCCAGCACCTATCTGAAGGTCCCGGATGAGTTCGGCTTCTGTTTCACTCAGGCCTTCCAGTCGATCGGGCTGGGGCTGTCCACAGCGATCGGGGCCGCGCTGGCCCGGCCGGACCGCTTGCCGGTGCTGGGCGCCGGGGACGGCGGATTCCTGATGGGCATCAGCGAACTGGAGACCGCGGTCCGGCTGGGCCTGCCACTTGTCTGCATCATCTACAACGACGCCGGCTACGGCGCGGAAGTCCACCACTTCGGCGCCGCGCACGACGGCGGCTCCGCCGTCGATCTCGGCACTGTCACGTTCCCGGACACGAACATCGCCGCGATCGCCCGGGGCTTCGGTGCGGACGCCGTGACGGTGCGCGGCGTGGCCGATCTTGAGGACGTCCGTGCCTGGGTGGGAGCGCGTCCCTCCCGTCCGCTGGTCATCGATGCCAAGATCGCCTCCGACGGCGGCGCCTGGTGGCTCGCCGAGGCGTTCAAGGGCCACTGACGGTCCCATTACTGGCTGACGATCGTTACACAAACGATATATGCTGATTTGTTTACTGTCGGAATCAAAGCGTGACACAGTGGGCACAGCATGTGAGCTACCACACATTCCCATGACATCTCAACGAGAGGTACATCCATGACGCAGTCAATGTCGACTGAGTTGCGCAACGAGGCCGCACCTCGCTGGAAGGGCCACGCGGTCCTCATCCTGTGCTTCGTGGCCATAGTTTTTGATGGCTACGACCTGGTGGTCTACGGCTCCACCGTCCCCACCATCCTGAAGTTCCAGGACTGGGGCGTCACCCCCGGGCAGGCAGGCCTGATCGGCAGCCTCGCCCTGGTCGGGATGCTGATCGGCACGCTCTCCGTCGGCATCCTGACCGACAAACTGGGCCGCCGCCGCATCATGCTTGCCTGCATCGCGTGGTTCTCCACGTGCATGCTGCTGACGGCCTTCGCGCCGTCCGCCGAGGTCTTCGGCTTTCTGCGCTTCCTGACCGGCCTCGGCCTGGGCGGCATCGTGCCGACCTGCATTGCGCTGACGGTCGAATACGCCCGCAAGGAGCGCCGCCAGATCGCCAACGCCGTGATGTTCAGCGGGTACTCGGTGGGCGGCGTGGGCGCGTCGCTGCTCGCCATCAACCTCCTGCAGCACATCGACTTCCGCTGGATGTACGCCATCGGCGCCCTGCCGCTGGTCACCCTGCTCCCTATCGCCTGGAAGCTCCTCCCCGAATCGGTGGCATACCTGGCCCGCAAGCAGCGCATTGAAGAAGCCAAAGCCACCGCGGACCGCTACGGCCTCGTCTACTCGGACATCGTCACCGCCGAGGACGTCAAGACCGGCGCCGAAGCGCCCAAATCCGCCATGAAGACCCTGTTCACTCGCAAGTGGGTCCGTTCCACGATCCTGTTCGCACTCGCAAACTTCTGCGGGCTGCTGCTGGTCTACGGGCTGAACACCTGGCTCCCGCAGATCATGCGCCAGGCCGGTTTCCAGCTCGGGGATGCCCTGACGTTCCTGCTGGTCCTCAACGCGGGCGCGATCGTCGGCTCCATCAGCGCCTCCGTGCTGGCGGACAAGATCGGCATCCGCAAGGTGGTGACGGCATCCTTCCTGCTGGCCTTCGTGGCCATCCTCATGCTCAGCCTCCAGCTGCCGCTGGCCATGCTGCTCGTGATCGTCGCCTTCGCCGGCCTCGGCTCCGTGGGAACCCAGATCCTGGTGGGCGGCTACTGCGCCACCCACTACCCGCAATCCCTGAGCGCCACAGCCCTGAGCTGGTCCCTTGGCATTGGACGCATCGGCGCCATCTGCGGACCGCTGATCGGCGGGCTGATTGCCGGCATGGCCTTCGGCTGGCAGCTGAACTTCTACATGTTCGCGGCCTTCGCTGTCATCGGCGCCATTGTGGTGTTCTCGGTGCCGAAGCTCACCGACAAATAGCCGCCCGACGTAGTTCCGGAACCGTACACAGTCCGGGGAGTCCCATAACTCTTCGATAAAGGCCCGTCCCCGCAGCCGCGTGGGGCGGGCCTTGCTGTCTATCCTGAAGGGGTTAGCTGCAGTTCAGGGGAAGCGGGCTACGCCCATCAGCTGTCCGCCGAACAAGGATTTTCGTGGCAATTGCAGAGTACGACGTCGTCATCCAACGGGATGCCATGAGCGTGTATGACTTCCTGCTCGACGCCCGCAACCTGCCCAGCTGGCGTGCCGGTGTCCGCAGCATTGAACTTGAAGCCGGCGCTGCCGGAACCAAGGGCGCCGTCTACCGGCAGACAATCGCGGGCCCCGGCGGACGCGCCGTCTGCGGAGAATTCCAGATCACCGAGGCGCGACCCGGGGCGGAAATCCAGTACCGGGCCCTGACCGGGCCGGAGCGCACCCACGGCGGCTACTACCTGAGCACGGAAGGCGGCAACACCCGCGTCCGCTTTGCCCTCGAATGCGAGCCCCGGGGAATCCTGGCCCGGCTGAAGTCCCCCTTCCGCCGGCGGATGAAGGCCGAAGTCTGCCAGTTGGAACAGCTCAAGTCGGTGCTGGAAGAACAGGCAGCGCCGTAACACTGGTGCCGCGCACATCTCTTCCCAGTGCGTACGGTAATTTTGAGACTGTGCTGATCTCCGACCGCGACATTCGTGCCGAAATAGACTCCCAACGGATCGTTCTGGAGCCGTTCGACCCCGCCATGGTTCAGCCATCGTCGGTGGACGTCCGGATCGACAAGTTCTTCCGTCTCTTCGACAACCACAAGTACGCCCACATCGACCCGGCCGAGGACCAGCCCGAGCTGACGCGCCTGGTGGAAGTCGAGGCCGGCGAACCTTTTATCCTCCACCCCGGGGAGTTCGTCCTGGGCTCCACCTACGAGACCGTGACACTCCCGGACGATATCGCTGCCCGGCTCGAAGGTAAGTCTTCGCTGGGCCGGCTGGGCCTGCTCACGCACTCCACCGCGGGATTCATCGATCCGGGCTTCTCCGGCCATGTCACCCTGGAGCTGTCCAACATGGCTACGCTGCCGATCAAACTGTGGCCGGGTATGAAAATCGGCCAGCTGTGCTTCTTCCGGCTTACCTCGGCCGCCGAACACCCCTACGGCTCGGGCGAATACGGCAACCGCTACCAGGGCCAGCGCGGTCCGACGGCCAGCCGCAGCCACTTGAACTTCCACCGCACGGACATCTGACCCACGCGCTGCCGCGCCGCGCCGGTGCGCCGCGCTGGTGCGGCCTGACGGCGGGGTCAGATCCCGTCCGCAGTCCGCACCGCAGGCGGCTTCGCCGGGCGGCGCAGCATCGCCACAATCGGCTCCACGTACTTGGCGGCGAGCGGGCCTGTCACGGCCATAATCAGCACATAGGCGGTCGCCATGGCCGCGAGTTCCGCGGGCACCACGCCGGAGGCCACGGCGAGTCCGGCAATGACGATCGAGAACTCGCCGCGGGCGATGAGTGCGGCGCCGGCGCGGAAGCGGCCCGGCACACCGATCCCGGCGCGCTTAGCCGCCCAGATCCCGGTGAGCATCTTGGTGGTCGCCGTTGCGAGGGCCAACAGGACGGCCCAGCCGAGCACGGGCGGGATGGTGGAGGGGTCCGTGTTGAGTCCGAAGACCACAAAAAAGATTGCAGCGAAGAGGTCCCGCAGCGGCTCCAGGATCCTTGTGGCGTTATGCGCGGTGGCCCCCGAAATGGCGATTCCGAGCATAAACGCGCCCACTGCGGCGGACACCTGCATGGCGGCGGCCAGACCGGCCACCAGCAGCGCGGCTCCCAGGAGGTTGAGGAGGAACACCTCTGAGTTCTCACTGTGGACGGCCTTGGACACGTGGTGCCCGTGCCGCAGCGCCACCAGCAGGACAACGGTGACCACCGCGAGTGAGATCCCCACGGTCTGCAGCCCCACGGCGAAGCTGACCCCGGCCAGGGTGGCCGTCAGGATCGGCAGGTAAATGGCCATGGCCAGGTCCTCGAACACGAGGATCGAGAGCACCACGGGTGTCTCGCGGTTGCCGATCCGGCCCAGGTCCGTGATGACCTTGGCCGCGATGCCCGACGACGATATATACGTGACGCCGCCCATCACCATTGCCCCCACGACGCCCCAGCCCAGCAGCACCGCGAGGATGGCCCCCGGCAGGAAGTTGAGGACGAGGTCCAAGACACCCGCCTGCCACGAGCGCCGGAGCCCCGTGACCAGCTCGGCGGCCGTATATTCCAATCCGAGCATAAGTAGGAGGAGGATGACGCCGATTTCGCTGGAGAGATGTGCAAACTCGTGCATACCTTCGAGCTTGATGACGCCGCCGGCTCCGAAAAACAGGCCACCGAGGAGGTACAGCGGGATGGGGGACATGCCGATCCGCCCGGCCAGCCTCGCCAGCATGCCGAGGCAAAAGACGACGGCCCCGAGTTCAATCAGGGTCAGTGCGAGCGGATCCATGCCGTCAGCCGTTGCGCAGGATGCCGGCCGCCGTATCGAGACCTTCTTGCGTTCCTACCGCAACGAGGAGATCACCGGGGTGGAGGACGACATCGGGTCCCGGGGAAGGGAGCACCTCGCCCTCACGCATGATGGCGACGATCGAGGCGCCGCTGCGGGTCCGGATAGCGGCCTTGCCCATCGGTTGGTTCTGGAACGGAGAGCCGGCGGCGATGGAGAACTGCCGGGTGACGATCCCGGGTACCTCGCGGTGGGCTTCGGAGAGCTGCATGGCCAGCCGCTGGCCGCCCAGCAGGTTTCCCAGCGCGGCGGCCTCATCGGCGGTCAGCGGGATGGACGCCTGGCAGGTGTCCGGGTCGTCCCAGGCGGAGACGATCAGTTCGGTTTGGCCTTCGCGGTATTCCACGACGCCGATCCGCCGCCCGGAGGCGGTCATGAAGTCCTTGCGCCGGCCCAGTCCCGGGAGGTCTGTTTCATCCACGTTCATTCCCCCAGCCTAGTGCGCCGCGCGACTTTTCGGGCGGCCTCAGACAGCGGGGACGACGGCGATTTCCGTCTTGTCCGGAGCCTTCACCGGGAGGAGCAGCAGCAGTCCGACGAGCAGTACCGCCATGATGCCCAGGATGCCCCAGCGCTGCGCCTCGCCGGGTTCCACCAGAGGGGCGGCAATGGCGATGCACAGCGTAAAGAGGGCCGGGGCGAGGAAGCTGACGGCCCGGCCGGTGGTGGCATAGAGACCAAACAGCTCGCCGGACTCGCCTGCCGGCGCTAGCCGGGCCAGGTAAGCCCGCGAGGAGGACTGCGCGGGCCCCACGAAGAGGCACAGGAACAAACCGAAGATCCAGAAAGTGGTGGTGCCGGCCCACTCCATGCCCAAGAAGGAATGGTTGTCGTTGCCGAGGACCAGGATCGCGGTGCCGGCGACCAGCAGACCGATCAGCGAACCGGTGATCACCGCCTTCGGCCCGATCCGGTCGTCGAGGAAGCCGCCCAGGACGGCGCCCGCCGCGGCCACGACGTTCCCGAAGATTGCGAAGAAGATAACGTCCTTGAGTTCAAAGCCGAACGTGCCCGCGGCGATGATGCCGCCGAACGTGAATACCGCCGCCAGCCCGTCCCGGAAGACGGCACTGGCGAGCAGGAAGTAGATGGTGTGCGGGCTGGTCCGGTAGATCGCCTTGATCCGCCGCACCAGCAGGCCGTAGGAGGCCAGGAACCCCAGGCCGGCGCCCTGCTTGGACCTGGGGAGCTCCGGAACGGCGAACATGACGGGCAACGCGAAGATAAAGAACCACAGGGCCGAGAACACCGCGACGAGCCGGATGTTCAGGCCGTCCGCCGTCGAGGCGCCGAACCACTCGAAGCTGGGCTGGACAAAGAGCTGGAGCACGGCCAGCAGCGCCACGATGCCGCCGAGGTAGCCCATGCCCCAGCCGAAGCCGCTGACTTTGCCGATGTTCTGCGGGGTGGAGATCTGGGTGAGCATGGCGTTGTAATTCACGCCGGCAAACTCGAAGAACACATTCGCCAGCGCAATCAGCGTCACCCCGAGCAGCAGGAACTCCGGCCGCGGGAACACGAAGAAACACAGCGCGGTCAGGAGCGCGACGGCCGCGGTGTTGACTCCCAACCAGAGCTTCCGGTGCCCGCCGGTATCGGAACGCTGCCCGGTGACGGGTGCCAGCAGGGCGACGGCGGCTCCCGCGATGGCGAGTGCGCCGCCCAGCACGGCGGAGGCCTGGTCCTCACCGCCGAAGGCATTGGAGGTGAGGTACACGGTGAAGACGAAGGTGGTCATGACCGCGTTGAAGGCCGCCGAGCCCCAGTCCCAGGCCGCCCAGGCGAGGATGCGGCCCTTATGGGAGGCCTGGCTCCCGGACTCCAGTTCCGAGGCGGGATGCGTGGCCTCGGGGGCAGCGGCTGAGTTCATAGCTCGAATATTATCCGCAGCGGGCGCACTGCCCGGCGCACCGTGCGAAAAGAAACCGTGCGAAAAGAATTTGTCCACGCTTGGTAAACTGTCCGGACTGAACCTAACGAATGCCCCGCCTGCTCCAACTTTTTGACAATCGAATTCCTGACGTTGCGGAGATACCAGTGATCACAGTCCTTGCCGTGCACTTTGCGGTGGCTGCTGTGGCGCCGTTTCTCTTTCGGAAATTCGGCCGGAATTCGTTTTTCGCCCTCGCCGCGGTGCCCGCCGGTTCGTTCGTCTGGCTGCTCCTCCAGCACGGCGCGGTCTATTCCGGCGCTGCAACCGGCGTGTCCGAAGTCCTGCCGTGGATCCCCGAGCTGAAGATTGAGCTCGCCTTCCGGATGGACCCCCTGGCTTGGGTCATGTCCTTGCTGGTCCTCGGCGTGGGTGCGCTGGTCCTCGTCTACTGCGCCCGGTATTTCAAGGACAAGGACGACTACCTCGGCGGATTTGGTGCCCAGCTGCTGGCCTTCGCGGGGGCCATGTTCGGCCTGGTGACGGCCGATGACCTGCTCCTGATGTTCATCTTCTGGGAACTGACCACGGTCCTGTCCTACCTGCTGATCGGCTACGCCCGGACCAGGCTCTCGGCACGCCGCTCCGCGCTGCAGGCCCTCATCGTGACCACCGCCGGCGGCCTGACCATGCTGGTGGGCCTGATCGTCCTGGGCTTCAACGCCGGGACCTACCGGCTCTCCGCCATCCTCGAACAGGCGCCCGCCCTCGTCGCCGGGCCCGCCGCCGGGGCCGTGGCCGCCGCCGTCGTTCTCATCCTGGTAGGCGCGATCACAAAATCGGCGCTGGTCCCCTTCCACTTCTGGCTGCCCGGTGCCATGGCCGCCCCCACCCCGGTGAGCGCCTACCTGCACGCTGCGGCCATGGTCAAAGCCGGCATCTACCTCGTGGCGCGGCTGGCCCCCGGATTCGCGGAAACGCCGTACTGGCTGCCGGTGGTGCTCGGCCTCGGCCTCGCGACGATGCTGGTCGGCGGCTACCGGGCGCTGCGGCAGACGGATATCAAACTCATCCTGGCCTACGGCACGGTCAGCCAGCTCGGCTTCCTGACCATGGTGGTGGGCCTCGGCACACCTGACGCTGCCCTCGCCGGCCTCGCCCTGCTCCTGGCGCACGGGCTCTTCAAGGCCACCCTCTTCCTGGTGGTGGGCATCATTGACCACCAGGCCGGAACCCGCGACATCCGCAAGCTCTCCGGCGTGTTCAGGTCCTCTCGCGCCCTCGCGATCGTGGCCGCGATCGGCGCCGCCTCGATGGCCGGCATCCCGCCCTTGGCCGGCTTCGTCGCGAAGGAATCGGTCTTCGAAGCCTTTGTCCACTACGCCTCCGACCCCGCAGCCGGCCTGTGGGGGCCGGTCATCCTGATCGGCGTGGTCCTGGGGTCCATCCTGACGTTCGCCTACAGCGCACGGTTCATGTGGGGCGCCTTCGCGGTCAAGCCCGGCGTCGAGCCGACCCCTTTCAAGCCGATCAAGCCCGCCTTCCTGGCCGCCCCCGCCATCCTGAGCCTGCTGACCATCGTCTACGGCCTCTGGCCGGCCCCGGTGGACGGCTGGATCCAGCCGTACGCGGCACTGTTCGTGCCGGAGGGCGAGGACCCGGCGGCCGCCGCCGGACACCTGGCGCTGTGGCACGGCGTGACCCCAGCCCTGGGGCTGACCGCCATCACCTTCGCGCTCGGCCTCGTCATGTTCTACGGCCGCGACTCCGTCGCCCGGCTGCAGGGCCTGGTTCCGGGATGGATCGACGGCGACCGCACCTACCAGCTCACCATCGGCGCCCTCGACGACGTGGCGGTCTGGATCACCGGACGGACCCAGCGCGGTTCACTGTACTTCTACCTGTCCGTGATCCTGACCGTGGCGTTCGCCCTGCCGCTCACCGCCCTGCTGCTGGCCAACAAGCCGTTGCCCGGAGACCTCTACTTCATCGACCCCAACGCCCCGCTGCAGATCGTGGTGGGCGCCGGAATCGTGATCGGCGCGCTCGCCGCCGTTCGGGCCAACAAGCGCTTCCTGGCTGTCCTCATGGTGTCCGTCACCGGCTACGGGATCGCGTTGATGTTCGCGCTGCAGGGCGCCCCGGACCTCGCGCTGACCCAGATGCTGGTGGAAACGATCATCCTGGTGGCGTTTGTCCTAGCCATGCGCAGCCTTCCCGCAGAGCTGCGGGACCGCACGGGCGGACGCTACCGGGTGGTCCGCGTCATCATCGGGGCGGCCTTCGGCATCACGATGGTGTTCGCCGCCATCTACGCCTTGGGCGCCCGCGTGGCCGCGCCCGTCTCGCTCGAATTCCCGCAGCTGGCGTACGAGGGCGGCGGCGGACTGAACATCGTCAACGTCACCCTCGTGGATATCCGGGCCTGGGACACCTTCGGCGAGATCGCCGTCCTGGCCCTGGCAGCCACCGGCGTGGCCAGCCTCATCTTCGTCCGGGGCCGGGGTGACCGGAGCCCGGCGTCGTCGAGCGTCGCCGAGGGTACTGTCGGGCGCCGGAAGCCCCGCGGCCCCGGCCGCGGCAACACCCGCGACGACGCCGCGCTGGCCATGAGCCGCCGGTTCGCCGCCTCCACCCGCGATGCGTGGCTAGTCGCGGGACGGACCCTGGCGCCGGAACGCCGGTCGATCATCTTCGAGGTGGTCACCCGGCTGATCTTCCACTCGCTGATCGTCTTCTCGATCTACCTCCTCCTGGCCGGCCACAATCTCCCCGGCGGAGGCTTTGCCGGCGGTCTCACCGCCGGTCTGGCCCTCACCATCCGCTACCTGGCCGGCGGCCGGTTCGAGCTGCGCGAAGCCACCCCGGTCAGTGCCGGCGCGCTGCTGGGCATCGGCCTCGCCACCGCGGCGGCCTCCGGCGTCGCGCCGCTGCTGCTGGGCGGCCAGGTGTTCCAGTCCGCGATCCTTGAGTTCTGGCTGCCGGTCTTTGGCGACGTCAAGTTCGTCACCTCCACCATCTTCGACATCGGCGTGTACATCGTCGTCGTCGGGCTGGCACTGGATGTGCTGCGCAGCCTGGGCGCCGAGATCGACGAGCACTTCGAGGAGCACTTCGACGAACATCCAGGGGAACCGTCCGAAGACCAGGAAGCCGGCGAAATCCCGGCCGAAACCACAGCCAAGGGGAAAGCATGAGCGTCAACCTGACCTTGCTGACGGTCATGGGGGCTCTGTATGCCTGCGGCATCTACCTCATCCTGGAACGCAGCCTCACCCGGGTCCTGCTGGGCCTGATGATGCTGACCAACGCCACCAACCTGCTGATCCTCACGACGGGCGGCTACGCGGGCCTGGCGCCGCTGTTCAGCAAGGACACCGCTCCGGGCGAGTACAACGATCCGCTGCCGCAGGCCCTGATCCTCACGTCGATCGTGATCTCGTTCGCCGTCACGGCGTTTATGCTCGGCATTATCTACCGCACCTGGGTGCTGGCCCGCGAGGATGAGATCCAGGATGACGCCGAGGACCGGCGCGTCGCCAAGACCCCCAGCTTCGACGTCGAGGACGACTCCGTGATCCCCGTGGAAACTTCCGAATTCCCGTTGACGATGATCGGTTCGGACGGCCAGTCGGTCTCCGACGCCCCCGACGGCGCCGACGCCACGGTCAAGGTTGCCGACCGCAAGCTCGACGCCAAGAAAGCCGCCTCGGAAGAGCAACCCGGTTCCCTCAACATCACACCACCGAACAAGGAAGGAGGCGGACAATGAACATTGCCAGTTTCGCCCCGCTCGCCGTCCTCCTTCCCATCCTCGGCGCCGCCCTGACTTTCCTGCTGATCAGGCACTCGAAGGCACAACGGACCGTGAGCATCGTGGTCCTGTCCCTGACGCTGCTGCTCGAATGCTGGCTGCTGGCCTCCGTCTGGGACGGCGGCACTTCCGCGGTCAACATCGGCGGCTGGCTCCCGCCCTGGGGCATCGTCATGGTGGTGGACCAGTTCTCCTCACTGATGCTGGTGGTGTCCTCCTCGGTGAGCCTCGCCGTGCTGATCTACGCCACCGGGCAGGGCATGGCCGACGGCGACCAGGACGCACCGGTCTCGATCTTCCACCCCACTTACCTGATCCTGGTGGCCGGCGTGTCCAACGCCTTCCTCTCCGGGGACCTGTTCAACCTTTATGTGGGCTTCGAAATCCTCCTGACGGCGAGCTACGTGCTGATGACACTCGGCGGGACGGGTCCGCGGATCCGCGCCGGTGTGACTTACGTGGTGGTCTCGGTGGTGTCCTCCGTGCTTTTCCTGATTGCGATCGCCATGGTCTACGGGGCCACCGGAACGATCAACATGGCCGACCTCGCCCTCAAGCTCGCCGAGCTGGACCCGGGCACGCGGAACCTGCTGCACGTCATGCTGCTCGTGGCTTTTGGGATCAAGGCCGCCGTGTTCCCGCTGTCCTTCTGGCTGCCGGACTCCTACCCGACGGCGCCGGCCCCGGTCACGGCCGTGTTCGCCGGTCTGCTGACCAAGGTGGGCGTGTACGCCATGGTCCGGACCGAAACGCTGTTGTTCCCGGGTGACACCTTCAATACGCCGCTGATGGTCGCGGCCCTGCTGACCATGGTGGTGGGGATCCTGGGTGCCTTGGCCCAGAGCGACATCAAGCGTCTCCTGTCCTTTACCCTGGTCAGCCACATCGGCTACATGGTGTTCGGCCTGGCGATGTCCTCGGTGGCCGGGCTGGGCGCCGCGGTGTTCTACGTGGCCCACCACATCACCATCCAGACCAGCCTGTTCCTGGTGACGGGCCTGATCGAACGACGCGGCGGCAGTTCCTCCATGGACCGTGTCGCGGGTCTTGCCAAGCTGTCACCGGTGCTGGCTGTGCTGTTCTTCGTCCCGGCCATGAATCTGGCCGGGATCCCGCCGTTCTCCGGCTTCCTGGGTAAACTCGGCCTGCTGCAGGCCGGCGTCCAGCTGGGCACCCCGCTGGCCTATGCCCTGGTGATCGGCGGTGTGCTGACCAGCCTGCTGACCCTGCTGGCGATCGCGAGGGTTTGGAACCGTGCCTTCTGGCGCAAGCCCGAGGACGCCGAACACCCCGACCCGGTGCTGCTGGCCGATCCCGCGGAGTCGGCCACGGGCGACAGGGCTGGAAAGGCCAACGTCACCCTCCTGCCGCGGACCATGGTGGGTTCCACCCTGGGCCTGGTCATCTTCGGCGTCGGGCTGACGGTCTTTGCCGGGCCGCTGTTCCGGGTGGCGGACCAGTCCGCCCTCGTTATGCTGGACCGCACCTCGTATATCCACGCCGTCCTCGGTGATGACGCGCCGGTTCCGGCGCTGTCCCAGCCGGGACCGGGGCCGGACCCCGCCGGTGACCAGCCGGCCGGCGGGCAGGAGCGCAAATGAGCCGGAAACGCATATCCCTGCGCCAGGAACTTCCGTTGCTGGTGTGGCTCGTGATTGTGTGGGCCGCCCTGTGGCAGAACTTCAGTCCGGGTAACCTGCTCTTCGGTGCGCTCATCGCGGTGCTGGTGGCCCGTCTGTTCTACCTCCCCCCGGTGGAACTCGGCGGGCGCTTCAACCTGCTGCGCGCCGTCCCTTTCGGCCTGCATTTCCTGGCCAAGGTCGTGGCAGCGAGCTTCCAGGTCCTGTTCCTGGCGGTGGCCAAAGGCCCTAAGGTGATCAGCGCCGTCGTCGCCGTCCCGTTGCGGAGCCACTCCGACCTCCTGGTCACCGCCACGGGACACGTGACCGCGCTGATCCCCGGGTCGCTGGTGGTGGAGGTGGACCGCTCCACGTCCACGCTTTACGTTCACGGCATCAATGTCCGCAACGCCGAGGACGCCGCGCAACTGCGAAAAGACGTCCGCAACACGGAGGCCGGGTTGATCAGGATCATGGGTACCAAAGCCGAACTGTCCGCACTCAACCAGGAGCTGGACTCATGATGCAGCTTGTCCTGACCGTGACCGCCGTGGTGCTGTCCCTGGCCGCCGGAGGAGCGATTATCCGGATCGCGAGGGGCCCCTCACTGTTGGACCGGGTGCTCGCGTCGGACGTGCTGCTGGCGATCGTGGGCGCGGCGTTGTGCATCGACATGGCCGTGAACCGGCACCTGAACAATCTCATGCTGTTGGTGGCGGTGTCCCTGATCGGATTTGTCGGCTCCGTGACGGTGGCCCGGTTCGTCGCCGACCGAAGGGAGAAGCCCCGTGGATCCTGAGACGTTCTCCGGCGATACCGTGATCGACGCCGTCTCGGCGGTCTTTATGGTGGTCGGGGCGCTGATGTCCCTCGCCGCGGCCGTGGGGCTGCTGCGCTTTCCGGACCTCATGACACGCATGCACGCAGCCACCAAACCGCAGGTGCTGGGTCTGTTCCTGCTGCTCTTCGCGCTGGGCCTTCAAATGCGCACCTGGTGGGTCTGGCCTGTGCTGGTGGTGGCCTGGATCTTCCAGTTGCTGACAGTGCCCGTATCGGCGCACATGGTGGGCCGGGCCGGTTACCGCACCAAGCACTTGCACCCGGAGCTGCTCAGCGCCGACGAACTGGAAGCCGTGGTGCAGCAAGCGGCGGGAAAAAGCGGATTCAGCGATGACGACGGCGGCGCCACCACCGACGGGCGGTAGTAGCTAAACGATGCGCCTAAACCAAACGCCTTAGACGATGCGCCTAAACCAAACGCCTTAGACGATGCGCCTAAACCAAATCCTGGGTTTTGGCGTAACGCGTGATCGCGCGCTGGGTGCCGCGGTTCGCGAGGACCTGGATGATGGCGCTGACGGACGCTGAGATCAGCGCGAAGGTCAGGGCCGAGTGCAGCGTGGTGGGAACGTCCTCGTCGTCGCCCTTGGGCGGCTTGCTGCCCGTGGACTTCTCCCAGATGGTGTCAACGAGCTTGGTGCCGACGTAGCCGGCAAGCAGGCTGATGCCGGCGCCGAACAGTTTGATGAAGAGGTTCATTCTTCGGACTCCTTGCGGGCGGAAACAGGGCTTCCCCTAGCCTAGCGGTCCTTGACCGGCGGTCCAGCCAGGGACGCGGGACCACCGAGAATGTCCGACAGAGCCTCGACCACCAGCTCATGGTCGGCTTTCTGCGGCAGCCCCGACACCGTGACGGTGGCGACCATCCCGGTTCCGCGCACGTAGATGGGGAAGGCGCCGCCGTGGGCGGCAAACTCCTTCTCGTCGAACCAGGCGTTGTCCTCTATCCGCCGTCCGGCGGCCCGGGCCCGGAGTCCCACCAGCAGGGACGGGACCTCGTACCGCACGGCCGTGCGCTGCTTGGCCCTGATCCAGCGTTCATTGTCCGGTGTGGCGCCCTCCAGCGCCGCGTGGAAGAGCACCTGTTCACCCTTGGTGATGTCGATGGCGATCGGGTGGGAGCGCTGCCTGCCGAGTTCAACCAGGCGGAGCCCCAGATCCAGGGCGTCGTCCTTACTGAACGACAGGAACTGCAGCTCGTCCATTTCGGCCAGGATGCGGCCGATCAGCGCCGCCAGGGATCCGTGCGGCTGCGGTTCGGGGGAGTCCGGATCGAAGTCCGGGGAAGACGCCGGTGAAGTGGTCAAGTCATTCAGCTTCCGTTAGTGGCCGCCGCCGGGCGGCCGGCACGCGGCGGCCTCCGGCGTTTTCCCTGCGTTGCCGACTCTACCAAGCAAGGCCTCCGGAGGTCACCGGCGCCGGCACCGCCGGATTGTGACGGCCGGGCCCCGGAGATCACGGTCCCACGGGTGTAAACTGGGCCACGCCCATAAGGGCGACATTTAGATACGACAGGGGAGCGCCGCCGTCGGGCATCACCGGAGAAATCCGGGGGAACCACAGGTGGGCGCTGAGAGTGCGGACAGCCGCAGACCCTCGAACCTGATCCGGTTAGTACCGGCGCAAGGGAGTCGAGTTCTCAGAGTGCCCGGAGCGGCGGCGGAAGCCGCGGCCGGCGGGCACTCTCCCCTCCTGTTCCTCAGGAGGACGACATGACTGATACATCTGCTGCGTCTGCTGCCCGGCAGGCCCGCACCCAACTCAGCTACAACTGGCGTGTGGTGGACATTGTGGTGGCCGCGTTGATCGCGGTGGCCGGCGGCGTGATCTTCTGGGCCTGGTCCCAGGGCGCCAACCTGATTTCCGCTCCCGTCAATGCGCTCTACCCGCCGCTCACCGGGCTGTACGCCGGCGGCTGGATGATCCCGGCGGTGCTGGGCATGCTCATCATCCGCAAGCCGGGTGCCGCGCTCTTCTGCGAAGCCGTAGCGGCCACCGGCGAGCTGATCATGGGCTCGCAGTACGGCACCACGGTGCTCATCTCCGGCATTCTGCAGGGCCTGGGCGCCGAACTGGTCTTCGCCGCGTTCCTGTACAAGAAGTTCAACCTGCCCGTATCCCTGTTGGCCGGAGCCGGCGCGGGCCTGTTCTGCGGCTTGAACGATTCGTTTATGCCCTGGGGCTGGAACATCGCCTACGCCGGCGGCGACAAGCTGGCGTACATCATCTTCACTGCGATCTCCGGCGCCGTGATCGCCGGCGGGCTGTCCTGGCTCGCCAACCGGGGCCTGGCCAGGACCGGCGTGCTGAGTTCCTTCGCCTCCCGCAAGGCGGCCACGGAGCCCGTCTTCTCCTGATGCCTGCCTTCAACACGTCCGCCAGCAGCGTCCGCCCGGCCGCGGTCACCGCACGCGGCTGGGGCTGGCGGCACGCCGGCCGGCCCCGGCCCGCCGTGAGCGGACTGGACCTGGACATCCGGCCCGGGGAGCGTGTGCTGCTGCTGGGACCTTCGGGCGCCGGCAAGTCCACGCTCCTCCACGCCCTGGCCGGGGTGCTCGGTGACAGCTCCGCGGGCGGCGGTGACCTTGCTCCCGGCGGCAGTGCCGAGGACGCGGACGAGACCGGCAGCCTGCTGATCGACGGCGCCCCGCCCCGGTCCCGGCGCGGACGTTCCGGGCTGGTGCAGCAGGACCCGGAGACCCAGGTGGTGCTCTCGCGCCTGGGCGACGACGTCGCGTTCGGCGCGGAAAACCTGTCCGTTCCCCCGGCGGAGATCTGGTCCCGCGTGGCCGAAGCGCTCGACGACGTCGGGCTGGGACAGCTGCCGCTGGACCACCCGACGTCGGCGCTCTCCGGCGGCCAGAAGCAGCGGCTGGCCCTCGCCGGCATCCTCGCGATGCGGCCCGGGCTGATTCTGCTCGACGAGCCCACGGCCAACCTGGACCCCGCCGGCGTCCTGGAGGTCCGGGACGCCGTCGGCCGCTGCCTGGAGAAGACCGGGGCCACCCTGGTGGTGGTGGAGCACCGGGTCGCGGTCTGGAAAGACCTTGTGGACCGGATCGTGGTGCTGCAGCCGGGATCCGCCACGGACTCCGCCGTGCTGATCGACGGGCCGCCGGACCAGGTCCTGGCGCAGGCACGGGACATGCTCACCGCGGCCGGCGTCTGGGTGCCCGGCTACGTGCCGGCCACCCGGGTGCGCGGCGCCCGGTCCGCCGGCCCTGCTTCCGCTGCAGGCCCCGCCGGGCAGCTGCTGCTCGCCGCGGAGGGTCTGGCCGTCTCGCGGGAACGGCCGCGGCGGGCCGGTCTCCGCGGAGGCTTCCGTCCCGTGCCGCCGGAGCCCGTCCAGGCCGGCATCACGGCCCGGGTCCGCGCCGGAGAGGCGCTGACCATCACGGGCCCCAACGGTTCGGGGAAGTCCACCTTCGCGTTGACCCTCGCCGGCCTGCTCGCGCCGGTCTCCGGCAGGGTGTCCGCCACCCTGGAACTGAGTGCGGGCGCCGGAATCGATCCGTACCGGTGGAAGGCGCAGCAGCTGATCGCCAGGATCGGCACCGTCTTCCAGGAACCCGAGCACCAGTTCGTCACCGGACGCGTGCTGGACGAGCTGATGTTCGGCCCCCGGCATCTGGGCCGCGGCGGGGATCGCGTCGACGAACTGCTGGAGCGGCTCCGGCTGACGGAGCTGGTCGATGCCAATCCCTATACCCTTTCCGGCGGGGAAAAGCGGCGGCTGTCCGTGGCCACCGTCCTCGCCGCCCATCCCCGGGTGCTGGTCCTGGACGAACCCACGTTCGGCCAGGACGCCAGCACCTGGGCAGAGCTTGCCTCCTTCCTCTCGGAACTCCTCGACGACGGCACCGCCGTCGTGTCGGTGACGCACGACGCCGAATTCAGCGAGGTCCTGGGCGGCACCGAGCTGAGCCTCCGCGCCCCGGGACACCGGGGCCGGGAACTCCCGGAACGTGGCAAGGTCAAAGCACCATGAGGCAGGAACTGACGCTCCGCGGCAACACTGCCGTCCTGACCCGCGCCAACCCGCTGGCGAAATTCGCCGCCGTTATGCTCATCACGATGGTGCTGGCGTTGTCCATCGACTGGGTGTCCGCCTCCGTGGCGCTCGCCTTCGAGCTGGCGCTTCTTCCGCTGGCCGGACTGACAGTCAGACTGCTCTGGCAGCGCGGCTGGCCACTGATCCTGGCCGCGGCGCTGGGCGGCTGGAGCACGACGATCCTGGCCCCGGACGGCGGGGCCATCCTGTTCGACGCCAGGATCTGGTCCATCAGCGAGGGTTCCCTGGAACTCGGGCTCGGCTTTATGCTCCGCGGCCTGGCCATCGCGCTGCCGGCCGTGCTGCTGATGAGCTGCACGGATCCCACGGACTTGGCCGACGCCCTCGCGCAGAAGGCGAAGCTTCCGCACCGCTTTGTCCTGGGGACGCTGGCCGCGATGCGGCTGGTGGGACTGATGGCCGAGGAGTGGCAGACCATCGGCATGGCCCGGCGCGCCCGCGGCGTGGGTTCCCACGGGAACCCGCTGCAGCGGCTGCGGGCCACCCTGGGGCAGAGCTTCGGGCTGCTGGTGCAGGCCGTACGGCGCGCTTCCCGGCTGGCAGTCACCATGGAAGCTCGCGGCTTCGGCGGGGATGCCCGCACGTGGGCCCGGAAGTCGGTCTTCAGCGGCCTGGACGTGTGGGTGTTCCTGGGCGGGCTGCTGATAGCCGGTGCCGCGGTCGCCGCTGCCCTGGCGGCGGGGACCTGGAACATGGTCTTCCTCTCGCGGCAGTAGCGATCGTTATCGCACGGTGCGGGTATGGCTGTGAGATTAACGGCATTCCGGCGGAAATGCGGGGGGTTAATAAATCATGCGTGATATTTTCTTGGGATGACTCAAGAGACTGCTGAACACGTCGGCGCCCTGCTCCGCGACGCCCGCGGCCAGAAAGGCTGGACCCAGGGGCAGCTCGCTGCCGAGCTGGGAACCAGCCAAAGCGCCATCGCCCGCATGGAACAAGGCAAGCAGAACCTGAGCCTGAAAATGATCCAGCGGCTGGAGTCCATTTTCGGCCGGAGCATCGTCAATGTGGGACGGCCCGCCATGACGCACCTCCGGGTCGAGGGCGGCCGCACCCTCTCCGGCGCCGTCGACGTGAACAGCAGCAAGAACGCCGGCGTCGCCCTGCTGTGCGCCAGCCTGATCAACCGCGGCACCACCACCCTGCGGCGGCTCGCCCGGATCGAAGAAGTCAACAGGATCGTCGAGGTGCTGACCAGCATCGGCGTCGAGTGCACCTGGCTCAACGCCAACGACCTGCAGATCCGCCGCCCCGCCGTGCTGGACCTGGACTCGATGGATGTCGAGGCCGCCCGCAGGACCCGCAGCGTCATCATGCTGCTGGGCCCGCTCCTGGACGAATCCAGCGAGTACCGGCTGCCCTACGCCGGTGGCTGCGACCTCGGCACCCGCACCGTGCAGCCGCACATGCAGGCGCTGCGCCAGTTCGGCCTCAGTGTCGACGCGAAGTCCGGCTACTACGCTGTGAAGGCACCGCCGTCGGACGGGCACGACCGCTCGTTTGTGCTCAGCGAACGTGGCGACACCGTCACCGAAAACGCCATCATGGCCGCCGCCCACCGCAGCGGCACCACGATCATCCGCAACGCCAGCCCCAACTACATGGTGCAGGACCTCTGTTTCTACCTGCAGATGCTCGGCGTCGAGATCCAGGGTGTGGGAACCACCACCCTGAAGATCACCGGCCGCCCCGCGGTCGACGCCGACATCGAGTACTTCCCGTCCGAGGACCCGATCGAGGCGATGAGCCTGATCACCGCCGGGATCGTCACGGACTCGGAAGTCACCATCCGCCGCGTCCCGATCGAATTCATGGAGATCGAACTTGCGACGCTGGAACAGATGGGCCAGCGGCTCGAAGTGTCCGGCGAGTACTTGGCCCGCAACGGGCGCACCCGGCTGGTGGACGTCACCACCAAGCCCTCCGCGCTGCGCGCCCCGGAGGACAAAATCCACCCCATGCCCTTCCCCGGGCTGAACATCGACAATCTGCCCTTCTTCGCCGTCATCGCCGCCAATGCCGAGGGCCAGACCATGATCCACGACTGGGTCTACGACAACCGCGCGATCTATCTCACCGAGCTGAACAAACTCGGCGCCCGGGTGCAGCTGCTGGACCCGCATCGGATCTACGTCAACGGACCCACAAAATGGCGTGCGGCCGAGGTCGGCTGCCCGCCGGCCCTTCGCCCCGCCGCTTGCCTGCTGCTGGCGATGCTCGCCGCCCGGGGCGTGTCGGAACTGCGCAATATTTACGTGATCGAGCGCGGCTACGAGGACCTGGCCGAGCGGCTCAACACCATCGGCGCGAAGATCGAGTATTTCCAAGACTGAATGCGCTGAGTGCGCTGGATAACAGCCAGGCGCCAGTCCGCACGCGCCCGGGCCAAATGACCCCGGGCGTTTCGGCGGATCCTGCCGCACAATAGAGTCATGCGCACCTTCGGCGTGGAAGAAGAACTGCTCATAGTGGATCCCGAAACAGGGATGCTGCTTGCCCTCGCCGACGTCATGCTGCCCGGCCTGGTGCCGCCGAAGCAGGACGCTGCCCTTGTTGTCCCAGGGCAGCAACCCGTCCACGACGGCGGCGCCGACTTCAGTTACGAGCTCAAGCTCGAGCAAATTGAAACCCAGACGCGGCCATGCCTGGACTACCCTGAACTGCTCCGGCAGCTCAGGCAGGGCCGGGCGCGGGCGGACCGCGCCGCCCGCGCACACGGCGGCCGCGTCGCGGCCCTGGCCACTTCTCCCCAGGGCGCCGCCACACACCTGACGCCGAACAAGCGATACATGACCATGCAGCAGCGCTTCGGGCTCACGGTCCGGAACCAGCTGACCTGCGGCCTCCACGTCCACACCCTGGTGGAGTCCCCGGAGGAAGGCGTGGCCGTCATGGACCGGATCCGGGACAAGCTGGCCGTGCTGATAGCCCTCAGCGCGAACTCCCCGTACTGGAACGGTGCCGAGACAGGATTTGAAAGCTACCGGACGCAGGCCTGGAACCGCTGGCCCGGGTCCGGTCCCACCATGATCTTTGGCAGCCTGCCCGTCTACCGGCGGCTGGTGACCCGGCTCGTGGAAAGCGGCGTCCTGATGGACGAGGGGATGGTCTACTTCGACGCCCGGCTGGCCCGGCACCATCCCACCGTGGAGATCCGCGTCGCCGACGTCTGCCTGCGGGCGGAGGACGCGGCGCTGATCGCCGTGCTGGTCCGCGCGCTCGTCGAGTCGGCGTCCCGCGAATGGAACGACGGCGTCGATCCCGCCCCCGTGCCGACGCTGCTGCTGCGGATGGCCGCCTGGCAGGCCAGCAACTGCGGTCTGCGCGGGGAACTGCTGGACTTCGGCACCTTTACCCCGGCCCCGGCCGCCGACGTGGTCCATGCCCTGGTGGACTTCGTGGCCCCCGTGCTGGCGGAGCAGGGCGAGCTGGACCTGGTCCGCGAGGGCGTCAGCCGGATCCTGGCGGAAGGAACGGGTTCGCAGCTGCAGCGGGAGCCGTTCCACGCGGGTGGGTTGGCCGCCGTCGTCGAACGCGCCGTCGAGGTGACCACGGAGGGAAGCGCGGCCGTGGAGGCTGACCAGGATTCGTCGCTGGGCGGGGCCAGCCGGGGCTAGACCTGCTTGAGCGCCTGGCCCAGGTCGCGGATCAGGTCCTCGATGTCCTCGAGTCCCACGGAGAGTCGCACTACACCGTCGCTGAGCCCGATCGCCGCGCGGCCCTCGGGCCCCATGGCGCGGTGTGTTGTGGTGGCGGGATGAGTGATGAGGGACTTCGAATCGCCCAGGTTGTTGGAGATATCGATGATCCGCAGGTCATCCAGCAGCGCGAACGCGGCCTCCTTCGCCGAACGTCCGGCGGACGGGGCGAGCTCGAAGGTCAGCACGGTCCCGCCGGCCTTCATCTGCCGTGCGGCCAGTCCGTACTGCGGATGGGACGGCAGCAGCGGGTACTTGACCCAGCCGATCGCGGGCTGCTCCTCGAGCCATTCCGCCAGCCGCAGCGCGGAGGCGGAGGAATGGTTGACGCGCAGGGCCATCGTCTCCAGGCCCTTGGTCAGCACCCACGCGTTGAACGCTGAGAGTGCCGGGCCGGTGTGGCGCATGAGCTGCTTGACCGGGCCGTCGATGAATTCCTTGGTGCCCAGGATCGCGCCGCCGAGCACACGGCCTTGGCCGTCGATGTGCTTGGTGCCTGAGTAGACCACCACGTCCGCGCCGAGCTCCCCGCAGCGCTGCAGCAGTGGGGTGGCAAAGACGTTGTCGACGACGACCGTTGCCCCGGCGGCGTGCGCCAGTTCGCTGACGGCGGCGATGTCCACGATTTCCTGCATCGGATTCGACGGCGACTCGAAGAACACCGCCGTCGTGGGTTCCGACAGCGCAGAGCGCCACTGCTCCAGGTCCGGGCCGTCCACAAACACCGTCTCCACGCCCCAGCGGGGAAGGATCTCGTTGAGGATCACGAAGCACGAGCCGAACAGCGAGCGGGCCGCGACAACACGGTCGCCGGCGGCCAGGAGGGCGCCGAGGGCGGTGAAGACGGCGGACATGCCCGAGGCGGTGGCGAAGCAGGCCTCCGTGCCTTCGAGCAGCCGGAGCCGTTCCTGGAACGTGGCCACCGAGGGGTTGCCGTAGCGGGAGTAAACGAAGCGCTCGTCCTCGCCGGTGAAGGCGCGCTCCGCGGCGGCTGCGGATTCGTAGACGAAGCCGGAGTTCAGGAAGACCGGCTCGGACGTTTCCTGGAAGCCGGTGCGGTCGAGTCCGCCGCGGACGGCCTGGGTGTCGGCGCTCCAGCCGGCGGCATCAGGGTTGAAGGTCACTTAGTGCCTTCCGGGGTTGGTGGGCAGGCCGCGGTTCTTCCAGCCGTTGACAATGCGGTCACCGTGGCGGTCCGGCTCGCCCTCGAAGCCCTCCAGGACGTTGTAGGACGTGAAGCCGGCGTCCGTCGCGGCGATCGCGGCGGCGATGGACCGGGCGCCGGAACGGCACAGGAAAACCAGCTCGGTGCCTTCGCCGTCGGGGGTCTGCTGTTTCAGCTGCTCGATGAACCGCGCATTGGGGAGGCCGCCGGCAAGGTTCCACTGGATGAAGAGCGGAGCGTTCGGCCTGGTGCCGGCAGCTGCGGTGTCCGGGATGCCGATGTGGGCCCATTCGCCTTCGGTGCGGACGTCCACCAGGATGGCGCCGTCCTCCAGCTTGGCCCAGGCTTCCTGCGGGTTGAGGTCCCCGGCGTAGCTCACGCGTGGCCCTCGCCGTCGAACTCAAGGTCATCCACGGCATTGGCGACGGCGGCATCGGCGCTGGCAACCGCGGCCGGCAGCACCACGGCTTGGGCCGCGATGACGTTGATGCCGTTGTACGTGGCGGACGGGTTCCCGTGCAGCACATAACCCTCGGCGAGGGCGGCCGAGACCCGCTCGCAGAAGGCCCGGTCATCGGGGCCGGTAAACAGGCGGTAGGCCAGTTTCTCTTCGGCGGCGCCGGGGACGGCGGGGGCTTTGGTGGGTGCTGTATCGGGGACAGCGGGGGCGGACGCGTCAGGCACGACGGATCTCCTTCTTTCACGCTTGCAGCTCGAATTTTCGATGTGCCGAGTATTCACCTGAGGCACCCCGCCGCGAAAGGGAGGGTTGCCGACCGGCCAGTCAGGGCTTGGCGCCGGTTCTCATTACTCACCAAAAACGTAACACCCGCGACGCCGGCAGGCACCGCCGCGCACGTCATGTTAAGTAACGGAATCCGCCGGACCGCAGGGACCCAATCGGCGCTCCCGGGAGGATAATGACGGGAGATGCAGTCCCCTAACCCCGGATGAAATCAGGTGGCCGTGAACGCGTCGGATGCCCCTACAGCCAGCCCCATGCTGCATTTCGGCTGGTTCGTGGGCCACGGCTTCGGTGTGCAGGGCTGGGGTACCCCCGGTTACGGGATCGGCTACGACTGGAAGAAGCCGGCGCTGTACCAGGACGCGGTGCGGGCCTTTGAACGCTCCGGGCTGGACCTGTTCATCATCGAGGATTCCCTCACCGTCCCGGACACCTACGGCGGGAGCGCGGAAGTTTCCCTGGCCCAGGCGTCCTTCGCGCCGAAACACGATCCGCTGGCCCTCGTGCCGTACCTGTTCTGCGCCACGAGGCATCTGGGCATCGTGCCGACCATCAGCGCCTCCTTCTACCCGCCGTTCACCGCGGCGCGGCTGCTTGCCACGCTGCAGCACTTCTCCCACCAGCAGCTGGGTTGGAACGTGGTGACCTCCGGCAGCGACCTCGCCGCGCAGAACTACGGCCTTGACCAGCAAATCGAACACGACCGGCGCTATGAGAAGGCCGAGGAATTCGTGGACGTGGTGCGGCGGCTCTGGCGCAGCTGGGAACCGGACGCGATCCGTGAGGACACCGAAGACGGCGTTTTCGCGGACCACACTAAGGTCCACCCGATCAACTACGACGGCGAGTTCTTCAAGGTCCGCGGGCCGCTGAACACCGCACCGCTGCCGGAGGAACCCGTGCTGGTGCAGGCGGGCGCCTCCCCGCGGGGCAAGGCCTTCGCCGGGGGCAACGCCGACGTCGCGATTGCGCTGGCACGGGGAGCGGACGGGATGACGGCGTACCGGAACTCCATCCGGGCGGAAGCCGCCGCCGCAGGCCGGAACCCCGACGACGTTAAGGTGCTGTTTGTCCTCAAACCCACGGTGGTGGGCACGCGGGCGGAAGCGGAGGACCTGAGGGCCCGGCGCAGGGAACTCACACAGCGGGACATCGACAGCCAGCTCAACTCCATCTCCTATCTCTCCGTCATCGACTTCAAAAAGTTCGACCTGGACGCCCCGTTGCCGGAACTCCACACCAACAGCAACCAGGGCACCCTCGACCACTTCACCAAGGCCGGGCCGCCGGGCTCCACACTGCGCCAGCTCCTCCAGGCCCGCAGCGGCGGCGCCGGGGACAGCATCATCGGCACCGCCGAGGAGATCGCGGACTACCTCGAGGACACCGGAGCTCAGGTGGGCGGCGACGGCTTCCTCTTCTCCGGGTTCGTGGATCCCGTGACCGTCCACGGCGTCCTGGACCGGCTGACCCCCGTGCTGCGCCGCCGCGGGCTGTTGCGGACCGGCTACGGCGACGGCGGGTTCCGCCGGAACCTGCTGGACTTCTAGCGCCATGCACGCCGCGGCAGCAACCTTCCTCATCGGCACGGCCCGGCTGCACGCCCGGGAGGTCGCAGCGGCTGCCGCGGACCCTTCGGTCCTTGTGGTCCTGAGCGAACAGGCCCTCGAAGTGCTGGGCCGCTCGCGGGAAGTGGTCCAGCGGGCCATCGAGTCCGGCCACAAGGTGTATGGCCTCAATACGTTGCTGGGGTCCGGCCGCGACACTGCCGTGGCCGAGGAATCGATCCTCGCCTACCAGGTCCAGGTGGTCCGCTACCACGACAGCGGCGTCGGAGGGATGCTGGACGCCGCCGAAGCGCGCGCCACAGTCCTCGCCCGGCTGATCGGCTTCAGCCGCGGAGGCTCGGGGGTGCGCCCCGAGACGGCCCGCTTCTACGCCCGGCTGCTCAATCGCGGCGTGCTTCCCGCCATTCCGCGCGACGGCTCCGTGGGATCCTCGGACCTGACCCAGCTCGCCGCCGTCGCCGCCGTCGCCATCGGCGAGGGGCGGGTTCTCTCTCCGGACGGGCCGCCCGTCCCCGGCGGCCAGGCGCTCGCCGCCGCCGGACTGGAGCCGCTGACCCTGGCGCCGGGGGAGGCCCTGGCGCTCGTCAGCGCCAACTCCTACTCGATCGGCGTGGGTGCGCTCCTGCTGGGGCGTCTCCTGGGCCTGGCGGACCTGGCAGACACCGCGCTGGCGCTCTCCCTGGAGGCCACCGCGCGGTACGACGGCGGCGGGAACCTCAGCCCCTTCTCCGCGGCCGTGCAGGCGGCCAAGGCCGTCGACGGCCAGGCCGTGTCCGCCGGCAACGTCCGCCGGCTGGTTCGCGGCGGATGGCTGGAGCAGGACGGCCGTGACGTCTCGGTGCAGGACGCCCTGTCCTTCCGGGCCGCGCCGCAGACCCATGGCGCCTACCGCTGGCAGCTCAGCGCGCTCGAGGAAGCCCTCGAAGTGGAACTCAACGGACAAGGCGACAATCCGTTGACCGACCTGGCCTCGGGGCGGATGGTGTCCGGCGGGAACTTCCAGCCCATGCAGCTGGCCCTGGCTTTTGAGGCCCTCCGGGTGGGCCTGGCCCACCTCGGCATCAGCAGCGAACGCCGGATCGCCAAGCTCTATCCGCCGCAGCGCCGGATCCGTCAGCAGCACCTTGCCGCGGCGAGGGACGGAACGGCCCTGGAACGCGAGCAACTGCCGGGTCTGCTGTGGTACTCGGCCGCCGGGCTGCTGGCCGAGCTGAAGACCCTCGCGGCGCCGGCCACGCTGGGGGCGCCCACCCTGTCCGCCGACGTGGAGGACCATTCCACCCTGGCGCCGTTGGCCCTGCAGCAGCTGGAACGCTCGGCGGAGGCGGCCGAGAAGCTCTTCACCATCGAGGCGCTGACCGCGGCCTACCTGCTGTCCCGGGCGGGTGCGGGGGGCGGCGGCGCCGCGGGTGACGGCGCGGTGGAGCCGGCGACGCGTCCGCTCGGGGCTGGGACCGGTGCGGTCCAGGCTCGCCTGGCCAGGGTCCTGGCCCACGGCGCGGACAGCGGCCTGCCGGCGTCGGAACTGCTGGACGCGGCGCGCGGCGCTCTGCGTTCGGCGCTCGCGGAACCAGCTGCCGGGGAGGAGAGACGCCATGACGGGGAAGCACACGGTAGCGGAACTGCTGCCCAATGATGCGGACGCCGTCCTGGCCCAGGTGGGGAACACCCCGTTGGTGCGGCTGAGGGCCGTCGCCGGCGGCCTGGCCAGCGCGGTCTACGTCAAACTCGAATCGGACAACCCGGGCGGGTCGATCAAGGACCGGACGGCCCTGAGTATGATCCGGGCCGCCGAGCGCAGCGGCGCACTGCAGCCCGGCGCCACAATCGTGGAGAGCACCTCCGGGAACACCGGAATCGGGCTGGCCCTGATCGGGGCGCTGACCGGGCACCCGGTGGTGGTGGTGACGGGCGACTCGATTTCCGCCGAGAAGCTCGCGGCCCTGCACCGCTACGGCGCCCGCGTGGTGGTGACGGACTGGGATGCGCCGTCCGGATCGCCGGAAAACGCGAGGTCGGTGGCCGCGCGGATTACCGCGGAGACGCCCGGTGCGTGGCGGCCGCTGCAGTTCGACAACCCGGCCAACCCGCAGGCCCACTACGACGCCACGGCGCCGGAGATCTGGGCGCAGACCGGCGGCACGGTCACGCACTTCGTGGCCGGAGTCGGCACCGGCGGGACCATCAGCGGCACCGGCCGCTTCCTCAAGGAACGATCGGCCGGACAGGTGGAAGTCATCGCGGCCGATCCCTTCGGCTCGGTGTACAGCGGCGGGCATGCGGGACCGATCCTGGTGGACGGGGTGGGGAACACCTGGCCCGAAGCCGACTGGCCCAAGGTCTTTGACCGCGCCGCGGTGGACCGTTTCCTGCGCATCCCCAACGACGAGGTGTACACCACCGCACACCGGCTGCTGGACGCGGAGGGCCTGTCCCTGGGCCCGTCCTCCGGACTCGCGGTGGCCGCCGCACTCCGCGTGGCACTCGCAGCACCGCACGGCTCGGTGGTGGTGGCCATAGCCCCGACGCCGGAAGCAACTACGTGAGCAAGGCCTTCAATCCTGTCTGGCTGGCCGAAAACCACATCCATCTCTCCGGAGCAGCCCGCGACGAGTAATCGCAGGGAATTACGGCAGGAATAGCGCGCTCCGGGTAGTCGAATTAATCAATGCGAGTACTACCCGCCCACGTATTGAATTCAGAACCAGAAAGTTTCGAGTAACGCCTACTCGGGCCTACTGATAGGCGACTCGACTTTACTGAAGAGCAAGTCCAAGGTCTCCAGAAAGTCTCACATGCCACGCAACATGCCGGGGGGGTAATCGCGCTGTGCAACATAAGCGCTGGTCAACACTCAGACGTGCAAGTGCCGCCGATTTGCGGCTGCGCTGTTTGCCGTCCTGCGTCCTGCCGGAGATGCCCTGGACTTGCTCCACGAATGGTCCACCTTCCGCACCCAGGCCCGGCTCTTTCCCGCGGCCTTATCTGACGTTCTGTCGCTCTATTCCCGGTCCAGCGCTGAGGGCTGCCGGTACTTCTACGAAGGAATTGAATTTCATGGTCTCGATATATGTCTTGATGATTGTTTTCCTGATCACATTCTTGGTTGCTGCCGCCGTCGGCCGCTCCTGGTTCCATCGCCGGCTGCGCCGGCCCGAGTTGCTGCGACAGGTTTCCCTCGGTGTGGGCGGCACACTGCTCGTGACGAATCTGGCATGCTTCCTCCTCGAGGCAACGCCGTTCTGGCGGACCGCGAACTTCACCGCAACCGTCGGCGGCCTCGCGGCACTGGGTGTGGTCATGACGGCCCTGCGCACCGGGGGAGTTCCGGCCCGCCAGCCCCGCCGTGTCCTGGCAATCGGCGCCCATCCGGATGACCTTGAACTGGCCTGCGGGGGGACCCTGGCCAAATTCGTGGACTCCGGACACGAGGTCCAGGGGCTCGTCATGAGCGACGGCAAGCGCGGCGGGGACGCCCTGGAACGTTCGCTGGATGCGCAGCGCGGCGCGGCGTTCATGGGCCTCACCGGGATGGCCCACCACAATTTCACCGACACGGAACTCAACCGGCACAGCCAGGAGATGGTCGGTGTCATCGAGGCCGCGATCGCCCGCTACAACCCCGACATCATCCTGACGCACTCCAACCATGACCAGCACCAGGACCACCAGGCCGTCCACCAGGCCACGCTGCGGGCAGCTCGCCAGCACCACTCCATCCTCTGCTACGAGAGCCCCTCGGCAACGCGCGAATTCAATCCGAGCGTATTCGTCGATATTGACGACTACATGGATGCCAAGGTCCAGGCGGTCAAGATGCACAGCGACCAGCTCACCAAGCCGTATATGACCCCCGAGCGTGTCCGCGGCATTGCTTCCTTCCGCGGCGGGCAGGCCCGGCGCAGGGTCGCAGAAGCCTATGAGCCCATCCGCCTCCTGAACACGGAACTGGAGAAGCTGTGAAGCCCCGCGTCCTGGTCACCGGCGCGGGAGGGCCCGCGGGCCGTGCCGTCGCCGCCCAACTGAAAGACCGCGGCATTCCCGTCCTCGGCACCGACATCCGCGAGCTTCCCGCCGGGGCGGGCCTCACGGTGGTTCCCGTCCCGCCCGCCTCAGACCCGGACCTGGTTTCCGCGCTTCGCAGGATTGTGGTGCAGGAGGGCATCAACGTGATCATCCCCACCGTCAGCGAGGAACTCCCGCAGCTTGCGGCGTACCGGGCGGCGTTCGGGGCGGAGGTCCGCGTGATTATTGGGGATCCCGGGCCGGTGGCGCTCGCCGACGACAAGCTCTTCACCGCCTGGCAGCTGCACTCGGCCGGAGTCCCGGCGCCGCGCTTCGGGGTGCCCGGCGACTATGCCGACGCAAACGCGGCCATGGCCGCGCTGGGGGGACCCATCGTCGTCAAGCCCCGCGTCTCGCGAGGCGGGCGCGGCGTGACGGTCATCGACGGCAGCACGGAGGTGGACTGGCACCGTCTCCCGGCCGGGCAGATCGTCCAGGAGTTCATCCCGGGCGTCGAGTACGGTCCCATGGTGTTCGGCACGCCCGCGCACAACGTCGCCGCACCGTTCGTCGTCGTGGTGGAGAAAACGGAGTTGGCGCAGGGCAACATCGGGAACGCCGTCACCACCCGCCGGACCGACGCGGGCGAAGCGATCGACGTCGGCAATGTGGCGCTTGCCGCCGTCCGCGCACTGGGCCTCACCGGCCCGGTGGACGTGGATGTCCGCCGCCGCGCGGACGGGACCCCCGTGGTCCTGGAGGTGAACGCCCGGTTCGGCGCGAACAGCGCACGGGCCCCGGAACTGCTCGACGCCGTTCTGGCGTCCTTCGCCCTTCCAGCCTTCAACCCGGCATCCTTCCGGCAAAGCACAGGAGCGTACGCCAATGTCCTGGTTTGAATCATCCTTCGCGGCAGCCCTCCCCGGGGCGCAGCTCCTGCTCCTCGCGCTGGGCCTGCCCATCCTGGTCTTCGGGCTCGTCAAACTCCTGGTGCTGCCGCTGTCCGTCTGGTTTGAAGTCCGTGCCGCCATGCGGCGGCGGCGGGAAGCCCCCACACTGCACGATGAATGGCCCAGCGTGTCAATCATCGTGCCCGCCTACAACGAGGCAACCGTCATCGAGAACTGCGTCCGATCTATCCAGCTCACCCGGTATGACCGGTACGAGGTGATCCTGGTGGACGACGGCTCAACCGACAACACGGCAGAGTTGATGGCAGGTCTCGCGGCCGGGGATGCGCGGATCAGGGTCCTGACACAGGCCAACGCAGGCAAGGGAGCCGCCCTGAATCTGGGAATCCGCAACGCGACCGGCGATGTCCTGATGTTCGTTGACGCGGACGGCATCTTTTCCCGGTACACCGTCGAGAAGATGCTCCAGGGCTTCGAGGACGGGCGTACCGGGGCCGTCTGCGGCGATGACCGGCCGGTGAACCTGAACCGGGCCCAGACCCGGATGCTGGCCTTCATCAGCCACGTCGGCACCGGCATGGTCCGGCGCGCACTGACCGTGATCGGATGCCTGCCCATCGTCTCCGGCAACATTGGCGCTTTCCCGCGCAAGGTTGTGGAGGAAATCGGGCCGTTCCGCGAAGACACCGTGGGCGAGGATCTGGAGCTGACCTGGCGGGTACACAAGGCGGGCTACCGCGTGGTCTTCACGCCGCGGGCGCTGGTCTACGCCGAATCCCCGTCGACCATCCGGGCCCTGTGGCGGCAGCGGGTCCGGTGGGCCCGCGGCCTGCTGCAGACCATGGCCGTCCACAAGGGCATGATCGGCAATCTCCGGCACGGCAGGTTCGGCGCCTACCTGTTGTTCAACGCCATCACCATGGTGGTCCTGCCAGTGGTCCAGATCCTGGTCCTCCTTGACCTGGCGTTCCTCCTCGCTCTGGGCTACAGCCCGCTCGGCGGCGACGCCTGGGCGTTCCTGGGCTGGCTCGGCATCATCGTGACGCTCGTTCTGACGGTGTGCGCCCTGGGCATGAACCGGGCATGGAAAGACCTGCGGCACATCTGGGTGCTGCCGCTGATCCCGTTGTATTCCGTGTTCACCAGCCTGACCATGGTCGCCGCCCTCAACCAGGAGCTGCGCAGGAAGGAAGCCCGCTGGAACAAGCTCACCCGGACCGGAATCGTCAGCGTGACTGTCCCGGCGCCACGCGCGGAAGCGCGGGCTTGAGACGGGCTGTGGGTCTCCTGTCCGTGCTGGCCCTCGCCGTGACCTCGTGTTCCGGGCCGCAGGAGGGGTCGAGTGCGGTCGCGGCGCCAGCCGAGGAACGGACCGTCGGCGTCGGTTACGAAACCGTCGTCGATGCCGCCCACACCCTGCCGGCCCTGGCCAAGAGGCTCGACGAGGTCAACGCCAACAGCGTGACCATCAGCGTCGGACGGCTGGACTGGACGGCTTTCCCCTGGGCCGCCTACCCGGAATTGGAAGCCGTCCCGGGCCGGGACCACGTCGCCGAGGCGATCAAGGCCCTCGGAACCGGCAGCGACGGCCGGAAGCGGAAGGTCACCTTAACCGTCGACCTGCTGATCCCGGGCTGGATCAGCACGAATCCCGGCCTGGCGGGCATCAACTTCGACGGCACCCGGTCCACGGACTTCGCCAGCGTTACCGCCCTCACCACCGGTCCGGCCGGGGAGCGGCTGGTGGAGTTCGTGGCCGAGGTGACCAAACGCTACCAGCCGGCCGCGGTGGCCCTGACCGAACTGATGTTCGACAACAACACCTACGGGGGCGATGACCGCGATTCCTACATGCTGGCCAGCGGCGCCACCGACTGGCCGAGGCAGGCGAGCGGGGACATCGACGTCGGGCATCCAAGCATCGCGACGTGGCGTTCCGAGGCGCTGGCCTCCGTGGTGGCGAAGGCGGCGGCGGCCGCACACCAAAACGGGGCCACCCTGGACATGGACGTCAGGGCTCCGTGGGACGATCCGGCGGGCGACCGCACGGAGAGCGGTCACGACTACGGCCTCCTGGCCTCGGCCGCGGACCGGCTGGTGGTGTGGAACTACTTCGGGCTCAACGGCAAGGAGCCCGAATACTCCGCCGAACTGGCCCGGGCCATGGCGAAGCGCTCTCCCAAGTTCGTCATTTCGGTGGGGATGTGGGCGACGGGTGGCAGCATCTCCGCGGCGGACCTGGCAGCCGCGCTGGCGGCGTCCATCTCGGGCGGGGCGACCGCCGTCGCCGTCACGCCGTCCAGCATGCTCGACGACGACGCTTGGGAGGCGCTCCGGACGGCGTGGGCCTAGCCGGCCCGACGGGCGTGTCGTTGCCATGCGTTTGTCTTTCCCTACCCGCGTCTGATGTCGTAGGCTCTCGGCTATCGCGTCTGGGAGCGGTGCATGACCACATCACACAGGAACTGGGGACCTCCATGAATCTAAGAAGCATCACACCGGCCGCGCTCCTTCTCGCGACAACGCTGGCGCTCGCCGGCTGCGGCACAACCTCAGCCGCCGGGGGCTCGTCCTCGCCTGCTTCGGGGGAATCGCTGGCGGCATCGCCGTCCGCCACGCCGACGCCCACCCCGACTCCCACACCGAAGGCGTACGCGGCAAAGGAGCTGGCCGCGATCATCGCCGGGCTGAAAGACGCCGCAGGCCGGCCGCTGACTGCCGTTCCGGCAAGCGAACTGGACCAGGGCATCGAATCGGCCGGCGAGATGATGGACGCCGCCAAGATCACTCCGGCGGAATGTGGCGCCCTTGCGGACAGCAGCGCGCAGATTCCCGAGGGCAGCACCTACGCCGCCGGCGGCGCCGAATCGGCCAAGGAGGAAACCATCACGGTGCTCACCCTCGTGGCGGTCACGGACCCGGAGCTCCTAAGCAGCAATGTCGAAGCCTCCGAGGCGAACAGCACGAAGTGTGCAAACTTCACGCTGGAGTTCCAGGGCCAGAAAATCACGAACACGACGAAAGTCCTGGACGTGAAAACAACCGGGGACAACTCGTTCAGCTCCCTCTCCACTCAGACGCTGCCCTCCGGGCAGGCCGTGACGACAGTCATGGTCATGGGATTGAAGGGAACGCTGTCGGCCACGGCCGTCGTAACGGGGATCGGGCTCACCGCGGATGCGTCAGTCGACTTGGCCCGTCTCGTCGACGAAGCCCTCGCCAAGGGCTGACACGCGGAACGCGGGGTCACCACGCGCCCATCCGGGGCGCCCGGGTGGGCCGCAGCTGACCCCGCGCTGCATGCCGCTGGGCTACTGGATCGTGGCGTAGAGCGCGTTGAGCTCTGCCGTGAGCTGCCGGCGCAGCTCCGGGGTGCCGATTTCCTTGCCGTCAATGTGGTTGACGGGCGCCAGCAGCCGGATGCTGGAGATCAGCCAGACGGCGTCGGCGTCGTAGAGGTCGTGGGGTTCCAGCGGGCCGTAGCCCAGCTCCCAGCCGGCGGCCTTGGCCGCGGTGAACAGGGCGCCCTGCGAGGTGCCGGGCAGGATCCCGCTGTCGAGCTGGGGGGTGATGAGACGCCGGATGGTGCGGACCCCGCCGGCGCCGTCGTCGACGGTCTCCAGGTGCGCGAGCAGCACGGTCGACGTCGGACCCTCCAGGACCCGGCCGTCCGCGGACGTGAAGATGACATCGTCCGCACCCTGGGCATGCGCGTACCGCAGGGCCGCCATATTGACCGCATAGGAAAGGGTCTTGGCACCCAGGAGCAGCCACGGCGCCCGCTCGCCCACTTCGCTGTCGTAGCCGCGGTCCAGCAGGATGACGTCGACGCCGGTCTCGCGCTGGCGACGCCCGGCGGGGCCGGGTGCGGACGCCTGGACCCAGCAGGTGGGCATGGCGGATCCTTCGACGCCGCGGGTCACCAGCAGCTTCACCACGAGTTCGTCGTCAGCAACGGACCCCGGCACGTGCTGGCTGCGGTATTCGCGGATGGCCGTTGTGATGGCGCGGCGCCAGGGCTCCTCCGCCGGGATGTCCAGCTCCAGGAGCCGGGCGGACCCGGCCAGGCGGTTCAGGTGTGCCTGGAGCTTGCGGGGGTGCCCGCCCACCGCCAGCAGCGACTCGAAAACACCATCGCCGCGGGTGGCGCCCTGGTCCGTCGCCATGAGCTGCGGCTTGGACGCATCGGCCAGCCGGCCGTCCTCGAACGCGGGGTCGAGGAAGACCAGCACCGTGGCGGGGGAGGGAGCGGCGGCAGGAGAAGTCATGGCTTCAGCTTAGTGCGGCGGGCAACGGGTTAGGATTTGACGGTTGCCCGTTCCGGAACTGTTCCGCGGGTCTGGAGCTTGAGGGGTTCGCCTGTGCTGTGGCCATTTTCGCTGGCGGAAACGCTGCCGTCCTGGGTGATCATGATCCTGACCGTGGTGGACCTCGCCATCCGGGTGCTGGCCCTCGGCATCATCCCGGGAAACCGACGCCCCACCACGGCCATGGCCTGGCTGCTGATCATCTTCTTCGTCCCGGCCCTCGGCCTGGTCCTGTTCCTGCTCTTCGGCAATTTCCGCCTCTCCCGCAAGCGCCGGGCGCAGCAGGATGCAGTGAACACCCGCGTGCGCGCCGGCACGGCCGACCTGGCCATGTTGGAAAGCCGCTACGACGGCCCGGAATGGGTGGCCTCCGCGGCGGAACTGAACAAGACCCTTGGCTCGCTGCCGATGGTGGACGGCAACCACGTGGAGCTCCTCCCCGGGTACCCGGACTCGATCAAGGCGATGGCGGCGGCAGTCCGTAAGGCCGAGTCCTTCGTCAACGCCGAGTTCTACATCCTGAGCTCGGACCACGTCACGGACGATCTGCTGACGGCGATGGAAGAGGCCGCAGAACGCGGCGTCGAGGTCCGTCTCCTGTTCGACCACCTGGGGACCCTGCGCATCCAGGGCTACAGCAAGCTGATCGCCCGGCTCAAGGCCGGCAAGATTCGCTGGCGTCCCATGCTGCCGCTGCGGCCCGTGCACGGGCAGTGGCGCCGGCCGGACCTGCGCAACCACCGCAAGATCATGGTGATCGACGGCGAGGTGGCGTTCACCGGTTCGCAGAACCTGATCGAACCCTCGTACAACAACCCGCGGCACCGCAAGGTGGGCCGCGAATGGGTCGAGCTGATGGCCTGCTTGCGGGGGCCGATCGTCACCACGCTCAACGTCGTGTTCGCCACGGACTGGCTCAGCGAGACCGACGAGTCGCTCGAGGATCAGCTGGCGCATCGTCCCGAACTGCACGCCGGCAACATCACGGCCCAGGTGGTGCCCAGCGGCCCCGGCTTCATCACGGAAAACAACCTGCGTCTTTTCAACACGCTGATCTACTCGGCGCAGCACAAGATCTCGATCTGCAGCCCCTACTTCGTCCCGGATGATTCGCTGCTGTACGCGGTGACGACGGCGGCGCAGCGCGGCGTCGACGTCGAACTCTTCGTCTCGGAAAAAGGTGACCAGTTCCTGGTCCACCACGCCCAGCAGTCGTACTACGAGGCGCTCCTGGAAGCCGGCGTGCGGATCTACCTGTACAAGGCCCCTTTCGTGCTGCACGCCAAGCACTTCACCATCGATAACGACGTGGCGGTGCTGGGGTCCAGCAACATGGACATGCGCTCCTTCTCGCTGAACCTTGAGGTCTCAGTGATGCTCCTGGGCGAGGACATCGTGCGCCGGATCAGCGCCGTGGAGGACACCTACCGGGGCATTTCGCGGGAACTGACCCTCGAGGACTGGATGAAACGGCCCATGGGTGTCAAATACGTGGACAACGTGGCCCGGCTGACAGCCACCCTGCAGTAGCCCGAGCTGCACCGGCGTCAGCCGGGTGACGGGGTTGCCGTCAGCCGGGCGGGAACTCCGCGCCGAGCGCCGAGAGAACCCCGAAGGCCTTGGTCCGGATTTCCTCGTACTCGTCCTGCGGCGAGGAATCGGCCGTAATCGCCCCGCCCACACCGAGGCTGAGCCCGGTGCCACCGCCGGGCCGCTCCGCGAGCACCAGGGTGCGGATCGCCACGGCCAGGTCGGTGGCGCCGTTGAGCGAAAAATAGCCGATCGCGCCGGAGTAGACCCCCCGCGGCGCGCCCTCCAGCCGGTCCAGGATGGCCATGGTGCTGACCTTGGGGGCGCCGGTCATGGAGCCGGCGGGGAAGCACGCCGCGACGGCCTCGGCCCGCGGCATCCCGGGCCTGAGCCTGGCATCGATGGTGCTCACCATCTGGTGGACCGTGGCGTAACTTTCGATCGCGCAGAGCCGGCTGACCGACACCGTGCCGGGCACCGCGAAATGGCTGAGGTCATTGCGCAGCAGGTCAACGATCATGATGTTCTCGGCCCGGTCCTTCGGGGAGGATTCGAGTTCCTGCCGCAGCAGCGCGTCCCGCGCCGGGTCCGCGTCCCGGTGCCGGGTGCCCTTGATCGGCTCGGCGCGCATCCGGCCGTCGGCCGCGATCCGCAGGAACCGCTCGGGCGAGGTGCTCGCCACCGTGAGGTCCCCGAAGCGCAGATAGCTGGCGAACGGGGCCGGATTCCTCCGGCGCAGCGCCAGGTAGGCCTGCCGGGGGTCCAGGGCGGAAGCCGGAAGTTCTGCTGTCAGGGCGGTGGTCAGGCAGACCTCGTAGGTGTTGCCTTCGGCGATCTGGTACTGGGCCTCAGTGATTTTGGACTTGTAGGCGACCTCCGAGTCCCGTGCGGTGAAGGCCGGGGCAGTGCCAGTGCCAGTGCCAGCGCCCGCGCGCGGGGCGGACGGTTCGAGGCCGCCGCATGCCCCGGTGACGGCGGTCCGGGCGGCCCCGAGCCAGTCCCCGGCGTCGGGGGTGTCCAGCGCCAGCAGCCAGACCGCCTGCTCCACATGGTCCAGCACCACGGCGCGCCCGGCGAACAGCAGGCAGGCATCGGGGGACTCGGCCGTGACGTCGCTGCCGCCGGTCTCGCGTTTGAGTTCGTAGCCGAGGTAGCCGAGCCAGCCCAGGGTGAACTCGCAGGGGTACCCCTCGGGGCCGCGGACGGCGCGGCCGCCCCAGACGCCGTCGAGCCACCGGAAGAACGGCTCCTCCGTCGTGACAGCGGCGTTGCCGACCGTCACCTGGGTGCTGCCCGCAGTGTGCCGGACCGACTGGCCGAACGGGCCGCCGTCGTCGGCCAGGATGCTGAACCGGCTCCGTTCCGCCGCGGCGCCTTCGTCCGGCGGCAGGGACGAGTCGAGCCAGACGGCGTTGGCTGAGCGGCCGTAGAGGGACTCGAACAGCCGGGCAGGGTCCGGCGCGGCTGTGATCCGTTCGGCGCGGAGCTCCAGGCCGCGGCGGGCGGCGAGTTCCGGGAGCATCACCGTGGTCAGCGCCGGCAGGTACTGGAGGGCCTGGAGCACTTCCGCCGGCGCGGCGCCGTCGGCCAGGTTGAGCACGCGGACATCGGCCTGGGCCGGAACGTCGTCCACGGCCAGCCACTCCTCTTCCTGGGCGGCCCACTCATCCCAGTACGGTGCGTAGCTGTCGCCGTCCCGGGCCAGGGCCCTGCTGCGCCGGTCGTGTTCGGGCGAATCGGCCCAGATGACCGCGGACAGGTAGGGACGGGCTGCCGCAGCGGCCGCACCCACGCCTTCCACCAGGACGATCTCGGCGGGCCGGGTGGTGCGGGTCTCGCCGTCGTAATGCGCGTTCCAGTCCCAGCTGACCCATTCGGCGGGCTCGCCGCGGTGCAGCGGGGCCAGGACCGTCGAGGCGTAGCGTTCGACGCCGGCCGCGAGCCCGTTCCAGCCGGGGTAGATGTCCTCGAGGTGAAAGAGGGACACCTTGTGGTGCTCGCGGAGCCGTGCCGCCAGTTCGATCGCCAGGGTGGTCTTGCCTGCGCCGGATCGTCCGTCGATGGCGATGATGACGGGTGCAGGACTCATGAAATAGAGCGTACCGGCTGCCCTGCATTGGGTTGATCACTGCCGCCCGGTCGCCGGAGCACGGCGAGCTCGGCCTGGACGTGCGCCACGATCCCGGGAAGTGCCGCGTGGATCAGGTTCCAGGTGACGTCGAAGTCCGCGTGGCCGCCGTACCAGGGGTCTTCGATGCCCTGGTCGAGGGGGTCCTTGCCCGCGACGGCGGGATCGAAGCTGCGCAACATCCTGATCTTGGCCAGGGACTCGCGGTCCGGCGCCGCCTGCTGCAGCCAGCCGAAGTGGTCCACGTCCAGGGCGAGGATGAGGTCGCGGCTGTGGAACCAATCCGTCCGCCATTCGCGCGCCACATGCTGGTCCGAGGGGATGCTGTGGGCGGTGAGCTTGCGGGCGGCCCGCGGGTCAATCGGCCGGCCCACCTCGTAAGCCGTGGTTCCGGCTGAATCCACGACGGCGCCGGCCAGGCCCGCGGCGGCCATTGCCTCCGCCAGCATCAGTTCAGCCATCGGCGACCGGCAGATGTTGCCGGTGCAGACCGCGATGATCCGGTACTGGTCCGGCGGTGAGGTCCTCGGCGGTGGGGTCCTCGGCGGTGATGTCATAGTGCAATCATGAATCATGCGGTTTCCCCTTGGCTAGTTTCCGGACCGTGAACATTACAAGCTTGTCACACTTGTATTCTGCACCTGTCACGCGGGGGCTGTGGCCGGGGCGTCAGTGGATCAGGGCCAGCATCACACCGACGGCCATAAACAGCACGCCGAATGTCCTGTTGAGGATCCGCTGTCCGCGGGCATCGTGCGTGAAGCGCTGGAAGGACTTGGCCGCGGCCGCGAAGAAGAACCACATCACCAGGATGTCGATGACCACCACGGTGGCTGACAGGACCAGGTACTGCGGCAGCAGCGGATCCTCCGGGCGGATGAACTGGGGCATAAAGGCCAGGAAGAACACGATCGCCTTGGGGTTCAGCAGGTTGACCCACAGGCCGCGGCGGAACATGGAGAGGCCTGGCTCATTGCGCAGCGCGGCCGCCTTCTCCTGGTCCAGATCGGGTTTGTGCCGGAACTGCTGGATGCCCAGGTAGACAAGGTAGGCCGCGCCCGCGTAGCGGATCGCGTTGAAGGCGACCGGCGAGCTGGCCACCAGGACGCCGACACCCAGGGCCACGATCACAACGTGCACGATCAGTGCCGCCTGCTGCCCCAGGATTCCCCAGATGGCGCGCCGGAAACCGGAGTTCAGCGAGTTGCTCATGGTGTTGATGGCGCCCGCGCCGGGCGTGAAGCTGATCAAGACGCCGGCGCCCGCCAGGGCCAGCCAAAGGGAGGGTTGCACGGAGCCAGTTTACGGCCGCGGGCGGGAGGAGGTTCCGGCAGGAGGGACATAGTCGTGTCACATTCCGCGCGGCACCGGCTTGGTGGGGGTGCAGTTCAGGCCCGGGCGATGACTTCGCCGTTGGGGATCAGGAACCAGCCGTCGTCCGTGGAGCCCCAGCGGTGCCAGCCGGCCGAAATCCGGGCCAGGTCGGCGGCGTTGGCGAAGCCGTACTCGAGCGCCTGGTCCGCGAAGGCCGAGTGCAGCACCCGTTCGCCCCACACCCGGGCCTGCCAGCGGCGCTGCTGGCCGGTGGCGTACAGCCAGTTGCTGCTGGAGGGTGCGACGTCGGTGAACCCGGCGGACTGCGCCCAGGAAACCAGGCGGCGGCCGGCGTCGGGCTCGGCCCCGTTGCGGCGGGCAATCCGCTGGTAGAGCTCCATCCATTCATCCAGCTCGGGGACGGCCGGGTACCAGCTCATGCCGTGGAAATCGGCGTCGCGCACCGCCACGATCCCGCCGGGTTTGGCGACGCGGCGCATTTCCCGGAGGGCGGCGACCGGGTCCGTGAGGTGCTGCAGCACCTGGTGGGCGTGCACGACGTCGAACGTTTCGTCGTCGAAATCGAGGTCGTAGATGTTGCCGGCGACAAACTCGACGTTCTGCACGCCGCGCTCGGCTGCGAGGGCGGCAGCGTGGCTGATCACCTCGGGCGAGCGGTCCAGCCCGGTGACTTTCCCGGGGGAGACGAGTCCGGCGAAGTCGCACGTGATGCTGCCCGGCCCACAGCCGACGTCGAGCACCGAGACTCCGGGCGTGAGGTGCGGGACCACGAAGGCCGCGGAGTTCTCCGCCGTCCGCGAGGCGTGGGCGCGGACCACCGACTCGTGGTGGCCGTGGCTGTACACATCTTCAGGCTGCTGCGCACTCATAATGAAACGCTACCGCCACGCGCCGGCAAATCAGCGGAAGCGGGGGAAGCGGCCGGGCGGAAGACGGCAGGATTTTATGCGTGCCCGTCTGTTTTGCCGCTTCTGCCCGCGGCCGTGGTGCGGATGATTAGAGGAGTGAACATCAACAGCAGCAAGCAGGCAGGGCTCGGCCTGTTCCGGGCGACCGGTATCTACGTCGGGGCGATCCTGGGCTCCGGCATCCTGGTCCTCCCGGCGATCGCCGCCAAGGAAGCCGGCCCGGCGTCGCTCCTGGCCTGGACCCTGCTGCTCGTGTTCTGCACCCCCGTGGCCTTCAGCTTCGCGGAGATGAGCCGCCAGCAGCCCGACGCCGGCGGAATCGCCCACTTTGTGACCCGTGCCTACGGGCGCCGCGCCTCGGCCGTGGCCGGCTACCTTTTCTACTTCGCCATTCCGTTCGGCGCTCCCGCGACAGCCGTCATCGGCGGCAACTACATCGCCCACGCCCTGGGCGGCGGGCGCGGGACGGCGTTGCTGGCCGCGGCGCTGCTGCTGGCCGCCGCGTTCGGATGCAACGCTGTCGGGATCCGGATGTCCAGCGGCATCCAACTGGTGCTGATGGTGCTGCTGGTCGGGCTGCTGGCGCTGGCGGTCGCCCTCGCCGCGCCGTTCGCCAGGGCCGAGAACTTCACGCCGTTCGCGCCGCACGGCTATTGGGCCGTGGGCGGGGTGGCCAGCCTGCTCTTCTTCTGCTTCGCCGGCTGGGAGGCGGTCACACACCTTGCCGGGGAATTTCGCAATCCGGAACGGGACCTCAAACGGGCCACCTGGCTCACTCTGGTTGTGGTCGGCGTGGTGTACATCGGCGTCGTCGCAGCCTCGGTCGCCGTACTGGGCCCGGCCCTCCCCGGCAGCGACGTGCCCATCGCGCAACTGCTCGAAAAGGGACTCGGCGGACTCGCCGCCCCGCTGACCGCCGTCGCCGCCGCGGTGCTGACCTTCGGCCCGATCAACACCTTCGTCGCCGGCGCCAGCCGGCTGGGGGCGAGCCTGGCGTCCGACGGCGTGCTGCCGCGGTCCCTCGCGCGGGGCACTGGCCCGGGCCGGGTGCCCGCAGCCAGCCTGGGGCTGCTGGCCGCGATGACGTTCCTGTCCTTCGGGGCGGCCGCGGCCGGGCTGAGCAACATGCAGTTCCAGATCGGGGCGGCATCGGCCTGCTTCACCGCCGTGACGGCGTTTGGCCTGGTGGCCGGGATCCGTTTGCTGCCCGCCCGGACGGCGGCCTGGTACGGCGTTATTGTGGCCGCCGTTGTGATGCTGGCCGTGCTGCTCTTCAGCGGCTGGGCGCTCGTGGTCCCCCTGGGCCTGGCCGCGGCCGCTGTCTGGGTGGGCCGGCCGGCGGGTTGGGCGGGCCGGAGGGGGCTGCCGGCGGTCTGGGCGGGCCGGAGAGGAATGCGGGCGGGGCACCCGAAGACGGCAGTTACGGCAGGTCAGCTGGAGACGGTGCCGTCTGCTGCGCCGCCTCCTGCCCGGCCCTGACCGTCGCCTCGATCATCGACGCCATGAACCGGGTGGCAATCTCCAGCTCCTCCGGGGTGAATTCGGCCATCGCGGCGTCCATGTGGCGGGCCAGCGGCAGGAACATGGCGCCGCCGTCGCGGTAGGCCTTGGGGGTCATCCGTAGCTGGACCTGGCGGCGGTCCGTGCCAAGCCGTTCCCGGACCACGTGTCCGGACTTATACAGCCGGTCGATCAGCGCCGTCGTGGCGGGGGAGCTGAGGTGGAGTTCCTTGCGGAGCACCCCGGGTGTGACGATCTGGTTCCGCGCGGTGTGCTGCATGATCACGGCCAGGGCGTTGAGGTCCGTGCGGTGCATGTCGTTGCGGCCGCCGGCGGAGTCCACGTAGCGGTTGGCTTCGAGGCTGAACTCCTGCAGCAGCCGGACCAGCGGCGGCGGCCCGGACGCGTCGGGGCGGCCCGAGGAATCAACTGTCACGGTGCACCTCCCTCTATCCTGTCGCCTGTGTCGCCGCAGTTGGTTGCGCCTCCCGGAGTTTACTTCAGCGCCACCGGGCATCGGACCCGGGGGCGCCCGCGATGTTCCTAAGATCGGATCCGCGAGTACCCCCACGCCTTTATCTCTGCCTTTATCTCCGCGCTCTATATCTCCATCATGGAGATAGTCTATGATGGACTCAATTCTACTCCTCCCAGGCAATCACCAGAAGGAACCATGAACACGACCCCACGATCCGGTGCCCGCGTCCCCTTCTGGCTGCGCTGGCTGGTTCCCGTCCTGCTCGTCATCACCTGGCTTGCCATCGCCGGGATCGGCGGACCCACCTTCGGCCGGCTGGAAGAGGTCTCCTCAAACGACCAGGCGTCCTTCCTCCCGGCAGGGGCCGAGGCCACGGCGGCCCAGGACTGGCAGGCCAAGTTCCGGGACACCAACGAGATCCCCGCCGTCATTGTCATCGAGAGCGACACTGCCTTCACCCCGGCCCAGCTGGGTGAGGTGGCAGCCCTCAAGGGAAATCTTGAGGCGTTGGATGCGGGCAGCACTGTCATCGGCCCCATCCCGTCCGAGGATGGCAAAGCCGTGCAGTTCGTCGTCCCGATCGATGCGGCCGGCGAAGTGAAGGAAGTTGTCGCGGAACTCCGCGACGAGGTGCAGGCGTCCGCCCCGGAGGGCATGCAGACCTTCGTGACCGGCCCGGCCGGGCTGACCGCGGACCTCGTCAGCGCCTTCGCCGGCATTGACGGCATCCTGTTGCTCGCGGCCCTCAGTGCGGTGTTCGTGATCCTGCTGATTGTCTACCGCTCGTTGCTGCTGCCGATTGTCGTCCTCTTCACCTCGGTCTTCGCCCTGTGCGCCGCCATCCTTCTGGTCTTCGGCATGGCGAAACTGGGCTGGATCCAGCTCAACGGCCAGAGCCAGGGCATCCTGTCCATCCTGGTGATCGGTGCCGCCACGGACTACGCGCTGCTCTACGTGTCCCGGTTCCGTGAGGCGCTGACGCACAGCACCAACCGCACGGCCGCCGCACTGACGGCGTGGAAAAATTCGTGGGAACCCATCGTTGCTTCCGGCGCGACGGTCATCATCGCGCTCCTCTGCCTGCTGTTCTCCGATCTCAACTCCAACAAGGCCCTCGGCCCGGTAGCCGCCGCGGGCATCCTCTGCTCGCTCTTCGCCGCCCTCACCCTGCTGCCGGCGCTGCTGGCACTTTTGGGCCGCGCCGCGTTCTGGCCCTTCCTCCCCAGACTGCTCCCGGAGACTGAACGCGAGCCTGCAATTGTCACCGGCCTTGAGGGGCAGAAGGGCCTGTGGCGCGCCACCGGCTCCCTCGTGTCCCGCCGGCCCCGGACCGTCTGGATCGCCTCCGTGCTGCTGCTCCTCGTGGCCTCGGCCGGCGTCCTGCAGCTCAAGGCCAACGGCGTCCCGCAGACCGATGTCATCCTCACCGCCTCCAACGCCGTCGACGGCCAGGACGCCCTGGCCCGGCACTTCGACGCCGGCACCGGCAGCCCCGCCGTGATCGTAGCCGACGAAGCGAAGGCGCAGGAAGTGCTGGAACAGACCAAGGCGACCGACGGCGTCGGGGACGCCTACCTGCTGGCCGACGGCGGCGTGCCGATCACCGGCGCGCCGGCTGCTCCCGGCGCTCCCGCGGCCCCCACGGAACCGGCGGTGCGGGACGGCAAGGTCCTGATCAACGCCACGCTGAACTTCGCCGCGGACTCCAACGAGGCGGAAAACGTCGTGGTGGCCCTCCGCGAGGGCCTCAAGAAGATCGACGACGGCGCGCTGGTGGGCGGCGTGACCGCCACTGCCCTGGACACGAACACCACCGCCCAGCGTGACCTCGTCACCATCATCCCGGTGGTCCTCGCGGTCATCCTCGTGATCCTTATGATCCTGCTGCGTTCCTTGCTGGCACCGGCCCTGCTGGTCGCCTCGGTGGTCCTGTCCTACGGCGCCGCACTGGGGGTTTCCGCCTACGTGTTCAACAACGTTTTCGGGTTCCCGGGCGCCGATGCCACCGTGCCCCTCTTCGGGTTCGTCTTCCTGGTCGCGCTGGGGGTGGACTACAACATCTTCCTGATGAGCCGGGTCCGGGAGGAATCCCTGAAGCACGGCACCAGGCCCGGCATCCTGCGCGGCCTGGGCGTCACGGGCGGGGTGATCACGTCCGCCGGTGTGGTGCTCGCGGCCACCTTCGCGGCCCTGGGCGTCATCCCCATCATGTTCCTGGTGCAACTGGCCTTCATCGTGGCCTTCGGGGTCCTGCTGGACACCATTGTGGTCCGGTCCCTGCTGGTCCCGGCCCTGGCCTACGACATCGGCCCCCGGATCTGGTGGCCCAGCAAGCTGGGACGCCCCGAGGCGGATGCTGCCGCCCGCACCCTGCCTGCCGCGCCGGAAACCGCGGAGGCAGGCATCCGCTAGCCGGAACGCCGCTCGTCGGAACGCAGTCCGCAGCCGTCGTCATTGTTCCTGGTCCCCCCACCAGGCAACCGTGGCGGCGGCTGCCTCCGTGAGCGGGGTGGGCTGCAACCCCAGGGCGGCTTCGCTCGCCCGCGAATCCATCACAAACGGGCGCTCGAACTGGTAAAGGGTCTCCGCCAGTTCCCGCGTTGCGGGGGAGAACATGCCCATCGCACGCAGCGCCCAGCCCGGGACGGCGGACACACGCGGCGCCCGGGCGCCCGCAGCCGCAGCGAACGCCGCGGCGATCTCCCGCTGGCTCAGCGCGGGGCCGGTCGGCGCGTGCCACACCGTGTTCCACAGGGTGCGGTCCTGCGCGGCCACGATCATGGCGGCGGCCAGATCCGGCACGTACGTGAAGGAGTGCGGCAGTCCCGCATTGCCGATCACCATCAGGGACTTGCCCGCCAGCACCGGTTTCACCATGCGCTCGCCGGCATGCGCATTGCGGACCCTGGGGCCGAAGAAATCGCCTGCGGCCACGCTCACAGTGTCCGTTGCGGACGCCGCCCGGGCCTTCAAGAGTGCGGTGCGGACACCGCGCTTTCCTCCCTGTGCCTCGCGCGGACCCTCTTCGGTCATCGGCCGGTCGGGCTCGCTGTACGAATACAGGCTCTCCGGGAAGACGACGACGGCGCCCGCCTCGCCGGCCGCGGCCAGGACGGCCTGCTCGGCGCCGGGCAGTTCCGCCGCCCACACCTTCGCGCTGTACTGCGAGCCATGGATGCAGTGGAACACGGCCGTGGCGCCGCGGAACAGCCCGCCAAGCCGTGCCGGGTCCGACACGTCCACGGCCTGCTTCTCGATCAGCGGGTGATCGGGCCCCTTGCCGGATCGTGTCAATACCCGCACCCGGCGGCCCGCCGCAGCGAGCTGTTCGGCAACCGTCCAGCCCACCGGCCCGGCTCCGGTGACAACAAACAGGCCCAAGGGCCGGGCTTCCGGGGATTCGAACTGGGACACGGGATTCTCTCTTTCGCTGGTGGGCGCCGGCAGGGCTGCCGGGCAGACTTCGCCATCCCCGGATGCCCTCGTGCGACTTGAGAGCAGTGCTCTCTGATTACAGGATGCGACCGCCGCTGGCGAAAGTCAAGAGCAGTGCTCACATTTGTTGACACTGCTCTGTTTTGTGAAAGGCTGGGTCAGTGCCACAGAACCCCAGCGCCCCGTCCCGGAAGCCGCCCACGCCCCGCGAGCGGGCCCGGGCCCGGACCATCGACGACATTGTCCGCCTCGGCCGGGAGCATCTGGCCCTGCACGGGGCTGCCGCGCTGTCGCTCCGGGCTGTGGCCAGGGACCTCGGCGTCGTCTCTTCGGCGATTTACCGCTACGTGGAAAACCGGGAAGAGTTGCTGACCCTGCTGCTCATTGATGCCTACGACGAGCTGGGCGACGAAGTGGACGCCGCGGTGGCAGCCCGCCCCGAGGCTGATTTTTCCGGCCGGTTCAGCGCACTCGGCGTTGCAGTGAGGCGTTGGGCGCTGCGCGAACCGGCCCGCTACGGACTCCTCTTCGGCAGCCCTGTGCCTGGATACCGGGCGCCGGCCGAGCGGACAACCGGACCGGGCACGCGGGTCATTTACGCATTGATGGCGCTCCTCGACGGCGCCTACCGCGCGGGCAGGCTGGCTGCGCGCGGCGGGCAGGCCGCCGTCGTGCCGCCGCTCGCCGCTGACCTGGGGCGCATCCGCCGCGATATGGGACTGGCCGTGCCTGACATTCTGCTGGCGCGTGGCGCACTCGTGTGGACTTCCCTGTTCGGTGCCATCAGCTTTGAGGTGTTCGGTCAGTACGGCGCAGACACCTTCGCCGCTCCGGATGAGCTCTTCGCGCACCATCTGGCCGCGCTGGCGGACCTCGCAGGCCTTGGCCCCTCGGCGGACCCGGCCGGAGGCCGCACGGAATAGCCGCACGGAATAGCCGCCCGGAATAGCCGCCCCCAAGTGGCCCCGGGTGGGCTTTCCTCACCCCCTGTTGCCTCCCGCCGGTGCTCGATAGACTGCCACTGCGCCTGCCTGGGCGCGCCGAGGCTTCCAGGAAGGATCCAAACATGTCCGAAAACAACGAGTTTGATCGCAAGGCGGCTGAAGCCGACGTCGACGCCGCCGAGGGCCAGTATGTCGAGGGAGACTACGGCACGGCGGGCACGGCCGGGAAGAATCCGGCAGAAGCCGTGGAAGGCGAATACCCCACCGGCGACTACGGCGCGGCGGGCACCGCCGGCACCACCGCCGTCGGCGCAGAAGAGGGCGACTACCCCGAGGGTGACTACGGCGCAGCGGGCGGCACCGGCGCACCGCCGGCTGCCGCAGAAGAAGGGGAGTACCCCGAAGGCGACTACGGAACTGCCGGGGCCGCCGGAACCGACCGCTAGCGGCGGGCTTCGCGCACAGCGAACAGGGCGGCGTCCCAGGCGTTGCCGCCCTGCCATGCCCGGAAATCCGGGAAAGAATACCTCTCCGAGAGCGCTCCGTGACGCCCGAAATTCATAGTTGAGTCCACTTCGCTCAACTTTGAATTGACTTTGAAACGGCCCTGAGTAAAGTTGAGTGCAGATCACTCAATATCGGCCGGACCTCCCGCGGTCCGCAGCCATCTCAGCAAGTTTCCAAGGAAAGAAGGAAGCAACACATGTCACGTGCAGTAGGTATCGACCTCGGAACCACCAACTCCGTCGTCTCCGTTCTCGAAGGCGGCGAGCCCACCGTCATTGCCAACGCCGAGGGTGGCCGCACCACGCCGTCGGTTGTTGCCTTCTCCAAGTCCGGCGAAGTGCTGGTCGGCGAGATCGCAAAGCGCCAGGCCGTCAACAACATCGACCGCACCATCGCTTCCGTCAAGCGCCACATGGGCACCGACTGGAGCGTCGCCGTCGACGACAAGAAGTACACGGCGCAGGAAATCTCCGCCCGTATCCTCATGAAGCTCAAGAACGACGCCGAGTCCTACCTGGGTGAAAAGGTCACGGATGCCGTGATCACCGTCCCCGCGTACTTCAACGACGCCGAGCGCCAGGCCACCAAGGAAGCCGGCGAAATCGCGGGCCTCAAGGTCCTGCGCATCGTCAACGAGCCCACCGCGGCTGCCTTGGCCTACGGCCTGGACAAGGGCAAGGAAGACGAACTCATCCTCGTCTTCGACCTCGGCGGCGGAACCTTCGACGTCTCCCTCCTCGAGGTGGGCAAGGACGAGGACGATTTCTCCACCATCCAGGTCCGCTCCACCGCAGGCGACAACCGCCTCGGCGGCGACGACTGGGACCAGCGCGTTGTCGACTACCTGCTGAACCAGCTCAAGGTCAAGGGCATCGACCTCTCCAAGGACAAGATCGCCCTGCAGCGCCTCCGCGAGGCAGCCGAGCAGGCGAAGAAGGAACTCTCCTCCTCCACCAGCACCAACGTCTCCCTCCAGTACCTCTCGGTCACCCCCGACGGCCCGGTGCACCTGGACGAGCAGCTGACCCGCGCCAAGTTCCAGGACCTCACCAAGGACCTGCTCGAGCGCACCAAGAAGCCGTTCCACGACGTCATCAAGGAAGCCGGCATCCAGCTTTCCCAGATCGACCACATCGTGCTCGTCGGCGGTTCCACCCGTATGCCGGCCGTCTACGACCTGGTCAAGGAACTCGCAGGCGGCAAGGAACCGAACAAGGGCGTTAACCCGGATGAGGTCGTCGCCGTCGGCGCCGCCCTGCAGGCCGGTGTCCTGAAGGGTGAGCGCAAGGACGTCCTCCTGATCGACGTCACCCCGCTGTCCCTCGGCATCGAAACCAAGGGCGGCATCATGACGCACCTGATCGAGCGCAACACGGCCATCCCGACCAAGCGGTCCGAGACCTTCACCACGGCGGACGACAACCAGCCGTCCGTGGCCATCCAGGTCTTCCAGGGCGAACGCGAGTTCACCCGCGACAACAAGCCTCTGGGCACCTTCGAGCTGACCGGCATCGCTCCGGCCCCGCGCGGCGTGCCGCAGGTCGAGGTCACCTTCGACATCGACGCCAACGGCATCGTCCACGTCTCCGCGAAGGACAAGGGCACCGGCAAGGAACAGTCCATGACCATCACGGGCGGGTCCAGCCTCTCCAAGGAAGACATTGACCGCATGGTCAAGGACGCCGAGGAGCACGCAGCAGAGGACAAGGCCCGCCGCGAGGCCGCCGACACGCGCAACACCGCTGAGCAGCTGGCCTACTCGGTGGACAAGCTGATCGCCGACAACGCCGAAAAGCTGCCGGAAGAGGTCAAGACCGAGGTCCAGGCCGACGTCGACGCGCTCAAGGCCGCCCTCGAGGGCACCGACGACGCCGCTGTGAAGACCGCGTTTGAGAAGCTCCAGGCTTCCCAGACCAAGCTCGGCGAGGCCATCTACGCCCAGGCAGGTTCCCCGGACGGCGCCACCGGCGCCCAGGGTGCACCCGCCGGTGAGCCGGCGGCCGGCACCGACGAGGACATCGTCGACGCCGAGATCGTTGACGAAGACGAGAAGAAGTAATCATGCCGCACCACGGTAACGAAGAAGAGCACGGTTCTTCCGAGAGCCGTCGCGACGCCGCCAATCAGGAAGGCGAGCCGCAGAAGCCGATCATCCACGACAACCGCAAGGTTGACCCGAAGACCGGCCAGGCCCGCCACCCCGACCAGGAGCGCGCTGCCGGGGAAGCGGATTCCAGGGACGCACTGTCCCAGGCGGAGGACATCCTCAACAGTGTTGAGGTGCCGGCCGCGGAATCCGTGGCCCAGGGTGTCGACGGCGCGGAGGCGGAAGAGCTCAGGAATGATCTCCGCCGCCTGCAGGCCGAGTACGTCAACTACCGCAAGCGCGTCGAACGCGACCGCGCCGTGGCAGGGGAGATGGCCGTCATCGGCGTCCTGAACTCCCTGCTCCCGGTCCTGGACGACGTCGACGCCGCCCGCCAGCATGGTGACCTCACGGACGGACCGTTCGCCGCGATCGCCGCGAAGCTGGAGAACGCGCTGAAGACGTACGGCCTGGTGCGCATCGATGAGACCGGCGTGGAGTTCGACCCCACGATCCACGAGGCCCTCATCCAGCAGCCCGGCCCGGACGTCGAGATCGACACCGTCAGCCAGGTCCTGCGCTCGGGCTACAAGTCCGGAGACCGCGTGCTCCGCGCAGCACAGGTCATCGTGGCTGTGCCGGCGTAGCTACCTCCACGCCTCCGCGGATGAGGGGGCCCCGCCCCTACGCGTGGTGGCAAAGTCCTAACGGACTTTGCCACCACGCTCCGGCAGGCCCGATGCCACTCCCGGGCCCCCTCATCCGCTCCGGCGTTCAGCGGTAGTCTCGCCTTAACTCTTTGTAATTTGAAAGGAAACGCCATTGGCTAGCCAGGACTGGGTGGACAAGGACTTTTACAAGATCCTTGGAGTCGCCAAGGACGCTTCCGACGCCGACATCAAGAAGGCCTACCGGAAGCTCGCGCGGCAGCACCACCCGGACACCAACGCGGGGAACGCCGCTTCGGAGAAGAAGTTCAAGGACATCTCCGAGGCCTACTCCGTGCTCTCCGATCCCGACGAGCGCCAGCAGTACGACGCCATCCGGGCCATGGGCGGCGCACGGTTCGCCCCCGGCGGAGGCGGCGGCGGCGCCAGCGGCGGGGCTGGCTTCGAAGACCTCTTTGGCGGTCTGTTCACCGGCGGCAGCGGGCGCCACTCCGGTGGCTACAGCACGGCCGGCGGCATTCCGCCGGAGTTCGCGGACCTCTTTGGCGGAGGTGCCGGCGGCTTCGGCGGCGGCCAGTCGTTCCAGCGGGCCCCGCAGAAGGGCGCGGACCGGACCGCGTCCACCTCCATTTCCTTCGCCGGCTCCATCCGCGGCACCACCATCGGCCTGCGTGAACCGGACGGCGAAGTCATCGACGTGCGCATCCCGGCCGGCATCAAGGACGGCCAGAAGGTCCGGGTCCGCGGCAAGGGCCAGTACGGTCCGGCCGGCAACGGGGACCTGATGGTCACGGTCTCGGTTAAACCGCATGACTTCTACGTCCGCGACGGCGACAACCTCCGCATCCACGTGCCGGTGACCTTCCCGGAGGCGGCCCTGGGCGCAGACATCGAGGTTCCCACCATCGACGGCGACAAGGTCAAAGTACGGGTCCCGGCCGGCACGCCGTCGGGCCGCACCCTGCGGGTCAAGGGACGCGGCGTCAAGCACGCCAAAGCCACCGGGGACCTGCTGGTGACCATCGACGTCGCCGTCCCGCGGAAGCTGAACAAGGACGCCGAAGCAGCCGTCAAGGCCTTCTCCGCGGCCACCGCCGGCGAGGACGTCCGCGCCGAACTGGCAGCCAAGGCCCGGCTCTAGGAACGGGCGCCCGCCATGGCCTTCGACTACGAGCAGCCGATTTTCGTCATCTCCGTCGCCGCGGAGCTGGCCGACATGCACCCGCAGACGCTGCGGCAGTACGACCGGCTGGGCATCGTCTCGCCCAGCCGCGCCCCCGGCAAGTCCCGGCGGTACTCGCAGCGGGACATCACCATGCTCCGCGAGGTGCAGCGGCTCTCCCAGGAGGGCGTTTCGCTTGAAGGCATCAAACGGATCCTGCAGCTGGAAAACCAGGTGGCGGCCCTGCAGCGGCGCGTCACCGAACTGAGCGAGGAACTCGAACGGCGCCCGCGCGCCCTCGACTCCCGCATCTTCGCGGCTGGAGCCGCGGGCGACGTCGTCAGTCTGGCCCGCGGCAAGCGCCCCCGGGCCCGCTCCCAGGCGTTGGTCGTGTGGCGGCCACGCAACCCCGAGTGAAGACAAAACAGTGCCCGGGACCTTAGGGGCCCGGGCACTGTTGTCGTTAGAACCGGGACTTGGTGCTGCCGGAGACCGGGGACGTGGTGGCGAAGGTGTTGCCTGCGAGGTCCCGCATCCCGGATACCGGCGTATAGGACGGTACAGCGGCCTGTTCCGTTCCGTTACCCGCGCCGCCCGTGATCAGGGCCCCCAGGGTGATGGTGATCGTCTTCGTGGCCGGATCCCAGCTGATGATTCCCTTGTAGCTGAGCGTTCCCGAGCCATAGTAGTTGGCCCCCAATGCCACGGTGCCGATTCTCGACGTCGCGCAGACCGAGGGATCCACGGCGACGCTGAGGGTATTGCTGGAGCCGGAGCTGATGGTAACCGTGGCTTGGTCCGGGGTCAGTGTCAGCGTTTCGCTGGGATCGGCAGCCCAGCCACTGCAGATCGTGGACGCGTCCAGGCGTTCGGAGAATGTGATGGTGGCCTTGTCATTCGAATCGAGCTTGCCGTTCCTGCCCCCGCCGTCTGCCAGTAGAACTCCTGTGACTGTCGGCGCGGTGACGTCCTTGACCGAGGTCGCTGTGCCCGGCGTCGCGGGATTGCCTTGGTTGCCCGCGGTGTCGGTGGCGACCGCGCGGTAGTTGACGGTTCCGGCGTTAAGCGACGTCAGGTTGACCGTGGCGCTCCAGGCCCCGGAGCCGTTCGCGGTGACGGTGGCGTTCACGGTGTGCGCCGCGCCGGCGTCCGTGACGGCCAGGGCAATCGATGCCCCGGGCTCGGTGGTGCCGCTGACCGGCACGGAGGAGACGTTGTCGATGTTGACATAAGCGGGGGCAGCCACCGCAGGGGCGGCTGGAGGCGTGGTGTCCACGGCGGCACCGCTGCTACGGACGCTCTCGGCTCCCTGCCACTGCGCGAGCACCGGGGTCACGGTGTAGTACCAGGCGCCGGTGGGGACACCCTGGTCGGTGCAGCCGAGTCCGGCGGTGACCGTTCCTACGCAACTGCCGCCGGCGGGTACCTTGGTGCCGCCCGATGCCGAGGCATAGCGGGCCACCGTGTATCCGCTGACCGGGCGCCCGGCGCGGGTGGCGGTGGCTGTCCATGCCAGCGTGACATTTCCGGCAGACACGGAGGCCGTCGGCGTTGCGCCAGCGCCCACCGCGTCTGCGGTGGTGGACGCGGAACCTCCGTTTGAAACGGTTGTCCAGAAGGCGTTGGCCCCTGGACCGGCCCACGAGAGGAGGGCCGCGCCGGCAAGGATGACGGCAACGCGGCCCCGGGCGCGCGGGCGGGCCTCGCGCCCGTTGTGACGGCTCATCGTCGTGCCTCCACGGTGACGGGAATTTTGAAGGTCGCGCCCTGACAGGCGGACTGTGACAGCGCGGACATGCTCGCCGCACCGGGCAGGGTGACCAGCCGGGAAGAGTTCGCCGGGATGGTGACGGCAGGTGCGAGCGGGGCGGCCGGGGCCGTGAAGGAAACTCCCGTGGTGGCGCATCCGGCATGGGCGGCGTCGGCCGTGACCGCCCCGCTGGCGGCGACCGAGTACAGCTGGACCGCGAAGCCGTTGGGGTTGCTGGTCCGGAGGATGACGTCCGCCGTGCCGCCCGGCACCAGGCTGGTGCTGCTCGAGTCGCCTGCCACCATCGCGTCGACGGTGACCTTCTGCATCGTGGCGGCCGCTGCGGCCCCGGTTCCCGCACCCGTGCTGGCCCAGTAAGCGTAGGCCGTGCCCCCGCCGGCCAGCAGGCAGAGCGCGACGGCACTGGCCGAGGCGGTTCCGGCGAGTCTGGTGCCGCGCACCAAGGATCGTGTGGATCGCATGTCAGTTTCCCTGCCCTGATCCCGAGTACGCCAGTTGGAGGACTGCACCTTTGCAGCCGTCCTGGAGACGTGGAGTGTCGAGCATGGCGATCCGGGGCCATTGGGCCGGTGGAATGCCAAGCTGTGAGAGCGAGCTGCTGCCGGACGGGACCGTCAGGGGATAGCGCCCGCTGTACTGCGCCACGGCATAGTCCTGTGCCGTGCAGGGCAGGTTGGCCGCGACTGCCTTCGCCGTGCGGACGACACCCGAGATCGAGACGGTCAGATTCCCGACGTCGATGCTCTTATTCGGGCTGTTGACTCCAAGATCCAGGGACCGGCTGGTCCCGGGTGCGAGGAGGCCCGACACATCGCCGGTGAGGCCGAAGACGCGCAAGGGCGCCTTGACACGCAATTGGGTCTTGACGGCAGCCGACTGGACGGAGCCGCTCCGGCCCGTCAGCGCCAGATCGTAGTCTCCCGCCGCTGTGGAGGGTGCCGTGGATACGTTGATGCTGAGCTGGGCCGTGCTCCCGGCCGTCAGTTTGACGGACGACGGCGAGAAAGTGGCCGTTGCCCCAGCGGGGAGGCCGGTGACAGCCAGCGAAACTGTGCCGGCAAATCCTCCCGTGGAGCTGACGCTTGCGGAATAGCTTGTGGCCTGTCCCTGGTCCACGTTCCGGCTGGCCGGCGTGACCTGCAGCTGGATTCCGGGCTTTGGCGGGGCCAATTGCTGCCCTGCGGCGTAGAGTGCGCCCGCGGGCAGGAAGATGGCCAGCAAGCCAATCATGAGGGCACGGCCAGCGAGGCCCGCATGATCCCCCGCGAGCCGGAAGAACCGCACTGGATGCTGCATTACCTATCCTCCTTCGACCGGCGCGTTGCGCGGATTGTGGGTGTCGGCGGTGGCTGATGGTTGCTGGGCGGAGGCCCGAGGGCCCCGGCGGGGCCGGGTGTCCGGCCCCGCCGGGTCACAGCTACAGGCTGCCGACTGTGACAGTGACGATGGCCGACTTGCAGGCATCCTGGTTGGCGGCGTCATTGAGGAATGCCAGTGTTCCCGACCCCACCTGGGTGCCGGTGCTGTTGGCTGCGACGGGGGAGTTCGAGGTATTGGCGCTGACCGTGAACCATGCCGGCAGGCACTCCGCCACGCTCGTGGTCACGCTTGCGGTGAGGGCGCCGACGACGGTGCCGGTGTTGGTGCTGTTGTCTGCCGTGTACACGACGGGCACGGAGTTCCCCGGGGCCAGGCCGGCGTCGAAGCTGGCATGCAGGGTCACAGTGCCGCCGCCGGCGGAGTTGGCGGCGGTACCGGTGCCGCTGCCGGTGGTGGTCCAGTAGGCGTAGGCCGTGCCGCCGCCGACGGCCACGAGGGCAACCGAGGCTGCAACGGCGATGACCTTGCTCTTCTTGGTGAGCTTGCGCATTTGTGAGACTCCTTCTGTGGGGCACCCGGACAGAGGAGTCAACAGGCAAGAGCCGCATCCCCCAATCCTGCGGTTGCCATCGCTGAATCGAATGGCCTCATCGTTGCCGCGAAATCCGGGCTTCACAACAGGTAGTGGTACCTGTCTTTTGTGGCTCCGACTACCTGCCCCCACGCATCATCCAACGAATTCAGGACACCGGATGGTCGCGAAAAGCGTACCCGGAATCCCGGCCCGGGCCGCCGCAGTAAACGGCGTCCCGGGCTGAGACGTGGCCCCTGGGCTCGACCACCAAGTGTTCGGGCGCACGAAAATGAGTACACCTTCGGGTGAGCCACGTAGCCGTGCAGGCGAAAGTCGAGTACCTTCCTCGCGGGACCCGGCAGCCGACCACGCTGTTCAATTGGGGTTGCCGGCGGGGGGGGGGGGGGGGGGGGGGGCACCGCATGTTGAAGCACCGCACGTTTGATCCCATGTGGCCGGGTAAGTCGGCGCCTGGACCCGCACTGATCGCGGGCAGGCCATGAACTCCGGGCTCAGTTCCCTGGCCCTCTTCGCCGGGACCCTGCCGGGCTCAATCCTGCTGTCCATTGGCCAGACGGTGGTGGTGGTGTGTGTCTGCTTCGACATGGTCCGTGCACTGTCGGTGCCGCGGTCCCACCGCCGCTACGTGGCTAACACCGTCTTCACAACCCTGGCCTGGCCGTCCATCCTCATCAGTGCGGTGAGTGTGCTGATCGACGCCGCCAGCGGAACGTGGCAGAACGTCGCCGGCGGAGTCTTCGTGATGGTCATGGTGATCTTCCGGTGGCGCCATGGAGGCGACGAGGACAGCTGGTGGAAGGGCAAGGGCAAAAAGCTCGCCGCCTGGTTCCGTCACCAGACGGCCACCCGGACCGCGGCCGCTCCGGCGGCTGCCTGAGCCGCCGTTCCCGAAGACTCCCGCTCCGGCTGGACCCGCTTCTGGCGGCGCCGTCTAGAAGATCGCGTTCATGATGTTCCAGCCGGTCCCGGCACGGACCCTGGGCAACCACTTGCCGGCTCCGTTGCCCGGATAGAGCCACAGCACCCCGGCGCTGTCGCGGGCCAGGACGTCCGGGGTTCGGTCGCCGTTCAGGTCGCCGGGGCTCATCACCGCGGTCAGGGCATTCCAGCCGGTGCCGAGCAGCACGCGGGGCCGCCAGCTGCCGGTGCCAGTTCCGCGGTACAGCCACAGCCGGCCGTTGGCCGTTTCCCGTGCCAGCACGTCGGCCGCTCCGTCGCCGTCAAAATCCCCCGGGGCGACCAAGGCGTTGAAGGCGTTCCAGCCGCTGCCCACCCGCACTCGGGGCTGCCAGCCGCCGGTGCCGGTGCCGGGATAGAGCCACATGATGCCGGTTGCCGCCTCGCGGGCCAGCACGTCGACGCGTTGGTCGCCGTTGAAGTCTCCCGGCCCGACGATGGCACTCATCGCTTGCCAGTCGCTGCCTATCAGGATGCGGGGCAGCCAACCGCCAAAGCCGGTACCCCGGTAGAGCCACAGCCGGCCGGTGGACGACTCCCGGGCGAGCACGTCCAGCGCCCCGTCACCGCTGAAATCCCCGGGGGTTTCGAGGGCGTTGAAGCCGGCCCAGCCGGTGCCGATCTTGAGGCCCGGGGAAAGCCCGCCCCGCCCGGTCCCTGCGTACAGCCGCATCTCCCCGGTGGCCGCCACCCGGGCCAGCACGTCATTGTTCCAGTCGCCGTTGAAGTCCGCCGTGGCCCCGGAGAGCGCGGAAGCCGGCATGGGCAGCGGTGTGAACGCGTACGGGTCGCAGGTGAGGTCATAGTCGCGGATGTCGTCGTACCACTGCGCGAGGTAGACGCGTCCGCCGGAAAAGCTCGGCTGCCGGCACCGGTCGAGCGCCTCGGCCGGGTAGTCCAGGCGCCCTGCGGTGGCCCAGACCGGGACGCCCGGCAGCCGCCAGGAGCCGGTGATGGACTGCCAGCCAGAGGCGAAGGAGTACAGGCCGTAGGAAAAGCCGGCGTCCCGCAGGCCCCGCATGAGGCCCTCGACGATGTACCGGTTCTCCCGCTGCTGCACGGCGGTGGCGGTCGGCCAGGGCTGGGCCGGCCGCGGCTCCACATCGATCCAGACGACCGGGGGCCGGAACCCGGCGCGCTGCAGGCTCGCGACGGCGTACCGGGCCTCGGCGTAACCGACATTCGAAAGCTGCCCGGCCCGGGTCGCCGCGGACCAGGGTCCCTGCGCGCGGTACGTGGTCAGCTGGGCCGCAGTGGGGAAGGCGGCCATAGTGTAGGCGTGGGCCCGTTTGTTATTGCTGCCTACCCAGCCCACCTGGCTGGCCAGGCAGGGATTCTCGGTGAAGGGAAGCCCCCGGGTCAGCCCGACCACGACGAACTGCGTCGTCGCCGGCGGCAGCGGGAGCCCCAGCCCGCCGACCGCCGTCGGACATTGGGGCCAGGAAATATCGTGGCCGTAGAGGGTGGCCGCCTGGGCCGGCGGAGCGGCCGCGGGCAGCAGCCCGGCCAGGAGCGCCAAGACGGACAAGACCGACCCCAGCCTTGCTGAAAACCGCCGCCGCCGGCGCCCCGAAGCGCCCCTGAACCCGATCCGCGCAGCCATGGCCAGCTCCTTCGCCCGCGCTCCTACCGTTACGGACCATTGGACACCCGTCGGGGCGGGACCGGTAGGGCCGAACGGAGGGCAGGCCAGGGACGGTTTCCTCGGCGAACCGGCGCAGGAACCCGGAATAGGTCCTTGGAAGGTCAGTAACTGGTGGGGGTGGCGCCGGAGGCCGGTGTCACGAATCCCGCAGCGAGGGCTTCGCTGCCCCGGGCCAGCAGCGCCACATCGGCGCCCACCAGAATAAAGGCTGCGCCGGCGGCCAGATACTGGTGCGCGGTGGCCGGATTGAACGCGTTCACGCCGGCGGGTTTGCCGGCCGCCGCGGCAGCAGCAAGGCAGCGTTCGACGGCGGCACGCACGTCCGGGTGTTCCTGCTGCCCCAGCACGCCCATGGACGCGGCGAGGTCCGAGGGCCCCAGGAAAATGGCGTCCACGCCGTCGACCGCCAGGATCTCCGCCACGGCCTCGACAGCCGCGGCGGATTCAATCTGGACGGTGACGCTGACGGTGCCGGAGGCCCCGGCCAGATACTCGGGGACCCGGTTCCAGCGGGAGGCGCGGGCCAGCGCGGAGCCCACGCCGCGCACGCCGCGCGGCGGGTACCGGGTGGCGGCCACGGCGGCTTCCGCCTCGGCCGCCGAGTTCACCATGGGGATCAGCAGGTTCTGGGCGCCCAGGTCGAGGTACTGCTTGAGCAGCACGGTGTCGTTGACCGGCGGCCGGACCATCACCTGGACCGGATAGCCGTTCACGGCCTGGAGCTGGGCAAGGATGGACTCGAGGCCGTTGGGGCTGTGTTCGGCGTCGATCAGGAGCCAGTCCAGTCCGGAACCTGCGCAGATCTCCGCCACCAGGGGGCTGCCAGAGCACACCCACATTCCGGCCAAAGGACGGCCAGAAGCGCCCGTTTGGTTGCGCAGGGCATCCCGGAAGGTGGGATCGGGTTCTACTCGAAGCGGCATGTGATGCTCCCCAGGGGTCCGTAGTCGGCGTGGACGGTATCGCCCTGGTACACCCAGAGCGGCCGGGTGAACGAGCCGGCCAGGATGATGTCCCCGGCTTTCATGGCGTCACCGTGGGCGGCGATCTTGTTCGCCAGCCAGTGGACCCCCGCGGCGGGATGGTCCAGGACCCCTGCCGCCACGCCGGTTTCCTCCACAGTCTGGTTCTTGTAGAGGATGGCGGAGACCCAGCGCAGGTCCACGGCGTCGGGCCGGACGGGGTTGCCGCCCACCACCATGGCGCCCATCGCCGCGTTGTCCGCGATGGTGTCCACGATGGTCCGGCCCTCCATCTCGATCCTGGAATCCAGGATCTCGAGGGCCGGCACCACGTAGTCGGTGGCGTTCAGGACATCGAAGATGGTGCAGCCCGGGCCGGACAGGTCCTTCTTCAGCACAAACGCCAGCTCCACTTCCACGCGGGGGTGGGTATACCGGTCCCACCGGACCGCGCAGCCGGTCTCAAGCACCATGTCATCGAAGATGGCGCCGTAGTCCGGTTCGGTGATGCCGGTGGCCGCCTGCATGGCCTTGGAGGTGAGGCCGATCTTCCGGCCCACCAGCGTCCGGCCGGCGTCCTCGTTGCGCCGGCGCCACAGCTGCTGCACGGCGTAGGAGTCCTCCACCGTCATGTCCGGGTAACGGGCCGTCAGGCGGGGGACCGGTGTCCGGCTGCGGCCCGCTTCCAGCAGTTCGTCGGCGATGGCCTCGATCGTCTTGGCATCCAGCATGGCTACAGCTGCGCGCCGAGCTTGAAGCCGGTCTTTTCCCCGGCGTGACCGTCCTCTTCCTTGCGGGTGTACGAGAATCCGTCGGCACCCACGGTCACGGCCATTTCGCTCTTTTCCTCACGGACGACGACGGGCTGCGGGTTGCCGTCGAGGTCCAGCACCAGCGAAGCCTCGGTGTACCAGGACGGGACCACGGGGTTGCCCCACCAGTCGCGGCGCTGGTTGTCGTGGACGTCCCAGGTGATGGTGGGGTTGTCCGGGTCGCCGGTGTAGTAGTCCTGCGTGTAGATCTCCACGCGGTGCCCGTCCGGGTCCAGGATGTACAGGTAGAAGGCGTTGGAGACGCCGTGCCGGCCGGGCCCGCGTTCGATCCGGTCGCTGATGCGCAGGGCGCCCATCTTGTCGCAGATCTGGATGATGTTGTGCTTTTCGTGGGTGGCGAACGCGACGTGGTGCATGCGCGGGCCGTTGCCGCCGGTCAGGGCGGTGTCGTGCACGGTCTGCTTGCGGTGCATCCAGGCGGCGTAGGTGACGCCGTCGGAGTCCTGGATGTCCTCGGAGACACGGAAGCCCAGGTCCTCCAGGTACTTCCGGCCGCGGGGAACGTCCGGGGTCACCTGGTTGAAGTGGTCCAGCCGGACCAGCTCGCCGGCGGAGTAGAGGTCGTAGCGCTGGGTGAGGCGTTCCACGTGCTCCACCTCGTAGAAGAACTCGTAGGGGAAGCCCAGCGGGTCCTCCACCCGGACGGAGTCGCCGACTCCCTTGGTGAAGCCGTCCTTGCGGCGTTCGGTGCGGCAGCCCAGCTCCTTGTAGTACGCCTCGGCGGCGTCCACTTCGGCGGGGGACTTCACCCGGTACGCGAAGGCCGCGACGGCGGCGATGGGGCCTTTGCGGAGCACCAGGTTGTGGTGGATGAACTCCTCGAAGGAGCGCAGGTAGATGGCGTTTTCGTCCTCTTCGGTGACGTGCAGGCCCAGGAGGCCCACGTAGAACTCGCGGGACTTGGCGAGGTCGGTGACCACAATCTCCATGTAGGCGCAGCGGACGATGTCCGGAGCGGGGACGGTGGGGGTGGGGACGAAGTTGTGCTGTGAAGCTTGGCTGGTCATGGGATTCTCTCTTCGTTGAGGGTGGCCGGTGAGCGCTGCTAGGCGCCGAACTTGGGGGTGTGGACGGTGCCGAGGGTGATGTGCACGGCCTGCTGGTCGGTGTAGAAGTCGATGGAGCGGTAGCCGCCCTCGTGGCCCAGCCCGGAGGCCTTGACGCCGCCGAACGGTGTGCGGAGGTCGCGGACGTTGTGGCTGTTGAGCCACACCATGCCGGCCTCGACGTTCTGCGAGAAGTTGTGGGCGCGGGTCAGGTTCTGCGTCCAGATGTAGGCAGCCAGGCCGTAACGGGTGTTGTTCGCCAGGGCGAGGGCTTCCTCGTCCGAGTCGAAGGGGGTGATGGCAACGACGGGGCCGAAGATCTCCTCCTGGAAGATCCGCGCGTCCGGGGCGACGTCGGCGAACACCGTCGGGGCGATGTAGTTGCCCTCGGGCAAGTGCTCCGGGCGGCCGCCGCCGGCCAGAAGCCGACCTTCGGACTTGCCGATCTCCACGTAGGAGGCCACCTTGGCGTAGTGCTCCGGGTGGACCAGGGCCCCCACCTCGGTCTTGGGGTCGTGCGGGTCCCCGACCACGATCTTCTTGGCACGGGCGGCGTACTTGTCGCAGAATTCCTCGTACACGGCGCGCTCCACCAGGATCCGGGAGCCCGCGGTGCAGCGCTCGCCGTTGAGCGAGAAGACCCCGAAGAGGGCGGAATCGATCGCGGCGTCGAGGTCGGCGTCGGCGAACACAACGCACGGGGACTTGCCGCCGAGCTCCATGGACAGGCCCTTGAGGTTGGCCGCGGCGTTGCGGAAAATCGTCTGCCCCGTGGTGGTCTCGCCGGTGAAGGAGATCAGCGGGACGTCCGGGTGCTTCACGAGGGCGTCACCGGCTTCCTCGCCCAGGCCGTTGACCAGGTTGAACACGCCGTCGGGAAGGCCGGCATCCTTGAAGATCTGCGCCCACAGGGAGGCGGAGAGCGGGGTGAATTCGGCCGGCTTGAGCACCACGGTGTTGCCGGTGGCCAGTGCGGGGGCGAGCTTCCAGGACTCCAGCATGAACGGGGTGTTCCATGGCGTGATGAGGCCGGCGACGCCGATCGGCTTGCGGTTGACGTAGTTGATCTGGGCGCCGGGAACCTTCATGGCGTCGTCGAACTGGGCCACGATCAGGTCCGCGAAGAAGCGGAAGTTCTCGGCCGCGCGGAGCGCCTGGCCCTTGGCCTGGGTGATGGGCAGGCCTGTGTCGAAGGTCTCCAGCTCAGCGAGCCGGGCCTCCTGGGCTTCGACGGCGTCGGCGATCCGGTTCAGGACGCGGGCGCGTTCGCGGGGCTTCATCTTCGGCCAGGGGCCGTTGGTGAACGCGTCGCGGGCGGCGGCGACGGCGAGGTCGATGTCTTCCTTCTGCCCGGCGGCCGCGGTGGCGTAGTTTGTGTTGGACACCGGGTCCAGGACGTCGAAGGTCTTGCCGCCCACGGAGTCAACGAATTCGCCGTTGATGTAGTGCTGGATGTGGGTGGGCAGGTCCTGCGGAATGTAGTGGGTGGTGGTAACAGGAGCAGTGAACGTCATTGTTGTCTTCCTAACTGTTGCTTTGGGCGAGGTACGCGTCCAGGGTGGCGGAGCGGTGCAGGCGGGCGGCCCGTTCGATCTCATCCGCGCCGGCACCGGACTCGATGAGCTGCAGGAGCTCCTCGTGTTCGTCCACGGACTCGTGGGCGCGGCCGGGGACGAACCGGAATGTGGAGGACCGCAGGGACGCGAGCCTGTTCCAGCCCCGGTGGACCAGGTCCAGGATGTGCGGGTTGGGGCAGTGCTCGAACAGGACGCTGTGGAAATCCTGGTTCAGCTGCGTGAACCGGACCGGGTCGAAGTGCGTCAGGCAGTCGCGCATCTCGGCGTTCACGGACCGGGCGCGTGCCACGTCCGCAGGCCCGATGAGCGGAGCCGAAAGGGCCGTCGCGGCGCCCTCGATGATGCTCAGCGTCTGCATCGTGTACAGGTATTCGGTGGGGTCAATGCCGGCCACGGTGGCGCCGACGTTCCGCTCGAACTTCACCAGGCCTTCCGCCTCGAGCCGGCGGATGGCCTCGCGCACCGGCACCACGCTGACGCCCAGGTCCTCGGCGATCTTGGCGAGCACCAGCCGGTAGCCGGGGGAGTAGGTGCCGTCGACGATGCGGGTCTTGACGGAGGCGTAGGCCCGCTCGGATTTGCTGGCAGCGTTTGTGCTTGTGGCAGCGGCTGTCACTGTGTCAGCCATTGGTTTTACCGCTTCCCATCGCTTCCCATTCGTGATACTTGATGCGCCATGCGGCGTTCAGCGGGTAAAGGCCGTCCACGCTGTGGCCCTGCTGCACCATCTCGGCGATGAACGTTTCCTCACGCTCCTGTGCGATGGAATCGTCCGCGAGCTCTTCGGCGAGGGCCGGCGGGATCACCAGGATGCCGTCGGAATCCGCCACGATGATGTCCCCGGGCTGCACGGTGGTGCCGCCGCAGGCGATGGTGATGTCCGTGTCCCACGGGATATGCCGGCGGCCCAGGACCGCGGGGTGCGGGTTGGCGTAGTAGGTGGGCATGTCCATGGCGGCGACGGCGGAGAAGTCGCGGACGCCGCCGTCGGTGATGATGGCGGCGGCTCCGCGGACCTGGGCGCGGAGGGCCAGGATGTCGCCGATGGTGCCGGTGCCCTTTTCGCCGCGGGCCTCCATGACGAGGATTTCACCCTCGTTGACGGAGTCGATCGCCTTCTTCTGGGCGTTGAAACCGCCGCCGTGGGCCTTGAAAAGGTCCTCGCGGTTGGGCACGTAGCGCAGGGTCCGGGCCAGGCCCACAATGCGCTTGTCGGGGCGGGTGGAGGTGAGGCCGTCGATGCTGACGTTGTTCAGTCCGCGCTTGCGCAGCTGGGAGGACAGGGTGGCGGTGCAGACGCTTTCCAGCTTCGCCTTCAGCTCCGGGGACAGGACGGGAGCCGGCGCCTCCGGTGCCAGAGCGGCAAGCCCCGCCGCTTCGCGGGAACCGTAGGCTTCCTCCCGCTGCAGGTCGTCCGTCTTCGGCCGGGCGCCGAAGTCCGCGAACGGCGTCGTACCTTCCTCCACCCGGGTGACCAACCGGCCGGTGGTCAGGTCAGCGCTGCTGACCTCCACCTCGACGACGTCGCCCGGCGTGGCGACCGAGGCCCCGGCCGGGGTGCCGGTGAGGATGATGTCCCCTTCTTCGAGGGTGAGCAGTTGGGAGAGATCGGCCACGAGCCGGGCGAAGGGGAAGAGCAGGTCGTTGGTGGTGTCGTCCTGGACGAGGTCGCCGTTGTGCCAGGTGCGGATCCGCAGCGCGGCGGGGTCCACGGCGTCGGCCGCGATCAGGCCCGGGCCCACGGGTGTGAAGCCGTCGCCGCCCTTGGAGCGGAGGTTGGAGCCTTTGTCCGCATAGCGGAGGTCGTACACGCCGAGGTCGTTGCTGGCCGTGACCCACTCGACGTGGCTCCAGGCGTCCTCGAGGCCCACGCGCCGGGCGGGCTTGCCGATGATCAAAGCGATTTCGCCCTCGTAGCCGAGGAGTTCGCAGCCGGCCGGGCGCTCCACCGTCGAAGGGGCTGCTGCCGAACCGAGTGCCAGGGAGGACGATGGCTTCAGGAAGTAGGACGGCTGTTCCGGCGTCCGCCCGCGCTGGGCGGCACGGCTGGGGTAGTTGATATGCACCGCGATGACCTTGCGGGCCGCGGCCAGGATGTGGTCGGTGACCTGTTCCAAGAATATCTCCTCATCGAGTACGAAATCGTATACGATGACTATGACTTAGGGATGGCGGATCGTCAACCCCTGATTCCGGAGGTTTTCGAGGCACTTGTAACCCACGTCATATCTGCCGTACAGTTCTGGATCACAGACTAACTTTCGATAATAGAACACGAAGTTCAATTATCGAACACGAAAGACGGCGACAGGCCGCCACACAACGAAGTGAGGAAAGCCCGTGCATTTCCACCATCACGGATACGTATCCGGTGACCCGCGCGTCCAGCCGGCTGCCGGCATCGGCATCGACCGCTCCGCCCAGCTTCCTGACGAGGTGGACGTGCTCATTGTGGGCACCGGCCCCGCAGGTATGCTCGCGGCCGCCCAGCTGTCCCAGTTCCCGGGCGTCACCACCCGCATTGTGGAGCGCCGCGCAGGGCGGCTCGCCATCGGCCAAGCCGACGGCATCCAGGCCCGGAGCGTCGAGACCTTCCAGGCCTTCGGCTTCGCCGAGCGGATCATCGCCGAGGCCTACCGCATCACCGAGATGGCATTCTGGAAGCCGGACCCCCGGAACCCCTCGAAGATCGTCCGCAGCGCCCGCACCCTCGACGACCCGGGTGGGATCAGCGAATTCCCGCACCTCATCGTCAACCAGGCCCGCGTGCTGGACTACTTCGGCGAATTCATGGCCAACTCGCCCTCCCGCATGGCGCCCGACTACGGCTACGAGTTCGTTGGGCTCGAGGTCGGCGAGGGCGAGTACCCCGTCGCCGTGACCCTCCTCCACACCGCAGGCCCCGACGAGGGCCAGACGCGCATCGTGCGGGCCAAGTACGTCGTCGGTGCGGACGGCGCGCGCAGCAAGGTCCGCGCTTCGATCGGCTGCACCATGGCCGGCGACCAGGCCAACCACGCGTGGGGCGTTATGGACGTGCTCGCGAACACGGATTTCCCCGACATCCGCCTCAAGTGCGCCATCCAGTCCCACGACGGCGGCAGCATCCTGCTGATCCCGCGCGAGGGCGGGCATCTCTTCCGCATGTACGTCGACCTCGGCGAAGTGCCCGCAGACGATAACGGGGCCGTCCGCAAGACCACCATCGAGCAGATCATCGCCAAGGCCAATGCGATCATCCACCCCTACACGCTCGACGTGCGCAACGTGGCCTGGCACAGCGTGTACGAGGTGGGCCACCGCCTCACCGACCGGTTCGACGACGTCATCCCGGAGGACCTCGGCACCCGCACGCCGCGCGTTTTTATCACCGGCGACGCCTGCCACACGCACAGCGCCAAAGCCGGGCAGGGCATGAACGTCTCCATGCAGGACGGCTTTAACATCGGCTGGAAGCTAGGCCACGTGCTGGAAGGCCGCAGCCCGGAGAGCCTGCTCTCCACCTACTCGGCCGAGCGGCAGGTCGTCGCGAAGAACCTCATCGACTTCGACAAGGTGTGGTCGACGCTCATGGCGAAGAAGCCCGAGGAATTCGAGAACCCCTCCGAGCTCGAGGACTTCTACGTGCGCACCGCCGAGTTCCCCGCGGGCTTTATGACCGAGTACTCGCCGTCGATGATCGTCGCCGAGGCGACGCATCAGAACCTGGCCACCGGCTTCCCTGTCGGCAAGCGCTTCAAATCCGCGCCGGTGGTGCGGGTGTGCGACACCAACCCGGTCCAGCTCGGCCACCAGGCCGCGGCGGACGGCCGCTGGCGCATCTATGTCTTCGCGGACGCGGCAGCGCCAGGTCAGTCGGCGGCGGCCCCGTCGCCGACCACCGATCTCGCCGCATGGCTGGCCACCGCACCGGACTCACCGCTCGCTGCCACCCCCGAAGGTGCCGACAGCGACGCCTGGTTCGACGTGAAGGTGGTCTACCAGCAGGACCACACGGGCATCGAAATCGGCGCCGTGCCTGCGGTGTTCAAGCCGGAGGTGGGGCCGTTCAAGCTCACCTACCTTGAGAAGGTCTACGGCACCGATCCGGCGGCGGACATCTTCGAGCTGCGCGGCATCGACCGGGGCGGCGCGGTGGTGGTGGTGCGGCCGGACCAGTACGTGGCGAACATCCTGCCGCTGACGGCGACGGCGGAGCTGGCCGCGTTCTTCGCGCCCCTGCTGCAGGCCGGCCACCGTGCCCGCGAATTGCAGGATCACGCGGGCTGAGCTCCGGCACAGGCACCCCCGCCGAGGGCGGGAGCGTCGCGTCCCGTAGCACGGCAACGGCCCAGCGCTGCGGGAACACCGCAGCGCTGGGCCGTTGCTGTGTCACGAGCCCGGTGCCCGTGTCGAACGAGGTGTTCGACGGCGGGTGGTTCCAGGTCCGGTCAGCCGTTGATCACCTGCGGAACGCCCAGGGCTTTGAGGCCTTCGACGCCGAACTCGAGTCCGTAGCCGGACTGCTTGGCTCCGCCGAAGGGGATGCGCGGGTCCACGGCACCGTGTTTGTTGATCCAGACAGTGCCGGCCTCGAGCCGGGCAGCGACGTTGCGGGCTTTCGCGGCGTCGGCGGACCAGACGGAGGCGCCGAGCCCGACGTCGAGCGCGTTCGCCATCGTGACGGCCTCGTCCACGGTGCTGTACCGGACGATCGGGAGGGCGGGTCCGAACTGCTCCTCCGCGACCATCGGGTTGGTGTTGTCGATGTCGGCGACCAAGGTGGCGGGGTAGAAGTGCCCGGGCTGCTCGGCGTCCGGGTTGCCACCCAGGAGGATCCTGGCCCCCGAATCGCGTGCCGCCTCCACCAGCCGGGCCACGATGTCGTACTGCTGCTTGTTCTGCAACGGGCCGAGGACGTTGTTCTCGTCCAGGCCGACACCCATGGGCATCGCGGCGGCCACGGCGGTGACCTCTTCGCAGACGGCGTCGTAGATATCGGTGTGGACGTAGAGTCGCTTGAGCGCTGCGCAGGTCTGGCCGGTGTTGATGAACGCGCCCCAGAACAGGCCTTCGGCGATGGTCTTGGGGTCGGCGTCGGGCAGGACGATGCCGGCGTCGTTGCCGCCGAGTTCCAGGGTGAGGCGTTTGACCGTGTCCGCGGAGGATTTGATGATGGCCTTGCCGGTGGTGGTGGAACCGGTGAACATGATCTTGCCGATCGCCGGGTGCCCGGCCAAGGCCTCGCCGACGTCGCGGCCGCCGGAGACGACGCTCAGCAGCCCGTCGGGGAGTTCCTCGTTGATGACCTTCGCCAGGGCCAGGACGGACAGCGGGGTGTATTCGGACGGTTTGACCACTACGGCGTTGCCCATCCGCAGGGCGGGGGCGAGCTGCCAGACGGTGATCATCATGGGCCAGTTCCACGGCCCGATCGCACCGACGACGCCGATGGGCCGGTAGTGCAGTTCGGCGCGGGTTTCGCCGTCGTCCACGACGGTTTCCGGCTCCAGCGGGATGCCGGCGGCGGCGCGCAGCCAGGCGGCGCAGGCGCCGACTTCGAACCGGGCGTTCGGGCCGTTGAGCGGCTTGCCCTGCTCGCGTGAGAGCAGCCGGGCCAGTTCCTCGGCGGAGCGTTCGACGGCGTCGGCGGCCCTCTGCAGGGCGGCGCTCCGGGCGTCGTGGCCCAGCGCCGCCCAGGCCGGCTGGGCGGCTTCGGCGGCGGCAATTGCCTGCTCGAGGTCCTGGACGGTGTGGACGGGCGCTTCGCCGACGACCGTTCCGGTGGCGGGGTCAAGGATGGTCCGGGTTTCGCCGGCGTCCGGGGTGATCGCGGCGAGAAGGGCGTCGTAGGTTTCCATGGGTACTCCACATCGAGTAGTTGAGGCTCTGAGTCGTTGGGACTCATGTCCGAGTGTCCTCCGGTGCCGGACGTGCCGTCTTGTCTTTGCGCGAACTGGAGTTGACCCGGTGCGAATGATTGCCAGGGCCTTGGAGGCCGATGCGCTGGGGAACAACAACCGATCACTGATCGACAAAAAAGTGACGGGCATCACCTGCAATGCTGGATTTATCGGTGCACCATCACCCGGGCACCTTTCCCAAGCTCTTTACATTCCCCAGCACTCATGACAGTTAAAGAAGGATCCGATGAGTATTTCAAATTCCGATTCCCGGACCGCAGAGTCCAGTCCCCGCACGGAGCACTCCACCGCGCTGCGCGCCGGCAGCGTCGGCGTCATGGGCATTCTCTTCTTTGTCTTGTCTGCCCAGGCGCCGTTGACCGGAATCGTGGGCGCATCACCGCTGGCCGCGGCCCTCGGCAACGGGCCCGGAGCGCCCGGGGCGTACCTGGTGGTGGGCATTGTCATCGTGATCTTCGCCGTCGGGTTCGTCGCGATGAGCCGGAAGGTCCAGGCCAACGGCGCCTTTTACGCCTACGTGACGGCCGCCTTCGGGCGGAAGATCGGGGCCGGAGCGGCGTGGCTCGCGCTCCTCGCGTACAGCACGGTCCAGGCCGCGATGTACGGGCTGTACGGCGCGGCATTCTCGGGGCTCCTCGGATCAGCCGGGATCACGGTTCCCTGGTGGCTGCTGGCCGTGGTCACCATGGCGGGCGTGCAGGTGCTGGGATCCCTTAACATCGAACTCGGGGCGCGGGTCCTGGCGTTGCTCGTGGGCCTGGAGGTCGCGATTCTGCTCATGTTTGGGTTGACCGTGCTGATGCGCGGCGGCGGACCGGAAGGAATCAGCCTGGCGGCGTCCTTCTCTCCGGCGGCGATCGCCGCCGGCGCCCCGGGCGTGGCCATCATGTTCGCCGTCGCCTCCATGTTCGGCTTCGAATCCACAGCCATCTACTCGGCGGAGGCCAAGGACGCCCACCGCACGGTGGCCCGTGCCACGTATCTGTCCGTAGGGGTCATCGCGGTCTTCTTCTCCTTCATTTCGTGGATGCTGGTCAGCTACTACGGCCCCTCGCAGGTCATTGATGCCGCGGGGGCGGCCCTCGAATCAGGCGACTCCACTTCCTTCGTGCTGACGCCGATGGTGGAGCTGTTCGGTCCGTGGGCCGGCATAGCCACCGGCATCCTGCTGGTGACATCCCTGCTGGCCGGCATCATCGCCTTCCACAACGGCATCAACCGCTACCTCCACTCGCTGGCACTGCGCGGGTCCATGCCCGGCGTTGTTGCCCGGACCAACCGGCACCGGGCTCCTGCCGTCGCCGCCCGGATCCAGACCGTGATCGCGTTTGTGCTCGTGGCGCCGTTCGCCCTGCTGTCCCTGGATCCCGTCCTGACCCTGTTTTCGTGGTTCAGCGGGCTGGCCGTGGCGGCGCTGCTGGTCTTGTATATTTTGTGCTCCCTTGCCGTCGTCGCATACTTCCGGCGCGAAAAGGTGACTGGCCAACTCTGGCAGACCGCGGTGGCTCCAGTGCTCGCCACCGCGCTGCTTGCCTGGGTGCTATACCTCGTGGTCAGCAACTTCACGGCGCTGATCGGCGGGAGCTCCGAAACGGCCCTGGGCCTGCTGATCGCCGTCCCGATCGTGTTTGCGGCCGGCGTGCTGGTGGAAGTCGGCGTGGAACGCAAGGCGGCGCTCGCGGCGGTCCCCGCCTGACAACCGGCTTAAGAGTTGAGGGGCGGTGCCGGAAAGATCCGGTACCGCGCCCCTTTGGGTCACGGCTGATGCTGCCAATGGCAGGTGAGGTCAACCACGGTGAAGGTCGTGCTCAGGCGCCGCGCCGCCAGTCGCTGGGGGATTCGCCGAAGGCGTCCCGGAAGGTGCGGCTGAAGTGTGCCGCATCAAGGAAACCCCACCGGGCGGCGACGGCACCCACGGACTTTCCGGAGTGAAGCGGGTCCCGCAGTTCCCGGCGTGCCCCTTCCAGCCGCTGGGTCCGGATCCAACTGGCAACGGTGGTCCCTGTTTCGTGGAAGACGTTGTGCAGGTGGCGGGTGGAGATGAAATGGGCCGCGGCTATGGTCGCCGGCGACAACAAGGGATCCGCAAGATTCGCCTCGATGTACTCACGGACGGAAACGGCAAGCAGTGCCTGCGGCTTCATCCGGTCCGGCGCGATATCCAGTTCCGAATGCAGCATCGTGGAGACCAGGTCGAGGGCATTGGTGGCGAGGCGGGACCCGCTGGGGCCGCTGAGCGCATCCAGGTTCTCCGCGAGGTGGGCGATGAACGGCCCGACGATGGCGGCGAGGCCGCCGTCGGAGGCCAAACGCACGGCCGAAAGCTGTGCGATGCACTCCGGCGGCAGGGACAGCGCGTCCCAAGGGAACATCACCACCATGAGCCGGGCGTCGCCCTCGAAGGCAAGCGTGTAGGGGCGGCTGGTGTCATAGATGGAGAGATCGCCCGGATGCAGGACTGCCTCGCGGTTGTCCTGGATGAGGAGCCCGGTGCCCTGCAGCTGGAGGTTGAGCTTGAAATAGCGCTGGTGGGACTGCGCAATCAGCGCCGGTGTGCGGTGGACCTCATGGCTTGTGGAGGAGACCTCGACGAGTGCCACACGGTCCAGCCTGCGGGCCCGCATGCGACCGTGGAAGTGGTCCGAATTTGCGCTCGAGGCGGCCAAGGGAACGAAGGATTCCGCGACGAGGTGCCGCCAGTGGTCGAAGGATTCCGCCGTGCTGGTTCGGACGTCCTGTCCGGTGGGACCGAGCGAGGGGCGGGCTGCAACTGCGGTCATAGGAGATCCTGACGCCGTCGTATTTCTGGGAGTGTGTCATGGGACACAGTCCTTTCAGGGTAGCGCCGCAGTCCGCCGCTGTCATCTTTTTTCGACAACCGGCGAAAAAAGATCGCCTGGGCCCGATTACCGGGCCTGGCAGCCCATCAGGGTCAGGAATCCCTCCAGTTGCTCATTCAGCCCGAGTTCCACCTGGCCGTCCGGGGCAAGTGCCGCCGCGATCTGCGCGCCGAGGAGGAGGTTGAGCAGCTGCCCGGCCAGGGCGGCGTCGCTGACGGTGGTGGTGACGGCGCCGGCGTGCCGGGCCTCGGTGAGGTACTGGCGCATCGCTGCAAGCCACTGCTCCATCGAGTCGCGGTGGATCCGGGCCTTGTCGGGGTCGTTGATGGCCTTCTGCCAGAACGGGATGACGATCCGGGCCTCGTTGATCCGCTCCTCGTCCAGGGGCAGCACCTCGACGCAAAAAGCCCGCAGGGCCGCGAGTCCGACCTGTCCCGCGGTGACTTCCGCGATCCGCTTGTTGGTGCGGTTGAAGACGTGCCCGAACGCGAAAGTCAGCAGGTCATCCTTGGTGGGAAAGTACGGCTTGAGGGCGCCGTTCGCAAAGCCCGCCTCGAGCGCAATTTCACGCATGGTGGCACTTTCGATCCCGAGCCGGGCGATGATCCGCCACGTGGCGTCGACCAGTTCGAGCCGCCGCTGGTCGTGGTCGACAATCTTTGGCACGGGACAGCTCCCCAATTTTCTTGCGTCGGACTCTTGTGGCACAGCTTACATTTCCGTATTCTCTACAACTATAGAAAATAAAGTTCTGACCCGCCAGGGTCCCCGAACGAAGGCCGTCATGATGACCGCACAAACCGACACCCGCACCTCGTCTAGTCCGTACAGCCTGTACCGCCTGGCCGCGGACGCCGAAATCACCGAAGTCCAGGCGATCCTGCGCGCGGCGGGCCTGCTGGGCGAGACCAAGCGCATCGCCTATCTGGGCCTGATGGACCCGGCCAGGAACGCGCCGGAGGGAGCTGAGGACCGCCGGTTCCGCATCTTCATCCATGACATCTCCGGCGGTGCACCCACAGATGCCGTGGTCTCCGCGACCGGGCGGGAGGTGGTCTCCGCCGTCGAACTGGACACCGCCGTCACCGGCGAGCTTCCGGTGCTCGAGGAAGAGTTCGAGGTGGTGGAGGCTCTCCTCGCCGCCGACGAGCGCTGGCTCAAAGCGCTCGCAGCGCGCGGGCTCGACGTCAGCAAGGTCCGCGTCGCGCCCCTGTCTGCGGGTGTCTTCGAGTACCCGGAAGAAAAAGGGCGCAGGATCCTGCGTGGCCTGGCCTTCGTGCAGGATTTCCCCGCGGACAGCGCCTGGGCCCACCCTGTGGACGGCCTCGTGGCCTACGTCGATGTGGTCAGCCGTGAAGTGACGCAGGTTCTGGACCTGGGCGCCGTGCCTGTCCCGAAGGAGCACGGCAACTGCACCGACCCTGAACTGACCGGACCGCTCCGCACCACCCAGAAGCCCATCAGCATCACCCAGCCGGACGGGCCCAGCTTCACTGTCAGCGGCGGGAACCACGTCGAGTGGGAAAAATGGAGCCTCGACGTCGGCTTCGATGTCCGCGAGGGTGTGGTGTTGCACAACATTGCCTTCCAGGACGGTGACCGGAAGCGGCCCATCATCAACCGGGCGTCCATCGCCGAGATGGTGGTCCCGTACGGCGACCCGTCACCGGTCCGGTCCTGGCAGAACTACTTCGACACCGGCGAATACCTCGTAGGCCAGTACGCCAACTCCCTGGAACTGGGCTGCGACTGCCTCGGCGAGATCACGTACCTCAGCCCCGTCATCAGCGACGCGTTCGGCAACCCCCGGGAGATCCGCAACGGCATCTGCATGCACGAGGAGGACTGGGGCATCCTGGCCAAGCACAGCGACCTGTGGACGGGCATCAACTACACCCGACGCAACCGCCGCCTGGTGATCTCCTTTTTCACCACGATCGGCAACTACGACTACGGCTTCTACTGGTACCTCTACCTCGACGGCACCATCGAGTTCGAGGCAAAAGCCACCGGCGTGGTCTTCACCTCCGCCTTCCCGGAGGGCGGCTCGGACAACATTTCCCAACTGGCCCCCGGCCTGGGGGCACCCTTCCACCAGCACCTCTTCAGCGCCCGACTGGACATGGCCATCGACGGCTTCACCAACCGGGTCGAGGAGGAGGACGTGGTCCGGCAGGCGATGGGTGCGGGCAACGAGCGCGGCAACGCCTTCTCCCGGAAGCGCACTGTCCTTTCCCGGGAATCCGAGGGGGTCCGTGAGGCAGGTGCCGCAAGCGGCAGGACATGGGTCATCTCGAACCCGCAGTCCCGGAACCGTCTCGGCGAGCCCGTGGCCTACAAGCTCCACTCCGGGAATCAGCCCACCCTGCTCGCAGCCCCGGAGTCCTCCATCGCCCGGCGCGCCGCTTTCGCCACGAAGGACCTGTGGGTGACCCGGTACGCCGACGATGAGCGCTACCCCACGGGCGACTTCGTGAACCAGCATGCCGGCGGGGCCGGCCTGCCGGCCTACATCGCCCAGGACCGCGACATCGACGGCCAGGACATCGTGGTGTGGCACACTTTCGGCCTCACCCACTTCCCGCGTCCCGAGGACTGGCCCATCATGCCGGTGGACACCGTGGGCTTCAAGCTCCGGCCGGAGGGCTTCTTCGACCGCAGCCCCGTGCTGGATGTGCCCGCGAGTGCACAGCCGGCCGGCGGCCACTGCCACGGCTAGGCCGGCACCGTGACTGTCGCAGCAGGGGTGGATCGCCGGACCCGCCCGGTCCTCCATTCCCGGATCTGCGCCGCCGTGACGGCGGCGTCGTGCCTCCTGCACGTGTGGCTTGTCGCCGGGAACCACCACGGGCTGTGGCTGAACCTGGTGATGCTTGCCATGGTGGCCGTGTGCCTCCCGTGTACCGTGCATATCTGGCGCCACGGGCAGGTCGGGGCCCTTCGCCGGGTCATGGCCTCGGCTTTGGCGATGACCGGGGTGCATGCGCTGCTGCTCCTCGGTGCCGGTGCCGGGGCATCGGGCCACATCCACCATGCTGCAGCTGCCGCCTCAGCCGGCGCGGCGCCCGTATCAGCCGGCGCGGCGTCCTCGGGTGCCGTAGCGCTGCTGGTCATCATTGCGGTGGAAGTGACGACGGCGATGCTCGCCGCGACGCTCCTGGCCCGGCTCCGGGCACCCCTGCCGAGGGCGTGCTAACGCTCCTGCCCTCGTCAGTCGGTGAACAGCCCGGCCAGGTCCTCCGCGGTGAGCGCCCCGCCGGAGAGCGCGTCGCCCTCCATGACGTCGGCGAACAGCCGGGACTTCCTGGCCTTGAGCGCCATGACCTTTTCCTCGATGGTGTCCTTGGCGACCAGTCGGTAGACCATAACGTTCCGGGCCTGCCCGATCCGGTGCGTGCGGTCCACGGCCTGCGCTTCCGAGGCGGGGTTCCACCACGGGTCCAGCAGGAACACGTAGTCCGCCTCCGTCAGGTTCAGACCGAAGCCACCGGCCTTGAGGCTGATCAGGAACACCGGGGCGGCGCCGTTCTTGAACTCATTGACGACGTCGGTACGGTTGCGGGTGCTGCCGTCGAGGTAGCAGAACTCGATGTTCTCCTCGACGAGCCGCTCGCGGACCTTGCCCAGGAAGCCGGTGAACTGGCTGAAAATAAGGGCGCGGTGCCCTTCCGCCACGAGGTCCTCCAGCTGCTCGAAGAGCACATCGAGTTTGCTGGAGCGCACCCCGGAGAGCGAGGGATCGATCAGCGAGGGGTCCAGGCTGAGCTGCCGCAGCAGCGTGAGCGACTGGAAGATGGTGAAACGGTTCTTGTTGACGTCATCGATCAGGCCCAGGATCTTCTGGCGTTCGCGCTGCAGGTGGGTCTGGTAGACCTTCTGGTGCCGCGGGTTCAGCACGACTTCGAGGATCTGCTCCTGCTTCGGCGGCAGGTCGTGGATGACCTGTTCCTTGGTGCGCCGCATCATCAGCGGACGGACCCGACGGCGGAGCTTGTCCAGCTGCGCCTTGTCCCCGTTCTTCTCGACCGGCTTCTGGTAGTACTCGGCGAAGCGCTTGGGGCTGGAGAAGAGCCCCGGCGCGACAATCGACGTCAACGCCCAGAACTCCATCAGGTTGTTCTCCAGCGGGGTGCCGGTGATGGCGAGTTTGAACACTGCCGGTAGCTTCCGGGCGCACTGGTAGGCCTTGGACTGGTGGTTCTTGACGAACTGGGCCTCGTCCAGGACCAGGCCGGCCCATTCCTTGGACGCGTAGGCCTCGTAGTCGATCCGGAACAGGGCGTAGGAGGTGATCACGATGTCCGCGCCCGCGGTGGCGGCCACCGGGTCAGAGCCGCTCTTGGCGAACGTCTCGCTGATGGCCCGTACCGTGAGGCCCGGGGCGAACCGCGCGGTTTCGGCCTCCCAGTTGCCCACGACGCTGGTGGGGGCGACGACCAGGAAAGGCGCGGAGCCGGGCGTAGCCCCGGCCGGCTGCGCAGCGCCGTCGTCTGTGGCCAGCGCCGTGGCGGCAGCGCCGCCGTCGGCCGCTTCAGTCAGCTTCCCGGCCGCCTCCTTGGCGGCGCAGATCAGCGCCAGCGCCTGCACGGTCTTGCCCAGGCCCATGTCATCGGCCAGCACCCCGCCCAAGCCGTGGCGGTAGAGGAAACTGAGCCAGTTGAACCCCTCCAACTGGTACGGGCGCAGCTCCGCGTTGAGCGTGGCCGGCAGCGGCAGGCCCACCACGTCCCCTTCGAGGAGCCCTCCGACGGACTCGCGCCACGCCGCGGCCTGCTGGTCCACGATGCCGAGTTGGGCGAGTTCGTCCCAGAGCCCGGCCTGGAAGCGGCTGATCTGCAGCGGGGCGTCCTTGTTGTCCTGCAGTTCCCGGGCCTCTTCAATGAGGGCCCGCAGTTGGTGCAGTTCGGGCAGGTCCAGGGAGAAGTAGGCGCCGCTGGGCAGCAGCATCTTGGTCTGGCCTGCGGCCAGGGCGGAGAAAACGGCCGCGAAGGACACCGGCTGGCCCTCCAGGGAAATCTGGATGCCCAGATCGAACCAGTCCCGCTGCTCGGTGGCCTTCGTGGAGATGGAGACCACCGGGGCCTCCTCCGCCTCGCGGTAGTCGGCGATCTCGCCGGCGGTGTCCACGGTGACGCCGGGGACCTCACGGAGCCGGGGGAGCAGCTCCTCGGTGAAGGCCAGGGTGTCGAGGCCGCTGAGTTCAGCCGAGGCCGCCAGCCGCGGTGTTCCCCAGCCGCCGGTGGCCGACTCGCCCAGCGCCGGCACCACGTCCCACGGTTGCCCGACGGCGTCGAGGATCCGGGCTTCGGCGGGGTCGTCCCGGTAGCCGTGATCGCCCGGGTGGCGCCACAGCGGCTGGGCCGTGACGAGCTTGCCGGACTTGTAATGCCATTCCCAGTGCAGCCGGACCCTGTGGTCGGCGCCGTAGTTCGCCAGCAGCGACAGGGTGGGAACGGCCAGCTGGGGCAGTTCCACGGACTCGTCGGTGGCCGTGACCCGGGCGCTCTGCTTGAGTTTCGGATAGAAACCGGTCAGGAACCGGCTCTCGTCCCGGGCCGGTATATGCAGGGTGGTCCCGGCCGTGACGAAGGTCAGGAGCTCCTCGCTGAGCCCGCCCTCCAGCGGGGCCAGCGTGATGACGGAGTCGGACGGTGGGACGCCGGGCAGGGCATCCGCCCCGGAGGTCAGGAAGATCCCGTGGGCCGGGCGTCCGATGGTCCCGACGGAAGCCGGATCCACCACATCCCCCTCGACCGTGATGGTGGGGGCGAGAGACAGCCCGCCGCCGTCCCCGCCGGCGGCTGCCGGCAGCGCGGTGCCAGCGTCGGCGTCGGGTCCGTCGGCCGGCGCGGTCCCGTAACGGGTCAGGTTGAGCCCGACGGCGGCCGGCTGCTCCACGAGGCGCACGGGGTCCGAACCCCGGCTGTGCACCAGGGCGACGCCGATCTTCCGGGCCTGGGCCAACAGGCTCCACAGGTTCTTGCCGGCATAGGTGTTCAGTCCCAGCCACAGCCCGGTCCCGGCGTGCTGGCGGTTGGCCTGGGCGGTGTGCGAGGCGAGGAACTCCTGCATCCACTCGACGTGGGCCTCATTGCACTCGCGCCGGTAGCTCAGGTAGCTCAGGGTGTTCCACGAGACATCGCCGCGGATCCACTTGCCCTTGGCGCCCATGATGACGGGACGCGCCTTCAGCTGGCGCACACTCCGCAGCGGATCCCGGCGGCCGGTGTAGGAGAAATGCGGCGCAGGTTCTTCGATCTCGAACTGCAGCGCGAGCGGGATGCCGTTGGTGGACTGGGTGATCCCCGGCTGGGCGATCAGCGGGCTGAGGGCCTGCTCCCAGTCCGGGACGTCCAGAACCGGGACCTGCCGGGACAGCCGGCTGACATCGGCCGGGGCCAGCAGCTGGACCCGGATCGCCGGGTTGTCTTCGGCGGAGAACAACAGCGCGGCCACATGCTTGCAGTCCTTCCGGACCGGGCAGCTGCAGACGCCCACGGTGCAGCTCCAGCCGCCGGCCTTGCGGACCAGTTTCGCCGTCGTCGAGTACGGCACATCGGCGCCGCCCCGCACCTTCCCGAGCATGAGCCCGGTGGAGGCGTCGAAGGATATCCCGGAAACGCGGCTCCCCATGGCGTAGGCAAGTCCGGCCGCAAGGGAGCGGTCGTTGATCGCGGGAGTCTGTATTGCCAGTGCCGCACTCTCGTCCGGATGGGATGGCATGTGCGCACTACTTTCAGCAGTTGGTCATCTGATCCATCTTAGCGAGCGTGGCCGGGCTCCCCGTACCCGGGGCCAGCCGGGGACCCGAGTGAGTGCTTCGCCTCCCGGCCAATGACCGGCGCCGGGCGCGGTTCCGATGTCTCCCGCTGGCTCATGGGCAGCGGCCCACACGGAAGCGGAGGGCAGGACGCAGCCGGGGTTGGCTGCACGGATTCTTCCTTGTCGTTAGACCGCCAACGCTGTGTCGAAGAGCCGCTCGGCCAGCCGGAGCAGATGTGCAGGGGCATCCGCTTCGTCGCCGTTGTTTCCGTGTCCGAGGAACACCGCCGTCCCGCTGACGGTCCCGTTAAGATGGAGACCTGCTTCGCGGATCAGCACTTCGGCCCGGGCGTTCAGGGGCAGGGGGATGAAGTCTGCCTCGTCGTTCAGATAGACGTGCCAATCCATACAAGTGATCGCCCCGACGTTTCCTTCAACCAGGGACTGCCGTGCCGCCACAGAATTGTCGATCTCTTCGACGTGAATGGGGTGGCTAACGCGGGCCGGAATAATGAGAGCGGTAAGTGTTTGGCGCATGACTGGATCTTTCTATCTCAGACCGACCGGCAATTTACACAGGCTTGAAAAGCGGTCCAACCGGGCCGGTTGTTGCGGGCAGCCGAACGGCTAGGAGTATAGAGTCCGGCTGCCCGCAGTTATTTCAACATGCAGGGGCCACTGCCCGCAGGTCCGTTGTACGTGCTGGTGCATCAGGGCAGAGGTGTCACCTCTGGCTTTTACGCGGCTTTGCGAACAGAGTTTCGCTGGATTCGCTTTTTGCCCTTTTTTCGGCTCTCTTTTCGAGAATCGACTTTCCCGTTTTCTTGGCATTGATGTTTCTGGGAGATTTTCCTGACAATGGAATCACGCCTTTCTAAACGCTATCTACCCATCACCATACCTACTTATATTTTAAATGCCAGTCCACGGGTTTAGAGCAAATTATTTACCCGGCCGGGCGCAAAAGAGACTGGAACTCTTACCGTCCGAACGAAGGCGCAGCCCGGCCCGCGACGGGCCTCCCCGGGACACCCAGACTTCGCCGGACGTTCAGCTCCGGCTCAACCGCAGGGCAGGCGGTGCAACGTACGGTGAAAGGGTTCGGAGCGCCACCCGCCTTCTGCAGTGAGGATCTTCCATGAGCACCGACCTTGCCACCACCCTTCCCGCCACAAATTACGCGACGGTCCTGCCGCGGGAGTGCATCAACGGCAGCGACGCCGACGTTGTCGACGCGAATGTGGACGTAGTCAACACGATGTACGCGGAGCTGCTGGACATCGAGGAAATCGCGGCGACTGCACTGCGCAGCTACTACGTTGACTTCTACCTGGCGCAGTCGCTGGGCGGCGGTTTCGCGCAGTACGTCTTCACCGCGCCCGAACGCGAAGACATCGACGCCTACATCCGGGCAGGTCTGGAGGGGATGGGCGCCGCAGCGCACTTGGACCTCTTCAACCGCATCACGGCGGCCTTCGACTCGCTCTCCGAGGAGGAAGCAGCCGCGTACCTTGACGGGGACACGGACCTTGACATGGACACGGACCTTGACGGGGACACCGACGGCGGCGTCACGGACGCCGTCCGGCTCCTGGAAGAGCTCGACGGCGAGTTCGACACCCTGCTGGAGGCCGAAGACATCATCGCGCTGAACGCGGCCTGGCTCCGGAGCCAGGCAGACCTCCTCGTGCTGGACGAGGAGGACCTGGACCGTCACATCGCCGAGCGCGTCTCCCGCATCCCCAACCTCGCGGAACGCCAGGCCGACGCCGCCGAGGACGACCTCCTGGGTGCCCCGGAGTTCGAGCTGATCATCCGCGAGCTCTGCGACGTCGCCGGCCACACGCTCCTGAAAATCACCATGGGCGACCCCAACTATGAACATGACGGCCAGACCTCCCTGGCATGGCATTTCACCACGGACCAGGGCGAGTTCCTCATGCTGGACGGTGAGGACGAAGCGGTCATGATCCACCCGGACACCAAGGAGATTCTGGCAGCCGTCGAGTTCGCGCACGAGGACGACTGAGCCGCCGTCCCGGCCGCCGGGACGGCCCGCCTGCAGGTCAGTACCCGGCGGCCGCGGTGATCATTTCACCGGAAGGCGCCACGAGGTACCAGACGCCGCCGACGCCCTGGCCCTTAATGTCCCCGGCAGCCAGGTCCTCGGCGTAGTAGTACACGGGCATCCCGTTGACGGTCAGCTGTTTCTTCCCATCGGGGGTGGCAATGGTGCCCACGGTGCCGGTGACGCCGTCGACCGTTGGTGTGTCAGACGCGGCGAGGACCGGGGGCCACGCTTCGAGGCAGCCGCCGGTGCAGGTGCTTGTCCCGGAGTCCTTGACGTCCTTCGTGTAGTAGTAGACGCTCATGCCCTTGCCGTCCACCACGATCGGCCCGGCGGTGGATTCCGCGACCTTGAGGTCCGCGGTGGCCGCGGCCGGAGCGGACGTCGACGCCGGTGCCGACGTCGAACCCGCTGCGCTGCCGGGCGTCGTCGTCGGGGACGTGGCGGTTCCGCTGGTGCCGGCGCAGCCGGAGAGCAGGGCGGCGAGGGCGAAAGCGGACAGGCCGATGCTGAGGCTCTTTTTCATTTGTTGATCCTTGACTCGGACCGGCCGGCTGGTCCGGCCGACGCTAACCGTTACGACGCCGCCGGGGGAAGAATGGTTCACAGCAGGCCCCTGGACTGCGCCCCGGAATCCGGGGGGGCGTGAACCTTTCCGGCGGCCCGGACGTCGTACGGGCAGAAGCGCCGAAACCGGAGAGCGCGGAAACCTCAGAGCCAAGGAGGGTGGTCATGCCGCTGGACGAAGACGTGGTGGCAGCGATCTACCGCGACCACGGGACGGCCCTCCGGCGCTTCGTCCTCAGCGCCTGCCGGGATCCGCAACTGGCAGACGACATCGTGCAGGAGACCGTGTTGCGGGTCTGGCAGCAGGCACCGCACATCACCGGAAGCCTGCGGAGCTACCTCTTCAGGACGGCCCGGAACATCATGATCGACAACTACCGCAAGGCCCAGCGCCGGCCCCGCGAGACAACGGACCGGGAACTGGCCGACCCGGCGGGCGGCGCGGAACGCATCGATGAACTGCTCAACAAGGTCCTGATGGAAGAGGCGCTGTTGCGGCTCAGCGCGGAGCACCGGGAAGTTCTGGTGGCTCTCCATTACCGCCGCTATACCGTCCAGGAGGCGTCGGTCAGTTTGAACATTCCGAGCGGGACAGTGAAGTCCCGGGCGTTCTACGCCGTACGTGCCCTCCGGACGATCCTTGATGAAATGGGGGTGCAACGGTGAACGCCACAGACCCGCACCAGTTGCTCGGTGCCTACCTGCTGGGCGGCCTGGAACCTGACGAGGCCGACCTCTTTGAGCAGCACTTGGGGCGTTGCCCGGACTGCCGGCGGGAGCTGGACGAGCTGGCCAGCATCCCGGCGCTCCTGGACGCGCTCCCGGTGCCCGACGCCGTCGCCCTCGGCACGGCGGCCGGGCGGGAACCGGCGACGTCGGTTCCCGCGCCGGCCGCCGCGCCGCGGCGGCTGCTCGACGAGCTCGCCACGCGGCGGCGGAAAGCACGGCTCCGCTGGAGCGCGGCGCTGGCTGCGGCGGCTGCTGCGTGCCTCGCGCTGGGGATCCTGGCCGCGCCTCTGTTCAACCGGCCGCCCAAACCGGATGCCAGCTATTCCGTCCAGGCCGGCGACGGACTGCAGGTCACGGTGGGCATGGTTAAAAAGACCTGGGGCACGGAGCTCGCGGTTGAGGGCCGGAGCCTGCCGGTGGACGGCACCTTGTCGCTGTGGGTGACGGACAGCGACGGCGGCGAAGACCGGGCCTGCTCCTGGACGGCCACGCCCAGCGGCAGGGTCAGGATCACCGGGGCCACGCCCCTGCAGCTGACCAACATCGCCAGCGTCGAGATGCGGAACGCGCAGCAGCAGACCATGGCCGTCATCGCCGTGCCGCACGGGTAGCGGCGGCGCCGGCCCGGCAACTTTGCCTGCCAGGCTACTTTGTCATAGCCCCCTGTTCTACTCATGGTGGGAGAGCTGTTGGCATCTCCACCACCTGCGGCACGGACGTCCGCACCTGCGAATGGGGATTCGTTATGGACCAGGCTTATGTGGTTGTCACTTCCGGGAAAGAACTCGCGCTGCGCCTGACGGCCGCCGGGCGGACCAAACCGGCGGCGGTTGTTTCCTGGCATCCGGAACAGCGGGACAACCGGATCGACGTCGAACATATCGCCCGGGAGGTGGGAGGCCTGGCCGAAGTCTATTGGCTGGAAAACGGTCCGGAGAGCTATGCGTTCGGCGACAGCCTGCCGTACGGGGCGCACGTGTTCGGCAACGCGGCGCGCGTCTACTCGGAGGATCTGCGCTGGATGGAGGACGTGCACCGCAGCCCGCTCCGGATGGCGCGGGACCGCCGGGCGGCTGCCCGCGCGGCCGAGGACATCATCGAGGACGTGCTGAACCTGATCACGGTGGTTCCGCCGAAGGCCCCGCCGGTCCGCACCGTGCCCCGGCGCGTCCGAGGCACAGTCAAGGCTTTCGCCAGCGCCGGGTCCCGGGCCATCGTCGAACTGGGCGATGGCAGCTGCTGCACGATCCAGCGCGAGCACGTGTCCCCGCCGGTCCGCCTCGATTGGATGCTGAAGCTTGGCCAGCCCGTCGAGGGGGAACTCAACGACGACGACAAGACGCTTGATATCAAGGACCTGCGGACAGCTCCCCGGCTCGCGGACCTGTACCGGTCCGGGGACCTGGTCCTCGCCCTGGCCGAACAAGTGAGCGCCAGGAACGCGAAGCTCACCCTCTATCCCGGATCAAGCTGGACCGTTGACCAGGCCCGGGTCTCGTCCAACCCCCTCGACACGGTGGACAGCCTGGTGACGGAAGGCGAGGTGGTGGTGGCGCGGTTCCTGCGGGAACACGGGGCGGTGGTGCTGTCACTGCTCGACGTCGACGATGACGCCGGCGTCGAGGACGCGCCCGCGCTGCTGACCGGCGGCACCCCCTGGCTGCTGCCCGGGAGGCACCTTGCCGAACAGCCCGCCTCGGGCCGGACGTTCCCCGCCGAGGGGACCGGCGCCCCGGGGGAAACAGCGGCCGGGACCGCGGAGCCCGACGGCGGCTCCGCGGCTCAGGCAGTGCCCGCCCCCAAAGCGTCGGCCGCGCTGATGACCGCACAGCTCCAGCTCGAAGCGGAACGGAGGAAGGTGGCAGCCTTGCAGGACCTGGTCGCCGCCGCCAGCCAGGCAGGGGCCAGGCTCGTCAGCCTCCAGCAGGAGCAGAATGCCCTCCGGGCGGAACTCGACGCGGAAAAACAAATCGCGGAGGGGGCCAGGGTGGCGTTGGAGGACGTGGCGGACCGGCTCGCCCGGCGGCAGGATGAACTCCTCGATCTCCGGGCCTTCAAACGCCGGACGCAGCCCGCGCTCAAGCGTGCACTGGCTGCCGATTCGGAGGGGCTGTTCGTGACCGACGAGGAGCGGCTGCGGCACGATGTATATCTCGCCTGGGCCAAGAACGTTCCCGCGTGCGACAAAGCGCGGCTTCAGCTGCCTGCGGGATGGACAGCAGGCCCCCAGTTTGCGGCAAGCCTGTACGGCTTCACCGAGCCCGGCGTCGTGGGCAAGGCGCTGAAGGCCGCGGTGGAGGTCCTGACCGGGGTGGCGGAGCGGAATGCCGCGCGGGAAGTGCATGCGCTGCGGACCGACGGGGGCGGCGACGCCGCCCAGGTGGTACGCGGGGACGGGGCGAAATGCTTCCGCGCGGCGATCGAGCAGAGAGTGGCCTCGGCCCGGCGGCTGCACTACTGGCGCCTGCCGGACGGCTCGGTTGAGCTCTCGCGTGTTGTGGTCCACGACGACTTCAAGCCCTGACCAGGCGGCGGGAGCGCCGCCATCGCGCCCTACATCTTGGCGAGTTTCGCCCGCACCATCATGAAGATGCCATAGCAGATCAGGCCGATTCCGACGGCGGCCAGCATGTACACGCCGAAAGGCTGCTCGCGGAGGGCTTTCAACCCGCCGTCAATCCCCGTTGACTCCTCGGGGTGCGCTTTGACCGTGGCGATGATGACCAGCAGCCCCACCAGCAGCAGGGCGACACCTTTGGCCGCATAGCCTACGACGCCCAGGACCGTCACCGCTTTCCTCGCCTTCTCCGAAGCCGGGAGGCGGAGGTGTTTGGCGAAGGACTGGCGGAACCCCCGGATGGCGTACACGACTCCGGTGACCGCCACGGCCGCCCCGATGGCGAGCAGGATGGCAACGCCGCCTGGGGCTTTCATCATGGTCGCCGTGAGATCGCTCGTGGAGCTGCTTTGATCAGTGCCGGCGCCGCGGGCGAACGAGAACAATGTGATGGCCAGGCCGGCGTAGACCACGGCCTGGAGTGCCGCTTTCAGCTTTTTGGCCAGTTTCTTCTTGGCCGGCAGGTGCTCGAAATCAAAGATGGCGTCACTGACCTGCCAGATGGCGAGGGCCACACACGCCGCGAACGACGTCCACAACAACAACGGACCGGCCGGCTGACCGCCGAGCTGCTCCACGGCGCCGCTGACATCAGCCTTGCCTTGACCGCCCATGGCGAGCCGGATCGCGACGACTCCGATGAGGAGGTGCAGGATGCCGCTCACGGCAAAACCGGCCCGGGCCACCAGCTCCAACGCCCGGGAATTGGTGATCTCTTCCGCAGTGTCCGCGGCGGTTTTCAGTTCTCTTTTGATGGCGGATTCCTCAACTGACTCGGTGGTTCTGCCGGGCTTCCGTTTCCGCCCGGTTCTTGCATCTTCGGTAATCGTGCCACGTGGAGCCGCCCGGGAACAGCACCCCCGACTCCGGGCCCCGGAAGGGCCGCTGCACGGGGCCGCCCGAGACGGTTCCGGCCTAGCGGCGGCGGTAGCTGAGGTCGAAGATCAGCCGGCCCGCCTCGTGTGCCTTGTTCTCAAAACTCGTCAGGATCCGGCCGTCGAACCGCGGCGCCCAGCCGCCTGCCTCGTCGATGCCCTCGTTCGGGCCGGTGTGTTCGGTGCTCACCGGGGCGCGGCCCTCCTTGACCGGAGCACCGCCCACGAGGGACTCGACACCGGAGTCCCACACCTGGGTCAGGGGGCTGTCCGCGCCGCTGCGCTCGCCGTCGTGAAGGTTCTCGAAGTCGGGGGAGCCGGCCAGGACCTCCCGTACATGGACGGCATAGTTGGACCAGTCCGTCGCGATGCGCCAGAGGCCGCCCGGCTTGAGGGCGCGTGCGGCGAGCTCGGCGAAGGCGGGCTGGATGAGGCGGCGCTTGTGGTGCCGTGATTTGTGCCAGGGGTCCGGGAAGAAGACCCAGAGTTCCGTCACGGAACGTGGCGGCAGCATGGTGGCGAGCACCTCGGGGGCATTCGCCTCCACAACGCGGACGTTGCTCAGGCCGCGGCTGTTGATTTTGATCAGGGTGTTGGCCAGTCCCGGGGTGTACACCTCGACGGCAAGGAAGTCCTTGTCCGGGTTCTCCTCGGCGGCGTGGCAGACGGCGTCGCCGAGTCCTGAGCCGATCTCCACGATCAGCGGTGCCTTGCGGCCGAACTCGGCTTCGGCGTCGAAGACGTAGTCCGGGTGCACGGAGGTGTTGGCGACGTGGCGCGGGACGTCGACCGCCCACCGGTCGGAATGCTCCTCCCACGCAACCTGCCGGCGGCCCTGCAGCCTGGTGCCGCGGCGCACAAAGCTGACCGGACGGCCTCCGTACGTGCCGAAGGAGGCCTGGCTGCCGGGGGTCACCGGGCGCGGTGGCTGCGGTGTTTCGGGGGATTCTGGGGATTCACTCATCCCTTCCAGAATAGTGGAGTTCCGCCGTCCGGCAGGCTGGGGCCAGGGCAACTGTTCCTGTCCGGGGTCCGTGGCAGACTGTCCGCATGATCGACGCAACACGCGAATACTGGGACGGTCAAGCGGCGGACTTCGACCGGGAAGCCGATCATGGCCTGCTGGATCCCGGCGTCCGCCGGGCGTGGGCGGAGCTTGTCCTGCCGCTCATTCCGCTGCCCGGCAGCGAGGTGGCGGACTTGGGCTGCGGGACCGGCAGCTTGTCCGTGCTGCTGGCGGAGGCGGGGCACCGCGTCAGGGGCCTGGACCTCTCCGGCCGGATGGTGGAAGCCGCCCGTGCCAAGGCCGCCGAAGCAGCCAGCGCCGGGCGTCCGGCAGCGGTTGAGTTCCGGCAGGGTGACGCTTCTGAACCGCCGTACCCGCCGGCAAGCTGCGACGTTGTGCTGGTCCGCCACGTGCTGTGGGCGCTCCCGGATCCGGACGACGCCCTCGGCCGGTGGACGCGGCTCCTGCGGACCCCCGGAACGATGCTCTTAGTGGAAGGACTGTGGGGCGCCGGTGCCGGCATTCCGTCGGGGACATGCCAGGAACTTGTCCTCCGGCACCGCCGCCACGCCGACGTCGTTCCGCTGACCGACCCGGCGCTGTGGGGAAAGGAGATCAGCGACGAACGCTACCTGCTCATCAGCCGGAGGTGACGGGACGGCCGCGAGTGCGCTGTTGACATGGCCGCTGTTGACAACGCTTGCGGCGACGAGCCTGCCAGAATGGGTCCGTGACTGTACCGAAGAACGCCCAGGAATCCGCCGTCACCGGCATTGAGGACCGGGACCGCCCGGGCATGCTGGTGGACGCCGAAATTGACGACGTCCCCGCGGCGGAACCCACGCGGGTGGCCAGCCGCCGCGCACTGGCCTACCTCGGTGTGTGCCTTGTCCTGATCGGGCTGAACCTTCGTACGGTCTTCTCCAGTTTCTCTGCGGTGCTTCCGGAGGTGACGGCCGACGCCGGGCTGCCGGGCTGGGCGGTGGTGGTCCTCACCACCGTGCCGGTGACGCTGCTGGGAGTCTTCGCGCCGCTGGCGCCCATCCTGGCCCGCCGCTTCGGCGCCGAACGTGTGCTGCTGGGCGCCATGGCGGTGCTCACGGCCGGACTGCTGCTGCGGCCCCTGGACGCCGGCGACGCCGGACACCTCCCCGCGCTGCTGGCCGGGACGGCGGCCTGCGGTGCCGCGATCGCGCTCTGCAACGTGCTGCTGCCCGGCCTGGTGAAGCGGGACTTCCCGCACCGGCTCGGACTGATGGGCGGACTCTACACCACGGCGATCTGCGCCTCCGCGGCCCTCGGCGCCGGTTTCACCTATCCGGTGTTCAGCGCGACGGGGGAGTGGACCGCGGCGCTGCGGTTCTGGGCGCTGCCCGCCGGCGTCGTTCTGCTGCTGTTCCTGCCGGTCGCGGTCCGGCAGCGCCACGGCCGGCAGCGGACTTCGCACGGCGGCGTGAACGTGTGGCGCTCGGGCATCGCCTGGCAGGTGACCATCTTCATGGTGCTGCAGGCGATGATGTCCTTCAGTGTGTTTGCCTGGCTGGCGCCGATCCTGCGCGAACGCGGTGTGGACGGCGGCACGGCCGGGGTGATCGTCTCCGTCTCGATCGTGCTGCAGATGCTGGGGTCACTGTTTGCGCCGGCGCTCGCCACCCGGTTCCGGGACCAGCGCGGCATCAATACCGTGGTGGCGCTGATGACCGGTGCCGGCTTCGCGCTGAGCGTTTTCGGTCCGCTGGAGCTGATCTGGCTGTGGACCGGGCTGCTGGGCCTGGGCCAGGGCAGCCTGACCGCCGTCGCGCTGACCATGATCATGGTCCGCACCCGGGACGGGCACACCGCGGCTCACCTGTCCGGCATGATGCAGGGCGTGGGCTACGGCGTGGGCTCCACCGGCACTTTGATGGTGGGGCAATTGCATCAGGCCACGGGGTCCTTCGCGGCGGCAGGTGTGCTGTTCCTCGTCGTGGGCTCACTGGCCGCGGTATTCGGCTACCGTGCCGGGCGGAACCGGTTCATCGGCGGCTGACGCCGGGCGGCGGCTCAGCGCCTACTCAGCGCCTACTCAGCGCCTACTCAGTGGCGGGGGGCGGTAAGCATCCACCCGGTGACTCCGCCCAGCACGGTGAGGACGGGAACCAGGTTCCACGACAGGCCCTGAAGCTCCCGGATCCATCCCTGCGCCAACTTCTAAGGCCTCCGGACCCGCAGGTACTGGTCGATGAGGTAGTCCGCGATGGCCAGGCAGGACGTGGCCGCGGGCGACGGCGCATTCCTCAGCAGTGTCACGGGCCCCACCTGGTCCACGGCGAAGTCGTCCACGAGGGACCCGTCGCGGCCCCAGGCCTGGGCCCGCACACCGGAAGCCGTCTTCGCCGTCAGGTCCGCCATGGTGAGTTCGGGGATGAAGCGCCGGGCCTTCCGGTAGTAGGCCGATTTGAAGAGTGACGCTCTGATCTCGTCGGCACCCATCCGCCAGTGCTTTCTCGCCAGCGGGCCGGCTCCGGGCCACCGCACCGACTCCCAGGTGTCCTTCACGGAGACCGAGAGCCAGCCGTAGCCCTCGCGGGCGAGCGCCGGGACGGCATTGGGGCCCACGTGCACGTCGTCGTACACGCCGCGGGTGAAGTGCACGCCGAGGAACGGGAACCGGGGGTCCGGCACCGGGTAGATCATCCCCTGCACCAGGTGGTTCCGCTCCGGGTTGAGCGACCAGTATTCACCCCGGAAGGGGAGGATTTTCGGCGAGGGGTCGGCGCCCACCAGGCCGGCAACCACGTCCGACTGCAAGCCCGCGCAGGCGATCACCCGGTCGAAGACGTGCTCGGCCCCGGCGGTTCCTACCCGTACGGTGCCGCCTTCGACGGCCATCGCAACCACTTCCTGTCCGAGCAGGATGGTGCCGCCGGCCGTTCGCACGTCCTGGCCCATCGCTTCGGTAATCGCCGCGAAATCGACGACGGCGGTGTGCGGCGAATGGACCGCTGCCACCCCTGTAACGTGCGGTTCGATCTCGTGCAGCCGCGCGGTGCCACTGATCCGGGCCAGGCCGGGCACGCCGTTCGCCCGGGACCGCCTTTCGATGTCGGCCAGGGCAGGCAGCTCGGACTCGTCGACTGCAACCACCAGCTTGCCGACTTCCCGGTACGGAAGGTTCTTCTGCAGGCAGAAGTCCCGCAGGGCGGCGCGCCCGGCAACACACAGCTGCGCTTTCAGTGACCCCTCGGCGTAGTAGAGGCCTGCATGTACGACTCCCGAGTTGTGGCCGGTCTGGTGGGCGGCCAGCCGGTGCTCCTTCTCAAGGACCGTGACGTCACCGGTCCCGGCCCGGGCAAGGGCGCGTGCCAGCGCGATGCCAACAATCCCGCCACCGATGATTCCGATTCGTTCAGTCACGTCGTTGCGTCCTTGTCGCCGCGGTCTTCCCGCGAGTATAGACCGCGGCCGCCCGGCGGGGGGCTGCGTCCCGGCCGCCGGCTGTGGCATGCTTCCCCTTGAGTCGAACGTCCCGGCTCCGCGGGTTTCACTCGCCCGTCCATCACCACCGATCAGGCCGCCACCTTGCCCCGAACCACCCCCGCGCCGACTCTCGAATCAGCCGGCATCTTCCACCGCAACTACCTCCTGGTGACCCTGGGAGCCTGCGCCCTCGTATTTCTGGCCGCCTTCGAATCCCTGGCGGTGACCACGATCATGCCGCTGGTCAGCCGGGAGCTGGACGGGGCCGCCCTCTACGCCCTGGCGTTCGCCGGCCCACTCGCCACCGGCGTCATCGGTATGGTGGCGGCCGGCAACTGGTCCGACCGGCGCGGCCCGGTGGGGCCGCTGTACGCGTCCGTGGTCATGTTTGTGCTGGGTCTGCTGATCGCCGGAACAGCAGCGACCATGCCGGCCCTCGTGGCGGGCCGGCTGGTCCAGGGCCTGGGCGGCGGCGCCATGACCGTGGCACTGTATGTGGTGATCGCCCGGGTCTATCCGCCCGTGCTGCACCCGAAGATCTTTGCCGCGTTTTCGGCGGCCTGGGTGATTCCCTCGCTGGTGGGACCCTTCGCCGCGGGCGTCGTGGCGCAGATGGCCAGCTGGCACTGGGTGTTCCTTGGCGTCGTGGGGCTTGTGGTTCCCGCGTTGCTGATGATTGTGCCGGCGCTGCGCGGCCTGCGCGGAGCTCCAGGCAGTACCCCGCACGGAACCCCCAAGTCCGCGCCGGAGGACATGCCCACTCCTGCCCCGCACAAGCCCTGGGGCTCCTTCAGGCTGGCCTGGGCCGCCCTCGCGGCGCTCGCCGTGCTCGGCCTGAACCTCTCCGCCCGGCTTCCGGTGGCAGGCGGCGTCGTGGCTGTGGCGGCCGTAGCCGTGGCCCTCATCTCCGTCCGCCCGCTGGTGCCGCAGGGCACCCTGACAGCCCGCCGCGGCCTCCCCAGCGTTATCCTCACGCGCGGCCTGGCTTCTGCCGCGTTCTTCGGCGCCGAGGTGTATCTGCCCTATCTGCTGGTGGAACGCTACGATTTTTCGCCCACCTTCGCAGGCCTGGCGCTTACGGGCGGAGCCGTCTCCTGGGCCGCCGGTTCGGCGGTCCAGGGCCGGCTCGGGACGCGGCTTGATCACCGCCGCGCGGTCCGGATTGGAGCGGCCCTCGTCCTCGGCGCCGTCGTCCTGGTGCTGGTGACCACGCTCCTCAGTTGGCCGGCCGCCGTCGCGATCGCCGCCTGGGTGTTCGCCGGGGGCGGCATGGGGCTGATGTACGCGCGCCTGAGCGTCATGACCTTGGCCCTGTCCAGCCGGGAGAACGAGGGCTTCAACAGCTCGGCGATGTCCATTTCCGATTCACTCGGCGGCGCGCTGTCCCTCGCCACCACGGGGATCATCTTTGCCGCGTTCCCGACGACGGCGGCGTCCTTCGGCGGCGTCTTCGCCCTCACAGCGGTGATCGGCGTCGCAGCCGTTGTGGTCGCCCCGCGGGTCGCCGGGCGCCGGTAGGCCGGCGCGACGACGGGAGCCCCGGCCGGTTGGATCCGGCCGGAGCTCCCGGGGGTGTGCCCTTCCGGGCCGGCGGGTACCGCCTAACCCGCTACGGGGACTTTTTCGGCGTCGCGAATTGCCTTCCATTCCGCCATCCGGGCCTGCTGGAGCGGCGTCTGCCGGTTGAAGTACCAGGCACCGCCGAGCAGCATGAACCAGATCGGTGCTACCAGTAGCGCAAGCCGGGTGTCATCGGCCTGGCCAAGTGCCACCAGCATGAAGCCGAAGAAGGCGAGCACCACGTAGGGCATAAAGCCCGAGCCGGGCATCTTGAACTTCGAGGCCGCGTGCAGCTCGGGACGGCGGCGGCGGAACACGATGTAGCTGATCAGGATCATGGACCAGACGAACATGGTGAGCACGGACGCCACCGAGGTGACCACGGTGAAGGCCCCGATCACGGAGTCACCCGAGTAGAGCAGGACCAGGCCCGCCAGCAGGAAGATGCAGGAAAACAGCAGGGCGTTCTGCGGAACCTTGCGGATGCTCAGCTTCCCGAAGGCCTTCGGGGCATTGCCGTCCTGGGCCAGGCCGTAGACCATGCGCGAGGTCGAGTAGATGCCGGAGTTGGCGCTGGAAGCCGCGGAAGTGAGCACCACCAGGTTGATGACCACCGCGGCGATGCCGAGTCCGGCCAGGGTGAACATGCCGATGAAGGGGCTGCTGGCGGCATCGATGGTGCGCCACGGGTTGACCGCCATGATGACCACCAGGGCGCCCACGTAGAACAGCAGGACCCGGATGGGGATGGAGTTGATGGCGCGGGGCAGGTTCTTCTCGGGGTTCTTGGTTTCTGCTGCCGCGGTGCCCACCAGCTCGATGCCGGCGAAGGCGAAGATGGCGATCTGGAAGCCAAGGATGAACCCGAACATGCCGTGCGGGAACATGCCGCCGTCGTTCCACATGTTGGCCAGGCTCGCCACCGCGCCGTTGGGGGAGGTGAAGTTCGTGGCGATCATAACGATGCCGGTGCCGATCAGCGCGAGGATGGCCACCACCTTGATGATGGCGAACCAGAATTCGGCTTCGCCGAAGGCCTTGACGGTGGGGAGGTTCAGCAGGATCAGCACAACCGGCGTGATCAGGGCAGGGATCCACAGCGGCGTGCCGGGGGCGAGTTTGTCCACGTACCCGGCGATCGCGACGATGTCGGCCACGCCTGTCACCACCCAGAAGAACCAGTAGGACCAGCCGGTGAAGAAGCCCGCCCAGGGGCCCAGGAGGTCGCCGGCGAAGTCGCTGAAGGACTTGTAGTTCAGGTTGGAGAGCAGGATCTCGCCCATGGCCCGCATGACGAAGAACAGCATGAAGCCGATGATCATGTAGACGAAAATGACGGACGGGCCGGCCAGCGAGATGGTCTTGCCGGAGCCCATGAACAATCCGGTGCCGATCGCGCCGCCGATGGCCAGCAGCTGGATGTGGCGGTTGCCCAGGGCGCGGGCGAGGTGCGGTTCCTGGCCTTGGCTGCTGGGGGACTCCTGGGCGGTATTCGGGACAGCCGTGGTGGTGCGTTCAGACATTAGGCTTCTTCCTTGTTACAGGCGGGCCGCGGGCGGAGGACATTCCGCCGGGGCCCGCACGGATCCATCGAAGGTGTGACGGAGGTAACACTTTGTCGTGTGGACTAAGCGTACGGGCGGGATCCGGGGGACCCCGCGACGCCGCCGACCGGCGGCCGGGCGCCGTCGTGCGTCCCGCGGCGGGGCCTGCCGGCGTTGCGGGAGCCGTCCCGATCGGGCCGGAAGAATGCCATCTCCGGTGCGAGTCCGGGAATTCCCGACGCCGGCAGCAGCCCGCCGCTGCCGGGCCGGCGCGCACCGCGGGCCGGGTGTGCGCCGCCGTCACGGGCTCGACATCTGTCGACAAACCTTGCCTCAGTTGTCGTCCCGTGTCCCATGTCATATCTGAAACCGCCGGGGGCCTGGGAAATAGGCGAAGTCGCCGGGACGCCGTCTCTAGCGGACCTGGACAAGCTGCACCCGGACGGTGGCGGTCCGCGAGCCCAGATGCTCCCGGATGGCCGCCGCCACGGACCTGGCCACGGCAGGAGCAGGGAGGGCGGTGCTGACGCCGATGCGCGTCAAGACGTCCACGGCCTCCCCGTCGAACTCGACCTGCACAACCGGCAGAGGTTCCCCTGTCACCGCCGAGCGGGCCGCACCGGCGATGTTCTGCCACAGCGGCCGGGCTGGGAACACCTCGGCGACGCCGTCGACGTCCAGGATCACGTCGCGCAGTGCGGCGGCCAGGCCCGCGGGTGTGGTGTCCCCGGGAAGAAGGGACTGGTTCATGGCTTCTCCTCGGAGGACTCGGACGGGCGGGCTGGTCCGGCAGCAGGCCCGGGAAACCCGGGTTCAAGGACATCGGCGACCGTCACGTCGATTGCTGCGATGTTGAGTTCGGTGTGCCGGGCGAGCGTCGCTGCTATGCCGCGGCGGAGGGCGTCGGCCCGTTCTTCCAGCGGATGGCCGAAGACGACTGCCACGTCGACGCGCACTGTGATGGGGGACCCCGGTGTGCTGACGTCTCCGTCGAGCCGGCATTTGCCGGCGGCCGTCCCGGGAAGGGAATCAGCGGCGGAGCGGATGAGAGCGGAAATCGAGCCTTCCGTTTCGGTCAGGATGTCCCCCGGGGTGTCCGGGCGCACGGGAATGTCCCTGCCGGGCCGCAGCTCCAGCCGCAGATTGTCCAGGATGGACTGCATCCAGTCGTCCGTTCCGCTGCCGGCCGCGGCAATGTCGGCGCTGACCAGCTCATCGCCCAGGGCGGCCAGACGGCGCAGCGCGGCCAGCCCGGACTGGCACTCGGGGCATTCGGTCAGGTGGCCCGGATCGCTGAACTCGCCCGTATCCAGGTAGATGCTTAGCTCCTCGAGGCTGTGTCCGCACTCGAAGTTGTCGCCGGAAGCGCTCATCGCCATCCCTCCATTTCGCGGGCCAGGGCAACCCGGGCCCGGGCCAGGCGGCCGCGGACGCTGGCAACGCTGATGTTCAAAGTCTGCGCGATTTCCTCATAGCTCTGGTCATTGAATTGTTTCAGCACCCAACACCGCCGCTGCTCCTCGGGCAAGGCGGCCACGGCCGCCTTCAGCGCCTCCATCCGGGAGCCGCTCAGGGCCGCGGCTTCGGGATTTCCGGCCCCAGCCGCGCCGCCCCCTGCAAGCCCGGACCCGGCGGCCAGCCGTTGGTCGAGGTCGCTGAGGTCGGAATGGTTTTTTCGGCGGCGTACTTGGTCGATGCTGCGGCTGGCGGTAATCCGAAGCAGCCAGCTTTTTACGGCGTCACCGTCGCGCAGGGTATCCAGCTGCTTCCACGCCTGGACCAGCGATTCCTGCACCACATCATCGGCGTCGGCGAGGGAGCCGGTAAGGCGGCGTGCGGACGCGCGCATCAGGGGACCGTGGCGCCGGGCCAGGGCCTCGAAGGCGACGGTGTCGCCGTCGGCCGCCCGTCCCGCGAGCAGCGCGTCGGGAACGAGGTCAAAATGGTCCGGCGCCGGTGGGGAACCAGTCACGTTTCCCTGCTTTCATACGATCGGGCCCGCCAGAGGCGTCTTCGGGAGGGAGACGTCTGCAGCGGCGGTGCAATGCGCGGAGCGGCTCCGCGGTGGCGGAACCGCTCCGGTGCGCGACCTAGTCCCGGCTGAAGCCCTGCTTGAGCTTGCGGGCGGCGTCCTTGATGTTTTCCCCGGCGTCCGCCGCCGCGTCCTTCACCTTCTCGCCGGCCTCCTGCAGTTTGGCCTGGACCTGGTCATGCTGGCCCTCACGCTTGAGCTCGTCGTTGCCGGTGAGCCTGCCGGCACCTTCCTTGGCCGCGCCGAGGTGGTTGATGACCGTGTTGTTGACCTTGTCGTCCATTGCCATGATCTTGCCTTCCGGTGATTCCTTGATGTAGCGGTCTATCGGTGGTGCGCTGCGTCCCCGGCGGTCAGCGCACGCGGTTAACTCCGGCCAGCCTGGATCGCGTGCCGCTGGTGATTCGAACCAGGACGGGAACCGGATGGCCCAGCAGCTGGTCCAAACCCAGCACCAGTTCCTCTGCCGTGTCGGCGATCTCCCGCGGGGAGGCGCCTTTCCGTGCCTCAAGCCCCAGCCGCAGGCCCGTCGTGCCGTGAACGCGCCAGGCCGACACCGAGGTGCCGAGCACCTGGCGGTTGCCGGCGAGAGCTTCGCTGACGCACGCGGCGACGAACCCGATGTCCACGACGGTGCTGCCGCGGTCCCCGTCAACGTCAGTGGCGGCGCGGGGCGTCCTGCCTCCGCCCTGCGATGCCAGCCAGGCGGCGCTGAGAGCCGCGGCCAGGACGAGCCCGGCAACGGGACCAACGGCCCACCAGCTCCGGGCTGCGCCGGGGAGCGATGCCGTCGCCAGCAGCTCGCTGGACCGGTCAAGGCCGGATGCCGCCGTCGAGGTCCAGGCTGCCGAGACCTCGGGGACGACGCCGGCCGTGGCGGTCAGCGCACCTGCCGCCAGCAGCACCAGACCCAGCAGTGCCAGGAGAATGCGGTTGCGTGTTCTGTTGGTCTGGCTCATTGCCCCAGCACCCCTTCCCTGCTGATGGTGACGCGCGGTGCGATCCGGCGGTCCATCGCGTAGCTGGCGAGTTCGCTCGCCACCGCTGCGCTGATGGCAGCCCCGTCCGCCGGCAGGCCCGACGTCGGCCGGACCCGGACATGGACGGAACGGTGCCCGACGGTGGTGGTGACCTGTCCCGGGGCGAGGCCAGCGGTGCGGCGTGCCCGGGCGGATAGGGCCGCGGCGATGACGTCGTCATCCGCCACGATGGCGCTGCGCTCGCTGTCCAGGGCGTGCCGCGGGAGGTGGCCGGCCCGGAGGGCGGTGCCCAGCAGGAGGACGCCGAGCAGCGCCATTCCTGCCCCGGCGGCCATCAGGCCGGCCGGGAGGGTGGCGGCGGGAATCCCTGCGAGCCACCGCCCCAGCTGCGCGGGACCAGCCAGCAGCGCGTTCCCGCCGAGCAGCGCCAGCACGGCTTCGGACGCCAGCCACAGGAATCCTGCGGCGAGCACGGCGGCCGCCGCAATGGAGGCCGCGGCCCGTGAGGAATGGGTTTCCCGGCGTATCAGGCGCCGCTTGGTTCGTTCCGCGTTCACTGGGCCGTTCCTTCCTGGCGTCGGATTTGCGTCGGGCCGACCGTTCCGGCCGGCGCGGGATGCTTTCCCGCGAGCAGCCGGATGTCGACGCGTCCCAGCATCATTCCGGTGATGGCGAGGCCCTCGCGGATGATGGCGGACCGTGCTTCGCGGGACCGGTCCACAATGCTCTGGCCGGCTGCCGTCCGCGGTTCCAGCAAGGACGGGAGCGCCAGCGGCACCGACACGGCGACCCCGAGCTTGCCGGAATCGTCGTCCAGTCTGGCCGAGACCCCGGAGGCTTGAACACCAAAGGCCCGGGCCGTGATGGCTTCCACCGTGCGCAGCAGGGCCGCCTGGGTAATCCGGGTGTGGCCCGCGCGCGTCATACGGAAGAGCGCTTGCCGCGCAGTGCGTCGATGACCCCGCCCAGGTCCAGCCGTCCTTCGGCAGTGCGGCCCAGCACAGCGCCGATTCCCATCAGGAGCGCCGCGAGCAGGAAGCCCCAGAAGCCGAACGCAAGGGCCACAACGGCGAGGACGGCGCCGACGGCCATGCCGGTGACGGTGGGGTTCATGCCACCCTCGGCTCAGCAAGGGCGGCGTCGTCAGCGTCGTCGTCGGACGGGACGTGGATGTCCGTGATGGTGACGTTGACTTCAGTGACCTCCATGCCGACGAGGTCCTCGATGGCCCGGTAGACGGCGTCGCGGGCGGTGTCCGCGACCTGCTGAAGGGGGTGCGGGTACTCGACCACCAGGGTGACGTCGACCGCCACCTGGGTCTGGCCGACTTCCACACTGACGCCCTGGGTCAGGTCCTTCTGCCCGACCTTTTCCCGCAGGTTGCCCAGCGCCCGGGCAGCTCCGCCGCCCAGCGCGTAGACGCCGTCGATCTCCTGGATCGCGATGCCGGCGATCTTGGCCACAACGCCGTCGGCGACCGTGGTGGCGCCGCGGCCGTCCGGGCCGGCACTTTGGCGGGCGGCTGGCGCGGGGGCCTTTGTGGTGTTTGCCGGAGCGTTTTTAGGGGCAACATCTGCGGGCGTGTGCGTCTGGATCGTCAATGCAATCACTCCTGATCGGATCGGGGGCGCCCGGTGGCGCCGTCCCAAGTAAGACGGTGCCCGCACGGGAAACCTCACGGTCCAATTGGGGTGAGCTGTGTCACATGCCTCCGAATCGGCGACGTCGACGGCGGATGACGCGCTTCCGCTGCTAACTCAGCGGGCGGCGAGGCGGGTGGCGCGCAGCACGGCGTCCGTCAGCGCGGCAGCCGCTCCGTCGGGTCCGGTGGCGCTGCGGTGCCGGGTGTCGACGACGTCGAGCCGCCAGTCTGGTGACTCAAGGCCCAGTTCGCGGGCCAGCTGCTCAGCCGTGTAGAACCGCTCCAGCCCATGATCATGGTGTTGCTCCCACGGCGGCAGCCCGTCCGGGTGGTGGCCCACAACGAGCAGCGTGCCGCCGGTGCGCACGGCCGCGGCGGCGAGCTGCAGGGCCTGCTGCCAGGGCATTACGGTGGAATGCAGGAACTGCGCCGTCACCAGATCGAAGAGCTCCCCGGGCACCCAGGCGGCGAGATCCTGCCACACCCACGTGATGTTCCCGCCCTGGCCGCGTTCCTGCGCGTGCGCTTCGGCCCGTTCCAGCGCGACGGCGGAGACGTCGACGGCGGTGACCTTCCAGCCGCGGCTGGCGAGCCAGATGGCGTCCGCGCCCTCGCCGCAGCCCAAGTCCAGGGCCGTCCCGGGCGGAAGCGGCGCGGCCTCGGCGATCAGCTGCGGGTTCGGCTCGCCGCTCCAGATCCTGGCCCGGCTGCGGTACATCTCGTCCCACATCTGGGCCGCACTGACGTCGCTGTTGTCATCGGGCTGGGTGCGCTCCGCCATGGTTGTCCTCGCAGGTCTGTAGGTGTCGGGCTGGGCCGTTTCCCACATCATGGCAGGGGAAGGCTGCCCGCGAAACCAGCCTGAAGGCGACACGAGAAAATCACCCCCCGGAAACGCCGTCGAAACCTTTCTGGTGGAGGCTGGAGCCGGAGAGCGGAATGACACTGGGGTGAATCCGGATCCGGGGAAGGAGCAGGCCATGACTGCAGAGGTATCGCGGCAGGTTCAATCGTGTGGGGAGTTGTCGGTGGGGGACCAGATTGAAGCGTGGCACAACGGCAGACTCTTCCATCGGGGCGAGGTGGTCCGGACTGTTGCGGCGACGGACCTGTTCTGGATCCTGGATGAGCGGACCGGAACCCGGCGGCTGATCGATTCCGAGGCTCTGGTGATCGTGCGCGTGGCGGCTCCGGCGGCCACGTCTGGCGCGGCGGGTAGTACCTACGGCGCGGCGGCCGGGCGCGGCGCAGCGGCAGGGAGCGTGCTGCGTGGGCTGCCAGCGGTGGAGGCGCCGGAGGCCGTGCGCCCGGCGTCACACGTTCCGCTGTTCCAGGCGCCCGCACTGGTGCCCTGAGCGGGCGGAAACGGCCCTGGCCTCGCCGGATGATAGACTGAGGGAACTTGATGTGCAGTGATGCCCACTTTGGTCTTGAATGATCGGTCCGGTTCATCAACCGGTTCCCCTGCTGGATTCCTTACGGATTCCGTCACAGGGAGTGGGATTTTTTCATGTGAGAGGCACATCCTGCGTCGATGAACGCGTTCTATTTGGTCCCGGCCGCTACTGCCGCAAGGTTGGTAGCAGCCCGGTTGATCACCTGACTTTTCTTCGGCGAACCCTTGGGCCAACCGGCACCGGGGGCCGATATCCGCATGGATACCGCCTGAAAGACCTTTGAAACCTATGACTACTTTTGCTGCCCTCGGCACGCCCAAGGCTCTGGCCGACACCCTCACCGCCCAGGGGATCGTGGAACCGTTCCCCATCCAGGTCAAGACCCTGCCGGACACGCTGGCCGGACGCGACGTCCTGGGCCGCGGCCGCACCGGCTCCGGCAAGACCATCGCCTTCGCCATCCCGCTTGTAGCGCGACTCGCTGAGCGGGAAGCCAAGCACTTCCGCAAGCCCGGCCGCCCGATGGGCCTGGTCCTCGCGCCGACCCGTGAACTGGCCACCCAGATCAACGCGACCATCGAGCCGATGGCCAAGGCCATGGGCCTGAACACCACTGTGATCTACGGCGGCATCTCCCAGGCCCGCCAGGAAAAGGCACTGCGCGCCGGCGTCGACATCGTCATCGCCTGCCCGGGACGCCTTGAGGACCTGATCCGCCAGCGCATCCTGACCCTCGAAGGCGTCGAGATCACCGTGCTGGACGAGGCCGACCACATGGCCGACCTCGGCTTCCTCCCCGTGGTCAAGAAGCTGATGGACATGACCCCCAGCCAGGGCCAGCGCCTGCTGTTCTCCGCCACCCTGGACAACGGTGTGGACAAGATCGTCCAGCGCTACCTGTCGAACCCGCTGACCCACGCCGTGGATGAGTCGCAGGCCGCCGTGACCACCATGGAACACCACGTCCTGGTGGTCAACGACCAGACCGTGAAGAAGCAGCTGATCGTCGAGCTCGCCTCGGGTTCCGGCCGCCGCGTGCTCTTCCTGCGCACCAAGCACCACGCCCGCAAGCTTGCCAAGACCCTGACGGACGCCGGCATCCCCGCCGTCGACCTTCACGGCAACCTCTCGCAGAACGCCCGTGACCGCAACCTGGCCGAGTTCTCCTCGGGTGAGGTCCGCGTCCTGGTCGCCACCGACGTCGCCGCCCGCGGCGTCCACGTCGACGACGTCGAGCTGGTCATCCACGTGGATCCGCCCACGGAGCACAAGGCCTACCTGCACCGCTCGGGCCGTACCGCCCGCGCCGGCTCCGACGGCACCGTGGTCACGCTGACCCTGCCGGAGCAGCAGTCCGACGTCAAGAAGCTCATGAAGGCTGCCGGTGTAGAGGTCAACTTCGAACGCGTCACCGCCAACTCCCCGCTGGTTGCAGAACTGGTGGGCGAAATGGCCGACAAGATCGATCCGCGCACCCGCGCCGCGCTGCTGGCCGCCAAGTCCAACCAGGGCGGCGGCAGCTCCACCGGTGCCAACGCCGAGCGCAAGCGCGCCCGCCGCACCACCCAGGCTGCACCCACCGCGGGTGGCCGGGGCGGCCGTGGCGGACGCGGACGTGTCGGAGCCGAGGCTCCCCGCACCGATCTTCCCCGCGCCGAGCGCCGCGCCGTGGCCTACGAAGGCCAGGCCGCTGCCCGCAACGCTGCAGAGCGTGTCATCGAGCGGAACGAGGACCGGATGGATGCCGAGCGCGCCGAGCGCCGCAGCGCCCGCGCCCGCTCGACGTCGTACGGCGCCCACCGCAACGATGTTCCAGCCGCAGGCGGCCGCGCGTCGGCCGGCCGCGGTTCCGACGGCCGCGCAGCAGAAGGACGCAGCGACGCCCGGGGCGCCTCGGCTCCCCGCAGCGGCGCACAGCGCAGCGGCTCACCCCGTACGGGTGGCGCACCCCGCACGGGTGGCGCAACCGGCGGCCAGCGTGGCGGACGTCCGGCAACGGGCCAGCGTGCAGCTGCCGGCGCCAAGACCGGCAACGCCGGTGGCAACGCGGCTGTCTGGTCCTCCAACACTGGCGGCACCTCGGGCGGATCCTACGCAGGCGGCGGCAACGGCCGCTCCGGCGAAGGCCGTCCGGCACGCAGCGGCGGACCCCGCCGCGCGTCAGCCCCGGCGTCGAACGAACGCCGCAGCCGCTAATCCCCAACCGCTCCCTAACCTCGCAAGCTCGGTCAGGGAACCCGGCGGTCGTGGCCCCAGGCTTTCCGCTACGCAAACGGACGGACGCTACGGGGATTCCCGCAGCGTCCGTCCGAAAGCGCAGCGCCAGTCTGAAAGCGCAGCGCCAGCTACCAGCCGCGGGCGCGCCACTCCTCCAGGTGCGGGCGTTCCGCACCCAGGGTGGTGGGCTTGCCGTGGCCCGGGTGCACCACCGTGTCATCCGGGTACACGTCGAACAACCGCTCGCTGACATCGCTGACCAGCTGCGCGAACCGCTCGGGATCCTGCTGCGTGTTGCCCACGCCGCCGGGGAACAGCGAGTCGCCGGAGAAGATATGCGCCGGGCCCTCCGGGTCCTGGTACACCAGCGCGATCGACCCCGGGGTGTGGCCGCGCAGGTGCACTGCCGTCACGTCGAAGCCGTCGAAGTTGCCGACGTCCCCGTGATCCAGCAGTACATCCACCGGCACCGGCAGCTCGGCGGCATCGTCCGTCCCGGCCGCCGTCTTCACGCCGGTGGCTTCCACCAGGCCCGGCAGCGCACGGACATGGTCCCAATGCTGGTGGGTGGTGGCAATCAGCGCCAGCTTCGGCGTCGCGGAGGTATCCGCGGCGGCGTCGGCCAGCAGCCCTTGGATGGCGGCCAGATCATCGGCCGCATCGATCAGGAGTTGCGCGCCCGATGCCTTGCCGGTGAGCAAGTACACGTTGTTGTCCATCTCGCTGACCGAAATCCGGCGGATGGTGATGTCACGTAATGAGTGAATGAGCGAGTCCATGGGCTTCAGTCTACGGAAGACGCTATTCACGGCCCTCGGACACCCAGTTGGGATCCGCGGAGCGGGAGCCGACGACGGCGTCCGCGGCGGCGTCGAGCTTCTCCAGTTGCGCCGTGGCGAAGTCGAGCGTCAAGGCGCCGAGGTTCTCGTCGATCCGGGCCGCTTTCCGCGTGCCGGGAATGGGGACCACGGGCAGTCCCAGCTTCCGGCCCTGCGCGAGCAGCCAGGCCAGCGCCACCTGGGCGGGGGTTGCAGCCTGACCGGAGACGGTGATCTCGGCGGCGACGGCCTGCACGGCGGCGACCACGCCCTGGTTGGCGTCCAGCGCCGCTTCGGCGAAGCGAGGGATGTTGCGGCGGAAGTCGTTGCTGCCCAGTGACGCCGCGTCAACGGTGCCGGTGAGGAATCCCCGGCCCAGCGGCGAGTAAGGCACAAAACCCACGCCGAGTTCGGCCGCCGCGGGAACAACGCTGCGTTCCACGTCGCGGCTCCAGATGGACCATTCGCTCTGGACCGCGGCGATCGGGTGGACGCTGCTGGCATCACGCAGCTCCTCGGCCGTCACTTCCGACAGGCCAAGGTGCCGCACCTTGCCGGCCTGCACCAGCCCCGCCATGGCCTCCACGGTTTCCACTATCGGAACGCGGAGGTCACGGCGGTGCATGTAGTACAGGTCGATGGTGTCGGTGCCCAGCCGGCGCAGGCTTTGGTCCACCGCCTGCCGCACATAGTCGGCGTCGCCCCGGATATCGGAGTAGCCGGTCGACGGGGTGCCCACCAGGCCAAACTTGGTGGCCAGCTGCACCTCGCCGCGGCGTTCCTTGAGAAGCTTGGCGATCAGTTCCTCATTGCTGCCGCCGCCGTAGATGTCCGCCGTGTCGATGAAGCTGACGCCGGCATCCACCGCGTGGTGCAGGGTCCGCAGGGCCTCGGCCGGATCCACTTCCCCGTACACCGGGGTCAGGGCCATGCCGCCGAACCCCAGCGGACTGACCGTCAAACCGTCGCCGAGCCGGACTTTTGCTGCCGTCATCTTGGGTCTCCATTCGCTGCCGGAAGTGTTGTCCCAGCCAAGAACTCCGATGGGTGCGCGGCTATTCCGGGCCTTGGCGCCGGATTCTCCCCACCTCTGAATCTCGCTGTGCCGGTACGACGGCGCGTCGCCGGGACACGCCGTCGTACTGGCTCAAATCCGGGGGGATTCAGCGGGGGAGGCCGGCAGCAGCTTCAGGCCCGCCGCGCAGCCCACAATGCCCGCGATGAACAGCAGTTTGAGCGGGCTGGCCGGTTCGACGCCGGTCACCATCGCCCAGCCGACCGTCAGGGCCGCGCCGATCCCCACCCAGACGGCGTAGGCCGTGCCGAGCGGAATGCGCTTCACGGCCAGGCCCAGCCCCACCACGCTCAGGGTCGCGGTCAGCGCGAACACGAGGGTGGGCAGCGGCCGGGTGAAGCCGTCGGAGAGGCCCAGGGCCGTGGCCCAGACCGCCTCCAGCACGGCGGAGGCGAGCAGGATAAGCCAGGCCACCGTGGTGGCCGGTGCTTTGTTTGTCATTTTCGCTGTGCGGTCCGCGGCCATGGTTACGCCACCAGCTTCAGGCCGGCCACGCAGGCGACGATCCCGCCGAGCAGCAGGATCCGCGCCGCCGTCGCCGGTTCCACACGGGTGAGCATAGCGTAGGCCGAGGTCAGCACCACACCGACGCCCACCCAGACGGCGTAGGCGGTTCCGGTCGGGATGGACTGCATGGCGACGGCCAGCCCGCCGGTGCTGGCGAGCACGGAAATGAGGAAGACTGCGGCCGGTGCAATCCGGCGGCGGCCCGTGGCCTGCGCTGTCCGGTGCAGGGCTGCAGCCCAGACGGCCTCCAACGAGCCTGAAAGAATGAGAATTAACCACGACATGACTACTCCTGTGGCCAGTCTTGTCGCGTGCCGGGTACTGATCCGTCGTCCGGAGGCCCAAGATGGGGCCTTCATTCCAGCTTAGCAACGCCCCGGCGGCGGGGCGAACCCGCCGGCCCGGGGAGAAGTCGTAGCCAGCATCAAGTGCTCCGCAGATGCCCTTATGCACCCTCAAACGGCAGTTGGGCCCACGCCGGCAGGGTTCCCTGGCCGAGCTTGCGAGGGCGAGGGAGCCGGTGGGGAGCACTCGAGGGCAGGCCGCAGTGTCAGGTCACAGCGCCGTCGCGCCGCTCCAGATCCGGCACTTGCGGCCCGCGGGATAAACGCCGCAGCCCTCCTCGGCGGCGGCGAGGTCCCCGGCGGCGATGTCCGGGGCTGCCGAGACGATGGCGCGGCCGTCGGAGTTCACCAGCGTGGCCCGTTCGCCGATCCGGCGCAGGCCGGGCATGGCGCCGCGCTCCAGCCGCTGCACGGTGACGTCCATCCCCACAATGCCCACCACCGGACCGTCCGGGCGGCAGAACACCGGGTGTGTGAAGGTCAGGACGTATTCGTCGGTGCACAGGAAATCCACGTATGGCCCGGTCACGTGGGCCTGTCCGGTTTCCACCGGGACGCGGAACCACTCGGACTTGACGTAGCGGCTGATGGAGTTGGGGCTGAAGTTGGCGAGGGCGTCCACATGCTCCATCTCCTCGCCCTGCCACCAGGCGATGTAGCTGCGGTCGGGCCCCAGCAGCCCTGCGTTCGCGAGGAAGCCGGCGCCGGCAACGTAGCTGTCGGGGGCCCGCACCAGTTCTTCGACCACCGGACGGATGAGCTTGTCAACGGCGGTGCCCGTGACTTTGGCGGAGAGCGCAGCCAGTGCGGCTCCCGTTTCCGACGCCCACGCCGCGAGCCTGGACTCGATGCCGGTGACGGCGGCGTCGAGCTCCCCGGCGGCGTCCAGGGTCAGTGGGCCAGGGGAGGCGGTGGTTTCAGGCATCGGGAGTCCTTGGCTCGAAGGAACGGGGTCAGTAGCGCTGGGACTGCTCGGTCAGCAACCAGTCCGTGGTGGCGGCCACCAGGGCTTTCACCGCGGCTTCCGCTGCCGCCGGCTGGTGGGCTTCGACGGCGGCCGCGACCTCCTCGAGAAGGCCGCTGGTCCTGGCACGGTATCCGGCGTCGGCGCATGGCAGCAGCGTCAGGGGGCCGAGGTCTGCCTGCAGGCGGATCAGTTCCCGGGCCAGCCTGGCCGAGCGGGCGATGGCGGCCACCTCGAGCAGGAACTCGGAGAGGGCCAGCCGCCAGTGCAACGGATCCTCCTCCGTGCTGGGGATGAAGGACCGCAAGGTAGCCATGTCCGCGGCGTCGGAGCGCCGGGCGGCGACGCTGGCGCAGGCTGCGGCAATGGCCTGGTAGTGCAGTCCCAGGTCACTGATCTGGAGCCGGGTCAGTTCCCGGAGCTGGTCCAGGGCGCGTTCCCGGGAGGGCAGGACGTCATCCGCGATGAAGCTTCCGCCGTTGCGGCCCCGGGCCGTGCGGATGATGCCCGAGGTCCGGAGCTGCGACAGCGCCTCCCGGGCGGTCACCGCGGAGACCCCCAGGGCGGCGGCCAGTTCCGTTTCGTTGGGCAGCCGCTGGCCGCTGGTGAGCAACCCGGTTTCCACGGCCTGTTCTATCCGGCCGCACACCTCATCCACCAGGCCCCGGGATTTGATCGGCGTGAACACGGCCGCCAGGCTCCGGGAGGCGCCCTGCGGTGTCAGCAGCATCCGGGGCCTCCCTGGCAGTTTTTGGCGTCGCGGTTCCAGAACCAGGAGCGGGCGCTGGGGGCTGCCCGCGCCCCGGTTGAAGCCATCCTAATGCGGGCTTTCGCGGGGGTCTATACACAAAACCTATGGAGTAATAGTATTTGGCCCAGCAGCCTGTTGTGGCCTGGATCACACCCCGCTGTGTCGCATCTGAGACGATCCGGCAACGGAGTTAGGGCGCATCCCATGACCGAAACGCTCGCCGCCGGCAGGCAGACGCAATCGGACGCGGTTCCTGCGATCCGCCTGCGGAAACTCACCAAGGTTTTCGGCGATACCGTCGCCGTCAACGCCGTGGACCTGGACATCCGCCAGGGTGAATTCTTCTCCATGCTGGGGCCGTCGGGATCCGGCAAAACCACTGTCCTGCGCCTAATCGCAGGCTTCGAGCTGCCCACCTCGGGGAGCATCGAACTTGAGGGCAAGGACGTCACGGGGATGGCGCCCTTCGAACGCGACCTCAACACGGTGTTCCAGGACTATGCGCTGTTCCCGCACATGTCCCTCATCGACAACGTCGCCTACGGCCTGCGCGTGCGCGGCATGGCCAGGAAGGAGCGCCACGAGCGGGCCCGCGAAGCCCTGGAACGCGTGCAGCTGGGGAAGTTTCTCGGACGCAAGCCTGCCCAGCTTTCCGGCGGCCAGCGGCAGCGCGTGGCGCTGGCCCGTGCACTGGTGGTGCAGCCGAAGGTCCTGCTGCTGGATGAGCCGCTGGGCGCCCTGGACCTCAAGCTCCGGCAGCAGATGCAGGTGGAACTCAAGGAACTGCAGCGCTCCCTGGGCATCACCTTCATCTTCGTCACCCATGACCAGGAGGAAGCCCTGACCATGAGCGACCGGATCGGCGTCTTCAACAATGGGAGCGTGGAACAGATCGGGACGGCGCACGAGATCTACGAGCGCCCGGGCGGGGCGTTCGTGGCCAACTTCGTGGGCACTTCCAATATCTTCGACGCCGCCCACGCCCAGGAACTCTACGGCCGCGCGGAGCAGGTCTGCATCCGGCCGGAACGGCTGCGCCTGTCCTGGACGGCGGCCCCGGAACCGCGCACTGGCGTCACCTCCCGCCCCGGCACCGTCACGTCACTCGTCTACGTGGGGCACGCCACCCAGGTGCGGGTGCAGCTCGACGGCGGTCCCGCCGTCGTCGTTCTGGCGCCGGAAACGCTGCCCGGCGGCGACGCGGACCTTGTGGACCGGCGCGTCACGGTGAGCTGGGACGACGACGCCGCTGTCTGGCTGCCGTCGTCCACCGGCACCTGACGTCGGCGTGGCGTCACGCGGAGCCTGCTTCTGATTCACCCCTCCAACGAAAGGTAAGGATCATGGCATCAAGGAATAGGGCCTCCCTCGTGGTTGGGGTGGCCGCGGCGGCAGCCCTCGCCTTGGCAGGCTGCGGCACCACCGGCGGAGGCTCGGCCAGCCCGTCCGCGCAGCCGGTCAAGACCGAAATCGGCGCCGGCGAAGGACAGCTCTCCATCCTCGGCTGGCCGGGCTACGTCGAGGACGGCAGCAACGACCCCGCCGTCGACTGGGTGACACCCTTCGAGACCCAGACCGGATGCAAGGTGAGCTTCAAGCCGTTCGGCACCTCGGACGAAGCGGTGACCCTGATGCGCACCGGCCAGTACGACGTCGTCTCGGCCTCCGGCGACGCTTCGCTGCGGCTGATCGCCGGCAACGACGTGGAGCCCGTCAACATGAGCCTGCTGAAAAACTACGCCGACGTGTACCCGTTCCTGAAGGACAAAGCGTGGAACACCGTGGACGGCCAAAACTACGGGATGCCGCATGGCTGGGGAGCCAACCTGCTGATGTACTCCGTGGACACCGTCACCCCGGCGCCCACGTCCTGGCGGGCCGTGTTCGACGACGCCGCCCAGCACAGCGGTAAGGTCACCGCGTACGACTCGCCAATCTACATCGCGGACGCGGCCGTGTACCTCATGGCGCACAAGCCGGAACTCGGGATCAAGAACCCCTACGCGCTGGACAAGGACCAGCTCGCGGCAGCCGTTGAACTGCTGAAGGAGCAACGCAAGCACATCGGCGAGTACTGGAGCGACGTCGTCAAGGAGGTCCAGGCCTTCGCCAGCGGCAGCACCGTGGTGGGCACCACGTGGCAGGTCGGGGCCAACATCGCCGTCGAGAACGGGACCAATGTGAAGACCCTGCTCCCCGAAGAGGGCGCCACCGGCTGGTCGGACACGTGGATGATCGGTTCGGAGTCCAAGAACAAGAACTGCGCCTACCTGTGGCTCGACTACATCGCCAGCCCCGAGGCCAACGCGGCGGTGGCGGAGTACTTCGGCGAATCGCCGGCCAACCCCAAGGCGTGCGATCTGACCAAGGACAAAGCGCACTGCGAGACCTACCACTCCGGTGACGAAGCCTACGCGGAGCAGATCTGGTACTGGACCACTCCGGTGGCCAAATGCCTGGACGGCCGGACGGACGTCCAGTGCACCGACTACTCGGAGTGGACGAAGACCTGGACGGAGATCAAGGGCTGACATGGCGCTCCAGACGCAGCACCCGGTCCCCGGCACGCCCCCGGCAGCCGCCGCCGTGCCCCGGCCCAAGGCCCACAAGTTCTCGGCGCTGCTCCACCGCTCGCCGAACCTTCGGCTGGCGGGGCTGGTTACCGCCCCCGCCGGCTGGCTGGTGCTCGTCTACATCGCCGCCCTCGCGGCGCTGCTGATCACCGCGTTCTGGACCGTGGACACCTTCACCGGCAAGGTGTCCACGGAATGGACCACGGAAAACGTGGTGACGGTCCTGACCGATCCCGTCTACCAGCGGATCACCCTGCGGACACTGTGGATCGCCATCGCCGTGACGCTGATCGACCTGGTCCTGGCGCTGCCCATGGCGTTCTTCATCGCCAAGGTATCCAGCCCCCGGTGGCAGAAGCTGCTGGTGGTGGCCGTGCTGATGCCGCTGTGGGCGAGCTACCTGGTGAAGGCCTACGCGTGGCGGAACGTGCTCGCCGACGGCGGACTGCTGGAGTGGCTGGGGACGCCGATCGGGCTGGAATCTCCGGGGTACGGTGAAACCGCCGTGATCCTGACGCTGGCCTACATCTGGCTGCCGTTTATGATCCTGCCGATCTACGCGGGATTCGACCGGGTGCCCGATTCGCTGCTGGAGGCCTCCGGCGACCTGGGCGCGAAACCGCTGACCACCATGCGCCTGGTCATGTTCCCGTTGCTGGTGCCCTCCATCATTGCCGGGACCATTTTCACGTTCTCGCTCTCGCTGGGCGACTACATCACGGCCCAGATCGTCGGAGGCACCACCCAGATGCTCGGCACCGTGGTTTACGCGAACGTGGGGGCCGCGAACAACCTGCCGTTCGCCGCGGCCGTCTCGCTGGTCCCGATCGCGATCATCACCCTGTACCTCTTTATCGTCCGGCGCTCCGGCGCCCTCAACAGCCTGTGAACAGTGGCGGCGTGTAGCCCGGAACAGGCGGCAGGAGCACCATGAGACTTTCCCGAAGTGCCAAAGTCATCCTGGGCGTCGTCACCGCGCTTGTCTTCCTCTTCATCTATGTCCCGCTGCTGCTGGTGGTGGTGAACTCCTTCAACGCGGACCGGACCTTCGGCTGGCCGCCGCAGGGGTTCACCCTGGAGTGGTGGGGTCGGGCCTTGGATTCCACCGGCGTCCGCGAGGCCGTGGTTTCCTCGCTGTGGGTGGCGGCGGTGTCGACCGTCATTTCGCTGGTGCTGGGCACGCTCCTGGCGCTGGCCCTGCTGCGCTACAAATTCTTCGGCCGGGACGTCATCAGCCTGCTCGTGATCCTGCCGATCGCGCTGCCCGGCATCGTGACCGGCATCGCCTTGAACAACATGTTCACCACCATCCTGGGGGTCTCGCTGAGCATGTGGACGGTGGTGATCGCGCACGCCACCTTCTGCATGGTGACCGTGTTCAACAACGTCATTGCGCGGCTGCGCCGAATGCACGCAGGCCTGGAGGAGGCGTCCGCCGATCTTGGCGCCGGTGTGTTCACCACGTTCCGGCTGGTCACGTTCCCGCAGCTGCGCTCCGCCCTGCTGGCCGGCGGGCTGCTGGCCTTCGCGCTGAGTTTCGACGAGATCATCGTCACCACGTTCACCATCGGCGCCGGCGACACCACCCTGCCGATCTGGATCCTGCAGAACCTCTTCCGGCCCAACCAGGCGCCGGTGGTCAACGTCGTGGCCGTCGTCCTGATCGTCGTGTCGATTGTGCCGATCTGGCTCGCGCAACGCCTGTCGCAGGATTCAGTGGGAATCGGCGGAACGCGGGTGAAAGCTGCGGAGGGTTAGTCGCTGACCGGGTCGATCGACACGACGGCCAGGAAGCCGCGGCCCAGGATCTCCGGAGTGTCCGTATCGGAACCCACGACGGCGTCATAGCGGGCCAGCGTCGTCGGCCCGTCCGGGGTTCCAGCCGCGCCGGCTGTTCCGGCCGGTGCGGCGTCGGCGGGTTCGACGCCGGCCTGACCGGCTCCGGCTGTGCCGGGGGTGACCGCCGCTTGGCCCTGCAGCAGAATCCCCAGCTGGCCGCCGAACACGGGATGCGCCCGCTTCTTGGAGAGTTCGATGATGGAGGTGTAGCCCTTGAACACGCCGTTGCGGGTGATGACGTTGAGGTCCCGGATGTCGCCGGTGGGAAGTGAACCGGCCGCAGCGGCTTCGCCGGAGAACCGGAACGGACGGTATTTCTCTAGCGGGTGCTCGGCGCCATCGACGCTCAGCAGCAGCAATTCACCTTCCACCACCGTGAGGACGCGGTCCATGCCGGGGAACGCCGAGAAGTCGCCCGCTTTGGACACTTCGGCGATGCTCACGCGCCAGTCCCAGCCTCCGTCTCCTGTGCCGGGCGCGGAAGATGCGCCCGCAGGATGGCTGGCCACCTCGCGGGTCACCCCGCCGCCGTTGCGCCAGGGTTGGGCTTTCAGCTCGGCATAGCGGATGATTTCCATCCCTCCACCCTATCCGCCGGCCACGAGCGCCGAGGTGAGACTTCGCGCCCATGCTCCCGGCAAACATGGGCGCGAAGTCTCACCTCGCGGGCCGGGCAAGCCGGCAGGCCTCGGTCCTTGCTACGGTCGGAGGCAGAAACGTCGGAGACAGAAGTAGGAAACACACCAGAAGGAGCCGAATGTTCGTCAAGGTATGCGGGCTGAGCACCCCGGAGTCGGTGCGGACCGCCGCGGAGGCCGGGGCGGACGCCGTCGGCTTCGTCCTGACCCGCAGCCCCCGCGAAGTGACTCCGGCGCAGGCCCGGGAGCTCCTGGCCCACGTCCCGGCCGGCCTCCCCGCCGTCGGCGTCTTCCGGCACGAGGCGGCGGCGGACGCCGTCGTCGTCGCCCGTGAAGCCGGGCTCGGTTGGGTTCAGCTCCACGGCGACCGCACGCCGGAGGACGTGGATACCGTGCACGACGCCGGGTTGAAACTCATCCGGGCCGTCACCATGTCCGCCGCGCCCGACGCGTTTGCGGACTGGGGCGAGGACCTGCTCCTGATCGACGCCGCGGTGCCAGGCTCCGGCGAGGCCTGGGACTACGCCTCGGTGCGCGCCAAGGGACTGGAGGGGCGCAAGTGGCTGCTCGCCGGCGGGCTCGATCCCGCCAACGTCGCCGACGCCGGGTTGCAGGCCGGCGCGTGGGGGGTGGACGTCTCCTCCGGCGTCGAGTCCTCCCGCGGGGTCAAGGACCTGGCCAGGATCCGGAACTTCGTGTCGGCAGCCAAGTCCCCGGCGCCGAAGCCCTGAATCGGAAGCCTTGAATCCCGGGTCCTGACCCGGGTTGCGACGTTCCATCCGTGCCGAAAGACCGTGGACATCCTGCGCGTGGCTGGTCGAGAATCGGAAATGTGACTCTGACCGAGCAGCATGGGCTGTTCTTCGAAGGTGAGCTGCCGCCGATGCGCTCCCTGCGCACGGCGTGGCTGCTGGCATTGTTCCTGGGCATCGCCGGCGCGGACCGATTCTACCTCCGCCAGCCCGTCTCCGGCACCCTGAAGCTGCTGACGCTCGGTGGGCTCGGGATCTGGTGGATCATTGACCTGTTCCGGATCACCAACGAGTACGCCGCCGACGGTGCATCCATGCCGTTGGCCGGGACGAACGTACTGCGCCGAGGCCTGCGCGTGGCTTCGGCTGTTCTGGTCGCCGCACTCGCGGGTGTCCTGATCTGCGTCAGTGCGGCCCCCCTCGCAGGGACTGTCACCGCCATAAAGGCATTGCTGGACCCGGTCCCACCGCCACCGACGAAAGAGTGGGTCACCGTCGCGGAGTCCTCCAGCACTAAGGCCCCGGCTTCGCTCGTGACCCTCACCGGCAGGGTCCACATCGAGTACAAGTTCACCGGGCCGGCCGTCGCTTACCTCCAACCCGTGAAAGGACCCGCCATCGCTGTGCTGTCCCTGGGTAAGGCCGGCGGCGCCGGGGCGATCGGCGTCACCGTGGAACCCGGGACCTACACACTGATAGTGAGCGCCACCGGAACCGCGTGGACGCTGACGGCCCAGGAATTCCGGATCCCCGGGTAGCGCCGGCCGGCCGGTTGCCCAGGCTCCGGGCCTGTTGAGGACAGGCAGTATTCCGTGGACGCTGCGAGGGTGAGTTCCCCGGCGACGCGCTGTCTGATCTCCGTATTACCACCGGGAATCATCTTCCCCGGATGAGGTCCGCGCCCCCGGTGCGGCCCGAAAATGGTCTTACCCGCCAGTGGCAGACCCACCTGTCGCAACCCTCATCGGAAAGAAGCCTCCAATGTCGAGACGTCACGCAATCCTTGAAGGATCGATCGCACTCGCGGCAGCCGCAGCGCTACTCACGGGCTGCAGCGCCTCCAGCCCCGGGACGAGCGCCAGCAGCGCCAGAGCGCAGGAGAACGTTTCCCAGGCGTGCGCTGCTGCCAGTGCCTACGCGGCAGCCCTGACAAACTTCAAGCAGACCCTTAAGCCTGGTGCCACGGTGGAGCAGATCCGCTCGGCGCGAGACCAGGTCGCGAAGACCTACGACGATCTGATCAAGGCCAGCCAGGACGTCGCAAGAGACGAGGTGAACGCCGTTCAAGCGGCCGAAAAGAACTTCGATCGAGCCGTCAAGGACGTTCCCGACGATGCAACCCTCACCCAGGCAGTCGGTTCCCTGCGAGACGAAGCAGCCAACGTCCAGGCCGCCGTCAGCGACCTGCAGACGGCGGCGAAGTGTTAAGTTCCGGACTGTCACTGGCCTGACTGTGACATGAAATCCTACGAGTCCAAGACACTGATCAATGCCCGGGAATGCACGGTGTGGGACATCATTACTGACGGCGGCAACTACACCGTCTGGAACTCCGGCATCACTCACATTGACGGCGAACTGCGCCACGGCGTCACGATAAGAGTCCGCACCCGGACCGGCGGCAGCCGTACCTTCCGCTTACGCGTCCGGCAAATACCGGGCGAAGTAATGACCTGGACCGGAGGCATGCCCCTTGCCCTGTTCAAGAGCGTGCGCACATTCACGCTCACACCGCACGGCGGGCAGACGCTCCTGCACGTCAGGCAGGATTTTGCCGGCCCACTGCCGGGCCTGCTTTGGAACGCCGTCCCCGATATCGAAAAGGCCTTCGCCGAATACCTCAGCGCCGTCAAGAAACGCGCCGAACTCCTCAGCCGACACGAAGCCAGGATCCACGCTTCACCGCGCCCACCATGGGGAATCGGGCGAACGCTCGGACCAGCGGAGTGCCCGCGACACCCTGCCTTGGCCGAGAACGTTTCTTCCCCCCGGCCAGCGTCTGCCTTAACGTCTGCGCCTGCAACCTGGCCGGTCAACATCCTCCCGGTCGGTGCAGGGCGGACGGGGGGCCCTGTTCGGCCGGAGCAACGTCGGAGACCCTGACGGCTGCCCACGCCGAACCCCTGACCAGCCGGCAGGAATGCCGCCCGCCCGCGCCGCGTTGCCCCTGACATGAAGCGCATCGGATTCCTGTCCTTTGGCCATTGGGGGCCCGGCGAGGGTTCCCGCACCCGGACCGCCCGCGACGCCCTCCTGCAGGGCATTGACCTGGCCGTCGCCGCCGAGGAACTGGGCGTGGACGGCGCGTTTTTCCGCGTGCACCACTTCGCCCGGCAGCAAGCCTCACCGTTCCCCCTGCTGGCCGCCGTCGCCGCCCGGACCAGCCGGATCGAAATGGGTACCGGCGTGATCGACATGCGCTACGAGAACCCCCTGTACATGGCCGAAGAGGCCGCCGCGACCGACCTGATCAGCGGCGGGCGGCTGCAGCTGGGGATCAGCCGGGGCTCACCCGAACCCGCCCGCGACGGCGCCGCCGCCTTCGGCCATGTGCCGGAGGACGGTGAGACCGTCGCGGACATGGCACGGCGGCATACCGCGGTGTTCCGCCGTGCGATCTCGGGGGCCGGGATGGCGGAGGCGGAGCCGCGCTACGCGGGCGGCGGGTCCGGGCTGTTGCCCGTGCAGCCACATTCACCCGGGCTCGGCGAGCGGATCTGGTGGGGCGCCGGCTCGCGTGCCACCGCCGTCTGGACTGCGGAGCAGGGGATGAACCTCATGAGCTCCACGCTGCTCACCGAGGACACGGGTGTGCCGTTCGACCAGCTGCAGGCCGAGCAGATCGGCATGTTCCGCAAGGCCTGGGCCGACGCCGGCCACCAGCACGAGCCGCGCGTATCCGTCAGCCGCAGCGTCCTGCCGATCGTCGACGAGGAGGACCGGCGGTTCTTCGGCCTCAGCGCGCTGCGGGAGAAACGCGACCAGGTCGGGGTGATCGACGGGCTGGTGGCGCGTTTCGGCCGGAGCTACGTCGGAGCCCCCGACGCCATCGCCGAGGACCTTGCCGCCGACGCTGCCGTGCGGGATGCCGACACCCTGCTGCTCACCGTCCCGAACCAGCTCGGCGTGGATTTCAATGCCAAGCTGCTGGGCACCGTGGTCCGGCATATCGCCCCGGCCATCGGCTGGGCGCCGAAGTCCCGGTCCTAGCCCGGGCCGCGGCACCGCGAAAGGCTAGCCGGTCCGCGTTGCCGTGGCTAGCATGGCTGTTTGGGGGAGTACCCCGATGACCCGGCGGGCCCGGCCCGCCATGCGTGCGAAGGAGACCGTTGTGACTCTGCCCGAAGGTTTGACCCCCGGCGTCTGGACACTGGACATGTCCCACAGCGAAGTCGGCTTCAGCGTCCGGCACGCCGGCATCAGCAAGGTCCGCGGCCGCTTCAACGAAGCCTCGGCGGAGGCGCACGTCGGCGATTCCCTCGCCGACTCCAGCCTGCATGCGAGCATCAAGACTGCCAGCTTCGACTCCGGCGACGCCAACCGCGACGCCCACGTCCGCGGCGCTGACTTCTTCGACGTCGAACAGTATCCGGAGATGACGTTCCGGGCCACGGGCATCCGGGGCGACGGCGAGGACTACGTGCTGACCGGCGACCTGACCATCCGCGGCGTCACCAAGCCGGTGGACCTGGAGGTTGAGTTCACCGGGATCGCGGTGGATCCGTTCGGCGCCACCCGCGCGGGGTTCAGCGCGGAAGCGGACATCAGCCGCAAGGAATTCGGCCTGACCTGGAACGCCGCGCTCGAAGCCGGCGGGCTGCTGGTCAGCGACAAGGTCAAAATCAGCGTCGAAGCCGCCATGGTGAAGCAGGGTTAGCGGGCGGGCCGCCGGCCGATCAGAAAAGCAGCAAAACGAATCCGCCGACCGTGGAGAGGATGCCCACCCCGGTAAGGATCCAGCCCAGGGTCCACGCCGCGTTATCGTGCTTCGGCGGGGTGAGTCCCCAGCGGGACGGGTGGCACACGTCGTAGAAGAGGTCGACGTCGGAGCCGACCACTAGGCCGTGCGACTCGGCCGCGGGCAACAGGGACCGGTGGTCGGCGTCGTGGTGGTCAGTCCAGCTGTAACCGGTGAAGCCGCCGGCGCTGATCACCGTGCCGGTGGTCCCCACCCACTCGCAGTGCCGCCGCCGGGCAATCCAGCCCCACACCAGCAGCGGCACGCCCAGGACGAAGCCCACCCACGTCATGACCTCGAGAATGGGCCCGAGGAGGTCCCCGAAATTAGTCATCTGCGCGCGGGCCGGACGGGCGGTGTCAGCGCGTGACGCGCGAGCGGCGCACGACGAACAGGATGCCTGCGCCCACCAGGACCAGGAGGCCCACGCAGAGCAGGAACTGCACGGCCTTCACAACAAGCCCGACAACCAATAGGACAAGGGCGACAATGAGGGCGATCTTCAGGAGTGCAGGCATGCTCCCAGTATTGTGCCCTTTTGGGCGTTCGCAAAGCTCCCCGCCCGCGGCTGGCGTCACCGGGGCCGTTTCAGGAATTGTTCAGGGTGAACCCCTAGGCCGGATCGGCCTCCGGCGGAGGACAATGGAGCCATGAAGACATTGCTTAACATCATCTGGCTGCTCTTTGGCGGGCTGTGGCTCGCGCTTGGATACTTCGCGGCCGGGGTCATCTGCTGCTTGCTGATCGTCACCATCCCGTGGGGACTCGCATCGTTCCGCATCGCCAACTATGCGCTCTGGCCGTTTGGCCGCACGGTGGTGGACCGCCCGGGCGGAACCGGGTTGTTCGCCCTGCTCGGGAACGTCATCTGGCTGCTGGTCGCCGGCATCTGGATTGCGATCGCCCACGTGGTAACCGCCTTTGCCATGGCCATCACCATCATCGGCATCCCGCTGGCCATCGCCAACCTCAAGCTCATTCCGGTCTCGCTCATGCCCCTGGGCAAACAGATCGTCCCGACTGACAGGCCCTTCGTGACGACCTACAGCAAGGCCTACCGCTAGCCACCATCAGAGGAGGACCGCAATGTCCGAGCATGTCACCGCTGTTCCGGCAACGACCGGCCAGGGTGAATCCCCCGCTCCGGCCGAAGATCTCATGCTGGTCATTACCCGTGAATTCCAGGCCCCCATTACCCGGGTGTGGTCTGCCCTCACGGACCCGGACCAGGCCACGGCGTGGTGGGGACCGCGCGGCTTCCACACCCCCAGGCAGAGTATTGACGCGGACCTGGAGATCGGCGGCCTCTACCGGGCCTGCATGGTCCACGACAGCACGGGGGAGGAGCAGTGGTGGAGCGGCGTCCACACGGACATTGAACCGCCCAACCTCCTCGTCTTCACCCACGCCTGGGACAAACCCGACGGCACCCGCGGCTTCGAAACCGAAGTGACCTTCCAGCTGGACGAGATCGACGGCGGCACCCGGATGACGTTCATCCAGGGCCCCTTCGACACCATCGACAACCGCGACGGCCACGGCGTCGGCTGGCGCGAATCCTTCGACCGCCTCGCCGAACACCTCCGCCGGGGCGCCTGACCCCGCGTCGCTGGCGTCGGCCCGGTTACCCGAGTTCGGCCTGCAGGTTCCGCCGCGCCGCGTCCAGCCACAGGTCCCTGCCCCGCGGGGTGTGGAAGAGCGGATCCAGCTGCAGGAGCTGGCGGACGACGGCGGCGCGTCCGGCGGCGAAGTCGTCGTCGCCGATGTGCGCAAAGTCCTGCCGGACGGCGGCCAGGTACCGGGCGTAGGCTGCCGGCTCCCCGCCCAGCACGGAGAGATCAGCGTCGCTGAGCAGGGCGGCCGCGCCGTCGCCGGCCTCCGGCCGGTGGTCGGCCGTCATCCGCACCAGGCGGGCCACCTCGTCCACCTCGGCCGCAGGAAGGCCCGCCTGGGCCAGCCGGTCCTCGGCGAGCCGGGCCGACTCCTCCTCGTCCTGGCCCGCGACCCCGCGGTAGACGGCGTCGTGGAACCAGGCGGCGAGGAGCACGGTGCGGGGCGGATCAGCCGGTTCGGTGAGGAGGTCCAGGGCCTCCAGGACGGCGAGCAGGTGGGTGCGGCCGTGGTACTTCCGGTGCTCCTCGCCCCAGCGGTCCAGCAGGTCCAGGAAGAGCGCGTCGTGGCCGGGCAGCACCGCGTTCCAGCGTGTCAGCAGGGGAAGCTTGAGGGAGCTGCTGCGCCGCCGGGCCGGGATCCGCAGGCCGCTGGCGATCAGTTTGCGGACCAGGACCCGCCCCTCCACGGGGACGGCCCCGGCCGCCACGAGTGCGCCGTAGCGCGCTTCCGCGACGTCGTAATGGTCGCCGTCGAACGCCCTGTCCGGAATGCCGGCCGCCGCCGCGAAGGCGTGCAGCTCCGCCAGGGACGTGTCCGAGATCAGGTGCGAGAAGTGCGTTCCGTGCGCCGGCCAGAGCGGAGGATCAATGTAGATGGCCATGGGGGAAGTCTATTCCGGCGCCGGATCAGCCCTGGCTGGCGTCAGCGGCAGCGGTGTCGGACTGCTCCTCGTCCTGCGTCCGTGCACTGCGCGGCTTGGAACGGACGCCTTCGCCCTGTTCGTTCAGCCGGGTCTCATGCTCGGCCTCGGCAACGGCCTCGGGGGTGATGTCGCCCCCTGAGTTCCAGGCCTTGATCGCGGCCCACGCCACGGCCACCAGCGGAACGGCGAGGATCGCGCCGATGATGCCGGCGAGGATGGTGCCGGCGGTAAGGGCCAGCAGGATCACGAGGGCGTGGACGTTGAGCGCCTGGCCCATCACGACGGGCTGCAGGAAGTTGCCCTCCAGCTGGTTGACGACGATCACAACGATGATGACGACCAGGGCCGCGAGCGGTCCGTTGGCCACCAGCGCGACGAGCGCCGCGAGGATGCCGGCCAGGGTGGCGCCGATCAGTGGGATGAAGGCGCCGATGAAGGTCAGCGCGGCGAGCGGCAGCGCAAGCGGCACGCCCATGATTACCAGCGCGAGGCCGATGAAGAACGCGTCCACGAAGGCCACGATGGAGGTGCCGCGCACATAGCCGCCCAGCACGTTGAGGCTTCGCTCCCCGGCCCGGCGCGCCTTCACCAGGTTCTGGCCCTTGAACGCCCGCAGCATGAAGGCCCAGATGCTCTCGCCGTCCTTCAGGAAGAAGAACAGGATCACGGCCATGAGCACCGCGCCGGTGATGAAGTTGCCGGCCGCGCTGAGTCCGGAAATGGCGCCGGCGCCGACGGTGCTGCTGGTGGCGAAGTCGATGGCGGCGTCGCGCGCCTGCTGGATCTGCTGGTCATCGATTGGGATGGGGCCGGTGCGGATGAAGTCGTAGACCCGGTCGAAGCCCTCCGTGGCCTTGCTGCCCAGCTCGTCCGCCTGGCTCATGACGGCGAAGACGATGCCGGTGATCACGGCCCCGAACGCGAGCAGGAGCAGCACAAACGACAGGGTGGTGGCGGCCGTGCTGGGCCAGCCGCGGCGGCGCAGCCAGTGGACGAACGGGGCGATCGCGGCGGCGAGGATGAGGGCCAGCAGCGCCGGAATCACCACGAGCCGCACCTGGATCAGGGCATAGACCACCACGACGGTCAGGACCAGCAGCAGGAGCACCTGGGCGGTCCTGATGCTGGCGCGGCCCAGGCTGTCGCCCCAGGGGGTTGTCTTGTCCGGACTGCCCATGCTGATGTGTCTCCCACTGTCGGTTGGTCATGTTACTTACCAACCGTCTCACAGCCGGAGCCGCAGACCCGCGGGACTTGCCCGCACACGCTGTCCGGGGCCTCAGGACGCGGCTGGCCGGATGTTCTGGTTTCCGTGGAAGGTGTTCTCCGGATCGAACTCCTGTTTGACCCGGGCCAGCCGGCTGTAATTCTCCTCGCCGAAGGCCGCCCGGACCCGTTCCTGGCCCTCGTCGCCGATGAAGTTCAGCCACACGCCGCCGGTCGCATACGGCGCGATGTCCTGGCGGAACCTTTTGACCCAGACCTTCGCTTCCTGCCCGCCCTGCGGTGTTTCGCCCAGGCCGAAGGGATGGGTCACCCAGCTGGCGTTTCTGTTCATCAGCGGGGTCGCCGTCGCGGCCGGGCCGCCCACCGCCCCGCCCCAGCGGGCAATCAGCTGCTGCGAACTCGGCCCGGGAAGGTTCCGGGCGGAATCAACGATGACGTCGAGGGCGTCGTCGGACAGGTCGTCGTGGTAGTCCGCGCTCCAGTAGTTGTACTTGCCCGGCGGATCGTCCAGGGAACACTGGAAGTCGGCGTAGTCGATGTCCTCCAGGAAGTCCGCGGCAGGCTTCAGCGCGCGGTAGGGCTTCGTGTGTTCAGCCCCCTCCGCGGCGTCCCCGGCGTAGAGGTAGACGACGGCGACCGCCATCTTGCCGACCATCTCCGGCGGCATGCCGGGCTCGTCCGGGACGGTCAGGTAGATGATGGCGCCGGTTTCCTCGTTCGGCGCCGCGAGCGCCAGCTCCCGGAAGCCCCGGCTGACTTCATCCGCCGCGTCGCCGGGCCACAGCATGAGGCCCGCGTGGACCCGGGGCCCCAGCCGGTGCAGCCCGAAGGTAAAGGAGGTGGCGACGCCGAAATTCCCGCCGCCGCCGTGCAGGGCCCAGAACAGCTCCGGGTTCTCCGTGGCGCTGGCCGTCACCCGTTCCCCGGAAGCGGTCACCAGGTCCACGGAGAGGAGGCTGTCGCAGGCGAAACCGAAGGCACGCTCCAGCCAGCCGGAGCCGCCGCCGAGGGTGAACCCGGCCAGGCCCGTGGTGGACACCCGGCCGCCGGTGAGGGCGAGGCCGTGCTGCTGGGTGGCCCGGTCGAATTCCCCGCATGTCAGTCCGGCGCCGGCGGTGACCGTGCGGGCGTCCGGGTCCACACGGACGGACTTCATCGGCCGCACGTCGATCACCAGGCCGCCGTCGTTCAGTGACATGCCCGCCACCGAGTGGCCGCCGGCGCGGACCGCGACGTCAAGGTGGTGTTCCCCTGCGTATTTGAGGGCCTCGGCGACGTCGTCCGCGTCGCTGCAGGGGGCGATCACCGCCGGGTGGCGGTCGATCATGGCGTTGAACAGCGTCCGGGACTCGTTGTAGCCCGGGTCAACAGGTGTAATCCACTTCACGGCGGTGCTCCTCGGCGACCGCGGCTCCACCCCTCGCAGAAATTTTAAGTCCGGTGGCGGCGCCGGGGCTAGGGGAGAAACCTGCGTGGCGGCCGGAGGGGGCCTGCGCGCCGATTCGGAATCGCGGGCAGAATCCCATCAAAGTTCCGCGAATGCGGGTTAGGGTGGCATTATGCCCAATATTCGCGTTTCCGAGGCGGCCCGGTTCCTGGGCGTCAGTGACGACACCATCCGGCGCTGGACCGAGAACGGAAGCCTGACCCCGCTCAAGGACGACGCCGGCCGGCTCGCCGTGGACGGGTTGGAACTCGCCCGGCTCGCCCGGGAGCAGGCCCAGCTTCCCGACGACCCGGCCAAGGCGGGCAGTTCGGCCCGCAACCGCTTCGTTGGCCTCGTCACCGCCATCACGGCCGATACCGTGATGGCCCAGGTGGAACTGCAGTGCGGGCCGTTCCGGGTGGTGTCGCTGATGAGCAGTGAGGCCGTGCGGGAGCTGGGCCTGGAGCTTGGCTCGGTGGCGACCGCCGTCGTCAAGGCCACCACGGTGATCATCGAAACGCCCAAGGGCAAGGGCGTTATATGAGGCCCGGCATCAGGGCCTCCGCGGTGCTGGGGGCAGGAACCGTTGCCGCCGTCCTCACGGGCTGCGCCGCACCGGCCGGAGACGCCGGCAAAACCCTCACAGTCTTCGCCGCGGCATCCCTCCAGACCCCCTTCACTGCGCTCGCCGAGGAGTTTGAGGCCGCGCACCCGGGGACCACCGTGACCCTCAGCTTCGCCGGGTCCTCCGACCTCGCCACCCAGATCAGCCAAGGCGCACCGGCGGATGTCTTCGCCTCCGCCGACACGAAAAACATGGCCAAGCTCGGTGGCGCAGGCCTGGTGGAAGGATCACCCCGGGACTTCGCCACCAACGTGCTGACCATCGCGGTGCCCCCGGAGAACCCCGCGTCCATCGCCTCCTTCGCGGATCTCGCCAAACCGGGGGTCAGGACCGTGATTTGCGCGGCGCAGGTCCCGTGCGGCGCGGCCACGAAGAGGGTCGAACAGGAAACCGGCACCACGCTGACACCGGTGAGTGAGGAATCGTCCGTCACCGATGTCCTGGGCAAGGTCGTCTCGGGCGAGGCCGACGCCGGGCTGGTCTACGTCACGGACGTGAAAGCCGCCGGGGACAAAGTGCAGGCGATCCCCTTCCCCGAGTCCGCGCAAGCAGTCAACACCTACCCGATCGCTGCGGTGCGGACCGGCAAGAACCAGGACCTCGCGGACGCCTTCATCGAGGCAGTCACGGGCACCGACGGCCAGCGGATCCTCCGCGGCGCCGGCTTCGGAACGCCTTAGGCCCGGATGAAACGCCGGAGAGACACCATGTACACCGGGATCCCGCGCTGGGTCGCGGCCATTGCCGCCGTCGGGGCGCTGTTTGTGCTGCTGCCGCTCGCGGCCATGCTGGGCCGGGTCAACTGGCCGCAGTTCATCCCGCTCATCACCTCCGAATCCTCGCTCACCGCACTGGGACTCAGCCTCCGCACGGCCGCCGCGAGCACGGTGCTGTGCGTGCTGTTTGGGGTGCCGCTGGCGCTGGTGCTGGCCCGCGGCGACTTCCCCGGCCAGCGGCTGCTGCGGTCCTTCGTCCTGCTGCCGCTGGTGCTGCCCCCTGTGGTGGGCGGCATCGCGCTGCTCTACGCCTTCGGCCGCCAGGGCCTCCTGGGGCAGAGCCTCGGCATCGCCGGCCTCCAGATCGCGTTCACGACGACGGCGGTGATCCTCGCCCAGACGTTCGTGGCGCTTCCGTTCCTTGTGGTCAGCCTCGAAGGCGCCCTCCGCTCGGCCGGCAGCCGGTACGAGTCCGTGGCCGCCACACTCGGGGCGCGCCCCACCACCGTGCTGCGCCGGGTCACCCTGCCGCTGGTCCTGCCCGGGCTCGCGTCCGGGGCGGTGCTCTCCTTCGCCAGGAGCCTGGGCGAATTCGGCGCCACGCTCACCTTCGCCGGGAGCCTGCCGGGGGTCACCCGCACGCTGCCGCTGGAAATCTACCTGCAGCGGGAGACCGACGCCGACGCCGCCGTCGCGCTGTCCCTGCTCCTCGTTGTGGTGGCGGTCGTCGTCGTCGGGCTCTCCTACCGTGGACCGGCGCCGGCCGGGTCCGGCGGCAGATCAGCGCGTACCGGCACCCCCGGGCGGGTGCCGGCATGACGTTTACGCTCGACGCCGCCCTCGCCGCCCGCCGCTTCGACGTGTCACTGAGCCTGGCGCCGGGCGAGACGGTGGCCGTGCTCGGCCCGAACGGGGCGGGAAAATCCACCCTGCTCTCGGTGATCTCCGGGCTGCTGCGCCCGGACACCGGCCGGGCCGAGGTGAACGGGCGGGTCCTGTTCGAGCTCGGTCCCGGCGTGCACACGTGGACCGCGCCGCACCGCCGCGGAACCGCCCTGCTGGCCCAGGATCCCCTGCTGTTTCCGCACCTGAGCGCCCTCGAAAACGTCGCCTTCGGGCCCCGGAGTGCCGGGATGCCCAAGCGGGAGGCCCGGGAGTCTGCCCGGCACTGGCTGGCTGAGGTGGACGCCGCGGATCTCGCGGACCGCCGGCCGGGGGAGTTGTCCGGCGGGCAGGCACAGCGAGTGGCGGCGGCCCGTGCCCTGGCCGTGGATCCGGAGGTGCTGCTGCTGGACGAGCCCCTGTCCGCCCTGGACATCCACGCGGCCCCGCTGCTGCGAAGGCTGCTCAAACGGGTACTGGCCGGGCGGCGCGCCATCATCGTCACCCACGACGTCCTGGACGCCTACATGCTGGCGGACCGGGTGATTGTTATGGAGGAGGGCAGGATCACCGAGGACGGGCCCACCCGTGAGGTGCTCCGGCGGCCGCGCAGCCGCTTCGCCGCCGGGCTGGCCGGACTGAACCTGGTCTCGGGCACTGTGACGTCAGCGGGTATCAGGACTGCCGGGGGCCTCGAATTCGCGGGCCAGCACGACGCGCCGCTCGTCGCCGGGCAAGCCGGCGTGGCGGCGTTCCCGCCGTCGGCCGTCTCGGTGTTCCTGGGCGAGGCGCATGGCAGCCCGCGGAACTCGTTCCGTGTCACGGTCACTGACCTGGAGCCGCACGGGGACCAGATCCGGGTCCGCGCCGGGGAGCTGTCCGCGGACGTCACCCCGGCTGCCTCCGCGGACCTCGGCCTCGCTCCCGGCCTCGACGTCTATTTCGTGGTCAAGGCGGCGGCGGTGTCGATTTACCCGTCGTGACGGCGGCCGGGGTGCGGGTGGGCGGGCGTTGGGCCCGGCGGGCGGCAGGGGCGGGCGGGTGCGGCGTCCTGCTGGGGCAGCCGGCGCCGGCTTACCCGCGGTCCTTGCGGACGGGGTGCTGGCTGACGATCGACACCCGGTTGAAGGCGTTCATGGCGATCACCAGCCAGCTGACGGCGGAGAACTCCCCGTCCGTGAGGTGTTTCCTCGCGGCGGCGCCTTCATGCTCGCGGGCCCGGGCGTCGGAAATGTTGGTGATGGCTTCGGCCAGGGTCAGGGCGGCGCGTTCCTTCTCGGTGAACAGGTCCGTATCCCGCCAGGCCGGCAGGACCGCGAGGCGCTGCGCGGTTTCGCCGTTTTTCACGGCGTCGCCCACGTGCAGGTCCAGGCAGTAAGCGCAGCCGTTGATCTGTGAGATGCGGACATTCAGCAGCTCGATCAGGGTCTGGTCCAGGCCGGCCTCATCGGCGGCTTCCTTGGCTTTCAGGCCGAGCCCGTTGAGGGCCCGCCAGGCGGCGGGGTGGGCCTTGTCCAGGAAGACGGACCGGGTGGTGTGGTGCTGCGCTGCTGCTGTCTCATCCATGTCAAAAGCCTACCCACGGGAAACAGCAAAAATACCGCGTGACAAATCTGTCACATGTGTGACAAGATGCATGAACAGCGAAATCCCCTGCAGGAGCGGTTCCCCCGGCCGTTCCACTGGAGCTGGTCCGCCGACATCGGACCAGCCCCATTAATCGGCGGTCGGCTCCTTGGGGGAGCCGACCGCCGAAATGGTTTAACGGGGTTTGGGCCGAGGCGCCGCCTGCGGGACATGTCCAGTCCCGGGTGCAGCCCGCCCTGGACGCACTAGGGGACATGCCCAGTCTTGCGGCTCGATCCCGGGGGACATGTCCAGTCTTTGGCCCGGAGAGTGGGCATATGGGGGCTATGTCCAGTGCTTGGAGCTAGCGGAGGGCATGTCCCCTCGTGTTCGCCGGGCACGCCGTGGCGACCGCCGCACCCGCACGTGTCATCGCGGCCGCGTCGCTCGCCACAATCACACGGGCGAAGTTCTTGGCGTAGCCGCCCAAGTCCTCGTGGACGGAGCCGACGACGGCGTACACCGGTGTTGTGCCGCTCCGGGCCAGCACCGCGGCGATGATCTTGCCCTGGCCGGTCTGGGAATCCAGCCGGCCCTCTCCGACCACCACGGCACTGCAGCCGGGGAGGTGGCGGTCAAAGTCGAGCAGGTCCAGCACATAGTCGGCGCCGGAGACCAGCGTGGCCCCGTATCTGGCCCACAGGCCGCCGGAAAATCCCCCGGCTGCCCCGGTCCGGTCCACGGTGCGCGGGTCGCGGCCGTGTTCGCGGAGAAACGTCAGGGCCTGCTGCTCAAGACGGCCGGTCAGCATTTCGACGGCGGCCGGCCCGGCGCCCTTCTGCGGCCCGAACACCCGGGCGGCGTCGCCGAACCGGGTGGTCACGTCGCTGAGGACCACCACCTCCGCGCCGCGGAGTCCGCCGCGTTCCTCGATCGCGGCGATGGCGCCGGCGCCGCCGTCGGTCGTGGCGGACCCGCCGCAGGCCACCAGGATCCGGCGGGCGCCCAGCCGCGCGGCCTCGGCGATGAGCACTCCGGTGCCGAAGGTGCTGGCCGTCACCGGATCCCGCTCCCGGCTGGAGGGAAGATTGAGACCGCCCGCCGCGGCAAGCTCGACGACGGCGGTCCCGTCCGCCGTCAGCCCGATCTCCGCAGTCAGATCGTCGCCCCACGGTCCGATGGTGCTGACGCTGACGCGCCGCGCGCCGAGGCCGCGGGCCAGCACGTCGAAGGTGCCTTCGCCGCCGTCGGCCACCGGCAGTTCGACGGCCGCGCCGCCGGCCGAGCGGATCCCGGCCGCAATGTGCCGGGACACCTCGACGGCGGTGAAGGTCCCCTTGAAGCTGTCCGGGGCAACGAGGATGCTCATGCGCTCAGAAGCCGACCTTGTCGCGGCCTTTGAGCTGCAGCATGTCGCGGGCCTCATCCGGGGTGGCGACCTCGAAGTTGAGGGCCTCGAGGATGGTGCGGATCCGGGTGACCTGCTGGGCGTTGGACGTGGCCAGCTGGCCGGGGCCGATCCAGAGCGAGTCCTCCAGTCCCACCCGGACATGGGAGCCCATGGCCGCGCCGATGGTGGCCAGGGGCATCTGGTTCTTCCCGGCGCCCAGGATGGACCATTCGTAGTCGTCGCCGAGGAGCCGGTCCGCTGTCCGGCGCATGTGCATGAGGTCCTCCGGGTGCGCGCCGATCCCACCGAGCAGGCCGAAGACCGACTGGACGAACAAGGGCCCCTGGGCCAGACCGCGGGCGTGGAAGTGCGCGAGGTTGTTCAGGTGCGAGATGTCGTAGCACTCGAATTCGAAGCGGGTGCCGTTCTCGTTGCCGATGCCTAAGATGGTCTCGATGTCCTGGAAGGTGTTCTTAAAGACCAGGTCGCGGCTCTTTTCGAGTCCTTCCCGCTCCCAGGCGTGGCCGAACTCGGTGAAGCGGTCCAGCATCGGGTAGAGGCCGAAGTTCATCGAACCCATGTTCAGGGATGCGAGCTCGGGCTTGAACAGGGCCGCGGGCTGCATGCGCTCTTCCACGGTCATGTGCGGCGAGCCGCCGGTGGTGATGTTGATGACGGCGTCGGTGTTGCGCTTGAGCTTGTCCAGGATCGGGGCGAAGTGTTCCGGGTCCTGGGAGGGGCGGCCGTCCCGGGGGTCGCGGGCGTGCATGTGCACGATGGCGGCGCCCGCCTCGGCGGCGCCGATGGCGGCGTCGGCGATCTCATCGGGGGAGACCGGAAGGTACTGGGACATGGACGGGGTGTGGATGGCGCCGGTAACGGCGCTGGTGATGATGACTTTGCGGGAAGCAGCCATGGGAAGGTCTCCTAGGGTGGGTCGAATCGTCCGGGCGGGCTGGATCAGTAGAGTTTCTCGGTGTTGCCGTCGACGGCCAGGGCCTGGCCGTTGACGTTGCGGGCCATGTCGCTCGCGGCGAAGGCGGCCATGTTCGCGATGTCCTCGGCCTCGATCAGCCGCCCCAGCGAGGACTGGTTGTGGTAGAGCTCCGAGACCTTGTCCGCCGGCAGGTCCAGCATTTGTGCCTTGGCCGCGATGACGGCGTCGATCCGGGGGCCGTTGACCGCGCCGGGGCAAATGGCGTTGACCCGGATCCGGTCGGGACCGAGCTCGATCGCGAGGGTCTTGGTCAGCCCGATGACGGCCCACTTCGACGCCGAATAGGCGCTGCGGCCGGCCATGCCCAGCCGCCCGGCGGCGGAGGAGAGGTTCACGATCGAGGCTTCCCGGCCCTGCCGCAGCATCGGCAGGGCGTGCTTGATGCAGAAGAACTGGCCGTGGATGTTGACGTCGAACGTGGCTTTCCACGCGGCCGTGTCCAGCGATTCGACGGGCCCGGTGGGTCCCGCGATGCCGGCGTTGTTGACGAGGACGTCCAGGCCGCCCAGTTCCGCCTGGACCAGGGCCATCAGTTCGCGGACCTGATCCTCGTCGGAGACGTCGCTGACGGCGGCGGCGAGGCCGTTGACGCGGGCCTTCTCGACGGCGTCAGGGTCAATGTCCGTGACGAAGACGGCGGCGCCGAGCGCCTGGAACTTGGTGGCGATGGCCAGGCCGATGCCGTTGGCCCCGGCGGTGACCAGCACCCTCTTTGAGCTGAAATCCATGAACTTTTCCTTGCGTTGGTGAAGCGGTGGGGAGGGCAGGCCTAGTGGGCTACGGGGGCGAGCTGCGGCTTTTCCGTGCCGCGCTTGAGCATGAGCGAGAGCAGGGCGCCGATGATGCACATGCCCACGATGAACCAGAGACCGGAGAGCTTGGAGCCGGTGGTGTCCTGCATCATGCCCATGACGTACGGGCCGAGGAAACCGCCGCAGAGGCCGATGGTGTTGACGAAGGCGATGCCGCCGGCGAGGGTGGCGCCGGTGAGCCGGGTGGCCGGGTAGGTGAAGAGGATCGGCTGCAGGGCGAAGAAGTTGAACGCGGCGAGGCAGAAGCCGATCATGCCGAGCACGGGACCGCCGACGGCGCCGAGGGCGAAGCCGGAGACGATGCCGATCATCGTTCCCGTGACGAGGAGGCGGGAGCGCCGGCCGTCGGTGGCGAACCGGGGAATCAGCAGGGCGCCGGCGGCGGAGAAGATCCACGGGATGGCCGTCAGCAGGCCGATCTGCAGCGGGTTGAGCTTGCCGTAGGTGCCGATGATGGAGGGCAGGAAGTAGGACAGGGCGTAGACGGCGATCTGGTGCGTGAAGTAGATGCCGACCACCAGGAGGATCTGCTTGTCCTTCAGGATGTCGCGGAGGCGGTGGTTGCCGGACGCTTCGGCGCCGGCCTTTTCCTCAGCGGCGATGCGGGCTTCGAGGTCTGTGGCTTCTTCAGGGGTAAGGAATGATGCCTGGGTGGGCCGGTCCGGGAGCTTCTTCCAGACGACGTAGGCCAGGAGGCAAGCGGGCAGGCCTTCGATGATGAACATCCACTGCCAGCCGTGCAGGCCACCGAAACCGTCCATGGTGAGCAGCAGGCCGCCGAGCGGTGCGCCGACGATGTTGGCGATGGAAACGCCCAGCAGGAACATGCCGTTGGCTTTCGCCCGGTCCTTCACCACGAACCACTGGGTCAGGAAATACATCACGCCGGGGAAGAGCCCCGCCTCGGCGACGCCGAGCAGCATCCGCATGATGTAGAAGGACCATTCGCCCTGCACGAAGGCCATGCAGGCGGAGATGATGCCCCATGTGATCATGATCCGCATGATCCAGAAACGCGCGCCCACCTTGTGCATGATCAGGTTGGACGGGATTTCGGAGAGGGCATAGGTCAGGAAGAACAGCCCGGCGCCAATGCCGTAGGCGGTGGCGGAGATGCCGAGGTCGATCTCCAGCCGGTCCTTGGCCATGCCGATGTTGGTGCGGTCCAGGAACGCCATGATGTAGGCGCCGATAAGGATCGGCATGACTCTGCGGAGGATCACACCGTTGATTTCTTTCGGTGTGCGCATCTTCGTTGGTGCGGATACAACTGACATGGTCTTCGTCCTTGTATTGGTGGTCAGGTCTGGTGGATGGGGGTTCGGGGCAGCCCGGAGGCCGGGCAGCAGGGCAGGAGCCAGGGTGCCTGGCCGGGGATGTGCGTTGGCGGGGGTCAGCGGGTGGCGGAGGTCAGCCGGGGGATGGGATGCAGCCGCAGGTCCGCCCGATATGAAGGCGGTGCGTGCATACCTTGGAGCTGTAGGTCCCGGAGGGGGCTTCGATGCGTTTGAGCAGCATGGCGAAGGCCTCGTGGGCCATTTCCTGTTGCGGCTGGACGATGCTGGTCAGGTTGATGAGCCCGGACCGGCTGTGGGGGAGACCGTCACAGCCGGCGACGGCGACGTCGTCGGGAATCCGCAGCCCTTTCGCCAGGGCGTATTCCATAACGCCGATGGCCAGTTCGTCGCTCCCGCAGACCACGGCCTGCGGCGGTGTCGCCGCGGAAAACAGGCGCTCGGCCGCCAGCCGGCCGCCTTCGTTGTTTACCCGGGTGCTGATCTTGCGGTCACCGCTGATAGTGATCCCCGCAGCCGCGGCGGTGCGGACGAAGGCCTGTTCCCGGGCCAGTGACGCAGTGGAAAACCGCGGCCCGATCACTGTGGCGATCTCCGTGAAGCCGTGGCTGAGCATGTGCTGCATCAGCGTCGTCGCGGCGGCGTCGTCGTCGATCCCGACAAAGTCGGAATCGAGGAAGTCGGCCCGGCGCGAGAGGCAGACGTAGGGAATCCGGGCTGCCCGCAGGGTGCGGAGCGCGGTGGCGTCGTCCCGGAGTGACGCTGCCAGGATGATGCCGTCCACGTTGCGGTGCGCGAGGGTGGACGTGACCTGGGCGAGCACGTCCGGATCGTCCTGGGTGGTGGCGACGAAGACTTCGTAGCCGGACTCGGCCGCGGCGGAAATGACTGCCTGGGCCCACCTGGGAAACATGGGGTTGATGATGTTCGGCAGGATCAGGCCGATCACCCGGGTCCGCTGCGCATCGGTGGACTGAGAGGACTTACGGGGCCTGAAGCCCAGTTCGTTGGCCACGTGGATGATGTGGCGGCGGGTTTCCGGCGACACGCCGCCCTTGCCGTTGAGAACGTAGGACACCGAGGCGGGGGAGACTCCCGCTGCCCGGGCCACGGCGGCGGCCGATACCTGCGGGGCAGGGCGTTCTGCGGCAGCACTCGTGGTGTTCCTGCGCATCCCGGCCCTCCTTCGCGTCGTTGTTGGCCCCTGTGACCTCAGTTACATTAGGTAGGCGAGTTCGCGTTAAGCAACGTTAAGTGATTTCCGGGCCGAGTCGGAACGCGACGCCGTGGGGACTCCGGCCCTAGACAGTCATTTCGCCGTGGGCAAACATGGACCCAAACGGTCCCGATACAAAGTTGAGCGGAGTACACTCAACTTTAAGACCAGCATGTTCCCGAAAGGAGCTCTCTTTGGACGCCAAGTTCACCACCAAGAGCCAGGAGGCTCTCGCGGCCGCCGCGATGAACGCCTCGACGGCCGGGAACCCCCAGCTCGAACCCGCCCACCTGCTCAAGGCGCTGATGGACCAGCGCGAGGGTGTCGCCGTCGCGCTCCTCCGCGCCACGGGGGCGGACCCGGATTCCGTCAGCGTCCAGGCGAGCACCGCCATCAAGGCCCTTCCCGCCACCTCCGGGAGCAGTGTGCAGCAGCCGCAGCTGTCCCGTACTGCCCTGCAGGCCATCAAGAACGCCCAAAATGAGGCCGAGCGGCTCGGCGACAGCTTCGTCTCCACCGAGCACCTGCTGCTGGGGCTGGCCTCCGGAAGCGACGCCGTCGGCAAGCTGATGCGCGACGCCGGCGCCTCCCACGAAGCCCTGCTCGCCGCCCTGCCGGGCGTCCGCGGCGACCGCAAGGTGGACAACGCGGACCCCGAAAACTCCTTCCAGGCGCTGGAGAAGTACGGCACCGACCTCACCGCGATTGCCCGCTCGGGAAAGCTGGACCCGGTGATCGGCCGCGACGCCGAGATCCGCCGCATCATCCAGGTGCTGAGCCGGCGGACCAAGAACAACCCCGTCATCATCGGCGAACCCGGCGTCGGCAAGACCGCCGTCGTCGAAGGCCTTGCCCAGCGGATCGTGGCCGGCGACGTCCCCGAGAGCCTGCGCGGCAAGACCCTGATCGCGCTGGACCTCGCGTCCATGGTGGCCGGCGCCAAGTACCGCGGCGAATTCGAGGAGCGGCTCAAGGCCGTGCTGGAGGAAATCAAAGGCTCCGAAGGCCAGATCGTCACGTTCATCGACGAGATTCACACCGTGGTGGGGGCCGGCGCCACCGGGGACAGCTCCATGGACGCCGGCAACATGCTCAAGCCCATGCTGGCCCGCGGCGAGCTGCGCCTCATCGGCGCCACCACGCTGGACGAGTACCGCGAAAACATCGAGAAGGACCCCGCCCTGGAACGCCGCTTCCAGCAGGTCTTCGTCGGCGAGCCCAGCGTGGAGGACACCATCGGCATCCTGCGCGGGCTCAAGGAGCGCTACGAGGCGCACCACAAGGTCGCCATCGCCGACTCCGCCCTCGTCGCCGCCGCCGCGCTCTCCAACCGCTACATCTCCGGCCGGCAGCTGCCGGACAAGGCGATCGACCTCGTGGATGAGGCCGCCTCCCGGCTGCGCATGGAGATCGACTCCGCCCCGGAGGAGATCGACCAGCTGCGCCGCTCGGTGGACCGCCTGACCATGGAGGAACTGGCCCTGGCCAACGAGACCGATCCGGCGTCGGTGGAGCGGCTGGCCGCGATCCGGGCGGACATGGCGGACAAAAAGGAAGAATTGGCCGCGCTCAACGCCCGCTGGGAGTCCGAGAAGGCGGGCCTGAACCGTGTGGGAGACCTCAAGGCCCGGATCGACGAACTGCGCTCCGCCGCCGAGAAGTTCCAGCGCGAAGGCGACCTCGAGGCGGCCTCGCGGATCCTGTACGGCGAACTGCCCGCCCTGGAGCGGGAACTCAGCGAAGCCGCTGAAGCGGAGTCGGCGCGGGTGGCCGGCGGCGGCGCCAAGCAGGACCTAATGGTGGCCGACGAGGTCACCGCCGACGACATCGCCGAGGTGATTTCGGCCTGGACCGGGATCCCCGCCGGCCGCATGCTGCAGGGCGAGAGCCAGAAGCTGCTGGAGATGGAGCACGTGCTAGGCGAGCGGCTGATCGGCCAGTCCAAGGCCGTCACCGCGGTCTCGGACGCCGTCCGCCGCGCCCGCGCCGGAATCAGCGACCCCAACCGGCCCACCGGTTCCTTCCTGTTCCTGGGCCCCACCGGTGTCGGCAAGACAGAACTGGCGAAGGCCCTGGCCGACTTCCTGTTCGACGACGAACGCGCCATGGTGCGGATCGACATGTCCGAATACTCGGAGAAGCACTCCGTGGCCCGCCTCGTCGGCGCCCCTCCCGGCTACGTGGGCTACGAGGAGGGCGGCCAGCTCACCGAAGCCGTCCGCCGCCGCCCCTACTCCGTGCTGCTGCTGGACGAGGTGGAGAAGGCCCATCCCGAGGTGTTCGACATCCTCCTGCAGGTGCTCGACGACGGCCGCCTCACCGACGGCCAGGGCCGCACCGTGGACTTCCGCAACGTGATCCTGGTGCTGACCTCCAACCTGGGCAGCCAGTTCCTGGTGGACCCGACCCTGGACGCGAATGCCAAGCGCGAGGCTGTTATGGCCACTGTGCACGCCTCCTTCAAGCCCGAGTTCCTGAACCGGCTCGATGAAGTGGTGCTCTTCGACCCGCTGAACATCGAGGAGCTGTCCCGGATCGTGGAGCTGCAGGTCAAGGAACTGGGCGAACGCCTCAAGGGCCGCCGCCTCAACCTGGAAGTGACCGAGGGGGCCCGTGCCTGGCTCGCGGTGACCGGCTTCGACCCGGCCTACGGCGCCCGGCCGCTGCGCCGCCTGGTGCAGCGGGAAATCGGCGACCGGCTGGCGAAGGCCATCCTGGCCGGGACCATCGCCGACGGCGACACGGTGCTCGTGGATACCGCACCGGATCTCACGGAGCTGACCATGGGCGGCGCCGAGGCGTCGGACCGGCCCGACGGCGGCGCCTCCACCGGCAGAGGGCTGTCCGTCCGCCGCAAGGGGTAGGCCCGAAGCATCAAAAGAGAACTGCCAGCCGGAGCGTGCTCCGGCTGGCAGTTCTTTTCTTCAGGACGAGTGCCGCGAGGGTTCGTGAACCCTTAGGGGATCAGCGATTCCTTGATGACATTGCCGGCATCGGCGGTGACGTAGCAGTCCACGCGGCGGTCGCCGTTGTCCCAGCTCGTGGAGCTCGGGTACGCGTTGCGCTGCTTCAGGTCGTAACCGGTGGCAGCGGCGGCCAGCTGCGCATTCCGGCAGGTCTCGCGGCCCTTGTCCTTCAACGCGTTCAGCCCGGGATAGCCGGCGGAATCCTCAAAGTGGTGGACGGCGATCAGCTGGGCCGAGTGCCCCGTGGAGCAGTCCACGACCGTCGACTCCGGAGCTTCCGGGTCGAAATCCTTGAAACAGTCGCCGGGCTGGAATTCCAGCGGGCCGACTCCCTTCAGCGGAAGCGGTCCCCGCTTCACGGGGGCGGCCGACGTCGTGGCGGACGCGGCCGGGGACGTATCCGCGACAGGCTGCTTGCTGCCGCCGCCCAGCGAGGCAACCAGCCAGACCAGCAGACCCACGACGACGACGGCGGCCGCGGCGGTGCCCATCCGCACGGGGCTCTGGCGGCGCAGCCAGCCTCCCAGCTGCGAGGCCTTTTCCGAGGCCGCCTTGCCCGCCCCGGCCAAGGCGTTGGACGCCGCCGCGGCGCGTCCCGGCGTCGGGGGTGCAGCAGGAGCGGCCGGGGGCGCAACGGGAGTTGCCGGGGGCGCCGGCACGATCGGCGTCGCGGAGGTCGGCGGCGTCGACGGCTTCGGGGGGATGGCAGATGGGGTGTGTGGTGCGGCGGGGGCGGACCGTTCGCCCGGTCCGCCGGCAGGAGGAACCCCAGGCAGGCGGGGGCCGCTGCGCCTCTCGTTCTCTTCGGTCACTGAGAATTCACCACTTTCGAGCGTCTTTGCCGCGGCTGGACGCGCGGCGGAAGGACCCGTTTCCGCGAGTCCACTACGGAACTCTATCTAAGATGCCGGGCGGCCTGCATGCCGCAGGGGCGCCGCCCGGGGTTCCGGAGCGCGCAACACTGCCCCCGGCGGCCGCCCCGGGGAGCAGTTGCAGCAGAAAGCATGTAATCTAGGTGTACGACAAATTGACCAAACATTCCGGGGCCTCACCGATCGCCAATGGTGACCACCTCCGGTCCGAGTACAAAAGGGGGTCACGCCATGGGGCGCGGCCGTCAAAAGGCAAAAGCTACCAAGCAGGCTCGGGATATTAAGTACTATTCCCCGAACACTGACTACTCTGCGCTTCAGCGTGAGCTCAAGAGCTCAGAGGGTCGTGCACCGAGTCGTTTCTCGAGTGAGCCGGTTGAGCCGGATTATTCGGCTTATGTGGATAAGTACGCGGACGATGTGGAAGAGGACGACGACGAGGTTGATTCCCGTCGGATAGGTTAGTCGACACTTCTTCCCGGCATCAGCTTCTTTAGCGGATTGCCGACCACATGATTTCAGGCCCGCCGTCCACTCCCGCAAGGGTGTGGACGGCGGGTTTTCTGCTGCCGGTCCATACCCGAGCCACTCCCGGGGGCGGGGGCGCGGTTGTCCGGGCCGGCCCCTCGGGCTAGGTTGAAGCTGCGGCTCCGCCGGACCCGCACCAACCGTTCGGAAGGATTGCCATGACCATGCGCACGGGGTTCACCGAAGGCGAGATTTGCTGGACGGACCTCCAGACCAGCGACGTCCCGGCGGCCAAGAAATTCTATGCGGCGGTGTTCGGCTGGCGCTTCGAGGACCTTCCCACCCCGGACGGGCGCAGCTACGCGCAGGCATTCCTGGGCGAAGACCTGGTCACTGTGATCGCGCCGCAGAACCCGCACCAGATGGCCGCCGCAGCGGCTCCGCAGTGGAACGTGTACTTCGCATCCCCCGATGCCGCCGAGCTCGCTGCCGGCCTGGTCCACGCCGGCGGAACCCTTGAGTTTGGTCCGGAGGCGGTGGGCGGCACGGGCGTGATGGTCTTCTTCGCCCCGCCCGGAGGGGGCACCACCGGTGCCTGGCAGGCCGGAACCCACCTCGGCACCGCGCGCGGCGGGGAGCCCGGCGCCCTGACCTGGGCCGAGCTGCTGACGCCCGAGCCGCAGTCCGCCGTCGGATTCTTCCAGCAGTTGTTCGGGCACGACGTCACCGAATACCCGCAGGACGACGGCGGCAAGTACTCCACGCTGATGGTGAACGGCACCGAAGTGGCCGGGATTGCCGCGGTCCCGGCGGACGCCGAGGGTACGCTCAAACCGGGATGGCAGGTGTACTTCGGGGTGTCAAGCGTCGCAAAGGCCGTCGCGGCGGCAGAGGCCGCCGGCGGCACGGTCCTGATCGCACCGGACGAGGCCGAGGAAGCCGGCACCATCGCCACCCTCGAGGATCCGCAGGGCGGCGTGTTCAGCGTGCTGGAGGTCTGAGGCCGCGGCTTAAACACATCGAGTGCTCCACTCCGGTGGGGAGGAGCACTCGATGTCGGTGACGAGGGGGTTAGGCGTAGGCGTTGACCAGGCGGACTGCGCCGCCGTCGACGCCCTTGGCGCCCTGCACGTAGTCCGGGCCGGTCTTGACTACGGAGTCCGAGTTTTCCTCGACGGTGCCCATGACCCAGGCCGGCAGCCCGCGCTCGTTGAGACGGTTCACGGCGGCGTCGGCGGCTTCGGGGGAAACGATCGCCACCATGCCCACACCAAGGTTCAGCGTGCGCTCCAGGTCGGCCAGCGGGACGTTGCCCAGCTCGGCGACGAGCCGGAAGATGGCCGGGAGCTGCCAGGTGGCGCGGTCCACGGTGGCCAGCAGGCCCTGCGGCAGGACGCGGGCCAGATTGGCGGCGAGCCCGCCGCCGGTCACGTGGCTGAAGCCGTGCACGGCCTGGCCGGCGGCGGAGCCGTTCACCGGGAAAGTGCGGGCCAGGTCCAGGCAGTCGGCGGCGTAGACGCGGGTCGGTTCCAGCAGTTCCTCACCCAGCGTGCGGCTGAACTCGGAGACATGGCGGTCCAGGGCCCAGCCGGCGTGGTTGATGACGCGGCGGACCAGGGAGTAGCCGTTGGAGTGCAGCCCGGAGGAGGCCATGCCAATCACGACGTCGCCGGCGCGGACGCGGTCCGGGCCCAGCAGGTCGGCGGCTTCGACAACACCGGTGGCGGCACCGGCGACGTCGTACTCGTGCTCGCCCAGCAGCCCCGGGTGCTCGGCGGTTTCGCCGCCCACCAGGGCGGTGCCGGCAACGGAGCAGGCGGCCGCGATGCCGCGGACGATGTCCGCGATGCGCTCCGGGACAACCTTGCCGCAGGCGATGTAGTCGGTCATGTACAGCGGCTCGGCGCCCACCACCACGATGTCATCGACCACCATGCCGACGAGGTCGAAGCCGATGGTGTCGTGGATGTCCATGGCCTGCGCGATGGCGACCTTCGTGCCGACGCCGTCGGTGGACGTGGCCAGCAGCGGGCGCTTGTACGTCAGCAGCTTCGAGACGTCGTACAGGCCGGCAAAGCCGCCGACGCCGCCAATCACCGAGGAGTTGTGCGTCGCCTTGATGGCGTCCTTCATGAGTTCGACGGCGCGGTCGCCCGCTTCGACGTCGACGCCGGCGGAGGCGTAGGTGATGCCAACGGCGTTCTGGGCGGCGTTCATGTCAGCGGCCGGGGAGGCGGAAGTCATACGGGCTCTTTCTTGTCGGCTGGGGTGACGCGATCGGCATCGGTGAGCAGTTCTTCGAATTCGGCGTCCGGGCCCGGATCGCAGCCGGTGGCACCGGGCTTCTCTGCCGGGTCCTCATCCTCGGCGGTGCCGGGATCGACGTCGGCGGCCCCCGCAGCGGAGACGGCCGCGGTGCCGGCGGCGGGGAGCCCGCCCAGATCGGTGCGTTCGAGCAGGTTCTTGCCCAGCCTGTCGGGGGCCGGGAGCTCAATGGGGTACTTGCCTGTGAAGCAGGCGGTGCACAGGCGTTCGCGCGGCTGGCGGGTGGCTTCGATCATGCCGTCTTCGGAAATGTAGGCGAGCGAGTCGGCGCCGATGGCCTGGGTGATCTCTTCGATGGTGGCGCCGTTGGCGATGAGTTCCGCGCGGGAGGCGAAGTCGATGCCGTAGAAGCAGGGCCACTTGACCGGCGGGGAGGAGATCTTGATGTGGACGCTTGCGGCGCCGGCCTCGCGGAGCATCCGCACAATGGCGCGCTGGGTGTTGCCGCGGACGATCGAGTCGTCCACCACCACCACACGCTTGCCGCGGATCACCGATTCGAGGGCGTTGAGCTTGAGCCGGATGCCGAGCTGCCGCAGGGTCTGCGAGGGCTGGATGAACGTGCGGCCCACATAGGAGTTCTTGACGAAGCCGTGCGCGAAGGGGATGCCGGATTCCTCGGCGTAGCCCACAGCGGCGGGGGTGCCGGATTCCGGCACCGGGATGACGATGTCCGCTTCCTGGGTGTTTTCCCGGGCCAGCTGGCGTCCCATTTCCACGCGGGATTCGTACACCGAGCGGCCCGCGATGGAGGCGTCCGGGCGGGCGAGGTAAACATACTCGAAGACGCAGCCGGCCGGTGTCGCCTCGGCGAAGCGCTGCGAGCGGACGCCGTCCTCGTCGATCGCGATGAACTCGCCGGGCTCGATTTCGCGGATGAAGCTGGCGCCGACGGTGGCGAGGGCGGACTGCTCGGAGGCCACCACCCAGCCGCGTTCCAGCCGGCCGAGGCAAAGCGGACGGATGCCGTAGGTGTCCCGGGCCGCGTAGAGGGTGCCCTCATCCATAAAGACGAAGCAGAAGCCGCCCTTGATCTTGGGCAGCAGTTCCATGGCGGTCTGTTCGAGCGACTTGCCCTCTTCGCCCTCCAGCAGGGCGGTGACCAGGGCGGTGTCCGAGGTGTTGCCCTGTTTCATTTCGCCGGTGAGCTGGCCGCCGTTGCGGTCCACGATCATGGCCTTGAGCTCGGCGGTGTTGGTCAGGTTGCCGTTGTGCGCCAGGGCCACGGTGCCGGTCGCGGTCGCGCCCAGGGTGGGCTGCGCGTTGGCCCAGTGGCTCGCGCCTGTGGTGGAGTAACGGCAGTGCCCGACGGCCAGGTGCCCGGTCAGGGTGTTGAGTGTGGTCTCGTCGAAGACCTGGGACACAAGTCCCATGTCCTTGTAGACGTTGATCCGGTTGCCGTCGCTGGTGGCTATACCAGCGGACTCCTGACCGCGGTGCTGCAGTGCATACAGCCCGTAATAGGTGAGTTTTGCAACCTCTTCGCCGGGAGCCCAGACCCCGAAGACGCCACATGCGTCCTGAGGGCCTTTTTCGCCAGAGAGAAGGTCATGAGAAAGTTTTCCATCGCCGCGTGCCACTGGTCGATTATCTCACGTTGTGCGCTAGGACTTTCCCGGCGGCCGGTTTATGACCTGCAGCGTTTGACCTGCAGCCCTTAGGCCCCCTGCTGGTCCTCGGTGTCGGGAACGGAATCCGGGACGGATTCGACGACGGCGCGCTTGGCCCGGCGGACGCTCAGCCGGTCCAGGATGAGCGCAACAGTGCCACCCAATATGACGCCTCCGGCGCCGCACATGATCATAAAGAAGCCGAAGACGGCGCTGGCGTCGTAACTTTCGTCGCCCGGGAGGCCGTAGGCGAGGAACGCGGCCACGACGAAGCCCACAAGCCCGCCCAGGACCAGGAATGGCACGTACTTCGGCGCCCGGCGCACGGTGATTTCGCGCCGTTCGGGGACGTGCTGCTCGTCTGGGGTGCCGGGGTTTTCGGGGGTAGACATGCCGTTAAGCCTACTGCCACTGGAACCATTGCCTCGGCCCGGGGCGGGGGAGCACACTAAGGGGTGGGGGAGGGCAAGGAACAGCCAAGGAGCGCCATGTCAGCCTCAGCGGAGCAGATCAGGGACCAGCAGCGCAGCACCTGGGACGAGTTCTCCGCAGGCTGGCGGAAATGGGACGCCGAAGTGATGGACTGGCACGCATCCTTTGGCGACGCCGTCATCGAGGAGGCGTGGCTCCGACCGGACTCGGCGGTACTCGACGTCGCGGCCGGAACCGGAGAGCCGGGCCTGACCGCCGCCGCCCTCGTTCCCCGCGGAAGCGTCGCCCTGCTGGACATCTCCGAGGGGATGCTGCGGGTGGCCGCGGAGAAGGCTGCGGCCCGCGGTCTGGCCAACGTGGAGACCGCCGTCGGCGACGCCGCCGCCCTGCCGTTCGACGACGCATCTTTCGATGCGGTCCTCTGCCGCTTCGGCCTGATGTTCTTCCCCAGGATGTCCACCGCCGTGGGCGAAATGGTACGCGTGGCCAAACCGGGCGCCCGGATCAGCGCCGCCGTCTGGAGCCGCGCCGCCGAGAACCCGTGGGCCAGCCTGATCCTCGGCACGATCGCCCGCCATACCGAACTGCCGGTACCTCCGGCGGGCACGCCCGGCCTGTTCCGTTGCGCCGCGCAGGGTTTTATGACCCGGATGTTCAGGGACGCCGGCCTGGTCGACGTCAGCGAGCGGAAGGTCAGCACGGACCTGGTCCAGGACTCACCGGAGCTCTATTGGGAGTTCATGACCGATATTGCGACCACCGTGGCGGTGGGCCTGGCCCGGGCCGACAGGGAAGCCCGGGAACTGATCCGCTCCGACGTCTTCCGGCTGCTGGGCCGCTACGAGCACGACGGCGCCCTCCGCCTCCGCTCCACGGCCACCATTGTGGCGGGGACCCGGGTTTAGGCTGCTGCTGCTGCTGCGCCGTTTTCCGCGCCGTTTTCCGTCTCGCGCCGCGATTTCGGACCGGCCCGGCGCGGATCCGGGGAGCGTGTGTCTGATTCCGCAGCAGTTTTCCGGAAGCGTGTCCGGATCAGCGACGGCAGGACGGGAGTGTCGCCCGCGGAACGCCCGCCTCCGAAAAAAGCGGCAAACCGTGCGGGACTGGACAGCTCAGACCACGTCCAGGGGACCACCCGCCGGCCCGTGGCACGGATCCGGTCCTCCCGGCGCTTCTCGTCGGTGAGCGCCCGCGCCGTCGTCCGGCCGCGAAGGTACTCCGGATTCCGGTATTTCACGAGGCCGTCGAATTCTCCGCACAGCCGCTCCTCGGGCCAGTCAAAGTCTGTGATGGCCACCAGCCCGCGCCCGTCCCGGATCTCGACCTGAAGGAGGGGAACCCGGAAGCCAAGCCGGTGCATCATGGCACGGCTGACGGATTCGCCCGGGGAACCGGACGCGGGATCGGCAAACCTCAGGGCGGCCCGGATCCGCCGGGCGGCAGCCGCCGTGTAATTACCGTCGACGCCGGCGTCGAGTTCCGCTTTGCTGAGCGGTGCAAGGGTGCCCGGCTGCGGCCGGAGGACGTGGTCGAATACCGCGACGCCCTGCTCAAATGATTCGAAGGCTGCCAGGTCCAAGGCTGTACGCGCGCGGTCCAAGACCAGCAGGCCGTGGCGCTCCTCGATCCGGGCCGAGTCCAAATCGACGAAATGCCGGCGGACCCCGGCACGCGAGCGTCCGCCGCCGGCGTCGGAGGTGCATGCGTGCACTGGATGTTGAAGGCCCAGCACCGGCATGTCTCAGAGCACGCCGGAGGACTGGCGGCAGAAGACCGTGCGGCTCTGCAAAGTGGCGGCCGCCGCCCTGATGAGGAGCGGATACCGGTCCCACGGCGTCAGCGTCTCCCAGTCCTGCGCCCGGACGTAGACGCCCTGCCGGATGCGGCGGAGCTGCCCGGACTTCGCCTTCCGGGCCAGGTCCCGAGCGTCCTGGCCAAGCCGTGAGAGGTCGCTACTGAGAATCAGTTCCGGTACGTCCATGCCACAGATGCTGGTCGGCCAAGACGGTCCGGGCAACGGCCGGTGCAGCGGATGTGGAGAACTTTCCCGCGGCGACTTCGGCCCGGGGCGGCGCTGTCGGAAAAGCGCGGCGAAATCGGACCGCCGCGCCATGGATCCCCGGGGCGCCGGTCCGAAATCGGGGCGCCTGTCCGAGACCGGGCAACGGACATCGTGGCGTCAGATGCCGAGGGCATCCTTCAGCGCGGCGACGTGGCCCTGCGCCTTGACCTGGTACTGCGCCAGCTTGACGTTGCCCTCGGGATCCAGGACCACTGTGGACCGGACGATGCCCTCGGTGACTTCGCCGTTGACCAGCTTCTCGCCCCAGGCGCCGTAGGCCAGCGCCACGGAGTGGTCCTCGTCGGCGAGCAGCGGGAACGTCAGCGCGAAGTCGCCCGTGAACTCGGCCAGGGCCTCGGGGCCGTCGGGGGAGACACCCAGCACTTCATAGCCGGAGCCCTGCAGGGAGGACAGGCTGTCGCGGAAATCGCAGGCCTCGGTGGTGCAGCCCGGGGTGGCGGCCTGCGGGTAGAAATACACGATGACGTTCTTGCCGCGGTAATCGGCCAGGGACACCTTTTGGCCCGCGGCGTCCGGGAGCGTGAACTCCGGGGCGGGGGTTCCGGGCTGGAGCTTGGTGGTCAGGTTGGGGCTCATAAGGATCCTTCGGGTCTGGTGTGGTCTGTCGACTGGGAAAAGGCGGTTTGCTGATGCACAACCACGGTTTCAGATGCTGTATTCCGCCGGCCCGCGCACCTTGGTCCGGGGTCCGGGCACAAACTGGTAGCCGCCGCCGCGGACTGTCGCGATCGCGTGCCGCCCGCGCCGCAGTTTGCGCCGCACGCGCCCCACGTACACATCGATGGACCGCGAGGCCGCCGCGGAGGAATCGAACGATTCGAGGAACATCCGCAGTTCCTCCCGGCTGACGGTGCGCGAGCAGTTCTCCACGAGGTGGCGCAGCAGCCTGAACTCGACACCGGTCAGGGCCACCGGCCGGCCGTCCAGCAGCACCTCGCCGGCGGCAAGGTCTACGGACACCAGGGTGTCCGGACCGGCCGACGGCGGGAGCCGGGGTGCGCCGCTATCTCCCGGGAAGTCTTCCGGGGAGTCCTCCGGAACGGACGACGACGGCGCCCGGGTTCCGCTGCCGGGTGTTCCCGCCGGTCCACCCTGCGGGAGGGGGGTAGCAGCGGAGGTTGCAGCCCCGGCGGCGGGCCTGACGTGGACTTCCGCCTCCGGGGCAATCTTCAGGGCGCGCGCCAGCAGCAGTTCCGCGGCACGGGCCATCACGGCCTTATCAATGTCCTGTCCGCCGCCCGGCGCAACCCAGACCGCCAGGCCGTGGGCCTTGAGGGCTGGGCCCGCCTGAACCGGCCCCGCCTGAACCGGACCCGCCTGAGCCGGCCCCGCCTGGGCGCGCTCCGACGGGACAGGCGCCGGGGTGACGGGCGTCGGCTTCGCCGGGGCCGCTGCGCATATGCCGCGCGGGGCATGTACTTGGACTGCCACGGTCATCTGCCTCAGACGCCGCCGCGGCGGATGAGCTTTCCACCGGGGGTCTGGCCGTCGATCTCATGCCCGCGCAGGAATGTCCTCCGGACCACACCGGAGAGCGCCTTGCCGTCGTAGGGCGTGATGGGGTTCTTGTGCTTGAGCTTGGACACGTCCACCACGAAGGCCTCGTCGGGCGCGAAGACCGAGAAGTCCGCGTCGAACCCGAGGGCCAGCTGGCCCTTGGTGGAGAGCCGGGCCAGGGCGGCCGGCTTCTCGGCCATCCAGGACACGACCTGCTCCAGGGGAATGCCGCGGTGCCGGGCCTCCGTCCAGATCAGGGACAGGCCCAGCTGCAGCGACGAGACCCCGCCCCAGGCCACGGCAAAGTCGCCGTTTTCCAGGTCCTTGAGGTCCAGGGTGCTGGGCGAGTGGTCGGAGACGATGCAGTCGATGGTCCCGTCCTCCAGGCCCTTCCACAGCAGCTCGCGGTTGGCGGCCTCGCGGATGGGCGGGCAGCACTTGTAGGCGGTGGCGCCGTTGGGGATTTCCTCGGCCATGAGGGTGAGGTAGTGCGGGCAGGTCTCCACGGTGAGGTGGACGCCGTCGCGCTTGGCCGTGGCGATCATCGGCAGGGCGTCGGAGGACGAGAGGTGCAGGATGTGGGCGCGGGCGCCGGTCCAGCGGGCCCGTTCAATGACCTCGGCGATGGCCTTGTTCTCGGCGCCGCGGGGGCGAGAAGCCAGGAACGTGGCGTAGTGGTCGCCGCCCGGGTGGGGCGCGCGGTCGATTGCATGGGAGTCCTCGGCGTGGACGATCATGAGCGAGTCGAAGGACTTGAGCTCGGCCATGTCCTCTTCCATCTCGTCCGCTTCCAGGTGCGGGAACTCGTCCACGCCGGAGTGCAGCAGGAAGCACTTGAAACCGAACACGCCCTCGTCATGGAGTCCGCGCAGCTCCGCCTTGTTGCCTGGCACGGCCCCGCCCCAGAACCCGACGTCGACGAACGCCTGGTCCTCGGCCACCTCGCGTTTGAGCTTGAGTCCTTCCACGGTGGTGGTGGGCGGGATGGAATTCAGCGGCATGTCGATGATGGTGGTGACGCCTCCGGCTGCCGCGGCGCGGGTGGCGGACGCGAATCCCTCCCACTCGGTGCGGCCGGGCTCGTTGACGTGGACGTGCGTGTCCACCAGGCCCGGGATCAGGGTTTCGTCGTCGGCGAGTTCAATGACTTCCGTGCCGGAGAGCCCGTTGCCAAGCGGCACGATCGCGGCGATCCTGCCGCCGCGCACACCCACCTCACGGGCCGCGATACCGGCCGTCGTGAGGATGCGCCGGCCACGGACGACAAGGTCAAAGTTTTCTTCAGACATTGAGTGGCTCCTTCGTGCGGGCACTTTCCGCCGGCGCGGTGCCGGCGCGGGTCAGGTCCGCCAGTTCCGCGCCGATCTGCTTGCCCACTTGTTCAAGCAGGGGTCCTGCTTCGGCTATACACAGTTCTACCTTGGCCTCCAGCGCGGTCAGGGGGTAGACCTGCCGGAATCCGGAATCCTTCTGCTGCTCGGCCGTCAGCGTGGTCCGGCCGCAGACGGCCACCACCGGCACGCCCGCCCGCGCGGCCGCCCGGGCAACCCCCAGGGGCGTTTTGCCGAGCAGGCTCTGTTCATCCAGGCTGCCTTCGCCGGTGATCACCAGGTCCGCGCCGGCCAGCCGGTCGGCCAGCCCGGTGAATTCCAGTACGACGTCGATGCCGGGCCGGCGGGTCGCGGCCAGTACCGCGATCGCCGCGTAGCCCACCCCGCCGGCGGCACCGGCGCCTGGAGCGGCCGCGGCCTTCAGCGCCCGGGGTCCGATCTCGGCTGCGAGGGCGTCCACAAAGCGGGTTAGGGCCGAGTCGAGGACTGCTACGTCCTCCGCCGTGGCGCCCTTCTGCGGGCCGAAAACCGCCGGGGCGCCTTCCGCGCCGAGCAGCGGGTTGTCCACGTCGCTGGCCAGGACGAAGCGGGCACCGTCCAGCCGGGAATCGAAGCCGGAGAAATCGATCCGGTCCAGCCGGGCGAGGGCCGCGCCGCCGGGCGGGAGGTCGGCGCCGTCGGCGTCGAGGAGCCTGGCGCCGAGTCCCTGCAGGACGCCGGCGCCGCCGTCGGTGTTGGCGCTGCCGCCGACGCCGAGGATGATCTGCCGGCACCCGGCGTCGAGCGCTGCCCGGATCAGTTCCCCGGTGCCGAGGCTGGTAGCGCTCTTGGCGCTGGCCGAATCCGCCCGGCCGCCCGAGCCCCCTTCGCCGGTCCCGGCTGGGCTGCCGGGCAGGACGGCAAGTCCGGACGCGGCGGCCATTTCGATGACGGCTTCCCGGCCGCGGACCGCGAAGTCCGCCCGGATCCGCTGCCCGGTGGGGCCGCTGACCACAGCGCTGCGGCGGGTGAAACCGGAGCCGACGGCGGCGTCGAGGGTCCCTTCGCCGCCGTCGGCCACCGGAATCCGGAGGACGTCAAGGTTGGAGCCCGTCGCCGCCTGCAGCCCGGCCTCGACGTGCCGGGCGACGTCCGGGGCGGACAGCGACCCCTTGAACTTGTCCGGAGCTATGACTACGCGCATGTCTTAGGCCTGCAGGGCCAGGATGGCGGTGGGGGCGTCCTCGCGGGTCTCGGCCAGGGCCTCGAACTCGTTGACGGCGTTGATTTCCACGCCCATGGAGATGTTGGTGACCTTCTCCAGGATCACCTCGACCACCACGGGAACCTGGAACTCGCCCATGATGGCCTTGGCCTTGCCGAACGCGGACGCCAGGTCGTTGGGGTCCTCCACCCGGATGGCTTTGCAGCCCAGGCCCTCGGCCACCTTGATGTGGTCCACGCCGTAGCCGCTCGCGGTGGCGGAGAGTCCGGTGGAGTTGATGTTCTCGAAGGCCAGGGACACGTTCTGTTCCATGTTGAAGCCGCGCTGGGACTGGCGGATCAGGCCCAGGTAGGAGTTGTTCACCACCACGTGGATGTACGGCAGGTTGAACTGGGCGCCCACGGCCAGCTCTTCGATCATGAACTGGAAATCGTAGTCGCCGGAGAGGGCGACGACGGTCTGGTCCGGTTTTCCGCGCACGACGCCGAGCGCGGCCGGGGCGGTCCAGCCCAGGGGGCCGGCCTGGCCCGCATTGATCCACTGGCGGGGCCCGAACACGTGCAGCATCTGCGCGCCTGCGATCTGGGACAGGCCGATCGTGGAGACGTAGGTGGTGTCCTTGCCGAAGGCCTTGTTCATCTCCTCGTACACGCGCTGCGGCTTGATGGGAATGTTCTCGAAGTGGGTCTTGCGGTGCATCGTGGCCTTGCGCCCGGCGCATTCGGCGGCCCAGCCGGAGTAGTCCGGCAGGGTGCCTGCCGCCTGGCGTTCGCGGGCGAGGTCAACCAGGCCCGCCAGCGCCGCGCCGGCGTCGGAGGCGATGCCCAGGTCCGGGGAGAACACGCGGCCGATCTGCGTGGGCTCGATGTCGATGTGGACGAACGTGCGGCCCGCCGTGTAGGTGTCCAGTCCGCCGGTGTGGCGGTTGGCCCAGCGGTTCCCGATGCCGATGACGAAGTCGGAGGCCAGCATGGTCTCGTTGCCGTAGCGATGCGAGGTCTGCAGGCCCACCATGCCGGCCATGAGCGGGTGATCGTCGGGGATGGCGCCCCAGCCCATCAGGGTGGGGATGACGGGCACGCCCAGCAGTTCGGCCAGTTCCACCAGCTCTGCGGACGCGCCGGCGTTGATGACGCCGCCGCCGGCAACGATCAGCGGGTGCCGGGCGGCGGTGAGCATGTCCAGCGCCTTCTCCAGCTGTTTGCGGCTGGCCCGCGGCTTTTCGACGGCCAGGGGCTCGTAAGCGTCGATGTCGAATTCGATCTCGGCCAGCTGGACGTCGATGGGCAGGTCCAGCAACACCGGTCCCGGGCGGCCGGAGCGCATCAGCTGGAAGGCCTTCTGGAAGGCGCCGGGGACCTGCCCAGGTTCCAGGACGGTCATGGCCATTTTGGTGACCGGCTTGGCGATGGACTCGATGTCCACGGCCTGGAAGTCTTCCTTGTGCAGTTTGGCCACGGGGGCCTGCCCGGTGATGCACAGCATGGGGATGGAATCGGCCCAGGCGGCGTAGAGTCCGGTGATCATGTCCGTGCCGGCTGGCCCGGAGGTGCCGATGCAGATGCCGATGTTGCCGTCCTGGGACCGGCTGTAGCCGTCAGCCATGTGGCTGGCGCCTTCCACGTGGCGGGCCAGGGTGTGGCGGATCCCGCCGTGGTTCCGCATGGCGGAGTAGAACGGGTTGATGGCCGCGCCTGGCAGGCCGAACGCCTCGGTGGCGCCCTCCTTTTCCAGGATGGCGACGGCAGCATCTACGGTGCGCATCTTAGTCATGGGGTGCTCCTTGAAAGTCTGATTTTGGGTGTGCTGAAGGGAGGCCCGGCGAACGGTCGCGGGGCACTTTGGGGGAGCCGGCGTCGTAATCCACGACGGCGGCCGGCGTGTCCGTGTCGAAGTGCCCCCGGACGGCCGGTTGGGTTGCGCCCGGCGACGACTGGGCAGCAGCCGGCGGGCGGCGGGCCGCTTAGTGGCGGCCTGCGCTACTTCCGGCCGGAGAGCTGCAGGACCTGCTTGAAGAGTCCGGAGTGGTCGAGTCCGCCGTCGCCCTGGCTGACGGTGGCGGCAACGAGCTGAGCGACGACGGCGCCGAGGGGGACGGCGACGTTGGCTTCGCGGGCGGCCGAGGTAACGATGCCCAAGTCCTTGTGGTGCAGGGCCAGGCGGAAGCCGGGGTCGAAGTTGCGGTCCAGCATCTTCTGGCCCTTCTGGTCCAGGACCTTGGAACCGGCCAGGCCGCCGCCCAGGACCTTCAGGGCCGCGTCCGTGTCCACGCCGTAGGCCTCAAGGAAGGCGATGGCCTCCGCCAGGACCTCGATATTGACGGCGACGATCAGCTGGTTGGCTGCCTTGACGGTCTGGCCGGAGCCTGCGGGGCCGACGTGGACGATGGTCTTGCCTACCGCGTTGAGGACATCCTGGGCGGCCTCGAAATCTGCCGCGTCGCCGCCCACCATGATGGACAGGGCGGCGTCGATGGCGCCCTGCTCGCCGCCGGACACCGGAGCGTCCAGAGCGCGGATCCCGGCGGCCTTGGCGTCCTCGGCGAGGCGCTTGGCGACGTCCGGGCGGATGCTGCTGGCGTCGATCCACAGGGCTCCGGACTTGACGTTGGCGAAGACGCCGTCGGGCCCGCTGACGACTCCCTCGACGTCGGGGGAGTCCGGCACCATGGTGATGACGACGTCGGCGTCCTTGACGGCGTCGGCGATGCTCGTGGCGCCCCGGCCGCCTTCGGAGACGAGCTTGTCGATTTTGTCCTGGCTGCGGTTGAAGCCGGTGACAGTGTGGCCGGCGTTGACCAGGTTGATGGCCATGGGCAGGCCCATGATTCCGAGTCCGATGACTGCAACGTTGCTCATGATGGTTCTCTTTTCTGAAGTCTTTTTAGCGCGGGTGTGCTGCGTGGCGGGTGCGGGTGCGGGTGGGGACTAGCGGGCCACGCGCTGGCGGATGGCCCAGGCAAAGGCGGTCTCCGCCGGTTCCTTGTACTCGAGGCCGATGTAGCCCTCGTAGCCGAGTTGGCGGCTGCGGGCGATCCAATCGCCGAGGGGAAGCTCACCGGTTCCGGGAGCCCCGCGGCCGGGGTTGTCGGCGATCTGGATGTGGCCGAAGTCCTTGGCGTGCTTTTCAATGACGGCGGGGACGTCGTCGCCGTTGACCGACAGGTGGTAGAAATCGGCGAGGAGCCTGATGTTCTCCGCACCGGTTTCCGCCTTCACCCGGGAGATGACCTGCAGGGCGTCGTCGGCCGTGAGGAGCGGGTAGCGCGGGGCGCCGCTGACCGGCTCCAGCAGCACGGTGCCGCCGATGCCGGCAACGCCGGCGGCCGCGGCGGCGAGGTTCTGGACCGCCAGCTCGTCCTGCGCCTCCGGGGTGTGCTCGTCCTGCCGGTTGCCGTAGAGCGCGTTGAAGGACGTGCAGCCGAGCCGTCCGCCGATCCCGGCGACGGCGTCGATGTTGTCCTTGAACTCGGCGCAACGGCCCTTCCAGGACACCAGGCCCCGGTCCCCGGCCGGCATGTCGCCGGCGTTGAAGTTGAGCCCGGCGAGCTGGACGCCGGCATCGGTGATGGCCCGCTCAAAGCGGGTCAGTTCGGCATCGCCGGGCACCGATGAGGCGAAGGGCCACCAGAACTCGACGGCGTCAAAGCCGGCGGCCTTCGCCGCGGCGGGCCGCTCGAGGAGGGGCAGTTCGGTCAAGAGGATGGAGCAGTTCACGGAGTACGTCATGGCGGGTTCTTTCCGGTGAGGGCGGGAACTGGATACCGGGCGTCGTTGCCCGTCTGTCGCTTCCAATTCAGGTTTCTTTATATTTTCCGCTTTGTGGAATCTTAATTCTGCTTTATGAAAAGTGTAGGGAAGGTAGGCAGGTCAGTCAAGGGGGTGGGCGACGTGGGGAATCAAGGCGCGGAGTGCGCGGGAGGCCGGGGCCCGGCAGTGCGGGGCGCGGGATATCTCTACCGCTTCGTGGGGTCTTTCCGGGCCGCCAGGCCTACCAGCGCCCCGACCCCCAGCCCGATCAGCAGACCGGTGAACGGTTTGTCGGCAGTGACCACTCCAATGACGAGGCCAAGGGCCGCGCCAAGGAGCATTCCGATCCACAGGGACTCGTACTTCACAGCCTCAGGCTAGCAAGCATCGCCGGGCGCACAAGGGGGCACAAGGATGCGCAAGGGGCCACTGTGTTGGGGGAGGCAGCCGACGTGCCGCGGGGCGCCGTCGAACGCCATATGGCATCCGGCAGCGCCCCGGGCCGCGCTCCCGGGGTGGGGCAGTGACGGGTGTCCGGCCGGGCGGGAACAGCGCAGGGAACTTGTTTAGGTGAGGCGGATCTGCCGGTTGACGTCCTTGTAGAGCAGGTAGCGGAACGGGCCCGGTCCGCCGGCGTAGCAGGCCTGCGGGCAGAAAGCGCGGAGCCACATAAAGTCGCCGGCCTCGACCTCCACCCAGTCGTCGTTGAGCCGGTAGACGGCTTTGCCCTCCAGGACAAAGAGTCCGTGCTCCATCACATGGGTTTCGGCGAACGGGATCGAGCCGCCCGGCTGGAACGTGACGATGTTGACGTGCATGTCGTGGGCCAGATCGTCCGGATCCACGAAACGGGTGGTCGCCCAGGCGCCGTTGGTGTCCGGCATAGGCCGCGGTTCGACGTCCTGGTCGCGGGTCACGAAGGACTTCGCGGTGAAGCCGTCCAGCGGCTCGTAGGCCTTGCGGATCCACTGGAAGCTGGCGGCGTCCCCGGCGGAATCGTTGGAGACCTTCCAGTCCGAGCCGGCGGCGAGGTAGGCGTAGCCGCCGGACTCCAGGTGGTGGATCTCGCCGTCGAGGGTCAGTGTCAGTTCGCCCTTGGTGAGGAAGATGACGCCTTCGACGCCGGCCTCCGCCTCGGGCTTGTCGCTGCCGCCGCCCGGCGCCACCTCCACGATCAGCTGCGAGAAGGTGGTGGCGAACCCGGCGATGGGGCGGGCGATGATCCAGGCGCGGGTTTTGGTCCAGCCGGGGAGGTTGCTGGTGACGATGTCGCGCAGCACCCCCTTGGGGATCACGGTGTAGGCCTCTTTGACGACGGCGCGGTCGGTGAGGAGCTGGGTCTGCGGCGGCAGGCCGCCTTCGGGGGAAAAGTAGGTGCTCATTGGGTCACTCCTGTGTAAATGGGGTCAGTGGTTGTGGGCGGCGGCCGGCTGGGCCAGCCGGGGGTGCGCCAGGGCGGTCAGCCGGGGCAGTGCGAGGCCGCTCAGTTCCAGGACTTCCTCCGCGCCGGCGGCACCGCACTGGATGCCGCGCAGCACGAAGGCCGCGAGGGCCCTGGCCGTGGCGGGTTCGTCCATCACGCCGCCATCGGTGCGCTCCACATAGTTGCGGAGCCGCGCGGCGGCGGCGGGAAGACCCTGCCGGTAGAACGCGTAGGTGGCGGCGAAGCGGCTCGGCAGCTGGGCGGGGTGGAGGTCCCAGCCCTGGTAGTAGCCGCGTTCCAGCGAGCGGCGGACCAGGCGGCCGTGGAGCCGCCAGGCGTCCTGCACCCCGTCGCCGACGGGGATGACGTTGGTGGACCCGTCGGAGAGCCGGATGCCGGTGCCGGCCACGGCCAGCTGCATCACTTCCTTGGCGTAGTCCGCCACCGGGTGCTCCATGGACTGGTATTCCGCGGAGATCTGCAGGGACGCAGAGTAGTCGTAGGTGCCGTAGTGCAGGGCGCTGATCCGGCCGGGAACGGCGTGCGGCAGCTGTGCCACCGGGGAGGTGCCGTCCGGGCCCAGGATCAGCTGCGGCGTTTCCACCTGGACCTCAAAGCGCAGGCGTCCGGCGGGCAGCGAGTGGACCTCCTCCAGCCGGGACACGGCGTAGTCCATCGCCTGCACCTGGGCCACGGTGGTGACCTTCGGCAGGGTGAGGACCAGCCCCTCCGGGAGCTCGCCGGCGGCGGCCAGGCCGGAGACGAACAGGTCCAGGGTGCGCAGCCCGCGGGCCCGGGTGGGCGCCTCGAAGCACTTGAACCGGATCCCGATGAACGGCGGGGCACTGCCGTCGGCCACCGCGGCGGCCACGGAGGCCGCGGCAGTGACGGCGTCCGCGTCCTCGGCGTCGTCACCCCGGTCCCCGTAGCCGTCCTCGAAATCCAGCCGGAGGTCCTCGATCGGCTCGCTGCCGAGCTTCGCGGCCACGCGGGGGGCGACGGCGCCGGCCAGTGCGGGATCCTGGCCGAGCAGGGTGCAGAGCTGTTCCAGTCCGCCGTGGGCGTCGGCGGCAGCCAGCGCCTGGGCGCCCCAGCCGGCGGCGAACCCCGGAGTGAAGCGGTCGGCCGGGACATAGACGGTGTGCACCGGCTGGCGGGTGCCGTCGTCGCCCGGGTAGTTACGTTCCAGTAGCTCATCCGTCGCCGCCAGCTGGGCATCGATCCTGCCCAGGTCCGCCGCGGAGAGCGCCCCGGAGGGCGATGCAGCCATGGCTCAGCCCACCAATTCGTAGGCCGGGGTGGTGAGGAAGTCCGTGTAGTCCTCGGAGAGGCAGATATCGCCGATGAGCTTGCTGGCGGGCAGGTAGTGCTTCGCGAACGCGTCCTCGCCCACCTCGCCGCGGAGCTTCTCCGTTTCTTCGGCCAGGATCCCGGTCACCAGCTCGCGGGTCACGGTCCGGCCGGTGTCGGCGAGGACCACCTGGTTGCGGATCTGCTGCCAGACCTGCGAGCGGGAGATCTCCGCCGTCGCGGCGTCCTCCATCAGGTTGTGGATGGCGACGGCGCCGTTGCCCGAGATCCACACCGCGGTGTAGGCGATGGCGACGTAGAGGTTCAGGCGCAGGCCGGCCTCGGTGACCGTGCCGTCGGCGGAGGCGACGTCCAGGAGCTGGTCCGCGGTGACGGAGACTTCCGGGCGCTGCTTGTCCAGCTGGTTCGGCCGGTCGCCCAGGACCGCGTCGAAGACGTCCCGGCAGACCGGCACCAGGTCCGGGTGGGCCACCCAGGAGCCGTCAAAGCCGTCGTTTGCCTCACGGGTCTTGTCCGCGCGCACCTTCTCGAAGGCCTGGGCCGTCACCTCGGGTTCGCGGCGGTTGGGGATGACGGCCGCCATGCCGCCCATGGCGAAGGCGCCGCGGAGGTGGCAGGTCTTGACCAGCAGCTCGGTGTAGGCGCGCATAAACGGCGCGGTCATGGCCACGGTGGCGCGGTCCGGCAGCACGAACCGCGGGCCGGCGTCGCGGAAGTACTTGATGATGCTGAACAGGTAATCCCAGCGCCCGGCGTTCAGTCCGGAGGCGTGGTCGCGGAGTTCGTAGAGGATCTCGTCCATCTCGAACGCCGCGGGGATGGTCTCGATCAGGACCGTGGCGCGGATGGTGCCCTGCGGGATGCCGAGGTAGTCCTGGGCGAAGACGAAGATCTCGTTCCAGAGACGGGCCTCGAGATGGCTCTCCATCTTGGGCAGGTAGTAGTACGGGCCCTGGCCGTTGTCCAGCAGCCGCTTGGCGGTGTGGAAGAAGTGCAGGCCGAAGTCCACCAGGGCGCCCACGGTGTGTTCGCCGCCGATCAGCAGATGGCGCTCGCTCATGTGCCAGCCTCGCGGGCGGGCCACGACGACGGCCAGCGGGGCGTCGGTGCGGAGCGTGTATTCCTTGCCTTCAGGGGAGGTGTAGGCCAGGGTGCCCGCCGCGGCGTCGCGGAGGTTCAGGATCGATTCGATCACGTTGGACCAGGTGGGGGTGCTGGCGTCCTCGAGGTCGGCGAGCCAGACCTTTGCCCCGGAGTTGAGGGCGTTGATCGCCATTTTCGCCGGTGCGGCCGGTCCCGTCATTTCCACCCGGCGGTCCTGGAGGGCAGCGGGGGCCGGGGCGACGGCCCAGTCTCCCTCGCGGATGTCCCGTGTCTCCGGCAGGAAGTCGAGCCGGCCGGTGCGCGCCACTTCCTCCCGCTTGACCGCACGGGCCTTGAGGAGCTCCCCGCGGGTGGCGGCGAACCGCTGGTGCAGTTCCTCGATGAAGGCCAGCGCCTCCGGGGTGAGGATCTCCTCCGAGCGGTCTACGGGGCGGTGGGCTGAGATTGTGAGAGCCATTGTGGTCCTTCCTGTTCGGTGAGTCAGGCGGTGAATCAGGCGCTTGGTTAGGCGGCGGATCAGGCGTGGGAGAGGGCAGCGGCCGGGGCCGCCGCGTGGGCGGCGGCGGCAACAGCGGCGGCGACATCGGAGGCCACGTGGGGGTCGAAGACGCTGGGAATGATGTAGCTGGCGTTCAGCTCGTCGTCAGCCACCCGGTTCGCGATTGCCTCGGCGGCGGCCACGAGCATCTGGGGGGTGATGTCCGACGCCCCGGCGTCCAGCAGGCCGCGGAAGAATCCGGGGAACGCCAGAACGTTGTTGATCTGGTTGGGGAAGTCGCTGCGGCCGGTGGCCACCACGGCGGCGTGCCGTGACGCGACCACGGGGTCGATTTCCGGCGTGGGGTTGGCCATGGCGAACACAATAGCGTCCTTGGCCATGGAAGCCACCTGCTCTTCGCCGATCACGTGCGGTGCGCTGACGCCGATGAAGACGTCGGCTCCCCTGAGGGCCTCGTGCAGGGTGCCGGAGAAACCCTGTTCGTTGGTGTTCTCGGCGATCCAAGTGCGGTGCTCGTCGTCGTACTGTTCGCCGAAGTGGATCGCTCCCGAGCGCCCGGCGGCAATGATGTTGCGCGCGCCCTGCGCCTTGAGCAGCTGGATGATGGCCGAGCCGGCCGCGCCGACGCCCGACACCACAATCCGGACTTCGGGGAGCTTCTTGTCCACCACGCGCAGGGCGTTGGCGAGGGCCGCGAGCGTGACGATGGCGGTGCCGTGCTGGTCGTCGTGGAAGACCGGGATGTCGAGTTCCTCGCGGAGCCGGTTTTCGATCTCGAAGCAGCGCGGCGCGGCGATGTCCTCGAGGTTGACGCCGCCGTAGACCGGGGCGAGGGCCTTGACGATGCTGATGATCTCCTCGGTGTCCTGGGTGTCCAGGCAGACCGGCCAGGCGTCGACGTTGGCGAACTGCTTAAACAGTGCCGCCTTGCCTTCCATGACGGGCAGTGCCGCGGCCGGGCCGATGTTGCCGAGGCCCAGGACGGCGGACCCGTCGGTCACTACGGCGATCGTGTTGCGTTTGATGGTCAGGTTCCGGGCGGCCTCGGGGTTTTCCGCGATGGCCAGGCAGACGCGCGCCACCCCGGGGGTGTAGGCGCGGGAGAGGTCGTCGCGGTTCCGCAGCGCGACCTTTGGGACAACCTCCAGCTTGCCGCCGAGGTGCATCAGGAAGGTGCGGTCGGAGACGTTGCGGACGGTGACGCCGTCGAGCGCGTTGAGCGCGTCCTTGACGCGGGCCGCGTGGTCGTCGTCCGTGGTGTTGCAGGTGACGTCGACCACCAGTGTCTCGTGGTGGGATTCGGTGACGTCCAGGGCGGTGATCGCGGCGCCGGCGGCTCCGACGGCGGCGGCCAGCTCGGACGTGGCGGTGAAGCTGGACGGTGCCTCCACGCGCAGGGTGATCGAATTTCCGGGGCTCGGATTCGCCATTGAATTTCCTCCTAGTCGGCCCGCGGACGGGCGCTCTCTGCAATCACTTATTTCGTATTATGGATATTATTATCTACTTTGTGGAAATACAAGCCCCGAATGTGACTCTGACGCGGCGTCGACGGCGGGCAGGCGGTGCTGTATCTTGGGTCTACTAAGCACTTTTTTCACGATGCGGATAAAAGTTGTCGCAAGCGAACTCTCAGGAGACCCAAGCCATGGCGGAAAAAGCCCCCGGAGGCGTGCAGTCCGTTGAACGCGTTTTCGAACTTCTGGAACTGATCACTGATGCCGGCGGCGACGTCACCCTCAGTGAACTGTCTTCCTCCACCGACCTGCCGCTGCCCACCATCCACCGGCTGCTCCGCACGCTGGTCACCCTCGGCTACATCCGGCAGCTGCCGAACCGCCGCTATGCGCTGGGCCCGCGCCTGATCCGCCTGGGTGAGGCCGCGAACAAGCAGCTGGGCGCGCTGGCCCGGCCGGAGCTCCAGTCGCTGGTGGAGCGGCTCGGGGAAACCGCCAACATGGCGGTGCTGGACTCGGACATGGTCATGTACGTGGCCCAGGTCCCGTCGCTGCACTCCATGCGGATGATCACCGAGGTGGGCCGCCGCGGCTTTATGCACGCCACCGGCATGGGCAAGGCCATCCTGGCCCAGCTGGACGACGAGACGGTGCGCGGCATCGTCACCCGCAAGGGCATGCCCACCCCCACGCCGAAGAGCATCGGCGACGTCGAATCCCTGTTTGCGGACCTGAAGCTGATCCGGGACCGCGGCTACTCCATCGACGAGGAGGAGCAGGAGCTCGGCGTCCGCTGCTTCGCGATCGCCATCCCCAATGCGCCCACCCCGGCCGCGATTTCCGTCTCCGGCCCTGTGTCCCGGGTGGACGAGTCGTTCGCCGCAAGGGCCGTGCCGCTGCTGCGCGAGGCCGCCCTGGCGATCTCGCAGGACCTCAACAAGGCCTGAGCCCCGGCATTCAAACTGCGGCCCGCGCGGCCGCGCAGCGGCCCCTTTTCCTTTCGGGAAAGGGGCCGCTGCATTCATAACGGTGGTGCCGCCGGCCGTCAGTGCTCGGATTTCGACGCCGACTCCACGGGGACTTCCTTGCCGTCGCAGTCGATCAGCTTGCCGCCCTCGAAGCGGTCGCCGTCGGCCAGGCCTTTGAGGTCCTGTTCCTTCACGATTCGTCCGGTCCCCGCCACGAACACGGACTGGTTTTCCGAGTTGCCCGCCTTGAGGTGGTTGAAGAGCAGGTTCAGCAGGATGGCCATCACGGCCGCAGAGCTGATGCCGGAGTGGAAGATGGTGGCGAACCACGACGGGAACTGATCGTAGAAGGTCGGGGCGGCGATCGGGATCATCCCGAAGCCGATCGACGCGGCCACGATGACCAGGTTCATGTTGTTCTTGTACTCCACCTTCGCCAGCGTCCGGATGCCGCTGGCGGCCACCGTGCCGAAGAGTACGACGCCGGCACCGCCCAGTACCGGTGTCGGCACCGCGGCTACCACCCGGCCCAGGACCGGGAGGAGGCCCAGGATCACCAGGATGGCGCCGCCGGCGCTGACCACGAAGCGGCTCTTGACACCCGTGATGGCGACGAGCCCCACGTTCTGGGCGAAGGCGCTCTGGGTGAAGGAGTTGAACAGCGGCGAGATGGCGCTGGAGAGCATGTCGGCCCGCAGGCCGTCGCCGATGCGCTTGGAGTCCACCTTGGTGCCCACGATTTCACCCACGGCAATGATGTCCGCGGACGTCTCCGTGAGGGTCACCAGGATGACGATCAGCATCGAGATGATCGCCGCGACGTGGAACGTGGGCGGCCCGAAGGCGAACGGGGTGGGGAACGCCACGATGGGGCCCTGCGCCACCTTGGAGAAGTCCGTCATGCCGGCAATAAAGGCGATGACCGTGCCCAGCACCATGGCCAGGAGAATGGAAAGCCGCGAGATGGTGGCGCTTCCCACCTTGCTCAGCAGCAGCACGATGGCCATGGTGGCCGCCGCCAGCCCGATGTTGGCCACGGAACCGTAGTTGGGCGCGGCCTTGTTGCCGCCCATGGCCCAGTTCGCGGCCACCGGCATCAGGGTCAGCCCGATGACGGTAATGACCGTTCCCGTGACCACCGGCGGGAAGAAGCGGATGATCTTGGAGAACAGCGGTGTGATGAGCAGGCCGATCAGCGACGCGGCAATCACCGAACCGAACACGGACTGGATCCCGCCGCCCTCATCCACGATCGCCACCATGGTGGAGACGCCCGCGAACGAGACGCCCTGGACCAGCGGAAGCCGGGAGCCGAAGAACGGGATGCCGATGGTCTGGAGAATGGTGGCGAGGCCGCCCACAAAGAGGCAGGCTGCGATCAGCAGGCCGATTTCCTCGGAGGGCATTCCGGCCGCCGCGCCAATGATGAGCGGGGGTGCGATGATGCCGCCGTACATCGTCAGGACGTGCTGGAGGCCGTAGGCGAAGGTGCTGCCGATCGGGAGGCGTTCGTCTTCGGGCCGGTCGGACTGTGTGCGGCCGGAGCGGGACTTGACCGCGGACGGCTTCTTTTTCATGTTCATGGCAGACTTTCTTGGTTCATGGCAGACGTCTTTGTCTGGCTAACAGTGTCTGGCTAACAGATGTGGCTTGGTGGGGTACTGGCGGCCTGTTCCGGGGCCGGCGCTGGGGCTGGCCCTGGAACAGGCCGCGGCGTTGTGAACGGGCGGGGGTGCCTAGCAGAATCCGGCGATGCCGGACCAAGCGGCGTCGGCCGGTGCTGCCTCTTCGCGCTGGACCGTGGCCTCGATGAGGCCGTACGGGCGGTCGGCGGCGAAGAAGACCTCGTTGGGGTTGTCGAGGCCAAACGGCGAGAGGTCCACCAGGAAGTGGTGCTTGTTGGGCATCGAGAACTTGATTTCGTCGATCTCGCTGTGTGCCTCGAGGACCTTGGTGCCCATATCGAACAGGGTCTGCTGCAGGGCGTGGGAGTACTTTTCGGTGAAACCCTCCAGCAGGAGGGCCTTGACGTCGTCGTAGTTCTTGTTGAAATCGAGGGCGCTGAAATCGGTGCCGGCGTTGTAGCGCCAGCGTGCGGAGACGTCCGTGGCGAGGATCCGATCGGTGGTCTCAGGCAGGGTGGTGTACTTGTCCCGCGGGTAGCCGACGAAGCCTGACTGCGTGGACTTGAGGACCGTCAGGTCCTTGAGCCCCGAGATGAGGTGCCGGTCGGCGCCGTCGCGGACCAGCACTGCGGTCCGGACTTCCTGGCCGTTGCGCACGAAGGAGTGGTCGTGGGCCGCGCCGTGGGCCTGGATGCGGTCCCAGCTGTACGCCTCGGCCTCCCAGCGGCCGCCGGTCACCCAGTCGAAGCTGGACGTGAAGTGGTCGCCGAGCCGGAGGAGGAAGGCTTCCGGGGAGCCGATGCCCTCCCGGGCGAAGGCGTAGATGGTGTTCTTCTGCGTGTCCGTGGCCACCACGTGGCTGTTGTCGCCTTCCAGGTGGGCCGCCGCGAAGTCGCCGCGGAGCTGCGAGGTGACGTTGAGGTCTTCGATCTCGTGGCGTTCAGTGTCGCGGGTGATCTTGACGACGCGGACTTCGGCCTTACCGTACTGGTTCTGTCCGAGGACGATCTTGTTGTTCATGGTGTGGTTCCCAACTTCCGGTATGTGGAATCAAACTCCCACATAGAAATTTCGTACGCGTTTCGCGTTCGTTTCTTTCACCGCCGGCCCACAAAAAAGAGCCGACGTCAGTTGACGCCAGCTCATTACAACCCTGCCTGCTGCTCCCAGGTTACGTGACCTGGGCCACGAATTACCTTCAAGGTTAGCCCAGGCCGGCGGTGGTGTACATCACAATCCCAACTTTCCGATTGTGACCGGGCGGGGTCTGCGGCGGGCGCGGAGGGTGTTGACGGGCGCGGGCCCGCGTCTTACAGTTTCCATAGGACAATAAATAGTTTCCGAAATGCGGAAACAATACGGAATAATGGCAAGAATGAGGAGGAACAGATGGACCAGCAGGATCAAAACAACGTCGCTGACTTTCCGGCGCCCGGCCAGGAGCTGTACCTGCCGTTCGGCGCCACGGATCCCGACTTTTACATCCCGGCCGACTGCGACCGCGCCGGCAGGGGATTCTCCCGCTGGCTGCGCGCGCTGCCGCTGTTCGGCCGCTAACCCCCGCAGGGGTTCTGTCGTACTGGAGGGGCGCGCCTCAACGAGCGCCCCGTGTCAGGACCCCCGGCGCCCCGGCCACTCCTTGCCCGCCCAGGGGTCGTAGTCGGCAATGAGCTCCTCCTGCGGCGGACGCTCCGCCTCGGGGACATGCTGCAGGTTCACCCGCACCCTGTACCAGAGCGAGCTCGATCCGCGCATTCCGTCGACCAGCACGTCGGCGGGGTGCAGCGCCGGGACGATGTCCGCATGCCGGGTCTTCCACTCATCCAGCGCCGCGAGCGCCTCGGGCTTGGTCCTGGTGCGGGCCACTTCGATGAGCGGCATCACCGACTGCCGGCGGCCGGAGCCGTCCCCGCCGCGCGGGGGCTTTTCGGCGGGGCCGAGCTCGGACGCCAACGCGAGGAGTTTGTCGAGTGAGCCCGCCGCACCGTCGATGCCGGCGTGTGGGTCGCCCCCGTCCGCGAAGCGCCGGGGCACTGTGCGCACCGTGAACAGTTCCGGCCGCGCGGAGCGGACCTCGTCCCATACGAGCGGCGTCGAGACCCGGGCGTCGGGCAGAGGCCGGATCGAGTACGCCGAGGCCACGGTGCGGTCTTTTGCGTTCTGGTTAAAGTCGACGAACACACTCTCGCCGCGCTCCTCCTTCCACCACCGCGCGGTGGCGAGGCCGGGCGCGCGGTTTTCGACCTCGCGGGCCAGGGTCTCGGCGGCAAGCCGCACGTCGCGGTATGACCACTGCGGCGAGATGCGCACCAGGATGTGGAGTCCGCGCGACCCGCTGGTCTTCGGCCACCCCACGAGTCCCGCGTCGCCGAGCACGTCGCGGGCGACATACGCAACGTCGACGATCTGGGACCAGCCGACTCCCGGCATCGGATCCAGATCGACACGCAGCTCGTCGGGGTGCTCGAGGTCCTCGGCGCGCACCGGATGCGGGTTGAGGTCCAGGCAGCCGAGGTTCACCACCCACGCCAGGCCCGCGGCATCCCGGATGACGGCCTCCTCGGCGGATGTCCCCGACGCGTAGTGCAGGGTCGCCGTGTCGATGAAGTCCGGATGGTTTTCCGGCACGCGCTTCTGGAAGAACGGCTCAGCGTCGATGCCCTTCGGGAAGCGCTTGAGCACCATGGGCCGGCCGCCCGCGCCCCGCAGCGCACCATCCGCCACGGCGAGGTAGTACCGCACCAGGTCCAGCTTCGTCAGCCCGGGTTCGGGGAACACCACCTTGTCCGGGCTCGAGATCCGAACCTCAGTGCCGGCGATGTTGAGGATCTCGGCCGGGGCCTTCGATGGGCTCATTCCGACACGCTAGCAACGATCGGATGCCGCAGCCAGACCCGCGGCATACCGGCGAAGGCGGCCGGAAATCGTTCAGCCGTTCACCAGTCTCCGCGCCGCGGCGGAGTGCTCCGCAATGAGCCCGGCAAGGTCCAGCCCCGGAATGTGGCCGTCCACCACGCGCCATTGTCCGCCCACCATAACGCGGTCCGCCCTGTCGGCCGCGCACAGCAGCAGGGCCGCGACGGGGTCGTGACTGCCGGAGAAGCGCAGTTCGTCCAGGGTGAAGAGGGCCAGGTCCGCCTGCATCCCGGGGGCTATTTGGCCCAGGTCCGGCCGGCCCAGGACTGCGGCGGAGCCCCTCGTGGCCCAGCCCAGCGCCCGTTCCACCGGAACCTGCGCGCCGTAGCGCAGCCGCTGCAGGTACAGCGCCTGCCGCGCCTCCAGGATCATGTTGGAGGCATCGTTCGACGCCGAGCCGTCCACACCCAGCCCCACGGGCACCCCGGCGTCCTCCAGTTCCAGCACCCTCGCGGTTCCGGAGGCCAGACGCATGTTGGACGTGGGGCAGTGCGCGACGGCGGTGCCGGCGGCCCCCAGCGCTGCGATCTCGCCGTCGGTGAAGTGGATGCCGTGACCCAGCCATGTCCGGCCGGTCAGCCAGCCCACACTGTCGAGGTAGTCCACGGTCCGCAGGCCGAACATCTCCCGGCAGAACTCCTCCTCGTCCAGGGTCTCAGCGAGGTGGGTGTGCAGCCGGACATCGTGCCGCTCCGCCAGGGCGGCGCTTTCCGCCATGATCTCCCGGGTGACGGAAAACGGCGAGCACGGGGCCAGCGCAATCTGGATCGTGGCGCCGTCCCCTCGCTGGTGGTACTCGCCGATGAGCCGTTCGCTGTCGGCCAGGATCACGTCCGGTGACTGCACGGTGGACTGCGGCGGCAGGCCGCCGTCGTCCTCCCCGAGGCTCATGGATCCCCGTGTGAGCGTGGCCCGCATGCCGAGCCGGCTCACCGCCCGAACCTCGATGTCGATGGCGTCCTCCATGCCGTCCGGAAAGAGGTAGTGGTGGTCCGCCGCGGTGGTGCAGCCGGACAGGAGCAGCTCGGCGAGCGCCACGGTCGTGGCCAGCTCCAAATCCCGGGGCGTGAGGCGCGCCCACACCGGGTAAAGGTTCTGCAGCCAGGGGAAGAGTGGCGCGTTGGCCACCGGCCCCCACGCCCGGGTGAGCGTCTGGTAAAAGTGGTGATGCGTGTTGATGAGGCCGGGCAGCAGGACGTGATTGCCGGCGTCGAACACCTCGCTGCAGGGGGCGGAGGGCAGCTGGCCGGCGGCGAGCACCTCCGTGATGACGCCGCCGCTGACCACCACTCCGCCGGAGGCGTCGAGGCTGTTGGCGGTGAAGGCGCCGCGGGGATTCTTGATCCAGAGCCGGGATTGCGGGGACGGTGTGGGCATCATGGTTTCCTGTCTGAGCGTGGGAAGGGAATGCCAGCTCAGTGATGCCCTGTCTGCTGATCCAGGGTGCCCGGCATCGTGGCCGGGTTTCAATAGGCTAGGGTGACCGCGGCCCATCCGTCAATGGTCGGGCGGAGTGAGAATCCGGAAACATAAATTTCACATCCCGAAATTAAGTTTCCAGAAATCTATGGCGCAGCTCACTTTCCGGTGCTAATCTCGATCTTGCCAAAGGCGGGCCCCCGGACCCCGGGGAAGCTATCTACCAGGCGCAACCTAACCCTCAAAAGCACACGCTGAAGTCTGGTAACCGTCGCATCTGGTCCTTCCGTCTCACCTCGGTATACCCGGCTTCCCGGCAAAGGGAGTCGCATCATGAGCAGCACCGTCACGGCCGAACATTTTCTGGCCAGATCCATCCAGCTGGCCACGGCCAACGTCCTGAACAGCGGCGGGCCGTTCGGCGCCGTCATCGTCACCGCGAGCGGTCAAGCGTTCGACGGCGTCAACCGCGTCACCGCCACCAACGATCCCACCGCCCATGCCGAAGTCACGGCCATCCGCCGGGCGTGCAGCGAACTCGGCACGTTCGACCTGCGGGGGGCCACCCTCTACACGAGCTGCGAGCCCTGCCCCATGTGCCTCGCCTCCGCGCTGTGGGCGCGGGTGGAGCGCGTCGTCTTCGCGGCGGACCGGCACGACGCCGCCTCGGTCGGCTTCGATGATGCCGTCTTCTACGAGTACTTCGAGAACGACAACCGGGATGTCCTGATGCCGGTGTCCAAGCTGGATCTGGGCGATCCCCAGGCCCCTGCAGTGCTGGAACCGTTCCACACCTGGAACACGCTCGGTTCCCGGATTGACTACTAGGGCCGGAGGCTGAGATGACAATCCTCGATCAGTCCCACGAAGGCCCGCAGCCGGCAACGACGCCGGCCCCCAACGCCGCAGCCCACGCCAAGCGGCAGGACCGCAACACCCGGCCGCCGGCGTCCAACGCTTTCCTGGACCGCTTCTTCCACATCACCGAGCGCGGTTCGACACTCGCCCGCGAGTTCCGCGGCGGCCTGGTCACGTTCTTCACCATGGCCTACATCGTGATCCTGAATCCGCTGATTCTGGGCGGCTTCAGCGCCGGCAACGCCCCCACCGACGTGGCCGGCGGCTGGCTGTCGGCCGCGCAGGTCGGCGCGGTCACCGGACTCACCGCCGGCGTGATGACCATTCTGTTCGGGCTGGTAGCCAATCTGCCGTTTGGCCTGGCCGCGGGACTGGGCATCAACTCCTTCCTCGCAGTCTCGGTGATCAACGAGGTCACGTGGCCCGAAGCCATGGGCCTGGTGGTCATCAACGGCATCCTGATCGTGCTCTTCGGCGTCACCGGCGCCCGGACGGCCATCTTCCGGGCCGTCCCTAAGGAACTGAAGGCAGCCATCACCGTCGGCATCGGCCTGTTTATCGCGTTCATCGGCTTCGTCGACTCGGGCTTCGTCCGGGCGACGACAGCCGGGCCCCCGGTGCAACTGGGCGACAACGGTTCCATCAGCTCAGTTCCCACCCTCGTCTTCATCGTCGGACTCCTCGTCATGGGCATCCTCGTCGCCCGCAAGGTTCAGGGCGGACTGCTGATCGGGATCGTCGCCACCACGTTGCTCGCAGCTCTCGTCGAGGCGGTCCTGCGCATCGGCCCCGGCAGCGACACAAACCCAGGCGGATGGCACTTGAACACCCCGGTGCTCTCCGGCCAGCTGGTGTCGGCGCCGGACCTGGGCCTGGTGGGACAGTTCGACCTGTTCGGTGCATTCGGCCGGATCGGCGGGCTTGCCGCCACCATGCTGGTCTTCACGCTGGTCTTCACCAACTTCTTCGATGCCATGGGCACCATGACCGGACTCGCCAAGAGCGCCGGTGTCGCCCACAAGGACGGCACGTTCCCGCGGCTCAAGTCGGCCTTCATCGTCGAAGGCGTCGGCGCGGTTGCCGGCGGAGCCACCTCGGGATCCTCCAACACCGTCTACATCGATTCCGCCGCGGGCATTGGCGAGGGCGCCCGGACCGGGCTGGCCTCCGTGGTCACCGGTGTCCTGTTCTTGGGCTCCATGTTCCTTACGCCGCTCACCAGCGTGGTTCCGCTGGAAGTAGCCGCCGCCGCCCTGGTGGTGGTGGGCGCCATGATGATGGCCCAGATCCGCGAGATCAAGTTCACCAAGTTCGCGGTGGCCCTGCCGGCGTTCCTGACCATCGTCACGATGCCGCTGAGCTACTCGATCGCCAACGGCATCGGCGTCGGCTTCATCTCATGGGTCATCATCGGGGCAGCGTCCGGGAAGGCCAAGAAAATCCATCCGCTCATGTGGGTGGTGACGGCCGGATTCCTGGTCTATTTCGCCCGAGGCCCCATCAACGCGCTGCTCGGCGCCTGACATCCGGACTTTCGCTGCGCTTTCGGACCGCCGCACCCGGGATCCCGGGTGCGAAAATCCGAAAGCGCAGCGATTCTGGGCCACGCCGCCGCGGCAGTGCTGTCCCCGGACAACGATTGGAACGAGAATATGCACACCATCGCCGTGCAGGAAATAGAGGTGCAGCCATGTTGGACCTGATGCCGTCGCTGGCGGCCTGGCCGCCGGCCGCCGCAGACCAGCCCTGCGCCGTGGCCACAGTGGTGGCCGCCAACGGTTCCGTGCCGCGCCCGGTGGGAACCTCCATGCTGGTGTCCGCGGCAGGCGATGTCCTGGGCAGCCTCTCCGGCGGCTGCGTCGAGGGCGCCGTCGTGGCTGCGGCCCTGGAGGTGATGGCCGACGGCGGCACCCGCCGCGAGTTCTTCGGCTACAGCGCCGAGGACGCGTTCGCCGTCGGGCTCACCTGCGGGGGCGAGCTGGAAGTCCACATCGAACTGCTGACGGATGCCCTCGGCGGTCTCCGGCCGGAGGTCCTGAACACCACGGACGCCCACGGCCCCGGCACGGGCCTGGCGCTCATCCGCCGGCTCGACGCCGGGTCCCCGGGCGGTACCGGTGCCCGGCGGGGTGCCGGCGCCGTCATCATCCCGGATCCGGCCAGCTACCGGGTGGCGCAGTCCGAGGCCGTGGCCGCGCTATTGGGAGTACCCGGCGGGACCAGCCCCCGGCTCCGGGCGGCCGCCGCGCAACTGGAGCCCCTGCTGAGAAGCGGGACCACCGGGGTGCTACGGCTGGCGGCGGAATCCGGCTGCTATGGCGACGCGGACCGGCCCGCCGCCGGGCCCATCACCGTGCTGGTGGAGAGCAGGCTGCCGCCGGCCCGGATGCTGGTGTTCGGCGCCAACGATTTCGGCGCGGCCCTGGTGCCGGCCGCCCGGCTGCTGGGCTACCACGTGACCCTGTGCGATGCCCGGCCGGCCTTCACCCGGCAGGAGCGCTTCGCCCCGGCCGACGAGGTGGCGACGGACTGGCCGCACCGCTACCTGGCCGCGGAAGCTGCGTCCGGCCGGCTCGACGCCCGGACCGTTGTCTGCGTGCTCACCCATGATCCCAAGTTCGACATCCCCCTGCTGCAGACCGCGCTGCGCCTGGACCTGGCCTACGTCGGGGCCATGGGATCGCGGCGGAGCCACCGCCAGCGGCTGGAATCACTGCTCGCCGCCGGGGTGGCGCCGGCGGAGATCGAGTGGCTGCATTCCCCAATTGGGCTAGACCTCGGCGCGGTCACCCCGGCCGAGGTGGCCGTCTCCATCACCGCGGAGCTGGTGGCAGCCCGGACCCGTTCCGCCCGCGGGTTGTCCTTGAAACACGGGAGCGGACCGATCCATCCGTACGGCGGTCCGGAAATCCCTATGCCGGAGCCCCATATCCCGGAAATCCGCACCCCGGATTTGAACACTCCGCACCGCACGCCGGAAATCCTTACCCCGCACCACCAGGAGATGCCATGGACATGAACACCATCGAGGCGGTGGTCCGCACCGCGGATCCGGCCGACTGGCAGGCCGGCGACGCCTGGCTGGCCGGCGGCACCGTGCTGTTTTCCTACGGCAGCTTCGCCTTCGGCCAGGAGCCGTTGCGGCGGCTGCTGGACCTCGGCTCCACCGGCTGGCCGGCCATCACCGTGTCCGAAGAAGGGATCGAACTCGCGGCCACCTGCACCGTCGCGGAGCTGTATGCCCTGCCCGCCGGCGAAACCGTCCGGGCGCATGCGGCGTCGTGGCCCGCGCTGGAGCTGATCCGGCCGTGCTGCGATTCTTTTGTGGCGTCCTTTAAGGTCTGGAACATGTCCACCGTGGGCGGCAACCTCTGCACCTCCCTGCCGGCCGGACCCATGATCTCGCTCTGTGCGGCCCTGGACGGCGTGGGCACGGTGCTCGGTCCGGGCGGCGCCAGCCGCACCGTCCCCGTGGCGGAGTTTGTGACCGGGGACGGGCGCAACTGCCTGGCGCCCGGCGAGTTGCTCCGCAGTATCCACCTGCCGGCGCCGGCCCTTGCCTCGCGGGTGGCGTTCCGCCGGTTGTCGCTGAGCAATCTGGGCCGCTCCGGCGTGCTGCTGATCGGCAGGCTCGACGCCGACGGCACCCTGGTCCTCACCGTTACCGCCGCCACCAAGCGCCCCGTGCAGCTCCGCCTCCCCGGCTCTGGCAGCACCGGCACCGGCGGCACCGGCACCGGCACCCCTGGCAGCACCGGCGCCGGAGCCAGTGCGGAGGCAGGAGCCGATGCGGCGGCCGGACTCGCCGCCGCGCTCGACGCCGCCATCCCGGACGGGCTCTACCACGACGACATCCACGGACTGCCGGCCTGGCGCAAGGACATGACCTACCGCCTCGCCGAGGAAATCCGTGCCGAACTGTCGGCCCCGGCCGGCACCGCGCCGGCCCGTGTCTCCGGGGATTTCTGGCCGCCGCGGCGCCCGTCGCCGCAGGAGCCGTCCCGGCAGGAGCCGGCACAGCACGAGCCGGCACCGCAGGCTTCGCCACAGCAGAAAGGGGCCTGAACATGGCCATCGAGATCAATGGCGCAATGACCATCAACGGCACGCCGGCGGAGGCCGAGCCCAGGCCGGGGCAGTGCCTGCGGACGTTCCTGCGGGAGCAGGGCAACTTCGGCGTGAAGAAGGGCTGCGACGGCGGCGACTGCGGGGCCTGCACCGTCCACGTGGACGGTGCCCCCGTGCACAGCTGCATCTACCCCGCGGTCCGCGCGGAGGGCCGGGCTGTGACCACGGTGGAGGGCTTGGCCGGCACCGCCCGCGCCGACACCGGCACCGAAGCCGGCGGCGCGGGACTCCTCCACCCCATGCAGCAGCAGTTCATGGAGCGGCAGGGCTTCCAGTGCGGGTTCTGCACCGCGGGCATGGTGATGACGGCGGCCACGTTCGACGACGAGCAGAAGGCCAACCTGCCACGGAACCTCAAGGGGAACCTGTGCCGCTGCACGGGCTACCGGGCCATTGCGGACGCCGTCTGCGGCGGGGCCGCGCACGGCGAATCGAGCCACCCGGACCCCGCGGGGCCGGGATCCGGGATCGCCGGCGAGAGCCAGCCCGAGCCGCGCCCGGGCCAGCTGGGCGACGACGTCCCGGCCCCCGCCAGCCGGGCCATCGTCACCGGCGCAGCGCGCTATACCCTGGACGTCCCGGCGGCCGAGCTGCCCGGGCTCCTGCACGTGAAGCTCCTGCGCTCGCCGCACGCCCACGCCCGCGTGCTGTCCATCGACTCCGCGGACGCCCTGCGGATTCCCGGCGTCGAGGCGGTCTTCACCCACGAGGACGCGCCCGCGCAGCTGTTCTCCACGGCCCAGCACGAGCTCTACACCGACGACCCGGACGACACCCGCGTGCTCGACGACGTGGTCCGGTTCGTCGGGCAGCGGATCGCCGCCGTCGTCGCCGACAGCGTGGCCGCGGCGGAAGCCGGCGTCCGGGCACTCAAAGTGGAGTACCAGGTGCTGGATGCCGTGTTCACCCCGCAGGACGCCATGCGCCCCGGCGCGCCGCTGGTCCACGGCGACAAGAACGCCGCGACGGCCCGCATCGGCCGGCCGGAACAGAACGTCGTGGCCGAGCTGCACTCCGAACTGGGGGACGTCGCCGCGGCCTTCGCCGCCGCGGACTTCATCCACGAACAGACCTACCGCACCCAGCGGGTGCAGCACACCGCCCTGGAGACCCACGCCGCCATCGCCCTGATCGACGACGACGGCCGGCTCCAGGTCCGCACGTCCAGCCAGGTGCCCTTCCTGGTCCGGCGCACCCTGGGCCGGGTCTTCGACCTCCCCGAGGACAGGATCCGGGTGGTCGCGGGACGGGTGGGCGGCGGCTTCGGCGGCAAGCAGGAAGTCCTCACCGAGGACATCGTGGCGCTCGCCGCGCTGAAACTGCGGCGCCCGGTGCAGCTGGAATTCACCCGCAGCGAGCAGTTCACGGCCTCCACCACCCGGCACCCGTTCACCATCCACCTCAAGGCCGCCGCCAGCAACGAGGGCAAGCTGACGGCCCTGCAGCTGGAGGTGCTGACCAACGCCGGCGCCTACGGCAACCATTCCGTGGGCGTGATGTTTCACGGTTGCGGCGAATCCCTGGCTGTGTACAACTGCGCCAACAAGAAAGTGGACGCCCACGCGGTGTACACCAACACCGTGCCGTCCGGGGCCTTCCGCGGCTACGGACTGAGCCAGACGGTCTTCGCCATCGAGTCCGCCGTGGACGAGCTCGCCGCCGGGATCGGCATGGACCCGATGGAGTTCCGCCGCCGCAACATGGTCCGCGAGGGCGACGACATGCTCTCCACCCACCCCGACCCGGAGGAGGACGTGCTCTACGGCAGCTACGGGCTGGACCAGTGCACGCGGCTGGTGCAGGACGCCCTGGACCGCGGCCGGGAACGCTACCGGGACGCCGGCCTCGAGGACCTCGGCCCGGACTGGGTCACCGGGGAGGGCTCGGCGCTGTCCATGATCGACACGGTCCCGCCGCGGGGCCACTTCGCGCATTCCAAGCTCCGGCTCCTGCCCGACGGGACCTACCGGGTGGACGTGGGCACCGCGGAATTCGGCAACGGCACCACCACCGTGCACGCCCAGCTCGCAGCCACCGCCCTGTCCACCACAGCGGGCCGGATCACGGTCCGGCAGTCGGACACGGACCTGGTGGACCACGATTCCGGCGCCTTCGGCTCGGCCGGGACGGTGGTGGCCGGGAAAGCCACGCTGGCCGCGGCCGAGGAACTCGCGGTGCGGATCCGCGCCTTCGCCGCCGGCATCCGCCAGGTCCAGGCCTCCGGGTGTGTGCTGGAGGAGGACGCGGTGGTGTGCGAGGGAACCCGGGTGCCGCTGATGGAACTGCACGACGCCGCCGCAGCGGCCGGCGTCGACCTTTCCGGCGAGGGGCACTGGGGCGGGACCCCGCGGTCCGTGGCGTTCAACGTCCACGGCTTCCGGGTGGCCGTTAACACCGGGACGGGGGAGCTGCGGATCCTGCAGAGCGTCCAGGCCGCCGACGCCGGCGTCGTGGTCAACCCGCGGCAGTGCCGCGGGCAGATCGAAGGCGGGATCGCGCAGGCGCTGGGCGCCGCGCTGTATGAGGAGGTCAGGGTGGACGACGCCGGCCGGGTCACCACGGACATTCTCCGGCAGTACCACATCCCGTCCTTCGCGGACGTGCCGCGCAGCGAGGTGTATTTCGCCGACACCAGCGACAAGCTGGGCCCGCTGGGCGCGAAGTCCATGAGCGAGAGCCCGTTCAACCCGGTGGCGCCGGCGCTGGCCAACGCCATCCGCAACGCCACGGGGGTCCGGTTCGCGGAGCTGCCCATTGCCCGGGACAAGATCTACCTGGGCCTGAAGGAAGCCGGGCTGACAGCCTCCGCAGTGCAGGTCAGGCCTATAGTCGGATGATGGAACAGCGAATCTTGGGCAAGACCGGACGGAACGTCTCCATCGTTGGACTGGGGACCTGGCAGCTTGGCGCGGACTGGGGCAACGTGGACCCCGCGCAGGCGCAGGCCATCCTGGCCGCCTCGGCGGAAGCAGGGGTCACGTTCTTCGACACGGCGGACGTTTACGGCGACGGCCGTAGCGAACAGGCCATCGGAAAATTCCTGGCCGATAACCCGGGCCTGGACATCACGGTGGGCACCAAAATGGGCCGCCGGACGGAACAACGGCCGGAGAACTACAACCTGGCCAACTTCCGCGAATGGACGGACCGCTCCCGGCGGAACCTGGGGACGGACTGTCTGGACCTGGTCCAGCTGCACTGCCCGCCCACCGCCGTGTACAGCAACGCCGAGGTCTACGACGCGCTGGACACCCTCGTGGCGGAGGGGGCCATCAGGAATTACGGCGTCAGCGTGGAGCGGACCGACGAAGCCCTCGAAGCGATGCGGCACGAAGGCACGGCCACTGTCCAGATCATCCTCAATGCCTTCCGGCTCAAGCCGCTGGACGAGGTGCTGCCCGCGGCGGAGGCCGCCGGCGTCGGCATCATCGCCCGCGTGCCGCTCGCGTCGGGGCTGCTGTCCGGCAAATACACCGCGGACACGTCCTTCGCGGCGGATGACCACCGGAACTTCAACCGCGCCGGAGCGGCGTTCGACGTCGGGGAGACCTTCTCCGGTGTGGAGTTCGGGCAGGGCCTGCAGGCGGTGACCGAGTTCGAGGAACTGGTGCCCGACGGCGTCAGCACCGCCCAGGCGGCCATCGCCTGGATCGCGGCGCAGGACGGCGTCAGCACGGTGATCCCGGGCGCCCGCAACGTGGAGCAGGCCCGCTCCAACGCCGAAGCGGCGGGGGTCGGCGGGATCGACGCAACGTTCGACGTCGGCGTCCGGGAAATCTACGACAGATACTTCCGCGCCTCGATCCACCCGCGCTGGTAGCTGACCCCGCGTTGTGGTTGGCTCACCGGCCGTCAGCCCGCCGGGTACCAGATCCGCTCTCCTTCGACGCGTGCGAAGGAGGTCAGGGTGTGGGGTTTGGCGGACTTCTCCGTCATGATGTCCAGGACCTGGACATTCCGGACCAGGAGCGCGTCGCCGATCAGCGAGCGATGGCAGCGCCACGGGACCGCCTCAGCGCACATGATCGCCGCATCGTTGGTCCGCCCGCGTTCCAGCAGCTGGCCGATGGCAGTGGCAAATTCCTCGGTCTGCATGTAGTCCGCGTATCCCCGGAACGACGCGTTGCGCCAGGCGCCATTGGGGCTGTCCTTCCGGGCATGCCGCAGGCCGCCGAGGGATTCCATTCGCCGGTACGTGATCCCGCTGGCCCGCACACTCGCCGCCAGGGCATCCGCATTAAACTGCGGGTTGTGCCGCGACTTCGGGACAGTGCGCACATCGATCAGTTTCTTGACGCCGTGAGCCTGCAGTATGCCAATGAATTCGTCGATGGGGTGGGTGGAGTGCCCCACTGTGAAGATGGTCATGTCCGCCATGCCCCCATGCTATGGCGGCCAGTGTCGGTGGCGGAGTGGCCTGTGTCGGCGGCGAGGCGGGCCGGATATTCTGGTGGACCGACCAGACGCCAAGGGAACGGGCAGGAATGATTTCATCGGCCATCGGGGGCTTTGTGGACCGGCTCGCTTCGGTGGAAACGGGACCGGGGTGCGCCAACTTCTTCGACCACACCGCCCCGGGAAATGCACTGCGCCGGCGGAACCTGGCGATCTACCTGAAGGAAATGCGGGATCGCTCCCCGAGAGTGCTGCTGGTGGGGGAGGCGCCGGGCTTCCGGGGCATGAGGATCACCGGGGTTCCCTTCACCAACCGCACCATGTTTGAGGGCCCCGCCAACGGGTTCGGGCTGTTCGGGCCGGGCAAGGGGTATGCGCTGCCGGCGGATGCTGCGGGTGTCGCGGCGGAGCCGACGGCCACGGTGATGTGGGCGGTGCTGGCCGAACTGGATTTCCTGCCCCTGCTGTGGAGTGCCTGCCCGTGGCATACCCACGTGCCCGGGCGGCCGCTGTCCAACCGCACGCCGACGTCGGCCGAGGCGGCGCTGGGAACCCCGTTCTGGCAGGCGCTGACGGAGCTTTTTCCCATCGAAACGGTGGTGGCCGTGGGGAATGTGGCGCACCGCAGCCTGCAGCGCAGCGGCCTGGACGTGCCAAAAATCAGGCATCCCGCCCACGGCGGCCGGTCCGGGTTCAAGCGCGGTCTTCAGGAGCTCCTGGTCCCTCCCGGCGCAGTGGCGGGCACCGGGTCCTAGTCGAGGAGATGCAGCTGGTCCGGGGTGTCGAGGTCCGCACCGCCGGTGAGGTCGCTGCAGTCCACCAGGTCGACCAGCCCGGGGTGGGCCTGAAGGAAGAAGCGCGCTCCGGCGTCGCCCGTTGCCGTGTCCGTGGCTTCAGTGCGGAGTCCGGCGTCGATGAGCAGCGGATGGCCCCGCCGCAGTTTCCCTTCCGCGTCCCGGTAGGCGGCGGCCGTCACCCGGCCGGGCCGGTGGGCTGCCAGCAGGCGGGCGACGGTTTCGGGGGTCAGCCCGGGCTGGTCCACCAGTGCGATGAGCACATGGTCCTCCGGCGCTGCCGCAGCGACGCCCAGCCGGAACGAGCCGCCCATGCCGGTGGCCCAGTCCGGGTTGTCGATGACCCGGTGCCGGCTGAGGTCGGTGGCGGCACGGACCGTTGCCGCGTCCGCGCCCAGCACCGCCACCACTTCCCGGCAGCCGCCGTCGAGCAGCACGTCGGCCAGGGCTTCCACGAGCGTGCGGCCGCGGAACCGGAGCGCCGCCTTGGGCCCGAGTCCCAGCCGCCTCCCGGCGCCGGCGGCGAGCAGGACCGCCGTCGTTGACCCCGCCGTGGTGAGTGGTTCCGATGAATCAGCCATGGTCCCAGCCTATGCACCCGGATGACAGTTGACGGCAGTCCCGGGCCGGACACTGCCGTCAACTGCGTACTCGATGGCGTCAGGCGTCGCCGCCCGCTCCGCCGGTGGTGCCGGCGTTGACGTCCAGGAGCTTGTAGCGGTCCATCGCATAGGCGGGGACCTCGCCGTCGACCTCGCCGCGGGAGGCGAGCATCTGCAGGGTCTTCACCACAATCGAGTGGGTGTCGTTCTTGAAGAAGCGGCGGGCTGCGGCGCGGGTGTCGGAGAAGCCGAAGCCGTCGGCGCCGAGCGAGGCGAACTGGTGCGGCAGGAACTGGCGGATCTGGTCCGGGACGGCCTTCATGTAGTCGGTGACTGCCACGATCGGACCGGCGGCCCCGGCGAGCTGCTGGGTGACGAACGGCACGCGGGCGGGCTGGCCGGGGTTGAGGAAGGCTTCCTCTTCGGCAGCGAGTCCGTCCCGGCGGAGTTCGTTCCAGGACGTCACGGACCAGACATCGGCGGAGACGCCCCAGTCCTCGGCGAGGATCCGCTGGGCCTCGAGGGCCCAGGGGACGGACACGCCGGAGGCCAGGATCTGGCTCTTGGGCCCTTCCGCGTCCGACGCCGACACCCGGTAAATGCCCTTCAGCACACCGTTGACATCGAGGTTCTCCGGTTCGGCCGGCTGGAAGATGGGCTCGTTGTAGACCGTGAGGTAGTACATGAGGTTCCGGTCGGGGTCATTGGCGGCGGCGCCGGGACCATACATCCGCTCCAGGCCGTCCCGGATGATGTGGCCCATCTCGTAGCCGTACGCGGGGTCGTAGGTGAGCACGGCCGGGTTGGTCGCGGCCAGGATGGGGGAGTGGCCGTCGGCGTGCTGCAGGCCTTCACCGGTGAGGGTGGTGCGGCCGGCGGTGGCGCCGATGATGAACCCGCGGGTCATCTGGTCCGCGGCGGCCCAGAAGGAATCGCCGGTGCGCTGGAAACCGAACATCGAGTAGAAGACGTAGATCGGGATCAGCGGCTCGCCGTGNGCCGATGATGAACCCGCGGGTCATCTGGTCCGCGGCGGCCCAGAAGGAATCGCCGGTGCGCTGGAAACCGAACATCGAGTAGAAGACGTAGATCGGGATCAGCGGCTCGCCGTGTGTGGCGTAGGACGTGCCCGCGGCGGTGAACGCCGCCACAGCCCCCGCCTCGTTGATGCCCGGGTGGATGAGCTGGCCCTGGGCCGATTCCTTATAGGCAAGGACCAGGTCCCGGTCCACGGAGAGGTAGCCCTGGCCGTCCGGATTGTAGATCTTCGCGGAGGGGAAGAACGCGTCCATGCCGAACGTACGGGATTCATCCGGGACGATCGGGACAATGCGGTGGCCGAACTTCTTGTCCCGCAGCAGGTCCTTGAGCAGGCGGACGAACGCCATGGTGGTGGCGGCCTGCTGCTTCCCGGAGCCGCGCTTGGCCACCTCATAGGTTTTGGGGTCAGGCAGCTCCACCGGGGCGTGGTCCGGCCGGCGTTCGGGGACGAAGCCGCCGAGGGCGCGGCGGCGGTCCATGAGGTACTGGATCTCGGGGGAGTCCATGCCGGGGTGGTAGTACGGGGGCCGGTAGAGGTCCGCTTCGAGCTGGTCATCNCGGCGTTCGGGGACGAAGCCGCCGAGGGCGCGGCGGCGGTCCATGAGGTACTGGATCTCGGGGGAGTCCATGCCGGGGTGGTAGTACGGGGGCCGGTAGAGGTCCGCTTCGAGCTGGTCATCGGTGATCGGGATGCGCAGGTGGTCGCGGAAGGCTTTGAGGTCYGCGAGGGTGAGTTTCTTCATCTGGTGGGTCGCGTTGCGGCCCTCGAAGTGGGTGCCCAGGCCGTAGCCCTTGACCGTGTGGGCGAGGATGACGGTGGGTTTGCCCTTGAACTCGGTGGCGGCCTTGTACGCGGCGTAGACCTTGTTGTAGTCGTGGCCGCCGCGCTTGAGGTTCCAGATCTGGTCATCGGTGAGGTCCTGGACCATTTCYTTGGTCTGCGGGGTCTGTCCGAAGAAGTGCTCGCGGACGAACGCGCCGGACTCGGCCTTGTAGGTCTGGTAGTCCCCGTCGACGGTTTCGTTCATGATCTTCACGAGCGARCCRTCCCGGTCCTTGGCCAGCAGGTCATCCCATTCCCGGCCCCAGACGACCTTGATSACGTTCCAGCCCGCGCCGCGGAAGAACGCCTCGAGTTCCTGCATGATCTTGCCGTTGCCGCGCACGGGTCCGTCGAGGCGCTGGAGGTTGCAGTTGATCACGAAGTTGAGGTTGTCGAGCTTGTCGTTCGCGGCGAGCTGGAGCAGGCCGCGGGATTCGGGCTCGTCCATTTCSCCGTCGCCCAGGAACGCCCAGACCTGCTGGTCGGAGGTGTCCTTCAGGCCGCGGTTGTGCAGGTACCGGTTGGACTGGGCCTGGTAGATCGCGTTCATCGGGCCGATGCCCATCGAGACCGTGGGGAACTCCCAGAACTCCGGCATCAGCCGCGGGTGCGGGTAGGAGGACAGGGCATGGCCTTCCTTGGACTTCTCCTGCCGGAACCCGTCCAGGTCCTCCTCGGTCAGCCGKCCYTCCATAAACGCCCGGGCRTACATGCCGGGGGAGGCGTGGCCCTGGAAGAAGACCTGGTCCCCGCCGCCGGGGTGGTCYTTGCCGCGGAAGAAGTGGTTGAAGCCCACCTCGTACAGGGTCGCGGCCCCGGCGTAGGTGGAGATGTGCCCGCCGACGCCGATATCGGCCCGCTGCGCCCGGTGCACCATGACCGCSGCGTTCCACCGCAGCCACGCCCGGTACTTCCGCTCGATCTCCTCGTCCCCGGGGAACTCGGCCTCCTGGTCCACCGGGATGGTGTTGACGTAGTCCGTGGTGGTGACCATCGGAACACCCACGGACTGCGCGCCGGCCCGCTGGAGCAGGCTGCGCATTATGTACTGGGCACGCTCGGTGCCCTGATCCTGAATCAGCGCGTCCAGGGACTCCAGCCACTCGGCGGTCTCTTCCGGATCACGATCAGGCAGCTGGTTAGTCAACCCGCTGAGGATATGGGAGGTCTCTTCTCCTGCAGCCACGTCCAACCTCTNGCCACTCGGCGGTCTCTTCCGGATCACGATCAGGCAGCTGGTTAGTCAACCCGCTGAGGATATGGGAGGTCTCTTCTCCTGCAGCCACGTCCAACCTCTTTTCATCATTGAATGGTCGGCTCAAGTTTTCATTCTGTGAGAAAACTTTCTTGCAATTTGAGATTATCTAGGCGACGATCCGGGCGTCAAGGCGGGCGGACGGTCACAATCGGCAGCCTGGGCGTGCGGGCCCCGGAAACCGCAATCAGACCAGGAGCTTGCCCCAGCGCGGGTCCAGCAGCGGGGCGCCCGCCATCTTGAGGCAGTGCCACAGCGTGACGGCCACCGAGTCCAGGACGGGAACGCCCGTCCCGGCCTCGATCTCCGCGGTGATGTTGGCGCCGTAGAGGTTGGTGCAGAGGTAGATGATGGCGTCCGGCCGGGCAGCCGCCAGCTCCAGCGACCCGGGACGCATCTCGTCGTCCGCCACGCGGGCGAACGACTCGTTGTCGCTCAGGCCCAGGAACCGGTGGTCCAGGGTCTTGATGCCGTCCCGTTCGTAGGACGCCACGATCTGTTCGTTGACGTCCCCGGTGTACGGGGTGAACAGACCGATGCGCTCCGTGCCGAGTGTCCGGAACGCCTCCATGTAGGCCAGGGTGGACGTGGTGGCCGGGATGCCGGTGGCGTCCGTGATGTCCTCGACGAGCCGGCGGTCGTGGTCGGCGCCGAGCCAGGATCCGGAGGTGCCGTTCCAGGCGATGACGTCCACATCGGCCGTGGCGAGAAGCTCGGCGGCCGACCGCATGACGGCGGCGTCGAATTGTTTGTCCGAGGATTTGTCCAGGGCAATCCTGGTGACTGGGATCCGGGCGAAGTGGATGGTGACGTCGTCGCGGGCGCCCAGGATCCGGTAACTCTGCGGTTCCAGGCAGGTGTTGGACGACGGCACAATCATGCCGATACGGGTGGGGCGGTTTGCGGAGGGCATGGGGGCTCCTAACAGGTGGCCTGGGTGGCGGGAATGGGCGCGGACGGCGCGGCGGACTGGTGCTCGCGGAATCCGGCCCGGGGCACGAAGCGGCCCACGGGGCCGGGGTCGTGGAACCCAGCGCCGTCCAGCACCACACGTCCGGCGGAGACGACAACGGCGGGCCAGCCCGTGAGCGTCCGGCCGTCGAACGGGGAGAAGTCAGTGCCCATGTGCAGCGCGCCGCCGTCGACGACGCGTTCCTCGGCCGGATCGAAGATGACCAGATCGGCGTCGAACCCGGGCGCGATGGTGCCCTTGCCAGGAAGGGCGTTGATGCGGGCCGGGCCGGCGGCGAAGACTTCGACGAAGTCCTCCACCCGGGCCTCGCCGGCCGCTTCCCTCAGGGCGGTGAAGGTGACGGGCATCCGCGTTTCGACGCCGGGGAGCCCGTGCGGCATTTCGCGGATGTCGTCCGTGCGCTCCCGCTTCTGCGTGAGGTCGTAGCAGGAGTGGTCGGACGCGACGGTGTGGATGGCGCCGTCGGCCAGCCGTTCCCGGAGCGCGGCGACGGTCTGCGGGCTGCGCATCGGCGGGCAGCAGGCGTACCACTCGGGCATCACCGATCCGTAGACGCTGTTGTCGAGGGTGAGATAGTGCGGGCAGGTCTCGGAGTAGGCCTCCTGCCCCCGGGCGCGGGCCTCGCTGACCAGATCCACGGCGCCGGGGGTGGACTGGTGCACAAAGTAGACGGGGGCGCCGGTGTATTCGGCCATGGCCAGGGTTTCCTTGACCGAGACCTCTTCGGCCAGTTCGGGGCGGGTGCGGTGCAGGTGTTCGATGCCGATCCGACCGTCGTCCGCGTGCTGCCCGGTGCAGTCCGCGATGATGGGGTCGTGCTCGGCGTGGATGTAGGTGAGGCCGTCCAGGCGGACCATCTCGCGCATGACCTTCAGGATCGTGTCCCCGTCAGCCATGGTGGTGCCGCGGTTGGTGGTGTACATCTTGACGGACCGGACGCCCTCGGCGGCGAGCTGCTCCAGCTGCCATGGCACTGTTTCGTCCCATTGGACCACCGACCCGTGCAGCGCGACGTCGCAGCGGGACTCGCGGGCCAGTTCCTTCTTGTGCAGGACCGCTGCGAGCGGGGTCTCGCGGGCGTCGCGGGGGATGCCGAAGTCGATGATCGTGGTGGTCCCGCCCCACAAAGCGGCCGTCGAGGTGGTCCGGTAGTCATCGAGGGTGCGGAACCGTCCGGTGATCTGGGCTACGTGGCAGTGCCCGTCGACGCCGCCGGGAATGACCAGCAGGCCGGCGGCATCGATGACGCGGTTCGCGTCCGGGACCGGCTCGGCGGCGTTCACCAGCCGGTCGATGCGGCCGTCCCGGACCACAACGTGGGCCTGTTGGCGGCCGAAACTGTTGACCACGGTGCCGTGGGCGATGACGAGATCTGGGGTGTCGGACATCGGTGTCCTCCTAGGTTGAAGTAGGGCTGGTTTGGCCGGTGCGGGCTAGGCCGGCTGGGTGGTTCCGCTGAGCGCGGCGGCGTTCTGCGTGGTGGTGAGGGCAGCGTCCAGGTTCGCGGAGAGGCCGCGGCGGGACTTGGCCGGGGGAGCCGCGAAGGCGCCGGCGCGGTGCGGGCCGGACTGAAGGCCGACCACCGCTTCAGTCATACGGATGCCCGCGGAGATGCCGTCCACCACGGGGACCCTGATCTGCCCGCGGAGTTCGCGGGCCAGGCCGGCGAGCGGCGCCCCGGCGAGGATCACGACGTCGGCCCCGTCCTCGGTGACGGCCTGGTGGCTGAGTGCCAGCAGGGTTGACTTGAAGTCCTGCTGCACCGAGGCGATGCCGTGCAGGGACTCGTTGATGGAGCGGATGGACGCCAGCCGGCCGCCGAGGCCGAAGCGTTCCACACAGTCCTGGTACCAGGGCCGGATCCGGTCCGAGATGGCGATGATTGAGATGCGGTGCCCCTGCAGGGCGGCGGCGCAGAGTGCGGCCTCGGTGATCCCGATGACGGGAATGTCGGTGAGTTCCTTCAGCGCCGGCATCCCGGGGTCGCCGAAGGCGGCCACCACCACGCCGTCGACGCTGTTGCCGGATCCGGGGCCTTCGCGTGTGTATTCGGCGATGATTTCGGCGACTGCCCCCGCCGCGATCAGGGACTCAAAGCGGGTCTCGATGTATTCCACGCCGTACCCGGCGGTCCGGACCACAAGTTCGGTTCCGGGGGAGGCGGAGCGGAGGGCCTCCGCTTCGATCAGGGCGGTGACGGCGTCGCTGATATTGGGGTTGATGACAAGAAGTTTCATAAGTTCTTCCGATGAAGGGCGGGTTCTGTCCGGCTGAAATCCTCCGGAAACTGTTCGCGGTATTTGCCGATGTGCGACGCCGATTGGGCGGCGGCCCGTTCCGGGTCGCCGCTGGCGATGGCGGCATAGAGGGCGCGGTGTTCTGCGATGAGTTCGGGCAGGTCGCTGACGTGGCGGAACAGCCAGTGCATGCGGCCCTGGAGCGGCTCCAGCGCGGACCTGAGGAAGCCGTTGTCCGCGATCCGGGTGATGGCATCGTGGAATTCGCTGTTGGCGCGGTGGGCTTCCATGATGGCGCCCTTGGCCAGGCAGCGGTCCGCCTCGTCCAGCAGGTCTTTGAGGGCGCTGAGGTCGTCGGGCGTGGCGCGGGTGGCGGCCAGGCGGCAGGCGAGCACCTCGAGGGACTGCCGGACGTCAAACAAATCCTCGACGTCCTTGGGGCTCAGGGTGCTGACCTCGGCCCCGCGGGCGCCCCGGTCGCTGAGGAGCCCTTCCTGGCGAAGCATGCGGAGTGCTTCGCGGACGGGAAGGCGGGACACGTTGAATTCGGCGGCGAGGTCGCGTTCCACCAACCTGGTGCCGGGAACGTAATGCCCTTCGAAGATCCTGTTGCGGAGGGTGTCCCGGACGGCCTCCCGAAGGGGACGTTCCTTGTCCTGGGTCTCTTCTGCGGTGTGCATGTTTCTCCACTTTCGGTTCTTGTCAGGCATTGCGTTCCAGGCATCAGGAACAGATGTGTGTGGCCAGCTTAGACAGGTAGCCGCTTGTTGTAGTTCAGGGTCAGGACGGAGACGCCCATGATGATCGCGGATCCCACGAAGTAGAGCAGCGCCCAGGTGTAGGAGCCGGTGGCTCCGACAATGAGGCCCACCGCAATCGGCGTCACGAACCCGGAGATGTTGCCGCTGAAGTTCATCGCGCCGCCCAGGACACCGGCGTTCGTCCGGCCGCCCAGGATGGAGGGGATGCTCCAGAACAGGCCCACCCAGCGGAGGAAGAACATCACCACGGACAGGAGGACGACGGCGGTGGTGGGGTCCGCGACGACCGTGACGCCGATCAGGCCGCCGATCACGACGACGCTGGAGGTGCCCAGGAGCGTGCGCATCACGCGGTTGGCGGAGGCGCCGGCGGCCCGCCATTTGTCGGCAAGGGTGCCGCCGAGGATTTCGCCGACGAACCCGGCGCCGAAGATCACGAACGTGGACCAACCGATGGTCTTGAGGTCAAAGCCTTTGGCCTGGGCCAGGTAGAGCGGACCCCATGTGAGCAGGCCGTAGAAGACTCCGTTGAAGCCCAGCCAGCCGAAGCACATGGCCCAGAAGGAGCGGAACTTCAGGTAGGGGAGCAGTGCACGCTTGCCCCTGCTGCCGTCGAGCTCGGCTTCTGCGTCCTCGGCGGCGTGGGAGGCCTCGATGTACTCGGCCTCGGCGTCGTTGACGCCGCGGTGCTGGCGCGGATTGTCCCGGACGTACCACCAGACGGCCAGGCCCATGAGGACGGTGGCGGCGCCGGCGATGATGAAGGCGATCCGCCAGCTGCCCGTCGAGGCGATGAGGCCTGCGATGAGGATGCCGCCCAGGCCGGCGCCCAGGGGCGCGCCGGCGTCGAGGATGGTGGCGCCGCGGCCACGTTCCGACTTGTGCATCCAGATGGCGTTGAGCTTGCCGCCGGCCGGCATCACACCGGCTTCGGTGACGCCGATGCCCAGGCGGGCGATGAACATGCTGAGGAAGCCGCCGGCCAGGCCGGATGCTGCCGTTGCGGCGCCCCAGCCGACGCAGGAGGCGGTCATCACCTTACGGGGACCGAACTTGTCGATCAGGAGGCCGACCGGAATCTGCATGAGGGCGTAGGTCCAGAAGAACGCCGAGAGCAGGAGGCCCACGAGTTCGGGGGCGAGGTTGAATTCCTTCTGGATGATCGGCAGGGCCACGGAGATGGAGCCCCTGTCGATGTAGTTGACGGCGACCAGGACCAGCAGGAGCAGGAACATTTTCCAGCGGACGTTGGTGCGACGTTGCACGCCGTCCTTGCCGGTTTTGTCGTCGGGGAGCGGGACTGCGGTTTCAGTATTTTGAACAGACACAACTTCTCCTTTACAGAGAGGAAGATTGCAGACGGGGAGAAAGACTTGGGTGACGGCGGGGCAGGGGCCGGGTGGTGGGGCGTCCTGGGACCTAATTCAGGGGAGCCTGGCAATGAACTGCGGCTCGGGATCTGAATCGCTGTCTTTTGGGATCCCATTTTGGGATCCCAAAATTCAGATTAGGAGTGACCCGCGCCACTGTCAAGGACTTTGGTTCTGTTGTGGCCCACCTGGGCCAAAATACTGATTGTGACAGCTGCGGGCGGAGGATCCCGTGGCGGGTGCGGGGTGGGAGCCGGGCTTTGGCGGCAGGGTGCCGGGCGCGCGGAAGGGCCCGCGGCGGCGCCGCGGACCCTTCCCGTTATGGCAGGTTCTGGTGCTCTCAGCTGCCCCGGTAGGTGGAATAGGCGAAGGGGCTCAGCAGGAGCGGCACATGGTAGTGGGCTTCTGACTCCACCACGCCAAAGGTGAGGATCACTTCCGGGAAGAACGTTTCGGTGCCGCTGGCGGCGAAGTACTTGCCCGTGTCGAAGGCCAGGCGGAAGGTCCCTGTGGGCAGCCGGTCCGGTCCGAGTTGTTTCACGCGTCCGTCCGCGTCGGTGGTGCTCTCGGCGATCTGGACCCAACGCTCGCCGTCGAGCATGTGGAGGGTGACAGGGACGTCTGCCGCCGGCTTGCCGGAGCCGGTGTCGAGCACATGGGTGGTGACGTGGGACATGCTCATTTGCCGATCAGTCCTTCGAGTCGGAGCACTGCGATTTCCCGCAGCTGCTGGCCAATGATTGATTGTTCTTCTTCGGGGGTGTGGGCGAGGCGGGTGTTGAGCGCGGCCAGGATTTCCTCGCGGCTGCGGCCGGCCGCGCGGATCAGGAACACCTGGCCGAACTTCTCTTCGTAGGCCCGGTTGCCTTCGGCCAGGGCTTCCGCGACGGCGGCATCGGCCACGCCCAGTCCGGCCTGCTCCGACTGGGACAATTTTGCTTCGGTGCTGTTTCCTGCCGCCCGCTCACCGATCCGCGGGTGATGGGCCAGGGCGGCGTCGATCTCGGCCGGGGTGAACGGGTCGGCTGCGCCGCGGCCCGCGTCCAGGAGTGCGTCGATGGTGGCGTAGGGCCGCGCGTCGGCGACCTCGTCGATCCAGCGCCGGATGTCCAGGCAGGGACGCAGGGCATCGGCGGCCTCCGTGCGGCCGGTCGCGTTGAACTGTTCAAGGTGCATGAGACAGGTCCTCGTATGTGATGCTGGCATCCACGGTGTAGGGCTATGCGGACATTTGCTTCCGCATCATGGAACTGTTATTTCAGCATATGCAAAAAGTCAATCGTACTGTCCTGCGGGTGTCAACTTCCGGGCGGTTGGCGACGGAGCGGGCACCGGCGTTTGGGGCCATCGGGATCCTTGCGCGGCACGATCGCGTCGGCGAGGATGGGTGCGATCCCCGTGCTGCGAAGAAGGAGTCGACGCGATGACCAAGTATCTGATCTCGTTTCCGAGTGCCGCCATGGTCTTCCCTGAGGAAGAGCTGCAGGCCGTTTCGGATGCGGCGCACGCCGTCGTCCAGGAGGCGAAGGATGCCGGCGTCTGGGTGTTCGGCGGCGGCATCGATGAGAGCATCCCGCCCGTGATGGTCGAAGGCGACGGGACCGTGGGCGAGGGCACCTACCCGCAGACTGCGCAGCTCGAGGGCGGCTACTCGGTGCTGGAGTTGCCCTCGTACGAGGCGGCCCTGGAGTGGGCCGCGAAGATCGCCGTCGCCTGCCGTTGCGCGCAGGAGGTGCGCGCTTTCCAGTACGACCCCGCCAGCTGAGTCCCGTGATCCCTAGCTGACGAGCCCCCGGTCGGTCGACTCCGCCCACCGGCAGCCCCTTCTGCCTCCGCGTTACGCTGGGAAGGATTCCATCCGCGGACGAAAGGCAGGGTCATGAGCGATCCCACTGAACCGAGCAACGATCCGGCCGATCTGCGGGGGCCGGGCGACCCGGACGCCGTCGAAGCCCGTCAGCCGCACGCCGAACCCGGCCAGGCCGGCAACATCCGCGAGGAACAGCTGACCCAGGCCGCCGGAACAGTGCCCGCAGCCCATGTCGGGTCCGGCGACTCCGAGGCGGAAGACAAACCGGAAGACGCCGCGGACACCGGCATGTGGGACGAAGAGGTGTAGCGCCTCCGCCCACAAGGAAGAGCCAGGGGACATGTCCCCTGGCTCCCGTTGCGTACCCGCCGGGGTAGGCATGCCGGTGGATCAGCGGCGCACTGTTTCCAGGTCGCTCTTCTCCCACCGTGTCCAGTTGGACCAGCGGCCATGGTCGGTGCTGACCCTGAAGGAGACCAGCTGGTACACCTTTTCAGGGCCGTGGCGATCATAGTTCGGTACCCAGTCGGAGCTGCGCAGCGTGACCGCCCTGTCGTGGCGATCGAAGGACTCCCTGAACCACGATGAACCCAGGAAGTTGTCGTGGCGGCGTTCGTCCTCGTAGCGCAGCTGCCGGATCTGTACGGTCCGGCCGTCGCGGCAGTAGACCTTGATTTTGAAGTCCACTTTGCCGTTGCCACGCGACTGGGGGTCGAGGGGATCGACGGTACAGCCGCGGTACGAGGTATCGGCCTGGGCCGGTGCCGCCAGTGCCAGCGGTATTCCGGTCAATCCGAAGGATATGGCCGAGAATAAGGCCAGCCTTGACCGCCAGGATTTCTTGGCGGTCGGAGTGATGGACATTGTTTTCTTGCTCCTACATTAATGATGCGGATCACCAATTTCGGACGGTGCGAGCCGGCGACGGTTGCACGTCGAACGAAGGGCAATCGAGGCGGTAACGATTCCGTCCATTTCGATTAGCACCCCCTGATTGTGCGGGGCTTGGGTCCGGGGCCCGCTCGTTGTACTTGCTCGGCCCGGTATATCTATGGTGCTCCTGCTTCGGCCGCCGCGCCACCCCTGAACGCCCTTCGCCGGCCGCTGGGACGCGGGCATGTCCACCCCGCCACGGCCGGCCGAGCCCCTACTTCCCGAGGAACCCCAGCAGGGCCTCGTTGACTTCGGCGGCGTGGGTCCAAAGCATGCCGTGCGGGGCACCTTCGATCTCGACATATTCCGCGCTGGGCAATGCCTTGGCGAACCGCCGGCCCGTGACGTCGATCGGCAGGATGTTGTCCGCGGTGCCGTGGACGATCAGCGCGGGGACGTCGATCTTGGGGATGTCGCCGCGGAAGTCGGTGAGCCAGGTGGGCTGTGCGGCCGCCGAGGCGGTGGGGCCGCCCGAGGTCGCCAGGTTCCAGCCCGCCCGCATCACTTCCTCGCTGAGCCGGGGCGTGCCCAGGAAGGTGTCGCTGTTGTAGAAGTTCTTGAAGAACTCGGTGAAGAAGGCGTAGCGGTCGGCGGTCACAGCCTCCATCAGGCCGTCGAACACGGACTGCGGGACGCCGTCGGGGTTGTCATCGGTCTGCAGGAGGTAGGGTTCCAGCGAACCGAGGAACACGGCCTTCGCCACGCGGGACGAGCCGTAGGTGCCGAGGTGCCGGCCCACCTCGCCGGTGCCCATCGAGAAGCCCACCAGCACAGCGTCGTTCAGGTCCAGGGTGGTGAGCAGGGTGTTGAGGTCCGCGGCGAAGGTGTCGTAGTCGTAGCCGTCGGTGGGCTTGCTGGACTGGCCGAAGCCGCGTCGGTCGTAGGTGATGACGCGGTAGCCGGCACCCAGCAGGGCCGTGGTCTGCTTCTCCCAGGAGGATCCGTCCAGCGGATAGCCGTGGATCAGGACCACCGGCTGCCCGGTACCGTGGTCCTCGTAGTAGAGCTCGATGTCGGTGCTGTTCTCGGTTCCAACCTTGATGTAAGCCATGTCAGCGGTCCTCTCGGTACGGTTCGGAAAGTCAGTTCGTGCAGGAGTGGCGCAGCGCTGGTGCCACTGTACGGAACCAACGCAGGCAGGCAGTGGGGTGTTCCCGTGCCCGGGATTTTGCCGGTGCATATTTTGACGCAGATACCCCTAGGGGTATAATAATTGCAACAGACCTACCAAAAGGAGAGCCAGATGTGCCGACAGGTTGCATGCAAGAAGTGCGGTAAGACCACTTGGGCCGGCTGCGGCCAGCACGTTGACCAGGTCATGCGGGGCGTCAAGAGCGCCGACCGCTGCAAGGGCCACGAGGGTGAAGTCAGCACCAAGACCGGCTTCTTCGCCAAGCTCTTCGGCCGCTAACCCGGTTCTCCGGCAGGCAGGGCCCCGTCGCACCGAGTGCGGCGGGGGCCCTGCTCGTTGAGGAGCCCCTACTCCAGCAGCGCCCGCGTCACCACCTCGGTGAGCCCGTGGATTACGGCCAGGCGTTCCTTGCTCTCGCCGTCCTCGCCCCAGGTGTAGATGGCCAGCGCATAGGAGCGCTCGCCGGAGGTCAGGAGTGCGGCGTCGTGGACATAGCCTTCCAGCTCGCCGTACTTGTGCTGCACCGTGATGTCCGGCCCGACGGCGGCCGGAATGAGGCGTTCGTTGTTGGTCTTCTGCATGTAGCCCAGCAGTTCCTGCGTGTGCTCCGCGTTGAGCAGCTTGCCGGTGGAGAGCTGCTTGAGCAACTCCGCCATCTCGGCCGCGGTCAGCAGGTTCTGTTCGGGGTCGTAGCTGATCCCGATCGACGCGGCGTACTCGATCAGCTCCGGATAGCCGATGTCCTGTATCAGCAGCAGCCAGGCGTCGTTGCTGCTCGCGTTGACCATCGCCTGGAGCTGGAACGCGGCGTCGAAGCTCCCCAGCGGCGCGTCGAGCGATTTCTCGCCGGCCTCCACCAGGTGGTAATAGGCGGCCGCCGTGATGATCTTGGCGGTGCTGGCCGCCACAAACTCGGTCCCGTCGCCGTAGCTGCGCGGCTCACCGCCGTGCGTGTCCGCCAGGACGACGCCGATCCGGTAGCCGGAGTTCGCGGCCAGGATCCGCTCGATCTCGGCATCGAGGTCGACGGCGGCCCGCGGGGCCCGCGTCGCCGGGACCGCTGCCGCGGGCTTCTCGTCCTGCTGGGACTGCGGTCCGGTGAGGAAGTCCGTCCGGGGATCCGGCCCGGTACGGACGACGCCGGCGGTCACCACGCCCAGCAGCACCAGGACCGTGGCCGCCCAGACCAGGAGCAGCTTTCCACGGGCAGAGAGGGACGCGGCCGGGCGGGAGGGTCCCGAGGTGTTCATGGGGCAGGGCCTTCCGGGTTTACAAAGGGGAGGGGTTTCCTGCAACTTATGCCCGGGGACTGGGCATGTCCACGCGACGCACGGGACGTCAGGCAGATGAGGGCCAACTTCCAGCTGGGACCGCCGCACTAGGCTGGCAGCTATGCCGAGGATAATAACTGTGAGCCTGCCGGACCCCACCCTGCGCAAGTACCTGACGCCCCACCCGGACGTCACCGTCCTGGAGTGGGACCTAACCGGGGAACCGCCCGTGCCCCGCATCGACATCGTGGTCCAGCCCTACATGGGCAGCACGGAGATTCTGCGCAGCCTGGAGCAGGTGGAGACCGGGCTGGTGCAGAGCCAGTCGATCGGGTACGACGGCGTCGCGGACTCGCTGCCGCCGGACCGGGTGTTCGCCAACGCCGCCGGCGTCCACGAAACCTCCACCGCCGAACTGACCCTTGCCCTGATCCTGGCCAGCCAGCGCGAGTTCCCGCGGCTGCTGGCCAACCAGCGGGAGGGGCGCTGGGAGACCCGGCCCACCGCCAGCCTCGCCGACCGGCGGGTGCTGATCGTCGGCTACGGCGGCGTGGGCAAGGCGATCGAGGACCGGCTCCTGCCGTTCGAAACCACCGTGACAAGGGTGGCCAGCCGGGAACGGACAGACCCGCGCGGCCACGTTCACGGCATCGACGAGCTGCACACCCTGCTGCCGGAACACGACATCGTGATCGTGGGCGTGCCGCTCAGCGATTCCACCCGCCACCTCATCGACGATCGCTTCCTCGGGGCCATGCCCGACGGCGCCCTGCTGGTCAACGTGGCCCGCGGACCGGTCGCAGACACCGACGCCCTGGTGAAGCACACCGCCAGCGGCCGGATCCGCGCCGCCCTGGACGTCACCGATCCCGAGCCCCTGCCGCAGGACCACCCGCTCTGGCGGACCCCCGGCGTCATCATCAGCCCGCACGTGGGCGGGGCGAGCTCTGCCATGCGCCCGCGGATGGGCCGGCTCCTCCAGCGGCAGATCGACCTCATGCTTGCTGGCGAACCGCCGGCGAACGTGGTGCTGGGCGGCTAAGTCCGCCTTTCCCGTCGACGGACCGCCCGCCACCATATAATTCGAACATGCTAATCACGCGCCTTGACCGAGGCAACCTCGCCCCGCCGTCCGCCCTCAAGCATTACGGAAGCGAGCTGTGAGCGGCGGTCTCGTCGCCCTGCTGGACGACATCGCAGCCCTGGCCCGGATAGCGGCCGCCTCGGTGGACGACGTCGCGGCCGGAGCGGCCAAGGCGGGTGCCAAGGCCGCCGGCGTCGTCATTGACGACGCCGCCGTCACCCCGCAATACGTGTCCGGGGGGGACCCGTCCCGCGAACTGCCGATGATCAAAAAAATCTTCTGGGGCTCGCTGCGCAACAAACTGTTGATCATCCTGCCGGCGCTGCTGCTCATCAGCGCCTTCATCCCAGGGGTCATTCCGTTCATCCTCATGCTGGGCGGCACCTACCTCTGCTACGAGGGTGCCGAGAAGGTCTGGCACAAGTTCTTCGGCCACCACACCGCCGAAGAAGACACGCCGGCGGTGGACCGGGGCCCGGAAGCGGAGGCCAAGGTCACCAAGGGCGCCATCACCACCGACTTCATCCTGTCCTGCGAGATCATGGTCATTGCCATGAACGAGGTGGCCGACGAGTCCTTGTGGGCCCGGGCGCTCATCCTGGTGGTTGTGGCGCTCGTGATCACGGTGGCCGTTTACGGCGCCGTCGCACTCATTGTGAAGATGGACGACATCGGACTGCACCTGGCAGCCAAGGACTCTGCGGGCTCCCAGCGCTTCGGCGAGCTGCTCGTCAAGGGGATGCCCTCCGTGCTGACCACGATCACCGTTGTCGGGACGGTCGCTATGCTGTGGGTGGGTGGCCACATCATGCTGCAGGGGGCCTACGACCTCGGCTGGCACCTGCCGTACGACCTGGTCCACGTCCTCGAGGCTCCTTTCGCCGGGATCGCGGTGGCGGGCGGCTTCCTGGCCTGGCTGGTGAACACCCTGTGCTCGGCCGTCCTCGGTCTCGCCTGGGGCCTGGTGGTCATGGCGATCCTGACTCCGCTCCTCAAAGTGCTGCCATTCGGCAAGAAGAAGAGCGGGCGCGAAGAGGGCGACGTCCGCGCCGCCGTCGACGGCCATCAGCCGGCAAAGCACGACGCCGATCCCGCCTCCTAACTCGGACCCGCCGTCGTGCCACATGATCAGGCGCGCGGCATCGCTCAAGATGGGACCGTCACCCCACCTGACGTGGCGAAGGGGAGACACCCTGACCGATTATCGAGTACATCGACCGGCACGGCGGTGATGTAGGGCATCGGCTGCTGACCGTGTATGAACAGATCCGGTCGGCCGCGCCCGATTAAGCCGTGGAATCGATCATTTGGCGTATGCCGACCTTCAAAAGTCGGCACCGAGCCGTTGTTCTTCTTCACCGGAACAAGGCGCCACACCGAGCTCATCCGAGATAATCGCGTGGCGGCTGCAGCAGCTGCCTTCAGACAGGGTTGAGCTGCAGCTGCGCGTCTTGGCTCGATGTACTCACGCGCTAACGGGATGTTGTTGCGGTCGGCGCTTCAATCCACGGCAGAGCAGTTAACCTTTCGCATCGCTGACTGCTTTGGAGGCACGAAAGTGGCCTGCCCGGACGGGATTGTCCGTGCAGGCCACTTTCGTATGTTCCCGCTGATCTAGAGGCGGGTGACGCCGATTGTGTGGTCGGTGGTGAACTCCTCGATGGCCCAATCGCCGTTAAAGCGACCCAACCCGGAATTGCGTTGCCCGCCGAAGGCCACATGCGCTTCATCCTGGATTGTCATTTCGTTGATGAAGGTCATCCCGGCCTTGACCTTGTGGGCAAACTGCAGGCCGCGGTCGAGGTTCTGAGTAAAAACGGCGCTGGAGAGGCCGTAGGCGTGATCGTTGGCGAGTTGAAGAGCGTGAGCCTCGTCCTCAGCCCTCAGGATGGCGACCATGGGACCGAAGATCTCCTCGCGGGCGATCTCCATGTCAGGGGTGACGTCGGCGAAGACGTGTGGGGGCACCACCCGGCCCCTGATCTCGGCTTCGACGACAGTGCGGGCACCGGCTTCCTGGGCCCATGCGATTTTCTGCTTGAGGCCTGCAAGCTGAGAATCGTTGACTACAGGGCCTACCAAGGTGCCCTCGGCAGTGGGGTCGCCGTAGGTCACGGACGCTGCCGCTTCGGCGAAACGGGAGACGAACTCCTCGTAGACCGGGGCTTCGACGATGATCCGGTTGACGGACATACATATCTGGCCGGAGTGCAGGAAAACCCCTGGGACCGCAGCTGCTACAGCTGCTTCGAGGTTGGCGTCGTCGAGTACCACCAGTGGGGCGTTACCGCCAAGCTCCAGGGCCACTTTCTTCAGGTGTTCGCCGCTGGTAGCGACTGCGCCCACACTCTGCCCGACCGGGGTGGAGCCGGTGAAGGAAATCAGTCCCGGCACAGGGTGGGCCACGAAGTCGTCACCGATCTCCGAGCCGGCACCGATGACAGTGGACAGTACTCCTGCCGGCAGGCCAGCTTCCTCGAAGATCCGTGCCAGGATCAGTGCGCCGGTAACAGGAGTGTCACTAGCCGGCTTGATGACCACGGCATTACCCAGGGCCAGGGCCGGGGCGACGGACCGCTGGGATAGATGCAGGGGAAAGTTCCACGGGCTGATCACGCCCACCACACCGATCGGTTTGCGGTAGACGCGCATCTCTCGGTTGGGGGTGTTGGAATCGAAGATCTTGCCGTGGACCCTGGTGGGAAAGGATGCCGACTCCTGCGTGATTCCGACGGCGAGTGAAACCTCGATGTTGGCCTTCAGCAAAGTGGAACCGGACTCGCGGACCAGCCAGTCCACGATCTGTTCGCGACGCTCCTCAAGAATCTGCGCGGCACGGCGCATCACCTTCTGGCGCTCGGCCGGTGGCCAGGCGGCCCATTCAGTCTGGGCTGCCTCTGCGGCGCGGTAGGCCTCGTCGACGTCTGCGACTGAGGCCTGACGGATGGTGGTCAGCACGCTGTCATCGAAAGGGTTCGTTACCGTGAGGGTTTTCGCGGACCGGCCCTCGCGCCACTGACCGGCAATGTACTGGAGGCTGATGTCCTGCCCTGCGAATATCGCCGGGGCTTCGATGGTGGAGATGGTCATGGGGTGTCGCTCCTGTTCAGGTAGTGCAGAGAAGTATGAAGGTGGTTAGTTGACGTGTTCACTGGCGAGGACCCGGAGGGAGTCTTCGATCTGCTCGCGGTCAGACCAGCTGCCGTGGAAGCCGAAGGGAACGCGGCCGGGCAGCTTCACCCTGGCGAGCGGTGTACGGCCGAATTCGGCCGTGTCGTAGATGCACAGTTCGCTCAGCTCCGTCTGGCGGTTCCACCAGATTGAGAGCAGGTAACCGTCGTCCTCATTCACGGCCCCGGCCCGTGGAACGAAGATCGGTTCTGAGGGGTTTGTCAGGTCATCCAGCCCCTCGATCACCGTGACCGTTTCCTTGGTGAGGTCCGTCTTGGCCAGGCCGTCGCTCATGGTGTCGGCGTCCCTGCCACGGGTGGTGGCGAAGTAACCGAACTTGTGTTCCAGACCGACCTTGTTCGGGTTGATAGCCGGGAATTCACCCGCGATGTGGCTGGTGGCCTGGTTCGTGACGCGTCCCGTGGCGGTGTTGACGGTCCAGCGCCAGGGGATTGCGTTCATGAACCACTCATGGGAGTCCACGGGCCGGGTGATACGGTCCGCGGGCGTGCCGAAGCGTTCCTTGATGCGCGGGGCTTCGATGACGATTTCGTTGCCTCGCTCGTAGGCGTTGAAGAAGTGCGTCGGGAAGAACGTCTCGTCGACCCGGTAGGTCCGCACTTCGTGGGTCGTCCGGTGCATGGTGACGATCTCGACGCCGTTGTTCGTGGCGGCGGGGTCCCAGACCAGGCCCGGCTTGCCCTGGCCTATGTTGGGTGCCAGGAACAGCCCCGGGGTTACAAAGAAGATCGCGTAGTTCTTGCTCACGGCGAAGTCATGGAACATCGACGGGGCGCTGGTGCTGAAAGCGAAGGTGTCGAGGACCTTCCCGTGCCGGTCTGCCTCATACCAGGTGACGTTGGTGCCCATGTAGGAGTAGAAAAGCATGTTGCCGGTGTCCGGGTCGAGCTTGTAGTGGGCCGTGCAGGTGAACGGAACATCGCCGTTGAAGTCATATGTTCCGAATGTTTCCAAGGACTGCGGATTCATCTGGTGCGGTAGGCCGCCCTCAAAGAATACGAGCAGCCGGTCGGCGAGGACGCCTACGTTGGTGTTGGGCACGTTCTTCATGCGCGGGGCGCCGGCCGGCAGCGATGGGGCCGTGCCGCCGTTGACGAACCCGGAGTAGACCGCCTCTCCCGCCTCCATCTCGACTTTCAGCGCGTCGGTCATGACCCACTTGTTCCGGTAGGCGGCCTTGCCGTCGCGGAGGTAGGTAGCGTAGACCATGCCGTCGCCTTCGAACCAGTGGTACCGGTCTGTGTTGCGCGGCTTGAACTTGGGGTTGGACCCGGTGCGGAACAAGGCTCCGTCGAGGTCATCGGGAATCTTGCCGATGACCTCGAGGTCGAAGGCTTCTGTCTCCTCATGCCAGGGGGTGAAGGGGCCGTTGAGGAACTTGTTGTCTGTCTCCCACATGGTGGTGCCTTTCGGTATTGGAGTTCTAGGAGTTCTTGGCCGAAGAGGGCCAAATGCCGTGGTTGCCCGGCGAGAGCGTTCCGGCAGGGTCCAGAGCGTCCTTGAGGGAGGTGTAGAGGCGGTTCAAGGCACGATCGTTGAAGTCGAAGTTCTCTGCCACGTGCTCGATCAGCGAGGGGTGGGCGCGGTATTCGCTCCAGCCCCAGTCGGCGGCCTTTGCACACATGAGTTCGACGGCGGCGTGGGCGGCTGCCGCTTCGGCAGGGTCGTTCACGTCGAAGAAGACCATGCAGGCGCCCACGAGGCTCCGGGTGTTGGCGATCCAGCCGAAACCCGCCACCAGTCCGGCTTCTTCGAGGATGGTGCGGACCATGAGCTCGTGCTTGGCAGCGGATTCGCCGTCGAACGGGATCGCGGGCGAGAAGTCGATGTGGCCAACGTTTTCGCCGATGTGCTTCTTCATCATGTCCAGCAGGAACATGTTAGGGATGCCGGCCGGGACCAGGTCCAGGGGGTGCACTTCTTCCGGGCTGACGTCGCCGCGGTAGGACCTTAGATCCACGGTGACGCCGGGAAGGTGGGCTACGGCATCGGTGACAATGCGGCGCCGTGCCTCCACCATGGCTTCGTGGCCGTAGAAGGCGATGCGGGCGTGCCAGCGCCCTGGGGGCAGTGTCGCGGACAGCTTCGCCGCCTTCGACATCCCGGTGGTGTCCTGCATCGGGTTGGCCCGACCGTCCTCGGGTTCCGGTGAGCTGGTGATCAGCGGGAGGCCCTGAATGGTGCCGTCCAGCACCAAAGGGCGGAGCGCGTCGATAAGCGGGGCAATGTCCTCGTCGTTGTGGCAAATGATCGCCCCCGTGGTGAATACCTCCGGCTCGGGCATGAGCCAGACGCCCATCTTGGACACGATGCCGAAGTTGGACTGCATGAACAGGCTGTCCAGGGAGGGGCCGAAGCCGCGTTTGTGGCGCTGCCACATCGGGCTGTTGCTGATGGCGCCGAGGCCGGTGCGGACCACTTCGCCAGAGGCGAGGACCACTTCCATGCCACAGACCGCGCTGGCGTGGTCGCCGTTGACGGTGTAGCCGTAGCCGTGGTCCAGGGTGTTGCCGACGATGCTGCCCCAGCCGAGGTCCGGGACCGAAATCCAGAGCTTCAGCCCGCGCGCCTTGATCTCGTTATAGAGGTCGAAGAAACTCACGCCGGGCTCGAGCAGGGCGTAGCCGGCGGCCTCATTGATTTCCAGAATCTTGTTCATACGGCGCAGGCTCAGGACCACGGAGCCGTTGACCACCGGGGCCGAGCCGCCGTAGCCGTAGTTGCGCCCAGTGGAGGAGGTCCAGAGCTGGATCTGCAGTTCGTTGGCGATCCGGACCACGGCCTGGATTTCTTCTACGGTGGACGGCTGGACCACAAAGGAGGGCTGGTAGTCCTTAGCGTCGTCGCCCTCGTAGGGGTCGCGAAAGTCCTTGACCTGGCTTTCATCCAGCAAGACGGCATCGGAGCCGAGAACTTCGGTCATCCGCGCAATGGCCTTGCTCAGAACCGAGGACGAGTTGTTGAGCTCAGTGGTTGTTGTCATGTGCTGTGTCACGCTCCGTTGCTTGACGGGTGTTCAGCTCCGAACACCGGTTGCTTCAAGTGTGGTGTGGCACACAGGGTTGGTTCTTGGTGCCGGACGGCAAGAAAAGTCGTTCCGTATGGCGCCCGGGAGCAAAGACCTCTGCGCGCATCCCTATACTTGGCTTCCGGTGGCCAAGACCAAAGGTGGTTTGTAACAGTGATGAACTGGATGGAAAGTCTCCGCCCGACAGCGAACGGCGCGGTTGACGGCCCTGCATCGGATCCGGAGATCATTGCCAGCGCCGAGGCGGAAATCGGCGCGCCAGCCACGGCATGGGCCATCGAGGCTGCCGCGGAGATAGTCCGCCAAGTGGATGAGGACTTCAGCCTCGCCGGGACGCCCGGCATGATGACCGGTACCGAGCGGGAGGGATGTGAAGCGTCCCTCCTCACGACCCTGATCGGCTTGCACCGCGGCACCGCGGCGGCTGACATTGTGGCCCCGCGCGGCGCCCAGGAAAATGTACGGTTGTCAGTGCGGCAGGGCGTCCCGATCGGGTCCGTGCTGCGCACCGTCTGGGCCTGCCACACCCGGGTCCAGGATGCGCTGCTGGCCGTCATCGAGCAGGAAGTCCCTGCCGACCGCATGGTCCCTGAAGTGCGGGAGCTCAATGCGGCCCTTTTTTCCTACGTGAACTCCTACGTCATCGACCTCATGCACGGTTACGAAGACGAGCTCACCCTGTGGCATGGCCGGCTTCCAGCCGAACGGCAGAGGGTACTCACGGCAATCCTCGACGGCGAAGAGCCGGGCGAAGACGCCGAACGCATCCTGGGACTCAGGCTCGGAAGGCACCATCTGGTCGCCTTGGCGTGGCCCGCCACCAGCGGGCACATCCCGGACCGTGAGGCGGCGCGCCAGCGATTCGGCACCGACGCTGCGCAGGCGCTGGGCGCCGCTGGCTTCCTGACCGTCGAATACCAGGGCACCACGCTCTTCTGGTGGGGGTTCAACACCCGCCCGGACCCCTCGGTGGCAGGAGCGCTACGTGCTGTGCCACGCGCCGACTGGATCCACCTCGCAGCTGGGCGGCCCGGCTCCGGGCTATTCGGGTTGCGGGACAGCCACTTTGAGGCCCAGCAGGCTGCCCGGGTCGCCCGGATTTCGCCGCAGCAGAAATTTTGGGACTACGACACCGCCGGCATGCTGGCACTGCTCATTGCTGATTCCCAGGCAGCTGCCAGGTTCGTCCAAGTCCAGCTCGATGGGTTGCTGGGTCCGGACCAGAAACTGGCCGACATCCGCGACACCTTGCGCCACTTCCTGATGGCCGGCAGCAGCCGCCTTGCGGCAGCCCAAGCCTTGCATCTGGCCACCAACACCGTGGCATATCGGGTCAAACGAGCCGCCGAGCTACTCGGCCGCCCCATCAACGAGAACCAGGCGATGACCCTGGCGGCGCTGGAGATGGCACACACCTTCCCGCATCTCCTGGACGCGTCGGCTCTTACGCAATGACGGAGTTCGCGCCCACGGAAGATGTCCCGCTTCCTGTCGGTTAGAGGAAGAAACCCAGCGCCCGCGGTCCCCAATCAGCAGAGCCGGGAACGCCCGGATGGTCGTGTCAGGTTCAGAAGAGGTCATCACCACCCGGCCGTGCCAGGGCCGCCCTTGAACGGACCGACGATCTTCTTAGTGATCCAGCCGCCGTAGAAGTCGCCCTCCTGGGAGGTCACCGGCACGCCGTCGACTTCGCAGGAGTCCATGTGCCGCGGGTAGAGGGCCACCCGGGTCCTGAGCGCCTCGAACCCCCGTGCGGGCTCCGGGTAGGTCCACGCTCCGCGGGCAACCACGACGCCGCCGGCAACGACGTCGAAGTAGTGCGCTTCCCCCTTGAACTCGCAGAAGCTGGTGCCCTCCACCGGGACGAGCACCCCGGCCGGGAAGGCATCCAGCGGCAGGTAGTAGACCGGCGGATGGCTCGTCTCCAGGACGCGCACGGAATCGGTGGTGTCGGCAATCACCTGCCCGCCCAGCCGCACGGTGACCCGTTCCGGCCGGTGCTCCACCCTGGGCGGCCGGGGGTAGTCCCACACTGATTCTTGGCCGGGCTCGGGTTTGATGGGCCGGGGACGCCGGAAAATGCCGGAAAGACCGTGAGCAGGAGTCATCTCCCCATGGTGCCACCTTCCGCCGGGAAGCGGTCCGCCCTGAGAGGAACCCGTTCCGCTCCAAGCCTCTGGACGTAAACTGACCTTCACACCACTGCCGTGACCCGTGAAGTGGAGTACGGATGCTCTGGAAACTGCTCGTTGAATACCTGCGGCCGCAGCAGCGGCTGCTGCTCGCCGTCGTCGTCTTCCAGCTGGCGCAGTCCATCGCCTCGCTGTACCTGCCCACCCTGAACGCGGACATCATCGACCAGGGCGTGGCGAAGGGGGACACGGACTACATCCTGCGCACCGGCGCCGTGATGCTGCTGGTCACCCTGCTGCAGATCGCCTGCGCCATCGCGGCCGTGTACTTCGGGGCGAAAGCGGCCATGGCGATGGGCCGGGACGTGCGCGGCGCGATCTTCAGCCGCGTGGCGGCGTTCTCCGAGCAGGAGGTCACCCACTTCGGCGCGCCGAGCCTCATCACCCGCTCCACCAACGACGTCCAGCAGGTCCAGCAGCTGGTCCTCATGTCCGCCACCCTCATGGTGGCCGCGCCAATGCTCTGCATCGGCGGCGTCATCATGGCGATCCGGCAGGACCTGCAGCTGTCGTGGCTGATCGCCGTCAGTGTGCCCGTGCTGCTGGCGGGAGTGGGGCTGATCATCACCCGGATGGTGCCGCTGTTCCGGCTCATGCAGACCCGGATCGACACCGTGAACCGGGTGCTCCGCGAACAGCTCACCGGCATCCGCGTGGTCCGCGCGTTCGTCCGCGAGGAGGTGGAGACCACCCGCTTCGCCCGCGCCAACGAGGACGTCACGGACACCGCCCTGCGCGCCGGCCGGCTGATGGCGCTCGCGTTCCCCACCGTGATGCTGGTCCTGAACGTCTCGTCCGTGGCCGTGATCTGGTTCGGCGCGTTCCGGATCCAGGACGGCTCCATGCAGGTGGGCACCATGATCGCGTTCCTGAGCTACCTCATGCAGATCCTGATGTCCGTCATGATGGCCACGTTCATGGCGATCATGATCCCGCGCGCCGCGGTCTCCGCGGACCGGATCAGCGCGGTGCTGGGCACCGAATCCAGCGTCCGGCCGCCGGAGCACCCGCTGGATTTCTCTGGCCGCACCGGCCGCGGCGAACTTCAAATGCGCGACGTCGGGTTCGCCTACCCGGGTGCCGAGCAGCCGGTCCTCGCCGGGATCAGCTTCACCGCCCGCGCGGGGCGGACGACGGCGATCATCGGCGCCACCGGCTCCGGCAAGACCACCCTGGTGAACCTCATGCCGCGGCTCTTCGACGCGACGTCCGGCTCGGTGATGATCGACGGCGTGGACGTCCGGGAGCTGCACCCGGACCTGCTGTGGGGGCACATCGGCCTGGTCCCGCAGAAACCGTACCTGTTCTCCGGCACGGTCCGTAGCAACCTCCTTTACGGCAAACCCGACGCCACCGAGGAGGAACTCTGGCGGGCGCTGGCCATCGCGCAGGCGGAGGATTTCGTCCGGGAGATGGAGGGCGGGCTGGACGCGCCCGTCTCGCAGGGCGGCACCAACGTCTCCGGCGGGCAGCGGCAGCGGATCGCGATCGCCCGGGCGCTGGTGAAACGGCCGGAGCTCTACATCTTCGACGATTCGTTCTCCTCGCTGGACACCGCCACGGACGCCCGGCTGCGGCAGGCGCTCCGGCAGCACACCGCCGGCGCCACCCTGGTGATCATCGCCCAGCGCGTGTCCAGCATCGTGGACGCGGACCAGATCCTGGTGCTCGACGGCGGCCGGATCGTCGCGCATGGCACGCACGCGGAGCTGCTGGAGACCTCGGAGACGTACAACGAAATTGTGAACTCCCAGCTGGCGGCGGAGGAGGCGGCATGAGCAAGGTCGAGTCTCAGACGCCCGGCGCCGGTGGCGCAACCAAGGAGGCCCCGCTGCGGATTCCGCGCCCGGCGGGCGGGCCGGGGCGCGGCGGGCCGTTCGCCGGGATGAACGTGCCGGCGGAGAAGGCGATGAACTTCTGGCCGTCCGCCAAACGGCTGCTTGGCCAGCTGCGGCGGGAGCGGCTGTGGCTGGTGCTGGTCCTGATGCTCGCCGTGGTGAGTGTGACGTTCTCGGTGATCGGGCCGCGGCTGCTGGGCGAGGGCACCAACCTGATCTTCGCCGGCGTTGTGTCCAAGCAGCTGCCGGCCGGGGTGAGCCAGGAGCAGCTGATCGCGCAACTGCGGGCCCAGGGGCAGGACCAGCAGGCGGACATGCTCAGTGCCATGACGCTGACGCCGGGCGCGGGGATCGACTTCGCGGCGCTGGCCAACGTGCTGCTGTGGGCGCTGGCCTTGTACGTGCTGGCGTCGGGATTTATGTGGATGCAGGCATATATCCTCAACGGGGTGGTGCAGCGGACCATGTTCCGGCTGCGCGAGCGGATCGAGGCCAAGATCAACCGGCTTCCGCTGCGCTACTTCGACTCGATCCAGCGCGGGGAACTGCTGAGCCGGGTCACCAACGACGTGGACAACATCTCGCAGAGCCTGCAGCAGTCCATCAGCCAGGCGGTCACGTCCCTGCTGACCGTGCTGGGTGTGCTGGTGATGATGTTCATCCTCTCGCCCACGCTGGCGCTGATCGCGCTGGTCACCGTGCCGCTGACGCTGGTGACGACGGCGCTGATCGCCAAGCGCTCGCAGAAGCTGTTCGTGGCGCAGTGGAAGCACACGGGGGAGCTGAACGGGCAGATCGAGGAGACGTACACCGGGCACGCGCTGGTGAAGGTGTTCGGCCGGCAGCGGGAGGTGGAGGAGCGGTTCCGGCAGAAGAACGCGGAGCTGTATGAGGCGAGCTTCGGCGCGCAGTTCGTGTCCGGGCTGATCATGCCGGCCATGACGTTCATCGGGAACCTGGTCTATGTGGGGATCGCCGTGGTGGGCGGCCTGCAGGTGGCCGCCGGGGCGATGCAGCTGGGCGACGTGCAGGCGTTCATCCAGTACTCGCGGCAGTTCACCCAGCCGCTGGCACAGCTGGGCTCGATGGCGAACCTGCTGCAGTCCGGGGTGGCGTCGGCCGAGCGGGTGTTCGAGCTGCTGGATGAGGACGAGCAGTCGGCGGATCCTATGCCTTCGGTGGCGCCGAACGGCGGGCGGGGCCGGCTGGTGTTCGAGAACGTGTCGTTCTCCTATTCGCCGGACAAGCCGCTGATCACCGACCTGAGCCTGGTGGCCGAGCCGGGGCAGACGGTGGCGATCGTCGGCCCCACCGGGGCCGGGAAGACGACGCTGGTGAACCTGATGATGCGCTTCTACGAGCTCGACGCCGGGCGGATCACGCTCGACGGCGTGGACGTCACGGCGATGACCCGCAACGGGCTGCGCTCGCGGATGGGCATGGTCCTGCAAGACACCTGGTTGTTCGGCGGGACCATCCGGGACAACATCGCCTACGGCCGGCCCGGCGCCTCGGAGGCGGACATTATGGAGGCGGCGCAGGCGACGTACGTGGACCGGTTTGTCCGCTCCCTGCCGGAAGGGTACGACACCGTGCTCGAGGACGAGGGCTCGAATGTATCGGCGGGTGAGAAGCAGCTGCTGACGATCGCCCGGGCGTTCCTGGCCCGGCCGTCCGTGCTGATTCTGGACGAGGCGACTTCTTCCGTGGACACCCGCACCGAGGTGCTGGTGCAGAAGGCGATGAGCGCGCTGCGGTCCGACCGGACCAGCTTCGTGATCGCGCACCGGCTCTCCACCATCCGCGACGCCGACCTCATCCTGGTGATGGAGTCCGGGCAGATCGTGGAGCAGGGGACGCATGCCGAGCTGCTGGAGGCGGGCGGGGCGTACGCCGCGCTGTACGCGGCGCAGTTCGCGGCGCCGGTGGCGGAGGTTTAGGGGCGCTGGGCCGCTCCCGCCAGGCGGGAATCACGAATAGACGGTCCATGGTGCGACAGTACGGGCCGCCTCATCGTACGGAGGTTACATAATATCCGCTATCGGCCCGCACTCAATGACTCACAGACTCCGGCAGCGACAGACTTCCGATTTCATGCTGCAACGGTCAGCTCTAGGGCTGATCAACGAACGAGACAGGTTCGGTGACGAGGCCACCGGAGTGCCACTTGATAGCCTGGGCCACGCCGTCAGCGATCCGATGTAGGGATGCAGCGATGCTTGAGGGGAGCCCGGGAAAGGCGCTTTTCTGTCGCATGACGATGGCGTGGATCTCAAACCACGTTATCCATGCGACACAAGACGGAATTGAGGCAAGCAAACCCTCGTAATCTGCGGCAGACATTCCAGCGCGGGCGTACAGGGACTAAAGACCCACGGCAACACCAGCCTCGACTTCGTGTCGGCCCCTCCCGGCGAGTCTGATGGGTGGGGGAGTGGTCAGGAGCAGCAGGAGCAAGTGCGCGGTCGCCGCTGCGCGCCTGCAGGCATAGCAGCTCCCGAGGAAGCTGCTCGACACTGAACGCGGCGCCCTTCTTGAAGCCTTTTGCCTCAACCAAGAGTTGGACCGAGGAACCCGTCACCCAAACGTCCGGCTGTACGTCTATGTCAAGGGCTGGCAGCAGGAGACTGCCCGGCAGTACTTCCAGGTCGGCATGCTCAACCTCATTGGCGGCCGCAAGTCGGGTTTGTTCGGCGCCGTGGGCACAACGCAAGATTTCGCCTAGGAACAGCTCTCGCTTGTTCCAGCTTCTCCGGGGCGACTAGGTACGTCAGGCGCTCCACCTCGGCGAGAAGCGTCTCATGGGACGACTCCACCGAGTGATTGGTCGCCCGGCCGGCACTGACCTGGCGGACGACATTGGGATGGTAGTTGGTGCCGAATTTGGGAGCGTCTGAGTTTCCATGCACATCATCTGCGCGGAGGCGTGTGCCAAAGTCCCCGCTAGTGCCACCAGAGCAAAGCGACGCCACTGGCGACACTAAGGGAGACCAGTATCGGGGCGGCTACGAGGAAGGCTGAACTGAGTAGGGAGACACTGTAGCCGTGGCCGCGCAGAGAGGTCGCCCAGCGAATGGCATAGACGACGTTCGCGATCAAATAGGGGATCGATCCGACCGCGTAGAAAAGCGACAACATGATGCCAAAGCCAACTCCGCGAAGCCCCCCGGGCTCGTACATGCTTGCCGGGAGAGCAAAGCTGACATAAATCCCAATGAGGGCTGCAACACCAACCCCACCGAGTACCATCAGGACGTTACGGAAGGTCCTCGCCCATACCGGCAACGTGTTCGAGGTGGGCGGTGTGGCGTAGGCAAAGCCGTCAGTTTCGTTCCACGGGGCGGGACTGGTCACTGGGTACCTTTCGGGTCACGGGGGCAAGGGCTGCCCCGGTCAGCATACGGGGAACCCTGGCCGCAGCGCGGGTTGCAACTGCCGCGCGGTAGTCGTTGATCCAGGCGCCCCAGCGGGTCGTCTCCCTCCGGGTGCAGGCCGGGGCCGTGAAGATCACGGATGGAGTGCATGACAGCGCGTGTGGCCACCGGCGGGGATCCTGGACTCTCCTTTGCTCTGTGACCTTCCGGGTGTTGGTGTCGAGGTTGCCAGCCAGCTGCTGGTGACGGTCGGCGACGTTTTAGAACGCGTGGGTAGTGAGGCCCAGTTCGCAGCTTTAGCCGGGGTGCCGATGCCTGCATCATCAGGTAAGACGAGCCGTCACCGTCTCACCCGGGGAGGGGACCGCAACGGGAATAAGGCTTTACACCAGGTCGTGCTGGTGCGCGTGGGGCCTGATCCGAGGACGAAGGAGTCACAACGGCACGGTGATCTGCTGGGCCCCATCCATCCGACAGACTGGAGGCAGTTCTTGGTGCACCTATGGGCCGGTATTGACCGGCAAAGCACACCATCACTGCGTCGTGATCGACGCCGATGGAAATCGTCTGCTCTCGCAAAAGTCCCCCAACGATGAACCGGCCGTGCTCCCTCATCGCCACGTCCTCAAACTCGGCGGGGGCGATGAGGTGGTCTGGGCGACGGACCTGAAACACGGCGGACCGGCGCTCCTGATCGCACTGCTCTTTGCTCACGGCCAGGACATCCTGAACATCCCCGGCCGGATCGTCCGCCACGCCTCCCGGCTCTACCGGGGCGAGGGAAAAACGGTCGCCAAAGACGCCGCCGTCGTCGCTGACCAGGCATCGCCTGTTTGTGTCTGACCTGTCATCTCTTAAATTGTTGCGGATGGTGACATGAGATGGCGGGATGGCTGGAATCCCATCACTAGCTCCCTCGTCCATAGAGGCCCGAGGGAGCTGGCTTACTTGTCGTCTCAGATCGAGGTGTCAATATTGAGGAACGTTTCGAGGTTCGTGAGCTTGGTGCGTTCGCGCAGCAGGTCGGCGGCGCGAGGCTCAAGGACTTTCATCTGCGCGGCGATGCGGTCGCTGTACGCTTCGGTCTTGAAGCGTTTCGCTTCAGTGTGCCCGATCTTCAGGAGTCCCCACCGTGCGGCGGTCCTACGGATGTCCACATCGATGTCAGAGAGTCCGATGCGCTCGTTCTCTTCCAGTGCCGCAATGATCTGCGGAGTGCGCTTACGGGGTTCCGCGACGTACGTGTAGTAGTAGGCGACGGCGACGATACCTCCGACGACGATGATGAAGCCAACGATGCTGATAAGTGCTTCCATTACGGGGTGCTTCTTTCGCGTGTGACTGATCAATATGGCGGTACTTTTGGGCCAGCCTAGCGAACGGTCCGGTTACGCGGCATTCTAAAGGCCGATGGCGTCCCTCTCCCGGTTCCTGCCACTCTGCTGCGGCCAGCCTACGTCCGGAAAGGTGCCGGCCTTCGCTGTGTCCGCCCACCCCAGACTCCGTGTCGTCTACGGCTGGAAAAGAGCCGGCCACACCTCAGTGCCGGGGCCGGAGTAGCGCGGCCTGGACCATGGGAAACTTTGCCGTTGGTGCCTGAAAGGTTTCCTGAGGCAACTAGGTTGACAGAAGATCCGGTATCGGTTGTCGCGGGCGCCTATACGAGCGGCCATGGGTAACGCATGCCCGTGCGGTCAGCGGGCAGCACCCGTGCACGCAGCAGGCGCTGGACGCGGTGCTGCATGGCCGTGATCTCGTCGTCGTCGAGCAGTTTAGCCACTGCGGGAGGAACAGCCTCTGCGAGCGGGGCGATGTCCTTGAGCAGGGCTTCTGGGATGGGTTCGCCGGCGAAGTCCCAGATCACGGTGCGCAGCTTGAAGCTTGCCGAGAAACACAGCCCGTGGTCGATGCCCCAGATCCGCCCGTCATCGCCGCGCAGCACGTGGCCGCTTTTGCGGTCCGTGTTGTTGGCGACGTAGTCGAACAGGGCTATCCGGGCGAGCTCGCGGTGTGTCTCGGGGGCGTCCTCGAACAGGGTGAAGTAGTGCTCCTGGAAGTCGCATTCGACAAACCACTGCAGCGAGCCGACACCGAGGGGCGCATCCTCCCGAATGACCGTCTGAGGCACGAAGCCCCAGCCGAGCGATTCGCTCAGCAGGTAGGCGGCGCGTTCTCGCTTGTAGAGCCCGGGCTCGAAGTCGGACAGGGGACGTTCGCCGGCCTCCGGCTTGTAGACCGCGTACCCTTTGTCCTCGCCGCAGGAGACCTGGACGAGAAACGTCTGGTTGCTGCTGCGCGGGATGAGTCCGAGAAGTTCTATGCTGCCCTCGCTGAGCAGCATCAGTTCCCGGGCGGACACCGTCGGCCCTCACTCATGACGCCCTCAGCCCGCTGAGCGGTTCCGACGTCGAATTCACCATGTGCACGGCAGGGTCCTGGCCCTCCACGAAGGAGATGGCCGACACCGATCCTGGGCTGATGACGATCCGCTGGAAGAGGTCCAAGGGCGTGCCCAGGGCGTGGGCGACGGCCGCCTTAATGGGGTCGGCGTGGGAGAAGCACACGATTACGCCCCCGGCGTGGGCTGCACGCAGCACCTCCATCGCGCCGACGATCCGCGCCTGCATTTCCGGAAAGCTCTCGCCGTCAGGAAAGCGGAACGTCGACGGGCTGTGCTGGACGGTCTGCCACTCCGGCAACGCCGCCAGCTCGGCGATCGCGGCACCGGTCCACTCGCCGAAATCGCACTCAAGCAGCCCGTCGTCGTGCTTCACCGCCAGTCCGGTGCGCACCGCCGTCGGCTCTGCCGTCTCGCAGGCGCGCTCCAGCGGCGAGGAATAGAGGGCGTCCACCGGCAGGCCAGAAAGCCGCTCCGCGACCCGCACTGCCTGGTCCCGGCCGCGGTCGGACAGGTGCAGCCCCGGGGCGCGCCCCGGCAGCACCATGCCCGTCGTCGGCGTCTCGCCGTGGCGCACCAAAAGGAGGAGCGTGCCCTGCTGTGGGGGCTTCGCCGAAGGTCCAGGCGTTGCTGCAGTCATCAAGATTCAGCCTAAGCCGGGCAACAGCCCAAAGCGCATGAATCTCAAGAAATCCCTCGATTCCCCGCCGGGTACAGGTCTACGGTGGAGGGGTGAGTGATCGCCCCGATATCTTCACTGTTGGTGAACTGCGTGCCTCCGGCCACGTTCACAAGGACCTGCGCCGCGAAATCCGCGACAACCTGCTCGCCGCGCTCGCCGCCGGCCGCGACCCCTGGCCCGGGATGTACGGCTTCAGCCGCACCGTCCTGCCCCAGCTGGAGCGCGCACTGCTCGCCGGGCACGACGTCGTCCTGCTCGGTGAACGCGGGCAGGGCAAGACCCGGCTGCTGCGCACCCTGGCCGGGCTGCTGGACGAGTGGTCGCCGGTGATCGAGGACTCGGAACTGAACGAACACCCCGACGAACCCCTCACCGAGCACTCCCGCGCCCTCGCCCTCACCGAGGGGGACCGGCTGCGGGTGGCGTGGCGCCACCGCTCGGAACGCTACGTCGAGAAGCTCGCGACGCCGGACACCTCCGTCGCGGACCTGATCGGCGACGTCGACCCGATGCGGGTGGCCGAGGGCCGCCGCCTGGGCGACCCGGAAACCATCCACTACGGCCTGGTCCCGCGCTCCAACCGCGGCATCATCGCCATCAACGAACTCCCCGACCTCGCCGAGCGGATCCAGGTCTCCATGCTCAACGTGATGGAGGAGCGCGACATCCAGATCCGCGGCTACGTGCTGCGGCTGCCGCTGGACGTCTTGGTGGTCGCGTCCGCCAACCCGGAGGACTACACGAACCGGGGCCGGATCATCACGCCGCTGCGGGACCGCTTCGGCGCCGAGATCCGCACCCACTACCCAATCGAGCTCGACGACGAGGTGGCCGTCATCCGGCAGGAGGGCCACCTGGTGGCCGGCGTCCCGCCCGTCATCCTCGAGATCCTGGCCCGCTACACCCGGGCGCTGCGGCAGTCCCCGGCGATCAACCAGACCTCCGGGGTGTCCGCGCGGTTCGCCATCGCCGGTGCCGAAACCGTCGCCGCGGCCGCCCTGCGCCGCGCCAGCGTGCGCGGCGAGGACGAGGCCGTCGCCCGGATCATCGACCTGGACGCCGCCGTGGAAGTCCTGGCCGGGAAGATCGAGTTCGAGTCCGGGGAGGAGGGCCGGGAACAAGACATCCTGGACCACCTCCTGCGTGTGGCCACCGCGGAAGCCGTGCGGGCGCACTTCCACGGCATCGACATGGGTGAACTCGTAGCCGCGCTCGACGGACACACCACCGTAACCACCGGGGAGCTGGTCACCGCGCGGGAGTTCCTGCAGAACCTGCCGTCCCTCAACGGCTCCCGCCTCTACGACGACATCAGCGAGCGCCTGGGCGCGACGAACGACGGGCAGCGCGCCGCCGCCGTCGAACTGGCACTGGAAGGCCTCTACCTCGCCCGGCGGATCGCCAAGGAGTCCGACGACGAGGCGACCGTTTACGGGTAAGTAATCCCACGGCACAGGAGGCCTCATGACCGCACACCACCGGTCCCGGTACAGCCGGTACCGGGGAGGACCGGATCCGCTCGCCCCGCCGGTGGACCTGGCGGAGGCGCTGGACGCCGTCGCCGAGGACGTGATGGCCGGCTACTCGCCCCGGCAGGCCCTGCAGGAGTACCTGCGGCGCGGCGGCCGCAAACGGGAAGGGCTCGACGACCTCGCCGGCCGCGTCCAGCAGCGGCGCAAGGACCTGCTGGGCCGGCACCGGCTGGACGGCACCCTCAACGAGGTCCAGAAGCTGCTGGACACCGCGGTGCTGGAGGAACGCAAACAGCTGGCCCGCGACGCCATGATGGACAACACGGACCGCGCCTTCCGCGAGATGCAGCTGCAGAACCTGCCCAAGTCCACGGCGGCAGCGGTCAACGAGCTCGCCTCCTACGACTGGCAGTCGAGCACCGCCCGGGAAGCCTACGAGCGGATCAAGGACCTGTTGGGCCGCGAGGTCCTGGACCAGCGGTTCGCCGGGATGAAGGAGGCGCTCGAGGGCGCCACCGAGGAGGACCGCGCGGCCGTGGCCGAGATGCTGCAGGACCTCAACGAGCTGCTGGACAAACACCGCCGCGGCGAGGACACCGATGCCGACTTCCAGGAGTTCATGGCCAAGCACGGCCAGTTCTTCCCGGAGAATCCGCAGTCGGTGGAGGAGCTGGTGGACGCGCTCGCCCAGCGCGCGGCCGCCGCCCAGCGGCTCCTGCAGTCCATGTCCGCCGAGCAGCGCGAGGAGCTGATGCGGCTTTCCGCGCAGGCGTTCGGCTCGCCGGAGCTTATGGCACAGCTGGGCCAACTCGATGCCAACCTGCAGGCTTTGCGCCCCGGCGAGGACTGGTCCGGCTCCGAACGCTTCGAGGGCGAGGAAGGGCTGGGACTCGGCGACGGCACCGGCGTGCTGCAGGACCTCGCCGAACTGGACGAGCTGGCCGAACAGCTCTCCCAGTCCTACAACGGCTCGCGCCTGGACGACCTGGACCTGGACGCCCTCGCCCGCCAGTTGGGGCAGGACGCCGCCGTGTCGGCCCGGACCCTCGCGGAGATCGAGCGGGCCATGCACGATGGCGGCTTCCTGCAGCGCGGCGCCGACGGCGACCTCCGGCTCTCCCCGCAGGCCATGCGGCGGCTCGGCAGGGCGCTGCTGCGGGACACCGCCAAGCAGCTCTCCGGCCGGCAGGGCCTCCGGGACACGCGCGTTGCCGGCGCGGCCGGGGAGCAGACCGGCTCCAGCCGCCCGTGGGAGTTCGGCGACGCCGAACCGTGGGACGTCACCCGGACCATCACCAACGCGATCCGCCGCACGATCGCCGACGGCGGCGACCCGCGCCACGGGCTGCGCCTGGCCGTGGATGACATCGAGGTGACAGAGACAGAGGCGCGCACGCAGGCCGCCGTCGCCCTGCTGGTGGACGTCTCCTTCTCGATGGCCGCCGAGGGACGCTGGGTGCCGATGAAACGCACCGCGCTCGCCCTGCACCACCTCGTCACCACCCGGTTCCGCGGCGACCGGCTGCAGCTGATCAGCTTCGGCCGCTATGCGCAGTCCATGGACATCGGTGAGCTCACCGCTCTGCCGGCCTTCCGGGAGCAGGGTACCAACCTGCACCACGGCCTGTTGCTGGCCGGCCGGTTCTTCCGCCAGCACCCGTCCATGCAGCCGGTCCTCCTCGTGGTGACCGACGGCGAACCCACCGCGCACCTGCTGGCCGACGGCGAATCCTGGTTCTCGTATCCGCCGGACCCGGAGACCATCCGCGTGACCGTGGCCGAGCTGGACCGCCTGGGCCGGGCCGGCACGCAGGCCACGTTCTTCCGGCTCGGCGACGACCCGGGCCTGGAGCGGTTCGTCGCCCGGATGGCCCGCCGGATCGGCGGCCGCGTTGTGGCGCCCGACACCGGGGACCTGGGCGCCGCCGTCGTGGGGGAGTACCTCCGCGCGCACTTCCGCGGACGGCCGTACGACGACGACTGGGCCGGATAGGGACCCACCTATTCGGTTGGGAGGGGAAGGGAATACTATGGCCACTTTTCGGGAACTCCACCACACCGGGGCGCCGCTCCTGCTGCCCAATGCGTGGGACGTCGGATCCGCCCTGGCATTTGCGTCAGCTGGATACCCGGCCGTCGGCACCACCAGCTTTGGGATTGCGGCAAGTGCCGGCCTGCCCGACGGCGGCCGGTCCAGCAAGGCAGTGACCGCCGCCCTGGTGAACCAGCTGTGCCGCCTGCCTGTCCACGTCACGGCGGACGTCGAAGACGGCTACGCCGATGACCCCGCCGAGGTTGCAGACTTTGTGACCCAACTGGCTGCCCAGGGCGTGGTCGGGGTCAACCTGGAGGACAGCACGGACGGGCACCTGGTCGATCCAGCAGCTTTTGCCGAGAAAGTGGCCGCCGTCAAGCGGCGCAGCCCTGCTCTGTTCATCAACGCCCGGGTGGACAACATATGGTTCGGCGAACAGGCCACTGTGGATGCCGTCCTGCTCCGCGCCCGGGCCTACGCCGACGCCGGAGCGGACGGGATCTTCGTCCCCGGACTTGTGGTCCCGGAGGACATCCGGACCATCACCGCCGGTATTGGGCTGCCGGTCAACGTGCTGGCACATCCCTCGCTGACTGTTGCCGAGCTGGGCGAGCTGGGGGTCCGGCGGGTGAGTTCCGGCTCCCTGCCATACCGCGCCGCAGTGGACGCGGCGGTGAACGTGGTCAACGCCCTGCGTGACGGCCAGCAGGTCCCGGCCGCCACTCCGTACTGGGAGATGCAGTCGCGTCTCGTGTCCTTCAGCCAGCGCCCTCCGGATCCTGATCGGAGGTAAGGGTGGACGCCGCTTCGCCTGCTCCTCATGATGAAGCCATGACTTCCGACGATTCTGCAGGCGGCCAGAGGCCGCGGCGGGCGACCCTGGACGACGCCGCCGTCATTGCCCAGTTGCTTCATGACTTCAACACTGAATTCTCGACGCCGACGCCCGGCACCCAGGAACTTGAATCACGATTGACGCAACTCCTGGCGGGGGACGACGTGGTGGTCCTGCTGACCGGGGAGCCAGCGAGCGGGGTTGCTGTGCTTAGTTTCCGGCCCAACGTCTGGTACCGGGGGCCGGTCGCGATCCTCGACGAGCTCTACGTCCGTCCAGAGCTCCGCGGTCACCGCCTCGGCAGCGCACTCCTGGACGCGGCCCTCGATTTGGTGCGCAGCCGGGGCGGTGCACTCCTTGAGATCAACGTGGACGGCGAGGACACCGATGCGCGCCGTTTCTATGAAGCACACGGGTTCACCAACACCGAACCCAACCAGACAGACCCAATGCTTTACTACTATCGTGAGCTCTGAAACGGGCACGTTGTTCACGGCGAGGGAAGGTGTTCTGTCCTGCCGTCAGCCCAGCAGGTCGTCCTGATAGCACCAGCGCCAGTCTTCGCCCGGCTCGATGCTCCGCATCACCGGGTGCCCGGTCGCTTCGAAGTGCCTCGAGGCGTGGCTGCCGGGTGAGGAATCACAGCACCCCACTCTGCCGCACGCCAGGCACATCCGCAGGTGCACCGTCGTGGTGCCTTCCCTCCGGCAGCTCGCGCAGAAGGGGTCCGCGGGTACGTCCCTAGACCGGGCCGACTCGAGGTGGGCACATACTCCGCCCGGCCGCGCGATCCCTTCCCCGCCGCCCTCGCCGGAGGTGTCCACCTCGTCCAGCGCCATGTCCAACATGGATTCCTCAACATCCAGCCGGTCCAGCACATCACTGAGGACCTCCTGCGCGTACTCGCCGCCCCGCCTCAGTTCCAGTACCTTGGCCCGTTCCGCTTCCAGCATGGCCAGCCGCAGCCAGGCGTAACGCGCGCTGGGGGTCGCCGTTTCCGCCGATGGGCGGCCGAGCCGTTCCCAAGCAGCCAACCCGCGCTCCTGGGTGCGGCGTTTCAGCATGGCCACCACCTCTGGCGGATCGTTTTCCGTACGCAGTTCCTGCAGGCGTGCCACGCCCGCAGCGGTGGCCAGCTGCATCAGCGAAGCCTGGTTCAGCGCGTCTTCGCGCTGGTCCGGGCCCTGGACCTTCAGGAGACGGACCAGCCCCGGAAGAGTGAACCCCTGCAGCGTCAGCGTGCCGCCCACCACCACCAGGGCGGCCAGGATCAGCACCGAACGGTGCTCCAGATCTGCGGGCAGCACCAGCACCGCGGCCAGGGTGACCACTCCCCGCATCCCGGCCCAAGAGACAATCGCCGCGAACTGCCACGGCGGCGCCGGGTCGTTCCGCCGCACGGCCGGAATCAGGCGGGGCAGGTACGTGGCCGGGAAAACCCACACCGGCCGGAGCACCAGCACCGCCAGCAGGATCACAGCGCAGCCGGCCCAAATCCGGCCGGCGCCCAGAGAGTCGTCCTGGACGCCGTCGATGATGGTCCGCACCTGCAGCCCGATCAGCAGGAAGACTGCGTTTTCCAGCAGAAACTGCACAGTGTTCCAATTGCTGCGCTGGCTCAGCCGGGCGGCACCGTTGGGCATGGATGGCGCCTTGGTGCCCATCACCAACCCGGTAACGACGACGGCGAGTACGCCGGACGCATGGATCGCCTCCGCGGGAAGGTAGGCGACCAGCGGGGCGATCAACGACGTCGACGTGTTAATGGCGACGTTCCGGGTCCGCTTGCGGAGCTCGGTCAGCACGTAGGCGGCCGCCATGCCCACCACCACCCCGCCCCCGGCCGCTAGCAGGAAGTCCCCGGCGATCCCCGTCACGGACACAGACCCCGAGATGGCGGCGATGGCGGCGCGAAGGCAGATCAGGGCGGTGGCGTCGTTGACCAGGGATTCACCCTCCAGGATGGTGACGATCCTGCGCGGCATCCGCACCTTCCTCGCGATGGCGGTGGCCGCCACAGCATCCGGCGGCGCCACGACCGCGCCGAGAGCGATAGCGGCAGCCAGCGGAATTTCCGGGAACAACCACCAGACCACAAAGCCCACGGCGAAGGTTCCGAAGATGACGTAGCCCACCGAGAGCAGTCCGATGGCGCGGCGGTTGGAGCTGAAATCGAAGAGCGAAGTCCGCAGCGCCGCGGCGTACAGCAGCGGCGGCAAGAGTCCCACAAGGACCACTTCAGGGTTCAGCTCAATCTGCGGAACGAAGGGGAGGAACGAGCCCACCACGCCGGCCAACACCAGCAGCAGTGGAACCGAAATGTTGAGCTTCCGGCCCAGCGCGCTGCCGGCACAGACCACCCCGACGAGAACCAGGAGTCCCAGCGCGATGTCCATTGGGACATTGTCTCAGCTGGAGGAAAACGTGTCTGGGCCGGCGGAGGACCAAAACAGCATGGCCGTGCTCAATCGCGGGTGAGCCCGGATTTTATGTGGAGGGGAAGGTCGGCACGTCCGGCCGCCGGCGGGCGGCAATGGATTTGACCCCCAGCCCCGCCAACGCGATGACCAGAGCCAGCAAGACTTTGGGAGCTGCTCCACCCGCGGGTCCAAGTGTTGCCGCCAGGATCTGCCGACTCATCAACAGCATCTCCTGCAGGTCGCCAGCCAGTACGCGCGTCCCCAGAACGTAGTTGACGGAGATGAACAGGGCGGGAACCACCCACAACAGGGCAAGGTTCAGGGCCCACACCGCGGCCCGCCGCGCAGGACGAAGGCCGCACCATGCCAGGGCACAACCAACGAGGATGGCGGGAATCCAGTGAGCCAGGGACGGCACTGCCGCTGGGACGTTGATGTGGCCAACGAAGCCGACGACCCACTCCACCGTCCACGAAGCGAACGGCACCGCCACGAGTCCGGCGCCCAGTGCCGCCAGGCTCCGTGACCTTGAACAGAGCAGCAGGTGCGCAACGAGGGCAGCAGCGAGGGATGCGGTCACGCCCGCGAGCAACCCGGCGAAGTAGAGGCTTGCCGTTGTTCCGCCCGTCAAGCCGCCGTCGAGCACGGTGAAGGACTGGACGGCAGCCGTGGACTGGACCACAAGAACGCCGGCTGCCGCGCACCACGCCACCAGTCGCCGTCGGGCGGGGGACCAGATGCGCACCGCAAGTCCGGCTGCCGCACCTCCCACGGTGAGGAGGGCTACGATCGTGGTGAGTTCGTATTGGCTTAGCGGCAGTAACGACACGGGCATCTGGTCCGGAGCGACGTCGGCGCCCCACAAATTCTGCAGTGGGAGCTGTGCGCCGGTCACCAGCCAGGGGCCCAAACCGAGCAATCCCGCGAGGATCCCGATCAGCCACCCCCAAGCGGCATCCCCGGCGGGAGTTCGGCGTGGTGGTCTGCTGGGAGCTGTCTGGTCCATCGCTTGAGCGGGAAGGCTCACGGAGGCTCCTTGCGTCTGAGCGCTCTGGGAGGGACGCGCACGAGAAATGGGTTATCCCGTCCAGAATAATACACCGAATGGACTAACCCAGTCGCCCCACCCACAAGGTGGACGATGACCTCCGGGATCGGGTCTTCCGGATCAACGTCACCGCCCTCATGCGCGGCGCCGGCTCACGTCCACCTTCCGGCCCTATCGGGATGACGCTGGACGGCCTATCGTGGTCCCTGCCACAGCGCGAGGGAAGGAAGGACGATGTTCACCCTGCAGATTAGCTATCCGGTCCGGGAATACGAGGCTTTCAAGAAAGTGTTCGACACGGATCCCGCAGGCCGCGCAGCCTCGGGCGCCCGATCTGTCCGCTTGTTCCGGGATACCGAGGACCAGAACAGCGTGGCCGTGCTCCTGGACTTCGACACCAAGGACGCCGCGACTGAATTTCTGGGAAATTTGCGCAGCCAGGTGTGGGACAAACCCGAGGTCATGGGGCAGCTCATGTCGGCAGCGCCAACAGCCAGGATTCTGGAGGAGACGGCCCGCGAGGGCACGGGCTGACCCCCGAGAATCCGGGGTCCTCGCCGGATGAGTTTCGTGCCCGGCGTCCCCAGGTCGACGGCGGGACATCCCGCCGGCGACCGATTCCATTTCCTCCAGCGGGCTGGATCATGGCGGGAAAGGATCGGACTGCATTCCAGGCGCAAAGGAAGACGGAGCCCTGAATGGCGGGAATGCCCCCAGCCACGCTGGAAGTCAATGACGCCGTCGTCCAGTCCCTCGTCCGGGACCAGCGGCCCGATCTGGCCGATCGCCCCCTGGTGCGGGTCACGAACGGCTGGGACAACGCGACCTTCCGGCTCGGCGACGACCTGGCCGTCCGGCTGCCGCGCAGGGCGGAGGCCGTGCCGCTGATCCTGCATGAGCAGCGCTACCTTCCCGGCATCTCCCGCCGCTCCCCGGTGGCGGTTCCTGTCCCCGTCCACGCCGGCCGGCCGGCGCCGGACTTTCCTGGCCGTGGAGCATCGTGCGGTGGGTCCCCGGAACCGCCGCGGCCGACGTCGGCCCCGCCGGCCGTGGGCCGGCCGCCGATGGTCTGGCCGATTTCCTCCTCGCCCTCCACGTGCCCGCCGACACCGGCGTACCCGTGAATCCCTTCCGCGGCGTGCCGCTGCTGGAGCGCGACACTGCGGTGGTGGAACGGCTCCGGGACCGCGAACGCTACCCGCAGGCAGCAGCGCTGAGAGCAGTGTGGGCGCAGGCCTGTGCCGCCAAAGCCTGGGACGGTCCGCCGATGATGCTCCACGGGGACCTTCACCCGGGCAATGTCCTGCTGGCGGGCAGATCCTGGAAGGCTGACTTAGGGAACCGCTGGCAGGGCCTCCCCCAGCCTCAGCGCCCGATACCGGGGACCCTGGCGCCGCCGTCGTTTCCACCGAATGAGATTCAAAGGCAGACCTGTGAACCGCTACAGTATGGCGCCTGCCTGGCGAGTGGGGCGGTGGCTGTTCTGCAGGAAGATTTGCACCAGGGCTGAAGGTGAGGCGGCCACCGCGGCCGCTCCCGACGCTTCTTCCGCGCCGCCGTATCCCCAAGGCACGAAGATGGTGGAGATGCCGTGGTCCGCTGCTCCCGCGACATCATGGCTTCGGTCCCCGACCATCACCGGATGGGAGATGTCGACGCCGTAGGAGTCGAGACGGAGCAGCAGTTCGGCAATGACCTCCGCCTTGGTGGCCCGTCCCTCGCTGTCCGAGGCACCGCATACGGTGACGAAGTGGCGTTCTATGCCAAACCGTCGCGCGAGTCGTACGGCCTGATCTTCCACTTTGGAAGTGGCCACAGCCATGGGTATGCCGGCTGACTGTAGATCCTCCAGCAGTTCGATGATTCCGGCGTAAAGGCTGGACTGCTCAGCACCATTATCCGCATACGCTTTGCGATACTGTTGGAGGGCTCTTTGGGCGGTTGGTTCGTCCAGCCCTGCCACTGTTCTGAAGGACTCGATCATCGGCGGGCCGACAAACCGGCACAGTTCATCCTGTGACGGGATGGATGCGCCTACAGCGGCCAGGGCTTGGGCGGCACTTGATGTAACACCAGGTGCGGAGTCGAGCAGCGTTCCGTCCATGTCGAACAGGACGCAGGTTATGTCCTTAAGCGTCGGACGGTTTTGGTGCGGAAGTATCATTTCTCAGGAACTTTCGGTCTTGGCGTTGGTTCAGCTCGGGTTGTGCCCGGGGATTGATTTGCTGTGAAGGGTAGGCATGGATCGAGTGAGTCTTGATCAGATAGACCAGAGGATCTTTGCGGAGCTCACGAAGAACGCACGCATTAGTCACGCGGAACTGGCAACGAAGGTGTTGCTTTCACGGAATGCGGTGCGCCAGCGGATCGACCGGATGGAACGGCAAGGGTATATCCAGGGGTACACAGTTGTGTCGGGCCCGCCCGGCCAGAGTCCCGTATCTGCCTTCCTGATGGTCTATCGGAAGGACCGTGTGCGGGGTTCGGACGTCATCACAGTTCTGCGGACCATTCCGGAAGTGGTTTTGTGTGATGTCGTCAGCGGTGACTTCGATCTCCTCGTGAGAATTGAGGCCCGGTCGCTGGAAAGGATCCAGGAGATCTGGGAGCAGATCGCCGCGCTTCCCGGCGTCACCGACACCGTCACGGCAATGACGCTTTCCAGTGTCATTAGGCGGGGCACCGGTGGAGTCGGCAACGCGGAATGAGCGGTCAGACGGGCGACATGGCGGTCTCCTCAACGGGCCGCACGGCGGCTTCAAGCAGCTTCTGGGCCGCGTCCCGGTCCAGGAGCCTCCTACCGGTGACGACGTCAAGAATCGTAGATCCATTGTGGAGGGCCTCTTTGGCGACTGCTGCTGCGGCCGTGTAACCGATGGCCGGAATCAGCGCCGTCGCAAGGCCCGCTGAGACTGCCGTCTGGCGGGCGAGTCGTTCGGTGTTTGCTTCGATGCCTTCCAAGCAGTGAGTCCGGAGAACGCGTACTCCTTGTTTGAGCCACGAAATGCTCTGAAGAAGTACGTGGGCAATAACAGGCTCAAAAGCGTTGAGCTGGAGTTGGCCGTTGTCCGCCGCCATCGTGACTGTCGTGTCTGCTCCGGCGACCGCGAAAGCGATCTGGTTCATGGTCTCCGGAATCACGGGGTTTACCTTTCCCGGCATGATTGACGACCCGGCCTGACGGGGAGGCAGGATGATCTCGCCAAAGCCGTTCTGCGGTCCGCTGGACAGCAGCCGGAGGTCGCTGCTGATCTTGGACAGCTTTATCGCCGTCCGTTTCAGCATTCCCGACATGTGCATGAAAACGCCGACATCAGACGTTGCCTCGACGAGGTCAGCGGCACGAACGAGCCGGACGCCAGAGACTTCGGACAGTACCCGCAGTACAAGCTGTTGATATCCCGGCTCGGCGGTGATGCCTGTGCCGATGGCAGTGGCGCCCAGACTGCACTCACGCATAAGGCCCGTGGACTCAAGGAGCCGGGCGCGGTCTTCTTCCAGTGTTGCGGCGAATGCATTGAATTCCTGCCCGAGGGTCATCGGAACAGCGTCCTGAAGTTGGGTCCTGCCCATCTTTACGACGGCGGCGAATTCGGCGGCTTTTCCTCTGGCCGTGTCGGCAAGTTTGCCCAGTTCATGGTGGAGTTCCGCGGTGGCGAAAATCAGGGCCAGCTTGATCGCCGTTGGATACGTGTCATTGGTGGATTGGCACCGGTTGACATGATCGATCGGATGCAGGTGCTGGTACTCTCCGCGGCGGTGGCCCAGTTTTTCCAAGGCAAGGTTCGCGATCACTTCGTTCGCGTTCATGTTCGTGCTTGTGCCCGCTCCACCCTGAATGACGTCCACGCAAAACTGCTCATGGTGCTGTCCATCCTGGATTTCCTGGCACGACTCGCGGATTGCCTGGCTCTGCGCGTGCGTGAGGACCCCGAGCTCGCAATTGGCCTGAGCCGCGGCGCTCTTGATCATCGCCAAGGCGCGTACCAGATGCGGGTGACGGGAGACAGGAATACCGCTGATGGTGAAGTTCTCCAAAGCACGGGCAGTGTGGGCTCCCCAGTAGACCGCAGCCGGCACGGGAATGCTGCCGAGCGAATCAGTCTCGATGCGGGTGGTCATGATGTTCCGTTCTCTAATGTGGAATCGTTTTTGCAGGGCCAATGTGGCTGGTCCGAGCGAAAGGTGGAGGAGCGCAGCGCCCCTCCGTCCCTAGTTCTTGATGCAGATGACCTTCGGCTGAGTCATTTCCTCATAGGCGAAGCGGACGCCTTCCCTGCCCATGCTTCCGTACTTGGAACCCCCGAACGGCATGCCATCGAACCGGTAGTCCGAGGAGTCGTTGATCATGACGCCGCCTGCTTCCAGCTGGCGGGCAGCGTCCATGGCCCTGCCCAGGGAGTCCGTGAAAATGCCTGCGTGGAGGCTGAAGTCGATGGCATTCGCAACTTCGATGGCCTCCTCGAAGGTGCTGAAAGGATGGAGCATGACAACGGGGCCGAACACTTCTTCCTTCCACAGCCTGCTGTCTGCCGGGACGGCTTCCAGGACGGTCGGCTGAAGAACATTGCCGTCCGCCACGTTGCCAGTGAGAACCACAGCGCCAGCGTCAATCGCCTCGTCCAGCTTGCTCCGGAGTTCGCTCAATGCGACAGGGCTGATCATCGGGCCCACATCGGTCCGCTCGTCCGACGGGTCGCCGGCAACCAAGATCGCCGTTGCATCCAGGAAGCGCTGGCGGAACTCGGCGTACAACGACTTAGCCACGAGGATGCGCTGCACCCCCACGCAGTTCTGGCCGGCGGCCCAGAATGCACCGGAAACGCAGGATTCAACGGCGTCCTCAATATCAGCGTCGTTCAGGACGATCACCGGCGCGTTTCCGCCCAGATCCATCGAAAGTTTCTTCAACCCGGCGGTGCGGGCGATGCTCTCTCCAGTGGAGAAACCACCAGTAAAGGACACCATTCGTACGTCGCGGGACGCAATGATGCTTTCGGCCACGTCCCGGTCGCCGTGTACAACAAAGAGGACTTCGGGCGGGAGCCCGGCGTCCACGAGGGCATCCGTGAGCAATTGGGCCGACAGGGGCGTCAGAGCGGAAGGCTTAAGGATCACAGCGTTCCCTCCGGCGATGGCCGGCCCGATCTTGTGTGCCACCAAGTTGAGCGGGTCGTTGAAAGGCGTGATCGCCGCAATGATGCCCAGCGGCTCCCGGGAGTACCAGCCGGTCCGGTCCTCCGAGCCCTCATAAGAGTCGAACGGGATGACCTCGCCGGCGTTCCTGCGGGCCTCGTCTGCGGAGAGGCGGAGGGTGTTGACGGCTCGCAGCACCTCTTTTCGTGCCTGCCGGATGGTCTTTCCGGACTCGGCCACAATGGTGCGAGCGAACTCTTCGTTCCGGTGTTCGATGTCCGTCGCGGCGGCGTCAAGAATCTTCCCGCGTGCATTGCGGGACAAAGCCCGGGCCTTCCTCGCGCCGGAGCGTGCCACTTCGAGCACCGCTTCGCCGGCCGTCGAGGCGGTCAGTGGAACTGTGCCGACCACCCTCCCGTCGTAGGGGCTTGTCACCTCCCGGAGGTTCTGCGACAGCGCCGTTTCCATGCGGAACATGGTGGACTCAGACATGTGCAACTGCCTCCGTCTTGGCAGCGTGCATGGCGATGATGTCAGAAAGCAACGCATAAGCGGTCTCCACGCGACCGGCTCCCGGTCCCGAGACGGTGACTTGACCCAGGAGATCGGTATCGAAGGCGACGGCGTTCGTCGCGCCCGAAACCCCGGCCAGCCCGTGGTCGAGGGGCAGCTCGACGGGATTAACACCTGCTGTTATGGTCCCGTCGGGGTTCCGCTGAGCCGAACCGACCAGTTTCCAGCGGCGTCCTGCCCGGGCAGCGTTCTGGATATCTTCCGGCGTCACCGTCGAGATTCCGTGCCGCTGAACATCCTTGAGTTCGATGCCGGCATCGAGAAGCTCGTTGGCGAGGATCAGGACTTTGAGCTGAACGTCGTAACCCTCGACATCTGCTGCGGGATTTGCCTCGGCGTAGCCAAGTTCCTGTGCCTCGCAAATGGCCGCGTCGTAGTCCAAACCTGCTTCCATCCGCCCCAGCACGTAGTTGCTGGTGCCGTTGAGGATGCCTTCGAAGCCGTTCAGCTTGAGGCCAGCGAACATCTTCTTGGCCAAGCGGATGACGGGTGTGCCGCTCATGACGGCACCTTCGAACTCGAAATGCACTCCGTTCTGTTCGGCCATTGACGTCAGTTCGGCACCGCGGAGAGCAACCGGACCTTTGTTCGTGGTGCACACGCTCTTGCCGGCTTCGAGCGCCCATCGGACGTGGGACACGGCAGGCTCGCCGTCTTCGGGGTTTGTGTAGGTGGCCTCGCAGATGATGTCCGCTGGGCATGTACGGATGACTGCTTCGTTGTGGGTGTCCGCGGATCCGCCATGCTCGGCGAAGGTTTCCCCGCCGCTGCCCAGGTTCAGGGCCATGGAAAGATCAATTCCCTCGGACTGGACCAGCGATCCGAGGCGAAGATCGGTGATGGCAACTACCCGCAGGCCAAAACCCAAATCTGAACGAAGTGCCTCGCCGCGTGTGGCGATCAGTTCGGCCAGGGTCCTGTTTACGCCGCCGAAGCCGATCAGCGCGATGTCATACGTGGTCATGGTGCTCCTTCAGTCAATAAGGTTGGTCACCCAATATTGACGGCACTGCGTGTCCGTCAGGGCATGTGATTTTGACCGAAGAACGGGGCGAACTGACCATCCGCATGTCGATTCGACACCTACGACCCCAAGTAACATACGTGCGACATATGCATGTTTGGATGTTTTTAATGACCGCTAGGGCCATTCCGTGTTACCTTCGTCACCATCCTCTTGTGCAGCTCCAGCCACCCCGTGGCGCTTCAACCCGAGGCTCACGCGCACCGATCGCCGCTGACCTGACCACTCACCTGGGAGACACCATGGAATCCTCATCAACCATCAAGCTTGAACAACACCCAACGGCCCCGCCGGTGGCCGAACCAGGGCTCCGCCGGTCCATGGGGCCGCGGCATCTCGTCATGATCGCCATGGGCGGCGTGATCGGATCCGGACTCTTCCTGAGTTCGGGTTACACGATTTCCCAGGCCGGTCCGCTTGGTGCCGTCATCGCCTACCTCATCGGCTCCTTTGTGGTGTATCTCGTGATGGCCTGCCTCGGCGAACTTGCCATCGCCTACCCGGTCTCGGGTGCGTTCCACATTTACGCCGCAAGGTCCATCGGGCCCGCCACCGGCTTCGCCACGGCCTGGCTGTACTGGCTTTGCTGGGCCGTAGCCATCGGATCGGAGTTCACAGCCTCCGGTCTCCTCATGCAACGCTGGTTCCCGGGCATAGATGTGTGGGTTTGGTGCTTAATTTTCGCCTCACTCCTGTTCGGCCTCAACGCAGTTTCCTCGAAGTTCTTTGGCGAATCCGAGTTCTGGTTCGCCATCGTCAAAGTCGCAGCGATCGTGGGCCTCATTGTTCTCGGCGGCGCCGCATTGTTCGGTTTTCATCCGCTCAGCGAGGGAGGCAACCACCCCGTCCTGTTCGAGAACTTCAACACTGCCGGCGGCCTTTTCCCTAACGGCTTTACGGGTGTGCTCGTGACGGCACTTGCGGTGTTCTACGCTTTCTCCGGATCCGAGCTCATCGGCGTTGCCGCAGGCGAGACGGCAGATCCCGCCACCAGCATCCCCAAGGCGATGCGCAGTACAGTCGTGCGCCTGCTCATCTTCTTCGTCGGTGCGATCGCCGTCATCGCCGCAACCGTCCCGTTTGACGAGGTCGGACTGGACGAAAGTCCGTTCGTGACAGTCTTCTCCTCCATCGGTGTTCCGTTTGCCGCCGACATCATGAACTTCGTTATCATCACGGCACTTCTGTCCGCCGGCAACAGCGGCCTATTCTCCTGCGCCCGGATGCTCTACTCCCTCGCCGATGAGGGACACGCCCCGCGGGTGCTGAAGAAACTAACCCAACGCGGTATCCCCATGGTTGCGCTGTCCGTCAGCATGCTGGGCGGCCTGGCCTCGCTTATCAGCAGTGTCATGGCACCCGAAACGGTGTACCTGGCCCTCGTTTCGGTTGCGGGCTTCGCCGTCGTGGGGGTCTGGATGTCGATCGTTGCCTCGCACTTCTTCCACCGGAGGGCTTTCGTCAAAAACGGTGGCGATGTCGCAGCCCTTCCGTACCGGGCCCCGTTGTTTCCGCTGGTCCCGATCCTGGCTTTCACGCTGTGCCTCGTTTCGCTCATCGGTATTGCCTTTGACCCGAACCAGATCGCGGCACTGTACTTCGGAGTTCCCTTCGTGGGTGCCTGCTACGCCTTTTTCTACTTCAAGTACGGGCGCCAGCCGCGAACGGTCGAGTCGGCCTAGTTGCACCGTTCACCCTCATCAACTCAGCTTCGCGGCCTGGGCGTTCCGTGTCCCCGGCCGCGAAGCTGTCCCACGGATAAGACATGAAATCCCAACACCTGATGCACCATGTGGGCAGCTCCATCCAGAACGTCGGCAACTGGCTGGAGATTGACGCCGTCGCCTTCGAGTCAAATGTCCGCGGCGTCCTGTCGATGATCGATCATCAAGCGCTTCTGTGCGCGGTGGTCAAGGCCGATGCCTACGGCCATGGAGCTGACCTGGTGCTCCCATCCCTCGTACGGCTTGGCGTCCCTTTCGTCGGAGTCGGAAATAACGAGGAGGCGGCCCTCGCGCGCCGCTGCGGTTTTGAGGGCCGGATCCTGCGTGTCCGTGCCGCAGCGCCGCAGGAGATAAAAGCCGGGCTGGACCATGACATCGAAGAACTTGTCGCCGATCCGGAGAGCGCGTGGGAGATGCACAACATCGCCGCCGACGCGGGAAAATCGATTCGAATCCATCTCGACATCAATTCTTCCGGGATGAGCAGGCACAGCCTCGATGTCTCCACCCCGCTCGGCCGGGCCTGCGCTGTAGGCATCGTCAGCCACCCGTGGCTTCAACTGGCTGGGATCATGACCCACTTCCCCACAGACGATAACCGGCATATCGAACAGGGCCTTTGGCGTTTTCACAGCCAGGCGATGACCCTGCTTCAGCTAACCGGCATTCCCCGAGAGGATGTCCTCCTGCATTGCGCGAATTCCTACGCCGCGATGCACATGCCCGGTACCTGGCTGGACATGGTCCGTGCCGGGGCGGTGCTCTACGGCGATTCGGATCCGGCGCAGGGACAGTTTCAACGGTGCCTGAGCTTCAAGGCCAGAATCGCCTCCGTCAACAGCTATGCCACCGGCAGCAAGGTCGGCTACGGGCTCACGCATACCCTGACGCGGGATTCCAGGCTGGCATCGGTGACCGCAGGCTACGGCGACGGGTACCGCCGTGCCCTGGCATGCCAGGGCAGCGTGCTCGTTCATGGCCGCCGTGCTGCCATTGTGGACCTTGTCTCCATGAATTCCATGGTGGTAGATGTCACCGACATCGCGGATGTCTCTCCCGGGGACGAGGTGGTGCTCTTCGGGCGGCAAGGAAGCGAAGAAATCACCGCCGAAGAGCTGGAAACAGCGAATTCGGCCATCCTCGCTGACCTTTATACCGTGTGGGCGGGAGGGCGCCGCATCCTTGTCAGCCCTAAGGACGTGTGAGAATGGGCGTGGCTATCGGGCGGAAGGAGCGTTGACAGTGGATTCTTCCTCGGAATCGTCGTCCATGACACAAGGTCTTCGCATTGTCCGCTTGGTCGCGGACCGGGAAAAGTGGGGCAGGCGGCTTCTAGGCGTATCTCAGCTCGCCTCCGAACTTGACCTGGAACAGAGCCGTGTGTCCCGGCTGACCCAGGAATTGTGCGATCTGGGACTGTTGGAACGTGTCGAGAGGGGGCCATTTCGAACTGGTCCGCGATTCTTCGCCTTGGCGGACTCGCTTAACAGCGGCTGGGTTCGCGACTCAAGAACCGAGCTGGAAACTTTGGTGGCCACGTTCGGCCTCAGATTCAGAATCTCCGTCCGCGACGGCTTCCGCGTCATTCTCCTGCGGGCTTCCACCAACGATGCCCTCCCCGGAAGCTTCGTAAAGCCCGGTATGGTGACACCGGTATGGTGCACCGGATCCGGCCGGGCGCTGCTTTGGGACCACGAACAATCGACGATTAATGACCTGCTCAGCGAGGTCAGCTTCATCGGCGTCGGCGGTCCGGGAGCGGCTCATTCGCCGGCTGAGGTCTTCGAACTGATGGACCGGGACAGGCCCCGCGGCTTCATCGTGGCGGCGGAAGAGTTCGAGCACGGCATCTATGAACTGGCAGTCCCTGTCCGCAACGCTGAGGGAACGATTCTTGCCGCCCTTAGTGTCCTAGGCGCCCGGAACGCGATCGAACCGATTGCCAAGCGCATCGCCAAGGCCATGGCGGAAGCCGCTGGACGGCTCGGGCCCTGCGACCTCAGTGCGCGGGACGATGCCGGTCACGAAGGCATTCCCAGCTAAGCCTGCTCCTGCGGCGACGAGTGACCAAGCGACGACTCCAGCCACCGTCCCCACCTCACCAGAGCCGCGGCGCAGAGTTCACGACGCGGCTCCAGCCGCTTCTTGGGCCCTACAACCTGTAGCGCAGCCGCCACGTCGCCTTTGAAATCCCGGATCGGAACGGCCAGGGAATAGAGGCCGGGCTCGGCCTCCTCATCGACGATGGAGTAGCCCCGCGCACGCGCGTCACGCAGCCGGGTGAGGAAGTCCTCGACATCCACGGGCGTGTTGGGGCCATGGCGGACGAATGCAGCGGCAGCAAGAACGGTTCGGACCTCGGCGTCCGACGCCTCCCACAGCAATGCCTGGCCGGCGTCACTGCAGTAAGCAGGGTAGGGCCGGCCCAGCCACGAGCCGACCATATGGCTGCTGGTCGGAACGCGTTCACCGATGGTCACCGTGCTGTCTCCGCTCAGCACACCCAGAAAGCACCCTTCGTCCGTTTCGCGGGCAAGGCCTTCCAGGGCAGTTGCGCCGTCGGTCTGCAGCCGTTGCTCTGTCAGCAGCTGCGCGTCCGTAAAGAGCGACCAGTCCAACGCGTAGGACCGCTGTTCCCGGCGTTCCAGGAAGCCCTCCTGCTGTGCTCCCCGCAGACTCCGCGAAACCTGGCTGCGGTCCTTGCCCAAATCGGCTGCTATGTCGGCGACAGTCCCGCCGGGGAGGCCTTTTGCGTTGCGGGAGCCAACCGCGAAGACGGCCATGATTCCGCGCCCCATGCTGGATGTCTTAGGCATGGACCCGATTCTAGTCGCCGGATGGACCCGTTTTAGTGGATTGCAAAGACCCTGGCGGGAAAGCCGCTGCCCTGTAGCGGCTTCGGCCATGTTGCAATGAGCGCGGCTCCCGCTTCGGGAAGCCCATCAAGGTTTGCCAGTAGCTCGATCTGCCAGCGGTTCTTCGCCAGAACGTAGGTCTCCAGGCTGAAATCCTGCCGGGAAGTGGCTAATCCCGGATCCGTGTCCGTCTGTTCATGGCCGAGAGCCGCAATTGACCGCTCTTCTATCAGGAACGTGAGAACTTCCTGCGACCAGCCCGGCGTGTGGCTGACGCCCGCGCCGTCCCTGTTTGCCATCGCGTCCGCGTCAGGCCAGCGACGGCTCCACCCGGTCCGCAGGGCTACAAAGGAGCCCGCCGGGACGGTGCCGTTGCGGCACTCCCACGCCTGGATATCCTCCACCGTAGGGCAGGCATCAGCGTTTGCACCGACTCGATCGGTGATGTCCAGGATGACCAGGGGAAGGACCATGTCCTCAACCGGGATCTGGTCCAGCGTCAGGCCCCCGCGGATGAAGTGCGAGGGGGGATCAACGTGCGTTCCCCATTGCCCGATGATGGAATAGCGGTCGGCGGTGAACCCGTCGCCCTTCGCCAGGTCGTACACAGCTTCCCTGACCTCGTCCGGGAATGCCGGGAAATGCGGCTGACCGGGGTGGAAGGCATGCGTCAAATCGGTAAATGTCCTGCCGGCAAGCAGCGGCTGGAGATCGTCCCAGAGTGCCGTCTTGGTGGCTCCAATCATGACGCGGCCTGGTGGTCGTAGGCTGCCGCCAACGCCGTGCAAGAGACACTGAGAGGCCCGGACAGTTCGATGACCGGCACTTCCCAAGGATGGATTTCCACGATGCGGCGTATGATCCGGTCCACTGCGGCGTCCTCCAAGGCAGCGTCGAAGTACGTGGTGAAGGCAAGGGTCGTCGAAATCGTCCGCTGTCCCACCTGCCCCAGCGTGGGGTTGGCTCCCTCCGACACGGTGAATCCCTCAAAACCGACACCAGACTCAAAGACGTGCCTGTAGTTTCCGAAATCACCCAGTTCCGGGGATGCTGCCAAAGCCTGGAGCAGTGCCGCTATGCCTTGGTCATCCTGAAATGCCTCGGCTTCGCCCTTTGTGAGCCGAGTGAAAATCTCTGACGATATGGGCCAATGCACGCGCAGCTTACGGACGGTCTTCATCTCAATGTCCATGGGGACGCCTCTTCCTCGCGGTTCTCAGGTTGCTTGAGTGTCATCGTGACATATAGTGATGATCATTACAAGCAACTACAAATGCTTATTACGACTAGCAGGAAGGGTTGCTGATGCCCAGGAACGCGAAGTTGTCCCACATGCTCAGGGCCGGCGAAAAAGTAGTGGCGGACGGTGCGCTCGCTACAGAGCTTGAGGCGCGCGGCTGTGATCTGGCAGACCCCCTCTGGTCTGCCAAAGTCCTGTTGGAACAGCCGGATTTAATCAGGCAGGTCCACCGCGATTACTTCCGCGCCGGCGCCGCGGTCGCCATCACGGCGAGCTATCAGGCCACGCCTCAAGGATTCCTTCAGCGCGGCATTGTCGAGGCCAAAGCGCTGGAGTTGGTGGAATTGAGTGTGCGCTTGGCCGACGAGGCGCGGCGCGAGCACCTGAACGAACATCCGGGTGCTGGTCCGTTGCTGGTTGCCGGGTCTGTGGGCCCTTATGGCGCCTACCTCGCGGACGGATCGGAATACCGGGGTGACTACGTCCTCGGAAAGCGCGGTTTCATGGACTTCCACCGGCCACGGATTGCGGCGTTGGTGGGGGCAGGGGCCGATTTCGTGGCATGTGAGACGCTGCCATCACTCCCGGAGGCCGAGGCGCTATTGGACCTGGTGGAAGAGTTCGACGTCGAGTCCTGGTTCTCCTTCACACTCCGGGACGGTGAGCGTATCAGCGACGGGACTTCTCTGGCCGACGTCGCAGGGCTCTGCGGAGGACATCCGCACGTGGCAGCCATCGGTGTGAATTGTGTGCCGTTGGAGCTGGTTTCGCCCTCCCTTGAGGCCCTTCGTCAAGCCACGAGTAAGCCACTGGTCGTGTACCCGAATTCGGGCGAATGTTATGACCCGGTCAGCAAGACCTGGGGACCGGGCGAGGCGGTGTCCGGCGCCGCAGAATCCCGTGGCTCGCAGCCTTCAAGCCTTGCGGAAGGGGCAGCCACCTGGCAGGAACTGGGTGCGCGGATCATAGGAGGGTGCTGCCGGACCACACCCAGGGATATCGCTGCCTTGGCCCGGTCCGTGGACTAATCGTTAGGGGAGCGTCGCCAAACCGGTTCGACCGTCGTTGGCTTAGTCGGCTTTGAACAGGGCGGCGTCCCGTGCGATGCCTCAGACCCTCGGTCCCCAAGGACAGCTCGGCTCGGTCAACATCCAAAATGACGCCGGACGACGGCGGGAGGTCCCGCCGTCGTCCGCTTGGCAGATTCAGTCCTGGGTGCTGAGCTGCCAATGGACTTTGATGGCCTCGGCGATGGGGTCGGCGGCGACGTCGACCCGGAAAGCAACAGGCGCTGTTCCTGTCTCTTCGATGACCGAGTCACAGTACACGCGGCCGCAGGAGGGGCACAGGGTGTAGAGATCCTCATCCGCAGGCCATGCCGCCAGCCCGGCCGGGACCGGGGTGCTGTCTCCGCTGTAGACGGGGACGCCCTGTGCATTGGCCTGGATCAACCCGTCCTTGCTGACGGTGTTGCCGCACACGCAGGTGATGGTGGTGACATCATGGCCGATCACGTCGGCGGTTTCAGTGCCCATGCTGACCTCCCCGGTGATGGAAAAGACGTTGCTCAACCAGCTTATGCCTGCTGATCCCTGTGGTCGCCTGGAACTTGATAAACGGCAGGTGGCGGCCGTTCAGGCCTAGGCGCGGCCCTTGAGGATCAGGTTCCAGTAGACCTTGGGGAAGATGTCGCGGTCCACAACCCATGATGCCCGGTTCGCTTTCCACGTTGGCACCTTCGGGACAGAGGGCATGGGCCGGTACTGGTCATCAAACTCGGCGAAGACAACCGAAGAGCGGGCCACTGTGAAGGGGCACACCGAGTATCCGTCGTACTTCTCCGTCAGGGGCTTTCCGTCCCGGGCCGCAACCAGGTTCTTGGCGAGGACCTTCGTCTGCTTTCGCAGCGCACCGCCGGACTTGGAGTTGGTGGTGGCCGCGGCATCCCCCAAGGACCAGATGTTCGGGAAGCGGACGTGTCGGAGCGTCTGCGGATCCACCTCCACAAATCCGCCCGGGTCGCCGGGTGCGGGCAGCTCCGTGGCCTTCAGCCAGTCCGGGGCCGACTGCGGCGGGACGGCATTGAGCACGTCGTAGTGCAGCTCCTCGGCGAGCCCGGTGGCATTGTTCCGGATCAGCGCGTTCTGCGCCGACGCGTCCACCGACACCAGTTCGCTGTTCAGCCGCAGTTCGATGCCGTACTCGGCAATCTTGCGGTTCAGCTCTTCATCCACGCCGGCCACCCCGAACACGGTGGGGTAGGGCTGCACCATGACCACCCGGATGTCCTGGAGGACGCCCTGCTCCCGCCAGTAATTGCAGGCCAAGTACATCGGTTTCTGCGCGGCCCCGCCGCACTTGATGGGGCCGGAGGGCATGGTGAAAACCGCGGTTCCGGCCTTGAGTCCACGGAACAGCGTCCAGGACTTGGCGGCCAGGGTGAACTCATAGTGGGACGTACCGGAGGGGGAGTGGACGGCGTCGGCCAGGCCAGGGATCTTGTCCCAATCCAGCTGCAGGCCGGGGCAGACCACCAGGTGCCCGAACTTCAACTGGCCGCCCGACGCCAGCGACACCGTGTTGCTCGCCGGGTCGATGTCCACCGCTCCGTCCCGGATCCATTCCACGCCCTCCGGCATCACGGAACGCTGGGGCCGGGTGGCTTCTGATGCATTCGCCCTCCCGCCGGCGATGTGCGAGAACAGCGGCTGGTAAAAGTGGGTGTCCTGCGGCTCCACCACGGCCACATCCTTCACGCCGTAGCGATGGAGGCGCGCCGCCAGGGAGACGCCGGCGTTGCCGCCGCCGATAATGAGGACTTCGTATTCCACGGGTGTTCCCTTGCTCAGCGACATCGGCGCTCCTCGGATAGGCGGTTCCGGCAGCGCACTCGTGAACAGCCGCGGAGCCTCAATAGTAAGCATGGTGATCTTTATTGGGTATCGTCCGCTTGCCGGGCCGCAAGCTCCTAAAGTGCACACGCCGACGTCGACGCTGGCAAGTTCCCATTGTGGCGGCCGCCCGCCTGCGCCACGATGTTCGTATGAACGCTGAAACGCCGCAGGCGGCGGAGCTGAACCTTCCCCAGGCCTTCCTCCTTCTCGCAACGAACGACCAAGACGGGAAACCTGAGGTGCCGATGTTCGCGCTCAGGACCACTCTGGCCGGGGCCATACTGGCCGAGCTGGAGCTGATCGGTGCCATCGGGCTGCAGGGGAAGCACGTCAGGGCCACCGGCACCGCCCCACCGACGGACTTGCAGCACGAGCTGGAGCTCATCCGGGGCAAGTCCCGGCCCCACACGCCCAAGCGGTGGGTGTCCATGCTGGAGGGCCGCGCCGAAATGCAGCGCGTCTACGAGGGGATGGCGGCACTGGGCATCGTGGAACATGTCGGCGAAAAACACCTGGGTGTGTTCCGGAGCGTGCGGTACCCGGAGAAGGACCACGCTCCGGAGGCGGCGCTCCTGGAAAAGATCCAGGCCGCACTCGGCGGTGCGCCGGCCGAGGCCGGTTCGCCGTCGGAATCCGCGACGCCCGACGCCGGGACGCCTGATACCGGGGCGCCTGCTGCTGCGGCGGCCGACGCCGGGCCCGCGGCGGAGACGACCGCTCCCGCGACGCCTGACGCCAAGGCCCCCGATGCCAGGACCACCGCGCTGATCGCCCTGCTTCAGGCGGCCGGGCTGCTCAGCAAGCTGGTACCGGCAGCAGACAAAATCCGGGCCAGTGAACTGGCGAACGACTACTGGCCCTCCCGCGCGGTGGAGGACGAACTGCGCATGATCAGACTGGCGGAGGAAGAGGAACCAGGCATCGGAGCCTGACTGACATCGCCAGGCGCGGGATCTCGGGCCGGCGCTCAGGGGAGCCCGTACACGCGGCGGGCGTTGTCATGTGCGACAAGTTGCACGATCCTGCGGGCATCCGCCTCGGAACAGTCGTCGTCGTCGATCCATCCGCCCACTACCTTGGTGATGGCGTTGCGCCACAGCCTCGCTCCGAGGTAGTGCAGTTCGGCGGGGCCGAACGCGTCGGAGGAGTAGAGGACTTTTGTGAAGGGGGCCAGTTCGAAGGAGCGGGCCACCAGATCCCGGCTCCGTGACCCGGTGAAATTCACGGCAAGGCCCACATCGATATAGACGTTTTCAAAGGCGTGGGCCAAGTAGCCGGCTTCGCGCTCGAACGGATAGCAGTGGAGCAGCATGATGGGGGTGTCCCGGACCTCGGCGGACCGCAGAAAGTCCAAGAGGTATAGGGGATTGGTTTTGTGGAGGTCCAGGTCGCGATCGCCGAATCCGACGTGGAACTGCAGCGGAAGCTTCATCGCCACCGCCGTGTGAATCCCGTGGGCAATCAGGGTCATATCGGTGAGCCTGGTGCCGGTGCGCGAGGTCTCCTGCCAGCGGCCGGCTGCTTCCGCCACCGCAGCCGGTGGGGGTCGGCTGAGATTCCGGTCGAATCCGGTGCGGTAGGCCAGAACCGTCTTGACGCCCACGGCGCCGCGGGTGAGCTCGTGAAGCCGCTGGCCGAATTCGTCGACGTATTCTGCCGGGTTGGCAATCTCCCGGAGCAGCGCCTCGGCCACCGGTTCCAGCCGCACGATCTCGTGGGTCCGCCCGCCGGAGACCTCGGCCAGGCCGGCCATGCCGAGGTAGTCAGGGCCCTCCAGTCCCGTATCGACCAGCCAGTCGCTCACCCCGGCGGCGCGGGTCATGCGCCGGCACACCTCGAGTTCTCCCAGCTCGAAGCGCCGGCGCCAGTAGTCCGCCGGTGGGGCGTGCCGTGGCAGGTCAAGAATGCCGCTGCACCAGCGGCGGATGGCGAGCCCGAGTTGTGTGTTGTAGGCGTCCTCCGGGGTGGCCAGCGGTTCGGTGTTCCCCTCGTTGAGCGCGTTCTGAAAGCGTGCCTCATCGCCGTCGGCGGAAAACGCGCCATGCACGTGGTGATCAACAAGGCTGACGTGGTCAACGAAGTCCGGGAAGGAGCCGCCCGCCATTAGATCGACCAGGCCAGTCGAAAGCGTTCGGCCAGCTCGTCCGGCGGTAGGTCCGCGGAGATCCGCTGTTCGTAGCGCCGGACGGCCACCGTGGCATCCACGATGGCTTCCCCGAGCAGTCCGCGCGCAAGGCGTGACGTGTCCAGCGTGTCGATGATGGCGGCAGGGGAGTCTGCGAGCAGTAGGACGTTGGCCCGGCGCCGCTCCTCGTCCGAAAGCCGTCCGGGGTCACCCGGGATCTCTGCCGGAAGCTGGCGCCCGCCGCGGACGCCGTGAAGGGCGAGTGCCAGGATGGCTGCGGAGGCCAGATACACGTTTGCCGACGGATCGACGATTTTTACCTCGACGTTGGCTCCGTGCGGATTGCTCTTTCCCCCGTCCAGAAAGCGCACGGAGGCTTCCCGGTTCTCCAGGCCCCAGCACAAATACGCGCCGGACCACGAGCCGGGTGCCAGGCGGCTTCCGGACAGAACTGATCCCGTGAGGAACCCTTGGATCTCGGGGAGTCCTGCGATGATGCCGCCAATGGCCGCGCCTCCCTCGGCGCCGATGCCGTGCGGTCCGCTGCCGCCGGAGAACAGCGGCACGCCGTCCTTATGGAGCGACAAGTGCTGGTGGGCGCCGTTCCCGACCATGCCGGCAAACGGCAACGGGGAGAACGATGCCTGCAGGCTGTGGGCCCGGGCGACGATGCCAACAATGGTCTTGGCGAGGACCACGCTGTCAGCAGCCTGCACCGGCGGGGCCGGGGGAAGGGAAAACTCGAACTGGTTTCTGCCGTACTCGGCGTGGATCTGCTCCATCGGAAGGCCGGCCTGGTGCAGCGCTGACAGCAGGTCATCGAGGAGGTCCGCGCGGTCCAAGAGGCCGGTTGCCCCGTACGGAACCCAGGGCGCGTTTTCCAGCGCTGAACCGTCCGGGGCGACGAGGAAGAATTCCAGTTCGTGGCCCACGAGAGCGTGGTATCCGGCCTCCTCGAGGCTGCTCTCGACGTCGCCCAGAAGGCCGCGGGTACAGACCGGAGACACGGCGCCGTCTTGTTCGAACAGGCTGGCCGGTGCCCAGGCCCGGCCGCCCGGCAGGACACGGAGCCCTGCGATATCGATCCTGAGGCGCATGTCACCCACGGTGGTGATGCTGTCCGTGAACGCTATCCCGCCGTCGATGGCGAAGACGTGCCAGACGGGGGCAGCGCCCATCCCGGCTTCGTGGAAGGTTTTGAGCCGGGCCAACGGAACGCTCTTGGCCAGCGTGAGGCCCGAAGCATTCACCACCGTACCGATCACGGTACGGACGCCGGCCGCTTCGAGCTCGCGCTGAGCCCTTGCAACGGCGGATTCGTCGGCTGCTGCGAATTGGGTCATGCGCCTATCATGCGGCGACTCCCGGTCCAATGAAAGGTTCAAAAGATGTGCCGACTTTTGGCTTGCGCCGCTGCGACGGCGGCACCGGCGTCAGCGCCGCCATCCGCGCCGCCTCGGGCGCGGTCTGCCCGGGTGTTCCGGGATGCAGAGGACAAGAATAGCGTCGCAGTGCTCAGCAGCGCCCAGCAAACACTGGGAAAATCCGGGGCAAATTCCCAGCTTCTCTGCGGTACCGTACGCAACATTTGACTGGCTCGGACTGCCGTGGCACGCGCGCGCCGAACTTAATGCAAGCGCTTACACACGATGCCGATACCCGGCCCCGGGCGCCCGACGCAGGGTTTGGTAACCCGGCGCGGCCTGCCTAACGTGGTTCCCGGCGCCGGGCCGCATCATTCCCCGCTGCCACTCGGGACCCTACCCAGGTCCCGTCCCCCCGACACGATGGCGTCCTCGATGACGCCTGCGGTGGCATCGGGGCTGTCGGAGTCTCGGGGACCGGGCACATGCCCGTCTTCCACGAATGGTCTCAACTCCGCGAGAAGAGCAAAATGCACGAGCATCACAATTCACCCCGCAAGTTGCGGCGGCGTTCTGCCGCCGCGGCACTGGCAGCGGCCGTGGCGGCCTCTGTCTTCCTTTCCGTTCCGCCGGCGCAGGCAAACGCGCCGGCGGATCCGCCGAACATTGAGCAGATGCCGGCTCCAACGCCCGGCTTCCCCCTGCCCACGAAGCACACCCAGCAGGCCTACGACCCGGCCGCGGACTTCACCTCCAAATGGACCCGTGCGGACGCCAAGCAGATCATGGCCCAAAGCAGCACAAACGTAACCCCGGGCCAGAACTCCATGAGCCCGAGCGTCACTATGCCGGAGATCCCCGAGGACTTCCCGGCCATGAACGACGACGTGTGGGTTTGGGACACGTGGTCCCTGACCGACGAGAACGCGAACCAGATCAGCTACAAGGGCTGGGATGTGATCTTCTCACTCGTTGCTGACCGAAATGCCGGCTACGGCTTCGACCAGCGGCACTGGAACGCCCGGATCGGCTACTTCTTCCGCAAGACCAACGCCGACCCGGCCAAGGACAAGTGGAACTACGGCGGACACCTGTTCCTGGACAACACCTCCATCGGCAACACCGAATGGTCCGGCTCCACCCGCCCCATGCAGGGGAACCACGTCAACGTCTTCTACACGGCCACCACGTTCTACGACGTTGCCGAGCGCAACGCCGGCGGCGGCGGAATCGCCCCGGACGCCGTGATCGCCAAGGCACTGGGAAACATCCACGCCGACAAGAACGGCGTGAGCTTTGACGGCTTCCAGCACACCAAGCTCCTGGAGCCGGACGGCGTCATGTACCAGAACAAGGCCCAGAACCCGGGCTTCGCGTTCCGTGACCCGTACACGTTCGCAGACCCGGCACACCCGGGCAAGACTTACATGGTCTTCGAAGGCAACACCGGCGGTACCCGCGGCGACTACAAGTGCAAGAACGAGGACCTGGGCTACCGGCCCGGCGATCCGAACGCCGAGACCCTCGAACAGGTCAACAGCACCGGTTCCTGGTTCCAGACCGCCAACGTCGGCCTCGCCGTCGCGGACAACAAGGACCTCACCAAGTGGTCCTTCCTGCCGCCTATCCTGTCCGCCAACTGCGTCAACGACCAGACCGAGCGCCCGCAGATCTTCATCCAGAACGAGGACGGCAAGAACAAGTACTACCTGTTCACCATCAGCCACCAGTTCACCTACGCCGACGGAATGCGCGGCCCCGACGGCGTCTACGGCTTCGTCGGTAACGGTGTCCGTTCCGACTACCAGCCCATGAACAACAGCGGACTGGCCCTGGCATCCCCCACTGACCTGAACATGCCGGCCAACGCGCCCGAGGGTCCCGATCCCCGCCAGAACGGCCGCCAGTTCCAGGCCTACTCGCACTACGTGCAGCCCGGCGGCCTGGTGCAGTCCTTCATCGACAACGTCAACGGCGTCCGCGGCGGGTCCCTCTCGCCCACTGTGAAGATCAACTTCCGCAACGGTGTATCCGCGGTTGACCGCAGCTTCGGGCAGAACGGCCTCGGTCCGTTCGGCTACCTGCCCACGAACCTCAGAGTCGGCGGTGCCGGCCACTACAAGTAGCGCAGTAGGCAGTCATGAGGCGGAAGCGTCCGGGATTCCGGGCGCTTCCGTCCCTTCGCACGAACAGGTCACAGTTGGGGCGGGATGGCTTCCACAAGAACCAGGAATGTTGCATCATGAAAAACCTTCGGACGATCTGGATTGCCTTGGCAGCCGCGGCCACGGCTGTACTGGTCGTAGTGGCGCTGATCCCGTCGGCGGAACCCGGTCCGGCTGCACAAAGCAGGGCCGAGCAGGCACTCCGGGGCATTGCCGACGCGCAGGCCGAAGCCAGGGAATCCCATGGGCGTTACGGCTCGTACTGGCTCAGCGGTACCGACCGCACGCTTGAGAAGCTGTCACATCCGCTCCCGACCGAAGGTGTGACGGACCTGCGGAGCATCGAATGCCCCGCCGGGTGGGTGGCAGCCGCCCGCACTGGAGGCGACGTCGAGGTCATGTCCAGTCTGGAGGACCAGGTGGTCCGCGCAGGGGAGGGCGAGATTGTTCGTCCGGACTGCATGACATCCGAAGCGGTGGAGTCCATGCTCGCCGATATGGGCGTGCCGCGGAAGATCCCGGCGCCCGCGCCTTCCGCATTCGATCGGCCCGAGGGAGCATCAGAGTTCCGGCCCGGCTATCACATCACCCCCGAGAAGAACTGGATGAACGATCCGCAGCGGCCGATCCTGATCGACGGGCTGTGGCACTACTACTACCTCTACAACGCCGACTACCCCCAGGAGAACGGTACCGAGTGGTACCACCTGACCAGCACAGACCTGGTCCACTGGAAAGACGAAGGGGTGGCGATCGCCAAGTACAAAAACGGGCTAGGCGACATCGAGACCGGAAGCACCGCGGTGGACAAAGACAACTCGGCCGGCTTCGGCAAGGGCGCCGTCATCGCCATCATGACCCAACAGGACCAGGGCATCCAGCGGCAGTCCCTGTTCTATTCCACCGACGACGGATACACGTTCACCGCGTATGAGCAGAACCCGGTCATGGAAAACCCCGGCGAACCGGACTGGCGGGATCCTAAGATCATCCGCGATGAAGCCCACAGCCAATGGGTGATGGCCCTCGCCGAAGGCGACAAAATCGGCATATATACCTCAACGGACCTGAAGAACTGGCGCTACACTTCCGGCGTCGAACGCACCGGCCTGGGCACCCTCGAATGCCCGGAACTCTTCCAGCTGGATCTCGACGGCGACCCATCCAAACGGACCTGGGTCCTGGCCGCCAGCGCCAACGGGAGCCAGGAAGGGTTCACCACGGGCGTCGCCTACTGGACCGGCGAGTGGGACGGAACCCGTTTCACCCCGTCCGGTGCGCCGCATCAGTGGCTCGACGCCGGCTCCGACTTCTACGCCGCGGTGACGTGGGATGATCCCAGGCTCACCGACAGCCAGCGGATGTCCTCCCGGCACGCCGTCGGGTGGTTGAACAACTGGGCCTATGCCCGGCAGCTGCCCACTGAGGACTGGCACGGCGGTGCCGACTCCATGGTGCGCGATATCAGGCTCGAAACGGTCGAGGGGAAGCCGACCCTAGTGTCGAACCCAACGGCCGCAATGCAGTCCATCGAGGGCCCGGCGGAAATGACCGGCGAACGCCGCATGACACTGGACGGCGCAGGACAGCTGCCCGCCCCGGAGGGCGGAGCATACCGGCTCGATGTGACGCTTGAGCGGACGGCCGGCGACGACGGTTCCGTTGCGAGGATCGAGCTCGGCAGCGGCGGGGGAACATTCGCGACGGTCGGATATGACTTTGCCGGCGGATCGGCATTCATCTCCCGGGCGGCTGACGCTGCCGCCACCGGCAGCGCCGACCTCGGTCCGGACTTCCGGGCAACACGGCGCGCAGCCAGCCCGGCGCGTGACGGGAAAGTGGAGCTGTCAATTTTCGTGGACCATAGCTCAGTTGAGGTTTTCATCAACGGCGGCGAAAAGACCATGACGTCGCTCGTTTTCCCCGCGCCGGGCACTCCGAGCATCAAGGCCGTCACGGCCGGGGGCACGCTGACGCTCAAGTCCTTCAGCTACAGGCGGCTGGCCTCCACGCACTGACCAGCTGGCCGCGGCCGGTCCCCGGTGCCGGCAGCGGGTCAGATTTCAGTGGATGAAGGCCGGAGCTCCAGCCGCCGGCAGCTCGGTTATCAGTTCCGCGGCCGTGGGCGGAGTGGCGCCCGGCCGGCGGACGGTAATGGCTGCGGCCTTCGACGCCGTGCGGCCGATGCTCTCCAGGACGTCACGCCCCAGCCCTTCGGTGCTGCGGGCCAGCAGGCCGAAGATCAGGGCGGCCATGTAGGAATCTCCGGCGCCGATAGTGTCCGCCACGACGGATGTGATGGCTGGGACGTGCACTGTTGCGGCAGGAGTGGTCAGCAGTGATCCCTGCCCGCCGCGGGTCACCACGGCCAAACCGGCGCCCAGGGCCAGGATCCTAGCCGCGGCGTCCTCGGGCTGGAGCCCGGGGTAGAGCCAGGCGGCATCCTCGTCGCTGAGCTTAACGACGTCGGTCAACGGAACCAGGTCTTCAAAGATGGAGCGTGCCTCGGCCTGGCCTCCCAGGAGCGCCGGCCGGACGTTGGGATCGTACGTCACCAGGCACTCCCGGTGCGCCTGCTCCAGAAGCCTCTTGACGGTGGAAGCGCCGGGCGCGAGGAACGTGGCGATGGATCCGGTGTGAAGCACCCTGGGCAGGTAAGGGGGAGCGACCGGCGCCAGCTCCCAGCTGATGTCGAAGCGGTAGGAGGCGGAGCCGTCGGCAGCGAGTGTGGCGGTGGCGGAGGCCGTGCGGACCGCCGACTTTGAGCCAGGGAGGAGCTCGACGCCGGCACTGCGGAGGTGGGCTTCGATCGCTGCGCCCCGGGCATCATTCCCGAGAGAGGTGAGCAAGGCAGTGGGCACGCCCAGGCGCCCCAAGCCGTAGGCAACGTTCATCGGTGAGCCGCCCGGGTGCTCGATGATGCCTTCGGCGGCGGCGACGACGTCCACGAGCGCCTCGCCAATAACAACGACGTCCGGAGTGACTGTAGAAATGGCAGTGGGTGAAGGAGAGCTGGCGGGCACGGGGAGCCTTTCATGGAGCCGTCCGCGGGCCCGGTGCAGGCCCGCGGACGGAGTTGGTGGGTGGTGCGGGTCAGGCGGTGGCAGCACCGGTCATGATCGCCACCGCATCGGTCATGGTGTGGGATTGCGGCGTGATGGTGGCCGCGCATTTGCCGAGTCGCTGGATGTGGATCCGGTCCGCTACGTCGAATACGTGGGGCATGTTGTGGCTGATCAGGATGACTGGCAGGCCGCGGTCCCGGAGGTCCCGGACCAACTGCAGGACCTGGTTCGATTCCCGGACGCCGAGTGCCGCCGTCGGCTCGTCCAGCACGACCACTTTTGAACCGAACGCCGCGGCGCGGGCCACTGCGACGGCCTGGCGCTGGCCTCCGGAGAGGTTCTCCACCGGCACTGTGACGTCCTGGAGGGTGGAGATTCCCAGCCGGGTCAATTCCTGCTTGGCCTTCGTGCGCATGCCTTTGGTGTCAAGCATCCGGAACACGCTCCCGAGGAGTCCCGCGCGCCGTTCTTCGCGGCCAAGGAACAGGTTGGAGGCGACGTCCAGGGCCGGCGAGACGGCAAGGTTCTGGTACACCGTTTCGATGCCGTGGGCTCGGGCGTCCTGGGGGCGTTTGAAGTGGACCGGTTGCCCGGACACCATCAGCTCGCCGGTATCCGGAATTTCGGCACCGGTGAGGCACTTGATCAGCGTGGACTTGCCTGCGCCGTTGTCGCCGATGATCGCCAGGACTTCGCCCGGGTACAGATCAAGGCTGACGCCGTCCAGGCCTACGACCCGGCCGAAGGTCTTGACGAGGTTCCTGGCCTGCAGGATGGGCTGGCGTACTTGCGTTCCGGCCGGCTCCAGATGGGTCGCGGTCATGATTTCACCTTTCGGATCCACTGGTCGATGGACACAGCGAGGATGATGAGGACGCCCACGGCGAGTGTCTGGTAGAGCACGTCAAGGCCTGCGAGCGAGAGTCCGTTGCGGAAGACGCCCACGATCAGCGCGCCCAGGAGGGTTCCCCAGACGGACCCGCGTCCGCCAAAGAGGCTGGTTCCGCCGATGACGACGGCGGTGATGGAGTCCAGATTCAGGTCGACCCCGGCGTTGGGGCTGGCTGCGTTGGTGCGGCCGATCTGGATCCAGGCGCCGACGGCCAGGACAGCGCCGGCGGCGAGGTAGACGCTCATAAGGACTTTGTTGACGGCGATGCCGGCCAGACGGGCGGCTTCCTTGTCATCGCCCACGGCGTAGACATGCCTGCCCCATGCGGTTTTGCCGAGAATGAACGCGATGGCGATGTAGAGCAGGAGCATCACGACGACTCCGGTGGAGATCCTCACCGGGCCCACCGGGAATGTGGTCCCGGTCCAGGTGAGCAGGTCCGGCATGGCCGAGCCGCGCACTGTCGCGCCGTTGGAGTAGAGCAGAGTCAGGGCGATGAAGATATTCAGCGTGCCGAGGGTGACGATGAATGGCGGGAGTCGGAACCGGGTGACCAGAAACCCGTTCAGGGCTCCGGCGGCGAGTCCGACGACCAGGCCCGCGAGCAGCGCGATAGGCGCGGGCAGCCCGCTGTTGACGGCGAGTTGGGCCATGACCATCGACGAAAGGATCATGACGGCCCCGACGGAAAGGTCGATGCCTGCGGTGAGAATGATGAGGGTCTGGGCGATGGCCAGGGTGCCGACGACGGAGACCTGCTGGGTAATCAGGGAGAGGTTTTCAACCCGCAGGAACCTGTCATTGAGGAGGCCGAACACGACCACCGAGATGAGAAGTACAAGGGCGGGGCTGACCGCGGGGTAGCGGTGGAGGATATTGCGTATCCGGCTGAGCGGTGTCTGGCGGTCGAGGAATTCCTCTGCCAGGTCGGCACTCTCTGCGCTGGGCGGGCCGGCGATCTGTTGCTGGGTCACGATTGATCCTGATCTTCGGTGGTGTTTGCTAGAGCGGGCCTAGCTCGGTGGACGCGGTGCGGGGAGGCCGGAAGCGGCTCCCCGCACCGCAGTGAATCTGGGTGGGCTACTTTCCCCAGCAGATGTCGGAGGCTTCGGTGGTGGTGATGCTCTTGACGCCGCCGGCGGGCTTGTCCGTGACGAGCTCGACGCCGGTGTTGTAGAAGTCCAATCCTTCGGAGTTGGCCGGCTTCTTGCCCGTCTTGGCGATTTCAACAATTGCCTTGACGCCCAGTTCGGCCATCTTGACCGGGTACTGCTGGGCAGTGGCACCGATAACGCCGGACTTGACGTTGTTCACGCCGGTGCAGCCGCCGTCCACCGAGACCACCAAGACGTCCTTTTCCTTGCCAGCGGCCTTCAGCGCCTCGAAGGCACCCGCCGCGGCAGGTTCGTTGATGGTGTAGACGACGTTGATGTTCGGGTTCTTGGCGAGGAGGGTTTCCATGGCCGTGCGTCCGCCGTCCTCGGCGCCCTGCGAGGCCTGGCTGCCCACGATCTCGTAGCTGCCGCCCTTGCCGCCGGTGTAGTTGCCGGTCTTGGCTTCGTCGCCGTTCTTCTTGGCGTCCGCGGTGTCGATGCCGAGGCCCGTGAGGAAGCCCTGGTCTCGGTTGTAGTCAACCGAGACCACCTTGTCGTCAAAGAGATCGATGAGGGCAATGGTCGCCTGTTTCCCGTCCAGCTGGGCTGCGGTCCACTTGCCGATCAGCTCGCCGGCGGCGAAGTTGTCGGTGGCGAACGTGATGTCGGCTGCGTCTGCCGGGTCCGGCGGCGTGTCCAGGGCGATGACGAACAGGCCTGCGTCCTTGGCCTTTTTCAGCGCGTCCACCACGGACGGGCCGTTGGGCGTGATCAGGATGCCCTTGTCGCCCTTCGAGATGGCGTTCTCGATGGCCTGGATCTGGGTGTCCTCGTCGCCGTCAGCCTTGCCGGCTGCGAGCTTCAGGTCCACGCCCTCGGCCTCGGCTGCCTTTTTGGCGCCGTCCTGCATGGAGACGAAGAAGGGGTTGGTGGTGGTCTTTACGATCAGGGACACGCCGACCTTTTCGGCGGACGAGCTTCCGGCTGATGTGGTGGCGGTGGAGGTGCCGCCGCAGGCGGTGAGGCTGAGGGTGCCGAGGGTCAGTACTGCGCCCATAGCGAGCAGGCGGTGGGTCATGGTGCGCGGAGCTTTGGAACTCAACATTGAATCTCCTGTTTTCGGGGCACTTCCGGTGCCTGACAACGATGTCAGGCATCATGTAATCAGCGTCACAGGGTAGAGTCAATGAAAATTCGATGATGAAGGACGATGGAATGACAACGATGTCTAATCGTTACCAAGCGGACCCCGCACAGAATCGCCCCACCATGCGCCACGTCGCAGCATTGGCAGGAGTGGGCATCAAGACGGTTTCGCGCGTGATGAACGACGAGCCAGGCGTCTCTGAAGCCACCCGCCAGCGCGTGTTGGCCGCATCCCATCAGCTCAACTACCAGCTGGACATGGCGGCGGGGAGTCTTCGGCGGAGCGGCCGGCAGACGCTCTCGATCGGCCTCCTGCTGCCCAGCGTGGCCAACCCGTTCAGCAGCGAGATCCACCGGGCGCTGGAAGACGCTTTGGCGGCCCGCGGCATCGCCGTCTTCGCCGCCAGCCTCGACGACGACCCCGAGCGGGAAAAGGCCCTGGTGGCCGCCTTTCTCGGCCGGCGGGTAGATGGCTTGGTCCTGACGCCCATCGCGCGGAGCCAGTCCTACATCATTCCGGAACACTCCCGCGATCTGCCCATGGTGTTCATTGACCGCGAGCCCGTGGGCATCGAGGCGGACGCCGTGGTGACGGACAACGTTGTCGGAGCCGCCAGGGCCGCGGCCCACCTCCTGGCGCACGGCCATACCAAACTTGCCTGTCTGGGAGACCGGGCGGACATCCAGACCGCCCGGGAGCGGCGGCGCGGCTTCATCGAGGAGCTGGGCCGGGCCGGCATTCCAACATCCACGATTCCGGTCCGCGACGGACTCCATGATGAGGAGTCGGCACGGCTGGCCGCGCTTGAACTGCTCACGGCCGAGGACCCGCCAACCGCCATCTTCTCCAGCCAGAACCTCGTCACGTTCGGTGTCATGCGCGCGCTGAAGGAGCTGGATGCCAGCAGGCGGGTTGCGCTGGTGGGCTTCGATGACTTCACGCTGGCGGACATGATGGATCCAGGCATCACCGTCATTGCCCAGCATCCCGAGCGGATCGGGAAGCTTGCCGCCGAGCGGTTGCTGGCCCGAATTGATGGCGACAAGCAGCCTCCGCGTACCTATGTTGTTCCCTCGGAGCTGATCCAGCGAGGCTCCGGCGAACTCCGCCCACCATCCTGAGACCGTCCATCCATACCTGAACAAACGACCGACTTTGAGGGGATACCCATGAGCAAGACCCTGTACGCCGAATTCACCGTCAAACCCGGCAGTGAAGCCCGCGTAGCCGAAATGATGCTTGAACTGACCGAGCACGTCAGCCAGGAACCGGGGAACGTGCTTTTCCTTCCGTACACGCGGGAGGAGAATCCCAGGGACTACTTTGTCTTCGAGGTCTATCGCGATGAAGCCGCGTTCCAGGACCACATCCGGGCGGACTACGGATCCAGATTTAATGCCGAACTCGCCCGCCACATCGAGGGCGAGGGATCCGAGCTGACCTGGCTGCTGCCCGTGGAATAGCCTTCCGCGGGGGTCAGCGGAACCGCGCCAAGAAGACTCCTTCCAAAGATCCGTTGGTGGGAACTTTCTGCTGCCCGTCCATCGCTTCGCCTGCCTCAGTGGGGGCGACGAGCGGACTCTGCCCGAGCCGCCAAAACCGTTGACTTGTCTGCTGGACATCACTTAGCGTCCTTCGCACTGACAACGTTGTCTACCGACGACGCGCGCGATGAAGGGCGAAACAAGCAGATGAAGAGAACCACCACCCGCAGGACGCATGCCGTTTCTGCATTGACCCTCGCGGGGCTGACGCTGGCCGCGGCACTGGCAGGATCCCTGCCGGCGTCGGCCGCCACAGGCCTCGGGGACGAACCCTACCGGCCGGCTTTCCACTACACGCCCGAAAAAAACTGGATGAATGACCCCAACGGAATGGTCTTCCACAAGGGCGTCTACCACCTGTACTACCAGCACAACCCTTCCGGCAACACCTGGGGGAACATGTCCTGGGGGCACGCCACCTCCAAGGACCTTGTCCACTGGCAGGAGCAGCCCCTGGCGATCGCCACCGATGCTGAGCAGGACATCTTCTCCGGCAGCGTCGTGGTGGACAAGGACAACACCTCCGGTTTCGGCACGAAAGAGAACCCGCCCCTGGTCGCGGTTTACACCAGCGCCTATAAGGAAGCTAGTCCGCATCGTGGCCTGCAGGCACAGTCACTGGCCTACAGCCTGGACGACGGCCAGACCTGGACCCAATACGACGAGAACCCGGTCCTGAACCGAAATTCGGCGAACTTCCGCGATCCCAAGGTCTTCTGGTATGGCACACCAGGCGGCGGAGGCTACTGGGTGATGGCGGCGGTGGAGGCGCAGGAGCACAAGGTGGTCCTCTACAAGTCCGCCAACCTCAAGGACTGGACGGCGCTGAGCGAATTCGGGCCCGCCAATGCCACAGGCGGACAGTGGGAATGCCCGGACCTGTTCCCGCTTGCCGTGGACGGCGACAAAGGAAACATCAAATGGGTCATGGTGGTCAACATCAATCCCGGCGGCGTGGCCGGCGGATCCGCCGGCCAGTACTTCGTCGGAAACTTCGATGGCACCACCTTCACGTCCGACACCACCAAACCGGCCGCCGCGCTTCCTCCCGGCACGGTCCTGGCCGGGTTCAACGACGGCGACTACAACGGCTGGACGGTGAACAACGAACCCGGCAACTGGAAGAACGGCCCTTTCGGTGACGCCCCCGCCCCCGGCGCCCTTCCCGGACAGAGCCCGGTGACCGGATTCGGCGCCACCGGCCTGATCAACTCCTTCAACGACGGCGACTGGCCGCTCGGGTCCATGCAGTCACCAACGTTTACGGTGTCCGATGACTATTTGAACTTCCTCGTGGGCGGCGGCAAGCACCCTCGGGTCTCCGGCAAGCTGGACAACACCCCACCCGAGGGGGAGCTCAAGTTCAACGGCTTCGAGGTTCCGGAGGGGACAACACTGGCCGACGCCGACTGGACCGGAACCGGCGACCTCACCCCGAATTTCCAGCCCTCCGCCAGTGGCGGGGACTATTACATCGGAGCTAAGCGGATCAACACCTTCGAGACCGGCACCGCACCGGGCGATGACCGGCAGGGCACCCTGACCTCACCGGAATTCCCCATCACCAAGAATTTCATGAGCATGCTGGCCGGCGGCGGCAACCGCTCCGCGGACTCCGGACAAATCCTGGCCGTCCAGTTGCTCATCAACGGCAGCGTGGTCCGCTCCCTGGCAGGAGACAATTCCGGAATCCTGAACTGGAAGGGCTGGGACGTGTCCGAATTCGCGGGACAGAATGCACAACTGCGGGTTGTTGACCAAGCTACCGGCGGGTGGGGACACCTGACTCTTGACCACGTCATGCTCACCGACACCGCCGCTGTCCCCAGGTCCGATGAAGAATCCGTGAACCTGGTGATCAACGGAAAGGTGGTCCGCACGGCCACCGGCAACGACAGTGAATCGCTGGATTGGGCATCCTGGAATGTCAAAGAATTCGTTGGCCAACAGGCACAGATCAAAATCGTCGACAACAACCGATTCGGCTGGGGGCATATCCTCGCTGACGAGTTCATGGCGAGCTCCACAGCAGCCACAAGCCGACTGCAGTCCTATGACTGGCTGGACTACGGCCGTGACTACTACGCCGCCGTGTCCTTCGCCAACATGCCCGAAGACAAGCGGGTCATGCTCGGCTGGATGAACAACTGGGACTATGCCAACAACATCCCCACCAACCCGTGGCGCAGCGCCATGGCACTGCCGCGCGAAGTGAAACTGACTCAGACCCCGGAAGGGCCCAGGCTCACCCAAAGTGCCGTCAAGCAGGTCGACAAGCTGGCCCAAAAGCCAAGCTACGTTGCCAAGGGCGGCATCCCGATCCCGCAGGGAACAACGCCGCTGCCCGCGGCTGCCTCCGGTCAGGTCCAACGAGTCGATATCACGCTCGCCCCGGGCACCGCCACGAAAGCCGGCATCACTGTGCTGGGCAATGGAACATCATCCACCGTCATCGGCTACGACGCCACGACCGGGAAGCTCTTCGTTGACCGCACCAATTCCGGCAACACCGCGTTCCACCCGGCATTCGGTTCCATCGAGGGCGCTCCCGTCAAGCTGGACAAGAACGGCAACATCACTATGCGGATCTATCTCGACCGCTCATCGGTCGAGGTGTTCGCCCAGGACGGTCTGCGGACCATCACGGACCAGGTGTTCCCCACTGCCGGTGCCGACAAGATGGCCCTCTTCGCCGAAGGCGGGGCCGCTCAGCTCAGATCACTCACCGTGACACCGCTGGCGAAGGCAATGTTCCTCCCCGAAAAGAAGCAACCCTAGCCCGCTGTCCGACCTGCTACCCAAGGGGTTGGAGCCGAAGGGACTGCGTACGGTATTGCACCGGACCGGTCCCTTCGGCCTTTCCATACTGCGCTGGCTGTACGAGTGATCCTCATGCCGCGACCATTCCCGAGGCGCTCAGCGAACTGGTGGCCAGCAGCGGACCGGCCAGCGGGATGAACTTGGCCAACTTTTCAGCCGTCGTCGGCTCGGCATCAGGCCCCGAGATACCTAGGGTTCGACGAGCACCAGGATGGTGTCCGGACGGACGCCGTCGAATTTCATCGCTTCGGCTGCCGCTTCGGACTCCATGATCCGCTGGAACGTTTCCATGTCGGGGACCTGGGCGATCAGGCCCACACGGTTGCTCTTTGCCGGGTCGATGAAGGTTCGAACCGTGATGCCCAGCGGCCCGAATACTTCTTCCCGTTTTGTTGAACTGAGCCAGTGCTCAACGTCGTCGACTTCGTGAAAGATCATGAGTGTTGGCATCGTTGCCTCCGCTTTCTGGGGTTGTGCCAGGAGCCGGGCCGGATAGGAGCCGCGCTAGGACATCCTGATCACGCTGAACGTACCACGGCCCCGAATGCACCGATAGCGGGAAAAATTGACCGGCCGGCCCCTCGCGTAGCGGCCGGCCGGGGCCGCAGGCACCATGGCCTACCGGCTGCTCACCTGGCCGAACAGCTTCGCGATGGGTGCGAGCACGAGCGGGCGGGCGGCGTACCATGCGGCCGCCGTGACGGCGATGGCTGCCGCGAAAAGCCAGAACCCGGTCCAGTTCACCACGTCGGTGCCGCCGAACATGTGGTTCAGGTTGCGCAGCGCACCGGTCGCGAACACCAGGAACACGTGGATGAGGATGAACAGCACGAAGAACAGCATCGTGGGGAAGTGAAGCGCGCGCGCAGCCTCCACCGGGTAGATCCTGTTCAGCGTCTTCGCGTCCTTCGGCCAGAACTCGCTCATGCGCGCACCCGTGATGGCCGCGAGCGGAGCCGCGATGAAGACCACGATGAAGTACATGAGCTGCTGCAGGCTGTTGTAGTTCACCCAGCCGTTCTCCACGGGCCAGTCGAGTGTCATGTACTGCAGGAGCGCGGAGAGCGCGTTCGGGAACACCTCCCAGCTGGTCGGGACGATGCGCATCCAGTGGCCGGAGGCAAACAGCAGCACCACAAAGATGAGGCCGTTGGCCAGCCACAGGATGTCCAGCGACTGGTGCAGCCACAGGTTGATGCTGATCTTCTTGCCACCGCGCTTCGGCGTCCAGAACGCCGGCGGCTTCTGCTGCGTGCGCACCTGGTAGCCGGAGCGGATGATGAGCACCATCAGGAAGAAGTTCAGGAAGTGTGTCCACTGCGCCCACCACGGGAAGCCCGGTTCGGCGGCCTCCGGCAAGTGGTACTCGCCGGGGTACCTTTCGAGGAACTCGGGTACGCCCGGCAGCGTCGTCACACCGCGCGCGGCGAGCACAAGAATCGCTGCGGCGGCCACGGCGCCGACGACGAGGAGCACCACGCGCTTGATCCACTGGCCCAGGGTGCGAGACCCGTAGAGCCTTGCCTCGGTCTTCGGCTTCACGGGCTTTTGAGCGGCGGCTGATGGTGCCGCCGGTGCCGGAGCTGCTGGTGGGGCGGCGGGTGCTGCGGCGGGGACCGCGGGTGCGCTCGCGGGCGCGGTCGACTCCACCGTCGCAGGCGGCTCCACCTCGGGAACAGTCTCCGGCACGCTGGCAGCCGCGGCGGGAGCCATGTGTTCGGGCTCGGCCTGGACCGCGGGGGCGGCGGCGACAGCAGAAGCAACAGCTACCACCGGAGCAAGTCCAGCCGGCGGCCACGGTTCACCGCCCGGGACGCGCGGAAGCCCGCGGCGGAGCGGTGTGGTTCCCGTTGTCAGGGTGGCGGGTGCGGTGGCCGGAGCAGCGGCGGGCAGCGACGCTGCCGGTACTTCTTGCGGAGCTGCAGCGGCGACGGCGGTCGGCGTCGGCGTCTCAGCTGCCGTCGGCGGCTGGGTGTCGCCTGCGGCGGGAGCCCCGGACAGGGCTGCCGCTGATGCCGTAACCTCGCCCGCTGGCGGCCACGGTTCGCCGCCCGGCACGCGCGGCAGGCCGCGGCGAAGCTGCCGCGGCGCCGCGGCGCCGGAGTTCCCGGCAGGGACCGGAGCGGACACCGCCGTCGCACCCGGTGCCGTTTTCGGGGGAGGGGGCGCGGCGGGCAGGGAGGGAACGGAGGGCGCGGCGGTGGCCGGTTCCGCCGGGGAAACAAGCTCCGGCGGAGCTTCTGCCGTGACAATGCGTGCGGGCGCCTCACCTGCTGGAGGCCAGGGGTCACCGCCTTCGACGCGGGGCAGGCCCCGCCGAATGGACCGAGACTGGGGTGTCATGGCTACTTCTTCCGGGCCTCAAGGGCGCTGATCAGCTGGGGTACCACCGTGAAGAGGTCGCCGACCACACCGAAGTCGGCGATCTCGAAGATCGGCGCGTCCCCGTCCTTGTTGATGGCGACGATCGTCTTCGCAGTCTGCATGCCCGCCCGGTGCTGGATGGCGCCGGAGATGCCCAGCGCGATGTACAGCTGTGATGACACGGAAACCCCGGTCTGGCCGACCTGGTGCGCCTGCGGGACGTAGCCCGCATCCACCGCGGCCCGCGAAGCGCCAATGGCAGCGCCGAGGGTATCGGCGAGCTGTCCGACCAGGGCGAACTGTTCCTCCGACCCCAGCCCGCGGCCACCCGCGACAACCTTTGCGGCGCCTCGCAGCTCAGGCCGGGAGGTCGCCACAACGGCCTCGTCGAACGAGTCGATCCGGGCGGCCGGCTTCCCGGAAGGCGTCACCGCCAGGGTCTCCGACGCCGGCGGCCGGGCCGCAGCGCGCGCCTCGATGGAGCCCTGCCGGACCGTGATGACCGGCGCGCCGAACGTGGCCGTTGACGTCACGTTGTAGGCGCCGCCGTAGACGGAGTGGTGTGCCACGACGCCCTCGTCATCACGGGACACACCGACGGCGTCAACGCATACCGCTGCCCGCGCGCGGGCGGCGTAGCGGCCGGCTAGGTCGCGCCCGTTCAGGGAATGCGATATCAGGATGGCGTCCGGCTGCACCTGCTCCACAGCGGCGGCCAGGGCGTCTACGCCCGGCACGCCGAGCGCGGAGGGATCCGGAGTCTCGGCGATCAGTACGTGCGCGGCACCAAGGTCCGCGGCCTCCGCGGCGGCGGCGGCGGCGCTTCCGGTGCCGGGTGCGGCGAGCACCAGGGCAATCGGCGTGCCGGCTCCGGCGGCAGCGCCGAAGAGTCCGGGGGCTGCCTTCTCGAGTTCTCCGGAAGCCTGGGTTTCGACGACGACGAGGATGGCGTCACGAGGGAATTCAGTCATGATCGTTGTTCCTTACGCCAGTCGGTTTTCGATGAGGAAGTCGGCCAGCTTCTCGCCGGCATCACCCTCGTCAATGATCTTCACGCCGGCTTCGCGCGGGGGTTTCTCTGCCACGGTCAGCATGATCGACCGCGCCGCGTCCGGGTTGTCGGCCGTGACCCCGAGGTCTGCGAGCGTCAGCACCTCAACGGGCTTCTTCTTCGCGGCCATGATGCCTTTGAAGTTCGGGAAGCGCGGCCCGGGAAGCGCCTCGGTAATGGAAATCACCGCGGGCAGGGTCGCTGAGACCTGCTGCACGCCGGATTCAACGGGCCTGGAGCCGGACACGGCGCCGTCGCTGATGTGCACGGAGCTGAGGCCGCTGGCAAGGGGCACGTCGAGCAATTCGGCGAGCATCGCGGGAATCATGCCGCCGGACCCATCGGTGGAGACGTTGCCGGTGATCACCAGGTCAAATTCCACGCGGCGGATCGCTGCGGCGAGGGTCTCGGCGGTCAGTCCAAGATCCGCACCCCGGAGTGCCTCGTCGGAGATGTGGGTGGCGCTGCCCGCGCCCATCGCGAGACCCTTGCGGATCGTTGCCGTGGCGCCCTCCGGAGCGAGGGAGAGGACTGCGACCTCCGTGCCCTGGTTCGCGTCTGCGTACGTCAGTGCCAGCTCCAGGGCCCGCTCACCGATCTCATCAATGACTGCCTCGCTGGCTTCGCGGTCGGCGAGGCCTGTTTCAAGGTTCAGTTTTCGGTCCCCGTAGGTGTCGGGGACCTCTTTTACTAGGACGATAATCTTCATCGATGGCTCTTCCTGTGGCGGGCCTGTCTCAAGCGGAAACAAGCTGGATCTCCCTTGAGTCTACGAAAGTGCGGCTCCCGCCGGGCGGGCAGGGCCCGTGTCGCGCGGTGGAGTACCCTGTCGTCGTCCTTGGGGGTGCTTGTGCCGGAGCGGTGAATCGCAGGTTCAAAAGACTATTGGTAGAAGTTCACTGGGTTGGCTCGGCAAGCAGTTTCCTGATCTCGGTGAGCTTGGCTTCGGACGCTTCGAGGCGCAGGCGGAGTCCGTCGACCGTCGCGGTACGACTGTCGGCCGCACTGGCCATCGGTGCCTGCTCTTTCTTCTTCGGCGACAGGAAGAAGTTGGCCAGGTAGCCGGTGAAGGTGCCGAAGATGCCGACACCGAGGACGATGATGCCCGCGCCGATGGTGCGGCCCGCATCGGTGACCGGATATTGGTCACCATATCCAACTGTTGAGATGGTGACGATCGTGTACCAGATGGCGTCCGAGGCGGTCGTGATGTTGGCCTCTGGGGCGTTCTGCTCGACGCGGAGAATGGAGAGGCTTCCGAACTCCAGCACCAAAATGCCCATGAGCAGCAGTACGTACAGGGAGCTGCCGGCCCGATCTTTGATCAGCGCGCGGCCGATCGTGCCGCTGCCGACCTCGCGGAACAGACGGTACACCCGGACCAGCCGGAAGACGCGCAGGATCTTGAATTGCGCAACAGGCACGCTGGCCAACAGGTCGGCCCAGCCGAAGTGCTTGAAGAAATAGGCGCCCGCCGATGGCGCGGTGAGAATCCGGTAGAGGAAGTCGGCGAGGAAGATCACGCTGAAAATGGCGTTCATCACGGTGAGTACGGTGTCGAGCGACTCGTCCTGCACGAGATACAAGAGCACGAGATTGACGATCGACAGGATCGAGAGGATGCCGATGAAGATCTCGTATCCGATGCTCTTCAGTTCACTGCGTTCCTTGGTCATGTGAGGATTCTGACACGTAGGCACTGCGTAGCCGACACTTTTTCGCCCGGGCCTGACGGGACTATGGTCGCCTCCTGACGCCGCTGCCGGGAGGGGCTTTTTTCGACGGCGCCTTGCGCCGTAGGCTATGGGCATCCATCACACCGAGGAGGCACCCATGCGGACGGCAACACCCACAGTGCAGGCCGATCAGATCCGGCATCTTTCCGAGAATCTCATGTCCCAGCTCACGAAGGGGAGGGAGTGGGCCACTCCCGGCGTCGAGGCGGCACTGCAGAAGGCGGTCGCGGGGCTCGACACCGGGATTGAATCTGCGTCCCCGAGGATCCAGGCCGGTCTGCGGCGGCTCGCTGACGAGCTCGCCGGCGGAGTGGAAACTCTGGCTCCCCGCGTTCACGAGGGCCTGCAGCGGGTGGCCCCTAAGGTTGTCCCGGCACCCGCCCGGGCGAAGTCGCGGCGGACGGCTTCGGGGAAAGCCTGGTTGATTGCCGGGGCCGTAGCCGTCGCGGTGACCGCGGGAGTCGCGGCCTGGCGCTTTTTGGGGCCGGGCGATGAGGAGCCGGTGCCGTCCGTGAATGTGCGGCGTACCAGCGGCGCGAACCCCGACGCGGATGCCGGCCCCGCAGGGGTCCGCACCTGAGGCGGCCATTTCATGTCGTGGACAGCTCACGCACGCGCGCGAGCCATTCGACCACCAGGGCTTGCGTGAGGGCGGGCTGCTCGTGGAACAGCGCGTGGCCGGCGCGATCGAGTACGGCAAATGTAGAGCGAGGGTAGTGCTCGATCAGTTCCCGCGGGCCAGAGTGCCCGGCCGTGGCATCCTGCCTCCCTGCAAGAATGAGCACAGGGTGAAGATAGGTTTTCGCAGCTTCCGGGCGATCCCGTAGCTCCCAGTGCGAAAAGATCCGCATCAGGCTCGATTCATCGACGAGTGACGCTCCGGGAGCCACCAACTCCTGGAACCGGTTAAGCGTTTCGGCCGTCTGCACAACGAAGTAGCTACGGTAGGAAGCCTCGAGCTCAGGGTCCAGGTTGCCGCTGAGGTCGGCCGACGCCACAAGAACCTCGTGCTTAGGCACGTCGCGGGTATGCGCGCCAACCGGGCAGATTAACGCCAGCCCGACAGCCTGCTGAGGTCTCTGGTCGGCAACGGCGCGGGCCAGGTAGCCGCCGTACGACTGACCCATGACAAGGAACGGCTCATCGCCAATGGTGCTGTAGATGAAGCCGAGCAAGAGGTCCAGGACGTCGTCGTTGCTTGTGATCGTCTCGGGCGCCGGAGTGCGGCCCATCCCAGGCAGGTCCGGATACAGGCGCCGAAACCCGGGAACGTTGCAGAATATCGGTTCAAGGGCGCCGGCGATCTCGCGATGATCCACACCAGCGCCGTGCAGTGCCAGAACCGGGGTGCCGGTGCCGTACGCGGCGTAATGCACAGGAACTCCGCTGACCGTAGCCTCCATCCAAGCAGTGTAGAGCGCGCCGCGGCGCTTCGCCGCTGCGTCCGACGCAACCTAGGACTCCACGTCGGCTGCGGCAATCGCCTTGTCCGTGAGGATCGGCATCAACCCGAGCAGCGCGAGGGTCAGCACTCCCATGATGCCGAACATGACCTGCAGGCCCAGCCATTGGGCCAGCAGGCCGCCAACTGCCGCACCGAGCGGCATGGTGCCCCACGCCAGCAGGCGGTAGGCGCTGTTGACTCGGCCCAGCAAGCGGTTGGGGGCAATGCGCTGGCGCAGGGAAACGGTAATGACGTTCCACAGCACGATCAGCACGCCGCCCACAAAGAGGAGCGGGCCAAGAACGTAGGGGTTGTCCGTGACGGCCGGCGCACCTACGAACAAGGCGCCCCCGAAGATGGTGAGTGCCAGGGACTTGGACCGGCCCAGCTTGGCCTCCACCCGTTCGGCGATGAACGAGCCAACCAGGGCGCCGAGGGCGGAGCTCGTCAAAAGTAGGCCGAACCCCACTTCGGACAGTCCCATCTCCGACGCCGGACCCACGGCAAACAGCACCAACACCGCGAATGCCGCGTTGGATGCGAAGTTGAACACCCCGGTCATCACCGCGAGCGTGCGAAGGATCTTCTGGTTCCAGAGAAACCGCAAACCCTCACCAATGTCGGATCGCAGTGTCGTCTTCACCTCCCGCTCTGTGCGAAAAGCGCCCGGGACCAGGAACAGGGCGCCGACGGCCGCAAGCCAGAGGGCCGCCGGCGCCGCAAAGGCCGCAACGACGCCGAGGGTCACCAGCAGCCCGCCCAGCGGGGGACCAACGAACTGGTTGGCGGTGAGCTCGACGGCATAGAGCCGGCCGTTGGCGCGCGACAGCTGATCCCTGTGCACCACCTGGGGCAGGATCGACTGCGCGGAGGTGTCGTAGAGCGTTTCAGCCACCCCCACCAGCAATGCGACAACGTACAGAGCCCACATGGAGCCCAAATCCAACAGGACGACGGCGACCAGGACGGCCGGCAGGACCGCGCGGCCGAGGTTGGCCCACAGCATGAGCTTGCGCCGGTCCAACCGGTCGGCCAGCGCGCCGGCAGTGAGGGCGAAGAGGAGCCAGGGAAGCGTCGCTGCGACCGTCAGCCCGGCAATCAGCGGGGGTGACTGCGTGAACTGAATGGCCAGCAGCGGCAGCGCGATTTTGAAGACGCCGTCCGCGAGGTTGGAGAGCCCGGATGAGGTCCACAGCTTCCAATAGGACGCACCCAGCGGCGCGCCACCCCGTACCTTCACCTGCGCGGCGGAACTAGTCATAGGTGAACCATTCCCTAGTGATTGAGAAAATTCAAGGGGGTTGAAGTTTGTACACCGGATCGTAGGATGGATCCATGACGGACGCAGAGCCGACCAGCGTGAACGAGAATAAACCCGCCGCCAGCGCCCGGGAAATCAAGGCGCTGGCCCATCCGCTGCGTCTGAGGATCCTGCGCCTGTGCGGACTCCGCGAACTGACCAACAAACAACTCGCCGACCGGCTGGGCCAGGATCCAGGGACAGTGCTCTATCACGTGCGGCAATTGCTCTCCACCGGATTCCTTGAAGCTGCCGAGGTCCGCACGGGAGAAAGTGGTGCGCTGGAGAAGCCGTACCGTTCCACGGGGCGGTCCTGGAACCTGGACACTGCACTGCGTGAAGCTGGTCCGGGCGGTCCGCTGGCGCCGATCGAGGCGTTCCGGGAAGAGTTGACGGAAGCAGGGCCGGACGCGATCGCCAGCCTCTCACGTTTCGTGTTGCACCTCTCCGAGAAGGACGCCGAGGACCTGATCACGCGCATAGGCGCTGTGCTGGACGAATACACCCAGAGTGACCGGCAACGATCGGACCAGCCCGCGTACGGCGGCATCTTTGTCCTTCACCGGTCGCCGGACTAGGCCGCCGGCCCCGTCATTGCCGCGGTGACACCCGGCGGTAGAAGATGGGTCATGATGGTGGGATGATCACCGAACATGCCTTGCTCTCCGTCCGGCCCGGTATGGAGGACGATTTCGAGATTGCCTTCAGCAAAGCGAAGCTGATCATTGCTTCCATGCCTGGATTCCAGGGCCTCACGCTTTCGCGATGCATCGAGAGCACCGCCACGTATCTGCTGCTGGTGGAATGGGCCCGTCTGGAGGACCATACGGAAGGTTTCAGGGGGTCCGCGGAGTACCAGGAGTGGCGCGGGCTGCTGCATCATTTCTATTCACCGTTTCCAACGGTGGAACACTATGAGCAGATCCTGGCCGTGCCTGCCCGGCCTTAGCTCGCTCCCTGCTGTTCTTCGGTCCTCAGAGAGCCTGGATCAGTGTCAGGCCGCCCGCCAACGCCACCCAGGCCAGATATGCCAGCATGCTGAAGCGGTTGGGCCAGCCGATAAGTACCTCGGGCTTCCCGACCGCGTCGGGTTGACCGAACCGGAATGTCGCGCCGAGGAACCAGATCAGGCCCGCCCACGGGATGACCGCCGCCCACGCGAGAATCTGGCCGGCGGGCGAATGCATGGCTGCACCGATTCCGGCAGAGGTCGCGGCAACGGGAAAGCCCAGGATGAAGAGCGAGCCGAGCCCGGCGTGGACCTTGCCCCGGCCTGTGATCTCCGGCCGCGGCGTCGTGATCGGGTCCGTGTCGACAAAAGCCGCCCCGAGCGGCCCTAGCGCCACCACGGGAAGTCCGACTGCCAGAACGCCCGCAGGCGGCCACAAGGCAATGCCGGACGCTGCGACGCCGGTTCCGCCGAGGATGAACGCAATCCGCATGATCACGCCGTAGCTGCCCAGCGAATATTCACTGAGCATCCGCCAGGAGGGGTCGAATTCCGGTTCAAGCTTGTGCAGCGCGACAACGAGAAGAATCGCACCCGCGACAGCACCCAGCGAGTAGCACGCGGCAAACACCGCAAGGGAGTCCGTCAGCGCCTTCATGCCTTGATTATCAGCCCCGACGCCGGAAACGCCCCGCTCCCGGCGCCCAGCCTGCAGGACGGGCGGCTGAACAATGCCCGGGCGCGCCGTCCTTGACACCACCAGACCTTGACGTGACACCACAGTGGTGTCACTATGGTGGCATGGAACTCGGACAGTACGTCACCGACCTGCAACGCCAGGTAGTGGATGCCGCGGAGGACGGCTCGGAAAACACCCGAGCCGCCGCCGAACGGCTCGCCGCCGGGCTGGATGCCGCCACGCGGCTCGTATTACTCGATGCCCTGTCGGCCGCGGCCGGCGAGATCACCCGGGATCTCGCGCCCGGCTCGGTTGACCTGCGGCTGCGCGGTCGCGACGTCGAGTTCGTTGTAACCCAGCCAAACACCGAACCTGACAACGACGACCGTCCGGCTGCACCGCTCGATCTCGACGACGCGAGCACCTCCCGCACCACGCTCCGCCTGCCCGACGCCCTCAAGGCGCGGGTGGACGAGGCGGCGGCGGCGGACGGGCTGTCCGTCAACACCTGGCTGGTCCGAGCCGTCGCCACCGCACTCCAGCCGAAGCAGCGACGATCCGCGCAGCGCACGCTGCGCACCGGCGACAACTTCGCGGGCTGGGCGCGGTAACCCGCTCACGCCACCACAGCCCAACACACCCACCAGCCACGCGAACCCGCGGGGCCGAACGAACACACCCACAGAAAGGCAGACTTCGGCATGCCCACGTTCAACACCCCCGCCCCCATTGACCTCGCCATCAACCTCCAGGTCGGCGCGATCGACGTCTTCGCCGGTGACCGCGCCGACACGGTGGTGACCGTTTCGCCCACCAACCCGGATAAGGCGGTGGACCGCCGAGGCGCGGAGGAGACCACGGTCGACTTCGACGGCGAGCGGGTCACCATCAAGGGCCCGCGGCCCCGCTTCAGCTGGCGGGGGCCCACCGAGTCGGTCGACGTCAAAGTCGAGCTGCCGGCCGGATCGCGGTTCACCGCCGAAATCGCGGTGGGAGGCGTGCGAACCGTCGGACGCCTCGGCGCGACCCGCATCAAAAGCTCGCTTGGCCGCGTGGATCTGGACACCACCGGCGACCTGTGGCTACGCGCCTCGCACGGCAACGCGACCGTGGGTACCGCCAAGGGCGGACTCGAGATCACGGCCGACCACGGTCAGATCCGGATCGGAACGGTCACCGGCGACGCGCTCCTCAAGGCATCGCATGGCAGCATCCTGATCGGGGAGTCGGGCGGCGACCTCGACGCGAAGCTCTCCTACGGCGACCTCGAGATCACGAAGGCGCTCGCCTCCGTTGCGGCGAAGACCGCGTACGGCAGCATCCACCTCGGCGAGGTCTCGAGCGGTTCCATCCAGGTGGAGAGCGGCTTCGGCCAGGTCACCATCGGCGTGCGGCCCGGCGTTCCCGCCTGGCTCGACCTGTCCTCGAAGGACGGGCACGTGCGCAACGAGCTCGACGGCGACCACGCTCCCGGCGCGTCCGAACAGGCGGTCGCAGTGCACGCGCGCACCCGGGCCAGCGACATCAGCATCCAACGCGCCCGCTAACTCCGGGCATCCAGCGGAAAGGAACGAACCCATGAATACGCCAGCGATCGAAGCCCGCGGGCTGCGGAAGTCCTACGGCCAAAAGGTCGTGCTCGACGACGTCCACCTCACCGTGGGCGCGGGCACCGTCACGGCGCTGCTCGGCCCGAACGGCGCGGGCAAAACGACCGCCGTGCACATTCTGGCCACGCTTGTCCGGCCCGACGGCGGCACAGCCGTCGTGAACGGCTGCGACGTCGTCCGCGATCCGGGCGGCGTGCGCGCCGCGATCGGCCTCACCGGACAGTTCTCCGCGGTGGACAACCTCCTCACCGGCGAGGAGAACCTCCAGCTGATGGCCCGGCTGCGCCACCTCGGGGCGAACCGCTCAAGGACCCGGGTGGCCGAGCTGCTGGAGCAGTTCGACCTCACCGACGCCGCCCGCAAACCGCTTGCCACCTACTCGGGCGGGATGCGCCGCCGCCTCGACCTGGCGATGACCCTTGTCTCGGCGCCCAGCGTCATCTTCCTCGACGAGCTCACCGCGGGCCTGGACCCTCGTAGCCGCCGCACCATGTGGGACATCGTGCGCGGCCTCGTCGCGGACGGCACCACCGTGCTGCTCACCACCCAGTACCTCGACGAGGCGGACGAGCTCGCGGACCGCATCGCGGTGCTCGACGGCGGCCGCATCGTCGCCGAGGGGACCCCGGACGAGCTCAAGCGCCTGGTGCCCGGAGGCCACATCCGGCTCCGGTTCGCGGATGCCGCGGCGCTCGACTCCGCTGCCCGCCTGCTCGACGAGTCGGCCCGCGACGACGCCGGGCTCTCGCTTGCCGTGCCGAGCGATGGCGGGGTGGGCGCGCTGCGCACCGTGCTGGACCGCCTCGACTCGGCCAACCTCGAGGTGGACGACCTCAGCATCCACACCCCGGACCTCGATGACGTGTTCTTCGCGCTCACCAGCCGGGCCGACACGAAGGGAACCGCGTCATGACCACCATCACCGCCCGGCGCCAGACGACCCCGGGCACCGGCCGCCAATCGCACGTCATCGCCGACGCGGCCACCATGCTGCGCCGCAACCTGCTGCACATGGTGCGCTACCCGGGCCTGTCCGTGTTCACCATCGTGGGGCCGGTGGTGCTCCTGCTGTTCTTCGTGTTCGTGTTCGGCGGCACCCTCGGGGCCGGCCTGCCCGGTGCGGATCCGGCCGGAGGGCGGGAGGCGTATGTCGCATACGTTATGCCGGGCATCCTGCTGCTGACCATCGCGGGCAGCGCCGGCGGCACCGCCACGACGGTCTCGATGGACATGGCCGAGGGCATCACGGCGCGGTTCCGCACCATGGCGATCTCACGGGCTGCGGTGCTTGCCGGGCACGTGCTCGGCAACACCATCCAGGCGATCATCGCCGTTGTGCTGGTGCTCGGCGTCGGCCTCTTGATTGGCTTCCGCCCGACTGCCGGACCGGTCGAGTGGAGTGCGACCGCCGGTCTGCTCGTGCTCATCGCGTTCGCGATCAGCTGGCTGGGGGTGGCCATGGGGATGCAGGCGAAGTCGGTCGAGACAGCGAGCAATCTGCCCCTCCTGTTGACCTTCCTGCCCTTCCTCAGCAGCGGCTTCGTGCCCACCGAGTCGATGCCGGAGTGGATGCAGTGGTTCGCGCAGTACCAGCCGTTCACGCCGTTCATCGAGGCCATCCGCGGCCTGCTGCTTGGCACCCCGCTCGGCTGGAGTCCGGTGCTCGCGATCGGATGGTGCGTGGTCATTGCGGTCGCCGGGTATGCCTGGTCCATGGCGCTCTACGAGCGGAAGTCGGTGCGCTGAGGCCCAGCCCACACCGGATAAGGGCGGGCGGCCGCGGGTTCAACGCGGCCGCCCGCCATTCCGCAGCGGTCCGTGCCAGACTTTCAGCCATGGAGCCCATGGATTGCCTGGTCATCTACGTCCCCACCGATGCCGCACAGGCTGTCCGGCAAGCCATCGGCGACGCCGGGGCGGGCCGCCTGGGCAACTACTCGCACTGCTCGTTCAGCCTCGAAGGTACCGGGCGTTTCACGCCGCTGCCCGGCGCGAACCCGGCCATCGGCGCCGTCGGATCCCCCGAGGAGGTGCCGGAAACCCGGATCGAGGCCATCTACCCGCGCTCCCGGCGCACCGCCGTCGTGGGCGCCGCGCTGTCCGCGCATCCGTACGAGACGCCGGCGTTCATGACCTTCCCGGTTGATGCCAGCCAGCCGGGCCGGGCGGGCTCCGCGGAGTAGCGCGGCGGGTGCGGAAGCGGGTGTGACCTACGAGCCGCGGCAGGCGAGTGCTAGAAGCAGTTCCTACTCATTTGGAGGACGAGGACGAGGAGGCGGTGTTCGCCATCCCCGACTCCTCGGCAGCCGTCCGCGCGTACGACGCAGAGACCCGGCGGTAGACCGGGGTCAGGGAAGCCAGCATCGCGGCGGCGATCATGATGATCCCGGCCGCCAGGAACACCAGAGCGATGCCGCGGGAGGTGCCCTCGCCCAGCAGCGGCGCCAGCTGGGCGGCACCCTCTGCGGACCGCGCGTAGGGGATGATCCAGACCTGGGCGATCGGCGCGATGAGGAACGCGGTGATTGGCGCTGCCGCGGACTCGAACGCCATGGCGAATCCGAACACCCGACCCTGCCGGTTTAGAGGCACCACCTGCTGGATGACCGTCTGCTCGGCGGCCTCCACGAAAGGCACCAGAACCAGGTACAGCCAGATGCCGGTGATGTACAGCCATGCCCACTCCCGCAGCGTGAACACCGCACCAAGAATCCCCATGACGATCACGGCGATGAGCATGGTACGCAGCGGGTTGGACCCGAGTCCGAATTTTCCGATCAGCGCTCCGCCCACGATGAACCCGGTGGCGCCGAGCGCGAAGTAGGTCCCCCACAGCTCCACCGGGAACATTTCCAGGCCGTAGGGATCCATCAGCGCCATGTAGACGCCGCCGATGAAGTTGTTGAACGTGGAGAAGAGGATCAGCGCGAACAGCCCGGAAATGGCTAGAACGGCGGCGAGGGAGCCGCGTAGGTCGAATCCGCCGTGCGCGTCAGTGGCGGCCGCGCGCACCTCCTCGGGCATGCGCAGCATGAGCAGGTGCGCGAATGCCAGCGCCGTGAGCACTATCGCGACGACGATCGTCCAGCCCATGCCCAGCAGCCCGACTGACAGCCCGGAGAGCAGCGAGGTGACGATGAACATCAGTCCCTGCACCATGCCCACCAGCCCGTTGGCGTTGGCCCGCCGATCCGGCTCAATGAGGATGGTGACGGTGGTGGAGAGCGCAATGTTGCGCATGTTTTCCACCACCGCTCCGACCAGGATGATCAGGGTGAAGACCCAGAACCAGGGCTGTGTCAGGTCCAGGAGCCGGGCGGCGGGTGTCAGCAGGAACATGACCCCGGACAGCACGAACATCACCAGCGTGAAGCCGGCGGCGAAGCGCATCACGGCCAGCTTGCGGTAGCGGTCCACGAAAGTTCCGAAGCTGATGCTGGAGAGGGCGATCAACAGCATGTACGCGCCGCCAATCACCCCGGTGGCGATCACGTTGCGCGTCTGCAGGTACACCCAGAACGTCAGCGCGAACCATAAGTAGCTGGTGGTGATGTTGGCGAGGGCGGTATTCACCAGGATCCCGGCGAACGTGCGGGACCGCTGTGCCGGACTGCGCAAGGCCTCGGTCATGCGTCCCATTGTAGTGACGGAGACCGCGCGCGGACACGGTTGGAGCCTGTTCCGGAAGAACCTCCCGGGCGGCTGCGGGCGAAATGATTGACAGTTGCAAATCGTTTTGGGTACTGTGATCAACACAACAAGCAAAACGTTTTGCAAAGGACAGTCAATGGCGACAAAGATAGGCATCCGGGAAGTGGCGAAGGCCGCTGGCGTTTCCGTCACCACGGTTTCGCACGCCCTCAATGACGCCACCAGTTCCCGCGTCAATCCCCAGACCCAGCAACATGTGCGGGCTGTGGCCAAGGACCTTGGCTACGCTCCCAACCGGCTTGCCAGCGGACTGCGCAACCAGCGTTCGCAGATCCTTGGCCTCGTCAGCGACGAAATCACCACCACGCCGTTCGCCGGGGCGATGATCAGGGGCGCCCAGGACGCCGCCTACGAGCGCGGCTACGTGCTCATGGTGGTCAACTCGGGCCGCGACCTGGAACTCGAGCACCGCGAAATCCGCACCCTGCAGCAACACCAGGTGGACGGGATCGTCTACGCGAGGATGTACCACCAGGGGGTCAGCCTTCCGGAGGAACTGGGCACGCTTCCCACGGTCCTCCTCGACGCCGTTACGGTGGACCGGTCCATCTCATCGGTGGTCCCGGACGAAGTGACCGCGGCGGAAACGGCAGTGGAAGCCCTCGTCAAGGCCGGCCATACCAGGATCGGAATGCTCGGCAACGGCGACGATATCCCGGCAACCCACGGACGGCTGCAGGGCTTCCGGAACGCCCTGGCGCGCCACGGCCTCCGCTTCCATTCGGAACTGGTGACCGCAGGGGTGGCCGATACTCAGGGCGGGCGGGAGGCAGCACTGGAACTGCTGCGGCGCCCGGAGCGGCCGACTGGATTGTTCTGTTTCAGCGACCGCGTGGCCATGGGTGCCTACCAGGCCGCTGCCGCGCTGGGGCTCCGCATCCCCGAGGACGTCTCCATCGTCGGAACGGACAACCTCGAGCTGATCGCCGCGGCGCTGTGGCCCGGACTCACCACCGTGGCGCTTCCGCACTATGAGATGGGACGCTGGGCGGTCACCCGGCTCCTCGACGATATCGAAGGGCCCGAAACGGCAGCCGTCCAAGAGAAGTTCTCCTGCCCGCTCATTGAGAGAGGGTCCGTCGGTCCACCGCCGGACTGAACACTCCGGACTGAGCAATCCGGACAGAGCACTCCATCCAGAGCACACTCCACCGACAGCACACACCCATCCCCGGGCCCCGCAAAAGGGACGCAGCCGTTGCACCGGCCGCGCCCCCAAGGACCCGGGCTGATCATCCGCGCATAAGACAAGCAGAAAGACTCACTCATGAACAAGCGATTCACCCGAATCCTGGCCACCAGCATAACGGCGGCCGCCCTGATCGGCAGCCTTGGCGCCTGCGGCAAAGGCAGTGCCTCGGCCACGTCCGAAGGTTCCAACGAGATCACCCTGTGGACCCACAACGCCGGCAACCCGGAAGAGCTGGCGGCGATCAAGGGCGTCGTCGACTCCTACAACAAGAGCAGCGATGCCAAGGCCAAGATCAAGGTGCAGGCATTTCCGCAGGACTCCTACAACGACTCCGTGGTCTCTGCGGCCGCAGCCGGCAAACTTCCCTGCATCGTCGATATCGACGGCCCCAATGTACCCAACTGGGCGTGGGCCAAGTACCTGACACCGCTCAAGCTCACCACCGACCTTTCCGCACACCTCCCCAGCACCGTGGCCACGTGGGAGGGCGAGACCTACGCGGTGGGCCACTACGACGTCGCGCTGGCCATGCTTGCCCGGGCCTCCGACCTCAAGGCCGCAGGTGTACGCGTGGCAACGGTGAAGCAGCCCTGGACCAAGGACGAGTTCCAGGACGCGCTGACCAAACTCAAGGCCCTGGACAAGTGGGACTACCCGCTGGACATGGGGACCGCCGGCAACGGCGAATGGCTGCCGTACGGCTACTCGCCGCTCCTGCAGTCCTTTGGCGCAGACCTCATCAACCGCGACGGTTTCCAGACGGCGGAAGGCGTCCTCAACGGGGACAAAGCCGTGGAGTGGGCCCAGTGGTTCCGCGGCCTGGCGGAACAGGGCTTTATGGCCACGAAGAGCGGCAAGGACTCCACACAGGACTTCCTGAACAACAAGAGCGGGCTGCTCTACACCGGTTCATGGGCCGCGGACAAGGCCCGCGCCGCACTCGGCGACGACCTGGTGGTCATGCCCACAGTGGACCTCGGCAACGGACCCAAGATCGGCGGGGCCTCCTGGCAGTGGGGCGTCACGGAAGGCTGCGCCAACACCGACGCCGCCATGGACTACCTCTCCTACTCCCTGAAGCCGGAAAACCTGGCCGCAGTTGCCAAGGCCACGGGCACCATCCCGGCCACGGATGAGGCCGCAGCGCTGATCCCCGCGTTCGCGGAGGGCGGCGCCAACCGGATCTTCATGGACTTCTCCCGCCAGTACGCGGTGATGCGCCCCGAGACTCCGGCCTACCCCTTCATCGCCACCGAATACGGCAAGGCGGTCCAGGACGTCCTGGCAGGCGCCGATCCCCAGACGGCCTTGGACAAGGCAGTCAAGGCCATCGACGCCAACATCAAGTCCAACGGCGGCTACAAGAACTAGCAGCCTTCCGCGGAGGACGACGACGGCCGGCGAGTTCCGCCGTCGTCGTCCCCCCGGTGCTGCAGGTCAACGGAGAATCCCATGACAACCACCCCTCTTGACACCCGTCCCCGCCCCGCCGCCGCACCGACGCCGGCGCCGCTGCCGTCCGCGCCGCGCCACCGCCGGGCAGGCTTCCTGCGCGAGCAGATCAGCGGCTGGGGCATGATTGCCCCCGCCGCGGTGCTGCTGCTCCTCTTTGTGTTCCTGCCGGCCATCCTTGGCTTCGGCCTGGCCTTCACCAACGCCCGGCTGATCTCGCCCCGCCCGGTGGAATTCGTCGGCACCGACAACTTTGCCCGGCTGTTCGCGGACCCCACCTTCTGGCGGGCACTCCTGAACGTCACCTACTTCGCCGTGGTGGTGGTCCCGGTGCAGTCGGCCCTGGCCCTGGCCATGGCGCTGCTGATCAACAAGAAGTTCCGGGGCGTGAACTTCTTCCGCACCGTCTACTTCCTGCCTGTGGTCACGTCCATGGTGGTGGTCTCCCTGTTGTGGCTCTTTATGTACCGCAAGGACGGCCTGATCAACGAGCTGTTGTCCACGTTCAGCTTCGGCCTCATCCAGGGCGCCGACTGGCTCAACGACCCCGCCACGGCCATGCCCGCCATCATCGCGCTGTCCATCTGGCAGGCCGCCGGATTCCACATGATCATCTGGCTCGCCGGCCTGCAGAGCATCTCCGGGGAACTGTACGAGGCGGCCCAGCTGGACGGCGCCAGCCGGTGGCACCAGTTCCGGTATGTCACCTGGCCCGGCCTGAAGCACACCCGCAGCCTGGTCCTGGTGACCATCACCATCCAGGCCCTCGGCCTCTTCGACCAGGTCAGCGTCATGACCCAGGGCGGCCCGCTCGACTCCACCACCACCATCATCTACGAGGCCGTCCGCTCTGGCTTCAAACAGCAGGAAACCTCTTACGCCTCCGCGATATCGCTGGTTTTCTTCGTCCTGGTGCTGCTCATTTCAGCGGTGCAGCGCTACCTGACCCGAGAGAAGGACTGACGTGAAAAACTCGCTTCGACTCAGTAGCGCGGCAACCATGCTGGTGCGGATCCTGTTCGCCGCCGTCGCTGCTTTCCCAATCGTTTTTATGCTGGTTTCCTCGCTCAAGCCGGACACCCAGATCTTCGGGGACATGTCCTCCGTGGCGGCCTTCCTGCCGGTGGGAAACATCTCCTTCGACAACTACGCGGCGGTCTTCGACCGGGTCCCGGCTGCCCGTTTCCTGGTCAACTCCATCGGCATCTCCGCCGTCACCGTGGTTCTGGGCATCTTCATCAACAGCCTCTGCGCCTTCGCCCTGTCCCGCATGGAAGTGCGTGGCAAACGGGTGGTGTTCACCGTCATCCTTGCCACGCTGATCGTGCCGTTCCAGACCCTGGCCCTGCCCCTCGTCTGGTGGGTCAACCAGCTGCCGTACTTCGAACTCAACGGCTTCAGCCTTGAGATCTCGAAGGGCTGGTTGGACACGTATCAGGTCCAGATCATTCCGTTTATCGCCAATGCGTTCTCCATCTACCTTTTTCACCAGTACTTCGAATCCATCCCCAAGGAACTGGACGAAGCCGCCCGGATCGACGGTGCGGGATGGTTCAAGATTTACCGCCAGGTGGTCATGCCGCTGGCCGGCCCGGCCACGGCCACGGTCGCGATCCTGACGTTCCTGCCGGCCTGGAACTCGTACCTGTGGCCCCTCATGGTGGTCCAGTCCGAGGAACTCCGCCCGGTCATGATCGGCATCCAGTACTTCTTCCAGCTCAACGTCTCCTGGGGCGAGGTCATGGCCTACGCGTCCCTCATCACGGTCCCCGTGGTGGTCCTCTTCATCGCCTTCCAGCGCTCCTTCATCAACAGCATCGCCTCCAGCGGCGTCAAGGGCTAACCACCCGCCGCCCCGGCCCCCGTGAAAGCAGACAGCATTCCATGACAACCACATCCGCGCTCGACTGCCGGTACCGGCCACAGCACCACTACACGGCGGACCGCTCTTGGCTGAACGATCCCAACGGACTGGTCTACGCTAACGGCACGTACCACCTCTTCTACCAGCACAACCCGTCCGGGACCGTCTGGGGCAACATGTCCTGGGGGCACGCCACCTCCGCGGACCTGCTGCACTGGGACGAACAGCCAGTGGCCATTGCCTGCGACGAGCAGGAAGCCATCTTCTCCGGGTCGGCCGTGCTGGACAAGACCAACACGAGCGGCTTCGGCACGCCGGACCACCCGCCGCTTGTGGCCATCTACACCAGTGCCTATTCGCCCGCATCCCCTTTGAGCGGGCGGCAGGCGCAGTCCCTCGCCTACAGCACGGACAACGGCGCCACTTGGACAAAATACGCCGGGAACCCCGTGCTGGACCGGGCGTCGGCTGATTTCCGTGACCCGAAAGTCTTCTGGTACGACAGTGACGCCGGTGGCTACTGGGTGATGGTCGCCGTGGAAGCGACGGACCGGGAAATTGTCCTCTACAAGTCCGCTGACCTCAAGACCTGGGAATACCTCAGCACCTTCGGCCCGGCGAACGCCACCGGGGGAGTGTGGGAATGCCCCGACCTGTTTGAGCTTCCGGTGGACGGCGATGCCGGGAACACCAAGTGGGTGCTGGTGGTGAACCTGAGCCCTGGCGGAATCGCCGGCGGCTCCGGCGGGCAGTACTTCCTTGGATCGTTCGACGGCGTGGCCTTCGCTTCCGAGACCACGGTCACCGAGGGGCTCCAGCAGGATGACAGCCGAATGGCCGAGTACGGCTGGCTGGACTGGGGACGGGACTACTACGCCGCCGTCTCCTTCACCAATGCCCCGGGCGGGCGTCGGCTGATGATCGGCTGGATGAACAACTGGCAGTACGGCGCCGTCACGCCGACCAGCGGCTGGCGCAGTGCGATGTCATTGGTGAGGGACGTCAGGCTGGCTACGCGGGACGGCCGCGTGGTGCTGACGCAGGCCGCTGTGGATCCTTTCGGCAACGGCGGAGCCGCGACCTACAGTGAGGCCGGCAGGACTCTCGCCGACGGGACGCGCTGGCTTCCTGCCGAGGCCTCCGGCGATGTGCTGCGGATCGACGCCGAATTGGAGCCCGGCGACGCCGGGAAGGTGGGTCTGCTGCTCCGGGCCGGCGGCGGAGAACAAACGGTTCTTGCCTACGACGCCGGCACAGGAGTGCTGAGCCTGGACCGGACTGCATCCGGCAACACGGACTTCCACGAGACGTTCGCTTCGGTGGAAAGCGTGGCCGTGCCGCTGGAGGACGGTCGGCTGCGGCTGCGGGTCTTCCTGGATCGTTGCTCGGTGGAAGTTTTCGCCCAGGACGGGCTGGCCACGATCACGGACCAAATTTTTCCCGGTGAAGCGAGCACCTCGCTGGCTGTCTTCGCCGCGGGCGGTTGCGCCACGCTGGTGAGCCTCGACGTCGTCCGTTAGCTGAAACGCCGCAGCGACACTGCTGATCATGCACCCCGGGAGTCCGGGGTGCATGATCAGCGGCGGCTTGGCTGGCCGGGTAACCACGCAGGCTACTTCAGGACCACGGTCCTGTTTCCCTGCAGGATCACGCGGCCTTCGCAGTGCCAGCGCACGGCGTTGCTGAGCGCCTTGCACTCGGTGTCCCGGCCGGCCGCGACCAGGTCTTCCGGCCCGTACGTGTGGTCCACCTCCACCACCTGCTGGGAAATGATGGGCCCCTCGTCCAGCTCCGCGTTGACGTAGTGGGCGGTGGCCCCCACGGTCTTCACGCCACGTGCGTAGGCCTGGTGGTACGGCTTGGCGCCCTTGAAGCTGGGCAGGAACGAATGGTGGATATTGATGGCCCGGCCGTCCAGCTTGCGCGTGAGTTCGTCGCTGAGGACCTGCATGTAGCGGGCCAGGACCACCAGTTCGACGTCGAACTGGTCAATGAGCTCCAGCAGCCGGCCCTCCGCCTCGGGCTTGGTGGCGGCGGTGACGGGCACGTGGAAGAACGGGATGCCGTGCCATTCCACCAGCGCCTGGTGGTCCGTGTGGTTGGACACCACGGCCACCACGTCGACGGGAAGTTCGCCGATCCGGGCGCGGAACAGCAGGTCGTTGAGGCAATGCCCGAACTTGGACACCATGATCAGCACGCGGCGCTTGGAACCGTGCGGCTCCAGCCGCCAGCTCATCCCGAAGTGGTCGGCCACCGGGGCGAACGCGGCCCGCAGGGTGTCCGCGGTGGACGCATCGCCGTCGGACGCAAAATGCACCCGCATAAAGAAGTGCCCCTCGGAGCGCTCGCCGAACTGCTGGTTGTCGATGATGTCGCAGCCGTGTTCCAGCAGGAAACCGGAGACGGCGTGGACGATGCCGGGGGATTCCCTGCAGTCCAGCGTCAGGACATGCTCCACGGTGGTGGCCGGCCGGGGGAGGGAGGTTTCAGCTTCGATGGCAGTCATGGCTCAGCACTCGATCACATTGACGGCGAGGCCTCCGCGGGAGGTCTCCTTGTATTTGGTTTTCATGTCCGCTCCTGTCTCACGCATGGTTTTGATGGCTTTATCCAGCGACACCTTGTGGCTGCCGTCGCCGTGCAGCGCCAGCCGCGCGGCGTTGATGGCCTTCACGCTGGCGATCGCGTTCCGTTCGATGCAGGGAATCTGCACCAGGCCGCCCACGGGGTCGCAGGTCAGGCCGAGGTTGTGCTCGATCCCCACTTCGGCGGCGTTCTCCACCTGTTCGGGCGTGCCGCCGAGCACCTCGCACAGCCCCGCGGCCGCCATGGAGCAGGCGGAACCCACCTCCCCCTGGCAGCCCACCTCCGCGCCGGAGATGGAGGCGTTGATCTTGAACAGGATCCCGACGGCGGCCGCCGCCAGCAGGAAGCGGACCACACCGTCGTCGTCGGCTCCGGGAACAAACTTGACGTAGTAGTGCAGCACAGCGGGCACAATGCCGGCCGCACCGTTGGTGGGGGCGGTGACGATGCGCCCGCCGGCGGCGTTTTCCTCGTTGACGGCAAGGGCGAAAAGGTTCACCCACTCCATGGCCCGGAGCGGGTCGGTGACGCCGGTGTCCGCCGTCAGGGTCTGGAAGAGCGACGGCGCCCGGCGCCGGACGTTCAGCCCGCCGGGAAGGATTCCTTCCGCGGCGCAGCCGTTGTCCACGCATTGGCGCATAACGGCCCAGAGCCCCAGCAGCTTCTCGCGCAGTTCCGCCTCGCCGTGCCACACCAGCTCGTTGGCGAGCATCACGCCGGAGATGGACATGCTCTCCCGCTGACAGATCGCCAGCAGTTCGTCGGCCGTGGTGAAGGGGTAAGGCAGCGGGGTGTCGTCGGCCACCAGTTGGTCGCCGGCGTCGGCGTCGCCGTCAACCACGAAGCCGCCCCCAACGGAATAGAAGCTCCGTTCGCTGAGGACGGCGCCGGTGTGGTCCAGCGCCCGGAACGTCATGCCGTTGGGGTGGGCGGGCAGGGACTTGCGGCGGTGCAGCACCACGTCCTCGTCCCAGTTGAAGTCCACCCGGTGGTCCCCGCCGATCCGGAGTTCGGCGTCGAGCGCGGCCGCGGCCACCTGGTCGTCCGCGGTGGAGGTGTCCACGGTTTCCGGGTCCAGGCCCTGGAGGCCCAGCACCACGGCCTTGTCGGAGCCGTGGCCCCGGCCGGTGGCGCCGAGCGAGCCGAACAGTTCGGCCTGGACCCGGACCGTGGCGCTCAGGTGGCCGTCACCCTTGAGCCCGTCGGCGAACAGCTTCGCCGCCCGCATCGGGCCGACCGTGTGTGACGACGACGGCCCGATGCCTACGGAGAACAGGTCGAGGACGCTGAGGGCCATCAGGGCACCTCGGGGGAAGCGAACTCCCTCATGGCATCCAGGAGCCACCGCCCCAGGAAGTCTGCGAACGAGGCGCGGGGGAACAGCCGGAAGCTCTCCTCCCCGTTCTTCAGCAGGACCACCGGGATGTTGCCGACCTCCGTCGCCAGGGCGGTCCCCGGCGTGAAGCTGCGCGGGTGCAGGTCCAGGGCGCAGCCCTTCTCCAGCACCGCCCGGGCCCGCGGGCCGGTGAGCTCGAACGTGGTGCGGTTCGCGGAGAGGTCCACCACCTGCCCCGGGGCGTCGCCCAGGGCGGCGGTGAGGGAGCCCAGCAGGTCTCCGCCCAGGGTGTCGTGGTCTTCCTCGGGTGCCACCACCAGGAACTCGGACGGTCCCAGCCACAGGACGCTGGCCTGCTCCGTGCCGGCCACCTCGCCGCAGCGGGCCGGCAGGCCGCCGGTGACGGAGGCGATCCGTGACGCTGCCTCGGACGCGGGGTCGACGCGGACCCCGGCCATGGTCTGGAACGGGCCCTCCTTGAGGACCACCGTTCCCGGGACGGAGCCGGATTCCAGTGCTGCGGCCAGGTGCGAGGCCGGGCTGCGGCGGATTTCGCGGAGTCCATTGATGCCGGTGAGTGCTGCGGTGTTAGCCATCTTTGCGGGTCCCTTCGGGGTCAAAAAGTACGGTTTCGGCGACGACCACATCAACCAGCTGGTCGCCGGCGGCGGCCACGAGGGTCTCGCCGATGCGGTTGCGGCCGTTTTTGATCAGGGCCAGGGCGAACGACCTGCCGAGTGCGGCGCTGTGGTAGCTCGAGGTCACAAAGCCCTGCATCGGGACGGGGCCGTACGCGGGGTTAGTGGTGATCCCCTTCTCCACGAGCTGGCTGCCCTCCGGCAGCCGCAGCGAGCCGTCCACGGGAAGGACGCTGACCAGGTGCTTGCGGTCCTCGCGCCCTGCGTCGGCCCGGGCGTAGGAGCGCTTGCCGATGAAGTCTTTGACCTTTGAGACCACCCATTCCATCCCGGCGTCCTGCGGGGTGACGGTCCCGTCGGTGTCCTGACCGACGATCGGGTAGCCCTTTTCGGCGCGGAGCACGTGCATGGTTTCGGTGCCGTACGGGGTGATGTTGAATTCGGCCCCGGCGGCGGCGACGGCTTCCCAGGTGTTCAGCCCGTACCAGGCCGGCACGTTGATCTCGTAGGCCAGTTCGCCGGAGAACGAGATGCGGCAGATCCGCGCCTGCACGCCGGAGGCGAGGGTGGTTTCGCGGAAGGTCATAAACGGGAAGGCATCCGCCTCCAGCCCGCCGCCCGCGGCGAGGTCGGGCGCCACTTTCGCGAGCACCGCACGGGATTTGGGCCCGACGACGGCGATCGTGGTCCACTGTTCGGTCACCGAGGTGCAGTGCACGTCCAGGTCGGGCCATTCGGTCTGCAGCCATTCCTCCAGCCAGTCCAGCACCTTCGCGGCGCCGCCCGTGGTGGTGGTCATGAAGTACCGGTCCTCATCGAGGCGCAGGGTCACGCCGTCGTCGAAAATCATGCCGTCGGCCATGCACATCACGCCGTAGCGGGCGGAACCGGGGGCGAGCTTCTTGAACGCGTTGGTGTAGATCCGGTTAAGGAATTCACCGGCGTCCTTGCCCCGGATTTCGATCTTGCCCAGGGTGGTGGCGTCCATAAAGCCCACGGACTCGCGGACGGCGGCGCATTCGCGGAGCACCGCGGTGTCCATGTCCTCGCCGTTCTGCGGGTAGTACCAGGGGCGCTTCCACTGCCCCACATCCTCGAATAAGGCGCCTTGGGCCACGTGCCACGGGTGGATCGAGGTGACGCGGGCGGGGTCGAACAGTTCGCCGCGCTGGCGTCCGGCGAGGGCCGCGAACGCCACGGGGGTGAACGGCGCCCGGTAAGTGGTGGTGCCGATGTCGCCAATGCCGCGGGAGGCCTCGCCGGCATGCCGGAGCGCCGCGGCGATCACGCCGATCGCGTTGACGCCGGAGGTCTTTCCCTGGTCGTTCGCGGTGCTGATCGAGGTATAGCGCTTGATGTGCTCCACGGACCGCAGCCCGGCCCCGGTGGAGCGCAGGACGTCGGCCACGCTCTGGTCCCGCTGGAAGTCGACGAAGTGGTGGTGCCAGTCGTCCGGCGTGCCCGTCTGCCCGGGTACCAGCCACAGCTGGCGGGTGGGGGCGGACGCTTTCGGCTCGGAGAGGACCAGCGGATCGGCGACTGCGTTCGAATTTTCCGGGCTGAAGCCGGCGGCGATGGCGGCCGCGGTTCCGGCGGAGCTGCCCTCGGCGAGGCAGTCAACCAATTCGAAGCTGCCGCGCCCGGAGCCCACAATCTGCTGGTTGGGAACCACAGTGCTCGGCACGAAGGCCGCCAGGTCCTCGTCCCAGCGCAGCTTGCCCTGCCGCTGGGAGTGGAGGTGGACCAGCGGGCTCCAGCCGCCGGAGACGGCCAGCACGTCGCAGGCGATCTCTTCGACGCCGGAGGTGAGTTCGCCGTCGTCGTTGATGCTGCGGACGGTGACACTGGTCAACCGGCCGCCGCCGGCCGACGCTGCTGTGGCGGTGTTGGCCACGGCGCTGCCGATCAGCACCCGGGTGCCGGATTCAGCGGCGGCAGCCGCGACGTCGGTCAGCCTGGGGCGGGCGTCCACGACGGCGGCGACCTTGACGCCGGCGGCCCGCAGGTCTGCGGCCAGGGCGTAGGCGCTGTCGTTGGTGGTGCCGATGACCACGCGCTGCCCTGCGGCCACCGCATAGCGGTTGAGGTAGCTGCGGACGGCCGATGCGAGCATGATGCCGGGCCTGTCGTTGTTCTCGAAGACCAGCGGGCGTTCGTGAGCGCCGGGGGCCAGGACCACCTGGTTGGCGCGGATGTGCCAAATACGCTGCCGCGAGACCCCGGAGGCGGCAGGGCTGGACAGGTGGTCCGTGCGGTTCTGGACGGCGATGACGTAGTTCGCGTCGTAGGCGCCGAAGGCCGTGGTGCGGTTCAGGACGGTGCATTCGGCGCCGGAGACGAGTTCGGCTTCGATGTCCGCCACCCAGTCCAGCGCCGGCTTGCCCTCGATTGTCCCGGCCAGCCCGGGCGACGTGGAGCCGGACAGCAGCGACCCGCCCAGTTCGGGCTGGTCGTCCATCAGCATCACGCGGGCACCGGTGCGTGCGGCCTCGCGGGCCGCGGCCAGGCCGGCCGGGCCGCCGCCGATCACCAGGACGTCCATGTGCACGTACTTCTTGTCGTACTCGGCGCGGTCATCGGCCGGGTCCAGGCGGCCCAGACCGTTGAGCATGTCCGCCTTCAGCCCGTCCACCAGCGTGACCGTGGTGGCGGGAAGCATGGACTCGGCCACGTGGCCCGGGAACCGCGGCTCGACGCGGACCAGCGCGTTGGGTTCCTCCACGCCGGCCGCCAGGATGCCGCGGGGCCGGTCCTCGTAGAGCGAGTTGCCGGCGGTGATCCGGCCGTTGGCGAGCAGGGCCGAGGCGAGCGTGTCGCCGGGGTGGCCGGTGAATTCCTCGCCGTCCACGGTGAAACGCCAGGAAATGGTGCGGTCGATGCGTCCGCCGGCGGCGAGGCGGGCGTTCTGGGAAGTCACTTGGTTGCTCCTTCCGGGGCGGTGGTGCTGGTGCTGGGGGCGGCGGTGCCGGGCGCTGAACCCGGTTGCTCTATCAGTTCTGGTTGCTTCAGGGGCCTTTTAGGGACAACAACTGATAGGGCATCGGGGGCTCCGGCGGGGCGGGGGGCGCCCATAGGGTAGACGGCCTGGATGTCGTAGGTGACCGTGTCGCGGAGCATGTTGAACCACTGGCGGCAGCCGGTGCTGTGCAGCCAGCGTTCGGCGAACGCGCCCTTGGTGTTGTCGCGGTAGAACAGGAACTCGGCCCATTCCCGGTCGCTCAGGTCGTTCGGGTTCTCCGGGTAGGGCACGTGGGCCTGGCCGCCGTAGTGGAACTCGGTCTCGTCGCGCGAGCCGCAGTTGGGGCAGGAGATGAGCAGCATGTGCGTCTTCTTTCTAATGGACGGCGGCTAGTGGGCCACGGCGGCGGCGCCGTGTTCGTCGATCAGGGCTCCGGTTTCGAAGCGTTCCAGCGCAAACGGCTGGTTCAGCTTGTGCGGGGACCCGGTGGCGATGGTGTGGGCGAAGGTGAGTCCGGCAGCCGGGGTGGCCTTGAAGCCGCCGGTTCCCCATCCGCAGTTCACGAACATGTTGTCCACCGGGGACGTGCCGACGATCGGAGAGGCGTCCAGGGTGGTGTCCACGATCCCGCCCCAGGTCCGGAGTACGTGGGCCCGGGCGAAGATGGGGAAGAGTTCGACGGCGGCCGCCATCTGGTGCTCGATCACATGAAAGGAGCCGCGCTGGCCGTAGCCGTTGTAGGAATCGACGCCGGCGCCCATGACCAGTTCGCCCTTGTGGGCCTGGGAGACGTAGACGTGGACGTGGTTGGACATGACCACCGTGGGGTGGACCGGCTCGTGGAGTTCGGACACCAATGCCTGGAGCGGGTGGGACTGGATGGGAAGCCGGAAGCCGGCCATTTCCGCGAGGACCGAGCTGTGCCCGGCGGCGCACAGGCCCACCTTTTCGGTGTTGATGGTGCCCCGGTTGGTCTTCACGCCCACCACGCGGTTGCCGTCCTTGACGAAGCCGGTGACTTCGCAGTTCTGGATGATGTCCACGCCGAGTTCGTCGCATTTGCGGGCGAAGGCCCAGGCGACGTGGTCATGCTTGGCGATGCCGGCGCGCGGCTGGTACGTGGCGCCCATCACCGGGTAGCGGATGTTGTCGCTGATGTTCAGGATGGGGCAGAGTTCCTTCACCTGCTGCGGGTCCAGCCACTCAGCGTCCACGCCGTTGAGCTTGTTCGCCCCCACGCGCCGGATGCTTTCGCGGACGTCCCCCAGGGTGTGGGCCAGGTTCATGACGCCGCGCTGGCTGAACAGGAAGTCGTATTCGAGCTCCTCGGGCAGGATTTCCCAGAGTTTGAGGGCGTGCTCGTAGATGGCCGCGCTCTCGTCCCAGAGGTAGTTGGAACGGATGATGGTGGTGTTGCGGGCCATGTTGCCGCCGGCCAGCCAGCCCTTTTCCAGGACGGCGATGTTGGTCATCCCGTGGTTCTTGGCCAGGAAGTACGCCGTCGCCAGGCCGTGCCCGCCGCCGCCGACAATGACGGCGTCGTACGAGGACTTGGGCTCGGGGTTCCGCCAAAGGAAATCCGGGTGTTCCGGAAGCTGCTGCGTGCTCACTGTGATGCTCCGATCATGTCTGATTCGAACGCGGCGATCTCGGTGCCGCTGTCGTCCGGGGAAAGATGCGGGTAGAGGGGGAACTGCTCGGCCAGGGCGGTGACCCGGGCGCGGAGTTCGACGGCGGCGTCGTCGCTGGAGGAGCCGCCGCCGGTTCCGCTGTTCGTGCCGGCAACTGCGGAGGCGGCGATCAGCGCCGTCGCGATGATGTCCGCGACCTCGGCGAATTCCACCGCGCCGAAGCCGCGGGTTGCCAGGGCCGGGGTGCCGATCCGGAGTCCGGAGGACACCATCGGCGGGCGGGGGTCGAACGGGACGGCGTTCCGGTTGACCGTGATGCCCACCCGGTGCAGCGCGTCTTCGGCCTGCTGCCCGTCCAGCTCGGAGTTGCGCAGGTCCACCAGGACCAGGTGGACGTCGGTGCCGCCGTTCACCACGGAGATGCCGGCTGCGGCCACGTCGACCCGGAGAAGCCGTTCGGCCAGCAGCTTCGATCCCTGCAGGACGCGCTCCTGGCGTTCCTTGAATTCCGGGGTTCCGGCCAGCTTGAACGCCACGGCCTTGGCGGCAATAACATGCTCCAACGGCCCGCCCTGCTGGCCGGGGAACACGGCAGAGTTGATCTTCTTGGCGTACTTCTCCCTGGCGAGGATGACTCCGCCGCGCGGGCCGCCGAGGGTCTTGTGTGTGGTGGTGGTGACGACGTCGGCGTAGGGCACCGGGTTGGGGTGCAGCCCCGCGGCCACCAGGCCGGCGAAGTGCGCCATGTCCACCATGAGGTACGCGTCCACCAGGTCGGCGATCCGGCGGAACTCGGCGAAGTCGAGCTGGCGGGAGTACGCGGACCAGCCCGCCACGATCAGCCGCGGGCGGTGTTCCAGGGCCAGCGCCTCGACCTCGGCCATGTCCACCCGGAAGTCCGATTCCCGCACGTGGTACGGGACCACGTTGTAGAGCTTGCCGGAGAAGTTGATGCGCATCCCGTGGGTGAGATGGCCGCCGTGCGCCAGGTCCAGTCCCATGATGGTGTCGCCCGGGTTCAGCAGGGCGAACATGGCGGCGGCATTGGCCTGGGCGCCGGAGTGCGGCTGGACGTTGGCGTATTCAGCGCCGAACAGGGCCTTGACCCGGTCGATGGCCAGCTGCTCCACAACGTCCACGTGCTCGCAGCCGCCGTAGTAGCGCTTGCCGGGGTAACCCTCGGCGTACTTGTTCGTCAGGACCGAGCCCTGCGCCTCCATGACCGCCGCGGGGGCAAAATTCTCCGAGGCAATCATTTCCAGCGTCGACTGCTGGCGGCCCAGCTCACGGGCAATGGCCTGCTGGACCTCGGGATCGACTGCGGAAAGTCGCTCGTTCAACTGCTCAACCACGGATGCTCCTTTGAAATACCACTGTCGTGGTGACTGATATATCAGTGTGAGGTCAATGCTATGATCGAGATCACAACAGAGTCAATAGCCGGACGCAAAGTGGCACGGAGCTCCCGGTTGGGACCCGGACACTGAGTAGCACAGAACGGAGCGGTGCCTTGAACGCACTTCCTGCCCTGCCCCTCGCCGAGGACCAGGCGCTGTCCCAGGCGGAGGCCGCCTACCGGCAGCTGCGCGACAAGCTGATCATGCTGGAGATCCGGCCGGGCGAGCCGATCAACGACGGGCAGCTGGCCGCAGAGCTCGGCTTCGGCCGCACCCCGGTGCGCGAGGCGATCAAGCGGCTGGAGGTGGACCACCTGGTGATTTCCTACCCGCGCCGGGGTACCTTCGCCACCACGGTGGACTTCACCGAGCTGGCGGACGTCTCGGAAATCCGGGAACTCCTGGAGCCACTGGCTGCACGCCGTGCTGCCAGCCGGGCCAGCGACGCCATGCGCCGCGAACTGATGCACGTCGCCGACACCATCGCACAGCTGGATCCCGGAACGGGCGGCTCGCGCGAGCTCATGCGGTACGACCTCACCGTGCACCGGCTGATCTACAAAGCTGCCGCCAACCCGCACCTCGAAGACACCCTCATCCGCTACGACAACCTGGCCACCCGCATCTGGTGCCTGGTCTTGGACAAGGTGCCCTCAGTGAGCGGCCACATCGTGGAGCACGTGGAGCTGCTGACCGCGATTGCCGACGGCGACGAGGACCGCGCGGCTGAACTCGCCCTGCACCATGTGGTCAGCTTCGAGGAATCCGTCCGCAAGGTGCTCTAGTCAGGGCTGTGTCACGGCCACGGAGATGCTGTGCGGTGGCAGGGTAATGGTGCCGGCAGCATCGGCACTGATCACGCTTGGGGCAGGCGGGTCGTTGGGTTCGGGGTGTCCGCCGTTGCCTTTACCTTGGGTGGAGTGCCAGCTGTACTGTTCGGCAGAGTACTGGTCGAGCCGGAGCTCTTCGTCGATGACTTCGTGGGCGCCGTCCGTTTTTTGCATCAGGCGGACCTTAAGTGTCCGGTCCGGGTCCTTGTTGAACAGGAGCACGCCCAGGCTGCCGTCCGGCCGGCGTAGCGCGTAGGCGGTGACCAGCGGCTCGCCCCGTGAATTGTGGAGGTCGCTGGTCGCGGCGTGAACGGTGTGGAGGCCGTCCCCGTCCTGCACCCAGTACTCGTTCACCAGCCGGGCCGCCTGGAAGGCGGCCAGCGGCCGGATCCGCCAGTTATCGTGGAACTGCAGCATCATCAGGTTGCCCCAGGAGTTGCACTTCTTGCCTTCTTTTTCCTGGAAAACCCAGTTCGGTTCCAGCCCGTAGTAATAGCTGGTCTCGCCGCCCATGGCCAGGAACATGGCGGCCGTTTCGGCGTTGATCATGGCCCCGGGCAGTTCCACTTCGACCTGGCCGGCAAAGGAGGAGTAGCCGTATTCGGTGATCACCTTGGGCACGTCGGGTGGAAGGCCAGCCTTTTCCTGCCGGGCCAGCAGGTCCGACAGGAGCTTGGGGTGCCGGGCCAGTGGCGCGCTGGGATCGGCGCAGACGTCGTCGAACGGGTACCACTCGAAAGAGAAGAAATCGAAGTCCTCCATCGCGTTGCGGTCGCGCAGGTATGACACGAAGCGGCCGGTCCAGGACCTCTCGCCGTTTGCGTCGGGCCAGTGCACCCAGTCCGGCAAAGTCGTCTGATAGCCCGGGCCTCCAAACTCCAGGGCAGGGTCCACCTCTTTCATCGCCCGGGCCATCTGCAGGTACAGCGCGCCGTAGTGTTCGGGCTGGGCGAGTTGGCCGTCAGGTTCCTCGCCGATCTCGATGCGTTCCACCGGGTAGCCGCGTTTTTTTAGATAGCGCACCAGGGCCGCCGAGTCTTCCGGTACGCCGTACAGTGCGGGGGCGGGCACCATCATCGGCTGGCCGTTGGTGATGCCGCCTTCGAAGAGCCGCTCGAAGCTCGCGTGCTCGTAGTGTTTGTCGATGTCGCCCGCGCGGTGCCAGGGGTCGGTCGAGGAGGTCCACATCTCCGTCTGCTCCTGTGACGGCAAGTGGGTGACGTGATCATCAAAACGGCCGTCGATGGTCTGGCCGATGGAGAGCTCGCGAAGGGCGAATCCCAGCTTGTCGCGAACGTCAGTGGAGCCCGCCGGGGCGGTATCGGAATCCTTGGTCAACGCGACACGCAGATACTGCACTTCCATCGGTTTCGGCGCGATCCGTACGGTCTGGGTGCCACCAGTGCCCTTGTGTGAGCTTTGCGGGAAATCGATCCATTTCCCGCCGTCGACCGGAAAATGGGCGTCCTTGCCGGACCAGTACTGCACCTTGAATTCCGTCGCGAACGGCGTCCCCCAGTCGAACTTCAGGGTGTCTATCGGGAAAGCGTGGCGAAACGCGGCCATGATCCACTGCGGGTTCAGGTCATCTGCCTCTCCGGTGAAGTGCGAGTCGAGGTACGGGTTGCTTTTCCAGAACGTGGTGGGGTCTCCGTCGGTGAGCCGGGAGTAGCCGTCGTTCTTTGCTTGATCGATGGTGTTTCCGCGCCGGGGAAGGCGGTACCCCTGGGACGCCTTGTAATCCTCCCGGGGTTCATCGGATGAAACCCAATACCCCTGCCCGGCAGCGGGGTCGCTCCATGTCCCGCGCGGATTCCAGTGCCAGGCCTTGACGCCGAGTTCGGTGCGGAGCCGGTAGCTGATCGGCCCGAAGCCGGCCGCCTTCATGGCCTGGATGTTCGAGGGTGTCCAGACCTTGTCGATTTCGCCTTGCTCCAGGCCATCGACGCCGGCGCCCAGGGCACGGGTGCCCGGGAACTCGTTGACGGCCGTCTCCAGATCAACGTGGATAGTTCCGTCGACGGCGGGCAGCGGACCGGGTTCGGCCACGCCGGGGACCACGACGAAACCAAAAATCACTCCTGCCGTGATGAGGCCTGCCAGCGCCAACAGCAATTTCCTTCGGCCGCGCCCCGGCTTTCTGGGCTGTAGCTCAGGGGTCACGGAAAGCTCCTAGATTTGAGGACGGCGCGGCTGGTGCGTGCAGGGGGAGACCATCCGACGGCACGTCCGGGCGCAACCTGGAACCACGGCCAGGAACAGGGATCTGCCGAGGACGATGGCGCGGAGTGACTCGAACATGAGCAGGTGGATAGGGGCCAAGAGGAGATTTGGCAACAAAGGCTGCGCAGAGGGCGACCGCAAGACGCCCGGGCTGAGGCAGGCGCTCAGGAACCGGATGTTTCACTGTCTCTCCTCCCGATCAACGGGAGGAAGGAACCACTGAGTCCCTGGAGCCCCCCCGGGCCTCCTGTTAGGCGTCACACGAAACGCACACTTTGACGGTACGAGCGGGCCGCGTCCGGGCGCACGAGTACCCGCTACCCGACATTGGGCCGCCAGTTACTTGCCCAGGTTGCCGTGTACCGCGTAATGACTGCGCGCCCCGCGAAGCGCCAGCGGTCGACGGCGGGAGGCCCCGCCGTCGTCCGCTTTGTTGTTTCAGTTCGCCGGCATGGTGGTACTGCCCGCTTGAGGCGGGTTATTGAAGCGTTCAGTCTTTGGGGGATTCACCGGCGATCTGCACGATGACGTTTCCCCGTTTCCGCCCGGTATCAACAAAGCGGTGCGCCTGCACGATCTCGGCGAGGGGATAGGTCCGGTCGATGACGGCCTGGTATCGGCCGTCTTCCGCGAGGCGCACGAGGGAAGCCAGGTCTTCCGCAGTGTAGTGGAGCCTGGGATCGCCGGCCGTGACAAGCTTTCCGCTCCTGCGGGTCTTGCGGGGTGCCTGCAGTATCCCTTTGAGGTCGGCGATGACCAGGAGCAGGGCGCCGCCCGGGTTCAGGCAGGCGGCCACACGCGTGAAGGGTGCATTGCCCACGCAGTCCATGATGACGTCGTAGGTCTGTCCCCGTGCCGTGAAGTCCTCGGCGGTGTAGTCGATCACGTGGTCTGCGCCGAGGGAGGCCACCAGCCCGCGGTTTCCGCCGCTGCAGACGGCGGTGACGTGGGCGCCCAAATTCTTGGCGAGCTGCACCGCTGCTGTGCCCACGGCGCCGGAGGCCCCGTTGATGAGGACCGTGGTGCCGGGGCCGATGTCGGCGCGGGCCAGGAAGGCCTGGGCAGTGAGTCCGCCGAAGACCAGTGTGACGGCCTCCGCGAATCCCATGGTGCGCGGTTTGGCTGTGACGGGCCCGTCCTGCTGGACGGTCACGTACTCCGCATGGCCGCCGAATGTGGCGCCAAGCATCGCCACCACCTCATCGCCGGCCCGAAATCTGGTCACGTCCGAGCCGGTGGCTTCGACCACGCCGGCAACGTCCATCCCGAGGACCTGGCGTCGTGGCCTGAAGACGCCAAGTGCCAGGGCGGTGAGGACCTGCAGTCCGGACGGAACGGTCCGGCTGCGCGCCCGGTGGTCGGCCGCGCTGAGCGTGCTCGCGTGCACCCTGATGAGGACCTCGTCCGGACGCGGCGAAGGCTTGGGGAGCTCCTCGATGCGGACTACCTCCGGACCGCCGAACCGCCGGTAGGTCGCCGCTTTCATTGTGGCGCCTGCCTGGTTGCGGCCGCGTTCGCCTGCGCCCCGCAGCTCGTGGGCACTGCCTGCCTGTGTGGCGTTCATGGGGACTCCCTCTCCTACAAGGCGTACGGCGTACACCTGCTGCCATAAGGCTATGGTGTACGCCGTACACCTGTCAAGGGGTGGTTGGGGGCTACCTGCAGTTCCAGCTGTAAATACTCGTTGTGGTGGCAGCGCAACTACGCCACCATGATCGTATGGATGCTGAAACACCTAAACCGGTGGAACTGAGCCTTCCTCAGGCCTTCCTGTTGTTGGCGACGAATGACAATGACGGCAAACCTGAAGTCCCAGTGTTTGCACTCAGGACCACCGTGGCGGGGGCAATATTGGCCGAGCTGGACCTTGTGGGGGCAATCGAGCTGCAGGGGAAACACATCAAGGCCACCGGCGCCGCCCCGCAAACGGACTTCCAGCACGAACTGGGGCTCATCCGTGGCAAATCCCGGCCGCACACTCCAAAGCAGTGGGTTTCCATTCTGGAAGGCCGCGCCGAAGTGCAGCGTGTCTACGAAGGGATGGCGTCGGCGGGCATCGTGGAGCATGTCGGGGCGAGGCATCTGGGCCTGTTTCGGACCGTGCGGTACCCGGAGAAGGACCACGCTCCGGAGGCGGCGCTTATGGAAAAGATCCAGGCCGCTCTCAGCGGTGCGCCGCCGGAACCCGCCAAGCCTGATGCTGAGGCGCCCGACGTCGCGCCTGCTAAGCCGGATGCTGAGGCGCCCGACGTCGCGCCCGCTAAGCCGGATGCTGAGGCGCCCGACGTCGCGCCTGCTAAGCCCGATACCAAGACCGTTTCCAAGGCGCCCGACGCCAGGATCACGGCGCTGATCGCACTGCTCCAGGCGGCCGGGCTGTTCGGAAAGCTCTTCCCGGCAGCAGACAGAGGCCGGGCAAGTGAGCTGGCCAAGGACTATTGGCCGTCCCGCGCGGTGGAGGACGAACTTCTTATGGTCAGGCTGGCACAGGAAGAAGAAGCAACCCTTTAATGTCGCCGGATCAGATCCGGTCTTCGTCGACCATGCCGCCACACGCAGGGTTAGGTAAGTGACCTCGCCCTCAGCCAGCGATTCAGCGACCCTGTGCCAAAGGTGACCGCGGGAGCCGGCGGGCACTCCCAATGCGTGCATGACCTGCGGCGACGCCTCCCCGGCCCCGCGGCTCCACAGGACTACTATGGGAGCCGACTGGCCGAACGCGGGGCGGCGGCAGGCGCGCCTCACGGACGTTCCCGGACGGCGAACCGGAAGCGCGAAGGCGCGGGTCCGCCGTCGAACATTATTGCCGGGGTTCAACAGCTGAGTATCAAGGAATGGGTTGGCAGATGGCGGCGGGTGCGGCAACGCGAAACAACGTTCAGGTGTCCGGGCCGGAGGACGGTCCGGTCCTGGTGTTCGCCCACGGGTTCGGCACCGACCAGACGATGTGGCACAAAATCCTGCCCTGGTTCACCGACCGCTACCGGGTGGTCCTGCTGGACCATGTGGGGTCCGGCGGCTCCGACCAGTCCGCCTACGATTCGGACACCTATTCCAAGCTGGACGCCTACGTCGATGACCTGCTGGAGATCTGTGCGGAACTCGGGCTGAAGGACGCCACCCTCATCGGCCACAGCGTAGGGTCCATGATGGCCGTCAGCGCCGCTGTCCGGGACGAAAGCCGCCGGTTCAGCCGCCTGGTCCTGGTCACGGCCTCGCCCAGCTACCTCGACCACCCCGAGGACGGCTACGCGGGCGGCTTCACGCGCCAGGACATTGACGACGTCTTCGAATCCCTGGACGCCAACTACGTCGTCTGGGCCGAGTCGATGGCCCCGGTCTACATGAACACACCGCACGCCCCCGAACTGGACCACGAAATCCAGGGCAGCTTCGGACGGATCAGCCCCCGCGTCGCCCGCGACTTTGCCCGGGTGGCGTTCCTCTCCGACGTCCGGCACCTGCTGGCCGACGTCACCGTCCCCGTGCTGGTCCTGCAAAGCACCGACGACGTCGTCACACCGGACCACGTGGGAACGTACCTGCACGCGAAGCTCCCCGACGCCACCCTGGTCCGGCTTGCGGCCACCGGCCACTTCCCGCAAAGCAGCGCGCCGGAGGAAACCGCCGCCGCCATCCTCGAGTTCCTGAAGCCGTCATGAGCCAATTGACCACCGAGACTGTCGACTACGGGCAGCTCTTCCACCGGGCACCCGCCGGCTACATCGTGGCCGGCGCCGACGGGACGATCCTGGCCGCGAACGCCACGATGTGCGCCTGGACGGGCGTTGCGGACGGTGGCCTCGACGGAACCCGGCTGCTGGACCTCATGCCGGCAGGCGACCGGCTCATGTACCGCACGCATGCCGGGCCGAAGCTGGAACGCGACGGCCACCTCGGCGAGCTCTCCGTCGAGCTGCTGGGGCCGGACGGGCAGCGCAGGCCGGTCCTGCTGTCCATCACCCGCACCGCGGACGGTCCCGAGCCGCGGGACCTGATGATCTTCTTTGCGGCCCCCGAGAGGCGGCGGTACGAACGCGAGCTGGCCAGCGCGCACCGGCAGCTTGAGGATGCCGAGGCGGAGCGGGCACAGCTCCTGCAGGAGGCGCACCACCGGGCGCTCCACGACCCGCTGACCGGACTGCCCAACCGGCGGCAGCTGCAGGAGAGCCTGCTGGCTGCCCTGGCGCGGGCCGGCGAGCAGCGGCACCGCGTGGGCGTGCTGTTTTGCGATGTCAACAACTTCAAGCACGTCAACGACACCCTGGGCCACGCGGCGGGGGACCGGGTTCTGGAACACGTGGCGCGGATGCTCTCGCACGCCGTGCGGGACGCGGACACCGTCACGCGGTACAGCGGGGACGAATTCGTGGTTCTGATCCCCCGGCTGGAAGACCCGGCGGAGCTCGAGGCGGTGGCCGAACGCGTGCGGAATTGCCTGGCAGGCGCTGTCACCGTCGCGGCGGCCGAGCTCCGGCTGGGCATGTCCGTGGGCGCAGCGGAAACGGCCGTTCCGGCTGACGCGGATGCGGCCGGCCACCAGGAACTGGCCAGTGCTCTGCTGATCGCCGCCGACCACGACATGTACCGGGTCAAGACAGAGATGCGGCGGGCTGCGGCGGAGGGCTAACCTGTCTGTCGTTGCCGGCAGGACCTGAAACGCACACGACGACGGCGGGAGGCACCCGCCGTCGTCGTGGTTGTGCGTGGTGCTAGAGGTTGACCGTCTCAAGGTTGGCGTCGCCGTTGTTCAGGCTGAGCGTGAAGGTGCCGGGGCCGCTGGCGTGGACCGCGATGTTGGACTTGGCGGTGTTGTGCCGGACCGAAAGGTCGTGGACCAGGGCGTCGAGCTCGTGGTGCATCGTGGAGCGGTCCCAGAGCTTGTGGGTGACAGAGGTGGCAGTTTCAAACGTCATTGTTCAGTGCTTCCATTCGTGAATCCGGATGTCCGGCTGCCGCACCGATGCGGAGCCGCCGTAGGGCCAAACCGGGAACGCTCCGGACCGCGGGCAGCTCAGCGAGCTCACCGGTTTGGCCTCATTGCGTCCACCAGGATGGGTAAAACTGTTGCCGCCGGCCCTCTGATCCGCTGCTGCGGGGGAGGGGCTGTGGCTGCGGCGGCGGGACTTGGACGCCCCTGCCACTGCCTTTCCATAGTGCACAGCGCGGCGGAACGGTCTCAAGCTGATTTCGCATTATTGCCCGTGAGAATCGTCACAGGCGCTGGGTGGCGACGGCGTCCCGGTCCGCCCGGTTATGGTGAGGGAGCTGCGCGAGAGCCACAAGGAACCCGAAGGAGCCACGTGTCCGCCGAGACGTCCGCCGCCCTGGCCGGGCTGGCCCTGATCGCCGTCGAACTCATCCGGTCGGTTCCCGCGCTCCGGCGCGTGCAGCGCACCGGAACCAGCGACGGCGTCAGCGGCCTGAGCCTGGGCGTTCTCGCCGGTACCGGCCTGGGCTGGTTGGCCCTGGCCGTGATCGTCCAGAGCTGGTGGGTGCTGGCGGCCAACTTGCTGTGGATCGCGATCCACGCCGTCCTGTGCCGGGAAGTGGCCAGGACGGCGGTACGGAAAAGGCGCGAAATTGTCCTCGCCGGCGCCGGATCAGCCGCGGCTCTAGCCCTCGCCACGATCGGGGCCGGGCTATTTATCCCGGTCCGGGACGCCCTGGGAATCATGCTGGGCGTGTCGACCCTCTTCTATGCCATCCCGGCGGCGTACGAAGGCCTGGCCAGCGCGTCCACCCGCGGACTGAGCCTGCTTTCCCTCGGCGTGAACACCGTGGAAGGGACCATCTATTTCCTGGCCGGAATCGCCGTGCTCAGGATCGCCGAGACGGCGGACCCCGTGTTCGGCTTCGCCTTCTTCGGCGTGGTCAGTATCGCGTCCAACGGCGTGCGGTTCGTCCGGGTCGCGTACCGGCGGATCAAACGGCTCGACCTGGCCCCGCCGGCGGCCGCACCCGTCGCCGCGGCACGGCCGTAACGCCGCGGCGCACGGCAGCGGGAGTACGACGACGGCGGGAGGCTCCCGCCGTCAGGCCCCCAAATCCCAGGACTACAATTAGACGGCTGTTAGGGGACCACGGCCCGCTGCGGACACCTCACGGCGAGTGCAGGTTATCGATCAACCGCCGTATTTGCTCCGGCCGCTCAATATTGGCGAAGTGGCCGCAACGCGGGATGGTGACCAGCTGGGCCCGCGGGACGACACCGGCCAGCCGGGCCAGATCAGACGGAGGCGTGAACACATCGCGGTCTCCGCGGGTCGCCAGCACAGGGCAGCGGATGCCACGCCAGTGGTCAAAGTCGTAGTACGCCGCGGCCCGGGCGGCAGCGCAAAAGCCGGCGGGCCGGGCGTCGTTGCCGAGCCCGCGGATCGCGTGCCTGGATATGGCTGCGGGGTTTGCGAAAAACGGGGACATCAGCAGTCCCATGACCGGGGTGATGCCGACCGCACGGACCAGCGCATCCCCGGCCGCCCCGAGGGCCGCCATGGAGCGCATGAGGAGCAGCATGCCGGCAAACGTGGGGAATCCGGACAAGCCGCGCAGCGGCCGCCGGGCCGCCTCGGCCACGCCGAAGGTGGCGGCCGAAATGGCGGCGACGCTGGCGGTCCGCTCCGGCCAGGCAGCGGCAATGTGCAATGCCAGGAATCCTCCCATGGAGTGGCCTACCAGGTTCCACCGCCGGTAGCCGAGCGAATGCAGTACCCCCGTGACAGCCCGTGCCATCGCCTCGATGCCGAATAGTTCCAGCCGGGCGCCCTTCGTCGATTCGCCCCAGCCGGGCAGATCAATGAGCACCCGGGGACGGGCCGGCACACCGGCAAGCAGCGGGAGGAAGCTGGTCCAGGACCCTGCGGCGCCGTGAAGGTAGACATCCGCCGTGCCGGACGCGGGAGGCGGGCCGTCGGTGCACTCCTGGACACGAACCGTGCAGGGGCCTAATTCCGTGGGAAGGACATACCGGTGCAAAACGGCCGTTTCCTTTGGAGCAGGGTCCTGCTGAACGCTCATGTCACCTTCTGGTCGTGGCCTCAGCAACTGATTCGGAGCGGCAGGCGTCCCGGACCGGTGCACGGGCACGTTGTCGGCGGGCCGGCCGGCCCGGCCGGGCGAATCGGGGCTCAGCGACGAAGCCATTTCGGCCGAAAACGCGGAACGATGGTGTGCTTGCGGCTCAAGCCCCGGGCGGGGGCGGGGGTGACCGGCACCGGACCGCCGGGCTCCGGGCCCGCGGCGGCAGCGGCCCGTCCGTAGCGGGCGGCCAGCGGCGCGGCGCTGATGCCGTGGGCCAGGACACTGAGCAGGACAGTGGCCGTGATGACGCCCACCGCCTCATCTGACACTGCTCCGAGGGCTTCCAGCGCCAGCAGTGCGAACACAAGCGACGCCAGGCCCCGCGGACCGAACCACCCCACAAAAAGGATGGTCTTCCGGTCGAGGCCGGCGCCCATCGAGGCGAGGGCCACCGGCAGCATACGCACCACCGTGAGGCTGAGCACGGCATAGACCAGCGTCAGGGGGACAAAGTTCGCCAGCATGGTGGGAATGGAGATGGCTCCGAATGCGAGCCACACCAGCAGGGAGACCAGTCCGCCCATCTGCTCGACGAAGACCAGTTCCGCCGGTCCCCGCTGGCCGGCGTACGTGCCGAACGCCAGACCGGCGCAGAACGCGGCGACGAACCCGTTGCCGTCCACGGCGAGGGCGGCGGTGTAGGCGAGCAGGCTCAGGGCAAGGACGCCGATGCCGGCGAAGTCCTCGGCGGCAGTCCCGTGCCGGCGGGCCAGCTGCAGCAGCCACCCGCCCAGGGCGCCTATTGCTGCGCCGACGCCGGCGCCGATGAGCAGCGCGACGGCGGCGCTGCCGGGAGCGGCGGCGCTTTCCAGTCCTGCTGCGGCGGCCGCGCCGGCAATGGCGACCATCACCACCGGGGTGGCTATGCCGTCGTTGAGGCCGCTCTCGACAGTGATCAGCTGGCGGATCCGTGACGGCACCGCCGGGTTCGTCACCACGGGGATCCCGAGAGCGGCGTCGGTGGGCGCCAGTGCGGCGCCGACGAGGAGGGCCAGCCACAGTCCGAAGTGGGGGAAGAACCACAGGGCCAGGAGCCACCCGAACACGATAGTCAGCGGCAGCCCGACTCCCAGCAGCCGGACGTATCGGCCCACGTCACGGCGCAGCTGCTGGAGGGGCAGGCGGGCGGCGTCGGAGAAAAGCACCCACACCAGGGTGATCTCGACCACCGGGGTGACCGCCTCCGGAGGCGAGGAGCCATCAACGATCCCGGACCAGGCCATGGCCGCGCCGACAACGGTGAACACCACGGGAGCGGTCAGGTCCGCCTGCTGAAGCCGCGCGGACACCAGTGCCCACACGAACAGCGTGGCGGTGATAAGGACTAGGGCCGTCAGCTCCATGTCGGGTCCGTCCGGATGTCGTGGCGCCGCAGCTCGGCGTAGCGAACGAGGTTGAGGGCGCTCTCGCGGTGGCGGGGCCGCACGGCGTCGATCTTTCCGGCGCTGCTTGTTTCGGCGTGCTTGACGTTGCGCCGGAGCCTGATGACTTCTTCAAGCAATGCGCGCAGTTCTTCGATCTCCGCGCTGGACACGAGTTTTTTGCTCCTGCGGGTCGTTCTTCGTTCCAGTCCGGGCGTGCCGGAGCTGGCCATGCTCAATTTTAGGCCGGGTGGACCGGCCCGGGCCTGTGTCCAAAGTCCCTAGGGGCCGGCCTGGAAAGCCCGCTTATGTGTTGAGTTCCCGGTGGAGTCTGCTCCGGGCGCTGTTTTCGACCAGCGTCGGGATGTAGATTCTGATCCGCCCGCTGTCCAGGGAGTCGTACTCCTCCGCGACGATTCCTTCAATCCGGTGCCGGGGCGCCGCGGGGAAGCGGATGGCGAGGCGGTCTGCAACCTTGCGGATGGTCGGTTCCCTCTCGGCGTCGCTCACCATTTCAGTGTGATTCAGGCCGGTTCAAGCGTCAATCAATGTCTGGTTCCATGATTCGGTCCACGTCGGGCAGCCGATCCTCCAGGACAGCTCCGAGCCGGGGCGGTGCCGGCGGCTCATGCCTTCACGTCCGTCCTCAACCCTCAGCCGGCTTCGAGGACGAAGAAGATGAAGGACAGGAACGCCGTCTTCTCGCCGTTGAGGATGCGCGGCGGAAGGAGCTCGTGCGGTGTGTCTGGAGCTGGCTCTGGTTCGCTCACGGTGGCTACGCGGTATCCCGCCGAGGTGAAGGCGTTGATCATCGCGTGGAGTGGACGGTGCCAGAAGGTCAGGACCGCAGGCTCGCCATCGAACTCGTAATCCTCCGAGTACTGCCGGATGGCGAAGTAGTCCTCGGTTGGTTGGGTGACCACGCTGACCGTGGGGTGGTTGACCGACAGGATCAGGCGACCGCCCGGTTTCAGCACGCGCCGCAGTTCGGCGAGTGGTGCTGACCAGTCTTCCAGATAGTGCAGGACCAAGGACGAGACAACGTCGTCGAAGGAGCCATCGGCGAAAGGGAGCGGCTTGCCGAGGTCGGCCACGTACAGGTCCGCGGTCGCGCCCAATCGCTGTCTTGCCAATTCGAGCATCGCCGGACTGGAATCGAAGCCGGTCATGATCGCGCCTTTTGCGCTCAGCGCCGCGGACAGGGGCCCGGAGCCGCACCCTGCGTCCAGGACCCGGTGGCCGTCGACGTCGCCGGCGAGATCTATCATCGCCGGCCGCTCGTAGTAGGCGTTGAGGAGACTGGAATCGTTCTCCGCCGAGTAGCTCTCGGCGAAACTGTCGTAGTGGTCGGCCTTCACGGATCCTCGCTCTCGGGAAAACTCTCATGGTCAGGATGGTGGGCTTGATCCTAACAACCTGCCTGGGACATCCGCGACGGCCGCAGCAGGCTGGGCGTGCCGGCGAGGGCGGGATCCAGATCAGTGGCCGACGTCGATCGCTTTCGGCGCCGCGACCGAACCGCGGCGAATCAGCTCGGCCATAAACGCCGGATCGGCCGCAGGCATCTTCCGGCCTTCGACCTGCCGGATCAGGGCCTCCGCAGCTGCAACACCCATGTCATACACGGGCTGCGCGATGACGGTGAGCGGAGGGGTGGTCAGCCGTGTCCAAGCGAAGTCGTCATACATGAGGAAGGAGACATCCTGCGGAATCGACAGGTCAAGCTCCTGGATGGCCTCCACCACACTCAGGCCGATGAGCCCGTCGGAGGCGATGATCGCCGTCGCGGGGTCCGGGCGCTGGAGCAGCTCGCGGGTGATTTTCTTGATCGACTCGGCATCGCCAGCATTGAGCCGGATCAGATCGTCCGGCACTTCCAGGCCCGCCTCAACGAACGCGCGCTTCATACCGTCGCGACGGTCCGAAATCTGGGATGAGTCCAGCTGCATGCCGTCCCAGTACGGGCCGACTGTCTTCAGCGTGGATATGAACGCGATTCTGCGGTGGCCGGCGCTGATCAGGTAGGTGGTGGAATCGTGGGAGATGCCCTCCATGTCGACGGCTACGGTGTGAACGTCGAGCCCTGGCGCCTTGCGGTCCAGCAGGACCAGCGGGCGGCCGGATTCGTAAACGCGCCGTAAATGTTGCGTTTCTACGGAAGACGCTGGCGCCACAATCAGGCCGTCCACGCGCTTGTCCAAGAGGACCCTGACAGCATCGATTTCCGCCCCGGTGTCCTCGTCCGTATTGATCAGGATGACGTTGAATCCGCTCCGCTTGGCGGTGTCCGTGATGCCCCGGGTGGCCAGACCGAAATGGGGGTTTTCGATGTCGCCCACCACCACGCCGATGGTGTGCGATTTTCCCGTGTTCATGCTGCGGGCCAGCTCGTTGGGCCGGTAGTCCAGCTCTTCGGCGGCCGCCAGCACCCGCACTCGGACGTCGTCGCTTACGGCACCGTAGTTGCCGAGGGCGCGGGCCGCCTGGGCCTTGGACACCTGGGCGGCTCGTGCGACATCAGCGACAGTGACATCGCGGCGCCGGGAAGCATCACTATTCATTACGGCCTTTCGTAGCGGACCCTTGACGCCCCATGTGGCTTCGATTACATTTCTAGCAATCGATGTGAGTCCGGTCTCAATCCTAGGGACTGAGACCGGACTCAGCAAGACCACATCGACAGTCCCGCGCCGCGGGTCTCACTGCCCGTCTGCCCCACCCCTCACCCTCCATGATTGGAAACGCTGTGAACACAGGAAATAAGATGCGCCCTGTGGCGCTCATCGCCGCTGCTGTGGCTGCGGTCCTGGCCCTGTCCGGCTGCGGCGGCACGTCCTCCGCCTCGTCCACGCCCGCGGACAACCCCTACGGCCTGATTGAGCCCGGCACCATTCGCGTCGCCAGCCTGGGCGACTCCAAGCCCTACACCTTCGCCGACGCCCAGGGGAACTTCACCGGCTTCGACGTCGAACTCTTCAAGGACGTCGCCCACCGCGCCGGAGTCGACAACGTCGTCTTCACCGGACAGGACTTCTCGGGACTGCTGGCCGCCGTCGCCAACGGCCAGTTCGACGCCGGCGTCGCGGCGATCGGCATTACGGACAAGCGCAAGCAGACCGTCGACTTCTCCGACGGCTACCTGGCCGGCTACCTGACCGTCATCACCACAAAGACCTCGGGCATCGCCAACGCCGACGGGCTCTCCGGCAAGCGCCTCGGCGTCGTGCAGGGAACGCTCCAGGAGGCCTACGCCGTCAAGAACTTCACCACCGCGGACCTCGTGCGCTTCCCGGACAACAACACCGCCATCTCGGCGGTGAACAGCGGATCCATCGACGCACACTTCCTGGACTACGAGGCCGCGAAGGCCTACCAAAAACAGTACGGACTGGTCAGCGCCGCCGACATCCCGTCCTTCGACGCCCCCGCCGGCTTCGCCGTGGCGAAAGGCAAGACGGCCTTCACGGACGCCCTCAACAAGGGTCTCGCCGAAGCCATGGAGGACGGCACCTGGAAGAAGCTGTACGAGAAGTGGTTCCCGGGCTCCCCGATGCCCGAGCAGTACCTGCCGAAGGCCGAACAGACGGCCAGCCCGACGCCGAGCAAGTAAACGGCCCAGCCGCCACCTGACCGGGCGGGCCCCACCGTGCGGCCCGCCCGGCATCCACAAACCACCTACGTTTGAGAGCAACCATGGACTGGTTAAGCACCATCACCCGCACCTTCTTCGACTTCGGCGCAATGGCCGAAGTCCTGCCCCAGCTTCTGGGGGTCGGTCTCCTTAACACCCTCATCATCTCCATTGCTGCAACGATCATCGGCGTTGTCCTGGGCATGGTGGTCGCCGTGATGGGGATTTCCCCGTCCAAGTGGCTCCGTATCCCCGCACGGATCTACACCGACCTATTCCGAGGCCTACCTGCCATCCTGACTATCCTGCTGATCGGCCAGGGGTTCGCCCGCTTCAGCCAGTCGATCTTCGGCCCCTCGCCCTACCCTTTGGGAATCATCGCCCTGAGCCTGATCGCCAGCGCCTACATCGGCGAGATCTTCCGGGCCGGCATACAGAGCGTGGACAAAGGCCAGGGTGAAGCCTGCCGTGCTCTGGGCATGAGCTACGCGAAGTCCATGGCCCTTGTGGTGGTGCCGCAAGGCGTCCGCCGGGTCCTGCCGGCGCTGGTGAACCAGTTCATCGCGATCGTCAAGGACTCCTCACTGGTCTACTTCCTGGGCCTGCTGGTCTCCGAACGCGAATTGTTCCGCGTGGGCCAGGACGCCGCGGTCCTCTCCGGCAACCTCTCGCCGCTGGTCCTGGCCGGGATCTTCTACCTGCTGATCACGGTGCCCCTGACCCATCTGGTCAACTACTTCGACAACCGCTTCCGCACCGGCCGGCGGCGCCCCGCCGCGCCCAGTAGCGGCCTCAAGGAAGTCAAAGAACTCGCCGCGGCCTCACCGCTGACAACCGGGAGCAACACATGAGCCTCGCAAGCAACACCGCCAGCAGCACCACCGGTGCAAAGAACACCGCCCCCGACATCGAGACCTTCCATGGCTCCAGCCTGGAACTGAACAACCTCACCATGGCTTACGGCGACATCGAGGTGCTTCGCAATGTCAGCCTCACCGTCGCCCCCGGCACCACCACCTGCATCATCGGCCCCTCCGGCTCCGGGAAGTCCACCCTTCTCCGCGGCGTCAACCGTCTGCACGAACCCAAGAGCGGGGACGTGGTGCTGGCAGGCGAGAGCGCGCTGAAGGTCAAGCCGGATCTCCTGCGCAGCCGCATCGGCATGGTGTTTCAGCATTTCAATCTCTTTCCGGACCATACCGCCCTCGAAAATGTGGCACTGGCCCTCTGGAGCGTTAAGGGAATGCCCAAGGCCGAAGCCAGGGAGCGCGCCCACCGCCGCCTCGCCGAAGTGGGTCTCGCCGAACGCGCCGACCACCGGCCCCGGGACCTCTCCGGCGGGCAGCAGCAGCGCGTTGCAATCGCACGCGCCCTGGCGATGGAACCTGAAGTCATGCTCTTCGACGAGGCCACCAGCGCGCTGGATCCGGAACTGGTCAAGGGGGTGCTGAACCTGATGGCCGGCCTTGGCCGCCGCGGCATGACCATGCTGGTGGTCACGCATGAGATGGGCTTCGCCCGCAAAGTCGCCGACCAGGTGGTCTTTATGGATGAAGGCGAGGTTGTCGAGTCCGGCACTCCCGCCGAACTCTTCGACACCCCGCAAAGCGAACGCCTCCAGCGCTTCCTTTCGGAAGTGCTCTGATGGAGACACTGGAGGAAAACACCGTCGCGACACCCATCCGCACAGCCGTCGTCGGCTTCGGAGTCTCGGGCAAGGTCTTTCACGCCCCGCTGATCTCGGCGCATTCTGCCTACTCGCTGGACGTGATCGTTACGGCTGATCCTGGCCGAGCCGCGGAGGCGGCACGGCTCTACCCGCAGGCCCGGATCGTCCCGACGCCCGAGGCCTTGTTCGCCCTCGCCGGCGACCTGGACCTGGTCGTCCTCGGCACGCCCCCGCTGACGCACTTCGACCTCGCCGCGACTGCCATCGCCCACGGCCTGCATCTGGTGGTGGACAAGCCGTTCGCCACCACGGCGGCGCATGGCGCAGAGCTCATCACCCGGGCGTCCGACGCCGGGGTGAAGCTCACGGTGTTCCAGAACCGGCGGTGGGACGCCGATTTCCTAACGCTTCAAGAACTTCTCCGGGACGGGGCGCTGGGTGAAGTCCGCAGCTTCGAGTCGCGCTTTGAGTGGTGGCGGCCCGAAGGCTTCGGAAACTGGCGGGACACGGCGGCAGTGTCCGACGGCGGCGGCATCCTCAACGACCTCGGCGCCCACCTAATAGACCAGGCCATTCAGCTCTTCGGCCCTGTGGCTGAAAGCAGCGGCGAGACAGCCAACCATGGACATCCCGACGGAGCCGATACCGAGGCCTTCGTTTCGCTGCTCCATGAATCCGGGGTCCGGTCACGGCTGTGGATGAACGGCATGGCAGCCCAGGTCGGCCCGCGTTTTCACGTCCTGGGGTCCCGGGCCGGGTACACGAAGTGGGGCCTGGACAGCCAGGAGCCCGCCCTCGCAACCGGCATGCCGCCGTCGGATCCCGCCTACGGCCTGGACCCCGAGGAATCCTGGGGCCGAATTGGCGTGGATGGAGGCACCAAACCGGTCACGGCGAAGAGAGGAGCTTACCCCGAGTTCTACACCCGGCTGGCGGCAGCCCTCCGGGGCCAAGGACCGCGGCCGGTCGACCCCGAAGAATCACTCAACGTTTTGAAGGTCATCGAGAACATCCGAGCCTTCGCCCAGCCCTAACCGCATCCCCCACGGGGGCCGTGCGCAACCCAAGCACCTGCAAAGAAAGGAAGACTCATGTCCTCCACCCCCTCAACCAAGCGCGTGGCCGTTATCGGCGCCGGCATCCTCGGCGTCTCGACTGCCGTCCACCTGCTCCGCGAAGGCGCGTCCGTCATCCTGCTGAGCGAAGAGGGCCTGGCCAGCGGCGCCACGGGCCGCTCGCTGTCCTGGCTGAACTCCGCCGGCGAGCGGTCCACCCCATACCACCAGCTCCGCGTGGCCGGCGTGGACCGCTACCGCACGCTCTTCGCCGCTGACCCCGGCCGGGACTGGCTGCAATTCGGCGGCGGCCTCATGTGGAACGCTCCCGGACAGCGGGCCGCCACGGAAGCGCGCCACAACTACGAGACGTCCATCGGCTACGACTCCAAACTCCTGGCACCTGAACAGATTTCCGCCACGACACCCGGCCTCGATCCGGACGCCGTAGCGGAGAACGCCATCTTCAATCCCGGCGAAGGCTGGGTCAGCCTGCCCGAACTGGTGGACTTCCTGATGGAGGAGTTTCACTCCCTCGGCGGGGAACTCGTCCTCAACGCCGGCAAGGTCTCCGTCACAGTCGATGCCGGCCGGGCCACCGGCGTCGAGACGGCGGCAGGGGACACCTATGCAACGGACACGGTGCTGGTGGCCTGCGGGGCCGCAACGCCCGCCGTCGTCGCGCCCCTCGGCGTCGAGATCCCGAACGGCTCCCCGGTTTCCATGCTGGTGTTGACAAAGCCTGTGGACCACGAAATGAAGGCCGTGCTGAACACCCCCCGGGCCGCCGTCCGGCCCAACCCCGGCAACGCGCTGGCCCTGGACCACGACTGGTACGAGGAGCGCATCACCGAACACGCCGACGGCTCCTTCAGCATCCCCGATGAAGTGGTCCAGGAACTGGCGGATGAAGCCTCCAAGCTCATCGCCGGCAACCCCGAACTCAAGCCCGCCTCCTGGAAGCTCGGGTACAAGCCCATCCCCGGCGACGGCGAACCGGTCTTCGGTGAGCTCGGCCAGGTGCCCGGCTGCTTCGTGGCCTTTACGCACTCGGGGGCCACGCTCGGCCTCATCGCGGGCGAACTTCTTGCGGGCGAGATTCTGACCGGTGCCAAGCACCCGCTGCTGGCCACCTTCCGGCCGGGACGCTTTTCGTAGGGGGAGTGCGTCCGCGATGCCTCCGGGCCGGGCTCGCCGGAAGCTCCCTGTGTGTCAGGCTCTCCGGCGAATTCGGCAGCGGAGACCCGGTGCGTGCCGGCCTAGGGCAGCCGCGATGGCCGCAACAGGCTGGGCGTGCCGGCGAGAGCGGGGTCCAGGGGCACCGGGCTGACCAGCACGGCCGGGCCGCGGTGCAGCAGGCCGTCCGACAGCGGCTGGCAGCGCACGCCGCCCCGCCCGCGCATGGCGGCGTGGGCTCCCGGGGCGAGCATCTGGTCCATCCAGGCACACGGGTGGGCCGGCCGCCCTGCCCGGAGCCGCACCAGATTCCCGCCCGACTCGAGGGCGAAGTCGTGGCCCAACAGGGGAGCCAGGTGGGCGCCCCGGAGGACCACGTTGCGCCGGGTCAACAGCGGGTCAAAGGGCCCGACGTCGAGCTCCGCGGCCATCGCCTCGAGGGCTTCGGCCGCGATCAGGGTGACGGCTGCATCCATGTGCGCCGCCTTGCCGAAGAACCGGTCGCCGACGATCCCTTTGCCGGCCACCAGCTCCACCCGGTTCGCGTCCGTTGTGGGGACGTCGGCTGCGCCCTCGCGGGCGCGGCCAAAGTACGCGTGCGCGGGCGACACGAGGAGGTTCAGGATCTCGATGTCGTACCTGTAGCTTGCCGTCATGTCCTCAAACTATCCTTCCCGGCCGCGGACGGCACGTCGCTGGAAGGGAAGTGCGGGGAGGACCGCCAGGCCGCAACCGGCGAGGCGTACCCTGAGCCTATGGACTCCGAGGTCAGGACTCTGCGGCTCACCACAGGCATCACGGTGCCGTGCCTCGTCCGGGGAAGTGCCGGCGCGCAGCCGCTGTTGCTGTTGCACGCATGGGGCGAATCGCGCCGAAGCTTCGACCGCCTTGTTCCCCGGCTGACCGGCTTCAGGGTCTATGCGCCGGACCTCCGGGGTCAGGGAGACGCGGACAAACCGGCGGACGGGTACTCGCTGGCGGAACAGGCCGGGGATGCCGCCGCCATCCTGGATGCCCTCGACGTGCGGAGGGCATTTGTTCTCGGCTCCTCCAGTGGCGGCTACGTGGCCCAGCAGCTGGCTGTCGGGCACCCGGAGCGCGTAGCGGCGCTTGTGCTGGTGGGCGCTCCCTTGAGCCTGCGTGGCCGGCCTGCATTCGCGGACGAAGTCGATCGCCTCACGGACCCCGTCGACGAGGACTGGGTGCGGAATTCGCTGTCCTGGTTTCCCCTGCTGCATGCCGTGCCGAGGTGGTTCATCGAGGACCGGGTGCAGGACGGCGTCAGGATGCCCGCGCACGCATGGAAGCGCATTCTGGAAGGCCTGTGTGCCGCCTCAGCGCCCACCGAGTCCGGAACGATTCATGCGCCCACGCTGATCCTGTGGGGAGCCCACGACGGCGTGCTGCCGCGGCGGCACCAGGAGGCCCTGGCGGCACGGATAGCGGGCGCCGAGTTAAAGGTCTATCCCGGTGTCGCGCACCTGGTGCTGTGGGAGTGCCCCGACCAGGTGGCTGAGGATATGACGCAATTCCTGAGCTCCGTCGACTGAGGCCGGAAGGAGGCGCACCACGGCGCCGAGCCAGCGTGAGGGTGGCGGTGCTGCGGGCGGGGTTCCTCCTATGGCGCAAACCAGTGTGCGGGCGCAGAATGCAGACATCAATAGAGAGGAGCGTGAGGTCTGTGGAATCTGCAAACGAGAACGTGGTGAAACGGCTGGTCGCGTGCATCAATGACCGTAGGGTTGAGCTCATGGATGAGCTGTTCCACGACGACGCGGTGATGCACTGGCCGCAATCCGGAGAACTCGTCCGCGGCGCCGAGAACCGTCGGGGCATCTATAACGCTTTCCCGCAGCTGCCGACCATCACGCCGCGCAGGCTGGTCAGCGGCGGTGACCTGGTGGTCCTCGAGGCGTCACTGGATTACGAGGGCCCGACGTATGAAACGGTCTTTATCTTCGAATTCCGGGACGGCAAGATTGCCACGGAAACGGCGTACTGGAGCGAGGCCTTCGAGGCGCCGGCCTGGCGCGCCCAGTGGGTTGAAAAAACCTAGCGAGGAAATCAGGGCCGGATGACATCGTCGTGCACAAGACTGCGGGTGCAATGATGGTGGCCATGAACATCGTCGAGTTTCTGGAAGCGCGTATCGCGGAAGAAGAAGCAGCTATCCGGGATGGCATGTTCGTTGTCGGTATGTCGGATTTTCCAGATGACGGAAGCGACGCCAAGGGTTCCCTCGGCGAGCGGATGCAGGAGGAATGCGCACAAAAGAGGGCCATCATCGCCAGCTGGAAACAAGCTGCCGCGGACGAAGGAATCGAGGATCCCGCGGACGCTGAGGGGACCGTTGCCGTCGCCCGCCGGGCCATGCTGACCATATTGGCCGGGTCCTATCGGGAGCACCCGGACTACGATCCGGGATGGTCGCCGGATCTGCCCACCGACGTCCCGGCTGAATAGCCGCGGGGCTACTCGGCGGACGGCCGCTTGCGCTGCAGTTTCGTCGCCGCCCGCTGTCCCTTGGCCGCGAGGCGGCGCTGCTTCGAGCCCCGGGTGGGCTTGGTCGGCCGGCGGCTGGCAGTCTCGGGGGCGAGGCCCTCTGTCACAAGGCCGGCGAGCTTGGCCAGGGCGATCTCACGGTTGCGCAGCTGGGAGCGCCGCTCGGACGCGGTCACTGTGATCACCCCGGCGACGAGGCGCCGTCCGAGCCGTGTGGCCAGCCGCAGCCGCTGCTCTTCCGAAAGCGCCGCTGAGGCGACAATGTTCCACGAGAGTTCGACGCGGCTGTCCGAGGTGTTGACGTGTTGGCCGCCGGGCCCGGACGACCGCGAGAACCGCCAGCCGAGCTCTGATGCGGGAATCGTGAGCGCGGGTGACACCTCCAGATCCATGGAACTAGCGTTGCACGATATTGGCCGGTTCGCCGCCTGGGGCCGGTCCGCCGCCACCGGGTGCCAGCCGCAACCGGCCCACGCGCTCGCCCAGGATCCGCCGGGCCTCCCCGGGCAGTCCTTCGTCGCTGATGAGCTCGTCTGCTTCCTCCAGGCCGGCGATGGTGCTGATGCCGAAGGTGCCCCACTTCGTGTGGTCGGCCAGCACCACCACCCGGCGTGCCGCGGCCACGAAGGCGCGGTCCGTCTCGGCTTCCAGTACGTTCGGCGTCGTAAAACCCGCGTCAGCATCCACGCCGTGGACGCCCAGGAACAACACGTCCAGGTGCAGCTGCTTGAGGGCCGACGTCGCCAGCGGCCCCACCAGCGCATCGGAGGGCGTGCGCTCGCCGCCGGTCAAGATCACGGTGGACGGGGAGTGGCTCTGGTGGAAGACGTCGGCCACGCGCACCGAGTTGGTCACCACGGTGATCCGGGGCCCGGCGGAGAGCAGCTGCGCCAGCGCCCAGGTGGTGGTGCCTGCGCTGAGCCCGACCGCCATGCCTTCGCGCACCTGGGCCGCGGCCTCGTGCGCGATCGCCATCTTCTCGTCCTGCAGCTGCGTCACTTTCAGCTCGAAGCCGGGCTCGTGGGTGCTCACTGCGCCGGGCAGCTTGGCCCCGCCATGGATTTTTTCCACGGCGCCGGCCGCGTCCAGTGCCTCGATGTCCCGGCGGACGGTCATGAGGGACACGCCCAGCATCCGGGCGAGGTCCGCGACGCGGACGATCCGCTCGCGCTGGACCTCCGCGATGATGGCGGAGTGGCGTGCTGCGGCGAGCATTCTGAGTCCTTTGTGGGGTTCCGGCGGGGATTCGGGGGAGCGGTAAGCAACGACTGCCCGGGCTTCCACCTACACATCCTAGTGTCCGTACCCGTCAAAAGCACACACTTTCTGCTTCATTTTGTGCTCTATTGTTTGAAAATGTTTTGTCGTGTACAACTGAAGCCATGACGCGAACCACCATGACCCGCCTGGCCGACGGCCGCGAAATCCTCTATTTTGACGACGCCGGGTCTGCGGAGCGGCCCGCCGCCTCCCTCATGGACCACCGCGAGCTGCCCGCCCGCCCCGAACCGGGCCAGCTGCGCTTCGATGCCCTCAGCGGGGAATGGGTCGCCGTCGCCGCACACCGGCAGTCCCGCACGCACCTGCCGCCGGCGGACCAGTGCCCCATCTGCCCGACGACGCCGGCCAACCAGACCGAGATCCCGGCGCCGGACTACGACGTCGCCGTCTTTGAGAACCGCTTCCCCTCCCTTGGGCCGGCCACGCACGACGTCCCGCCGGCGCCCGGCTGGGGGACCACCGCGCCCGCCGTCGGCCGCTGCGAGGTGGTGGCCTTCACCCCGCAGCACACCGGATCCTTCGCCGGGCTGGGCTGGCGCCGCACCCGGACGGTGATCGACGCCTGGGCCCACCGCACGGAAGCGCTCAGCGCACTGCCCGGCATCCAGCAGGTCTTCCCGTTCGAAAACCGGGGCGCCGACATCGGCGTCACCCTGCATCACCCGCACGGGCAGATCTACGCGTACCCCTACGTCACGCCCCGCGCCGCGGTGCTGGCGGCCGCAGCGGGCGCTTACTCCGCCGCGTCCGACGGCGGGGCGACGCTCACGTCCTCCCTGCTCCGGGCGGAACGCCACGACGGCAGCCGCATGGTGCTCGAAGGCGAACTCTTCAGCGCCTACGTCCCCTTCGCGGCCCGCTGGCCCCTGGAAGTCCACCTCGTCCCGCACCGCCAGGTCCCCGACCTCGCCGCCCTGAACGGGGCCGAACGCGACGAGCTGGCGGAGCTCTACCCCGAACTCCTGAAGCGCTTCGACGCCCTGTACCCGACGCACACCCCCTACATCGCGGCCTGGCATCAGGCTCCGCTGGAGCCGGCCCTGCGCCGGGACGGCCACCTCCACCTGCAGCTGACCTCACCCCGCCGCGCCGCGGACAAGCTCAAGTACCTGGCCGGCTCCGAAGCCGCCATGGGAGCCTTTATCAACGACACCACGCCCGAATCCGTCGCCGCCCGGCTGCGGGAAGTGGCCAGCGCCGCAAGCCGCACCACCCTGACCCCGGAAGGCGCCCCCGCATGAACACCACCACACGCATCGACGCCAGCGCCCTGGCGGACCGGTTCGAGGCCACGTTCGGCGCCGCCCCGCAGGGCGTGTGGGCCGCTCCGGGCCGGGTCAATCTGATCGGCGAGCACACCGACTACAACGAGGGCTTCGTCCTGCCCTTCGCAATCGACAAGCGGGCCAGGACCGCCGTCCGGCTCCGGGAGGGCTCCCTCCGTAAGGACAGTCGAGTCCGGCTGCTGTCCACGTTCGGCGACCAGGGGCTCGTCGACGCCGACCTCGCCGCCCTGGCGCCGGGCGCCGTCAAAGGCTGGGCCAAGTACCCGCTGGGAGTGGTCTGGGCCTTGCAGCAGCGCGGCCTCGACGTCCCGGGGTTTGATCTTCTCCTCGACTCCGACGTCCCTCTCGGTGCCGGGCTTTCCTCCTCGCACGCGATCGAATGCGCCGTCGTCACTGCCCTGAATGATTTGCTTGGCGCCGGACTCACCGCCGAGGAAATGGTCACACTCACCCACCATGCCGAAAACGCCTTCGTCGGCGCGCCCACCGGCATCATGGACCAGTCGGCGTCGCTGCGCGGCGCCAGCGGGCACGCCGTCTTCCTTGACTGCCGGGACCAGTCCGTGGAGCTCGTCCCGTTCCAGGCGCAGGATGCCGGGCTGGTCCTGCTGGTGATCGACACGAAGGTGGCGCATTCCCACGCCGACGGCGGTTACGCGTCCCGCCGGGCGTCCTGCGAGCTCGGCGCCGAGGTCCTGGGCGTCAAAACCCTGCGGGATGTCGCCGTCGCGGACCTGGAGGAGGCCGGCGGCCTGCTGGATCCGGTGACGTTCCGGCGGGTCCGGCACATCGTCACCGAAAACGACCGCGTGCTGCAGGCCGTGGACACCCTCCGGTCCCAGGGCCCGGCCCGGATCGGACCCCTCCTTGATGCCAGCCATGCCTCCATGCGGGACGACTTCGAGATCTCCTGCCCGGAACTGGACCTTGCCGTGGACACGGCCCGAAGCCACGGCGCCATCGGGGCCCGCATGACCGGCGGCGGCTTCGGCGGCTCAGCGATCGCCCTCACCCCGGTGCAGGACGAGCAGCAGGTCCGCGGCGCCGTCGTGCGTGCCTTCGCGGACGCTGGCTTCACCGCGCCGGACATCTTCACGGTCACGCCGGCCGCCGGAGCGGAGCGCCTGTCCTGACGTCGAGTGCTCCCCACCGGCCCCCTCGCCTCGCAAGCTCGGCCAGGGAACCCTGCCGGCGTGGGCCCCACCGGCCCCCTCGCCTCGCAAGCTCGGCCAGGGAACCCTGCCGGCGTGGGCCCCAACGGCCCCCTCGCCTCGCAAGCTCGGCCAGGGAACCCTGCCGGCGTGGGCCCAAGCGGCCCTTGAGACCCCTCAAAAGGGCCGTTAGGGAGTAGCCGATGAGGCCTGGGCCGGGCAGCCGCAGGACTGCCGGACCCGCAGTTCGGTGGGGAAGGTGCGGTGCGCCGCCGGCTCGCCGCGGCGTGCTCCGAGGAGGGCACCGACGGCGGCTTCCGCCATCACCCGGACGGGCTGTTCCACCGTCGTCAGGGCGGGCCAGCTGTATTCGGCCTCGGCGGCACCGTCGAAGGAGGTCAGGGCGATATCGCCCGGCACATTCAGCCCGGCTTCGTGGATGGCGCGAAGGATGCCGATCGCCTGCATGTCCGAACTTGCGAAGACGGCCGTGGGCCGGTCCGCAGAGGCAAGCAGCCTGCGCCCGACGGCGTACCCGCCCTCCCGGCTGAACGGTCCACGGACAATGGGTCCCTCCGGCAACCCGGCCGCTGCGAGCGCCTGCAGCCAGCCCTCTTCACGCAGGTCGTAGTCGTGGCCGGTGTTGGTGCCCATGGCGAGGGCGATGTTGGTGTGCCCGTGCCCGATAAGGTGGTCCACCGCCATCCGTGCCCCGGCCGCCAGGTCCACGCCCACACTGTTGAAGCCGGGTGACTTGCCGCCATGGTTCAGGAGCACCGCGGGGATCTCGGCCGATTCGAGGGCCGCGAGGTCGGGTTCAAACAGCACGCTGGCGAGAACCACCCCGTCCACCTGGCGCGAGGCGAGGTTGCGGATGTTCCGGCGCTCCTTGGTGAGGTTGCCGTCGGAGTTGGTCAGCAGCAGGGCGTAGCCGAGCTCTGCCGCGGCGTCCTCGACGGCGTGGGCCAGCAGCGAGAAGAACGGGTTGGTGTTGTCAGGGATGATCAGGCCGATGGTCTCGCTGGAGCCCAGCTTCAGGGCGCGGGCGGCGGCGTTGGGCCGGTAGCCCAGGATGCGGATGGCGTCCTGGACCTTCGCCTCCGTGGCCGGGGCCACCTTCTTCGGGCCGCCGTTGACCACATAGCTCACGACGGCGGTGCTCACCCCGGCGTAGCGGGCGACGTCCTTGCGGGTCACCGGGCCGCGGGGGGTGTGCACTGCCGAAGTCGTCATGGCTTCCATGCTAGCCACAGGGCCGATCGCTCACGGGGCGCCTCTCGAGATGAACATTTCAGACAGTGTCCCACGGCAATCTACTCGAGTCAACGGTTACCGGCTGGTACGAGATTATCGCCTGAACGGCGGGAATTTTTTCTTGCAAGCTCTGATCTACTCGTGTAGATTCGTGTCCAGCTGTTACCCACATCACACCACCAGGAAGAGTCAACGATGACTACCATCACCAAACTTCCGGATCCCGTGGCTGGCGGATCCAAGCCCCAGCACCGCGGGAAAACCCTCCTCCGGGCCGGCCGCGGACGCCGCCTCGGTGACCTCAGGATTGCCCTGCTGTTCATCGCCCCGGCCATGATCGGATTCATCTTTTTCTACGTCGTTCCGACCATCCGCGGCGTGTATCTGAGCTTCACGGAGTACAACATCCTCGGCGATCCGGAATGGGTGGGCCTGGACAACTACACGGCGATCGCCCAGGATCCGCTCTTCTGGAACTCCCTGGCCGTCACGGGCCAGTACGTCCTCATCAACATCGCCCTCCAGACGGCACTCGCCCTGGGCCTCGCCCTCCTGATGCACCGGGTCGCGAAATCCACGCTCATCCGCGGCGCACTGCTCCTGCCCTACCTGATGTCGAACGTCATCGCGGCCCTGCTCTGGTTCTGGATGCTCGACTACCAGATCGGTGTGGTCAACCAGTTCATCGAGTGGGCCGGTCTGCCCCGGGTCGCGTTCTTCGGCAGCGAGGAGTGGGCCATCCCCACCCAGGCCCTGATTAACACGTGGCGCCACATGGGCTACACCGCGCTGCTGATCTTCGCCGGCCTGCAGGCCATTCCGGGCCACCTCTACGAAGTGGCCAAGCTGGACGGCGCCTCAGCGTTCCAGACCTTCCGCAAGATCACCATCCCGCTCCTGCGCCCCGTCCTGGTGCTGGTCCTCGTGGTGACAGTGATCGGCTCCTTCCAGGTCTTCGACACCGTTGCCGTCACCACCCAGGGCGGACCGGTCAACGCCACCCGCGTCATCCAGTACTACATCTACCAGCGCGCCTTCACCGAGTCGGACTTCGGGTACGGATCCGCCATCGCCGTCATTCTCTTCCTCATCCTCGCCCTCGTGGCCTTCATCCAGATGAAGTTCCTCAAGGGCAACGAGTCGGACCTGGACTAAGGAGTCCCGCATGACCACCACCACCAGCCGCGCACCGCTGCCGGCCCCAGCCCGCCGCCGTCGTCCGTTCAACCCCCGCCGCGCGGGTGCATGGGCCCTCCTGGTCCTGGCCATCGCGGTCTCCGTCCTCCCGTTCCTCTGGGTGCTGCGCACGGCACTGTCCACCAACGGGTCCCTGGCATCCCAATCAGCCAGCCTGCTGCCCGCAGACTTCACCTTCGGCGCCTTCCTGCGGGTGTTCGGGCTGCAGAGCCCGGAGGACGCCATCGCCGAAGGCGGTTCGGGGGCCGCGATCGACTTCTGGCTCTACCTGCGGAACTCCCTCATCTTCTCCTCCATCACCACCGCGGGGGCCGTGTTCTTCAGCGCGCTGGCTGCCTACGCCTTCGCCCGGCTGCGCTGGAGGGGCCGGAACTTTGTCTTCAGCCTGTTCCTGGGCACCATGCTGGTCCCGCCGATCTTCACGGCCCTGCCCAACTTCCTGCTGATCAAGAACCTGGACCTGCTCAACACGATGCTCGGCATGGTGCTGCCATACGTCTTTATGACGCCGTTCGCCATCTTCTTCCTGCGCCAGTTCTTCCTGAACATGTCCCGCGAGGTCGAAGAGGCCGCCATGCTCGACGGCGCCAAGCACCTGCGCATCTTCTTCCAGATCGTCCTCCCCAACGCCGCAGCGCCCATCGCCACCCTGGCCCTGCTCACCTTCATCGGCCAGTGGAACGAATATTTCTGGCCGCTGCTCGTCGGATCCCAGGAGGACGTCCGCGTCCTGCAAGTGGGCCTCGGCGTCTTCAAATCGCAGTCCCCGCAGGGCGCCCCGGACTGGTCCGGCCTCATGGCCGCAACCCTGGTCTCGGCACTGCCCGTCCTCATCCTCTTCGCCGCCTTCGGCAAGAAGATCGTCAACTCCATCGGCTTCTCCGGCATCAAATAGCCACCCCCACTCCCTCCCGCTCCTCCCCATACCCGAACGGAAAGTAGAACCATGAAAAAATCCCTCGGCGCCGTCGCTGCCGCCGCAGCCATCGCCATCTCCCTGTCCGCCTGTGGCGGCGGTTCCGCCTCCTCCGCAGAGTCAGCCAAGGGCGAGATCAACTACTGGCTCTGGGACGCCAACCAGCTTCCCGCCTACCAGCAGTGCGCCACCGACTTCCAAAAGGCCAACGCCGACATCACGGTCAAAATCACCCAGCGCGGGTGGGAAGACTACTGGAGCACTCTCACCAACGGCTTTGTCGGCGGCACCGCCCCGGACGTCTTCACCAACCACCTCGGACGCTACGGCGAGCTCGCAGAGAACAAGCAGCTGCTGGCCATTGACGACGCCGTCGAGAAGGACAATGTGGACCTGGCCGCCTACAACGAAGGCCTGGCCGACCTGTGGGTCGGCCAGGACGGCAAGCGCTACGGCCTGCCGAAGGACTGGGACACCATCGGGCTGTTCTACAACAAGGCCATGACCGACTCCGCGGGCCTCACGGCCGAGCAGATGGCCAAGCTGGACTGGAACCCGCAGGACGGCGGCAGCTACGAGAAGGCGATCGCCCACCTGACGGTCGACAAAAACGGCAAGCGCGGGGACGAGCCCGGCTTCGACAAGAACAACGTTGCCGTCTACGGCCTGGGTCTCAACGGCGGCGGCGACTCCTCGGGCCAGACGGAGTGGAGCTACCTCACCAACACCACCGGATGGTCCCACACGGACAAGAACCCGTGGGGCACGCACTACAACTACGACGACCCCAGGTTCCAGGAGAGCATGGACTGGTTCGCGCAGATGGTCGAGAAGGGCTACATGCCCAAGCTCGAGACCACCGTGGGCGCCAGCATGGCGGACACCTTCGCAGCGGGCAAGTCCGCCATCAACGCCCACGGCTCGTGGATGACCGGCCAGTACACCAGCTACAAGGGCCTCGACGTGGGCATCGCCCCCACCCCGGTGGGCCCGGAAGGCAAGCGGGCCTCCATGTTCAACGGCCTGGCCGACTCAATCTGGGCCGGAACCAAGAAGAAGGACGCCGCCATCAAGTGGGTGGAGTACCTCGCCTCTGCCGAGTGCCAGGACGTCGTGGCCTCCAAGGCGGTCGTCTTCCCCGCGCTGAAGTCCTCGTCCGACAAGGCCGCGGAGGCCTTCAAGGCAAAGGGCGTGGATGTCTCAGCGTTCACCGGCCACGTCAAGGACAACACCACGTTCCTGTATCCCATCACGGACAACACCGCGAAGGTCAAGGGCATCATGGAGCCCGCCATGGACGCCGTTGTGTCCGGCAAGAAGCCGGCCAGCTCGCTCACGGAAGCCAACAACCAGGTCAACGCCCTCTTCAAGTAGGGCCCACCCGCCCCGGATGCCGCCGCTACCTCCTCGCGGCGGCGGCATCCGGTATTCCCCTGGACCATCCCCGCACGTGCCCCGCGTCCCGGACGCCTCCCGAACCACCGAAAGAGACCTGCCATGGAACCCCTGTACCTCCGCTCCGCCAGCACCAGCCTGGTGATCAGCTTCGACAGCGGAGAGGCCGAGGTCATCCATTGGGGTGCCGATCTGGGCGACTCCCTGCCCGATCTGGCCATCCTCGGAGCCCCCGTCCCGCACTCCGCCGTCGACGCCGCCGTCCCCGCCGGGCTCCTCCCGCAGGCTTCCTCCAGCTGGCGCGGCCGCCCCGCCCTGCGCGGCCACCGGATCGCCGACGGCGTTCCCGGCTACGACTTTTCAGTCCTCCTCCGCGTCGCGGAGGTGACCGCCGGCGCCGTCGGGACCTCCGCGGTGATTGTCCAGGCCGACGCCGACGCAGGGATCCGCGTTTCGTCCGCCCTCACCCTGCACGACGGCGGACTGCTGGAACTGCGGCACACTGTCACCAACACCGGCACCTCGCCGTACCAGCTCGACGAACTGGCCACCGTGCTCCCGGTGGCGCCCGACGCCGTCGAGCTCCTGGACCTGACCGGCCGCTGGTGCCGGGAACGCCACCCGCAGCGCCGCGCCATCGAGCAGGGCACGTGGGTGCGCACCGGAAGGCATGGCCGCACCGGACACGACGCCTCGCTGCTTTTCGCCGCGGGAACCGCGGGCTTCGGCAATCGCCACGGCAGGGTCTGGGCCACCCACCTGGCCTGGAGCGGCAACCACGAACAGTTCGCGGACAGTGCCGCGGACGGGCGGACCATCATCGGCGGCACCGAGCTGCTGGGCCCGGCCGAGGTGGTCCTGGCTCCCGGCGGCAGCTACACCACGCCCGCGCTGTTCGCCGCCTACTCGGACCGCGGCCTGGACGGCATCAGCGAATCCTTCTACGCCTGGTTCCGGAACCGGCCGCACCACGTGCTGCCCGCCGCGGCGGCAGCCGGGCTGTCGCGGACTGGACAGCGCGGCGCGGGCAAACCCCGCCCGGTGGTGCTGAACACTTGGGAGGCCGTGTACTTCGACCACAACCTCATCACCTTGATCGAACTCGCGGACTCCGCCGCGGAGCTCGGCGTCGAGCGCTTCGTGCTCGACGACGGCTGGTTCCGCGGCCGGCGCGACGACCACGCAGGCCTGGGCGACTGGTACGTGGACGAATCCCTGTGGCCCTCCGGTCTGACCCCCCTGATCGACGCCGTCACCTCCCGCGGGATGGAATTCGGGCTGTGGGTGGAGCCGGAGATGGTCAACCTGGACTCCGACGTCGTCCGGGCACATCCGGAGTGGATCGTCGGCCCGTCGGTCAAGAGCTACAAGGACGGCGGGCGGCTGCCGCTGGAATGGCGCCACCAGCACATCATTGACCTCGTCAACCCGGACGCCTGGCAGTACATCTATGACCGCGTGGATGCGCTCCTGCGCGAGAACAACATCAGCTACCTCAAATGGGACCAGAACCGGGACCTGCTGGAGCACGGCCACGCCGGCCGCGCCTCGGTGCATGAACAGACCCTCGCGGCGTACCGGCTGTTCGACGCGCTCAAGGCCGCGCATCCCGGCGTCGAGATTGAAAGCTGCTCCTCCGGCGGCGCGCGCGTGGATCTTGGCATCCTGGAACGGACGGACCGGATCTGGGCCTCGGACTGCAACGACGCCCTGGAACGGCAGAGCATCCAGCGGTGGACCGGGCTGGTGGTTCCGCCGGAACTGGTGGGCGGCCACGTCGGCCCCACCACCTCGCACACCACTGCCCGCACGCACGACCTCTCCTTCCGGGCCCTCACCGCCCTGTTCGGGCACTTCGGGATGGAATGGGACGTCCGGCAGGTCCAGGGTGTGCAGCGGGAGGAACTCAAGCGGTTCATCGGAATCTACAAGGAGCACCGCGGCCTGATTCACTCGGGCCGCATGGTCCGCGCCGACCTGGCCGACCAGTCCCTGATGCTGCACGGGGTGGTGGCCGCGGGTAGCGGTCCTGCGGCGGCAGGCTCGACGGCGGCACTGTTCACCCTGGCCTGCACCGGCACCTCACCCGCGGAGCAGCCCGGCCGGATCACCATCCCCGGCCTCGCCGCTGACGCGGACTACCGGGTGGAAGCGGTCTTCCCGGCCCCGGGCGACGCCGACTACGCCCGCACCTTCACCCAGGTCCAGCCTCCGGCCTGGCTGGAGTCCGGCGCCACGGCGAGCGGCCGCTTCCTGGCCGAGGTGGGCCTGCCCATGCCCGTCCTCAACCCGGAGCACGCCCTGCTGCTGCAGGTCACCACCGCCTAACCCCAACGCGTCGACTGCTCCGCATCCGCCCTTTTGAGCCCCCAAGACGGCGGATGCGGAGCAGTCGATGGGGCGCTGTCGAACCCAAGTGCTGTCGCACCTACTGCAACGGCAGGAACAGCACGGTGTAGATGCCGAGTGCGGCGAGGACCACGACGCTGCCGGCGATGGCCGCCGTCCCCCTGATATTCGCGGCCATCGCCGCTCCGCCGATGCCGCTGGCGTGGTGGTGGTAACGGCGCCGCTGCGTCAGCGCGATGCCAAAGGCGACCAACAGTGAAACGGCCACCAGAGTGCCGGCAAACCAGCCGTAGCGGGGTACCCAGCGCAGGAAGATGCAGGCCGCCGTTACCAGTGTCAATGAGGTCCGGCGCCAGGCGAGATCCGTACGCTCGGGCTGGAGCCCCGGGTCGTTGTGGACCGCGGCGGACTTGGTGTTCGCCACGGCTAGGCTGACCGCCCGATCACAAAAACGATCAGTACGGCCGCAACGAGCGCTCCGCCGGCCGCCAGGATCGGAGCGAGCAAGGGCGCCGGCAACGGAGTCTGGTGCCGCATGGCCCGTTCCACGTTGAGCCAGCGGAAGAAGGAGCCGCCGCCGGTGACCATCCCCAGCAGGAGCAGCAGCACAGACACGGTTTTTCGGATTTCCGGGCCGAGCAGCCCCGAGGTGAAGGCCTCCACGGCGATGCCGCCGGCCACCATGGCAAGCGAGGTCCGGATCCAGGCCAAAAACGTGCGCTCGTTGGCCAGGGTGAACCGCGGATCCGGGTCGGTCCCGCCGCCCAGGGCCCGGGCCAATACCCCGCGGCGGCTCCGGTCTGTGCCCGCAACGGCCCCGGCAGCCTCCGTTCCGGGGCCGTTCGCAGCCGGAGCCTCGCTGCCGGCTTTCTCTGGTCCGGATGCCTCGCGGCCGTGGTCTGACGTGTCGGGGCCTTCTTCGTGCGCGGTCATAGTGTTCTCAGGATGTCACCCCACGGAATAATTCCGCACTCTCCGGCCGTCGCTCCGTGCCTGTCAGTTGTTCATGGCGGCATAAAGGTTCAGGCTCGCCGAGAACACCAACCACGAAACGTAGGGCAGCATCAGCAATCCGGCAGTCCTGCTGATCGGCCCGAAGAACAGCACCGTCAGTGTTGCCACCACGGCGTGGGCACCAATAACGAGGAGTGCCATCCACAAGGCGGCGGCCCCCAGCATCGGGTACAGGCCGAAGAACATCAGCGGCCATGCCAGGTTCAGCACCAGGAGGACCCCATAGGCCCTAAAAGCAGCCTTACGGGGGAGGAGCCGCTGCCGCCACACCAGCCACGCGGCCACGGCCATGGCGGCGTAGAGCACCAGCCACACCGAGCTGAAGATCCACCCCGGCGGTGTCCACGGCGCCTTGTCGGCCAGTGCGTACCATGTGCCGTTCATCCGGATCGGCAGGGAGCCCAGCAGCGACACCAACCATGACACCGCCAGGAAGCCGATCAGTGCCGGGCCCTGCCGCTGCCAGGGGCGGCCGCCCATCAGCGAGGGGAGCGGGGGGACTTCTTCAACGTTGGCCAGCACTGACTTACTGTGAACAATCAGGGGCTTGTACGTCAAACCGCGACGCTGTGGTCTCCCGCCGTCGCGGTTCGACGCCGCGCAAAATGGCGGGCGCTGCGCAAAATACTCGGCGCTGCCGTATTCGCGTAGCGTGCGGAATTTCGCGCAGCGACGGCCAGCTGGCTCAGCGAAAACCTCGCTCCTTCCACCGCGCCGCACAATGGCAGGCTCCCGCGGGTCCGGGGAATCAGGCCTCCGGAACCCGCAGCACCTCCATGGCAGCCAGCAGATACGGCACCGGGTCAGGCTCCGTGCCCTCCGCCCACTGCATCCACGCTTCAAAGGTCGCCGCCAGATAGGCCGCACACAGGTAACCCGCGGTGGCCTCGGGAACCCCGCGGTCCACAAGATAACGCCGGGCCCCGTCGCGCTGCGGCGCCAGGGAACCGTAGCTCCGGCTGGCCAGTTCGGGATGCCGGGCGATCAGGCGCAACCGCCCCCGCGACACCGCCAGGTCGGGTATCGCCGCCACCCCGGCGCTCGCGGCCGCCCGCAAACCCGCCATGATCCCGTCATCGCCCGCCCCGCGGATTCGGGCCTCCTCCAGGACCAGGCCGGACGCGCGGACAACCGGTTCCATGCCGCCCCAGATGAGATCGGCCTTGCTGGAGAAATACCGGTAGAGGCTCTTGCGGCCGATCCCGGCCGCGCGCGCGATGTCCTCCATCGACGTCTGTTCGTAGCCGTCCTCGGCGAAAAGCCGCAACGCGAGGCCGGCGATGGCGTCCGGATCGATAGTCGCCGGGCGCCCGGAGGAACGCGGTTCGGCGGGCGTGGAGTCTTGCGCGGACATCCCACCAGTATTCACCCTTTCATAATGACACAGCGTGTCATAAGGTGGAAAATGACAACATCCCGCAACGTTCGGAAGGGCATCATGGGCAACGACGCTTCATGGCAGGAAATCATCACCGCAGGCCGGTTCGCCGGCAAAACGGTCATCGTCACGGGCGCCGGTTCGGGCATCGGTCTCGCCACGGCGCTGCGTGTCGCAGGGGAAGGCGGCCGCGTCATCGCCGCCGATATCAGCGCTGAGCGGCTGGATGCCCTGGTTTCCGGGAACGCCGGCCTGGACCTGATCCCGGTGGCCGGCGACATCTCTACGGAAGACACCGTGGCCGCCGTCGTCGCTGCCGCGGGCGGCAGGGTGGACGCCCTCGCGAACGTCGCGGGCATCATGGACCACTTCGCGCCGATCCACGAGGTGGACGACGACACCTGGGACCGGGTCTTCAGGATCAACGTCACCGCCCTCATGCGCCTGACCCGCGCCGTGGTGCCGCTGATGTTGGAGGCCGGTTCCGGCTCCGTGGTCAACGTCGCCTCCGAAGCCGGCCTGCGCGGTTCCGCCGCCGGCGCCGCGTACACCGCGTCCAAGCACGCCGTCGTCGGCCTGACCAGGAATTCCGCGGTGATGTACGGGCCGCAGGGCCTGCGCTTCAACGCCGTGGCCCCCGGCGCCACCATCACCAACATCGAGGCCACCTGGGGTTCCCAGCTGGCCGCCGAACGGCTCGGCCCGCTGATGGGTGCCAACATCCCGGCCCCCGCCACCGCGGCCCAGCTGGCAGCCTCCATCACCTTCCTGCTCAGCGACGACGGCACCAACGTCAACGGCGCGATCCTCGCCTCCGACGGGGGCTGGTCCGCGGTCTGACAACCAGCCGGGCACTACACGGGCGGACGACGGCGGGGAGCTCCCGCCGTCGTCCGCTCCTGTTTCCCGTGCCTTGGCCGCCAGGACTTTGCTTCGCATACTGGAAGAAGGAAGCCGGGCGGTCAACGGGAAGGGTAGCGATGGGCAGCGGATCGAGCGGGGCGTTCCGGCGCCGGGTGGAACGCGCAGCGGAACTCCGGACCCTGCGGGTCAGCGGATTGACGCTCCAGGAGGAGCAGGAGCTGGCCGCCGCCGAAGAGAAGGAACGGGACCTGCGCGCGAAGTTCGACGAAGCCACCAGGGCGGAATACCTGATCCGCGATGCCATGGCGCAGGGAAAATTCGACCACTTGAAATACGCCGGCAAACCCATCCCGGGACTGGGGGAGAAGTACGACCCTGACTGGTGGGTCAAAGGCCTGATGCAGCGTGAAAACATCACCGGAATGGGACCCAAAGCCATCCTGCTCCGCACGGAGGACGCCGGGCTGGACGCCCGGATGGACGAGCTGCCCTCCGAGAAGCAGGTCCGCGAGCTCCTGGATGATTTCAATGCACGGGTGGTTGACGCCCGTCGGCAGCTGCAGGGCGGTCCGCCCGTTGTCACCGCGACACGTGATGTCGAGGCGGAACTGCGGCGCTGGGCGGAACGCCGTGCGGCGCTCGCGGCCGACGTCGCCAAGCAGGAAGCGCTGCAGACGCCGGAGGCCCGCCGTCCCTGGTGGCGGCAGATCTGGTCCGGTTCTTAGCGGGCTGCTCGCCTTCCGTCCCCAAGCACGCGCCCAGGCCGGCCGCCCGGCGGATCCCGGTCCCGGCCGTGGCCGTGGCCGGGATCCGCCGTGGGGTCAGTATCCCGCGATCTGGGCCAGGTAGCCGTAGAACTTGCCTTCGACCGGGCGGAACGGGTCACCCTCAAAGCCGAAGTCGCGGTTTTCCTCGTTGTAGGCGGCGGTGAGATCCAGGAACTGGGACATTGCTTCCTTACCCGAGCCCTCACACGCTCCTGCGCTGATGCACAGCGCCAGTGAGCCCGCGACCGCAGGGCTGGCGAAGCTGGTTCCGTGGGCCACTCCATAGCCGCCCGGCGCGGTGGACGTCATGCAGACCCCGGGTGCGGCGATGGTATGGGCCTTGTCCGCGGATCCGCTGGCGTAGTTGGAGAAGTACGCCGGATAGTCATCCTTTTGCCCCACCTTGGACCAGTCCTCGGTCCCGCAGAGCGGGGACTTCAGGCTGTCAGGCTTGCCGTCGAAGTCCGCTATCGCCGTGGCGGTCAGCACCTCGTCGTAAGTGGCGGGGACAAAGCCGGCGATGTCCTGGCCGGAGTTCCCGGCCGCTACGGCGTACACGACTCCGGCGTCGACAGAGCGGCAGATGGCGTAGTGCATCGGGTCCGTTCCCTTGCCGCAGTTCTCGGTTTCGGCCCCCGGTCCGCCGATGCTGATGTTGGCCACGGCGATGTCGTTCTCCGGGTCATCGTCGTTGAGCGTCGCGGTCACCCAGTCGATGGCGCAGATGAGCATTTCCTCCGTGATCACACCGGCGTCGTCAACCACGCGGACGGACCACAACGGGGTTCCCGGCGCCGTGCCGATCACGCCCAGGTTGTTGTCCTTCGCGCCGATCACCCCGGCGACGAAGGTCCCGTGTCCAACGGTATCCGTGGAGGTAACCTTCACCGGTGAGCCGGTGGAACAGTCGATGCCACCTTGCACATTCAGGTCCGGGTGGCTGCTGTCAATGCCGCTGTCAATCACGGCCACGTTGACGTTGACGTCGTCCTGCGCCCGTCGCTGTTGATCGCCGTCCGGGAGGGAACCGCCGATTCGCAGCCACCAAAGGGGCGCCACCTGGTTGTTGGGCCCCGGATTCTCCGGCTTGTCGAACTCCCTGGCCACGGTAACGAAATCAACACCGGGATCTGCTGCGAGGCGGGCCGCGGCGGACGGCGTCATAGTGGCCGCGTACCCCTTGACGGCATTGCGATAGACCGTGGAAACAGCCAGACCGTATTTACCTTGCTGGGCCGCGGCCGATGTGCCGGCGTCGACAAGGCCGTCTTTGAGCACCACGATGTAATTTTGTTTCTGCTCGGCGCCGGTTGAGGGGACGGCTGCCACGAGGCTTCCGGCCACAGCCAGGCTCAGCGCTGCAAGGCCACCGAGGATTCCCCGGATCCGGTGCCTGGCCTTGGGCGGGGGAGCGGCATTCCCGGGATCTTTGCGTCGGCCCGCGGTGGCGGGCGCTGGTCGTCGCAATATTCCCGGACGGCGGACGTAGCTGAACATGGTGGCCTCCATTTTTGCGTCTTCGCTATTGAGCGCCCCCCGCTCTTTAGCTTAGGCCAGCGATTGGATATTGCACACGGACCTTGGGATTTTCTTAGAGCGAACTGTGAAATCAAGCGGACGGCAGGCGCCCTAAGCGCGGAGCCAGCCCTGCTCGAAGTCGGGATGGTCGTAGTAAGGAAGCGCCAGGGCATAAAGCGACTGTTCCATCCACTCGATCGATTGCGGGATCCAGCCCAGCTCCGGGTCGGTGTCGCTGACCATGGCTGCTAGGGCCGACTGCCGGGCGGACTCCACGATGCGGATCAGGCGCTTCTTGGCCTCGCACTCGAGCAGCAGACGCTGCTCGTACCAGGCGCCGGATTTCGAGACAGCCCGGTCGCCGAGCAGCGTCCGCGCCACGGCCTCGTCCTCGCTGATCCGTTCGGACAGGAATTCAACGATGTCCACACGGTGAGCGTACGCGCGCTTTATGCCCGGCAACCAGCGCCGGCCGCCGGATCTGCCGTGGATCCTTAGCGCGCTGCCAGGTTTTCTGCGTCCTCGGGCCCGACAAAGTGGCAGGAACCCTCGTGCCGTTCCGACAGGACGCAGGTCCGGCCCGTGGGCAGATGTACGTTGCCGCAGAGCCCGGTAATCGCCACGTCCTCGCGGACATGCAGGCTGCTCAGGTCGGGGCGGTCCTGGCTGGACTCATGGATCCGGGGGCCGCCGGCAGAATTGTGCTCTGGACTGGTCATGTCTGCTGCTCCTTGGAGGGTTCGCCGTACAGGGACGTGTCAGTCTCGATTGGGTCCGTACTCCAGTTTCACACCACCGCGTTAACGGCGGGTTACCAGCCCGTAAGATCCGTGTCTCGTGTCCGGTGCCGGGCTGGGTTGAGAGGCGTATATTTCGAAGAAAAGCCGCAATACTCGCGCCCGTCAGGAGGTGCCGTGATGGACTTGAACCCGGCCGAAACCGGTGTCATAGGAGAGGGACAGCAGGGCGGACGCCCGGTCGCCGCGGCGGCACTGGCCCAGCGCCTGGGCGACCTGGCCCGTGAACTCCAGCACGAGGAAGACACCGACTCCATGCTGGCAGGCATTGTGCACGCCGCCCTGGAGCTGGTCCCACACGCCGCCGACGCCTCCGTCAGCCTGATCTCTGGCCCCCGGACGATTGACTCGCGGGCCGCGTCCAGCGAACTTCCGCGCCGCGTGGACGCCCTCCAGAGCGAAACCGGGCAGGGGCCGTGCCTGGACGCCTCATATGAAGAGCGCGTTGTCAGCGTTCCCGACCTCAGCAGGGACCCCCGCTGGCCGGCTTTCGCGCGGCCGGCTTTTGCGCTCGGTGCGCGGAGCATGCTCTCCTTCCAGCTCTTTGTGGACGGTGACCACCTTGGGGCCTTGAATCTCTTTGGCAAGGAGGTTGGCGTCTTCGATGCCGAATCGGAGCGGATCGGGGCGCTGGTGGCCGCCCATGCCGCCGTCGCCGTCGCCGGGAACCAGCAGGTCAGCCAGCTCACCCAGGCCCTGGACACCCGCGACCTGATCGGGCAGGCGAAGGGAATCCTGATGGAGCGTTACAAGGTCACCGCCCAGCAGGCGTTCCTGCTGCTCTCGCGGGCAAGCTCGGAGCTGAACATCAAGCTGCGCGACGTAGCTGAACAGCTGACCGTCAGCGGGGAAATGGCCAAAAAGCGTTGACGCCCGCCCGTGCGGGCAATCGCACTCAGTCCCCGGCGGTGAGCGGAATCTCCAGGCACCCGGCGGCCGCGTCCCAGCTGCTCGCGGTCCCGAGGTGGCGGCTGAGCCGTTGCATCCGTTCTGCGATCTGCCGGGAGCTCCTGCCCGCCAGCCGGGCCTGGAAATCGGTGATCAGCGTCGGATACAGCCGCAGCGTCCGGGGCGTGCCGGCGTCCGTGTGGAGCATGAAAATGAACGACTGGTCATTGCGTTCCAGCGGATCCACCGCGTAGTCGTCCACAAAGTCCCCAGCGCTGTAGATGACGGGCCGGCCCTGGAGCACCTCGACGCCGCGGAAGATATGCGGCGAATGCCCATAGACGACGTCGGCACCCGCCTCGATCAGTGCCCGGGCCAGTCCGCGGTGCTCGGACGGCGCCCCGGAGCCCCAGTTCGGCCCCCAGTGCGCGGAAACGATCAGGAGCTGGACGCGGGCCTTCGTCCGCCGAACCAACGCCAGCAGGTCGGCCACCCTGCGGTCGCTGTCCACCACGGGCACGAAGAATACGCCGGGCCCGCCGTCCGCTTCCCAGTCCGGCTGGTTGTCGGTGAACGCAATGAGCCCGACGGCGATCCCTGACACGCGGCGCACCGCGGGCCGACGGGCGGCGTCCCCGTCCAGTCCGGCCCCTGCATGCAGAATGCCGGCCGAGTCGAGCGCGGGCAGCATCTCCCGGAACGCCACGGCCCCGTAATCCAGGACATGGTTGTTGGCCAGCGACACCATCCCGATCCCCGCCGCGCGGAGGCTCGCCGCATTCCTCGGGTCAGAGCGGAAATGGAACACCTTGCCGGCTTGCGGTTCGCCGCCGGCTGCCAGGACGCACTCAAGATTGGCGACGGTGAGGTCCGCCGTGCGCAGAACGGTGTGCGTATCGCCCCACGGGTAAGCAGCGCCGACCCGCCGCAGCCGCTCATTGACCAGCCGGCCCAGCATGACGTCGCCCAGCAACGCAATCAACATGGCAACCCGCCCGTCAGCGCTTCTCCGACCCATTCCCGGTCCTTCTCCCAGCATGGACCGTCCTGCGGATCCTCGCCAGCCGACGTCGGGCGCCAAGAGCAATATAATCAGCTTGCTTATTACTTTGTGGCTTCCTAGAGTTGATCCTGTCAGGCATCAAAACTCCCCGAGCGGGGGATCCGGCCCGTCCAAGGCCGCAGGTCCTCCCCGGGCACCAGAGGAGGACCCGTGTCCCAGCACAACATTGCCGGTAAGAAAGTCGCCTTCCTGCTCACCGACGGCGTGGAGCAGGTGGAACTGACCAGCCCCTGGAACGCCGTGAAGGAAGCCGGCGGCGAGCCCACCCTGGTGGCGCCCAAGAGCGGGACGCTGCAGGGCTATGACGGTACGGAAAAAGGGCAGACTTTCGACGTCGACCTCACGGTCGCCGAGGCCAACGCCAGTGATTTCCACGCCCTCGTGATCCCCGGCGGCGTCGTCAATGCGGACCATCTCCGCGCCGACAAGGGCGCCCAGGCCTTCACCCGGGCCTTCTTCGAGCAGCACAAGCCGGTGGCCTCGATCTGCCACGGACCCTGGCTGCTGATCGAGGCCGGGGTCATCAGCGGCCGGAACGTCACGTCTTACCACACGCTCCAGACCGACCTGAAGAATGCCGGTGCCAACTGGAGCGACCAGGAAGTGGTGGTGGACCAGGGGCTGGTGACCAGCCGGAACCCGCACGATCTTCCCGCCTTCAACGACAAACTGCTGGAGGAGATCGAGGAAGGCGAGCACGCCGGACAGACAGCCTAGGCGGCAGCGACGCCCCGCGGCCGGACACCCGGCGGAGGCCTACCGTGAATGCCTGATTTGGGGCAGGATATGCCATGTAAATGTGTGCCGGCCGCGCCGCAACATGGCACGCTTGCCGGCATCCCAGCTGCAAGGAGTCCCGGATATGACAACGCTGAACCCGTACCTGAGTTTCCGCGACAACGCCAAGGAGGCCATGACCTTCTACCAGTCGGTCTTTGGCGGTGAACTGAACATGAGCACCTTCGGCGAATACCACGCCAGCGAAGATCCTGCCGAGCAGGACAAGATCATGCATGCCATGCTGACCACAGACAAAGGCATGGTGTTGATGGGCGCGGACACGCCCAACGGCATGGACTTCACGCCCGGCAGCAGCATCTCCGTTTCCCTGAGCGGTACGGACGAGACCGAACTGCGCGGCTACTTCGACAAGCTCGCCGAAAGCGGAAACGTGACAGTCCCCATGGAGAAAGCCCCGTGGGGAGATGTCTTCGGCATGTGCACGGATAAGTTCGGCACGGACTGGCTGGTCAACGTCGGCCCCGAGCCGGCCTAGGCCTAGGCGCTGCCTCAGGCGCGGCCTAAGTCAAAGGGCGGGCCGCCGTATTCCTCTCGCGCCGGGGCGCGGCTATCCTAAAGGCGGCCGGGACATCGCATTATCGAGTCCACATGTCCTGCCCAGAGAGGCACGCCATGACCGAGAAGCTGCACCTGACGCCGGAGGATGAATTCCCGGAGGACCTCAGTAAGGTGGAGGACAAGGACTTGCAGGTCCTCGACAGCCAGGTCCAGCGGCAGCTGGACTACGAGTACGTGGCTGAGGGTGAACCTAACCCGGAGACCGAATTCAGGCACTACGACCTTGACGAGGAGTTCAGCGAGCGGGACAAGCGCCAAGACTGACCGGTGGAATTCTGTCAGTATGCTTAGTGGACGCTGACACGCGGCGCGGACAGAGAGCGCTGAACAGAAAAGAGCCCACCATGTGCAGGCCCGACCGTCTAGAGATCGAGGCCGCAGGCCATGTGGGCCACGTGTTCGTCTCCAGGGGCCACGCCGGCCCGGCCGACGGCGGGGCCGCACGCCCCGCCGTCGTACTGATCCACGGGATCGGCGTCTCGCACCGTTATCTCGGCAGGCTCCACGGGCTGCTGGCGGAGTCTGCCGACACCTACTCGATCGATCTCCCCGGGTTCGGCGCGACGCCACGCCCGGAAAACACGCTCTCGGTCGCGGACCACGCCACCTACATCCTCGGAGCCCTGGAACAGCTGGGGGTTTTGGAATTCGTGCTGGTCGGACATTCGATGGGCTCCCAGTTCGCCGTAGAGGCTGCACTTCAGCAGCCCGAGCGGGTGTCCCATCTGGTCCTGATGGGGCCCGTGGTTGATTCCAAGCGGCGCACCGTCATGCAGCAGGCCCTCGCACTCGGCCGGGACAGCCTGTTCTTCGAAAGCCCGTCCGCCAACGCCCTCGTCTTCACGGACTATCTCCGCTGCGGGCCCGTCTGGTACCTGAAGACCCTCCGCGTCATGATGGGCTACCCCACGGAGCAGAAAATTACGGGAGTCTCTGCCCCGGTCCTGGTGGTGCGCGGCGCGAACGACCCCGTCGCCTCGGCTGACTGGTGCCGCCGCCTTGCCGCCCACGCGGCCGAGGGGCAGCTGCTCGAAATCGCAGGCACCGGGCACGTCGTGCAGCACAACCGGTCCGTGGAAGTGGCGGCAGCCATCCTGGAATTTGCCGGGATCCGCCAGACCGCCGGGGAGGCCTCCCAAGGACATCCGGCGTGAGCGGGGTGCTGAGCGGGGTGCTGCAAACCGCCCGCTGGTGGGTCCAGGACTATCTGTATGCCGCGGGTCGGCAGGTCCTCAGCGCAGCCTCCCGGACCAGGCCGGAGGATTTCCTCGGCGGGACCGGACGGCCCGTCGTGGTGATTCCGGGAGTGTATGAGGATTGGCGCTTTATGCTGCCGCTCGTCGAGCGGCTTCATGAAGCGGGCCACCCGGTGCATGTGCTGGCATTGCTGCACCGGAACCGGCTCGCGGTGCCTAGGGCCGCAGATCTGATCGCCGGATACATCAGGGAGCGTGAGCTCACGGACGCGATGATCGTCGCGCACAGCAAGGGCGGACTGATCGGCAAATTCGTGATGATGCAGCTGGATCCGGATCGCCGGATCGCGGGCATGGTGGCGGTCTGCTCGCCATTCTCCGGATCGCGCTACGCGTCATTCATGCTGCTGCCGAGCCTGCGCGCCTTCTCGCCCCGGAGTGCGGTGACCATGCAACTCGCCCGGGAGGAACGCGTCAACGAGCGCATCACTTCGGTCTACGGACGCTTTGACCCGCACATCCCCGAGGGCAGTGTGCTGCCCGGCGCCCGGAACATCCAGCTGGACACCGCCGGGCACTTCCGGATCCTGGCCGATGAGGACACCGTCCGAACCATCCTGGACATCGCGGCCGCGCCTGAGCGCCAATAGTTGCCGGGCGTTCGGCCACGGGACGGCTAGTCTGTCAGTGAACTTATCAATTTCCGGACCCCGGACTGACTTTTCAATGGATCCAGCATGTCTCTTCGCAGGCCAACTCCCGCGCCCGCGGCCTCGCCCCACGTTGCCGACGGCATTCCCCCGGAGCTCCTTGTCAGGGCGCTGTCCGCAACGTCCGAAATCTCGCTGATCACGGATGCTGCGCAGAACATCCTGCACGCCAGCCGCTCCTTCAGTACCATCACCGGGTACTCGGAAGCCGAGGTGCTGGGCAGTAACTGCCGGATCCTCCAGGGGCCGGGTACAGCGCCGGAGGCCGCCGCGACCATCCGGGACGCATTGGCGCGCGGGGAACAGTTCCGCGGGGACATCCTCAACTACCGCAAGGACGGGTCACCGTTCTGGAACGCACTGACCATCACGCCGCTCCTGGACGAGGACGGTCACGTGACACACTTCGTCAGCGTGCAGCGGGACATTAATGCCCGGATGGCACTGCACGAACAGCTCCGCTTCCAGGCCACCCACGATCAGCTGACAGGCCTGCCCAACCGCGCGGCCCTGGACGGACACCTCGCCAAGTCGCTGGATCCCGACGGCGGCTCCCGTCCCGCCGTCGCCGTCGGGCTGATTGACCTGGACCGGTTCAAGGAAGTGAACAATGCCCTGGGTCACGAGGCCGGCGACGTCATCCTGAAAAGCTGGGCGGCGAGGATGCAGGCGCGGCTCCAGCCGGCCGAGTTCCTCGCCCGGATGGGCGGCGACGAATTTGTGCTTGTGGTTGAAGGGGCAGGCGGGGATGACGCCGCGGCGACATTGGCCGGTGTGCTCCGCCGGCTCGGGCGCAGTGTCGATGAACCCTTCGAAGTGGCAGGGGAAACGATTTCCCTGACCATGAGCGCGGGGCTGGCATGTTCGCCCCGGGACGGCAATGACATGCGAACCCTGCTGCGCGGCGCCGACGCGGCCCTCAATGTGGCTAAAGCGCGAACCGCGGGAACGCAGGGCTGGTGGGAACTTTCCGGGGACGCGTCGGACGCGGCTCCGGCCCCCGCGCCGACAGCCGGCGCACCCGCCGGGGTGTCGACGTCGGCAGACCCGGCCGGCGACGTCGTTGCCTCGTACAAGGAGCAACTGTTCGACGGCGGGCTGGAAATGTTCATGCAGCCCGCGGTGGACCTTCACGCCGGCAGCGTTTACCTCTTCGAGTCCTTGGCCCGGTTACGGCTGCGCGACGGCAGCCTTGTACCGCCGGCAGCATTCCTCCCGCACCTCAGCCCGGCGGAGACGGACATGCTGTTCGGGGTGGGACTCGATCAGGTGCTGGCCTGCCTCGCGGCCTGGGACGGGCTGGGGCTGTCCGCCAAGGCCTCAATTAACATTGCGCCGTCCAGCCTGCTGGGCCCGGACTGCGTGCGTTTCGTTGAAGAGGCCCTCCGACGTCACACGATCGCGCCGCCGCGGCTGGTCCTGGAATTACTCGAGACCGAGACCACGGACTGGGACCTGCTGCGGGGCCCCCTGGACCGCCTGGTCGAGCTGGGCGTCGGACTCGCCATGGACGATCTGGGCGCGGGCTACAGCAGCCTGAAGCGGCTGTCCATGCTGCCCTTCACGGCGGTCAAAATCGACAGGGACATGCTCACCGGCCTGCGCACCAGCCCGCTGGAGACCCTCAGCCTCATCGCCACGCTGGTGCAGATTGGCAGGGATTTCGACCTGTCGGTCGTGGCAGAGGGGCTGGAGGACCTCGGCATGACCGAAGCCGTGGCCGTGCTCGGAGCCAGGTACGGCCAGGGGTACCATCTCGCCCGCCCGATGCCTGCCGCCGAGGTGCCGGGCTGGACGGCGGACTTCGAATCGCGCGAATCCGCCCGCCAGGTCACCACGGCCCTCGGAGCCCTGGCTTTCCACTGGAAGTTCCTTCGCCTCGGATCCCCGCACCCGCACCGCATCCAGGACTGCCCCTTGACGGATTACCTCGAGTCCCGCGGCGGACGGCAGGGCGACGTCCACCGCTGGCACGCGCAGCAGCACCGGGCCGACAGCAGTTCGGGCGCCAGTCGGATGATCGTGGACTGGCTGATCCGGGAAATCCGGCGCGAGGCTTAGACGTCGAAGTGCGTCCTGGCCGGCCCCTTGCCCAGTGATTCCACGACGCCGGCGGCCACCACATGCAGCTTGATGTTGCGCGCGCTGGAGGCGGCCTTGAGGAGCTCAAAGGCGGCGTCCTGGCTGCAGCGGTTCTGCGCCATGATGATGCCCACCGCGACGTCGATGCCGGTCCGAGTCTCCAGGGTGGCCCTGAGGTTCGCCGCCGTGTCGCTGTAGTTCGCGAAACGCACGGCGAGGCGCAGTGCCATGGACGTCTGGCTCACGAAGTTCCGGGCCAGGTCCATCGCCCTGCCGTCGAACCGGCCGGACCGGTGCGAGTACAGGTTGAGGGCCGCGCGGGTGTCGCCGTCCAGCAGGAACGGAAGGGCCAGAATCGAGCGGACGCCGTGGCCCCGGACGGTGGCGGCGTATTGCGGCCAGCGTCCGCAATCCTCAAGGTCGCGGATATGAACAGTTTCCTGTTCCCGGGAGGCCGTCACACACGGGCCGTCACCGAAGGTGTACTGGATTTCGTCCATGACCTGGGCTTCCGGGCTGCTGCTGGCCACCGTCGCGGCCTTGCGGTGGCGGAAGAGCGTGATCCCGCAGAGGATCTCGTCACCGGGTTCCGAGAGGCTGCAGGCGGATACCCGCGCCAATTCGCCCAGGAACTCCTCAACGTCGGAGCTGCTGAGCACCAGTTCATTGAAGTGCTGATTGGTTGATGTCGCGTCTGTGTAAGCTGCGGTTGATTCGCTAACCACTGTCTCGTCGTGCCGTTTCACTCAGGTCAAAACGATCCGGACAGGCCACCGACGTGCGGGAAGCTGCAACGGCGGGCGGCCGGATCGAAGAACAATCCAACGGCCCGCTGCAGAACCGTACCGGAAAATTATATACAGCCGCTTCACGCCTGTCCGTCCGGTCCGGCGCAGCCCGCAAACCGCCAGGCAATGCCGGGCAGCGGACGTACCCTAGGACATAACTCGACTCTCGAACGGAAACTCCATGCCAGAGCTCGATATACGGGAACCGCGCTCCCAGCCCCTCGCCATCTCAGAAGCCGCCCACCGGCCCGCGGACGAGGTTCTGGAGGGGCTGGGATCCGGCGTGGAGGGAGTCAGTGGCGGCGAGGCCGCCCGGCGCCTCGCGGAGCTGGGACCGAACGCGTTACGTACCCACCAGGCCAGCGGATGGTCTGTGCTGGGCCGGCAGCTGCGCAGCCCTATCCTGATCCTGCTGCTCGTCACGGCCGGACTCTCGCTCTTCCTCGGCGACGCCACGAACTCAATCGTGATCGGCGTCATCCTGCTGGTTAGCGTCGGCCTCGGCTTCAGCAACGAATTCCGCGCCGAACGGGCCGCGGAGGCGCTGCACTCCCGGGTCACCCACCGCGCAGTCGTGGTCCGCGACGGGACCCCCCAGGAAGTGGACGTCACCGCCCTGGTGCCTGGCGACGTCGTGCATCTGGCCATTGGCGCGATTATCCCCGCCGACATGAGGCTGCTGAGCGCCGAAGACCTGCTGTGCGATGAAAGCATCCTCACCGGGGAATCAATGCCAGCCGGTAAGGACCCCGCCCCGGTCCCCGCCGCCGCAGCGCTGGGCGACCTGACATCGTGCCTGTTCATGGGAACAGTGATCCAAGCCGGGAACTGCGCCGGTGTGGTGGTCTCCACCGGCGGGCGGGCCGAATTTGGCCGGATCGCCCTGGCCCTCGGCGAGCGTCAGCCCCAGACCGAATTCCAGCGGGGCCTCCAGGGCTTCTCCTACCTGCTGCTCCAGGTGGCGATCGGCCTCACGTCCCTGATCTTCCTCGCAAACCTGTTACTGCAACGGCCCGTCATCGAGTCGCTGCTCTTCTCGCTCGCGATCGCCGTCGGGATCACACCGCAGCTGTTGCCCGCCATCGTCAGCACCAGCCTGGCCACCGGAACCCGGCAGCTGGCCAAGCGCAAGGTCCTGGTCAAACGCCTGGTCTGCATTGAGGACCTCGGCGACATGGATGTCCTGGTGACAGACAAGACCGGGACGCTGACGGATGGCCGGATCAGCTTCACCGCGGCCCTGCCCACCGGCCCAGGGATCTCCGCCAGCGACTTGCTGACCCTGGGGCTGCTCGCCACCGAAGCCGACTATGCGGAATCCCAGGCGTCCCCTGTGGGCCTGAATCCGCTTGACGCCGCGCTGTGGACTTCCACCGACGCCGCAACTTTCGCGCCTGCCCGGTATGTGCGCCTCGACGTCATCGATTTCGACCATCTGCGGCGGCGGACCAGCGTGCTGGTCAGCGAAGCCGGCGCCGCCGCCCGCATCGTCACGAAGGGCTCACCGGAAGATGTCCTGGCGCTCTGCGGGGACACGCCGGCCAGTGTGCAGGCGATGCTGGATGAACAGTTCAATGCCGGATCCCGGGTGTTGGCCGTCGCCACCAGGGCCGCCGATGGCCTGTCCGCGATCGGGCCCGCCGACGAAAAGGACCTGGTCCTCGCCGGGTTCCTCATCTTCCTGGACAGGCCCAAAGCCAACGTCCGCGCCTCCCTGGACAGGCTCGAGGAGCTCGGCATCACGGTCAAGATCGCTACCGGGGACAATCCCAAGGTGGCCGAAAAGGTCTGCGACGAACTCGGGGTACTCTCCGGCGGTACCCTGACCGGCGGCGACGTCGAGGCCCTGTCGGATCCGGAACTTGCTGCTGCTGCGCGCGAGGCCAGCATCTTCGCCCGCGTCTCGCCCGAACAGAAGGCCCGGATCATCCGGCTGCTGCGGCGAAGCGGTGGGTCCGTCGGATTTATGGGCGACGGCGTCAACGACGCGCTGGCGCTGCACGCGGCGGATGTCGGCATCTCCGTCGACAGCGCCACCGACGTCGCAAAGGATGCCGCCGACGTGGTGCTGCTGGACAAGGACCTGGGAGTCCTGGCCGAAGGCGTGATGGAAGGCCGGCGGATCTTTGCCAACACCATTAAATACGTGCTTATGGGCACATCCAGCAACTTTGGAAACATGTTCAGCGCCGCGATCGCCTCCGTGGTCTTGAGCTTCCTGCCGATGCTGCCGGGGCAGATCCTGCTGAACAACCTGCTGTACGACGCCGGCCAGCTCGCTATCCCGGGGGACCGGGTGGACCCTGAACAGCTCCTGGCGCCGTCGCACTGGGACATCGGGTTCATCCGGCGGTTTATGTTCCTTTTCGGTCCCATCAGCTCACTGTTCGATTTCGCCACGTTCGCCCTGATGCTGTTCGTCTTCGATGCCGTTCCGGGCGAATTTCGCGCCGGCTGGTTCATAGAGTCGATCGTCACGCAGACGCTGATCATCTTCGTCATCCGGACCCGGCGAGTGCCCTTCTTCCGCAGCCGCCCGTCGGTGGGCCTCGTCGGCGCGTCCCTTGGCGTCATGGCTCTCGGCGTTTACCTTCCGCTCTCGCCCCTGGCCGGTGTGCTTGGATTCGATCCGTTGCCCGTTCCCTTCTTCCTCGCCCTGTTGGGGATGGCAGTGGTGTACCTGGTGATGGTGGAAATGGCGAAACTCTGGTTCTATGCCCGCGCGGCGCAGCAGCCTGTCCCGCCCCGGACGGCAGCGGTGCGGCGCCGCGGCCGGACCCACCACATTGCGCGCCGGGCAGCGCGGTTCAGCACTGCGAAAGCCGGCCCCTTGCTCCACTACCGGGGACCGGGGTGGCGGCGTCGCCAAACCGGGCATAAAGGCCCTCACGTACCGAGGGTTCCTGTCAGATAGTGGGAGGGAGAGGCCAATCGGTCGATTTCCCAGCCTGCGGAGCGCACGCCTGGATGAAGGCCACGGCCGGCACCTCGACTGGAAAGCCTAACCGATGAGCATTTTCGAAGACAGGGTCGACGCCGGCCGGCAACTGGGCCGACGGCTCGCGGACCTGCGGGGCCAGGACATCGTGGTCCTGGGCCTGCCGCGTGGCGGGGTCCCGGTGGCCTTCGAGGTCGCCGCCGCCCTCGACGCACCGCTGGACGTGATCGTAGTGCGGAAGCTGGGGCTTCCCTACCAGCCCGAGCTTGCCATGGGAGCGATCGGGGAGGGTGGCGCCCGCGTGCTGGAGGAGCGCGTGCTGGCGCATGCCCGGGTCAGTGACACGGAGCTGCAGGCCGTCGAGGACCATGAACGTGCTGTCTTGGAGAACCGTGTGGCCCGGTTCCGGAAGGGCCGAACCCGGCAGGACCTCACCGGACGCATCGCGGTGATAGTCGACGACGGGATCGCCACGGGGTCCACTGCCAGGGTCGCCTGCCGGATAGCCCGGCAGCTTGGTGCCGCGAGGGTAATCCTCGCTGTTCCGGTGGCCCCCGCCGACACCCTCGGGAGCCTGACCGAGCCGGACGAAATAGTCTGCCTCGCCACCCCGCACCACTTCTCGGCGGTGGGTTACCACTACCGCGATTTCTCGCCCACCGAGGACGACGAAGTGGTGCAGCTGCTCGACGCGGCGGCCAAGCGCCTGCGGAATTCCCAGCCGGCGCCATGGAATCCCTCCGCGGCCGGCGCGGAGGACCCGGCGGAGATCGACGAGGAAGTCGAGATCCCGTCGCGCGGGGTGCGGCTCCAAGGCCAGCTGCACCTGCCGGTCCCGGCCCGGGGGGTGGTGCTGTTCGCGCACGGCAGCGGCAGCAGCCGCCACAGCCCGCGGAACAGGTATGTTGCCGGGGTGCTGCAGCAGGCCGGACTCGGCACACTGCTGCTGGATCTGCTGACCCCGACGGAGGAACGGCACCGGGCCAATGTTTTCGATATCGAACTGCTGGCCCGCAGGCTGTCCTCAGCCACGGACTGGCTCGCTACGCGGCAGGACACGGCCTCCTGCACTATCGGCTATTTCGGTGCCAGCACCGGTGCCGGGGCCGCGCTCTGGGCAGCATCCGAACCAACCGCCAGGATCGATGCCGTCGTTTCCCGCGGCGGCCGCCCTGATCTGGCGGGGCCCAGGTTGTCCGCCGTCCGGGCGCCCACGCTCCTTATCGTGGGCAGCTATGACTACGAAGTGCTGGAGCTCAACCGCAAGGCGAAGTCCATGATGCGCTGTCCCAACCAGCTGGCCGTGGTCCAGGGCGCCACGCATCTCTTTGAAGAACCCGGCACATTGGCGGCGGCAGCCATCCTAGCCAGGGACTGGTTCGTCGACTACCTGCTGCAGGCCGAAACCGAACTCCGGAAGTAGGCGCGTCAGACCCCGTGGGCCTTGTGGTGGCCGCCTGCGCGGTGGCGGAAGGCGTAGATCAGCAAAGCCACCCCGGCGAGCACCAGCAGCACGGGGACGAAAAATTCGCTGGCGGTGAGCAGAACCGTGGCCTGCAAGGCGAAGATCAGCCCCAGCACGGCGAGTACCGCGGCCGGAATCAACGGCCACTTCATCCTTGCTGGTTCCGCCGGCGCTTGCTGGCCTGGCTGACCGTGCGGACCGGGGAAAGCCTCAGCCGGGCCCGGTCTGTGCTCGGGGCGGACGGGAACCAGGGCGAGCGCCGCGAACGTGGCAGCCAGGCCCAGGAACAGGCCCGCGGCAACGGGCATGCCGCCCCAGGCCGGCGGGAGGGCCACCACGAGTGAGAGTGTCAGCATCACGCCGCAGGGGATCAGCGCCCACCAGTTGGCCGGTTCGCGCACGTACACCGCGGCGAAACCTGCGCCCATGAACAGGAACAGGGAGGCGCCCGCCCAGTACGCCGCCGGTCCCGGCCAGAGCTGGGTGACCAGGATGACCGCCGCCAGCCCCAGGAAAACGGAGCCGGGAATGGCGGCCCACCAGTCATCGCGGCTGCGGAAGAACAGGGTCAGGAAAGCCGTTCCGGCTGCCGCGAAAATGAGCGGCCACACGAGGGCCGCGCTGTCGAGGATCCCAAGCAGATCCAGCAGCAGCAGGACGCCCGCCGCCATCAGTGCGAGACCGGCGATGATGCTGGTCTTCGCTGAATTCACAGTGTGGCTCCCTCCGCCCGGGACTTGATACCCAGGAGCATGCGCCGTTCCATGACGAACTGCAGCGGTTCCAGCAAAGGCCGGAGGATGAGTCCCACGGGCAGGGGCGAATAGTCATACCGCGTCCGGGACAGCAGCCGCGTGGTGCGCTCATCGACGGGTTCCAGCACAAATGTCCAGCTGATCTCCAAACGCGGGCCCGCGGCCGGAGTACCGGCTGGGATGTTCTTTCCGGTGCGCGGATCCATGGTGCCGCCGAGAGCCAGCACGGATTCGGCCACGATTTGCCGCACCGGAATCCCGACGTCGGGGCCCAGCGGAATGGCATCGCCGACGTCGAGCATCTGGTGTTCGGGAAGGATTCGGTCGGCGCTGTGGATGCCGAGGCCGGCGGCGTTCTCCAGCAGGTCGTAGCTGTACATTCCGCCGCGTCCGGCGCCCAGCTGGACGAGCCAGGGCCAGACGCTCGCGGCCGGTGCATTGATGGTGACGGCACGGGTGCTCTGCATCCGCGGTGTCGGTACGAGGTCATCGCCGGGAAGCGGGCCGGCGGACTCCTGGGTGCTTGCACCCCACTGCAACAGCCGGGGCCGGACTGCCAGGACGTAGCAGGCGGCCGCCGCCGCCGCGGCAAGGCCCGCCAGGGGGCCGCGGAGCCGGAGGGATGCAGGGGCCCGGTTCATCCGCCCGGCCGGGTTTTGCCCGTGTCCTCACCGACGACCAGGACCGGGCAGTGGGCATGGGCCGCGCAGGCGCCGCTGACCGACCCCATGATCTGCGCGAGGAAGCCGCCGCGGCCCCGCCGGCCGACCACCAGGAGCTGGGCGTCCCGGCTTTCCTCCACCAGGACCTTCGCCGGCGGGCCGAACTTCACGGTCCGGGTCAGGCCCTCCGGGACGGCGCCGCCGAAGGCCCGGTCCAGGGACTCGTCGACGAGGCGCTTCGCTGTCTCTTCAAGCTCGGTGGTGGTGGGGGAACTCTCTTCGGGCAGATGGGACGCCAGGAAGAGATCCGAGGTGCCGAGGCAGGTGACCACCGCCAGCGGCGCATCGAGGCTCCTGGCCAGGCGCCCGGCGAGCCGGAGCGCCGTCGTCGAGAAATCCGAACCGTCCACACCCACGACTATCCGCTGATCAGCGTTCATGGCACCAGCCTGCCCGGTCCGCCCGGCACCGCCTAGGGCCAAAAGTCACCCGGGAAGTCGACCCGCGGCGACGGCGCGGGGACCCGGGGCTGTGCACCGTCCGCCTGCCCCTCTAGGGTGGAACAAACCCGTCACACAACCCCACCCCAAGGAGTGCTGATGAAAGTTGCTGTTACCGGAGGAAGCGGAAAGCTGGGCCGGAGCGTTGTCCGGCGGCTGAGCGAGGAGGGCCACGACGTCACCAACCTGGACCGCGACGGCGAGCGCGGACACAGGTTTACCAAGGTGGACCTGCGCAACTACGGCCAGGTGGTGGACGTGTTCCTGGGCCTGGAGGACCGGCACTCGGGGTTTGATGCGGTGGTGCACCTCGCCGCGATACCTGCCCCCGGCCTCGCGCCGGACGCCGCCACTTTCGAGAACAACATGCAGGCCACGTACAACGTGTTCCAGGCGGCGCGTCGGGCCGGGATCAAAAAGATTGTCTACGCATCCAGCGAGACGGTGCTGGGACTGCCCTTCGACGTCGATCCTCCCTATATACCGGTGGACGAGGAGTACCCGGCCCGGCCGGAAAGCACCTACTCCCTGGTGAAGCACCTCGAGGAGCAGATGGCCATCCAGCTCACCCGCTGGGATCCGGAGCTAAGCATCACCGGCCTGCGCTTTTCGAACGTGATGGACCCGGAGGACTACGAGGAATTCCCGGGCTTCGACGCCGACGCCAGGCAGCGCAAGTGGAACCTCTGGGGCTACATCGACGGGCGGGACGGGGCACAGGCGGTATCCCGGGCCCTTGAGCACGGCACCCCGGGGTTTGAGGCGTTCATCATTGCCAGCGCGGACACGGTGATGAGCCGTTCCAGCGCCAGTCTGGCCGCGGAGGTGTTCCCGGACGCGCCCGTGGTGAAGGAACTCGGAGAGCACGAAACCCTGCTCTCCATCGACAAGGCCAAACGCCTGCTGGGCTACGCGCCGGAGCACAGCTGGCGGAACTACCACCCGCTCCGCACCACTCCCACCGAAGACTGAGGAGCCCCATGCACTACCGCACCCTGGGCACCAGCGGCGCCGTTGTCTCCAGCTACGCGCTGGGCACCATGACCTTCGGCGCCGAGTCCACCGAGGAACAGTCCCACGCGATCCTTGACCACTACGTCGCGGCGGGCGGCAATTTTATCGACACCGCCGATGTCTACGCCGCAGGGGTCTCGGAGGAGATCATCGGCCACTGGCTCGCCGCGCGCCCGGACGCCCGGGACCGCGTCGTGCTCGCCACCAAGGGCCGCTTCCCGATGGGCGCGGACCCGAACGACGTCGGCACCTCCCGGCGGCACCTTAACCGCGCGCTGGATGACTCGCTGCGCCGTCTGGGCGTGGAACAGATCGACCTGTACCAGTTGCATGCCTGGGATCCGATCACACCGCTGGAGGAATCCCTGCGGTTCCTGGACGATGCCGTCGGGAGCGGGAAGATCGCCTATTACGGGTTCTCGAATTTCCTGGGCTGGCAGCTGACGAAGGCCGTCCACGTGGCGCGCGCCCACGGCTGGAGCGGGCCGGTGACGCTGCAGCCGCAATACAGCCTGCTGGTCCGCGAAATCGAGTCCGAGATTGTTCCGGCCTCGCTCGACGCCGGGATCGGCCTGCTGCCGTGGTCGCCGCTGGGCGGGGGCTGGCTGTCCGGAAAGTACCGGCGGGACCAGCCGCCCGCCGGCGCCACCCGGCTGGGTGAAAACCCGGAACGCGGCATGGAAGCCTGGAAGGCCCGGAATGCCGACCCGCGCACCTGGGAAATCGTGGAGGCAGTGCACGACATCGCCGGCCGCCACGAGGCAAGTGCCGCCCAGGTGTCTTTGGCCTGGCTGGCCGAACAGCCGGCCGTAACCTCCGTGATCCTGGGTGCGCGGAGCACGGAACAGCTCGCCGACAATCTCGCGGCCGCGGATCTCCTGCTGACCGAGGGGGAACTGATGCGGCTGAGCGAGGTGAGCCGGCCGCGCGTCGGGGTCTACCCGTACGGACCGCTGGCCCAGGAGCAGCGCAGCCGGAAGCTCAACGGCGGCCGCTAAGGGGCGGGCGCGGCGGGCTGCTGGTGCCTGGACCAGATGTCGCCCATCTCCTCGGTGGACTGCTCCACGATCCGGCTCATCGCGGCCTGGGCCGCCGCCGCCTCGCCGCGCTGGATGGCGCTGGCCACATCCACATGCAGCTGAAGCGCTTCATGGTGCGGCAGGTGCGGCATCAGGCCGTGCTCGGTGCGCCCCGTCAGGACCTCGGTCACGAGGTTGTGCAACTGGGAAAACATGGCGTTTCCGGAAGCCTTGAGCACGGCGGCGTGGAATTCGATGTCGAGCCGGAGGAATTCGTCGTGGTCTCCGCGCTGCCCCGCTGCCCAGAGCCTGGCCGCTTGGGAGACGAGGTCGCTGCCGGCGTCCAAGGAGGCACGCCCGGCGGCCAGACGCGCGGCGTGGGGTTCGATGGCTCCGCGGAGTTCGTTCAAGGCCTGCAGCTGCTCCAGCCGTTTGGATGAGGCGAGCCGCCAGCGGATTACCTGCGGATCGTAGGCGTTCCAGGAATCTTCCGGCTGGACTACGGTGCCCAGACGGCGTCGTGATTCCAGCATGCCCTTGGAGGAGAGCACCCGGGTGGCTTCCCGGACCACCGAACGGGACACGCTGTGCTGCGCCTCAAGCTCGTCCAGGCGCAGGATCGAGTGCGGCGCCAGGGTCCCCTCGGCTATAGCGAGTCCCAGGTTTTGGACCAGCACGGAATGCAGGTCAGCTGAGGACTCCGCCTTTGGGGTTTTCATAAATAAATCATACGGGTGAGGCGCAAGGGGTTGTTTAAGTCTGCTTTATTTCTCTAAGATCGCTTCCAGAGCAGATGTAAAGATGCATTTGCAGCCGGCTGGACTGTGACGCCCAGCCCTGAAGAACCAAGGGAGTCGTAATGAAGCGACGTTCGATCGTGCAGTACGCGGCTGTCGCCGCGGCCCTGTCTCTGGGCCTCACCGCCTGCGGCGGAGCCAGCGGCAGCAGCGATGCCAAAGCCGCCGGCACCGTCCGGGTCACCCTCGCAAACCACGTCTGGACCGAGGGCATCAAGGCCGCGATTCCGGAATTCGAGAAGTCCAGCGGCCTCAAGGTCGAGCTGACGCAGCTCGGCGAGGACCAGCTTTCTGACCAGTACAACGTCAAGCTCAATGCCGGCAGCGACGAGATCGACGTCATGATGTACCGCCCGCTGCAGGAGGGCAAGGCGTTCGCCAAGAACGGCTACCTCGCCGACCTGACGTCCAAGGTTTCCTCGGACACCGGCTGGGACTGGAAGGACTACCAGGAGGGCCCGGTCAAGGCCACCACGGCTGACGGCAAGGTGGTGGGCGTCCCGATCATCACCGAACGCGAAGTGCTCTACTACCGCAAGGACCTGCTGAAGGCGGCCGGCCTTGAAGTGCCCAAGACCATGGAAGAGCTCGAAGCAGCGGCCAAGGCCATCAAAGCTTCCTCGCCGGGCACCGCAGGCTTTGTGGCCCGCACCGGCAAATCCGCCGCCGTCACCCAGTTCTCCAGCTTCCTGTACAGCTTCGGCGGCGACTTCACGGATGCCAGCGGCAAGTCCGCCGTCAACACCGACGCCGCCAAGAAGGCCTACGCGTACTACGGCGGCCTGATCAAGAACTACGGCCCGGCCAACGTCAGCACCGACATGAGCTGGCCCGAGGCGATGGCCATCTTCACCCAGGGCAAAGCCGCCTTCTACACCGAAGCCGACTCGCTCTACAAGAACGCCACCGACCCGGCCAAGTCCAAGGTCGCGGACACGGTCGGCTTCGCCGCGCTCCCCGCCGGCCCGGCCGGTTCCAAGCCGTACAACATCCCGTCGTGGGGCCTCGCCGTCAACGAAGCCTCGGGCAACCAGGACAACGCCTGGAAGTTCATCCAGTGGGCCACCAGCAAGGAACGCACCCTGGAAGCACAGAAGGCCGGTGTCCCCGGACCCCGCGCCTCCGTCTGGGCCGACCCCGCCGGCACCTCCACCTACCCGGCGGACCTGGCCGAGGCCATCGCCGCCAGCGCCAATAACGGCGTCGGCCACGACCGCCCCGAGGTGGTCACGGTAGGCAAGGCCCGCGAAATCGTGGGCGGACCGATCGTAGCCACCATCACCGGTGAAGACGCTTCCGCAGCAGCCGACACGGCCCACGACGCCTTCCAGAAGTTCCTGGACAGCGAAAAGAAGTAACGCGCCCGGCGCACTTCGCGCCCGATGCATCACCAGCCCGGCGGGGCGGCAGCCCGAACCGCCGCCCCGCCGGGCCAGCTCTTCACTTCACCCCCGACTCCTTAGGTGAACCATGTCTGTATTGACCCCTCCCCGCAGCGCGCAGTCCCAGCCGCCGTCCAGCCGCAACGCCGACCGCGCGGCCGGTGCCCGTGAGAATTTCTCCGCCTGGGCGAACCAGCACCGCAAGTGGCTTTTCGCGGCCCCCGCCATGATCTTCGTGGGCGTCCTGATCATCTTTCCGCTGGCCTGGACCCTTTACCTGAGCCTCACCGATTCGCAGGGCTCGGTCCGGGCTGCCTCCGAGTTCATCGGCCTGGAAAACTACGTCACGGTCCTGTCCGACGTCGAACGCTTCTGGCCCGCCGTCGGACGCACGCTGACGTTCACCGGAGTCGCTCTGGTTTGCGAGGTGGTCCTGGGCATGTGTATCGCGCTGCTGCTATGGCGCCCCTTCCGCGGTGAGAAGTGGGTCCGCGTGGCCATTCTCCTGCCGCTCGTCGCCACCCCGGTAGCTGTCGGCATGATGTGGCGGCTGATCTTCGATCCCAACATCGGCTTCGTCAACCAACTGCTGGGCATGGTCGGCATCCCGCCCCAGCCGTGGCTGTCCGGACAGGACACCGCGCTGGGCACCACAATCTTCATGGACGTGTGGCAGTGGACGCCCATGGTGGTGCTGATCCTGCTCGCCGGCCTGACCTCCCTGTCCGAGGAGCCCGACGAGGCAGCCCGGATGGACGGCGCCAACGCCTTCCAGCGCTTCTTCTTCATCACGTTGCCCCTCATGATGCCGACCGTGATTGTGGCCATCCTGCTCCGGGGCATCGACGCCCTGAAGACCTTCGACATCCTGTACGCCACCAAGGGCAAGGGCGGCGGTTCCTTCCACGAGGTGGAGACCCTCAACGTCTACGCCTACGGCCTGAGCTTCGACTACAACCAGTACGGGCTCTCCTCCGCGGTGCTGATCCTGTTCTTCATGATCATCATCGGCTCCATGTGGCTGCTGACCATGCGCAAGAAAGCGGTAAGCAAATGACCGTACTGTCTGAAAACACAGAACACACCGAAAAGACCGAACCCCGGTCCGCAACCCCCGCCCGGCCCGCACCGGCCCCCCGCCGCCGCAAACCCCTCGGCACGCGCGCCTACAAGGCCTTCCGCGTCGCCGCCCTGATCGCCGTCGTGCTGTTCCTGGTGGCCCCGCTGTTCTGGATGCTGCTGGCATCCTTCAAGACCAACGTGGACATCTACGACACCGGCAAGTCGTTCTTCTTCACCCCCACGGGCGAGAACTACGCGAACGTGCTGCAGCGCAACAACTACTTCGTCTTTATCTTCAACAGCTTCTGGGTGGCCTTCGTCTCCACGGTCCTGTCCCTGGTCCTCGGTGTTCCGGCGGCCTATGCGATGAGCCGCTTCACGATGCACCGCTCGGCCCTGGTGGTCCTGATGGCCCGTGTCATTCCGGGCGTCTCCCTGCTGGTGCCCTGGTACTACGTCTTCTCCAACCTGAAGATGGTGGGCGGCTTCGAGGTCCTGATCCTCAGCCACATGTTCGTCTCGCTGCCGCTGATCGTCTACATCATGATGAGCTACTTCGACTCGCTGCCGCTGGAGCTGGAGGAATCCGCGCAGGTGGACGGGCTCACCCCGATAGGTGCATTCCGGCGCATCACCCTGCCGCTCTCGGTGGCCGGCATGGCCACCGCGGGCATCCTGTCCTTCATCTTCTCGTGGAACAACTTTATGTTCGCCCTGGTGCTTTCCGGTTCCAAGACCAAGACCCTCCCGGTCGCGATCTTCGACTTCGTCTCTTACGCCAGCATCGACTGGGGCGGGCTCATGGCGGCCGCCACGGTGGTCACCGTTCCGATCATGATCATTGCGCTCTTCACGCAGAAGTACATCGTCTCCGGCATGACCGCCGGCGCGACCAAGGGCTAGGCCACCGATGACACTCATCAGCAGGATTGAAACGTTCCTCGTCGCGCCGCGCTGGCTGTTCGTCCGGATCGAAACCGACAGCGGGATCGTCGGCTGGGGCGAGGCCAGCTGCGAAGGCCGCAGCGAAACCGTCCGCACCGCCGTCGACCAGCTCTCCGAACTCCTCATCGGCAACGATGCCCTGCGGATCGAGGACCACTGGCAGGTGATGACCAAGGGGTCCTTCTACCGAGGCGGCCCGATCCTGGCCAGCGCGGTCTCCGGGCTGGACCAGGCCCTGTGGGACATCGCCGGCAAGCACTTCAACACCCCCGTGCACCAGCTTTTGGGCGGCCACGTTCGTGACCGGATCCGGATGTACGGCTGGGTGGGAGGGGACGAGCCCAACGAGGTGGCCGACCAGATCAGCGCCCAGCTGGAGGTCGGGCTCACGGCCGTCAAAATGAACGCCAGCGGCCGGATGAGCCCCATCGCTTCCGTCGCCGAGCTCGACGGCGTCGTCCGCCGCGTCGCGGCCGCCCGCGAGGTCCTGGGCGACCACCGCGACGTCGCGGTCGACTTCCACGGCCGCTTCAGCCTGGCCAACGCCCGGCGGGTGGCGCCGCTGCTGGAGCCGTACCGGCCCTTCTTCCTCGAAGAGCCCGTGGTCCCGGAAAACACCCACTTGCTGCGCGAATTCACCTCGTCAACCACGACGCCGGTCTCCACCGGCGAGCGGCTCTACAGCCGGCAGGAGTTCCTGCCCGCGCTGCAGGCCGGCATCGCGGTGGCCCAGCCGGACCTTTCGCACGCCGGCGGCATCACCGAGGTCCGCAAGATCGCCTCGCTCGCCGAAATCTACGAGGTCCAGCTCGCCCCGCACTGCCCGCTGGGTCCGCTGGCCCTGGCCGCCTGCCTCCAGGTGGGCTTCGCCACGCCCAACTTCCTGATCCAGGAGCAAAGCATCGGCATTCATTACAACCAGGGCGCCGAAGTCCTGGACTACGTGGTGGACAAGTCCCCGCTGAAGTTCGTGGACGGCCACATCGAACGCCTGACCGGCCCGGGTCTCGGCATCGAAATCGACGAGGCCGTGGTCCGCGCCGCGGATAAACGCGGACACGCCTGGCGCGGGCCCGTCTGGCGGCATCCCGACGGAGCCTTCGCAGAATGGTGAACGACATGACAACAGTGCTGACCCCTGAAATGCTCCTCGCGGGAATCCGGGAGACCCGCCTGGTGGCGATAGTCCGCGGCACCGACGGCGGCGCGGCCGCGAAGGCGGCCCTCGCCGCGATGGAGGAGGGCTTCCGCTTCGTCGAAATCGCCCTGACCACGCCGGACGCCCTCGCGGCGATCCGAGCAGTCCGTGCCGCCGCCCCGGCAGGCTGTTTCGTCGGCGCCGGCACGGTGCTGACGGCACAGGACGTGGACCACGTGGCCGAGGCCGGCGGCCAGTTCATAGTGACACCGTCGCTGGCCGGGTCGATCGAAGCCTCTGCTGCCCTGGGGATCCCCGTGCTGGCCGGCGCCCTGACACCCACAGAGGCCTACGATGCGATGAGCCGCGGCGCCGCCGCGGTCAAGCTCTTTCCTGCCTCCATCGGCGGGCCGGGCTACCTCAAGGCGCTGCGTGACCCGTTCCCCGGGATCCCCTTCATTGCCGTCGGCGGCGTGGGGCTCGACGAGGCGGCGGGCTACTGGAACGCGGGTGCCGTCGCCGTCGGCCTCGGCGGACCGCTCTTCGGGGACGCGGGCTCTGGCGGGGATCTGGCGCCGATGCGCGAGCGGGCCCGCGCCTTCGTGGCACTCGCATCCGACTTCGATCGCCGGCTCGCCGCGGAGCGGCTGCCGTGACTTCCGGACCTGTGCTTCCCGTCCCGGGGATTCCTGAGCTCCTGACCTTCGGAGAGTCGATGGTCTCGCTGCGCTCGGCCGGACCGCTGTCCGCCGGCGGCTCCCTGGCGATGCATGTGGCCGGGGCGGAATCGAACGTGGCCGTCGGAGTCGCACGGCTCGGCCACAGGGTGGGCTGGGCCGGAGTGGTGGGCGCCGACCCGCACGGAGAGTTCATCCTGCGGCAGTTGCGGAGCGAGGGCATCGGGGTGCACCACAGGGCGGACGCCTCCCGCGGCACCGGGGTGATGTTCCTGGAGCAGCGCACCGCGGACGTCACCCGTGCCTTCTACTACCGCGCGGGGTCCGCCGGATCCACACTCAGCCGAGACGACGTCGACGCCGCCTTCCGCAACGGCGCCCGCGTCCTGCACCTCACGGGAATCACGGCCGCCCTCAGCCAGGAGGCGCGGCGGGCTGTGGAATACGCGGCCGCGCGGGCTGCCGGCGAAGGGCTGGACGTTTCCCTCGACGTCAACTACCGCAGCAAGCTCTGGTCCCGGAACGAGGCGCGCGCCGTCCTCACCCCGCTGGCCCGGCATGCCAGCATCCTGATCGCCTCCGATGACGAACTTGGCTTGGTCTGCGCTGCAGACGGCGTCAACGGAACGGCCGAACCCCGTGCGGCAGACGACGCCGAAACGGCCATGGCCGCCGAACTCCTCGAGGGCGGCGTGCGGGAGGTGGTGGTCAAGCGCGGCGCGGCCGGCGCCGGGGTCCACACCGCGGCCGGCAGGTGGGAAACACCTGCCGTACCCGTCACCAGCATCGACACCGTGGGCGCCGGGGACGCCTTCACCGCCGGCTACCTCTCGGCCCTGCTCGACGGCGAGGACGTGGCCGGCCGCCTGCAGCGCGGCGCCCTCGCGGGGGCTTTCGCCGTCAGCACTGCAGGTGACTGGGAGGGCCTGCCCCGCCGGGACGAGCTCGCGCTGCTCGGGGCCACGCCCAGCGGAACCACCCAGCGCTAGGGAATGCCCGCAAACATCCACCCGCCCTCCACCGAACTTCAACCGACACCGAAAGCCTGGACCAACTGTGAAAATCATTGCTGCTGAAGTCTTTGTGACCAGCCCTTCGCGGAACTTCGTGACGCTGCGGATCACCACGGAGGATGGTGTGACGGGGATCGGCGACG
>NZ_LMLR01000012.1:0-343 GCF_001422645.1 Arthrobacter sp. Leaf69 | reverse complement strand
CGGGCATGCCTCGGGCGCGGATCTGCCGTCGTTGTTTGATTCGGTCCGGGAGCACCTGGAGCTCGGGTACAAGTCGATCCGGATCCAGACCGCGGTGCCCGGGATCAAGGCCGTGTACGGGGTCGCGGCGCAGGCGCAGGCCTCGGGGGAGCGGTATGACTACGAGCCGGCCGGGCGGGGCGCGTTCCCGCTGGAGGAGGACTGGGACACCCGGGCGTACCTGCGGCACCTGCCGGGCGTGTTCGAGGCGGTCCGGAACGAGTTCGGCCCGGAACTGCCGCTGCTCCATGACGGGCACCACCGGATGACGCCGATCCAGGCCGCGAAGCTGGGCAAGGCGCTG
>NZ_LMLR01000011.1 GCF_001422645.1 Arthrobacter sp. Leaf69 | reverse complement strand
TTGCCGCGGAAGAAGTGGTTGAAGCCCACCTCGTACAGGGTCGCGGCCCCGGCGTAGGTGGAGATGTGCCCGCCGACGCCGATATCGGCCCGCTGCGCCCGGTGCACCATGACCGCGGCGTTCCACCGCAGCCACGCCCGGTACTTCCGCTCGATCTCCTCGTCCCCGGGGAACTCGGCCTCCTGGTCCACCGGGATGGTGTTGACGTAGTCCGTGGTGGTGACCATCGGAACACCCACGGACTGCGCGCCGGCCCGCTGAAGCAGGCTGCGCATTATGTACTGGGCACGCTCGGTGCCCTGATCCTGAATCAACGCATCCAGGGACTCCAGCCACTCGGCGGTCTCTTCCGGATCACGATCAGGCAGCTGGTTAGTCAACCCGCTGAGGATATGGGAGGTCTCTTCTCCTGCAGCCACGTCCAACCTCTCTTTGAGCGCATTCATCGGCGCCCTCAGCTCCGGCAGGGTATCTGCTTGGCGTGAACGCGACGTGTGCGACGTATCGGTTACAACTGCCCGGTCATGTGCGCCGGGCTAGGTCCAATCACGACCATGCCCGCCTTCGTCAGCGGGGCGTCCGCCCTCGCGGGCGTAGTCGTCATCAGCCACTCTAGCTCTGACAGCTCGGGGATGCGTAGCTGTCGCATGGGGGTCCCGTCGCATTTGACCGGCATACTGGTTGTGTGACGACGTGCCGCCTTGCGGTGCCCGGATCGCCGTGTGTGACGCAGAATATGGCGGATCGCGGGGCCAACAGCTTGAAGCGCAGGCGCAAAGGGTGTTGGCTTGGAGTAATGGAAATCACTAGAGCTATTGAAAACACCAAGCATAGGAGCAACACGTGAGCGAGGCCGACGCCGCCACTTCGGTAAATGTGGCGGAAAAACTGGGTTTCAAAACCGGGGACCTGATTCAGGAATTCGGTTATGACGACGACGTCGACTTCGATTTGCGCGACGACATCGAGGATCTCACCGGCTCGGAACTCTTCGATGAAGACGACCACGAAGTCGTCGATGCCGTCATTTTCTGGTGGCGGTCCGGAGACGGAGACCTCGTGGACACCCTCGTCGACTCGCTGACCACACTGACCGAGGGCGGCGTCGTCTGGGTGCTGACCCCGAAGTCCGGCCGGGTTGGCTATGTCTCACCGGCCGATATCCAGGATGCTGCGCCCACCGCGGGCCTGCACTACACCACGTCTGCCGGCGTCTCCAAGGACTGGAGCGCCACCCGTCTGGTCACCCGGAAGAACAAGTGACCCCAGCGGGAGCGGTTGGCATCCTGGGGGGCCAGCCGGTTGAAACACGGGCCGTGCCCGCCCTCGGCGAGGCCGCTCCCGACTTCGAACTGCTCAACCAGTTCGGCGAACCCGTGAGGCTCTCGGAGCTCCGGGGCCAGAACGTCGTCGTCGTGTTCTTCCCGTTCGCCTTCTCCGGCATCTGCACGGGGGAACTCTGCGAAATCCGGGACAACCTGACGCTGTTCGAGGACGCCGACGCCGTCGTGCTGGGGATCTCGGTGGACAGCAAGTTCGCCCAGCGTGCGTACGCGGAGAAGGAAGGCTATGCCTTCGATCTGCTGGCCGACTTCTGGCCGCATGGAGCCGTGGCCGAGCAATACGGGGTGTTCGACCCCGCCACCGGGATGGCAAAGCGTGGAACCTTCATCATCGACGCCGCCGGAATCGTGCGCTACCTGGTGGTGAACCCCCGCGGCCAGGCCCGGGACTTCACCGAGTACCGCACCGCCCTGGCGGGACTCGGCAGGAACTGAGACGGTGAGGACGCGGCGGCCTGGGACCGGCATGACTGGGTTTGCCAGCCTGCCCCCGGTGCCCGCCGGCGAACCCGCCCGTGACGAACTCGAAGTCCTGCAGGACATCCACGGCATCCTGGCGGGGGAACGCTTCGCGCTGCTGACCGGAGCCGGCCTGAGCACGGATTCCGGCATCCCGGACTACCGCGGACCGGGCGCCCCGCCGCGGGCACCCATGACCTACCAGGAATTCATCGGCGCAGCCGACAACCGGCGCCGCTACTGGGCGCGCAACCACATCGGCTGGTCCCACCTGCGCCGTGCCGACCCCAACGACGGCCACACCGCCGTCGCCCGGCTGGAACACCGCGGCCTGCTCACCGGGCTCATCACCCAGAACGTGGACCGGCTGCATGAGGACGCCGGCAGCATCAACGTCGTGGACCTGCACGGCCGGTTTGACCAGGTGGTCTGCCTCTCCTGTCACCGCCGGTACAGCCGGACGCTGCTGGCCGGCGTCCTGGAAGAACTCAACCCGGGCTTTCTGGACCGGGCGCTGGCCGCCGGCGTCGTCGAAATGGCTCCGGACGCCGACGCCACCGTGGAGGACGCCGCCCTGATCGAGAGTTTCGTCGTCGCGCACTGCCCGGCCTGCGGCGGCACGCTCAAACCCGATTTTGTCTACTTTGGCGAAAACGTCCCCAAAGACCGGGTGGAACGTTCGTACGCCATGGTGGATGAGGCCGGAGCGCTGCTGGTGGCAGGTTCCTCGCTGACAGTCATGAGCGGCCTGCGGTTTGCCCGGCACGCGGCCAAACACGGAAAACCGGTGGTGATCATCAACCGCGGCCAGACCCGCGGGGACGAACTCGCCACCATCAAGCTCGACGCCGGCGTCAGCGAGGCGCTCACCTGGCTCGCAGCCGAGCTACCGCCACTTAATAAATAGCCTGCGGTATCCGTCCTCGGGCTATTTGACACTACGCGGTGAATATCGCCAGCGACGGATTATTCCACCCGGAGGGCCTCGCTGTGCCAGCTGAATATCAGTGGCGAATTTCGGGTTTCGCGGTCCGACAAATCGCCCGGTCTGACACAATCTTGTGATGTCGTTCATGGCGATGGGAGGATCATCGGTTTCGCATTCGCTGGGCCGGCCGTCGACCCGGAAGCGCGCGAAGTGCCGCGGGAACTTCAGGTGTACAACCTGTACGTTACTGCAGCCCATCACGGAACGGGTGCAGGCCAGGCGCTCCTCGATGCCGTGATAGGTGCCCGGCCGGCCATGCTGTGGGTTGCGAAGGCCAACCCCCGCGCTGTGGCGTTCTATCGACGCAACGGATTCGAGTTTGATGGCACCGAACAGCGCGATGCGGCTGCCCCGACAATCACTGACGCCCGCATGGTCCGATAAGCCCCCTTCAGATGTGGCAGCAGGCGCAGGCGCAGGCTCAGGCGTGGAAACCGACTATGGGCCGCCGGGACGCTGGGCTCGATTGGCGCACAGCACGGTTCGTCCGGTACAGTAACTGTTCGTTGGTTGAAGCGCGGAAGCGTGGAAACAGCGGTTTGGGTCTTTAGCTCAGCTGGTAGAGCGCCACGTTTACACCGTGGATGTCATCGGTTCGATCCCGGTAGGACCCACCAAGGATAAACCCCGTCAGTGCTGGCCGCAGAGCCGCACGGCGGGGTTTTTTGTGTGCCCGGCAGGCCTTCCCGGGGCGCGGACGCGGCGCGGGTAATAACGTCAGACCCTCGCCCTACCGTGGCTGGCATGGAACACGTCATGGTGAAATCGGATCCGGATGGAAGACCCCGCGCGGTGGTGCGCGGCGGCCGCGAATGGCTTGTCGGCGCGGAGCCGGTCCGCTGGTTCGAGCGGGTGAGCTGGTGGGAGGCCGAGCGTCGGATGCCCAAGGGATTGAGCCGCGTCGACGTCGAGGTCTGGCGGATCCAGGCGAGGCTGGGCCGCAACCCGGGTTCCGCCCTCACGACGATGGAAATTATCCGTGACGGACTGGGCGGCGGCTGGCGGCTCCGGGAGGCCATCGCGGACGCGGCGTAAGGGTGGCAGCGCGGGCGGCGAGGCCCGGAGGCGCCGGAGGAATGGAAAAGCCTTCCACCGCGACTATTGGGGGATGCCGCGGTGGAAGGCTTGGTATGAATATACCGTGAATATTTGGAAATGAAAAACACGCGGCGGCGATTCTGACCAGCGAAAATGCCTATTCGATGGCGTAATTGACGGCCATGCGACGGCGTAGATTCGACCGCTCAGTCATGGCAGGCGGGGTCCACTGCGGACTGGCCCGGGTCCGACACATGCCGCATCGCCCCGGGGCCGCGACCTAGGATGTCTTCATGAACGCCACGAGTACCCGCCGGATTGCCCGGGTCCGCCCCCACGCTCCCATGTCGGAAGCCGAGCACTTCTTTGTCGCCAACAATGCCGCGGACTTCGACGGCGAAGCAGGCAGAGTGTGGACGGTGATCACCTCGCCTTTCCCGGACTCCCCGGCGAATGCCGGCAGCGTGCCCCGCGAGGGCTGGGAAAACGGCGCCACGGTGGCCGAGGGTTCCTTCACCTTCCTGGCACCCAGTACCCCTGCCAATGTCCTGGGCATGGCACATAACACCGGCCGCGCAGGCCGCGAACTGCCGCCCCAGGCCTTCCACAAGGCCGCAACCAGCGTGGTGGGTCCGGGGGACGCCATAGAACTCCGCCCGGGCGTGGGCCACGTCGACCCGGAAGCGGAACTCACGATCGTGGTCGGGCGCAAGGCCCGGGGGCTGACCCTGGACACTGCATTGACCGCTGTTCTCGGGTTCACGATCGGAAACGACGTTTCGGCCAGGGACCTGCAGAAGGCGGACGAGCTGTGGATCAGCGCCAAGAGCCAGGACACGTTCACTCCGGCGGGGCCGTGGATCGTCACGGGACTTGATGCCTCCGACCTGGCCATCCGGATTACGCACAACGGCACCGAGCTTAGGCCGGCCAGCTCCGCTGATCTCGGCTGGGGAGTCGAGGAAATCCTGGTCTACGTGACCTCCTTTATGACACTTCACCCCGGCGACCTGGTGCTCACGGGATTCCCCGCCGAGTGCGCACGCCTCGTGCCCGGCGACACCGTCACCTGCCGTGTCGAGGGGATCGGGGAGCTCACGAACCCGGTCGTGGCCGTGGCATGATGTCGGGTGCCGCGCGGGCGTTGCCGGCCTGACCGGGCCCCGCAACCGCACGCGACGACGGCCACCAGTGTGAGCGCTTTGCGGTCCCTGACATTATGATGGTTACTGTTCAGCTGAATGAACAGCATCCGAATGCTCCTGCGACTCCCGCGCGATACCTGAAGGAGAATCATGGCCGATTCCCGAGTTCCCCGAACCTCCGATGGACTGGGGAGCGCGTCGCCGGCGCCGGCCGTCACCCGCGCCGCCGCGGTGCTTGAAGCCCTGGCAGCCTCTGCGACCGGACGCCTCACACTGAGTGATCTTTCGCGGGAACTGGGAATTCCGAAATCCTCAACATCGAACCTCATGCTGGCACTCGAAGAGGCCCGGCTCATCAATCGTCAAGGTGCCGAGTTCACCCTGGGACGCAAATTGGTCGAGCTCGGCGCGGCCTACCTCAGCCGCCTCGATGAGGTCCAGGAGTTCTACCGGTTTTGCGAACAGGCTCCCACCTTGTCCGGCGAAACCGTCCGAATCGCCATGCTGGACGGTAGCAATGTCATCTACCTGGCCCGCTATGAGGGCCATCCCGCGGTGCGCCTCACGTCCAACATCGGCGACAAAATGCCTGTGTCCCTCTGCGCCGTAGGCAAGGCGCTGCTAGCGCGGCTGCACGACCACGATATTGCCGAGATGTTCCCGGACGATGCCGAACTGCCGGTCCTGACGCCAAAATCGCTGCGAACCGGCGCCGAACTCAAAGCCCAGCTCGAGGTCATCCGGGAACAGGGCTACGCGTTCGAGGATGAGGAATCCACGACCGGAGTCGTCTGTCTGGCCGTGTCTGTTCCCACGCGCGGTGCACACGGACCCAGCCTGGGGTTGTCGGTCACTGCGCTGAAGGCCACCTATTCGGAAGAGCAGGGCGCGCTGATGGTCAAGGAACTGAAGGAGCTGGCCCGGTCCCTGGGCAATCCGATGGGGTAAGGCCGGCCACCTGATCCGCCAGCGGGTCGTTGACGAAAATAAATCCGATTACACATTGGCTACGTGACCACCATGTTGTACGCTGTTCAACATGGTGATCACCCCCTCGGGGGTTGTTCCTATCCCACCAGGCCAACGGGGGTCTGGAGTGTTCTTGAGGGAGTGCTTGTGACAACTAGTACCAATACACCGCGTGCTGAAGCGGACGGCGCCGTCGTCGATCCGGATCAGCTGCGAAGGGCAACTCTTGCCAGCTCCGTGGGCTCGGCTCTGGAGTACTACGACTTCTACATTTATGGCCTGGCTTCGGCCCTGATCTTCGGCCCGCTGTTCTTCAAGCCGCTCGGCGAAGACGGCGCCCTGATCGCCTCGTTCGCCACGTATGGCGTCGGTTTCGCGGCCCGGCCCTTCGGCGGAATGATCTTCGGCTACATCGGCGACAGGTTCGGCCGCAAGATGGTCCTCATCCTCACGATCGGCCTGATGGGTACGGCCAGTTTCGCCATCGGCCTGCTGCCCACTTTTGAGCAGGCCGGAATGGTGGGCGCCGTACTCCTGGTCACCCTGCGCATCCTTCAGGGCCTGGGCGCCGGCGCGGAGCAGGCCGGGGCCACCACGCTGATTTCCGAAGTCGCACCGCGCCACCGTCGGGGCTTCTTTGCTGCGCTCCCGTTCGTCGGCATCCAGCTGGGCACCCTGCTGGGCGCCGGGACGTTTGCCCTGATTGCCATGTCGGATAAGGCAACCCTGGAGGGCTGGCTGTGGCGGCTTCCGTTCCTGTCCAGCGTGATCCTGATTGCGCTTGCCATCTTCATCCGGCTGCGGCTGAAGGAAACGCCCGTCTTCCAGGAACTCGAGAAGCACAAGAATGTGGCCAAGAACCCCCTCGGCCAGCTGTGGAAGCACTCCAAGAAAAACACCCTGATCGGGATTGGCCTGCGGATGGGCGAGAACGGCAACTCCTCGATCTACTCCGCGCTGCTGATCGCTTTCCTGGCGGCAAAGGACGGAGTCTTCCCCGGCGACAAGTTCATCGGACCGGTGGGCCTGCTCATTGCCGCTGCCTTCGCCGCCGTCATGGTGGTGACGTTCGGCGCGTTGTCGGACAGGTTCGGCCGGGTTCCGGTTTACCGTTACGGCGCGCTCTTCCAGGCCCTCATCGCGCTGCCGGCGTTCTATCTGGTGAGCCTGGGCAATGTGACGCTTGTCTGGATTGTCATGGTGGTGGGCATTGCCCTCGGCGTTCAGTCCATGCTCGGTCCGCAGTGCCCGCTGCTGCCTGAGCTGTTTGGTTCGCGGTACCGGTTCACCGGCGTGGCCATGAGCCGCGAACTCTCTGCCGTGATGGCCGGCGGGCTGGTTCCGCTGGTGGGTGCCGCCCTCCTGGCGGTCACGGATCACTCCTGGCTGGTGCTCGCCATCTATTCGCTGGTGCTTGCCCTGATCTCATTTGTCACGACGTTCTTCACCCCCGAGACGGTGGGACGCGACCTCCTCCTGACGGAGGACGCCAGCTAGCCGCAATTGGTTCGTTGCCCGCTGCGGCGGGCCCAAGGCCGTGGCCCCTCCGCAGAGGAGGGGCCACGGCCTTCCTGCGTCCCGGGGGTGCGTCATGGGGAAGTGCTGGCGACGCGCGGAATACCTGGCGACGCGCGACTACCGCGGCGTCAGGCAAGCTGCGAGTCGCGGGCCACGTAGCGCGCCGCGGGGAGCGTGCCGCGTCGCCACGCCCGGCGCGCCAGGCAAGCTGCGAGTCGCGGGCCACGTAGCGCGCCGCGGGGAGCGTGCCGCGTCGCCACGCACGCCGCGCCGGGCAAGCTGCGAGTCGCACGCTGAACCACAAAGGGCGGCCCCTCCGTTTCCGGAGGGGCCGCCCTGAAATGTGCTGAGGAATCCGCAGAGTCGGGTGCGGGACCTGATAACGGGCCTAGTAGAAGTGGACCGTGTCCACAACGTGGGGGAGCTCGCCGCCGTCGAGGAACGTCCGCAGGTTGCTGCAGAAGCGTTCGGCGATCAGCCGGTTCTCTGCGGCGCTGAGGGCTGAGGTGTGCGGGGACACCATCACCTTGGGGTGGTTCCACAGCGGGCTGTCCTGGGGGAGCGGCTCCACGGCAAACACGTCGAGGCACGCATAGGACACCTGGCCGTTACCGAGCGCCTCCAGCAGCGCGTCCTCGTCCACCACGATGCCGCGGCCCACGTTCACAAAGACCGTTCCAGGTTTCATGGCGGCGAAGACGTCGCGGCTGAAGAGTTTCTCGGTGGACGGCGTACCGGGAAGGGTGTTCACGACGGCGTCCGCCGTGGCCAGCAGGCCGGCGAGCCCCGCGTTGTCCGTGACATCCTGTATGCCGTCGAGGGGTTCGATCGTCCTCTTGGTGCCGCTGACGGTCATGCCGAGCGCGCGGGCGATCCGTGCAGTCTCAAGACCGATCTCACCCAGCCCGGTGACCACGAGGTGTGAGCCGTTGACCAGACGGGTGGGAGTCCGCAGTTCCGGCCAATTCCTGGCCGCCTGGTCCTGTGCCAGCTCCGCGCTGCGCTTGAACCCGTTGAGGATTCCGAGGGCGGCGAACTCGGCGAGCGGCAGCGCGTGCACGCCGGCCGAGGTGGTCACCTTGAACTTCTGCAGCGTCCCGGCGTCCAGCCCGGATGCCTTCACGGCACCGCCGGCCCCGGCCGCCATGGCGTGGATCCACTCCAGGCGGGCATTGCTGCCGGCGATCCTGGCGAGGCCAGCGGGGCTTTCGTTGGGGAAGCCGTACAGCACTTGGGCCTTGTTGAGCATGTCCCAGTAGCGCTCTTCCTGCTCCGGCGTCCGGCGGAACCCGGGATCGCCCGAGTGGTCGGCGGGAAAGCGCTCCGGCGGCAGGACGTCCGGTTCGTAGAGGACGGTAACGGAAGGATCTACGGCGCGGATGCGCTCCACAAGCTCAGCTTCGAGCGGGACGGCGATCGCGACGGTGGTTTGAGTCGTCATAGTGTTCATCATACTGAATGGCGGCTAGGATATTGAACAGATTACTGAAATTCACAGAAGCGTCACAACGAAGAGACCAGTCACAACGAAGTGGGGCAGCATGGATAAACACCGTAAGGAAGCGGGCTTTGTGGGCCTGGGCCTGATGGGGGCGCCAATGGCGGCAAACCTCCTGAAAGCAGGCTGGACCGTCAGCGGCTGGAACCGTTCGACGTCGGCGCTGGAGGCGTTCGAGTCCCTCGGCGGCGCACGCGTCGCCGCAGTGGAAGACCTCCGCGACGCGCCCGTCATCATTTTTATGCTCCCGGACCTTTCCTACATCGAAGACGCCGCCGCGGCCCTCCTTGCCGCCTGGTCCGTGAAACGCCCGGCCGCCGGAACCTTCGTGGTGGTCATGAGCAGCGTTTCGCCGGCCGCGGTGCAGGAGTTCGGCGCCCGGGTGGCCCGGGCGAGCGGGGGGAACGCCGTCGTCGTCGACGCTCCCGTCAGCGGCGGCACCAAAGGCGCCGTGGAAGGGACCCTGGCCATCATGGCGGGCGCGAGCGAAGAGGACTTCCAGAGTCTCCTTCCGCTGTTCAGCGCCATGGGCAGCACCGTCCGGCGGCTGGGGCCCCTGGGATCCGGATCGCTCGCCAAGGCCTGCAACCAGCTCATTGTAGGAACCACGACGGCGGCGCTCGCCGAGGCCGCGGAACTCGCCGAACGCTCCGGTATGGACGTCGATGCCCTGTACGGCGTGCTCGGGGGCGGCCTGGCCGGCAGCAGGGTCCTTGAGGTCGTGGGACCGCGGCTTGCCGCTAAGGAGTACGAGCCGACCGGCCCGGCCAAGTTCATGCACAAGGACCTGTCCTTTGTGCTCGAAAGCGCCGCTACGGTCGGTGCCGCGGTGCCGATGGCCTCCGCCGGCGTCGGACTCTACGCGGAACTGTTGCGCCAGGGGCAGGGAGACCGGGACCTGGCCGTCGTCAGGCAGACGATCTCCAATCTCAGCGACGTCGCCAGCGGCGACTGAGCAGTCAACACAGCCGCCAACACCCAGTAAGGATCAGCAAACCAATGAGTGGACTTTTTGACCTGACCGGCCGGACCGCGCTGGTCACCGGCTCCAGCCGGGGGATCGGCAACGCCCTGGCCCGGGCACTGGCGGACGCCGGGGCCACGGTGGTGCTCAACGGCATCAACGCCGAACGGCTGAAGGCCGCCGAAACCGCCATGGCCGCGGAGTACCCGCCAGGCCGGATCCACAGCTGCGCCTTCGACGTCACCAGCGACCTTGAGGCGGCCCGGGGCGTCGCCTGGGTCGAGGAGAACGTGGGTCCGCTGGAAATTCTGGTCAACAACGCCGGCATCCAGCACCGCGTGCCTATGCTGGAGCTGGACGTCGCCGACTGGGAGCGGGTGATTTCCACCGACCTGACCAGCGCCTTCCTGGTGGGGCGGGAGGCGGCGCGGCACATGATTCCGCGCGGCCGCGGCAAGATCATCAACATCTGCTCGGTCCAGACGGACCTCGCCCGGCCCACCATTGCCCCCTATATTGCGGCCAAGGGCGGACTCCGGAACCTCACCCGGGCGATGACGGCCGAGTGGGCCGGCGCGGGCCTGCAGATCAACGGCATCGCACCGGGCTACATCCACACCGAAATGACGCAGAACCTCGTGGACGACGAGCAGTTCAACGCCTGGATCCTGGGCCGGACGCCGGCGCACCGTTGGGGGACCGTGCAGGACCTGGCCGGTCCGGCGGTCTGGCTCGCGTCCGACGGCTCGAATTTCGTCAACGGCCAGACGATCTTCATCGACGGCGGCATGACGGTGGTGGTCTGATGGGCGCCGTTCTGACGGGCACCGTGACGGCACTGCCGGCCACCGCGGCCGCCGTCGTGGCCCACGCTGCCGGCGACCTCCGGATCGAGGACATCCCGGTCCCCGCACCGAAGCCTGACGAAGCGGTCATCGAGGTGGCCTTCGGCGGCATCTGCGGCTCCGACCTGCATTACTGGCTGCACGGGGCCGCGGGCGAGTCCGTCCTCAAAGCGCCGATGATCCTCGGGCACGAAATTGTCGGAACGGTCCTCCTGGCGGCCGGCGACGGGAGCGGTCCGGCGGCCGGCAGCCGGGTCGCCGTGCACCCCGCGACGCCGGGACCGGGTGCCGCGCCGTATCCGGAAGACCGTCCCAACCTTTCACCGGGCTGCACCTACCTCGGCAGCGCCGCGCGCTTCCCGCATACCGACGGCGCGTTCAGCCGCTACGCCGCCCTGCCCGCCCGGATGCTCCGCACCCTGCCGGCCGGCCTTGAGCTCAGGACAGCCGCGCTGGTGGAACCTGCCAGCGTCGCCTGGCATGCCGTCTCGCGCGCCGGGGACGTGACCGGCAAGACCGCCCTTGTGATCGGCAGCGGTCCCATCGGCGCACTGGCCGTGGCTGTCCTCAAACGCGCGGGTGCGCGGCGGATCGTGGCCGTGGACATGCACACCCGGCCGCTGGAAATAGCCAGTGCGGTGGGCGCCGACGAGGTCCTCAAGGGCGACGACGCAGCGTCCATCGAGGCCGTCGCGGCGGACATTGTCATTGAATCCTCCGGCAGCCACCACGGCCTGGCCTCCGCGATAAAGGGAGCTGTGCGCGGCGGCAAAGTGGTGATGGTGGGGCTCCTGCCCTCCGGGCCGCAGCCGGTCCTGATCTCCCTGGCCATTACCCGCGAGCTGGAGCTGCTGGGTTCCTTCCGCTTCAACGACGAAATCGATGACGTCATTGATGCGCTCGCCGACGGATCGCTGCTGGTGGATCCGGTGGTCACCCACACCTTCGCGCTGGACAACGCACTGGAAGCGTTCGACGTTGCCAGGAACGCGGCGGTTTCCGGGAAAGTGCTGCTCGATTTCGCGCCGGAAGCGAAGGGCTGAACAGTGGCTGCGGGTCCGTGCGGCGGGCGCCGCAGTACAGCTAGGGCCGTGTGACCGGGACGAAGACCCGCGGCTGGTCCTTCCATTCAGGTTCCATCTCCGCGATGGTCTGCCGCATGATCCGGTCCGAGGCCTCCCGGGCGCCGGCCGGGTTTCCGGCGGCAATCGCCTCGGCCACGTCCACGTGCCACTGCAGCGCCGTGTCGCGCGGGCGGTCCGGCATCAGGCCGTGCACGGTGCGCCCGGTCAGCGTCTCCGCCACCTGGCCCACCATGTTGGCGAACATTTCGTTCCCGGACCCGGTCAGGAGCAGGGAGTGGAAGTGGATGTCCAGCTCCAGGAACCTCGGCACGTCACCGGCCCGGCCGGCGTCGCGCATCGCGTGCGAGACCTCCACAAGCTCGCGGCGGATCTCTTCCGGGGCGTTGGTGGCGGCCAGCTCGGCAGCCACGGGTTCGACGGCGGTGCGCAGCTCGGCGAGGGAGCGCAGCTGTGCGCCGCGGCCTTCGCCGGCGAGGCGCCAGCGGATCACCTGGGAATCGAAGGGGTTCCAGCGGTTGGCCGGCAGCACGCGGATGCCCACGCGCTTGGTCGTTTCGACCAGGCCGAGCGACTGCAGGACGCGCACGGCCTCGCGCACCACCGAACGGGAAACCTGGAGTTCTTCTTCGAGGTGCTCGGCCAGCATGATGTGGCCGGCCGGGAGCTCGCCCGCGACGATGCGGGTGCCGAGGTGCTCAATGGCGCGGTGGTGGAGGCTGGTTGACATAGTCGTAAGCATAGTGCGGCGGACGCTGTTCCAGCCGACGTTTCGGCACGGACGGGCGCGGACGGCGCCGGAAATCATAGACTGTTTGTGACGCGCCATATTCCGCCACGTGGGCACTGCTTTCCCGTAGCCCGCGGAAATACATATGGTTTATTGACAGCCACTGATCCCCAAGAAGATAGTGCCGCCTCACGCGCGGGACGAACTGCACTCGTTGCACAGAATGAATTGGAGTTTTGATGTCAGCACACATCGGTGTCACCGGCCTTGCGGTGATGGGGGCCAACCTCGCCCGCAACCTGGCCCGGAACGGCTTCACCGTTGCCCTGCACAACCGGTCCGTCGAGAAGACCGACGCCCTGCTGGCCAAGCACGGCCAGGACGGCGACTTTGTCCGCACGGAAACCCTGCAGGAACTCGTTGACTCGCTGGAGAAGCCGCGCCGCGTGCTCATCATGGTCAAAGCCGGCCAGCCGGTCGACTCCGTGATTGAGCAGCTTGAGCCGCTCCTGGAACCGGGTGACATCATTATCGACGCCGGCAACTCCCACTACGAGGACACCCGCCGCCGCGAAGCAGCCCTGGCCAAGAAGGACCTGCACTTCGTCGGCATCGGCGTCTCCGGCGGCGAGGAAGGCGCGCTCAACGGCCCCTCGATCATGCCCGGCGGCTCCAAGGAGTCCTACGACGCCCTCGGCCCGCTACTGGAAAAGATCGCCGCCCACGTCGACGGCAAGCCCTGCTGCGCCTGGATCGGCACCGACGGCGCCGGTCACTTCGTCAAGATGGTCCACAACGGCATCGAATACGCCGACATGCAGGTCATCGGGGAAGCGTTCGACCTGCTGCGCTCCGGCGCGGGCATCGAACCGGCCGACCAGGCCAAGATCTTCGAAGAGTGGAACAAGGGAGACCTTGCCTCCTTCCTGATCGAAATCTCCGCCGAGGTCCTCGGCCACGTGGACGCGAAGACCGGCAAGCCGTTCGTCGACGTCGTCGTGGACGCCGCCGGCCAGAAGGGTACCGGCCGCTGGACGGTCATCTCCGCGCTGGAACTGGGCTCCCCGACGTCGGGCATCGCCGAATCGGTCTTCGCCCGCGCTCTGTCCTCCCAGACGGAGCAGCGCAAGCTGGCCCAGGAACTGCTGGCTGGCGCGGAAGCCGACGTCGAGGTTCCCGAGGGCTTCGTCGAGGACGTCCGCCAGGCGCTGTACGCCTCCAAGCTGGTCTCCTACGCTCAGGGGCTGGACATGCTCACCTCCGCGGCGAAGGAATACGGCTGGGACCTGAAGCTGGACGAGATCGCTTCGCTGTGGCGCGGCGGCTGCATCATCCGGGCCGAACTGCTCAAGGAGATCACCAAGGCGTACGCCGCGGAGGAGAAGCCGGCCAACCTGCTCTTCGCCCCGGCTTTCACCAAGGCGATCGCCGACGTCCTCCCGGCCTGGCGCCGGGTGGTCTCGACCGCCGTGCAGCTGGGCATCCCGGTGCCGGTGTTCTCCTCCTCGCTGGCCTACTACGACGGCCTGCGCCGCAAGCGCCTCCCGGCCGCCGTGATCCAGGGACAGCGCGACCTCTTCGGCGCGCACACCTACGGCCGTGTCGACGCCGAAGGAACCTTCCACACCCTGTGGGGCGAGGACAAGTCTGAAATCGAGGCAGTGGACACCCACTAGTTCCGTACCTGACGCCACGGCCGGTGCTCCCGTTACTCTGGGAGCACCGGCCGTACGCGTTTTCCCGGAAACCCGTCCCTGGCCCCGTCCCGTCACCGTCCCAGGAGTGCAGCAGATGAGCCAGCCCGTAGCGTTTGTCACCGGTGCCTCCACCGGCATCGGTTTTGAGACCGCGTGGAAACTCGCCGCCCGGGGATTCACCGTGTATGCCGGGGCGCGCCGCGTCGAGAAAATGGAGCCGCTCAAGGCCCACGGCGTAACGGTCATGGCGCTGGATGTCACCAACGAGGAATCCATGGCCGCAGCCGTCGAGCAGGTCATTGCCACTCACGGCCGGGTGGACGTCCTGGTGAACAACGCCGGCTACGGCTCCTACGGATCGCTGGAGGAAGTGGAAATCGCCGAGGGGCGCCGGCAGTTCGACGTCAACCTCTTCGGGCTCGCGCGGATGACCCAGCTGGTGCTCCCCGGCATGCGGACCGCCGGGCGGGGGAGGATCATCAATGTGTCCTCGATCGGCGGCAAGATGTACGAGCCGCTGGGCGCCTGGTACCACGCCACAAAGTTCGCCGTCGAGGGCCTGAGCGATTCACTGCGGATCGAACTCAAGCCCCATGGCATCGACGTGTGCATCATCGAGCCGTCGGGAACCGAATCGGAGTGGGGCGCCATCTCCGGCGACAGCCTGCTGGCCACGTCCGGCCACGGGCCCTACATGGACCAGGCGAAGGTGGTGGCGGCGGCGCTGGCTTCCACCGTGGGTTCCACCATGTCCACACCGCCGGAGGTCATTTCCGACGCCATCGTCCACGCCGCGACGTCGCCACGGCCCAAGACCCGCTATCCGGTGGGCAAGGGCGCGCGGGCGATCCTGCTGCTGCGGCGGTTGCTGCCGGACCGGGCGTTCGACGTCGTGATCTGGAAAATCTACCAGCGGTTTCCCGCGTAGCCTTCCCGTTTCCAGTTTCCAGCTGCTCCGGCGGGGACGCGTCAGTTAGATCCGGTACTCGATCAGGTATTCGGCGGGGTCGACGGCGGGCTTGGTCTCGCGCTGCGCGTCCCGGTGCCGCCACGTGGCCGGCACGCCGGTGAGGATCGATTCGGCCGGGGCGTCCTTGACCACCACGGCGTTGGCGCCCACGGCGCTGTCCCGGCCGATGGTGATGGGGCCCAGGATCTTGGCTCCGGCGCCGATCACGACGCGGTCCTCGATGGTGGGGTGCCGCTTGACCTTGGCCAGGGAGCGGCCGCCGAGGGTCACGCCGTGGTAGATCATGACGTCCTCGCCGATTTCGGCGGTTTCGCCGATGACGACCCCCATGCCGTGGTCGATGAAGAACCGGCGGCCGATCGTGGCGCCGGGATGGATCTCGATTCCGGTGAGGAACCTGGCCAGCTGGGAAATCAGCCGTGCCGGAAAGCGCAGCGCCGGATTCTGCCAGAGCCGGTGCGTCACGCGGTGGAACCAGATCGCGTGCAGGCCGGAGTAGGCGAAGAAGTTCTCAAAAGAACCTCGAGCCGCCGGGTCGTGGGACCGGGCGGCGTCGAGGTCTTCCTTCAGTCTTGCGAAGAAGCTCACAAAGACCTTTCTACGAAATCTTGGGACAAGGCCGGCCTTAGCCGCGGATGTCGTCGTACAGCACGGTGGAGATGTAACGCTCACCGAAGTCGCAGACAACAGCAACAATAAGCTTACCGGCGTTCTCCGGGCGCTTGGCCAGCTCCAGGGCAGCCCAGACGATCGCGCCGGAGGAGATGCCGCCGAGGATGCCTTCCTTGACGCCGAGCTCGCGGGCCACACGGACGGAGTCCTCCAGGGTGGCGTCCAGGACCTCGTCGTAGACGTTGGTGTCCAGGATTTCCGGGACAAAGTTGGCGCCGATGCCCTGGATCTTGTGCGGGCCCGGGGCGCCGCCATTGAGAATGGCGGAGTCCTTCGGCTCGACGGCGATGATCTGAACGTCGGGCTTGCGCTCCTTGAGCACCTGTCCGACGCCGGTGACGGTTCCGCCGGTGCCGACGCCGGCGACGAAGATGTCCACCTTGCCGTCCGTGTCGGACCAGATTTCCTCGGCCGTGGTCTGGCGGTGCACCTCGGGGTTGGCCTCGTTGGCGAACTGCTGGGCCCAGATGGAGTTCTCCGTGTTGGCGACGATCTCCTGGGCCTTCTCAACGGCGCCGCGCATGCCCTCGGAGCCGGGCGTGAGCACAATTTCGGCGCCGTAGGCGCGGAGCATGACCCGGCGTTCGGTGGACATGGTTTCCGGCATGGTGAGGATGACCTTGTAGCCGCGGGCAGCACCGACCATGGCCAGGGCGATGCCGGTGTTGCCGGAGGTGCCTTCGACGATGGTGCCGCCGGGCAGGAGGGCACCGGACTTCTCCGCGGCGTCGACGATCGCGACGCCGATCCGGTCCTTGACGCTGTTGGCCGGGTTGTAGAACTCCAGCTTGACCGCCACCGTGGCGTCAAGTCCTTCGGTCAGCCGGTTGAGCCGGACCAGCGGAGTGCCGCCGATCAGCTTCGTAACATCGTCATAGATCCGTGCCATGGGTGTCTGCGCCTGTCTGTTGAAGAAGGGGAATACTGAGGTCAGCCTAACGAGGGCCTGCAGGGCCTAGCTAAGCATTAAGCCATGCAGAGTAATATTTCCTGGCCTTGGCCAGCTTCGGATTGATGATCACCTGACAGTAACCTTGCTCCGGGAACTTGGCGAAGTAGTCCTGGTGGATTTCCTCCGCCCGGTGGAACACGGGCAGCCGGCTGACTTCCGTGACGATCGGATGCGCCCAGAGCTGCTGGTTCCGTTCGATGGCTTCCTCGAAAATGATCTTCTCCTCGGTTGTCTCGTAGAACATCGAGGAGCGGTACTGGGTGCCGACGTCGTAGCCCTGACGGTTGAGCGTCGTGGGGTCGTGGAGGGCGAAGAACATGTCCAGGATGACCTCCGCCGGGATGACGTCCTCATCGAACGTTACGGCCACGACTTCGGCATGGCCGGTGGTTCCGGAGCAGACGGCGTAGTAGTCGGGGTCGCGGTGATGGCCTCCGGTGTAGCCCGAAACGACCGCGCTGACACCCTTGGTTTTCTGGTAGACGGCGTCGAGGCACCAGAAGCAGCCTCCGCCGAGGACAAAAGTTCTCATGCTCTCTTCAATGGTTCAAGGGCTCCGATGATTCCCGGCGTCTGCGGGGCCGGCCGGCCGATAGGGTAAAAATGTGGGTATGGAACCTGAAAACACCGACGTTTCAGCCGGCCCTGCCGACGGAAGCACTGCTGCCGGCAACGGATCCGGGGAAACGCCCGGGGCGCCCACCCTTGGCATGATCCTGCTGGCCGTGGAAGAGCTCTGGCCGGAGTCCCTCGCGGAGGACTGGGACGAGGTGGGCCTCGTGGCCGGCCACCCCTCCGCCGCGGTCAACAGGATCCTCTTCGCCGTCGATCCGACCCTTGAGGTGATCGAGGAAGCCATTGAATTTGGCGCCGAACTTCTTATCACCCACCATCCTCTGCTGCTCAAGGGCGTCACCTCGGTCGCGGCGACCACTGCCAAGGGCCGGGCCGTGCACCGCCTGATCGAGTCGGGGACCGGGCTGTTGACGGTGCACACCAACGGTGATTCCGCCGTCGGCGGCGTCTCGGATGTCCTGGCCGATGCGCTGGGACTGCAGAACGTGGCCCCGCTGACCCCGGCGGCCAACGGCCTGCCGGAGGAAGGCATCGGGCGCGTCGGGGACCTTGAGGAAGTCCTGACCCTGGGCGACTTCGCCGCGCGCGTCTTCGGGATCCTTCCCTCGGTGGCCGGGGGAGTGCGTGTCTCCGGGGACCGGGACGGCTTGGTCCGCCGCGTGGCGGTGTGCGGCGGCGCCGGCGATTCCCTCCTCGGCGAGGTCCGGGCGAGCAACGCCGACGTGTACCTGACCGCCGATCTCCGGCACCATCCGGCGTCGGAAGCCCGTGAGGCGGCCGTCAATGACAGGCCGTACCTGATCGACGTTTCGCACTTCGCCAGCGAGTGGCTGTGGCTGCCGGCCGCGGCGGATGCGCTGGGTAACGTGCTGAGCGACCAGGGCCATGACGTCGAGATCCGGGTCAGCAGCACCAACAGCGATCCGTGGGACTTCATTCTGACTCCGGGCTAGGCCTGGCGTGCGAGGGGCCCCGGGTGAGCGTAGCGAGGCCGGGGAGTACGCTAGGCGCTAGAGTCTAGGGAGCGCCGATTAGGTGCCCGGCTCCGGCCGGCAGGGAACAAGCGGAGGTAAATAGTGGCCAAGGCAGCACCGGCGGAACAGTTGAAGTTGCTCGAATTGCAGGGACTTGATGCGAAGCTCAAATCCCTGTCCAACCGCCGCCGAAGCCTTGAAAGCGACTCCCGGATCACCGATCTTGAAGCAGCCCTCAGCGTGGCCAACGGCGAACTCGGCTCCGCGAAGGTGGCCGTCCACGACGCCGAACTCGAGCTTAAGCGGGCCGAGGCGGACGTGGAGCAGGTGGCCTCCCGGATCGAACGCGACGAGGCGAAGCTCAACAGCGGCACCGGCCTGTCCAAGGACCTCGTGGCCCTGCAGCGCGACCTCGTGTCCCTGAACAAGCGCCGCTCCGACCTTGAAGACGTGGAGCTGGAGGTCCTTGAGCGGCTCGATTCCCTGCGCCTGCGCCAGGCCGCCCAGCAGCAGATCGTCGACGACATCCAGGGTTCCTTCGGCTCCATCCGTGCCGAGCTGGACGAACAGCTCGCCGAGGTCGCCGCCGAGGCCACGGTGGTGCGCGGCAAGCGTGCCGAATTCGCCGAGGGCCTCGACGCGGGCATGCTCGCCGTCTACGAGAAGACCCTGGCCAAGCGCGGCGTCGGTGCGGCGCGGCTGTTCCACGGCACGTCCGAGGGATCCGGCATGCAGCTCAGCCCGGGCGACCTCGCCGAAATAAAGGCCGCGGCCGAGGACGACATCGTCTTCTGCCCGGACTCCGGCTGCATCCTGGTCCGCTCCTCCGAGTGGGCGTAGCCACCCGACTGACTGGCAGTTGGGGCCGTTTTGGGGGCTCAAAACGGCCCCTGATGCGAGCTAGTTGGGCAGGATGATGTTCAGGGCGTGCGGCTTCCGGGCCGTGCCCTCGACCAGCTCCGCGGTCCACTTTTCGGCCGCAGCTTGTCTCAGCTGCGCCGGTGTCCGCGGCGCCCTGCCCCGCCGGGTCAGCAGGTGCCGGGCGAGCTCGCCTCGAGTGTGCTTGGCGAAGTGACTGACCACCTTACGCACGCCGTCCACCTCGGTGAAGACGTTCACGGCCACGGTCAGCTGGGGCGGGGGAGCCCACGCCGCGGCGTAGGTGCTGGAACGGCAGTCCACCAGCAGTTCACCGTCCACGACCCCGGCGAGGGCCGCCGTGAGCTGCGGTTTCCAAAACGACGCCAGCCGTCCGACATCGGGCAGTGCGGTGGACATCGACAGCCGGTAAGCAGGCACGCTGTCCCCGAAGCGGATGGCACCCCAGAGCGCGGAAATGACCATGACTGATTCATCCGCCTTGCGCTTCTGCGCGGCCGTCAGCGAGTCATAGCCCAGCGCGTCATACAGCACGCCGGAGTAGACCTGATGGGCCGGGGCGGCCGGCTCGGCGTGCAGCCGCGTGTTGCGTTCGACGTCGGCGCGCAGCGAGGCGCCCACGCCCAGGAGCGCGAGGGCATCTTCGTGGGCGCTAACCGTTCCGAGGCCGTCCAGCACCTTGGCCCGGTACGTGTTCAGTTCGGGAAAGCTCAGGGAGGTCCAGTCGACGGCGTTGCCGGCCGTCGCGGGGGTCTTGCCTTCGGAGGGCGGCAGCAGAATCAGCACTGGCCAATCTTAGCCGTCCGATCCCGGTGGCGGCCCGCCGTCCGGCACTGCGCCTGCTCGGACTGGCCGGCCCGGAAGCCGCGGGGTCAGCCGAGGTTGCGGCCCAGGAAGGACAACACGCCGGGCAGGACGGAACGCCAGTAGGTGTCGTCGTGGCCGCCGGGCTGGAAACCACCCTCGACGGCACCCGGCAGACCGGCACGGTAGTCACGAACCGTGGCGGCAAGGTCGTCTCCCGTGCCGCAATCGATCCGTTTGGGCAGTGCCGCGAGGCCGGAGCGGAGCGCGAACACGTCGTGTGCCGCGAAGTCGGCCGGGCCGTCGAAGGCGTTGTTCAAGCGAGGATCGTACGCTTTCCAGACCGCCGGACTCATGGCCGCGACGGCCCGGACCCCGGGCAGCCTGCCCTGGGAGGCGAGCAGGAGGGACCCGAAACCTCCCATCGAGAGGCCGACGAGGCCGATCCTGCCGAGGTCGTAGCCCCGCCGTCCGAGGAACGGCGCAAATTCCTTCACCAGCATTGACTGGGTGTCGGTGCCGTTCGCGCGCGGATGCCACCAGTTGTCCCCGCCGTCCACGGCCGCGATCGCGAAGGGCGCGCCGCCGGCGTCGAGGTGCCGCCGCAGGGCCTCGTCGGCAGCCAGGCTCTCCAGCAGGACGGAGTGGTCACCGCCGAGTCCGTGCAGAAAGATCGCCACGGGCAGTTCGGGCTGAGCGTTGCCGGGCGGCATATCGGGCGCGGCCAGGGACCAGCGCGTGGCGACCCCGGGCCGGTAGGCGGAGACGAAGGAGCCGGCGCTGGTCCGGACGGTCAGCGGGGCGGCGGCCGTCGGTGCGGTAGCGGCGGGAAGGGATGTCTCGACCGGTGTGAGGCCTTCCGTGCACGCTGTGAGCGCGGACGCACCAAAGCCAATAGCTGCCAGCTCAAGCAGCCTGCGCCGGGTCAGGGCGGACTGGTCCATGCATCGATCCTAGGCCCGGCCGCGGGCTACGCGGCCCTAAATGGTGGCGCCGGTGACTCCGCCGGTGGCGTCGCCGGCGTTCCCGCAATCCCTGTCTTGGCCGCGTGGTCCTCGCGTGCCAGAAATGCTGCCAGTTCGGCGATGGTGCTCATCAAGGGCGCGGGGAAGACGACCGTTGAGTTCTTGTCGACCCCGATCTCCACGAGGGACTGAAGATTCCGCAACTGCAGGGCGACGGGGTGGGCCATCATCGTGTCTGATGCCGCGCCCAGCGCCACGGCAGCGATCGCCTCTCCTTCGGCCGCGATGATCTTGGCCCGCTTCTCCCGCTCGGCCTCCGCCTGCCGGGCCATCGCCCGCTTCATACTGTCCGGGAGCTGGATGTCCTTGAGTTCAACGAGTGTCACTTCGACGCCCCATTCCAGGGTGAGGGCGTCCAAAATTTCCCGGATGTCGCTGTTGATCCGCTCGGTCTCGGACAGCGTCTGGTCCAGGCTGTGCCGGCCCACCACCTTCCGCAGGGTGGTCTGGGCGATCTGGTTGATGGCCGCCGCGACGTCTTCGATCGCTACGACGGACTTCACGGCGTCGACCACCCGGTAATACGCCACTGCCGAGATGTCGACGCTGACGTTGTCCTGGGTGATGATCCCTTGTGACTGGATCGGCATTGTCACGATCCGCAGGCTCACCAGCTGAAGCCGGTCCACCACCGGGATGATAAACCGCAGGCCGGGCATCCGGACCGCGACCACCCGGCCCAGCCGGAACAGGACGCCTTGTTCATACTGACGGACAATTTTGATCGACATCCTGGCGAGGATGAGCACCAGGATGATGGCGAGGACCCAGATGATGATGGCTGTCCAGTTCACTTCAATCGTTTCCTTGACTAGCAGGAATACTCCTCCAATTCTCCCACCGGCGGCCCCAAAATACGCTGGTGGGAGGGCTCCGCCGGGGGAGACCGTAGAATGGACGGCGGATGGGTTGACCAGGCGGCCGCGCGCCACGGAAGTGGCTCGAGGAACGTCCGGGCTCCGCAGGGCAGGGTGGTGGGTAACGCCCACTCGGGGTAACCCGCAGGCCAGTGCCACAGAGAGCAGACCGCCTGCATGCGGCGTGTGCTTGCACGGGCCGCAGGGCAGGTAAGGGTGAAACGGTGGTGTAAGAGACCACCAGCTTCCCGGGTGACCGGGAAGGCTAGGTAAACCCCACCCGGAGCAAGGCCAGACAGGACACGTTTGAGGGCTGCCCGCCCGAGTGTCCGGGTAGGCTGCTGGAGGGCGTCGGCAACGGCGTTCGTAGATGGATGGCCGCTACTCCTGTGCTGGTAACGGCACGGGAACACAGAACCCGGCGTATCGGTCAACCCATCCACCCACATCGCCGCGGCTCTGCCTCGCGCCCCGATCCTGCCCGGTCTGGCCCCGTGTGAGTCATTTCACGCGTCACCGGGCACCGGACCCCGCCGGCCCGCCCGTAGAATGGATGGTGAACGTAGAAGTTCTGCCGCCGGGTCTGCGTTCGCAGCCGGTGGCTTTTCTTTGCTCGACAGGCGCCCGGGGTGGACCGAATCCCCGGCGCCGAGGTGCCGGAGAACCTCCGGCCGCCGACTTCCGCATACGACGTCGTATGTGGTGGATTCTAGGAAGGTATTTCTGTGAGCCAGACGTCAGATTCTTGTCTTGATACGTGGATGGGCCGGGAGGCGCTCGCCGAGGCCATGATTCCGGTGATCGGCCGGCTGTACCGGGAAAACAACGTGGTCACCTCCATCCACGGCCGCAGCCTGATCAACAAGTCCACCATGAACATCCTCAAGGCCCATCGCTTCGCGCGCCGGATGAGCAAGGAAGAACTGCGCCTCGAAGAGACCGCCCCGCTGCTGGATGCCCTGACCAAGCTGGAGCTCGGCGCCGCAGCCATCGACATTGCCCGCCTCACCGAGAAGTACCGGGCCGAGGGCAACGGCGCCACCCTGGACGAGTTCCTCCGTGCCGAACTCGCCGACGTCGTGGGCAAGCGCGGCGGCGATGACCGCACCAGCACCGACGTCGTCCTCTACGGCTTCGGCCGCATCGGCCGGCTCCTGGCCCGCCTCCTGATCGAAAAGGCCGGCGGAGGCCACGGCCTGCGCCTGCGCGCCATCGTGGTGCGCCGCGGTTCGGACAACGACCTCGCCAAGCGCGCCAGCCTCCTGCGACGCGACTCGGTCCACGGCTCCTTCGAAGGCACCATCAAGGTGGACCTCGAAAACGACACCATCACCGCCAACGGTGTCCAGATCCAGGTCATCTACTCGGACAACCCCGCCACGGTCGACTACACCGCCTACGGCATCCACGACGCCCTGGTGGTCGACAACACGGGACGCTGGCGCGACGCCGAGGGCCTGTCCCAGCACCTGCAGAGCAAGGGCGTCTCCCGGGTCCTGCTCACGGCGCCGGGCAAGGGCGAGCTGAAGAACATCGTTCACGGCATCAACCACGGCACCATCGCCGACTCGGACACAATCGTGTCAGCGGCCTCCTGCACCACCAACGCCATCACCCCCGTGCTGAAGGCCATCAACGACCGGTACGGCGTGGTGCACGGCCACGTGGAGACGGTCCACTCGTTCACGAACGACCAGAACCTGATCGACAACTTCCACAAGGGCGACCGCCGCGGACGCTCCGCCGCGCTGAACATGGTCATCACCGAGACCGGCGCCGCCAAGGCTGTCGCCAAGGCGCTGCCCGAACTGCTGGGCAAGCTCACCGGCAGCTCCATCCGCGTCCCCACCCCCGACGTGTCGCTGGCCATCCTGAACCTGAGCCTGGAAAACGGCACCACCAAGGACGAAGTCAACGATTACCTGCGGGAAATGTCGCTGCACTCGGACCTCCGCAAGCAGATCGACTACATCGATTCTCCCGAAGTGGTCTCCACCGACTTTGTCGGCTCGCGCCGCGCGGGCATCGTCGACGGCCTCGCCACGATCTCCAACGACAAGAACCTGGTTCTCTACGTCTGGTACGACAACGAATTCGGCTACAGCTGCCAGGTGGTCCGCGTGATGGAGGAAATGGCCGGCGTGAACCCGCCGTCATTCCCCGCCAAGGACGCTGCCGCCACCTTGGAAGCGGCCGGCCTGCCCGTCGAGGTCGACGCCTGAGATCCCACGCCTGAATTCTGTGCCGTTCTGCCTTTCCCGGCCGATCCTCTGGAATCGGCCGGGAAAGAGCACCACAATGGTGCAATGGAACAGAACTCGGCAGTGGAGCACGAAACCACCCTGGAACACGCATTGGACGTCGCCCGCGCGAACGCCAAGGAAGCCAAACGGCTCCTCGACGACGCCCGCGCCAAGTATGCGGCCGGTGACGTCGACGAGGCGCGGGTCCAGCAGCTCGAATCGCTGATGGCCCTCGCCAACGAAGACCTGGTACGCGTGACCAGGGAGAACTGACAGGGCACCCGTCCTCCACACTGTGGACAACCCCCGGGGCGCCGGGGGAGCGGCCTAGGCTTCGGGGGTGAAGAGACTTCACCCCGCCCGGAAGCCGGCATGACGCTCACCTGGGCGGAGTTCCGGAGGGAACGACGCCGGTCCCGCCAGGCGTGGGCCCTGCTTGCCGCTGCGGCACTCGCCGTCGTCGCGGGACTCGGCTGGTTCTTCACCGTCGGGCAGTTTGCCGCCGTCGAGCCGCCGGCGGGAGGACCCAGCGAAGCTCCCGTCCTGGCAACCGGCTGGATGGACGCGGTCCCTTCCGTGCGCCCTGTTACGCGGGGTCCCGCGGCGGCGCTGCTGGACACACTTCCCGTCAAAGGCCGGGCCGCCAAGGACAATTACGACCGCAGCGCGTACGGACAGGCCTGGCTGGACGTGGACCGCAACGGCTGCGACACCCGCAACGACATCCTCCGCCGGGACCTTTCCGGCGCCGAATTCACCGAGGAATCCCAGTGCCGGGTGGCTGGCGGGACCTTCCGGGAACCCTACACCGGCCGCCAGCTCACCTTCCGACGGGGATCCGGGAGCAGCAAAGCAGTGCAGATCGATCACGTCGTGGCGCTGGGGGATGCCTGGCAAAAGGGTGCCCAGCTGCTGACACCCGCGCAACGCGAGCACCTGGCGAACGATCCGCTGAACCTGATCGCTGTCGACGGCCCCGCGAACCAGGACAAAAGCGCGTCCGACGCCGCCACCTGGCTGCCGCCCAACAAGAACTTCCGCTGCCACTATGTCGCCCGGCAGATCTCCGTCAAAGCCGCCTACCGTCTGTGGGTCACTCCGGCGGAGAAGGACGCCATGAAAAGGGTCCTCGCCTCCTGCCCCGGGCAGCAGACGGTTGTTCCCGAGACTCAGTAAACTACCCGGCGGCGAGTCCCGCCTCCAGCCGCTCCACATCCTCCCGGTGGCAGAGTTCGGTGGCCTGCGTCGTCACCGTGGCGCTTCCGGCGGCGACGGCGGCCCGGAGCGCCGCCGCGAGGGTGCGGCCCTGCGCCAGGCGGAGGACGAAGGCGGCCAGGAAGCTGTCGCCCGCACCGACGGTGCTTCGCACCTCCACCTCCGGCACGGCCAGCCGAAGGATCCCGGACTTCGAGGCCAGCACGGCACCTTCCGCACCCAGGGTCAGGGCGACATGCTCCGCGGACCCGTCCGCGACGAGCCCCGCGGCGGCCTCAACCTGGCTCTCACCGCTCTCCAGCGTTGTGCCAAAGTGCAGCCCCAACTCCCGCCGGCTCGGCTTCACCAGGAACACCCCCTCAGCGAGGGCTTCGGCCAGCGCCGGGCCGGAGGCGTCCACAATGCAGCGGGCCTCATGCCGGCGCGCCAGCCGCGCCACCTGGGCATAGAAATCATCCGGGACCCCCGGCGGCAGGCTGCCGCTGGCCACGACGTACCCACCCACGGGAATCGAATCCGCCACGAGCGCCAGGCACAGCCGCCACTCGGGTTCACTCAGTTCGGGGCCCTGAAGCACAAAGCGGAACTGCTTGCCCGTCGTCGTCTCGTCCACCGTGAAGTCCTCGCGCGTACTGCCTTGGATGGGCACCGCCAGGGTGGGGATGCGTTCGGCCTCGATGAGGCGGCGGTAAGCCTCTCCGGTGGGTCCGCCGGCGGTGTAGACCGCCAGTGTCCGCCCGCCCAGGCGCTGCACCACCCGGGACACGTTCACGCCCCCGCCGCCCGGATCAAGGCGGCTGGCGCCGCAGCGCAGTTTGTGGCCGCTGGTAACGCGCTCCGTTGCAGTGCTTACGTCCAGCGCGGGATTGACGGTAAGCGTGAGAATGGGCTGCATCATGCTCCGTCCGGGGGCTTCCATGGCCCCAGCATAGGAGCACGGGCCCGGGGCTGTCCCGGGTCCGCCGTCCCCTTGTGGGCAGTCAACCGCTCGGCGAGAATGGGCGCGGCAGGAAAAGCGGCAGAAGGTCCGCCACGCCGCGATGAAATGGGACGGGCGCCATGGCACAGAACATAGACGGCTCCGACACAGCCGGCTCCGACACGGCCGCCTCCGGCAAGGACGGCGCTGGCAAGAAAAAGGACGGCACCGGCAAGAAAAACGCAGCCCGGAAAGGCGGGTCGGGCCGCAAGTCCTCGAGGCCCGCGCGGCTGCCCCTCGGCGTGTACGAGGAAGAGCTCTTCCGGCTCCAGGCCGAGCTCGTCGCGCTCCAGGAATGGGTCCGCAGCTCGGGCGCGCGGGTGCTGGTGATCTTCGAAGGGCGCGACGCCGCAGGCAAGGGCAGTGCCATCAAACGGGTCACCCAGTACCTGAATCCGCGCGTGGCCCGCATCGTGGCACTGCCGGCCCCGACGGAGCGGCAGCGGGGCGAATGGTATTTCCAGCGCTACGTGGCGCACCTCCCCGCCGCGGGGGAGATCGTCCTGATGGACCGTTCCTGGTACAACCGGGCCGGCGTCGAACACGTGATGGGATTCTGCACGCCCGCCGAACACAAACGCTTTATGGCGCAGTGCCCGGTCTTTGAACGCCTCCTGGTCCAGGACGGCATCCTCGTGTTCAAGTACTGGTTCTCGATCAGCCACGCGGAACAGGAACGGCGCTTCAAGTCACGGCTGGATGATCCGATGCGGCAGTGGAAACTCTCGCCGATGGACCGGGAGTCGATCCTCCGCTGGGAAGACTACTCCCGGGCCAAGGATGACATGTTCATGCAGACAGACACCGCCGAATCGCCTTGGTACGTGGTCGAGGCGGAGGACAAACGCCGGGCCAGGATCAACATGATCGCCCACCTGCTCTCCAGCATCGACTACACGGAAGTCCGGATGGAGCCGGTGACGTTGCCGGAACGGCCCAAGGCCGTCAACTACACGCGCCCACCCCGGGAGTTGTTCCGCTACGTTCCGGATCACGCCGCCATGCTGCAGAGGCCGGACGAGGGATAACCGCGCAGCGGGAAATCCGTGAGGCGGCATTTCCACGCTCCACGGCCGTTTCGTCGGACCGGGAAGGTAGGGTACCGGCATGGACATCATCCTGGTACCCGGTTTCTGGTTGGACGCCTCATCGTGGGAGGAGGTGACCCCGCCGCTGGTTGCGGCCGGACATCACGTCCACCCGCTGACGCTGCCCGGGCTGGAATCGGCAGACGCGCCGCGGGCCGGCATCGGCTTGCGGACGCATATCGACGCCGTGGTGGCGATAATCGACGCCTTCGATGACCCCGTGGTCCTGGTGGGCCACTCGGGCGGTGGCGCCATCATCCACGGCGCCGTCGACGCCCGCCCGGACAGGGTGGTCCGGGCGATCTACGTGGACAGCGGGCCGCTGGGAGACGGCGGCGTCATCAACGACGACCTGCCGGACGACGGCGACGCGGTGCCGCTTCCGCCGTGGGAGTTGTTCGAGGACGAAGACCTCACCGACCTCGACGAGGAGCTGCGGTCCATGTTCCGGGCCCGTGCCATCCCGCAGCCCAAGGGCGTGGCCCAGGACCAGCAGCGGCTGAACGACGAGCGCCGCTACGACGTCCCGGCGACCGTCATCGCCTGCGAGTTCCCGTCGTCAATGCTCATTGAAATGATCGCCGGCGGCCACCCGTACGTTGCGGAACTCGGGCGCGTTCGCGACGTCGACTACGTGGACCTGCCCACCGGGCACTGGCCGCAGTTCACCAAGCCGGCCGAGCTGGGCGCGGCGATCCTTGCCGCCGTCGACCGCAGCTAATTCCGCGGCGGAAATTCCCCACTTTTGGGACCCGCCGCCGGCGTGTCCTGCCAAACCGCCGGGGATTTCCGGCGCCTCGGCATCAAAGGCGGGGAAATTCGCCGCATGCCGGCCACGTCGACGCCGAACATGGGGGACCGCCCAGAACCTAGTGCCCGAACGGGTCTGGATCCACGCCGGGCATCCAGGTCAGCCCGGGGACACCCCAGCCGCTTTTCTTGGCCAGCTTCATGGCCTTGCGGGCGTACCGGTCAAGGAGGCGGTTGACGTAGAGTTTGCCGTCTAGGTGGTCATATTCGTGCTGGAGGACCCGGGCGAACCAGCCCGTCGCCTCAAAATCGACCGGGTTGCCGTCCCCGTCGAAGCCCTGCACCCGGGCCCACTCCGCGCGCTTGAGCGGGTACTGCCCGCCCGGGAAGGACAGGCAGCCCTCCTCTTCCTCATCCGGATCCGGCAGCGCGCCGGAGACCTTGGAAAGGGTCAGGACCGGGTTGACGACGACCCCGGACGGCGGGGTGCCGTCGTCGTTGTCGAACTTGTAGACGAAGAGCCGTTTGCCGACCCCCACCTGGGGCGCGGCGAGACCGACGCCATTGGCGGCGTCGTTGGTCTCGAACATGTCGGCGATCAGGGTCCGGAGCTCGTCGTCGAAGACTTCAACCTCGGCGGCCCGGCGGTGCAGCACGGGTTCGCCCCAGATCGTGATGGGCAGGACGGTCATGGCAGGAAAGTTCCTCTGTTGCTGTTGCTGTTGCTGTTGCTGTTGCTGTTGCTGTGTGGGTCAGTCGGCGATGGTGCGGCCGACGACGTCGCGCATGATTTCGTTGGTGCCGCCGAAGATGGTCAGCAGCCGGGCGGCCAGGAAGGCCTGCGCCACGGGGTATTCCAGGATGTAGCCGTACCCGCCGTGCAACTGGAGGCAGCGGTCGGTGACGGACTTCGCGCGTTCGGACGCCCACAGCTTCGCGCGGGCGGCGGAGGCGGCGTCGAGCTCTCCGGCGTTGAAGGCCTGGATGGCCTGGTCCACGTACGTTTCGGTGACCTCGACCTCGGTGAGGATGTCCGCCAGTTCGAACCGGGTGTTCTGGAAGTCGATGATCCGCTCACCGAAGGCGTTGCGGTCCTTGGTGTACGCCACGGTCGCCTCGTAGACGGCGCGGACGACGGCGGAGCTTGCCACCGCGATCGCGAGCCGGCCCTGGGGGAGCTGCTCGGCGGCGTACTGCAGGCCCTTGCCCTCCTCACCAACGAGGTCCGCGTGCGGTACACGGACGTTGTCGAAGAACAGTTCGGCCGTATCGGAGGCCTTGAGTCCCATCTTGTCCAGCTGCTTGCCCGTGTTGTAGCCCTCGCCCCTGCCGACCATGAACAGGGAGAAGGAGTCGTGCTTTCCGCGGCCGGTGCTGCCGTCAGTGCGCGCCAGGACCAGGGACGCGTCCCCGGAGATGCCGTTGCCGATGAAGGTCTTCTGGCCGCTGATCAGCCAGTCGTCGCCGTCGCGCACTGCCTTGGTGCGGATGCCGCGCAGGTCCGAACCCGCTCCGGGCTCGGTCCATGCGATGGAGGTGACCTTCTCGCCGGAGACCATGCCGGGGAGCCAGCGGCTCTTGAGGTCGTCGGAGCCGTAGGCCAGCAGGTGGGGGAGGACCATGTCATCGTGCAGGTGGAAGGCCAGGCCCACGGCGAGGTGGTTGCTCTTGGCGAACTCCTCATCCAGCACGGCGCGGAAGCGGTAGTCCACCATGCCCATGCCGCCGAACTCTTCCGGAACGGCCAGGCCCAGCAGTCCCTGCTCGCCGGCGGACGTCCACAGTTCCCGGGACATCATGTGGTCCTCGTCCCACCGGGCGTAATGCGGGGCGACGGCACGTGTGTTGAACTCAGCGGCCATCTCACGGAACATCTCGTGGTCTTCTTCAAAAAGCGTGCGCTTCATGGCGTCTCGTTCCCTTCACGGTTCCATGGACAGACAACAAAGGCCGCACCGGATATCCGGTACGGCCTTCGTCTAAGGTCGAACAATCACTGCCGTCCTTCATGAGGGTGAGCGACGGGGGTTGAACCCGCGACCTCCTGGACCACAACCAGGCGCTCTGCCAACTGAGCTACGCCCACCATGTGCCCCGCCATGCCTTCCGGTGAACCGGCTGACTGAAAAGGCAACGACAAATAGCTTACCTGCTCTTCGGGGCCGCTTTTGCCACTTTCCGGGTTTTCGCCAAAATTTTCTGCAAAAGGTGGCGCAGATTACATCCGGAGGCGGGCCAGAAGTCGCAGCCGCTACTGCGCCGGAGTCCCGGAGGACGCCTCGACCGGCGCCGTTTCATCCGCCGTGCCCATCACCTTCTTGGCGATGCGCTGCGCCGTGGCGCTATCCGGACCTGGGGCGGGGACGAAAACGGCCTCGCGGTAATACCGCAGCTCGTCAATGGAATCCTGGATGTCGCCGAGGGCACGGTGACCGCCGAGCTTGGCCGGGGACTGGAAGTAGGCCCGCGCGTACCAGCGCCGGGAAAGTTCCTTGATGGTGCTCACGTCGATGACCCGGTAGTGCAGGTGCTCCACCAGTTCGGGCATGTCACGGACCAGGAAGACGCGGTCGGTGCCCACGGAGTTGCCGCCCAGCGGCGCCTTCTTGGGATCCGGTACCCACTTCTTGATGTAGTCCAGAACGATTGCCTGGGCCTCGGCCATGGTCTTGCCGTGGGGGAGTTCCGCCAGCAGCCCGGAACGGGTGTGCATGTCGCGGACGAAGTCGTTCATCTGCGCCAGGGCCGCGTCGTCGGGCTTGATGACGACGTCGACGCCGTCACCGAGGATATTGAGCTCCGAGTCCGTCACCAGCGCGGCCACCTCGATCAGGGCGTCGTTAACGGTGTCGAGGCCGGTCATTTCGCAGTCGATCCAGACGATGCGTTCATTAGAAATAGGCACCCGCCCAGCCTACCGTTTCGTCGCCCCCGGGCGGTCCGATGCTAGGATTCCCGGTACGCGGGTCGCGAAGTTTTTCGCCCTCGCGGCGTGCCCCGGGCCGTATTTGCGGCTGGCTGCGGGCAGAGATGAGCCCCACAACAGATTGGACGATCCTGAGATGACGGCGCCTGTGCCTGCGGCAGGAAAAACGGCTGCCGGCACGTCCCCGGACGCGGAAGTCGCTGACGTGGACAATGCCCGTTCCCCGCTGCTCGCCGGGTTCGTCGGCTCGCTCTTTATGGCGATCGGTTCGCTGGGCGTCGGCTGGCTGGCCCCGGCCTCGGAGCTCCGCCGCGTTCCACTGTTCATCTGGATGCGTACGGAAGCCGTCGGCGTCGGCCTGTGCATCGTGCTGCTGGCCGTCGGCGGGATGCTCCTGGTGCGGGCCTGGCTGAGGCTCGGCCAGCGCGTGCGGGTCTGGGGAACGGCGGCCCGCAAGGCCACGCTGCAGGCGGTTGTCCTGTGGGGGCTGCCCCTGATGTTCTCGGTGCCGCTGTTCAGCCGTGACGTCTACGCCTATATCGGGCAGGGCAGGCTGATGGTAGAGGGGTTCAACCCCTACGAAAACGGCATTTCGGCGCTGTCGAACTACTTCCAGCTCGGGGCCGACAAGATGTGGACCGAGGCACCCGTGCCGTACGGCCAGCTGTTCCTCTGGATCGAGCAGTTCGTGGTCTGGTCCACCAACGTGCACCCGGAAGCCAGCATCATGCTGTTCCGCCTTGCCGCGCTGGTCGGGATTGTGCTGTGCATCATCTACGTTCCGAAGCTCGCCGAGTTGCATGGGGTCAACCCGCACCGCGCCTTGTGGCTCACCGCCGCTAACCCGCTGTTCCTCACCAACTTCATCGCCAGCGTCCACAACGACGCCCTGATGATCGGCCTGGCCCTGGCCGGGCTGTATTACTGCGCCACCCGGCGGGTCATCTTCGGCCTGGTCCTGGTGACCCTGTCCATCTCGGTCAAGCCCATCACCATCGTCTTCCTGCCGTTCATCGGCCTGCTGTGGGCAGGAAGGGGCGCCAGCTGGCCGCGGAAGTTTGTCTTCTGGGGACTCACTGCCGGCATCAGCCTGGCCCTGCTGTACGCCATGAGCATGGTCAACGGCTTCGGATTCGGCTGGATCAACGGGCTCTCCGCCCCGGGCAGCATCTGGATCTGGTACGCGCCGGTGGGACTGCTGGGGCTGGTGGTCGCGTCCATCTTCAACGCCTTCGGACTCGACGGGTGGGGGCTGGCCAAGTGGGTATACGACGCCGGCAAACTGCTGGCGGTCGGTATTATCGCCTGGCTGATTTTCCGCGGCGACTACGACCGGCTGATCCGCCGCCTCACACTGGCGTTCGCCGCCGTCGTGGTCCTCGCCCCGATGATCCAGTCCTGGTACGTCGTCTGGCTCATTCCGCTCTTCGCCGTCACGGGCATCCGGGACGACTGGCAGGTCAAGGCGCTGTACTTCATCGTGTCGTTCTTTATGGTCTACGCGATCTCGGACCAGCTGGAAGTCTTCCCGTACCTGCAGACCGCGGATCTGGGCCTTGCCCTGGCCCTGGCCCGCAACGCCGCGGCGGTCATTGCCCTGCTCTTCGCCCTGTACCTGATCTTCCTGGACCCAAAAACCAAGCTGCTCTTCAGCAAGTCCGAGGAACCGGTCACCACCCGCCCGGTCATCTGAGTTTCCCCGTTCAACTGATTCTGCGCCGTCACGTGATCTTGCGCAGGGCCTCCCGGCGGGACAGCGGGCTCAGCGCCCCGCCGTGCCGTGCGACGAAGTCCCGGACCCAGTCCGGATCCGTGGCGGCGAAGTCACGCAGGGCCCAGCCGATCGCCTTCCTGATGAAAAACTCCGGGTCGGCCAGGTTGGGTTCGATGACGGCCGCCAGCAGGGCAGGATCCGTCTCCGATTTTGCTCCCAGCTGCGCCGTGATGGAGGCCCGCCGGATCCATAGGTCCGCGTCCGTGCTCCAGCGGCGAAGCACGCTGGACATGTCCTCCCGGTGGGTCTGCAGCAGCCCGCAAAGCCGGTGCGAGACGCCGTCCACCAGATCCCACCACGCGCCGCTGCGGATGATTTCCTCGTAGACCGGCAGCATGCTCCACTCACCGGCGGCCAGCCGCAGCCCCGTGAGGTCGATGGCAGCATAACGTTCCTCCCGCCAGCCGGCGTCCCGCCACAGCGCCAGCACGGTGGACTGCAATTCCGGCAGGGAACCGGGTGGCAACTCCCGGGCGGCGGCCTTGACGATCCGCCGGACTTCCGGCACCCGGACGCCCAGCGAGGGCATCTCGGACTTCAGGTAGGCCTGCGCGCCCGCCGCCCGGGCCGGGTCGGCGGCACGGTGCAGCCGCGTTCGGATCGCGGACATCAGTTCAGCGTTGGCCATGGGGCAACTTTAGCCACGCACGGGCTGGCCCTAGAGTTGGACGCATGTCGATGATCAAGAGCCCCGCCGAGATTGCCCTGATGCGCGAGGCCGGCAGGGTGGTGGCCAACACGCTGGAACGCGTCCGGGAGGCCGCCGCCGTCGGCGTGTCCCTGAAAGAACTGGACCAGCTGGCCGCCGCGACCATTGCCGCCGCAGGGGCCACTCCGGCCTTCCTGAACTACAAACCGCGGTGGGCGTCAGTGCCGTTTCCCGGGGTGATCTGCACGTCGGTCAACGACGCCGTGGTGCACGGCATCCCCAACGACTACCGGCTCCAGGACGGTGACCTGCTCAGCGTGGACTGCGGTGCGTTTCTTGAGGGCTGGTGCGGGGACGCAGCGATCAGCTTCATCGTGGGTGCATCGGACCCGGTGGACCAGGCGCTGATCGAAGCCACCGAGGCGGCCCTCGCCCGCGGGATCGAGGCGGCCCGGATCGGGAACAAGATGGGGGACCTGGGCTATGCGATCGGCGGGGCATCGCGCCGCGCCGGCTACGGGCTGCTGGCGGACCACGGCGGGCACGGGATCGGCACGACCATGCACGCCGAGCCGCACGTTCCCAACGACGGCCGGCCCGGCCGCGGCATCAAGCTGACCGAGGGCTTGGTCATCGCGATCGAGCCGATGCTGATCCTGGGCGGCAAGGACGACTACTTCCACGACGACGACGAATGGACCCTTCGCTCGGCCAACGGCCGTCGTGCCGCGCACAGCGAGCACACCGTGGCCATCACGAAGGACGGGCCGGTCATTCTGACCCTGCCCTGACGGGAAGGTCGACCTGGCCGGAAACGGAAAGTCGCGTTCTCACCTTTGATTCGCGGTGAGGTGCCGGGAGTACGGAGGGACGCGTGGCTCCGGCCCTACGGCTGCGCGTGTTTCGGCAGGGTCAGGATTTCGGCTCCGTCGCTGGTGATGGCGATCGTGTGCTCGCTGTGGGCTGTTCGGCAGCCTGTTGCACTTCGGAGCGTCCACCCGTCGGCATCGGTGATCAGTTCGGCGGTGTCGGCCATGACCCACGGTTCCAGCGCGAGCAGCAGCCCGGGGCGCAGTTTGTAGCCACGGCCGGGCCGTCCGGTGTTTGCGACGTGCGGATCCTGGTGCATCGTGGATCCGATGCCATGACCTCCGAACTCGGTATTGATCGGATACCCGGCCCCGCTGAGGACCGAGCCGATGGCGTGGGAGATGTCGCCGATGCGGGCTCCGGGCACGGCGGCCGCAATCCCAGCGCTCAATGCGCGTTCGGTTGCCCTGATCATCGCGACGCTTTCCGGAGGCTGTGAGTCGCCCACGAGGAAGCTGATGGCGGCGTCGGCAGCAACTCCGCCCTTGGAGACGGCGAGGTCGAGTGTCAGCAGGTCGCCGTCGGCAAGTCTGTAGTCGTGGGGCAGTCCGTGGAGGACGGCGTCGTTGACGGCCGTGCAGATGTAGTGTCCGAACGGCCCGCGTCCGAACGATGGCTCGTAGTCGACGTAGCAGGACAGGGCTCCGGCCTCGGTGATCATGGCACGGGCCCACCGGTCGATGTCCAGGAGGTTCGTGCCTACTGCGCTGCGGCTCTTCAGCGTCTGCAGGATATGCGCGACCAGGGCACCGGCCTCTCGTGCCCGGGCCAGTTCCGTGGAGTTCAGGATCTCGATCATGTGGCGCCTTTCTCACGCAACCAATAACTATCCCGGCCATATTATCCCGGTACTAGAATCGGAGCCATGGTCAGATTGCCCCTCACACCCGAAGAGGTCGAGCGCGGACAACGCCTCGGCGCCCTGCTGCGTCGCGCCAGGGGAGAGCGCTCGATGCTTGAGACCGCGCTCGAGGCGCGTGTCTCACCGGAGACCCTCCGGAAGATCGAGACAGGCCGTGTTGCGACCCCTGCCTTCCCGACCATCGCGGCGATCGCCGATGTCCTCGGTCTCTCCCTCGACGCGGTATGGGCCGAGATCAACCCGCCGGGACGCGGTAGCGCACCGACCAACTCCGGCCACCGGCCGCGGGAGCGTTTGGCCTCGTAAGAGGCCGCGGCTAATCGGCCGCGGCTATCCGGCTGGTGGCGCCGCCCGGGCGTGACGCCGCCAGCCGGACGACGGCGCGTCCGGGCACCGCCTCGCTGGCCACCTCGAAGCCGGCCGCCAGGAAGAGGCCCACGGTGCCGTGATAGAGGTCGGCCGGGCCGGCTTTGGGCCTTTGCGCGGGATCGACGGGGTACCCCTCCACCACTTCGGCGCCGTGGGCGAAGGCGTGCCCGACCGCGGCCCTGAGCAGTGCCTGCGCCACACCGGTGCGGCGGTGGCCGGGGGAGACCACGGAGCACGTGACCGACCACACGTTGTTCCCATGGTCGCGGGCCACTTCCGGACCCGCCGCTGTCAGGACTCTCGAGCGCAGGATCCGCGGGCAGCAACCGCGGGGTTCCACCGCGCACCAGCCCACGGGGTTCCCGTCGCGGAAAGCCAGCACCCCCGGAGCCGGGGCGCCGCCGTCGAACTTGTCCCGCAACTGGTTTTTCCGCTGCTCCGGCGTGGACGCCGACCACTGCGGTCCGGTGAGGGCGAAGAAACGGCACCAGCAGCGCGACGGCTCGCCTCGGCTGCCGAAGAGACGCTCGACGTCGGGCCAGCCCGCCGGCGCGGTGGCAATAGCGGATGGCCCGCTGGTTTCTGCGTTCATGGAATGAGGCTAGCGCCTGCGGATTTCAGCGGGTCTGCGTGCCTTGGGTTGGCTGTCGGCTTGCGCGCGTGCGGTGCGCCGCGAGCCGGAGTTGGATGATGCGGGCGGCTCCGGCGATGGCAACCAGGACGCCGCCCCCGACCGCGGCAATGAACAGCGCAATTCCGAGCGGGACCGAGCCTTCGAGGCCAAAGAACTTCACCAGCACGTATTCCTGGTTCTGCAGGATGAACGCGATGAGCAGGATCAGCACCACGAGTGCGCTCGCGACGGCGGCCCAGACCATTCCAGCGCGGGTCACCTGGCGCGGTTCAGGGGCCGGGGCGGGCGTCTCTGTCCGCGGAGTTTCTTCGCGCGGCGTCTCGGCGCTTGGGGCCGGCATTGCGGCACCAGAGGCCCCGGACACCACATCGGTCCCTCCGGCCGGGCTATCGGCGAGCTGCCCCGCCCCGGCGGACCCTTGCGGGGCGTCAGCCTGCTCGGGGTACGGGGCGGTCAAGTCGTCGTTGGGATCTTGGGGATCGAATTCGCGGGGAGTCTGGGTCATAGCGGCCGTACCTTTCGGTTGCGGGCAGGGCGGGCAGGGTTCCCTGCTGTCCTGCCTGTCAACTCAATCCTAAGCGTGCTGACCGCTAACAGAGGGAGGAGGGGCGAGTGTGCGCAGGAGAGCCGTGCGGGCGCGGCTGAAATATGCGAAGACCGGCAAGGCGAGGGCTGTTGGCACCGGGCGGACGACGGTATAGCGTCGCAGCCAAGGATGCCTGGTGAAGGAGGGCCGGCCGTGAGTATCGTCGACAACGCCGTGTACGTAGACGGTTACCGGACTGCGGACCCGGAAAGCCTGGACGAGACGTACTTCATCCTGCGGCAGCGCCAGGGTATGGCCTGGATAGGGCTCTACCGGCCGGATGCCGAAGAGCTGCGGTCCGTGGCCGGGGAATTCGATCTCAACCACTTGGCTGTGGACGATGCGCTCGCCGGCCACCAGCGGGCCAAGCTGGAACACTACGGTGACACGCTCTTCCTTGTCCTGCGCCCCGCCCGGTACCTCGACGACGTGGAAAAGGTGGAGTTCGGCGAGATCCATGTCTTCCGCGGGGCGGACTTCGTGGTCACAGTGCGCCGGGCCGAATCGCCGGATTTGGCGCGGGTCCGCCACCGGATGGAGTCCCAGCCTGCGTTCCTGGCACTTGGTCCGGACGCCGTGCTCTACGCGATCCTGGACCAGGTGGTGGACGAGTATGAGCCGGTTGCTGCCGGCCTGGAGAACGACGTGGATGAAATTGAGGACGATCTCTTCGCCGCGGACCCGGGGGTGTCCCGCCGGATCTACGAACTCTCCCGCCAGGTCATCATGTTCCAGCGGGCGACGGCTCCGCTTGTGGGGATCCTGCAGTCACTGATGGCCGCCACGGAGGACCACCAGCCCGAGCCGGAGTTGCAGGACCACTACCGGGACGTCCTGGACCATGTGCTGCGGCTGAGTGAACGCATCACGGCCTTCCGTGCCCTGTTGCAAAATGCGCTCGCAGTCAATGCGGCGCTGGTGGCCCAGCGGCAGAACGACGAAATGCGGTTGCTGACGGAGTCGAGCTACGCCCAGAACGAGCAGGTCAAGCGGATCTCCTCGTGGGCGGCCATTCTGTTCGCGCCGACACTGATTGGGACCATCTATGGAATGAATTTCCGTAGCATGCCGGAACTGGACTGGGTCTTCGGCTACCCGATGGCTCTGGGGCTGATGATCGGCATGGGCGTGGCGCTGTACTGGACGTTCAAGCGCAACAAGTGGATCTAGCGTGCTCCTCACGTGGGCGAACGCCTGCGGAGATCACGGCCCTGGCCTGCGGGAAGTTCCGGCAGGCCAGAGCCGCACTCTGGTGCCCCAGGAGGGAATCGAACCCCCGACCGGCGGATTAGAAGGCCGCTGCTCTATCCCCTGAGCTACTGGGGCATGCCGACGTACTGCCCGGCTGCTGCCGGGGGACGCCTCAAAAAGCTTACCGTGCCCTGCGCCCGTCCGCTGTCAGGTCCGCCCGGAGGGCATGCCGCCCCCGTGCCGGGCCGCGCGATGTCCGGAATCTCTGCAACGTATTGCGCCGCGCTCGCCGGTTCGCCGGAAATGGCCGCTTTGGGTGGGTGTATGGCGGCCGTTTGTGGCGAATGGGTGAGGGGCGGCGGCGTGCCAGTCGTGTTTGCCGACGACGGGGCGGCTCCTGTGTTCCTAGCCAGGACTTGGTGCCTGCGGCGCTTTCGCGCACCGGCATTGTGCCGCGACTTCCGTGCCGTCCCGCTTGGGTTTTCCACATGGCGTAGGCGGGCTCTCGCGGAGTTCTGTCCCCGGCGCGAAGCTGAAGGAGCCTGCTAAGGCACGACATTTCGAGACAGGACATGAGAATGAGTGACAACATCACAGTCCGTGGCTTCGTTGCCACGGAGATCAAGAGTTCGACTACACCGGGCGGGGTAGCGACGGCGTCGTTCCGGCTGGGCTCAACCGACCGGCGCTACGATCGCGCCACGGGCGCGTGGATCGACGGGAACACCAACTGGTTCACCGTCCAGGGCTATCGGCAGTTGGCCGGCAACATCGGCTGCAGCATCAAGAAGGGACAGCGGGTCATCGTCATGGGACGGCTCAAGATGAGGAGCTGGGAGAATGACGGCCGGATTTACCACGTGGCCGAAATCGCCGCCGAGTCCGTCGGCCACGACCTCATGTGGGGCTCTGCCAACTTCATCCGCACGGCCACCAACGGTCCCCAGGACGCCGCCGGGCATTCCGGTTCGTCCCCGGCTTTCCCGGACGGCGGCCGTGAGGGGAGCGATGAGGATGACCAGGCCCGTGCGGGGCACCACGGCGACAACGACACCAACAACGACGACGACGCCGACGACAACGACGCGTCCGGATCCCACACCGTATTCATCAATGACGCCAGCGGCGAGGCGGAAGAACTCGACCAGGAGACGGGTGAACTGAAAGGGGCTGCCGCCTGAAAGGGAATCGGCTGCGTGGCGGTAGAACCGGGGCGAAGGAGGCGTGGGGCCACGGCAGGGCTGCTTTCGGGACAGGACTGCCGACGTGACAGAATTGCCGGATGAAGCAAGCCGGGACGTTCAGCCACACGGCGACGTTGGCCCCTGGCGGGAGCGGGCTTCCGGCGCTGGTCCTGGCACTGGGGCTGGTGCTGACTTCGGCGGTCGCGTGTTCGGCACCGTCGGAGGCGGTTGCCGCGGGCACTACGTCTTCAAGTGTCGACGGGACGGTTGAGGGCGGCGCTGGGGGATCCGGGGCGCGACCCAGTTCCGGCGCCGCACTCGATGCAGCTCTCGGCGCAACGCCTGGCGCCGTCCCCGGTGCCACCGAGGACGCGGCCACGTCCGACACGAAAGCCCGGGTTGAGGCCGCACTCAACAGGGTGACCGCCGCCGACCGGAGGCTGGACACGGAGCAGGTCCGCTCAGCCCTGATAGACGCCGGGTTCCCTTCAGGCAGTGTGGAGGTCACCGCCAGCCGGACCCCCACGGGCCTGGACGCGGACGCCGTCGAAGTGGCTGTCAGCGCTGGACAGGACTGCATCGTTGGGCAACTTCGCGACGGCAGCGTGACGTCCGCAGTCCTTCCGCCACTCGCCGACGGACGCTGCCTCGTGGGTGCGGCGGGCTGAGCGCGGCGCCGTCGCGGGTGGGCAGAGGGACCGCATGAATGTGAGTTATCCCGGCTGAACCACTAGATTTGTAGGCATGGCGGAATTTATCTACACAATGACCAAGGCCCGTAAGGCTGTTGGCGAAAAACTTATCCTCGATGACGTAAGCATGTCCTTCTTCCCGGGGGCCAAGATTGGCGTCGTCGGACCGAATGGTGCAGGTAAGTCCACCATTCTCAAGATCATGGCCGGACTGGACACGCCCTCGAACGGCGAGGCCAGGCTCAGCCCCGGCTACACGGTGGGTATCCTGCTGCAGGAACCGCCGCTGAACGAGGACAAAACCGTCCTGGGCAACGTCCAGGAAGGCGTCGGCGAGATCTTCGGCAAGATCCAGCGCTTCAACGAAATCTCGGAAGAGATGGCCAACCCCGACGCTGACTACGATGCCCTCCTCGAGGAGATGGGCCAGTTGCAGGAAGCGATCGACGCCGCCGATGCCTGGGACCTCGACTCCCAGCTGGAGCAGGCCATGGACGCCCTCCGCTGCCCGCCGCCGGAAGCCGACGTCACCCTGCTTTCCGGTGGTGAGCGCCGCCGCGTCGCCCTCTGCAAACTCCTGCTGCAGAAGCCGGACCTGCTGCTCCTCGACGAGCCCACTAACCACCTCGATGCCGAGAGTGTCCTCTGGCTCGAACAGCACCTCTCCAGCTACCCGGGCGCCGTCCTCGCCGTCACCCACGACCGGTACTTCCTCGACCACGTGGCCGAATGGATCGCCGAAGTGGACCGCGGCCACCTCTACCCGTACGAGGGCAACTACTCCACGTACCTCGAGAAGAAGCGCGCCCGCCTGGAAGTCCAGGGCAAGAAGGACGCCAAGCAGGCCAAGCGCCTCACCGAGGAACTCGAGTGGGTCCGCTCCAACGCCAAGGGACGCCAGACCAAGTCGAAGGCCCGCCTGGCCCGCTACGAGGAAATGGCTGCCGAAGCCGACCGCACCCGCAAGCTGGACTTCGAAGAGATCCAGATTCCGCCGGGACCGCGCCTGGGTGGCCTCGTCCTGGAGGCCAAGAACCTCCAGAAGGGCTTCGAGGACCGCACGTTGATCGACGGGCTGTCCTTCAGCCTGCCGCGCAACGGCATCGTCGGTGTCATCGGCCCCAACGGCGTCGGCAAGTCCACGCTGTTCAAGACGATCGTCGGGCTCGAACCCCTCGACGGCGGTGAGCTGAAGATCGGCGATTCGGTCAAGATCTCTTACGCGGACCAGAGCCGCGGCGGCATCGACCCGAACAAGACCCTGTGGGAGGTCGTCTCCGACGGCCTCGACTACATCCAGGTCGGCCACGTCGAAATGCCGTCCCGCGCCTACGTCGCCGCCTTCGGCTTCAAGGGCCCGGACCAGCAGAAGAAGGCCGGGGTGCTCTCCGGTGGTGAGCGCAACCGCCTGAACCTGGCACTGACCCTCAAACAGGGCGGAAACCTGCTGCTCCTCGACGAGCCGACTAACGACCTCGACGTCGAAACCCTCAGCAGCCTCGAAAACGCCCTGCTCGAATTCCCGGGCTGCGCCGTTGTCGTCTCGCACGACCGCTGGTTCCTGGACCGGGTGGCCACGCACATCCTCGCCTACGAAGGTGACGAGGAGAACCCCTCCAAGTGGTACTGGTTCGAGGGCAACTTCGAATCCTACGAGGAGAACAAGATCGAGCGCCTGGGCCCGGATGCGGCCAAGCCGCACCGCGTGACCCACCGCCGCCTCACCCGCGACTAAACCCGCGGCGCACCAAGCGAAAAACAAAAGGCTGGCCCCCCACCGGGGGAGCCAGCCTTTCGCATGCCACCGTCACCTGCCGCCGGCCGACAATGGCCACCGGCGGACCGCAGCCACCCGAATGCCGGCCACCGGCCTACGCGGGCCGCCGGTACGCGAGGCGCCGCGGTTCAGCCGCGGTCGGCCTTGCGCATCTGGTGCTGCAGGACCTTGGACTGGACTGCGCCCTTGACCTTGTTCTTGAGGTCCGTGGGAATCCGGATCATGCCTTCCTGCGCCACCGTGGCCACGTGCACGCCGTCGCGGCTGAAGATCTTGCCGGTGGCCAGGCCGCGGGCTCCCTGGGCGCTGGGGGACTCCTGCACGTAGAGCAGCCATTCGTCCACGCGGAGGGGACGGTGCCACCACATGGCGTGGTCCAGGCTGGCCACCGACATCCCCGGGGTAATCCAGCTCATCCCGTGCTTGCGGAGGATGGACTCCAGGATGGTGTAGTCGCTCGCGTAGGCCAGGGCCGCGCGGTGCAGCTCCGGATCATCCGGCATCGGCCCGAACGTCTTCATCCAGACCGCGTTGCGCGGTTCCTTGTCGCCCTTCGCCGAGACGTACAGGGCCGGGTCAACGTGCCGGATATCGAACGGCCGCTCATAGGCCCAGTGGCGGGCCACCGGGTGGTCGTACTTGCCCAGAAGGTCAGCCGTGCTGGGCAGCGACTCCGGCCCGGGGATACCGGCCGGCATCTCGGTCTGGTGCTCAATTCCCTCGTCCTCATCCTGGAACGAGGCGATCATGGACAGGATGGGCATGCCCTCCTGGTACGCGTGCACGCGCCGCGCCGAGAATGAGCGGCCGTCCCGGAGCCGCTGGACGCCGAAGGTGATGGGCTTGTTGGCGTCTCCCGGACGCAGGAAGTATCCGTGCATGGAGTGCACGCCGCGCCCCTCAGGAACGGTCCGGCTCCCGGCAATCAGCGACTGCGCCAGCACCTGGCCGCCGAACACGCGGTGCCGGGGCTGCTGCTGGGAAGGACCCATAAAGATGTCCTCGTCCGTCCGGGCACCCTCCAGTTCACCGAGGTTCAGCAATTGGAGGAGCGAGGAGGTGGGGTCCTGGGTCGGCGGACCCTGCAATCCGGCTTCGGCTTCAGTCATGGTTCGACTCTAGACGTCCCTCCGGCGCCGTCCCAAAGAGGCACAGCCGGTAGAGTCGATATTGTGTCTGATGTCCTCACCCAGCCCCTGCAGTTCACCGATCCCCGCGACCTCGCCGATCTGCGCACTTTCGCGACCCGCGCCAAATCGATTGACGACGGCGCGATCCGCCTCCAGGCGTCCGGCCCGGTGCTCGCCGCCTACGTTTGCGTGCTGCGGCCGCGGCTGCTGGGGGAGTCGACGCCGACGATCCTCGGGCTGCGGACCATGGCCCTGGCGCAGCCGGCGGACACCGATGTCACCGTCCCGATCTCGGCGGTGCTTGACCGGCTGGCACGTGCAGGGGAGGGCGACGTCGAACTGCCGCTGCCTCCGGTAACCGTTACAGAATCGTGGGCTGGTGTCGGAGCGCCCCGCAGCGGCTGGGAAGCCGTCGCCACTTTGCAGGATTCGGCGCTGCGCCAGTCTGCCGAGGCCGGCATCACCGAGATCGCCGCCATCATCCCGGACAAACCCGGCGCATTGATCGTCAACAACGCCCGGGCCACAGTCTGGGGCCGGGAATTGCCCGGTGCCGCCGGGCTCCCGCTGGGTGCCGCGTTCGCGGCCCTCACGCTCGGCTTCCTGGCCGACGGCGAGCAGCAGCTTTTCCGGGCGGGACGCTGGTTCCGGCTCAGCGGACCCCGCGGGCATGTCCTGGCCCGCACCGGTTCAGGACTCAAGCTTCCGCTTTAGGGGACGTACGGCGGTTACCGCGCAAACCACTTGCCGTCCAATACCCTGCTGGGTATCCTTAAACCCAGAAAGACCCCGGAGGCATTCCCCCAAGTGCCTCCGGGGTATTTCCATGTTGGTCCTCAGGCGCCGGACGGGCTGTTCACCATGGACAGGGCCGCCCGCTCCATGTAGTCCCAGAGCGTCCCCTCGTAGAGGGGCGGGAGGTCCAGGGAATCCACCGCGGTGCGCATGTGGTCCAGCCACCGGTCCTTCGCTTCGGGGGTGACCCGGAACGGCATGTGGCGCATCCTGAGCCGGGGGTGCCCGCGCTCCTCGCCGTACGTCGTCGGGCCGCCCCAGTACTGCTCAAGGAACATCAGGAAGCGCCGCTTCGCGGGTCCCAGGTCCTCCTCCGGATACATCGGCCGCAGCAGCGGATCAGCCGCCACACCGTCGTAAAACACGTCGATGAGCTTCACGAAGGTCTCGTGGCCGCCCACGGCGTCGTAGAAGTTGTCCGTGTAGCCGGGCTGGCTGAAGGGATCGTTTTGCAGCAGCTGCTTGGGCTGGCGGGGTTCGCCGGCGCTGGGTATCGTCATGGCCCTATTCTCCGGCTTTCTGCTGGGGGGCGTTGTCCGCCTCGCCCTCCGGCGGTGTGACGGGCGGGATGTAGTTGCCCTGGGAGCGGTTGCCCACCCGCAGGATTTCACCGTTGCGCAGGTACCAGATAGTGCCGTCCTCCGACCGGACCCGGGTGATCCTCAGGTTCATGGCCTCCACCGTGCCCACCACCTCGGAGGTCTCGATGATGTCGCCGATGCCGTACTGGTCCTCGATGGTGATGAAGACGCCGGCGAGGAAGTCACGGATGAGCTGCTGGGCGCCGAAGCCGATGGCGATACCGAGGATTCCGACGCTGGTCAGGATGGGAGCGACGTCCACGTTCAGGTTCTTGAGCACGTACACGCTGGTGAGGACCGAGATGAGGACGCCCACGACGCTCCGGAGCAACGCTCCGATGGTGTGGGCCCGCTGGACCCGGCGTTCGTGCTCCAGCGCGCGGAGCGCGGGCGCCGCCCAGCGGAAGTACGGTTTTTTGAAGAAGGTGGATCCTGCGGCGATGCGCTTGGTGATGACGGAGATCATGAAGGACGCCACCAACCACACGGTGATGCCGACCCCCAGGCTGATGAGGACACCCGCCACGTTGATTTCCGACATGGCCGACATGTCCGGCGGGGTGATGGGTTCGGTGGTCATGCTGAACATCGGCGGGGGTACTCCTAGTGGCTGTGTTTCTGCTGCCGGCCGGTAGCGCCGGGCTTCGCGTCCTGAGGGCCGGCCGGCGTTCGCCGGGCGCATAACACTCTGGTCTCATTCAACATTAGCGCCGTACCGTGGCCCCATGCGCATCCTGGTACTTGGGGGCACGGCCTTCCTCTCAGCAGAAATAGCCCGGCAGGCAGTGGCCGCCGGTCACGACGTCACCTGCCTGGCGCGCGGAACAGTGTCCGTCCCGCCCGACGGCGCCGCCTGGCTGAGGGCCGACCGCTCGGAGGGGGCCGCCGCGTATTCGGCCGCCACGGAGGCGTCCGACGGCGGGTGGGACGCCGTCGTCGACGTGTCCCGGGACCCGGACCAGGCGCGGGAGGCGCTGGAGGCGCTGGCGCGCTCCGCCGGGCACTGGACCTTCGTCTCCAGCTGCTCCGTCTACGCGGACCATTCCGTGGCCGGCGCGGCCGAAGACGCCGGTGTTTTGGCGCCGCTCCCGCCCGGCACGGAGCTCACCGCCGGGAACTACGGCGAGGCCAAGGCGGCGATCGAGCACTGGACCACGGAGCTCGCCGGGGACAGGGCCCACCTCTGCCGGGCCGGACTCATCGGCGGCCCGGGCGACGGCTCGGACCGCTACGGATACTGGCCGGCCCGCTTCGCCCGGGACGCCGGTCCCGTCCTGGTCCCGGACATCCCCGCGGACGCCACCCAGGTCATTGACGTCCGTGACCTCGCGGCCTGGATTCTCACCGCTGCCGAAAGCGGGACCACCGGGGCGCTGAACGCGGTCGGTGAGCCGGTGCAGTTCGCTGCGTACCTCGAGGAATCCCGGCAGCTCGCCGGGGGCGACGCCGGGATGGTTGCCGCTCCGTCGGACTGGCTGGCGTCCCGCGGTGCGAACTACTGGGCGGGCCCGGACTCGCTGCCCTTATGGCTGCCGCCGGGCCACGAGGGATTCGCGACCCGCAGCAACGCAGCCGCCCGTGCAGCCGGGCTGCGCACCCGGCCGTGGACGGACACGCTGCGGGACATGCTGACGGACGAGCGCCGCCGCGGGCTCGGCCGTGAACGCAAAGCCGGGATGAGCCCGGAAACGGAACGCCGGATCCTGTCCGAGTACCAAGCCGCCAACGCCCAATAGGGGCTTCCCGGTTCCGGCCGAGGGCACGGCTGGGCCCTTCAGGCCGGCTGGTCCGTTCAGCCCGCCTGGCCGGCGACCACGGCGCTCGGCTCGTGCAGCACCGGGAAGTTGACGCTCCGGGCGATGAAGCAGACCTGGTTGGCCCCGGCGTGGAGTTCCTCCAGGAGTTCCTCCGTCGCCGGAGCCGCCAGGGTCACCCGGGGCTTGAGCGTCACCGATTCAAACTGTCCGCTGCCGTCCCGGTTGGTCCGCATCAGTCCCTCGGCCCGGTCCTCGTACGCCGTCACCACCACCCCGTGCTTCACGGCGACGTGCAGGAAGGACAGCATGTGGCACTGCGACAGGGCCGCGAGCAGCAGCTGTTCCGGGTTGTAGCGGGTCCGGTCCCCGTGGAAGGTGGGGTCCGCGGAGCCGTGCAGCACGGGCAGCCCGGGGATCTCGACGTCGTGGTCGCGGGAATAGCCGCGGTACGACGCCGTCCCCTCGCCCAGGTTCCCGGTCCAGCGGACGGTCAGCGCGTAGCGGTGTTCATCGAGGCTCATGGGTCCAGCCTAGAACGAAGGAACCCCGGCGCCCTATGAGAGCGCCGGGGTTCCGGGGTTGCGGGGGCAGATGCCTACCCGGCGTCGGCCTGGCGGGCGCGCAAGGCGCGCGCCACGCCGTCGCGGTTCTCCAGCATCATCCGCCGCAGGGCGGCGCTGTCCTCCGGCAGCGCGGCAAGGAACTCATCGGTCCGGTCGACGGTGGCCTGCGTGGTCAGCTGCGCCGGGTAGAGCCCGACGACGATCTGCTGCGCCAGCGCGTGCGTGCGCTCCTTGACGATGCCCGGGACGGCGTCGAAGTACTTCCCGGCGTAGGGCTCCAGCAGGGACGTGTCGAGCACCCGGGTGAAGCCGCTGACGGCCGAGCCCTGGAGAGCGTTGGACAGCTCGCCCTTGACCACAATCGAGTCCCAGGCCGCGGCCTTGGCCTCGGGTGTCGGAATGGCCGCCGTGGCGAGGGCCGCCGCGTTCTGCCCGGTGGCGGTGTTGTCGTGCTCGAGTTCGGCATCGATCGCGTCCTGCCCGGCCCGGCCGCCGACAACGAGGGAGGTGATCAGTTCCCAGCGCAGGTCCTGGTCCATGGTGAGGCCCTCCAGTGTCAGGCTGCCCTCCAGCAGCCCGGACACGGTGTCCAGCTGGGACGCGCTGCGGGCCAGCAGGGCATAGGACTTGACGAACTGCAGCTGCGCGTCGGAGCCGGCCGGGACGCCCGAGGCGAGGTCCCAGAGCCGGTCGGCGGCCGCGATTGCGGTGGCTTCCTTGTGTTCCGCGGCCACGTAGAAGTTCAGCGCGGTGGCCAGCTGGCGCAGCTGGACCAGGATCACTGACGAATCGGATTCTTCGGCGATGTTGGCCAGGATCAGTTCCACGTAGCCGCGGGCGGGGGTTTCGCCGTCGCGGGCCGCATCCCAGGCCGAGCCCCACACGAGGGTGCGGGGGAGGCTCTGGCTGAAGTCCTTGAGGTGAGCCGTGGCGGTGGCCAGCGACTTCGGGTCGAGCCGGACCTTGGCGTAGGCGAGATCGTCGTCGTTGAGCAGGATCAGGTCCGGCTGGGCCAGTCCGGCCAGCGCCGGCACCTCGGTGCGCGCGCCATCGACGTCGAGTTCCTCGCGGTGGACGCGTTCCAGCTTCCCGGCGCCGTTGAGGTTGTAGAAGCCGACGGCGAGCCGGTGCGGGCGCAGGGTGGGCTGGGCCTCGGTGGCGGACTGCAGGATCGCGAAGGAGGAGATGGTGCCGTCCCCGCCGACGGACAGCTCGGGCTTGAGCGTGTTGACCCCGGCGGTCTCCAGCCAGAGCCGGCCCCACTGGTCCAGGTCGCGGCCGCTGGACTTTTCGAGTTCGGCCATGAGGTCGCTGAGCTCGGTGTTCTGCCAGGCATGCTTGCTGAAGTACTCGCGGACGCCGGCCATAAACTCCTCCGGACCCACCCAGGCGACCAGCTGGCGCAGCACCGAGGCGCCCTTGGCGTAAGTGATGCCGTCGAAGTTGACCTCAACGTCCTCTAGGTCGTTGATCTCGGCGAAGATCGGGTGTGTTGTGGGGAGCTGGTCCTGCCGGTAGGCCCAGGACTTCTCCACCGAGGCGAAGGTGGTCCAGGCGTGGTCGAACCGGGTGTTTTCCACGGCGGCCAGGTGGGACATGTACTCGGCGAAGGACTCATTGAGCCAGAGGTCGTTCCACCAGCGCATCGTCACGAGGTCCCCGAACCACATGTGGGCGAGTTCGTGGAGCACGGTAATGGCACGGCGTTCCACCTGGGCGTCTGTGACCTTGCTGCGGAAGACGTAGCCTTCCAGGATGGTGACGGCGCCGGCGTTCTCCATGGCCCCGGCGTTGAACTCCGGGACGAAGAGCTGGTCGTACTTCTCGAACGGGTACGGGCAGCCGAACTGTGCCTCGAAGAACTCGAAGCCCTGGCGGGTGAGCTCGAAGATGTTGTCCGCGTCCAGGTACTGCATCAGCGATTTGCGGGCGAAGACGCCCAGCGGCGTGACCTTTCCGTCGGCGGAGACCACTTCGCTGCGGACGGACTGGTACGGCCCGGCGATCAGGGCCGTGACGTAGGAGGAGAGCCGCGGCGTGGGGGTGAATTCCCAGACGGAGCGGGCGCCGCCGTCCGTGCCGGGGATGGTCTCCACCGGCGCCGGGGTGGGGGAGTTGGAGATGACATCCCAGTGTGAGGGGGCGATGACTGTGAACGTGAAGCTGGCCTTGAGGTCGGGCTGTTCAAACACAGCGAACATCCGGCGGGAATCCGGAACCTCGAACTGGGTGTAGAGGTATACCTCGTGGTCCACCGGGTCCACGAAGCGGTGCAGCCCTTCGCCCGTGTTCATGTACGGGGCTTCGGCGACGACCAGCAGCTCGTTGTCCGCCGCGAGATCCGGCAGCTGGATGCGGACGCCGTCGGAGACCTCGGCCGGGTCGAGTTCGCGGCCGTTCAGGGTCACGCTCTGCACGGCGTCGGTGACCGCGTCGATGAAGGTCGAGGACCCCGGCTTGGCCGTGAACTTCACGGCGGTGGTGGTGCCGAAGACTTTCTCCCCGCGGGTCAGGTCGAGTTCGACCTCGTAGGAGTCGACGGCGATAAGTTCGGCGCGGTCGCGTGCCTCGGCGCGCGTCAGGTTCATTCCGGGCAAAGTGGGGCCTCCAGGGATGCTTAGGGGTGGGAACTCGATACTGTGAAATCATTCTTTCACTTCTGCGGCTCTTGGCAAGTTGCCTGCGTCACACCCGGTTACCGAACGTGGAATCGCCGGGAGTAGCGTTAGGGATATGGGAAAGCTTCGAGACTCCGTCGATGCCAGGGCGCTGCGTTTCGCTGTGGGGTTCCCCCTGATGCTCGCAGCCGCGTTTGTGGTGTGCGCTTTCCTCGTCCGCCCGGATCTGCCCGAGCCGCTGGCGGTGCGCTGGGCCGGGGGAACCGCCGTGGACTTCGCGCCCTTCGGGGCCGTCGTCGGGGCCGGTGCGGCCATGATCGTGCTGATCGGCTGGGCGGTGCTGGTCCAGGCCGTCCCGCTGTCCCGCCCGGCCATTATGCGCCGGATCATGATGGGTACCGGCCTGTTCGTGAGCCTCTTCATCGTCACAGTCCTTGCCGCCGTGCTGGTCGGGCAACTGGGGCTGGAGGAGGCAGACCAGGCGCAGGTGGACGTCGCCGTGCTCGCCATGGGCAGCGGCGCCGCCGTGGGCCTGGGCTTTGTGATGGGCTTCGTCTTCAAAGCCGACGAGCGCTGGTCCACGGATGACGACCGCGCCATGGAAGCGGCGCTGGCCCGCGAACTGGATCCGGACCTGGCCCGTGATTACGTGAGCCTGTGGGTCCACGCCCGCAGCTCGGTCTTTGTGATGCTCGGAATCGCAACCGTGCTTCCTGCCGCCCTCCTCACGATCGCCGTGCCCTGGCTGGCTGCCCTGCTGGTAGCCCTTGCCCTGCTGGCTGCCGCGTGCCTGTTCGCCCGGATCAGGGTGGACCGGAGCGGCCTGCGGGTTTTCGCCGCGGGTTTCGTCAGGGTGATGGACGTGCCGGCCGCTGCCATTGAGGCGGCGACGCCGAAAGAGGTCAAAGCGGCTGACTATGGCGGCTGGGGCTACCGGAGCCGCGGCACGGCGACGGCCCTGCTGGTCAGCAGCGGGCCCGCCGTCGTCGTCGACCGCTCTGACGGGCGGACCCTGACCGTCAGCGGCGGCAGTGCCACGACGGCGGACAACGTGGCGCAGGTGCTCTCGCGGGTGGCAGCACGGGCCCGCCGGACCGGCGGCTCCGCAGATATGTGAAGTCCGCGACGCCGGCGGCCCTCCCTGCCGGCCCGGGCCCTAGTAGGCTGGAAGCAGCCCCCAACCCGCACCAGCAGCCCACGTGACCGCACGGGCCTGCCCGATTGAACGGATCCGCCGTGACCCCCTCCGACCTCCCGCGCGTGCACATCGCCACCGACCACGCCGGCATGGAACTCAGCGCCCACCTCGTCAGCCACCTCACCGCCCAGGGCTACGAGGTAGTCGACCACGGACCCAAGGCCTATGACGCGCTGGATGACTACCCCTCCTTCTGCATCAACGCCGCCCTCGCTGTTGTGGCGGACCAGGAAGCCGGCACCAGCGCCCTCGGCATCGTGCTGGGCGGCTCCGGCAACGGCGAGCAGATTGCCGCCAACAAGGTCAAGGGAGTCCGCGCCGCGCTGGCCTGGAACCTCTCCACCGCGAAGCTGGCGCGTGAGCACAACGATGCCAATGTGGTGGCCGTCGGCGGCCGCCAGCACAGCGTCGCGGAAGCCACCGACATCATCGAGGCCTTCCTGGCCGAACCCTTCAGCAACGACGAGCGCCACGTCCGCCGCATTGGCAAGATCGCCACCTACGAGCGCACCGGCGAGGTCGTCGACTAGTGCCGGAAGGGCATTCCGTCCACCGGCTGGCCCGCCAGTTCGGGGACGTTTTTGTCGGGGAGCGGCTCGCGGTCTCCAGTCCGCAGGGCCGGTTCACCCAGGGCGCGGCGCTGCTGGACGGCCACACGCTCACCGGCTCCGTGGCGCACGGGAAGCACCTCTTCCTGGAGTTCGAGCACGGGCTCATCCTGCACGTCCATCTGGGGCTCTACGGCGCTTGGGACTTCGGCGGCGACGACCACTTCCGCGGCGCGTCCAGTATCGGCGCGCCCCGCAAGGTGGGGGAGCGGGAGCTCTACGACGACGGCGGCGGGCCGGCAGCGTACGCGGGCCCGCCCGCTCCGGTCGGGGCCGTCCGCGTCCGGCTCGCCGGCACCCACGGCTGGGCCGACCTCCGGGGCGCCACCACGTGCGCGGCGATCACGGAGGCCGAGGCGGCCGCCGTGCTGGCACGGCTCGGCCCCGATCCGCTGCGGAACCTTCCCGGCGACCGGGACGCCTTTGCCGCCGCGATCCTGGCCAGGCGGACGCCGCTCGCTGCCTTGCTGATGGACCAGAAAGTGATAGCCGGGATCGGCAATGTCTACCGCGCCGAGCTGCTCTTCCGGCAGGGCCTGCACCCGTGGCTGCCCGGGGCCGGACTCCCCGCGGACACGGCGCGGCGGCTCTGGGACGACACCGTTGGCATGATGTCCGACGGCGTCCGCGACGGCCGGATCATCACCACACCCCCGCGCTACTGGAGCGGGGTAGGCGGGGATGCGTCCGGCGGCGCATCTCCGGTTGGCCTGCCCGCATCTTTGCCCGTTCCGGAGCAGTCACACTTCGTTTACCGCCGGCACGGCCTCGACTGCCGTGACTGCGGAACCCCGGTGGCCCTGACCGAACTCGGCGCCCGCAAGCTCTACTGGTGCCCGGCCTGCCAGGCGCCGTGAGCCTGCCCGTGGGGCCAGCCGCGTCGATTGCTCCATAACTGCCCTTCTGACCCGCCAGAAGGGCAGTTATGGAGCAGTCGATGGCTTGGACACGAAAAAAGCCCCTCCGCGGAGGGGCTTTTTCGTCATATTTCTGAGGGGACGACGGGAATCGAACCCGCGTAATCAGTTTGGAAGACTGAGGCTTTACCATTAAGCTACGTCCCCGGGAATTTGCAGGAACTTTCCTGCGAAACTTCCGGGCGGCTGTTGAAGCCGGATACAACTAAACCCAATTCAGGGCCCCGCTGTCAAATGTGCAAACCGGCACAATATGACCGTAGACTGTTCTGTGCACTTACGGGGTGTAGCTCAGCTTGGCTAGAGCACCTGCTTTGGGAGCAGGAAGTCGCAGGTTCAAATCCTGTCACCCCGACTCTGCAGGTACTGCCAGACCTTGGCGGTGCAGAACCCCACCCCCTAAAACCAGGAGTACTTAGACTGTGAAGAGCGCTGTCGAGAACCTCACCCCCACGCGGGTCAAGCTCAATGTTGAGGTCCCCTTTGAGGAATTGAAGCCCAGCATCGCAGAGGCATACAAGACTGTTGCTTCGCAGATCCAGGTCCCCGGTTTCCGCAAGGGCAAGGTCCCCTCCAAGCTCATTGACCAGCGCGTTGGCCGCGGCTACGTGCTGGAGACGGCCATCAACGAAGGCCTCAACGGCTGGTACCAGGCGGCCGTCCAGGAAACCGGCATCCGCCCGCTGAGCCGTCCCGAGGTCGAAATCACCGAGGTTCCGGACCCGTCCGCCACCGACGGTGAACTCAAGTTCCACGCCGAGGTTGACGTGCGCCCCGAGATCGAGCTGCCCGACTACGCCGGCATCAAGGTAGAGGTCGCCGCCGCTGAGTCCACCGACGCCGACGTCGACAAGGCCCTGGACGAACTCCGCGGCCGCTTCGGCACGCTGAAGTCCATCGACCGCCCGGCGGCCGACAAAGACTTCCTGACCATCGACATCACCGCCTCCATCGACGGCGCCGAAGTTGATTCCGCCACGGGCCTGTCCTACCAGGTCGGCGCCGGCACCATGCTCGAGGGCCTCGACGAGGCCGTCACCGGCCTCAGCGCCGACGAGGACGCCATCTTCGACACCACCCTCGTGGGCGGCGAGCACGCCGGCGAGGCCGCGCAGGTCAAGGTCGTCGTCAAGTCCGTCAAGGAGCGCGAGCTCCCCGAGGCCGACGATGACTTCGCCCAGCTGGCCTCCGAGTTCGACACGCTGGCTGAACTCCGCGAGGACCTCGCCAAGCAGGCTGCAGAATCCAAGGTTGTTGAGCAGGGCGTTGAAGCCCGCGACAAGGTCCTCGACAAGCTCGTTGAGCTCGTAGAGGTTCCCGTGCCGGAATCCGTCGTCGAAGAGCAGCTGGAGCAACACTTCAACGCCGAGAACGCCCACGGCGAAGGCGAGCACGACACCGAGGAGCACCGCGCCGAGGTCAAGGCCAACACCGAGCGTGCCTTCCAGAACGAGATCATCCTTGACGCCATCGCGGAAAAGGAAGAAGTCAATGTCAGCCAGAACGAGCTGATCGACTACATCGTCACCACCGCCAGCCAGTACGGCATGGACCCGAACCAGTTCGCCCAGATCATCGATCAGAGCGGCCAGGTTCCCATGATGGTTTCCGAGGTCCGCCGCCGCAAGGCGCTGGCCGTGGTCCTGGGCCAGGCCGAGGTCACCGACTCCGAGGGCAACACGGTTGACCTCAGCGACTTCGTCCGCCCCGGCGGCGAGGAAGCTCCCGCTGAGGCAGGTGCCGAGGCCGACGTCGAGGAAGTCGCCTCCGAGGAAGCGGCTGCCGAAGAAGCAGCCACCGCAAAGAACGATGACCCGGCAGCAGTGAAGTTCTAACACTTCCTGTTCCCGCGGTTCCTGCCCGCACCCCCGGATCCATGATCCGGGGGTGCGGCTTTTTAAGCCCGCGATGAACCCTCCCGGGCAATCGTGCGCCGTCAGCGAACAGCCCCGTGCCTGAGCACAAAGCGGGCGGGAAAACCGTTAGTGTCCATGTAGGAAAGTTCAGTGATGTCGTCCAGTGGCGTCACCGTCGCCAGCGAGAGGTAAGTACATATGTCACAGCAAGCAGGGGCACCCCGGATGGCTACTGTCGATCCGGCCGCCCAGGATAACTACATTTACAACCGCCTGCTGAAAGAGCGCATCATCTGGCTCGGCTCCGAGGTCCGCGACGAGAACGCCAACGCGATCTGCTCGCAGCTGCTGCTGCTCTCGGCCGAGAACCCCGAGAAGGATATCTACCTCTACATCAACTCACCGGGCGGCTCCGTCACCGCCGGCATGGCCATCTACGACACCATGCAGTTCATCCCGAACGACGTCGTCACCGTCGCCACCGGCCTCGCCGCCTCGATGGGACAGTTCCTGCTCTCCTCCGGCACCAAGGGCAAGCGTTACGCCACCCCGAACGCCCGCATCCTGATGCACCAGCCCTCGGGCGGCATCGGCGGCACGGCCTCGGACATCAAGATCCAGGCCGAGCTCATCCTGCACATGAAGAAGGTCATGGCCGAACTGACGGCCGACCAGACCGGGCAGACGGTGGACACCATCCTCAAGGACAACGACCGCGACAAGTGGTTCACGGCCAAGGAAGCCCTTGAGTACGGCTTCTTCGACAAGATCGCGGCCCACGCGGGATCGGTCGCCGGCGGCGGCGGAACCAACGCCAACGGCGGTAACGCGGCCGCCGACGCAGCCACCGAGAACTGACCGGCACAGCAATGAATTCAGGAGCAATGAACATGAACTACAACTTCGGTTCGACTGCCGGCAACCTGCCGAGCAGCCGCTACGTGCTGCCGCAGTTCGAGGAGCGCACCCCCTACGGCTTCAAGCGCCAGGACCCGTACACCAAGCTGTTCGAGGACCGCATCATCTTCCTCGGCGTCCAGGTGGACGACGCGTCGGCCGACGACGTCATGGCCCAGCTGCTGGTGCTCGAGTCCACCGACCCGGACCGCGACATCACGCTCTACATCAACTCCCCGGGCGGCTCCTTCACCGCCATGACGGCGATCTACGACACCATGACGTACATCCGCCCGGAGATCCAGACCGTTTGCCTCGGCCAGGCCGCCAGTGCCGCCGCCGTGCTCCTCGCGGCCGGAACGCCCGGCAAGCGCCTGGCCCTGCCGAACGCCCGCGTGCTGATCCACCAGCCCTCCCTGTCCGGAGGCCAGGGCGGGCAGGCCTCGGACCTGGAGATCCAGGCCGCCGAGGTCATGCGGATGCGTTCATGGCTCGAAGACACGCTTGCCAAGCACTCCGGCCGGACGCCGGAGCAGGTCAACAACGACATCGAACGCGACAAGATCCTCACCGCGGCCGAGGCCATGCAGTACGGCCTGATCGACCAGGTGCTGGATTCCCGCAAGATCAAGCCGCAGGCCATTGCCAAGTAGCGCAACAAGTACGTAACAAGAAGTTCCCGACGCCGGTGCGGCCCGCCTTAAGTGGCCGCACCGGTGTTGGCTTTCCACCCAACACGCCTAAAGTGACCTAGAGTGGAACATGTCACAGGCCGCAGCAAGATACTAAAGGGGTTCACATATGGCTCGGATTGGCGAGAGCACGGATCTGCTGAAGTGTTCTTTCTGCGGAAAGAGCCAGAAGCAGGTCCGGAAGCTCATTGCCGGGCCCGGCGTCTACATCTGCGACGAGTGCATTGAACTCTGCAACGAGATCATTGAAGAAGAACTCGCGGAAGTCGCTGACCTGGGCAGTTTCGAACTGCCCAAGCCCCGCGAGATTTTTGACTTCCTGCAGGAGTACGTCATCGGCCAGGAGCCGGCCAAACGCTCGCTCGCCGTCGCCGTGTACAACCACTACAAGCGCATCCAGGCCGGCCACGCCCCCAAGAGCGGCAGCCTGGCCGAGGGCGTGCACCACGACGACGTCGAGATCGCCAAGTCCAACATCCTGCTGATTGGCCCCACCGGCTGCGGCAAGACGTACCTCGCGCAGACCCTGGCCCGCCGCCTCAACGTCCCCTTCGCCGTCGCCGACGCCACCGCACTGACCGAAGCCGGCTACGTCGGCGAGGACGTCGAGAACATCCTGCTCAAGCTCATCCAGGCCGCCGACTACGACGTCAAAAAGGCCGAACAGGGCATCATCTACATCGATGAGATCGACAAGATCTCGCGCAAGAGCGAGAATCCCTCCATTACCCGGGATGTCTCGGGCGAGGGAGTTCAGCAGGCCCTGCTGAAGATCCTCGAAGGCACCGTCGCCTCGGTGCCGCCGCAGGGCGGCCGCAAGCACCCGCATCAGGAATTCATCCAGATCGACACCACCAACGTGCTCTTCATCGTGGCCGGCGCCTTCGCCGGACTCGAAGAGATCATCGGTTCGCGGTCCGGACGCAAGGGCATCGGGTTCGGCGCCCCCCTCAACGAGGTCAAAAACAACGCGGACTCCTACGGCGAGGTTATGCCCGAGGACCTGCTGAAGTTCGGGCTCATCCCCGAATTCATCGGCCGCCTCCCGGTCATCACCACCGTTTCCAACCTGGACCGGTCCGCGCTCATCCAGATCCTCTCCACGCCCAAGAACGCCCTCGTGAAGCAGTACCAGAAGATGTTCCAGCTCGACGGCGTCGAGCTGGTGTTCGAGGACGAGGCGCTGAACACCATCGCCGACCAGGCACTCGAACGCGGCACGGGCGCCCGCGGTCTCCGCGCCATCATGGAGGAAGTCCTCCTCCCCGTGATGTTCGACCTGCCCAGCCGGGACGATATCGCCACCGTGGTCATCACCGAAGACGTCGTCGCGAACAAGGCGGCGCCCACGATGATCCCCCACGACGTCAAGCGCCGCAAATCCGCCTGAACCGGAATAAATAGGCCGCACGGGCCGCTGACATCTTTGGCGTGCCCGGTCATTGAGCCAGCGGTGCACCTGTTCCCCCCGCAGACTTCCCCTAGGAGATCACCTGTGCCTGAAACCCTGAACACTCCAGCAACAACCAACAAAGCCGACTTCTGGTTTGATCCGATGTGCCCCTTTGCCTGGGTGACCTCGCGGTGGATCAACGAGGTGGAGGAAGTCCGCGACATCAGCACTGAATGGCACGTCATGAGCCTCTCGGTGCTGAATGAGGGCCGCGAGGAGCTCCCCGAGCAGTACCGGGAGTTCATGAAGAAGGCGTGGGCTCCAGTTCGCGTCATCACTGCCGCCGCTGAACAGCATGGTGCGCAGTACATCAAGCCGCTCTATGACTCCATGGGCACCAAGATTCACAACGAAGGCAACAAGGACATCGACGAGGTCATCGCCAAATCGCTCGCCGAGGCAGGACTGCCGGCCGAGCTTGCGGCGGCCGGCCAAAGCGACAAATTCGATGCGCAGCTCCGCACCAGCCACGAGGCAGGCATCTCCCTGGTCGGGCAGGACGTGGGCACGCCGGTCGTCGCTTTCAACGGAACGGCCTTTTTTGGCCCGGTCCTGACCCGCATCCCGCGTGGCGAGGAAGCCGGACAGATCTGGGACGCCACCGTGACCCTGGCGTCGTTCCCGTACTTCTTCGAGATCAAGCGCAGCCGTACCGAAAGCCCGGTCTTCAACTAGGCCCGTAGACACCGCGCCGGGCAGCTGCCCGGCCTGCAAAGAGCCCCGGAAGAATTACTCTGATGTAGTTCTTCCGGGGCTCTTGTGCATCCCAAACCCGGGGATCACAATAGAACTTACCCACTTCGAAAGAAGCGGGACGCAGAAACCAAAGATTCAGTGACACTCATCCGACGCAGCCTTCGGCAAAGTCAGATGATGGCTACCAGTGACGAGGTAGGAAGACCTGGAAATCCGAGGATTCTGCCAGATTGTCTAAGACGTCACGTGACAATCGAAAAGTCGAAGCCCCACCAACGGCAAAACGCTGATGGGGCTTCCCCTTTGCCCGAATACGGGCGGGCAGGATTGTCCCGGCTAGGCCTCCCCGGGCGGCGCCAGGACGACGTCGCTCACGGTCAGTTCGCCCTCGCCGCCCACCAGGGCCAGCTCGCGCGCGTTGGCTGCAGCCTTGAGGTCGGCCAAGCCGGCCTTCAGCTGCGTAATGAGGGACTCCGAGGCCGTGATGGTCGCGGACAGCACCTCGGTGCGCTGCTTGACCTTGGCCTCGGACTTGGCTTTGCGGATACCGCTGAGCGCGGTCCCCACGGTGGCCAGCAGGGTGGTGTCGCCGTCGATCTCGATGGCGGACGGCCAGGCCGCGCGGTGCACGGAACCGGTGCGCCACCAGCTCCAGACTTCCTCCGTGGCGAAGGGCAGGAACGGGGCGAACAGTCGCAGCAGCGTGTCCAGGCTTGTTGCCAGCGCCGCGAGGACGGACGCCTGCTCGGCCTCTCCCGCCGCACCGTAAGCGCGGTCCTTGATGAGCTCCACATAGTCATCGGTGAAGTGCCAGAAGAAGCTCTCCGTGATCTGCAGGGCCCGCGCGTAATCGTAGTTCTCGAACGCCTTCGTGGCCTGCTGGACCACATCGGCCAGCTGGGACAGCACGGCCCGGTCCAGGGGGTTGCCGAGCACGGACAGGTCCGAGGACACCACAGAGTCCTCGGTGGCGCCCAGATTCAGCACGAACTTGGAGGCGTTGAGCAGCTTGATGGCCAGCCGCCGTCCGATCTTCATCTGGGCGATCTCGTAGGCTGTATCCGCGCCGAGCTTGGCCGAGGCCGCCCAGTAGCGGACGGCGTCCGAGCCGTATTCCTCGAGCACGTCGGTCGGGACGATCACATTGCCCTTGGACTTGGACATCTTCTTGCGGTCTGGGTCCAGGATCCAGCCGGAGATGGCCGCGTGCTTCCACGGCGCGGAGCCCTGCAGGGCGTCGGCGCGCACGGCGGAGGAGAACAGCCAGGTCCGGATGATGTCGTGGCCCTGCGGGCGCACGTCGAAGGGGTAGACCTTGGCGAAGAGCGCCTCGTCGGTGCTCCAGCCGCCCACGATCTGCGGGGTCAGCGAGGAAGTTGCCCAGGTGTCCAGCACATCGGCGTCGCCGGTGAAGCCGCCCGGCACATCGCGCTGGGCTTCCTCATAGCCGGGGGCGGCGTCGGCGGCCGGGTCCACCGGCAGCTGCGCGGCGGACGGGGCGATCGGAGCGGCGAAGTCCGGGTTGCCGTCGGCGTCCAGCGGGTACCAGACGGGCACCGGCACGCCGAAGAAACGCTGGCGCGAAACGAGCCAGTCGCCGTTCAGCCCGGAGATCCAGTTCTCGTAGCGTGAGCGCATGAATGCCGGGTGGAAATCGATCTCGTGGCCGCGGGCGATGAGCCGTTCGCGGCGTTCCGCGTCCCGGCCGCCGTTGCGGATGTACCACTGGCGCGAGGTCACCACCTCGAGGGGCTTATCGCCCTTTTCGAAGAAGTTGACCGGGTGCATGATTTTCTTCGGCTCGCCGTCGAGGAGCTCCGCGGCGGTAAGGAGCTCCACCACCGTTTCCTTGGCGCTGAAGACCGTCTTGCCGGCGATGGCAGCGAAGGCCTCGCGGCCTTCGGCGGTGGTGACCCACTCCGGGGTGTCGCCGATGATGCGGCCGTCGCGGCCCACAATCGCGCGGGTGGGGAGCTGCAGTTCCCGCCACCAGGTGACGTCGGTGAGGTCACCGAAGGTGCAGACCATGGCGATGCCGGAGCCCTTGTCCGCCTTCGCGAGCGGGTGGGCCTTGACCTCCACCTCGACGCCGAACAGGGGGGAGGTGACCTTCTTGCCGAACAGCGGCTGGTACCGTTCGTCGTCGGGATTCGCCACGAGCGCGGCGCAGGCGGCCAGCAGCTCGGGGCGGGTGGTCTCGATGTAGATCTTGTCGCCGTCTTCGGTGAAGAACGGGTAGCGGTAGTAGGCGCCCGCGACTTCCCGGTCCTCGAGCTCGGCCTGGGCCACCGCGGTGCGGAAGGTGACATCCCACAGCGTGGGAGCCTCGGCCATGTACGCGTCGCCGGCGGCGAGGTTGGCCAGGAAGGCGCGCTGGGAGATGGCGCGGGACTTGTCATCGATGGTGCGGTAGGTCAGGTCCCAGTCCACGGACAGACCGAGGGTCTGGAAGAGGTTCTCGAAGACCTTTTCGTCTTCGACGGCGAGTTCCTCGCACAGTTCGATGAAGTTCCGGCGCGAGACGACGTCGAAGTCGCGCTGGTTCTTGGCGGGCTCCGCCGGGGGCCGGTAGCCGGCGTCGTACGCGGTGGTGGGGTCGCAGCGCACACCATAGTAGTTCTGCACACGGCGCTCGGTGGGCAGGCCGTTGTCGTCCCAGCCCATGGGGTAGAAGACGTTTTTGCCGGTCATGCGCTGGTAGCGGGCCAGGACGTCCGTCTGCGTATAGGAGAACATGTGCCCCACGTGCAGCGAACCCGACGCCGTGGGCGGGGGAGTGTCGATCGAGTAGACCTGCGCCCGGGTGGTGTCCGGGTTGAACTTGTAGGTCCCTTCGTCAAGCCAGCGCCGGGTGAGGGCGTCTTCCAGCCCCTCCAAGGCGGGCTTGTCCGGAACGTTGATGGGGGCGGTGGTGGGCGTGTCTGTACCCTGCGTGTCTTCAGCCATGGGTCAATTCTTTCACGGTCCGCCGCGGGCAGGCGCAGTGGCCCGCCGCAGAGCCGTTAGTGTGGTGCCATGACTGAGGGAATCCAGAACAAAGCAGCAGTTGTCACCGGCGCCAGCACCGGGATCGGCGAGGCCACCGTGCGTGCGCTCCGGACTGAGGGCTGGACCGTGTACGCGGTCGCCCGCCGCGCGGACCGGCTTGAGGCGCTCGCCGCGGAAACCGGCGCCGTCGCGCTGCCGGCCGACGTGACTGACGACGCCGACGTCGCCCGGCTGGTCGACGAGGTAACGCGGGCCGGCGGCATCGACACACTCATTAACGTCGCCGGCGGTGCCCGTGGCGCGGACAGAGTGGCCGAGGCCAAGACCGAGGACTGGGAATGGATGTTCGAGGTCAACGTCCTGGGCACCATGAAACTCACCCGGGCATTCCTGCCCATGCTGCGCGCCTGCGGTGAAGGCACCGTCCTGAACCTGACCTCGACGGCGGGACTGTCCGCCTATGAGGGCGGCGGCGGCTACAACGCGGCGAAGTTCGCCCAGCACGCGCTCACCGGGGCGCTGCGCCTTGAAGAGGCCGAGCACAACCTTCGCGTGATCGAGGTGGCCCCCGGCCTGGTCCAGACGGAGGAGTTCGCGCTGAACCGCCTCGGCGGCAACTCCGACGCCGCCGCGAAGGTGTACGCCGGCGTCGAGAAGCCCCTGACCGCCGCGGACGTCGCCGACGTCGTCCGGTATGCCGTCATGGCTCCGCACCACGTCAACCTCGACCAGATCGTGATCCGCCCGGTGGCGCAGGCCGCCAACTACAAGCTCATCCGCAAGGGCTGACGGGACCGGCGGCGATGCGGGGACGCGGTGCAGGCATTGCGTCCCCGCGACAGTTGTTAGACTTCTCGTAACAGCTTCGACCCGGCCATCACCGGTGAGCTTCCGGAAGAACGCCCCGGCGCAACGTCAGCACGTGCCAGGGCCGGTAGAACCGGACGGGTAAGCCCGTCACAGCAGTAATGAGCGGCCGACGCCGGTGCTTCCCCACGGGGAGAGGATCCGGCGACGGTAAGTGAGGTGGTACCGCGGTGCCGGTGGTGTCTAAAGACAACGCAGGAGCCGTCCTCGCATCCTGAATGAATCCATTTGTTCACTAGCTCAACCCAGGATGTCGAGATGACTTATTACCCGAAGGCCTCCGCCGCACCGTCCGGCGCCGGCGCCCGCACCTCTGATTCCAACGCTGCCTCCAACGCAGCAGGCGTATCCGCCTCCGTGAAGTTCCCGGAAATCGAAGAACGCATCCTCAAGTACTGGGAAGCGGACGGCACCTTCCAGGCCAGCATCGACCAGCGCGATGCTGGCAAAGATGGGTCCAACGAATTCGTCTTCTACGACGGCCCGCCCTTCGCCAACGGCCTGCCGCACTACGGCCACCTGCTGACCGGCTACGCCAAAGACCTTGTGGGCCGCTACCAGACCCAGCGAGGCCGCCGGGTGGAGCGCCGCTTCGGCTGGGACACCCACGGGCTGCCCGCCGAGCTGGAGGCCATGAAGCAGCTGGGCATGACGGACAAGACCCAGATCGAGGCCATGGGCATCGACAAATTCAACGACGCCTGCCGCGCGTCGGTGATGAAGTACGCCGACGAATGGAAGAGCTACGTCACCCGCCAGGCGCGCTGGGTCGACTTCGAGAACGACTACAAGACGCTCAACGTCGAGTACATGGAGTCCGTGCTGTGGGCCTTCAAGCAGCTGCACGAAAAGGGCCTGACCTACAACGGCTACCGCGTGCTGCCGTACTGCTGGAAGGACGAGACGCCGCTGTCCAACCATGAACTGCGCATGGACGACGACGTCTACAAGAACCGCCAGGACCAGACCGTCACGGTGACGTTCCCGATCACGGCAGGGGAGTCGGAGCTGTCCCGGCAGCTCGCCGGCGTGCAGGCACTCGCCTGGACCACGACGCCCTGGACGCTGCCCACCAACCTGGCGCTCGCCGTCGGGCCCGCCATCACCTACGTCGTCCTGCCGGCTGGCCCGCACGGGATCAAGGCCGCCTCGGCCGAGGCCCCGGTCACGGGCAGCTTCCTGCTCGCCGCCGAGCTGCTGGGCGCCTACGCCAAGGACCTTGGCTATGGCGACGGTGCCGAGGGCGTTGCCGCCGCCGAGGCCGCCGTCACGTCCAGCCACACCGGCGCCGAGCTCGACGGCCTGAGCTACGAGCCGCTGTGGGACTACTTCAGCGACGCCGAGAAGTTCGGCACGGAGAACGCCTGGCGTTTCCTCGTGGCCGACTACGTCACCACCACCGACGGCACCGGCATCGTTCACCAGGCGCCCGCCTACGGTGAAGATGACCAGAAGGTCTGTGAAGAGGCCGGCATCCCGGTGGTCCTCTCCGTGGACGAAGGCGCGAAGTTCCTGCCGCTGTTCGGCCACGGCGACCTCGCCGAGATCGCCGGACTCCAGGTCTTCGACGCGAACAAGCCCATCACCCAGGTGCTCCGCGCCCAGGGCCGCCTGGTCCGCCAGGCCAGCTACGAGCACAGCTACCCGCACTGCTGGCGCTGCCGGAACCCGCTCATCTACCGTGCCGTGTCCTCCTGGTACGTCGAGGTGACCAAGTTCAAGGACCGCATGTCCGAGCTCAACCAGGACATCAACTGGATCCCGGGCAACGTCAAGGACGGCCAGTTCGGCAAGTGGCTCGCCAACGCCCGGGACTGGTCCATCAGCCGCAACCGCTACTGGGGCAGCCCCATCCCGGTGTGGCAGTCCAGCGACCCGGACTACCCGCGCACGGACGTCTACGGCTCGCTCGCCGAGATCGAGGCCGACTTCGGCCGGCTGCCGCTGAACAAGGCCGGCCAGGTAGACCTGCACCGGCCGTTCATCGACGAGCTCACCCGCCCGAACCCGGACGACCCCCGCACCCCGGAGGAGGGCCAGTCCGTGATGCGCCGCGTCGAGGACGTCCTGGACGTCTGGTTCGACTCCGGCTCCATGCCCTACGGCCAGGTCCACTACCCGTTCCAGAACGAGGAATGGTTCGACACCCACAACCCGGCGGACTTCATCGTCGAGTACATCGGCCAGACCCGCGGCTGGTTCTACATGCTGCACATCCTCTCCACCGCGCTGTTCGACCGTCCGGCCTTCCGCAACGTCATCAGCCACGGAATCGTGCTGGGCTCGGACGGGCAGAAGATGTCCAAGAGCCTCCGCAACTACCCGGATGTCTCCGAGGTCCTGGACCGCGACGGTTCCGACGCGATGCGCTGGTTCCTGATGTCCAGCCCGATCCTGCGCGGCGGCAACCTCGTGGTCACCGAGCAGGGCATCCGCGACGGCGTCCGCCAGGTCATCCTGCCGCTGTGGAACGTGTACAGCTTCTTCACGCTCTACACGAACGCGGCTGACGGAGCGCGGGGGTACGACGCAAAGCTCCGCTACGACGGCTATGCCGACACCCTGGACCAGTACCTGATGGCCAACACCGGGGACCTCGTCCGGAACATGACTACGCAGCTGGACGCCTACGACATCTCCGGGGCCTGCGACGAACTGCGCAGCTACCTGGACATGCTCACCAACTGGTACGTCCGCCGCAGCCGCCAGCGGTTCTTCGACGAGAACGTCGACGCCTTCGACGCGCTCTACACCGCCCTGGAAGCGGTCTGCCGGGTCTCCGCGTCCCTGCTGCCGCTCATCTCGGAAGAGATCTGGCGCGGCCTCACCGGCGGGCGCTCCGTGCACCTGGCCGACTGGCCGGACGCGGACCTGTTCCCCGCCAACCCGGAACTTGTTGAGGCCATGGACCGGATCCAGCAGATCTGCTCCACCGGCTCCTCGCTGCGCAAAGCCGCCAACCTGCGCGTGCGCTTGCCGCTGCAGGAACTCACCGTCGTGGCGCCCGGCGCGGACGCGCTGGACGGCTTCGCCGCCGTCGTCCGCGATGAACTGAACCTGCGCTCCGTCCGCCTGCTCGACGCCGGCAACGCCTCCCCGGAGGAGTTCGGCATCGAACAGAAGCTTGTGGTGAACGCCCGGGCCGCGGGTCCGCGTCTCGGCAAGAACGTCCAGCAGGCCATCAAGGGCTCCAAGTCCGGCGACTGGTCCGTCAGCGAAGCCGGTGTGGTGACCGCAGGCGGCCTCGAGCTGGAACCGCAGGAGTACACCTTGGAAACCGTCGTGGCAGAAGCCGCGGAAGGCGAGGGAGCTGGACCTGCCACAAGGGCGGCCGCCGTGCTGCCCGGCGGCGGCTTCGTGGTCCTCAACACCGAGGTCACCCCGGAACTGGAAGCCGAAGGTGCCGCCCGCGACATGGTCCGCGCCATCCAGCAGGCCCGCAAGGACGCCGGGCTCAACGTCAGCGACCGGATCCACACCACCGTCACCGCCCGGCAGGACGTTGTGGATGCCCTGCTGGCCAACGCCGGGCTCGTCCAGACCGAAACCCTGACGGTCCGGCTGGACACGGTGGCGGCCGACGTCAAGGAACCCCAGGTCAGCGTCGTCAAGACCGCTGCAGAAAAAGTAGAGGCCTAATCCATGACCGATGAATTCTCCGTAGAAAGCGTCTACGCCGAGCTGCTGGGCCGGGCGCCGGAAAACAAGATGGAGCCCCGGCTGGCCCCGCTGCACCGGGCCATGGACATCCTGGGGGAGCCGAACAAGGCGTTCCCGATCATCCACGTCACCGGCACCAACGGCAAAACCTCCACCGCACGGATGATCGAGGCCGGGCTGCGGGCCCACGGGCTGAGCACGGGCCGGTACACCAGCCCGCACCTGTCCAAAGTCACCGAACGGATCAGCATCGACGGCGAACCGGTACCGGACGAGACTTTCGTCCGGATCTGGGACGAAATCCGCCCGTACCTGGCGATCGTGGACAGCGAACTCGAGGCCCAGGGCCAGCCCCGCTTGACCTACTTCGAGTGCCTCACCATCCTGGGCTTCGCGGTCTTCGCGGACCAGCCGGTCAACGTCGCCGTCATCGAAGTGGGCCTGGGCGGCATCACCGACGCGACCAACGTCGGCGACGGCCAGGTCTTTGTGGTCACGCCGATCTCGCTGGACCACACGGACCTCCTCGGTGACACCACCGAGGACATCGCGCACGAAAAGGCCGGCATCATCAAGCCCGGCGGCTTCCTGGTCAGTGCCGCGCAGCCCCGTGACGCGGCCCAGGTGCTGCTGGAAAAGGCCAAGGAAACGAACGTGCCGTTCCGCTTCGAGGGCGTCGAGTTCGGCGTCGAGTCCCGCACCGTCGCCGTCGGCGGGCAGATGGTCACCATCCAGGGCATCGCCGGCCGCTACGAGGACCTCCTGGTGCCGCTGCACGGCGCCCACCAGGCCGAGAACGCCGCCGTCGCGATCGCCGCGCTGGAGGCCTTCTTCGGCGCCGAAAAGGCGCTCGACGCCGAGGTGGTCCAGGAGGCCTTCGCCTCCGTCACCTCGCCCGGCCGGCTCGAGGTGGTGCGCACGGCGCCGACCATCATCGTGGACGCCGCGCACAACCCCGAAGGCATCCGAGTGTCCGCCGAGGCCATCCACGAGGCGTTCAGCTTCACCAAACTCGTGGTTGTGGTCGGTGTCCTGCGGGAGAAGGACGCCGAGGAGATCCTCCGCCAGCTCAAGGAATCCCTGGGCGACCTGGCCGCCGAGTACTGCTTCACCCAGTCCAACTCGCCGCGCGCCGTGCCGGCCGAAGACCTCGCGGAACTCGCCGTCGAGCTGGGCTTCGGCGAGGACAACATCCACGTGGCCGAGAAGCTCGACGACGCCCTCGAATGGGCGGTGGAACGCGCCGAATCCAACGACGACCTCGCCGGCGGCGTCCTCGTCACGGGCTCCATCACGCTCGTCGCGGACGCCCGGATCCTGCTCGGAAAGGCGGATGCGTAAGCCATGGCGAAACTCACCAAGGCCCAGCGCGAATGGCGTCCGGGCATGCCCAAGAAGCGCCGTTCCACCAAGGTCATGTTCGCCTCGACGGTGCTGCTGCTGGAGGCCTTTGTGGTGGTCTTTGGCACCCTCACCGTCTTCGGGCTGCGGCGGGACGAGTTCCCGCCGGTCCTGATCTTCTCGGTCGGGATCGGACTGGCGCTCGTCTACGTCTTCACGTGTGCGGTGCTCTCCAAACCGTGGGGCGTGGCTTTGGGCTGGATCCTGCAGATCGTGTTGATCCTGACCGGCCTCCTGGAACCGGCGATGTTCCTGGTGGGCGGCCTCTTCGCCGTGGCCTGGTGGTACGGGATCCGCACCGGCATCCGGATCGACCGGGAGGCCTCGCAGCGGGAACGCGAGCAGGCCGCCTGGGACGCCGCGCACCCCGAAGACCAGAGCAACTAGACTTATTTCCGAATCCCACCCCAAACACATTGGAGCAGCTGTGAGCATTGAGCGCACCCTCGTCCTGATCAAGCCCGACGGCGTCACCCGCAACCTGACCGGCAGCATCATCGCCCGCATCGAAGCCAAGGGCTACACCCTGGCCGAGCTCAAGAAGGTCGACGCGAGCCGCGAACTGCTGGAGCAGCACTACGAGGAGCACGTGGGCAAGCCGTTCTACGAGCCGTTGGTCGAGTTCATGCTCAGCGGCCCCGTTGTCGCCGCGATCTTCGAGGGCCACCGCGTCATCGAGGGCTTCCGCTCCCTCGCCGGCACCACGGACCCGACGACGGCGGCGCCCGGCACCATCCGCGGTGACTTCGGCCGCGACTGGGGCCTGAAGGTGCAGCAGAACCTGGTCCACGGCTCGGACTCCGTGGATTCCGCGGAACGCGAGATCAAGATCTGGTTCCAGAACTAAACGGTTCCCGCCGTGTGAGAGTCACCGAGGTGACAGTTAAGGCCCATGTTCAACGTGAACATGGGCCTTAACTGTCACCTCGCGGCGGTTAACCGGGGTCCATCTCCTCAGTAGCCGGACGTCCCGATGAAAACCTGGATGAAGGCGAAGAAGATGGTGGCGATGACGGCGACATAGAGCAGCGCCGTGATGATCCAGCCGGAGTCGCCCAGGACCCTCGTAGGGCCCGCGGGCAGCCGGATCACACCGTGGCTCACATTGCGGACCGTGACCCAGACGAACAGCGGAATCATCGCGGCCCAGACCACCATGCAGAACGGGCACAGGATGTGGATGGAGTACAGCGCCTGGGACCAGAGCCACACCACAAACGCGAAGCCCAGTGTCACCCCGGCCTGCAGTCCCAGCCAGTACCAGCGGGCGAACCTGGCACCCGCAAGCATCCCCATCGCAGTGGTGATGATGACGGCGAACGCCACGATGCCGATGAACATGTTGGGGAATCCGAACACCGAACTCTGCGGTGTCTGCATGACCTGGCCGCAGGAGATCCAGGGATTTACATCGCAGACCGTGACGTGGCCGGGATCCTTGAGGACCTCAAGCTTCTCCAGCACCAGAATTCCGGAGGCGAGCCAGCCGACGACGCCGGTGATAAGCAGGAGCCACGCGAACGGCCGGTCGCGGGTCATCGGAGGCAACGGCCGTTCCGCAGCGGACGGGCTGGTGTCTTGCTGCTGCGCGGCTGCCTCGCCGGTGGCGCTGGAGATGCTGGGCATGAAAGTCCTTCGGGTCGGTGCAACTGGTCCGATTCTATCGCCGGTGACTGGACGAAGCCGGGGAAGGCCCATGCCTTCCCCGGGGATTCGTTTCCACAGTGCGGTCCGGATGCCTTGGTTACGCCTGCTTTGACGGCTCCTGTGAGACAATGATCGTGGCTGGAACCCGATCCACATCCGGGTCCCGGTCCGGCGACTTTGTTCCCAAGACCGCCAATGATGAGCAGGGAGCTACGGATCCTCTGATCCAGGCTGTCCCGCAATGCCATTGGACGGCACCTGGTTGTGGCGTGTAGATCAACGGGTTTCAGAACAATTCCGCCGGCCCTCCAGGGCTGCCGCACCCCACTGCCGGTGCGAACCTGAGGGTATCCAATTGACTTCTGTCAATGCCTGCGGGTGCTGACAAATATTTGCCCCAACGGGTGCCGGATGTGGCGGCACGTCAGGGGCAGGAGCATCGCCATATATGGATAATGACCAGGTTGTCACGGGTAACGGAGATTCTCTCGTTGCCGAAGAAGCAGTAGAAACGGCAGAGGCTGCTGTAGCCACACCGCCGAAGCGGCCGGTCCGGACCCGCCGCAAGGCCCTGCCGAAGAAGGAAGCCGCAGCGGAGGCCGCGCCGGACGCTGCAGTGCCCGCGCCGGATGCAGCTGTCGCCGCAGAGGCTCCCGCTCCCGAGGCCAAAGCCAAGGCGCCTGCGCGCCGCACCCGGGCCCGCAAGGTCGCCGAGCCGGCCGAACCCCTGCCGGCCTTCGCTGAGGACACCGCGGCCGAGGCGCCGGCCGCTGAGGCGCCGGCAGTAGCCGCCGCCGAAGCGCCCGTTGAGAAGCCGGTCCGCCGCCGCGCGAGCCGCGCCAAGGCCGCCGCCCCTGTAGCGGAGACCCCTGTAGCGGAGACGGTTGTCCCTGAAGTCGCTGTCGCTGAGGCTCCGGCTGTCGAAACCCCGGACGCGACCCTGGCAGCGGAAGCCGCCGCGCAGACTCCGGAAGCAGCAGCCGCTGCCTCTGTAGCAACAGAAGCCACAGACACACCTGCCGAAGCGCCCTCCGCCGCCGCCTCGCTGTTCCTGGAGCCGGGAGCGGTCACCTCGATGATCTTCCAGGCGCCGGACCTGAACGCCGTCGTGCGCCCGGCGCCGGCCGCCGCCGTCGCAGAGGCTGAGGAAGAAGAGACCGAGGAGGGCGACGGCGAGGACGCCGGAAGCCGCCGTCGCCGGCGCAGCCGCGGACGCCGCGGACGCAGCAGCCGTGGGTCCGACAGCGAGTCCGGTGCCGATTCCGATTCGGCTGAAGGCGACAAAGACGAAGCAGAAGAGGCAGAAGAAGGCTCCGAGGGGACGCTCGAAGACGGCGTGACCTCGCGCCGCCGTCGCCGTCGCCGCCGCGGCGACCAGGACCTCGAACTGACCGGCGGGGAAGACAACGATCCGCCCAACACCGTGACCCGGGTCCGCGCGCCCCGTGCGGCCGCCGAGGCCCCGGTCAACAACCGCGTCACGTCCCTCAAGGGTTCCACCCGGCTGGAGGCGAAGAAGCAGCGCCGCCGCGAGTCCCGCGATACCGGCCGCCGCCGCACCGTCATCACCGAGGCCGAGTTCCTGGCCCGGCGCGAATCCGTGGACCGCCAGATGATCGTCCGCCAGCGCGACGACAGAATCCAGATCGGCGTCCTCGAGGACGGCGTCCTGGCCGAGCACTTCGTGTCGAAGACCCAGCAGGATTCCCTGATCGGCAACGTGTACCTGGGCAAGGTCCAGAACGTGCTGCCGTCGATGGAAGCCGCCTTCGTCGACATCGGACGCGGCCGCAACGCCGTGCTCTACGCCGGTGAAGTCAACTGGGAATCCGTGAACCTCGAGGGCAAGCAGCGCCGGATTGAAAACGCGCTGAAGTCCGGCGACTCCGTACTGGTCCAGGTCACCAAGGATCCGGTGGGCCACAAGGGCGCCCGGCTCACCAGCCAGATCTCCCTGCCCGGCCGCTACCTCGTGTATGTTCCCGGCGGTTCCATGACCGGCATCTCCCGCAAGTTGCCCGACGTCGAACGCAACCGCCTCAAGCGGATCCTCAAGGACCGCCTGCCGGAAGATGCGGGCGTCATTGTCCGCACCGCCGCCGAGGGCGCGTCCGAGGAAGAACTCACGCATGACATCAACCGCCTCCGCGCCCAGTGGGAAGGGATCGAGGGTCAGTCGACCTCGACGAAGATCCTCGCGCCCGAGCTGCTCTACGGCGAACCCGATCTGACCATCAAGGTGGTCCGTGACGTCTTCAACGAGGACTTCTCCAAGCTGATCGTCTCCGGCGAGGAAGCCTGGGACACCATCGAGGCCTACGTCACCTACGTGGCCCCCGACCTCGTGGGCCGGCTGGAGAAGTGGACCAAGGACACGGACATCTTCGCGGCCTGGCGCATCGACGAACAGATCCACAAGGCCCTGGACCGCAAGGTCTTCCTGCCCTCTGGCGGCTCCCTCGTGATCGACCGCACCGAAGCCATGACCGTGGTGGACGTCAACACCGGCAAGTTCACCGGCAGCGGCGGCAACCTTGAGGAAACCGTCACCAAGAACAACCTTGAAGCGGCCGAGGAAGTCGTCCGGCAGCTGCGCCTGCGCGACATCGGCGGCATTATCGTCATCGACTTCATCGACATGGTGCTCGAGTCCAACCGCGACCTGGTGCTGCGCCGCATGGTGGAGTGCCTCGGCCGGGACCGGACCAAACACCAGGTGGCTGAGGTGACCTCGCTGGGCCTCGTGCAGATGACGCGCAAGCGCATGGGCACCGGTCTGCTGGAAGTCTTCGGTGAACAGTGCGAAACCTGCGCTGGCCGCGGCATCGTTACCCATGACGAGCCGGTGGAACACCGCCGCGCCAACGTGGTGGCCGCCGAGCACCACATCCCGCGGACCGAGCAGCAGCCGGCCGCGCGGACCGAACGCAAGAGCCGCCGCCGCGGCCGGGGGGGCCAGGGCACGGACGTGCAGTCCGCCCCGGCAGTTGCACACGCCGAACCCACGGAAGCTGAGCGCCACGCCAAGGCCGAGGCAACCCGGGCCGCGTTGGCGAACATCGCAGCAGCGGCGCACGCCGCCCACCTGCACGACGACGAGGCGGGCACCGCTGCCGACGCCGGGGCCCGCGAGGCAGCCGTCGAAGCCGCTGTCGAGGCAGCTGTGGACCTGGCAGCATCCGAGGAAGCAGCCGGACGCCCCGCCGCCGTGCTGACGTTCGGCGGCGAGCAGGTCGCCCTGCCCTTCGTGGAGCACGCGGACGAGGCCAGTTCGCCTGCATTAACGCTGGACCTGCTGACCGAGGCCTTCGCCCACCTGGGTGAAACCGAGGAAGCGAAGGCACCGGCAACACGTGAACCGGCAACACGTGAACCGGCAGGCCGGGCCGCGCCCGCCGCTCCGGCGCGCACCGGCGGAACCGGACCGGGGCGCGCCGCCCAGGCGCCGGGTTCGCAGACCGAGGCGGAAGCCGGGGCAGGCACGTCCCGGGCCCGCCGTGGCCGCCGCAACCGGAGCGCCAGCCGCGCCCAGGGTGCAGCGAACGAGACCTCGGTGGAACAGCGCCAGGAATCCCCGCAGGCGGCAGCCGTTTCGGTGCACGAGGCGAAGGTCCCGGCAGCGACGACGCCGGCGGCCAAACCGGCCGCCAGTGAACCGATCATCCTCGGTGTCGGCGTTCCGGCCTCGGAGCTCTAGGAATCGGGCTCTAGCACCGGAACACTTCAGCAAGGCCGCGGGTGCGGTCCGGCCGGCGTAGCAATACGCCTGGTTCGGGCCGTGCCCGCGACTTCGTTAAGGCATGCGGCTAGGCTGGATCCCTGACACGGGGTGCCGCGCATCGAGCCGGCTGAGATCCAGACCCGTTGAACCTGTCCGGCTAGTACCGGCGAAGGGATGTCTCTCGTGACCACCGCCTCATCGCTTCTTCCGCCTGTCCCTGCTCTTGCGGCGCCCCGGATCCCGCGGGTGCTGGCCATCGCCGGCTCCGACCCCTCCGGCGGCGCGGGGATCCAGGCCGACCTCAAGAGCATCGCCGCACACGGCGGCTACGGCATGGCGGCCATCACCGCCCTGACCGCCCAGAACACCCGCGGCGTCAGCGCGGTCCACGTCCCGCCGGCGGCCTTCCTGACCGCCCAGCTGGAAGCCCTCAGCCAGGACATCACCATCGACGCCGTCAAAATCGGGATGCTGGGGGACGCGTCCGTGATTGACGCAGTCCGCAGCTGGCTGGAGAAGACCCGCCCCGGCGTCGTGGTCCTGGATCCCGTGATGGTGGCGACGAGCGGCGACCGGCTGCTGCAGGAGGCGGATGAGGCGGCGCTTCAGGCGCTGCTGCCGTTCGCGGACCTGATCACACCCAACCTCGCCGAACTCGCGGTCCTGCTCGGAGAATCTGCCGCCGCGGACTGGGCCGCTGCGCTGGACCAGGGCAAGCGGCTCGCCGCCAGGACCGGCACGACGGTCCTGGTGAAGGGCGGCCACCTCGACGCCGGCAACGGCGGCAGCGGCGCCGACGCCAACGCTGGTGACGGGTGCCCCGATGCTCTGGTCAACACCGTTGGGCTCCTGGCGCAGGACGTCATCGTGGTGCCGGGGGAGCGGGTACACACCCGCAACAGCCACGGCACCGGGTGTTCGCTGTCCTCGGCGATCGCCACCGTGCAAGCCAGAAATACCGTTCAAGCGAGAAGTACTGCCCAACCCGGGAGTGCAGGGCAAGCGAGTAAGACTTTGCAGGCAGGGCCGGGGGACTGGGAGGCCGCGCTCCGCGAGGTCAAGCCCTGGCTGCGGGAGGCGCTGCGCGCCTCGGAGGCTCTCGACGTCGGAACCGGGAACGGACCGGTCCATCACTTCCACCACGTCCAGCGGCACACCCAGGACCATGGCACCATCGTGAGGGAACCGGCCGAGGGTGAGTTCGCCGTCGCGCTCCGCGAAGTGGCCGCCCCCGACCTTGAGGCGATTTACGGACTGGAGTTCATCAAGGCCCTGGCCGACGGGTCCCTGCCGGAGAAGGACTTCGCCTACTACCTCGGCCAGGACGCGCTTTACCTCAACGGCTATTCCCGTGTGCTGGCGCGCGCCGCCGCGATCTCACCCACTGAGGCGGAGCAGCTCTTCTGGGCCCGCTCCGCGCAGAACTGCCTCGAAGTGGAATCGGAGCTGCACCGGACCTGGCTGAGTACCCGCCCGGCCCAGGTAACGCCCGGACCCGTCACCAAGTCGTATGTGGACCACCTGCTGGCCGCCTCGGTGTCCGGCAGCTACGGGGTCCTGGTAGCCGCCGTGCTGCCGTGCTTCTGGCTCTATGCCGAGGTCGGGGAGTCCCTGCACGCCCAGTTCCTCGCCGCGGGAGCACCGGAGGCACATCCCTACGCCGTGTGGCTGGCCACCTACGCGGACGAGGACTTTGCCTCCGCCACCCGGCAGGCCATCGCGTACACCGACGCCGCGGCGCGGTCGGCCTCGGCGGGCGAGAGGCACGCCATGGCTCTGGCTTTCCGGCAGTCCGCCCGCTACGAGGTCGAATTCTTCGACGCGCCGCGGCTGCACGCCTGACCGTGGTGACCGGGAGGAGCCTGTACGATAGGTGGGCACGGTTCCGGAAGTCGTTGCGGCAGGCTCTGTCCATACAGAGTGGCGCCTATCACGTACCTCACTCCGGAACCAGCCTCATTTGCGGCCGAAGGCAAAATTAGCGTAGTCTAGACCTTCGGTGCTTACGCCAACACTTGGGTTATGACCTTGAGGACTCTCCGCTCGATTTCGGGTGCGATTGTCCACGGGATAGCTCATGGGTTCCCTTGGGGAATCCACCGGCGTAGAGGCACAGCGTGAGCCGGACCAAACACATTGGACCCAGGTTCCGCACGCAAATCTAGTAATAAACGTCGAGAGAAGTGAGTTCCCCAGTGGTGTACGCGATTGTCCGCGCAGGCGGCCGCCAAGAGAAGGTTTCCGTTGGAGACTTCGTTACCCTGAACCGCGTCCCCGGTGGAGCCGGCAGCACCTTTGAGTTGCCCGCACTGCTCCTGGTAGACGGTGACAAGGTTACGTCTGCAGCTTCGGACCTGGCCAAGGTAAAGGTTACGGCTGAGATCCTTGAGGACCTTCGTGGTCCCAAGATCGTCATCCAGAAGTTCAAGAACAAGACCGGCTACAAGAAGCGCCAGGGTCACCGTCAGGAATTGACCAAGGTCAAGATCACCGGTATCAAGTAACTAATCGTTACTGTTCAGGTTTTCAGCAGATTCCCCAGAATTTTAAGGCAGGCATTTCCAAATGGCACATAAAAAAGGCGCGAGCTCCACTCGCAACGGTCGTGACTCGAACGCCCAGTACCTCGGCGTCAAGCGCTTCGGCGGCCAGGTAGTTTCCGCAGGCGAGATCATCGTCCGCCAGCGTGGCACCCACTTCCACCCGGGCGCCGGCGTAGGCCGTGGCGGCGACGACACCCTGTTCGCTCTGACCCCCGGCGCTGTCGAGTTCGGCACCCGCCGTGGTCGTCGCGTTGTGAACATTGTGGCTGCTGCAGCTGCAGAGTAACAACAAGTCTTAAATCGGTGGGGCGGGCCATTAGGTCCGCTCCACCGGTGTTTTAACCGCATTACAATCATCTTGGGCGTCTTCGGACCCCGAGGAACAGCACTGAGGAGATCCACGTGGCTAGCTTTGTAGACCGGGTAGTACTGCACGTATCCGGCGGTACCGGCGGCCACGGTTGTGTCTCCGTCCACCGCGAGAAGTTCAAGCCGCTGGGCGGCCCCGACGGCGGCAACGGCGGCAACGGCGGCGACGTCATCCTGCGCGTGGACCCCCAGACCACCACTCTGCTGGACTACCACCACGCCCCTCACCGGCACGCCACCAACGGCGGCCCCGGAATGGGCGACTGGCGGGCCGGCAAACACGGCGAAACCCTGATCCTTCCGGTCCCGATTGGCACCGTGGTCAAGTCCAAGTCCGGCGAAGTCCTCGCGGACCTCGTGAGCGAAGGCGCAGAATACGTTGCCGCAGCCGGCGGCATCGGCGGACTCGGCAACGCCTCGCTGTCCTCGCAGAAGCGCCGCGCCCCCGGCTTCGCGCTGCTCGGCATCGAAGGCGAATCCAGCGACGTTGTCCTGGAACTGAAATCCATCGCCGACATCGCCCTGGTGGGCTACCCGTCCGCCGGCAAATCCAGCCTGATTGCGGCCATGTCCGCCGCGCGGCCCAAGATCGCCGACTACCCCTTCACCACCCTGATCCCGAACCTGGGTGTGGTCCAGGCGGGCGAGGTGCGCTTCACCATCGCCGACGTCCCGGGCCTCATCGAAGGCGCCAGCGAAGGCAAGGGCCTCGGCCACCACTTCCTGCGCCACGTTGAGCGCTGCGCCGCGCTCGTCCACGTCCTGGACTGCGGCACCCTCGAATCTGACCGGGACCCGCTCTCCGACCTCGCGGTCATCGAAGCGGAGCTGGAAAAGTACGCGGTGGACATGAGCTACGCGGGTTCCGACGGCGAAGTGGTTCCGCTGAACCACCGCCCCCGCCTGGTCGCCCTCAACAAGGTGGACCTGCCCGACGGCAAGGACATGGCCGAATTCGTCCGCCCCGAGCTCGAATCCCGCGGCTACAAGGTCTTCGAGATCTCGGCCACCAGCCACGAAGGCCTCCGCCAGCTCGGCTTTGCCATGGCCGAAATCGTGCAGGCCGCCCGCGACGCCGTCGCCGCGGCCCCGCCGAAGGTGCAGGCCCCGGTCCTCAAGCCCCGCGCCGTCAACGAATCCGGCTTCAAGATCCGCCGCGAAGAGAAGAACCTTGAGCCGCTCTTCCGCGTCCTCGGCGACAAGCCCGTGCGCTGGGTCAAGCAGACGGACTTCACCAACGAGGAAGCCATCGGCTACCTCGCCGACCGCCTGGCCAAGCTCGGCGTCGAAAACGAGCTCTTCAAGCAGGGCGCCAAGCCCGGCGACATGGTGGTCATCGGCGAGGACGACGGCGTCGTCTTCGACTGGGAGCCCACCATGATGGCCGGCGCCGAACTGCTGGCCGCGCCCCGCGGCACCGACGTGCGCTTCGCCGACATCGGCGACCGCCCCACCCGCGGACAGAAGCGCGACGAGCAGATCGAACGCCGCGAGGCCAAGGCCGCCGCCCGCGCCGAACTCGAAGCCGAGCGCAAGGCCGGCATCTGGACCGAGTCCGTCAGCGGACGCCGGGCCGCCAAGCCGCTCAAGGAGAGTGGACTGGGCGCAACCGATGACGAGTAAAGCCGTCACTGACCGGGCCGGGGCGCTCACCCCGCGCCAGGCGTCGGACGCCGCCGCATCGGACGCATCCGCGCCCGACCGCTCCGTGCTGTCCGGGGCGCGCCGGATCGTGGTCAAGGTCGGATCCTCGTCACTGACGTCCATCAGGGGCGGCATTTCGGAAGAGGCCCTGACCGAGCTCGCCGACGCCCTGGCACACAAACGCAACGCCGGCACCGAGATCATCCTGGTGTCCTCCGGTGCGATCGCCGCCGGGCTGGCCCCGCTCGGGCTCGCGAAGCGCCCGCGCGACCTCGCCACCCAGCAGGCCGCCGCGAGTGTGGGCCAAGGCCTGCTGATGGCCCGCTACACACACGCCTTCGGCGCCCACGGGGTCACCGTCAGCCAGGTGCTGCTCACCGCCGAAGACTTCATGCGGCGCAGCCAGCACACCAACGCCTTGCGTGCCCTTGACCGGCTGCTGAACCTCGGCGTCGTGCCTGTGGTCAACGAAAACGACACCGTCGCCACCCACGAGATCAGGTTCGGCGACAACGACCGGCTCGCGGCCCTCGTGGCCCACCTGGTCCGCGCTGACGCGCTCGTGCTGCTCTCCGACGTCGACTCCCTCTACGACGGCCCTCCCGCGCACGGCGCACAACGGATCCCGCATGTGGCGGGTCCGCAGGACCTCGACGGCGTGACCATCGGGCGGACCGGCAAAGCCGGGACCGGCACCGGCGGAATGGTCACCAAGGTCGAGGCGGCCACCATCGCCGCCGGTTCGGGCATCCCCGCACTGGTCACCTCCACCGGCAACGCCGCGGCCGCGCTGGCGGGCAAGGACGTGGGAACCTGGTTCTCCGTCAACGGCTCCCGCAAACCCGTCCGCCTCCTCTGGCTGGCGCACCTCGCGTCCGTGGAAGGCACCCTCGTGCTCGACGACGGCGCCGTCAGGGCCGTGCGCGACCGCCGCACCTCGCTGCTGCCGGCCGGTATTTCCGCCGTGCACGGACACTTCGAGGCCGGCGACGCCGTCGAGATGGTCTCGCAGGACGGCACGGTGATCGCCCGTGGCCTGGTGAATTACGGCGCTGCGGAACTCCCGCAGATGCTGGGCCGCTCCACAAAGGAACTCGGCAGCAGCCTCGGCCGCGGATATGACCGGGTTGTTGTTCATGTTGACGATCTGGTGCTGGTCTAACCTCCCTGCTCGCCTAAACTGGAACCATGACTGAGGCCCTGACCCCCCGCTCTGCCCTGCTCGCCGAGAAGCTGTTCGCCGAAGGTCTGCTCCCCGCGGACGGCCCGGCGGAAGGCAGCACGGAGCCCCGCGCGGCAACCTCGCCGGATGTCCCCGGCGCCCGCGAAGAAATCGACGTCGAGGCAGCCGTCCACGCCATCGCCGACCGCTCGCGCCACGCCGGCCGCAGGATGGCCCGCGCCAACCGGGCCTGGAAGGACCGCGGACTCCGCGCCATCGCCGCCGCGCTGCTGGAGCGGAAGGCCGGAATCCTCGCCGCCAACGCCAAGGACGTTGCGGCCGGCAAAGCCAACGGCACGTCCGCGGCGATGCTGGACCGTCTCACCCTCACGGAGGCCCGCATCCAGGGCCTCGCCGCCGCGCTGGAAAACCTCGCCAACCTGCCGGATCCCGTGGGCAACGTGGTCCGTGGCCAGACCCTGCCCAACGGGCTGCGGCTGCGCCAGGTCAACGTGCCCATGGGTGTCGTTGCTGCCATTTACGAGGCCCGGCCCAACGTCACCGTGGATATCGCCGGGCTGGGACTGAAGAGCGGCAATGCCGTCATCCTGCGCGGCGGCACCGCCGCCGCCGCCACCAACGCCGCCCTGGTGACGGTGCTGCGGGACGCCCTCGATTCGGTGGGCCTTCCCGCCGACGCCGTGCAGAGCGTCGACCAGTACGGCCGCGAAGGCGCCAACGCCCTGATGCGCGCCCGCGGACGGGTCGACGTCCTGATTCCCCGCGGCGGCCGCGAACTGATCCAGTCCGTCGTGACCAACGCCAAGGTTCCCGTGATCGAGACCGGCGAAGGCAACGTGCACATCTTCCTGGACGCCTCCGCGAACGAGGAAATGGCCGTGGAGATCCTGGTGAACGCCAAGACCCAGCGGCCCAGTGTCTGCAACACCGTGGAAACCCTGCTGGTCCACTCCGGCTCAACCGTGCTGCCCGCCGTCGCGGCCGCCCTGCGCGCCAAGGGCGTCACGCTTCACACCGACGAACGGATCCGGGCCGCGCTGCCGGCGTCAGTCGACTCCGTCCCCGCCACCGATGAGGACTGGGCCACGGAATACATGGACCTGGACCTCGCCGTAGCGATGGTGGACAGCCTGGACGAGGCCGTCAAGCACATCCGCACGTGGTCCACCGGCCACACCGAAGCGATCCTCACCAATGACCTCGGCAACGCCGAGCGCTTCATCGCCGAGGTCGATTCCGCCGCCGTGATCGTGAACGCCTCCACCCGCTTCACCGACGGCGGCGAACTGGGACTCGGTGCCGAGGTGGGCATTTCCACCCAGAAGCTGCACGCCCGAGGCCCGATGGGACTGACGGAACTGACCACCACCAAGTGGATCGTCCAGGGTGAGGGCCAGATCAGGGCCTAGCAACGCTGTAACATGGAACAGAAGTCCGGAACGGCGGGGGTATCCGCCGTCGTCAAATTTTGAACTCACTAGGGGAGAACATGCTGTCGCAGCAGATCGCCACCATCATCGCCGCCGCAGGCGAATCAGGCCACGAGGAACTGGCGCCGCTGATTGCACCGCCGTTCGTCATCGGCGGCGTCATGTTTGCGGTCCTGATGATCATGCTCTTTATCACGCTGTCCTACTCCAACCTGGGTAGGCGCCACGAAGTTGTCGAGGAGCACGCGGATCCGCACCGCCAGCACCCGAACAAGCACGATCACGGCCAAGGGCACTAATATTTCCGCCACCGTGAAGCAGCGCGGCGCCAAGCGCCGCCTGCGTCTGGGTGTGATGGGTGGCACGTTTGACCCGATCCATCACGGCCACCTTGTCGCGGCCAGCGAGGTCGCGGCCAAGTTCGACTTGGACGAAGTGGTCTTCGTGCCCACGGGGCAGCCGTGGCAGAAGATGAACAAGTTGGTCAGCGAGGCCGAGCACCGCTACCTCATGACCGTGATCGCCACGGCCTCAAACCCCCGCTTCACCGTCAGCAGGGTTGACGTGGACCGGCCGGGGCCGACCTACACGATCGATACCCTCCGGGACCTGCACACGCTGCGCCCCGACGCGGACCTGTTCTTCATCACCGGAGCCGACGCCCTGGCCCAGATCCTGTCGTGGAAGGATATCGACGAACTGTGGTCTCTGGCGCACTTCGTCGGCGTCACCCGGCCCGGCCACGTCCTGGACGGGATGGGCCGCAAGGACGTCAGCCTTCTCGAGGTTCCCGCCATGGCGATCTCCTCGACCGACTGCCGCACCCGGGTGGCCGCCGGGAACCCCGTCTGGTACCTCGTGCCCGACGGCGTGGTCCAGTACATCGCCAAGTACGGACTGTACGGGGGAGATCCGGAGACCGGAGACACCTCCGCCGGCAATGGCGCCGCACGCTATGACCGAAGCACCGAGATAGCCCAACCCGCCAGCACCGAATGAGTTTGCAATGAGTCAGGAACAGCCACCAATCCGCAGCCGTCGCGAACTGCGACAGGCCAGAGATGAACGCCTGGAAGCGAACCAGGAGGCCGGCACCCCGGGTGCCGCCGCGGTTCCCCCTGCCTCAAATGTTCCAGCCTCGAAGGAGCCCGCGCCGACGGCTCCTGATTCCGGAGACCCGCGGCCAGCCGACGTTGTAGACCCCGGAGAGCCCACCGAGGCCGAGATCACCGGCCGCCGCCGCATTCCGGGCCCCGCCGACACAGTACGCAGCACCACCGGCTCCGAACGGTCCTCCCAGGTCCGCGCCCGGGACCGGGCCACGCTGCGCACCATCAAGGAACTGGCCGAAAAAGAAGGCAACCTTGCCGGGGGCGGACCGCCCACCCGGCGCCAGCTGCGGCTGATGCAACTGGCGGCGGAAACAGCCCCGGCCACTTCCGCCAACATGATTGTGCCGGCTTCTCCGCGCACGCGGTCCACGCCGGTTGTTACCCAGCCCGGGGCAGCCGGGGGAGCCCGTCCCGGTGTTGAGTCCGTTCCCGCCGGCGGTGGCCCCGACGGCGGCGCCGGACCCACCGGCGGTCAGGGTCCCGAGGGAATGACCGTGGAGCAGGCCCTGGCCGCACGCGAACTTCTGGCCCAGCAGGCCCAGAACCAGCTGGCCAAAATGGAGCACATCAACGCCACGGACCCCGACGCCGTCGATCCGGCCGTTCTGGCGGAGCAGATCGCCCTCGCCGAGCGGGCCGCCGTGCTGAACCGCCGCGCCGCCGCCAAACAGAAACTGGCCGAGCAGAACAACAAGCCGGAGCCCGTGCGGAACGATCCCACCACGGCCAACAACCTGGCCATGGTCACACCCCTGGAGTTTGTCCAGGTCCCCGGCGTGGAGCGGCCCGTCATGAAGCGCCCTGCCACGACGCATGTTCCCGTCGCCACCAACCCGGGACCCCGGGTCGAGCAGCCCCGGAAGTCCGGCAACCGCCGTCCGGCGTCGTCCCGCCAGCAGACTGCGACATCCGCAAGCAGCCGCGGCGGGGTGCTGGCCCGCGCCGAGGCGGCCGCCAAGGCCGCCTCCGCGCCCCAGGCCACGTCGACGCCGGCGGGAAATCCGGCCGCGGTCCAGCCGGAGGAGGACTTCACCGGCAGGATGCCCGTCGCCGCGAATGCCGCCAACGGGCTCGAACCCCTGGACGCCGCTACCGCCGGCCTCGGCCGGGCGCGCCGGCTCCGCCTCGTGCAACTGGTCGTGCTGATTCTCGGCGTGATGGCCCTGATCGCCGGCATCACCCTCATTGTTACCGGCCTATCCGGCTAGGCAACTACCGTTCCAGGCTCTGCTGTCCTGGCAGCCGGCCGCTCCACTCATTTTCACAACACAAGCTTTTCGCCCAACAACTTTTCACCCAACAAGGAGTCCCGTGACTGCAACAGAATCATCCATCGCCACAGCCCGCCACGCCGCCCGAGCCGCCGCGGAGAAACTGGCCGAGGACATCATCGCAATGGACGTCAGCGAACGGCTGGCCCTGGCCGACATCTTCCTGATTGCCTCGGCACCGTCCGAGCGCCAGGTCAACGCCATTGTGGACGGCATCGAAGACGAACTTTCCAAGTTCGAGCTCAAGCCGATCCGCCGTGAAGGACGTTCCGGCGGCCGCTGGGTCCTGCTGGACTACGGCGACATTGTCATTCACGTCCAGCACGAGGAAGACCGTGTGTTCTACGCCTTGGAGCGTCTCTGGAAGGACTGCCCGGTCGTGGACCTGCAGCTCGGGGACGACGCGTCCGCGAAGGCAGCAGCAGCATCCGAATCGGAGTAGCAGCAGGGCGGGAAAATCGGAATATGCCCGATTTGGAATTTTCCGAAAGGCTGTTCTAAGATATTTGAGTTGCTTCGGAGAGATCCGGACAAAGAGCCGGAGCCGAAAGCGCAAGCTGACGGAGTCGGAGCAACGAAAATTCGGGGCTGTGGCGCAGCTGGTAGCGCACCTGCATGGCATGCAGGGGGTCAGGGGTTCGAGTCCCCTCAGCTCCACCGGATAACCCGCCGGAATCGAAAGATTCCGGCGGGTTTTTTTGTGCGGATTTGCGGGCTATTGAGGTGAGCGGCCAATCTCAAACACACATTTTGCCGCCAACCTGGGTGTGCGTGCAGGTTTTGCGGGCATGTGCCGACGCGCGGGCAGATCAGGGCGGATCGGCGTCGCGCATTCGCCCTGAGCTGCCCGCGCACTGGCGACGGCGCCGGTGACTGCCGGCAGCTACCTTCGTTCCGGGCCAGCGTTGCGTCGACCCGGAAAATGCTGCCAGCAGCGTCCTCCACCCCGACCCAGCGTTGCCTCGACCCGGAAAGTGACGCTCTGCCGGAACATTTGCCACGGGAGGGCGTGCCGATTCGCGTGAACCGGAAATGTGGTTTAAGATAAACAGGTTGCTTCAGGGAAAACAGTCCTTAGTCGGAAAGTTTCCCCAGCAAGTTCGGGGCTGTGGCGCAGCTGGTAGCGCACCTGCATGGCATGCAGGGGGTCAGGGGTTCGAGTCCCCTCAGCTCCACCGAAGAGGTCCTGCTCATTGAGCAGGGCCTCCTTTGTTTTGCCGGGTTCGTGACTATCCGGTGCCCGTGTTTTGTTGGTGCCAGTTTTCGTCGGGCGGGCTGCCCGTCGACCTGGTCACTTGCCGGTTTGGCGGGCTTTCCGGGACTGCCGCCACTCCTTCCAGGCGCCCGTGGACCACAGGGCCCACACCACCAAGAGCGGCTGGAACAGCAGCCGGATTCCGCGGCTCTGGTCCGAATTGAGGCCGAACGAATCGGTGCCCGTGGCGAACTGCGAAATGTTGCCCGGGAAGACTGCCACAAAGAACGCCGCAACAACCCAGCCCAGCGCCGTCCGCCTCCGCCTGAGCAGCAACAGGGCCGCGCCCAGGGCGATCTCCACGAGTCCGGAAGCGACCACGATGAAGTCCCGGTCCAGCGGCAGCCACGGCGGCACCTGCGCGTAAAACGCCTCCCGGCTCCAGCCCAGATGGCTGACGCCGGCCAGGATGAGGAACCCGCCCAGCAGCAGCCGGCCGGCGGTACGCCAGCCCGGGACCAGCCTGGCATCACCGTTACGGGACCGGGCAGGACCGGTTGGTTGGGCCGGACCGGTTTCCTGGGCCGGACCTTCGGATTGATCTGGACTGTCGGCCATAAGGCGCCGCCTTCACGTGGGGTGAGAGCAGCTTAGCAATGCGGCCCCGCTGCCCCTCCGCCCTCCCGCTCGACTAACATTGGGGGCGTGAATGAGACGTTGCCCCCGTGCCCCGAATGCTCCAGCGAGTACACCTACGAGATGGGGGCGCTCCTGGTCTGTCCGGAGTGCGCGCATGAGTGGTCGGCCGCCGTCGAGCAGGAGCCCGGTGACCAGGAAGCGAAGCCGATCAAGGACGCCGTCGGCAATATCCTCGCCGACGGGGACACCGTCACGGTGGTCAAAGACCTCAAGATCAAGGGCAGTTCCACTGTCATCAAGGTGGGCACCAAGGTCCGCGGGATCCGGCTGGTGAACGGCGTCGGCGACCACGACATTGACTGCAAGGTGGACGGCGTCGGTCCCATGCAGCTGAAATCCAGCGTGGTCAAGAAGATCTGACCAGCATGTCCGCAGGGATGGACGGCCGGGTCCGGTCCGCCGACGTCGTGGTGATCGGCGCGGGCCAGGCCGGGCTCTCCGCCGCTTACCACCTGCACCGCCGGGGCTTTCTCCCGGCCGGAACCGCACTGGAGGCCCGGAATCCTGCCGGGCCGGTGAGGAGCTACATCGTCCTCGACGCCGAGGACGGCCCCGGCGGGGCGTGGCGCCACCGCTGGAAGAGCCTCCTCATGGCCACCGTGAACGGCATCAGCGACCTGCCCGGTATCCCGCAGCCGGCCGTCGACCCGGAAGAAGCCAGCTCGAGCTTCCTGGCCCGCTACTTCGGGGGCTACGAACAGCAACTGGGGCTGGCCATCGAACGGCCGGTCAAAGTCCGGTCCGTCGCGGCGGAGGACCACGACGCCGGCGGGCGGCTAAGGATCGCCACGTCAGGCGGCGACTGGTCGGCCCGCGCCGTCATCAACGCGACCGGCACCTGGTCCAGGCCGTTCTGGCCGATCTACCCGGGCCGGGCGTCCTTCCGCGGACGGCAGCTGCACGTTGCGGACTACGTCTCGGCGGAGGAGTTCCGCGGCCGGCATGTGGTGGTGGTGGGCGGGGGCATCTCCGCCGTCGGGCTGCTGGACGAGATTTCCCAGGTCACCACCACCAGCTGGTTCACCCGCCGGGAGCCGGTCTGGCGGGACGCCGCGTTCGACCGGCAGGCCGGGCACGACGCCGTCGCCCTCGTCGAGGAGCGCGTGCGGCAGGGTCTGCCGCCGCAAAGCGTCGTCGCCGTCACGGGCTTGATCTGGACTCCTGCCCTGCGCGCGGCTGCCGCCCGGGGTGTGTTGGAGCGCCACCCCATGTTCGCCGGCATCGAGCCCGGGGGAGTGCGGATGGCGGACGGGAGCTTCCTGGCCGCCGATGTCATCCTCTGGGCCACCGGATTCCGGGCCGAGCTTGAGCACCTCGCCCCGCTGCACCTGCGCGGCCCCGGCGGCGGGATCGCCATGGACGGCACCCGGGTGGCCGCCGAACCGCGGGTCCATCTGATCGGCTATGGGCCGTCCTCATCCACGATCGGCGCCAACCGGGCCGGGCGGGCCGCAGTGGCGGGCATCCTGCGTTTATTCGAGGAGCAGGATAAGTTTGCAGGGAACTTCAACCTCCGGGCCTGAACACCCCGACTCACACCTGACTCACAAAAGGCGGCAGCTCGCGCGTGGCGGACAACACTCTTGATTCCCTCTTCTCCCGGATGGGCAGGTTCCCGGACGTGGAGGCGCCCAACCTGCAGGCCTGGGACGCCACGGACAAACTCCTTCTGGACACCGCCGTGGACGTGCTCGCTGCCGGAGCCCTCCACCCCGGCAGCCGGCTCGCCGTTGTGGGGGACCGGTACGGGGCGCTGACCCTCGGCGCCCTCACGCTCGGCGCCTTCAACCCCGACGCCGCCAACCCCGACGCTAACTCTGACGCCGCCAACCCCGACGCCGCCGGCAGCGGGGCCCGTCCCGTCCGCGTGCATCAGGACCTCATCACCGGTGAGCGGGCCCTCCGGCACAACGCCGCGAAGCTGGGCATCACCGGCGGCTTTGAACAGCACCCGCTGGGGCCAGGGCTCCTGTCGGGGGCCAAGGTGGTGCTCCTCCAGCTGCCCAAATCCCTCGCGGAACTGGACGAGATTGCCGACGCCGTCGCCCGCCACGCCGACCCCGGCGTCGTACTCCTGGCCGGCGGCCGGGTCAAGCACATGAGCCTGGGCATGAACGCCGTGCTGGAGCGTCACTTCAGCGAGGTCCAGCCCCAGCACGCCCGGCAGAAATCCCGCATCCTGCTGGCCCGCGGACCTAAGCCCACCACGGGCGCCCCGCCGTTCCCCGTCACCGAAGTCAACACCGAGCTGGGACTGACCGTGTGTGCGCGGGGCGCCGTGTTCGCCGGCACCGGCCTGGATATCGGCACCCGGTTCCTGCTGGAGTTCCTGCCCCGGATGCCGCAGGCACGGCACGCCATCGATCTGGGCTGCGGCACCGGAATCCTCGCCGCCATGTACGCCCGCAGCAACCCCGGCTCCCGGGTCACGGCCACCGACCAGTCCGCCGCCGCCGTCGACTCGGCCAGGGCGACGGCGGAAGCCAACGGCCTCGCCGGTCAGATTGTGGCACTCCAGGACGACGCCATGGGTTCGCTGCCGGATGCCAGCGCCGATTTGATCCTGCTCAACCCGCCGTTCCACGTCGGAGCGGCGGTTCATGCCGGGGCCGGCGTCAAGCTGATCGAGGCTGCCGGGCGGGTCCTCGCACCGGGCGGGGAGCTTTGGACGGTGTTCAACAGCCATCTCCACTACCAGCCCGCGCTGCAGCGGCTGATCGGTCCCACCCGGGAAGTTGGCCGGAATCCGAAATTCACGGTGACCGCCAGCACCCGAAAATCTTCCGGTGTATGAAGCGGGCGTGTGGGCGGTCACACCCGCGTAACGTACGATTCTGAAATAAGCAGTGCGTGGCCAAAGACGTTTAGGGGTTATCAGTGACTGAGATCCGCCAGCCCTCACCGAGGCGCGGAACCAACTTGCCCCGCATGGGGGACTTTAACCTCACGGTAATCCTCGATGCCATCCGGCGTTCCCCGGCCGGTCTCAGCCGGGTGGAGCTGGCCCAGATCGTCGGGCTGTCCCCGCAGACGATTTCCAATATCTCCCGCCGGCTGCTGGACCAGGACCTGATCTACGAGGCAGGCAAGGAAGGCACCGGACCGGGCAAGCCCCGGACCATGCTCAGGCTCAAGTCGTCCGGCATGTACGCCGTGGGAGTCCACCTGGACCCGGCAGTGACCACGTTCGTGGTGCTGGACCTGGTGGGGGCCGTGGTGAAGCATTCGCGGATCAAGACCCCCGGCGGCAACCACCCCGGGGCCGTCATTGACACCATCGCCGCCGAAATCAAGCTGCTCATTGCGGATTCCGGCGTTGACCCATCCAAGATCGCCGGCCTGGGCATCGCCTCGCCCGGTCCGATCGACCTTGAGGAGGGCACGGTTGTGGACCCTCCGCTCCTGCTGGGCTGGGACCGGGTGCCGCTCCGCGACGCCCTGTCCGCGGCCACCGGGCTGTCCACCATCGTGGACAAGGACGTGACCAGTGCCGCCGTGGCCGAGACCTGGGCCGGCGGCCCCAGCGGCGCCGGCAGCTTCGTCTTTATGTATATGGGCACCGGAATCGGCTGCGGGATCGTACTGAACGACGAGGTGGTGCGCGGCACCTCGGGAAACGCCGGCGAGATCGGGCACATCATCGTCGACCCCGACGGGGCGCCCTGCGACTGCGGGATGCGCGGCTGCGTCAAGTCCACCAGCATTCCCCAGGTGCTGGTGGCCCGCGCCGTCGAAGCCGGGGTCCTGGACGGCCCCCTCGAAGCCGTGACCGGCCCCGCCATCCAGGAGAGCTTCGCCGCGCTGTGCGCCGCCGCCGCGGCCGGCGACCCCAAGGCGGAGGAGATCATCGACCACTCCGCCGTCCTGGTGGCCCGTGCCGTCTCGACCATCACCAATGCTCTGGACGTGGACCGTGTGGTGTTCGGCGGGCCCTTCTGGACCTGCCTTTCGCAGCGCTATCTGGAACGTGTCCCGGCGCTGGTCCGGGAAGGCAGCGCCACCCGGAAGATCCACGAGATCGAGGTGGTCGGCACCGGCGTCGGCGAGGATGTCGGCGCGATCGGCGCCGCCTGCCTCGTGCTGGAGCACACGCTGGCACCCCGCTCGCAGCGCCTCCTGCTGGAGGGCTAGGGCCGCCGGAGGCTAACGCCTGCCAGGGCCAGGGGCAATGGCGTCAGTCGATGTCCTCGACGACGGTGCCGAAGGGGATCGATTCGTCCACGTGTGCCTGGTGGCCGGTGGGGCCGTGGTTGTAGGACACCTTGACTCCGTGTGCCTTGTCCGCCGCCGACTGCATCAGAATGGGCCGGACCGTGTTAATGAAACTCTCGCTCTTGCCGGCGAGGTACTCCTGGTAGCTGGCTGGAAGCTGGATCATGGCAAAAGAATAGTCCTGCGCGGGCACAAAGGGGAGGGCTTCCCGTCCCCGGAATTCCGGGTTCCAAGCGGGCAGTGCCCCTACGCGGAACCGGCCTTGCGGCGAACAATATTCTGTCCGAACATGAAATATGCCGTAAAGGTGCGTCTTAATTCGGGAACCGACTTGATCCGCTTCCCGGGCGGCCCGTAGAGTCTTATCCAAGTTACCTCAGTAACGTGTCAGCGATCCTCCGCTCACGGCCAGCCCCACGGCGGCCCAGGAGGGTGTGGGTGCCCCCATGTGGGCCTGACATTTGCTCACGGACAACTTCGTATCAGGCGTAACAGTCGCGGCTGCGTCCTGCCGGAGTTTGCTCCGTGTTCCCCAAACTCAACTCACCGACAGCACCCGTATTCCGGGCCAAGCCGTCAGTGCTCACAGCCAAGGACGCAAATGTCTCCCCCTAGCCTTATTGACACCCACCCAAACCTGGCCGGCACGGCCCCCGTCGCCTTGTCCTATGAGCTCTTCCCGCCGCGGTCGCCCGCGGCGGCGGAATCGCTCTGGACCACCATCGGCGAACTGGAAAGCACGGACCCGGACTACGTCTCCGTGACCTACGGCGCCAGCGGCTCCAACCGGGACACCGCCGTCGAGCTCATCAACCGCCTCGTCCAGGAAACCACCCTGCGGCCGCTGGCACACCTGACCTGCGTGGGGAACTCGCCGCAGGAGCTCGCCGAGATCATCGGCGAACTGCTCGACGTCGGCGTGCGCGGCATCCTGGCCCTGCGCGGTGACCAGCCCAAGGACGGCGGCGTTCCGCCCGAGGGGTCCCTGCGCTACGCCCAGGACCTGATCGAGCTCATCCGCCGCGTCGAACAGCGCCGCTCCGCGCTGCTCTGCGCCGGCAAGGTGGCCGTCGGCGTCGCCGCGTACCCCACCCGGCACCCGGAGTCCCCGAGTGAGGCGCACGACGTCGAGGTGCTGCTGGCCAAGCAGCGCTCCGGCGCCGACTTCGCCATCACCCAGGTCTTCTTCCACACCGAGCAGTACGCGGACCTCCTGACCCGGGCCCGCCGTGCCGGCGTCACCATCCCGATCATCCCGGGCGTTATGCCGCTGACCAGCATCCGCCGGCTCACTCGCCTCGGCGAGCTGACCGGCGTCGAACCGGCCCCGGAACTGATCGACCGGCTGGCCGCCGCCGATACCGACGCCGAACGCACCCGGATCGGGGTCGGCGCCACCGTGGACCTGGCCAACGCGGCACTGGACGCCGGAGCCCCCGGTCTGCACCTCTACACCTTCAACGAACACTCGGCTGCGCTCGACGTGCTGGACAAACTCGCCCTGGCCCGTCCTCAACGAGGCAACCGGCACGGTGGCAACCGGCACAGTAGCCACCGCCCCACGGCCGGCCGCCGCCAGCTCGCCAGCTAACCTCACCACCAACATTTAGGACTTCCCATGACTGAAAAGAACACGCTCAACCCCACTCCGTTCCCGGCTGCCTCGATCCTGGGCTACCCGCGCATCGGCCGCCGCCGCGAACTCAAGAAGGCCGTGGAGGCCTACTGGGCCGGCAAGATCGACGCCACCGCCCTGGACGCCGCCGCCAAAGAGATCCAGCTCGGCACCGCCAAGCGCCTCCAGGGCCTGGGCCTCACCGAAGCCGCCGCCGTTCCCGGCACCTTCTCGTACTACGACCAGGTGCTCGACGCCGCCGCCCACCTCGGCGCCGTGCCGGCACGCTTCGGCAACCTCCTGGACGCCGACGGCCAGCTCGACATCGACGGCTACTTCACTCTGGCCCGTGGCAACAAGGACCAGCAGCCGCTGGAAATGACCAAGTGGTTCGACACCAACTACCACTACCTCGTCCCGGAAATCGGCCCGGAGACCACCTTCGCGCTGACTTCCAACCGGATCGTCGAGGAATTCGAATACGCCCTCGCCAACGGCGTCGAGACCCGCCCGTACATCGTTGGCCCGGTCACCTTCCTCCTGCTGAGCAAGGCCTCCGATGACGCCCCTGCCGGCTTCAGCCCGCTGTCCCGCCTCGAGGACGTCCTCCCCGTCTACACCGCACTGCTGGAGAAGCTTGCCGCCGCTGGCGCCGGCTGGGTCCAGCTCGACGAGCCCGCCCTCGTGGTGGACCAGGACACCCCGGCCGGGGAAATCCAGGCCGCCGTCGCCCGCTCCTACGAGGTCCTCGCCGCCGCCGCTAAGCGCCCGCAGCTGTTCGTCTCCACCCCGTACGGCGCGCTCAACGGCCAGCTGGGCACCCTCGCCGCCACCGGCATCGACGCCCTGCACCTGGACGTTTTCAAGGGCGAGGTTCCCTCCGCCGCCGGTCTGGCCGCACTGGGTAACACGACCCTGGTTGCCGGCGTCGTGGACGGCCACAACATCTGGCGCAATGACCTCGCCGCCTCCGCGGCCAAGATCGCCGAGCTGAAGAAATCCGTGGCCAAGCTCGCCATCAGCACCTCCACCTCCACCCAGCACGTCCCGCACGACGTCGACGAGGAGGTCCAGCTCTCCGCTCAGCTGCGCAGCTGGCTCGCGTTCGCCGACCAGAAGGCCGCCGAGGTTGTCACCCTCGCGGGCCTGCTGACCGACGAGGCAGCAGTCCAGCCCGCCATCGACGAGGCCACCCGCATCATCGCCTCCCGCGCCGCCGCCGACGGCGTCCGCCGGGCCGACGTCCGGAACCGCACCGCCGCCCTGACCGGCGCCGACTTCAGCCGCTCCGACTACGGGGTCCGCGAGGCCGCACAGACCGAGGCCCTGCACCTGCCGCCGCTGCCCACCACCACCATCGGCTCCTTCCCGCAGACCGGCGAGATCCGCACTGCCCGGGCCCGCGCCAACAAGGGCGAACTCGGCACTGAACAGTACGAGCAGCTCATGAAGGACGAGATCAAGCGCGTCGTGGAGCTGCAGGAAGAGCTCGGCTTCGACGTCCTGGTCCACGGCGAGCCGGAGCGCAATGACATGGTCCAGTACTTCGCCGAGAACCTCGAAGGCTTCGACGTCACGGTGCACGGCTGGGTCCAGTCCTACGGATCCCGCTGCACCCGCCCGTCCATCCTGTGGGGCGACGTCACCCGCAGCGCCCCGATCACGGTGGAGTGGGCCCGGTACGCGCAGTCCCTGACCACTAAGCCGATGAAGGGCATGCTCACCGGACCGGTCACGATCCTCGCTTGGTCCTTCGTCCGCGATGACCAGCCGCTGGGCGAGACCGCCAACCAGGTGGCCCTGGCCCTCCGCGACGAAATCGCCGACCTCGAAGCCGCCGGCATCCAGGTCATCCAGGTGGACGAGCCCGCCCTGCGCGAGCTCCTGCCGCTGCGCAAGGCCGACCAGGCCGCGTACCTGGACTGGTCCGTGAAGTCCTTCCGGCTCGCCACCGCCGGCGCTGCGGACGCCACCCAGGTCCACACGCACCTGTGCTACTCGGAGTTCGGCGCCATCATCGACGCGATCGACGGCCTCGACGCCGACGTCACCTCGATCGAGGCCGCCCGCTCCCGCATGGAGGTAGTCCACGACCTGGAATCCCACGGCTTCGGCCGCGGCGTGGGCCCGGGCGTCTACGACATCCACTCGCCGCGCGTCCCGGGCGAGCAGGAAGTCACCGAACTGCTCAGCACCGCCGTCAAGCACGTCCCGTCCCGCCAGCTCTGGGTCAACCCGGACTGCGGCCTGAAGACCCGCGGCTACGCCGAGACCGAAGAGTCCCTGCGCAACCTCGTCACGGCTACCAGGACGGTCCGCGCCGAATTGCTGGAAGCCGCCAAGTAGCAAGAACCGGCGGCCGGGGGGAGCGGAAATCCTCTGAGTGGTTGAGCCTGTCGAAACCCCGGTGTCGACAGGCTCAACCACTGGGGCGGGTGGGGACATGTCCTCAGACGTCCGCGCCTGCCCGCTCTTTCAATCGCCAGGCGCTGATAAGCAGCCAAACGGTCCAGACCACGGTGAGGAATATCCCGAACAGCGTCGGCACCGCGTTCGCGGTTGCGAATCCTTCGGCTCCAATGATCCATCCTTGCGCCAGATACGACACGCCGGATAGCCCCATAAGGATGCCGATTGTGCGGGAGACCCGGCGTGTGGCCACGATGACCACGCTGGAAATAATCAGGGCGCTTCCGAACAGGAAGCTGTGGTAACTGCGCATTCCCCACTCCAGCCAGCGGATTCCTTCCGCGCTGACAAAGCGCATTGCCTTCTCCGGCCCTGCAGCGGACGCCCAGGCATTCACGGCGTGCTTCAGGGCGACGCCGTCCACGGCCTGGAGCGCGCCATAGAGCGCAATGGAAACAGCCGCCGAGAGGGCGCCGAAACGGGCTGTCAGGGCCAGTGCACCGTGCGGCACATTCAGGGCGCCCAGCAGGGCAATCATTCCGCCGGCGAACAGGGCCATGCCTACGAACTGGCCCAGGTGCACCGCGGTCCAGATGTCGCTATGGGCATACTCGGTGAAGGAGGCAACGTGGTCGTTGGCGCTGGCCGCATCGGCATGAAACAAGCCGGCCAGCAGTGAAATCACGACGCCGCCAAAGATCAGCATCGCGGCAGTACGCAAATACCCTCTGTCCACCGTGCGCGATCCGGATCCCTCAAGGGGCACCGAACGCGTGGTGCCGCTGTCTCCTGTTTGGATATCGTCCATGGTGGCCGCCTTTGGTCGGCGCAGAGAAATAAGCCGGGGTCAGGATTCCCAGAGGATCTCGTCGTCCACGACGCCGTCCTCGTCCGCGGAGGCCACCAGCACCTCGTCGGTGAAGTGCGAGCCGAGGGTGAAGTCCAGGACGAAATAGCGTTCCGGCTGGCCGGGGAAGATGCCCACGTGGCCCAGCTTCAGCGCCTTGAGGAACACGGCGTCTGTGAGCTGGCTCTTATCCTCGACGCCGAACACGGTCCTCAGGTGCTCGTCCTTGATCGCGTTGCAGTGGAAGTGCCGGTACTCCTGGGGGCTGGTGCCGTCCTGCTCCAGTTCCTCGGCGATCATTTCCCGGACCTGGTCCACGAGTTCGGGCAGGAAGCGCAGCCGGTAGTCAACTTTGTGCATCGCCGCTTCGTCGAAGTGGTCATGCGCATTGACATTCAGGTCAAGCTCCACGATCTGGCCCGCCAGTTCATGCTTGGCGGTGAGGTTGTGGTCCCTCCCGTGGTTGAGCTCGACCTCTCCGAAGTGCTTGCTCGCTACCTTGTTCATATCTTCAACATAGTCCTCAAAACCGGCCCGTTCCAGCATTCGCAAGGTTTTATCCGGTACCGCACCCGGCCGGGCGCCCGCTGCCGGTACATTGGGCGGATGCAAACCGTTGCCCCCGCCGTAGCCCGCGCCCGTGAACTTTACGACAGCGGAGTGACCCGTCCCTTGGCCTGGCGGCTGGAGCAGCTCGGCAGCCTCCGCCGGATGCTGGCCGAGCGCCGCACCGAGTTCGCCGAAGCGCTGGGCGCCGACCTGGGCAAGCACGCCACCGAGTCCCTGCTGACGGAAATCGGCTTTGTCACGGCCGAAGCCGCGCACCTGGAAAAGAACCTTGAGGCCTGGCTGCGGCCGCGTCCGGTCGCAGTGCCGCTCGCCGTCCAGCCGGCCAAGGCGTGGACCGAGCTGACCCCGCTGGGAGTAGTGCTGGTGATCGGCCCATGGAACTATCCGCTGCAGTTGCTGCTCGCCCCGCTGGCCGGTGCCCTCGCAGCCGGCAACACCGTGGTGCTCAAGCCGAGCGAACACGCCCCCGCCACCTCGGCAGCCCTGGCGCGGTGGATTCCGGAGTACCTGGCCGGCGCGGCCGAGGTGGTCCAGGGCGGCATCCCGGAAACCACCGCACTGCTGGGCATGCCCGTTGACCACATCTTCTTCACCGGCGGGGAAACCGCTGCCAAGGCGGTGCTGCGCGCGGCGGCGGAGAACCTGACGCCGGTGACCCTGGAACTGGGCGGCAAATCCCCGGCCTACGTGGACGCCTCCACCGACCTGGCCAGGGCCGCCAAGCGGCTCGCATGGGGCCGGTTCATGAACGCCGGCCAGACCTGCGTGGCGCCCGACTACATCCTGGCCACCGAAGCCGTGCTGGTGCCGCTGGAGCGCGAGCTGGTCAAGGCGATCGGCGCGCTCTTCGGTCCGGACTCCGCCCGCAGCGGGTCCTACGGCAGGATCGTCAACGACCGCCACTTCGAACGGATTGCCGCCCTCGCCGACGGCAGCACTGTGGTCCACGGCGGCGAACGGGACGCCGCGAGCCGCCACTTCGCCCCGACCCTGCTCCGGCCCGCCCCCGGGGACACGGTCATGGGGGAGGAGATCTTCGGGCCGCTGCTGCCGCTGGTGCCGGTCGCCGGCCGAGATGAGGCCATCCGGATGATCAACGACGGCGCCAAGCCGCTGGCGTTGTACGTGTTCAGCAACGACGCCGGCACGCGCCGGGCCTTCTCGGAACGCACCTCCTCGGGGGCGCTGTGCTTCGACGTCCCGGCCGCGCATCTGATGGTCCCGGGCCTGCCCTTCGGCGGGGTCGGCGGCAGCGGCATGGGCGCCTACCACGGGGAGCACTCGCTGCGGACGTTCTCGCACGAACGGGCCACCCTGGCCAAGCCGCAACGGCCGGACACTCTGGAACTGATCTACCCGCCCTACAGCCCCGCCAAACACCGGATCATCAGCGCCCTCGCCGGGATGGGCACGGGACTGCGCAAGCGGCTCCGTAGGCGGTGAGCCACCGCTGCCTCAGCCCTTGCGGGCGATTGCCTGTTTAAGGGTGGAGGAGTTGAAGGTGTCGGCCAGCAGTTCGACGAACAGCTGGACCTGCGCCGTCTGTTTTTCATTGATCAGCAGGGCAAAGACGTTGCGTGCCAGCCGGATTTCGGGAACATCCAGCACCACCACGCCGGCCGGCCGGTGCAGCAGGGCCAGCTCGGGAACCAGTGCGGCGCCCAGCCCCGCCGCCGCCATCTCGAGGCTGGCATGGAAGTCATCGCTGTAGGCGACCACCCGCGGGTGGAGGTTGCAGCTGGCGAAGAGCCGCTCGATCACGGTGGCGTCACTGGTGCCGGGGTGGTGCACAATCCACGGCATGTCGGAGAGGTGGTCCGCCGCCACCTTCGACTCCGTGCCGATGCCCCAGGCCGCCGGCAGCACGACCCGGAAGTCGTCGTCGCCGATCCATTGCCGGTTGACGGTGTGCGGCCACGCGAGCCCTGACTGCCCCACCTGGTACACGAGGGCGACGTCGAGCTCGCCGCCGGTGCGCAGGCCCTGGATCGTCTGGGCGGGCTCCGCCACGGACACCCGCAGGTCAATCCCGAGTTTCTTCCAGGCCGGGTTTTCCAGGAGCCGCGGCAGCACATAGGTGGCCAGGCTGGGGAAGATGCCCAGCCGGAGTTCCTGCCGGGCGGGATCCCCGGTGCGGGAGGCCGCCGCCATCAGCGCCTCGATGTCCGTGAGGACCTTGGCCGCGTGCCGGGTCATGACCAGGGCCGCCTCGGTGGGCTGGATGCTGCGGGCCGAACGCTGGAAAAGTTCGACGCCGGTGTCCCGTTCCAGCGCCGACATCTGCTGGGAAACCGCCGACGCCGTGTAGCCGAGCCGCGTGGCGGCCGCCGCGAAAGACCCGAGCCTCGTCACTTCGACGAGGGTCCGCAGATGGACGGGGTTGATCAATGGTTTGCCCTTCGCGTGTTCCGGTGAGGCGGGACCGCAATCCCGCTTCATTCTGGCACATTGGACGGAAGCGAATTGCTGAAAAGTCGCACACATCCGTCAGCCCCCCGGCGACGAATTGCCCATAAGACGATTCACCAGGACGATTCCGGCAAAGCCAACAGGAGCAGATCAGTGTCAGATGCAGCAGGAATTCCCCCGGGCCGGCGAGTAGCCGTGATTGGCAGCGGCGTGGCGGGCCTGACCGCCGCGTACGTGCTGAACCGGCAGGACACCGTGACCCTCTTCGAAGCCGACGCACGGCTCGGCGGACACGCCCACACCCACGACGTAAGGCAGGCCGGCGGTCCCAGCCTCGGGATCGACACGGGCTTCATCGTCCACAATGAACGGACCTACCCCACACTGCTGCGGCTCTTCGCCGAACTGGGCATTGAAACCCAGGACTCGGAAATGAGCATGTCCGTCCGCTGCGACGGCTGCGGGCTGGAGTACGCCGGAGCCCGGGCCAAGGGCCGGGGAATCCTTCCGCGGCCCTCCACCGTGCTGCGCGGCCGCTACCTGCTGATGCTGCTCGAGGTGATGCGTTTCTACCGCAGGGCCCGCGCCCTGCTCGCCGCGGACACCCCAGCCGGGGAACAGGAGCTCACCCTGGGGGAGTTCCTGGCCCGGGAAAAGTTCAGCAGCTACTTCATCTCGCACTTCATGACCCCCGTGGTGAGCGCGGTCTGGTCCTGCGATCCCACCACCGCGCTGGCTTACCCGGCACGCTACCTCTTCACCTTCCTGGGCCACCACGGCCTGCTCGGGGTCTCCGGTTCACCGCAGTGGCGCACCGTCACCGGCGGCTCGCGCACCTACGTGGACAGGGTCGCCGCCACCTTGCCGGATATCCGCCTCTCCAGCCCTGTCACCGGAGTGCGCCGCCACGAGCACGGTGTGGAGCTGACCACGACGACCCGCACGGGAACAGTGACCACCGAGAACTTTGATGCCGTGGTCATCGCCACACATCCGGCCCAGGCCCTGGACATGCTCACCGACGCCTCGCCCGCCGAGCGCGAGGCCCTGGCCGGCATGCCGTACTCGGTCAACCACACGGTCTTCCACCGCGACGCCGCCGTCTTGCCGTCCAGCGACAACGCCAAGGCCTCCTGGAACTACCGGCTGCCGTCCTGCGATGCCCGGCCGGACAAGGTCCTGGTCAGCTACGACATGACCCGGCTGCAGCGGCTGGCCCCCGTGGACATGGGGCGCTACATCGTCAGCCTGGGCGAATCGGAGCTGATTGCGGACGACACCGTGATCGAGCGCATGGTCTACGCGCACCCGCAGTACACCCCGGATTCCTTGAGGGCCCAGCAGGGGATCCTGGCGTTGGGCGATGACCGGCTGGCCTTCGCCGGCGCTTACCACGGCTGGGGGTTCCACGAAGACGGCGCCCTCTCCGGCGTTAAAGCCGCGGAGCGGCTCGGCCGCACGTGGGACGACCCCGCCGTCGCGCTGAACGAGGAATACCGCGCCGTCGCCGTCGATCCTGACCTGCAGACCGTCCCCGCGGAGGGCTCATGAACGCATCGGCCGCTATCTACCGCACGTCCATCGCGCACGTGCGCCGCACCCCGCTGCATAACGCCTTCACCTACCGCAGCTACAGCTGGTACGTCGACGTCGATGCCCTCCCCAGGCTCCCGCGCTGGCTGGCCCCGCTGGCCGGCTTCTCCGTGGCGGACCACCTGGGCGACCCGGACGGGACGCTGCGAGGCAACGTCGAGCGCTACCTTGCCACCCAGGGCATCACGCTCGACGGCGGCCGGATCACCATGCTGGCCAGCGCCCGTGTCTTCGGACACGTCTTCAACCCGCTAAGCCTGTTCTGGTGCCACGACCCTGCGGGCGGGCTGCGCTGCGTGATCGCCGAGGTCCACAACACCTACGGGGAGCGGCACTGCTACCTGCTGGAGACCGACGACGCCGGCCGGGCCACCGTCCCGAAAGCGTTCTACGTCTCCCCGTTCAACGACGTCGAAGGCCGGTACCGGATGAAGCTTCCGGAACCGGGGGAGCGGCTCGCCGTCTCGATCGTCCTGGAGCGGGAAGGGCAGAAGCCCTTCGTCGCCACTGTTGACGGCGTCCGCCGCGAATCCACCGTGCCCAACATCTTGGCCGCGGCGCTCGCCGTCCCGCTGGCGCCGCTGCGGGTCGCAGCGCAGATCCGCTGGCAGGGAATCAAACTTTGGGCACGTCAGTTGCCCGTCATCAAAAGACCACACCACCCCTCACAGGAGGCAGTCCAGTGACCATGACCGAAGCGACCGGACCCCACACGGCGCAGACGAACCCGGCGCACACGAACGCTCAGACGAACCCAGGCGTGCCCTACATGGTGCCGCAGCCCCCCGCAGCCATTGACGCCGCGGTCTGGCCCAGCGTTGCCACCGTCCCCTCGAGCCTCAAGGCCCGGCTGGCGGGCCGGGCCGCGGACGCCATCTTCCGCGCCGCCGTGCGCCGCCTTCCGCTGGAGGTGCGCTACCCCGACGGCACCGTCCTGGGCAAGGCCGCGTCCGGCCAGACCGAACCGGGCCAGGTCTTCCCGGTCATGACCATGAACCGCCCGGAGGCCTTCGCAGCCCGGCTCGGCGACGGCGGCCTGATCGGCCTGGGGGAGTCCTACATGGCCGGGGACTGGGACGCCGATGACCTGACAGCGGTGATGGAAGTCTTCGCCGCACGGGTGGGGACCCTGGTGCCTGAGCCGCTGCAGAAACTGCGCGGACTCTACCTCCCGCGCACCCCGCGCACGGAACGGAACACGGAGCAGAACACCCGCTCCAACATCTCCCGTCACTACGACCTGTCCAACGAACTCTTCGCGACGTTCCTGGACAGCACCATGACGTACTCCAGCGCTCTCTTCCCGGAGAACGGTGATGCGCTGCGCAACGTTGCCTGGGACGGCCTGGCCGCCGCACAGCAGGCGAAGATCGACCGGCTGCTGGACAGGGCCGGAGTCACCAAGGGGACGCGCGTGCTGGAGATCGGCACCGGCTGGGGCGAACTGGCCCTCCGCGCCGCGGCGCGCGGCGCCACGGTCTACTCCGTGACCCTGTCCAGCGAGCAGCAGGAGCTGGCCAGGCAACGCGTCGCCGAGGCAGGCTACGCCGACGCCGTCACGATCGAGCTCAAGGACTACCGCGCGGTGGAGGGCGAGTTCGACGCCGTCGTTTCGGTGGAAATGATTGAGGCGGTCGGCTATGAGTACTGGGCCACGTACTTCCAGACGATCGAGCGGGTCCTGGCCCCCGGCGGGAAGGTGGCCATCCAGGCGATCACCATCGGACACGACCGGCTGATCGCCACCCGGACCAGCTACACCTGGGTGCACAAGTACATCTTCCCCGGCGGCGTCATCCCGTCGGTCCGGGCCATCGAGGAGATCACCGAGAAGCAGACAGGGCTCAGGGTCCGTGAGCGCCTCGCCATGGGCGAGCACTACGCCCAGACCCTGCGGCTCTGGGAGGAGCGCTTTATGGCCCGCGCGGACGACGTCCGGGCCCTCGGTTTTGACGAGGTTTTCCAGCGGATGTGGCTGTTCTACCTCTGCTACTCCCGCGCCGGCTTCGAGACCGGCTACCTCGACGTGCAGCAGATCGTGCTGGACAAGGCCGCAGGCAGGTAGCCGGCTAGGGGTAGCCGCTCAGCCGGTGAAGGATTTGCCCAGGACTCCCGCGAACATCCCGGGTTCCTGCGCCACTCCGCTGCAGCTGCTGGAAGCGTTGCTGCCCGGTTCGCGCGGGCTCGAGGAACTGCACGCAGTGTCCCTGTTAGACGACCACATGGACATTCGCCCGATGCCCCGTTCCAGGCCGAAGCTGTTCAGGCCCTCCGCGTCCGCGAGGGTGAACACCTGGCCCTTCACGTCGTTCTCGCCGATCATGGGCGTGAGCCCCATCCTGTTCCACAGGGCCGCATCGTCGAGCGGTTTACCGGCGGTCCTGTACAGCGCATCGAGTGTCTGATGCGTGGCCTCGGCGGCGCTCTTGGCCGCGTCGAGCATGGTTCGGCCCGGTGCCAGCGGCTCGAAGTTCATCACCATGATATTGATGCCGGCGAGTTCCACTCCGGCATCCAGCATGGATGTTACGGACGTCCCGCCGTCCGGGGTGAGCCCGTCCGTCGAAACCGGAAGGGTCAGCCACACCTTCAGCGGGTCACCGGCCGGACGGTTTGCCTGAATCCGCGCGACCGCCTCGGCGCGCCGCTTAGATGCGGAGTGGTCAGCCAAGCCTTCGCCTTCGACGTCGAAATCCAGGGTATCGAGGCCGTACTTTGTGATGACCGCCGTGTAAGCCTTAACCAGCGCATCGACGTCGGTGCAGGCTACAGCCAGCTCCGTGGCGAGCTGCCCCCCGAAAGCTATCGCGACGTCATTGCCGGCGGCGCGGAAGGACTTGATTTGTCCTTCGAGGTCAAGTCTGGCGCCGGCCTGATCGAGAGTGTAATAGCCGTCCCAGGATGGTTCGCACGGCTGCGTCGGATGGGCTCCGATGAACGACAGGACCGCTGTGATGGTGCCTTGCGCGGGCAGGTCCTGGAGCCGGAGGTTCGGGGTCAGTGTCACGTCAAGGTAGCCGCCGAACCACTGCGGAACCGCCGGGGCCTTGCTCATGCCGTCCTCCCGTCCGTAGTTCCCCGGATCCGCGGGAGCGCAGGTCCCCACGGCCATCACGACGACGGCGGCCGCCAGTAGCCTGCTCCAGCTGCGGGACATTGGCGACTGTCGTGATCGCATGCATGCTCTCCATTGTTCACCAGCCGGGACGGCCGCCAGGGCTCAGGCGGTTCCTTGGCCGGAAGGCCTGTGGTCATGAAGCGGCCAATCGGTCGGAGGTGGCCGGGGCGAGGGCGGCCAGCTTCCCGGGGCCGGCCGGCATCAGGACGCTGTTGGTGCGTTCGGGCCGGTACCAGCCGACTGCGGTGCCGCGCAGTGCCAGGATTGCGGATCCGAACAACACGTAGGCGCGGAGAGGTTCGTAAATGAGCCTGTAGATGGGAACCACCAGGAGGTGCGTGGGGCTCTCACCGACCATCACGATCGCCACAATCGAAATGAGCATGTGCGTTGCGACGACGAACAACGAGAACAGCGCGACGGCCTGCCATTCCCCGCGGGCGAGGCTGGTCACCGCGACTGCGACCGTCAGGGGCATAAAAACCAGCGGGACAAGTACCGAAATCAGTGCGTACGGCATGGTGAGCAGACCGAGGGCGCCGAACCGGGGATTGAACAGCATGTGCCGGTGCTTGTACAGGGTCTGGATGTTGCCATAGGTCCAGCGGAGCCGCTGCTTGAACAATCCCCGGACAGTCATGGGCGCCTCGGTCCACGCGACGGCTTTGTTCTCCTGGACGATGCTGTACCCGAGTTGCTGCAGGGAAAGGGTCAGGTCCGCGTCCTCTGCGAGCGTGTCATGGGAGTAGCCGCCTCCCTTGACGAGGGCGTCCCTCCGCCAGGCCGCGCAGGCGCCGGGAACAATGGAGATTGCTCCCATGAGGCCCTCCGCCATTCGGGTGACACAGATGCCGGAAAGGTATTCCAGGCCTTGCCAGGCCGTCAGGATATTGCGGCGGTTTCCGACTTTCACGAGCCCGGCAACCGCGCCGACTATCTTCCCGTTCCGAGGTTCCAGGAAATGGCGGGCGAACATCTTGATCGTCTGCGGTTCAAACAGCGTGTCACCGTCGAGGGTGATCACGATTTCGCCGCGCGACTGGTTTATTCCATGGTTACTCGCGGCTGATTTTCCGCCATTGGGTTGGTCGATGACACGCAGTTGTGGCCATGTCTTGGCGTATTCGGAAAGAACCGCGAGGGTGCCGTCGGTGGAGCCGTCGTTGATGGCGACGACTTCCATACGCGGGTAGTCGCTGGCTCTGAGGGCGTCGAGCGTTTTGGCGACAACGAGTTCCTCGTTGAAGACCGGCAGGACGACGCTGACGAATGGCCATTCTTCCTCTTCGACGTCCGGCCAGACGCGCCTATTCTGCCGGTGATTGTTGATCACCGCGAGGACAACGTAAAGGAATGTCAGGATAGTCAGCGAGCCGATGCCGAACCAGAACAACCATGTGAGCAGCACGTTCGGTGTGACCAAATACGTGGTCATCGCGGCCAGGGTCGCGTTGTCTTCCACGGCACCCTGGACGTCGCCCCGGGGGATGAATTCGGGTGGCAGTATGGGTGCGACCGTGGTGAAAGTGTAACCCTGCGCTTTTGCCTGGGGGATAAACGTTTTCAGCATTTCGAGGGTCGCGCTGCGGTCGCCGCCGCCATCGTGAACCAGGACAATATGCCCTTGCCCGTCAAGTTTCTGCGCCTTGATCGGAACTCCTGGCGCGTAGGACCAGTCACGCGTATCAAAGTCCATATTGATGTGGAGGAACCCCAGCTGCTGGGACTGCAGGAGGGCCAAGGAGTTGTTTCCCGGGTCGCCGGTCGGAATCCGGAACAGTCGGGTTGCGTAATTATCCGAGGCACGCATCACCCGGTCCGCCCCGATGATCTGCTGGCGGTTGAACAGGTCGTCGTGGGCCCAGAAATCGATGTGGGACATCGTGTGATTGCCCACCATATGACCTTCCTGCGTCATGCGGCGGAAGATATCCGGGTATTTGACCACGTTGTCGCCCACCGTAAAGAACGTCGCCGGCACACCTTCACGGGACAGCAGGTCCAGAATTTCCGGTGTGTTTCGGGGATCGGGCCCGTCATCAAAGGTCAACATCAAGGTGTGGTCTGCCGGTTTCCCGAAGGTCTCCATGGCGTAGGGGCTGTCGCCGATCAGCTCAATTTCCTCCGCTGTGGCCTCCCGCCAGATGGTGCTGCTGAAGGGGTCCTTCAGCAGCACTTTGCCGTTAACCCGCTCAATGAGGGCGATCCGGTCGAAAGCAAAGCCCCCTTCAGGGCCGATCCGGGGAATATTCTGCAGGTCCGCAGTGGACAAGAGCTTGCGCGGATACTCCACGGACTGGTTCTCCTGGCCCTTCCACACTGGTGCGCTGGCGGCAGGCAGAATCGAGACGACCGAGAGGACTATCAACAGCACGCTGGCCACCAGCGCTACAAGTATTTTGCGCCAACGCTTTCCACTCGGGTCAAAGAAGACCGGGGGACTTACGGGAAGGGGGGCAGGTTTAGTCATGAATTTCCTCGCCAGGGAATCGTGCTTCTAATGGCCTGACCTGAATCAGGGTGTGAGCGCCAAGGCTCGTTTTGGGGCTCGAAGCCCGAAACGGCGATCAATTCGCAGGAGGAGAATCGGCGCTCATCTGACCCCGCCCCTTACTTCGTCCGAGCCGCCGTTCTCCGGCGTACTCCATGTCTTCGAGGTTAGGAGCGCCGGATAGGGTCGCACACGCGTAAGAAACACCTGCGTTTTCCGGGCGCTTCTACTTGCTTCGCGGGCGGACTACGTCGCCCTGATGACTTGGGTGCGAGTATGGGCGGCCCGGCCCGGCCCATTTGGCGGCACCGGTTGACGGTTATGGACGTTCGGCATTCAGCTGTTTTGCGAACGTTGAAGCGCCGTGCCAAAAAGGCGCCGGGGCCCTTCGTTTGTACTTTCTTTGGCAGTGCCCGAAAGGGCGCGAATTCCCCGTTTTCGGGCCGTAATTCGGCCGGGCTTTTCGCCGCGGGGCAGCTTCGCCTGAGGGAATCTGTAAGACGTCCTACTTGCGGCTATCGCGACAGCGGCGGGCAAGGTAGCGTTCGACGTACTTGGCAGGGCTTTGTGGAGGCAGAGGCAGAATGCGCAGAGGAGTCGGAGTGGCCGCAGGCTTGGTGGCGGTTGCCTTGGCGGCTGCCGCATGCCAGGGCCCGGGCCCGTCGCCGTCACCGTCGTCCCAGCGACCGTCGCCGCCGCCGTCGTCTCAGCGACCGTCGCCGCCGCCGATACCTGCTCCGTCGCAGGCGGTCCGGACGGCAGCTCCCGACACGTTCATCACGGCTTACACGTGGTATGACAACACCCCGCCGGGCTCTCCGAACATCAGCCACCCGGTGCTGCACAAGAAGGCCGGCGGGACCGGAACCTATGCGGATCCGGTGACTATCGCCGTCGGGCATTCCTTGGAGACGGGGAAGGACGTCCTTGATGTCCCCGCCGGTACCCGGATCTATCTTCCTGACGTGCGGCGCTATTTCATCGTCGAGGACACGTGCGGGGACGGCCCGGTCCCGGAGGAAGGGCCGTGCCACGCCGGCGCGGACGAACACGGTGACACGTCGACCTGGCTCGACATCTGGATCGGCGGCGAAGGCGAAAGCGAGGCGTTTGCCGATGACTGCACGGAGCAGGTAACCGGTGTGCGTGCCGCGGTCTTCCACCCTGCCGACAATTTCGTCGTAGCCTCCGGCGAAGGCGTAATCCACGACGGCACGTGTGACAGCGGCTACGGCAATCAACTGATCACCACGACGCCGGCCCGGTAGCAGGCGCCGGGATGTGATGCGGAAACCCTGAAATCCCGCGATGGGGAGACGGCGCGCCGTCGATTAGCCAGTCTGTGCCCGTCGAGGTAACGTTTAGGTCACCGGTTGGCACACACGCCAAAATGGAGCGTCCCGAACGCTGTTGCGTGTGATAAGTCCCCAGGTCGGGGCGCCTTGCGTTCCTTATGCCGGTACCAACTCCGGGCAGGACTTCCCCCTTGGGGTCTGCCCTTTTCCGCACTCGCACGAAGAGGCTTTATTTTCCATGCGCAGAAATAGTCTGCTGGCCGCCGGCCTGCTCTCGGTCCTACTCGCCACGTCGGCGTGTGGCGCCGGAACCGGCACGCCAAACTCATCCGCACAGTCTTCAGCGTCGGCCGGTGCCTTTGAAGCTAACGCCAGCACCGGGCCCGATTCCGCATCCGGCGAAGTCGGCACCTCCCAGCGTGCCGCGGCCGAGAAGGCCAAACTTGCCGCCGCGGCTGCCAAGAAGACCAAGGCTGACGAAAAGGCCAAGGCTGCCGCCGTCCAGAAGGCCAAGGCAGCCGCTGCCGCAGCAGCCCGGAAGGATGCCGCGAAGGCGCCGGCAGCACCCCCGGTGCCGGCGGCCGACGCCGTGCCCGCCGTACCTGTCGCGGTTCCTGCCGCTCCGAAGCCCGCGCCGGCACCCGCCGTGCCGGCGTCGTCCTCCGAACGGATCGTCACCACCGCGTTCACCACGGCGTACACCTGGCACGACAACACGCCGGCGGGCTCGGCCACCATCAGCCACCCGATCCTGCACAAGACTGCGGGCGGCACGGGCACTTACAACGACCCGATCACCATCGCCGTCGGGCATTCCCTCGCCACCGGCAAGGACGTGCTGGATTTCCCGGCCGGCACGCGGATCTACCTCCCGGACGTGCGCCGCTACTTCATCGTTGAGGACACCTGCGGCGACGGCGACGAGCCCCAGGGCGGCCCGTGCCACCAGGGCGTCAACGTGCACGGCACCAACTCCACCATCTGGATCGACATGTGGATCGGCGGCCAGAGCCTCAGTGCCCAGGGCGCCGACAACTGCGCCAGCAAGGTGACGGACGTCCACACTGCCGTCTTCAACCCGGCCAGCAACTACGCAGTGGCACCGGGCGCAGGCGTCGCCCATGACGGCAAGTGTGACGCCGGGTATGGCAGCACCCTCGTAAAGAAGTAAGCACAGGGGACTGGCTTCCGGCTGCTGTCGGACGCCTTGCGGGGGCCGGCGGATCTTCGCCGGCCCCCGCCTTCGTGTGCTGGAGTTGGCCGAGGCCCAAAGACCCTGTTCAACCGGCCCGGACGCGGCAGAATTGAGCGGACTGGTCGCACCCAATAGGGGAGGGCGCCATGTTCCGGTCCGGCAGAGCAGTTTCCGCAGCGTTTTGCGTCGCCGTCCTGCTGGCCGCCTGCACGCCGTCCGGCACCCCGGCACCAAGTTCCGGGACAGCCTCGCCCACTTCCTCGCCCGGCTCCTCGGAACCGGCTCTCACTCCGGCGGCGGGGGCAGCGCCCGGGGAGTCGGACGAGCCCGAGTGGAATACCTTCACGACGCCGGACGGCAGGCTGATGTTCGACTACCCGCCCGACTGGAGCGTCGAGGACCGGGCCCGTGAGGCGGCGCCCGGCGGGATCTTTGTGGACGTCGTCGACGCGGCCGGGAAATCAATGGCAACGTTGCGGACCAACATTGCCGCCAAGGCCGAATGCACCCAGAAGTATCCGTACGCCTTGATGGACTCGGAGTCGTTGCCGGCCCTGGCTCAGAAAGGGGCGGCGCCGCGCTTTGTCTTCGAGGGCCGCGACGACCACGGATCATACCCCTCGAAGCCGGCCCCCCTGTCCTATGGGATTACCTCCGCGCCGTTGCCCTCCGGGCGCACCGCCTGCCCGATCTTCCAGTTCTTCACGTGGCCGCCCGGGGTGGCGTCGTTCAGCGGTGTCTACAACGCCGTCGCCACGGCCCGGGGTGTCACGCCCGACGTGAACACTCCGGAGGCCTACACGGCAACGGAGGAGTACGACCAAATACGGCAGACGATCACGTCGCTCCGCCCTGCGAAGTGAGGCAGCTGCGTACTGGGCGCCGGGCCGGTACCAATCCTGTGCCGTTGACCACTACATGTAGTGCCTAGTACCACCTTGGCTCCCCGTGGCAGCAGACCGCGACACGCCGTCCAGCGTGCGACACGCGGAGCGGTTAATTGTGGCTAAGTACTCCACAGGGTGTGGATTTCGTCCTTGAAAATGGCTGAAACCCGGACATTTTGAAGCCCCCGGGCTGTGGATTAAAAGTGGGCGGAATGACATACTTGTAATACATCATCTTGGGGTCCGCGCGGGACTCTTGCACTACATGTAGTATCGACATACAGTTCGAGCGAAGCGGTTGCAGACCGCCAGGCGAGGCCAGTAACGGATAAGAATTCCTGTTCCGGGCGGGCCCACCGGACACGAACCAAAGACTTCAACAAAGGGGACAGGGACATGACCGTTACGGTTTACACGAAGCCGGCTTGCGTGCAGTGCAACGCGACCTACCGCGCACTGGACAAGAAGGGCATCACCTACCAGAGCGTCGACATCTCGCAGGACGCGGATGCCCTCGAACGCCTGAAGGCCCTGGGCTACATGCAGGCCCCGGTTGTCGTCACGGACCAGGACCACTGGTCCGGCTTCCGCCCCGACAAGATCGAAGAACTGGCGCAGGCTTCCGCCGTCGCCGTAGCCTGAACCGCTTCGACAGAAAACGCACGTCAGATGAGGTGACTTCCATGGCACTGGCAACCGCCGTTACGACGCCGACCGGCGCCCGGTCGCCGGCGGGGGACGACGCCAGAACCACCGGCAGCCACCTCATCTACTTCTCCTCAACCTCCGAGAACACCGCACGCTTCATCAGGAAGCTGGGCATCGACGCCGCCCGGATTCCCCTCCACGCGAGGGAACCCGCGCTCGTGGCAACCGAACCCTATGTGCTGGTGCTTCCCACCTACGGAGGTACCGGGGGAGAGGGATCCGTTCCGAAGCAGGTCATCCGTTTCCTGAACGATCCGCGCAACCGGCAGCAGCTCCGGGGGGTGATCGGGGCGGGCAATACGAACTTTGGGGACAACTACTGCATGGCCGGCGACATCATCGCCGCGAAATGCCAGGTCCCGCACCTACATCGATTCGAACTCATGGGGACGCCGGAAGACGTCAGCCGAGTACAACAAGGATTGGAAGAATTTTGGACACGACTGTCGCAGACACAGAAGTAACCGGGTCCGGCTCCGCCGCGAAGCCCGCCGTCGAGAAGCACACCGTCCCCGGTGAGAAGCCGGCCATGCCGGCCGCCTACCAGGGCCTGGGCTACCACGAGCTCAACGCCATGCTGAACCTCTACGGTCCCAACGGCGAGATCCAGTTCGAGGCCGACCGCGAGGCCGCACACCAGTACTTCCTGCAGCATGTGAACAACAACACCGTGTTCTTCCACGACCTCGAGGAAAAGCTCGACTACCTCGTCAAGAACGAGTACTACGAGCGCGAGACCCTCGACCAGTACACGATGAACTTCATCCGCGAGCTCTACAACCGCGCCTACAAGAAGAAGTTCCGCTTCGAGACGTTCCTCGGCGCGTTCAAGTTCTACACCTCCTACACGCTGAAGACGTTCGACGGAAAGCGCTTCCTGGAGCGCTACGAGGACCGCGTCTGCATGGTGGCCCTGCACCTGGCCCGCGGCGACGAGAAGCTCGCCACGCAGATGGTGGACGAAATCATCGAGGGCCGCTTCCAGCCTGCCACCCCGACGTTCCTGAACGCCGGCAAGCGCCAGCGCGGCGAGCTGGTCTCCTGCTTCCTGCTCCGCATCGAAGACAACATGGAGTCGATCGGCCGGTCCATCAACTCGGCCCTGCAGCTGTCCAAGCGCGGCGGCGGTGTGGCGTTCGCGCTGACCAACATCCGCGAGGTCGGCGCGCCGATCAAGCAGATCGAGAACCAGTCCTCCGGCGTCATCCCCGTGATGAAGCTCCTCGAGGACAGCTTCTCCTACGCCAACCAGCTCGGTGCCCGCCAGGGTGCCGGCGCGGTGTACCTGCACGCGCACCACCCGGACATCTACCGCTTCCTGGACACCAAGCGCGAGAACGCGGACGAGAAAATCCGCATCAAGACCCTCTCGCTGGGCGTCGTCATCCCGGACATCACGTTCGAGCTGGCCAAGAAGGACGAGGACATGTACCTGTTCTCGCCGTACGACGTCGAAAAGGTCTACGGCATGCCGTTCTCCGACGTCTCGGTCACCGAGAAGTACTACGAGATGGTGGACGATTCCCGGATCAAGAAGACCAAGATCAAGGCGCGCGAGTTCTTCCAGACTCTCGCCGAGATCCAGTTCGAATCCGGCTACCCGTACATCATGTTCGAGGACACCGTGAACCGGGAAAACCCGATCGACGGCAAGATCATCATGTCCAACCTGTGCTCCGAGATCCTCCAGGTCTCCCAGCCCACCACGTACCACGATGACCTGTCCTACGACCAGACCGGCAAGGACATCTCCTGCAACCTGGGTTCGCTGAACATCGCCAAGACCATGGACTCGCCCGACTTCGGCCTGACCATCGAGACGGCCATCCGGTCCCTCTCGGCTGTCTCGGACATGTCCAACATCACCTCGGTGCCCTCGATCGCCCGCGGCAACGACCAGAGCCACGCGATCGGCCTCGGCCAGATGAACCTACACGGCTACCTGGCCCGCGAGCGGGTGCACTACGGCTCCGAAGAGGGCCTGGACTTCACCAACATCTACTTCTACTCGGTGGTGTTCCACGCGGTCCGCGCGTCCAACCTGCTGGCCATCCAGACCGGCCAGACGTTCGGCGGCTTCGAGAAGTCCAAGTACGCCTCCGGCGAGTTCTTCGACAAGTACACGGACCAGGAATGGGTCCCGCAGACCGCCAAGGTCGCGGAGCTGTTCAAGAACATCCACATCCCCACGCAGGATGACTGGCGCGAGCTGAAGGCCTCCGTCATGGAGCACGGCATCTACAACCAGAACCTGCAGGCTGTGCCGCCGACCGGCTCGATCTCCTACATCAACAACTCCACCTCCTCGATCCACCCGGTGGCGTCCAAGATCGAGATCCGCAAGGAAGGCAAGCTGGGCCGCGTGTACTACCCGGCGCCGTACCTGACGAACGACAATCTGGAGTACTACCAGGACGCGTACGAGATCGGCTACGAGAAGGTCATCGACACCTACGCTGCGGCCACGCAGCACGTGGACCAGGGCCTGTCCCTGACGCTGTTCTTCAAGGACACCGCCACCACGCGCGACATCAACAAGGCCCAGATCTACGCCTGGAAGAAGGGCATCAAGACCATCTACTACATCCGTCTCCGCCAGCTCGCGCTGGAAGGGACCGAGGTCGAGGGTTGCGTCAGCTGCATGTTGTAGCCGATATCGGTTGATTTTGCTGAAGTACGACGGCGGGCGCCCGCCCGCCGTCGTACGCTTTAACTAGAGAACTAACCCAACATTGAGGGGATGACATGACCGAAAAGGTCAAGCTGCTTAGCCACGTTGAAGCCATTAACTGGAACCGCATCCAGGACGAGAAGGACGTGGATGTCTGGAACCGCCTGGTCAACAACTTCTGGCTGCCGGAGAAGGTACCGCTGTCCAACGACGTCCAGTCGTGGGCGACGCTGACCCCGGACGAGCAGCAGCTCACCATGCGCGTGTTCACGGGCCTGACCCTGCTGGACACCATCCAGGGCACCGTCGGCGCCGTATCGCTGATTCCGGACGCGCTCACCCCGCATGAGGAGGCTGTCTACACGAACATTGCGTTCATGGAGTCCGTGCACGCCAAGAGCTACTCCTCCATCTTCTCCACGCTGGCCTCCACCAAGGAGATCGACGAGGCGTTCCGCTGGTCCACCGAGAACGAGAACCTTCAGAAGAAGGCCCAGATCGTCATGGACTACTACCAGGGCGACGATCCCCTGAAGCGCAAGGTGGCCTCCACTCTGCTGGAGAGCTTCCTGTTCTACTCGGGCTTCTACCTGCCGATGTACTGGTCCTCGCGGGCCAAGCTGACGAATACGGCCGACCTCATCCGCCTCATCATCCGCGACGAGGCCGTGCACGGCTACTACATCGGCTACAAGTTCCAGAAGGGCCTGGAAGGCCTGTCCGAGGAGCGCAAGCAGGAAATCAAGGACTACACCTTCGAGCTGCTCTTCGAGCTGTACGAAAACGAAGTCCAGTACACGCACGACCTCTACGACTCCGTCGGCCTGGCCGAGGACGTCAAGAAGTTCCTGCACTACAACGCCAACAAGGCGCTGATGAACCTGGGCTACGAGGCCATGTTCCCGGCCTCCGTCACCGACGTGAACCCGGCCATCCTCTCGGCCCTGTCGCCGAACGCGGACGAGAACCACGACTTCTTCTCGGGCTCGGGTTCGTCCTATGTGATTGGCAAGGCTGTTAATACTGAGGACGACGACTGGGACTTCTAGTCCCATTGTGACGGACTGTTGCCATCACCACGAGTCAGGTCCCGCACGTTTCTCGTGCGGGACCTTTCTCGTCTGCGGGTTTAAGGGAATGTACGCATACCAGTCCAACGGCATGCTGCGGGCTCACTCGGGAGGTCTAGGCGAACGGTCGGGCAAGCTCGGCGTCGCCACGGGCGACGGCCCCTACGGGCCCTGGGTCAGAACAGCGGGACGTCGGTAAGTCTCGATAGTTGATCCAGGAGCTGGTCCTGGAAGCCGGGGTCCAGGGATTCAGGGGAGGGTGTACGCAGTTTCCGATGGTGCCAGTACCCGCCGCTGGTGAGGGCGGCCGGATCGTGGCTGGTGGCCAGCCACGTCTGGGTAAGATGCCCCAGTTCCAGGTCGTCGGGCGCCCCGGGGCCGCCCATTCTGGTGGGAACCCAGCCGGGGTCGACGGCGTTGCTCAGCACCGAGGGCCAGCGTCGGGCAACAGCGAGAGCCAGCGCGGTGACGTACAGCTTGCTCTCGGCGTAGGCTTGCCCGGCGTCCCACCGCCGCTCGGCCCAATCGATGTCCGCCAGTGAGGCCCTGCCGCTTCGGTGGAGGCCGCTGCTGAGGAAGATCAGGCGGTCCGGCCTGTCGATCAGCGCGGTGAGGAGGTACGGGGCCAGAGTATTCACGGCCAGCGTCCGGGCGTGCCCCTCCGCCGTGGTGCGACGTGTTGGTTCCAGATAAGTGCCGGCGTTGTGGATGATGGCGTCCATCCGGCCGATGCTGTTTACCTGCTCGGCCAGCGACCGAGTTTCTGCGGCGCTGCTGAGATCGCCGACCACGACGCCGGCCGCCTGGGCTGCCATCTTGCCGAGAGCGCCGGCGCGTTCGGGTGTTCGCGCGTGCAGGACGACGTCGTGACCGTCGTCGAGAAGGGTACGTGCGGCGGCGAGTCCCAGCCCGGAGGCGGAACCGGTAATGAATATTCGTGCCACGACGTCTGCCTCACTCGGTTCGTTGGGGTCGGCTGGGCATGGCACCACGATAGCCCACGAGATGTCCGGGGATCCGGTCCAGGACCGGCGCCCCGGTCTCCAGGCATCGATCCTGATCGCCGCGGCAAGCGCGGCGCCCGTGGACGCTGCGGCACGTGGGGACGGGGAAACACACTCAGATAAAGGCCGTCCGGGCTATCATCGGTAAAATTCATCGTTCGGAAGAGTGGAGCAATAAAATGCAACTCGGCGCCTTTTCGATCAGCCTCGCCGTGAAAGACATCGCGGCGTCCGCGGCGTTCTACAAGAATCTTGGATTTACGGACCACGGCGGCGACATTACCCAGAACTGGATAATTCTGAAGAACGGCGAAGCTGTTATCGGCCTCTTCCAGGGGATGTTTGAGAAGAACATGCTTACGTTCAATCCTGGCTGGAATCAGAACGCGGAGGCGCTCGACTCATTCACTGATGTGCGCGAACTCCAGCGGGAACTGAAAGCCAAGGGCACGGATTTCCTTTCGGAGGCAGACGAGGGAACGACGGGGCCGTCGAGCTTTATCGTTCTGGACCCCGATGGCAACCCGGTTCTCGTAGATCAGCACGTCTGACATAGGACGCCACGGCGGGCCCCTATGGCTTCAAACGCCGATTTGTTTCAAACGTCTTATGCTGTGACGGCAACTGTTATGAGCGCGACGAAAACCCAGGGGGACCAATGTCTACAAGTCAGTACGGATCACAATTCGCCTATCAGCACCCGGATCAGCAACCCGTGACGATGGGGCAGTTGCGGTGGTACATGGAGGGCATGCGGCACGCCCGGCTGGCCACATTGTTCGGCATCCTGGCGATATTCGCTCTGGGGGCCTTGTTTGGGCCGTTGGCGATAGTCCAGTCGAAGAAGGCTGAGGCTTTTGGTGTGCCGGCGCCCGAGGGTCGGGTGCTTGGCTGGGTGGGGATCGCCTTGTTCATCGTGTGGGTGGTGTTTTTCATCATGTACATGGCACTGATTTTCACCATCATCGGGACCCTCCCGGAGTCGGGCAGAACAGACGCATAGCAGCCAGGACGTCATATCCTGCCGCGCCGCGCCGCGCCCCGCCTGGTCCCGTCAGCTGGCAGGGATCACCAGGCCCTTGAACTTGGTCTGCAGGAAATCCTTCATGTCCTGCGAGGTCAGGATCTTGTACAGCTTCTGCACCCGCGGATCATCCTTCATCTCGGCCTTTACGGCCAGGACGTTGTAGTACGCGCTGTCCTTGCCCTCGACCAGCAGCTGCTTGTCAGCGCTCAGCCCGGCGGGAAGGGCGAAAGCCAGCGTCACGATGGCGGCGTCCTTGTCGTTGAGGGCCTGCGGCAGGCTGGCGTTCTCGATCTCCGTGAACTCGAGGTTCTTCGGGTTCGCGGTGACGTCCTTGAGCGTTATCGGGTTCTCTTTGACTTCGATCAGGCCCTTGGACGCCAGCAGCTTCAGGGCGCGAGACTCATTGGTGGGGTCGTTCGGGATGGCCACCGATGCGCCATCGGGAAGCTCCTCCAGACTGGCCACGTCATTGGAGTAGAGGGCCATCGGCGGCAGGTAGACCTTGCCCACGCTGACCAGATCCTTGCCGGCGGCTTTGTTGTATGTCTCCATGAACGTGGTGTTCTGGAACAGGTTGGCGTCAATGTCGCCGTCGCTCACGGCCGGGTTGGGCGTGTTGTAGTCGCTGAATTCCTTGTAATCAACGGTGAGGCCTTCCTTGGCGGCGAGCTCCCGCTGGACATGCTTGAGCATGTCCCCGGCCGGCACCGCCAGGGCGCCCACCTTGATGGTCTCGGCCGGAGCGCTTGACGGGCTCGCGCCGCAGGCGGAGAGGGCGAGGATGGCGGCCAAGCCGGTGGCGGCGACCTTCAGGACATGTGAACGGAACATGGGAACTCTTTCGCGGGAGGGAATGTGTGGGGAGGAAGATTTGCCGGGCGGGGCTACCGGTGGGACAGGCGCCGCGCCGCGAAGTTGCCGAGGGACTGGAACACCTGGACCAACAGGACCAGGAGGATGACGACGCCGAACATGTACTCGGGGCTGTAGCGCTGGTAGCCGTAGCGGAAGGCCACGTCGCCCAGGCCGCCGCCGCCCACCGCGCCCACCATGGCCGAGTAACCGATGAGCCCGACAACCGTGGTGGAAAGGCCAAGGGCCAGCGCCGGGACCGCCTCGGCCACCATGACCTTGGTCAGGATGGTCCACCGGGTGGCGCCCAGCGACTGGGCGGCCTCGACGAGCCCCACCGGCACTTCGCGGATGCCGATCTCCACCAGCCGGGCGAAGAAGGGGATGCCGGCGATGGTCAGCGGAACGATGGCCGCGGTGGGCCCGATAAAGGACCCCGTCAGCAGGCGGGTGAACGGAATGAGCAGGATCATCAGGATAATGAACGGGACGGACCTTCCGATGTTCACCACCACGTCCAGAACCCGGTTGACGAAGAACCCCAGCGCCCGGCTGCCGAAGAGCTTGGACAGCAGGCCGCCGGCCTCGGTGGCCACCAGCAGGACGCCAGTGGCCAGGCCGAAAATGACGGTGAAAAGCAGGCTCAGGCCCACCGTGTAGAACGTCTCACCCGTCCCCTTGAGGATGGTGTCGAGGAGGTCGGCCCAGAAGTACGGGTCATTGCGGTCGATCACTTGATTACCTCCACGAAGAGTCCCTGGGAACGCAGATCTTCGACGGCGCCGGCCACGGTCAGCTCGTCGCCGGGCAGCTCCAGCCGGGTGCGTCCCGTCTGGCGTCCGTGGATGGTTTCCACGGCGGCGCCCAGGATGCCGACGTCGATACCGTGCTTGCGCGCCAGCTGGGCGATGACGGGCCGGTCCGTCGTGACGCCGTTGAACGTGATTTCGACGACTGCGCTTGAGGTCTCCGGGATCTCGCCCAGGGGGAACAGCGCCTGCCCCAACAGGGACTTCTCCGTGGTCAGCAGCTGATCCACGGGCCCCTGCTCCAGGATCCGCCCGCCGCTCATGACGGCGGCGGAGTCGCAAATCCGCTTGACCACGTCCATCTCGTGCGTGATGAGCAGCACCGTCAGTCCCAGGTCCTTGCTGAGCTCGCGGATGAGGTCGAGGATCTGGCGGGTCGTTTCGGGGTCCAGCGCCGACGTCGCCTCGTCACTGAGCAGGACGGACGGGCTGGACGCCAGGGCGCGGGCTATGCCGACGCGCTGTTTCTGTCCGCCGGACAGTTGTGCGGGATAGGCCTGGGCCTTCCCGTGCAGGCCCACGAGCTCGAGGATCTCCAGTGCCCGGGCCCGCCTGGCCGGGCGGCCCGCGCCGGTGATCTCCAAGGAGAGCTCAACATTTGCCTGCACGGTCCTGCTGCTGAGCAGGTTGAAGTGCTGGAAGATCATGCCGATGTTGTGACGTGCCGCGCGAAGCTCCGCGCCGGAGAGGGTGGTCATCTCCCGGCCGTCGACAAGGACGCTGCCCGAATCCGGACGTTCCAGGGAGTTGATGGTGCGGATCAGTGTGCTCTTGCCGGCGCCGCTTTGGCCAACGACTCCGAAAATCTCGCCACGGCTGACGGACAGCGAGACGTCATCAAGCGCCCGGACCGCCGCCGCCCCGGAGCCATAGGTCTTTGAGACCCGGCTTACGGAAATCATGGTGCTCCCTGTGGTGGCTGGAATCATCGCGGAAGCGCTCCCGCGAAATTGTGCACGGGCAGCGCCCGCACACAAGCCACAAATTCTGCCAACAAGAAGTTTCCGCCGCCTAATCCGAATTTCCTGCCGTGAAACATTTCTCCACATACCCAAAGTTCTGTAATGCGAGAGATTTGCGAGGGGAATAGGCCTCCGGCCCCTGCGCTTCCGCGACAACCTGCCGCCACGTCCGCATCCGTGGAACAATGAGAGCCTGGTCACGTCCGCAAGCGGCCAGCGCCGGCCCGGCGCGTCGCGGCGGTTCCCGTAGATGCCCGTGTTGAGTCTCGCGTCGCCGCGTAGTAGCGTGACAAAATCTGTCAACACGAATCACGCCAATTCGGGAGCGACCATGGCACATGTGACACGTCGACTCATTGCCGTCACTGCGGCACTGACAATCAGCTTGACGGGCGGCGCCGTCGCCAGCCCCGCGTTCGCCGATCCAAGGGAAACCGTCAAGGACGCGACGGCCACCGGGTACGGCGGTGCTGTGAGCACCGTGGACCCAGAGGCTTCCGCCGCGGCGATCGAAGTCCTCCGCAAAGGCGGCAACGCGGCGGACGCGGCTGTCGCCGCCGCCGCCACCCTTGGTGTGACCGAGCCCTACAGCGCCGGGATCGGCGGTGGCGGCTACTTCGTGTTCTACGATGCGGATACGGGGGAGGTGGGCACCATCGACGGCCGCGAGACTGCCCCGGCCGCCATCCCGAAGGACGCGTTTATCGACAAAAGGACCGGTCAGCCTTACCCCTTCACTCCCGAACTTGTCACGAGCGGCGTCGCCGTCGGCGTCCCGGGAACGCCGGCCACGTGGGAGCGGGCCCTCGACCGGTGGGGCTCGATGAGCCTCCGCGATGCCCTCAAGCCGGCGATCAGGGTGGCCACCCGCGGCTTTGTGGTGGACAAGACCTTCCGCCAGCAGACCCTCGACAACAAGCTCCGCTTCGGGGCGTTCACCTCCACAAGCAGCCTCTTCCTGCCCGGCGGCGACGCCCCCGCAGTCGGCAGTGTCTTCAAGAACCATGACCTCGCCGAGACGTACCGGCTCCTCGCGCGCAAGGGCACCGACGGTTTCTACACCGGCCCGCTCGCGGCCGAGATCGCGGCCACGGTCCAGGCTCCGCCCAAGACGGCCCGGACAAAGCTGCCCGTCCCGGCCGGGCACCTGACAACCAATGATCTCGCCGCCTACCGCGCCCTGGACCAGGAGCCCACGAAGGTGGACTACCAAGGCCTGGAGGTCTACGGCATGGCGCCGTCCAGCAGCGGCGGCACCACCACCGGCGAGGCATTGAACATCCTGGACACGTTCGACCTGTCAGGGATGTCCCGGGCCGGCGCCCTGCACCACTACCTCGAAGCGAGCGCGCTGGCTTTCGCCGACCGCGGCAAATACGTCGGCGACCCGGCCTTCGGAGACGTCCCGGCCGAAGAACTCACGGACCCGGTCTTCGGTAAGGAACGCGCCTGCCGGATTAACCCGCTGAAGGCAGCCACGAAGCCCGTCGCGCCGGGGGACGTGTCCGCGTACGACGGCGTGTGCCCGGCCACCGCCGCGGCGCCGGCCGACGAGAAGGACACCGAGAACATCTCGACGACCAACCTGACGGTCGCGGACCGGTGGGGGAACGTGGTCGACTACACGCTCACGATCGAGCAGACCGGCGGGTCCGGCATTGTGGTCCCCGGCCGCGGCTTCCTGCTCAACAACGAGCTCACCGACTTCTCCACCGTGTACAACGAGGCCGACCCCAACCGGATCGAGCCGGGGAAGCGCCCCCGCTCGTCCATGGCGCCGACCATAATCCTTAAGGACGGCGAGCCGTTCCTCGCCCTCGGCTCGCCCGGCGGATCGACCATCATCACTACCGTCCTGCAGACGATCATGAACCGGGTGGACCTGGGCATGGGCATCTCCGCGGCTATTGCGGCACCCCGTGCCTCGCAACGGAACACGGCCAGTGTCACCGCCGAGCCGGCCTTCATCGACGTCTACGGAAAACAGCTCACAGGGTACGGCCATACGCTCACGCCGGCGGGAGACGCGTTCACCTCGGCCGCGGAGATCGGCGCAGCGACCGCCATCGAATTCCTGCCGGACGGACGCATGGTCGCAGCGGCAGAGCCCGTGCGGCGCGGGGGCGGCTCGGCGATGGTGCTCAGGCCGTCACGGTAGGGCCCGCCCCGCAGCCTCAGGGTCAGGAAGCTTTGCTACTACCGGGAGGCGGGCCCGGCGTCGATCGCGGCGGCAACCAACCGATCGAAACTGTCGGTCCCGCTCTCCGGGGGGACCACAGTGATGACCGCAAGCCACTTCTCCGGGGAGACTTTCTCCGGCGTCGCGATCCGGTCCACCTGCAGGTTGAGTCCGGGCACCCCGTCGACGAGGAGCGGGCGCGGCTCGCCGCTTTTGACCATGCGCTCAAACTCCTTGCGGGACAGCCGGTCGCCCGGGGTGTTGGTCACCTCGGCGACTGTGTCGTTCACCCTCTTGGTCAGCCCTCGCATGAAGTTCCTCCGGCGCTGGACCGCAGGAGCCGTGAAGACCGTCGCAAAGAAGGCCGTGAACAGCACAAGAGCGCCGAAACTTCGGAGGCCGGGCAAAATGGTCATCAGGATCAGGCACAGGATCAAGCCGAAGACGCTGAACTTGATGAACTTGCTCGCCGGACTTTCACCTGGTTTCTTGGACCACCGCACCACGGCGACGGCGTTCTCCCGGGGCTGATCGACCAGTGACTTTCCCATGACTAGTACCCCTTCAATTCCATCAGCGCTTCGGCCAGGATGATTGCCTCGCGTGCTTCCCTGAGATCGATCAGCAGGCCAGTATCCGGCAGGGCCGAGACCGCAACGGTTGACCCGGCGAGGGATGAAAAGATGGTGCTCAGCTTTTCGCGGTCCTGGGACAGCAGCCGGGACGACTGCAGCTTCTTCCTGCTGAGCTCCAGCTCCAGCAATGACCTGTGGATGGCCTCGCGCCGGTCCTGCATCCCCGCGAGCTTGTCCTGCACGTGCCGGAGCCGGCCGCGAAGCATCGATTCCATCTTCACGGCCACGTCGTGGAGTTCACCCAGCGCGGTGTATGACTGGGGTGACCCCGCGTGCCCGGCGAGCTGTTCGCTGACGTAATGGCGCCGTTCTTCCCAAGTCCGGACACCGGATTCGTAGGGTCCCAACAGCAGCGACACGGCTGTGAACCCCTTGTCCAACGACGCCGCCCGCGCGTTCAGGCTCGTCGTTGCGGCGTCCAACCTCGACAGGAATGCATCGTAATTGTCAGATGGCTGGGCGCTCATGGCACGAGAATAGAGGTTCCGCGCCCCGTGGCATATAGCGCGGACCGGAATCCGGCCGTCAGCATCCGGCGGGGCATGGCTGTTGGGTCATCCACCCGGGCGGCTGGGTGAACGGCTGCCGGGTTACCCATCCGGGCGGCGGCGGTGATTGCTGCCTGGTCATCGACGCGGGCGGCGGTGGGAAAGGGGCGGCGGGATAGTAACCTGCGACCTGCAGCATGTAGCTCGCCCACTGCGGGCCGGCGAGCATGTAACCGTCGATTCCTTTGTAGAAATTTCCATTGATCGTGACGTTCTGGCCGGGCCGCTTCTGCCCTTCCAAGGCGTCTCCGAAGAAGGACGCGGTGGCAATCCCGGAGGTGTAGCCGACCACCCACGTGGCGCCGTTGTTGTTCGAGGTTCCGGTCTTCGCCGCCACCGGGAACGTGGTGTGGACTTTGGGTTTGATGTAGACGCCGGACCCGCGTTTCAGAACGTCCTGGAGGACGGAGTTCACGCCGCGCGCCACCTCAGGCTTGACGGCGCGGTGGCAGTTCGTGGTCTCGGCCGGAAACACCTGTCCCGTTGCGTCGGTCACTTTGGCGATGGCCATTGGGGTGCAGTACTTGCCGTCGTTGGCGAAGGTTGCAAAAGCATTGGCCAAGTGGAGCGGCGCGACCCCAATGGCACCGAGCAGATTGCCCAGCTGGTGCATGTTGATCCGGGCGTTATCCAACCCGCTGTGGAGCCCCACGGCGTCCACCATCTTCTGGATGTTGCAGAAATCCAGTTGGGCGGCCGACGCGAAGGTTGCCGTGTTGATGGAGTTGTAGAGCCCGTAGTTAATGGGCATTGGCCGGTAGTATCCCGCGTCGTTGTTCTGGAGGTCGTCCGTGGCGTCGAGTCCGGCCAGCCGCTGAGCCGTGCTATAGGCGCCGAGTACCTTTCCGCAGCTGGATTTCCAGCGGAAACCGAGCGGATACGTGCGCCGGGAAGCGTCCACCCGGGCGGTCAGGGGCTTACCGGCGTTGAGCCATTCCGCGAACGTGAACGGTTTCATGGTGGACCCGGGCTGGAACCCGCCGGCACCGTTCAAGTCATTGCCGTCCGCGTCCTTGGAATCGACGTTGAAATTGAGCTGTGTATCGAATTTTCCTGGCTGGGGGAGGAAGACGGTGTTCTGCGCCATCGCGAGGATCCTGCCCGACCCCGGAGCTATGGAGACCAGCGACGCACCCCACTTGTCGGTGTTGGCCCCGGCCGTGGCGTCCACCTGCACCTGGGCTGCCCTCTGCAGCCTGCTGTCAAGGGTGGTGGTGATGGTCAGGCCGCCGCGGTACAGCTTCTTCTGGCGGCTGGTGAGGTCAACGCCGTAGGCCGGGTTGTTGAGGATGAGGTGTGAAACGTAATCGCAGAAGTAGGGTGCAATGTTCGCCCCGGCGCAACCCTGGTTCCCCGGGGTGATCTTCAGGTCCACCCCGGTGGCGACGGCTGCGTCATATTCAGCCTGCAGGATCTTCCCTTGGCTGAGCATTCTGGCCAGGACCTCATCACGTCGCCGGAGGGAGTTTTCCGGATGGATGGCGGGGTCGTAGAAACTGGGGCTGTTCACCAGGCCGGCGAGCAGGGCAGCCTGTGGAAGGGTGAGATCCTTGGCAGTGGTGCTGAAGAAGTAGCGGGAAGCTGCTTCAATGCCGTAGGCGTCCCGGTTGAAGAACACGATGTTGAGGTAGCCCTCCAGAATCTGATCCTTGCTGTATTTCTTCTCGAGTTCGATGGCGAGCTTCATCTCCCTCAGCTTGTCCCCGACAGTTTTCTGCCCGCTGCGGATGACCTCATCCCCCCGGTCCGAGGACACGAGGGACTCAGTGACAACATTGGCGACGTACTGCTGTGTCAGCGTGGATGCGCCCTGCCTGCCGTCACCCCTCAGGTTGCTCGACAGCGCCCGAAGAATTCCCTGCGGGTCCACACCGGCGTGCTCGTAAAAGCGCCGGTCCTCGACGGCGACGATGGCGTCTTTGATATATGGGGACATCTGGTCCAGGCCGACTCTCACACGGTTTTCCGCGTAGAAAGTGGCGATCAGTTTGCCGTCCGCGGTCAGCACTTTGGTGGACTGCGACGGCGGATCAACCGTCAGGGCCGAAGGGAGCTGGTTGAAAAACGTGATCGAATTACGGCCGGCAACGCCAGCTGCAGCAATACCGGGAACCACCAGGCCGGCGACCAGGACGCCGCAGATGACGCTGACTGTGAAGTATCCGAGGAGTCCCAGGAAGGCCGCGCCGAGACGGGAAAAGGTTCGTTTGCCCAACGTTTGTTTTCCCGGCGTTGGCCTGCTCTGCGTTAGTCTTCTTAGCGCCATTTCCCCCACCAATCCCGCCAGAAAGTGTGTCCAAAATCCTGTAAATCGCTCCGGGCCAGCCCGACCGCCCCGGCTCACCGCCGTCGAAGGCTTTCCGGCCGGCCCGGCTCTTCCGAACGGTCCGGTTAACCCCGGGTCGTCATAGAGTCAATGGCGACGGTGATCGCCAGGATGAGCGGGACGTCCTCGCCCGCCGTGATGTCGACGCCGTAGGAATCACGGACGCGGAACCACTTCCGGGAAACAGTGGCGACAGTGTCGCCGTCGCGCTCGATCTTGTATTCGTGGTCGACAAGGTTGCCGTGTGCCTTCATGTCTGCGCCGCCCTTCACATCGATGGCGAAGCGGTCCCGGATCCCTATCAGCGCCTTCTGGACCGTCGCGGCGGTGTCCCCGCCCCGCTCGATGGCGACCTTGTCCCGGATCGAGAGTTTGCGTTCCTGGATGCGGGCCACCTCGGCTCCCGAAACATCCTCCAGAACGAATGTGTCCCTGAAGTGAAGTGCCTTGCCATTGACCTTGTAGGCGCGTTGGCCCTGTCCGTTTTCAATCCAAAAGTCATCCCCGATCGACATCAGTTTTTCGCGCATCACAAAACGCTCACCTGCGGGTTCTTTATCCCGGTGTCGTAGTAGTCCCATACCCCCAACCTAGGACCGCCTTCCCGGCTGGCGACTCACCCAAAACGGATGACCCCCGGGCCGTCCCGGCGCAAGAACCTGCGGGCTCTGGGATGACTCCTTGACACTGGGTTTGAAGCGCGCAGAAACTGAAAAGTCCAGGCTGCTCAGCGAAGCTAGGGAATGGATAGACAATGACCAGTACAGGCTCTTTCGTGATTGTGGTTGGTTTTGACGGTTCCGAGAATTCTCACAATGCACTGACGTGGGCCCTTGACGAGGCCAAACTGCGCGGGGGGCAGGTTCGCCTGATCACGGCCTGGAGCAAACCGCCGCTCGCGTGGTTTCCGGCGGTACTGGAAACGGCCGCCGGAGAAATCGTGGCGGAGGATTCCCCCGAACAGATCGCACAGACGCTCCAGGCTGATGCCCTGAAGACCGCTGAAGATGAAGGAGTGGCAGCCACCGGCCAGGTCGTGCACAGCGATTCGCCGGCGTCAGCACTCATGGACGCCGCCAAGGACGCCGATCTGGTGGTCGTTGGTTCGCGCGGGCACGGCGGATTTCCCGGTCTGCACGTTGGCTCAGTCGCCACCCAGATCATCACCCACGCACCTTGCCCCGTCCTCATTGTCCGGCCGAAGGACGATTAGGGCGTGAGTTGCCAGCGGGCGTCATGGCCGAGGCTCGCTGCTTGGCGAGGGGCTCTCCGGCGAGCGTTGTAAGCGCGAGAATGAGGGCCTACTATGTGCCCACAACCCCATTGCGGGGACCACCTCCGGGACTTCCCCTCCAAAGTGCCTTGCTCATTCCTGCGGGAGCCCGAGTCCTGGACATCACGGGACAGGAAGAACCATGGCCAAGTATTTGTTCGAAGCGAACTACGTGGGCGAGGGCATCAAAGGCCTCATGCGTGAAGGAGGCACGAAGCGCCGGGACGCGCTCGTCGAAGCCCTCAAATCCGTGGGAGGATCCCTCGAATGCTTCTACTACGCTTTCGGCGAGACGGACGTGCTGGGGGTCTTCGAGGTCCCGGAGCCGGCCGACGCCGCAGCCCTTTCACTCATGATCAATTCGACGGGCTCCGTGAACGTGCACCTGAAGCCGCTCATGACACCGGGAGACCTTGATGACGCAGCAAAGAAGACACCGTCCTACCGGGCGCCCGGGCAGTAGAGGGTACGCAGCCGACACCCTGACCGGCGCAGTTCTTTCTAATAATCAACGCGGTGCATAGAGCGGCACGGGCGTCCACGCTCCGCAGTGCGGCCACGCCTCACTTCCCCCGTGGGTTCAGGCTGCATGGGCTCTGCTGAGACGCGCGCGTTTGTCGGACTTCAAGCGATGCAGGAGCTCGCGGCGCTCGCGGTAGCGGAGCTTAGCCTGCTGGCGGGAAACGGCTGCGGGGGTATCCGTCCCGGGCAGTGGGGGTGCGGTGGAGTGGTAGGTGTGGCCGGTGGGGGTCCGGATCTCGAGGGTGTGTCTGGGGCCGGGCCGGGGTGTGGCGGTCCATCCGGGGTTTTCTTTGGTGTGGTTGCAGGCTTCGCAGAGTCCGGCGCCGTTGGCCTGGGTGGTGGGTCCGCCGCGGTGCCAGGGGATGATGTGGTCGAAGTGGCGGATCGGGGCGTCGCAGTGCGGGGTGCGGCAGGTATCGTCCCGGGTCTGGATGAAGCGGCGGAGTCCGGGCGGGAAGAGCCGGGCGCGGGAGTCCATGGAGGTGAGTTCACCGGTGCCCGGGGCGGTGTAGAGCCGCCGCAGCCACACGGTGAAGGCTTTGTCCCCGTCCGTGTCCCTGGCCGTATCCGTTGTCGAATTCGTGTCCTCGGTTCGAGCGCCGCCCTCGCCTGTTCCCTCAGTTCTCTCCGTGCCGCCCTCGCCTGTGCCCGGACCGCCGATGCCTGTTCGCGCGGGGCCCTGTGGTTTCTGGCGTGAGCGGGTGGCTTGTCCTTCATTTTGGAGGAGGTCGCGGGCCCAGGCTGCGGGGACGATGCCGTAGCCGGGGAGGCGGGCGGGTTCGCTGTCGCCTTGGAGGAGGGTGCGGTCGGTCATGACGAGTTGGAGTTCGATGCCGCTGATCCCGCCGGAGGTGCCGGTGGTGCGTTCGACGAGGGTATCGGTCATGAGCTGGCCGCGGGTGCGGGAGTCCCCGGCGTTGTGGAGGGTGTCGGCGTGCCGGGTCAGGGCGGCGTACATCGCGACGCCCTGGGCGGCGGGGAGCAGGGCGGTGAGGTAGCACATGGTGTCCGGGGCGGGGCGGAGACTGACGTGCCGTTCGGTGGCGGCGTGGCTGGCCCGCTGCGTGACGGTTCGCGGGTCCCGGCGGTAGGCCGCGGCCCGGGCCGCGGCGATGATGCGCCGGTCCCCGGCGCCGTCGAACGTCCCGGTGTCGGCGGCGAGCTCCTCGTCGACGGCGGCCCGGTCCTCCGCGGTCAGGCCCGCGGTCTCCCGGACCAGGAGGGTGGCGTGCCATTCGTTGAGCTGCCCGGCCTCCAACGCAGCGAGGGCGTGGGGCATTTCGGTGACGAGGGCTTTGGCCAGGCCGAGGAGCCGGCCGCCCTTTGCCGGGGATTCGCGCCGGGCCAGGGCAATCTGCGCGCCGACCCCGGCCCCGAGCTCGGCCGCCGGCATCCCGGCGTCGGCCTGTTCACGGCGCTGCAACAGATCGAACGCGACGGACAAACGTGCCTGCCGGGCAGCCAGGGCAGACTTTTGGTCTTCCAAGGCCCGGATTTCAGCAATCAATTGCGCACCGTTCAGCTCAGCCACATCGCCGCTCAGCGCCAGGGCCACCTCCGCGACCGTCACGCCTTCTGGCTTAACTGCGCCAGCCGAATCAATTTCTCCAGCCGGCTGAAATGCGCCGGGCCCCTGCTTGCCGTCCATGATCAAACTCTACTTTTGGGCTCTGACATTAGATGCTCTGACATTTGACGGCGAACCGGTGCGGACGGAGAGACAATCCGCCGGAAAGGCTCCGCGCCCCGGTTGCCCAGCCGCCGGTTCTGCAGCATCCGATTGTCGAGCCACGTCGGGCCGCTGCTTGCCGTCCATGAATACACGCTATCGGGCACCTGCGACAGTAATGATGCCCCCTTCATGCGGGAGAATGGCTGCATGAGCGAAGCCGGCGAATTCATCGACCTTGCGCTCCAGCGCGAGTCGTCGTGGAGCCGCGCGGAGGAATCCGAGGCGAGGCACGGTGGTGGCCACCGCTACTACGGCGCGTCCGTCGGAGCCGTGCGCGGCACCGTCCGCGATGCGTTGCGCCGCCATCCGGAACTGACCCACGATGACATCACCGCTCTCAGTTCCGAGTTGTGGGACGTGCCGGTCTTCGAACGCCGCCTCGCCGCCGCCGTTCTCCTGCAGTCCAGCGTCCGCCTGCTGACCAACACGGACCTGACCCGGATCGAGGGCTTCGTGCGCAGCGCACGGATGGCCGCCCTGGTGGATCCGCTCGCGGTCGACGTCGTCGGCCCCCTGGTCGCAGGACTCGACACAATCGGCAGGGTGCGCGCGGGCAGCGTCCTGGACCGCTGGGTGCGGGATCCCGACGGCTGGCTCCGCCGCGCCGCCCTGTTGTCCCCGCTGCGCGAGCTCCGCGCCGGTGCGGGCGACTGGCCCCGGTTCGTGCGCCACGCCCGCTCGGTGCTGGCGGAGCCGCGCCGGCCGGACCTGCTGGAGGACGACGACGGCGCGGTCGCCGCGGAAGCGGTGGACCTTGTGCTCACCGACATGGCCAAGCGGCGACCCGAGCTGGACGTATTACCGTGAGCATGCCGGAATGCAAGGCCCGGAGTTAGCGGAAGCGGTCCACGCGGCGGCGACCTTACCCGGACGCCGCCGCCGTGCAACTGCTACTGTTCGGCGTTCGCCCGTTCGATCAGCCGCATGACGCTTGTGAGCGTAGCGGCGTAGCTGGGATCTGTGGCATACCCGGCAGCAGCCACAGCGTTGGCAAAGGCGTACGGGTCGGCGGTGTGCTCGAAGGCCCGGCTGTAGCGGGCGTTTCGGCGCAGGAAATCGCCGTGATCGGCGAATGACTCCTCCGCCGAGGCGTACGCCCGGAACCAGTCCAAGACGATGTAGACGTACCGGCCGTTTGACGGCGTTACCGAGATGACCTTGGGAAATTTCCCGTTGGGGTGGCTGAGCACCTCACGTGTCTGCAGGAGTTGCCGCTGCGGTTCCGGGACCGAGGCCTTGGCCTTGATACCGAAGAAGTTGAACCTCGGTGCCTTCGTGCCCCAGCCCGATTCCAAGGCGGCCTGCCCCAGGGTCACGAGCCACGGCACACCGCTGGTGGCCTGCGAGCGCTGCGCGTGCGGGCCGTAGCGGCCCACGAAGTCCACAACGTGCGCGGGCACTGCCGAGACCTTCTTTGGCGGGCTCGGTGGCGGCTTGGGCTGCGGTGGTGCATCTAATCCGCTGATCCCGGGAACCGCGCCGGAAAATAGGGGACTGGGGTTGCGGGCCCCTTCCCAGCTGAGGTCAACATGGATGTGGTCGATGTGCTTGTTGGCCCCGGGGTAGGGCCGCCAGCCTTCGTTCCGACGTGCCCAGCTCCACTGGTTGTGGTTCCAGATCAGGTAGGCCACCTGGAGCTCGACGGCGTTGCTCTTCAGCCAGGCGACATAGGCGTCCGCCTGGGCCTTCTCGAGAGGGCGGTCCACCATCCCGTGCAGGTCCACGGACCGGCCCTCGCCGTGCAGCGACGGCGTGCCTGCCTCCGTTTTACGGCAGTTGTAGGTTCCGGCGTGGCGTCCTGTGAGCCGGCGCCACTGGTCCGCCATGGCCCGTGCCCCGGGCTGCTCGCCCGTGGCGCATTTCGTGAAACTGCCGCGCACTACGCGGCCGGCGGCCCGGTCAGACTTCAGCGGCGCGGGCGCGGGGGCCGGTGCCGGACCCCTATTCCGGTTCCTCCGGTATTCGTTGATCTCGGCGACGGCGGCCTTCCCCGCAGCACCCGGGAGATAGGTCCAGGAGGTCCAGGTCCCTCGCACGTCAATATGGGCGAAACCGGCGCCGATACCGACTCCAATGCCGTCACCCAGGGCGTCGACGGCGGCTTTGGCGATCGCCATGCCCGTCATTCCCGCCACCGTGATGTCCGCGGCCTGCCCGCTGCAGTGCCGGCTGAGTGTCGGCTTCTTCGGGGGATTGCTGCGCCGGTAGACGGCGACGTTGCGGTCCCAGGACCGGTAGCCGGAGGTGATGCGCACCGGCCTGCCAACCCGGTCCCGGAGCTTCTGCAAGGCCGCGACCAGGAGCGGAGAAATCCGCGCCTTGTCTGCATACTGGCCGCCGCTGTAGACCAACTCCCCGACGGTGAAGTTGGGCGAGAGCTTCAGGCCCCGGACCGCGGGGCCCGTCTCATAGAGTGGCAACCCGGTGCCGTTGGGATCCCAGTGCTCCTCGCCCTGGCCGGTCTTCCCGGAGGCGAGGCTCAGCGCCTGCCCGGACGGGAACGTCTCATGCTCTCCTATGTCCTCAGCCTCGGCTTCCGCCGCCGCCAGTTCCCACTCACCTGCCTCGGCCTCGCCGGACTCGCCGGCGAAGTCCTCGCTTTCCTCGTCCTCGAATGCCTCACCCGCTTCGGCATCTTCGCTTTCGTCGTGTTCGGATTCGGCCTTGTCCGTCTCGGAGAACGCCGAAGGATCCTCGAAACGGAACCCGCTCTCGCCGAAGTGGAGTTGGCCGGCGTCGGGCTCGCCGCGCTGGTCTTCAGCGGCACTGCCCTCAGCGGACATGACCTCCGATGCCATGTCTTCCCTTGCCGTGTCTTCCCTTGCCGTGGCGTTGGCCAGATCTGCCGCGGGGTCTGCCAGTAACCGCCAGCCGAAGCGGCGGGGGATGTCGTTGTGGGCGGTCCGGGTGGCTTCCACCCGGAATGCCGGCGAGGACCCCAGGGCCTGCAGGGCTTTAGCCACGCGCAGGCTGTTGCGGGCCGTTGGTTCACCGCCACGGTAGATGACCCGCAGCGCCCCCGAGCCGGCCTGGTGGCGCCGGCTCGCCCACTTGATCAGGGCGGCGGGGTCCGAGTAGAGGGCATCGAACGTGAAGACCTCGTCCGGGTCGGTGTGCTTGAGGATGGCCATGAGCGCCGCACCGCCGCCGGAGTGGGCCGTGAGGATCAGTTTGCCCTGGCTGACGCTGGCGCCGGTGCGGGCATTAAAGGCCTCCAGGGCGGCGGTTATCAGCTTCTTGAGCCCGTTCGGCTTGACCAGCTCCGGGAACGAGTAGCCCGCACCGCTGTTGCCGCCGAAGTAGTGACCGCGTGGCAGTACGGCCAAGGTGGGCCGGGTGCGGTCGCGTGCCGAGGGATCGGCCGGATCGGTGAAGTCCAGTCCGCTGGCTGGCTCCTTGTCCCGGACGAGGGTCATCTTCTCCCGGCGGCCGGAATAGCCGTGGAGATGGACCACAACATCCACCGGTCCGGTGCGGGGCATGCTGTTCCATTTCAGCACCAGATCCGGGGGAGTGCCGCGATGAGGGCGCAGCAAGGGCAGCCTGTCCATGGTTAGTCGGCCGGCATCGATGTCCGCGCCCCCGTCCGGAGCGGAGCCCTCGAGTTCGCCGGGGGCAGACTCCTCGGCCAGCCATTCAAGTTCGGCCAGATCCGCCTGCACCTGCCACGTGAGGTTCTCCTGTTCCTGCTCCGGGTGGTTCCACGTCAGGGCGTTGTAGGTATCCTCCGCCACGTAGTCCTCCCGCCAGGCTTCGCTGGGGTCCGGTGTTGCGGCCAACCCCTCATCCATTGCTTCCGTAGCTGCCGGACTATCGTGGAAAGAGAAGACGTCCTCCTTTACCGGCCAGGTGGGATGTTCCTGTTCGGTCTCCCCGTCACCGTTCAGCGAGAAGACCTGGGTAGCCAAGTAGTCCTCCATGACATCTTCCTTACCGTGTTAGACCCGGGCCGACTTGCCGTTGGGCGAGGGCGCGGTGAAAACCGGGGCCGCCGCCGTCGGAGTCGGTTCCGGGAGGCGTAGCGGCTGGGTGGGGCGCTTGGCGTCGGGGCTGACCGAGACAACCGTTGGATCCTTGATCCGGGTGCCGGTAGCCGACTGCCACAGGTCAATAATCCGGATCATGGCGTCCGCAACGACGGGGTTGGGGACCAGATTCGAGTGGTAGAGCATCTCGGCGTTGGTTTCCGAGCTGAAGGCCCCGTTTTCGATGAACCACATGAGCGGGGACAGCAGCCCGGCGAGTTCGAACAGTTCCCGGGTCTCCCGTGGCGGAGTTATCCCCACGCGCGCCCCGATGGCCGCCAACCGGTCCGCGGGGTTGCCGTTGGCGTCGGCTTCCGCCTTGAGGTCCTTCACCACGGAAGTGTCATATTCCACTGTGAGATGGAACCAGCTGAGCATGGTGACGTACGCGAACTCCTCCTGGGCCAGCATGCCGCCGCGGCGCCGCATAGTAAGCATCTCGGCGATCGATTGGCACAGATACGCGATGAAGCTGCGGTCAGTGGCGTTGGGTCCACCCTGGTTCCGGTCGTTGAGGATGCCTTGCCAGACCTGCCGCAGCAGCTCCTCCCAGAGATCGAAGAAGCGCGTGTTCGAGCCGGCACCGACGTCGCGCTTCCACGGCTGGCCCTCCAACGGGGCGCCAAGCGGCGGGTGGGACAGGTCCCGGCCAAACATGCGCCAATACGCGTTGCGCCGGTTGACCCGCGCATCCGGCCGCAGCTGGCTGGAGACTCCGAGGATATGGAAGGCCGGGGGATCCCGGAAGAAAAGTTCCTCGGTGTGCCTCGCCCACAGCAGCGTGGGAAGGCTGGGGGGCGCGAGAGTCTCACCCACCTTGTAACGGCGGACCACTTCGCCCAGGATCTCGACTATGCCGGTATTTTCCAGCAGGAAAGCATAGATGAGGTGGTCCCAGGGGAGCGGCGTCGTTGTCCCCAACGGAGTGGGCTCCTGGTATCCGGGCGGGATGACAGTACCGGGGCTGATGCCGGAGGGCAGCGAGGTCAGCAGCCCGGGCGGCATTTTCAGCCCGTCCACCACAGCCTGGCTTCCCGTGGTCGTGCTGGGGAGCGTGGGCGGGGCGGGAAGGAAACTGGCCAACCCGTTGACGGCGAAGGCTTCTTCCAGCCACCGGCTCAGCTGGATGGGATTGTGGGCAAACACCATTTCGGGGTTGGGAACGGCGGCGGGGGTTGTCAGCGTAGGATCAACCACCAGTCGGGCGAGGGTGCGGAACATTGTGGGGCCTCCAAAGGTTTCTGGTGGTCAGCGCCGAAACGGGATGCCCAGCGCGATCGGAGTTTCCTGGTCGTCAAGCAGTTCGACGAAGTGGACCTGGTCTGTATCGAGGCCCAGATATCCGTCGCCGACCTCGCTGGCGGGAGCCTGGGCCAGCCCGCCGTCGAGGAACTTGACCACCACGGTTTCGGTGGAGCTCGGCAAAGGTGCCACGAATTTAAGCAGGTAAGGGGGCGTGCGTTCTCCGGGGTTGTCCAGGATTTCCGGCGACGGAATCAGGGTGTCCTTCTGCTGGACGCCGGTGCGTTTCCGGCTGACCAAAACGCTGGAGAGCGCATTGAACTGCAGCGCCAGCAGCAACTGCTCCGGTTCCGCGTCGATCACGCGGGGTCCGCGGCGGTCCCTTTTCCTGGGTTCGGTCTTCCGGTCGATTTCCTGCCTCAGCACCTCGTCGGACGCCTGCCGCGAGCTGCGCTCGGCGAGCAACTCCTGCACCAGGGCAATGTCCGTCTCCTTCAACCGCAGTTGCTGGGCCAACAGCACGTTCTGTTCATTCAGGACTTCCCTGATCGATCCCGCCATTTCCTTACTGAAGTCGCGGGCGGCATCCCGGATCGCCTGGGCTGTTGCTTCCTGGGCGGTGGTGTCCCGGGCAGCGGTCTTGGCGGGGCCCCGGGCCGTAACTTTGGCGTCGGCCGGCTTCGCCTGCCCCGGTGATGCCGCCGCGCCGGTGTCCTTCTGTTCCATTTCGATGTCACTTTCCTTCCGGTGCTGCTCTCAGGGGTCTCAGGCGGCGACGGCGGCCGGGCCGCCCATGCGTCGGAGCCAAAGTTCGACGGCGTCGTCGTCGGTCGCCTTGGCGTCGCCGTTCAGCACCGACAAGGCAAGGACGCGCATGGCCTCCAGCCGCGCGAGGTAGCTGGAGGTGTATAGGGAGGCTCCGGCCCGCTCTGCCAGCCGGGCCAGTTCTGCCGGAGCCACGCTCAACGGATGGGCGAGCGCCGTAATCGGGACGCCGCCGAAGGCCCGCATCGGAGCGCGTGTGCAAACGTCCGCCAGGGCCGGCAGCTGGGCCAGGCTCGCCCGGCCGATTTCCTGGACCTCGCGGGAGGCAAATTCGAGCGGGTGGCGGTTGATCCAGGCCCGGGCCAGGTCGTCCCACGGGCCGGGGCCGAACCAGGACCGGCAAAGGCCCGCATTGAAGAGCACCCTGACCCAGCCAAACGGATGGGGGTCGCCAAACGGCATCCGGAATACCTTCCGGCTGGGGCCGTCCACCACTGTGGCCAGCGCCGGCAGCGGTGCGTAGCCGAGCAGAACAAATGCGTAGACGTCCGCGGCTACCTCGCTGGCCCAGTTCCGCCAGCTCTCGGCCGTGACGACGGAAACCGGCGCGAGGCGGCTGTAAAGTGCGGTTCCCAGTTCCTCGGTCCAGCCGGTCAGGTGGGCCACCTGGTGGCCCGTTTCGTGGACCAGCGAGGTGGGACGCCACAGGTTGTGCCGGGTGATCTTGATCGCGGCCACCGGGGATAGCGAGGCATCCCAGAGCCGGGCGCCGGACCGCAGGATGGAGGCGCCGATGCCCTTGTCCAGGTAGGTAAGGACCGGGGGAGTAGGGATCCCGAGGGGACGCAGGACCCGGTCCATGCTGTCCACCGCAATCGCATCGAGGCCCCGCAGCACTGCGCCGATCCGGGGATTGGTGCGGGTGTTGACTGCATCACCGTAAAAATCCAGCACCGTTTCCACCTGTTCGTAGCGCTGCCGCAGTTTCAGCAGGCCGGTGCGGACCGCCCGCAGCTCGGCGGCTGTGCGGGCGGCGGCCAGGGCCGCGCTCAGGTGGTCAGCCTCCGCCACCACCGACGTGGAAATGGACCGAAGGCTGGAACGGACGCTGAGGCCGAGGTAGCTTTCCAGCGACAGCCAGGCCGCGGGCGCGGCCAGCACCTCCAGGTCCGTCAGGGCGATGCTGGCCCGGCGCCAGTGGCGGACTTCCGTGCCCAGTGCCGACTGCTCTGTCACGAAATCATTGGCCACTGTACTTCCACCCCGAATGCACACTTACCTCCGGCACCTGGAGTTCGCCGCCCAGCTTTTCCCTGGTCAGTTCCGAAAACGTGATCGAGATGGTTACCCCGCCCGGCGGCTCGGCCACCGCCGCCGCGAGCTGCGCGGCGCGTTGGGTCAGAAACTTGGACAACCCCGCTGCCACCGCCTTCATCAAGCGATCCACCGGGGCTGCCGCCTCGGCAGCGTCCTTGACCAGCCCGTGCCGCACCATCCGGGCCACCAGTACCGCGGGCAGCGTCGTTGCATAGATCGCGTGCAGGGCGCCGAGCACCGAGGGCAGATCCCGCCTGGCGGACGGTGACGAGGGCTGAAGCATGGCCAGCATCTGCTGGGCCTGACGTTCCGAGATCCTCAGCTGGACCCGCAGGCGCCGCCTGGAGGGTTCGAGCAGCACCAACAGCCGCCGGGCCAGCCGCAGCTTGGCCTTGCCGCGCGCCAAGGCAACAGCCCGTATCCGGAAGTAGCGCCTGCCAACTTTTGGCCGCTGCCTGCCGATGGCCGGAACCGGCCCGGCACGTCGGCCGAGGGCAGGCTCGCCGAGGAGCATCCCGGCGATATCCGGGGTGAGCAGCTGAAACTCCGTGGCGTCCGCCGCTTCAGCCTCGTCCGTTCCTTCATCCTGGGTCAGATGGCCGAACTGGGTTCCCGGGATGGCCTCAAAGAGGTCCACCTCGGCTTCGAGCGGCCACCGGCGCACGCCACGGTCGAGAAGATGGCCTTCGAGGGTGCCGCCGTCGGACCAGAGGATGGCACGGGCGGCCTGGCGGCTGATCCGCACGGGGAAGACCCGGGTGTACTTGCGGTAACGGTACCGGGGCCGTGCTGACCGCGGCATCAGCAGCCAGACGCCGCCTTCGCCGGCGGTCTCGCGCTCCGGCAGGTCGTGGTGCAGGATCTTGTCCGGCAGGTAGGCGGCGGCTGATTCCACGAACGACTCCTGCACAGCGGCTGCGAGCTGCAGTTGGTCCTCAAAAACGCTCTCGGGGAGTTCCATCAGCTTCAGGACGGTTCCCTCCACGGTGGACGCCACGGCTTCACCGGACAGGAGCCGTTCCGACTCGGCCTGCGTCTCAAAGCCGAAGACCTTGAGGCCCAGGTCGGCGACCGGCGTCGCGATCATCCTGGCGGGTCCGGCGCCGATCAGCCCCTTGGTGAGGCCCGCGATGATGCCTGCCACGAAGTTGACCACCCGCTGCCGGCCGATGATGGATATGCCCAGTTTGATGAGAGGCTGCACGGCCATGACCGCGGGCAGGAACTGTTCGATTTCGGCTTCCGGGCTGCTGCCCTCGGGCAGTTCCGCGAGCCGCGCGGCAAACTTGGCGCGGGCCGTGTCCAAGGCGGCCACAGCATCCGCGGACTCGTATTCGCGCGGCTCGAAGAAGCTCTCACCGAGTTCTTCTTCGGCTTCGGGGGCGTAGAGCAACGAAGCGACTTCAAGTTCAAAAAGCTCCGCGAGCCCCTCGGCGGACGCCGGGTCCTCGGCTTCGGCTTCTGCGACCCCCAGTTTGGCTGCCAATTGGCGGGCGAACGGCCGGATGCTGGCCGGCAGACGGTTCATGGCGGAACTGATGACACGCTTGAGCAGCGGCCTTACCAGGCCTTTGAGCTTGTTCAGCAGGAGACCAATGGGAAGGACTTTTCCGACGGCCGCGATGCCCTTTTTGACTAGCCCGACGGCGCCGCGGGCCAGCTTCTTTCCGGCCCGGATGATGCCGCCGATGAAACCTTCGTAGCCGGAGAGCCCGTACTGCGATTCGTTGCTGGCGGCCTCGAGGAGCTGTTCAAACTCCTGGGCCGGCAAACCGTAAACATCCGCTGCCACGAGCCGTTCGGCGAATCCGTCCATTGCCCGTTCGGCCTCCGCGGCAATCGGCTCCACCCAGTCCTCCAGCGAGGCCCGGGTGTCCGCCTCCGCCGGAAGTGAAGACCAGTTCCGCTGATCCGCCAACTGGTGGGCCGCGGCTTCGTTGATGAGCCGGTCCAGGGCGTCCACAAAGTCTTCGTCTTCGAGTTCGGTGTAGAACGCTGCCGCCTCATCGACTTCCGGGGCTAAGGCCTCCGTCATGAATCGGGCCGGGAAGGGCGTGCTCAAGACCGCCTCGGGGGCTTCCGCCCGGGCAAAGGCCGGGGCCGGGGGAGGTTCGGCCAATGACAGGCCAGAGAACAGGGTCTCGCCGGTGAAACCGGACTGTGCGTCCATGACACCCTCCTTACAGGATAATGTTTTCAGCGTCTGTCACAGCTGTGTTTTTCACCGTCAATCTTCTGTCTCCATTCCCGTCGTCGGCTCATCTTCCAGCTCAGCAATAAGTGCTTCGAGCAACATAACGAGTTCAACGGTCCCGAAAACCACCCATTCCCGCTGGCTGCCGTTCGCGGTCCGTACCCGAATCATCACCCCTTGTGGGTTCCGCCAGACGCGCAGTAATATCACGGAACAATCAGCACTCATGACGGAAATGATCCGCCCGGGTTCCTTATTAGCCGTCAACGTTGCGTAGCAATGTCGACGATCGCCGCGTATGCCGCGGCCGGTCTCTGAATACTTTCTGCGTTATATGTCACGTGGGGTTTTGTCATGACGTCTGCAACAAGCCCATCTTCCGTCGCAGATTCGACATCGGAGGTTCACCCGGCCCTGTTCCTCTTGAACGGCTTTTCCCTATTCCTCGCCCATAGTCAGCTTCATCTGCCCATTCACGCCCAGCGGGTTTTGGCTTTTCTCGCAATTGCCCGGCAGGACGACGTGAAATGTTCCAGACAGGCCGTCATTGGGAAATTGTGGGAGGATTCCACCGTGGATCACGGCCACGGGAGCCTCCGCACAGCCCTGTGGAGAATCCGGGCGGTGCACGGGTCCTTGATCTCAGCAGGCCGGAATGAGCTTGCCCTGGGCCGTGACGTGACTACTGATCTCCAGCAGTGCCGGGCACAGGCCGCCCGGCTGCTGGCACCCGGCGGGGAATTGTCGGTGGAAGATACCAACAGCTCCCCGCTGACCGGCGATCTGCTGCCGGCGTGGGATGAAGACTGGCTCCTGATTGAGCGGGAACGGCTTCGTCAGGTCCAGCTGCATGCATTGGAGGCGCTGGCCGTCCGGCTGCGAAATCTGGGGCGGTATCCGGAAGCGATCGATGCGGCTCTCCGGGCCAAGGCCATTGAACCGCTCCGTGAATCCGTGCACGCCGTTCTCATCGACATCTGCCTTGATGAAGGAAACGTGGCCGCTGCCCACGGGTACCTGCGGCAGTACAGTTCCGTCCTGTGGACCGAGCTGGGATTGCGTCCCTCGCCGCGGCTGCTGGAGCGGGTCCGTGACGCGTCCAGGCTTCCGCGCTTGTGAGGGCTTCTGTCAGGTTCCCGGCCGGCGTTCCACCACTGCGTAGGCCTTCTCGTCGAAGAACTCCCAATCCGTGACCACCATAAAACCGAGGGCGTCCACCCGGTCGTTCAGGACGTGCACGTCGAAGCCGCCGTCGCGTGGCTCGGCGTCCCACGTGGACACGTGGACTTCCCCGTCCTCCAGTACCAGCAGTTCCGTATTGACGTTGAAGTCCTCCTGCGGCTCACCACTGAGCTGGCAGATGGCGACACAGTGCCTGGTGACGTCGGGGCTGTTCATTTCGGGGCCTCCGCTGTGGGGAACGGTGATGCCATCATCCTATTCCTGAAGCAGCCTCCGACGTGGGGAAAGACCGGGGGCAAGTGTGCCCGCAACCCCCTCCGCCGTTACCTCAATGTGACATGCCGTGATCATTCCGTTACCGTTGTTAGGTGCCTGTTGTTTCCGAGACGGGCTCTCCCCAGCCGATTGCCTAACTCTGCCGCGGCCCGGGGATAACTAGAAGCAACGTCCGGCAGAGACGGGGAAACCACATTTGACCCGCTGTTCTCCAGGGGTCTTGGGGTGAAGCCGCACGGCCCGTCATGATCGGGCCCGAGTGCGGCCGGGTGCCTCCCATCCGAATCCGACAGCTCACCTCGCAGGCATTGGGAGAGGCTCCTTTAATGACTTTTAGCAATACCCGTGCGCCCAAGCACGCCGATCTTCGCAGCAAACGCCGTACCGCCGGAACCTTCGGCCGCCAGGCAGCAGTCCTCGTCGCCGCATCCGGAATGGTGCTCAGCGGCGCCATGGCCGCCAATGCAGCCGATGCTCCGGCGGAGCGCGACTCCTCCCCGGCGTCGTCCGTTGACGTCAAGGGCAAAGTCGTAGCACCGGTCATGGCGGACTCCGCCGTCAAGATCACCTTTGAGCGCCCCGCCGTTGAGACGGCGCCGGCCCCCGTGGTCGAGGCACCCAAGCCCGCGGCCGCTCCGAAGGCACCGGTGGCACCCGCCCCGGCTCCCGCTCCCGCTCCGGCCGCCAAGGCGACGGTCAAGGTCCAGTCGGCACCGGCCCCCGCCGCTGCCGCCCCGGCAGCCGGCGGAGTCAACGCCACCCTGCTGTCCATGGCTTACGGCCAGATCGGTATCACGCAGGACTGCACCGCCATGGTGGAGAAGGCCCTGAACGCAGCCGGCATTCCGGTGGGAGACATCGGACCCACAGCCTTCCTGAAATACGGCAAGGTTGTCTCCACCCCGCAGCCCGGCGACATCATCGTCCAGTCCGGCCACGTTGCCATCTACGCCGGCAACGGCCAGGCCATCAGCGGCGGCATGAACGGCGTCAACGCCACCATGGCGCACCCGCTGTCCTGGCTGACCGCCACCGGTCCCGTGACGTTCGTCCGCGCCGGCTAACAGCAGCACCACAACTAGCAGCACGGAGAAAGCCGGTCGATCGGTTGCCTTGGGGGCAACGGATCACCGGCTTTCTGCGCGCCCGTTGTCCGGCTCCGGTGCGTACCGCAGCAGCACGACGCCATTGCCGAAGGTGCGGCTCCCCAGCAGCCGCAGCGGCGTCATGGCTTCTGTCGTCTGGAACAGCGGCTTGCCTTGTCCGATCACTACCGGGTGGACATAGATCCGGTACTCGTCGATCAAGCCGAGCCGCCGGAAGGCCGCCGAGAGGTTGGCGCCGCCAAGCGCGAGGTCACCGCCGTGCTGCCCCTTCAGTTTCACAACGTCCTCGACGACGACGTCGCGCACCACCTCGGTATTCCATCCGGCCTCCGCGAGGGTCCTGGAGTAGACGATCTTGGGCATGTCCCGCCAGATCCGGGCGAACTCGATCTCGGGGGCCGTGCTCGAGGGGTCCTGGTCCGCAGTCGGCCAATACCCGGCCATTAGCTCATAGGTGACGCGGCCGTCCAGGAAGGCCCCCATATTCCGGAGCTCTTCATTGAAGTGGCTGTGCAGTTCGTCATCGACCCGATGCCAGCTCAGATCCCGGTCCGGACCCTCCATGAATCCGTCCAGGGATACCTGCATCATCAAAATGACCTTGCGCATGGCGGCTCCTATACTGGGCTGAGGGGCTGCGATCCAGCGTACGCCGCTACGGGCGGCCCTGACAGGGGCCGGGAAAGCCCGACGCCGGGAGGCACCATGTCCGCTGGACCGGCGCTTCTGCGGACCGGACTCTTGCGCTCCGGCCGGGGCGGGGGCACAATGCAGGAAATTTGAAGCCGCGCCGCGGTACGTTACGAAGAAGGACGAGTATGCCTGTGAACCCGCGTGTGGCGTCAGCCGAGGTTGCGCTCCCGCCGACGTGCAGGGGTTGAGTCCGATGGATTCTTCTGAACCTAGCCGGCACTCCAGCAGCGGCCGACATGCACCGGAGCCGGCCCAGGGGACCCACGGGATCCGGCGTTTTGGCGGGATCCGCCCGCAGTTCCTCATCGTGCTGGTGACCGTCCTCGGCCTGATCCTGGCGGCGGGTGTGTATGCCACCATCCAGGCCAGCTCGCCAGTCGATGCCGGCGCTCCGCCGGCAGCGTCCGTTTCCGCCTCTGCCCGTGCCGCGGGAGCGGCGTCGGCAGTATCGCCGTCAGCCACCGCTCCGACGCCGACGCCGACGCCGACGCCGACGCCCACCGTCGTACCTCCCAGCATCGGACCTGCTCTGGACGCGCAAATCACTGCGGTCATCAAGGCCAACAGCGCCTACGGGCTCGGTGTGGCCCTCATCGATATGGCCGATGGAAAGGTGCACACCTACGGGGCGACGGACAAGTTTGTGGCTGCCAGTACCGGGAAGATCCTCGCCGCAGCGGCCTACTACCATATGGTGGAAACCGGCCAGGCGTCGCTGGCGGCCCCGATGGGGGCGTCCACCGCTGGCCAACAGATCCGGCAGATGGTCCAGCAAAGCAATAACGACTCCTGGGCATTGATTCTCGCTGCCATCGGCCACCAGGGACTGACAGACTATGCCGCGTCACTGGGCATCCCGTATGACCGGACCGTGAACGCGCTGACTCCGGCAGAGATGGCGAGGACCCTGTCAGAGCTGTACAGCGGCCGGTTGCTTAATGCCGGACACACGGCTCAGTTGCTGTCCTACATGCAGAACACCAACTACGAAGTGCTGATCCCGGCCGCCGTGCCGCCCGGGGTCGCCGTCTTCCACAAGTACGGTCTGCTGTTCGGCAATCTCCACGACGCCAGCATTCTGGTCAAGGGGAAACGGGCGTTCGTGTTTGTGGTCTACACGCTGGGCCAGGACATGTCGGACATGGCTGCACGGACCCGCGTCATCCACCAACTCACCGGCACAGTTACCGCCGGACTCTTTTAGCTGTGCTCGTTTAACTGAGCTCCGTTCCGCAACAGGACACACAATCGTAGGTTGGAAAGGGAGGTGAATGCCATGAAAGCATCACAGGGAGACCGCATCATCATCCGTGGCACCACGGTCGAGTCATCGGACCGGCACGGGGAAATACTGGAGGTCAAGGGGGCTGACGGAGCCCCGCCGTATCACGTCCGGTTCGACGACGGCCACGAGACCATCCTGTTCCCCGGCGGCGACTTCGTCGTCGAACACGGCAAGGCCGACTGACGCTACTAGAAACCGGATGAGCTGCCGGAGCCGGAGAAGCTGCCGCCGCTGCCGCCGTATCCTGTGGTGCTGCCGCCTCCGCCCCGGGCACTGCTGACACTGTGGACACCGGTGGTAAATCCCGAGTTGAAGGTAGGCACGGAGAAAAAGTAGTACGCGGGATACACGGTCCCCAGGATGCTGGGTTCGTAGGCCCGCCCGTACTTCGCTTTCCTCCCGGCCTGCGCGCTCTCCATATCCCTGCGCATCAGGGCGGCTTCCTTCTCGTTCCTGGCGAAACCATCGATGACGGTGTCGGCGTGGTTCTTGAGCAGCTCTGACAGGTGCGTGCGCGCGTCGCGCAGCCGGTCCAGTGCGGTCTCCGGCGTGATCGCGCCGTCGGCGAGTTCCGCGGTCCACCGTTCGATGTCCCGGTGGCTTTGGTCCCGGAAGGAGCGCAGGGCTGCCGCAGTGGCGGAGTCGCCCTCAGCATGGTGCTTGCTCAGCATCTGTTCGATCGCAGCCAGGTCAGCGCGGTAGGGAGCCAGTTGCCGGTCCCAGGCGGGAGCCCAGGCGGAGGCCCGGTTCAGCAGGGCGTTGGTGTCCGCGATGACGTCGTCAAGGGCGTCCAGCTCGGCAGCGGCGTCGGCGTAGCTCCGGACCAGCTTCAGGTTCGGCCGCCTGCTGAGGCCCCTGGGCGTGAGGGCATGGACCTGGTTGGCCAGGCCGGTGGCGGTGTTGTACTTCGCCATAAAGGTCCGGTGCTTCTCCAGCACGGTGCTGCCGTAGCGGGAGGCTTCCGGGATGGTGCCCGCGTTGAGCTCCGTGACCTGGAGATCCATGCTGACGTTGGAGTAGCTGGCGTCGCCGCGGGCCAGTTCCCTGCGGCAGCTGACCCTGGTCCGCCAACGCACGATCAGCCAGGTGGCGGCGCCCGCGACGGCGGCTGCCACGGCGGTCCACGCAGCGACGAGGAAGGCCGTGGACCGGTACCACGGCTGGTTGATCAGTTCGGCGCCCCGCTGGATACCGGCGATGGTGCCCTCCGTCCACTGGGCATCGCGAAGCAGTTCCTTGGAAGCGTTCTGGATGTCCTCGCGCTGTTCGAGTGAGACCTTACGGTCCTCACCCATGTAGGTCCCCACCTGCCGGCCCACCGGGTCCAGGGCGAAGATGAAGAGTCCGTCCGCCCATTTCTGCCCGTCCCCGCTGATCCACTCCGGATGCTCGGCCCGGGCAAACCGAAGGACTTCTTCATTGAGGTTGGCCGAGGCCGAGCCGTTGTACGTGTAAACGGCCACCTTGGTGGGCTGGTAGAACTCGATCGCCTGTACGGCCGGCAGGAGTGTGTTTTCGTCCAGGACCCCCGCCCGGTCCTCCACGACAATGCCGACCGGCGTGACGGCCAGCGCCGCCGGCGCCGTGCCCACCAAGCCGATCACTGCCAGCAGGAGGACACCGAGGACTTTCCGCACGATTCCCATTTCCTGAGCGTAGTGCCTGCCGCGGGCCGCGTCGACGCTGCTGCCCCTGCGGTCCCGGCGCGGTGCCCGGGCCCGAAGGGCAGCAGCGTCGCGGCCGGCTCGCTGCGCTCACGGGTGTCCGAAGGCAGCGAAACAGCAGGTCAGGGCGGAATGGGGCCAAACGGCACAGTGACGGCCGACGCTCCCTGCCCCATACTGACGGCATGAGTCCCGTGGCGAACGACCCCGAGCCCAACCAACCCCCGCAGGACGGTCCAGCGCCGAACGAGCCCGCGCCGAACGCACCCGCGCCGAACGCACCCGCGCCGAACGAACCAGCGCCGAACGAACCAGCGCCGAACGAACCAGCGCCGAACGAACCAGCGCCGAACGACTCAACGCCCGCGGCACGCCACCGGCCGGACCGGACCCTGCTCGCGATTGTCGCCGCCATCGCCGTGCTGGTAGTCGTCGCCCTGATCGTCGTGTTCACCCGGGGGGAGCCGGCGCCCGTGGACGAGTCCACGCCCGCCGGCGTAGTCCAGCGGTACTCCGCCGCCGTGATCGCCGGGGACGAAGCGGCCGCGGCCGCCTACCTCACCGACGCCGCCAAGAACCGCTGCAACAACCTGGAATCGGCGCCCGCGGACAACCTCCGCGTCACCCTCGTCTCAACCACTGAACGCCCCGCATCCGCGGACGTCAAGGTGCTGATCACGGTCTCCGAGGCCGGCGGGCCGTTCGGGAGCGCCGAGTACCAGATCGAGGACGTCTTTGACCTCGTCAAGACGGGGGACAATTGGCTCATCAACAGCGCCCCCTGGCAACTGACGGTGTGCCCGGATCCGGCGGTGAAGCGATGACCGCTGAATCCGTCGTGGGCTCGGCCCAGCGGACCGTCCGCCGCCTCATCACTTACCTGCTGCTCTTCGCCCTCGTGGTGATCGCCGCCGTCGGACTCAGCGGGCTGCTGGCCCGGCTCCTGGCTGGGGGTACCGAGTTGGCCACCGGGGATGTGGCCGGGCTGGCGCGCTCGTTGGCGTTCGCCCTGATCGGCGGACCCCTCGCGGCGCTGCTCTGGTGGGCCGTCTGGCGGCGCCTGGACGACGAAACAGAACGGGCGTCCATCGGCTGGGGCCTGTATGTGACGGGCATGTACGTGCTTGCCTTGGTGCTGGCGACGAGCAACCTGCTGAGTACGCTGACCACGCTGATCGGCGGCCAGTCGCTGCAATGGCGACTGTCCCTGGCCACCGGGCTGGTGTGGGCCGCCGTCTGGGTCTGGCACCGGTGGATGTGGCGGCATCCCCGCAGGCGGCCGCTGGATCTGCTGGACGTTCCCACCGTGCTGGGGAGCTACATCGGGCTGGTGATAGGGGTCAGCGGGGCCGTCACCGCCCTGTCCACCCTGCTGGACGCCGCCCTGCGGGGGGCGCTGGCCGCCGCGACGGTGGGTAAGCCCTGGTGGGTGTCGGCGCTGCAGTCCCTCGTTTGGGCAGTGGGCGGCGGGCTGGTCTGGTGGTGGCACTGGAAGCACGACGGCGGCCGGCGGTTGCGCGGCGATCTCGCCAGCGTCGGCCTCATCGCCGTCGGGGTCCTCGGCGCCGGCGTGCTGACCCTTGGCGGTGCGGGCGTCGCCGTGTTCGTCCTGCTGCGGCTCGCCTTCGACCGCACTGAACCGATGGACCAACTGCTTGAGCCGCTGGCGCCGGCGATCGCCGCCGCAGCGATCGGGTCACTGGTCTGGGTGTACCACCGCGGGCTGGCTCGGGAAAGTTCGGAAGCCATCCGGCAGGGGAGCCGGCTGGTGACGTCCGGCGTCGCCCTGGTGGCCGCGGCCTCCGGGATCGGCGTGATCGTGAACGCAGCCCTCGCCATGGCGGCCTCCCCGCTTGCGGGCTCCAGCGCACGCACCCTCTTGCTCGGCGGCATCAGCTCTCTCCTGGTTGGCGGGGTGGTGTGGTGGCTCAGCTGGAAGCCCCTGCAGAAGCGCACCGCGGCGACGTCCGGTCCTGCCGGCGGTTCCGGCAACTGGCAGAACGCGCGCCGGATATACCTGATTGTGGTGTTCGGTCTGAGCGCTGTGGTCGCCGTCGTCACCCTGCTGGTCATCGGCTACCGGATGTTCGGGTACTTCCTGGGCGACGTCTCGGGCGGCAGCGTGGTGGACAGGATCCGGGCCCCGCTCGGGTTGCTGGTCGCCACCGGCCTCGTCGCGGGATATCACTTCGCGGTGTGGCGCCGCGAGCGTGCCGTCACCGGGGCAGCCCAGCCCGCCCGGAAGCAGACTGTCGGTCACGTCGTCCTGGTCACCGGCACCGATCCGGCACCGCTGCACCGGGTCATCGAGGACACCACCGGAGCCAGGGTGACGGTGTGGCGGCGGGCCGACGTCGGGCCGGGTCCAAATGCCGGTCCCGACGCCGGCAGGCTGGCCGCGGAACTGGCCGGGAAGCTCCAGGGCGTGACCGGCAGGCAGGTGCTGGTGACAGTCGGGCCGGACGGCAGGATCGATGTGATTCCGTTCCGGGGTTGAGCGGGCGGAATCCTTGTCCTACTCCAGGTCGAAGGTCCTCTTGTAGCTCCTCACGGCGTTGGTGACCGTGGGGAAGAAGTGGTCCGGACCAAACCTGCTGCTGACGCCGAACTGGATCAGGCGGTCCTTGATGGGTCCTTTCATCTCGGCGAACACCAGGCTGATCCCGCGTTTCGCCAGTTCATCATCGAGGGCCACAAGGTCATCCAGTGCAGTGGTGTCCAGGCCGGTGATCGCCTCGGACGCCACGATCACCCACCGCACCGGTTGCGAAGCGTCGGCCACGAGCGAACGGATGTGTTCGGTGAAGACTGCCCCGTTGGCGAAGAAGAGCGGGGCGTCGAAGCGTGCGATCACAAGTCCGGGGACGCGCTGCCCTTCGGGGTGCCGGCCAAGGTCGTGGTAGCCGGGGATGTCGCCCACGCTGCCCAGTTCGGTGCGGTAGGGGTCCACTGCGCGGAGCACAAAGGCGATCAGCGACAGGCCGATAGCAACCACGATGCCTTCGAGCACACCCACAAACGCTACGCCCAGGAAGGTGGCCACCAGCAGGGCGGCCTCGGTCCGGCTCATCTTGAGGAGCCGGCGGAGCGTCGTCACATCGAGGATCGACGCCGCGGCAACCATCACGACGCCGGCCAGGACACTGGAGGGCAGGAAGGTGGTGACGCCGGGCGCCGCGACCATAAACAGCACCACCAGGGCGGCGGCAATAGCTCCGCTCAGCGGGCTCTTGGCGCCCGCCTCGAGGGCGATCGGGGTCCGCGAGGTGCTGCCGGAAATCGGAAAGCCGCCAAAGAAGCCGCTGGCCACGTTCGCCGCGCCGAGCGCACCCATCTCCTGGTTCCCGTCCACCTGGACACCGCTCCGGGCAGCGAAGCTCTTGGAGAGGACCGACGTGTCGGCAAAGGCAATCAGGGCGATGCCGGCCGCCGGACCCAGCAGTGAGATGACGTCGTCCACGCTGATTCCGCCGAGGGCGGGCGCGGGCAGGCCGGGGGGCAGGGCTCCGACGGTGGGGAGCGCCCCCGTCAGGTCCAGGACGGCCGTCAGCGCCGAGGCCGCCACGACGGCGATCAGCACGCCGGGGAGCCTCCACGGCAAGAAGCGGCACCCAACGATGACGGCGATGGTTCCGGCACCAAACAGCAAAGCGAGGGGATTGATGGCACCCTGGGCGACAGCCTGCGCGGTGCCGGCGGCGCTGTTGACCAGTGAGCCGGCGGGGGTTGGAATGCCGAGCAGCTTGGGCAGTTGGCTCAGCATGATGACCAGGGCGATTCCGTTGAGGTAGCCCACCCGGATGGGCTTGGACAGCAGCCCGGTGACGAAGCCCAGTCTGAAGACCCTGCCGGCCAGGAGAAGGCCGCCGATCACCAGCGCCAGCACGCCGGCGAGGGCCACAGCGCGGTCCGGATCCGTGCCGGCAAGAGGCAGGATGGCGGCAGCGATCATGGGCGCCAGGCTGGAGTCCGGGCCGATAATCAGGACACGGGAGGGGCCGAACACGGCGTAGGCGAGCAGGGGGATGACGGAGGCGTAAAGTCCCGTGACCGCCGGAAGCCCCGCGGCCTCGGCATACGCCATACCCGCCGGAATGAGGAAAGCGCTCAGGGCCGCCCCCGAGGCAAGATCGGATTTCAGCCAGGGACGCTCATAGTCCCGCACCATCCTTAGGCCCGGCGGGAGGGGTGGTGTCCAGGCTCGGCGCATGGTGGCCCGTGGCTACGCGGCTGGGGACTCGGCGTCGTCGGCCGCGGGAGCGTCCTGGCCGTACTCCGCTGAAATGAGGATGGGAAGGTGGTCCGAGGCCCCACGTGGCAGGGTCTCAACACTCTCGATGTTGAGGCCCTGCGAGGTGGCGAAGTCAAAGTGGCCCTTGAACACCTTGTACCGCGTGTAGGTCCGGCGGTCGCTGAGCGTCAGGTCGTAGCCCGCGTCCTTCATCTGGGCCGTCAGGTTCTTGGTGAAGAACGGGTAGTTGAAGTCGCCCACCATCAGCGACATCAGGCCGCCGCCCATGCTCATCAGCTCCGCGTGCGCGGCGTGGATCTGGTTCCGCCGGAGCGAGTTGGAGGCCGTCAGCGGGGCCGCGTGGAACGACGCGATGACGAGGTCGTGGTCCGTCTCGTTATCGATCACCCGGGTGCCGATGAGCCGCTCGTGCGCGGGGGAGAGGACGCGGTCATGCAGCGACTTCTTCAAGGCGAAGGTCTTTGTTTCGAACGCCCTGAAACGGTCCATCCGGTAGTAGATCGCCAGGCCCAGCCGGTTGCCCTTGGTGGCGTCTGCAAGGTGCAGATCACCAATAGTGTCCGGCAGGTCGTTGGTGTCGCACTCCTGCAGACACAAGGCATCAATCTCAAAATCGCGGGCCAGATCAACCAGCTCACCGCTGGCATGGTGCTTACGCAGGTTGTAGCTGATGACTCGAATCAGGGGAACACCTCTTCGGTGGATAGTCGCGGACAGTCTGATTCCGAGTCTACCCAGTCCGGCCGGACGCGAGGGAACAGCGGCCCCTGGTCCGGGCGGCGCCACGCGTTTGACGCTGCGGATTGTGTCTGGCGACGCGGATTGCGCTTGACGCTGCGGATTGTGTCTGGCGACGCGGATTGCGCCTGGCGCTGCGGAGCGGCCCTGCCGCTACCCGAATTCCGGTAACGACAGGGTTCCTGCGTGTCGCGTGGCGGTTCGCGTAGCGCAGCGGGACCATGGCGGGAATATGAGTCGCGGCTATCGCAAACCCGGGCCCGTCGCGGGCGCGCAGGCGATAGTGTGTTCTGGGATTACCAGCCACGCGAAAGGGCAGACAGTGACGACTGCGGAACTACCGGTGCTTGCCGACGGCGATTTCTACTACGAGGTGCTGGGCGGAGGGCGTTTCCGCTCCACGATCCACGCCCAGGGGGCCTGGAACGAGCACGAACAGCACATGGCACCTGCCTCCGGCATCATGGCGGACTGCCTGGAGCGGCACGAACCGCGGGACGACATGCGGATGGCACGCCTGAGCTATGAGATCCTCGGGCTGATCCCCGGCGGCGAGTTCGAGGTCATCACCACTACGCTCCGCCCGGGCCGGACCATCGAGCTGGTGCAGGCCGAACTGGTCGCGGAGGGGCGCGTCGCCATCCGTGCTACGGCCTGGCGGATGATCATGTCCGACACGGGCGCGATCGCGGCGTTCGAGGACCCGCGGATTCCCGCGCCGCAGGTATGCGAACCGTATGACGCCGCGAGCATCTGGCCGGGCGGCTACATCGCTTCGCTGGAAATGAGGATTGCCGACGGGCACCGCGCGGGTTCAGGGACGGTCTGGCTGCACACGGAACACCCGCTAACGGACCGGAAGGACAGCAGCGACCTGTCCCGTCTGATCGGACTGGTGGACACCGCCAACGGGATCGCCGCCCGGGTTCCGCCGGGCAAGGGCAGCTACGCGTTCCCCAATCTGGACCTTCAAGTGCACATGTACCGCCGCCCCGAAGGGGAATGGCTGGGGCTGGACAACGAGGTCTCTTTCGGCACGGACGGAATCGGCCTGACCTCGACTGTGCTGCATGACCTCCAGGGCCCCTTCGGCCGCGCCGAGCAGATCCTGACGCTTCGGAAGTCTTAGGTCATGACTCCTAAGTGAAGTGCGCATGACCCAGGAGGGTCATGCGCACTAGGGGGAGCCGGGATCCGGCTCCGTATGTCCGTCGCGGCGGTCAGCCGAGTTGGTCAGTCGCGACGGTCGCGACGGTCGTCCCGCCGGTCGCCGCGGTCGTCCCGACGGTCCTCACGGCGGTCGCCACGACGGTTAATCCCGTGGGCGACGACAATTGCTCCGCCAACGGCGGCGGCGGTCCGGCGCCTGCGTCGTGCTGCGAGTGGCATGTCAGCTTCCTTCCTTAAGTGCTTCGGGCGTCTGGGTTTCGTCTTCGGCTTGGGCGTCCGCTTCGAAAGCGGCGATGACGGCCTGGGTCGGGATCCGGCCGCTGGCCACGAGCTGGCCCCCGGCCTTGCGGATGGCCGAGCCGAAGGGGGCTGCCCACAGGTTCTCCCAGACGAGCACCGCGGCGGAGTGGCCGGGCTCAATGGTGGCGGCCAGGTCCATGACGTCCTGCTCCGAGAGCACCATGGCCAGTTCGGCCTCGGCCATGCGCACCTCGCCGAGCTGGCCCTCCTCGAGGTCGGAGATCTCTGCCGTCTCGAGCGTGCCGTCCTCGGTCTTCCTCAGGAACACCATGTCGAGCACCCTAACGAGCTCACGCTTGACCAGGTCATCCAGGAAAGGGGCGATCTGGCCGTTGCCGAAGTTCGGCCCCGGGAACTCCACGACGATCCAGTCCACGGGCCCTAGTTCATCCAATGTCTCAGCCATGCTGAAGCCTCCGTTCTTGTTGGGTACAAGGCGATCCGATGGACCGCAGCAGCTCCAGTCTGTGCCTCCGGTGAGGTGCGGCGCCTCATCCGCGCCGGGTGACCTCGCCTCCCGTTTCGGCATTGAGGACAGTAGGGGCCGAGGCAGGAGAATGGTTCCTGACTTGCGGGCTACGGCCCTGTGTGAAGGACGGTGCCGCCCAGTTTCTTCTCAAGGCGTTTCGGGTCGGCGGTTACTACGGTCCAGTTCTTGCCGACATTGATCGAACGTTGCCCAACAGGCCTCCAGAACTCCAGCTGCGACTCCAGAGTCACCTCGGTGGAGTAGACAGCCAGGGACAAGTCCTCGCTGCAGCTTCCCGAGGAGGTGGAGAATTTGGAAGGGGGCCTGTCCAAGACCAGCTCCGGGCACAGCAGGCCAGCGGATTCAACAGCTTTCTTCAGGTCGCCAATCGTGCCGTATGTTCCACCATCCGCCGGCGGCGTGACATCGGCAGAAGAACATGACCCCAGGCCGAGGGCGATGATGGCCACGGCAGCGCCGCCAGTAAATCGGTACTTCATATCTGCTCCCCCATCAGAAAGCTTTTCCATATAAGAAGCGCCCCTCAGACATGAGCCGTCTGGGGGCGGGATCCCTTGTGGCGCGGTCCCTAGTGGAAGACCAGCCAGCCGACCACTGTGGCCAGGCCCGTCAGCACGGCGCCCCAGGCGATGTCCGCGACCACGATGATGAGCGGCCAGTTCTTCAGGGTCGCCGCGTTGGTGAGGTCATAGGTGGCGTAGGCGAAGGTGCCCAGTGCGGCGCCGTAACCGAGCGCCGTGAGCCAGCTGCCGCCGTCGAGCGCGGGCTGGAGGGCGAAGAAGACGATTCCTGCGATGTACAGGACGTAGAAGGCGACGGCGTACCCTAGATTGGGCTTGTCCGCCATGAGGTGCCCCAGATGGTTCCGGTAGAACTTGCTCATCGACTTGAGCCAGACAGAATCGATGACGGCGAACGCGGCGGCTACGACGAGGAATTGCAAGATGACCATAAGGGAGCATAACAACATGCCGGAGGCCGCGGTGGCACCACGGACGCTGACGATTTTCCGGCAGGAGTCCTCCCTGGGCGCCGCCGGGGATCTGGACCTCGCGTTGGAACTCCTGCGGAAAGTCAAGACCGGCGAAGTGGGCCCGATGCTCCGGTTCTACCGGCCGGCACCCACCGTGGCCTTCGGCCAGCGGGACACGCACCTGCAGGGCTTCGACGCCGCGGCGCAGGCCTGCCGCGAACTGGGCTTCGAACCGCTGGTCCGCAAGGCCGGCGGCCGCGCTGCCGCGTACCACGAGGGGACCCTGGTGATCGATCATCTGGAGCCGGACCGGGACGCGATCGCCGGGGCCAAGGGGCGCTTTTCCTTCTTCGGCGAGCTGCTGGCCCACGCCCTCCGGAGCGCCGGAGTGGACGCCGCCGTGGGGGAGATCCCCGGCGAGTACTGCCCCGGCGAATTCAGCGTCCACGGCCAGGACCCGGCGCTTCCGCAGCACCAGCTCAAGCTGATCGGGACGGCGCAGCGGGTGGTGGCCGGCGGCTGGCTGTTCAGCTCGGTCATCGTGGTGGAGAACTCTGCCCCGATCCGCGCGGTGCTCGAGGCCAGCTACGCCGCCCTGGGCCTGGACTGGGATCCGGCCACGGCGGGCGCCGTCAACGACCTCGTCCCGCACCTGGACATGGACGCCATCGAGGCGGCGGTGACCGCCACTTACGCCCGCTACGCCGCCCTGGAGTACGGCGACTTCGGCAGCCTGCTCGGCTAAGACCGGCAACGAGGAAGGCCGGGCACCCCGAGGTGCCCGGCCTTGCTCACTGGCTCGGTTGTGACCGCTGCAGCCTAGTGGCCCCGGGCGATCCATTCCTCGAGCTGCGGGGCCTCGGCGCCGACAGTCGTCGGATCGCCGTGACCGGTGCGCACCACGGTGTCCGCCGGGAGCGTCAGCAGACGGCTCCTGATGGACTCGATGATGGTGGGGAAGTCGCTGTAGGACCGGCCCGTGGCGCCGGGGCCGCCCTGGAACAGGGTGTCGCCGCTGAAGACGGTGCCCTCGCTGGGCAGCGAGAAGCACATGGAGCCGGGGGAATGCCCCGGTGTGTGCAGCGCCTGGAGCCGGGCGCCGGCGGCGTCGAACGTGTCGCCGTCCTCGATCGCGTGGTCCGGTTCGGTTCCCGGGAACACGCGCTCCCACAGCATCCAGTCCTCGCGGTTGAGGTACACCGGAGCGTCGACGCGCTTCCGGAATTCGCCGACGGCGGCGATGTGGTCATCGTGGCCGTGGGTCAGCAGGATGGCGGTGACGGTCCGTCCGGCAACGGCCGCCTCGATCGCGTCGGCGTCGTGGGCAGGGTCGATCACGAGGCATTCCGCGTCATTGCCCACGATCCAGACGTTGTTGTCGACGTCCCAAGTGCCGCCGTCGAGCGAGAACGTGCCCGAGGTGACCAGCCGGTCGATCCGGAGCCCGTCTGCGCGGCCGCTCACAGTTCCACCACCGAGCGGAGCACCGAGCCGGAGTGCATTTTGTCGAAGGCTTCCTCGATCTGGTCGATCGTGATGCGCTCCGTGACGAACGCGTCCAGGTCCAGCTTGCCCTGCCGGTAGAGGTCGATCAGCATGGGGAAGTCGCGCGAGGGGAGGCAGTCGCCGTACCAGGAGGACTTGAGCGAACCGCCGCGGCCGAAGACGTCCAGCAGCGGCAGGTCCAGGGTCATCTCGGGGCTGGGGACACCGACCAGAACCACCGTGCCAGCGAGGTCGCGGGCGTAGAACGCCTGTTTGTACGTCTCGGGACGGCCGACGGCGTCGATCACCACGTCGGCGCCGAAGCCGCCGGTCAGTTCGCGGATCGCCTCCACGGGGTCGACGGCGGAGGAGTCCACGGTGTGGGTGGCGCCGAGGTCCTTGGCGCGGTCGAGCTTCTTCGAGTCGATGTCGACGGCGATCACGGTGGTGGCGCCGGCGAGCGCTGCGCCGGCGACGGCTGCCACGCCCACACCGCCGCAGCCGATGACCGCGACCGAATCGCCGCGTTTGACGTTTCCGGTGTTGATGGCGGCGCCGATGCCTGCCATTACGCCGCAGCCGAGCAGCCCGACGGCGGCCGGGTCAGCCTCGGCGTCGACCTTGGTGCACTGACCTGCGGCGACGAGGGTCTTCTCGGCGAAGGCGCCGATGCCGAGCGCCGCGCTGAGTTCGGTGCCGTCCTCGAGCGTCATCTTCTGGGTGGCGTTGTGCGTGTTGAAGCAGTACTGCGGCTGGCCCTTGGCACAGGCACGGCACTCGCCGCAGACGGCGCGCCAGTTCAGCACGACGCGGTCGCCGGGGGCGACTTCGGTGACGTCCGGGCCAACGGCGCTGACGACGCCGGTGGCCTCGTGGCCGAGCAGGAACGGGAAGTCGTCGTTGATGGCGCCCTGCTTGTAGTGCAGGTCGGTGTGGCAGACGCCGCAGGTGAGGATGTCCACGAGGGCCTCGCCGGGTCCGGGATCCGGGACCAGGATGGCCTCCAAGGTGACGGGTGCGTTCTTGGAACGGACTACTGCGCCTTTGACTTTATGGACCATGGAAATAGCTCCTCTGCTCTTGTCGCGGTTCTCATCGCAAGACTCTATGCCGCGAGACTTTGGTCGTGGGACTTGTGTCGCAAACTTTGTCGTGCAACGTCTGGTGGACAGTCACTGTCCGGTGCACAAATCAATTTCTGGTGCACAGTCAGTTTCTGCTGCACAACTGGAAGCGGCGCGGCCCCCTTGGGAGGCCGCGCCGTCGTCGTTATCGGTTCACAAAACGGCCTTAGGCCGCGAGGCGGCTCTTGACCTCTGCCGCAGAGGGGTTGGTGGCCGCCGTGCCGTCCGGGAACAGCACGGTGGGGACGGTGCGGTTGCCGCCGTTGAGCTTCTCCACGAGATCTGCGGTGCCGTCAACTTCTTCGATGTTGATCTCGGTGTACCCGATGCCCTGGGCGTCCAGCTGCTTCTTCAGGCGGTTGCAGTAGCCGCACCAGGTGGTCGAAAACATGGTGATGGTGCCGGATTCGGGGGTGAAGTCCACGAAGTTCTCCTCAAAGCTGGTTGACGGCGCGCGGTGGCAGCGCCGTTGCCGACAAACGCCGCCGGCACAATTAATACGTCACTCCCAATAACCGTAACCCGGGGACCGGTATTCCCGCAGAATGCGCTAGCCGCTGCGGATGACAGGGCTTGGACGCGGTGGCATGCTGGTGCCATGTGTGGACGCTACGTGATGGCCCGGGCCGTCGGAGACCTGCTGGCCGAGTTCGACGCCGGGCTTGAGGAGGAGATTGCGATCCCGCCGTCGTGGAATGTGGCCCCGACGGCGGACGTGCCGATCCTGCTGGAACGGCTGGTGGAGGGTCAACCGGTCCGGCAGCTGCACATCGCCCGCTGGGGGCTGGTGCCGTCCTGGGCCAAGGACCCGGGGATCGGCTCGAAGATGATCAACGCCCGCAGCGAGAGTGTGCTGGAAAAGCCGGCCTTCCGGAAGGCCACCCGCGCCCGCCGCTGCGCCGTCCCCGCCGACGGCTACTACGAATGGAAGGGCGAGGGGCGCGGCAAGCAGCCCTATTACGTGCACCCGCGGGACGGGCGCCCGATTGTGTTCGCGGGGCTCTACGAATGGTGGAAGGACCCGTCCCGGGCGGAGGATGACCCGGGGCGCTGGCTGCTGTCGACGTCGATCATGACCACCGACTCGCCGCCGGAGGGCTACGCCGGCGGAATGCTGGCCGAACTCACGGCCCTGCACGACCGGGTGCCGCTGCCGATGGACCGGGAGACGATGCAGGCGTGGCTGGATCCGCAGGCCGACGATGCCGCCGGACTGGTGGACCTGGTCCGGGCCGGCGCGCACGACGTCGCGGAGGGCTGGACGATCGACGCCGTCGGCACCGCCGTCGGGAACGTCAAGAATGACTCCCCAGAACTGATCGAGCCGGTGGGGAGCTTGTTCTAGCCGGCCGGTGTGGCGGTAGCTGGTGGGGCTGGGGTGCTAAGGGCAAAACTGTAGAGAGCTGCAGAGCGAATCCGTGCTTTACAGCTCTCCGCACACCGGCTCGAATAGCGTGCCGCCGTGTACTCCAAGTCACATTAGCGTCGTCGACGAACCCCTCAACAGGGCCTTTATGCCCTTGGCCCAGCGTTGCAGTCAGCCTAGTTGCGGTGTTGGATCCGGCCGGAACCAACCGGGAAGTGGAATCCTGACTTGATGACTAGCGTTTTGATCCGTGAGGCCGTCCCCGGCGACGCCACGGACTTTGCCTCCTCCCAGGTTCTGGCCTGGCGTGCGGCCTACGCGGGCATTCTTGACGCCGGCTACCTTGCCGGCATGGACGTCGAACGGCTGACGCAGGGTTGGACCAGGATTCTCGGGGCTCCCAATCACGACGTCCGTCGTCTTACGCTGACCGCCAGCGGCATCGCAGTGGGCTGGTCCGGATTCGGGATGCCGCGTGATGACGTTCCCGAGGGCACCGGGGAACTTCACGCATTGAATCTGCATCCGGACTATTGGTCCCGGGGCTTGGGGTCTGTTCTGTTCCTGGCGTCCGTGGAGGGGCTTCGCTCCATGGGGTACCGCCGCGCGTATCTCTGGGTCGCGGACGGCAACAGCCTCGCCATCCGCTTCTACGAAAGGCATGGCTGGTGCCAGGACGGCACGACCAAAGAGGATGCTCGCTTTGACCCGCCGTTGTTGGAGCGCAGGTTGTCTGTGTCCCTTGGTTAGGAACGTCAGAGCGTCACTTTCCCGCCGCCGTCGACCGTCCAGTTGGGGTTGAAGGCAACCTCCCAGCGGTAGCCGTCGGGGTCGGCAAAATAGCCGGTGTAGCCGCCCCAGGGCTGGGTCTTCGGTTCGGCGATGATGGCAGCGCCGGCCGCTTCGGCCTCCGCCATCACCCAGTCGACCTCCGCCGTGCTGCCCAGGTTGTGGCTCAGTGTGATGGTGGGAATGCCGGCCGGGGGATCGGTGGCGGCTTCGGCCTGCATCTGCCCGGCGTCCCAGAGCGAGAGGAGCAGGCCGTGATTGGCCTGGATGAACAGGACCTCGCCCCGGACTTCCCGGTGGACGGGCCAGCCCAGGCCATCTACATAGAAGCTGCGGGAGGCGTCAACACTGCGGACACCCAGTGAAATTAAATCGACTCGTGGCTGCATCATTCGATACTGTCATGCACATGTCCACAAATCACCAAGATGAAAAAGCTGCCAAGGCCGACCGGGAGCAGCTCGCCGCTGTGCGGGTGGCCGTGGACGAGGTGGATGAGCAGATCGTGTCGCTGATCGGCCGCCGCGAGCGCCTGATCCGGATCGCCGGAACCCTCAAGGCCGATAGCGCCGAGGTGCGCGCCCCCGGGCGTGTGGAGCGGGTCATCGAACACGTCCGCGCCACAGCGGAACAGAAGGACATCGACGTCGAACTCGTTGAGAAGACCTACCGGGCCATGATCGACGCTTTCATCACGCTTGAGCTGGAAGTCTACAAAGCCAGCTCCTAGGGCGCGGCGGCTTAGAGGGCTTCCTCCACCGGGACGTTCGCCTGGTACTCGCGGCCGTCACAGTCGCTGAAGGCCGTCATGAGGTGCCCTTTGGTCAGGCCCATGATGGTGCTGATGGGAAAGTAGCCGGTAATGGTGCTGCCGGAGTGCTCCACACCTTTGAGGTCGAAGTTCTCCTCCGTGCCGTCATGGCTGAAGCAGTAGAAGGACACGGCCTCCCCGTTCATGAACTCGATTCCCATTCGTCGTTGGTGGGAATGATCCGGGGTTGCTGCAACGAGTCCCACCACGTAGGCGCCCTGGCCGGGGATGTTTCCGTCTATATCGAACTTCGCCACCAAGGATGTGTCCTCAGCGGCGATGCTTACGTTCTTCAGAAGTGCGTTATGGGAGCTCATGGATCAATCCTGCTACCTGTGCCTGCGTCCGTCCACCCCTGATCTAGGTTTTGCCCCGGCACCGTCGTAGACTGGAACTATTCGAATACATGTTCGAATGGATGCTGGCTGCTATTGCCAGATTGTTCTGCCAGATTGTTCTGACAGATGGTTCTTACACATGGTGTGGTCCGGGAGGCGCGATGGGCATGTTCAGCGAGTCGGTGGACGTCGTGTGCGCGCCCTCCGGCCAGCCCCTGGAGCTTAATTGGGCGGGCCGCCACTACACCGTCTGCGCCGAACCAGTCCGCTGGTATGAGCGGCGCCAATGGTGGGCGGAAGAGCGGCGGGCGCCGCTGGGGAGCGGCCCCGGCCTCGTGGACCACGAAATCTGGCGGGTCCAGGTGCGCCGGGCAGATTCCCCCGACCAGGAAAGCCTCACCCTTGACCTGACCCGGCACGTGGGCAGCGGACGCTGGCGCCTGCTGCGGATCCATGACGCCCTGCTGCCGTCCCGGAAGCCCGAATCGGCATGAGCTTCACCCATCTCCATGTCTCCACGGCCTTCAGCGCCCACTACGGGGTCTCCTGGCCGGAGGAACTGGCCGCCGCTGCGGCCGCGGACGGGGCGACGGCGCTCGCCTGCACGGACCGCGACGGCCTCTACGGGACGGTCAAGCACCTGAAGGCCTGCATGGCGGCCGGGCTGGACCCGGTCGTCGGAGTGGACCTGGCGGTCTTTGACGACGACGGCGACCTCCGCACCCAGGTGGGCGGACGCGTCGTCGTGCTGGCCCACGGGCACAACAGCGGCGCCGGCTACCGTGCGCTGTGCCGGCTGATCTCCGATGCGCATGCCCGCACCACGGGCAAGGCCGGGGGAGCGGTGCCCGTCGCCGTCACCCGGGCCGAGCTGGCCTCCCGCACCCTGCACCCGGAAACACTCAAGCCGGTGTTGACCGTGCTGATCGGACCCGGCTCCGACGTCGGACGTGCCATGGGAGGGCGGCGCTACCTGCGCCCCCGCACCCTGTTTAAACGCTGGCTCGACGCCATGCCGCCAGGAACCGTCGCCGCCGAGGTGGTCAGCCAGCTCAGCCCGCCCGGGGAGCCGCTCAGCACCGCCCATGCGGTGCGGATGCTCAAGCTTGCCGCCGAGCACAGTGTTCCCGCCGTGCTGAGCAACGCCGTACGGTATGTGGCTGAGGACGGAGCGGCCACCGCGGATGTGCTGGATTCCGCCCGCACCCTGAAGTCGCTGCCCGAACTCTCCGCTGCCCCGCTGCTGCAGCCCAACGGGCAGGCCTGGCTCAAATCCGCGGCGCAGATGCTCCAGCTCGGCAAGGAGATCATGCACGCCGCCGGGTACGGCGCCGCTGACCTGAAAAACCTGTTGGCACAGACCGAGGCGCTCGCGGACCGCTGCCGGATGGACCCGGTGACGGACATGGGATGGAAGCAGCCCGTGGTGCCGGAAGCCTCGGTGATTGGCATCGCCGGGGACGCGCTCGCGGAGCTCACACAGCGCTGCGAGGCCGGCATCGGCAGGCGGTTCCCGGGGATCACGGGCAAACCCGCCGAGGAACTGCGCTCGCGGCTGGAACACGAACTGAGGATTATCGACAGCCTGGGCTTCGCCGCGTACTTCCTGACCGTGGCCGAGGTTTCCCGGATGATCCAGGCCATGGGAGTCCGGGCGGCGGCCCGCGGTTCGGGGGCATCCAGCCTGGTCAACTACCTGATCGACGTCAGCCAGGTGAACCCGCTGCAGCACGACCTCATCTTCGAGCGCTTCCTCTCCCGGGACCGCGCCACCCTGCCGGACATCGACATCGACGTCGAAAGCGCCGAACGGCACAACGTGTACCGGAAGATTTTTGAGCGCTTCGGCTCCGAGCGCGTCACGCTGATGAGCATGCAGAACGGCTACCGCGCTCGCGGTGCCGTGCGCGACGCCGGCCTCGCCCTGGGCATGGAGGAAGGGGAGATCGGTGACATCGCCAAACAGCTGTGGCGGTTCTCGGCCCGGAACTTCCGCGAAGCCCTCGAGGAGAAACCCGAGCTGAAGGAATTCGCCGGCCGGGTGGGGCAGCGCGACTTCAGCGGGAACCAGCAGCTGGACCTGTTGGTGGACCTCACCGAACGGCTGGACCGGCTGCCGCGCCATATCTCCATGCACCCCTGCGGGGTCATCCTGGGGGACGCCACCCTTCTGGACCGTACGCCCGTGCAGCCCAGCGGACTGGGCCTGCCCATGAGCCAGTTCGACAAACACGACATGGACCCCATGGGCATGCTGAAACTCGATGTCCTGGGCGTCCGGATGCAAAGCGCCATGGCCTTCGCCGTCCGGGAGGTCATCCGCCTGCATCCTTCCAAAGCCGAGGTGGTGGCCGCAGGCGCCCACCCGGCAGGGCCGGACGGGACAGGCCCGGACTACATCGCCGAGGACGGCAGCATCGACCTCAACGCCGTCCCGCTCGACGACGAACCCACCTATGAGCTGATCCGCAGCACCCACACCCTGGGCTGCTTCCAGATCGAATCCCCCGGGCAGCGGGAGCTCATCGGCAAACTCGCGCCCCGGGAGTTCAACGACCTCATCATTGACATCTCCCTGTTCCGCCCGGGCCCGATGAAATCGGACATGGTCCGGCCCTTCCTGGAGCACCGCCACGGCTTCGCCCCCGAGGTCTATCCGCACCCGGACCTCAAACCCGTCCTCAAGGAGACGCACGGCGTTACTGTGTTCCATGAACAGATCCTGAAGACCTTCGACGTCATGACCGGCTGCGGGCTGGCGCGGGCGGACGAATTCCGCCGCGCTCTCGGCAACGACGGGCTGGAAGGCCGGGTGGAGGAGTTTTTCCGGAAGGAGGCACGTGCCCGGGGGTACAGCCCCGAAGTGGTGGACAAGGTCTGGGGGACACTCAAGGCCTTCGGCAGCTTCGGGTTCTGCAAAGCCCACGGCGCCGCCTTTGCAGTGCCCACCTACCAGTCGGCCTGGCTCAAGACCCACCACCCGGAGGCCTTCCTCGCCGGGCTGTGGGAACACGATCCGGGCATGTATCCCAAGCGGCTCCTCGTCGCCGAGGCGCGGCGGCTGGGAATCCCCATCCTGCCCCTGGACATCAACCGGAGCCAGGCCGAGTACCGGGTGGAACGCGTGGCCGCCGGCCCGGACCGTGGCAAGCTGGGCATCCGGCTGAGCCTGAACGGCATCTACGGGCTCTCGGGAACCGAGCTGAAAAGGATCGTGGCAGGACAGCCCTACGACTCGCTCGCGGACCTGCGGGCCAGGTCCCGGCTGAGCAAACCCAGCATCCAGCGGCTGGCCCAGCTGGGGGCATTTGACTCCCTGCACCGGGCCTCCGGCGGGGCCGCCAACCGCGCGGACCTGGTCCATCACCTGCAGACCCTGCAGAGCCGGCCGCACCGGAAAGGTATCGACGTGATCGACGGGCAGCTGTCGCTGCCGCTGGGCGACGTCGAACTGAAGAACCTCAAGGCTGTGCTGCCCGCACCCACTCTGGTGGATACCGTCCGGGCCGAGCTGGACCTCATGGCCGTGGACGTCAGCGACCACCTGATGGCCAGCCACCGGCCGCTGCTGGACCGTCTTGGCGTCACCACCGCGGACAAGCTGCTGGCGTTGCGCAACGGCACTGAGGTGCTGGTGGCCGGGGTCCGCGTCGCCACCCAGACCCCGCCCATGCGGGGAGGCCGCCGCGTGGTGTTCATCAGCATCGACGACGGCACGGGCTGCGTGGACTCCGTCTTCTTCCATGAAGCGCAGGAGCTGGCCGGGCCGCTGCTGTTCGGCACCCGGCTGCTGCTGATCCGGGGGACCACCCGGCGGACCGGGCCGCGGGGGATCAGCATCAGCGCCAGCATGGCCTGGGACCTGAGCCGCACCGAGACCCTGCCGTTCCCGGTCCCGGCCTCCGGCATCCCGGATTACCCGGAACTCCAGCCGCCGGGACCCCTTGACGGCATCAGCCGTAACCTCGCCATCACCGGGCTGGGAGGCTGAGCGGGGCGTTGGTTGGCCTCTTCAGAAACAGATAGCATGGACGAGGCTGGCTGTGGTCCCCGTACGCCACAAGCTACGAAGCCTTAACTTTGAATAGGAGACACCCGTGTCAGATGCCCAGCAGATCACCCTTCTCGTCGATGGCGAAGAGACCAAGGTGACTACCGGGACCACCGGCGCGGAACTCTTTTTTGAGCGCCGCGACGTCGTTGTGGCCCGCATCAACGGCGAGCTGAGGGACCTGGACCATCCGCTGCCGGAGGACGCCACGGTCGAGGCCGTCACCATCGATTCCCCGGACGGCCTCAACGTCCTCCGCCACTCCACGGCCCACGTGATGGCCCAGGCCGTGCAGCAGCTGCGTCCGGACGCCAAGCTTGGCATCGGCCCGTACATCACCGACGGCTTCTACTTCGACTTCGACGTCGCGGAGCCGTTCACCCCGGAAGACCTGAAGACCCTGGAAAAGATGATGCAGAAGATCATCAACCAGAACCAGAAGTTCGTCCGCCGCGTGGTCACCGAGGACGAGGCCCGCGAGGCCATGAAGGACGAGCCGTACAAGCTCGAACTGCTCGGCAAAAAGAACGAGGCTGCCGACGCCGGCGAAGGCGTCAATGTCGAGGTCGGCGCCGGCGACATCACCATCTACGACAACGTGGACCGCAAGAGCGGGGACAGCATCTGGTGCGACCTCTGCCGTGGCCCGCACCTGCCCAACACGAAGCTGATCTCCAACGCCTTCGCCCTGACCCGGTCCTCGGCCGCCTACTGGCTGGGCAACCAGAACAACCAGCAGCTGCAGCGCATCTACGGCACCGCCTGGCCCACCAAGGACGCCCTCAAGGCCTACCAGGAGCGCATCGCAGAGGCCGAACGCCGCGACCACCGCAAACTCGGCGCGGAACTGGACCTGTTCTCCTTCCCGGATGAGCTGGGCTCCGGCCTGCCGGTGTTCCACCCCAAGGGCGGCATCATCCGCAAGGCCATGGAGGACTACTCCCGCCAGCGCCACGTGGATGCCGGCTACGAGTTCGTCTACACGCCGCACATCACCAAGGGCCACCTCTACGAGGTCTCCGGTCACCTCGACTGGTACAAGGAGGGCATGTTCCCGGCGATGCACATCGACGCGGAACTGAACGACGACGGCACCGTCCGCAAGCCCGGCCAGGATTACTACCTGAAGCCGATGAACTGCCCCATGCACAACCTCATCTTCCGCTCCCGCGGCCGGTCCTACCGCGAACTGCCGCTGCGATTGTTCGAATTCGGCTCCGTCTACCGCTACGAGAAGTCCGGCGTGGTGCACGGCCTCACCCGGGTGCGCGGCATGACCCAGGACGACGCCCACATCTACTGCACCCGCGAGCAGATGAAGGACGAGCTCACCGGCACGCTGAACTTCGTGCTGGGCCTGCTCAAGGACTACGGCCTGGACGACTTCTACCTGGAACTCTCCACCAAGAACCCAGACAAGTTTGTCGGCGACGACGCCGCTTGGGACGAGGCCACCCGCACCCTCGCCGAAGTGGCCGAGGCCTCCGGCCTGGAGCTCATCCCGGATCCGGGCGGAGCCGCGTTCTACGGCCCCAAGATCTCCGTCCAGGCAAAGGACGCCCTCGGCCGCACCTGGCAGATGTCCACCATCCAGCTGGACTTCAACCTGCCCGAGCGCTTCGAACTCGAGTTCCAGGCCGCGGACGGCACCCGCCAGCGCCCGGTTATGATCCACCGCGCCCTCTTCGGTTCCGTGGAACGGTTCATGGGCGTGCTCACGGAGCACTACGCCGGTGCCTTCCCGGCGTGGCTGGCTCCCGTGCAGGTGGTCGGCATCCCCGTGGCCGAGGCGTTCAACGACTACATGTTCGACGTCGTCGGCCAGCTCAAGGCCGCGGGCATCCGGGCCGAGGTGGACATTTCCTCGGACCGTTTCCCGAAGAAGATCCGCACGGCCAGCAAAGACAAGATCCCGTTCGTGCTGATCGCCGGTGGAGACGACGCCGACGCCGGCGCGGTGTCCTTCCGCTTCCGTGACGGCAGCCAGGACAACGGCGTGCCGGTGGCCGAGGCCGTGCAGCGGATCGTCGACGCCGTCCGCAACCGGACCAGCTAGCGGACAGGGAAGAACTAGGCATGCAGGACACCACAGGGGCCGCTCCGGAGCATCCGGGGGACGACGGCGTGACCGACGACTTTGGCCTGGCCGGAGTGCCGGACGCGTTCCAGCGCCTGTGGACTCCGCACCGGATGGCGTACATCAAGGGCGGGCAGCACCAGTTCAAGAACGTGGACGACTGCCCCTTCTGCGTGGCGCCGGAACGCGAGGATGACGATTCACTGATCGTCTACCGCGGACGGACCAGCTACGTCGTGCTCAACCTCTTCCCGTACAACCCGGGCCACCTGCTGGTGTGCCCTTACCGGCACATTCCCGACTACACGGACCTGACCGTGGAGGAAACGGCTGAATTCGCCGAGCTGACCCAGACGGCCATGCGCGTTCTGCGCAAGGTCGCCAACCCCACCGGTTTCAACCTGGGCATGAACCAGGGCGTCACCGGCGGCGCGGGGATAGCAGGGCACCTGCACCAACATGTGGTGCCGCGCTGGGGCGGGGACGGGAACTTCTTCCCGATCATCGCCCAGACCAAGGCCATCACGCAGACCCTGGACGAGGTCCGCCAGCAGGTCGCGGAAGCCTGGCCGCAGGCGAACGGCGCGGGTCCGGCGAACGGCGCGGGTCCGGCGAGCGGCGGGGCGACGGATGCTCAATAGGCATGCGCGCGGTTTCTTCACCGCGCTGTTCTCCCCGCTTGCCCGCTGGCTGCTGCGGATCGGTGTGTCCCCGGACGCGGTAACCATCGTCGGAACTCTCGGCGTGGTGGTGGGTGCACTGGTGTTCTATCCGCTCGGCCAGCTCTGGTGGGGCACCATCTTCATTACCGCGTTCATCTTTTCCGACGTTATCGACGGGATCATGGCCCGGATGCAAAAGAGCGGCGGACGCTGGGGCAACTTCCTGGATTCCACCCTGGACCGGGTGGCCGACGGGGCGCTGTTCGCCGGCGTCGCGGTCTGGTTCTTCACCGGGGGCGACGACGCCGCGATCGCGATTGCCGCGGTCGTCTGCCTGGTCCTGGGCATGGTGGTGTCCTACGCCCGCGCCAAGGCCGAGGCGCTGGGCTTCCAGGCCAACGTGGGCATCGCAGAACGCGCCGAGCGGCTGGTGTCCGTCCTCGTGGTCACCGGCTTGACCGGACTGGGGCTGCCCACCGTTGTCCTGTTCGTGACGCTTTGCCTGCTGGCCGCGGCGAGCCTGGTGACGGTCATTCAGCGGATTATCACGGTGCGCAGGCAGTCACTCGAGGAGACCGAAGGCACGGAGACCGGACAGGCCGCCTGAGCACCCGCGTCCGGCGCGTCCCGCGGGGTGTAACCGGAATTCAACCCGCTCGCGCAGGGGACTAGTATTAGCATTACCGGCCAATGGATCCGGTAATCCGGTGTGTGCGAAGCGGCATTTGTGTGCCGTCCGCGCTCCGGCGAGGTCATCTATCTACCCATAGGGGTTTTTGTGTCTACACCTGATGTAAGCAGCGAAGCCGGCGCGTCCGCGAAGAGCGTTACGGGCAGCAACCGCGTCAAGCGCGGCATGGCGGAGATGCTCAAGGGCGGCGTCATCATGGACGTCGTCAACGTCGAGCAGGCCCGCATCGCTGAGGATGCCGGAGCCGTCGCAGTCATGGCGCTGGAACGCGTTCCCGCCGATATCCGCGCCCAGGGCGGCGTGTCCCGCATGTCCGATCCGGACATGATCGAAGCGATCATCGGCGCAGTGTCCATCCCGGTCATGGCGAAGGTCCGGATCGGCCACTTCGTCGAAGCCCAGGTCATCCAGACCCTCGGCGTCGACTACATCGACGAGTCCGAGGTCCTGACCCCGGCTGACTACGCCAACCACATCGACAAGTGGAACTTCACGGTTCCCTTCGTCTGCGGGGCCACCAACCTCGGTGAGGCCCTGCGCCGGATCAACGAAGGCGCTGCCATGATCCGCTCCAAGGGCGAGGCCGGCACCGGCGACGTCTCCAACGCCACCACCCACATGCGCCAGATCCGCGCCGAGATCAAGAAGCTCGCCGCCCTGCCCGAGGACGAGCTCTACGTCGCCGCCAAGGAACTGCAGGCGCCGTACGAACTGGTCAAGGAAGTTGCCAACACCGGCAAGCTCCCGGTGGTGCTCTTCACCGCCGGCGGCATCGCCACCCCGGCCGACGCCGCCATGATGATGCAGCTTGGCGCCGACGGCGTCTTCGTCGGCTCCGGCATCTTCAAGTCCGGCAACCCGGCCCAGCGCGCCGCAGCCGTCGTGAAGGCCACCACCTTCTTCGACGACCCGGAAGAGATCGCCAAGGCCTCCCGCGGCCTGGGCGAGGCCATGGTCGGCATCAACGTGGACGAGATCCCGCAGCCGCACCGCCTCGCCGAGCGCGGCTGGTAGCAAAACCAGAACACTAACGACGACGCCGGCCGGTCACCTTCTTGGGTGGCCGGCCGGCGTCGTTCCGGTTTGAGGGGTCAGTCGAGGCCGCGGCGCTTGAGCAGCGGTTCGAGTTCGGCGTCGCGCCCGCGGAAGGCGCGGAAGGAGTCCAGTGGATCGCGGCTGTTCCCCCGGGAGAGGAGTTCGGCGCGGAAGAAGTCGCCGTTGGCCCGGGTGAGGCCGCCGTTGTCCTTGAACCACTCGACCGTTTCAGCGTCCAGCACCTCGCTCCAGATGTAGGAGTAATAGCCCGCGGCGTAACCGGCGCCGGCAAAGATGTGCTGGAAATATCCCGTGCGGTAGCGCGGCGGGATCAGGTGGTGCGCCACACCGGCCGCAGCGAGTGCCTTCGCCTCGAATTCGAGGGCATCATCGGGTACTTCGGTGCCGTCCAGCACATGCCAGGCGAGGTCCAGCAGCGCCGCGCCCAGGTATTCGGTGGTGCCAAACCCCTCGCCCCACAGCTGCGCGGCGTCGAGCTTGTCCACAACCTCCTGCGGCAGCGCCTCGCCGGTGGCGTGGTGGCGTGCGTAGTTGGCGAGGACTTCCGGCCACATGATCCACATTTCATTCACCTGCGAGGGGTACTCCACGAAGTCCCGAGGCACTGCGGTGCCGGAGAACCGCGGGTACGTCACGGCGGAGAACAGGCCGTGCAGGGCGTGGCCGAACTCGTGGAACGTGGTGCGGAGCTCGTCGAGGGTCAGGAGCGTGGGTTCGCCGGCCGGCGGCTTGGAGATATTGAGGTTGTTGATCACCACGGGCCGGGTGTTGAGCAGCCCGGACTGTTCCACCAGGGAGTTCATCCAGGCGCCGCCCCGCTTGGATTCGCGGGTGTAATAGTCGCCCAGGAACAGGCCCAGCTCGGTGCCGTCCGGGTTGCGGACCTCCCAGACGCGGACGTCCGGGTGATAGCCGGCGAGGTCGCCGCGCTCATGGAACGTGATGCCGTAGAGCGCGTTGGCAGCAAAGAACACCCCGTCGTTGAGGACGCGGTCCAGCTCGAAGTAGGGGCGCAGGGCCTGCTCGTCCACGGCGTACCGTTCGCGCTTGACCTTGGCGGAGTAGTACGCCCAGTCCCAGGCTTCGAGGGGCTGGCCGGCGATTTCAGCCAGCGCGTCGGCCTCGGCATCGGCGTTCCGGACGGCGGCCGGTGCCAGCCGGTTCATCATGGTCTGCACGGCAGCGAAGTCCGGGGCGGTCTGCTGGTCAACAACGAGCTCGGCGTAGTTGGCGAAGCCCAGCAGCGCCGCCTTCTCGGCACGGAGCCGGACTGTGGCTTTGACCAGGTCCAGGACATCGAGGGCGCTGCCGTCGCTGCCGCGGCCGATGGAGGCCTCGTACAGGCGGCGGCGGACATCACGGTTCTCCAGGGCGGAGAGGGCGGGCTGGTTGCTGGGCTGGATAAGGGTGAGCAAGTACTTGCCCTCGTGCCCGGCGGTGCGGGCGGCCTCCGCGGCGCTGGCGACATCGTCGGCCGGAAGCCCGGCGAGGTCGGCGGCGTCGTCGAGCAGCAGGGCGGCGGACTTCATCGCTTCCTTGACCCGCTGGCCGAACTCCGTGCCGAGCCGGGAAAGTTCAGAATTGATGGCCTTGAGCCGCTCCTGGCCGGCATCGTCGAGCTGGATGCCGGACTGGCGGAACTCCTTGAGGTACTCGTCCACCAGGCGGGAGGACTCTGCGTCGAGCTGGTCCGTGTTGACGGCGGCGAACCGCTCGAACAGCCGCCGGTTGAGGTAGACGGCGTCCTGGTGGGCCGAGAACTGCGGGGACAGCGTGGTTTCGAGTTCGCGGATGGCGTCCGAGGCGTCGGCGGAGACGAGCGTGAAGAACGACGCCGCCGCACGCTGCAGGAGCTGTCCGGACCGCTCCATGGCCAGCGCGGTGTTTTCAAAGGACGCAGGCTCCGGTGTGTCCACGATGGCCTGGATTTCAGCGAGGTGTTCGGCGAGGCCGGCCTCCACGGCTTCGGCGTAGTGCTCGGCGGTGATGTCCGCGAACGGCGGGAGGCCGAACGGCAGGGGGCTGGGGCTCAACAGGGGATTGGTCATGAAATAACTCTTTCATGTAACGGGGGTGGTTCTCAATGCTCTGCTGAGCGTGTTGTGACAGATGCCACCGTAGGATTGGCGCCATGAGTACCTACACCCCCCGGCGGCGCGGACGTCTCCTCGCCGCCGCGGCAGCGCTTTCCCTGGCCGCCTCCGTGGCCTCCTGCGGCACCGGCGCCGGCCCGGAAAACAATGCGTCGGACTCCTCGGCTGCCGCCCGCAACACCGCCGGACAGGCAGCACCACAGAGGACGGAATCGACGACGGCGGACCCGACGGCGGCGACGTCGTCGCCGTCGAGCACCCCGACGCCGACGCCGACCCCGACGCCGGGGAAGGGTCCGGCCTGCGAGGCCGACCGCTGCACTTCGGTGCTGGTTTCCGGGGACATGCTGGTCCACGACCAACTGTGGGAACAGGGCCGCGCTGACGCCCTGGCCAAGGGCACCAAGGGGCTGGACTTCGGACCGATGGTCGAGGGTCAGCGCAAATACACCGAGCAGAGCGACCTCGCGATCTGCCACCTGGAAACCCCCGTGGCCGGACCCGCCGGGCCGTTCTCCTCGTACCCCTCGTTCAACGTTCCGCCGCAGATCATCACGGCCGTCCAGCAGGTGGGCTACCAGGCCTGCACCACCGCGAGCAACCACACGGTTGACCGCGGCACCGCAGGGCTGGTCCGCACCCTGGATGCCCTGGATGCCGCCGGGCTGCAGCACACCGGCTCCTACCGGACCGAGGCCGACTCCCGGGACGTCATGATCGTGCAGACCGCCGCGGCGAAGATCGCCGTGATCGATGCGACGTACGGTCTGAATGGACTGGCCCCGGAGGCGGCCTGGCAGGTGGACATGCTTAACGCCGACGTCATGATCGCAAAGGCGAAGAAGGCCCGGGAGCTGGGCGCCGACATCGTGCTCGGCGCTATGCATGCCGGCGATGAGTACTCGAGCGTGCCCAACGCCGAGCAGAAGAGCCTCGCCCATGCCCTTGCGGACAGCGGGCAGTTCACAATGATCTACGGCCACCACACGCACTCGGTGCAGCCGATCGAGAAGTACAAGGGCACCTGGATTGTCTACAGCCTGGGCAACGCGATCACCGAACTCTCGCCGAACTATGTGGTGAACAACGAGGGCCTGCTGGTCCGCGCCCAGTTCAGCCAGGGCACCAACGGCAAGTGGACCGCCTCCGACCTGGCGTGGGCGCCGTCGGTGATGGTCCGCGGGCCCTACCGCTGGTGCTCCGTCGCCTCCGACGCCCCGCAGGGCCCCTGTGCCGGTGCCGCGGCCGACGCAGCCACCCGCCAGCGCACCAAGACCGTGGTCGAGTCCATGGGGGCTGCGGCTGCGGGCGCCCACGAACTGCTCATCACCAAGGAACGGTAGGGCTTGGAGGAACGACGGCGGCGGGCGTCCGGGCAGCCGACCGTCCACTTGCTGTGCGGTCTTCCCGGCGCCGGGAAGACCACCGTGGCGAGGCAACTGGAAGCCGGGCTGCCTGCCGTGCGGTTCAGCCTGGACGAGTGGATGCTGCGCCTGTACCCGGACCTCCACTTTGCTTCCGGGAACTACGCGGAGCTCGCTGAAGCCTGCAAGTCGCTGATGTGGGACACCGCACTGCAGATCCTGCCCGCCGGCACCGACGTGGTGCTGGATTGGAACCAGTGGAGCCGCGAGCGGCGTGCTGTTTGGGCGGGCAGGGCAGAGGCCGCCGGTGCCGCCGTCGTCGTTCACTATGTCCGGACGCCACTGCAGACGTCGATCGAACGGGTGGCCGCCCGCGCCGGACGGCGCGAGGCGGGCTCGCACCGGCTTGAGGAGGCAGACGTCCGGCACATGGCCGGGATTTTCCAGGAACCGGAACCGTCGGAGGGTCTGCGGATCTTGTCGTGATACCGGGCGGCTAATACGGTGGTGGTGACGCGGGGGACTTCAACGGTCAGCTCTTGTCGCGCCTGGACAGGAGGCCTTGTGGGCAAAATATCGACGGCGGCCCGGCAACCCCGGAACGGGGCCTTCGCCAACGGCATGGACTATCTGAGCTGGGGCAACGGCCCAAAGACACTCCTCTTCATCCAAGGCGGGCCCGGGAGCACTGTTCCCAAGGGGGTGTTGCGCAGGATGTTCCGGCGGCAGTTTGATCCGTTTCTCCACGCCGGATATGCCGTCTGGATTGTCACCCGGCGCCGGGGAATGCCGCCGGACCACACCATCGCCGACATGGCGGACGACTACGCGCGGCTGATCGCCAGGGAATTTGGCGGGCGGGTCGACGTCGTCGTGGCGGAGTCGTTCGGCGGGATGGTCGCCCAGTATCTGGCCGCCCGGCATCCTGAATCCTTCGGCCACATCGCCATGGTGGTCACCGCGGCGGAGCTGAGCGACTGGGGCAAGGACGTCGATTCCCGGATGGCCAAGGCCCTTGCCGGCGGGGACACAAACGGCGCAGGGACGGTCTTCGCCGAGTATCTGCTGCCGGGCCGGCGGGTGAAATGGCTGCGGCAGCTGATCGGACCCCTCATCAGCAACCGGCTGCTGAGCGGAACCGATTTCCCCGCCCAGGACGTCCTCACCGAGGTGCAGGGCGAAATGTCCTTCAATTCTCGGGCCGTGCTGCCGCTCATCCGGAAGCCTGTGCTGATGATCTGCGGCGGCGCCGACCAGTTCTTCCCCCGCGAGGTCGCGCAGGAAACGGCCGGACTGATCCCGGACTGCACCCTCATCTGGTATGAGGGGAAGGGCCATCTCCGGGCAGCCTCCAGCGGACGCATCGCCCGCGACGTGCTGGAGTACACCAGCCGCAGCTGAGCCGCGGACGACCCGGCGGCAGACTTGCGGCCGCAGGGGCCGGTCCCTACGGGCGGATCGGGTCCAGGGCCAGTGTCATGTAGATGCTGTTTGGGTCCTCCGCGTAGTCGCCAAAGGGCGGGCAGGTGCTGAACCCGTGCCGCTGGTACAGCCGCCGTGCCGGAACGAAGAATTCCTGGCTTCCGGTCTCAAGGTAGAGGCGGGCGTAACCGCTACGCCGGGCCTCGTCCACGATGTGGCTCAGTAGGAGGGTGGCGATGCCGCGGCCGCGGGCGTGGGCAGCGGTGCGCATCGACTTGATCTCGCCCCGGCCAGGCTCGAGCAGCTTCAGCGCCCCGCAGCCGAGTACCTCGGACTCCTCGCGCGCGGTCCAGAAGGTGATGGCCGGGCCCGAGAGGGCGGCGGAATCAAGCGCGTGCACGCTTTCCGCGGGCGACGTGGCGAACATGTCCGCGAGGTGCTCGCTCAGGAGCTCCTGAACGTCGCCCCGGCCCGGGCTGTCACGGTCAATCCGGATCATCGTGAACCGCTCCTCCACAAAATCTGTTATCGGCAGTCCAATCTACCGGTTTGCGCCACACTCCGATGCCCTTGTCGCCGAGGTCGCCGGAACCGCGCGGGGTCGCCGCAACTTCCGGCGACTCCGACGCTTTCCCGCGATCTCGCGTCCGACGACGGTTGGCCGCTGCTCTATATCGGAACCAACCCGGCTGACACGTGTCGCCAGCACCGTGGCCCTCGCTGACGACGCTATGCTGGGCCAAACGCGGCAGCCTTGGCGGCCGGTAGCCGATGGCGGGGGATCCATTGCGAACAATTGACGACAGCGGCACCAACAGCCGGAAGAACACGCCGGGGCGCTCAGGCGTCCGGACCACAGGCACAACCCACCGGGCGGGATCAGCGCGGCCGGTTGCCGTCATGTTCTGGCTGGGTGCCGCCGTCGTACTGGCATGGCTGCTGCTGGCCGGCCGGACGGACGCTGTCATGGCGGCGGCACCGTGGCTGGTCCTCGCGGCCTGGTTCGTCTACGTGATGCAGTGGCGGCCGTTCCTCCGGACGGACAGGCACGGGTTCGAGATTGTCAACGGGCTGCGCGACCACCGGATACCGTTCGATGCCGTCGACGACATCGAGATCCGCCACACCGTGGTGGTCAGGGCCGGGGGACGGCGTTACGTCAGTTGGGGAGCCCCGACGCCGCCCGGTGCCTTCGGGGCAGGATTCAACCACGTCAGTGACCTTAAGAGCCGGCCCCACAGCATCCTTCCGGGCAACGAACGCATCAGCCAAACCGAGACGAAGACCGGCCGGGATGCCATCGTTGCGGCGTGGCAGGACGCCCGCAGGGCGGGGCGGACTTCCCCGGCGGGCGCTGTCAGCTCGACCTGGAACAGGCCAGCGATCATCGCGGGCGTCCTCGCCGCCGCCTGGGCGATCCTGGCGGCGCTTGGCTAACCCGGCGGTTGGCTGGCCCGGCGCGTGGCTAACCCGGCGCCTGGCTAAGCAGCCTCAGCGGGGGCGGCGGGCGGCGTGTTCGCGGGCGAGGACGGCGTAGGAGTCGTCCGGCGTTCCGGGGGAGAAGCTGCCGTACTTGCGTTCGACGGCGGTCCGGATGAGGAAGTCTGCCAGTGCCGGGTTCTTGGGCAGCAGGGATCCGTGCAGGTAACTCGCCACGACGTTCCGGTAGCGGGCGCCTTCCTGGCCGTCGTCGCTGTTATTGCCGGTGCCCTTGGCCGTGGTCCCCAACGGTGAGACGCCCGGACCGAGGGTGGTCTGGCCGCTGTGGTTCTCGTACCCCAGGACGGTGCCGAACTCGGGGGAGGACACCGACACGTTGCCGATCAGCCGCTGGTCGGTGCCATGCGTTTCCACGTCCAGGACGCCGATTCCCGGGATGACGGAACCCGTCCGGGTCTTGAAAAACTTCCCGAACAGCTGGTACAGGCCGCAGATCACCAGCATGGGGGTGCCGTCCTCGGCCAGGCCCTTCAGCACTGACTCCCGGGACAACAGGTCATCCTGGATGACGAGCTGGCCGCTGTCCTGCCCGCCGCCGCCCACGATCAGGTCGACGTCCGCCGGGAACTCGTCGCCGACGTTGTACTCAAGCAGTTCAGGGGTGTAGCCGTGCCAGCGCAGCCGCTGGGCCAGCACCAGGGCGTTGCCCCAGTCGCCGTAGATGTTCATGTCCCGCGGGTACAGCTGCACGACCCGGATGGTTCCCTTGCCGGGCGCCGTGGACTCTTCCGGCGGAAGCTCGTGCCCGAAGGAGAGGCTGGAGTCGGGCTGCGGGGTCATGAGACCACCTCTACTGTGGTGATTTTGGACAGCTCGCGGCGGATGGCCAGCATCGCTGTGTAGGTGCAGAAGATCCGCTTCGGTTTGTCCCTGGCGCCTCTGATGAAAGCCGCCAGCGCGGGGGCAATCTCGGTGTCCACGGCCCCGATCGCAACGTCGTCGTACTGCAGGCGGAGCGCCATGTCGTAGGCGCGGGAGCCGCTCAACTGGTCCACGCCTTCCGTCCGGAGGGTGTCGAATTCGACGTCCCAGAGCCAGGACATGTCCCGCCCGTCGGCGTAGTTGTCGTTGATGGCGATCATCGTGGCGTAACCGGCGGCCGGGAACGACTTCAGCCCCAGGCGGAAGCCGCTGGGGTTTTTCACCAGGACCAGATCCAGCGGCAGGCCGTCGACGACGAGGCTCTCGCCGCGGCCGAATGCCGGCGCCACCTGGGACAGGGCCTTCATCAGCCCGTCGTTGTCCGCGAGGACCGTTTTTCCAGGGACAGAGTCCCGGACGGCGATGGCCCGGGCCAGGGTCAGCGCGGCCGCCGCATTGAAGATGTTGTAGACGCCGCGGAGCTTCATCTCGGTGGTGGCCGTAACGCCGTCGTACTCAAAGTCTGCGTCCGCCGCACCGACCCGGCGAAGGACGACGTCGGCGTGCGGCTTGGGCGGTGCCGGCGGCACAGGGCTGCCGGGGGCGGCCCGCAGCTCGTCGTCGTTCGGGAAGGTGCTCAGCAGGGAGTCATCCAGGCCGAAGTACAGGACGTCGGGACCGGTGAGCGATTCCGCGATCCGGGCGACGCGCGGGTCCTCCCGGTTCAGCACCACCGTTCCCGTGGTCTTCGACGCGATGTGCTGCAGCAACTGCGCGGTCTTGTCGATTTCGCCGAAACGGTCCAGCTGGTCCCGCAGGACGTTGAGCAGGAGGCTGTAGCGCGGCGGCACCTGGTTGACGAAGTGCACCGCGTGAGCCTCGTCGAGCTCCAGCACGGCGACGTCGGCGTCCAGGCGTCCGCGCCAGTCCACCTCGCCAAGCAGCGCCGCGGCAACGCCGCGGGTGAAGTTGCTGCCGGTGCGGTTGGTAAAGACCTTCAGGCCCTGGCTCTCGAGCAGTTCCACCACCATCTTCGTGGTGGTCGTCTTGCCGTTCGTGCCGCTGACGACGGCGACGCCGTGCGGCAGCGTCGACAGCGTCCTGCGCATGAAGCCGGGATCGATTTTTTCGACCACAAGCCCGGGAAGGGCAGAGCCTCCGCCCCTGAGCCGGGAGACCCGGCGAACGAACTTGCCGAGCGGAATGCTGAAGTAAAACATGCTTTGTAATATATCCCAGTAGCGGTATGGAAGCCCGCCGGAGAGCGGCACGGCATGCCCGGGGGAGGTGCGGCGGGCACTATGCTGTTCGGATGACCAACCCCACTTCCGTGCCTCCTTCCCGCGTGGGAACAGGGCTGCGGATCGGCGTCCTGGCTCTCCAGGGCGACTTCCGCGAACACCTGCACGCGGTGGAAGACGCCGGTGCCACGGGCATCGGCGTCCGCCGCCCGGCCGAACTCGACGGACTCGACGGCCTCATCATTCCCGGCGGCGAATCGACCACCATCGACAAACTGTCGCGGGCGTTCGGGCTCCGCGATCCGTTGCGCCGGCGCATCCACGAGGGACTGCCGGTCTATGGCTCCTGCGCCGGGATGATCCTCCTTGCGGAGAACATCACCGACCCCGCGAAGGACCTGGCCGGCAACCCGCAGCAGACGTTCGGCGGGCTGGACATCACGGTGCGCCGGAACGCCTTCGGCCGGCAGCGGGAATCCTTCGAGACGGACCTCGATTTCAAGGGCCTTGACTTCAGCGCCACCGAAAACGGCGTGGCTCCTGTCCACGCGGTCTTCATCCGCGGACCATGGGTGGAACGCGTCGGCGACGCCGTGGAGGTTCTCGCCGTCGTGGAACCCTCCAGGGCGTCCCACCCCGAGGCGCTGGCGGGGACGGCTAGAATTGTTGCTGTGCGTTCCGGCAAGCTGCTGGCCACCTCCTTCCACCCGGAAGTGACGGGGGAGAAGCGCGTGCACGAATTGTTTATTCGAATGATCAGAGGAGAAGCGTAAAGCATGTCAGGCCACTCCAAATGGGCGACGACCAAGCATAAAAAGGCCATCCTCGATAGCCGCCGGGCCAAGTCGTTCGCCAAGCTGATCAAGAACATCGAAGTCGCCGCACGCATGGGCGGACCGGACCTCGCCGGCAACCCGAGCCTGGAACTCGCCGTCACCAAGGCCAAGAAGACCTCGGTCCCCGCTGACAACATCGACCGCGCCATCAAGCGCGGCGCCGGCCTCACCGGCGAAGTGGTGGACTACACCGAGATCATGTACGAATGCCGCGGACCGCAGGGCTCGGCACTGCTCATCGAATGCCTTACGGACAACAAGAACCGGGCAGCCTCCGAAGTGCGTCTCGCCATCTCACGCAACGGCGGAACCATCGCCGATCCTGGTTCGGTCAGCTACCTCTTCTCCCGCAAGGGCGTTGTCTCGCTGCCGAAGAACGGCCTGAGCGAAGACGACGTCCTGATGGCCGTCCTGGACGCCGGGGCCGAGGAAGTCAAAGACAACGGCGAAACCTTCGAGATCCACTCTGAACCGACCGACCTGCAGGCCATCCGCGATGCGCTCAAGGAAGCCGGTATCGACTACGACACCGACGAGGCCGAGTTTGTCCCGTCCATGGAAGTGCCGCTGGATCTCGACGCCGCCAAGAAGTTCATGAAGCTTGTTGACGCCCTCGAGGAACTCGACGACGTGCAGAACGTCTACAGCAACGCCGACCTCAGCGACGAAGTGCAGGCCGCACTGGAAGCGGAGTGACACTTCGCGTCCTCGGCGTCGATCCGGGCCTCACCCGCTGCGGGATCGGCGTCGTGGACGTTGAGAAGAACCGCCGCGCCACCATGGTGGCGTTCGGCGTCGTCGGGACGTCCCCGGAGGAAAGCCTGGACCAGCGCCTGCTGGTCATCGCCACCTCCATCGACGACTGGCTGGACCGGTACGAACCCCACGTCCTCGCCGTCGAACGCGTCTTCTCGCAGCTCAACGTCAGCACCGTGATGGGCGTTGCCCAGGCGTCCGGCGTAGTGATCGCCGCCGCCGCGCGTCGCGGCATCCCCGTGGCGCTGCACACCCCTTCCGAGGTCAAGGCTGCCGTTACCGGCAGCGGAACATCCAACAAGGACGCCGTCACCAAACTGGTCACCAAGATCCTCCGGCTCGATGCCCCGCCGAGGCCGGCAGACGCCGCCGACGCCCTGGCGCTTGCCATCACCCACGCCTGGCGGGCGGGCAGCGGCACCTCCAACAAGGCTGCAGTCACCACCGGCCCCGGCAGCCACTCACTGACTCCGGCCCAGCGGGCGTGGGCCGACGCGGAGGCCAAAGCGCGCCGCACACGCTGAATATCCGGCTGTGCGGCCGCGCGGCTTGGTAGGGTATTCGTAGATATGTTCGGATAGCCGGGTCTTCCCGGCTGAAATGAGCTGTAACCCCAGGAGCCCGGCTTTGATCAGTTTTCTTCGCGGAACCGTAGCGCACGTCGGCCTGTCCAGCGCCGTGATCGACCTCAACGGCGCCGGCATGAGCGTGAACGCCACGCCGCAGACCCTCAGCAGCCTCCGCGTCGGGGAGGAGGGGAAGCTCTTCACCTCCCTGATCGTGCGGGAGGACTCCCTTACCTTGTTCGGGTTCGGCAGCGACGACGAACGCGAAGTCTTCGACGTCCTGCTGAGCGTCAGCGGTGTTGGCCCCCGCCTCGCGCTGGCGGTCCTGGCCGTGCACGAGCCCGAAGCGATCCGCGTCGCCGCGCACTCGGGCGACGGCAAGGCTTTCACCAAGGTCCCCGGCATCGGGCCCAAGGTCGCCGGCCGGATTGTGCTGGAACTGGCCGGCAAGCTGGTGCCGCACGGCACGGCTGCCGGAACAGCTGCTCCCGCCGCATCCGCTGAAGCGGTCTGGAAACCGCAGGTCGTTGCGGCCATGACCAGCCTGGGCTGGTCCGAAAAAGATGCCACGTCCAGCATTGACAAGTCCCTGTCGGACTCGCCCGAGCTGGCCGAGAAGGGCAACGTGGCTGAGATCCTGCGCGCCACCCTCCGCTGGCTGGGGCAGGACGGTGCCCGCGCCGGGAACAGGATAGGCGCCCGTGGCTGAGCCGTCCCTGGTCGGCGGGGGAGAGGAGCCGGAGGAACGGGTTATTGAAGCCGCGCTCCGGCCCAAAAACCTGCACGATTTTGTGGGCCAGCACCGGGTCCGCAAGCAGCTTTCCCTCGTCCTGGAGGCCTCCCGCATGCGCGGCCGGAGCGCCGACCACGTCCTGCTCTCCGGGCCGCCCGGGCTGGGCAAAACGACGCTGTCCATGATCATTGCCGCAGAGATGAACGCCCCGCTGCGGATCAGCAGTGGACCCGCCATCCAGCACGCGGGGGATCTGGCAGCCATCCTGTCCTCGCTCTCCGAGGGTGAGGTCCTCTTCCTCGACGAGATCCACCGGATGTCCCGGCCGGCCGAGGAAATGCTCTACATGGCGATGGAGGACTTCCGGGTCGATATCGTGGTCGGGAAGGGCGCCGGTGCGACCGCCATCCCCCTGGAACTCCCGCCGTTCACGCTGGTCGGCGCCACGACCCGTGCCGGCCTGCTGCCCGGTCCGCTGCGGGACCGGTTCGGCTTCACCGGACACCTGGAGTTCTATTCGGTCGCCGAACTGGAACTCGTATTGCGGCGCTCCGCGGGCCTCCTGGACCTCAAGGTCAACTCCGCCGGGTTCAGCGAAATCGCGGGGCGGTCCCGGGGCACACCCCGCATCGCCAACCGCCTTTTGCGCCGCGTCCGCGACTGGGCACTGGTGCACGGGATCGAGCAGATCGATGCCCGGGCAGCCTCCGCTGCGCTGGACATGTATGAGGTGGACAAGCGCGGCCTCGACCGGCTGGACCGTGCCGTCCTCGAGGCCCTCATCACCAAATTCGGCGGCGGACCCGTTGGGCTGTCCACCTTGGCAATCGCCGTCGGCGAAGAGACCGAAACCGTGGAAACCGTCGCCGAGCCGTACCTCGTCAGGGAGGGACTGCTGGGACGCACGCCGCGTGGCCGGATCGCACTCGCCCCGGCCTGGACGCACCTCGGCTTCGCGGTGCCGCCCGGAGTGTTCGCGCAGGACCCGCTGGAGCTCTTCCAGCCCGGGGAAGACGGCCTGGATGCGGACGGCGTGCTGGGCCGGGAGTCGGATCCGGAATGGATCCGTAATGGTCAATAGCACCGCTCCGTGACGTTTTCCCTTTAGACTGGTATGACGCTCGGCACGTTCGGGTCTTTGTTTCTGTGCGCGGCCGGCATCCGGCCGCCGTCGGCGCGGCCTGAGTGCCTGCCAGCCCGAAGCGAAGCGGACGTTGCTGTATAACCAGCTACGCAAGTACAGAACGGAACTATTCCTGTGTTCGGACTTATTTCTGCCCAGACCCAGCCGCAGGCCGGCGGCGGCATCGACATCATGACCATCCTGCTGTTCGCCATGCTCGGCGTCTTCGTCTTCATGATGTTCCGCCGCAACAAGAAGACCCAGCAGCAGCAGGTACAGCTCCAGTCGAAGTTTGCTCCGGGTGTCGAGGTCATGACGAGTTTTGGCCTGTTCGGCCGGATTGTCGAGATTAACGACGACGAGAACAAGGTCCTCCTTGAGCTGTCCCCGGGCAACACCGCCACGGTGCACCGCCAGGCCGTCACCAAGATCGTCGAGCCGGTCGTCGCCGCTGACGAGCCCACGGTGGTCCCCAACGACGCATCCTCGCTGACCGCCGACAAGTCCGGCACCGCCGAAAACGCTGTCACCGTCAACGATGCGCCGCGCGACGAGACGCCGGAAGAAACCCTGCGCCGCCTCAACGACGAAGGCAAGAAAGACAGCTAGTCTGCCTGTTTGAGCTATCCCGCGAAGTAATGGTTGCGGGCAACCGCCGGAGCGGCCCCTCTCTGGGCCCCACCGGCGGTTCCTCCGTAAATAATAGAAAGATCGACAATGGCACGAACTGGCCCCAAAAACTCAGCCCTCAGGGTGCTGGTCTGGCTCGGCGTTATCCTCGCCGTCATGACCGCTGTCCTGGCAGGCGGCACGATGGCCGGCCAGGCGAGCTGGGCTCCCAAGCTTGCCCTGGACCTTGAAGGCGGCACCCAGATGATCCTGGCGCCCAAGGTTGAGGGCGGTTCGGACATCAACGAAGAACAGCTCAACCAGGCCGTGGCGATCATCCGCCAGCGCGTGGACGGCTCCGGCGTCGCGGAAGCTGAGATCAGCACGCAGTCCGGACGCAACGTCGTGGTCAGCCTGCCTGGCACCCCGTCCAAGGAAACCCGCGCGCTGATCCAGGCGTCCGCGGACATGAACTTCCGGCCTGTGCTGCAGGCCGGTCCGGGCGCAGCGGTCCCGAAGGAGTCCCTGACCCCCGCAGACCAGCTCCCCAAGCCCACCGCCGAGCCCACCAACGGCAGCGACGTCAACTGGATCACCCCGGAGGTCTACAAGAAGTTCGAGACGCTCGACTGTGATAATCCGTCCCAGGATAAGCAGGAACGCTCCGACCCGGCGAAGCCGCTGGTGACCTGCGAGCCTGCTTCAGAGGGCCGGCCGGCGATCAAGTACATCCTCGGCCCGGTGGAGGTCAAGGGCTCGAACATCAAGACCTCCTCTTTCCAGCTGCAGCGCGGCGCCCAGGGGGCCGTCACCAATGAGTGGGCCGTCGACATCCAGTTCGACGACGAAGGCACCACCAAGTTCAAGACCGTCACCGAGCGGCTGAACAAGTTCTATGTCGAGGCCGGGGGCGAAACCGGTTCGGATCCGAAATCGCAGTTCGCCATTGTCCTCGACGACCAGGTCATTTCGGCCCCGAGGTCCCAGGCTGTCATTACCGATGGCCGGCCGCAGATTACCGGCGGATTCACGGAGCAGTCGGCGAAGGCCCTGTCCGACCAGCTCCGCTTCGGTGCCCTGCCGATCAGCTTCGAGATCCAGAGCGAACAGCAGATTTCCGCCACCCTCGGTGGCGAGCAGCTCCGCATGGGCCTGCTCGCCGGCCTGATCGGCCTGCTGCTGGTGGTGGTGTACTCCCTGTTCCAGTACCGGGCACTTGGCCTGGTCACCGTCGCTTCCCTCGTCGTGGCCGGTGCGCTGACGTTCCTGGCCATCGACATCCTGGGCTGGACCGAGAACTACCGGCTCTCCCTCGCCGGCGTCGCGGGCATCATCGTGGCCATCGGCCAGACCGCGGACTCGTTCATCGTCTACTTCGAACGTATCCGCGATGAGCTCCGTGAAGGCCGCGGCCTTGTCTCGGCAGTCGAGAACGGCTGGAAGCGCGCAAAGCGCACGGTCCTCGCCTCCAAGGCGGTCAACCTGCTGGCCGCCGTCGTGCTGTACTTCGTGGCGGTGGGCAACGTCCGCGGCTTCGCGTTCACCCTCGGCCTGACAGCCCTCGCCGACCTGCTTGTGGTCTTCATGTTCACGCATCCGACCCTGCAGCTGCTGGCCCGCACCAAGTTCTTCGGTGAAGGCCACCGGCTCTCCGGGCTGGACCCGAAGAGTCTCGGCGCCGTCCCCCTGTACCGGGGCGCGGGCCGGTTCCGCACTCCTGCGGACAAGCCGGCCCAGGTGGCCGCGCTCCGCGCCAAGAACACCGGCGCCACGGCTGAGGCCGAACGCCGGATGACCATTGCAGAACGGCGGCTCGCGGAACGGCAGGAACAACTTGCCGGTTCCTCCAAGAGCGCGTCCAAGGAGGGCAACTAAATGGCCACCAGCTTCGCCAATTTCGGCAACGAGCTCTACACGGGCAAGCGCTCGTACGACTTCGTCGGCTCCAAGAAAATCTGGTTCCTGATCGCGGCCGTCCTGGTTGCGCTCTCGATCCTGCTGCCGGTCGCCAAGGGCGGCTTCAACCTTGGCATCGAATTCCGTGGCGGTTCGGAATTCACCGTCTCCAACGTGAAGTCCACGGACGCCGCGCTCGGTGAGAAGGCCGTCGAGGACGTTGTCGCCGGCAGCGTGCCGCGGGTGGCCAACGTCGCCGGCAACACGATGCGGATCCAGACGGACAAGCTCACCGAAGACGAGACGCTCCAGATCAAGGAGGGCCTCACCAAGGCCTACGGCGTGACGGACAACGAGGTGACGTCCACCTTCATCGGCCCCACCTGGGGTGCCGACGTCACGAAGCAGGCCCTCCTGGGCCTGGCGATCTTCGTCGGACTCGCCGCCGTGATGATGGCCCTGTACTTCCGGACCTGGAAGATGTCGCTCTCGGCCATCGTCGGCATGCTGGTGACGATGTTCATCACCGCCGGTGTCTACGCCCTCAGCGATTTTGAAGTCACGCCGTCGGCGATCATCGGTTTCCTGACCGTGTTGAGCTACTCGCTGTATGACACCGTGGTGGTTTTCGACAAAATCCGAGAGAACACAGCGGACCTGCAGGCCTCCACGCGCAGGACCTTCGGTGAGGAAGTCAACCTGGCTGTCAACCAGACCCTGGTCCGGTCCATCAACACCATGATGGTCGCCATCCTCCCGGTCGGTGCCATTCTGTTCATCGGTGCCGGCCTGCTGGGAGCGGGAACGCTGCGTGACCTATCGCTGGCGTTGTTCGTCGGCATCCTGATCGGCACGGCGGCAACGATCTTCATCGCTGCTCCGCTTTACGCCTGGCTGCGCCAGGGCGAACCGGAACTGGTCAAGCAGGCCGAACGCGTGCACCAGCGCCGTGCCCAGGCCGCGGCCAAGACCGACTCCCCGGCGGAGCCGGCCACGGCCTAGCTTCAGGGTTCCGCCGGACCGGCGGCCGCCGGAGTCCTAGCCGGCTGTTTGAACGGGCCGGAGAACGTCTTGATGACGCTCTCCGGCCCGTCGCCGTACCGCCGCCGGTTATCGAAGTATCCTGCTGCGGGAATACACTGGAAGAATTAACGGGTTCGGAGAGGTGCTCCATTGGAAGAACGTTCGACGCCGGTGCCATCAGCACCGGTGGATAAGGCTCCAGGCCAGGGTACGCAGACTGGTGTGGTGGCTCCCGGACGCGCCGATCCGCCGGTTCCCGTGGACAGTTCTGGCGCACGCGCCACGTTCCCCGGCCGGCGTGAACGCACCCGTTCACGGCTTGCCCGACTGACCGGCCGTGGTGCCCCCGCGTATTCCCCCATCCTCGAACCGCTGCTGCGCACGGTCCGGGCCAACAACCCGAAAGAGGACTTCGACCTCATCCAGCGTGCCTTCGTTGTGGCGGAGCGCTGCCACCGTGGCCAGAAGCGCAAGAGCGGGGATCCGTACATCACCCACCCGGTGGCGGTCGCCACCATCCTGGCCGAACTGGGACTCAGTGGCACCACCCTGGCAGCGGCGCTCCTGCACGATACCGTCGAGGACACCTCCTACACCCTCGATGACCTGAAGGCCGAGTTCGGGCCGGAGGTCGCCATGCTGGTGGACGGTGTCACCAAGCTCGACAAGGTCAGTTTCGGCGAGGCCGCACAGTCTGAGACCGTCCGCAAGATGGTCGTGGCCATGGCCAAGGACATCCGCGTCCTGATGATCAAGCTTGCCGACCGGCTGCACAACGCCAGGACCTGGCGCTTTGTCTCGGCCGAGTCGTCGGCGCGCAAGGCCCGGGAGACCCTGGAAATCTTCGCCCCGCTGGCGCACCGGCTCGGCATGAACACGATCAAATGGGAACTGGAAGACCTTTCCTTCGCGGCGCTGTACCCGAAGGTGTACGAGGAAATCGTGCGGATGGTGGGGGACCGGACCCCCGAGCGCGAGAAGAGCCTCGCGGTGATCCGCAACCAGATCACCGAGGACCTTCGGGACGCCAAGATCAAGGCCACCATCACGGGCCGGCCGAAGCACTATTATTCCATCTACCAGAAGATGATCGTCCGCGATAAAGATTTTGACGACATCAACGACCTGATGGGCGTCCGGGTCCTGGTCGATTCCGTCCGGGACTGCTACGCGGCCCTGGGCGCCATGCATTCGCGCTGGAACCCCCTCCCGGGGCGGTTCAAGGACTACATCGCGATGCCCAAGTTCAATATGTACCAGTCGCTGCACACCACGGTGATCGGCCCGGGCGGCAAGCCCGTGGAGATCCAGATCCGCACCCATGAGATGCACCGCCGCGCCGAATACGGCGTCGCCGCGCACTGGAAGTACAAGGACCAGCCGAACCGCACGGCCGCCGGACCGGGAAGCCCGCGCGACGGCGACATGGGCTGGCTCCGCTCCCTCGTGGACTGGCAACAGGAAACCTCCGACCCCGGCGAGTTCCTGGACTCCCTGCGCTTTGAAATCAACGCCCGGGAAGTGTTCGTCTTCACGCCCAAGGGCGAGGTCATGGCTCTGCCGGCCGGGTCCACGCCCGTGGACTTCGCCTATGCGGTCCACACTGAAGTGGGCCACCGGACCATCGGTGCCCGCGTCAACGGCAAGCTGGTTCCCCTCAACAGCGAGCTCAACCACGGCGACTGGGTGGAGATCTTCACCTCCAAGGCCGAGGGTGCCGGGCCCAGCCAGGACTGGCAGCATTTCGTCAAGAGCGCGCGGGCCCGCAACAAGATCCGGCAGTGGTTCAGCAAGGAACGCCGCGAAGAGTCGATCGACCGCGGCAAGGATCTGCTGACCAAGGCCATGCGCAAGCAGAACCTCCCGCTGCAGCGGCTGATGACGCATGACGCCCTCGCCGCGATCGCCGAGGACTTCAAATACGTCGACATTTCCGGTCTCTATGCCGGCGTGGGCGACGGGCACACCTCCGCCCAGTCCGTGATGGAACGGCTTGTGGAGAGCCTCGGCGGCAATGACACTCCGGAGGACGACCTCACCGAGGTGTCCATTCCGACCCAGGTCACCAAGGCCCGGTATTCCGATTCCGGCGTCGTGGTCCGCGGCGTGGATGACGTCTGGGTGAAACTCGCCCGCTGCTGCACCCCGGTGCCGCCGGACCCGATCCTGGGGTTTGTCACCCGCGGCTCCGGCGTCTCCGTGCACCGGACGGACTGCACGAACGTCAGCGGACTGCTGGAGCAGCCGGACCGGATCGTCGAGGTCGAGTGGGCACCCACACAGTCGAGCGTCTTCCTGGTCGAAATCCAGGTCGAGGCGCTCGACCGTAAATCCCTGCTCTCCGATGTGACACGGATCCTGTCCGAGAACCACGTCAACATCCTGGCGGCCAGCGTGCACACGTCCACGGACCGCGTGGCGATCTCCAAGTTCGCCTTCGAGATGGGCGACCCCAAGTACTTGAGTCACGTGCTCAGCGCCGTCCGCCGCATCGACGGCGTCTTCGACGTGTACCGCACTACCGGCAACCGACGGCGCAGCTGAGCACATCCTCGGCCCCCGGGTCCGCCCGCGCCTAGGGGCCCGTGCCTGCCTGGAGGCGGTCCAGCTTCGCCACGGCCGCTCTCTTGTGCGGCATCCTGGGGGTTGACTCAACGGCGATCCGGAGCAGCCGCAACTGCAGGCCCAGCTCGGGCTTGCCCAGGAGCGCCCGCAGGGCGGGTACGGCCCGTTTCGCCTCCACGTGCACGGCGATGTCCACGGCGGTCCGCAGCGGACTGGAGACCATCAGCCCGCCCAGGCTCACGACGTCAAACGGGCCCAGCCGCACCTCATGGAACGTGCAGCCCCGGGTGGACCTGAGGCTGGAAATCCGCCGGTTGGCGTCCACCAGCAGGGCCAGGCGGTCAGGTACGGCGGCGCAGCCGAAGATCCAGGCCGCCGTCATCCTTCCTGCGACGACCCGTTGCCGGATGGCCGGACGAATGAGGACGGCGGCGGCGCGGGCCCGGAGCTGAGGGGTGGCCCGGGTGCCCGGCGGGAGGTAGCCGCGCTGGTACAGCTGGACCAGCACACCGTCGGACGCCATGGCCTGAAGCTCAGGCCAAGTGAACAGCATCCCGGGGGAGTACAGCTCACCCGGGGCCGCCCCGGACTGGCGCGGGCCTGAGAGCGGCACACCGGACGGCGGCGGGCCAGGCAGCGGCGAACCAGGATGCGGCAAAGCAGGCACGTGCGGGGCGGGCGGGGGCGGGCCGTGAACTATGACCATCCAGCCATCCTGTCCCGATCAGAAGACAGCAAACAGGCCCCGTCCCGATCATGTGGATAACCGGTGCGGGGCCTGCGAAAGGCAGCTTGGTGCGTGGTGGCTAGGAGAGCTCGCTCGCTGACTTCTCGAGCTGTTCCAGCCAGGCCTCACGGGCCTCGAGGGCTTCCTTGGCGGCCCTGATCTTACGCTCGTCGCCCGCCTTCTCGGCCTTGGCCAGGTCATCGCGGAGTCCGGCGATGGCCGATTCCAGCTGCGTCAGCGCGCTGTTGGTGCGTGCCTTCGTCTCCGGGTTGGACCGCTTCCAGTTCTCGTCCTCGGCATGGCGTACGGCGTCTTCGACCTTCCGCAGCCCGGCTTCGACGCGCCCCATGTCGGCGCGGGGAACCTTGCCGGCTTCTTCCCAGCGGTCGCGGATGGACTGGAGCGCCTTCTTGGCGGCCGCGAGGTCCTTGATGGGAAGCAGTTCGTTGGCTTCTGCCAGAAGGGCCTCCTTGACCACCAGGTTTGCGCCGTATTCCTGGTCGATCTCGTCGTTGGCGGCCTGGCGGTGGGTGAAGAAGACGTCCTGTGCCGCGCGGAAGCGGGCCCACAGGGCATCGTCGTCCTTGCGGCTGGCACGCGGTGATGCCTTCCACTGGTCCATCAGGCGGCGGTATTCGCCCGCGGCAAAGCCCCAGTCGGTCGACGTCGAGAGTGCTTCCGCCTCGGCGATCAGCTTTTCCTTGGCAGCCTTGGCTGCCGAGTTGTTGCTGTCCAGCTGGGAGAAGTACGCGCGGCGGTGCCGGTCAAAGACCGTACGGGCGGCACGGAAGCGCTTCCAGAGGGCGTCCTCGTTGCTGCGGCCCAGCCGGACGCCGCTCTTCTGTGCGGTCTTCCAGCTCTCGAACAGTTCGTTCATCCGGGCACTGGAGGTCTTCCACTGGATCTGGGCGGGGTCGTGGCCCGCGATCTCTTCAGCCTCGGAGACGATCGCTTCGCGGGCGGCCAGTTCGGCTGCCCGGACGGCGTCGTGTTCGGCTTTCTCGGCCTTTTCGAGCGCCGTGATCTGCTGGGAGAGGGTGTCCAGGCGTGCTTCGGCGGAGCGGAGATCGCCCACCATGTTGCGCTCCGCCAGCTGCTCGCGCAGGTGGGTGACCGTCTTCTGCATGTCCGCGGTGGGCGCCTTGGAGCTCACACGCTGTTCCAGCAGGACAATCTGCGCGACGACGTCGTCGTACTTCCGGGCGAAGTAGCCCAGGGCTTCATCGTCGCTGACTCCCGGGTACTGCCCGACGGGGTGCTCCTCGCCGTCCACGGTCAGGAACACGTGGCCGTCGCCTTCAACGCGGCCCCAGCGTGCGGCTTCGGCCAGCGACGCCGCGGAGGACACCGCAGCCGGTGCGGCGGCGGGGGCCGCCGGCGAGGGCTTGGCCTTCGGCCGGGCCGCGAACGCTGCCGGTGACGGCGCGGGCCGGGATGCGGCGGGGGCCGCCGGGGCTGCGTCCTTTGCGGGGGCTGTGGGAGTTGCTTCCTCGGCGGGGGCGGCGTCAGCGGCGGCCGGAGCCGCAGGAGCAGCGTCCTCGGCGGCAGCCTCCGGTGCGGCGTCCGCCTCGGAAGCTACTTCCTCGGCGGGAGCCTCGGTCGCCTCGGCGGGAGCCTCAGTCGCCTCGGGAGCCTCGGGCGTGGTCTCGGCGTCGGCCGCAGGGGCCTCCGTGGCCGGCCCGGTTACCGATTCCGGCACCGTGCTTATGGGAGTGTCGGTCGCCTGAGCCGAGCCCTGTTCTGTGCTCTGTGCTGTGCTCTGTTCTGCGAACTCGGCCCCAGCTTCGGTCTCGTTGGCAGCTGCTGCTGACACTGTTTCGTCGGATTTCTGACTGTCTGTCACCGCTAGAAGTCTTTCGCTTGGAGGGAAATACCGGGGCCGTGGCCACAAGGGCACCGGCTGGTTACTTCAGAGAGAACGAGTCTATCGTGACTGGTTCCGCCGGTGCGCCGTCTGCGGGGTTATCACCCGGTTTTAGTCCGGCGGCCGCAATCTTGGTCACCACGTCCAGGCCGGAGGTCACCTTGCCCACCACGGTGTAGCCGCCGGCGGCGTCGGCCGGAATGACGGTGTCCTTGTAGACGATGAAGAATTGTGTGCCGTTGCCGTAGGCGTTGCCGCCGCTCCTGGCCACGGCGATGGTTCCGGCGGGGTAGTTGTTGTCCTGCGGCGTGTTTTCGAGCGGGCCCCAGGTGAAGCTCGGGTCGCTGCTGCCGTCGCCGGCCTTGGAGCCGCACTGCAGCACGCCGAACGTCTCCCCCGTGGTGAGTCGGTGGCAGCTGAGCCCGGCATAGAACTTCTGGTCCGCGAGGGACTTGAAGACCGCCGCAGCCTGCGGTGCCGCGGTGCCGTCGAGCTCGACGCCGAGGGTGCCGCTGTTGAGCTTGAGCTCGCCGGTGAAGGTCTTGCCGGCCGCTGTCTCAGGCTTCGGGATGTTCTCGGCATTGCTCGTGGGTGTAGCCGACGGCGTGGCGGAGGGTGTGGTCAGCCCGGCCTGGGCGGCGGCATATTCATCCTCGGTCGGATTGGACGAGAAAACCGTTAGCTGCAGCACCAGCGCCACGACAACCGCGGCCGTACCCGCGCCAATGGCGAGGACGTTGTCGCGCTTGCGGCGCTTGTCCTGTTCCTTGCGCAGCTCACGCTTCGCCTCCATCTGCTGGACGCGCCGCTTGGCTTCGCGGGCGCTCCGTGAACTGGCCGCCAAAAGTCCTCCTGGTGTCGGGCTGAAACCGCGGCGGCGCCAAGGCGCCGTCGAGGGTTCAGCGGTAAAGCTGCCGGCAGTCCGGCCTTACCGGCCGCATTAGAAGTTGCGGGCGCGGAAAGCATAAACTGACTGCCGCACACAGTTTATGCATGACCGGCCTGTCTGCCGCCCATCTGATCGCCGTTTCGGACAGCCCGTTTCGGCCGCAGCGCGGGGCAGAAGACACCGGCCGGCTTTACCTGAGGAGAAAATCCACCATGGCACGCACCGCCTCCCTGTCCGGATTCCCCGAGTGGCTTCCCGAGGAGCGGCTGGTGGAGCTGCATGTGCTGGATACGCTGCGCCGGGTCTTCGAACTCCATGGCTTCTCCTCCATTGAGACCCGCGCCGTGGAAACGGTCGGGCAGCTGCTCCGCAAGGGCGAGATCGACAAAGAGGTGTACGGGCTCAGCCGGCTGCAGGAAGAGGACGGCAACGCCGCGGCGGACACTGGCAGCGCCGCATCGACAACAGCCAAGGGCGATCCGCACGCCCTCGCCCTGCACTTCGACCTCACCGTGCCGTTCGCCCGGTACGTCGTCGAGAACGCCGGCTACCTGGCGTTCCCGTTCCGCCGTTACCAGATCCAGAAAGTCTGGCGCGGTGAGCGCCCCCAGGAGGGCCGTGCCCGCGAGTTCACCCAGGCCGACATCGACATTGTGGGCGACGGCGACCTGCCGTTCCGGTACGACGTCGAGATTGCGCTGGTCATCGCCGAGGCCCTGAGTGCCCTGCCGATCCCCGCGTTCCTGCTCCGGATCAACAACCGGAAGCTGGCCGAGGGCTTCTACAACGGCATCGGCCTCACCGACACCGCCGGGGTGCTGCGCAGCATCGACAAGCTTGAAAAGATCGGCCCGGCCAAGGTGGCCGAACTGCTCAAGTCCGAGCTCGGCGCCACGGATGAACAGGCCCAGTCCGCCCTCAACCTGGCCTCGATCCGCACCGAGGACACCTCGTTCGTGGAGCAGGTCCGCGCACTCGGAGTCAGCAACGAACTGCTTGAGGAGGGGCTGACCGAGCTGGAGCAGGTCATCGCAGCGGCCGTCCAGCGGGCGCCCGGCAAGGTGGTTGCGGACCTCAGCATTGCCCGCGGCCTGGACTACTACACCGGCACCGTGGTGGAAACCGTCCTGGTGGGCCACGAGCAGCTTGGCTCCATCTGCTCCGGCGGACGCTACGACGCTCTCGCCAGCAAGGGCAACCGCAAGTTCCCCGGCGTCGGGCTCTCCATCGGCGTGACCCGGCTGGTCTCCCGAATCCTCAGCCAGGACCTCGCCAAGGCAACACGCTCCGTGCCCACCGTCGTGCTGGTCGCGCTCACCAACGATGACAGCTGGGGCGCCGCGCAGGACGTCGCCGCGGCGCTGCGCAGCCGCGGGATCGCCACCGAGGTGGCGGCAAAGGCCGAGAAGTTCGGCAAGCAGATCAAGTTCGCGGACCGCCGCGGCATCCCCTTTGTCTGGTTCACCGACGACGACGGCAAGCACCAGGTCAAGGACATCCGCTCCGGCGAACAGGTCGACGCCGATCCCGCCACCTGGGCTCCGGCCGCGGAGGACCTGCACGTCCGGGTCCTCCAGGCCTAGGCGGCGCGGCGCCGGCTAAGCGGCAGCTTTCCGGAGCCGCAGCCGCAGCACGAGGAAGCGACCGGCCACCCCGACCGCCAGCACCGCCGCCATCACCAGGGCCGAGGCGGGCGGCAGGGTCACGGCCAGGACCAGGCAGCCGAGGAAACCCAGCACATTGAGCCAGCGCGGCGCATGCCAGGGCCGCGCGGTCAACGTGAAGGCGGCGGCATTCGTCACCGAGTAGTAAATCAGTACCCCGAAACTGGAGAAGCCCACGACCGTCATCACATTCGTGCTCAGCAGCAGGAGAATAACGACGGCGGCGACGGCCAGTTCCGCGAGGAAGGGGACGGTGTGGGCGCCGCCCACCCGGGCCAGCGGGGACGGCAGGTCACGTTCCCGCGCCATCGCAAGGGAGGTCCGGCCCACACCCGTAATGAGGGCCAGGAGCGCGCCGAGGCACGCGGCCGCCGCCCCGGCCTGGACAAAGGGAACTCCGGCGCTGAGCTGCGAGACGGCCACCGCGTCCAGCAGCGGCGCCGTCGAGGTGGCCAGCTGCTGCGGCGGCAGGTGCCACTGCAGCAGCAGGGCCAGCCCTAGGTAGATCACGAAGGCCCCGGCCAGCGCTGCGAGGATGGCGCGCGGGATGGTGCGGGTGGGGTCCTTGACCTCTTCGCCCAGGGTGGCGATCCGGGCATAGCCGGCGAAGGCGAAAAACATCAGCCCGGCCGCCGGAAGGACGCCCCAGCCGCCGCCGGACACCGCCTGTGCCGCTGATGCCCCCGCCGCGGCGGGTGCGCCGTCCGGGTGCGGTCCCAGCAGTGACGCCACGGCGACGAACACGATCGTGGCGAGTACCGCGGCCAGCAGGATCCGGGTCAGCAGCGCCGTCCGGGTAATGCCGAGCAGGTTGACCCCGGTGAGGACCACAACGGCGGCCACCGCCAGCGGCGTGGCGTAGGCCGGTGCAATGTAGTGCCCGAACGTGAGCGCCATCGCCGCGCACGACGCCGTCTTGCCTGTCACGAAACCCCAGCCGGCAATGAACCCGGGCCATTCGCCCAGACGGTTCCGCCCGTAGACGTAGGTGCCGCCGCTGGACGGATATTTGGCGGCCAGCTGGGCGGAGGCCACGGCGTTGCAGTACGCGATCACGCCGGCCACGGCCACGGCGACGGCCAGCAGGGGCCCGGCCAGGGCCGCAGCCGGTGCGAAGACCACAAAGACGCCGGCGCCCAGCATCGAGCCCAGCCCGATCGCGGTCGAATCCAGGACGCCCAGCCGGCGCTGCAACTGCTGATGGTGGTGTTGGTCCGGGGACGGCCGGCTAGGACGGCGGCTTGCCATGGCGGGAGGTGCCTTTCCAACGGGTAAACTCGTACGGGATCGTTCCTGTAGCGATCCTATTGAACATGAGTTCTGATTTCCCTCTGTCTTCTTCAGAAAGGCGTGCTGTGCTGCGCACACATGACCTCGGATCCCTTCGCTCCGAGCACATTGGACAAACCGTAACCCTCGCCGGCTGGGTCGGCCGGCGTCGTGACCACGGTGGTGTCGCCTTCGTTGACCTGCGCGACGCGTCGGGCGTGTCCCAGGTGGTCGTCCGTGAAGAGGAAGTCTTCCACGGCCTGCGTAACGAGTACGTGCTGCAGATCGTCGGCACCGTCTCCCGCCGCCCGGAAGGCAATGAGAACCCCGCGCTGCCCAGCGGCGAGATCGAGGTCATGGCCGAGAAGGTCACCATCCTCAACACCTCCGAACCGCTGCCGTTCCAGATCGACGAACACGTGGAAGTCGGCGAGGAAGCCCGCCTCAAGCACCGCTACCTGGACCTGCGCCGCCCCGGCCCCGCCCGCAACCTGCGCCTGCGCTCCGAGGCCAACCGCGTGGCCCGCGAGCTGTTGCACCAGGACGGCTACGTCGAGATCGAAACCCCGACGCTGACCCGTTCGACGCCGGAAGGCGCCCGCGACTTCGTGGTCCCCGCGCGCCTGGCGCCGGGTTCCTGGTACGCGCTGCCGCAGTCCCCGCAGCTGTTCAAGCAGCTTCTGCAGGTGGGCGGCTTCGAGAAGTACTACCAGATCGCCCGCTGCTACCGCGATGAGGACTTCCGCGCGGACCGCCAGCCGGAATTCACCCAGCTCGACATCGAAGCCAGCTTCGTTGAGCAGGACGACATCATCCGTCTCGGCGAGAACATCGTCAAGGCACTGTGGAAGCTGATCGACGTCGAAATCCCGACGCCGATCCAGCGCATCACGTACCACGACGCCATGGCCCGTTACGGCTCGGACAAGCCGGACCTGCGCTTCGGCCAGGAGCTCACCGAGCTGACCGAATTCTTCAAGGACACGAACTTCGGCGTCTTCAAGGCCCCCTACGTCGGTGCCGTTGTTATGCCCGGCGGCGCCTCCCAGGCCCGCCGCGCCCTCGACGCCTGGCAGGAATGGGCCAAGCAGCGCGGCGCCAAGGGCCTGGCGTACGTCCTGTACAAGGAAGACGGCGAACTTGCCGGTCCCGTCGCCAAGAACCTGACCGACACCGAGCGCGCGGGTCTCGCCGACGCGGTCGGCGCCAAGCCCGGCGACTGCATCTTCTTCGCCGCCGGCGAGAAGACCCCGTCCCGCGCCCTCCTCGGCGCAGCCCGCGTGGAGATCGGCCACCGCACCGGCCTGATCAACCCCGCTGACTGGGCCTTCTGCTGGGTCGTGGACGCACCCATGTTCGAACCCGCCGCAGCTGCGGTGGCGTCCGGTGACGTGGCCGTCGGCGCCGGCAAGTGGACCGCCGTGCACCACGCGTTCACCTCACCCAAGCCCGAGTTCATGGACAGCTTCGACCAGGACCCCGAGTCGGCCCTGTCCTACGCCTACGACATCGTCTGCAACGGCAACGAAATCGGCGGCGGCTCCATCCGTATCCACGAGCGCGACGTGCAGGAACGGGTCTTCGAGCTCATGGGCCTGGACAAGGAAGACGCCCAGACCAAGTTCGGTTTCCTGCTGGAGGGCTTCAAGTTCGGCGCCCCTCCGCACGGCGGCATCGCCTTCGGCTGGGACCGTGTCGTGGCGCTGCTGGCCGGCGTCGAGTCCATCCGCGACGTCATCGCGTTCCCCAAGTCCGGCGGCGGATTCGACCCGCTGACCCAGGCGCCCGCGCCGATCACGGCGCAACAGCGCAAGGAAGCCGGGGTTGATTTCAAGCCCGAGGCCAAGAAGGCCGCGCCGCCGAAGGCTGACGACGCCAAGTAACCTGACGTGTTGATTAGCAGAGGCTCTCCGGGACACCGGGGAGCCTTTGCTGTCGGAGCAATTGCTGTCCCGGAAGCACGGGAGCGAGGGGGGCTTATGGAACCGGAACCGATCACCGGGCTTGAAGCGCTGATGGATGCCGCGTGGCCCGCAGCCGAGGCGGAAGAGTCCGGCGGTTGGGTGCTCCGCGCCGCCTCAGGGGTGACCCAGCGGGCCAACTCCGTGTGGCCGCGTGAGCCTGGCCTCGATCCCCACGGGCTTCTCGCCCGGCTCCGGGAGGCACGCCTCTGGTACCGGAACCGCCGGCTGCCGTTGATCTTCCAGGTGTTCGAGGACCCCCGCCACGCGGCGCTCAACGCCGTACTGGACGCGGAAGGCTTCACGCGGCAGTCCGAAACCCTGGTGCTGGCCCTCGACGGCGGCACGGATGCGCCGGCGGCTGACTCCGACGTCGAGATTTCGGCCGACCCCTCCGAAGAGTGGCTGCGGCTGTGGTGGAGCGTGGACGGCCGGGGCGACGATACCGCACTTGCCGTCGCCCGCGGGATCCTGGAACGCTGCCCCGCCCTGTACGCCCTCGTGCGCGACGAGGACGGCCGGCCGGCCGCCGTCGGACGCCTTGCCGTGCCGCCGGGCGTTGCCTGCGGCACGGGCGGGGGAGTGGGGGCGGGCGGGTTGTCCGGCGGGCTGTACTGCATGGCGACACGCCCGGACGCCCGGCGCCGCGGCTTTGCCTCCCGGATCCTGCAGGCGCTGCTGCATGAGGGGGATGCCAAGGGCGTTGGCAGCTACTGGCTGCTGGTCATGGCCTCCAATTCCGGAGCCCGGGAACTGTACACCCGCGCCGGGTTCCACACCGTTGGCCGGTACCTGTACCGGCAGGAGCGGCCGAAGCGGCACCTGACCGGCTGTTGACGCCGGAGCCTTCAGTCTCCTTGCGCGGCTGACTCCCGGGCTTCCTTGTACCGCAGGAGCCGGTAGGTAATGGCGGACGCCAGCAGGAATGAGACAAACGCATAGGCTGCACCGGCCGCGAGGGTCGCCACCGGGTCCGCGCCGGTCAGGAAGAGCATGGCACCGGCGAGCAGGGCGGAGGCCGATCCAGCACCCCAGGCGGCAGCCCGTGCCTGGCTCTTGAGGGACGGAAACGGCGTATTCCACGCCTGCACGAACAAGCCCACAACGGCACCGGTGGCCGGGGCCAATGCCATCCCGGCTCCGACCGGCAGGCCGATCAGGACCGGCATGATCCCGATTCCGCCTGGTCCCCAGCCCGCGGCGAGCTCGGGCTGGATGGCCCGCTGGATCGCCGAAACCGCAATTAGGACAGCGCCCGCACCCGCGCCGGCCGCTATGCCGGCAAGGACCGCCAGCAGATACAGCGGAAGCAGCAACGATCCGAGCTTCTGTCCCGCGGTCTGCCTCATGGAACCACGATATCGGCCAGTCGCTGCGGGTGTCCGCCGTTGCCGGCTGGCAGGGGGCCGCCGGGACTGGCTTATGCCCCTATGCCTGGACGGTGGGCGAGAAGAACTGCCTGCGGCGTAGTTTCGTGCGTCCGTGCCGGGCGGGTCATCTGGGCGACCACGTTGAAGCCGGCGGCGGCCAGATGTTCCGTGATGATCTCCGGTGTGAAGAGTTGGGCGTCCATCGACACGTCGTGCCCGTAGGCGCGTGAGAGATGCCGGTGGCCCTCGCCGACCTGAAAACTGAGGATTGCATGGCCCCCGGGTGCCAGAACGCGGAAGAACTCGGCAAATATCCGGGGGAGATCCTTGGGCGGTGAATGGATGATCGAGTACCAGGCGAAGAGTCCGCCCAGCTGCATATCCGCGAAAGGGAGGTCCGCCAGTTCGCCGACCTCAAAGCTGAGCCCTGGATTGGACCGCCGGGCCACGTCGATGATGCCGCCGGACACATCGATGCCTGACACGTCCACTCCCAGGGACGACAGCAGCCGGGTCATACGGCCCGACCCGCAGCCGGCATCGACTACTGAACGGGCGTTCCCCTCGGTGACGTGGGCCACGAACGCTTGGATCATGCCGCGGTCCACCGGCGCTTCGAAACTGGCGTCGGGCAGCACGCTTGCGTAGCTTTCTGCCACCAAATCGTACGTTGACCGGACGGTGGCAAGGCGATCATCAGCGCTCATCTGGACAGGCTACCGGGGGTGTTCTGACTGCGCAGCCGTGTCGGAGGCGTTTCGCCCGGTGGGCATTGTCTCGTCCGCTCCTGAGTCAGCGGTCACGAATCAGAGCTGTGGGTGATGCGGGCGGGAACCCTGGACGATTCGCTACAACAGTCGAGGCCTGACAAGGATCTGGACTTCGTCTTCGTAGAGGACGGTTCCTGGATCGTCCGAGTGCAGCACCTGGTACTCGACGTGGTGCCGCCTCAGGAGGTCCTCGTAAAAGTTCAGATCAGCGAGGAGATGCTGCGCTGTGCTTTTGAACCAGGACTGGGCTGTTGGGTTGATCTTGCGATCATAGACGGACGCATCCACGGCTGCAGGGTCCGGATACGCGGCATCGGCCCGGTCGTTTGCGCGGCGCCATTGACCCCAGTCGACTGCGCTGAGTTCGCCACTTTGGGCAAGACCGTTTGCGAGAGCGAAAATGCCTGGATAAGTGCCTCGGAGGTTTGGACATGTTGCCTGGTAGCGGACGTACTTCGACAGTTTCTTGGCTTCCACACCCGTAGCATTCCATGGTCCTCCGAAGACGGTCCGGTTGGCGTGTCGAAAGTCGACGAGCGTGGCTCGCGCAGGTCCCGGCTACTTCCGGCTGGACCTGTTCGGCTCCGTGGGCCATTGGTCGTTGGGCTGGCTCCCGGTAGCCTGCTGGGATGGTCGAGGAAGAGGAGCAACTGACGGGTGGAAATGCTTCCGAAAGTGTTGTGCGCGTTGGTCACACCGTCCGAAAACCTTGGCTGGAGAACTCGTCCGCCGTCCAGGAGTATCTTGGTGCGCTCCGATCGTCAGGGGTGGACGTTCCTCAGCCTCTGGGCCGTGACGAAGACGGTAGACATGTGGTCGAGTACGTCGAAGGCATTCTCGCGCTGGATCAGTTGCCCCTCGCTCGGGAGGATTTGCTGCGGGTTGGTCGAATGATTCGGCAAATCCACGATGCGAGCGAAAAATTCGTGGTCCCGAAGCCAGGCACCAGGGGGATGCTGCTGCCCGCAGCGAATCCGAATCTGATGTGCCATAACGACCTCGCTCCGTGGAACCTCATCGTGGGAGACCGATGGGTGTTCATTGATTGGGATGGTGCCGGGCCCAGCACCCGGTTGTGGGATCTGGCATACGCCGCGCAGTCATTCGGCATGCTCTTCGAAGGGCAGGCAGTGAAATCAGCTGCTACGAGGTTGCGCGCTCTGGTCGACGGCTACGGCGCCGACCTGGCGTTGCGCGAGGCGCTGCCGGCCGCAATGGCGAAACGGGCTGCGGCGATGTTCGAAATGCTACGTTCCTCACGTGAGAGTGGGTTCCAACCCTGGGCAGATATGTTTGCGAACGGGCATGGTGAGCATTGGCGCGCCGCTGCCAACTACGTGGCTCAAAACAAGGCGGCATGGGAACAAGCAATCGCTCAAGCTTGAAGACAGCGAAGACCTTTCTGATCGTCACCGTGTGCAGCGGTGCCGGCACCAGCGCGTGCAGGCCAATCGGCAATGTCGGAGTTATCCCAATTGTTGACGAGTTCCTGCCGCTGGGCTCTCAGGCGTGCAATACCCACTACAGGGGAGACCCGCGACGGGTTCCCATAGGGGGCGTTGTCAGGGTTCACCGGGTCGTGCATAGTGATACGCACCGAGTGTTCCCGCCCGAAGGGATGGACAACCAGTGGAATCCAAGCCAGCCTCTGAGGCGATCCGTGCAGCCCATCGAAAACTGTCGGAGGCGCTCCCGTTCAGCGACCGTGCCGACTTTGTCGATGCAGACCGGGGGTTCATCGCAGCTCTGGACCCTGGCGTGGTGGGTGCATCGGACGGCCGGGCTGTCTGGGACAGCGACAGCTACGCATTCCTCTCAGGAGAGGCCCCGCCGTCGGTCAACCCCAGCCTCTGGCGCCAATCCACGCTGGTCGCCAAACAGGGTTTGTATGAGGTGGTTGAGGGCGTTTACCAAGTGCGCGGCCTGGATCTTTCCAACGTCACGTTCGTCGAGGGCGACACGGGAGTGATCGTGATCGACCCGCTGATCTCGACGGAGACGGCGGCCGCGGCACTCGCCCTCTACCGCACGCATCGGGGCGACAGGCAGGTTATCGCCGTCATCTATACGCACAGCCACGTAGACCATTTCGGCGGTGTTTTCGGCGTCGCGTCGCAGGAGGCGGTGAACGCCGGTCACATTGAAGTGATCGCACCCGTTGGTTTCGTCGAACACGCGGTGTCCGAAAACGTCTACGCCGGGACCGCCATGGCCCGGCGGGCAGGCTACATGTACGGCGCTGCCCTGGATCGCGGGCCTCTTGGTCAGGTTGGCGCAGGTCTCGGCCAGACGACGTCGACTGGAGAAGTCGGACTCATAGTACCGACCCTCGACATCAGTGAGACTGGCCAGACGCACACTGTCGACGGCGTCGAGATCGAGTTCCAGATGGCGCCGGGGACAGAGGCGCCGGCGGAAATGCACTTCTACTTCCCCCGGTACCGGGCACTGTGTATGGCCGAAAACGCGACCCACACCCTGCACAACCTGCTGACCCTGCGCGGGGCACTCGTCCGCGACCCCCACGTCTGGGCAACCTACTTGACCGAGGCCATCGAAACCTTCGGTGCTCGGACTGACGTCGCCTTCGCGTCCCACCATTGGCCCACCTGGGGATCCGATCGCATCGCGGACTATCTGGCCACACAACGTGACCTATACGCCTACTTGCATGATCAGACCCTGCGGTACATCAACCAGGGGTACACAGGATCGGAGATCGCCGAGATCATCGAACTGCCGCCGGCACTGGAACGTGCCTGGAGCACCCGTGGCTACTACGGCTCCGTCAGCCACAACGTCAAGGCCATCTACCAGCGGTATATGGGATGGTTTGATGCCAGCCCCGGGCGACTCTGGCCGCATCCCCCCACCGAACTCGCGATCCGGTACGTCGAGGCGATGGGCGGGCTCGATCAAGTTGTCAAACTCGCCCAAACAGCCTTCGAGTCGGGAGACTTCCGTTGGGCGGCGACCCTGCTGGACCACGCCGTCTTCGCCGACCCGGACCACATTGCAGCCCGCGCCCTCTATGCCGACACCTTGGAACAGCTCGGGTATGGCAGCGAGAACGGGACCTGGCGGAACTTCTTCCTTTCGGGCGCCACCGAACTCCGCGGAGGCAACTTTGGCACCCCGGCCGTGACGGCAGCGCCAGCGATTCTCGCCCAGCTCACTGCCGAACAGATCTTCGACTCACTTGCCATCTCGGTCAACGGACCCAAGGCATGGGATCTCGACCTGACACTCAACGTGACGTTTACAGATCTCAATGCGAACTATCGGGTGATCCTGCGCAACGGCGTGCTCATGAGCACCCCACGGCCCGCCGATGCGACGGCCTCGGTGAAGCTTTCCCTCACCAAAAGCCGGATGCTCGCGCTCCTCAGCGGGGACATGGACTCTGCCGGCATAGATATCGACGGTGACGCCACCGTCCTCCAAAACCTGCTCGGCGTCCTTGATAAGGGCGATCCGTCGTTCAACATAGTGACTCCGTAGCTCGCCTGTTCCCGGGAATGCCACGCACGAAGTTCTCGATCTGGTCAAGTGCGGCTGAGAAAGTCCCGTTCCTCTCACCTCGGCGGCCGCCGTCCCAGAGCCCGTGCCGCGTCGTCCAGTGTCCATCGGACTGCCCGGACGTGCCAGCCATCGTTGGAAAGTACCCGGATGCTGGAGCTACAGTTGCGGCATGCCCAAGCTGATTGAACCTGCCAGTCGGCTGCAGGCTGCCTGGCTTGAGGCGCGTGCCGAGTGGGGTGCCGGCGTCCACGAGGATGGGTTCGGGCTGTTGACCACCGACGACGTCGATTCGCCAGCCGGGTTCGCAGCCTGGCTGGAGCGGCTGGTTGGGGAGTCGGAACGCTGTATGTACCGCTGGATCATTGAGCGCGACCAAGTGCTCGGCGGGATTGCGCTGCGTCACGAGGGAAACGATGTTGTGCCGTGGGCCGGACACATCGGCTACGGCATACGGCCGTCGGCCCGCCGGCGCGGACTGGCAACCTGGGCGCTCGGCCGCATGATCTGCGAGGCGCGGGCACTCGGCATGGAACGCTTGCTGGTTGTTTGCGAGGCAGAAAATCTTGCCTCGGCGAAGACCATCGAACGACTAGGCGGCCTCCTCGAGGATGACGCCAGGGACGGACCTGTGCTGCGCTACTGGATCAGAACCGGTGAGCCAGGGATCTGAGTCAACTGCGAACGCATCCGGCCAGATCGCGGCGTCGCCTTGCAGTGTAGGCGACCCCACTGATCGGGGCACGGCTGTCAGCGCGGGGGCTGAAACCGTTCCCATGCTGATTGCCTGGTCATTCCCAGCGACGCGCCGATGCGCGCCCAGCTGATCCTTCTTTCGCGCGCGGTTCCGACCCAAGCACCCAAACGCTCCTCGACCTGCGAGGCGACGGCGGCGATCTCCGGCAGGTGCGCCAGCAGTTCGTCGTCAGTCATTCCTGACCAGGGAGCCCTGACCGTTGATTCCTTCTTGCGGCTGAACAATTCCATGGCCGCCGCGGCACAGTCCGGGCAGATGGCAACGCCGGGACCAGCCACCAATCGACGTGACGCACTGGCCGGTCCTGCGCAGAAGCTGCACATCAGGGGCCCGGCCAAAGGCAGGTCCTGTCCCATGACACTCTCCTTCGGTTGACTCATAGACGATCTCCAGCCTACTTGACGCGTCAGGTTTTGCCTGACAGGTTGTCAGGCGTGACCTTACAACACCAGATCGACGCCGGAAGCCGGCCACCGCCCGCAGTGCCTCTGATGGGGCTGATGGCTTTCCGAAAGCTGTGGACTTCCAGCGCGTTCGAAGGGGTCGGGGACGAAGCAAGCCGCGTCGTGATCCCGATCATTGCGGTCTCAATGCTCGGGGCTGGCTCCTGGGAGGTGGGGATCATTAACGCCCTCGGTTTGAGCGCGTTCCTCGTCCTGGGTCTGCCGGTCGGCGTCTGGGTGGACCGGCGCCGTCGGCGCAGGCTGATGATCACCGCGGACGTGGTCCGCATGGTGGTGGTCCTCAGCGTTCCGGCGGCCTTCCTGGCGGGTGCCATGACAATCGGGCACTTGTTGGTGTGCGTGGCGCTGATTAGCGTCGCCGATGTTGTCTTCACTACGGCACATGGAGCGTTTGTCCCTTCGGTGGTGGGCAAGGATCGGATCAGCGACGCCCAGGCCCGGCTGCAGTCGGCCGCCAGCGCGGTCGCCGTCGGCTCCCCGTCCGTGACGGGGACGCTGCTCAGTGCCGTTGCTGCACCGTTTGTGCTGGTGACAGCTGGAATCTCCTACGCCCTGTCGGCACTGGCTCTCCGGAGCATCAAGGTCGACGAAGACATCAGGCGAGCCCGGGAACACGAGGGATTCTGGCTGACGGCCCGGCGCGGCTTGTCCTTCACCGTTCGCCACTCGGTGCTCAGGGGCCTATTCCTGTCAGGAATGATCCTCAACGCTGCGACCATGTTCGGCAGCGCGGCCCTGGCGGTTTATGCCCTCAACGTCCTGGGACTTGGCCCCGCTGTTTTTGCGCTGCTCAGTACCTTCGCCGCCATGGGAGGGCTCGTTGCCACACTCGCAGCGCCGGCCATCCTGACACAGCTAGGCATAGGAAGGACGAGGATTCTCGCAGGCGTGGCTTGCGTCCCGGTCGTTGCCCTGACGCCGCTTGCTCCGGGCCTGCCATGGTTCCCGGCCCTCTGGCTCGGCGTCTCCGCGTTCGGGTGGGCCTTCCTCGTCGTGGTCATATCGGTAGCTGGCGCCGGTATCATCCCGCGTATCGCGCCCTCCGGCAGGCTCGGAACAGTCATGGCCAGCAACAGGCTCTTTGTCCTCGGAATCATGCCTGTCGCCAGCCTTGCCGGTGGTGCGCTGGCCTCATGGATAGGTGTCCAACCCGTGCTCTGGATTTGGGCCCTGCTCGCCGGCGTCTCCGCAATCCCCATCGCACTTTCGCCGATGCGGAGCTGGACAAATTTCCCTGCAGGCTTCGACAGCTCGAGTTTGGATTGACTCGAGCCACTGCAAAAAATGGCCTGAGCGCTGGCGGGGCGAGGTCTAACCCGGCAGCAGAGTGTCGTCAATGGCTCGCAGCCAACTAAATTGCGGATGGCGGACTGCTCCGTGGTGGTTCCCACTACGGGCAGGGGGCAGTCCTGGCCTCAGTTGCAGCACCGCCGGCGTCATCACTAAATTGTCGGTGGCTCGCGGGATCATAAGAGTGTGGAAAGCAGGGCAGGGTGGAGTGCGGACTGCCGGGAGGCGGTGGACGCCGTTACCGCGTCCGTTGCTGCGCTGGCTGCCCTAATCAACGCAGCGGAGGAACGCGCTGATTTGCCTGGTGCTGATCTGTTGCGGGAGCTGGCGGATGCGTGCCTGGACGGGATGGCCGGGGTGGCGCGGCTGGATGCCCGGTCGGCGGCGGTGAAGGTCCGGCTGGCCGCGGCGTACGCGGAGGTTTCCCGGGCTCTGGCTNCTGGACGGGATGGCCGGGGTGGCGCGGCTGGATGCCCGGTCGGCGGCGGTGAAGGTCCGGCTGGCCGCGGCGTACGCGGAGGTTTCCCGGGCTCTGGCTCCGCCGGTGGCGTCGCCGCAGGAACGCACTGCGCAGGAGATGGCTGTGGTCGCGGAGGTCGCGTGTGTCCTCACGGTCAGTGAACGGTCCGCCTCCGCACTTCTGTCTGACGCTCAGGTATTNACGCACTGCGCAGGAGATGGCTGTGGTCGCGGAGGTCGCGTGTGTCCTCACGGTCAGTGAACGGTCCGCCTCCGCACTTCTGTCTGACGCTCAGGTATTAACGACGGCGCTGCCGCTGACCCTGGACGCCCTGCAGGCGGGGACGATTTCCTGGCAGCACGCCCGGATCATGGCCGACGAAACCGCCAGTCTTGATCCGGCGGGCGCGGCGGGGCTGGAGGCGCATTTCCTGGACCCCGACGCCCCGGATCCGGCCCGGGGGTGCCCGGCCGGGGCCCTTGTTCCGGGCAGGTTCCGGGTGAAGGCACGCACCTGGCGCGAACGCCACCACCCGGTGAGCATCGAGAAACGCCACGCCAGGTGTGCGGCGGACCGGCGGGTGGAGTTCGTCCCGGACCGGGACGGCATGGCCTGGCTCAACGCCTACCTCCCGGCCGACACCGCCGCGGGGATCTGGGAACGGACCACCGCCGAGGCCCGCGCCCTGCAGAGCCCGGGCGAGGCCCGGACCCTGACCCAGCTCCGCGCCGACATCGCCGCGACCTGGCTCCTCACTGCCGGACTTGAGGATGGCGGTACCGCCGGCGGGACGGCCGGGGCCTCCGGCGGCCGGACCGGGCTGGGTGGTGCGGGCGGGGGTGTGCTGTCGCCGCGGGCGCAGGTGCTGGTCACCGTCCCGGTGCTGTCGCTGCTGGGCGCCACTGACGAACCCGCCGTCCTGGACGGGTAGGGGCCGATCCCGCCGTCGATGGCGCGCCGGCTGGTCGCCGACGGCGCCGATTCCGTCTACCGTGTCCTGACCGACCCGCGGGACGGGGCGCCGCTGGAAATCGGCCGGGCCAGCTACCGTGTCACGAAGGCCCTGCGGCAATGGCTCCGGCTCCGCGACGGCAAGTGCTCCTTCCCGGGCNGACGGGGCGCCGCTGGAAATCGGCCGGGCCAGCTACCGTGTCACGAAGGCCCTGCGGCAATGGCTCCGGCTCCGCGACGGCAAGTGCTCCTTCCCGGGCTGCAGCAACCCCTCGCTGGATAACGAGGCGGACCACCTCCTGGCCTGGGCCGACGGCGGCACCACCGGCATCTCGAACCTGGGACAGCCCTGCCGCAAACACCACCGCCTCAAACACGGATCCGNGGCGGACCACCTCCTGGCCTGGGCCGACGGCGGCACCACCGGCATCTCGAACCTGGGACAGCCCTGCCGCAAACACCACCGCCTCAAACACGGATCCGTCTGGACCCCCACCAGTGCCAGCAAGGACAAACCGCCGGGATGGATCTCACCATCCGGCCGGACCTACCCCAGCGAACACCAGGACTGGGAACCACCCCACTGGCCCAACCAGGGCAGTCCCCCCGACCCCGGCTGCGACCCCGACCTGGAACTGCCCATAGACCCGTTCCCGGAGTGGCACGTGTTCGCGGCCGCACATCCAATACCCGCTGCAGATACGGACGCTCGGGGCTGGCCAGAGGACCGTGGCGAACCCGTTCCGGAATTTCCTCTGCTTCAAGGTGTCTGAGTGACTCGTCGCCGGACCGTGGACGACGTCGAAGACCTGGACAACTTCACTCGTTCCCCGGAACTGTGTCAGGATTCCGAATCCGAGCGAGGGTGGACATAACGATGACGTCGATTAGGCCAAACGGTCCGTTTGACGGCGACAGTATGCTGCAAGTCACCGGATGATTGGAGGATAAATGGACGCCCCCGTCAATGGCTCGCCGCTAGCGGGTTCGAAGCTTCGGCCCTACCGGCCATTCGTTCGGTTCTGGCTTGCCTCAACGGTGTCCGATTTCGGCACCTACATCACCACCTTGGCCCTGTCGGTTCTGATATTGGTGACGATGAACGGAACACCGTTGGACCAGGGTCTGGTCAATGCTGCCCGGTGGACCCCATATCTCCTTTTCGGGCTCGTTGCCGGAGTCTGGATTGACCGGTTCCCCCGACGTACGGTACTCATCGGCGGAGACGTCGGCCGTGGCCTGATCCTCGCGGGCGTGTGCGTGACGGCGCTGACAGGCGCTATCTCGGTTCCGGCGTTGACGATCCTGATGTTCGCTTTCGGCACCCTGGCTCTGACCAGTGACGCCGCGTATCAGAGCTTCCTCCCGCAACTGGTCCCCAGGTCCCTGCTGACTCAGGCGAACGCCCGACTCCAGCAAAGCGATACCGTGGCCCAGACCACGGGAAGCGCCGTAGCCGGTGGTCTTGTGGCACTGGTATCCGCCCCTGTGGCCCTTCTTGTGGATGCCGTGTCGTATTTTTTCTCGGCAGCCATTCTCCTGACCCTGGGACGGCCATCCGGCCCGCCGGCAGTTCGCAGCAAGCAAAAACTTCATCGAAAGATCGGGGAGGGTCTGCGCTGGGTCTATGGCCATTCCCATCTGGCGCCCTTGGCATGGAGTACCCACATCTGGTTCATCGGTTCCGCCATCCTCGGGACTGTCTTGCCGACGGTGATCCTGAATGACATGCGTTTGGGTGCCGTGGGGCTGGGTTTGGTGATGGGGTGTTCCGGAATCGGGGCCGTCGTCGGCACCACCATGTCCACTCGGCTGGGGCACCGATGGGGTACGGGCAACGCCATGGTTGCGGCGCGGCTGGCCCAGCCCCTGGCTATCGCCTTGGTGGCGCTGGCGCCCCTCGCCGCCGGTGGCGCACACACTGGAGAGACCTACGGTTCTCCGCTGGACTGGCCGGGAGAGTTGTGGGCTGCGTTTGCTCTGGCTGGCTTCGGTCAACTGCTCTTCGGCATGGCCATGGGAGTCGAAGGGCCCCTGGAAATGGGCTACCAGCAGGCTGTGACGCCGGACAGGCTCATAGCCCGCATGAGTGCCACCAGGCGTTCGGTGAACCGAGGAATGATCGTCATCGGAGCCCCTTTGGGCGGCGTCATAGCCATCGCCGTGGGCCCTGCGACGGCGCTCTGGGCAGCCGTTGCCTTCCTCCTGCTATCCGCCGCGGTGCTTCTCTTCTCCCGGTTCAGAGGCGCGCGGATTGAAGACCAGCAACTATGCGACGACGAAACACTCGTCCCCTGACCAGGCGGTCCAGGGCTCGCAGTCCTCGCGCATTGCCCCCTGATCGAGAGCTTGCCGAACAGGTCGAGGAGAAGCTTCAGTCCCGCAGCCGCCCCTACGACGGCGGATCCGTCACCAGGATCCGCACCGCGCACAGGTCCGCGGCGGCCTTCTTCAGCACGGTGGCGCGCGGGTCCGGGACGTCCAGGAACGCCAGCCGCGGGCCGGCGGCGTACTGCTTCAGCACCGGCTCGGCGAGGACCTGTTCGGCCAGCGTCCGGTCGCCGCCTGGCGCCACGTACTCGATGAGGTGATCCGCGAATATCCGGGCGGCATGCTCGGCGACGGCCTCCACCAGCGCGTCGGCCTGGTTGGCCCGGCGCCGGGCAAAGCGCTGCTGGGACCAGCCGCCCGCAGCCGTCCGGGACTGGACATGGCGCGTGCCGGTCTTGGACGCCAGCACGGCGCCGCCGCTGACCACGGCCACCGAGTAGCCGCCGCGGCGGACCAGCACCGCCCCGATGCCCCGCGGCTGGGACGCCAGGGAGGCCATGCGGGCCACCGCGTCGCCGCCGCGTCCGGGACGCCCGTCCGCCGGCCACGGCGCCTGCAGCAGGGCCACAGCCCCATCCGCGGCACGGAGCTGCAGCCCGCCGTCGAGCTCCTCCTCGCTGAGCTCGCCGTGGCTCGCCGCGAAGCGCTCCACCCACCCCGGCAGCCGGGCACCGGAGACGAACGCCACACGGGTGCTGGGGGTTGTCATGGCGCGGGTCTCCGTAATGAGGGTGTCTGGGCGGGCGGGAACTAGAAGTAGCCTATCTATGTGGATGATCTCTTTGGCGCAGGGCGGGACAGCGGCGCCGCAATCGAGGATGACGGCGACGCCGAGGAGTCGGGCGAGAGCCGCAGAGTCTCCCCGCGCAGCCCGCTCGCCGTCAGGATGCGGCCGCGGACGCTCGATGACGTGGTGGGCCAGCAGCACCTCCTCGGCCAAGGCTCGCCGCTGCGCCAACTCGCCGCCGGTACCGACGCCACCGGCCCCGCGGGCCCCAGTTCACTGATTCTCTGGGGGCCCCCCGGAACCGGCAAAACCACGCTCGCGCACGTCATCGCCAAGGGTCCGGGGCGGAAGTTCGTCGAGCTCTCCGCCATCACCGCCGGCGTCAAGGACGTCCGGCGCGTCATGGACGAGGCCCTCACCGCCCGGGACCTCTTCAAGACCACCACCGTGCTGTTCCTGGACGAGATCCACCGCTTCAACAAGGCCCAGCAGGACGCCCTGCTGCCCGGCGTCGAGAACCGCTGGGTGGTCCTGGTCGCGGCGACCACCGAAAACCCGTCCTTCTCCGTCGTCTCCCCGCTGCTCTCGCGGTCTCTCTTGCTGACCCTCAAACCGCTCACGGACGCCGACGTCGAGGGCCTGCTCCTGCGGGCCGCGACGGACGCGCGCGGGCTCGGCGGCAAGGTGGAACTCAGCGACGACGCCCTGGCGCACCTCGTCCGGCTCTCCGGCGGCGACGCCCGCCGTGCGCTGACCGCTCTCGAGGCGGCCGCCGGCGTCGCGTTCGGGGACGCGGACGACGCCGACGGGACCGGTGACAGCGGAGCCGCGGCTCCGGTGAAGATCGACCTCAAGCACACGGAACGCGCCCTCGACGTCGCATCCGTGCGCTATGACCGCGCAGGCGACCAGCACTACGACGTCGCCAGCGCCTTCATCAAATCCATCCGCGGCTCGGACGTCGACGCCGCCCTGCACTACCTCGCCCGGATGCTCGAGGCGGGGGAGGACCCGCGGTTCGTGGCCCGGCGCATTGTCATCTCCGCGGCCGAGGACGTCGGCATGGCGGATCCGACGGCGCTGCAGACCGCCGTCGCCGCCGCCCAGGCCGTCCAGCTGATCGGCATGCCCGAAGGCCGCATCATCCTGGCCGAGGCCGTGGTCCATCTCGCCACCGCACCCAAGTCCAACGCCGCCTACATGGGAATCAACCAGGCGATCGCCGATGTCCGCGCCGGCCTCGGCAACGGCATCCCCGCCCACCTGCGCGATGCCCACTACCCGGGTTCCAAGCAGCTGGGCCACGGGCAGGGCTACAAATACGCCCACGACGCACCGCACTCGGTGGCCACCCAGCAGTACCCGCCGGACGACCTCGTGGGCCGCAACTACTACGAGCCGACCGCCAACGGCGCCGAGCGGGACATCGCCACCCGGCTGGACCGGCTGCGCAGGATCATCCGGGGAAAGTGACCGGCGTCCCCGGAAACTGCCCGTTGACTTCCGGACCCAGAGGTCTAACGTTGACTTAAATCAGCAAAGACCTGCTGAACGTGCGTGCTTGGGCCGTGAACGGACTAATTAATGGACCGTGATCCGGCCAAGGAAAATGCAGCACATCTCGCCGGCACATCGCTTCCCGGACACCAGGCAGGCGGCCGGCACTTCAGTAGCCTGGCTCCCTGCGAGGCTTCGCCACCAGCTTCAAGGTCGTGTCTCACATGCCCGTAAATTTCGTCACAGCCCTGGCCGTTAAGTCCTTTGATCTGCCGGACAAGAAGCGGTGCCCGGACAACGCCGAATTCGACCTTGTCACCGTCAACGACTTCTCCGTGGCCCGCCTGATCCTCGGCCCCGGCTGGCGATGGTCCGAGTCCATCAGACCCTTGGAGGGGACCGAACTCTGCGAGCACCACCACCTCGGGTTCTGCATCGCGGGGGTCATGGAAGTGGAATCGTCCGGAGGGGTGCGCACCACGATCCGCGCCAACGATACCTACGCAATTCCGCCCGGCCATGACGAGTGGGTTGCGGGAAGTGACCCGTTCGTGGCGGTGGAATTCCTGGGTGCGGCCTCCTTCGGCCGGCGCAGCGGCCGGGGCGTGCATGCCAGGATCTGACAGGAGGCTTGCGCTGACAAGCGGCGCTGACAGGCGGGCCTGATAGACGGACCTGAGGGGCGGCCGGCGCTGGCAGCGGCCTACAACATGGTAAGGTTGTTCGTTGTCTGGCAAGGCACAGACGCACAATCCACCCGATTCCAGCATTGCACGCTGTTGCGATGTCCAGCGGATGGGTTTGCCCTGGGCCCAGTAGCAAAAGGCAGCGGTTGGCCGATGCTCTCCATCGTGGAGGCCAGTAACACTGACACACCGCAGATATTGGAAGGACACAAGTGGCTAACAACACTCGTGCTCGCCGTACCGCACGCCTTTCGCGTGCACTCGGCATCGCTCTGACCCCCAAGGCCGCCAAGTACATGGAGCGCCGCCCGTACGGCCCCGGTGAGCATGGCCGTGCCCGCAAGAAGCAGGACTCCGACTACGCCGTACGTCTGCGCGAAAAGCAGCGTCTGCGCGCCCAGTACGGCATCCGCGAAGCCCAGATGACCCGTGCCTTCGAAGAAGCACGCCGCACCAAGGGCCTGACCGGTGAAAACCTGATCGAACTGCTCGAAATGCGTCTCGACGCCCTCGTGCTGCGTGCCGGCTTCGCCCGCACCATCGCCCAGGCCCGCCAGCTGGTTGTCCACCGCCACATCCTGGTCGACGGCATCCGCGTTGACCGCCCGTCTTTCCGCGTCTCTGAGGGCCAGCTGGTCCACGTTCACAGCCGCAGCGAGTCCATGCCTCCGTTCCAGGTTGCAGCAGCCGGCGCTCACCGCGACGTCCTGCCGATGGTTCCGGCATACCTGGACGTCAAGCTTGACGCCCTGCAGGCACGCCTGGTCCGTCGCCCCAAGCGCTCCGAGGTCCCCGTGACCTGCGAAGAGCAGCTCGTCGTGGAATTCTACGCACGCTAGATCCAGCGCGACACCTTACAAAGAAGCCCGTGGCACGCGCCACGGGCTTCTTTGTATGTAAGGTACTTGGGGGAGTTCTGCGGTTGCCGGCTGAGTCAGCCGGAGACGCCCGCAGATACACGACGCAACAAGGAGATGAACGACTATGACTGGTGGCGATATTGCCGGCCTGATCGCGGCCGGAGTGTTTGCACTGCTGGTCCTGCTGCTTGCCGTACCGATTCTGAAGCTCGGGGGAGTGTTCGACGAAGTGCGGACGTCCATCCGGTCGATCAGCGACGGCGCCACCCCGCTCATGGATGAAGTCACCGCCACCGTCACCACCACCAACGAGCAGCTGAAGAAGGTCGACGGGATCGCGAACAACGTCTCCGACGCGTCCGCCAACATCTCGGCACTGTCCTCGCTCATGGCCGCCACCGTTGGTTCGCCGCTGATAAAGGTCGCGTCCTTCAGCTACGGCGTCCGCTCGGCCTTCTCCGCCCGCAAAAAGCCCGCCACCGGCCGCCGCAGCCGCTAATCCCCGCTGGAGAACCTGACATGAACAGAATCATCTGGATGGGAATCGGCGTCGCCATCGGCGTCATCGCCTTCCGCAAAATCACCGAAGCCCAGTCCAACCTGGGCCCCGAGGGCCTCAACCGGGCCGTGGGCCGGCTCGCCGATGGACTGTACGATTTCGCCGACGCCGTCCGCGACGGCATGAACGAGCGCGAGACGGAACTCCGGAGTGCGCTCGGCATCGACGCGGGCCTGGAGAAGGCCGTCAGCAAGAGCACCGCCGGCAAGGATGCAGTCCGGCGCTAGCCGGGAGAGAATGAGACAAACGGTGGCACCCGCATTCGGGGCCGCCGGCACGGCCACTGGCCGGGACCAGACCGTTCCGCGGACCGCACGCGTGAACCCCAACGCAGTGAACTAAACACAGTGAACAAAAAACACAGTGAACATAAACAGTGAATATTGAAGGGTAAGTAATCAGCTCATGAAGTCGCAGGAGATCACCAAGCGCTGGATCGACTTTTTTGTCAGTAAGGGCCACACGGCGGTTCCCTCCGCCTCCCTGGTCTCCAGCGACCCTTCCCTGCTGTTCACAGTGGCCGGCATGGTCCCGTTCATCCCTTACTTGACCGCCCGGGAGGAAGCGCCGTACAAGCGCGCCACGAGCGTGCAGAAGTGCATCCGCACCGGCGACATCGAGGAAGTCGGCAAGACGGCCCGCCACGGCACCTTCTTCCAGATGTGCGGCAACTTCTCCTTCGGAGACTACTTCAAGGAAGACGCCATCAAGTTCGCCTGGGAACTGCTCACCACAAGCGTTGACGACGGCGGCTACGGACTGCCGCCGGAGCGCCTCTGGGTGACGGTCTACGAAGAGGATGACGAGGCCGAGCAGCTCTGGCTCAAGAACACGGGCATGCCCGCCGAACGGATCCAGCGGATGGGCAAGGCGGACAACTACTGGTCCACCGGCCAGCCCGGCCCGGCCGGCCCCTGCTCCGAGATCTACTACGACCGCGGCCCGTCCTACGGCGTCGAGGGAGGTCCCATCGCGGACGAGAACCGCTACGTGGAAATCTGGAACCTCGTGTTCATGCAGTACCAGATCGACAACGTGCGCTCCAAGGTGGACTTCGACATCACCGGCGAACTGCCCAAGAAGAACATTGACACCGGCCTCGGCATGGAACGCCTCGCGATGATCCTTCAGGACGTCGAGAACATGTACGAAACGGACCAGGTCCGCCCCGTCATTGACAAGGCAGCGGCGCTCTCCGGCCGGGAATACACGTCCGCCGAGTCCGCCCAGGACCCGCACCACACCGACGACGTCCGGATGCGCGTCGTCGCCGACCACATTCGTTCCTCGCTCATGCTGATCGCCGACGGCGTCACCCCCTCCAACGAAGGCCGCGGCTACGTGCTGCGCCGCCTGATCCGCCGCGCCGTACGCTCCATGCGCCTGCTCGGCGTCGAAAAGGCCTGCCTCCCGGAACTCCTGCCCGCCTCCCGCGACGCCATGAAGGGCGTCTACCCGATCGTGGAGACGGACTTCGACCGGATCAGCCGGATCGCCTACGCCGAGGAGAAGGCGTTCCTGCGTACCATCGCTTCGGGCACCGCCCGCCTTGAGGACGCCGTCAAGGACTCCAAGGCCGCCGGCCAGCCGCTCTCCGGAGCCGACGCCTTCGCCCTGCACGACACTTACGGCTTCCCGATCGACCTCACCCTCGAAATGGCGGAGGAAGCCGGGCTCAAGGTGGACGAGCCCGAATTCCGCAAGCTCATGCTGGAACAGCGCCAGCGCGCCCAGGCCGACGCCAAGGGCAAGAAGGGCTCCCACGCCGACCTCAGCGCCTTCCAAGAGCTGCTTTCCGCCGGCGAGACCGTCTTCACCGGCTACACCGAACTCACCGGCGAATCCAAGGTCCGCGGCATCCTGACCGGCGGCCGCAAGGTCTCCCAGGCCTCCACGGGCGAGGAAATCGAGCTGGTCCTGGCCGAGACGCCGTTCTACGCCGAAGCCGGCGGCCAGGCTGCCGACACCGGACTGATCACCGGCGACGGCTTCGTCGTCGAGGTCCTGGACGTCCAGCGCCCCGTCAAGGGCCTGAGCGTGCACAAGGCAATCGTCCGGGAGGGCGAAATCGGTGCCGACTCCCTCGTGCAGGCGGCCGTCGACCGGGAACGCCGGCACGCCGCCGAGCAGGCCCACACCGGCACGCACATCGTGCACGCTGCCCTGCACCAGATCCTCGGCCCGGAAGCGCTGCAGCGCGGCTCCTTCAACAAGGCCGGCTACCTGCGCTTCGACTTCGCGTGGGGTGAGGGCCTGAGCCCGGCCACACGCTCTGAGATCGAGGAAGTCTCCAATATCGCCATCCGCAACAACCACCGGGTGGAGACCAAGGTCATGGGCCTTGCCGAGGCCAAGGCCCTGGGCGCCATGGCACTGTTCGGTGAAAACTACGGCAACGAGGTCCGCGTCGTGGAGATCGACGGCGCCTGGTCCCGTGAGCTGTGCGGCGGCACGCACGTCGAGAACACCTCGCTGATCGGCAGCCTGTCCCTGCTTGGGGAACAGTCCGTCGGATCGGGAAACCGCCGCGTCGAGGCCTTCGTCGGCATGGACGCTTTCCGGCACCTCGCCGCCGAGCGTGCCCTCGTGACCGAGCTCACCGAGATGCTCAAGGTTCCCTCCGGGCTCCTCGCGGACCGGATTGCCACCACGCTGACCAAGCTCAAGACGGCCGAAAAGGAACTGGAGCGCCTGCGCAAGGAGCAGCTCGCGGCAGCTGCAGCACAGCTCGTTGGCACTGCCAAGGACGCCGCCGGGGTCAAGGTCATCGCGCACGACGCCGGCCAGGTCAGTGGCGCCGATGACCTGCGCGGCCTGGCCCTGGACCTGCGGACCCGCCTCGGCTCCGAGCCGGCCGCCGTCGCGGTCGCCGGGGTCAGCAATGACCGCCCGGTCATCCTGATCGCCACGAACGAGGCCGCCCGCGCGGCCGGCGTCAAAGCAGGTGCACTGGTGCGCCTCGCCGCCGGAATCCTCGGCGGCGGCGGTGGCGGCAAGGACGACGTCGCCCAGGGCGGCGGCACCGACGCCACGAAGGTCGGCGCGGCCCTCGCCGCCGTCGTGGACGCCATTACCCGGCGCTAACGGACGAGCCATGAACGAAGCTGCTGTGCCCGGCGACTATCCCCGGGGCGTGAAACTCGGGGTAGACGTCGGCACCGTCAGGGTGGGCGTGGCGATCTGTGATCGCGACGGCATCCTGGCCACCCCGCTGCGCACCCTGGAGCGGAACGCGAAGAAGAACACCGACGTGCGGATCCTTGCCGCCCTGGCCGTCGAACTGGGGGTGGTGGAGATCTTCGTTGGCCTTCCGCGGACGATGAAGGGCGAGGAACACGCTTCGGCGCGGATGGCCTCGGACTACGCAGTGCTACTGGCGGGTAAACTGGGGGAGCAAGGTTCCGAGGTGCCGGTTCGGCTGGTTGATGAGCGGCTGAGCACCGTGACGGCCCACCGGAACCTGCACGAAGCTGGCATGAGCAGCCGCAATCACCGTAAGGTAGTTGATCAGGTTGCGGCCGCAGGTATCCTGCAGCATGCAATCGATATGCAAAAGGCCAGGGGGACGGAGGTCGGAAGCCGCGTATACGCGGAGTCCGCGCCGGGGCCAACCGGGGATGGCGCTCAGGCCACTCCGGCACTAGACACGCATTCTGCACAACGCATTCTGCCCAAAATGGAAGGCTACAGTGAGCCCGGTCAATAGTGACGACCCCTCCGGTGATGCTTTCGGCGGCGCCGGCCGACCGCTGACGCGCAAAGAAATCAGGGCCCAGGAGAAGTCCCAGGCGACCCAGGGTCACGATGTTATCCCGCCGCAGGCTTTCCAGACGGGCGAGGACGCCCCGCCGGCCGCGCCAGCCGCCGACGCCGGGCGCGGCACCGCCCCCGCCACTGAAGCCGCGTTCCGGCCGGAGCCGATCGAGCCCGCTGACGCACCTGATCTGCCTCCCGCAGCGCCCACCGTGCACGAAGAGCCAGTCCCCGAAGAGCCTGTGCACGAAGAGCCCGAGCATGAAGAGCCGGTGTTTCAAGAAGCTGAGCACGCGCCCGTGCACGAGGAGCCCCGCACCTACGCGCCGGTCCCCGAAGCGCCCGTGCCTGCAGAACCAGTGCATGAAGAACCCCGATTTGAAGAACCCGTCCACGAGTACGCCGGCGCAGCTGCCCGTGAGGACACCGCGCCCCACGACGGCGACATCCCGGCCGGCCACGACGCCCGGCACGACGCCGATTTCCACGCCGTCCACCCTGCCGACGAGGCCCAGTATGGCTATCAACCGGCGGACGGCCACGCTGCTGAATATCACCACGAGGACGACGGCCAGGTTGCGATGGCCGGAGGTGCCCCCATCCGCACGTCCAAAGGCCCGTCCAAAAAGGTCCGGCGTCGGCGCCGCTTTCTTGCGCTGTTGCTGACCCTGTCGGTCTTCGTGGTGGCGGTCGCCGTCGGCGCGCAGTTCCTGAAGCCCCTCCTCGGCGGTGACAAGCTGGAGGATTACCCCGGCCCCGGAACCGGCGAGGTGGTCATCACCGTGCCGGAGGGCGCCGGGCCGAGGTCCGTGGCCACCCAGCTCGAGGATAAGAATGTTGTGGCGAACGCCGACACCTTCCTCCGGGATTTCGTGGCTTCCGGAGGGGCCCTGGCCCCCGGCGAATTCAGCATGCGCAACGAAATGAAGAATTCCGACGCCGTGGACGTGCTGCTGAACAAGGGCCAGGACAAGGTCATGTACGTTGCGCTAAGCGCCGGGCTCCGGGTCGGCGAATCGCTCCAAGCCATCTCCGAGGGCACCGGCGTCCCGGTCGCCGAACTCGAGGCGCTCAATGAATCGCCTGCACAGTTCGGGGTACCGGCCAAGGCCAAGAACCTCGAAGGTTTCCTCGCCCCCGGCGAATACCGGTTCCCGCTCGGCACGCCGGCCAAGGACGTGCTGCAGAAGCTGGTGACCACCACCCTGGACGAGCTCAAGGCCCAGGGCGTCAAGGACCCCGCGAAGCAGTACGACGTGGTCACGGTGGCCAGCATCGTCCAGGCCGAGGGCGGCCAGGCCGAGTACGGCGACGTGGCGGGCGCGATCTACAACCGCCTCAAGCCGAGCAACACTGAGACGAACGGGCTGATCCAGTCCGACGCCACGGTAACCTACGGGCTTGGCATCAAGAGCTTCCACATTGACGAGGAGCAGAAGGCCGACAAGTCCAACCCGTACAACACCTACGCCAATCAGGGATTGCCGGTGGGGCCGATCGGCTCGCCGGGCAAGACGGCCATCGACGCGGCGGCCAAGCCCAAGAAGAACGCATACCTCTACTGGGTGACCATCAACCTGGACACCAAGGAGACCTTGTTCTCCAAGACCCTGGCGGAACACAACGTCTATGTCGCGAAGTACAACGCGTGGTGTGAGGCCAACCCCGGACGCTGCGTATGACGCTCCGGGCCGCCGTGCTCGGGCACCCGATCAGCCACTCGAAGTCCCCGGCGCTGCACCGGGCCGCCTACGCCCACCTGGGCGTGGAACTGGGCTACGAGGCAGTTGACGTGACCGAGGAAGCGCTGCCGGCGTTCATGGCACGGGTCCGTGAGGACCTCCGGCAGGGGCAAGGCTGGCGCGGGCTGTCGGTCACCATGCCGCTGAAATCCGGTATGGTCCGCGAAGTGGACGAGGTCCGCGGCGTAGCCCGCGACCTTGGCGTGGTGAACACCGTCGCGTTTGAGGCCCCGCAGGCGGGGGAGGATCCGGGGACCACCCGCCTGGTCGGCTACAACACCGACGTGGCAGGAATCGTCAACGCGCTGCGCCACGCCGGCGCGGCGTCAGCACCCTCCGCCGTCGTCCTGGGCGGCGGCGGGACCGCCGCGGCCGCCGTCGCCGCCCTGAAGGAACTGGGCGCGCCCTACGCCGAAATCTACGTCCGCGATGTCAGCCGCGCCGCAGAGGCCAAGACGGCCGCTGCCGCCGTCGGCCTGGCCATCCGGGTACTCCCGCTCAGCGGGGCAGCCGCCGCCCTGGCCGGGGCCGACGTCGTGATTTCCACCCTGCCGCCCCGGGCCGCGGACCCGCTCGCGGATGAGCTGGCGGGACTGCTCGCACAGCGCGCCGGCGTGTCGTCCGCTCAAACGGCCCCGGCCCGGCCCGGTGTGCTGCTGGACGTCGCCTACGATCCCTGGCCCAGCCAGATCGCCGCAGCCTGGCAGGAAGCGGGCGGCACCGTGGTCCCCGGGCTGGAGATGCTCATCTACCAGGCCGTGGAACAGGTCCGCCACTTCAGCGGCCTGGGTGAGGCAATGCCGGCCGACGTCATAGATGTGATGTGTGACGCAGTCGGGGCGCCCCGGCGGGTGTTCTAACCGCCTTACATGGCAGGATGGATTTTATGTTGCGTTGGTTGACTGCCGGAGAATCCCATGGCCCGGCCCTGGTCGGAATTATTGAAGGCGTGCCCGCCGGTGTTGAGCTCACCAGCGCCCAGATTGCCGATTCGCTGGCCCGCCGCCGGCTCGGCTACGGCCGCGGCGCGCGGATGAAGTTCGAGCAGGACGTGGTTACGATCCTCGGCGGCGTCCGCCACGGCATCACCCAGGGCGGCCCCGTCGCCATCCAGGTCGGCAACACCGAATGGCCCAAGTGGGAGCAGATCATGTCTGCCGATCCCGTGGACCCGGAAATCCTCGCCGACCAGGCCCGCAACGCCCCCCTGACCCGCCCCCGGCCCGGCCACGCGGACTTCACCGGTATGCAAAAGTACGGCTTTGACGAGGCCCGCCCCGTGCTGGAGCGTGCCAGCGCCCGCGAAACAGCCACACGCGTGGCCCTCGGCACGGTCGCCTCCGCCTTCCTCAAGCAGCTCGGCATCGAGCTCGTCTCCCACACCGTCTCGATCGCCAGCACCGCGGTCCCGGAAGGCCGCCCGCTGCCGGTCCCGTCCAACGTCCTGGCCCTCGACGCCGATCCGCTGCGCTGCTTCGACCGGGAAACCTCCGACGCCATGGTCGCCGAGGTGGACGTCGCGCACAAGGAAGGCGAAACCCTGGGCGGTGTGGTCGAGGTCCTCGCCTACGGGCTTCCGCCGGGACTCGGCAGCTACGTGCACTGGGACCGCCGCCTCGATTCACGGCTGGCGGCCGCGCTGATGGGTATCCAGGCCATCAAGGGCGTCGAAGTGGGCGACGGCTTCCTCACCGCGTCCCGCCGCGGCTCCGCCGCCCATGACGAGATCGTCAAGGACGCCGACGGCAGGATTATCCGAACGTCCAACCGCGCCGGCGGCATCGAAGGCGGCATGAGTATCGGCGACGTGCTCCGCGTCCGCGCCGCAATGAAACCGATCGCCACCGTGCCCCGCGCACTCAAGACCGTTGATGTCAGTACAGGAGAAGCCGCCAAGGCCCACCACCAGCGCTCCGATGTCTGCGCGGTCCCCGCCGCCGGAGTGGTCGCCGAGGCCATGGTGGCGCTGGTCCTGGCCGAGGCCGTGACGGAAAAGTTCGGCGGCGATTCCGTGCAGGAAACCGCCCGCAACATCAAGGGTTATCTGGACAACATTCCGGCGTCCCTGGACTCGATCGGCCAGTAGTGCCGGCCGACACTCCGGCAGTGCCGGCCAAGGACACTGCCCGGCCCATTGCGCTGACCCGGCCGATTGCGCTGATCGGGCCGATGGCGGTGGGCAAATCGGCCATCGGGCAGCAGCTGGCTCACCAGCTGGGGAGCCCTTTCGTGGACACCGACGTGGTGGTTGTTTCGAACCACGGCTCCATCGCGGAGATCTTCGCCAGCCGGGGCGAGCACGCCTTCCGCGAGCTTGAGGCCCGGGCCGTCGCGCGGGCTGTTGAAGACGCGCAGGGCTCAAATACGGTAATCTCGCTGGGCGGCGGCGCTGTTCTGGACTCCGGCACCCAGCAACTGCTCCAGCGCTGCACGGTGGTCTATCTGGAATGTGATGCGGACACGGTGGCGGAACGCATCGCCAGGAATTCGGGCCGGCCGTTGCTGGCCGGAGACGCCATGGAACGATGGAAGACACTGTTCGCCACCCGGCGGCCGGTCTACGAACGGCTCGCCGACCTCGTGCTGGACGTGCGGACCGGATCAGTACCGGATCTCGCCCACCGGCTTGTAGATGCGCTGCGCGGGTACACCGCGGGGACAACCCCGGCCGTACCCGAACCAGCGGGGACAAAGGAAGTTAAAAAGTGATCACCGAATCAACCGTCATCAAAGTCACCGGGCAGACGCCCGGTGAGAATTACGACGTCGTTGTGGGCCGCGGCCTGCTGGCCAGCCTCCCCGGGCTGCTGGGGGAGCGGGTCAAGCGTGTCCTGGTCATTCACCCCCGGGCACTGCGCCTCACCGGCGACACCGTCAGGGAGGAGCTGGCCGCTGCAGGCTACACGGCGCTTACCGCCGAGATCCCCGACGCCGAAGAAGGCAAGCACATCGAGGTGGCCTCCTTCTGCTGGCAGGTGCTGGGCCAGAATGATTTCACCCGTTCGGACGCTGTAGTCGCCGTCGGCGGCGGCGCCGTGACCGACCTCGCCGGCTTCGTCGCCGCCACCTGGCTGCGCGGCGTCAAGGTCATCCACATGCCCACGAGTCTGCTCGGGATGGTGGATGCCGCAGTCGGCGGCAAGACCGGCATCAACACCGCCGAGGGCAAGAACCTCGTCGGGGCCTTCCACCCGCCGGCCGGTGTCCTCGTGGACCTCGACACCCTGGACACCCTGCCCAAAAACGAAATGATCTCCGGCATGGCGGAGGTCATCAAGTGCGGCTTTATCGCCGATCCGGCCATCCTCGAACTGATCGAAAAGGATCCGGCCGCCGTCTCCGATCCCCGCTCGGACGCTGTCCGCGAACTCATCGAACGCGCCATCACAGTCAAGGCCAGGGTGGTGTCCGAGGACCTCAAGGAAACCGGCCAGCGGGAGATCCTCAACTACGGCCACACCCTGGGCCACGCGATCGAACTCGCCGAGCGCTACTCCTGGCGCCACGGCGCCGCCGTCGCCGTCGGCATGATGTTCGCCGCAGAACTGGCACGCAGCGTCGGCCGCCTCAGCGACGCCGACGCCGACCGGCACCGGACCATCCTGGAAAGCCTCGGGCTTCCCATCACCTACCGGCGCGACCGCTGGCAGGCCCTCCTCGACGGCATGCGCCGGGACAAGAAATCGCGAGGGGACCTGCTGCGCTTCGTTGTGCTCGACGGCGTGGGCCGCCCCGGCATCCTCGACGTCCCGGACACCTCGCTGCTGTTCGCCGCGTACCAGGAGATCGCCTCCTGATGGCCTTTGTCCCAGGCGGCACCAGCGACTGGCCGGATGCAGGCTTCCCGGGGATCAAGATCAACCCGGACAGCCTGGTACCCCAGATCGTCAACGAGGAGACCTGCGCCGCGGCGCTGGCAGACTCGACCGACCCCGGCGACCTTATCCTCGTCCGCCTCGTCGAAGGACACCCCGCCGAGGCCGCCGAACTGCTCGCAGAGGCCCGGTACAACGATCCCTCCTCGCTGCGCCTGCGCATATTCGAAGCAGACGTCCTGCGGGTTTCCAACCGCCTGGACCGGGCGGTTGAACTGTTCCGCCAACTGCTGGCGGAGACCCACGGCACACCGGACGAGGCCGCCGTCCGCCAGCACCTCGGCCGGGCCTACTTCGCCAGCGGAAACATCGCCGCCGCCGTCGAGTCCTTCGCCAAGGCACTCGACCTCAGGGTTGCCGGCTCCGCCGACGCGGCACTGATCTACGCCTCCACCGTGGCGCTGCAGCGCGCCCGGGACGTGCTGGATCTCGCCTCCTGAAGCCGGGCCGCCTGAGGGGCGTTGGTGGCTCCGGACCGGTGCGTCCGGCAGCCGGGGCGCAAACCCGGTAGAATGGTTTTTGGATTTTTGATAAATACGCGCTGGCAGCCATTCGGCCTGCTTGCCTGGCATAACCGGCTGGCAGACCTAGGCAGCTAGAAACGAAACCAAGAGGATACAGTGGCAACCACTAACGACATCAAGAACGGAACCGTCCTTAAGCTTGAGGGCCAGCTCTGGAACATCATCGAGTTCCAGCACGTCAAGCCCGGCAAGGGAGGCGCGTTCGTGCGCACCAAGATGCGCAACGTGATGTCCGGCAAGGTGGTCGACAAGACCTTCAACGCCGGACTCAAGATCGAGACCGCAACGGTTGACCGCCGCGACTACCAGTACCTGTACCAGGACGGCGCGGACTTCGTGTTCATGGACACCACCGACTTCGACCAGCTCACCGTTCCGGGTGCAACCGTCGGCGACGCCACCAACTTCATGCTCGAAAACCAGATGGTCAACATCGCCATCCACGAGGGCAACCCCCTCTACATCGAGCTCCCCCCGAGCGTTGTGCTCGAAATCACCTACACGGAGCCGGGCCTGCAGGGCGACCGCTCCTCGGCCGGCACCAAGCCCGCCACGCTTGAAACCGGCTACGAGATCCAGGTGCCGCTGTTCGTCGAGAACAACACCAAGGTCAAGGTCGACACCCGCGACGGCAGCTACCTCGGCCGGGTCAACGACTAGTGAGTGCACGCGGTAAGGCCCGTAACCGGGCCCTGGATGTTCTCTTCGAGGCGGAACAGCGTTCCGTCTCGGCGTTCGATGTACTGAAGTCCCGCCGCGAGCAGACGGACCAGATCGTCAACCCGTACACCCTCGAAATCGTGGAGGGCGTCGTCTCCCACCAGGTGGCGATCGACGAGTTCCTCGAAACCTACTCGCAGGGCTGGACGCTGGAGCGGATGCCGTCCGTGGACCGCATCATCCTGCGGATCGGCACCTGGGAACTGCTCTACAACGACGACGTCCCCGACGGTGTTGCCGTCAGCGAGGCCGTGGCGCTTGCCAAGACCCTCTCAACGGACGAGTCGCCGCAGTTCATTAACGGCCTGCTGGGCCGCCTGCAGCAGCTGAAGCCTTCGCTGCTCGCCTGACCTGCCACATTCCGAAAAACCCCGCCCGGGTCATCCTGGGCGGGGTTCTTTCGTTTCCTGTCAGCCGACGACGGCGGACCGGAGGGCGGCGATCCCGGCAAGCTGGTCCCGCTCATCGAGCTGGTGCACCAGCACGTCCCGGCCGCTGAGGATCCGCTGCCGGGTGAACGCGAGCTGGGTGGCGGCGTGGAGGAAGGCCTTCATCTGCGGACCCCGGCCAATGGAGTCGGCCCAGCGCAGGGCCGAGCGGCGGCCGGCGCTGGTGGCCAGCATGTCCACCTCGGCGGCGGTGAACCAGCCCGCCGCCGCATACTCTTTGAGCCGCTGGCGGGTGAGCCGGCGCTCCGCGACCCGCAGCAGCACGATCACCAGGACCGCCAGCAGGAAGATCGGCACCTGCACCAGGATGTACTGGGCCAGGAAGTCCGTACCCATGCTGTTCCATGCGCTGTGCAGCAGCATCGCGGGGATCAGGCCGACGAAGAACGCCAGCACGGACAGCCCGTTGTGCCAGTGGCGCGCGGCGAGGCCCATGATCAGCCCGGTGGTGCCCGTGAAGATGGCGTGCGCGAACGGTGACATCACACCGCGGAGGAAGAACACCACCACCAGCTCCGTGCCGGGGTCGCTGGACTCGGCGATCGCTCGGCCGAAGTAGAGGATGTTCTCGGTGAACGCGAAGCCGGCCGCGATGGTGAACGCGAACACCACCCCGTCCACCGGCCCGTCGAAGTGTTTCCGGGCGAAGAGCAGGAGCAACAGCAGCCCCAGCGACTTGGCGAATTCCTCCACCACCGGCGCCTGGACCGTGACGGCGAACGTTGTATAGTCCAGCCCCGAAGCAGGCCCCGCCACGAGCGAGAAGTAGGGCTGCAGGAGCATGGTCACAGCAATTGAGACCACGGCTCCCCAGACGAACGCGAACAGCAGCAGCGGCCGCGGCTCGGGTTCCCAGCGGTCAATGAAGCGCACCGTCAGCAGCACAGTCCCCAAGGGGATGAGCGAGGCGATGAAACCGATGACGAATCCGGGGATTCCGGTGCTGCCCAGGAGGAAGGGGAGGACCAGGAAGAGGCTGAGGAACGCAAGGAATCCGCCGGCCAGCACCAGCCCCGATGCCCCCGCGGAACTGCGGCCGCGGCGGACCGCAGGAGGGCCCGGCGGAAGGACCGGCGGGAACCGGCCCGTGTCGTTGGGCGGCGCCTGCCGGTAGTACTCCGGGTGGACATGCCCCAGCCACGAAGGGTTGGCCTGCTGCGGCAGCGGCCGCTGGCCGGGGGAGTAGCCGAGGTGATCCTGTCCCGGCCGCGGCTCGTTCGTCGTCATGGACTCGAGCCTATGTCCGTGTGAGCTTAAACGCATGCCGGCGCCGCCGGGACGCTCTCCCCGCTGTGGTAATTTGAGAGGGCAAACAATCCTTTTTTAATTCCGTCCCGTGAGGCGGGGAAAGGGGAGACGAGCGTTGACTTCTGTTCCAGAAGCACCGGTTCCAGCCAAGGTTGTACTCACCCGAGTGGTACTCAGCCAGGCGGACATCGACCGTGCACTCACTCGTATCGCCCATGAGATCCTCGAGTCCAACAAAGGCTCCCAGGACCTGGTCCTGCTGGGCATCCCGCGCAGGGGCTACCCCCTCGCCGTCCGGCTCGCCGCCAAAATTGCCGCCGCCGATCCCACCGTGGACCCCGCCGCGATCGTCGGCCAGCTGGATGTGACCATGTTCCGCGACGATCTCTCGCACCAGGCCATGCGCCCGCCGTACCCCACCCAGCTGCCGCGCACCGGCATCGACAACAAAGTCGTGGTGCTGATCGACGACGTCCTGTATTCGGGCCGGACCATCCGGGCCGCCTTGGACGCCATCATCGACCTGGGCCGGCCGCGCATCGTCCGCCTCGCGGTGCTGATCGACCGCGGCCACCGGGAACTGCCCATCCGCGCCGACCACGTCGGCAAGAACCTCCCCACATCCTCCGCCGAGAAAGTCCGGGTCCGGCTCGCTGAAACCGACGCGGTGGACGGCGTGCCCGTCAATGAAGTGGTCATTGAGGCCACCGCATGAGGCACTTGCTGTCCACGGAAGACCTGAGCCTGTCCAACGCCGTCCGCATCCTCGACACCGCCGAGGAAATGGCGGCCGTGGGAGAGCGTGAGGTCAAGAAACTACCCACGCTGCGCGGCCGCACGGTGGTCAACCTGTTCTTCGAGGACTCCACACGCACCCGGATCTCCTTCGAGGCCGCCGCTAAACGGCTCTCCGCCGACGTCATCAACTTCGCGGCGAAGGGCTCCTCGGTCTCCAAGGGCGAATCCCTGAAAGACACGGCCCAGACGCTCTCCGCGATGGGGGCCGACGCCGTTGTCATCCGGCACTGGGCCTCCGGCGCCCCGCACCGGCTCGCCGCCACGGACTGGATCGACGCCGCCGTCATCAACGCCGGCGACGGCACCCACGAACACCCCACCCAGGCGCTGCTGGATGCCTTCACGATGCGCCGGCACTGGTCCAGGCTGGCAGGCACCCCGTCCGCGGGCGCGGACCTCACGGGGATGCGGGTCGCGATCGCCGGGGACGTGCTGCACTCCCGGGTGGCCCGCTCCAACGTCTGGCTGCTGCGGACCCTCGGTGCCGAAGTCACCCTGGTCGCCCCGCCGACACTGCTGCCGATCGGCGTCGAAAAGTGGCCGTGTACTGTCAGCTACGACCTCGACGAGACCCTCGCCAAGGGCGTCGACGCGATGATGATGCTGCGCGTCCAGGGCGAACGGATGAATGCCTCCTTCTTCCCGACCACGCGCGAATACTCCCGCCGCTGGGGCTTCGATGACAACAGGCTCCGTGCCCTGGACGGCCTGGGCCTGAAGGACACGATCATCATGCACCCCGGGCCGATGAACCGCGGCCTGGAGATTTCTTCCGCCGCGGCCGATTCGCCGCGCTCCACGGTGCTGGCACAGGTCCGCAACGGTGTGTCCATCCGGATGGCGGCCCTCTACCTGCTGCTCTCCGGCGATACCCGCGAACCGGCGGGCCACGCCGACAACACCCGATTCCACACCGCAGAGAACACCTCCGCCCATGCCCCCAAGGAGAGCCACTAATGGCATCACAGCAACAGGACGCAGGCACCGGCGCCTACCTGATCCGCGGCGCCGCCATCCTCGGCGGGGCCCCCGAGGACCTTTTGATCCGCGACGGGATCATCGCTGAACGCGGGCAGAACCTGTCCGCCGACGGCGCAACAGTCATTGAGGCCGCCGGGCTCGTCGCCCTGCCCGGCATGGTGGACATCCACACCCACCTGCGTGAACCCGGCCGCGAAGACGCCGAAACGGTCGAGACCGGCACCCGCGCCGCGGCCCTGGGCGGCTACACGGCCGTGCACGCGATGGCCAACAGCACCCCGGTCGCGGACACCGCCGGCGTCGTCGAACAGGTCCTCACCCTGGGCCGAACCGCCGGCTGGGTGGACGTCCGCCCGGTGGGCGCCGTCACCGTCGGCCTGGCGGGGGAGCAGCTGGCCGAACTCGGTGCCATGGCGGACTCCCGCGCCCACGTGCGGGTGTTCTCCGACGACGGCATCTGCGTCCACGACCCCGTGCTCATGCGCCGCGCGCTGGAATACGTCAAGGCGTTCGACGGCGTGGTGGCCCAGCACGCGCAGGAACCCCGGCTCACCGCCGGCGCGCAGATGAACGAAGGCGAAGTCTCTGCCGTCCTCGGCCTCACCGGCTGGCCCGCCGTCGCCGAGGAAAGCATTATCGCCCGCGATGTGCTGCTCGCCCAGCACGTCGGCTCGCGGCTGCACGTCTGCCACGTCTCCACCGCAGGATCCGTGGAGATCATCCGCTGGGCCAAATCCCGCGGCGTCAACGTCACGGCCGAGGTCACGCCGCACCACCTCTGGCTCACCGACGAACTCGCCCGCAGCTACGACCCCGTCTACAAGGTCAACCCGCCGCTACGCACCGACGCCGACGTCCAGGCCCTGCGCGCCGCGCTGGCTGACGGCACCATCGACGTCGTCGGCACCGACCACGCCCCGCACCCCAGCGAGCACAAGGAATGCGAGTGGGCCCAGGCCGCCATGGGCATGACCGGCCTGGAAACCGCACTGTCCGTGGTGCAGCACACCATGATCGAAACCGGGCTGATGGGCTGGGCCGACTTTGCCCGGGTCACCTCCACCGCCCCGGCCGCGATTGGCCGGCTGGAGGACCAGGGCCGCCCGCTCGACGCCGGCGAACCCGCCAACGTCACACTCGTGGACCCGGCTGCGCGCTGGACCGTGGACCCTTCTAAGATGGCAACCATGGGACGTAACTCTCCGTTCGCCGGCCGGGAACTGCCCGGCAAGGTGGTGGCCACGTTCTTCAAGGGCCACCCCACCGTCCTCTACGGCAAACTCAACACCCCGTACCGCTGGCTCCCCGAGGCACCGGATCCCGCCAGGAACACCGGCACCGCAGCGGCGGGCCGCAACTGATGGTCAAGGAACTCTCTTTGATCTTCACGCTGGTCCTGATCGGCGTCGCACTGGCCCTGATCTGGTTCGGCTGGCGGAACCGGCTGCGCCGCCAGTCCGACGTCGACCCCCTGCCCGCGATCCCCGCGGAACTGGGCACCGCCGTGGCAGTCGCCGACGGGCAGTACGTCGCCTCCACCACTGCCGGTGACTGGCTGGACCGCATCGCCGTCCACAACCTGGGCATCCGGACCAACGCCGAGCTCAGCGTGCACCCCGAGGGCGTGCTTTTCGACCGCGCCGGCGCCGGCCCGGTCTTTATCCCGGCCGCCAGCCTCACCGGCGTGCGGCAGGAAAGCGGCATGGCCGGCAAATTCGTCGAAAAAGACGGACTGCTGGTGGTCAGCTGGATGCTCGGCAGCCGTGAACTGGATTCCGGCTTCCGCACCCGCCACGCCGACGACAAAACCACCCTCCTCAACGCCCTGCAAGATTTGATCCCCGCGGCCCCTCAGGCCAATGCCGATAGTGGAAAGTAACAACGTGACGGACCCCAACCAAATGACATCTTCCGCAGCAGCCTCCACCCCGGCGGCCCTCGTCCTCGAGGACGGCCGGATCTTCCGCGGGACCAGCTATGGCGCCACCGGAACCGCCCTCGGCGAAGCCGTGTTCGCGACCGGCATGACCGGCTACCAGGAAACCATCACGGACCCCTCCTACGCCCGGCAGCTGGTGGTCCAGACCGCCCCGCACATCGGCAACACCGGAGTCAACAAGGACGACGCCGAGTCCCGGCGGATCTGGGTGGCCGGCTACATTGTCCGCGACGCCGCCCGACGGCCCTCGAACTGGCGCTCCGAACGTCCCCTGGACGACGAGCTGCTGGAACAGGGAATCGTCGGCATCCAGGGCGTGGACACCCGCGCCATCACCCGGCACCTGCGCGAACACAAGACTATGCGCGCCGGCATCTTCTCCGGCGACGCGGTCCGCGCCACGGACAAGGAACTCGTGGACACCGTCCTGGCGAGTGCCCCGATGGAAGGCTCACGCCTGGCCGAGGAAGTCAGTGTGGACGAGGCCTACACCGTGGAACCCAAGGACTGGGGCTGGGACGGCGAGCCGCGCTTCAGCATCGCCGCCATCGACTTGGGCATCAAGCGGATGACCCCCATCCGGTTCGCCGAGCGCGGCGTCCGCGTGCACGTCCTGCCGGCCACCGCCACGCTGGCCGATGTGCAGGCGGTCAATCCCGATGGCTTCTTTATGTCCAACGGCCCGGGCGACCCCGCCACCGCCGACAACCAGGTCAAGCTGCTCCGCTCCGTCCTGGACGAGAAAATCCCGTACTTCGGGATCTGCTTCGGCAACCAGATCCTGGGCCGCGCCCTGGGCTTCGGCACCTACAAGCTGCGCTACGGCCACCGGGGCATCAACCAGCCGGTGATGGACCGCCGCACCGGCAAGGTGGAGATCACCTCCCAGAACCACGGCTTCGCCGTCGACGCCCCGCTCGACGGCGCCACGCAGGCTCCCGAGGAGCGCTTCGGCCGCGTCGAGGTCAGCCATGTGAGCCTCAACGACGACGTCGTCGAGGGCTTGTCCTGCCTCGACATCCCGGCCTTCTCGGTCCAGTACCACCCCGAGGCCGCCTCCGGGCCGCACGACGCCGCCTACCTCTTCGACCGCTTCATCGAGCTGATGGCGGACACTGCTTCTTCAAAGACAAAGACTGCCACCGAATCCAAGACTGAGGACAAGAAGTAATGCCCAAGAGAACTGACCTTAAGAGCGTCCTGGTCATCGGGTCCGGTCCGATCGTGATCGGCCAGGCCGCCGAATTCGACTACTCCGGCACCCAGGCACTGCGCGTCCTCAAGGAGGAGGGCCTCCGCGTCATCCTCGTCAACTCCAACCCGGCCACCATCATGACCGACCCGGAGTTCGCGGACGCCACCTACATCGAGCCGATCACCCCCGAGGTGGTCGAGAAGATCATCGCCAAGGAACGCCCGGACGCGGTCCTGCCCACCCTCGGCGGCCAGACCGCGCTGAACACCGCGATTGCGCTGGACAAGAACGGCGTGCTGGAGAAGTACAACGTCGAACTGATCGGCGCCAACATCGCCGCGATCGAGCTCGGCGAGGACCGCGAAAAGTTCAAGGGCGTTGTGGAGCGCTGCGGCGCGGAATCGGCCCGCAGCCACATCATCCACACCATCGATGAGGCCCTCGCCGCCGCCGAGGACCTCGGCTACCCGATGGTGGTCCGGCCCTCCTTCACCATGGGCGGCCTCGGCTCCGGCCTCGCCTACGACGAGAACGACCTCCGCCGGATCGTCGGCCAGGGACTGCAGTACAGCCCCACCAGCGAAGTGCTGCTCGAAGAGAGCATCCTCGGCTGGAAGGAATACGAGCTCGAGATGATGCGCGACAAAAACGACAACGTCGTGGTGGTCTGCTCCATCGAGAACTTCGACCCGGTGGGCGTGCACACCGGCGACTCGATCACCGTCGCCCCGGCCCTGACCCTGACGGACCGCGAATACCAGCGCCTGCGCGACATCTCCATCGCCGTCATCCGCGAAGTCGGCGTCGACACCGGCGGCTGCAACATCCAGTTCGCCGTCGAACCCGACACGGGACGCGTCGTCGTGATCGAAATGAACCCGCGCGTTTCCCGCTCCTCCGCGCTGGCGTCCAAGGCCACGGGCTTCGCGATCGCCAAGATCGCCACGAAGCTTTCCCTCGGCTACACCCTGGATGAGATCCCGAACGACATCACCCAGAAGACCCCGGCGTCCTTCGAGCCCACCCTGGACTACGTCGTGGTGAAAGTCCCGCGCTTCGCCTTCGAGAAGTTCCCGGCGGCGGACCCCACGCTCACCACTACCATGAAGTCGGTGGGCGAGGCCATGGCCATGGGCCGCAACTTCACCGAGGCGCTGCAGAAGGCCCTGCGGTCCCTCGAGCAGAAGGGCTCCCAGCTCGACTTCAGCCACGTCCCGGAATGGGAAGTCGCGGAGTTGATCGAGAAGTCCAAGCGGCCCACCACGGACCGCCTGCACCAGGTCCAGCGGGCCCTGCTGGGCGGCGCCACCGTGGAGCAGCTCTTCGAAGCGACCAAGATCGACCCCTGGTACCTGGACCAGCTCCAGCTGCTGAATGAAATCTCGGTCGAAATCCGCAAGGCCTCCGCCCTGACCCCGGAGATGTTGACCCGCGCCAAGCGCCACGGCTTCTCCGACGAGCAGATCGGCGCCCTGACGCACAACTCCGAGGACGTCGTCCGCGGCGTCCGGCAGGCCCTCGGCATCCGCCCGGTGTACAAGACCGTGGACACGTGCGCCGCCGAATTCGCCGCATACACGCCGTACCACTACTCGTCCTACGACGAGGAGGACGAGGTGGCGCTGCACGCCAAACCGTCCATCATCATCCTCGGTTCCGGCCCCAACCGGATCGGCCAGGGCATCGAGTTCGACTACTCCTGCGTGCACGCCTCGATGGCGCTGCGCAAGGCCGGCTACGAGACCGTGATGGTCAACTGCAACCCCGAGACCGTCTCCACCGACTACGACGTCTCCACCCGGCTGTACTTCGAACCGCTCACGCTGGAGGACGTGCTCGAGGTCATCGCGGCCGAGGAGCGCACCGGCGGCGTGATGGGCGTCTTCGTCCAGCTCGGCGGCCAGACCCCGCTCAAGCTGGCCCAGCAGCTCGCCGACGCCGGCGTGCCGATCCTCGGCACCTCCCCGGAAGCGATCGACCTCGCCGAGCACCGCGGTGCCTTCTCGCGGGTCCTCGACAAGGCCGGGCTCATCTCGCCGAAGAACGGCACCGCCGTGTCCTTCGACGACGCCAAGAAGATCGCCGACGAAATCGGCTACCCGGTCCTGGTCCGGCCGTCCTACGTGCTCGGCGGCCGCGGCATGGAGATCGTCTATGACGAGCCCAACCTTTCCCGCTACATCGCCAACGCCACGGAGATCACCCCGGACCACCCGGTGCTGATCGACCGCTTCCTCGAGGACGCCGTCGAAATCGACGTTGACGCCCTCTACGACGGCACCGAAATGTACCTCGGCGGCATCATGGAGCACATCGAAGAGGCCGGCATTCACTCCGGCGACTCCGCATGTGTGCTGCCGCCCATCACCCTGGGCAACAACGTGCTGGAGCGCGTCCGTACCGCCACGCTGGCGATCGCCGAGGGCGTCGGTGTCCGCGGCCTCATCAACATCCAGTTCGCCCTGGCCTCCGACGTCCTCTACGTCCTGGAAGCCAACCCGCGGGCCTCCCGCACCGTGCCGTTCGTCTCCAAGGCGACCGGTGTGCAGATGGCGAAGGCTGCCGCCCTGATCGGCACCGGCGTCACCATCAACCAGCTCCGCACGGCGTACAAGATGCTCCCGGAAACCGGCGACGGCTCCACCCTGCCGCTGGATGCCCCGGTCTCGGTCAAGGAAGCCGTGCTGCCGTTCAGCCGCTTCCGCACCCCGGAAGGCAAGGTGGTCGATTCCCTGCTCGGACCGGAAATGCGCTCCACGGGCGAGGTCATGGGCATCGACAAGCACTTCGACACCGCGTTCGCCAAGAGCCAGGCCGCCGCCAATAACGCGCTGCCCACCGAAGGCAAGATCTTTGTCTCCGTGGCCAACCGGGACAAGCGCTCGGTCATCATGGGCGTCAAGCGGCTCTCGGACCTGGGCTTCGAGATCGTCTCCACGGGCGGGACCGCCGATGTGCTGCGCCGCAACGGCATCCAGGCCACTCCGGTCCGGAAGGTCGCGGAAGGTTCCAGCGCCGAAGGGGAGGGCACCATCGCCGATCTCGTCGTCGCCGGTGAGATCGACATGGTCTTCAACACGCCCTCGGGCGGCGAAGCCCGCAGCGACGGCTACGAACTGCGCGCCGCCGCGACCTCCATCGGCATTCCGTGCATCACAACGGTGGCCGAGTTCAACGCCGCCGTCCAGGCCATCGAGGCGCTGCGCACCTACGAATGGTCGGTCACGAGCCTTCAGGAGCACGCTGCGGCACTGTTTGCCTCGCAAGCGCAGCAGAACGCAGGCCAGCAGACCGCGGCCCAGCAGAACACAGGCACGAACGCGGTTACGCAGAATGCCTGAGGCCGTAACCGCGGACACGGCCGGCCGGGAGTCTTTCGGCTCCCGGCTGGGCCGGGCCATGGCGGACCGCGGTCCGTTGTGCGTCGGAATCGACCCGCACCCGGCGCTGCTTCACAGCTGGGGGCTGAACGACGACGTCGCCGGCCTGGAACGCTTCTCACTCACCGCGCTGGAGGCGGTGGCGTCGCTCGCTGCCGCGGTCAAACCCCAGGTGGCGCTGTATGAACGGCACGGCTCGGCAGGTATGGCCGTGCTGGAACGAGTCCTCGCCGCGGCTGCGGAAGCCTCGGTCCTGACCATTGCCGACGCCAAGCGCGGCGACATCGGCTCCACCATGGCCGCTTACGCCGACGCCTGGCTGCGGGACGGTTCCGCCCTGGCGGCCGACTCGGTCACGCTGAGCCCGTACCTGGGCTTCGAATCGCTCCGGCCGGCCCTGGACCTCGCGGCGCAGACCGGGCGCGGCGTCTTCGTCCTGGCGCTGACGTCCAATCCGGAGGGAGCCTCCGTCCAGCACGTTGGCGGCGCGGATTCCGTGGCCCGCCGGATCGTCCGGGCGGCAGCTGCGGAGAACGAAAGGTATGCGGGGGCGCTGGGCTCAACCGGCCTCGTTGTTGGCGCAACCGTCGGCTCCGCGCTCACCGACCTGGACCTGGACCTCGCAGCCGTGCGCGGCCCGATCCTGGCCCCTGGCCTCGGCGCGCAGGGCGCAACGGCGGCGGACCTGCGCCACACCTTCGGCAGCGCGTACGGCCAGGTGCTCGGGACCTCCAGCCGGGACATTCTCGGCGCCGGCCCGCGGATCCAGGGCCTGAGCGACGCCGCGCAGCGGACCCTCGAGGAGCTGCGCTCGGCCTAAGGGCATCTGTCCGGGCTCGATCGTCGCGTGCCGCAGCCACCCATTGGACGCAAGTGGCCGCTAAGATCTCCGTCTTAGCGGCCAATTGTGGCCAATGGCGGCGTTGGGGCTGGGGGCCGGGCCGACGCCGGGAGTGCTCCGTATGGCCAGACCTTTGGACAAGCTGGAGCCGGGCCATTCGTCCATTGATTTCTTCGGTATCCAGACGGTAGGTTCAGGACAAGTCCGCGGTACCGGCCGGGGCGATGTCAGGCCCCGTCCGGCCGGGCCGTTTGTGCGGTCCGTCTGACAATGCAGGGAGGCATTCAATGAGTTTGCGACCCCTCACTCCGCAGGAGCGTGCCGACGCCTTGAACAAGGCCGCCGCCGCCAGAACCACCCGGGCCGACGCCAAGGACCGCTTGAAATCCGGGAAGCTGAGCATCGCGGAATTGCTCAAGGCAGGGGAGAGCGACGACGCGATCGCCCGTATGAGGATTGTCGAACTGCTGGAGGCGCTGCCTGGAATCGGTCGGGTGCGTGCCGCGGCGATCATGGACCAGCTGGGGATTGCCGCATCACGCCGGGTCCGGGGCCTGGGAATTCACCAGCGCCGCGCGCTGGTAGATTTTATAGACGACAAACAGCCCGGTCCGCCGCGCTGACTCCAAACCCGCCCAAAGGAATATGTGAGCAACAAACCGGGACTGACAGTCCTCGCCGGCCCGACGGCTGTTGGTAAAGGCACCGTGTCCACCTACATCCGGGACAACTATCCCGGCGTCTGGCTTTCCGTCTCGGCGACCACCCGCCCGGCGCGCCCGGGCGAGATCGACGGCGTCCACTACTTTTTCAAGTCGGCCGAGGAATTCGACGCCCTGGTCGAGAACGGCGAACTCCTGGAGTGGGCCGTGGTCCACGGCCGCAACCGCTACGGCACGCTCCGCAGCACCGTCGACGCCGCGATCGCCGACGGCCGGTCGGTGCTCCTGGAGATCGACCTGCAGGGTGCGCGGCAGGTCAAGAAAGCCGTCCCGGATGCACAATTCGTGTTCCTGGCGCCGCCCACCTGGGACGAAATGGTCCGCCGCCTGGTGGGCCGCGGCACGGAAACAGCGGAAGAACAGCAGCAGAGGCTGGAAACCGCTAAACTAGAACTTGCCGCTGAACCGGAGTTTGACCACACCGTCATCAATGATGACGTTCGTCGGGCAGCGGACGAGCTTGTTTCACTCATGGGGCTGACCCCGAACCCACGCTAGGCGCCGGGACGTATCGGCCCGTTAGAATTTGGAGAATTCGTGTCCACGAACCTTGAAGGCATCATCAACCCGCCGATCGACGAGCTGCTGAAGGCTGCCGACTCGAAGTACGGACTGGTGATTTTCGGCGCCAAGCGCGCACGTCAGATCAACGCCTACTACGCCCAGTTGCACGAGGGCCTGTTCGAGTACGTCGGCCCGCTGGTCGACACCAAGCTGAACGAGAAGTCGCTCTCCATCGCGTTGCGCGAAATCAACGAAGGCAAGCTCGTTTCCACGCCGATCGAACCTGCAGAGTAATTCCGCAGACGCAGACGGAGGTCACGTGCGCATAGTCCTCGGAGTCGGGGGAGGGATAGCCGCCTACAAGGTGGCGTCGCTCCTCCGGCTCTTTACTGAAGCCGGCCATGACGTCACCGTCATCCCCACGGAGGCCGCGACCCGCTTCGTCGGCGTCGCCACGTGGGAAGCGCTGTCCGGGCATCCGGTCAGCAACAGCGTCTTCGACGACGTGCACACCGTCAACCACGTCCGCCTCGGCCACGAAGCCGAGCTGATCGTGGTGGCCCCTGCCACAGCCGACCTGCTGGCGCGCGCCGCCACCGGCCAAGCCAACGACCTCCTGAGCAACACCCTGCTGATGGCCGGCGACTGCCCGGTGCTGATGGCCCCGGCCATGCACACCGAAATGTGGCAGCACCCGGCAACCCAGGCCAATGTCGAGACTCTCCGCAGCAGGGGCGTCACCGTGCTGGAGCCCGCCTCCGGCCGGCTGACCGGATCCGACTCCGGGCCGGGCCGGCTGCCCGAACCCGAGGCCATTTTCGAAGCGGCCCTCGCCCTCGCCGGTGCGCCGGCGGTGCCCAACTCACCGGACGTTCCGGCGCCCGACGCCGTACCCTCCTCGCCGGCGCCCGGCCGTCCGCTGGCCGGGCTCACCGTCACGATCAGCGCCGGCGGCACACGCGAGCCACTGGACCCCGTCCGGTTCCTCGGAAACCGCTCCTCCGGCAAGCAGGGCGTGGCGCTGGCCTCCGCCGCCCGCGACGCCGGTGCCAGGGTCCGGCTGCTGGCCGCCCACATGGACGTTCCGCCGCCGGCCGGCGTCGACGTGATCAGGGTGGAGACCGCCCTGGAACTTCGCAAGGCCGCCCTGCACGCCGCCGCCGATTCCGACGTCATCATCATGGCCGCCGCCGTCGCGGACTTTCGCCCGGCGGATGTCGCCGGCACGAAGATCAAGAAGCGCGACGACGTCGCCGATCCCGTCATCACACTGGTCCGGAACCCGGACATCCTGCGGGAACTCGTCGAGGTGCGGGATGCGGCCTCCCGCACCCAGCTGATCGTGGGCTTCGCGGCCGAGACCGGCGACGCCGACGGCGATGTCCTGGACTATGCCGATGCCAAGCTGCGCCGCAAGGCGTGCGACCTGCTGGTGGTTAACCATGTGGGTCAGGACAAAGTCTTCGGCGAGGACACGAACTCCGTAGTCATCCTTTCCCGCACCGGCTCCGAACCCCAAGAGGCGTCGGGTTCCAAATCCGACGTGGCGGCTGCCGTGATCGACCGCATCAGCGCCGAGCTGAGCCGGGTTGTCCCGCCGGCCTGAGCCTGGCGTAAGCAACGTCTCCTTAGCACGGGGACACACGCCGCCGGACGTCCGTTTTCCAACCAGTAAGGTAGTTGAGTGACTTTACCGCTGCACATCCCCGACTTCCACGGGTCCACGCCCGCCTCGCTCCGGCTGTTCACGTCCGAGTCGGTGACCGAAGGACATCCCGACAAGATCTGTGACCAGATCAGCGATGCCATCCTCGACGCCCTGCTGGCCAAGGACCCCGAGTCCAGGGTCGCCGTGGAGACGCTGGCCACCACCGGGCTGGTCCACGTCGCCGGCGAGGTCACCACGGACGCCTACGTCGAAATCCCGCAGATCGTCCGGGAGACCATCCTGGGCATCGGGTACGACTCCTCGGCCAACGGCTTCGACGGCGCCCGCTGCGGCGTGTCCGTCTCCATCGGCCAGCAGTCCAACGACATCGCCGGAGGCGTCTTCAACTCGCTCGAAGCCCGCGAAGGGCGCCAGGAGGACGACTACGACCTCCAGGGCGCCGGCGACCAAGGCCTGATGTTCGGTTACGCCAGCGACGAGACCCCCTCCTACATGCCGGTCCCGATCTGGCTTGCGCACCGGCTCTCCGAGCGGCTGACCGAAGTCCGCAAGAACGGCGAGCTCGCGTACCTGCGCCCCGACGGCAAAACCCAGGTCACCGTAGGCTACGACGGCGACAGGCCTGTCTCGGTCGAGACCGTCGTGATTTCCAGCCAGCACGCCGAGGGTGCCAGCCTGGACCAGCTCCGCGCCGACCTCGCCGCCCACGTGGTGGACCCGGTCATGGCGCTGTCCAACCTGGACATCTCTCGGACCAGGAACATCCTGAACCCGGCCGGCGCGTTTGTCATCGGCGGCCCGGTGGGCGACGCCGGCCTCACCGGCCGCAAGATCATTGTGGACACCTACGGCGGCATGGCCCGGCACGGCGGCGGCGCCTTCTCGGGCAAGGATCCGTCCAAGGTGGACCGCTCGGCGGCATATGCGATGCGCTGGGTGGCCAAGAACGTTGTGGCGGCAGGCCTCGCGAAGCGCGCGGAAATCCAGATCGCCTACGCGATCGGCCAGGCCCGCCCGGTGGGAACCTACGTCGAGACCTTCGGTACCGAGACCGTGGATCCGGCCAGGATCAGCGCCGCGATCGCCGAGATCTTCGACCTGCGCCCGCGGGCGATCATCGATGCCCTCGACCTCAAGCGTCCGATCTACGCCAAGACCGCGGCACACGGCCACTTCGGCCGCGAGGACCCCGACTTCACGTGGGAGCGCCTCGACCGCGTGGACGAGCTGAAGGCCTTCTTCAACGCCTGAGGCGTCCGCCGGCGCCAGCTCGAAACCTCGAAACAAGGTCACTGTCCTGAATTGCCGCGCTGTTGAATAGTCGCGGTGGTGACTTAGTGTCACTGCCCTGTGATGTGCTGTAGCCAGGCCGCCGGTAACGGCGGCCTGGCTCTTCTTTGTTGAGCCGGCCACCACGTGACCGGCGCTGAACTGTTGCTGAAGGGAGGACCCGGGCGATGAGCCAGTTCCATGGCGCCGCGGCGTCGGACGAGCCCCTGCAGCTTTCGCTGCTCCACGGCTTTCCCTCCACCGCGGCCGCAGCAACCGGCCCCGCCCTGGCTGCCCGGCTCCCGGTGGCCAGGGTGCGGCTGGAATCCTCCCTCCCGCACCTTGACCGGCCCTTCGACTACAGCGTGCCCGCCACGCTGGATACGGCTGCTCAGCCCGGTGTCCGGGTGAAGGTGAAGTTCAACGGCCAGGAACTTGCCGGATACCTCATGGACCGGGTGGCGGAGTCCGATGCCGGCCACCCCCTCGTGCCACTGCACAAGGTGGTCTCTCCCGTTCCCGTGCTGGTGCCTGCCGTCGCCGAACTCGCCGCACGTGTGGCAGCGCGGTATGCCGGCAGCGTCAGCGACGTGCTGCGTGTGGCCGTGCCGCCGCGGATGGCGAAACTCGAGAAGGACCTTGCGCCTGAGGGTGTCCTGGATCCGGCTCTCTTCGCTGATGACGCCGCCGGGGCCGGAGCGTCCATCCCCGCCGGCCTGGAATCCTCCGGCTGGGCCTCCTACCGCAACGGCCCGGCCTTCCTGCAGCACCTCAATGCAGGTGAGTCGCCGCGGGCCGTGCTCAGCGCGCTCCAGGGTTTCGGGGCCGGAGGCTGGCCGCGGCTGATCGCCGAGGCCGTGGCCGCCGTCCGCCTGTCCGGCCGCGGCGCCGTCGTCGTCGTGCCCGACTACCGGGACCTGGACCGGGTGGAAGCGGCCCTCCTGCAGATCCTGCCCGCCGGGGACATCGCCCGGCTCACCGCCGACGACGGCCAGACACCGCGCTACCGCAGCTTCCTGCGAATCCTCAGCGGCGCAGCCGGGGTGGCTGTCGGCACCCGGTCCGCCGCGTACGCGCCCGTCCATCATCTCGGTCTTGTGGTCTGCTGGGACGACGGCGACGATCTGCACATCGAGCAGCGCTCACCGTATGCCCACTCCCGCGAAGTCCTGCTGCTGCGCGCCGAACAGGAGGGCGCAGCGTGCCTGCTCGCCGGGCACACCCGGAGCACCGAGGCGCAGCGCCTCGTCGAGGCAGGCTGGGCGCGTCCCGTGGAGGCGGACCGCTCCGTGGTCCGCCGGAACGTTCCGCGGGTACTGAACACCGCTGACAGCTACGAACTCGAACATGATCCGCTGGCCAGGGTCGCCCGGCTGCCGGGCGCCGCCTGGCGTGCCGCGAAGGACGGTCTGGAACGCGGCCCGGTCCTGGTCCAGGTGGCGCGGGCGGGCTACGCGCCGTCGCTTGCCTGCGAGAACTGCCGTGAACCGGCGCGTTGCCCTGCCTGCAGCGGGCCACTCGCCATCGCCGGGGCCACCGGGAGCTCCGCCGTGCCGCAGTGCCGCTGGTGTTCGACGCCGGCCGCCGCTTGGCGCTGCACCACGTGCAACGGGGTCCGGCTCCGGCGCGGCGCCACGGGGGCCCTGCGCACAGCCGAGGAGCTGGGCCGCGCCTTCCCGGGCAAGCCGGTGATCACCTCGTCCGGGGACCGGGTGCTGGCCACGGTTCCTGACTCGAAGGCCTTGGTGGTGGCCACCGTCGGCGCGGAACCGGTCGCGGCCGGCGGCTACGCGGCGGCGTTGCTGCTCGACGGCGATTCGCTGTTGCGCCGCGAAAACCTGCGGGCGGGGGAGGACGCCGTCCGGCGGTGGTTCAACGCGGCCGCCCTGGTCCGCCCCGCGGGCGAAGGCGGCCTGGTGGTCATCACCGCGGACGACGCTACCGGCGTGGGCGCCCTGCTGCGCTGGGACCCTTCCGGCTACGCCCAGCGGGAACTGTCGCTGCGCCAGGAGCTGCAGCTGCCCCCATCCGTCCGGGTCGCGTCCATTACCGGCGGCCGAACCGCCGTCGGGCATTTCAGCCAGGCCGTTGAGCAGCAGCTGGCTGCGCAGGGCATCGTGTTGCGCACAGCTGGCCCGGCCCCCCTCGTGCTGGCCGCTGCCCCCGGCCAGGCAGGAACCCAAGGGAAAGCAGCGGGTACCGCCGAGGAGGACGTCCGGACGCTGCTGTTCATCCCCTACGGCCAGGCCGCGCACGTCACGAAGGTGCTGCGGGCGGTCAAGGTCGCCGCGGCCGCCAAACGCACCGACGATCCCGTGCAGCTGCGGCTCGACGGTGTGGACGTGCTCTAGGGGTCCGCAGGCCGGCTACTTCCGGCCCTGTCCCTTCGCCTTACCCGCGCGGCGTGCGCGCAGCGCCACGGCCTCTTCCGCGACGGCCAGCAGCCGGCGGGCGGACTCATCCCAGCTGAAGTCCGCGGCGCGCTCCACCGAGCGGCGGGAACGGGCCTTCCACAGGTCCGGGTCCTCCAGCGTCCGGACCGCCGCAGCGAACTCCGTTGGCGAATCCGGATGGACGTAGCTGACGGCGTCGGCGCCCACCTCGCGGAAGATCGGAATGTCGCTGGCGATCACCGGGGTGCCGTGGGACATGGCTTCCACGAGGGGCAGGCCGTAACCCTCCGCTTTGGACAGGCTGATCAGGGCCGTGGTGCGTCCCAGCATGGCCTCGTACTCGGCGTCGGTCACGCCGTTGTGGAAGACGATGTCCGCGCCCGCCGGCGCCAGGGCTTCGAGTTCCGCCCGGCGCTCCGGGGTGATCCGGCTGAGCAGGTGCAGGCTCATGTCGGGGAGTTCCGCCATGCCACGGACCATGGTCTCCACGTTTTTGTACGGCATGAACGAGCCCATGTAGAGCAGCGTCTTGTCCGCTCCCGCCCCGGGGTCCCGCGTCGTGTGGCCGTGCTGCGGGGCGTTGCCCACGATCCGGACCGGACGCCGGGTGAGCCGGTACTTCGAGATCAGGGCGGCGGTGGTGGAGCTGATGGTGGCGACGACGTCGGCCCGGTTCAGCAGGAGTCGCTGCGGCCAGAACGCCTTGTGGTACAGCCGCCAGAGGACCCGGACCGGGGCCGGCAGGAAGCCGGGAGGGGCCGGGTGCTCGTAGTAGATCAGGTCGTGCAGGGTCAGCACCAGGGCGTACTTGCGTCCCCAGCTGCCCATGGTCTGCATGGGGCACACCACCACATCGGCGCCGAGTTTGTTGACCTTCCCGGCGATGAACAGCTCGGCCGGTGACAGCGGGCTGTTGATCAGCGTGTAGGGCACGTCCGGCAGCATGGCGAGCTGGCGGACATCGCTGATCAGCATGGAGACGTCGGCGATTTTGGCCGTGGCAGCAATCAGGCTGGCGCCGTAGCGGCTGATGCCGTCATGGTGGTCCAGCCGGGTGAAACGGGCATCGATAAGGATTTTCACGCGGAGTGGTCCTTCAGGAAGCGTCGGATGAAGCCCGCGGCGGGTTCCGGGGTCTCGTAGTGGATCAGGTGGCCCACGCCCGGGATGACGTCAAGGTGCGCGTCCGGCAGCAGGGCCAGCAGCGTGTGCTGGTCCGGCAGCGTCGCGATCTCGTCCTTTTCCCCGGCGATCAGCAAAACGGGAAGGGTGAGGCTGCGGGCGACGTCGGCGACGTTTCCGCCGACGGAGGCCTTGAATGCCTCCAGCAGGCTCTCCCGGTCCGCGAACACGGAGAAGTATGCGCTGTGCTGGGCATGCACGAAACGACGCAGCTGCTTGTCTTTGGTCTTCGCCATCGTCTCGCTCATGACCCGGACGATCAGCTGGCTGCGCAGCAGGCCGTGTCCCAGCCGGCGGGGGAGACGTGCCGCGGCCTCGTAGTACAGGACGGCGAGTTTGGTCATGAAGCCCTTGGGCCCCTCGAGGGCCGGAGCAGCGATCGGGTTGACCAGGATCAGCTCCGAGACGGTTTCGGGGTGGGCTGCCACGAAGTGGCTGGCGACAATCGAGCCGAAGGAATGCCCCAACAGGACGGTGTCCGGGCCCAGGCCTAACGCCGCCATGAAGTCCGAAACGAACCGGACGTAGCTCTCGACGCTGTGTTCGGCGCCCGGGAAGGCGGCCGAACGGCCGAAGCCGGGCAGGTCCGGCATGATGAGCCGCATCTCCGGGAGCTGGTCGGCCACCCGGAGCAGGCCGTGGTGGTCGCCGCGGAAGCCGTGGATGACCAGGATGGTCCGCGTCTCCGGGGTCACGCGGAGCGGCTCATAGCTCCAATAGGCCACCCTGGCGCCGCCGAGGACCACCTCGGCGGCGCGGGTGCGGGCCTCCAGCCCGTCGCTGAACAGGGGAGTGCCGGGGGAGGGCTCGGTGGCCACGTTGTCCATTCGATGGATCCTAATTGACTGAGTCCGGGTGGGAGCCGGTGCGGAAGCCACGTTCCAAACCGGCCAGGGCCTGCATGGCGGCGTCGTCGAGGCTGAAGCCGAAGACATCCAGGTTCTCGCCGATCCGGTCGTGGGAGCTCGCTTTGGGGATGGCGACATTGCCGAGCTGGACATGCCAGCGGAGGATGATCTGCGCCGCGGTCCTGCCATGCGCGGCCGCGAGGTCCAGCACCACTGGATCCTGGAGGACCTGTCCGCGGCCGAGCGGGCTCCACGCCTCGGTGGTGATCCCGAGGTTACGGTGCAGGGTGCGCAGCTCCTCCTGCTGGAGCCACGGGTGCAGTTCGATCTGGTTGACGGCCGGGATCACCTCGGCGGTCTGGAGCAGGCGGTCCAGGTGGGCCGGCTGGAAATTCGAGACTCCGATGGCCCGGGCCTTGCCCTCCCGGTACAGCGTCTCCATCGCGCGGTAGCTATCGGAATACAGCCCGCGCTCCGCACAGGGCCAGTGGATCAGATACAGGTCCACGTATTCCAGGCCGAGGTTGGCCATGGACGTGTCGAAGGCGCGCAGGGTGGCGTCATAACCCTGGTCGTCGTTCCAGAGCTTGGTGGTGACGAAGAGGTCCTCGCGTGAGAGCGCGGGGGAAGCCTCACCGGAACCGCCGCGGGCGTCGTCGTGGGTTGAGAAGCCGGACAGCGAACCGATACCGCGGCCAACGCCCGTCTCGTTGCCGTACATGGCGGCAGTGTCGAAATGTCGGTAGCCGGCCTCCAGCGCCATGGACACGAGTCCGGCGGCGTCTCCGGGGGTCACCTTGTAGAGTCCGAACCCCAACTGGTCGATCAGGACACCATTGTTGAGGCTAAGCCGGGGCGAGGGTTTCATAACCTCGACTTTACCGACTCCGCCGCCGCGGCTCCCCACGGCAGGCCGGATCAGGCCAGCCCGGTCCACGCCAGTCGGGTTCACGCCAGGCCGTCGAAGCTGACAAGCCGCCGGGCGCTGGCCTCGTCGAGGATCAGGTCGGTGGCCAGTCCCGCGGCGAGGGCGCCGCGGAGGCCGTTGAACTTGGAGGCGCCCGACACCACGCAGATCCTCCGGCGCACCTGGCGAAGCTGCGCGAGGTCGGGGCCGGTGGAGCGTTCGTTCAGGGTGATGCCGTCCGAGGAACCATCGGCGCGGAAGAACACCGTCGCCACATCGCCCACGACGTCGGAGTTGGCCAGGATGTTCAGGTCATCCTCATCGAGGTAACCGCCGGCGTACACGTGGCTGGGGTAGTCGGCGTCGACCGATCCCACACCAAAAATCGCAATGCTCATGCGGGCCTGAAGCTCAAGGATCCGTTGCACACTGCGCTCATTCCACATGGCCTTCTTGGTCGCGGCGTGGTCGAAGAACGCCGGTACCGGGAACTGTTCCACCCGTGCGCCGTAAGCGCTGCCAAAGCGCCGCATGATGTCGGAGGCGTAGGTGATGCCAGTGGTTTGCATGTTGCCCGCGCCGTTGAGCTGGACGATCACGCTGTCATGGGTGATCTTCCGGGTCAGGTGCCGGCTGACGGCGCTGAGGGTGGAACCCCACGCGACGCCGATGATGGCGTTGGAATCCACCAGCGGGCCGATGGTGCGTGCTGCCTGCATGGCCACGCGGTCCAGTGTTTCCGCCTCATTCAGCGTGTCCACGACCGGAACAACGTGCACATCCACCTTATATTCGGCGCGGATCATGCTCGCCAGCTCGGGGCCGGTGTCCAGCGGACTCCGGATCTGGATCTGCACCAGCCCCGATTCCCGGGCCGAGGACAGCAGCCGCGAAACGGTGGACCGGGACGTCCGGAGCTCCCGCGCGATGGCGTCCATGGTCAGGTCCTGCAGGTAATACAACTGGGCCGCGCGGAGGGCGTCAGAGTGGCGTGAGGGTGTCATCCCATTTCCGTTCTGCACGTTTGTGCATAGTGCTTGACTCCATTTTCCATTACTCCAAAGAATAGTGTTGAACGGCGCCGCGCCAAGGGGCGCGCCGCACAGGACGAACCCCAAAGGAGTAGTTCTTGGGACAGAAGGATTTAGCCCGCAACCAGGCATCGGCCGGCGAGCGAGCATCGGTGCAGAAGCTGCGGACGCGGCCCCACGCCCAGGTGCTGATCATCGGCGGCGGCATCAACGGGGTGGGCACGTTCCGGGACCTGGCCCTGCAGGGTGTGGATGTCGCCCTCGTGGAGCGCGGCGACTACTGCCAGGGAGCCAGCGGAGCCTCCTCGCACATGATCCACGGTGGCATCCGGTACCTCGAGAACGGCGAGTTCCGCCTCGTCCAGGAGTCGGTCGTCGAACGCAACCGGCTGCTGCGCATCGCCCCCCACTACGTCAAGCCGCTGCAGACCACCATCCCCATCTTCAGCACGTTCTCCGGAGTCCTCGCCGCTCCGCTGCGTTTCCTGACCCACAAGCAGCAGGGCGCGCCCAAGGAACGCGGGGCGTTCCTGATCAAAGTGGGGCTGAGCCTGTACGACTTCTTCTCCCGCGACGGCGGCACCGTGCCGCGGCACCAGTTCCGCGGCCGCAAACGTGCCCTGGCCGAACTGCCGCGGCTGCACCCCGGGATCAAGTACACCGCCACGTACTTTGACGCCTCCGTCCACAACCCGGAGCGGCTGACCCTCGACGTGCTGCAGGACGGCGAGAAGGCCGGCGCTTCAGGCGCGAGTGATGCGCGGGCCAGCAACTACCTCTCCCTCGTCTCCGTCAAGAACGGTGCCGGCGAACGGGGCACCGGGAGCACCGTGAAACTCCGGGACGAGCTCACCGGTGAAGTCTTCGACTTCTCCGCGGACGTCATCGTCAACACCACCGGCGCCTGGGTAGACCTGACCAACGAGGCGATGGGCTCGGCGTCGGCCTTCATGGGCGGCACCAAAGGTTCGCACATCGTGCTGGACCACCCGGAACTGCTGGCCGCCTGCAACGGCCGCGAGATCTTCTTCGAACACACCGACGGCAGGATCGTACTGATCTACCCGATGGGGGACCGGGTCCTGGTGGGTACCACCGACGTCGACGCCGACATGGCAGAGGACGCGGTGTGCACTGAATCGGAAATCGACTACTTCTTCGACCTCATCGGCCACGTCTTCCCGGATATCACCGTGGACCGGGACCAGATCGTCTACACCTTCTCCGGGGTCCGCCCGCTGCCCAAGCACGACGCCACCCAGCCGGGCTTCGTCAGCCGTGACTACCGGATCGAGCGCCGCGCCGGTGCCGGGCAGGGTGGCGGCGCCGCCGCCGTGCTCAGCCTCGTCGGCGGGAAATGGACCACTTTCCGGGCCCTCGCCGAACACCTGAGCAACGACGTCCTCGCCGAACTCGGCATGCCGCGGAAGGTCTCGACGGCGAAACTCGCCATCGGCGGCGGCGCCGGCTTCCCGGACAGCGAGGACGGCGTGCAGCGCTGGATCAAGGCGCACATGGCCGCCGGACGTGACGCGGACCGCACCGCCGGGCTCCTGACCCGCTACGGCACCCGGGCCGGGGACGTCATCAACTTCCTCGACGCCGCCCCGGACCGGCTGCTGCACTCGACCCGGGAACTGAGCGTCCGCGAGCTGGAGTTCATGGCCCGGAACGAGCAGATCGGGCACCTCGTCGACGTCCTGATCCGCCGCACGTCCCTCGCCTTCAGGGGACTGGTGACCGGCGAACTCCTGAACGAGGTTGCCGAGATCCTCGCCGGCCCGCTGGGCTGGGACGCGGCAACGCGGACCTCCGAGATCACCCACGCTCAGGAGGTGCTCAAGCGATTCCACGGCGTCCAGGTCCACAGCCTGGTCTCCTGAAAGACCTCGGCGGCCGGACGGGGGACGTCCGGCCGCAAGGACTGTGTGGTTCCTCTGGGGGAACCGGCACAGTTGCCGGCCGGCGGCGCCAACGCGGCGCCGGCCCAACAGCCCTTCAAACTCGCGAGGGGCTGACAACAGAAAATAGAGGAGTCAAAGATGTCTCTTGGAATAGTTTTCCTGTCCGAAGTATTCGGTACCGCGATGCTGACCCTGCTGGGTTGCGGCGTTGTGGCAAACGTTGCACTCAAAGGCACCAAGGGCAACAACGGCGGGTTCCTGATGGTCACCTGGGGATGGGGCATCGCCGTCTTCTCCGGCGTCTACGTCGCCGCGATGTCCGGGGCCCACCTGAACCCCGCCGTTACCTTCGGCCTGCTGCTCAACGGCAAGACGGAGTACGCCCCCGGCGTCCCCGTCGACGCCGTCTCCACCCTCACCTACTTCGGCGGGGAACTGCTCGGTGCCTTCCTCGGTGCCGTGGTGATGTACCTGGCCTACAAGCAGCACTTCGACGCCGAGCCGGAACCCGCCAGCCAGCTGGCGGTCTTCTCGACAGGCCCGGCCATCCGCTCCACCCCGTGGAACCTGATCACGGAGATCATCGGCACCTTTGTCCTCGTCTTCGTCATCCTGACCTTCGGGGGGACACCCTCGGGACTTGGCCCGCTCGCAGTGGCACTGCTCGTTGTTGGTATCGGCGTCTCCCTCGGTGGTCCCACCGGCTACGCCATCAACCCTGCCCGTGACCTCGGCCCGCGCATCGCCCACGCCCTGCTGCCCATGAAGGGCAAGGGTTCCTCGGACTGGGGCTACTCCTGGATTCCCGTCGTCGGACCGCTGGTCGGCGGCGGCCTGGCCGGTCTCGTGGCAGCAGTCGTGCCGATCATCGCCACCGCAGCTGCCTAACCCACCTTCTACGCACTCATTCAACAGCCAGCCCAAGACAAGGACGTCAACATGAACCAGTACGTAATCGCTATCGACCAGGGCACCACCAGCACGCGGGCCATCGTGTTCGACCACAGCGGCAGCATCGTTTCGTCGGGCCAGATGGAGCACGAGCAGATCTTCCCGCAGGCAGGCTGGGTGGAACACGATCCCACCGAGATCTGGAACAACACCCGTGAGGTCATCGCCGCCGCCCTGTCGAAGGCGAACCTGACCCGGCACGACATCGCGGCGGTCGGCATCACCAACCAGCGCGAAACCGCGGTGGTCTGGGACAAGACCACCGGCAAGCCCATCTACAACGCGATCGTCTGGCAGGACACCCGCACCCAGCCGATCGTGGACGAGCTGGCCAAGGACGGGGGGCCGGAGCGCTTCAAGCAGAAGGTTGGCCTGCCGCTGGCCACCTACTTCTCCGGTACCAAGATCAAGTGGATCCTGGACAACGTCGAGGGCGCCCGCGCCAAGGCCGAGGCCGGGGACCTGGTGTTCGGCAACACCGACTGCTGGGTGCTGTGGAACCTGACCGGCGGGACCGACGGCGGCGTCCACGTCACGGACGTCACCAACGCCTCGCGGACCATGTTCATGGACCTCGACACGCTGTCCTGGGACCAGGAGATCATGGACGCGTTCGGTGTTCCGGCCTCCATGATGCCGGCCATCAAGTCCTCCTCCGAGGTGTACGGCACGGTCCACACGTCCCAGCTGCTGCGTGAGGTTCCGGTCGCCGGCATCCTGGGCGACCAGCAGGCGGCGACGTTCGGCCAGGCCGCGTTCGAGGCGGGCGAAGCCAAGAACACCTACGGCACGGGCTGCTTCCTCATCTTCAACACCGGCGAGGAAATCGTCCACTCCAAGAACGGGCTGCTGACGACTGTTGGCTACAAGCTCGGCGACGCCGCTCCGCACTATGCCCTGGAAGGCGCCATCGCCGTCACTGGTTCGCTCGTGCAGTGGCTGCGTGACAACCTCGGCATGATCAGCAGCGCCCCCGAAGTGGAGACGCTGGCGGCCTCGGTCGAGGACAACGGCGGCGTGTACATTGTGCCCGCGTTCTCCGGCCTGTTCGCTCCCTACTGGCGTTCCGACGCCCGCGGTGCGATCGTCGGCCTGACCCGCTTCGTGAACAAGAACCACATCGCCCGCGCGGCGCTGGAGGCTACCGCCTTCCAGACCCGTGAGGTGCTCGACGCCGTCAACGCGGACTCAGGGGTGCCCCTGACCGAACTCAAGGTCGACGGCGGCATGGTGGCCAACGATGCGCTGATGCAGTTCCAGGCGGACATCCTCGGCGTTCCGGTGATCCGGCCCAAGGTGGTGGAGACCACCGCGCTGGGTGCCGCCTACGCCGCCGGGCTGGCCGTCGGCTTCTGGAAGGACCTGGGCGAGTGTTCAGCCAACTGGGCCGAGGACAAGCGCTGGGAACCGACCATGGAACAGGCCGAGCGCGAGCGCCAGATGCGCCTGTGGAAGAAGGCCGTCACCAAGTCCATGGACTGGGTCGACGAGGACGTGAAGTAGCCCGACGAGACGATGCCTTCACTGTTAAGGGGGCCCCGCCCGCTTCGCGGACGCCCGAAGCCGCTCCCGGGCCCCCTTAACAGCTCGGCATATCCCCGCCGCCCGATTCAGCCGCTCGTGTCGACTTACCTGTCGTCAGTGGGCGGTGCGCTAAAGTAGTCCTATGCGTGCGATCCTCCTGCTTAGCTAGCCGCCCGGCATCCCGACGAGAACTCGGATTGCCGTGCGGCAGCCCCTCCGTGTCGAGGGGCTTTTGTGTGTCTGGACCCGTTGGGCGGACGGCAGGGGAGCGGGCAGGGCGGGACAGCAGCCTTGGCCCGGGAGATTTATTGGCACAAGACTTGACGGTACATAAGGCTTGACAGAACAGAAGAGGCCAGCAGTGAGCGTTCAGCCGGAGACAGAGACCGGAACAGCAGCAGCCGCAGCGGAAGCACCCGAGGAAGGTGCCTACAGCTTTGCGGCGATGGAAGCCAAGTGGCCGCAGGTCTGGGAAGACCTCAAGGTCTTCACGCCCGTCGATGACGGGTCGAAGGAGCGGCGGTACGTGCTGGACATGTTCCCGTACCCCTCCGGTGATCTCCACATGGGCCACGCCGAAGCGTTCGCGATGGGCGACGTCGTCGCGCGCTACCTGCGCCAACAGGGCTACGACGTGCTGCACCCGATCGGCTGGGATTCCTTCGGGCTGCCCGCCGAGAACGCGGCCATCAAGCGCAATGCGCACCCCAGCGAGTGGACCTACGCCAACATCGACACCCAGGCGGCCTCGTTCAAGCGCTACGCCATCTCTGCCGACTGGTCCCGCCGGATCCACACCTCCGATCCGGAGTATTACCGCTGGACACAGTGGCTCTTCAAGCGCTTCTACGAGCGCGGACTGGCGTACCGCAAGAACTCCCCGGTCAACTGGTGCCCCAACGACCAGACCGTGCTGGCCAACGAACAGGTGGTCAACGGCGCCTGTGAGCGCTGCGGCACCCCCGTCACCAAGAAGTCGCTGAACCAGTGGTACTTCAAAATCACCGACTACGCCGACCGGCTGCTCGATGACATGGACGAGCTGCGCGGCCACTGGCCCGAGCGCGTCCTGGCGATGCAGAAGAACTGGATCGGACGCTCCGAAGGCGCGCACGTCAACTTCGTGATCGAGGCCGACAGCGGCAAGCCCGCCAAGGACGTCACGGTGTTCACCACCCGCCCGGACACCCTGTACGGCGCGACGTTCTTCGTCGTCGCCGCGGACGCGCCGCTCGCCGTCGAACTGGTCACCGAAGAGCACGCCGCCGCCCTGGACGCGTACCGCGAACAGGTCAAGGCGCTCACCGAAATCGAACGCCAGTCCACGGAGCGGGAGAAGACCGGCGTCTTCACGGGCCGGTACGCCACCAATCCGCTCAACGGGGAGAAGCTGCCCGTCTGGGCCGCCGACTACGTGCTGGCCGACTACGGCACCGGCGCCATCATGGCCGTCCCGGCACACGACCAGCGCGACCTCGACTTCGCCCGCACCTTCGACCTGCCGGTCCGCGCCGTGCTGGACACCGGCGAGGAAGACCCCGCGGTCAGCGGCACCGCAACCTCGGGCGAGGGCACCCTGATCAACTCCGGCGCCCTGGACGGACTGCCCAAGGCCGACGCCATCCCGGCCGCCATCGAGATCCTGCAGCAGCAGGGCACGGGCGAGAAATTCGTGAACTTCCGCCTGCGCGACTGGCTGCTCAGCCGGCAGCGCTTCTGGGGCACCCCCATCCCGATCATCCACTGCCCCTCCTGCGGCGAAGTCCCGGTCCCGGACGAGCAGCTGCCCGTCACCCTGCCGGCGGATCTCCGCGGCGAGGACCTGTCCCCGAAAGGCACCTCACCGCTGGCCGCCGTCGAAAGCTGGGTCAACGTCGAGTGCCCCAACTGCCACGGCCCGGCTAAGCGGGACACGGATACCATGGACACGTTTGTGGATTCCTCCTGGTACTTCCTGCGCTTCGTCTCACCGCAGTTCACCGACGGCCCGTTTGATCCGGAGAAGATCAACGACTGGATGCCGGTGGGGCAGTACGTCGGCGGCGTGGAGCACGCCATCCTGCACCTGCTCTACGCCCGGTTCTTCACCAAGGTCATCCACGACCTCGGCATGATTGACGCCGACGAGCCCTTCAGCGCGCTGCTGAACCAGGGGCAGGTGCTCAACGGCGGCAAGGCCATGAGCAAGTCCCTGGGCAACGGCGTGGACCTCGGCGAGCAGCTGGACAAGTTCGGCGTCGACGCCGTGCGGCTCACCATGATCTTCGCCTCCCCGCCGGAGGACGACGTCGACTGGGCCGACGTGTCGCCGTCGGGCTCCGCGAAATTCCTGGCCCGCGCCTGGCGCCTCGGCCAGGACGTCACCAGCGAACCCGGCGTCGACTTTGCCACCGGCGACCGGGCCCTGCGCACCGTCACCCACCGCACGATCGCCGACGCGGAAGCGCTGCTGGACCACAACAAGTTCAACGTGGTGGTGGCCAAGCTCATGGAACTGGTCAACGCTACGCGCAAGACGATCGACCGAGCCGACGCAGCCAGCGGCGCCGGCGGCGCCGACCCGGCCGTCCGCGAGGCCGTCGAAACTGTCGCGGTCATCCTGAGCCTCTTCGCGCCGTACACGGCGGAGGACCTCTGGAACGTGCTGGGACACCCTGCCTCCGTGGCCAACGCCGGCTGGCCGACGCACGACGAGGCCCTCCTGGTGCAGGACACGGTCACCGCCGTCGTTCAGGTCCAGGGCAAGGTGCGGGACCGCCTGGACGTCTCGCCGGAGATCGGCGAGGACGAGCTGCGCGAACTCGCTCTGGCCTCGGACAACGTCCAGCGCGCCCTCGACGGCCGGGGGATCCGCACGGTGATCGTGCGGGCGCCTAAACTGGTCAACATCGTCCCGGCCTAGCCGGGACCCGGCCGCCGGTTTCGGCCGGCGGCCGGCCACCATCGCGTGCCTGACAGCAAGCGCAGACAGCAGGAGGTGCTTCGTGCCCCACCGCGACCCCGCAGGGTGGCCGTGGCTGAAGGAGCGCCTCAGCGGGTTCCGTCAGGCCACACGGCCATTCGCCGTCCGCGGAGCGGCCCCCGAAGCGGTGCCCGCCGCCGTCGTCGTGCGGACGGCCGTGGTCACGGACTCTGCTGCGGCACTCCCGTCTGACTGGGTCCGGGGCTTGGCTGTCGACGGGCGCCTGACGGTTATTCCGATGCCCGTCATGGTCGGAACTGACATCTATGGCGAGGGTGAGGACGACATCGCCGATACGATCGCCGTGGCCCTGGCGAGTGGCAAACCCGTCAAAACGTCGCGCCCGTCGCCCGGGCAGTTCGAACAGGCCTACCGTGCGGCCCAGCGGCACGGGTACGAGTCCGTCGTATCGGTCCACATATCCGGGGAATTATCCGGAACGGCGGATTCGGCCCGCCTCGCCGCGGCCCGGGTGGATTTCCCGGTGGAAGTTGTGGACTCGCGCACCGTGGGCATGGCGCAGGGGATGGGTGTGCAGGCCGCCGTCGCCGCCGCGGCGGACGGCAGGACAGCGGCGGACGTGCGGGACTTCACTGAGCAACGGCTGGCCCGCACCAAGGTCTACTTTTATGTGCCGAGCCTCGAGCAGCTGCGGCGGGGCGGACGGATCGGCGCCGCGGCCTCGCTCTGGGGGACCATGCTCTCCATCAAACCCATCCTCGCGGTGGAAGACGGCAAGGTGGTTCCGCTCGAGAAGGTGAGGTCGGCGGCGAAGGCCATCGCCCGGCTCAAGGAGATCGTGGTGGCCGACGCCGCCGCCCGTCCCGAGGGACAGGCCCGGCTCGCCGTCCACCATTTCGGCAACCCGGCCGAGGCCGAACAGCTCGCAGCGCAGCTGGCCGACGCCGTCCCCGGCTGCGCTCCCGTGCAGATCAGCGCCCTTCCGGCCGTGCTGGCTGCCCACGCCGGCCTCGGCGTTCTGGCCGTGATCGTGGGGGAGGACAGCGCCCCGCTTCCCGGAGATGCCGGAGTTGGCAACGCTCCCGCCGTTCCGGAAACCCCCGCCTGCCCCTAGCCCGCCGGTCCCATGCCCGGCGGTCCCTTGCCCGGCGCCTCGCCCCCCGGCCCCTGGCGCCTCCCGAGGTATCCACATAGGCGCCGGTACCCCTGATCTGTGCGCCCCATGCTTCGTACGATGGGCACATGCCGCGCCACCATCCGGGAGTTCCGCCCAGTGCTGATCGGGCCAGTGCTGATCGGGCCAGTGCTGTTCGGCCCAGTGCTGATCGGGCCAGTGTTGATCGGGGCAGCGCCGGCAGCAGGTTGTCTGCGGCCGTTGGCTCCGGGTCCGGGCTGCTCGACGCGACGCCGTTTGTTTCCCCTGCCACGAGCCGCGGCGACCCGTCTCCGCACGATCCGCCGCCACCCAGCCGAATCAGGTGGCGCACCGGCCGGCGCGCCGCTGCCCTGCTGTGCCTGTTGGCCTTGGCGCTCCTGGGCTGGTTCTGGTGGCAGACGGCCAACGGCGCAGCGGAAGTAGCCCCGCTAAGCTCCATGAGCGCCGAGGCCACCGACGTGCAGGCGCCGGAACCTGAAAGCGAATCCATGGCCGGCACGGACGAATCTCCCGGCAAAGCCGAGGGGGAGACTCCCGGAAACGTCATCGTGCACGTGGCCGGTGCGGTTCGGCGTGCCGGAATTGTGGAGTTGCCGCGGGGGAGCCGCCTGCACGAGGCCATCGAAGCGGCGGGCGGCAGTGCCCCGGATGCGGACTCCGACCAGCTCAACCTCGCGGCTGTCCTCGAAGACGGGCAGAAGGTCCTGGTACCGCGGAAAGGCGAAACCCTGCCGTCCGGGGCTGCCCCCGCGGGTGGCACGGGCGGCGGGGGCGGTCCGTTGGGCCCTGACGGATCTTCTGCCGCGGCGGGAAAGATCAACATCAACACTGCCGGCGTGGAGCAACTGGCAACCCTGCCGCGCGTGGGTCCGGTGCTCGCGCAGCGGATCGTCGAGTGGCGGGGCCAGCACGGGAAGTTCCAGCGGGTCGAGGAGCTGGATGCCGTGGACGGGGTCGGACCCAAGATGCTCGCGGCGCTGCTGCCCCTGGTCCGGGTCTGAGGAGAAGGACAGATGAAACGGCACAGCCGCTGGCAACGGTACATCGACGCCGCCGTCAGCCGGACCCCCGGGACCGTCGCGCCACCGGGCGGAGGCCAGCCCCGGCGCAGGCCACGGCACGACGCCGGCCGGTACGGCCGCTGGTTATGGCTTCGTCACTGGCTTGCGTCCTTCGCACTCCTGGAGCGGGCAACCCCGGCCCGGGAGGAAAAGCTCCGCAGGATGGATGTGCGCCTGGTCCCCTCGGCATTGCTGGTGTGGGCCGCGGCGGCTGCGGGGCATTACCTGCACCCCGCGCCACTGGCGACGCTGTGCCTGGCCCTGGTGGTAGCCGCCTCGGGACTGTTGCTGCTCCGGGGGCCTCCCGGCGGCGGCCCCGGCGGAGGGCCGGACGGCGTGGGTGGCAGGGCTGACGGCAGGGCTGGCGGCGCGTACATCCCCTTTACGGGCACTGTCCGGCGCAATTTCCCGGCGACCATGGCTGTGGCCCTGCTCCTCGGCGCGGCGGCGGGCGGCCACGCCGCGGTGGACACGTCCCGCCGGCACGACGGTGCCGTGGCCGGATACGTCGCTGCGCAGGCCGACGTCGCCGTGGAAGTGGAGATAGCCGGTGCGCCCCGGCGGCTCAGAACGGTGGGCCGTTCCGGGCTCGCGGACCGCTGGGCAGTGCCGGCGAACCTGATCGAAATGCACGTTGACGGGCGCCGCGTCCGCGCGCAGGCCACCCTGCTCGTTATGGGCGGCGCCGGCTGGGACCAGGCTGCCCCCGGGCAGCGGCTCCGCACCACCGGAAAGCTCTCGACTCCCGAGCCGGGCCAGGCTGAAGCGGCCATCCTCTCGGCAAGTTCCGCGCCGCTGATGCTCTCGGTGGCAGGGCCCTCGCAAACGGGCCCGGCCGCCCTCCGTCAGGATTTCACGGCAGCCGCCGGACACTTCGACGGGGACGCCCGCGGCCTCCTGCCTGGCATGGTCACCGGCGACACCAGCTCCCTCGATGCCGAGTTGGACGCTGCCATGAAGACGGTCGGAATGACCCACCTGACCGCCGTCAGCGGCGCCAACTGCAGCCTCATCCTGGGCGTCCTCCTTGTCGCCGCGCGCAGTCTGCGGTTCAGCCGGGCGCTTACGGAGGTCCTCTGCCTGGCGGGGCTGGGCCTTTTCGTTCTGATGGTCGGCCCGGACGCCAGTGTTCTCCGGGCAGCCGTGATGGGCGCCATCGGTCTGGTGGCACTGGCCGGCGGCCGTCCCGGACGGGGTTTGAGCTTCCTGTGCCTCGCCGTGATCGGGCTGGTGCTGGCACAACCGGAGCTGTCCACCAGCTTCGGATTCCTGCTGTCCGTCCTCGCTACCCTCGGCATCGTGGTGACGGGCCGGCCGATCATGACCTGGTTCCCGGAAGCCGTGCCGCGCTGGATCGCCGCAGGGATAGCGGTGCCGCTGTCCGCGCAGGCTTTCTGCGGCCCCGCGATTGTCCTGCTGCAGCCTCAGTTCTCCGCGTACGCGCTGCCCGCCAACATGGCCGCGGCCGTCCTCGTTGCCCCGGTCACCCTGCTGGGGACCGCGGCCGTGCCGTTGGTGCCGCTGGTCCCGGCCCTCGCCGCCGCACCGTTGGGCATCGCGGCGGCCTTCGCCACCGGCGTAGGAGCAATCGCGCGTTTCTTCGCCGGACTGCCCGGCGCCGTCCTGCCGTGGCCGGAAGGTGCATTCGGCGCCGCCACGATGTCCCTCTTCTCCGCCTGCACACTAGCCGCCTGGTGGTTGCTCTTCCACCCGGCCCGCACGGCCGCTCTGGCCCTGGCGGCGCATGGATGGGTGGTGGTGTGGCTCGACGGCAGATTGCACCGCCGCGCCGGCCCCTCGGCGGCGCCGGCCGGGGCCGCGTCCGGCTTGGTGCACCGCCCGGGCCGTGGCAGGCTTAGAGTCTGCAAACAATCTTCCGGGAGGAAACCTCAGTGGCTGCTGCCCAGACCCCACGCGCCCGGTCCGCCGCGTCGAACACCGCCACCTGGCGCGACGTGACCCCGGCCGCCGTTGTGCTGGTCGGCGGACCGGAAGACTATCTGGGTTCCCGGGCCATGGACCGCGTCCGTTCGCAGGTCCGCGCCGCAGCTCCCGACGTCGAAGTCACGCGGCTCAACGCCGGCAACTATGAGCCAGGCTCCCTGGCCATGAACGTCAGCCCCTCCCTCTTCGGCGAGCAGAAGCTCATTGAGGTGGAAGGTCTGGAGGCTATGAACGACGCCTTCCTGGCCGACGGACTCAAGTACCTCAAGCAACCCGAACCTGACGCTGTGCTGGTCCTCCGCCACAGCGGCGGCGTGCGCGGCAAGAAACTGCTCGACGCCGTCAAGGCCGGCGGGTGGCCGGTGGTGGACTGCCAGCCCCTGAAGAAGGACGCGGACAAGATCGCCTTCGTGACCTCCGAGTTCAAGGCCGCATCCCGGCGCATCGATCCCGACGCCGTGCACGCCCTGGTCAACGCCGTCGGCGCCCACCTGGCCGAGCTGGCTGCCGCCTGCAGCCAGCTGATCGCCGACGCCTCCACCGGGGTGGATTCCGCCATGGTGGACAGGTACTACGGAGGCCGGGTGGAAGCCACCGCCTTCAAGGTGGCCGATGCCGCGATGGCCGGCAACGCCCCGCTGGCGCTCTCCACCCTCCGCCATGCCCTCGACACCGGGGCGGATCCGGTGCCGCTGGTGGCCGCCCTGGCTTCGAAGCTGCGCACGCTCGCGAAAGTTGCCGGGGCCCAGGGTTCCTCGGCACAGATTGCCAAGCAGCTGGGCATGCAGCCCTGGCTTGTCGAGCAGGCGCAACGTGAAGTGCGGCGCTGGACTCCGGAAGGCCTCGTCCGCTCCATCCAGGTGACCGCCGAGGCTGATGCCCAGGTCAAGGGCCTGTCCCGGGACCCGGTCTACGCCGTCGAACACGCCGTGACGGTGATTGCGACGTCCGTGCGCCGCTGACGCGGTGCGTGCAGCCCGGGTCCGCGATTGGTGGGGGGACGGGTTCCGCAAATGAATCTGCAAGCGTTCCGCGCGTAGCGGATGCTGCGCCACACAACGTGGGCTTTAACTGGAAGTGGCCGGCACCCCAGGGGTGCCGGCCACAATCATCAGTTCGAGTGAACTGGAAGCCTTAGAGCGCGTTGACCTTCTTGGAGATGGCCGACTTGCGGTTTGCAGCGTTGTTCTTGTGGAGAACGCCCTTGCTGACAGCCTTGTCCAGCTTGCGGCTGGCGGAAAGCAGTGCGGCAGCCGCAGCATCCTTGTCGGTGGACTCAACGGCGGTGTTGACGGCGCGGATGGCCGTCTTCAGCTCGGACTTGACTGCGTTGTTGCGCAGGCGTGCCTTCTCGTTGGTGAGGATGCGCTTCTTCTGGGACTTGATATTAGCCACGTGTGAACTCTCTTTTTCAATGCGGAAAATGGTCTAGAGGGCTTTCAGATTGGCCATTGACTGAGCGGCGTGGGGATACCTATGGCGACCAACCATCTGTGGCCGTCGACCTGCACGGACACACAGCTGTCAATAGTAGCAGAGACGGCGGCAGCGTGACGATTGTGCGGGCCGGTCAGCGCCAGCCGTGGCGGGACTTCAGGACGGCGGCGATGGCGCTGAAGCGGCCGGCGTCGAGGATGGCGCCCTCGCGCCGGACGTCCCGCGGGTCGATCTGAAGGATGCGGTCCAGTTTGGCCTCGCTGGGGCGCCACTGCCGGTCCCAGGGACCAGTCCCGATGTCCACGTAGTCGTCCGCCCGGCGCGCGTCGCCGTCGTGGTCCTTGCTGGTGAGCATCAGGCCAAGCAGATAGCGGCCGCTGGTGCCCACCAGCAGCACCGGACGGTCCTTGCCCCGAGAGTGGTCCTCCTCATACGGGACCCAGGTCCAGACCACCTCGCCCGGTTCGGGGCGGCCGTTGGGGGAGGGGGCGTAGCTGATCTTCGCCGTTCCGCGGAAGTCTCCAGGGTACGTGCCGGTCAAGCCGACGACGGCGCCGCGCCCGGCGCCCGGGCGCCCGCCGGTCTTCGTGCCCGACCGTCCGGGCTGGGCTTTCGTGCGCGACGGTCCGGCCTTGCCGGAGCCGCCGGGGGCGGTGCCGCTGCGCCCTTCCAGAAAGCGCAACGTGCTGCGGACTGCATTGCCGATCGAGCGTAAGTTCCATGCCATGGGAAAACCCTACCGCCAGCCGCCGTCCGGCAGCTGGCGGTAGGGCCAGCCCCGCGGGGGCGAACACAGCGCGCGGTCACAGCGGCGGACGCAGGCGCGAAAACAGGGCGCGAAAACAGGGCGCAAACATAGGGAGGCAGCATGCGGCACCAACCCAGGACAGGAACCCGGGGCTCGAGGAGGGTCCGCAACGAATCGGGGGATGCACTCCCTCGGGTCCGGACGTGGGAGACTATAGGAACGATAATTGCGGCACGTCGCAGGATGGGAAAGCAGCATCCCCGCGATCCGTGCAACGCCACCAGTAATGCCAACAGTAAGGACCCTGCGTGTCTCCCATGGCCCGCACCGCCCCGGTGCCCGCCGCAACAGATCCGGCCATCATCCGGAACTTCTGCATCATTGCGCACATTGACCACGGCAAATCCACACTGGCCGACCGGATGCTCCAGTACACCGGCGTCGTCCAGTCCCGTGACATGAAGGCCCAGTACCTGGACCGCATGGACATTGAGCGCGAACGCGGCATCACCATTAAGTCCCAGGCAGTCCGTATGCCTTGGGAGCTCGACGGCACCAGCTACGCGCTGAACATGATCGACACGCCCGGCCACGTTGACTTCACGTACGAGGTCTCCCGCTCGCTCGCGGCCTGCGAAGGCGCGGTGCTGCTGGTGGACGCGGCCCAGGGCATTGAGGCGCAGACCCTCGCCAACCTCTACCTGGCGATGGAAAACAACCTCACGATCATCCCGGTCCTGAACAAAATTGACCTCCCGGCAGCCCAGCCCGAGAAGTACGCGGCGGAACTCGCCAGCCTGATCGGCGGCGACCCCGAGGACGTGCTCCGCGTCTCCGGCAAGACCGGCATGGGCGTCGAGGCCCTGCTGGACAAGATCGTCCGCGATCTGCCCGCCCCCGTGGGCGACCCGAACGCGCCCGCCCGCGCCATGATCTTCGACTCCGTGTACGACACGTACCGCGGCGTGGTCACCTACGTCCGCGTGGTGGACGGCATGCTGCACCCCCGCGAACGCATCCAGATGATGTCTACCCGCGCCACGCATGAACTCCTCGAGATTGGTGTCAGCTCCCCGGAGCCCACCCCCTCCAAGGGCCTCGGCGTCGGCGAAGTGGGCTACCTCATCACCGGGGTGAAGGACGTCCGGCTGTCCAAGGTGGGCGACACCGTCACCAACCTGGCCAAGCCGGCCACCGCATCCCTCCCCGGCTACGCCGATGCCAAACCGATGGTCTTCTCCGGCCTGTATCCACTGGACGGCACGGACTATCCGGTGCTCCGCGACGCGTTGGAGAAGCTGATGCTCAACGACGCCGCGCTTGTCTACGAGCCTGAGACGTCCGCCGCGCTGGGCTTCGGCTTCCGCGTGGGTTTCCTGGGCCTCCTCCACCTGGAGATCACCCGTGAGCGGCTGGAACGCGAATACAAGCTGGACCTGATCTCCACCGCCCCCAACGTGGAATACGAGGTGACGCTGGAGGACAAGAAGGTCGTCCACGTCACCAACCCCAGCGAGTACCCCACCGGCAAGATCGCCGAAGTCCGCGAGCCGATGGTCTCCGCCACCATCCTGGCGCCGAACGAGTTTGTCGGCGCCATCATGGAGCTGTGCCAGAGCCGGCGCGGCGTGATGGGCGGCATGGACTACCTCTCCGAGGACCGGGTGGAGATCCGGTACCGCCTTCCGCTGGCCGAAATCGTCTTCGACTTCTTCGACATCCTCAAGTCCAAGACCCGTGGCTACGGCTCGCTGGACTGGAAAGCCGACGGCGAGCAGGTGGCCGACCTCGTGAAGGTGGACATCATGCTCCAGGGCGAGCAGGTGGATGCGTTCTCCGCTATCACGCACCGCGACAAGGCGTACGCCTACGGCGTGATGATGACGGGCAAGCTGCGCGAGCTCATCCCGCGGCAGCAGTTCGAGGTGCCCATCCAGGCCGCCATCGGCTCAAGGATCATCGCCCGTGAAAGCATCCGCGCCATCCGCAAGGACGTCCTCGCCAAGTGCTACGGCGGTGACATCACCCGAAAGCGCAAACTGCTGGAAAAGCAGAAGGAAGGCAAGAAGCGCATGAAGATGGTGGGCCGCGTGGAGGTCCCGCAGGAAGCCTTCATCGCTGCCCTCACCACGGACGAGTCCAAGGACAAGGCCAAGAAGTAGCGGTGCTCCTGATGACTGTCCCCACCCAGACAGGACCGGACCATGCCTAGCGCCCTTCCGCTGGGCGACCCGGCGCCGTCGGACGGGCTGCTGCCCGGGCAGGCGCTGGAAGGCGCCGCGGCCCGGGCCTTCGGGCTGTACGTGCACATCCCGTTCTGCGCCGTGCGCTGCGGCTACTGCGACTTCAACACCTACACCGCCACGGAGCTCGGCGGCGGGGCGTCCCAGGACGCCTACGCCGGCACCGCCGTCGCGGAGGTCGACTTCGCGGCCACCGTCCTGAAGAACAGCGGCCTGCCGGCACGCCCGCTCAGCACCGTCTTCTTCGGCGGCGGCACCCCCACGCTGCTCCCGGCCGGCGACCTGGCACGCATCCTCACCGCCGCCATCGCGGCCTGGGGCCTTGCACCCGGCGCCGAGGTCACCACCGAAGCGAACCCGGACTCGGTTACGCCCGAATCCCTGCAGCTGCTGGCCGACGCCGGCTTCACCCGGGTGTCCTTTGGCATGCAGTCCGCGGTGCCGCACGTCCTGAAGGTCCTCGACCGCACCCACACCCCCAGCCGGGTGCCCCAGGCGGTCCGGTGGGCCCGGGAGGCCGGCCTCGCCGTCAGCCTGGACCTCATCTACGGAACGCCGGGGGAGTCACTGGCCGACTGGCGCTACTCCCTGGAGACGGCCCTGTCCTACGCGCCTGACCACATCAGCGCCTACGCGCTGATCGTCGAGGACGGCACCAAGCTGGCCGCGCAGATCCGCCGCGGCGAGGTCCCGGAAATCGACGACGACGACCATGCGGCCAAGTACGAACTGGCCGACGAACTCATCTCGGACGCCGGGCTGTCCTGGTATGAGGTCAGCAACTGGTCCCGCACCCCGGAGCAGGCCTGCCGGCACAATCTCGCGTATTGGCGCGGCGACGACTGGTGGGGGATCGGCCCTGGCGCGCACTCCCACGTGGGTGGCGTGCGCTGGTGGAACGTCAAGCACCCCACTGCCTATGCCAACCGCCTGGGGTCCGGACTCTCGCCTGCCGCCGGCCGGGAGACCCTCGATTCGCAGACCCGCAGCGTGGAGCGCGTCATGCTGGAGGCCCGCCTGAACTCCGGGCTGGAGATCACCAGCCTGGGCGGACTGGGTGACACAGGGCGGCACGCCGTCGCCGGTCTCATTGCCGACGGCCTGATAGACCCCGCAGCGGCCTTCCGCGGAAGCCTCGTGCTGACGCTCAAGGGCCGGCTCCTCGCCGACGCTGTGGTCCGCAGGATCCTGCCGGACTAGTAGTCCGCAGGGCCCTGCCCGATGACACCAAAAAGCCGGCCGCTGCCCGTTGGGGACAGCGGCCGGTTTTTCGGTTTCGGACCGGGTGCCGGGTTCCGCGTGCGTGGGAACTCGAAGGTACGAAAGTGCAGTCTGCTATTTGATCCAGCGGAGGTTGAACTCGTACCGGTGCGGCTGGCCGCGGTTGACATGGATACCGGCCGCAACCGAGAAGCACGTCACGGCGATCCAGATGACCGTGGCCAGGACGGCGAAGATGTTGCCCACCACCGGCACAAACACCAGCAGGTTGCACAGCACGGCCGCGATGGTGGGCGGCAGCGTGAAGTTCAGGGCTTCCTTGGACTCCTGCGCCGTGAACGGGCCCCGGTCCTTGAAGATCAGGTAGATCAGGAGCGAGGGGACGCAGCCCAGGATGCCGCCGAAGTGCGCCAAGGTTGCCCACTGGCGGTCCTCGTTTGCCGTCAGCGGCAGTGCATTTGCGGGAACGCCATGGTACGGGGGCTGGCCATGGCCGGCCTGGTTGCCACTGTGTTCACGTGTGTCATCTGCCACGGTGTTGTCCTTCGGATTGCGGTGGAGCGTTGGTGCCTGGAGGTGCCAGGGCTGCGCCGGGAGCGAAGCCGCCGTTCCAAGAATACTTGCTCCGGCGCCGAATGAGGATCGCCAGGCAGCCAAAGCGTCCGGTCAGCCCCCTCAGGGCACGGTGAGGAAGTCGATGACCTCCTCCACCCTGCCCAGCAGGGACGGTTCCAGATCGGCGTAGCTGCGGACCGCGCCCAGGAGTTTTTGCCAGCCCAGCCCGACGTCCTCCTTGGTGCTGTGCGGCCAGCCAAAAGCCATGAGGATGCCGGTCTTCCAATCCACACCCCGGGGAATCACCGGCCACTTCTCGATCCCCAGGACGGCCGGCCGGATTGCCTGCCAGACGTCCACATAGGGGTGGCCGACAATCAGCACGTTTCCGGCCGCACCGGGGGACGCCATCACGGCGTCGGCGATCCGGGATTCCTTGGAATCGGGAACCAGATGGTCCACCAGGACACCGAGCCGGCGCCCGGGGCCGGGCCGGAAAGCAGCCACGGCTCCGGCGAGGTCGTCAATGCCGTGCAGGGGCTCTACGACGATGCCTTCCACCCGGAGATCGTCACCCCAGACCTTTTCGACGAGTTCGGCGTCGTGCTTGCCTTCCACCCAGATCCGGCTGGCCTTAGCCACCTGGGCGCGCTGGCCCGCCACGCGGACGGAGCCGGAGGCTGTTCTCGTGCCCGCGGCGCCCGCGGCGGCCCGGGGCGCCGGCGGCATCAGCCGGATCGGCTGTCCCTCCAGCAGGAAGCCGAACCCGAGGCGGAAGGACCGTGACTTGCCGCGGCGGTCCTCCAAGGCGACGACGTGCATCCCGCCGGACTTCTCGACGCGGGTAACGGCGCCCACCCAGCCGGACTGCACATCTTCGAGGACCATGCCGCGCTCCACGGGCACCTCGGGAAGCTGGATCTTGGCGGGGGCGGACAGGTCCTGGGGCCCCCAGTTCTGGTACGACATCGGTTCCACACTGCTTTGCGCTCGGTTTGCTACGGCGGGCTGTGCCCGAAAACACCAGCCCCAGGATGAACGCCTGGAGCGAATCCAATGCTAACAACGCGGCGACTCATATTAGACTGGTTAGCACTTAGGCATGTCGAGTGCTAACCAACATGTCGCGAACCAGCACAGCATGCGGTGCGGCCAGGGAACGGCGGCACCGGATGCGGGACAGTCGATTGGAGGTGGAGCGTGAGCGAACCACGCAAACTCGAAGTGCTGCGCGCCATCGTGGAGGACTACGTCCATTCACGGGAACCCGTCGGCTCCAAAGCCCTCGTGGAACGGCATCACCTGGGCGTGTCCAGTGCCACGATCCGCAACGACATGGCGGCACTGGAGGATGAGGGCCTCATCACGGCGCCGCACACGAGCGCCGGACGGATCCCCACCGACAAGGGCTACCGGCTCTTCGTGGACCAGATTTCGGCGGTCAAGCCGCTCTCGCCGGCCGAACGACGAGCCATCCAGGCCCTGCTGGAAGGATCCGATGACCTCGACGACGTTCTGGACCGGACCGTCCGGCTGCTCGCCCAGCTGACCAACCAGGTCGCCGTGGTGCAGTACCCGCATCTCAGCCGGGCCAAAGTGCGCCACATCGAATTCGTCCTGCTGGCACCGCGCAAGGTGCTCGCGGTGCTGATCGCGGACACCGGCAAGGTGGAACAGCGGGTCATTGACGTGGGACAGGATCTTCCGGAGGACGCCCTGGCCGAACTCCGCACGCGCTTCCTCGGCTCGCTCTCCGGGACACCGCTGAACGTCCTGCCGCAGTCGCTGCTGTCCGTGGTTGCCAGCTGCCCGCCCGCCCGGCGCAGCGCGGCCCAGGCATTGGCCCGCGGCTTGGAGGCGCTGGCGACGAGCAGCCGCGAGGAACGTATGGTCATGGCCGGGACCGCGAACCTGGCCCGCTCCAATGTGGACTTCCCGCTGAGCATCGGCCCGGTGCTGGAAGCCCTGGAGGAGCAGGTGGTGATGCTCAGGCTCCTCAGTGACATGGCCGCGGACCCGCGCGGGGTGACGGTCAGCATCGGCCGGGAAAACCCGTACGTGGGGCTCGCTGAGGCCTCGGTGGTGGCCACCGGCTACGGGCCGGACGCCACGGCGAAGGTCGGAGTGCTGGGCCCCACCCGGATGGACTACCCCACCACCATGGCCGCCGTCCGGGCGGTGGCCCGCTACCTTTCACGGATCCTCGGCCCCTGACGGGCCGCATTCCATGGCCCGTTCCGACGGGCCGGCACCAGACTTCTTGCCCAAACCGGCAGTACCCCACCGGCAGTACAAAAAGGAAGAGATACAAACTTTGAGCAGCCATTACGACGTTCTTGGAGTCTCCCGCGAAGCTACGGGCGAAGAGATCAAGAAGGCCTACCGCAAGCTGGCGCGGACCCTCCACCCCGATGTCAATCCCGGGGACGACGCCTCGGACCGGTTCAAAGCCGTCACACACGCCTACGAGGTTCTGTCCGATCCGCAGAAGCGCCGGATCTACGACACCACCGGCAACGAGAACGGCACCGACAACGGCTTCGGCGGCGGCAGCTACTCGGGCCAGGGCTTCGCGTTCCAGGACATCTTCGAGACGTTCTTCGGCGCCGGCGGCCAGGCCGGACCCGCCTCACGGGTCCGCCGCGGCCAGGACGCCCTGATCAGCGTGCGGATCGAGCTCCGCGACGCTGTCTTCGGGGTCAACAAGAAACTCGAAGTCGACACCGCCGTCACGTGCCCCACCTGTGAGGGCTCATGCTGCCGTGAAGGCAGCCACCCCGAGCGGTGCGACATCTGCGGCGGCAGCGGCCAGGTCCAGCGCGCCGTCCGCTCCATCCTGGGTCAGGTCATGACCGCGGCTCCCTGCGGCTCCTGCGAGGGTTTCGGCACCGTCATCAAGGATCCGTGCAACGAATGCGCCGGCCAGGGCCGCATCCGCAGCCGGCGTTCCCTGACGGTCAAGGTTCCCGCCGGCGTCGCCACGGGCACCCGCATCCAGCTCTCCGGCCAGGGCGAGGCCGGCCCCGCCGGCGGCCCCGCCGGCGACCTCTACGTGGAGATCCGGGTCAACAACGACGCCACGTACGTGCGCGACGGTGACGACCTGCACGCCAGCCTCAACATCCCCATGACGGCGGCGGCGCTGGGCACTGAACTTACGCTCGACACGTTCGACGGCCAGCAGGAGATCGACGTCAAGGCCGGAACCCAGTCCGGTGAGGTCATCACCCTCCGCGGACTCGGCGTCACGCACCTCCGCGGCTACGGCCGCGGCGACCTCAAAGTCCACCTGCAGGTGGACACCCCCGCCAAGCTCGACGCCGCCCAGGAAGACCTGCTCCGCCAGCTCGCGAAGCTGCGCGGTGAGCAGTTCACCGAGGGAAAGCTCGCGGCCAGCGGCGGGGTCTTCGCCAAGCTTCGGGACCGCCTCGGTAACCTGTAGCGGTGAGCAACCCCGTATTTTTCACTGCCCCCGGCAGCTTGGACGGGCTGGTCCCCGGTTCCGTCTTCGTACTCGACGGCCCTGAGGCCCGCCACGCGGTCACAGTGAAGCGCCTAGGCGTGGGGGAAGCCGTGGACATCGCCGACGGCGCCGGCAAGCGCCTGACCGGCGCCGTCGCCGCCGTCGCCCCGAACCAGCTGACGGTCACGTGCTCCGAACTCTCCGACGAGCCGCAGCCAGCGGTGCGGCTGGTCCTGGTCCAGGCCCTCGCGAAGGGCGACCGGGACGAGCTCGCGGCCGAGACGGCCACCGAACTGGGAATCGATGCGGTTGTGCCGTGGCAGGCGGAACGGTCGATTGTCCGCTGGAAGGCCGAGCGCGCGGCGAAGGCCCACGCCAAGTGGCAGTCCGTCGTCACGGCGGCGGCGAAACAGGCCCGCCGTGCATGGATCCCGGAAGTCCGCTCCGCCGTCGACGGCGCCGGGCTGCAGGCGGCGGTGGCAGCCGCGGACCTCGCCGTCATTCTTCACGAGGACGCCGTGCGTCCGCTGCGGCAGGTCCTGGAGACCTGGCAGGCCGGCTTCGCCGTTGCGGTCACAGCCGGGGAGGACTCAGCCGGGGAGGGCCGCGAGGTGCTGCTGATCGTGGGTCCCGAGGGCGGCATCAGTCCGCGGGAGGTGACTCGGCTGTGCGATGCCGGCGCCGTGACAGCCCTGCTGGGGCACCATGTCCTGCGTTCGTCCACTGCCGGTCCCGCGGCCACGGTACTGGCCAGCGACATCCTGGGCCGCTGGTAGCCCTGGTTTAGCGGGCTGTCCTGCATAACACGTGATCGACTGCTCCCCACCGGTACCCTCGCCCCGCAAGCCCGGCCAGGGAACCCTGCAGGCGTGGGCCCAAACCGCCGTTCTGAGCCGCCAAACCGCCGTTCCGGAGCAGTGGATGGTGAGGTGGGCGGGGGTGCGCTATTGGACCGTGAAACCGCGGGTGTCGACGTTCAGGTCCTTGGCGGGATTGCCCTCCTCAACCTGTGACACCCGGACCTCGTAGTTGCCCGGTCCCAGGTTCACCGACAGGTTGAAGGCCCCCGATTTCCCGGCTTCGGCCGAGGCCGTGACGGTCCCGTTCACGTAGCTGGTCTTAATGCTTCCGTCGATCCGCAGAACCTCCCACCGGAGCACGCCGCCCGGAGAGGTGCTGCGGCCGTTGACCTTGACCGCGCCGTCCTCCACCGAGGTCCCTTCCTGGGGATCAATGATCCACACCGGGGCGACCATCCCGACGCTGCGTGAGGTCGGCGCGCCGAGGCGGACGTGGTTGAAGGCAACATAGTCGGTATGGCCGTCCACCAGCACCACTACCTGGATCTGCTGGCCGGTGTCGATCAGCCCGGCGCTGGCAGCGGCTGCCGTCGCCGTGTAGACGAGCTGCTGCACAGCGCGCTCGGCCATGGCGGGATCCACATTGCTGTTGAACGCATCGGCTGACATGTCCACCGTGATGACATTCTTGCCCGAGATGGAGCTCGCCAGCATTTTGGGGTTCTGCCAGGGGGTGAAGAAATCCGGGTCGAGCGGCTTCTCCGACATCATGACCCGGAGCGCGCCGGTGACCGGGTTGTCTTCCTCCGGGACGTCGCGGAATTCGCGGTAGAGGAACGTGTCGTCGTTGCTCCTGCCGATCCAGTACACGGGCGCCTTGTTCGATGCCTGCGTGGTTTCCAGCGGCGCACTGGTGGTCGCCGCCGACGCCTCGGCCGACATGACCTGCGGGGGAGTGTTCGCGTCCGTTACACCGGGCTGGGGAGTGGCCACGCAGCCGGAGAGTGCCAGCGCCGCGGGCAACACGAGGAGCAGCATGCACTGGCCTATCCGCCTGCCTGCTGCTCCCTGTCCCGTCCCGTACTGCCTGATTTCCGCTGCCCTTGTCTGCTCGGCGTTTGCTTTAGTTTCTGACCGGTGTCCCGGCCGCCAGTTTGTCCGGCGTGCCGGGTTGTCCGGTGGTCCGCCAAAAATGCCGTGGCGGTGGCCGATTTCCAGCATGGCATACGGCGATGCCGCGAAACCGGGGATCGCGGCGTCGGGCCGGAACTGCAACGGGAACGATATGAGGCCGATACGAAGTTGATACCTAAATCCGGGAACGGCACAGATATCCCGGCCAGGTCGACGCCCGACAGGCCGTCAGCCCGGAGGCATCCGCAGCCGGTCACTGGCGTAAGATAAGAGAATCCGCTGACACCCGGAACCAGGCGGCGAGCACCGTCGGGCCGGATCAGGCGACAGACCATTTCCTACTGGAGGGGACCAGAGGCCCGCGGGCCAGCACCATGACTGAAGCAGCGAACGGCAAGGCCCGGATCAGCGCCGGAGAGCGCGCCGCAGGTGAATTTCCCCACTCCCTACCAGGGCTGCGGACGGAGGTAGTCCTGTTCGACAGCTCCGATCAGATGGTCCAGTCCCTCGGCAGTCATGACGAAGCCCTCCGCTTCATCGAGATCCAGTTCCCGGCCGTCGACTTCCACGTCCGGGGCAACGAGCTCGCCATCAGCGGGCCGGCCGCCGACGTGCCGCGCATCATGCGACTGTTCAACGAGGTCCGCGGGCTGGTCGCCCGGGGCACGGTCATCACGCCCGCCGTCCTGCAGCAGCTCGTATCGATGCTCCGGACCCAGTCCCTGCAGAACCCGGTCGAGGTGCTCACGCACAACATCCTCTCGAGCCGCGGCAAGACGATCCGGCCGAAGACACTGAACCAGAAGAATTACGTCGACGCGATCGACGCCAACACGGTGATCTTCGGCATCGGCCCGGCCGGTACCGGAAAAACGTACCTGGCGATGGCCAAGGCCGTCCAAGCCCTGCAGCAAAAGGAAGTCACGCGCATCATCCTGACCCGTCCCGCCGTCGAAGCGGGGGAGCGGCTGGGGTTCCTGCCGGGCACGCTCAGCGACAAAATCGACCCGTACCTGCGGCCGCTGTACGACGCCCTGCACGAAATGATGGACCCCGAGTCCATCCCACGGCTGATCGCGGCCGGCACCATCGAAGTCGCCCCGCTGGCCTACATGCGCGGACGCACGCTCAATGACGCCTTCATCATCCTGGACGAGGCACAGAACACCACGCCGGAACAGATGAAGATGTTCCTGACCCGGCTTGGCTTCGGCTCCAAGATGGTGGTCACCGGTGACGTCACGCAGGTGGACCTGCCCTTCGGGACCCGGTCCGGCCTCCGGATCGTGGAAGAAATCCTGGAAGGCATCGAGGACGTCAACTTCACCGTCCTGGACGCTTCCGACGTCGTCCGGCACCGCCTGGTGGGCGACATCGTCAACGCCTACGGCGTCTGGGACGAGATTCAGAGGAACCGGGTTAAGCATTCCGTGGCCCGGGAGAAGCGGGGAGAGCACGCATGAGCATCGAGGTCAACAACGAGTCTGGCGTCACGGTCGACGAGGCCGAGCTGGTGCACTTGTCCCGGTTCATTTTCGAACGCCTCTTCATCCACCCGCAGGCCGAGCTGTCCATCCTCCTCGTGGATGAGCCGGCCATGGAGAAGCTGCACATCGAACTGATGGACGAGCCGGGCTCCACCGATGTGCTTTCGGTGCCCATGGATGAGCTGACGCCGGGCACCCCGGACAAGCCCACCCCCCAGGGCATGCTCGGTGACATCGCCATCTGCCCGCAGGTGGCGGAGGTCCAGGCGATGAACGCCGGTCACTCCACCCAGGACGAAATGCTGCTCCTCACGACCCACGGCATCCTGCACCTGCTCGGCTTCGACCACGCAGAGCCCGAGGAAAAAGAAGAGATGTTTGGCCTCCAGCGTGAACTGCTCTCTGCCTTCACCGGCAAGGACGCCCCGTCAGAGACGATTCAGTGACGCCACTGATCCTCGCTGGCATGGCGCTGGTTTTCCTGAGTTTTGCCGCGTTCCTGACCGCGGCTGAGTCTGCTTTCAACTACCTTTCCCGGCACGACGCCGAAGCGGCGATCCTGAACAGCCGCGGTACCGCGCTGAAGCGCATCATGGCCCAACCCGTGGCGCACATGCGTGCCCTGCGCTTCTGGCGGATCTGGTTCGACATGGCCTCCGCCGTCGCCGTCACGGTGCTGCTGACCAGCGTGTTCGACAACATCTGGCTCTCCGGTCTCATCGCCACCGGTGTCATGGCGCTGCTGGGGTTCGTGATCGTGGGCGTGTCCCCCCGGCAGCTCGGCCGGGTCCACTCGGCCGGCCTGGTCCGCTTCAGCGCACCCCTGATCCGCTGGCTGTGCTGGGTGCTGGGCCCGATCCCCGGCTGGCTTGTCACGCTGGGCAGCGCCGTGGCCCCCGGGGCGCCCGCGGACAATGAGGCCTTCTTCAGCGAAGAGGAATTCCGCGAACTCGTGGACCGCGCCACGGAGTCCGACGTGATCGAGGACAACGAGGCCGAGCTGATCCAGTCCGTCTTCGACTTCGGCGACACCCTGGTCCGTTCCGTGATGGTGCCGCGCACCGACATCCTCAGCATCGACTCCGGCTCCAGCCTGCACCGGGCCATGTCGCTCTTCCTGCGTTCAGGCTATTCCCGGATCCCGGTCATCGGCGAGAACACGGACCAGGTCCTCGGCATCGTCTACCTCAAGGACGTGGCCGCGGTCATCCATAACCTCGGCCCCGGCGAGGAGCCCCCAGTCGTTGACGAACTGGCCCGCGAGGTCCGCTACGTACCGGACTCCAAACCTGTGAGTGAGCTGCTGCGCGAACTGCAGAAGGAATCGACGCACGTCGCGATCGTCATCGACGAGTACGGCGGCACCGCCGGACTGGTCACCCTCGAGGACCTCATCGAGGAAATCGTCGGTGAGATCGTGGACGAGTACGACACCGAAAGCGCGGAAGCGGTGGAGCTCGGCGACGGAAGCTACCGTGTGAGCGCGCGGATGAGCATTGATGACCTCGGCGAACTCTTCGACCTAGAGCTCGACGACGACGAGGTGGACACCGTGGGCGGCCTGCTCGCCAAGGCCCTCGGGCGGGTGCCGATCGTCGGCAGCACCGTTGTGGTCCACGGGGTGTCCCTCCGGGCCGACCGGCTTGAGGGCCGGCGGAACCGCGTCAGCCACATCATTGCGGCCGCCGTACCAAAAGAAGAAACTGACCTTGAAGACCTTCTCGACGAGGCCGCACCAATCCAACAGGGAGTCTCACGTGAGCAAGCAGAATAAGTCCGACGGCGCCGCGGCCCATGGCGGCTACCGCGCCGGTTTCGCCGTGCTGGTGGGCCGTCCCAACGCGGGCAAGTCGACCCTCACCAACGCCCTGGTGGGGCAGAAGGTCGCCATCACCTCGGCCAAGCCGCAGACCACGCGCCACACCATCCGCGGCATTGTGCACCGGGACGACGCCCAGCTGATCCTGGTGGACACCCCGGGCCTGCACCGCCCGCGCACCCTGCTGGGGAAGCGGCTCAACGAGCTCGTCGCCGACACCCTCGCGGAGGTCGACGCGATCGGGTTCTGCCTCCCGGCCAACGAGAAGATCGGCCCCGGCGACAAGTTCATCGCCGCCCAGCTCGCAGCCCTCGGCAACAAACCCGTCGTCGCGATCGTGACGAAGACCGACACGGTGGACCGGCAGGCCCTCACCGAGCAGCTGCTCGCCGTGGCGGCCCTTGGCCGCGAAGTCCTCGGCGAGGACGGCTGGAAGGACATCGTCCCGGTTTCCGCGACCGACGGCTTCCAGGTGGGCACCCTCACCGATGTCCTGATCGGCCACATGCCGCCGTCGCCGCCGCTGTATCCGGACGGACACCTGACGGACGAACCGGAAGCCGTGATGATCGCCGAACTCATCCGCGAGGCCGCCCTCGAGGGCGTCCGCGATGAACTGCCGCACTCCCTGGCCGTCGTCGTCGATGAAATCGTTCCGCGTGAAGGCCGCCCGGAAGACCGGCCGTTCCTGGATGTCCGGGTCAACCTGTACGTGGAGCGCCCTTCGCAGAAGGCCATCATCATCGGCAAGGGCGGCGCCCGGCTCCGCGAGGTCGGCACCAACGCGCGTAAAGGGATCGAGGCGCTGCTGGGCGCCCGGATCTACCTCGACCTCCACGTGAAAGTCGCCAAGGACTGGCAGCGCGACCCGAAGCAGCTCGTGAAGCTCGGCTTCTAAGCGCCCGTACCCGTCATCTGCGGCGTCCACGCCGCTCCCATGGAGCCCGCCACCGGGGATTTCCCAGAATCGGACTCTAAAATAGGCGAACCCCGTTCGTGAAGGAAGGCTCAACCGTGTCTCGACCCCGTGATGACCGTGCAGACGGAACCGGAAACCCGGTTCGGTCAGGCTCTGCCGCCCGGCACACGGATGATCCCGCCGTCGGACCGGCACGGCACCTGGGTTCGACCCGCGGCATGCCCGGCTGGCTGAAAATCGGGACGGGTATCATCTCCATTCTTCTGGTCGGCGTCCTGGCCTTCGGCGCCTACTGGGCGGTCCGGCTGCAGGGCAACATCAGCAAGGCTGCGCTGGGCGCCGGCAGCGACAAGACCGAGGCCGCGGTGAACGATTCGAACGACCGGATGCAGATCCTGATTCTCGGTTCGGACTCCCGCGACGGCAAGAACTCGCAGTACGGCACCTCCGACGACGCCACGGGCTACGGGCATTCGGACGTGATGATGCTGATGGACATCTCCGCCGACAACAAGCGTGTCAGCGTGGTCAGCTTCCCCCGCGACCTGCTGGTGGACACCCCCAAATGCACCGACCAGAAAACCAAGAAGCAATTCCCGGCGCAGCAGGACGTGATGATCAACGCGGCCATGACCGAGGCGGGCATCGGCTGTGCCGTCGACACGGTCAACAAACTCACGGGCCTCGAAATCGACCACTTCATGATGGCCGACTTCAACGCCGTCAAGGAACTCTCGAAAACCGTGGGCGGTGTGGAGGTCTGCATCAGCGACGCCGTCTATGACCCTGACTCCAGGCTGCGGCTCCCCAAGGGGACCTCCAAGGTCCAGGGCGAGCAGGCGCTGGCGTTCCTGCGCGCGCGGCATGCGTTTGCCGACGGCGGGGACCTCGGCCGGATCAAGGCGCAGCAGGGGTTCCTGTCCTCCCTGACCCGGAAGATGAAGAGTGACGGCACGTTGTCCAACCCCGTCAAGATGCTGGAGATCGCCGACGTCGTCACCAAGAACCTCACGATTGACGAGGGCCTGGCATCCATCCCCACCCTGCTGACGGTCGGGAACCGGCTGAAGAACATCGACGTCGGCAAGGTCGCGTTCGTCGCGGTACCGACGGTGCCGGCGGTCAGCGACCCGAACCGCCTGCAGGTGGCCGAGCCCGCGGCCTCCCAGCTCTTCGCCGCGATGCGCAAGGACATTGACCTCACGGACCCGACGGCGCCACCAAGCCCCTCTGCGTCCGCGAGCCCGGCGGCGAGTGCCAGCGCCGCGCCGACGCCCAGCGAGACGGCCCCCGCGTACGACAAGTCGCTGCAGCCTGTCACGGTGGCGAACGGCTCCGGCACGCCGGCGCGGGCCCAGGAAATTATGAAGGTTCTCACCGGCAGCGGCTTCACCCAGATCAGCCAGTTCGCCGCCGCGCCCGTAGCGGCCACCGCGGTCTACTACGGCGAAGGGTTCGCCGAGGTGGCCGCCGACGTCGCCTCCGAGCTGGGGATCCCGGCGAAGCAGGTGCTGCCGGCCGGCGTCGTCGGCGTCCAGGTCTACGTGGGCAGCGACCCGGCGGGCGGCACCAAGGGCGGCACCCCGGGCGCCGAAGCCCCGGTGGAACTGCCCGATGACATCGTCAACCAGACCGCCGGCGATGTTGTATGCCAGCAGGCCAACCCGACGCTCATCACCCGCTGACAGGTCGTTCCGGACATAGCTCCAAAAACAGCAAGCAGCAACGGGCCGTCCCCGGGGTATTCCCCGGGGACGGCCCGTTTTGTTGGATTATTTGTTGCCCTGCATATTGCCTGGCCAGTTGCCTGGCAGGCTCCCTACCAGATGCTGACGCGCTCAGTCACGGGCATCCACATGCCGTCCTGCTCCGCCGTCCCGAAGGACTCATGGAAGGCATCAAGGTTCTTGGCGATCTGGTTGGTGCGGAACTCGTTGGGCGAGTGCGGATCGGTGGCCAGCCGGCGGATGGCCTCCTCGGTCCGCATGACTTGCCGCCAGCCGGCGGCCCATGATGCGAAGAACCGCTGCACCCCGGTCAGGCCGTCCAGGACGGCCGGCTCCTGACCGTCGAGGCTGATCAGGTAGGCCTTGTACGCGATCGTCAGGCCGCCGAGGTCGCCGATATTCTCGCCCAGGGTCAGTTTGCCGTTGACGTTGTGCCCCGGCGCTGCGGTGGGGGAGAGCGCCTCGAACTGGGCCACCAGCTTGGAGGTCAGCGCCTCGAAGGCGGTGCGGTCATCCTCCGTCCACCAGTTGCGCAGCAGGCCGCTGCCGTCGTACTGCGAGCCCTGGTCGTCGAACCCGTGGCCGATCTCGTGGCCGATGACCGCGCCGATGCCGCCGTAGTTGACGGCGTCGTCGGCGTCGGCGGTGAAGAACGGCGGCTGCAGGATGGCGGCCGGGAACACGATCTCGTTGAGCAGCGGGTGGTAGTAAGCATTCACCGTCTGCGGGGTCATCAGCCACTTGTCCCGGTCCACGGGTTTGCCCACTTCATCAAGGTGCCGGTCGACGTCGGCGCTGTGCGCGCGCTCCACATTGCCCAGGAGATCGGACGGGTCGATCTCCACCGCTGAGTAGTCGATCCACTTGTCGGGGTAGCCGATCTTGGCCCGGAACGAATCAAGCTTCTTGAGCGCCTCGTGCTTGGTTTCCTCGCCCATCCAGGCAAGACCGGTGATGGATTCGCGGTAGGCCTCGATCAGGTTCGCCACCAGCGACTCCATACGTGCCTTGTGGGTTTCCGGGAAGTGCCGGGCAACAAAGATCTGGCCGACCGCCTCGCCGAGCGCGGCCTCGACGACGGCGACCCCGCGCTTCCAGCGGTCCTTGTTGCGCGGTGTGCCGCTGAGCGTGGTGCCGTAGAAGGCGAAGTTGGCCTCCACGAACGCGGCGGACAGGTACGGTGCGGCGGCGCTGATGACGCGCATGGCCAGCCATTCCTGCCAGACGGACAGCGGCTCCGACTCCAGCAGCGACGCCGCCCCGGCGAAGAAGTCCGGGGTGCTCACGATCAGTTCCGCACGCTTCTCCGGCGCGATTCCGGCGGCGTCGAACCAGGTGGTCAGGAGCGGGAAGAGCTCAGTGGCCTCGTCCGCGGTCCGCAGGTTGTAGGTCTTCTGGGGGTCGCGCAGCGTGACTTTGTCCCAGTGGTGGCCGGCCAGCGCGGTCTCCAGCGCCACTACCCGTTCGGCTGCGTCCTCCGGACCGGTGACCCCGGCGAGCCCGAAGACGGTCTTCACATGGTCCTGGTAGGCCTGGACCGTCGGCGCGAACTTCTCGTCGCGGTAGTACGACTCATCCGGCAGGCCCAGGCCTCCCTGGCCGGTGTACAGCAGGATCCGGTCCGGGTTCCCGGCGTCGGGCGCAGGGTAGATGTAAAAGAGGCCGCCCACATCGGCGCGGAACAGCCGCCCGGCCAGGGCCACCAGATCGGCGGCCGATTCCGTGGCGAAGACCTCGGCGAGCCGGGACCGGATCGGGTCCAGCCCCTTGGCCTCCACACAGGCCTCGTCCAGGAAGCTGTTGTACAGGTCCCCAATCTTCCGCTCGATCCCGGTGGACTCCGCTCCGCGGGCCGCCGCGTCCTCAATGATCTCTTTCACGGCGAGTTCCGAGCCGTCCCGCAGCGCCGTGAACGTCCCCTCCAGGGGGCGGTCGTCAGGAATCTCGGTGCTCTTGAGCCAGGTGCCGTTGACATGCTGGTACAGGTCATCCTGCGGCCGGACACTGGAGTCGATGTTGGACAGGGCAATCCCCGAAAGTGGCACAGATGCTCCTTTGAGAGGCAGTCCGGCACCGCCTTGGCAGGGGAGACCGGTCTGCATGGTGGACGTTACGGAGGTATGGCTCCTTCATCTTACGCACCCGTGTTACTGTGAAAACGTGCGCGCAGAACTGCTTCTCCTTAGCTGCCGCGGCGAGGCCTCAGACGCGATCTAGCGCAAGGCCCACCCTCGCTGCGGAGTTTGTGTTGCCCGGCCACCCTTTCACCAAGAACCACAGAAAAGGCCCCGATTGTAATGCGAAACGCACAGAAGCCCTCAGGAATGCCCGTCCACCGCTACGTTCCGTTCCAGGACATCATCACGGTGGAACTGCCGGACCGCACCTGGCCGGACAAAGTCATCGCCAAGGCCCCGCGCTGGTGCGCCGTGGACCTCCGTGACGGCAACCAGGCCCTGATCGACCCCATGAGCCCCGCCCGCAAGCTGAAGATGTTCCAGCTGCTGGTCCGGATGGGCTACAAGGAAATCGAAGTCGGGTTCCCCTCGGCCTCGCAGACGGACTTCGACTTCGTCCGGCAGCTGATCGAGGGCAACCACATCCCGGACGACGTCACCATCCAGGTCCTGACCCAGGCCCGCGAACACCTGATCGAGCGGACCTACGAGTCCCTCGTCGGCGCCAAGCAGGCAATCGTCCACCTGTACAACTCGACGTCGGTCCTGCAGCGCAGGGTCGTCTTCAACCAGGACGAGGACGGAATCCTGGACATCGCCCTGCAGGGCGCGCGGCTGTGCAAGAAGTACGAGGAGACCCTGCAGGACACCCACATCACCTACGAGTACTCCCCGGAATCCTTCACCGGGACCGAGCTGGAGTACGCCGTCCGGGTCTGCAACGCCATCGCCGACGTGTTCGAGGCCTCCGCCGACAGCCAGGTCATCATCAACCTGCCGGCCACCGTGGAAATGGCCACCCCCAACGTCTATGCCGACTCCATCGAGTGGATGAGCCGGAACCTGCACCCGCGGGAGGGCATCATCCTGTCCCTCCACCCGCACAATGACCGCGGCACCGGCGTCGCCGCCGCCGAACTGGGCTACCTCGCCGGCGCGGACCGGATCGAGGGCTGCCTCTTCGGCAATGGCGAACGGACCGGCAACGTGGACCTGGTGACCCTGGGCCTGAACATGTTCGTCCAGGGCATCGACCCGATGATCGACTTCTCCGACATCGACGAGGTCCGCCGCACCGTGGAGTACTGCAACCAGCTGCCGGTGGCCGAGCGCGCACCCTACGGCGGGGACCTTGTCTTCACCGCTTTCTCCGGCTCGCACCAGGACGCCATCAAGAAGGGCCTGGAAGCCCTGGAGAAAGACGCGGCAGCCGCCGGCAAGGACGTCGCCGACTACCCCTGGCAGGTCCCGTACCTGCCGGTCGACCCGAAGGACCTCGGCCGCAGCTACGAGGCGGTCATCCGGGTCAACTCCCAGTCGGGCAAGGGCGGCGTCGCGTACCTGCTGAAGAACGAGCACAACCTGGACCTGCCGCGCCGGGCCCAGATCGAGTTCTCCGGCGTCATCCAGAAGCAGACCGACACCGTGGGCGGCGAAGTCAGCGGAGCCCAGCTCTGGCAGGTCTTCCAGGATGAATACCTGCCCTCCGGTTCGGCCGACGAACAGTGGGGACGCTACGCCCTGGGCCCGTTCGGCACCGAAACGGACGAGGACGGGTCCATGACGCTGCACGCCACGCTCAAGATCGACGGCAGCCAGGTCCAGCGCACCGGCACCGGCAACGGCCCGATCGCCGCCCTGCTGAGCATCCTGCGCGAGGACGGCGTCGACGTCCGCGTACTGGACTACAGCGAGCACGCCCTGTCCGAAGGCGGCAGCGCCCTCGCCGCGGCCTATGTCGAGTGCGCGGTGGGGGAACGTGTCCTGTGGGGCGTCGGGATTGACGCCAACACCAGCACGTCCTCGCTCAAGGCCGTCATTTCGGCCGTCAACCGGGCCATCCGGGACGCCCGGGCCTAGGCTGCCGGCCGCCGCGCCGCCGGTCCGTCCGGCGGCGCGGCGCGCCTGAAAAGCGGCGGGTCCCCAGAATGCAGTGTTTCCTTCAAGGCGGTGCGAAGATTAACCGTGGCCCAACCCTCCTCCTTTGCCTCCCGCGCCTACCGTGACGACGGTGTGGTGCTGCGTACCCACAAACTGGGCGAAGCGGACCGCATCATCACCATCCTGACCAAGCACCACGGCCAGGTCCGCGCGGTGGCCAAGGGCGTGCGCCGCACCAGCAGCCGCTTCGGCGCCCGGCTCGAACCTTTTATGGTCGTGGACCTCCAGCTGATATCCGGCCGCACCCTGGACATTGTCACGCAGGCCGACGCGAAGGGCGCCTACGGCAGCAATATCGCCGCGGATTACGGCAGCTACACGGTCGCTGCGGCGATGACCGAAACGGCGGAGAAGCTGACCGACGTCGACGGCGAAGCGGGCACCGCCCAATACAACCTCCTCGTCGGCGCCCTCGCCTCGCTGAGCCGGGGCGACCACACCCCCGAACTCATCCTCGACTCCTACTTGCTGCGTGCCCTCGCCACCGGCGGCTGGGCACCGAGTTTCACCGACTGTGCCCGCTGCGGGGCCGGCGGGCCCCACACTGCGTTTTCGGCGCCGCTCGGCGGCATGGTGTGCGCGGACTGCCGCCCGCCCGGATCGCCCGCACCCGCCGCGGAAACGGTCCTGCTGCTTGGCGCGCTGCTGACGGGGGACTGGGCGACGGCGGACGCGTCAGTTCCTGCGCACCGGCGCGAGGCGGCCGGCCTGGTGGCCAGCTATCTGCAGTGGCACCTCGAACGAGTGCTCAAGTCCCTCAAACATGTGGAGCGAACCTAACTGTGGCACCGGGAAAGAACTAGGGAAAAACTGTGGCATTGGGTAAAAAGAAGAATCCGGTCCGGCAGCGGAGCACCCCCGTGGTGAGCCCGTACCCGCACCCCTCCGGAGCCGTCCCTCCGGCCATCCCGGCGGAGTTCATTCCGCGGCACGTCGCGATCGTCATGGACGGCAACGGCCGCTGGGCAAACCAGCGCGGCCTGCCCCGGATCGAGGGCCACAAAGCGGGGGAGCCCGCCCTGCTGGACGTGATGGCCGGTGCGATTGAACTCGGCATCGAGCATGTGAGTGTCTACGCCTTCTCCACGGAAAACTGGCGCCGTTCGCCCGAGGAGGTCCGCTTCCTGATGGGATTTAACAAGGACGTGCTGCGTCGGCAGCGCAACCAGCTGGATGAGTGGGGTGTGCGGATCCGCTGGTCCGGCCGGCGGCCCCGGCTCTGGGGCTCCGTGATCCGGGAACTGGAGGAGGCCGAGGACTTCACCCGCGGCAACAGCACCTGCACGTTGAACATGTGTGTTAACTACGGAGGGCGCGCCGAGATCGCCGATGCCGTCTCCGCGATCGCGGAGGAAGTTGCCGCCGGCCGGCTGAAACCGGGCGCCATCACGGAGAAGACCATCCAGAAGTACCTGGACGAGCCGGACCTGCCCGACGTCGACTTGTTCCTGCGCAGCTCCGGCGAGCAGCGGCTCTCCAATTTCATGCTGTGGCAGTCCGCCTACGCCGAATTCGTCTTTATGGACACACTGTGGCCCGACGTGGACCGGCGCACGCTGTGGGACGCGGTTGAGGTGTACGCGCAGCGGGACCGCCGCTACGGCGGGGCAGTGGACGCGGCCCCCGCAGGCCCGGCCTGACACCAGGGTGCTGACCCTGTAGGCCGCCGGGGGAGCGCGCCCCGCGGATCAGGCGGTGCCGCCGTCGTCCAGGACGTAGGCGCGGAGCCAGCGGGCCAGCCGGGCGTAGGCGTCGGCGCGGACGCGCGGGGCGGACAAAAACACGTCGTGCAGAGCGCCGTCGATCCGCTCCAGGGTGACGGTCCGGCCCAGGCTGAGGGCACGCAGGGCGATTGTGTTGACGTCCAGGACGGCATCGGTGCGCCGCATGGATTCCTTCCAGAACATCCCGTTGGCACTGGCCCCGGAAATCAGAACCAGGATGGGAACATCGATGTCCAATCCGCGCGCCACCCGCGACTGCCCGGTGAGGACCGCACTCAGCCAGCCTGCCCGGACGGGAAACGCGCGGGGCGGGCGGTAGTTGTCATCCAGGGTCCACTCGCCCTCCGCGGCGCTGCTGATGCTGCGCCAGTAGAACCCTCGTTCGGGGAGCCGGATGACGGCTTCCGGCCAGAACCGCGCCAGTGGTTCCACCATGGTCCGCGCCGCACGGCGCACGGCCGGACTGCCGTGCATCTCCAGCCACGGGCTGTCGAGGATCAGCTGCGAGATAACGCCGGGATGCCGGCTGGCCCACAGCGCGGCAATCAGCCCGCCGGTCGAATGTCCCATCAGCGCGACCCTCGGCGGTGCTTCGGCCTCGGGGTGCAGCGCGGCGATGATGCCGATCGCCGCGGTGATCTCGGCGTCGTAGTCGTCCAGGTCAGCCACATAGCCGCCGTGCGTGCCGGCGTGCAGGCTCCGCCCGTGGTTGTGCATGTCGAGGGCGAAGAACGCGAAGCCCTGGCGGGTCCAGAAGTCGGCGAGCTCCTCGTTGAAGAAGTAGTCGCTCCAGCCGTGCAGGAACAGCACGGCGCGGGGCCGGCGCCCGGCAGGGCCAGCTTCCGCGCGGACAACGGCGGCGGTGCCCCCCTCGGCACCGGGAACCCTGCGGACCAGCGTGGCGGTGCGTTCGACGCCGTCGGGCCCGGTTGCCGGGAAGGTGCAGGCTTCGAAGTCGTCGCCCAGGATATCGGGTACCCATTCCATTGCTTCATGCTAGCGCCCGGCAGCGGGCGGGTTTGGTCTGGGCCGCCGGAACGGGAAAACTAGAGCCATGCGCGTATATCCGACCTTCTTCCGGCTGGCCTTCTCATGGATGGACGCCGAACGCGCCCATAAGATCGGGTTCAGGGCTATCCGGCTCGTCCACTCCTGCGGGGCCGGGCGGGTGCTGCAACGGTTCACCGCCCCAGCGGCGTCGCTCCAGACCCGGGCGTTCGGCCTCACGTTCCCGTCACCGTTCGGTCTGGCGGCCGGATTCGATAAGGAGGGCCACGGAATCGAGGCGCTCACCGAGCTGGGCTTCGGCCATGTGGAGGTCGGCACGATCACCGGACAAGCCCAGCCCGGCAACCCGGCCCCGCGGCTCTTCCGCCTGGTCCAGGACCGGGCGGTGATCAACCGGATGGGGTTCAACAATGACGGGGCCGCCGCCGTGGCGCCCCGCCTGAAGTCCGCCCGCGCCGCCCTGCAGCGCCGCCACCCCGGTGTCCGCCCGGTGATCGGCGTCAACATCGGCAAGAGCAAGGTGGTGGAGCTGGACGATGCGGTGGCGGACTACCTCATCAGCGCCCGCAGCCTGGCGCCCGCCGCGGACTACCTGGTGGTCAACGTCAGTTCCCCGAACACCCCCGGCCTGCGCCTGCTCCAGGACGTTGATTCGCTCCGCCCGCTGCTGACGGCCGTGGGGGAGGCGGCGGACAAGGCCTCCGGACGCCACATTCCGCTGCTGGTCAAGATCGCCCCGGACCTCAGCGATGAGGACATCGACGACGTCGCGCGCCTGGCACTGGACCTGAACCTGGACGGAATCATCGCCACCAACACCACCGTCGCCCGCACCGGCCTGTCGTCCGCCCCGGACAAGGTGGCGGACTGCGGCGCCGGCGGGCTCTCCGGTGCCCCGCTGAAGCAGCGGTCGCTGGAGGTGCTCGCCCGGTTGAAGGCGGCGACGGGCGGCAAGCTGACCCTGGTCTCGGTGGGCGGCGTCGAAACCGCGCAGGACGTCCAGCAACGGCTCGACGCCGGCGCCACCCTCGTGCAGGGGTACACGGCGTTCCTCTACGAAGGTCCGTTCTGGGCTGCCCACATTAACCGGCAGCTCGCGAAGCACCCATCCCGGCGCTGAAGCAGGCGCCGGGAGAGCGCTGAACCCGGCGGCGCCCCGCGTGCCCGCGGACAGGTGCCGCAATCACATCGGGACGACAAAGCCCCCGGCAGTCCTACTGCCGGGGGCTCTTTGTTGATCGGGGATCAGGCGGGGTATTCGCCGCGCTTGACGAGGGGCTTGGGAAGGCGCAGGCGGCGGAACTGCAGCGAGCGCATGGAACCGTACCAGACGGTGCCGCGCTCCACGTCGCCGAACTTCTCCGTCAGGCGCTTCCGGAGTTTGCGGGAGAGGATGAAGACGTCGACGAAGACGGCCAGGAACATCACCCAGAACCCGCCCAGGACGTAGATCATCTGCTCGCTGGAGGCCGGGACGAGCAGGGAGACCACCACGAAGATCAGGGCGCCGAACATCAGGTATTCACCGAGGCTGAAGCGGGCGTCCACATAGTCACGGGCGAAGCGCTTCTGCGGACCCTTGTCCCGGAGCGGCAGGAACTTCTCGTCTCCGGTGTCCAGGGCGGCCCGCATCTTCAACCGCTGCTCCTGGACCGCTGCACGCTCTGCGGCCTTGGAGGCCTTGCGGTCCTCCGGCACGAGCGGCCGCTTGCGGGCCGCCACCTGCGCGCTGCGCTTGGGCGTGGGCGCGCCCTTGCCGAGGGCGGCGTCCCGGGCTGCTGCCCCGGCCGCCTGCTGGTCAACTATGTCCTGCGCCGATGGCGCTTCTTTTTTACGTCCAAACACCCCTACAGAATACCCCGCGGACACCGGCGCGAGACCCAGCCCACACAGGGTATGACGCGCCGCGGCAGTGTTGAGGGTTTAGGGTGATCCACGGCACGGGTAGTGTTCTGGCCATGACCTCATCACCCGCGGGGAACCCGCAAACCGCAACCGCCCTGGCCGGAAACGTCGACACCGAGGCGCTCCGTCAGGCCGTCACCGAATCCTTCGACACCACCATCGCCCAGTTGAAGGAGCTCGTCGCCATCCCGGGCATCGCCTGGCCCAGCTTCGACCCCGCCCCGCTCAATGCCAGCGCCGACGCCGTCGCCGGGCTGGTGCGCGCCAGCGGGTTCGACGACGTCCGGATCCTGCGCTGCGACAAGGAGGACGGGACTCCCGGCGGCCCCGCCGTCGTCGCCCGCCGTCCCGCCGCCGACGGCAAGCCGACGATCCTGCTCTACGCGCACCACGATGTACAGCCCACCGGCGACCTGACGCTGTGGGAGACGGAGCCGTTCACCGCCGTCGAACGCGACGGGCGGCTTTACGGCCGCGGTGCCGCCGACGACAAGGCCGGGATCCTGGCCCACATCGCCGCCTACGCGGCAGTGACCCGCGTCCTCGGCGACGATCTTGGCCTGGGCGTGACGTTCTTCTTCGAGGGTGAGGAGGAAGCCGGCTCCCCGACCTTCCGCACCTTCCTGGAAACCCACCGGGAGCTGCTGCGCGCCGATGTGATCGTCGTTGCCGACTCCAGCAACTGGAAAGTGGGCATCCCCGCGCTCACCACCAGCCTCCGCGGACTGGTCGACGGCACCATCGAGGTTAAGGTCCTGGACCACGCCGTCCACTCCGGAATGTTCGGCGGCCCCGTGCTGGACGCGCCCACCCTCCTGTCCCGTCTCATCGCCACCCTGCACGACGACGAGGGCAACGTCGCGATCGCCGGGCTGGTCAGCCGGGACGACGCCACCGTGGACCTCTCGGAGGAGGAATACCGCGCGGATGCCTCCGTGCTCGACGGCGTCCGGCTTGCGGGCACCGGCACGATCGCCTCGCGGATGTGGACCAAGCCGGCCCTGTCGATCATCGGCTTCGATGCCCCCGCCGTCGACGTCGCCTCCAACACCCTCCTGCCCCGGGCGCGGGCCAAGTTCAGCATGCGGCTCGCCCCCGGGCAGGATCCGGCCGAGGCCATGGAGGCGGTCCGCCGGCATGTGGAAGCCAACGCTCCGTTCGGCGCCCACGTGGTCTTCACTCCGGGGGAGAGCGGCAACGCCTTCCTCACGGACACGTCCTCCCGGGCTGCCGGCGTCGCGATGTGGGCGCTCGGCGAGGCATGGGGCGTCCCAGCGGTGGAAACCGGTATTGGCGGCTCCATCCCGTTCATCGCGGACCTGACCGAGCTCTATCCGGATGTTCAGATCCTGGTCACCGGCGTCGAGGATCCCGATTCCCGGGCGCACAGCGCGAACGAATCCCTCCACCTCGGGGATTTCCGGAACGCCATCGTCGCTGAAGCTCTGATGCTCGCCCGGCTGAATGAGGACGGACCGGCCTGACCGGGCGGGCCGGCCGCGTTCCCGGGGAACATCCAGCCCGCAGGGACGGTTACGTCAGAAGTTAGAGCTACACGGCTGATCGACGTAGCATGTAGCTATAGCCCGTACCGAATAAGTAGGGGCGGGTGCCGCCTTGGCGGTGCCGCCACCACCGTCGTTAGAAGGTAGGCCATGAGCACTACAACCAATGAAAACAGCGCCGACACCACCGCCACGGCGGGCGAGGAACTGGCCACGCACGAAGTCCAGCTGACCGACGTCGCGGCAGGCAAGGTCCGCAGCCTGCTGGAGCAGGAAGGCCGTACCGACCTGCGCCTCCGCGTGGCTGTGCAGCCCGGCGGTTGCTCCGGCCTGATTTACCAGCTCTACTTCGACGAAAGGCTCCTCGACGGAGACGCCGTGCGGGACTACGACGGTGTTGAAGTTGTCGTCGACAAAATGAGCGTCCCCTACCTCAGCGGTGCCAGCATCGACTTCGAGGACACCATCTCCAAGCAGGGCTTTACGATCGACAATCCCAACGCCGGCGGCTCCTGCGCGTGCGGTGATTCCTTCCACTAAGGCCGGGCAAACTGCCCGGCCTTAGTGCCGCAGGATCCATAACGAGCGGACCCGGCAAAAAGGTCCCGACGCACGGCGCGGACATGTGGGCGAAAACTCGCGGGGAGCGGTAAGCTCTACACCGAGTAGTAAAACTTTTCGTGTGCCCTGACCGCCATTTTGCGGGCCGGGGCGACAGCAACAAGTAGGAAGGGCCGTCTGTGAGTTCGCAGAACCGAACCGGCAGCCGACGCAAACAGATCACTACGATCACTGGCTTGGCACTCGCCGGCGCGTTGGCTTTGACTGGATGTTCACCAGAGGTACAGAAAGGGTGGCTGCCCACGGAACGTGGCACCACCAACCACACTGACCGCATCATGGACCTCTGGGTCAACTCATGGATTGCCGCGCTGATTGTCGGTGTCATTACCTGGGGCCTGTTGATCTGGTGCATGGTCGCCTACCGGCGCCGCAAGGGCACCGTCGGATTCCCCCGGCAGAACAGCTTCAACCTGCCCCTCGAGGTCTTCTACCTGACGATCCCGCTGTTCATGGTCTTGGTGTTCTTCTACTTCACCGACCGCGACCAGCAGGCGATCGACAACCGCGCCGAGCCTGCCGACGTCGTCGTTGACGTCCGCGGCAAGCAGTGGGCCTGGGACTTCAACTACAAAAAGGGCGACGTGATCCGCGAGGACGTCCACGAAGCCGGCGTCCAGGCGCACCTCACCGGTGAGGCAGTGGATAAGGAAAAGCTCCCCACCCTGTACCTCCCGGTCAACAAATCGGTGGACGTCGAGCTGAACGCCCGCGACGTCATCCACTCCTTCTGGGTCCCCGCCTTCCTGCAGAAGCGCGACATGATCCCCGGAAAGACCAACTACATCAGGTTCACCCCCACCAAGGAGGGAACCTACGACGGCAAGTGCGCCGAACTCTGTGGCGAATACCACTCCGAAATGCTGTTCCGCGTAAAGGTCGTTTCCGACGCCGAATTCCAGGCGCACCTGGAAAAGCTGCGCCAGGACGGCAACACCGGTCTCCTCGGCGAAGAGTACGACCGCAACCCGGCCCCGACCGAATCCAAGTAAGGGGAGCGACGTGGCAACTACCTATTCACAGCCCACCGGGACCCTCGAGGCTCCCGTAGTACCGAAGTCCAAGGGACGCATTGTCGTCAACTGGATCACCTCCACCGACCACAAGACCATCGGGTACATGTACCTGATCGCGTCCTTCGTGTTCTTCTGCTTCGGCGGCGTCATGGCGCTGCTGATCCGCGCCGAGCTGTTTGAGCCCGGCATGCAGATCCTGCAGACCAAAGAGCAGTACAACCAGCTCTTCACCATGCACGGCACCGTCATGCTGCTGATGTTCGCGACGCCGCTCTTTGCCGGGTTCGCCAACGTCATCATGCCGCTCCAGATCGGTGCACCCGACGTCGCCTTCCCGCGACTGAACGCACTGGCGTTCTGGTTCTTCCTCTTCGGCTCCACCATCGCCGTGTCCGGCTTCGTCACCCCGCAGGGTGCGGCATCGTTCGGCTGGTTCGCCTACGCGCCGCTGTCCAATACGACCTTCAGCCCGGGCGTGGGCGGTGACCTCTGGGTCTTCGGTCTGGCGCTCTCCGGCTTCGGCACCATCCTCGGTGCGGTCAACTTCATCACCACGATCATCTGCATGCGTGCCCCGGGCATGACCATGTGGCGCATGCCGATCTTCACCTGGAACATCCTGGTGACGGCAATCCTGGTCCTGATGGCGTTCCCGCCGCTGGCCGCGGCCCTCTTCGCCCTCGGCGCGGACCGGCGCTTCGGTGCCCACATCTTCGACCCTGAGAACGGCGGCGCCGTCCTCTGGCAGCACCTCTTCTGGTTCTTCGGGCACCCCGAGGTCTACATCATCGCCCTGCCGTTCTTCGGCATCGTCTCGGAGATCTTCCCGGTCTTCAGCCGCAAGCCGATCTTCGGTTACAAGGGCCTCGTCTACGCAACCATCTCCATCGCCGCCCTGTCCGTGACCGTGTGGGCGCACCACATGTACGTCACCGGCTCGGTACTGCTGCCGTTCTTCTCCTTCATGACGATGCTGATCGCCGTCCCGACCGGTGTGAAGTTCTTCAACTGGATCGGCACCATGTGGCGGGGTTCCATCACGTTCGAAACCCCCATGCTGTGGAGCATCGGCTTCCTGGCGACGTTCCTCTTCGGCGGCCTGACCGGCATCATCCTGGCCTCCCCGCCGCTGGACTTCCACGTCTCGGACTCCTACTTCGTGGTGGCGCACTTCCACTACGTCGTCTTCGGCACCGTGGTGTTCGCGATGTTCGCCGGCTTCTACTTCTGGTGGCCGAAGTGGACCGGCAAGATGCTCAACGAACGCCTCGGCAAGATCCACTTCTGGATGCTCTTCCTCGGCTTCCACGGCACGTTCCTCATCCAGCACTGGCTGGGCGTCGAGGGCATGCCCCGCCGGTACGCGGATTACATGCCCCAGGACAACTTCACCTGGATGAACCAGTTCTCCACCTACGCCTCGTTTCTGCTGGGCGCCTCGCTGATCCCGTTCTTCTGGAACGTCTACGTCACCTGGCGCAGCAACGAGAAGGTTGAAGTGGATGACCCGTGGGGCTTCGGCGCCTCGCTCGAATGGGCCACCTCCTGCCCGCCGCCGCGTCACAACTTCACCTCGCTGCCGCGGATCCGTTCGGAGCGTCCTGCCCTGGACCTGCACCACCCCGAACTCTCCCAGACATACACCGTGGATTCTCCTGCCCCGGCCGCAGAAGCCCTCGGTAACGCCGACCAGAAGGACAACCCCTAGTGAAGATCGAATCAAGGATTTTTGGACTCGGAGTTTTCTTCTTCGTGCCGGTCGCTCTCATCTACGGCTTCCTGACCAACTGGTCCGAGTGGGTCGGCATCCTCGGCGTGCTGCTGGTCGGCGGCCTCGCCGGCATGATCGGCGCCTACCTCGCCTTCACCGGCAAGCGCGTCGGGATGCGTCCCGAGGACCGCAGTGACGCCGAGATCCACGAGGGCGCCGGCGAGCAGGGCCACTTCAGCCCCTGGAGCTGGTGGCCGCTCGTCCTGGGCCTGGCCAGCGCCACTGGATTCCTCGGACTGGCCATTGGCTTCTGGATTGTCTACATCGCCGCCGGCCTCGCGCTGGTCGCCCTGGTCGGCTGGGTCTACGAGTACAGCCGCGGGGACCACGCGCACTAAACGTCCCTTAGGACACAAACCGAGTCAACTACGTCGGCGGGCCCCACCTTTCCGGTGGGGCCGTCAGCTCGTCGCCGGGCAGCTCCAGCCGGGTGCGTCCCGTCTGGCGTCCGTGGATGGTTTCCACGGCCGGCGTCGGGGGAGACGGCCAGCTCCACGGTGCAGCCGCAGTGGAAGTCCTCGGTCATGACTTCCAGCAGGGAGCGGGCATCCACGCCGGGCCTGCCGTCCTTGCTGATCGTGACGGGCAGGCCGGTCTCATGGACAGCGCGGACAAACAGCGCTGCGGGCCGTGCATGCAGTCCGATGGACGCCTTGACGATTGCGTTCCGAACGGGCAACGGGACTCCCTTATCTCTTACGGTGTCATTGGTGCCGGGGGGATACCGGCGCATTCAAGCCTAGCTGCGGGCATGCTTCCGGGCGAACGGCGACGCGGGTGGTCTAGACCTGTGCGCCGCGTGGCTTAACCTTGAAGCATGAAGATTTCCGGAAGGCCGCACAGTGGCGGCCTCTGACGCAGCGCGCATGGCCGGCGAAATAGACCGGCAAAACGGGACGCCCATTTACATCCAGTTGAGGGAAATCATCAGGGCCCATATTGTGAGCGCCTGCCCGCCGGGTTCGGCGCTTCCCTCGGAGCGGGACCTCGCCGAACGGTTCGGGCTGGCCCGGATGACTGTACGTCAGGCCATTGACGCCCTGGTCGGGGAGGAGGTCATCGAGCGTGTGGTGGGACTCGGCACCTTCGTGCGGAAGCCCAAACTGGATCTCCAGGTCAAGCTGACCTCGTACAGCGAGGAAATGCAGCGCCGCGGCATGGTTCCCGCCGCGAAAGTCCTCAGTTTCGAGCAGATCGGTGCCAGCGCATTCCTGGCCCGGGAACTGCAGTTGGAGGAGGGGACGCCCCTGGTGCGGTTCCGCCGCCTCCTGCTCGCGGACAACGAACCCATGAGCGTCGACGAGAACTTTATCCCCGCCCACCGGGTACCCGGACTGCTCGACGGCGAACCGCCAACCTCGCTGTACAACGTCCTGAGCGAACGCTTCGGCCTGGTGATGGAGTGGGGCGAGGACATGATCGAGGCAACGGCTGCTTCCCCGTCGACCGCCCGACTGCTCAATGTTGAAGTCGGGTCGCCTCTCCTGAAGATCCAGCGCCACGCCTTCGTGGCGCGGGCCATGGTGGACTACTCGGTGTCCTACTACCGGGCGGACCGGTACAAACTCTGGGTGCCCCTGCAGCGGCCAGGCGTCCGCCCCACGCGGAACTACGCTTCGGGGTACCGCTCGTAGCCCGAACGCTGGGCCAGCCGATCAACCCACGGATGCACCACCTTCGGAGCCCGCTGCTAGGCACGTGATTTGCAGGGGCCACTCGGCGACGCCGCGTGAAATGTGCGATGGTGAACCCCAAACACTGCATTCCGGGGGGCGAATGACACGGAAAACGTTCATGTTTCTGACCTGCGTGATGCTTTCCGTTGCGTGGTACTTAGCGGTAGGCGCGTTTGATCGGCTCATCCTCTCGCGATCATCAGACGATTTCGCAATACTGCTATACCGAGCATCTGCCTGCCGGCACGGTGCATAACCCCGAGGGATTCATTTTCCCGCCCACAGGCACTTACGAATTTGCTCCCCTCGGGGTGGGGTGCATTTTCGCTACGGCCGACGGAACGACGACTGACTCCTTTTACGTCAGGTACTACCCGATGGTTCTTGCGTGCATCCCTGGGATCGCAACCTTGATGTGTGGCGCACGAATCGCCTGGAGCCACCTGCACCCAGGGGACAAAATCCCACAGAACGGCAGTCGGACATAGCTCTTCGGCCAGTGTGTGTGGTCATCCGTGTCGTTAGACTCGGCTCGCCTGAAGGGTACGCCGCTACCTCTCATGCCCATAGTGTGCCGCGAGAATGCGTGCACTAGGTCTGCCACGGGGTGCCGCCGCCCTGGGGTCTCACCAGACGGGCATTCCCATCGGGGACGAAGGAAGGCCCGGTCTTGGTGGACCGGGCCTTCCTGGTGTTCACTGCGGCCTGTTAGTGGCTGAGCGTTTTCTGCGACTCACCAGACTCGATGGCCTCGTGCTCGCCGTGGTGGCCGTGGGCCGCCGCGAGCTCTGCGGGAGTAGCCGGGGCAACCCGGTCCTCGAAGAACCACATGGAGAAGAGCGCGCGGCGCTTCTCCTTCTTGTCGACGACGCCGTGCGCGTTCGGCTCCGCGGGAAGCGGAGACGGCGACTCGAAGCCAACAAGCTTGTAGCGCTTGTACTCGTCCAGCGGTGCGTGGACCTCGATGAACTCGCCATGCGGCAGGCGCACGATGCGGCCGGTTTCGCGGCCGTGCAGGGCAATCTCGCGGTCCTTGCGCTGCAGTGCCAGGGCGACGCGCTTCGTGACAATGAAGGCGATGACCGGGCCGACGAAGAACAGTGCCCGCAGCCAGTAGGTCACATCGTTCAGCGACACGTGGAAGTGCGTGGCGATGAGGTCCGAGCCGGCGGCCGCCCACATCACGCAGTACCAGACAAAGCCAGCCATGCCGATGGCGGTACGCGTGGGAGCGTTGCGGGGGCGGTCCAGGACGTGGTGTTCGCGGTTGTCTTTGGTGATCCAGCGTTCGATCCACGGGTAGGTGAACAGCACGGTGAAGATGATCCCTGCAGGCACCAGGGCCGGGAGCAGCACATTGAAGGTGAAGACCTGGCCGAACCAGACCTGCTCGACACTCCAGTTGCCGATCGTGCCCGGCATGAGGCGCAGGGCGCCATCGACGAAGCCGATGTACCAGTCAGGCTGCGTACCCGCCGAAACGGGGGAGGGGTCGTACGGGCCGTAGTTCCAGATCGGGTTGATGGTGAAGAACCCGGCCATGAGGGCAACGACACCGAACACGATGAAGAAGAAGCCGCCGGCCTTGGCCGCGTACACCGGGCCGAGGGGGTAGCCGACGACGTTGCCGTCGTTGCGGCCCGGGCCGGGGTACTGGGTGTGCTTGTGCACCACCACCATAAAGAGGTGCAGGACGATCATCAGGAGGATGAGTGCCGGAACCAGCAGGATGTGGAGCATGTACAGGCGGCCGATGATGACCGTTCCGGGGAATTCTCCGCCGAAGAGGAAGAACGAGATGTACGTTCCGACCACCGGAATGGACTTGATCACGCCGTCGATGATGCGCAGGCCGTTGCCGGAGAGCAGGTCATCGGGGAGGGAGTAACCGGTGAAGCCGGCTGCCATCGAGAGGATGAGCAGCACGCCGCCCACCACCCAGTTCATTTCGCGGGGCTTGCGGAACGCGCCGGTGAAGAACACGCGCAGCATGTGCACGGACACGGATGCTACAAAAAGCAGCGCGGACCAGTGGTGGACCTGGCGCATGAACAGGCCGCCGCGGACGTCGAAGGAGATGTCCAGGGAAGAGCTGTAAGCCACTGACATTTCGACGTTCTTCAGCGGTGTGTAGGAACCCTGGTAATGGGTCTCCGCCATGGACGGATCAAAGAAGAAGGTCAGGAAGGTGCCCGACAGCAGCAGAATGACGAAGGAGTACAGGGCGACTTCGCCGAACATGAAGGACCAGTGGTCCGGGAAAACCTTGCGGCCGAATTCACGCAGGATGCCTGATCCGCCGACGCGCTCGTCAACAAAGTTCGTGATGCGGCCGCCCTTGGTCTTGGCGACGAAGGTGGGGGCACTAGGCGTTGATGTTGCGCTCATGCTGCTCACGCTCCCAATAGCTAGGTCCAACAGGTTCATGGAAGTCGCTGGTGGCGACCAGGTAGCCCTCGGCGTCAACCGCGATTGGCAGCTGGGGGAGAGGACGGCTGGCCGGTCCAAAGATAACCTTGCATTCCTGCGTGAGGTCGAAGGTTGACTGGTGGCACGGGCACAGCAGGTGGTGGGTCTGCTGCTCGTAGAGGGCAACAGGGCAACCAACATGGGTGCAGATCTTGGAGTAGGCAACAATGCCGTTGTAGGCCCAGTCCGCACGACCGGGGGAGGGGTGGAGTTCCTCCGGGTTCAGGCGCATGAGCAGGACAACAGACTTGGCCTTTTCATTCAGCTTGCCTTCGTTCAGTTCGTTCAGGCCTTCCGGGATGACGTGGAACGCTGAACCGATGGTCACGTCGGCGGCCTTGATGGGCGTGCCGTCAGGATCACGGGTGAGCCGCTTGAGCTTGCCATCCTGGGGTGCCCACATGGTGTGCGCCAGGGCGTCGTCGGGACGCGGACCCAGGTCACCGAAGACGGCGAGGGCCGGCAGGGGAGCCAGCGCCACGGCGCCCAGGAGGGTGTTGCGGATCAGCGGGCGGCGCTTGATGCCGGTTTCCTCGACGATGTCGTCGACGATCCGGACAGCGGCTTGGCGGTCATCCTCCGTGCGGATGGCATGACGCTCTTCCGAGACTTCGTGGTCCGGCATCAGGGCCTTCGCCCAGTGCACAATTCCGGTGCCGATACCCAGCATTGCAAACGCGGTGCCAATACCCAGCAGCGCGTTCTGCAGCCGGATGGTGGCGATCGTGCTGTCATCTCCCAGATCAATGGCGAAGTACGCCACCAAGAAGATCAGGGTGCCAACGACCGAGGTCCCGAAAAGAAGGGCTACCTGCCGTTCTGCTCGCTTTGCGGCCTTCGGGTCCGTGTCAGCCAGGCGCAAACGATGCGGGGGAATTCCAGGATCCTGGAACTTCTCCACCTCATTCTGACCAGCCGTAGCTACGGTGCCCGAGTGGTTCGGACTGCCGTCACTATGGTTGCCCATAATTCGCCTCATCCCTCTCTCGTCTCGGCGAGTGCCGAGTTAGCTTTCAATTCAAACTGCTGACGGGTCAGCAGAAAATTCTTACAGGTGCAACAGGTGGGCTAGGACGTCCGGGACGTCAGCCAGATGGTGAAGGCGATGATGACGCCGAGGCCGGCGATCCAGACAAACAGGCCTTCAGAAACCGGACCCAGAGAGCCCAGATCCGCGCCGCCGGGTGAACCGTTGGCCTCGATCTGCTTCAGGAAGGTAATGATGTCGCGCTTGCCCTCGGGGGAGAGGTTGGCGTCATTGAACACCGGCATGTTCTGCGGGCCGGTGACCATCGCTTCGTAGATGTGCTTGCTGGACACACCGCTCAGCGCCGGAGCGAATTTGCCCCGGGTCAGCGCACCGCCGGCGGCGGCGGCGTTGTGGCACATGGCGCAGTTCACGCGGAACAGCTCGCCGCCCTTGGCGGCGTCCCCCTGACCATCGAGGACATTTGCCTCGGGAATCGACGGGCCGGGGCCGAGCGAAGCTACGTAGGCGGCCAGCTGGTGGGTCTGCTCATCGTTGAACTGAACAGGCTTCTTGGGGGCCTGCGGGCCGTTCATCTGCATGGGCATGCGGCCGGTGCCGACCTGGAAGTCGACGGCGGCAGCGCCGACGCCTACCAGGGAGGGGCCGTCCTGCGTACCGCTGGCGCCCATGCCGTGGCAGGTGGCGCAGTTGGACTCAAAGAGCTTGCCGCCTTCCTCTGCGTCGTTGGCGCTGAAGGTAGTGGTGGCTTTGGCCTGGTTGACGGTGGTGGCAACGGCGTACAGCCCACCAGTGACCAGGAGGCCCATCAGCAGCAGTGCAATTGCTGCCAGTGGGTGACGTCGCTTCTGCGAGAGTGCCTTCACGTGGTGGTTCCTTTATTCGATCCTGCGTGGGCTCCGAGAGCCGCTTCTTGAAATTCTGCCTCTTGTAGAAAAAGAGTCAAGTCTTGCTACTTGAGGACGTAGATGACCAGGAAGAGGCCGATCCAGACGACGTCGACGAAGTGCCAGTAGTACGAGGTGACGATCGCGGAGGTTGCTTCGAAGTGGCCGAACTTCTTCGCCGCGAAGGACCGGCCCATGATGAGGAGGAAGGCAACCAAGCCGCCGATGACGTGCAGGCCGTGGAAGCCCGTGGTGATGTAGAACGCCGAACCGTAGGCGTTGGAGGAGAGCGAGACATGCTCGGAAACGAGCATGGCGTACTCAGTCGCCTGGCCGGCCACGAAGAAGGCACCCATGATGAAAGTCAGGGTGAACCATTCGTTCATTCCCCAGCGGGTGAAGCTGAGGGGCCCGCCGCTTCGACGCGGCTGAAGCCGCTCAGCGGCGAAGACGCCCATCTGGCAAGTAAAGGAACTTGCCACGAGGACGATCGTGTTGACGAGCGCAAAGGGGAAGTTGAGCTTGGCTGTCTCTTCGGCCCACATCAGTCCGGAAGTCGAACGGAGTGTGAAGTACATGGCGAAGAGACCGGCGAAGAACATCAACTCACTGGACAGCCAGACTACGGTTCCAACAGAAACCATGTTCGGGCGATTCAGCGTCGGGTGCGCCGGGGTACTGGGGGCATGGGTCGCAGATGTCACATAGACATTATGTCTATAAAACTCCGTCCTGCCCAACGCAAACCGCCTTTTGGGGGGACTTTTTCTACAAAGACGCGAATTCGCGCGGAAAAGTTCCCGGACCCGTTCACATTGGTCTTTGCAGTACGCACCTCGATAGCATCGGAACGTGACTTCTCAGGCATCTGCACAGGCGGCAGGCAACACCTGGCCGCGGCTCATCAACGCCCTCATCAACGGCACGGATCTCACCGCCGGAAACACCGAGTGGGCGATGAACTCGATCATGTCCGGAGAGGCCACGCCCGCGCAGGTCGCCGGATTCCTCGTGGCACTGCGGTCCAAAGGCGAGACCGTCGACGAGCTGGTCGGGCTGGTTGAGGCGATGATCGCCAACGCCAGCCCCATAGAGATCGCCGGGCAGAAGCTGGACATCGTCGGCACCGGCGGGGACCAGCAGAACACCGTCAACATTTCGACCATGGCAGCGCTGATCGCGGCGGGCGCGGGCGCCAAGGTGGTAAAGCACGGCAACCGTGCAGCGTCCTCCACCTCCGGTTCCGCGGATGTCCTGGAGGCCCTGGGCGTCCGGCTGGACCTGCCGATCCCTCGGGTCGCCCTCAATGCGGAGGAAGCGGGCATCACGTTCTGCTTCGCCCAGGTGTTCCACCCCTCGATGCGGCATGCCGCCGTCGCCCGCCGTGAACTCGGCGTGCCCACGGCCTTCAACTTCCTGGGACCCATGATCAACCCGGCCCACGTTCAGGCCTCGGCGGTGGGCGTCGCCAACGAGCGGATGGCCCCGCTGGTGGCGGGAGTGCTGGCCAAGCGCGGCAGCCGCGGACTCGTGTTCCGCGGGGATGACGGACTGGATGAACTGACCACTACCGGCCCGTCCCGGGTGTGGGAAATCCGGAACGGCGCGGTAAGTGAAGAGACGTTCGATCCGGGTGATCTGGGAATTCGACGGGCAACCCTTGAGGAACTGCGCGGCGGGGACGCCGCAGCCAATGCCGCCGTAGTGCGTTCCGTTCTTGCCGGCGGCCGCGGTCCTGCCCGGGATGCCGCCCTGCTGAACGCCGCGGCCGGGCTCGTGGCCTTCGATCTGGACGCCGTCGGGCCGTTCGGCGAGCGGATGGCCGCGGCGTTGAAGCGTGCGGATGAGTCCATCGAATCTGGTGCGGCCGCAGCCGTCCTGGACCGCTGGGTCGCGCTGTCGCGCAGTTGACCTGCGCACCAGCTGACCTGCACACCAGTTGACAAGCACTCCGCCTGAACCGTCCGCGGGGACTTAGCCGGGCGGGGCGCTCCCGGCGTGGGCCCCGCCTGCGTGGCCCTACTCTTCGAAGCCGAGGGCGAACGCCGCGTCCAGGTCGTGCTGGGAATAGGCGCGGAACGCGATCTGCGTGGTGGTGTGGACAACGCCGGGGACCTTGGAGAGCTTGTCCGCGATCGCGTCCGCCAGATCCTCGTGCTTCGGGACCCGGGCGATCGCAATGAGATCCCACTCGCCGGTGACGGAGTACACCTCGCTGATGCCCTGGATGGCGGAGATCTCTTCCGCGGTCTCCGGGATGCGGGAAGCGTCTGTCTTAATCAGGACGAAAGCGGTGACCACGTGTGAACCTTTCCGGATCTGTTGCGCCGTTGCCGGCCGGTGACGGGCCCCTGACGGTAGTCCCCGGGGCCGGCCATGTCCTTGCAAGCCTAGTCCATCAGGCCCTGCCGCGGCGTGTGTTTCGCCGCCGGATGGCCGAGGCCAGGAGGCGGTATCCCAGCAGGAACAGCCCCAGGCTGAGCAGCGCCACGATCACGAACGGCAGCACCACCGTCTGCCCGGTGACGGCCCGCAGGAGCATACCGACAGTGACCGCGCCGAGCCAGACGCCGACGCCGGCCGGCCAGAGGGCCAGCGGCGACCGCCAGATCCGCAAGGCCAGCCAGGACACCGCCGCACCGGCCAGGAACGGCCAGGCGGTGGCCAGCACGCCGGTGACGACGTCCCCGCGCTGATGGGCGTCACGGCCGATGGCCGCGAAAAGGAGGATCAGTGCCGCGTCCGCGCATGCGGCCAGTACGGCTGTCCGCGTCGCTCTCGATGCCGGGGCCGGTCCGGTATCGGCGGGGCGGGGGAGCGGTGGCGTTGAAGAAGGCATGTTCCAAGCCTATCCGGGTGCGGCGCTGGGAGCCGTTGTGTCCGATAGTCCCCGCGACTAGGCTCGGCCCACAACCCCGCACTGCCCGGGACGCACCGTAAGGGTCCGGGCCAAACGAAAGAGGATGCGCTGTGGCCGAAAAGATCACCACCTGCCTGTGGTTCGACAACCAGGCGGAGGAAGCTGCCGGGTTCTACGTCTCCATCTTCGACGGCGGGAAGGTGACCGACGTGTCCCGCTACGGCGAGGGCGGTCCCGGACCGGCTGGCCAGGCGATCACCGTGCGCTTCGAAATCGAGGGGCGGACCTTCACGGCCTTGAACGGGGGACCGGCCTTCACCTTCAACGAGTCAATCTCGTTCGTCATCGACTGTTCGTCCCAGGCGGAAGTGGATCGCTACTGGACTGCGCTGGGCGAGGGCGGCACCGAAAGCCAGTGCGGTTGGCTCAAAGACAGGTACGGGGTTTCGTGGCAGGTGGTCCCCTCTGTGCTGGGCGAGCTGATCGGCGGTCCGGATCCGGCGGGTGCACACCGCGCCATGCAGGCCATGCTGGGCATGCAGAAGCTGGACATCGCGGTCTTGCAGAAGGCCTACGACGGAAGCTGACCCGGGGCCGGGCGCGGAATGCCGTGACGTTGCAGGGGAGTTGGCTTTTGCATCTTGCCGACAGATCGCCGCAGGGTGTCCAATCCATATAGGCGGCCCCGCGCCGCGCCATGGCCTGCGGGCGGCGGGCCGACAGATGCATCAGGAGGTTCCCATGCCTGCCAAAGACGCAAAGGCTCCGGCGAAGGCCGCCGCCCGGGGCACTTCTGAACTGCGGCGCGCCGACGCCACCGATGCCCAGCCGCCCGAAGAGCCGGAGCAGATCCGGAACGTGGCGCTGGTGGGCCACTCCGGAGCAGGCAAGACGATGCTGGCAGAGGCGCTGCTGGCCGCAACCGGTGCCATCTCGCGGAAGGGGTCGATCACCGAAGGCACCACGGTCGGCGACTCGGAGCCGGCCGCGGTCCACCAGCAACGCTCCGTCGCCCTCTCCGTGGTGCCCGTGACGGCCGGCGGCATCAAAGTGAACCTCCTCGACACCCCGGGCTACCCGGACTTTGTCGGGGAACTGCGGGCCGGGTTGCGGGCGGCGGACGCGGCGTTGTTCGTTGTCTCGGCCGTGGACGGCATTGACGCTGCCACAACGGCCCTCTGGGGAGAGTGCCAGCGCCTCGCGGTGCCGCGGGCTGTGGTGATCAGCCGGCTGGATCATCCCCGGGCCGACTTCGACGCCGCGCTCGAAAGATGCCAGCGGGCCTTCGGGGACACGGTGGTGCCGCTCTACCTTCCGGTCAGCAAAGGGACGGACATTACCGGCCTGTTGGGCCTGCTTTCGGGCACCGTTTCGGAGCAGTCGCCGGATGATGCGCCGCCCGCGTTCCGGAACACGGACGACGTCGAGCGCGTCGCCTCGGAAGCGGCCCGGGGAGCCCTGATTGAAGGGATCATCGCCGAAAGCGAGGACGAGTCGTTGATGGAACGGTACCTTGACGGCGAGGAAATCCCGCCCGAGGTCCTGGTCAGCGACTTGGAGACGGCTGTTGCCCGGGGTTCCTTCCATCCCGTGATCGCCACGTCCGCCGAGACCGGCGTCGGCCTGGCCGAACTGCTGGAGGTGGTGACGCGGGCCTTCCCCGCGCCCACCGAACGGCCCCGTCCCGCGGTGTCCCACCTTGACGGGACGCCGGCCGCGACACCGGACTGCGACCCCGCAGCTCCGCTGCTCGGCGAAGTGGTGCGCACCACCACCGATCCTTTCCTGGGCCGCGTCTGCCTGGTCCGGCTCTTTGCCGGCACGCTGCGGGAGGACTCGGCGGTCCATGTGGCCGGGCGCGGCCTGGCGGACCGGGGCCACGTCGATCACGACAGCGATGAGCGGGTCTCCCACCTGTATTCGCCGCTGGGATCCAGCCTGCGGCCTGTGCCGTTCAGCGTCGCCGGGGATATCTGCGCCCTGACGAAGCTGGGGCCGGCCGAGACAGGGGACACGGTTTCGGCCAAGGAATTTCCGCTGCTGATCCAACCGTGGGAGATGCCGGAGCCGCTGCTGCCCGTTGCCGTTGAAGCGGCCTCCCACGGTGATGAGGATGCCCTGGCGCGCAGCCTGGGCAAGGTGGCTGCGGGGGACCCGGCGCTCCGGGTGGAACGGAACGCCGAGACGCACCAGCTGGTCCTCTGGTGCATGGGGGAGGCGCACGCGGACGTGGTCCTGGGAAGGTTGCGCGAGCAGGGCGTCAACCTGCGGACCGTCGACATTGTGACCCCGCTGCGGGAGACCTTTGCCGCTCCGGCCGCAGGCCACGGACGGCACGTGAAGCAGTCGGGCGGCCACGGCCAGTACGCCGTCTGCGACATCGAGGTGGAGCCGCTGGAACGGGGGGCCGGCTTTGAATTCGTGGACAAAACCGTGGGCGGGGTGATTCCGGGCCCCTTTGTCACTTCGGTGGAGAAGGGCGTGCGGGCGCAGATGCAGAAGGGCGTGTCCGCGGGTTTCCCGGTGGTGGATATCCGGGTGACCCTGCTCGGCGGCAAGGCGCACAGTGTGGATTCGTCTGACGCGGCCTTTCAGGCTGCCGGTGCGCTGGCCTTGCGGGAGGCCGCCGCGGCCGGACGGATTCAACTGCTGGAACCCGTCTCGGCGGCGACGATCGCCGTTGCCGATGAGCACGTCGGCGCGGTGATGAGCGATCTGTCCTCGCGCCGGGCGCGGCTGACCGGAACGACGTCGACCGCGGGAGAGCTGACCGAAATCAGCGCCGAAGTGCCGGACCAGGAACTGGTGCGGTACGCCGTCGAGCTGCGCGCACTGACGTCGGGAAGCGGCCGGTTCCGCCGGAGCTACCTGCGCCACGAACCCGTACCGCCGGCTGCCGCACGAGCGGCTGCGAAGGACTGAGCAGGTCAGCGGCCACGGAGGGACGCCGCTGCGGGGACTCCGGCCGGGAAGTCGGGCAGGGCACCGGCGGGAGTGTGGAAGATCCACATCGACAGCACCCGGTAGACGTCCCAGTCCCCGTCGGCCGCGCGCAGCGACGCCACCTGGGAACCGTCCGCCTCGTCCGTGACCCTGATGACCTCCAGTCGGACCGTCGGTGCGCCCGGCAGGCGGAGCGGGACAAAGCCCGACGGCGGCAGCGTGCCCTGCGGGAAGCGTACGGCAGCTCCACCTACGGAAACGTCGAGAAGGTCGCCCCGGACGCCGTCGCTCTCCACGGGAGCATCCACCTCAAAGCGGTAGGCGTTGCGGCGCGACGTAGCGAATTCCGCTGCGCGGATTCGCCGGGTGCCAAGGACCAGCACAACGCCGGCGAGAACCAGCCACGCACCGGAAGCCACCGTGGAGCCCGGCGAGGTGCGCCAGGGCACCAGGCCGGCAAGCCCGGCCGCAGCATAGAGGATCACGAGGCTGATCAGCACCACCATCACGAGCAGGATGCGCGGTGTCCGGCCGCGGAGGCGGACGTCCGCGGCGCCCTTGGGCGTGACTTCAAAGTGAAGAATGTTTCGGGTGATCAGCCACCACAGGCACGCCAGGCCCACCGGAACGCGGAAGATGCGCAGTGCGAAGGCGGTTGGCCAGTGAATCTCACGGCGCATCAGCCGTTTGGAACCCCACAGCCGGATGGTGAACATGGCAATGAAGACGCCGGTAAACAGGAGGGGGCCCGCCGTGGACGTCTGGGCACCGGAGAGCATTACCAACACTGGAATGAGGAAGGCGACCAGGGTGGCGATGCCTTCCAGCCACCAGAGTGTTCCGTTGAGGTACTCGTGGTAGTTCCGCCAGGACATCCAGCTCTTCGCCGCCCACAGCTTTTCGTGGACCAGGATCTGCATGGCCCCCATTCCCCAGCGCCGCCGCTGCAGGAGGTACTGGTCCGGGGTGGCCGGGGCCAGCCCCACAGCGAGGGTCTGGTGGTGGTAGACGGTTTTCCAGCCGCGCCGGATGAGTTTGAGCGTGGTGTGCATGTCCTCGGTGATGGTCTCGGTTGCCACTCCGCCGACCTCCCGGAGGGCGCTGATCCGCAACAGCGACGTCGATCCGCACCAGAACGGGCCCGCGCCCGGCACGTTGCGCGAGGGCATCATGACGTTGAAGAACATGCCCTGTTCGCCCGTGATGCCGTCGTCGTCGAACGCGCCTCCGTTGTAAAAGGACTGCGGACCCTGGATCAGGGCCACCTCGTCGTCAGCGAACCAGCCCAGCGTGGCGGTCAGGAACGTCGGCAGCGGCACATGGTCGCAGTCCAGAACGGCAATGATGTCAATCCCCGGGGCGCCGGCGGCCTCTTCCGCCGCCATCAGGTCGAGGGCATGGTTCATGTTGCCGGCCTTGGCGTGATCGTGGACGTCGCGCCGGACATAGCGGGCACCGTAGGCGGCGCACATCTCCTCCACCCACGGCCGGTCGCCGTCGTCGAGAACCCACGTCTCGTGCTCCGGGGCGAGTTCGCAGGCAGCGGCGACCGTGGGTGTCAGCACCTCGATCGGTTCGTTGTACGTCGGGATCAGGACCGCGACACGCATCCCGTGCGGCGCCTCGTCCACCGGCGCCGGCGGGCGGCTGTCGATATTCCAGACTGCCCATGCCTTCAGAACCAAGCCAGTCAGCGGCAGCGCTTCGAAGGTCAGCAGGATCCACGCGATGGTGAGGTTCCATTCGCCGGAGGGCAGGGTGAAGAGCACGCGCCAGACGAGGTAGAGAATCAGGGCCGCGATGGCGGCGAGGGCGCCCACGTGTGCCCAGCGGCGGGAGCGTGGGGCCTCAAGTCCGGGAGTCCCCAGCCTGGCCGCCCAGCCGGCAATACCGGCTTTGGACAGGGCTTTGGCCTCCAGCGGGGCGGCTGGCGAAGCGGCGGACAGTTCATGTGGGCGTAGCCGCACGTCGTCGCGAGACACGTACTCTCCTGAGATAGATTGTTGCCCCCAACGGGCCCAGCGTATCAACGCGTGGGGCGGAAGTAATCTCGTGGGGCAGAAGCTGCGCTAAAGCTTCGCCTTTCTGTTCGCTCAAGGGGGCCAGGGTCTCTCGGGGCCACGGCTCAGGCGTCGGAAAGGCCCGTCCCGGCTGGGGGGTGGTACGCCGTCGGCTCACCGGCAATGATGATTGCAGTGCCCGGCAGTTCAGCGCTTGTCTGGGGGATGTGGCAGGTTCAACAGTGAGGCGAAGCCCCCTCGCGGGCAGCCTTGGGTGCACATGCGCGGACGGCCGGAAGAAGGAGTAGCCAGTGTGGAGCGAGGTTCAGGAGGGCGGGCCCTCAGCATCCTGGGTGGAGCTGCCCGAAAACGGCTGGGGAGCGCTCATGGGGTGGGCAGCCGGCCGGGACAACCTGCGCCGCTCTCCGTCCTCGGACCTGGGCAGAACGGTCACGGGCTACATCGAGGACGCTCACGGGCGGACACCTTTCGTGGAGCCGTTTACGGCTGCCGACCGGGAAAGCATCGATGATGACATCGACATGTACCTGAGGGACGCGGGCGTCCCTCCGCGTCCGAGGGGGTTTGTTTGGATGATCCGCGTTCCGCACGGACCCCTGTCGCCCGAGGCCTTTCTGGCAGACGTTGACGGCGCAATCCTTCGTGCCTCAGATGACTCTGTCACGCATCCAATGCAGCTGTTGCCGGTTTTCGCCGACGTTCTCCGCGACATCTACGCCCGGGGCTAGCTGCCCCCTGCACGATCAGCTTCGGAGGTACTGGCGCAGGCCGGGAATGGCGAAGTCAACCTTTCCGTAACCGGCTGATTCGATCAGGCCCGCGGCGATGAGCCTGTTGCGGTACTTCGAGACCACATTGGGTTTGGACCCAATGGCCTGCCCGATCTGGGCGGCGGTCGATGCGCCGTCCTGCTCGGCCATGGCGTCCAGGAATGCACGGTCCTTCTCAGAGATGTCCGACAACGCGGACTCCACGACAACCAGCGTGTTGCGTCGTTGAGAGGCGGTGATTGCCATCTGGACATTGTCCTCGTTAAGGGTCCAACCCGCCTTGTCGGCTTCCATCCACAGGTAGTAGCCGACAAGCTGAATGAGGAAGGGGTAGCCCTCAGTAGCTTCCGCAGCCTCGGTGATGTGGGCGGGGGAGACGTCGATGCCGCTCCGACTGAAAAGCTCCCGGTATGACGCAGTGACTTCTGTGATGGCCGCCTCGTGAAGGTTTATCCTGTCGGCCCGGCGGAGGAAAGTCGCGACGCCTTCGTTGAGCAGATCAGACACGGCGGAGGGGAGTCCGGCGAAGATCAGGCCGATGGGCAGCCCTTGACGGATGAAGTGTTGCACGTCGGAGGCCAGCTGGGAGATTTCCGCGCGGTCGACGGCGTGGATCTCGTCAATGGTGATGACCAGGCCTGTACCTTTTGCCTGCAGCAGGCCCAGCAGCTCCTCTCCGGTCCGACGCCAGTCGGGAACGCGCTCCTGGGGGAGTTGGGTGGTCAGCCCGAACCCTGCGGCGGAGAAGGCGGTGACCTTCCGGGCAGGCGGGCCGTCACCGAGCTCGTCGAGAAGGCGGAGCATGTCGTCGCCGATCTTGGCAAGGAACCCGGGGTTGGCCGTCCGGGAGATGACTGCCCAGCCATGAGTCCTGGCGATTTCTTCCGCGGCGCTCAACATGACGGTCTTGCCGATGCCTCTGGCCCCGGTGATGATGGTGAGAAGTCCCGGAGCGCCAGAGCCCTGGCGGAGGCCGTACTCGAATTCGTCCAACAGGCCGGCGCGCCCGATCAGGTCCGGCGGTGTGGCACCGGCCGTCGGTTTGAAGGGGTTTTGCACGGGGCCTCCTGGGTGAATCCGGGTGAAACCGGTGAAACTGGTGAAACTCCAGTCAGCCTACATCAAACAGTGGTGGGCCCTGGCACCCAGCGGAGGGCTGACGGGCGGGGCGAGCTCAGGTAGTTGGCCTTCCTGTAGGTTGCTACGACGTGGACGAACCGGTCCCGGTCGTAGCGGGTGAGCCGGTAGCTCGGGCCCGTGGCGCCGGCGATCGGCCTCCCGTCCCGGAACCACTGCCAGGTCACGGAGGTCGCTGCGGGGGTCGACAGGGTCACCGAGGCTCGAAGGAGCTGGCCGGCGGTGTATGTGCCCCGTACGACAGGAGCGGGAAGTTTGGTGAACACCGCCAGGGGCTTGATGGCCCGCGAGACCACGCTGAGGTCAACGGTGTTTGCCCGCTTGAACGTGACCTTGAAGGTGATCTGGCGCCACTGGTCGGCCGCCGTCAGCCGGTACGACGTGCCCCGGGCGCCGATGATCGGTTTCCCGTCCCGGTACCACTGGTAAAGCGCTGTCGACGGCGAGGGCGAGGTGTAGCTGGTCCGGGCGCTCACGACGTACCCGACGACGGTGGAGCCCACGATCCAGGCGGGGCCGCTGGTGAAGTAGCCCGGTGGGAGGACCGCGGCGGAGGCGGGGCTGGAAGCCTGGACGTACCCGTTCCTGCCGTAGAAGACCCGGACCGTGATTTTGTGTCCGCCGTCGTCCCGGGTGAGCCGGTACGTCGGGTCCGTCGAATGCTCAGTGAGGCGCTGTCCGTCGCGGTACCAGACGTACTGCACGCTCTCCGCGGCGGGGGTCGGGGCGGTGCCGGGCACCGCTGTCAGCAGTTGGCCCGCCATCGCCGTGCCCTTGATGGTGGGTGTCGGCGCTGCCGTAAACCGTCCTTAGACCCGCACGGCGTGGTTGAAGGAGCTTGCCTTAAATTGTCCGACGTAGCCGGCAGCGACCGGTGTGACGGTGACCCTGATGTCCCGGCCGATGTCTTCGGGGCGCACGGTATAGGTGGGGGCTGTTGCCCCGGTGATGGCGTAGGCCCAGGTGGAGGAGGTCCCGGAGGAGTAACCCCACTGGTAGGTGTAGGTCATGCCGGCCGGGGCCGGCTCCTGTGTGGCAGGGGCGGACGCCTTCAGCACAGTCCCGGGAAACGCGGGGGCCGCGCCGGTGGCGTAGGTAATGACGGGCTCGGCAGGGAGGTTCAGGTAGCCGTGGATGGCGGCGCGAAGGCGACTGTGTCACTGACGGGCCGGTATCCCGGTGCCGTGAACTCTGCGGCGGCGGTGAGGCTCCTGCCGAAATCCTCGTCCGTGACCGTGTACTGCCCGGCTGTGGCTCCGGGGATCGGCTCTCCGTCCCGATACCAGGCGTAGGTCCTTGCGACCGGCACCTGCAGGGTAGGCAACCCGCTGAGGAAGACGGAGTAACTGATGGATTTACCCACGATCGGCTCGCCACTTGCCGCTGCGCTGACCTCGAGGCGGCCAATGACAGGGGCGGTTTTGGCTGACGTTATGACGACCGGGTCGTGGCCGTCGACTGTGGCGGTGACGCGGACAGAGATTCTGGCGCCGAAGTCCTCCGGCTGGGGGCGGAAGCTGGAGTACGGCCCCAGATAGGGGTAAGGGATGGGGTCGCCGTCGCGCAGGTATTCGTACCGCAGCCCGCCAGCCGGTGCCGCCGGGGAAAACCGTGCGGTCAAGGACCCGAAGACCACGGGGTCGCCCTCGAGTGTCACCGACGCCGCGGCGGCCGCCGGTTCCGACTGGGCAACCGGTTCATTGGCGATGGCTGCAGGCGCCGGAGCGACAAATACAGAGAGGACTGCGACGGCGCACAGCGCAGCCAGGGCACGGCGCAGGAGCCCGGGCAGGGCAGAAGATGGACTCACGAAAGATTCCCCCAAATCAGCGTCGGCTGGGAAGCAGCCACACGAATTACCGCTGACAATATCCGAGAGAAATGTGCGGCACCAGCATTTCCGGTCGGGCCGTTGGGGGACTGCCTCAATCTCGCTTCCGGGGGAGTCAGGGGGAGTCGGGGGGGTGCCTCTATGGTTTTCGTCAAGCGGCTGAGGGTAGCCGTGGTTCGTAGAAGGTGCCGTCTCTGAGCATGGCGTAGAGGGTGTCGCATCGGCGGCGGGCGAGAGCGATGAGGGCCTGGTTGTGGCGTTTGCCTTCGGCTCGTTTCCGGTCGTAGTAGGCCCTCGACAGAGGATCCTTCAGTGCGGCGAACGCGGAGAGGAACGGGGCTCGCTTGAGGATCTTGTTTCCTTTCCGCGATGGGTGGTCACCGCGGATGGAAGACCCGGATCGCCAGGTCACCGGTGCCAGGCCTGCGTAGGAGGCCAGGTGCCCTGCGGATGCGAAGTCTTTGCCGACGACCTCGGTGAGGATCCGTGCTGCGGTCCTGACGCCGACCGCCGGGAGTGACGTCAGGACCGGGTGAAGAGGGTGGGCCTCCACGAGGGCTTCGACCCGGGTGAATACGGCGTCCCGGGACTCGCGTATGTCGGCGAGCATCCGGGCCAGTTGGGGCAGCACGATCGTGGCAGCGTTTGTCCCGATGACGGCGACCGTTTGTTGGCCCAGTGCGTCAATGATCTCGCCGGCGAGGCGTTCGCCCATCCGGGGCGCAAGCTTTGTGAGCCGGTTCCCGATCCGGCGCCGGCCGGCATGGCGCAAAGCTTCGGGGGTCGGCCAGGTCCGCAGCAGATCCAATACTGCCGGGTGGTCCAGACGCGGGCCAAGGACACGCTCCAGTGCGGGGTGGATCTGGGTCAGCAGGCCGCGGATCCGGTTCGATGTCGCCGTGGCCTGTTTGGCCAGGTCGTCGTCGAAGCCGCAGAGCATGGTCAGCTCGGCGAGTTGTTCGTCGGCAATCTGGATGGAGCGCAGTGTGTGTGGCATGGTCCGGGCAGCTTCGGCGATGATGAACGCGTCCCGGGCGTCGGTTTTCGCTTCGCCAGGGTGCAGGTCCGCGATCCGTCGCATCGCCAGCCCCGGCAGGTATCCGACAGTGACACCGGTGGCCTGAGCAACCGCGACGGGGAGTGCACCGATCGTCGCGGGCTGGTCAACGACCAGCAGAATGCGGCCATGTCTGCTCAGAGAAGCCAGTATTTCGCGCAGCCGGGCCTCGTCGTTGGGTAAAGCCTTGTCGAAGAGTTTCTTACCGGCCCTGTCCACTGCAACGGCGTGGTGCTCGCCCTTGCCGACGTCCAGGCCGATGAAGACATCAATGCTTTCGTGGTTTCCGATCACCTGTACCTCCCAGTCACAGCGGCTGATACCTGTGCTGGACTGTCCGCGGTGTCAGAGCCCGGCATCCACGTTACGCACGACGATCCCAACCTGTCCTGCCTCTATTAGCGGTCTCTCCGGCACCTACCGGACCCCGGTGACAACACCCCCCGGATCATTGATGACTGGGGGCGGCAATCATGCCGGGGCCGGCAGGCCAGCACACCCTCATCCTGCAACAGGAACGGGCTACGAAAAAGGTAACGGGGCTGACAGCGGCGCCTCGGGACTGGTCCGGGGAGTTGCCTACTCGGCGGCGGCGGCTCCGCGGTAATGCCCCCTGCAGTCTTTCGCCGCGAGGGTGAGGGTCGCGGCCATGCCGAGCACTGCTATGGCGATCGGGACGTAATCGTCGTTATGGATGATGGCGAACGCTCCCTCTGGAATAGCGGGTGCGATCGTCATGACGGCCAGCAGCCAGCGCAGTGTGACTCCGCGGCGCCGCATTTCACCTGGGCGCAGGGCTGCGGCGACGGACGCCCGGAGAGCGGCGTCTGCCGGGGCGCCTCCGCCGATGATGATGGCCGCCCCGGTAACGGCGAAGACCGAGCCCAGGAGGTACTGGCCGAGCGGGATTGATGCCACCATCCCGATCAGGCCGACGAGCGCCCCGGAGGCCACGAGGAGTTGGGCGCGTTTGACGGCGACGGGCGTTCGCCTGGCGGCGGCGGTCATGTGGTTCCGTTCCGTGGGGGTGTGATGACGGATGGTTCGCGGCCCGGGCCAGGTGTGGCGGGGCAGGAAATTATTGTGACAGTACGCGTGGAGCTAGGCTTTGTCACTGCGCCGCAACGGCCCACTTCAGAGTCGCCCGCGACGTGATCTCTCTCCCGCCTTAGCGCCTCGTGTCCCATATTCTGTTGCCCGGGGGGAACAAATCAGGCAGGGCAATCGTCCTGGCCGGGTCGATCCCGAAATTATACCGGTCGTACGACGACAGCAGTCGGGAGGAGGGGTGATCGTGTATCGGATGCAGCAGAATCAGCTCTACTTTACATAATGTTGATTATCGGCGTTCTGATCCGAACCCCGAGAGGGCTTCCAGATCGGTATCTAACAACAAGGCCTGCCGGGCATTTGCGTGGCCGGATCCATTGTCTTCTGCGCCGACCTCACTGAGAATGAACCATGACGGTCTACCTGAGGTCCCTGGAAACTGCTGTCCCGCCAACTGTCCTGGTCCAAACCGAAGCCCGGGATGTTTTTGCGGCCCAGCCGGGCCTCACCAGGCTGGGCACACGATTGGTCGGCACGTGCTTTGACTCCGCCGCCATTGACACCCGCTACACGGCCGTGGCCGAACTGACCAAGGATCACCGGGCGGAGAATCCGCGGTTCTTCGACGCCGACACGGGGCTGCTGCTCAGTCCCAGCACCAAGGTGCGCAATGACATCTTCGCCACCGAAGCCACCAAGCTCTTCATTGAGGCCGCCCAGAAGGCCCTGGATGCCAGCCCCGGAATCACTTTACTTGACATAACTCACCTCGTTACGGTCTCCTGTACCGGGTTTTTCAACCCCGGACCGGACTACAAAATCGTCCGGGCCCTCGGCCTGAACCCCGCGGTGCAGCGCTACCACCTGGGTTTTATGGGCTGCTATGCGGCGTTCCCTGCGCTGCGGGCAGCCAAATCGTTCTGCGAGGCGGATCCTAACGCCGTCGTGCTGGTGGTCTGCGCCGAACTCTGCTCCCTGCACGTCCGGACCTCGAACGATCCGGACACCATCATGGGCTCAGCACTTTTTGCCGACGGCGCGGCAGCGGCCATCGTGACTGCCCGTGAGGACCCGGACCAGCCTGCGCTGCTGCGACTGGACCACTTCGAGACGGTCCTGACACCGGTCGGTGAGGAATCCATGGCGTGGAACATCGGCGACGAAGGCTTCGAGATGGTCCTGGGCAACTACGTCCCACACATCATCGACGACCACATCATCGGCGCCCTCGAACCGCTCCTGTCCCGGGAAAGCACCCTGCTGGGACTCCCCTACCATGACATCCGGCACTGGGCCATCCACCCCGGCGGGCGCAGCATCCTGGACAAGGTGCAGTCCAGGCTGGACCTGACCGACGAGCAGCTGGTCCCGGCCCGGGAAACCCTGCGCAACTACGGAAACATGAGCAGCGCCACCGTGCTGTTCGTGCTCCGCCACATCCTCGACCAGCCGCCGGTTGACACTGCCGACGGCGACGGCGGGGAACGGATCTGCTCCATGGCGTTCGGCCCCGGACTCACTGTGGAAACCGCGCTGTTCACCAAACTCACCAGCCCTGCCCGCGACGAGGCGACACAATCGGCCCGGGACGCGGCCGCCCCCTCCCCCTCGGCCCAGCCGGAATCGGCCCTGGCCTGAGAGCCGGTGGCACTGCTGCGGGAACGTGCGTCCCACGCCGTCGAGGAAATGGACCTGCCCGGCTGCGACCCGGACAAGCTGGACCGCACCTATGCCCAGTTTGCCCTGGTCAACCGGGCCGTCTCCGGCTGGCGCGGCATCTACGTCAGCCAGCTCAGGCCCCGCCTCCGCCAGGGCGCGCCGGCCACCCTGCTGGACATCGGCTGCGGAGGCGGCGACGTGCCGGTAATGCTCTCCCGCTGGGCGGCCCGGGACCGGCTCCGGCTGGAGGTCACAGCGATCGATCCCGATCCGCGCGCCAGCCGCTTCGCCGCGGAACGGCACCAGGGCTCTGGCGTGAGCTTCCGGCAGGCGACGGCGGCCGACCTGGCCGGCGAGGGCCAGAGCTTTGACCTGGTGGTGTCCAACCATGTGCTCCACCACCTGGCGGAGGACGAGCTTCCGGTGTTCCTGGCCGAATCGGCGGGGCTCTGCCACGGTAGGGTCATCCACAACGACCTCCGGCGCAGCCCGGCCGCCTACGCCCTCTTCTTCGCCGGCGCCCTGCCCTTCAGGGGCTCCTACATCAGGCAGGACGGTCTCACCTCCATCCGCCGCAGTTACACCGACGCCGAGCTCCAGGCCGCCGCTCCCCCGGGCTGGAAGGTCTTCCGGCGCGCCCCGTTCCGCAACCTGCTGACCCTCGACAAGGCCGCCCGTGGTTGATGTCCTGGTGATCGGCGGCGGGCCGGTGGGGCTGTTCATGGCAGCGCTGCTGCTCCAACAGGGTGTGAGTGTCCGGATCCTGGAACAGCGGACCGACGCCGAACCGCACTCCCGGGCGATCGGCATCCACCCCCCGTCGCTGGACGCGCTCCAAGGGATCGGCGTGTCGCCGGACCTCGTGGGCGAGGGGGTCCCTATCAGGCGCGGCCTCGCCGTCGGCGGTGGCAGGATGCTCGCGGAGATGTCCTTTGCGGGCGTCTCCGACAGTTTTCCGTTTGTCCTGTCCCTGCCGCAGGCCCGGACGGCGGCCATCCTGGAAGACCGTGTCCGGCAGCTTGACCCCGCGGCCCTGCACCGTGGTGTCCGCGTCACGAAACTGAACGACGACGGCTGCCAGGTCACCGTGGACGCCGCGGCGGGAGGCGGGGAGGTCCGGTATACGGCGGCCTTCGCCGTTGCCGCCGACGGAGTCCGCTCCACCATCCGCCCGCAACTCGGCGTTCCGGTCCGCGCGAAGGACTATCCGGACCGTTACCTGATGGGCGACTTCGCCGACACCACCGGGTACGGTCCCGACGCCGCCCTCTTCCTCGAATCCGAGGGGATCGTGGAGTCCTTTCCGCTGCCGGGGAACTTACGCCGCTGGGTGCTCCGCCTCGCCGCGTCAGGCACTGGCGGAGACGCCCGTTGGCTCGGACAACAGATCCGGGAACGGACCGGGATCGACGTCGACCCCGCGAGCAACAGCATGCTGAGCAGCTTCGGCGTCCGCTCGCGGCTGGCCGGCCGGATGATCACCGGGCGCACGGTCCTGATCGGGGACGCTGCCCACGAGATCAGCCCCATCGGAGGCCAGGGCATGAACCTGGGCTGGCTCGACGCCGCCGCCCTGGCCCCGGTGGTGCTCGCGTCGCTGCACGGGGCGCACGTCGGGACGGCACTCCGGACCTTCGAACGCGGCCGCATGGCTGCGGCCGCCCGGGCTGCCCGGCAATCCGAAATCAACATGGCGCTGGGGCGGCCCCTCCCGGCCGGACCATGGTCGGTACGGAACCGGGCGCTAGCGGCGGCGGCTTCGGTACACGCCGTCAACGGATTTGTGGCCCGCCGCTTCACCATGCGATAAACAGCCCTGCGATAACGCCCCACGCAGTGACAGACCCACGCAGTGACTGACCCACTCACTGACGGGCCCGGGCCCGTCGGCTCAGGCCGGCGTGAAGTAGCAGTCGTAGCTGTCCTGGCTGACGACCCGCCCGTCCACGACCTCAAAGACGGACGCGATCCGGGCGCGGATGATCTCTCCGGCGTCCCAGTGCGGCAGGTCCATCAGCACGGTGGCCGTCCACTCGGCTTCCACCACCACACGTGTGCCTTCACACGTCGTGCGCCGCACGGCGAAGCGCTGCCCCGAGATCACGTCATGTGCCGCAGCCGCGCCCGCGAGGGCCTCGTCGCGGTTCCGCGTCGCTCCGGCCGGGGCCAGCGGGTGGGGCGCCTCGCGCAGGGTGTAGTCCGCGGCCAGGAAGGGGGCGATGTCCTTCGCCCCGCCGCCGTTTTCAAGAGCGTGCAACAGGCCGAGGACGCATTCCAAGGGGGTTGGTGGCGTCATGGCTCGAGACTAACCGAAAACGCCCGCCCGGTGCCGGACACGCGGCCCCGCGCCGGGAATACACTGACCCCATGGGCTGTGTCCCCCAACGCCGAGTCCCCCCGCTCCGACGTCCGGCTGGCGGAACCGGATTCTTCAGGTCGTTCAGCGCTGCGGCTGCCGCGGTGGCCATCGCCGCGACGGTGTCCTGCAGCGCGGGCATGTCCGTTCCCGGCGAACCTTCCACGGCGCCCACGGCAGCGGCCGGTTCGCCGGGAACAGACGTGCCGGTCACCGCCGAGATCAACCAGCTGCGCGACAACTACAGCCGCCGGATCATCGCCATCCAGCTGACAAACACCACCGCCCGCCCCGTGACCGTGCTCGGCGCACTTGCATCCAGCCCGCTGTTCTCCGGCACCATCGAATGGCCGGCGACACCCGGCGGGATCGAACTTCCCCCCGGCCAGACGAAGATCCTGCCTGCACCATTGAGCTCCCCCGACTGCGGACCTCCCCGGACCGGATCGAACGAGGGAGCCACAGTGGCGCTGCAGCTGGCCGAAGCCAAGGCAACCGGGCCCGCAGCGACGGTGCCCGCCACCGATCCCTATGGCGTGCTGAGCCGGAACAACGCGGAAATATGCCTCGCCCTGGCGGTCTCCGCCGTCGCCGGGATCCGGCTGGAACCGGAACTGGAAGTCTCGGCCGACGGACAACGTGCCGTGCTGGGACTCGCCATCACTCCGCGGAGCACCCCTGGTTCCCCACTTCCCGGCCCGTCGGGAGCCCTGATCCTCCACCGGATCGACGGGACCACCCTGATTGACGAAGATCCGGTTGCGCCCTGGCCGCGCTCCGTCGCGGTCCACGCCGGCGGGGCCATCCAGCACTTCCGGCTGGGGATCCGGCCCGCACGCTGCGATCCCCACGCCATAGCGGACGACAAGGTGGGCACCCTGCTGCCGCTCAGGGTGTCCGCCGGCGGACGCGACGGTGTGGTGAAGATCGACGCCGGTGGGATGCTGCGCGGACGCATCCACGACTTTGTTTCAACGGCTTGCGGACGCCAGTAGTCTGTTGGCATGTCTCCTGACGCCAAGCCGACTGACTACAGCGCCGCCCAAATCCATGAAACCGTCCAGCAGGTCCTGACCGCCGGGGTGCTCCCCACCATTGTCCAGGCGGGACATCCGGTGCTCCGGCAGCTCGCAGCGCCCTTCACCGGCCAGCTGAACGACGCCGAACTCGGCCAGCTGCTCGACCTCATGCGCAGCGTCATGCACAAGGCGCCCGGCGTCGGGCTGGCGGCACCACAGCTCGGCATTCCGTTGCAGATCGCGGTCCTGGAGGACCAGTTCGAGGTCGATCCCGAGGTCGCCGCCGTCCGCGGACGGGAGCCGCTGCCGTTCTTCGCTATGCTCAACCCGTCCTTCGCGCCGCTGGTCGGTTCCGCGGTGGCGTTCTACGAAGGATGCCTGTCCCTGAACGGACTGCAGGCCGCCGTAGTCCGGCCCGAAGCGGTGCGGCTCGACTTCACCGCCCCGGACGGAAGTGCCCAGCAGCGGGAGTTCAGCGGCTGGCAGGCGCGGATTGTCCAGCACGAAACAGACCACCTGCACGGCATCCTGTACCTGGACCGTGCCGAGCTGCGGTCCATCAGCAGCAATGCCGAGTACTCCGCACGCTGGTCCCAGCCCGATATCAGCCTCGCCCGGCAGGAACTGGGGTTCCTGCCGGGCGCCTGATCCGCCGGATGGTCCCGGGCATGTGCCGCCCGCCGCGCCGTCTGCGCTGCGTGTCGGCTCAGGGCCGGGCCGCAGGCGCCGGGTTTTCCGCCGTCGGAAGGTAACGGGCCCACCACTGCAGGATGTGGTCGAAGCGCTGCTTGCGGTGGTGCGGCGTCCCGGAGCGGGAGAGTTCGTGGTTCTCCCCCGGGAAGACCAGGAACGCGGCCTCCACGCCCAGCTGTTTGAGCGCGGTGAAATACCGCTGGCCCTGCTCCACCGGGCACCGGAGGTCCTCTTCGCTGTGGATGACCAGGGCCGGTGTGCGGACCTGTTCCACCCGGGCCATCGGGCTTTGCGCGGCCATCTGCTCGGCGGTTCGGCCGGTGTATTCCGCGCCGAAGAACCAGCCAATGTCGGAGGAACCGGTGAAGCTCACGGGATCCAGGAAGCCGCGTTCCACGATGGCGGCCTTGAAGCGGTGGTCGTGGCTGATGGTCCAGGCGGTGAGGTAGCCGCCGTAGGAGCCTCCCATAATGCCGAGCGAACCCTCGTCGAGGTCCTCGAATTTGCCGAGCGCACCGTCGAGGAAGGCCAGGACGTCCTGCATGTCCAGGGTGCCCATTTTCTCCTTGATGGCCCGCCCGTGCGCCTGGCCGTAGCCGGCCGAGCCCCGCGGGTTGCACATCAGGACGGCGTAGCCAGCCGCGGCATAGACCTGGGCTTCGTCGAACAGGGCCCCGGTGAACTGGGCAAACGGGCCGCCGTGGATGTTCAGCAGGACCGGGTGTGGTCCCTGGCCCGACGGCCTCACCAGCCAGCCGTGGACGGGGTAGCCGTCGGAGGAGGGGAATGTCAGCTCGAGCGGCTCAACGATTCCGGCGTCCGAGCGGAGCTGTGCGGAGAAATCCGTCAGGACGCGGAGCTGCCCGCCGTCGAACACCGCCACGTCCCCGGCAGTCGCCGCGTCGGCGAAACTGACCACGAGCGATCCGTCGCGGGCTGCGACGCCGGTGACGGCACGATCGCCTTGGATCAGCGCCTGGTGGTTCCCCGAGGCCCGGAACTCGTGCAGCTCGACCGTGCCACGGGCGTTGTTCAACAGCAGCGCGGAATCGGGCCCGCGCAGTTCGATCCTGCCGTTGCAGCCGAGGTCCATGGTCTCGACGTCGCTGAGGCGTGTGGCGTCCCCGCCGCCGGACGGCATCACGTAGAGCGCCGTGTTGCGCGCCACGAAGTCCTGGCCCGATTCGCCGATGTCCTGGGCGAGGAAGAAGATCCACTGCCCGTCCTCCGACTGGCGGACGGCGTGGACGGACTGCCGGCCCGTGTTGGCCGGGGCGACGGCCTCCGGCTCCGCTCCCCCGACGCCCTCGCCTACCGTGATGCGGTAGATGCCGGTGGCGAGATCGGCATCGCTGCCTTCATGCAGGGCGGCCGTGAAGTAGATGGTTTGTCCGTCGGCGCCGAAGGATGCGCCGTTGTGGTCGGTGGCGGAGGTGGTCAGCTGCTGCGCGACCGGTAGCAGCCCGGCGGTTCCGACGGCGTTGCCGCGGCCGGGTGTTCCTGCGGCGGCGGCCTTCAACGCGCGGCCCTTGGGTGCCACCTTGGGTTCGGCCCCGGGATCCGGAACCTCCACGAGGAACTGCTGAACCGGTTTGTCCGCGGTGTACCCCACGCCGTTCATCCGGTACTGGTAATCAGTGACCAGCCGGGCGTCCTCGCCGCCGGCGGAGATCCCGTCGGTGCTGCCGTAGCGGCCTTCGTCCGGCACCCGGGCGCCGTAGACGATGCGCCGGGAATCGGGGGACCATGCGAAGGCCGACACGCCCAGTGGCGCGTCGGTGACGGGCTGCGGCTCGCCGCCGTCGGCCTCCACGATGTGGAGCTGGGGTTTGCCGCCGTCGGCGGCCCGCAGGAACGCCAGCACGCGGCCGTCCGGCGAGAAGTCCGGGGCGGTGTCGCGGAATCCGCGGGTCAGGCGGCGCGGGGCGCGGCCGGGGTTCGGTGGGGAGTCCAGCGGCACCGTCCACAACTGGCCGACGTAAGCGTCGGCGTCGAAGTCGGGCCGCAGCACCGACACAACGGCGCGGCCGCCGTCCGGATGCACGGCGGGGGCGGAGACGGACTTGAGCAGCGGCAGATGTTCGGATTTCACGTGAGCGAGCCTAGCCGCAGTTTTCCCGGTAGTGAAATAGCTCACGTCGGCGGGTCCGTACCCGTGGCGGCGCGGCCGCGGGAAGCCGCTGGTCAGGTCCGCTGTGACGGCCCGGCCCGGACGCCACCGCCCTAGGATGGACAGTATGCCCGCCGAATCCGCCACGTCCTTGCTGTGCCCGGTCTGCCGTGACCCCTTGGGATTCAGCGACGCCGCCGGCCGTTCCCTTGCGTGCCCGGCCGGGCACAGTTTCGACGCGGCCAAGCAGGGATACTTCAACTTCCTCGTCGGCAAGGGCACCGTTTTCGAGGCGGACACCGCCGACATGGTGGCGGCACGCTTCGACTTCCTCTCCGCCGGCCACTACCGCCCCCTCGCCGATGCTGTGGCGGAACGGGCGGCGGGGGCCCTCGCCGGCAACGCTGCGCGAAGCCCGGGGACGGTCCTGGACGCCGGAACCGGGACCGGTCACTACCTCCGGGCCCTGCTGGACCGGCTGGCGCACGACGGGATACGCGCCGGGGCCATCGGCCTGGATATTTCAAAGTTCGCGCTCCGCCGGGCCGCCCGGCTGAACCCGGACGCTGTCAACGTCGTCGGAGATGTGTGGCAGCCGCTCCCGCTGGCCGATCACGCTGTCGATGTCATCACTGTCGTGTTTGCTCCGCGCAACGCCTCGGAGTTCGCCCGCGTGCTGCGCCCGGGCGGCAGGCTCGTCGTCGTGACGCCGCGGCAGGGCCACCTCGCGGAGGTGGCCGGACAGACCGGCATGCTCGGCATCGACCCGGCGAAGGATGAACGGCTGGCCGCCTCGCTCGAGGGACACTTCGCGGCGCTCTCCGCCGACCATCTGGACGTCCCCCTCTCGCTGTCCCCGGACGACGTCGCCCGGCTGGCCCTGATGGGTCCGGCCGGGCATCACCTGGACCGCGGAGCCCTGGCGTCCCTTGCGGCCGGGCTCCCCCCGCTCACGGCAGTGTCCGCCCGGTTCCGGATCAACGTTTTCGAGCCCCGCCACTGACGCCCGGCATACCCGGAGGTAACGACTTGGCCACGTTCTCCACCTGATTTCCGCTGCCCTCCGCTAGCGTTGCCGTTCGGCTTAGTATGGAAACACAGTTACCGAGGGTCTGCGCCTGCAGCCCCCGGGGCGAAGGGGGAAAACGATGTTTGAATGGCTACCCGAAAACTGGTGGGCACTGTGGCTCACGGTCTTCCTCGTGTTTGCCGTGGTGGAAATGATCACCTTGGACCTGTTCTTCATCATGCTTGGCGGCGGAGCCCTCGCCGGGCTGGTCGCCTCCTTGGCCGGGGCCGACCTTGGCCTGCAGATCGTGGCTTTCTGCGTGGTTTCCCTGCTGATGATCGGGTTCGTGCGGCCCGTCGCCCTCAAACACCTCCACAAGGGTCCGGCCGACCGCCGGAGTAATGTCGAACGCCTGATCGGCGAATCGGCCCTGGTGATGGAGCCGGTCAGTGCCAGCGGAGGCCTGGTCAAGATCGGCGGCGACGTCTGGAGCGCCCGCTCGGAGACCGGAGTCCTGACACCCGGACAGCATGCGATTGTCAGCGCGATCGACGGCGCCACAGCGGTGGTCGCGCCGCAGCCGGAAACCGCGACTCCATAGCGCCCACAATTATTCCGGCGGCCGACACCGGCGCCGGGCATGCGGCGGCACACCGCCGCAGACCATAGCAAGACCAAATCTGGGGAATAGGTGATGTATGGATATCGCAGTCGCAATCGTGCTGCTGGTTCTCGTTGCGTTCGTAATAATCGTGCTGGTGCGGTCGGTGCGGATTGTTCCGCAGGCCCGGGCCGGCGTCGTCGAACGGCTGGGCAAGTACCAGCGCACGCTGAACCCCGGCCTCACGATCCTGATCCCGTTCGTGGACCGGCTGCTGCCGCTGCTTGACCTGCGTGAACAGGTGGTCTCCTTCCCCCCGCAGCCCGTGATCACCGAGGACAACCTCGTCGTCTCGATCGACACGGTGGTCTACTTCCAGGTGACCGACGCGCGTGCGGCCACGTACGAAATCGCCAACTACATCCAGGCCGTGGAGCAGCTGACCACCACGACGCTGCGCAACGTCGTCGGCGGCCTGAACCTCGAAGAGGCCCTGACCTCGCGTGACCAGATCAATGGGCAGCTCCGCGGCGTGCTGGACGAAGCAACCGGCCGCTGGGGCATCCGTGTCTCCAGGGTGGAGCTCAAGGCGATCGATCCGCCCCACTCCATCCAGGACTCCATGGAGAAGCAGATGCGCGCCGAACGGGACCGCCGCGCCGCCATCCTGACCGCGGAAGGCACCAAGCAGTCCGCCATCCTCACCGCTGAGGGCCAGCGCCAGTCATCGATCCTGAAGGCCGAGGGCGACGCGAAGGCGGCAATCCTCCGCGCCGACGGCGAGGCGCAAGCCATCCAGAAGGTGTTCGACGCCATCCATAAGGGCAACCCGGACCAGAAGCTCCTGGCCTACCAGTACCTGCAGACCCTCCCGAAAATCGCCGAGGGCTCCGCAAACAAGCTGTGGATCATTCCCAGCGAAGTCGGCGAAGCCCTCAAGGGCATCGGCAGTGCGCTGGGCGGCAGCAAGGACGGCCAGCCCAACGACAGCCTGTTCGGCCCGGACTTCGACGCCGCAGCGGAACCTGCACCTGCCCGGGCGGCTTCACCGGCGCCGGCAGCAGGATCCGCCACCGGCGCCGCAGGCATCCCGGCCACACCGGAGGCCTAGGAGCCTGCAGGAACGGGGAGGCATCCGCATGGCGGGTGCCTCCCCGTTCTGCTGCCAGGAACGGCCGGCACCGGGGCCCAGGCTTTACCGGGGGTGTCCGTTACCCGTATAGTTGAGTATTTGTCCGGCTGGTTCACTCCGGCGGAACAATTTAGCTTTTCTAAGCGTTGAATCCTGTGACGACTTTTCACGTGCGGGTTCTGTGAAATCCGGTGATATCCGGTGATTCAGCGCAATGCAAACAGCAGTCCGGTGCCGCCTCGCGGCCCCCGGCGAACGCAGGGCATGACCCTGCGAACCGAATAGAGGGAGAAAAGATGAGCGATCGCAGCCTGCGGGGTATGCGCCTTGGCGCACAGAGCATGGAAACCGAATCCGGTGTCGAGCCGGCTCCGCGCCAGCGTGTTGAGTACCGTTGCGAGGACGGCGAACAGGTGTTCGTGACCTTCTCTTCCGAAGCGGAAATTCCCCCGGTCTGGGTATCGAAGACAGGCAAGGAAGCCCTGCTCGTCGACGGCGAACGCCCCGTAAACCTCAACGAGAAGGCAGTCCGCACGCACTGGGACATGCTCTTGGAACGCCGCTCGTTGCCTGAACTCGAGCAGATCCTCGAGGACCGCCTCACGATCCTGCGCGAACGGCGCGGCGAACGCCGCTCAGCCTAGGCAGACCGCGCACCAGCCAAAAGGGCCGGGCCCGCACCGTCTTGACAGACGGCGCGGGCCCGGCCCTTGGTTTACGCCGGCAGCGCCTAGGCTTTGTTGCTGGTGGACTTGCCCGTGAGCCTGTCGGTGACCTTTCGGGGAAGTTTCCCCGTGAGCGTGTTCCAGCGGGCCGTCAGGCCCCACTTGGTCACATTGATCATGGCCTCGACCACAATATTCCCGCTCATCTTCGAGGCGCCCAGCTCACGCTCGACGAAGGTGATGGGGCGTTCGACGATTGTCAGCCCGAGCCTGGCGACGCGCCAGGCCAAGTCCACCTGGAAGCCGTACCCGACCGAGTCGACAGTGTCCAGGTTCAGCTTCTCCAGCGTGCTCCGGCGGAACGCACGGAAACCGCCGGTGACGTCCTTGATCTTCACGCCCAGCATGATCCGCGCGTAGGTGCTGCCCACCCGCGAAATCGCCTGCCGGTACAGCGGCCAGTTGACGACGCTGCCGCCCGGGACCCAGCGGGAGCCCATCGCGAGGTCGGCGCCCTGCTCCACGGCTTCGAGCAGCTGGGGAAGCTGCTCCGGCTGGTGCGAGCCGTCGGCGTCCATTTCGACAAGGACGTCGTATCCGGCGTCCAGGCCCCATTTGAACCCGGCGATGTAGGCTGCCCCGAGGCCGGCCTTGCCGGCGCGGTGCAGGACATGGACCTGGCTGTCCTCAGCGGCGAAGCGGTCCGCCAGCTGCCCGGTACCGTCAGGGCTGTTGTCGTCGACAACCAGGACGTCGGAGCCTGGCACGGCCGTGCGGAGGCGCCCGAGCGTCTTGGGCAACGATTCCAGCTCGTTGTAGGTCGGGATGATGGTGAGGACACGCACAGCGGGCCTTTCCTTGAAGGGAGCGGTCAAGCGCCGGGCGGTCTGCGGAGAGCGGACACACGGCGCAACTTTCCATTATAGGGAGTCGCCGGGCCCGCGCAGGCCGAAGCCGGTTTCCGGGGCAGGTCCACCCGCTTCGGGCCAGTACCGGCGGGACGCGAAACACGCCGCCGAACCGTTTTCTGCTGCGAAGTGGACCCGCCCCCTGGGAATACCCATGGCCACGACCAAGGAAGCTACCGCGCGGGCGGCAACCTGGAACTGACCGGGGGACGTCCGGAGGCTGCGGCCTGCACAACCCTCCGTTGCCCCTCAATGCTACGGGCACGTCCAGATCTGTCAACCGCTCTGTGACCTGCCGCTTCATCCATCGCCGCAGGTCAGGGGCGCATTGTGGCGGCTCAAGTTTCGGTGCCGGCCTATTGGTCCAGGGCCGGGCGTCAGCTCCGGAGCGAGCCGGCGGAGTACAATTCCAGGCCGTCCCTTACGGTCTGCAGGCAGACCGGTTCGGAGCCGGTGTCCAGCGCCGGCAGCAGCGGCGTCCGCGCGCGGGGATCCGTGCTCCAGGACTGGACCCTGCCGTCCGCCACCTGGACCATCAGTTCCTCGACCTCCCACACTGCGAAACTGGCCGGAGCGCCGGGTACCAGCTGGCCGGCCATCGGGTTCCGGTACCGGGCTGCCCGCCAGCCGGCCCGGGTGTGTCCGAGGAAGGCGGCGCGGGCGGAGATCTGTTCGGCAGGGTTGTTGTGCTGCAGGCAGGCTCGCACGCTGGCCCAGGGCCGCAACGGAGTAACCGGGCTGTCACTGCCGAAGCAGACCGGCACGCCGGCGGCGTAGAAGGAGGCAAAGGGGTTCATCCCGTGCCGCCGGGGTCCGAGACGCTGCCCGTAGAGACCGTCGTCTCCGCCCCAGGCTGCATCGAAGCCGGGCTGTGCGCTGACCGTCACGGAGTATTTGGCCAGCCGGCTGATGGATTCCGCATCGGCGAGTTCGACGTGTTCGAGGCGGTGGCCCGCGGCCCGGACTTTTTGTTCGCCGACTTCCGCGGCGGCCAGATCCAGTGCCTCCAGGGCGGCGTCGAGTCCTGCGTCCCCGATAACGTGGAACCCGGCCTGGACCCCCAGCAGCGAGCACGCCGCGAGGTGGGCCGCCGCCTCGCCGGCGGAGAGGTACAGGTTGCCGCGCTCCCCCGGTGCATCGCTGTAGTCCGCGCGCAGCGCCGCGGTCCGCGACCCGATGGAGCCGTCAATGTTCAGGTCCCCGGCCAGCCCGAGCACTGGCACGCCCAGTCCGTCGAGGATGGACCGGGCATGCTCGGCCGAGTCGGCCAGCTGGCCCCAGTAGGGCAGGACCTCCGGAACGGCGTCCGGCCCGGCGTTCCATCCGGCGGCAAGCTGCAAGTCCTCGATGCTGCCGATGTGCGGGGCCGCCATTTCCGCCAGGGCCACGTAGCCGTTCGCGGCCGCCTCGGCGAGGGCCTGCTGCTGGTAGCCGCGGAGCGCCGCGGCGGGCAGCCTGCGTGCCTCCAGCCGGGCGGCAGTGTGCGCGGCGCGCTTGACCTGGCCGCCGGAGCCGGAGCCGTCCAGCCCGTCGAGGCCGGCGGCCGCCGCCAGCGTGGACGACACAAGCGCGGAGTGTACGTCAACGCGGGAGAGGTAGACGGTCCGCCCGCCGGCGGCGGATTCGAGTTCTTCGCGGGAGGGCAGGGCGGGGTCCGCCCACTGCGTCTCATCCCAGCCATGGCCCAGTACAGCACTGTCCGCGCTGGACGCGGAGCCGGAGAAATCGGCGACGGCGTCGAGCAGTTCCCGGGCGGAGCGGACACCACCGAGCTGCAGCGAGTCCAGGGCGATGCCCGTTTCCGTGAGATGGACGTGGGAATCGACGAAACCGGGTGCCAGCAGGGCGCCGTGGAGGTCAATGACCTCCATGGCCGAATCTGCGATCGAGGTTGCTGCCTGCTCGGAGCCGACCCAGGCTACCGTGTCGCCGTCGACCAGCATCGCCGTCGCAAAGGGATCGGCGGCGGTGTAGACGGAACCGTTGCGGTACATCGTCAGCTTGCGCGGTGCGGGGGTGGCCGGTGACTCGGTCATGGGTCGGGGACTCCTTGATAACTGGCGGCCCGTGCGGGCCGGGCGTGTTCGACGACGTGGGGACGGCCGGAGGAACGGCCGCGGTGGTCAGGCCACAGAGGAATACGCGACGACGCCGCGTTTGATGAGTTTGATCGCTTCCCCGCAGAGCCGCGCGACCCGCGGGTCCAGGGACGGGATTTTCGCCAACTGGTCCAGCAGGTCGATGACCTGCTTCACCCAACGGACGAAGTCGCCTGCGGCCAGATCCGTCCCGCTGAGGACGTCCTGCAGGTGCCTGCCCTTGGCCCACTTGAAAATCGGCCAGACCAGGCCCAGTTCGGGTTCACCGGTCAAGGGGAGCTTGTTCGCGTCCTCTATGTCCTCCAGAGCGGACCATTCATGCACCACAACGTCGACGGCGGACTCCAGGGAGACGCTCGGCATCTTGGGCCGGAGCCCGCGCTCCTCGCGCTTGGCCTGGTAGACCAGGACGCTGGCCAGCGCGGCGACCTCGGCGGCGTCGAGGTCGTTGAAGGCGCCCAGCCGCAGGGACTGGGATATCAGCAGGTCCTTCTCGCCGTAGATCCGGCGCAGCCGCTGCCCGTCGGGACTGATGGTGAGCACACCGGCGTCGGAGGTTTCCAGGTAGCCGTAGCTGGACAACACGCCGCACACCCGGTCGAAGGTTTTGGCGATGGTGTTGGTGCGCCCCTGGATCTGGCGGACCAGGCCGTCGGTTTCCTGGCGGAGCTTCCAGTACCGCTCCGACCAGCGCGCGTGGTCCTCACGTTCGCTGCAGCCATGGCACGGGTGCGCGCGGAGCTCCCGGCGCAGTTCCGTGATTTTCCGCTCCTGGTCCGGGAGCGCCGCGGCGCGGCCGAAGTCGTCGTTCCGGCTCGGCGGGGCGGGCGGCCGGTTCTCCCGGAGGGCGTTGCGGACCGAGGACGCCAGGTCCCGCCGCGACTTGGGCACCTTGGCGTTGAAGGATTTCGGGATCCGGACCCTGGTGATCGGGGCCAGAGGGCCCTCGACGTCCTGCGTGCCAATCCGCCGCAGCTGGTTGTCCATGGTCATGACCGCGGGCCGCGGTTCGCGGGAGTGGTGGTCCGAGCTGAGGACCACGGCGAGCCCGGGCGCCCGCCCGGTGGGGACATCCACCACGTCGCCGGGGAGCAGCCGGCTCAGGGAGTCCTCGGTGACGGACTTCCGGGCCCGGGAACTGGTCTTGGAGGCGTTCTTCTCGGTGTCCGAAAGCGCCCGCCGGATCCGGGAGTACTCGGTGAAGTCGCCGAGGTGGCACGTCATGGCCTTGCTGAAGCCGGCCAGGGACTCCTCGCGGCTGCGCACCTGCTTCGCCAGCCCGACGACGGAGCGGTCGGCCTGGAACTGGGCGAAGGAGGATTCGAGGATCTCCCGGGCCCGGGGCCGGCCGAACTGTGCCAGCAGGTTGATGGACATGTTGTACGTGGGCCGGAAACTGGAATTGAGCGGGTAGGTGCGCCGCGAGGCGAGGCCGGCAACCGAGGCCGGATCCGTGCCGGGCTGCCACAGGACCACCGCGTGGCCCTCGACGTCGATCCCCCGCCGTCCGGCGCGGCCGGTCAGCTGGGTGTACTCCCCCGCAGTGATGTTGACGTGGGCCTCGCCGTTGAACTTGTCGAGCTTCTCCAGCACGACGGAGCGCGCGGGCATGTTGACGCCGAGCGCCAGGGTCTCGGTCGCGAACACGGCCTTGACCAGCCCGTCCACGAAGAGTTTCTCGACGACTTCCTTGAAGGTGGGCAGCATGCCGGCGTGGTGGGCGGCCAGTCCGCGGAGCAGCCCGTCGCGCCAGCTCCAGAAGCCCAGGACGTCCAGGTCGTCGGAGGGAATGTCCTGCGCGGCCTCGTCGACGCGCCGGGCAATGATGAGCTGTTCCTGCTCGGTGGTCAGCCACAGCCCGGCGGCGACGCACTGCGCCACAGCGGCGTCGCAGCCCGCGCGGGAGAAGATGAAGGTGATGGCCGGCAGCAGGTCCTGCCGGTCGAGGCTGGAAATGACCTGCGGGCGGCTGGCCTTCCGGACCGGGCTGCGCTGGCCGGCCGGCTGGGCGTCGTCGCGCTGGTTCCGCTGCCGCCGCTGGTTGCGGCCGCCGTGCCCGAACCGCCCGCGGAAGTTCATCTGGCTCTCGGCGCGCGCCATCGACAGCAGTTCAGGATTGACCTCGAAGCCGGGCCGGTCGTTGAGGTCCGCCGTCTCCACGGTGGCGGACACGGCCGCGGACGTGGTGGCGGCCGCCCCGATCCCGGCGGCTGGTGCGATTTCGTCGAAGGTGGTGTCGCCGGCGAAGAGGTCCACGATCTTCCGGCCCACCATCACGTGCTGCCAGAGCGGCACCGGCCGGTGCTCGGACACGATGACGTCGGTCTGGCCGCGCACCGTGTCCAGCCAGGCACCGAATTCCTCGGCGTTGGAGACGGTGGCGCTGAGCGAGGCCACTTGGACCTCGCTCGGCAGATGGATGATGACCTCTTCCCAGACGGCGCCGCGGAACCGGTCCGCCAGGTAGTGGACCTCATCCATGACCACAAAGCCGAGGTCGGCCAGCGTGCTGGAATCGGCGTAGAGCATGTTGCGGAGCACCTCGGTGGTCATCACCACCACCGGGGCGTCCCCGTTGATGCTGGTATCGCCGGTCAGGAGCCCCACCCGGTCGGCACCGTACTTGTCCGCCAGTTCGGAGTACTTCTGGTTGCTCAGGGCCTTGATGGGGGTGGTGTAGAACGCCTTGAGGCCGCGCTGCAGCGCGAGGTAGATGGCGAACTCCCCCACGATCGTCTTGCCGGCACCCGTGGGGGCGGCCACCAGGACACCCCGGCCGGCCTGCAACGACAGGCAGGCCTCGCGCTGGAAGTCGTCGAGTTCGAAGGCGAGCGAACGGATGAAGCCGCCCAGATAGGTTTTGGCTTCTGCGGCCCGCTCGGCACTGGCTCGGTAGCGTTCAGACGGCGACTCCGGCCCGGGTATTGAGGACATGGTTCCAGCCTAGTGCGCCGCGGGCTACAGATTCTCCAGCTCGGAGCTGGGAGTCGCCTGGCCCGCGGTCGCTTCGGTCTCAGCGGCGCGTTTGACGGCGCGCCGTTCGCGGCGGCGGTCGTTGAGCAAACACAGGCCGATGGCGGCGAAGAAGAGAAGCAGCATGGGGCCGGCGAGGTAGAACATGCTCATCGCGTCGGCTCCGGGGGCGGCCATGGCCGCGAAGAGGCAGACCAGGAAAACAGTGATGCGCCAGCTCTTGACGAGCTGCTTGCCTTTGACGATGCCGGCGAGGTTGAGCCCCACCAGGACCACCGGCAGCAGGAAAGCGATGCCGAAGGCCAGCAGGAGCCGCAGCACAAAGGACAGGTACACCTGGGCGCTGATGAAGTTGGAGCCGCCGGAGGGGGTGAAGTCGGTCAGCACCCGGACGGCGTTCGGAAGCACCAGCCAGGCCAGCAGGACTCCGCCCACAAACAACGGGACGGCGGCAGCCACGAAGGACAGCGCGAGCCGCCGTTCTTTTTTGTGCAGGCCGGGGACGATGAAGGCCCACAGCTGATACAGCCAGACCGGGCTGGCGATGATCAGGCCCAGGAAGACGGAGACCTGGATCATCAGGTCGAAGGAGCTCGCCACACCGTCGAAGTTCAGCGTCGCCTGCCGGCCCTCGTGTTCGTTGAGGTCGCTGATGGGCTTGATCAGCGCCTCAAGCATCGGCTGGTAGACGAGGAATCCGACGACGGTACCGAGGACGACGGCGATCGCGGACTTGAAGAGGCGGTTCCGCAGTTCCTTCAGGTGGTCGAGGAGCGCCATCCTCCCCTCGGGGTTCGACCGGCGGCTCATGGTTACTGCCACGCGGTGTTAGGCGCGGTTCGGCGGCGGAACGTCGGTTCCGTCGCCTGCGCGGTTTTCCGTGCCGGCGGACTTCGGGTGGTTCACGACCCTGCCTTCGACCGGCTCGGAACCGTCAGTGGCGTCCGCGGCGCCGTCCTTCTTCATTTCCCGGACCTCAGACTTGAAAATGCGCATCGACTGGCCAAGGCTCCGGGCCATGCCGGGCAGCTTCGGTGCAGCGAAAAGCACCAATGCCAGAACGATGATGATGATGAGATGCCAGCCTTCAAGCCTCATGACAAGAGGTCCTTTCGTTGAAATACATCCTACGTCTATGTCTATCTGAATTCGATGTCGCGCAGCCGCTGTGGCTGGCCGCGGTCCGCCTTGCGCTGGATGCGCCGCTGGCGGCGGGCGTCCTGACGGGCGTGCTTGGATGCGCGATAATCATGCCCCATCTGGACCGGCGAGGCGAAAACGGCGGAACCGGGTTCCGGCAGTGAACCGCTGCCCTCTGCAGTTTCGTCAGTGCCGGTTCCCGGGGTGTCGGCGTGACCGGGTGCAGACGGGAAGGAAGAGAACCGCTCCCCCGCTGCCTCGAGTTCCTTGACCGTAGCCATGAACTGCCGGAACAGCCGGGCTCCGAGCACAACGAAGAACAACAGTGACAGCGCGACGAGCGCTATCCAGATCACGATCCAGGACCACCAAGGCATGCTGAGTAGTCTAGCCGCCGTCCCGGCTAGTCTTCATATTGGGCGAGGGCGGCGGACAGCCCCTCGCGGGAGGCCTCCGCCAGTTCTTCGGGGTGCAGGATCCGCGCCGCCCCGCCGTGCTGGGCGACGAACATGGGCAGCCAGTCGGTGTTGCCAAAGCGGATTTCGGCCAGCAGACCGCCGTCCGGCAGCGCGACCGTCCGCTCCGCGTAGTAGTCATCGGCGAGGCCCGCTCCGCGCCGGGTGAGTTCAACCACCACCACCGCGTCGTCGTCGTTGGGGGTGAAGAGTTTGACGGGGAAACTGTCACCGGGCTTGGCCGAGTCCGAGACGGGCAGTCCCGTGGATTCCAGGGCCTCGATCCGGTCCAGCCGGAAGTTGCGCAGGCCCTGCGCGGAATGGCAGTAGGCCTCGAGGTACCACGTGTTGTCCAGCGAATAGAGCCGCAGCGGGTCAATGTCCCGTTCGGAGACGGAATCCCGGAGGGGCGAGAAGTAGCGCAGCCGCAGCCGGGTGCCGGTCCGGATGGCTTCCCGCGCGGTTTCCAGGGCCGCGGAGTTGCCGGGCCCCACCTCCGGGGCAGAAAGGGCCGCAGCCTTGAGCCCCTCCTCCCCCGCCGCCGCCATGAGCTTGAGCGTGACGGATTCCAGCGCGCCTCCTTCTGCCAGTTCCGGGAGGCCGTTGAGGGTTTCCAGCCCGGTCAGCAGGGCGCAGGCCTCCTCGACCGTGAAGCGGACCGGCCGCTTCAGGTCGAGATCCTCGGTGATGGTGACATGGTCGTCGTCCCACTGGATGTCCAGCAGGTCGTCCGGGTAGCCCTCGGGCAGGCCGGAACAGATCAGGATCCGCAGGTCCGCTTCCAGCTCCTGGCGGGTGATTCCGAATTTTGCCGCCACTTCGCTGATGTGGAGGCCCTGGTTGTGGACCAGGAACGGTACCAGCTGCAGCATCCGGGCCAGCTGGTCCTCTGAGGTGCGTTTGCGGCCGCGCCGGGGCGCTGCCCCGGCAGGGAATACCGGCTGCGAGGAGCCCGCAGGGAAGGCGACCGGCGGGACGGGTGCGGAGGCGAAGGCAGCGGCGGCCGCCAGGCGGCGGCGCACGGAGGTGAGGAGCTCAGGCGGGGACACCACGCGGACCCGGGGACCGTAGGAGGCGAGTTCCTCGGCGAGGGTCTCGGCGTCGCGGTACGGCACGCTGAGGCGGTCGCGGCCGGCTTCGGGCAGCCCGGCGCCCGCTTCCGGGACGGGGTCGGGAAGGGCGCGTGTGCGGAGCCCGTGCAGCCTGCCGGACTGGACGTCGACGACGGCGGTCCGGATGGGCAGCTCCGCCAGCCCGGCCAGCTCGGCACGCATGTTGAAGTCCGCCAGCGGGGTGAAGCTCTCCTTCTCCAGGACGGTCACGGCGGACGTGAGGCGGGAGAGGCGGAAGAAGCGCTTGTCCCCGCGGTTCCTGTCCCGGGCCACGAGGTACCACTGGCCGAAGCGGCTGCCGAGGCCCCACGGTTCCACCAGCCGCTCCTCTTCCTTGCCGGTGCTCCCGGCGAGGTAGGAGAAAGTGACGGGGTGCTGCGCATGCATGGCCGCCACAAGGTCCTCGAAGGCCTGGCCGGCGGGACGGATCCGCGGCTGGACCCCGGCGGGGAGTTCGGCGTCGACGAGCCCCCCGGAGGCTTGCAGTTTGCGGACCGCATTGACGGCCGCGGACCCGAGCGCCGCGTGCTCCCACAGTTGGGCCGCGAGGATCAGCACGGTGCATTCGGCCGGAGTGAGGCTCACGTCCGGAAGCCGGTTGGATTCCTTGCCGATGCGGTAGCGGGTGGTTGCGGGGTCATCGGACCCCCAGCCCTTGTCCGTGACGGTCTCCACGTCGAAGCCGAAGTGCCGCAACTCGCCCTTGTCGCGTTCGAACATCCGGCCGAAAGCGACATCCGTGCTGGTGGTGTCGTGGTAGACCTTGTCCCGCAACTCGCTGCGGCGCAGGCCGTAGGTGGTGTTGAGCAGGGCGATAAGCAGGTTCAGGAGGCGTTCTGTACGTGAGGCTGACACCCCGCAAGGGTACTAAAGTCCCTGCCCGAAACTGACAAAAGCGCGGCAACAGCCGGAAGAACTTTTCCGATTGTTACCGCGCTTGCGCATGTCAGCAGCTTGTTCAGCCTGCTGGGTGGGCCCACGCCCGCCGGGTTCCCTGTCCCAGCCTGCGAGGATAGGGGGCGGGTGGGTGGGCCCACGCCCGCCGGGTTCCCTGTCCGAGCCTGCGAGGATAGGGGGCGGGTGGGGACTAGCGGACGGCGACGAGGTCGACCACGAAGATCAGGGCCTCGTTGGGGCCAATTGCCCCGCCCGCGCCACGGGAGCCGTAGGCCAGCTCGGACGGGATTTCCAGCCGGCGGCGGCCGCCGACCTTCATGCCCAGCAGGCCCTGGTCCCAGCCCTGGATGACCTGGCCGACGCCGACCCGGAAGTCGAGCGGTGCGCCGCGGCCCCAGGAGGCGTCGAACTCTTCGCCGGTGGACCAGGCCACGCCGACGTAGTGGGTGGAGACGGTGTCGCCGGCCTTGGCTTCGGCGCCGTCGCCCTCGATGAGGTCGGTGATGACTAGCTCGGTGGGCACGTCGCCTTCGGGGAAATCAATTTCCGGCTTCTGGCGGTCGAGGTTGCGCTGTCCAAATGACATGGTTACTCCTTCTAGCGTGGCTTGAGTGGTGAGGTGTGGTGGCTACTTGACGCCGAGGATGTCGACGACGAAGACGAGGTCGCCCTTTGCCTCGCCCTGGCCCTTCGCGCCGTAGGCAAGGTCCTGGGGAATGACCAGGAGGACCCGGGAGCCGACCGTCTTGCCGGTCAGGCCCTGGGTCCAGCCCTTGATGACGCCGGTGAGCGGGAAGGAGGTCTTCTCGCCGCGGTCAAAGCTGGAGTCGAAGACCTTGCCGCTTGACAGTGCCACACCGACGTAGTTCACGGTGAGGGTGTCGGTGGCCTTGACCTCCGGGCCGGTGCCCTTGATGAGGTCCTGGGAGACGAGGGCCTTCGGGGCGGCTACGCCCTTGACGGAGATCTCCGGGACGCCCTTGTCGTTTTCCTTGACGGTCGGCAGGCCTGCCGGCGGCGTCACGGTCTCGCCCTCGGGCTTGTCGAGTACCTTGGGTGCGTCCTTGGCGGAGATGACCTTGACGACGAGGAGCTGCGTGGGCTGCGCCTGGGCGCCCTCTGCCGCTGCCTGGCCGGGAACCGCGAGGGCCAGGTGGGAGCCGATCTTCGAGCCGACGAAGGCGTTGTAGATGACGGGGCTCTCGGTCTTGAGCGCCTCGTTGAGTTCGAGATCCTGCGGGGCGTCCGGGAACGTGTCTTCCAGGGTGGAGCCGTCCTTGCCGCTCAGGGCGACGATGGAAATTCCGGCGATCTGGTTGGCCTTGACCCGGTCACCGTCACCCTCGGTGACCACCTTGACGGTGGGTTCCTTGACGTCGAGGGGCTTGGTGAATTCAACACCGGGAGCCTTCTTGTCGCCGTTCTCCGTCAGCTTGAGGGAGTCCAGCTTGGCGGTCTCGCCGGCGGACTGGCTGGTGGGTTCCGGGGCGGCTGGTTCGCCGCCGCCGCAAGCGGTCAGCAGCAGCAGTCCGGGAAGAAGAATTGCTAATAGTCGGCGCACTTAAGAACTTTCGTCGGGGCAGGATGGACGCCTCGCCGGGCATGTGCCAGCGGCAAAGCAAGCGTGGCCGCGAACGGCACCCCTCCAGAATAACGCGGAAAGCTGGGTATCAGCCCATAGAGTTCAGCAGGGCATCCACCCGTTCGTCGACGCTGCGGAACGGGTCCTTGCACAGCAGGGTCTGGTGGGCGCGGTCGTTGAGCTTCAAATGCACCCAGTCCACGGTGTAGTCGCGCCCGAGTTCCTGCGCCCGGCGGACAAAGTCGCCGCGGAGCTTGGCCCGGGTGGTCTGCGGCGGGGCGTCCACCGCGTCCTTGACCGCGGTGTCGTCCACCACGCGGCGCACGGCCCCGCGGGACTGCAGCAGGTAGTAGAGTCCGCGGGTGCGCGAGATGTCGTGGTAGGTCAGGTCCAGCTGGGCGATCCGGGGCGCGTCGAGGCCGAGGTTATGCCGGGCGCGGTAGTTGTCCATGAGCTTCTTCTTGATGGCCCAGTCCACTTCAGTGTCGATCTTGCTCGTGTCGCCGCTTTCGATCGCGTCAAGCGTGCGCTCCCAAAGGTCCAGGATCAGCGGGACGTGGGCGTTGTGGGCGCCCTGCTCCGCGACGAAGGCCGTGACCTTGCCCAGGTATTCGCGCTGGATTTCCAGGGCGGTGAGCTGCCGGCCGTTGGCGAGCCGCACCAAGGCGCGTCCGCTGAGGTCATGGGAGATTTCCCGGATGCTGCGGATGGGGTTCTCCATCCGCATGTCGCGCATGATGACCCCTGCCTCGATCATCCGCAGGATCAGGTCAACGGTCCCCACCTTGAGCAGCGCCGTGGTCTCGGACATGTTGGAGTCGCCAACGATCACGTGCAGCCGCCGGTAGAACTCGGCGTCGGCATGCGGCTCGTCGCGCGTGTTGATGATCGGGCGGGACCGCGTAGTGGCGGAGGAGACGCCTTCCCAGATGTGGTCGGCCCGCTGGGAGAACGCGAAGGTGGCTCCGTGGGGGGTCTTGAGAATCTTGCCCGCGCCCGCAATGAGCTGCCGGGTCACGAGGAACGGGATCAGGATCTCGGCGAGCCGGGAGAATTCCCCGCGCCGCGGGATGAGGTAGTTCTCATGGCTGCCGTAGGAGTTCCCGGCGGAGTCAGTGTTGTTCTTGAACAGGTAGACGGTGCCGTTGAAGCCCTCCGCCGCGAGCCGTTCCTGCGCTTCGTCGACGAGGTCGTCCAGGATCAGCTCCCCGGCCCGGTCGTGCGCGATCAGCTGGGCGAGGTCGTCACACTCCGCGGTGGCATACTCCGGGTGGGACCCGACGTCGAGGTACAGCCTGGACCCGTTGGTCAGGAACACGTTGGAGGACCTCCCCCAGCTGACCACCTTGCGGAAGAGGTACCGGGCCACCTCCTCGGGGGCCAGCGGACGGGACTCCGGGCTCGAATAGGAAATCCCGAACTCGGTCTCGATGCCGAAAATGCGCTTGTCCATCTCAGTTCTCCTCAGCCAGCAATGCCGTGATGTCTGCGTCCTCAAGCCTGCGGAAGGCGCGGCGGGTGCCGCGGCTGCTTTCCGAGCCGCGGTCCAGGACGGCCACCTCCACGGCCGACGCCGGCAACGTGGTGGTTTCCTTGTCCGCGACGAGACCGGCCAGGGCCAGTTTGATGGCGCCGGCAAAGTCGAGTTCGCCCTGCCAGCCCGCTGCGACGGCCTCGGAGACCTTGTCCGCCTGGCCGCCCATCACGATGAAGCCGTTCTCGTCGGCAATCGACCCGTCGAAGGTCAGCCGGTAGAGGTGGTCCTCTGCCGGGGAGGACCCCACCTCGGCCACGGCCAGTTCCACTTCGAAGGGCTTCTGTTCCGCCGTGAACACAGCCCCCAGGCTTTGCGCGTAGACGCTGGCGAGGCCCCTGGCCGTCACGTCTTCCCGGTCGTACGAGTAGCCGCGCACGTCGGCGTAGCGCACTCCGGCCTGGCGGAGGCTCTCGAATTCGTTGTACTTGCCCACGGCGGCGAACGCGATTTTGTCGTAGATCTCGCCGATCTTATGCAGCGAGGGTGACGGGTTCTCGGCTACGAGGGCGATCCCGTCGCGGCAGCTGATGACCACCACGGAGCGCCCGCGCGCGATGCCCTTCCGCGCGAAATCCGCGCGGTCCTTCATCAGTTGTTCGGGCGATACGTAGAACTGCTGGGTCATCTCAGGCCTCCCGCTGGGCCACGGCCCTGGATTCAATGATGGTGCCGGCCACTGCCGCGAGCTCACGCTCCGGCACCCGGAAGGCACCTGATCGGTTGACGAGGTAAACCACCGGCCACAGCTGCCGGACCGGGTCCGGTCCGCCCGTGGCGGAATCGTCGTCGGCGGCGTCGTACAGCGCCTCGACGGCGACGGCGACGGCGTCCTGCTCGGAGAGGTTGGGCCGCCAGAGCTTCTTGAGCGCGCCGCGGGCGAACACGGAGCCCGACCCGACGGTGTGGTGCTCCTGCTCCTCATACCGGCCGCCGGTCACGTCGTAGGAGAAAAGCCGTCCGACGCCGGCGGGACGGTCGAAGCCTGCGAAGAGTGGGACTACCGCGAGGCCCTGCATCGCCATCGGCAGGTTGCTGCGGATCATGGCACCGAGCCGGTTGGCTTTGCCGTCAAGGCTCAGGATCGTGCCTTCGATCTTCTCGTAGTGTTCGAGTTCGACCTGGAACAGCCGGGTGATGTCCAGCGCGATGCCCGCGGTCCCGGCGATGCCGAGCACCGAGTACTGATCGGCCGGGAAGACTTTCTCGATATGCCGGCTGGCGATGACGTTGCCCATGGTGGCGCGCCGGTCCCCCGCCATCAGGACCCCGCCAGCGTAGCTCAGCGCGACAATGGTGGTCCCGTGCGGTGCCTGCAGCGGCTGGGCGGTGCCCGCTGCCGTGGCTCCCGCCGGAAGGTGCTGGCCGAACGGCAACAAGTCGGGGCGTTGGCGCTGCAGATGTTCAGTGAAGGAGGACGTGGCGTTGGCTGCTACCTGGTTGGCTGTGGTTTCCTGCACTGGTGCACTCCCTCAACGTAGTGAATCAACGACTTCCGGCCCTCAGCCCTGTCCCGGCGCAACCCGTGGGCCGCCGTGCCCTGGCCGTTCTACTGGCCGCCCTTTTGGACGAACGCGCGGACGAATTCCTCGGCGTTGGACTCCAGCACTCCGTCGATCTCATCGAGGAGATCGTCGACGCCCTGGGTGGCGGCCGACGCCTGTCCCTCAGCGGGAGCCGGCGGGGCGGCGGGGACGTCCTCGTCGACCTCGGTGTCCCGCGACTTCGGCTGTTGCTGCTCCTGGCCTGCCATTGTTTTCTCCTTCTGTCCGTCCCCCGTGGCGAGGGACTTCCTGTAAGCCATATTGCCACGCCAGGGGGCTCTGCGGGGCGCTTTGTTCCTAGGAACCGGGTGGGAGTCCCAGCAGCTCGGAGAGGAACGGTCCGGCCTCCCGGTGGCGGGCGAAGAGCCCGCCGGTGAGTGCCTCGGTTCCGCGCAGCGGCTCCCGGGTGGGGACCCGTTGCAGCCTGCCGCGGCCGGGCACATCGAAGATCACGGAGTCCCAGCTGGCGCCGACCACGTCTGCTCCGAAGCGGCTGATGCAGCGGCCGCGGAAGAACGCCCGGGTGTCCGACGGCGGTTCGGTGACCGCCCGCTGGATCCTGGTGTCGTCGACGAGCCGCTGCATGCGGTCCCGTGCCAGCATGCGGTAGTAAAGCCCCTTTTCGGGCCTGATATCCGCCCACTGCAGGTCCACGAGGCCCAGCCGTGCGTGGCCCCAGTCCAGCCCGTCGCGGTCCCGGTAGCCCTCCAGCAGGGAGAGCTTTGCGAGCCACTCCACGGAGGACGCGGCGGCCGCGCGGTCGCTGCCCAGTTCCGTCAGCGTCGCCGACCAGCGTTCCAGGACTTGATGCGTGTGCCCGTCCCCGTCCACGGCGTCGGCGACACCGGTGTCCTGGGCGTGCTTCGCGGCCGCTTCGTAATAGATCCACTGCAGGTCCAGGGCGGTGATCCGCCGTCCGTCGAGCAGCCGCAGCGTGGCCGTCAGCGAGGTGTCATGGCTGACGGCCTGCAGCGCGGCCACCGGCTCGTGGACTTCAAGCTTGGGGGCCAGGCCGGCCTCGATCAGGCTCAGCACCATCGCGGTGGCCCCGAATTTGAGGTAGTTGGAGGCCTGGCTGAGATTGGCGTCGCCGATGATGACGTGCAGCCGCCGGTACTTGTCCGCCGTCGCATGGGGTTCGTCGCGGGTGTTGATGATGGGGCGGCGGATGGTGGTCTCGAGGCCGACTTCGGTCTCAAAAAAATCCGCCCGCTGGCTGATCTGGTACCCGGGGCGTGACCCGTCCTGTTTCATGCCGACCCGGCCCGCCCCGCAGATAATCTGCCGGGTGACGAAGAACGGTGTCAGCCCGCGGACAATGTCCCCGAACGGGACGTTCCGCGGCATCAGGTAGTTCTCGTGGGACCCGTAGGAGACGGACTTGTTGTCGGTGTTGTTCTTGTAAAGATTGATGGGGGGCAGTTCAGGGTCGGCCGCCAGCCGGCGCACCGCGGCCAGGGCCACGAGGTCGCCTGCGGCATCCCAGGCGACGGCGTCGAGCGGGCTGGTCACTTCCGGGCTGGAGTACTCGGGGTGGGCATGGTCGACGTACAGCCGGGCGCCGTTGCCGAGGACCATGTTCATCAGCAGGGTCCCGGATTCGTCCTCGCCGTCGGCCTCAAGTTCTTGCCGCCCGTACGCGAGGGCGACGGCCTCGGCGTCGAGGACGGGAGGCTGGTCGGTCAGCTGGTCTGGGTCGGCCTGGCTGCGCTCCAGCGTCCACCCGCGGGCATCGTGCAGCGGTTCCTCGTCGGTGTAGTCCCAGCGGGTTTCGGCTCCTCCGGCTGCGCGCTGCCTGGTCACCTGGGCGTAGGCCTGGATCACCCGGGCGGACATCATCGTGGCGTTGGCGCCGGGTGCGGAGGGTGCATGAATGCCGTACTCCGTCTCCGAGCCCATCACCCGCATGGCACCGCCGACCGGCAGCCCGCCGGACACGCCGGCCGGCTTGCCGGGCACACCAGCCGTCACAGGTACTGGCCCGTGTTCGGCATTGTCTCGATGGACTTGCCGGGCTCCTGCCCGGCCTTGCCCTGGACGATGGTGCGGATGTAGGTGATGCGTTCGCCCTTCTTGCCCGAGATCCGTGCCCAGTCGTCGGGGTTGGTGGTGTTGGGCATGTCCTCGTGCTCGCGGAATTCGTCGACGACGGCGCGCAGCAGGTGGTCGATCCGGATGCCCTTCTGGCCCACGGTCAGCAGGTCCTTGATGGCGTATTTCTTGGCCCGGTCCACAACGTTCTGCACCACGGCGCCGGAGTTGAAGTCCTTGAAGTAGAGCATTTCGGTGTCGCCGTTGGCGTAGGTGACCTCGAGGTATTCGTTGGACTTGTCGGTGGAGTACATGGCCTCGACGGTGCGCTGGACCATCGCATCCACAGTGGCCTGGACATCGCCCTGGTGCTCGGCGAGGTCGGACTCGTGGAAGGGCAGGTCAGCGGTGATGTACTTGTTGAAGATGTCCGCGGCGGCTTCCGCGTCGGGGCGGTGGATCTTGACCTTGACGTCCAGCCGGCCCGGCCTGAGGATCGCAGGGTCGATCATGTCTTCGCGGTTGGACGCACCGATGACGATCACGTTGTCGAGCCGCTCCACGCCGTCGATCTCGCTGAGGAGCTGCGGGACGATGGTCGTTTCGACGTCGGAGGAGATGCCGGTGCCGCGGGTGCGGAACAGCGAGTCCATTTCGTCGAAGAACACCACCACGGGGCTGCCCTCGGAGGCCTTCTCCCGGGCACGGGCGAAGATCAGCCGGATGTGGCGTTCGGTCTCGCCGACGTACTTGTCCAGCAGTTCCGGGCCCTTGATGTTCAGGAAGTAGCTCTTCATGTCCGTTTTGCCGGTGCGTTCGGCGGCCCGGGCCGCGAGGGAGTTGGCAACGGCCTTGGCGATGAGCGTTTTGCCGCAGCCCGGCGGGCCGTAGAGCAGGATGCCCTTGGGCGCCTTGAGGCCGTGTTCGCGGTACAGGTCCGGGTGCAGGAACGGAAGTTCCACGGCGTCGCGGATCTGTTCGATCTGCGGTCCCAGCCCGCCGATGTCCTGGTAGGTGATGTCCGGCACTTCTTCGAGGACGAGGTTTTCCACCTCGGAGCGCGGGATCTTCTCGAGGGCGTAGCCGGTGCGGGAATCGATCGAGAGGGCGTCGCCGACCCGGAGCTTCTGCGCGAGCAGGGCGCCGGAGAGCCGGACGACCCGTTCCTCGTCCGCGCGGCCCACCACCAGTGCACGGTCCGCGCCCAGCATTTCCTTCAGCGTCACCAGGTCCCCGGCCCGCTCGTAGCCCAGCCCGGCCACCACCAGCAGCGCCTCGTTGAGGAGGACTTCCTGGCCGACGGCCAGCTGGTTCATGTTGACCAGCGGGCTGATTCCGACGCGCATCTTGCGGCCGGCGTTGAAGATGTCCACCGATTCCTCGGTGGCGGCCTGCCCGCCGTTGCCGACGGAGGGATGGCGTTTCGGGTTCAGCTGCAGTACCGTGCCGAAACTGTACGGCGGCTGGCCCTCCTGGTCGAGGGCGTTCTTCAGCCGGAGGATTTCCTGCTTGGCGGCCTCCAGCATGGTGACCAGCTTGGAGTTGTTCTGCGTGGCGGCGGCGAGCTGGCGGTCAATATGCCGCAGTTTGTCCCGAAGGATATTGACCTGCCGCTCGGCCACAGACAGTTCACCGGCGCCCTGGCGGTCGCCTTCGGCCCGTGCCTGCCCTGCCGCGTCCTCTGCCGGTGTCCGGCCCGGATCGGTATTCGGAGTCTCCATCGTGCATCAGCCCCTTCCTACGCTTCTATTAAGACATTAGCCCCAAGAAGCCGGGTGCCGCTGAAGACTTCCGAAATGCGGACTACTTCGTAATATCCGGATCGTCCTTCACGTTGGTCCCGGCAATGGCGTCCCGGGCGGCCCGGCGCAGCTTCTTGTCCGACACCGCGCGCTCCCCCACGGCCCCCGGCGTCCAGGCATTGACGTCCTCTTCGTTGAAGTCCGTCTTGGACGGGCGGCGCTTGACCGAGATGCCGGTGACACCGTCGGCCAGCCGCCGGGTGACCAGCAGGAAGCCGGTGTGCGCGACCATCCGGTGGTCCGGGCGGACCGCCAGGCCTTCGAGGTGCCAGCCGCGGACCATGGATTCCCAGGCGTCGGGTTCGGTGAAGCGGCCGTCGGCGCGGATGGCCTCCGCGGTCCGGGACAGCTGGGTCACGGTGGCGACGTAGTTGATCCACACGCCGCCCGGGGCCAGCACGGTGGCGACAGCGTCGAGGCATTCCCATGGTGCCAGCATGTCCAGGACCACACGGTCCACGGAGCCGGGCTCCTCGGTGCGGACCACTTCCTCCTGGAAGTCGCCGAGCGAGATCTGCCAGGCCGGGTGCGGGCCGCCGAAGATCGTTTCGACGTTGCCGCGGGCGATGTCGGCGAATTCCTCACGCCGCTCGAACGAGTGCAGGTAACCGTTGTCCCCGACCGCGCGGAGCAGCGAGATGGACAGTGCCCCGGAGCCGACGCCGGCTTCGACGACGCGTGCGCCCGGGAAGATGTCCGCCATGGTGACGATCTGGCCGGCATCCTTGGGGTAGACGACGGCTGCGCCGCGTGGCATCGAGAGGACGAAGTCCGACAGCAGGGGCCGCAGGGTCTGGTACTGCTGACCGACGTTGTTGACCACCACGGAGCCGTCCGGCTTGCCGATGATCTCGTCGTGGTTGAGGAAGCCGCGGTGCGTGTGGAACGCCCCGCCGGCCTCGAGGCTGATCGTGTTCATGCGGCCGCGCTCGTCGGTGAGCTGCACTCGCTCGCCTTCCCGGAACGGCCCGCGGCGGCGCGCAGCGCCTACCGGGGCGGCGGCATTTGCGGTACCGGACGCCTGGGCGGTGGTGGTTGCTGCGCTGCCGGCTGTACCGGCGTCGTCCGGGCTGATGCCGGCGGCGGTGTCGCTGCTCATGAAAATGTTCCTCAATCCTGTGAAGCTGTGTGGCCGCGGATGGTGCCGGCGGTCCGGCGGCTCGTGCCCGGCGGTTCGTGTCCGGGGCTCGGGCCCGGAAATACACGACCGGCAGGTAACTCTACCGGCTTTGGCCGTCCGTCCGCTTGCCGGCGCCGGGACCCTTGCCCGTGAGGGCGCCCAGGACAGCGGCTTGCCGGAGCAGCCCGGTGACGGTTCCGTCGCGGTCGACGACGGCGTACTCCAGGCCCTCGAGTTGGGCCAGGTACTGGATCAGCTCCTGCCCCCGGGACCACTCAGGCACGTAAGCGCCCGCGCCGAGGGCGTAGGACACGGCGGTCAGGGGCGTGGCGGCGGTGGCTGCCGCGGGAACCGTGGCGACCGCGCCGGCGTCGACCACGGCGGCCGGCCGCCCGTCGGGGCGGTACAGCACGACGGCGGGGGCCGCCCCGGTGGAAGGGACATGCGCAAGGGCCAGCATGTCGGCCACGGTGGCCGACTCCGGCAGGCCCACCGCCGGTTCGGCGAGGGCACCGGCCTCCACGAGCGGCAGCCGGCCCCGCAGCCGGGCCTGCCGGATCGAGGCGCTGGCCCCCATCCACAAAAAGCCGCAGACCAGGATCGTGATGAGCACGAGTGACGTGTCCGGCTCACGGCCGCTGAGCAGGGGCAGGACAACAAACCAGCCCACGAGGCCGATCACGATGATCCGGCCGCCCCAGCCGGCAGCCACGGTGCCCTTCTCCTGGCTGCCGGTGAGTTTCCAGACCGCGGATTCGACGAGGCGTCCGCCGTCGAGCGGCAACCCGGGAAGCACGTTGAAGAGGCCGATCAGCAGGTTGGCCCAGACAAAGATATTGGCCAGGATGGCCGCGACCCCCTTGAGGTCGCCGCCGGTCAGCACCAGCCAGCCCCCGGCGGCCAGGACGAAGTTCGCTGCCGGGCCGGCCATCGCGACGAGGACGGAACGGCCGGGTGAGGCGGTGAAGCTCTCGAACTGGGTGTGCCCGCCCCAGAGGTTGAGGACGATCTTTTCGCTGGGCCAGCGGTAGATTTTGGCGGTCAGCGCGTGCGCGAGCTCATGCGCGAGGACCGAAACCAGCAGCAGGAGGGCGTAGGCGAACGCCACGACGTAGGCGCCGAGGCCCAGCTCAGGGTTGTTGGCCCGCAGCACCGGGCCGTAGACGATCACCGTGAACGCCGCGATGATGAACCACGAGTAGGCCAGGATCACCGGGATGCCGGCGATGCGGCCCAGCGGGATTCCCTCTTTCCGGCTTTGCTTCTGGGGGTCCTGCCCGCTGCGGCCGCGGGTGTCGGTGTCAGTCATGGACGGGATCCTGCCCGGCGCGGGCCAGGCCGAAGGTGGCGTCCGGGAACTCGTGGCGCAGGGCGACGAGCTCTTCGAGGTCGGCCACGGTCCGTCCTTCCAGGGTGTCCCACATGGCGCGGCGCGGGTCGTGCGGGAGGGGCACGATGTGCGGAATGGCGACGGTCAGCACGCCGGAGGCGACGGCGGCGGCCACGCCCGGTGCGGAGTCCTCCAGTGCGATGCAGTGGTGGAGCCCGAGGTCCGGGTCCTGCTCCTGTAGCAGTTCCACCGCCGTCAGATAGGCCTCGGGATGTGGCTTGCCTTGGGTGACGGTGTCGCCGGTGACGAGGAAATCGAAGTAGGGCTTGGGCAGGCTGGCGACGATTTCCCGCGCCAGCGGCGCCTCGGACATGGTCACGAGGACACACCGGATACCCGCTGTGTGGAGTTCCTCCAGCAGTTCACGGGCGCCGGGCCGCCATGGCACGGACGTGCGGACCTGGCTGACGACGTGGGCGGTCAGGATGTCGATGATCTCGCGGCGGTCGAGCCGGACGCCGGCGTCCTGCAGGATGCCCGCGGAGAAGACAAGGGACTGGCCCACCAGCTGCATGGCCTTCTCATGGGACCACTGCCCGCCGTGCGCGGTGACCAGGGCGTGCTCGGCCTCAATCCAGTACGGCTCCGTGTCGACGATGGTGCCGTCCATGTCCCAGAGAGCGGCTTTGAGGAGGGGCTGGGCAGCTGAGGATCGCATGCTTTCCAGTCTACGGTGCGGCCCTGCGAGGGGCCTGTGACTACGCCTACGGCGAATATCACCTGCGCGTCTGCGATTCCCGGCGCTTCATTCCATGCGTGGCCCGGGTCCTTGGACGTAGGGTGAAGGGATGAATAGCTTCGAGGTAGACCCCGCGGAAACGGGCGACGTGCCCGAGCCGGAACGGCTGCTGCAGCCTGTACCCGAGGGCCAGCGCGTCACGGTGCTGCTCGCGGCCTTCGAAGGATGGAACGACGCCGGGGAAGCGGCCAGTGATGCCTTGCGCTACCTGAACAAGCTCTGGGGCGGCAAGAAGGTCGGGTCCATCGACGCCGACGAATACTACGATTTCCAGTTCACCCGGCCCACGATCCGCCGCACGGCAACCGGTGAGAGGAAGATCAAGTGGCCCTCCACCCGGATCTTCAAAGCCAGTGTTCCCGACTCCAACGTGGACGTCATCTTCGTTCAGGGCACCGAACCGTCTTATAAGTGGCGGGCGTACACCGCCGAACTGCTGGTCCATGCCGAGGCGCTCCATGTGGACTACGTGATCCTGGTCGGTGCACTTCTGGCTGACGTGCCGCACAGCCGGCCGATTCCGGTGAGTTCCTCCACCGATGACCCTGCGCTGCGCGAGCGGATGGACCTTGAGGCGTCGCAGTACGAGGGTCCGGTGGGGATCGTCGGGGTACTCGCCGAGGTCGCGCTGCTGGCCGGCCTGCCCACGGTCTCGCTCTGGGCCGCCGTGCCGCACTATGTCGCCCAGGCGCCCTCCCCCAAGGCCCAGCTGGCGCTCCTGCACCGGATCGAGGAGCTGCTGCAGGTTCCGCTCGACACGCAGGACCTTGTCGAGGAGTCGGACGCGTGGGAGCGCGGCGTGGATGAGCTGGCCACCGAAGACCCCGAGATCGCGGCCTACGTACGCCAGTTGGAGGAAGCGAAGGACACCGCCGACCTCCCGGAGGCCAGCGGCGAGTCGATCGCCCGGGAATTCGAGCGCTACCTCAAGCGCCGCGGCAAGGACAAACCCTAGGGTTCAACCCTCGGGTCCGACGCCCTGGTGTTCAACGCCTAGGGAACGACACCCGTAGGGAACGACCCCCCGTAGGGTTCGACGCCCTAGAGTTCAACGCCGAGCAGCGCGTTGACGGCGTCGCTGACCAGCGCGGCGTCTGTGGCATCGGGTGCCGCGGCGCGGCCGTCCGCGAGGGCCGCCCGGGCCCACTCATCGACGGCGGCGACGGCCCCGGGGGCGTTCAGGTCGTTGGACAGCTCCGCCCGCATCCGGGACACCAGCCCGGCTGCTGAGCCGCCGGGGGCCGCGGCGAGGGCTGCCCGCCATACGCGGAGCCGCTCCTTGGCCTCGGCGAACCCGGCCTCGGTCCAGGACCAGTCGCTGCGGTAGTGGTGGGCCAGGATGGCCAGCCGGATTGCTGCCGGTTCCTCGCCGGCGGCGCGGAGCCTGGAGACGAGGACCAGGTTTCCCTTGGACTTGCTCATCTTTTCCCCGTCGAGTCCCACCATGCCGGCGTGCGCGAAGTGTTGGGCCAGCGGCACGCCGGACAGCGAATAGGCGTGCCCGGCGCCCATCTCGTGGTGCGGGAAAATGAGGTCCGAGCCGCCGCCCTGCACCGTGAACGGGGCGGGCAGGTACTGCTGGGCTATGACGGTGCATTCGATGTGCCAGCCGGGCCGGCCCTCCCCCAGTTCGCCGCCGGGCCAGCTGGGTTCGCCCTCGCGGGCCACCCGCCAGAGCAGGGGATCCAGCGCCTGGCGTTTGCCGGCGCGGCCGGGATCGCCGCCGCGTTCGGCGAAGAGCTCCAGCATCTCGGCGTCGGACAATCCGGAGATGGCGCCGAGGGTCCAGGCGTCGGTGGCCTCGGCGGAGTGTTTGCCGGCGGCCTCGACGTCGTAATAGACGTCGCCGTCGGGCTCGCCGTCGGAGCCGGCCACCCGGTACGCGAGGCCGCGTTCCACGAGCTGTTCGATCGCGGGAACAATCAGGGGTACGGCTTCGACAGCGCCCACATAGTGGTCCGGGGCGAGGACGTTGAGGGCTTCCATGTCCGTCTGGAAGAGCTCGATCTGGCTGGCGGCGAGGTCGCGCCAGTCCACGCCTGTCGCCGTCGCTCGTTCCAGCAGGGGGTCGTCGACGTCGGTGACGTTCTGCACGTAGGAGACCTGCTGCCTGCCGTCCCGCCAGGCTCGGTTGAGCAGGTCGAAGGCGACGTAGCTGGCCGCGTGGCCCATATGGGTGGCGTCATACGGGGTGATGCCGCAGACGTACATGGACTGTTCGCCCGCTGCGCCGAGGGTGACCATACTGCCCTTGGCAGTGTCGAAGAGGCGGAGGGCAGGCATGCTGCCGGGGAGCTGGGGAACGGGGCGGGAGATCCAAGACTTCACAGCCCAAGCCTAGTGCTACGCGCTGATGACGTTGAAACCGAGGAGCAGGTACAGGGCCAGGCCGAGGAGAATCCGGTACCAGACGAAAAGCCGGTAGCTGTGCGTCGAGACGTACTTCAGGAACCAGCCGATGATGATGTACCCCACCACGAAGGCAACGGCCGTGGCGAGGGCCGTTTCCGGGAGGCTGTAGGGTCCGGTGACGCCATCCTGGGAGACCACCTTGTAAAGCTGGTACAGGCCGCTGCCGAACACGGCCGGGATCGCGAGCAGGAAGGAATAGCGGGCGGCCGCTTCGCGGGTGTAGCCCATCAGCAGCCCCGCGGTGATGGTGCCGCCGGAGCGGGAGACCCCGGGGATCAGGGCCAGGGCCTGCGCCAGGCCGTAGAGGATGCCGTGCTTGTAGGTCAGCTGGGTCAGGTCGCGGTCCTGGCGTCCGACGGCGTCGGCGACGGCAAGGATCATGCCGAAGACGATCAGCATGGTGGCGACGATCCAAAGGCTGCGGAGCACGGATTCGATCTGGTCCTGGAACAGCAGCCCCAGGACGATGATCGGCAGGCTGCCCAGTATCACCAGCCAGCCCATCCGGGCGTCCGGGTCCTGCCGGGAGACTTTGCCGGTCAGTGATCCGGCCCAGGCTTTGACAATCCGCACAATGTCGCGCCAGAAGTACACCACCACGGCGGTTTCCGTGCCGAGCTGCGTGATGGCGGTAAACGCGGCCCCGGGATCCGCCGCGTTCGGGAGGAAGGAGCCAACAATCCGCAGATGGGCACTCGAGGAAATTGGGAGGAATTCAGTCAGTCCCTGCACAAGGCCTAGAAAGGCCGCTTCAAACCAGTTCACGTAGATAGACCCTACGTCATGAAGCATTCCGAATCCCCGTAAGCTAGCTGACATGCAGCAGCGTTATGTCGGCAACAGTGGGTTGCGTGTGTCCTCCGTTTCCCTCGGCACCCTGTCCTGGGCCCGGGAAACCGATGAGCAGGATGCCTCGGCCCTGCTCCGTACCTTTGTGGACGGCGGCGGAACCCTGATCGACACGGCCGCGTCCTACGGCGACGGCCAGGCGGAGGCAATGCTGGGCGGAATGCTGGGCGACGTCGTCGCCCGTTCCGAGGTGGTCATCTCCACCAAAGCGGGACTTGCGACGTCGGATGGCCGGCGCAGCGTCGACACCTCCCGGAACGGGATGCTCTCCGGCCTGGACGCCAGCCTTGCCCGGCTCGGCACCGACTACGTGGACCTCTGGTTCGCGCATGCCTGGGACCCCAACGTCCCGCTGGAGGAGACCTTGTCCGCGCTCGAATTCGCCGTGCGCACGGGCCGCGCCCGCTACGCGGGTGTGTCCAACTTCAACAGCTGGCAGACGGCGAAGGCCGCCGCCGTCGCGGGTTTTCCGCTGGTCGCGAACCAGTCGGAATACTCCCTCCTGCACCGCTCCCCCGAAACTGAACTGGTCCCCGCCATCGAGGACGCAGGCCTGGGCCTGATGGCGTGGGGGCCGCTAGGGCGCGGGGTGTTGAGCGGCAAGTACCGCGGCCATATCCCTGCGGATTCGCGGGCGGCGCAAGCGCGGCTGGCCGGCTATGTGGAACCGTACCTTGAGGGTGCTGCGTCCAGCGTGGTGGAGGCCGTGGCGATGGCGGCGAAAGGCTTGGGGCGGACGTCCCTGGACGTTTCGCTGAGCTGGCTGCTGTCACAGCCCGGCGTCGCGACGGCGATTGTGGGGGCGCGTACGCCGGTGCAGCTCAAGGAGATTATGGATTCAACGCTGGCGCCGCTCCCGCCGCAGATCGCCCAGGCCCTGGAGGACGTGTCAAACCCCGCCTGACCGGACTATTTGGCTGGCCTCACGGCCGGACTTAGTCCTGGAGGATCTCGAGGTCTTCCTCGTCGTCGACGTCCTCGTCCTCATCCTCGTCGCTGTCGTCATCGATCACTTCAAGCGGCGTCACTTCGCCGTACGCTTCGTAGAGCGAGTCGTCGTAGACTTCAAAGGCATCAGCAACGGCGAAGAACGCTGCCTCGACCGCCGGATCCCCGGCCCCCCGGCGCGCCGACGCGGCGGCGAGGTGTTCTTCCAGGGCAGACGTCAGGGACTGAAGCGCGACACGCGGATCGATGCTCATGACTTCACGTTAGCCGGAAAAGGAAGAAAATGGAGAGCAATGAAGGAACATTTTCTCAGCAGTTCAGTCCGGCGGGAACGGGACTATGTGAGGCAGTACGAGTACCTCGTACTGACGGTAAGTCCTGAGGATTCCCTGCCCGAGGCGCGCCGCCGCCTGGTGGAGCACTCCGAGTACGGCAAGTGGGAACTGGAGCGCAGTGTGCTGTATCTGGGCGGCGGACGCCGCTTCTGGCTGCGCCGACGGGTTACCCAGGTCCAGAGGACCGTTTAGGGGTTCTGGACTCCAGCGTTTACGCCGTTTCGAGGGGTCCCAACCACGCGTTGGCCACTGTGTTGTGCGCCGACTCGTCGTCTGAGGGGTGGAACATTCCTGCCAGCACGTCGCGGTACAGCCGCTCCAGCTCCGAGCCGCGGAAGTAGCTGGAGCCCCCGGAGACCCGGATGGCCAGGTCCACGACGGTGCGGGCCGTCTCCGTCGCTCTGACTTTCAGCCCCACCAGCTTCGGGAACCACTGGCCGCCATGTTCGGCGAGGGCGTCGACGTCGGCGGCGACGCCCGACAGTTGCGGATACAGGGCGTCCATCGCCATCGCCGCGTCGGCCACCTTCCAGCGGATGTCCGGATCCTGGGCATAGCTGCGCCCGCCGTTCTTGAACGAAGTCCGGCCCTTCACGGCCTCAACGCCGAGGGTCAGGGCCCGTTCGCCGATGCCCGTGTACACGGCGGCCAGCAGCGTCTCGAAGCAGGCGAAGATGGCGAAGATCAGCGGATCCGCGTTCGGGCCGACCGGCAGCTTCCGGAAAATCCGCTCGGCGGGCACCACCGCCCCGTCCAGGACCGTAGTGTTCGACTGGCTGGCGCGCATGCCCAGGGTGTCCCAGTCGGCCAGGATCTCGTAGCCGGGGGTGTCCCTGGTGATGAAGCCGTGGACCAGCTGCCCCTCGCCGTCGCCGGCCGAGGTGTCCTTGCCGAATATCCCCAGCCGGGTCCACGCCGGTGAGAGGCTCGTGAAGATCTTGCGGCCGGTGAACGCGTAGCCGCCGCCTGAGTCCGGCGCGGCCGTGGTGCGGGAGTCGAAGAGCACCGAGTCGTTCCCCGCCTCCGAGTTGCCGAACGCGAAGATTTCGCCCTGCGCGGCTTCCTTGAGGACAAAATCCAGTGAGGCGTCGCCGCGGGCGGCCAGGACATGCGCGACGCCGGTCCACACCAGGTGCATGTTGATGGCCAGTGCGGTGGCCGGGGCCGCCGTCGCCAGCCGGCGCTGCAGCTGCGCTGCCGCCGCGAGCCCGAGTCCCAGCCCGCCGTCGGCCGCCGGGACGAAGATCTTCAGATAGCCGGCCGCGGCCAGCTCCTCAAGATCCTCGTGGAAGAAGGCGTTGTCCCGGTCATAACCCGCCGCGCGCCCCCGGATCCGTTCGAGCAGGTCATCGGGCAGGACTTCGGACAGGGCGTCGGGCAAGGCTGCGGGCAAGGCCGCAGGCAGGGAATCGTCAGGGCGCATGTGTGGTGTCTACCGGGCCTTAGTAGTTGGTGAGTAGGGTGTCCAGCACGCGTGCACCGAACTTCAGGGATTCGGTGGGGACGCGTTCGTCCACTCCGTGGAACATCCCCGTGAAGTCCAGTTCGTCCGGGAGCTGGAGCGGGGCGAAGCCGTAGCCGGTGATGCCCAGACGGCTGAGGGACTTGTTGTCCGTGCCGCCGGAGAGTGTGTAGGGCAGGACCTTGGCTCCCGGGTCCTCGGCGTGCAGGGCGTCGATCATGGAGTCCACGAGATTCCCGGCGAACGGAACCTCGAGGGAGACGTCGTTGTGGACGTAGCTGACGTCCACGCCGGTGCCGGCGAGTTCGCGGACGATCTCGAGGACGTGCTCCTCCTGGCCGGGCAGGGTCCGGCAGTCGATGAGGGCCTCCGCCGATTCGGGGATCACATTGTGCTTGTAGCCGCCCTTGAGCAGCGTGGGGTTGGTGGTGTTCTGCAAGGTGGCGCCGACAAACCGGGCCACCGTGCCGAGCTCCTTGAGGATCTTGTCGGGATCGTCAGGATCGAATTCCACACCCGTGAGTTCCGTCACGCCGTCGAGGAACTGCCGGGTGGTGGGGGTCAGCTCCACCGGCCAGCGGTATTCCCCGATGCGGGAGACCGCACTGGCCAGCCGCGTAACGGCGTTGTCGGTGTTGATCTGGGAGCCGTGCCCGGCGCGGCCGTGGGCGACGAGCCGGAGCCAGGACAGGCCCTTCTCGGCGGTCTGCAGCAGGTAGGTGCGCTGGCCGCCGATGGTCGCGGAGAAGCCGCCGACCTCGGAAATGGCCTCGGTGGCGCCGTCGAAGAGCTCGGGGCGCTTCTCGATCGCGTAGCGGGCGCCGTAGGTGCCGCCGGCTTCCTCGTCGGCGAAGAACGCGAAGATCAGGTCCCGTTTGGGTTTGCGGCCGGTGCGGGCAAAGTTCCTGAGGACGGCGAGAATCATGGCGTCCATGTCCTTCATGTCCACGGCGCCGCGGCCCCAGATCATGCCGTCCTTGAGTTCGGCGCCGAAGGGATCCACCGACCACTGGTCGCGGAGTGCAGGGACGACATCCAGGTGTCCGTGGACCACCAGGGCGCTGGCGGACGGGTCCTCGCCGGCCAGCCTGGTCACCACGCTGGCCCGGCCCGGGGCGGACTCGAAGATTTCGGCGTCCAGTCCCACTTCCGTCATCAGCCCCGCGGTGTATTCGGCAGCCGCCCGCTCCCCCGGGCCGGACCCGTCTCCATAGTTGGAGGTGTCGATCCGGATCAGTTCCTGGCAGATTCTGACGACTTCGTCCTCGGGCCTGATGTCAGTCATGTGTAACTCCTCGTGGCGTCGGCTCTGTTGCTGGCTTCAGCCTACCCACACCACCCCGCCGGACCCCGATTATTTGTTTCCGGAAAAGTCGTGCTAGAGTCTTTCTCGCTGCTTCGGAGAAATCCAAAACGCTGAAAGGCGAAATGGTTCACCGAATACCACCTGCGCGGGTGGCGGAATGGCAGACGCGCTAGCTTGAGGTGCTAGTCCTCGAAAGGGGGTGGGGGTTCAAGTCCCCCTCCGCGCACAACAGGAAAAGGCCCTGGAATCCCATGGATTCCGGGGCCTTTTTCGCGTGCCCGATAACCCGGTGCAGCCAGGTCATTCGCTGCTGGAACTCGGTTCCGGCCACTTCCACCGGCCGTCCGGCATGATCTTGTACACCACGGCGCCGAAGAGCAGATCGCTGGTTCCGGCAGGATTGCCGCCGTGCCGGACGTATTCTTCCTTGACCCTTCGTCCGCGGCGCTGCATGGCAGTCACACACCACCACAGGCCCGCAAGGCCGCCCAGTGCGATGAGGCCCATGAGCGCGTAGCCGTCCTCGACGCCGGCGCAGGCACCCACGACGAAGGTGAGGCCTCCGCCGACGGCGGCGCACACCGCAGCCTGGAGCACCACAGTGAGCCACAGTGACGCATTAGGGGGTCGGTTCTCGATCCCGTAGAGGTATTCCTCGAGTTGTTGGGTGAGGCGCTGGTTGAGGTCGTCGAGGGGGTTCACAGGGTGTTTCCTATCGGCTCGGGGAATACTTCATCCGGCGGCACGCACCACGAGACGTATACATCTTCTGTTGGGTGGGCCATCCCGCGGGGCCGGCTCTGGCTGCGGCAGCAGTTGTCGAAGTCTAGCCAGTCGTCAGGGCCCGGTGCGATTCGGCAAAAGCAGAAGGCCCCGCAGACTGATTTGGGCAGACGGCAGGGCCTTCAACTTTTGGTGCTTCCTGCGGGATCAGCTTGCTGTCCCTGTAGCCGAGCTACCAGCCATGCTGGTCGAAACGCTGCCCGGCCGGCTTGGCTTCCATCACCATAAAGACGAGCAGGATGATGCCGCCCACGAACGGCACGAAACCGAGGAGCAGCATCCAGCCGCTGAAGTTCGCATCGTGGAGCCGCCGGACCGAGAGGGCCAAGGACGGAACGATGACCGCAATGAACCAGATGGCGGCGAGGATGAGTCCGATCACCATCCCGGGACCGGGGACGCTGGTACCGTCGGCTCCCACTTCGGCGCCGGCGGCCCCGCCCACGAGCATTATGACGTTCAGTACGGCGGAGACGATGAAGGAGACCAGCGCCCACCACCAGTATTCGCTCCGGCTGGCCCGCCCGGAGAATGTGGCGTACTTCTTGAAGAACCGGCGGACGGCTGCCGGGAACGGTGCCCCGTAGTACGGCGCCCAGAGTGGCGGTTCGCCGCCCTGCCAGACCGGTTGCCCGGATTGCTGCTGAGTCTGTTGCGGATATTGCGGATAGCTCACGGTGATTCCCCCATGGTGTCAGTGTGATGAAACGAGGTCATCGTATACGGACACCCGCGGGCGGGTCATTGATTTGGCGAAAACTCTTTGCCTTGAGCTAACGCGTCCGGGTGCAGCGCTGACCGGATCGTGCCGACAAGTGAACGGAATCCCGGATCGGACTGCAGCCCGTCCAGCAGGACGGGTCCCCCGGGGCCGGCGAGCGGTATGCGCCAGTTGGGGTATTCCGTGCTGGTGCCGGGCTGGTTCTGCGTCCGGGTTTCGCCCACCGCATCCACCAGCGCGACACCCAGCAGCGACGACGGCGTCAGGGTGGTGAAGGCGTAGAGCGCCTCCACCGTGCGCTGGACATCCCGGTGCCCCGGCTCCGGCAGGAGGCCGCGATCGTGCAGGAGGCGGAGCACGGCTTCCTGCTCCGCGGCAGCTTCGGCGCGCTCCTCGTGCACCGGACGCTGCAGCAGCCCCAGGGATTCGCGGAGGGTGACGTGCTCGCCGGCCAGATACCCTGCCGTCGGGGGCAGGTCGTGGGTGTTGACGCTGGTCAGGCACTGCTGCCGGTATCGCTCCGGCGGGATCGGACCGTCGGCGTCGTGCTCGAACCAAAGAATCGAGGTGCCGAAGATCCCGCGCTCGGCAAGATAGTCCCGGACCCACGGCTCGAACACGCCAAGGTCCTCGCCGATCACGATCGCGCCTGCCCGCTGCGCTTCCAGCGCCAGGATGCCGATGAGCGCCTCGTGGTCGTAGTAGACGTAGGTGCCCTCCCCCGGCCCGGCACCCTCAGGAATCCACCACAGCCGGAACAGCCCCAGAATATGGTCCACCCGGATCCCGCCGGCATGGCGCAGCACCGTGCGGAGCATGTCCCGGTAGGCGGCATAACCCGATTCGGCGAGCCGGCCGGGGTGCCAGGGCGGTTGGGTCCAGTTCTGGCCCTGCTGGTTGAACATGTCCGGCGGCGCACCCACCGAGACGTTCCGGGCCAGGACCCGCGCCAGCGACCAGTCGTCGGCGCCGCCCGGCTTCACGCCCACGGCAAGGTCGTGGATGACGCCGATTTCCATGCCCGCCCTGCGGGCCGAGCGCTGGGCGGCCTCGAGCTGCTGGTCGCAGAGCCACTGCAGCCAGCGGTGGAACTCGATGCGGCCTGCCAGCAGCGCGCGCTGCTCCCGGCAATAGGCGGTCTCCGGCGAGGAGGCTTCCACCGCCCACTGGGGAGCGTCGGGGGCCAGCTTCTCGGCCAGGGCGCACCACAGGGCGAAGTCGTCGAGCCCCCTCCCCTCCCGGGCGCAGAAGTCAGCGAACGCGAGCGAGCGGGCGGGGTCGCGCGGAACGCCGAACAGCAACTCCAGGGCAGCCAGTTTGGCATTGTAGCTGGAGTTCCGGTCCAGCAGCCCGGTGGAGTGGTTGGCGGAGTGCTGTTGGGCGGCCAGCCGTTCCACCTCGGCGCGGTCGGCCGGGCCGAGGTAGCCGTATTCGGGGATCTCCTCCACGCGCAGGTAGAGCGGATTGACGTACCGCCTGGTGGTGGGCAGGTAGGGCGAGTCCTCGACGGGAGGCCGGGGCTCGGCGGCGTGCAGCGGGTTGACCAGCAGGAAGCCGGCGCCCTCCTGCCCGGTCATGGCGGCGAGATCGGCCAGGTCGGTGAAGTCACCGATGCCCCACGACCGGGAGGACCGCACGGAATAGAGCTGCGCGGTCAGGCCCCAGTTCCGCCGTCCGGCGAGCGCCTCGGTGGTGTGGAGCCTCCGCGGCGTGACAATGAGCGGGCATTGGGCCACCGTGCCCTCGTTGTCCGCCACCAGGGTGTGCCACCCCAGGGGCACCCGGTCCGGAACCGCGAAGGTCGCCTGGCCGGTGAGGACGCCGTCGACGTCGACCGGCGCGTCCCAGTTGTCCCGCTGCGTTGCCTCGTACCTGGTGCCGTCCTCGGCGACGATCCAGACGCGGACGGCGCTTCCGTGCTGCACATGGACATTGACGTGGAGTTCCTGCCCCTCCCGCGCGACGGCGACCGGCGGCAGCAGGCGCCGCCACGGCGCCAGCCGGGCCTCGGTCAGGGACCGTTCCGTCGCGTCCGCGTCCCCGGCCGGGACACCCAGCGCGGCGAGCACCGCGCGCAAGGTCCTCTCCGGGACGGACCGTTCGACGCCGTCCCACCCCCAGTAGGTGGTCCCTACGCCGTGGGCGGCCGCAAGCTCCTTGAGCAGTGCGGCTGCGCGAGGAGCAGTGTCAGGGTGCATGCCATCAGCCATGGGGCAACTCTAAACGCTGCCCCCGGGCCCCGTCCCGTGTCGGTGGACGTGGGTTTCGCCCACCAGTTCCTGCAGGCCCTCAACGGCGCGCGCCAGCGAGAGCTCCGGGGAGGCGACGATGAACGGCAGCAGGAGCCGGTTCTCTTTCTCCAGGTGCAGGGCGAAGATGTCCCGGAGCGAGCCGGCGGCCACGGCGGCGTCCACCCCGGTGGATCCCCGCAGGTCCTCGACCAGTCCGACGACTACCTGGTGCTCGGCGAGCATCCCCTCCACGAGCAGCCGGCCTTGCGGCAGGTTCCCTGCCCCTGTGTACAGCGGACCCTCCTCGGCGAGCGCATGGGGGACGAGTTCGGTCTCGCACCACTCCACCAGCACCTCGTGGGCGTCGTGTTCCGCCACAGTGTCGGCGGTCCTGACGGCGCGGACCAGTGTCGCCGTCAGCGCGCTGAGGCGCTTGAGCATACTCGCATGGTGCTGTTCCACCGCCGCGAAGGCCGCGGCGTCGTCATCGGCGTTCTTGTTGACGGTGCCGGCCGCTGGCTGGTCCATGACGTCTCCTGGGACTGTCGAATTGGGGCTTCCGCGCTCTCTTCCCCACTGTACGGCGGAGATTCCCCGGGCACCGGGGCCTTTCGGCCCAACCAGATGGTGCCGGCCCGCCGCGGATTCCGCCGCCGCTTTCAGGCTCGGGGTTTCGACGCCGGCTGGCGCGTCGCGCTAGCCTTGCAGCCTATGGTCGACGTCGAACGGTTCCGGACTCTCCTTCAGGAGGAGCGCCGCCGCAAACTTGAACTCCTGCCCGCGCTGCGCCGGGACATCACGGCGGTGAACGCCGCCCGGCAGGATTCCAATGTCGATGACGAACACGATCCCGAGGGCTCCACGATCGCTTTTGAGCTCTCCCAGGCTTCCGCCCTGATGGACCAGAGCCGGCAGGGCCTGGCACAAATTGAGGCAGCCCTGGCACGGATCGACGCCGGCACCTACGGAATCTGCTCCGTGTGCGGGGAAGGGATCGCGGAGGGACGGCTGGAAGCCAGGCCCTGGACACCGTATTGCATCCGGCACAGTGCCGGCCCGGCAGGACCTACTCCTCGGGGCAGGGCATGACCGACGCAGCCGGGGCCTGGTGGGACCGGATTGCCGCCGGATTCACCCAGTCCCCCGTCCCCCACGTCACCGGCACCGAACTCGCCCTGGTGGTGCTCCTCGCCGTCGTTCTCTCCCTGCCGCGGGTGACCTGGCGGTACTTCGGGTTGCTGGCCACGGTGACGCACGAGCTCGGCCACGCCTTCGCGGCGCTGATGACCGGGCAGCGCGTGGGCGGGATCCGTCTGGGCCTGGACCATTCGGGCACCACCACCACCTACAGCCGGCGACCCCTGGCAGCCGTCTGGTCCACCTTCTGGGGCTACCCGGTGCCAGCCGTGGTCGGGGCCGCCATGGTCTGGAGCGGCTTCAACGGCTGGGGTCCGGCAGCCATGTCGCTGGGCACCCTCATCCTGCTGGCCTCGTTCCTCTTCATCCGCAACGGCATCGGGCTGCTGATCACCGCCGGTGCGGTCCTGGCAGCGGCCCTGCTTGTGCTGTTTGTCCCGCCCGAATTCACCGGCCACGTCATGATCGTGCTTGGCCTGGCACTCCTCGTCGCGGCCGTCCGGGACCTCGGCAAGCTCGCCACCGTGCACCTGAAGCGGCGGGACCGGCTGGCGACGTCGGACGCGTACCTGCTGCACCGGTCCACCCGCATCCCCGCGGCCGTGTGGATCGTGCTGTTCGCCGTGGTGGTCGGCGCGGCCTGGTGGGTCGCCTGGCAGCCCCTGTCCCAGGTCCTCGCGGCAGGACTGCCGCCGCAGTGGCAGGGCGTACCATTGCACGCCACCGGCGGCACCCCGGCATAGGCTGGGACCATGAGTACAACACACACGGACGATCCGGGATTCAGCACCAAGGGCGCCTATGTCACCGGCGGCGAGGAGTTCACCCGCGACACTAACTACATCGAGGACCGGATCACCCGCGACGGCGCCCCCGGCCGGAACGGTGAGCCCGGCTGGCCGGTTGAGCCGGGGCGGTACCGGCTGATCGCGGCCCGCGCCTGCCCGTGGGCCAACAGGACCGTGATCGTACGGCGGCTGCTTGGCCTCGAGGACGCCATCTCCCTCGGCCAGCCCGGCCCCACCCACGATGCGCGCTCGTGGACCTTTGACCTGGACCCGGGTGGCAAGGATCCGGTGCTCGGCATCGAGCGGATCCAAGAGGCATACTTCCGCCGGTTCCCGGACTATCCCCGCGGCATCACCGTCCCGGCCCTTGTCGACGTCGCCAGCGGACAGGTAGTGACCAACAACTTCCCGCAAATCACCCTGGACTTCTCCACCGAGTGGGCCGAGCACCACCGGCCGGGCGCGCCGGACCTGTACCCGGAAGCGCTGCGCGGGGAGATCGACACCGTCAACAAGAAGGTCTTCACCGAAGTGAACAACGGGGTGTACCGCTGCGGCTTCGCCGGCTCGCAGGAAGCGTACGACGCCGCCTACCACCGGCTCTGGACCGCCCTGGACTGGCTGGAAGAGCGGCTCACGGGCCAGCGCTACCTCGTGGGCGACACAATCACCGAAGCCGACGTCCGCCTCTTCACGACGCTGGCCCGGTTCGATGCCGTCTACCACGGTCACTTCAAGTGCAACAGGCAGAAGCTCAGTGAGATGCCTGCTCTGTGGGCCTACGCCCGCGATCTCTTCCAGACCCCCGGATTCGGTGACACCACCGACTTCGTGCAGATCAAGCAGCACTACTACATCGTCCACGAGGACATTAACCCCACCGGGATCGTTCCCGCGGGACCAGCGCTCGACGGTTGGCTGACTGACCACGGCCGCGAAGCCCTCGGCGGCCGTCCCTTCGGCGACGGAACACCTCCGGGCCCGGTACGTGCCGGCGAAGAAGTGGCCCCCGGACACGGCGCAGACTAACGGATGGGGTCGTCGACAACATCGCTCTCCAGCGGGTTTGCCACCGCGGAATTCACGGACGTCCGCACCCTGTTCGACGCCTTCCTGGCCGAGGATCCGGACTATAGCTCCCAGCTGACGGTCTACCGCCACGGGGTGAAGGTGCTCGATCTCATCGGCGGTCCGCAGCTGACCCATGGTGACATCACCGGCACTTACTCGTGTTCAAAAGGTGCGGCAGCTTTCGTGATCGCCCTGCTGCTGCAGGACGGGACGTTGGACCTTGACCGGACAATGTCCTCTTACTGGCCGGAGTTCGGCGCCCACGGTAAGAACAGGATCAGTGTCAGGCAGGCGTTGTCGCATCAGGCGGGCGTGCCCGGCGTCGCGGGCGGGTTTGCCCTGGATGAGTTCACCACTCCGGAGGCGGCCGACAGGCTGGCCGCGGCCGTGCCCCTGTGGCGCCCGGGAACATCGTTCGGCTACCACGCCCTGACAATGGGAATCCTCATGGAGGAGCTCTGCCGACGGGTGACCGATTCCTCCCTGCAGGAGTTGTACGATGCGCGCATCCGCCGGCCATTCGGCGTCGACTTCTTCCTCGGGCTGCCCGAGGACCAGGAGCCGCGCTACCGGCAGGTTCTCTATGCGGATGACCCTGACCTCCCGTGGACTGACCCGTTCGGACTGGATGGCCTGAACAGCAACGCACCGGTCAGCACCATTATGGAGCTGCCCAACCACCGCGTCATCCGTGCCGGCGGGATGAGCAGTGCTGGCGGAGTGGGTTCCGCTGACGGTCTTGCCAGGCTCTATGCCGCCGCAACCACGGGAGTCGACGGCTCCGCACCCTTCCTGACGTCGCAAACAGTGGACGCCATGGCCGAAGAACAGGTCTGGGGCCTGGACCGGGCTTCGGGCCAGGACAACGCGTTCGCCGTCGTATTCATGAAACCGCAGCCCGGCCGGAATTTCGGCAGCCATTGCGCTTTCGGGCATGAGGGAGCCAACGGAGCGCTCGGCTTCGCGGACCCTGCCTACGGTCTCGGATTCGGATATGTTCCCCGCCGGAGTGAAGAAGGCCGCACCCGCGGGCGCGCCCAGCGTCTTTCCGCGGCCGTCCGGCAGGCCGCCGGCGACGCCAGCTAAGGGTTCGTCCAGTTGTCGCAGCAACATCCCCACCCTAGGGTGAACCGGGTGACAACTACAGATGAGGCTACCCACGCCGGACACCCCTCACTCGTCCGGCGGCTCTGGCGGATCGCGGCCAGCAACGTCCGCTCGGCGCTGCTGTGGCCCCGGCTGCAGCTGGCCCTCAAAGCAGGACTGGCCGCGGGCATCGCGTTCGCCATCGCCCCGTTTATGCCGGGGTCCGCAGCCGACTACCCCTACTACGCTCCGCTGGGCGCCCTGGTGGCGATGTACGAGAACGTCGCCGGTTCCATGAAGCAGGGCGTCCAGACGCTCGCGGGGCTGGCAATCGGCGTCGGCCTGGCCTTTGTGCTGTTCATCCTCGGCAGTCCCACGCCGTTGACGGTCGGTGTGGTGATGGCTTTCGGCGTCATCCTCGCCGGACTCCCGAAGATCGGCGCGGGCCGGGACTGGATCCCGACGGCGGCGCTCCTGGTCCTGCTGGTCGGCGGCCACAATCCGGACCAGTTCTCCTTCGGCTACCTCCTCCAGATGGGCGCCGGGGTCACGGTGGGCGTACTGGTGAACCTGCTGGTGTTCCCGCCGCTGCACTTCCGCGCCGCGGAGCTCAGCATCGCCGAACTGCGCCTGGCGCTCGCCCAGCAGCTCTGGGACATGGCCAAGGCGCTGAAGGAGAGCTGGCCGCCGGAGCACGAAGACTGGTCAAAACGCTCCGACGGGCTTGAATCGTCCGCACGGTCCGTCCGCCTCGCGGTGGAGAAGGCGGACGCCAGCCGGCGGGCAAACCCCCGGCGCCGGCTCCATCCCCGCGACATCGACGAGGACTACCGCAACCTGCGGGACCTGGAACGGGTGACCTTCCACGTCCAGGACGTGACGCAGGTGCTTTCGGACGTCATCTGGGCCAAGGACACCCCCTTTGTGGTGCCGGATGAATACGCCGCGCCACTCGCCGACGCCATGGTTTCCGTGGGCGACGTCCTGCGTTCGGTCGAGGAGGAAAGCCCGGAGCGGCAGGCCGAGCTGAGCGCTGAGGCTGACGCTGCCGTCAAGGCCCTGACGGCACGGGTCGGCAGCGAGGAAGCTGCCACCGGTGCGCCCAGCGCCGTTGAATCGATTCTGTTGAGCCTCCACCGGATGCTGCGTGTGGTGAAGGAGTCAGCAGACCGGCAGTAGCGGTTCCGGCAACAAAAAACGAGTGGGCGAACAGCCGAGAAAACGACGGCGGCGCCTTCCCCTCCCGGGGCGGGCGCCGCCGTCGTCATTCTTTCGGCCGTCATGTTGTCGGCCGGCGCGGCTAGAGCGCGGCAACCGTTCCGCTGAAATGCCTGCGCCCGGAACGCGAATTCCAGGCGACATAGTCGGAGCGCTGCCACGCCCCCACGGAGTCCTGTACGGAACTGATATCCAGCGCCACCCGTGCCGGCAGGAATACCGGGGCCTCGAAGGCCACGTCCCAGCTGAAGGCTTCACCCTTCACGGCGCCCACGTCCGCCAGTGCCCTCGACGCGAGATACATCCCGTGCGCGATGGACCGCCGCATGCCCAGGGCCTTGGCCGAGAGGACGCTCAGGTGGATCGGGTTGAAGTCGCCGGACACGGCAGCGTAGGCCCGGCCCGTGTCGACGCCGAGTTGCCACAGCGCGGTGGGATCCGGCGCCGAAAAGTCCGCCGCCGCCGGCGCGGCCGTCGGCTTGTCGATGCCGGGCAGGAAAACACCCTTCGCCAGATAGGTCGACACACCTCGCCAGCTCACGGCGTCCTTCCCCGCGCAGCCGACTTCGGTGACGACGTCCAGCTGGGTGCCGGACCGGTGCCCGCGCAGGTTCTCCGTCCATGCCCGGACGTCGAGGGCCTCCGTAAAGCGCAGGGGCGCGGACTGCACCACGCGGTTTTCCAGATGGATCATGCCCAGCAGAGGCAGCGGGAAGTCATCCCGGTTCATCACACTCATGGCCAGCGGGAACGCCAGCGCATGGATGAAGCCGGCGGGCAGCACATCGCTGGCGGTCTCGCCGATCAGGTGCTGGTAGGCCGTGAGGTTCTCCACCGCCGCCTTCACCCCGCGGACCTCGTGCCGTGCCTCCGGGAGACCGTTCCCCGCATGGGTTCCCAAGACCCGGCGGCGGGCGGCGGTGGCGGCCGCGTTGACGTACAGCTTCGACAGCGACGGCATCTCCCCCAGGATGACGGGCCCGGATGGGGTCATGCTCCCACCAGGTTCTGGCCGCACACACGCAGTACCTCGCCGGAGATGCCCCCTGCCGCGTCACTGGCCAGGAACGCGATGGCTTCGGCCACATCGCCGGGACGGCCGCCCTGCTGCAGGCTGTTGAGCCTGCGGGCGATCTCGCGGGTGGCGAAGGGGATCTTCGCTGTCATCTCGGTCTCGATGAAGCCCGGGGCGACGGCGTTGATGGAACCGCCATGCACACTGAGCAGAGGAGCCGTGGCCCGGACCATGCCCATGACACCGCCCTTCGAGGCGGCATAGTTGGTCTGGCCGCGGTTTCCGGCGATGCCGCTGGTGGAGGCCACGGAGACGATCCGCGGTGACTCCCGGAAGTGCTGCGAGCCCAGCAGCGCCTCGTTGATCCGCAACTGCGCGGCGATGTTGACCGCGATCACGGAGTCCCAGCGGCTCTGGTCCATATTGGCCAGCAGTTTGTCCCGGGTGATGCCGGCGTTGTGGATCACAATGTCCAGGCGTCCGTGGCGTTCCACGGCGTGGTCGATGATCCGCTGTCCGGCGTCCTCCCGGGTGATGTCCAGCTGCAGGGCGGTGCCGTGCACCTCGTTGGCCACCGCGGCAAGGTGGTCCCCTGCCGCCGGGATATCGACGACGACCACTGTGGCGCCGTCCCGGCGCAGGGTGCGGGCAATCGCGGCGCCGATTCCCCGCGCGGCCCCGGTCACGACGGCGACCTTACCCGCCAGGGGCTTCTCGGCGTCGGCCGGCAGCTGTCCTTCCGCGGAGCTCACGGTGAGGAACTGACCGTCGACGAACGCGGAACGGCCGGAAAGGAAGAACCGGAGGGCACCGAGCGTACTGGGGCTGGTGGTTCCGGCGCCGCCCGCGAGCAGGATGCCGTTGGCGGTGGCGCCGGCGCGGAGCTCCTTGGCGAGCGAGCGGAGCAGCCCGTCCACTCCCTGCCGGGCCGCGGCGGAGGCAGGGTCTGCAGCGGCTGGGTCTGCACTGTCGGATGCAGCACGGGAGACGGTGATGACACGGGCATTGGGTGCCAGGTCCCGGAGGGACGTGGCGGCGGTGAGCACGGGCCGCGCGAGGTCCTCGGGGCGGGCCAGTTCGTCAAGCACCACGATGATGGCGCCGAGCTTCTCTTTGGGCACGGCATGCCGGCGCACGTCGAGATCCCAGGCCAGCAGGGTCGAGGCCAGCTCGTCGGCTCCCGTGCCGGTCCCCTGGACCAGTACGGGTCCGGTGATGAGCGGCTGGCCCGGCTTGTGGCGCCTCAACACCACCGGCTGGGGCAGCCCAAGTTTCCGGGCGATGTCCCTGCCCGGGCTGCGGCTCACGAATTGGGTGTATTTGTCGGTCATCGGGTCCCCCTAGTGTGCTTCAAGAATGGCGACGACGCCCTGGCCGCCGGCGGCGCAGATGGAGATGAGTCCGCGGGCCGGACGGCCGTCCACGCGGCCCTTGGCGTGGAGCATCTTCGCAAGCGAAGCGACAATCCGTCCGCCGGTGGCCGCGAAGGGATGGCCCGCCGCGAGCGAGGACCCGTTGACGTTGAGCCTGGAGCGGTCGATGGTGCCGAAGGCCCCGTCCAGCCCCAGCCGGGTGCGGCCGAACTCCTCGTCTTCCCACGCTGCCAGGGTGCTCAGCACGGTGCCGGCGAATGCCTCGTGGATTTCGAAGAAGTCGATGTCGTCGAGGCTGAGCCCGTTGCGGGCCAGCAGGCGCGGCACGGCGAAAGCGGGTGCCATCAGGAGGCCGTCCTTGCCGTGGACAAAGTCGACGGCCGCCGCCTCGCCGTCGAGCACCGTGGCCAGCTTGGGCAGGTCGTGGGCGTCGGCCCACTCCTCCGAGGCGAGCAGCACGGTGGAGGCGCCGTCAGTCAGCGGAGTGGAGTTGCCCGCCGTCATGGTCGCCGCGGAACCCAGGCTCTTGCCAAAAACGGGCTTCAGGGTGGCCAGCTTTTCGAGGCTGGTGTCGGCGCGCAGGTTGGAATCCCGGGTGAGGCCGCGGTACGGGGTGAGCAGGTCATCGAAGAAGCCGCCGTCGTAGGCGGCGGCGAGGTTGCGGTGGCTGTTGAAGGCCAGCTCATCCTGGGCCTCCCGGGTGATCTTCCACTGCGCAGTGGTGAGCGCCTGGTGCTCTCCCATGGACAGGCCGGTGCGCGGTTCGCCGGTGTTGGGGGCATCCGGGGAGAGGTCCTTGGGCCGGAGCCGGCTGAGGACCTGGAGCCGCTGCGGCAGCGTCTTGGCGCGGTTGAGGTCAAGGAGCACCTCGCGCAGGCCCTCGCTCACGGCGATGGGGGCGTCCGAGGCGGAGTCCACGCCGCCGGCGATGGCTGAATCGATCTGGCCGAGCTTGATTTTGTTGGCGAGGCCCAGGACCGTTTCCAGCCCGGTGGCGCACGCCTGCTGCAGATCGTACGCCGGCGTCTCTGCGGAGAGCGCGGAGCCGAGCACGGCTTCGCGTGTCAGGTTGAAGTCACGGGAGTGTTTGAGCACGGCGCCGGCAGCAACTTCCCCAATGCGCTCGTCCTGCAGCCCGAAACGGGCGATGAGCCCGTCCAGGGCCGCTGTCAGCATGTCCTGGTTGGAGGACTTGGTGTAGGCGCCCCCGGTCCGGGCAAAGGGAATGCGGTTGCCGCCCACGATGACCGCCCTGCGAACCTGCGGAAGGTGGGAAGCGGCCGGTCCGGTTGCTGTGCCTGCGGCCGGTTCTGCCGTTGGCACGCCGGCGCCTTTGCCTGCCGGGGGCGTCGCTGCGCGGGTCGATTCCTTTGGTCCGGGTGCGGACTGTCCGTTGACGGACATGGGCTGTCTCCTTCGATCAAAGCGGGTTACCGATACCCAGCGTACCTGATACGCTGGGTATCGTGAACATCCCCCAGCCCGGCCTTCCCGGCGGAAGCGCCGCCGACTCCCCCAGTGCCCGCGCCGGCAGTGTGGACGGCCGCGCCTCGCGCTGGCAGTCGCATCGCGAAGAGCGCCGCCGGGAGCTCATCAAGTCGGCCCGGAAGGCCGTGCACGCGCTCGGCAGTGACGCGTCCATGGAGGACATTGCCGCCGCCGCGGGTACCTCGAAATCCGTGTTCTACCGGTACTTCGGGGACAAAGCCGGGCTGCAGCAGGCCGTGGGCGAAGTGGTGCTGAGCCAGATGCAGCGCCGGATCCAGGAAGCCGCGCAGAGCGCACAAACTCCCCGCGAGGGACTGTTCGCCATGGTCTCCGCCTACCTTCAGATGGCTGAGACCAGCCCGAACGTGTACGCCTTCGTGACGCGCTACACCCCCGGCGATACGGGAGCCACCAACGGCACCATCGCCACCGACGGCGCCCTGGGCCACTTCTTCGCGTCGATCAGCGACATGATCGCCCGCCCCATGCGCAGCCACTTGGGCGACTCGGCGGGGCGCGAGGCCGTGATTGGCTACTGGCCGAACGCGGCGATCGGCCTGGTCCGGAACGCCGGCGAACAATGGCTCGCCAGCCCGGAGTCCCCGTCCAAGCCCGGGCAGGAAGCGATGGCACGCCAGATTACCGACTGGCTGTGCCTCGGCCTCGCCCCCGAGCTGCGCACGGCAGCCCCGAGCCGAGCAACACCGACTTCAGCACCGCCTTTGTCAGAACCAAAGAAGGAATCGACATGACCGAACTTGCAGACCGCCAGTGGGGCGAAGCCCCCGAGAACACCGTCCGTAACACGACAGCCCGCACCGCCGCTTCCCGCCCCGCATCGGCCCCGGCGCCGGCCGCCGCGGGGAGCTCGTCCGGGACGCCGGCCCCCGTGGTCGACGTCGCTGCCCTCGGCGAACTGCTCCTGGGCAAGTGGGCCGAGACCCGCCGTGCCTCCCGGGCGCTCGCCGGCCGGCCGGAGCTGCACAAGACAGAGGGCCTGACCCACACCGAGCACCGCCAGCGTGCATTCGGCCAGCTCAAGATCCTGGTGGAAAACGGCGCGGTGCACCGCGCCTTCCCCGTGTCCGTCGGGGGCGCTGACGAACACGGCGGCAACGTGGCCGGTTTCCAGGAACTCGTCATCGCCGACCCCTCACTGCAGATCAAAGCCGGCGTCCAGTGGGGCCTGTTCGGCTCCGCCGTGAACCACCTCGGCACGGAGGAGCACCACGGGAAATGGCTCCCCGGCATCATGAGCCTGGACATTCCCGGCTGCTTTGCCATGACCGAGACCGGGCACGGCTCGGACGTCGCCAGCATCGCCACCACCGCCACGTATGACCCCGCCACGGAGGAGTTCGTGGTGCACACACCGTTCCGTGCCGCGTGGAAGGACTACATCGGGAACGCCGCCGTGGACGGCCTCGCCGCGGTGGTCTTCGCCCAGCTGGTGACGCAGGGCGTGAACCACGGCGTCCACGCCTTCTACATGGACCTCCGCGATCCCGAAACCAAGGAATTCCTGCCCGGAATCGGCGGCGAGGACGACGGCGTCAAGGGTGGCCTCAACGGCATCGACAACGGCCGGCTGCACTTCACGCACGTCCGGATCCCGCGCACCAACCTGCTGAACCGCTACGGCAACGTCGACGCCGACGGCAGCTACAGGTCCCCCATCGCCAGCCCGGGCCGCCGCTTCTTCACTATGCTCGGCACCCTGGTCCAGGGCCGCGTCTCCCTCGACGGCGCCGCTGTCACCGCGTCGAAGCTGGCTTTGAAGACAGCCATCCAGTACGCCACGGAGCGCCGCCAGTTCAACGCCTCCTCCCAGACCGACGAGGAAGTGCTGCTGGACTACCAGCGGCACCAGCGCCGGCTGTTCACGCGCCTCGCGACGACCTACGCCGCGGGCTTCGCCAGCGAACAGTTGCTGCAGAAGTTCGACGACGTCTTCTCCGGCCGCACGGATACGGATGAGGACCGCCAGGACCTGGAAACCCTCGCGGCGGCGCTCAAGCCGCTCAGCACCTGGCACGCCCTCGACACCCTGCAGGAATGCCGCGAGGCCTGCGGCGGCGCCGGCTTCCTGATCGAGAACCGCTTCGCCTCGCTGCGCGCGGACCTGGACGTCTATGCCACGTTCGAAGGCGACAACACCGTCCTGCTGCAGCTTGTTGCCAAGCGGCTGCTCGCCGACTACGCCAAGGAATTCCGCAGCGTGAACTTCGGTGTGCTGGCCCGCTACGTCGTCGGCCAGGCCACCGACGCCGCCATCCACCGGACCGGCCTTCGCGGAGTGGCGCAGTTCATGGCGGACACCGGTTCGGTGCAGAAAGCTGCCATCGCGATCAAGGACGAAGCGAGCCAGCGCGCGCTGCTGACCGACCGTGTCCAGACCATGGTCGCCGAAGTCGGCTCGGCCCTGAAAGGCGCCGGCAAGCTGCCGCAGCAGCAGGGCGCCGCGCTGTTCAACAGCCACCAGAACGAACTCATCGAAGCCGCCCAGGCGCACGCCGAACTGCTGCAGTGGGAAGCCTTCACGGAAGCGCTGGGGAAGGTCACGGACCCGGGCACCAAAAAAGTCCTGACTTGGCTTCGCGACCTCTTCGGCCTGTCCCTGATCGAGGAGAACCTGTCCTGGTACCTGATGAACGGCCGCCTCTCGATGCAGCGCGCCCGGACCGTGGGCGACTACATCAACCGGCTGCTGGTGAAAATCCGCCCGCACGCCCTGGACCTGGTGGACGCTTTCGGCTTCGGCCCTGAACATCTCCGTGCCGAGATCGCCACGGGCGCCGAAAAGGTCCGCCAGGACGAGGCCCGCGAGTACTTCCGCCGGCAGCGTGCCAGCGGCGACGCACCGGTGGACGAGAAAATCCTGCTCGCCCGAAAGACCCGCGCTACAAAGGCACAGTGAATCGAAAGCGCCGCGCCTGACCCGGCCGGACAACGACGACGGCGCCGCCCCCAAAGCCGGGGCGGCGCCGTCGTCGTTTGTTGTCTGGAAGCGGCGGGTCAGGAACCCTCGGGGAGCACCGAGCGGTAGACCTCCAGGGTGGTCTCCGTGATCGATTCCCAGGAGAAGTGCTCCTCCGCCCGGCGGCGTCCGGCCTGTCCCATGGCGCGGGCCCTTTCCGGATCGGACACCACCTCGGTCAGGGCAGCGGCGAATTCGGTGACAAACTTCTCCGGGTCCAGCGGAGTGCCGGTCCCGTCCGTGACCTGCTCGATGCCCACCAGCAGGCCGGTCTCACCGTGCTGGACCACCTCGGGGATTCCGCCGGTGGCGCTGGCCACAACGGCGGCGCCGCAGGCCATGGCCTCCAGGTTGACGATTCCGAGCGGTTCGTAGATCGACGGGCAGGCGAACGCTGTGGCGTGGCTGAGGACCTGGATGAGTTCGTTCCGCGGCAGCATCCGCTCCACCAGGATCACACCGCCGCGCTGGGTCTGCAGCTCCTCGATCAGGCGGGCGGTTTCGGCCGCGAGCTCTGGGGTGTCAGCGGCGCCGAGGCACAGCACCAGCTGGACGTCGGCCGGCAGCTTGGCGGCCGCTCGGAGCAGGTAGGGCACACCCTTTTGGCGCGTGTTGCGGCCTACGAAGACCACGCTCGGCCGGTCCGGGTCGATCCCCAGGGCGCGCACGACGTCGTCGCCCTCGTCCCGGTTCCAGAGGCTCACGTCGATCCCGTTGTGGACCACCTTGACCTTGGCGGGGTCAACCTCGGGGTAGCTGCGGAGAATGTCCTGGCGCATGCCCTCGGAGACGGCGATGATCGCGGCCGCGGCCTCGTAGGCGGTTTTTTCCACCCAGGAGGACAGCGCGTAGCCGCCGCCGAGCTGCTCGGCCTTCCACGGACGCAGCGGCTCGAGGCTGTGCGCGCTGAGCACGTGCGGAATGCCGTGCAGCAGCGAGGCGATGTGCCCGGCCATGTTGGCATACCACGTGTGCGAGTGCACCAGGTCCGCGCCGGCGATGTCCGGAACGATCCGCAGGTCCACCCCCAGGGTCTGCACTGCGGCGTTCGCCCCGGAAAGGTCCTCGGGCACGGCGTAGGACGTGACCGTCGCGCCGTGGTACCCCGGTTCACGGGGCGCGCCGAAGGCGCGCACCTGCAGATCCACGTGCTGGGCGAGCACCCGGCTGAGTTCGGCCACGTGGACCCCGGCGCCGCCATAGATTTCGGGCGGGAATTCTTTGGTCACAATGTCTATACGCACAAACCCCAAGGTAGTCGTTACGGTGGAACTGATCTAGTGTGAAGACGTTCGGGCGTGCCGGACTGTTTGGGGAAGTACAAAGGCGTTCAGGAGCGATCACCATGCCGAATAAGAAAGTTCTGGCTATTGTCCTTGCAGGCGGCGAGGGAAACCGGCTCATGCCACTGACGGCGGACCGGGCCAAGCCCGGCGTCCCGTTCGCAGGAAGCTACCGGCTCATTGACTTTGCGTTGTCCAACCTGGTCAATTCCCGCTACTTGCAGATCGTTGTGCTGACGCAATACAAGTCGCACAGCCTGGACCGCCATATTTCCGAGACCTGGCGGATGTCCACCCAGCTGGGCAATTACATCGCCTCCGTCCCTGCGCAGCAGCGTGTGGGCAAGAGCTGGTTCCTCGGCAGCGCCAACGCCATCTACCAGTCCCTGAACCTGATCCATGATGCCAACCCGGACATCGTGGTGGTTGTGGGCGCAGACCACGTCTACCGGATGGACTTTGCCCAGATGGTGGACCAGCACGTCGCCAGCGGCGCCAAGGCCACCGTCGCCGCCGTCCGCCAGCCGCTGCACATGGCCGACCAGTTCGGTGTCATCGAAGTGGACCAGGAAAACCCGGAGAAGATCGCGGCCTTCGTCGAGAAGCCATCCTCCACGCCGGGCCTGGCCGCTGATCCCAGCCAGTTCCTCGCCTCCATGGGCAACTACGTCTTCGACGCCGACGCCCTCGTCGAGGCCCTGCACGTCGACGCCGAGCGCCTGGACACCAAGCACGACATGGGCGGTGACATCATTCCCTACTTCGTGGACAAGGGAGAGGCCGGTGTCTACGACTTCACCCTGAACGAGATCCCCGGCTCCACCGAACGCGACCGCACCTACTGGCGCGACGTCGGCACCATCGACTCGTTCTACGACGCGCACATGGACCTCATCTCGCCCGTGCCGGTGTTCAACCTGTACAACTCCGAATGGCCCATCTACACGCGGCAGAGCATCTCCCCGCCGGCCAAGTTCGTGCGCGGCCAGAAGAACACCGTGGGCACGGCCTTGGATTCGATCGTCGCCAGCGGGGTCGTGATCTCCGGCGGCATCGTGGAAGGCTCCGTGCTGTCCAACGACGTCTACGTCGGTACGTCCAGCCGGGTGCTGGACTCCGTCCTCATGGACAAGGTCAACATCGGTGCGGGGGCCGTCGTCAAGCGCGCCATCATCGACAAGAACGTCAAGGTCCCGGCGGGCGCAGCGATCGGCCTCGACGCCGATCTGGACCGGTCCCGCGGCTTCAAGGTCACCGAATCGGGCATCACTGTCCTGTCGAAGGGGCAGTTCGTGCCCGAACCCGGCGAGCAGGAACGCGCCTTGTCGGCCGCCAACCTGATCCTGGTGCCCGACGCCGTCCGTGCCGCCACGGAGAACTGGCCCGCCATGCGGGAATCGGTGGACAAGGTCGCCGAGGTCCAGGCCGCCGCAGTAGGCGTCCCGGGCGCAGCGTCCCCGAAGGACCGCTGAGCCCGCCGGCCAGCGAGGATTCATAAAGGGCGGGGAGCCCGGTGCCGGCGTCGGACCGGGCTCCCCGCAGGCTGTAAAATTGGGGGAATGAGCTCCCCCGATCTGCAGTCCGATCTGACGCCCGAAGAAATCCAGGCCTGCCTCAAGGTCCTGAACAGCATCCACGTCTATGACGAGGAGCACCCGGACTACGTTTCGGTGCGCAGGGCCACCGGCAAGATGTTCAAGGCCGTCAAGCGTCACCGGCGGGTCAGCAAGCGGGATCTCATCGCCGAAGCGGACCGTGCCGTGATCGCCCAGACGGCGACGGCCGCACCGGACCGGATCGACGACGAAACCCGCGGCAATAAGCTCGCCCCGTCCACGACCGGGAGCATCGCGGGGCACCTGATCAGGTCCCGGCCCTGCTACATCTGCAAACAGCACTACACCCAGGTGGACGCGTTCTACCACCAGCTGTGCCCGGAATGCGCCCTCTTCAGCCACAGCAAGCGGGACGCCCGGACGGACCTGTCCGGACGCCGCGCGCTCCTCACCGGCGGCCGGGCGAAAATCGGCATGTACATCGCGCTGCGTCTGCTCCGCGACGGCGCCCACACCACCATCACCACCCGCTTCCCCAAGGACGCCGCGAGGCGCTTCGCAGCCATGGAGGACAGCGGCGAGTGGCTGCACCGGCTGCGGATCGTGGGCATCGACCTGCGCGACCCCGCCCAGGTCATGGCGCTGACAGATTCCCTGGACGCGGCGGGTCCTCTCGACATCATCATCAATAACGCGGCCCAGACCGTGCGCCGCTCCGGCAACGCGTACAAGCCGCTGGTCGACGCCGAGGACGAACCGCTGCCCGCGGCCCTGCAGGCCGCCAACGGCGGGCCGGAACTCGTGACCTTCGGGCACGCCCACGACAAGCACCCGCTGGCCCTGGCCAGCACCGTCCTCGAGCACCCGGTGCTGGCCGGCGACGCCATCACCTCGCTGGCGCTCTCCACCGGCTCCGCTTCGCTGGAGCGGATCGCCGCCGGCACCGCCATCGACGCGGGCGGCCTGGTCCCGGACCTGGCCGCCATCAACAGCTGGACCCAGGTGGTGGACGAGGTGGATCCCCTCGAGATGCTCGAAGTCCAGCTGTGCAACGTCACCGCGCCTTTCCTCCTCGTCAGCCGGCTCCGCGGCGCGATGAAACGCTCCACCGCCAAGCGGAAGTACATCGTGAACGTCAGCGCCATGGAGGGCCAGTTCTCCCGCGCCTACAAAGGCCCGGGCCACCCGCACACCAACATGGCCAAGGCCGCGCTGAACATGATGACCCGGACCAGCGCCCAGGAGATGCTGGACGCCGACGGCATCCTCATGACCGCCGTCGATACCGGCTGGATCACTGATGAGCGCCCGCACTACACCAAGGTGCGCCTGATGGAGGAAGGGTTCCACGCCCCCCTCGACCTCGTCGACGGGGCTGCCCGGGTCTACGATCCGATCGTGATGGGCGAGTCGGGCGAGGACCAGTACGGCGTTTTCCTGAAGGACTACAAGCCGAGCCCCTGGTAGGCGGCGGCGTCCGGTGCGGGCCTTATGGCCCTGATGGGGTGCCGGGACAGACCGTAACGTGGGTCCACATGAACACAGAGAGCACGCCCGCGCCCGATTTTGGCCTGTCCCTTGACCAGTGCTGGACACTTCTGGAAACGGAAGTTGTGGGGCGGATCGCCCTGATCGTGGACGGCCATCCGGAGATCTTTCCCGTGAACTTCGCGCTGGAGCGCCGCTCCATTGTGTTCCGCACCGCCGGCGGGTCCAAACTGTGGGCCGCGATGACGGCCAAGCCGGTCGCCTTCGAGATCGACGGCTATGACGCCCACGAACAGCAGGCCTGGAGCGTTGTGGCCCGCGGCGAAGCACAGCTGATCGAAAGCCAGCAGGAAAAGGACGCAGTCGATCAACAACTGCTCGAACCGTGGCAACCTGGCGACAAGGACTACTACGTGCGTCTTGCCCCCAAGGCCATGACCGGGCGCCGGTTCAAGGTCAACCGGCCTGACATGTGGGCCACCCGGCTCTCCGATCCCCGCCGGGCTTCGTTCGAATAGGCGGCATCAGACCGGCAGGACCGCACTACTACCCCCTGGAAATTTCCACCGGCGCCTACTTGGCGGCTTTGGCCGCCTTCGTTTCCGGAGAATGGACCACCAGTACGGGGCAATGGGCATGGGCCACCAGCGCAGAGCTCACGGACCCGATCAGCATTCCGCCAAAGCCTCCGTGCCCGCGGCGGCCCACCACCAGCAGGTCGGCGTCCCGGCTGGCCTCAATCAGGGTGTACCTCGGGTGCCCCTGCACGAGCCGCGTTTCGACGTTGGCGGGCCTTGCCGCCCCGAATGCCTTGTCCACTGTCTCTTGGAGGATTTCGCCGGCACGGACGTCGAAGTCGTCGATGCCCATGGCGACGTAACCGTCGTACACGGGAGGGACATCCCAGCTGGCCATGGCGACCAGCGTGGCCGAGAGCGGCCCGGCGAGGCTTTGTGCCTGGCGCAGCGCCTCCACCGAAGCATCGGAGCCGTCAACCCCCACCACGATGGTCCGGATGTCCCTGGCTTCGGTCATTGCTGATCCCTTCGTCGTACAGCTGGCGCGTCCAGCCTACAATGACCGGCCAGCCACGACGACGGCTAGGGCCATATGTCCTAGGCGCGGTTTGCACGAGATGTCCCGGCGGGACCAAGGACCCTTGCCGGGGTCCCCGGCAGGGGCAAGAATTGCAGTCGTCGGTGGTAAACCACTCGCAGGGGGCAACCCGCAGGGACCGTCAGTTCCCGGGCGACCAGGGCGAACAGCGACAGCGGCGCCCAAGTCGGCGACAATGGAGTCAGCGGACGCGCAGGTATGATCTGCGGACAGGCTGGGGACCACCGCACCATACGTGGCGGCGCAAGCCGCCGGAGGGAGAATCATGATTGCCTGGGCAGACGCAGGTCTCACTGCACCCGACGGGGCGCGGGCCGTCATACGAGTCTTCATCCTGGATGACCACGAACTCGTCCGGCGCGGCCTTCAGGAGCTTCTTGAGGGTGAAGGCTTCCAGGTGGTGGGAAGTTCGGGTTCAGCCGTGGAGGCGACCCGCCGGATTCCCGCTCTTCATCCTGACGTCTGTGTCCTGGATGCCAGGCTTCCGGACGGGACCGGAATTGAGGTCTGCCGTGACGTGCGCTCGGTAGACCCATCGCTGAACTGCATTATTCTGACCAGTTTCGACGACGAACAAGCGCTGCGCGGGGCCGTCCTGGCTGGCGCGAGGGGCTATGTCCTGAAAGAAATTGGCGGCACGGACCTGATCGGTGCATTGCGCCGGGCGGCGGCAGGCGAGTCGCTCTTCGAGGAGGGCGTAGCCGCCGGCGTCGTGGAGAGCCTGGTGGAGGCTGAAGAAGTGGACCCCCGGACGTCTTCCCTCACACCCCAGGAGCGCCGGGTGCTGGAGCTGGTGGGCGGCGGACTCACCAACCGCCAGATCGCGGCGGAAATGTTCCTTGCGGAGAAGACGGTCAAGAACTATGTCTCCTCACTGCTGGCCAAGCTGGGCTTCGAACGGAGGACCCAAGCCGCCGTGTTCATCGCCGGCCCGGCGTCGCCTGTGCAACCCGCAGGCCAGGCCGAGAGTCACCGCACCCACAGCGTCCGCTAGCCGGCAGCCGCCGCTCGCGGCTGTAGCTGACCGCGCATCCTGACAGCGCATCCTGACAGCGCACCTGAGGATGTCCGCTCCTAGAGCGGCACCGACCACTCAAGGCTCGTGCCGGTATCCGGGGCGCTGACGATCGAACATTCGCCGTCAAGCATCCTGGCGCGGTCTTCCAGGTTGGCCAGTCCCCTGCGCTTTTCCGGTTCGGCGAAGCCCGCACCGTTGTCCGTGATGACAACCGTGACCCGCCCCTTGACGACGCCGACCGACACGGAGATGGCATCCGCCCCGGAATGCCTGATGGCGTTGCTGAGGCCCTCCGAGACCACGGCCACAACATTGTCCGCCTTGTCCGGCGTGACCGCGTCCACCGGGCCCGTCAGGGTCAGCCGCGGTGTGAACGGCATGGACTTCGCCGAGCTGCGGGTCACCCGCCGGATCCGGCCGCTGAGCAGTTCCGTTTCACCGCTGCTGCTCTTGAGCGAGTAGATGGTGTCCCGCAGGCTCCGGATCGCCTCGTCAAGCTCACCGGTGATGGTTCGGATCCTTTCGGTGGCGAGCTCGTCCTTGGTGAAGCGGGTCAGGCTCTGGACGCTCAGTCCCGCCGCGAACAGCCGCTGGATGACAAGATCGTGAAGGTCACGGGCGATGCGGTCACGGTCAGTGAACACCAGCAGCTCCTCCCGGAGCCGGTGGACGCGGGCAAGCTCAAGGGCGAGGGCCACATGGGAACCGAAGACGGCCCCCATTTCGATGTCCGTGCGGGCGAAATGGAGCGCGTCCGGATCCCGGACCAGCACCAGGAGCCCGTGATGCGCTCCCTGCGTGCTCAGCGCCACCGCCAGCAGCGGCCCGGTGATCCCGCCGTCGATCTCTCCGAACAGAGCGGAGGCGTCTTCAAGGACAACAGGCTCTCCGCCTTCGAGGACACTTTCCAGCAGCGGCGAATCCAGTGGCAGAGAGCGGCCGGAGAACTGTGAACCACGCTTGCCGGCGACGCCGGCCACAATATGGCCCGAGGCGTCCCCGGCGGCCGCCACCAGCAGCGCGAGCTGGGAGCCGGATTCCTGCAGTGCCCTGCTGGCGATGGGATCCAGTCCCCCGGAGGTGTAGTCGCGGTCGCTGCTGAGCATGAGCCCGGAAACGTCCATACAGGCTTCCAGCCAGCGGGCCCGGCGCCGGGCGTCGTCATAGAGGCGGGCATTCTCGATGGCCACGCCCGCGGCGGCGGCCAGCGCGACGGCCAGGCCCTCGTCCTCGGCCGTGAAGTCGCTGCCGTCTTCCTTTTCCGTCAGGTAGAGGTTGCCGAAGACCACGTCCCGGACCCGCACCGGGACACCGAGGAAGGACTTCATGGGGGGATGGTTCGCCGGGAAGCCGTAGGATTCCAGATGCTGGCGCAGGTCATGGAGCCTGAGGGGCCGGGGCTCGGAAATCAGCAGACCCAGGACGCCGTGGCCGGTTGGCAGCGGCCCGATCCGGTGGGCGAGTTCCTCGTCAATGCCGACAGTGATGAAGTGGCTGAGTGCGCGGTCATCGCCGATGACGCCCAAGGCGCCATAGCGGGCATGAAGAAGCCGGCAGGCGGACTCCACCACGCGCTCCAGCACGGCGTCCAGGCTGAGGTCCTCGGCGACAGCCACGACTGCTTCCAGCAGCCCGGCCATGCGTTCCTGGGACTGGAGGAGTTCCTCGGCCCTGGACACGAAACCCCGGAGGACACCGTCAACCATGGGTTGTGGCTCCGTGGCGGTCTGGTCCGGGCGGTCCCCCATTGAATGCATGCTCATGGCCCCAATTCGATACAAACGAACGCGACGATCGTCAACGCTGACGATGGTGATGCCAGAATACCCCGTGGCGGGCACAAAGACCCGGGTAGCCGGACGATCTGCCCGGGATTGTGACCTTATCCCCTACCCCGCTGCCGCCGGGCGGGCGTAGGCTCGGCGGCATGAGTACTGATCCCAACCCGGGCAAACACCAGCAGGCACACGAAGTTGAGAACCTTGACCACCATGAATGCTGGCGTCTGTTACGCGGCGTCAGCGTGGGTCGGCTCGCGGTGTGGGTGGATGACCATCCTGATATCTTCCCGATCAATTACAAGGTGGACCACGGCACTCTGGTGTTCCGCACGGCGGACGGCACCAAGCTGCAGGCGGCCACGGCAGACACACCCGTGGCACTGGAGGCCGACGGTATCGACGCTGACTCCGGCGTCGCCTGGAGTGTGGTGATCAAGGGACAGGCAGCACCGGTGCAGAACCAGCAGGAGGTCCTGGACACCGTGGGGCTCCTCCTGTTCCCGTGGCAGGCGGGCAAGAAGGAACACTTCGTCCGGATCACTCCGGACACCGTTACGGGACGCCGATTCAAGGTGGTCCCCCCGCTGACCTGGTGGACGCCGCTGGATGACGCCACCCGCTCCGGCCTGGAATAACCCTTAAACCCGTTGCGCTATCACTTGTTGCTGTTCTGGGGCCTCAGAACAGCCTTAGGTGATAGCGCATAAGCGAGATGAGGTCGGGAATCAGGCCAGGCGGGTGATCTCCACCGTGACGCTGAGGGCGGAGCCGCCCCCGCCGGACAGGATTCCCTTAAGCGGGGGCACGTCGCGGTAATCCCGGCCGCGTGCCACAGTCACGTGGAAATCGCCGGCCGGTTTGTGGTTGGTGGGGTCCCAGCTGCGCCATTCGCCGTCCCACCATTCCAGCCAGGCGTGGGACTGTCCCGCGACCGTCTCGCCGAGGTCCGCCGTCGACCGCGGGTGCAGGTAACCGGACACATACCGGGCAGGGATGCCCCGGCTCCGCAGCGCGCCGATGGCGAGGTGCGCCAGGTCCTGGCAGACGCCCTGGCGCTGGTTCCAGGCCTGTTCGGCGTTCGTGGTGACGCCGGTGGATCCCTTCATGTAGGTCATTTCGCCGCGCATCCATTCGAAGACCGCCATGGCGGCCTCGTGCGGGTTGCGGTCCCCGACGACGCCGGGAATGATTCCGAGCACTTCGGTGCCCGTCCCGGTGAGCTGCGACTGCGGAATCCAGTCGCTGAACTTGTTGAGGGTGTCCGGGGAGTCGAGGACGTCCCAGCCGACGATGTCCGCCTCGGCCGGGATCCGCTCCACCCGGTGCACCTCGACTGTGGTGGTCGACAGGACTTCCAGGTGCTCGTGCGGCATCTGCATGTCGAAGGCGGTGACCCGGGTGCCCCAGTAGTCGCGGTAGCTGCTCAACGACGCCTGGGACGGCGAGACCTTCAGCGAGGATTCCAGCACCACCTGCTGGGGGTCCGTTAGCGGGGTCATCCGGGCCTCGTTGTAGGACAGTGTGACCCGCTTGTTGTATTTGTACGCCGTCTTGTGGATGATACTCAGCCGGGTCATGAAACTTCTCCCACCCAGGCCAGTTCGTCTGCCTGATTGAAGTACTTACGGGAAATGGCGTCCGAAGCCTGCGAGACGGCCTTCTGGACACGTTCCATGTGCTCGGGCAGCTCCGACATCAGGTCGTCGGTGCGGTGGAACTCGAGGAAGGTGCGGGCCTGGCCCACGATCCGGCGGGCGTCATTGATAAAGCCGACGCGCTGGGCCGAGGGGTCCAGCTTCGCGAGGCATTCATCGGCGTCACGCAGCGCATACACGATGGAGCGCGGGAACAGACGGTCCAGGAGCAGGAACTCGGCGGCGTGCTGGTCGCCGAAGGCTGCCCGGCGGGTGCGCAGGAACGATTCGTAGGCGCCGGCGCAGCGGAGCATGTTCACCCACGACATCCCGGCGGAGAGCACGTCCCGGGTGGAGAGCATCCGGGCGGTCATGTCGGCGCGTTCCAGGGAGCGGCCCAGGACCAGGAACTGCCAGCTTTCGTCGTGGCTGACCGTGGTGTCCGCGAGGCCGCTGACCATGGCCGTGCGTTCCAGCACCCAGTTGCAGAATCGGTAGGTCCCCACGACGTCCTTGCGGTGCTGGTTCAGCCCGTAATACGTGGTGTTCAGGCTCTCCCAGAGCCCGGACGACACGGTTTCCCGGGCGCGGCGGGCGTTCTCCCGCGCCGCGCCGAGGGAACCGGCGATGGACGTGGCGCTCTGCTTGTCATAGGCGAGGGCGTTGAGCAGTTCCGGCAGGCCGAAGTCCTCGCTCTGCGCCCGGGCGCCCATCACGGCCAGGAGTTCCTGCGCCACGCTGCGCTGTTCCTCCATGGGCAGGTGGTTGAGCCGCTCAAGGTGGACGTCGAGGATCCGGGCGGTGCCGTCGGCCCGTTCGACGTAGCGGCCGATCCAAAACAGTGACTCGGCGATACGGCTAAGCATTCGCGGTTACCTCCAGCGCATCGGAAATCTGAAAAGGGCAGGTCAGCGGAACAGTGTGTGGCAGGGTGCCGGGGGTCATTGCTGCTGCTCCTTCTGGCTATCGCGCCAGTTGCTTTCGACGGGCCAGACCGAAACCCGTTCGCGGACCGTGATGGCCTGGCGGGGCAGGGTCTCCACGGGCACCTCGGGGGAATCCGCCAGCACCCATGTGTCCTTGGAACCGCCGCCCTGGCTGGAGTTCACGATCAGGGAGCCTTCCTTGAGCGCCACTCGGGTCAGCCCGCCGGGGAGGACCCAGACGTCGTCGCCGTCGTTGACCGCGAAGGGGCGCAGGTCCACGTGCCGCGGGCCAAACTTGTCGCCGCTGAGGGTGGGCACGGTGGACAACTGCAGGACCGGCTGCGCGATCCAGCCGCGGGGGTCCGCGATGACGCGCTTGCGCAGCGCATCGAGTTCGTCTTTGGAGGCATCCGGGCCGATCACGAGGCCCTTGCCGCCGGAACCGTCCACGGGCTTGACCACCAGTTCGTCCAGGCGGTCCAGGACCTCTTCCCGGGCTTCCTTCTCCTCCAGCCGGAACGTGTCCACGTTGGCGATCACGGGCTCTTCGCTGAGGTAGTAGCGGATCAGGTCAGGGACGTAGCTGTAGACCAGTTTGTCGTCGGCGACGCCGTTGCCCACGGCATTGGCGATGGTGACGCCGCCGGCGCGGGCTGCATTGACCAGGCCCGGGCAGCCGAGCATCGAGTCGGCCCGGAACTGCAGCGGATCCAGGAACTCGTCGTCGATGCGCTTGTAGATCACGTCGACGCGCTGCTCACCGGCGGTGGTGCGCATGTAGACGCGGTTGCCGCGGCAGATCAGGTCGCGCCCCTCGACGAGTTCCACGCCCATGAGGCCGGCGAGCAGGGTGTGCTCGAAATAGGCGCTGTTGAAGACGCCGGGGGTCAGGACCACCACGGTGGGGTCGTCGACGCCTGACGGTGCCGTCTTGCGCAGGGCGGAGAGGAGCCGGCGCGGGTATTCCTCGACCGGCCGGATCAGCTGCTGGCCGAATGCCTCGGGCAGGCCCTTGGCCATGGCGCGGCGGTTCTCCAGGACGTAGCTGACGCCGGAGGGCACGCGGACGTTGTCCTCGAGGACACGGAAGGTCCCGGCGGCGTCGCGGACGACGTCGATGCCGGAAATGTGGACGCGGACGCCGCCGGCCGGCTCGAAGCCGTGCACCTGGCGGTGGAAATGGGCGCTGGTGGTGACGAGCTGGCGCGGGATGACGCCGTCGGTCACCACGGCCATCTTGTCGTAGACGTCGTTGAGGAACGCCTCCAGCGCCCGCACGCGCTGCGCGACGCCCTGCTCCAGCACGGTCCACTCATCGGCCGGGATGACGCGCGGCACGATGTCCAGCGGGAAGGGCCGCTCCTCCCCCGCGAAGTCGAACGTGACGCCGCGGTCCAGGAAGGTCCGTGCCATGGAATCGGCGCGGGCGGTGACATCAGCGAGCGAGAGTTCACGCAAAGCCCCGGCAACCTGCCCGTAGGACTTCCTGGGCTCCTGCCCGGGGGTAAACATCTCGTCGTAGGCGCCGGTACGTTCGGCGGCCACGGAGTAATCCTGGAATAGGTCAGACATGGTCACTAGACAATCACCTTTTTGTTGCGAAATCATTTCCATGCCCGCCGGAGCGTGGCGCCGGGCAGCGGGAATCCGCCGGGCGTGGCGCTGTCCGCTGGCCGGAAACCGGAGCTGACCGCGGGGCGGCCGCCGTGGCGCGTGCGGGCTTTTCCGCGCAGTTGGGGCAAGGTTGGTGCGTGCCACCGAAAATTCCCCACCCGCTGCCCAGGGCAAAGCCGCTGCCGGGCCTGGTCCCCGGGCTGCTGGCCGCGGCAGCCGCCGTCGTGCTGTCGCTGGCCGTCCACGCCCTGGTTCCCGTGCTCCCGGCGATGACGCTGGCCGTGGCGTTCGGACTCCTCGCCGCCAACGTCCCGGGGCTGTCAGGCTGGACGGCGGGCCCGGGCCGGCCAGGTCTGGACTTCGCCGGCAGGCACCTGATGCGCGCCGGAATCGTGGTCCTCGGCCTGAAAGTCAGCCTCGTGGACGTCCTGGGCCTGGGCTGGAGCGCGCTGCTGCTGATCACGGGCGTGGTGCTGGCCGCCTTCGCCGGAACCTACGGCATCAGCAGGCTGTTCCGGCTGCCGCCGCACGTGTCGCTGCTGATCGCCACCGGCTTCTCCATCTGCGGGGCCTCGGCCATCGGGGCGATGGCCGCGGTGCGCCGGATCCGGCAGCACGACACAGTGCTCCCGGTGGCCCTGGTGACACTGTGCGGCACCCTTGCCATCGGTGTGCTCCCGCTGCTCATCCAGCCGCTGGGCCTGACTCCGGAGGTTTTCGGGGCCTGGGCCGGGGCGTCCGTGCACGACGTCGGACAGGTGGTGGCCACCGCGCAGACCGCCGGGGCCTCGGCACTGGCGGTCGCCGTCGTCGTGAAACTCACCCGGGTGATCCTCCTGGCCCCCATGGTCGCCGCCGCGGGCCTGCACCACCGCAGCACCGCCGACGCCGGCACCGGCCTGAAGCGGCCGCCCATCGTCCCGCTGTTCGTCCTCGGCTTCGTCGCCCTGGCGGCGCTGCGCACCACGGGCTGGCTCTCCCCCGCCGTGCTCGACGCCGCCGCGGTGCTTCAGGACATCCTGCTGGGGATGGCGCTGTTCGGCCTCGGATCGGCGGTGCGGGTGGGCCAGCTGATCCACACCGGGGCGCGGGCGTTGCTGGCCGCTCTGGCGTCCTGGCTGCTGATTGCCGCGCTGGGGCTGGGCGCCGCGTTCCTCATGATTAGATAGCTGAGTGTCGAACCAGAACCTGCGCCGCGATGAAGCCGCAACCCGCTCAGCCCTGATTACCACCCACAGCTACGACGTCTCCCTGGACGTCCGCCAGGCTGCGGATCCGGACGTCGCCGGGTACACGAGCCGCAGCGTCATCAACTTCTCCGCCGGCGAACCCGGGTCCTCCACGTTCCTGGACTTCATCAGCAGCCAGGTGCACAGCGTCTTCCTCAACGGCAAGGGACTCCCGGTCGCCGACGTCGTGGACGGCTCCCGGATCCGGCTGGACAACCTCCAGGCGGAGAACCAGGTCACCGTCACGGGCACCGCGCTGTACAGCACTTCCGGGGAGGGCATGCACCGCTTCTTCGACCCCGCCGACGGCCAGTGCTACCTCTACACCCAGTACGAGCCCGCCGACGCCCGCCGGGTCTTCGCCAACTTTGAGCAGCCCGACCTGAAGGCGGAATTCACCTTCCACGTCATGGCGCCCTCGGCCTGGCAGGTGTCCTCCAACGGCGTCGAAACCCGGCGCGCGCAGCTCACCAGCGATCCCGACACCAGCCGCTGGGACTTCGCCCCCACGAAGGCGATGTCCACCTACATCACCACGGTGCTGGCCGGCCCGTACTTCAAGGCCGAGGACTCCTGGCGCGGGACGCTCACTGACGGATCCGTCTTGGACGTGCCCCTGGCCCTTTACTGCCGTGCCTCGATGGCGCCGTCCTTCGACCCCGAGGCACTCTTCACCCTCACCAAGAACGGCCTGGACTTCTTCAACGAACTCTTCGACTTCCCGTACCCGTGGGGCAAGTACGACCAGGCCTTCGTGCCCGAGTACAACCTCGGCGCCATGGAGAACCCGGGCCTTGTGACGTTCACGGAAAACTACGTCTTCACTTCACGGGCCGCGGATTCGCAGTACCAGGCCCGCGCCAACACCCTGCTGCACGAGATGGCCCACATGTGGTTCGGCGACCTCGTCACGATGCAGTGGTGGGACGACCTGTGGCTCAAGGAGTCCTTCGCGGACTACATGGGCACCCTCGGCGTGGACCGCACTACGGACTGGGACACAGCCTGGGTGAACTTCGCCAACAACCGCAAGGCGTGGGCCTACGTGCAGGACCAGCTGCCGACGACGCACCCGATCGTCGCCGACATCCCCGATCTCGAGGCAGCCAAACAGAACTTCGACGGCATCACGTACGCCAAGGGCGCCTCGGTGCTCAAGCAGCTGGTCGCGTACGTGGGTTTCGAGGCCTTCGTCGCCGGTTCGCGCCGGTACTTCAAGGACCATGCCTACGGGAACACCACCCTGGCCGACCTGCTCGCCGCGCTCAGCGCCGCCTCCGGCCGGGACCTCGCGGACTGGGCCCGCCAGTGGCTGCAGACCTCGGGCATCTCCACCCTCACCACCGGGATTGAAGAGCACGACGGCGTCCTCGGTGCCGTCACCCTTTTCCAGGACGCCGAGGACCCGACGACGGGCCGGCAGGAGCCGCGGCCGCACCGGCTGCGTATCGGCCTGTACGAGATGGACGACGCCGGCGCCCTGGTCCGCACGGACAGCGTCGAGACCGACGTCACCGGCGCCCGGACCGACGTGCCGGCCCTCGCCGGCAGGCCGCGGCCGGCCCTGATGCTGGTCAACGACGATGACCTGAGCTACGCCAAAGTGCGGCTGGACCCGCGCTCCGAGGCCACGGTCCGGAACTCGCTTAGTTCACTCACGGATCCGATGGCCCGGGCCCTGTGCTGGACCGCGCTCTGGGATTCCGCGCGTGACGCCGTCACGCCGTCCGCCCTGTACGTGGACGCCGTGCAGCGCTTCGGTCCCGCGGAGGCCGGCATCGGTGTGCTGCTGAACGTCCTGGGCAATGCCTCCACGGCCATTGAACGCTACGTCCCCGAGGCGAAGCGGGCCGGTGTCCGCCGCGGGTTCTTGTCCATGGCGGCCGACGAGCTCCAGCGTGCCGCACCGGGGTCCGACCAGCAGCTGGCGTGGGCGCGCACGGTTGCCGCGACCAGCCGGTTCGATGACAGCCGGCTCGACCTGCTCCGCGGGATCCTGGACGGCAGCACGGTCATTGAGGGCCTGTCCGTGGATGCGGAGCTCCGGTGGAACCTCTGGCACGCCTTGGCCGCCCACGGGCAAGCCACCGCCGAGCAGCTCGACGGGGAGCTGGGCAGGGACAACACTGCCGCCGGCAAATCCGGGCATGCCACCGCCCTCGCAGCCCGCCCGGATGCGGCGGTCAAGGAGGCAGCCTGGAATGAGGCCGTGCATGGCACGTCGCTGTCCAACCAGTTGCTCAGCGCGACCATCGCCGGTTTCAACACCGGCCCGGCGGCGCTGCTGCAGGGCTTCACTGATCGGTATTTCGACTGCCTGGAGGACGTATGGGCCGGGCGCAGCATCGAGATTGCCAGCCGGATCGTCCGCGGGCTCTACCCGGCAGGGCAGGACCTCGGCGGCGGCACCCCGGACTCACACCCCGTCATCATCCGGACGGATGAGTGGCTTGCCGGACACCAGGACGCCCCGCGGGCACTGCGCCGCATCATCATCGAACAGCGCAGCCACCTGCACCGCGCCCTCGAGGCGCAGGCGCTGCCCGCGAACACCCCGTCCGCTGCTCCGTAACCGCTGTATGCGAGGCGCCCGGCCACCCATCTGACACGTACGGCCGCTAAGCGGGTCGGTGTAGCGGCCACTTGTGGTGAATCGGTGACGAGCGCCTCCCCGCGGTGCGCACTTCTGACACGAGTGGCCGCTATGCGAGTGGTCCGGCCACCGATCTGACACGAATGGCCGTTACCCGAGTCGCACTGAGGGCAGCGGCGGCTCAGTCGGGGGCCCGGTGGGGCGCACGGGGCCTACGGGACCCGGTGCAGCCACTCCGCGGTACCGAATTTGGCCTCGACCCGCTGATGGGCCGCTGCGATTTCGCCGTCGGTGAGCTCCGACGGCGTCGCCGCGTAGCGTTCCGCGAAGACGTCCATCATGGCCGCGACGATCTCGGACCGCGCCAGGCCCGTCTGCCGGCGGAGGGGATCCACCCGCTTCTTCGCGCTCCGCGCGCCCTTGTCTGAGAGCTTCTCCTTGCCGATCCGCAGGACCTCCACCATCTTGTCCGCGTCGATGTCGTAGCTCATGGTGACGTGGTGCAGCATGCCGCCGTTCGCGAGCCGCTTCTGCGCGGCGCCGCCGATTTTTCCCTGCTCGGTCGCGATGTCGTTCAGGGGCACATAAAAGGCGCTGATGCCCATCTTCTCAAGGGCAGCCATCACCCACGCGTCCAGGAAGCCGTAGGAGTCAGCGAAGCTGATGCCGTCCACGAGGGTCTGCGGCACGTACAGGGAGTACGTGATGCAGTTGCCGGCCTCCATGAACATCGCTCCCCCGCCGCTGATCCGGCGGACCACGCTGATGCCGTGGCGTTCGACGCCGGCGGGGTCCAGTTCGTTGCGGACGGACTGGAAGCTGCCGATCACCACGGACGGCTCTTCCCAATCCCAGAACCGCAGCGTCGGGTTGCGGCGGCCCGCGCCGACCTCTTCGGTCAGGACCTCGTCAAGGGCCACGTTCACGTGGGTGGGCAGCACGGAGGGCCCGATGATGTTCCAGTGATGGTCCGCCCAGCCGGTGGCCTTGGCCAGGGCGCGGCGGACGGTGACCGCCACGGCGTCGGCGGAAAAGCCGAACAGGACGGCGTCGGCGGGCAGGGCCGCGGCCACGGCGGCGGAGATGTCCGCCGCAGCGGAGTCCGCCGGGAGGCCGGTGAGTGCCCGGTTGATCTCCAGCAGCGCCTCGTCCGGCTCCAGGAAGAAGTCGCCGCTGAGCGAGACGTTCGTCAGGACGCGGTCGACGACGTCGAAGTCGGCGACTACCAGTTTGCCGCCGGGGACCTTGTACTCCCCGTGGCGGCGGGTACCGCCGTCGTCAGCGTTGCTGGGACCGGGAACGGGGCGAAGGGTCGTCATGACCTTAATCCTGCCACGCCGTGGCGTTCTGGAGGCACCGTGGCGGCAGACGCAAAAAGCCCGCACCGTCACCGGTGCGGGCTTTTCCTTAAGACCTTGGGGAAGAAGTTACTTCTTGCCGCCGAAGCCCTTGAAGCGAGCGTTGAAGCGCTCGACGCGGCCTGCAGAGTCCATGATGCGCTGCTTGCCCGTGTAGAACGGGTGGGACTCGGAGGAGATTTCGACGTCGATGACCGGGTAGGTGTTTCCGTCTTCCCACTCGATGGTCTTCTTGGAAGACACGGTGGACTTGGTCAGGAACTTGACGCCGGAAGCCAGGTCGTTGAAAACAACAGCTTCGTACTTCGGGTGAGTATTGGACTTCATAATTGGACCTTTGTTCGCACAACTGGATTTTGCCAGTTGCCAGGTATGAATGGGATGGCCGGCGGAATGTACCGGACGGCCAGCTATCCATCATAGCGGAAAACCGGCGCCTTCGCCGCCTGACCAGCGGCGCGGTGCAGGGCCGTGCGGAGCCTTGCCTGCGGGAGGTGCGGCTGCGTGCTTCAGTTGCGCGGCCGAAGTTCCCAGAACGCGACGGCGGACGCCGCGGCGACGTTGAGCGAGTCAACGCCCGCGCGCATGGGGATCTTCACGGCGAGGTCGACGGCGGCGAGCGTGCCCGCGCTCATCCCGGCACCCTCGGTGCCAAGGACCAGTGCGAGCCGCTCCGGCTGGCGGGCGGCCAGCTCATCGAGGTCCACGGCGTCGCCTGTGAGCTCCAAGGCGGCCACAGTGAAGCCCTGGTCGCGGAGAACCTGCAGGTCCCCCGGCCAGTTGTCCAGCCGCGCCCACGGCACCTGGAACACCGTTCCCATGCTGACCCGGACGCTGCGGCGGTACAGCGGATCCCCGCAGCGCGGCGAGACCAGGACGGCGTCGACGCCCAGGGCCGCGGCGGAACGGAAGATCGCGCCGACGTTAGTGTGGTCCACAATGTCCTCCAGCACGGCGACCCTCCGCGCCCCGGCGAGGAGTTCGGGCAGCGGCACCGGGTCGGGGCGCTGCATGGCCGCCATCGCGCCGCGGTGGAGGTGGAAGCCGGTGATGTCCTCGAGGAGCGCGGCGGAACCGATATAGACAGGGACGTCAGGGTGCTGCTCGAAGACGTCCGCGAGATCCTCGAGCCATTTCTCGGCGAGGAAGAACGACCGCGGCCGGTGCCCCGCGGCGAGGGCGCGGCGGAGCACCCGGGAGGACTCGGCGATGTACATGCCCTCGGCGGGTTCACGGAGCTTGCGCAGGTGCACATCGGTGAGCCGGGTGTAGTCGGAGACCCGCGGGTCGTCGGCGGAGTCAAGGTGGTGGAAAGTCACTGGCGGGCCATTTCAGCGGGAGGTATCAGTGGATTATGTGGGGGGATTACTAGGAGCCGTGGGACCGGGTCACTTGAACAGGTTGGCGATCATGAACCCCAGGGCGACGAGGCCCAGGACGAAGATGACCCCGCGCAGGACCACCGGGGACAGCCGGCGGCCGACTTTGGAGCCGATCACACCGCCGATCAGCGAGCTCACGGCGATCAGCCCGACGACGGTCCAGTCGATCCGGCCGAACGCGAAGAGCAGGTAGGAGACTGCGGCGACGACGTTCACGCCGAGGACCAGGATGTTCTTCATGGCGTTGGCGTTCTGCATGGTCCCGGTCATAAAGACGCCCAGGATCCCGACCAGCAGGATGCCCTGCGCTGCGACGAAGTATCCGCCGTACACGCCGGCAAGATACACCAGGACCACCAGGATGACGCTGTGGCCGCGGTCCCGGATGGCGTGCTCGGGGTTCTGTTCCCGGTTACGGACCCACTGCTGCAGCTTGGGCTGGAAGGCCACCATCAGCAGGGCGACCACGATCAGGACGGGGGCGGCGTAGTGGAAGACTTCCTCGGGCAGGTGCAGCAGCAGGTAGGCCCCGGTAACGCCGCCCAGGAGCGAGGCTGGCAGTAGCTTAAGCAGTTGCTTCCCGCGTCCGGTGAGCTCCTTGCGGTAGCCCCACGCGCCGGTGGCGTTCCCGGCCACGAGGCCCATCGCGTTGCTGATGGACGCAGTGACGGGCGCGTAGCCGAGGGCGATCAGCACCGGGAAGGTCACCAGGGTGCCGGAACCGACGACGCTGTTGATAGTGCCGGCCCACAGCCCGGCAAAGAAGATGAAGACGCTACTGAGGAACTCCACGCGCTGTCAGCGGCCCGCTCAGCGGCGGGCGGTGGCCGTGTACCGGCCGGCGGTGACACTGACGTCCAGGGGCAGCCCGAAGGTCTCGCTCAGGTTCTCCGCGGTGAGGACGCCTTCGATCGGACCCTGGGCCACCACGCCGCCGTCGCGCAGCAGCATGGCGTGCGTGAAACCGGGCGGAACCTCTTCGAGGTGGTGGGTGACCAGGACGATCGCCGGGGCGGTCTCGTCGCGGGCCAGTTCACTGAGTCGGTAGACGAGGTCCTCGCGGCCGGCCAGGTCCAGTCCGGCGGCGGGTTCGTCGAGGAGCAGCAGTTCAGGGTCGGTCATCAGGGCGCGGGCGATCTGCACGCGTTTGCGCTCACCCTCGGAGAGCGACGCGAAAGGCCGGTTGAGCAGCGGACCCATACCCCACTCGTTCAGCAGGGAGAAGGCGCGGCGTTCGTCGTCCTTTTCGTAACCCTCGCGCCAGCGTCCGGTGACCCCGTAGGCGGCGGTCACGACGACGTTGAGGACCTTCTCGTGTTCCGGGATCTGGTTGGCCAGGGCTGCCGAGGACAGGCCGATCCGGGGCCGGAGTTCGAACACGTCGACGGCGCCGAGAATCTCCTCAAGGATGCCGGCCATCCCGGTGGTGGGGTGGAGCCGCGCAGCGGCGATCTGCAGGAGAGTGGTCTTGCCGGCACCGTTGGGACCCAGGATCACCCAACGCTCGCCTTCCCGGACCTGCCAGTCGACCTTGTCCAGGAGGGTTTTTGCCCCACGCACAACGCTGACGGCGGCCAATTCAAGAACATCACTCATAGGAGTAGACACTAGGACATAAAAGCGGGCGACTGATAACCGGAACGCCGTGCCCGCGCCGGGGGCTGGTCCGGCGCCCGCGGCCGGGCCGCGGAGGCGTCACCGGAGCGCAACGAATTCGGATCCCGATCCGCCTGATCGCTAGGATTGCAGACATGACCCTCAAGGTGACCGCAGTGAGCTATGCCCCGAAACTGACCCTTCCCGAGGTGCAGCGGCTCCGGTCGCTGCTCACCGCTGCGGGTCTGACGCTCGACGCCGAGACGCGCACCGGCGACTCCCGCTACGAGGTCTACACAGTGGACGGCAGCGTTGACCCGGCCGCCGGCGCGGACGACAGAGCAACCGCACTGGCAGCACTCGCCGGACTCCGCGGCGCGGCGACGGAAAACCTGCCCGCCGGAGTGGACACGGCCATTGTCCCCGCCTCTCTGCGGAATGCGCAGCGGAAGTTCCTCATCCTGGACGTGGATTCCACCCTGATCCAGCAGGAAGTGATCGAACTCCTGGCCGCCTACGCCGGCAAGCGTGAAGAAGTGACCGCCGTGACGGAGGCCGCCATGCGCGGCGAGCTGGATTTCGCCGAGAGCCTGCACGCACGGGTGGCGGTACTCGCCGGGCTGCCCGCCGACGTCGTCGATTCCGTGCGTGCCGAAGTGACGCTGAGTCTCGGCGCGGCGGAACTCGTGGCCGCTTTCCAGGCCGCGGGCCACGTGGTGGCCGTCATCTCCGGTGGATTCAACCAGATCCTGCAGCCGATTGCCGAGGGACTGGGACTCGACTACTGGATCGCCAATGAACTTGAAATCGCCGACGGCGCCCTGACCGGGAAAGTGACCGGCGAGGTGATTGACCGGGCGGCGAAGGAGAAATACCTGCGCGAATGGGCCGCCAGGGAAGGCATCCCGATGGCCCACACGATTGCCGTGGGCGACGGCGCCAACGACCTGGACATGCTCGGTGCCGCGGGGATCGGCGTGGCGTTCAACGCGAAGCCGGCGGTCCGCGCGGTGGCGGACGCCGCCGTGAACCTGCCGTACCTCGACGTCGTACGGCACATCGCCGGCGTGTGAGGGGCACTGACACTAAGGAAGGCCGGGGCAGTTGCCCCGGCCTTCCTTAGTGTCGCGTGATAGTCGCGTGTTCGGCGTATACGGCCGGTCCTTAGTTCCTGCTCTTGTCGAAGTAGTCGGACCCGCCGACGTACTCGGTGTGGCCGGACTCGACGTCGGCGGTGACCATTTTGGCGACCTCGGCGGCGAATTCCGTGACCGAGTACAGCTTCCCGGCCTCGGCGCGGCGGGCTTCGATGGCGCCCGGGTTGGAGCGGTCCAGCAGGGTGGCCGTGACGGTGCCCTCGATCATGTCGCCGGAGACGACCACCAGGGAGATGCCCTTCTCGGCCAGGTTCGGAACGAGGCCGCGGAGTGCATCCTCGCCTGCGCGCTTGCTGCGTGCCACCGGCTCGTAGTCAGGCATGGTGGGCACGGTGTTGATGAAGTGGGCCTGGTGGCTGGTCACGAAGACCACCCGGGATCCCTCGGGCATCAGCGGCACGGCGGCGTTGAGCATGTTCACCTGGGCGTCGCGGTTGAGCTTGAGGGCGTAGCCCTCCTCCATGCCCGATTCCATGCCCCCGGAGGCGTTGAGGACCAGGACGTCGAGCGATCCGAAGTTCTCCATCGCGGCGCTGGCCAGGGCCTGAACGCCCTCCTGGGTGGTGAGGTCGGCGCCCACGGCTGCGGCACGGCCGCCGGCGGCCTCGATCTCGGCAACCACCTTGTTGGCACGCGGGGCCTTCTGGCGGTAATTCACGACGACGGCGGCGCCCTCGCCGGCGAGGATCTTGGCGACTTCAGCGCCGATGCCGCGCGATGAACCGGTCACGATTGCGGTCTTGTTCTCCAGCAGTCCCATACGAGCTCCTTTGTTCCAAACGTCCAAAAACGGTGGGTCTGCAGTCCATCATGCCAGCGGCGCAGGCCATTTCGGTTGTTCGGGTCCCACAAAGAAGCTGCTTCAGGCTAGTTGCGGCACCGCCGGCGGGCGTAGGCTCGCGGGCATGACATCGCCGAGTACGCGGCACCGGGAGGCCCCGTGCCCCGGGGCCTGAGCGAGGAATCGACGCCGGAAGAGGTGTTCAACGGCTCGCCGCGCGGCCTTTTGCTGTTCCGGGCCGTGGAGCAACTGCTGGCCACGCCCACTCCGGCCGCGGTCCGGGCCACAAAAAGCCAGGTGACGTTTCGGGCGCAACGAGGCTTCGCCTATCTGTGGCGGCCCGGCCGGTATGTGCGCTCCAGTGTCCCGGCCGTTCTGTCCATCGCGCTCCCGCGGCTGGTGGAATCCCCGCGGTTCAAAGAAGTAGCCCACCCGTCCCCCGGGGTGTGGATGCATCACTTGGAGCTTAATACCGTGGACGAACTCGACGGGGAGGTCCTGGACTGGCTGCGGGAGGCGCGGGCCAACGCCGGCTAGGTGTGGTCGATCCTGATTTTCTTGGCCGTGGTGTCCGGCGGCGTGGCCGGGGCGGGTGCACGGACTTCGAGGACACCGTCCTTGTACGTGGCGGTGATGTCTTCCTCCTTGGCCCCCGGAGGCAGGGCGACACTGCGCATGAACGAGCCGTAGCGGAACTCGGAGCGGTACCCGTCCTTGCTCTTGTGCTCGGTCTTCTCCTCGCGCTCGGCCCGGATGTGCAGCATGCCCTCGCTCACGGAGACGTCAACGTCCCTGTCCGGATCGATCCCGGGCACCTCCGCCCGCACCACCAGGGTTTCGCCGTCCTGGAACTGCTCCACCTTGATGGACGGGGACATGGTGAGGTCGCCGTCGAGGAATCGCTTGATCGGCTCAAGCACGTCCGACGGCACCCACTTGTTAAGTTCAGCCATGATTGTCCTCCCGGATCCATGCCCCTGCCCGGTGCGGTGAGGGGCTGTAGCCCCATTACACACCCCGGAGCACACCGGGCTAAAGGGCAAAAGGTCCTGACGTGGCTGCCCCGGCGGGCGCCGCCCGCGCCGGTTTGCCGGCTAGTGCCCCATCCCCAGGCCGCCGTCGACCGGGATGACCGCGCCGGAGATGTAGGCGGCCTCGTCGCTGGCGATCCAGCGGACCACGTTGGCAACCTCGGAGGCTTCGGCGAAGCGGCCGGCGGGCACCTTGGACAGGTAGTCCTTCTGGGTCGACTCGGGCAGTTCCGCCGTCATGTCCGTGTTGATGAAGCCCGGTGCCACCACGTTCGCGGTGATCCCGCGGGCGCCCAGCTCGCGGGTGAGGGAGCGGGCGACGCCGACCAGGCCGGCCTTGGACGCCGAGTAGTTGATCTGGCCGGGCGCGCCGTAGAGACCCGAGACGGAGGAAATCAGGACCACTCGGCCCTTGCGCGCCCGGATCATGCCCTTGGACGCGCGCTTGATCACGCGGAAGGCGCCGGTGAGGTTGGTGTCGATGACCGAGGTGAAGTCGTCTTCACTCATCCGCATCAGGAGGGTGTCCTTGGTGATGCCGGCGTTCGCCACGAGCACTTCGACGGGGCCATGGGCAGCCTCTACTTCGGTGAACGCGGCGTCCACCGAGGCTTCGTCCGTGACGTCGGCCTTGACACCCAGGATGCCGACGGGGAGTGCGGATTCACTGCGGTAGGTGACGGCCACCTTGTCTCCGTTGGCGAGGAAGGCTTCGGCGATGGCGAGGCCGATTCCGCGGTTTCCGCCGGTGATAAGGACACTGCGGCGGGCGGTTGCTGTTTCAGACATGCTGGGGCTCCGGAATTCTGCGGCGGGGGGCGCCGCGGTGGGGTCGGGATTTTCCTGCCTCCGATCTTAGCGCCCGGCAGGGCCGCGTTTGGGCGGCCCTGCCGTTGGTGAGAGAATTGGAGTAAGCCTTGGGAGCGTGATCTGACAGCCTTGACACTCAAAAACCAGCACGGTGTGCCTGTGCCCGGAAACCCGGACGTCCCATCCGGTGATTCCGAGGTTCACAGCATCACGGACGCCTCCGCGGCGCACTCTGAAGAGATGCGCCAGCGGATGATCAAGTACGCCGTGGCGATGGGCATCCGCATGGTGTGCCTGATCCTGATTTTTGTGGTGGACGGCTGGCTCAAGATCCTCCCGGTCATCGGGGCCGTCTTCCTGCCCTGGTTTGCCGTCATCATTGCCAACGGCAGTGACAAGGCGGAGGTCCACGCCGACTCGCTGCTGGACTACGCGCCACTGGCCCAACTCGACGCGCCGGCCCCCTCGGTACCGGGCGCCCCGGAGACGGACGACCCCTCGATGACGCTGCTGCAGGGCGAACTCGTCGATGACGAGGACTCCCCCATCGAGGACGTCCCGGAGCGCGGCCCCGGCTTCGGCGCGGGAGATACCGCAGGAGACGCCGGGGACGACGGCGGCCGGGGGCGGGCGGCGTCGTGAGTCTTTTTGACCTGGCCGGGAACGGCGGGGCGGCCGGGCCGGCCGACGCCGTCTGCTCCCGCAAAGCGTGCCGGAGCGGCGCCGAATGGCAGTTGCTCTGGAACAACCCGAAGATCCACACCCCGGAACGGCGCAAGATCTGGCTCGCCTGCGGAGAGCATCGGGCCTGGCTCGAGGACTACCTGCAGACCCGCGGGCTCTGGAAGGAAACTGTGGCACTGAACCCGGCAGGCAGGGCAAGCTGAATGTACCGTTTTCTTTTCTCCAGCAAGTGGCTGGGATACCTGTTGCTTGCCGCGATTTTTGCCGCTGCCTGCGTCGGCCTGGGCCGCTGGCAGATGGACCGCCGCGCCGAGACCCTCGCCGAGATCAGCCGCGTCACGTCCAACTATTCCGCCACGCCGGTACCCTTCGCCGAGGTCAAGGAGCAGTTCCGCTCCCTCGCGCCGGAACGCGAGTGGACCCAGGTGGAGCTGAAGGGCAGGTACGACGTCGCCGGACAGCGCATAGTCCGCAACCGGCCGCTCAACGGCCAGCCCGGCTACGAGGTGGTGGTCCCCTTCCGGCTGGAATCCGGCGAGACCGTCATCATCGACCGCGGGTGGCTGCCGATCGGCAACAACAACCCGGGACGGCCCGACACGGTTCCCGCACCCCCGCAGGGCACCGTGACCGTCGTCGCCCGCCTCAAACCGGCCGAGCCGGATCTTCAGCGCGGCGCCCCGGACGGGCAGCTGGCCTCCATTGACCTCGCCGCCTACTCGACCGAGCTGGGCTACCCCCTGCTGACGGGGGCGTACGGGCAGTTGGCGTCCGAGAGCCCGGCCGTGGCGGAGATGCCCCTCCCGTTCCCGAAACCGTCCACCGAGGAGGGCACACACCTGTCGTACTCGCTGCAGTGGTTTGCGTTCGGGGTGCTGATGTTCGTCGGCTTCGGGTACGCCGCCCGTCAGCAGGCCCGAAACGCCGCCATCGACGCCGAAGACGCCGAAGCGCAGGCCGGCGACGGGGCCTCTGCCGGCGGCCATATGTACTCCAGCGGCCCGGTGGCCCGCCGCCGTCCGCTCCCCCGCAAGCGGAAGAACGCGACCGCGGAGGAAGAGGAAGACGCCATCCTGGACGCCCAGGGGTTCTGAGGAATGGACCTCGTGGTGCCGGAGCCGGTGGCCCGGGTGAAGCGCGCGTTGACGGTGCTGGGCGCCGAGGACACCGTGACGGTGTTCGATTCGACAGTCCCGACGGCGGCGGCCGCGGCCACTGCGCTGGGTTGCGACGTCGCGGCCATCACCAACAGCCTAGTGTTCGACCTCGAGGGCGCTCCGCTGTTGATCTTGGCCAGCGGGGCCGCCAGGGTCGATGTCCGGAAGGTCGCCGTGCAGTTGGGCACTGGCAGCATCCGCCGCGCCTCCCCCGGGTTCGTCCTGGAACACACCGGCCAGGAAGTCGGCGGCGTGGCCCCCGTGGGGCATCCGGAAAAGATCCAGACCCTGCTGGACGAGTCCCTCTCGGCCCACCCCGTGCTCTGGGCCGGAGCGGGCGACCACCACTCGATGTTCTCCATCAGCTACAGAGAACTCCAGCGCATCACCGAAGCCCAGGAAATGCCGGTCCGGTAACGAAGGTGACGACGCCCGCCAGCGCAGCGGTGCGGTCGATTTGCGTAGCGTGCGTCTAAGCGAATGCCCCTTCGTCCGGGTTCCCTGGCCGAGCTTGCGAGGTTAGGGAGACGGTGGGGTGTACGAGCGAGCACGCGGCAAATCGGGCGAGCCGCGAAGCGGAACGCGAGGCGCGCGCCCGCCCACCCGGCCTACGCCAGCGTAATCAAGTCGAGGTAGTCCGCGTTCCACAAGTCCTCGACGCCGTCGGGCAGCAGCACCACACGCTCCGGATTCAGCGCCTCAACGGCACCTTCATCGTGGCTCACCAGCACCACGGCGCCGGTGTAGTTGCTCAAGGCTCCGAGGATTTCGGCGCGGCTGGCCGGGTCAAGGTTGTTGGTGGGCTCGTCGAGGAGCAGCACGTTCGCGCTCGAGGCGACAATGGTCGCCAGCGCCAGGCGGGTCTTCTCGCCGCCCGACAGCACACCGGCGGGCTTGTCGACGTCGTCACCCGAAAACAGGAACGACCCGAGGATGTTGCGCACTTCCGCGTCGTTCATGTCCGGGGCGGAGGACCGCATGTTCTGCAGCACCGTCCGGTCGACGTCGAGCGTCTCGTGCTCCTGGGCGTAGTAGCCCACCTTCAGGCCGTGACCGGCGACGACTTCGCCGGTGTCCGGCTTGTCGACGCCGGCGAGCATCCGCAGCAGGGTGGTCTTGCCCGCACCGTTGAGGCCCAGGATGACCACCTTGGAGCCGCGGTCGATCGCGAGGTCCACATCCGTGAAGATTTCCAGCGAACCGAAGGACTTGCTGAGGCCGTCCGCGGTGAGCGGGGTCTTGCCGCAGGGCGACGGATCCGGAAAGCGCAGGGCGGCCACGCGGTCGGTCGCGCGCACGGCTTCAAGGCCACCCAGCAGACGCTCGGCGCGCTTGGCCATGTTCTGCGCGGCCACGGCCTTGGTGGCCTTGGCGCGCATCTTGTTGGCCTGGTCGAAGAGGACCTGGGCCTTCTTCTCCGCGTTGGCGCGCTCCCTCTTGCGGGCACGCTCATCCGTTTCGCGCTGCTGCAGGTAGCGCTTCCAGTCCATGTTGTAGAAGTCGATCTGCGCGCGGTTCGGATCCAGCAGGAAGACCTTGTTCACGGTGGCTTCGAGCAGTTCCGTGTCGTGGCTGATCACGATCAGACCGCCCTGGTGGTTCTTCAGGAACTCACGGAGCCAGGCGATGGAGTCGGCGTCGAGGTGGTTGGTGGGCTCATCGAGGAGCATCGTTTCGGCGTCCGAATACAAGATGCGGGCCAGCTCCACGCGGCGGCGCTGGCCACCGGACAGGGTCTTCAGGGGCTGGTTCAGCAGCCGGTCCGGGAGAGCCAGGTTGGAGCAGATCGCAGCGGCCTCGGCCTCGGCCGCGTAGCCGCCGGCGGCCAGGAACTCCGATTCCAGCCGGTCGTAGCGGTTCATGGCCTTGCGCTGGACGTCGGCGTCGTCGCTCGCCATTTCCTCGTGGGCCACGCGGAGCTTCCCGACGGCGATGTCCAGGCCGCGGGCGGACAGGATCCGGTCACGGGCCAGCTGTTCCATGTCCGGCGTGCGCGGGTCCTGCGGCAGGTAGCCAATCTCGCCGGTGCGGGTCACCTTGCCCCCGGCCGGCAGGCCTTCGCCCGCGAGCACCCGGGTCAGTGTGGTCTTGCCTGCACCGTTACGGCCCACAAGGCCGATCTTGTCTCCCTTGTCGATCCGGAAGCTCACCTGGTCCATAAGGAGGCGGGCGCCGGCGCGCAGTTCGAGATCCTGGACGGTAATCAATGCAGCTAAGGCCTTTCACAACAGGGAACGCCGCGGCACAACGGTGGAATCTGGAAGGGGCCGGGGCAGTGTGGCCGAGAGGACGGCCTCTCCCAGTCTACCGGCCCGGCCTCCGCCCCATGACAAGGGCCGCTCCGGGAGCATCCGGGACGCTTTGGTGCCGCCCTCCAGCAACAGGGCCGCCGGTTAGTGGGTCACCTACAAAAAACCCCGCCCGCCATGCTCGTAGAGTCAAAATGAGAAGCAGGTCCCCGATTCACCCGCGATAGGAACTCCCATGACAAAGACCGACGGCACCGCTGCCGCCACTCCCGCCCGGCGCCGTAACCCCTGGAACGCCACCGACCTGGGACTGATCGCCGTTTTCGCCGCGCTGGTGGCAGGATCCGCCCTGATCGCCGCCATTCCGGTAGGCGGCCTCGGCGTCCCCATCACCCTGCAGACGCTCGCCGTCATGCTCACGGGCCTGGCCCTGGGCCCCGCCAGGGCGTTCGCCGCCGTCGGGCTCTACGTCCTCCTCGGGCTTGCCGGGTTGCCGATCTTCAGCGGCGGGCGCAGCGGCCTCGGGGTCCTTGCCGGCCCCTCCGCGGGCTACATCATCGGCTTTGTGTACGCGGCCACGGCGGTGGGCTGGCTGACTGTCGTCGTGCTCCGCCGCACGGCAGGCCGTCCCGGCAAGTTCCGTGCCGTCCTGCTGTTCGCCGCCGCAATGGTGAGCAGCATCATCTTTATCCACGGCCTTGGCATCCTCGGGATGATGGTCAACGCGAAGCTGGACTTCTCCAAGGCGTTCCTCGCCGACCTGGTCTTCTACCCCGGAGATGTAATCAAGAACGCACTGGCCGTGACCGTTGCGCTTGCCCTGCACAAAGCATTCCCGGACCTGCTGATCCGCCGGATCCGGACCTCCGGGACTCCCGGCGGCGCATCCGCGGCCCCCGCTGTCGGCGCCCAGGCGGACAGCCGGCCGTGAGCACCATCGTGCTGGACCGGGCTGCGGTGCGGGTGGCCGTCGACGGCCGCCCCGCGCCCAAAACCTTGCTTGGGGAGCTGAGCCTGCGGCTCACGGAGCAGCGGATCGGCGTGATCGGCGCCAACGGTTCCGGCAAGTCCACCCTGCTGCGGCTCCTGAACGGACTCGTGGCGCCGAGCAGTGGCACCGTCACGGTGGACGGCTCGGACACGGTCCGCGCGGTGCGGGAGGTACGCCGGCGCGTCGGCTTCGTGTTCACCGATCCGCTGTCCCAGCTGGTGATGCCGACGGGCCGGGAGGATGTTGAGCTCTCCCTCCGGCGTTCGGTCCGGAACGCGCGGGAACGCAGCAGCCAGGCGGAGGCGACCCTGGACCGTTTCGGGCTGCTGCCGCTGGCCGACCAGAGCATCTACGAGCTGTCCGGCGGGGAACGGCAGCTCCTGGCCCTCGCGGCCGTCCTCGCCGTGGACCCGGAGGTGCTGGTCCTGGACGAGCCCTCCACGCTGCTGGACCTGCGCAACAGGGAACTGCTGCGGCGGACCCTGGCCGGACTCAGCCAGCAGGTTATCCTCTCCACCCACGACCTCGACCTCGCCCTGGACCTTGACCGGGTCCTCGTCGTCGACGCCGGGTCGGTGGTGTTCGACGGCGGCCCGGCCGCCGCTGTTGCCCACTACCGGGCCATCTGCGCGGAGACTCTCCCTGCTCCAGGCCCGGGGCCGGACCGGCCGCGCCTCAATCAGCCGCACGTCAGTCAGCCGCGACTGGAGCAGTTGTGAGCGGGCACGGATTCCTGTTCGCCAACTACGTGCCGGGGAACTCCCTGCTGCACCGCGCGCCACTGTGGCTGAAGTTTCTCCTGGTGCTTGCCTGCGGCATGGCATCGTTCCTGATCGTGGACTGGGTGGTGGCGGCCGCAGCCCTGGTGCTGATGTGTGCCCTGTTCCTGCTCAGCGGGGCAGGCTTCCGGCGGCTGTTCCGGGCTGTCCGTCCCGTGCTGCCGGTCCTCGCGGCCATCGGCCTGTTCCAGTGGTGGCAGCTCGGCGGCCCCACGGCGGCGCGGATTGTGCTCAATGTGCTGGTCTGTATTGTGGCGGCATCGATCCTGACCGCCACCACTCCGGTGCAGCGGCTGCTGGACGGGGTAGCCTCCCTGGCGCAGCCGTTCCGGCGGTTCGGCGCGGATCCGGAACGCTTTGCCCTAACCATCGCCATCATGCTGCGGAGTATCCCGTTCATCGCGGGCGCTTACAGTGACGTCCGCGATTCCGCCCGGGCCCGCGGCCTGGAGCGCAACCCCCGGGCCCTGATCCTCCCGGTCTTTATCACCACGGTGGCCTTCGCCCGGCAGACCGGCGAGGCCCTCGCGGCCCGGGGACTGGGTGAGCACGAGACCGGGGAACATGCCCCGCCAGCCACCCCCGCCGCTGGACATTCCCTCCCCTAATAGGGGTGGCTTGTGAAAAAGTGATATATCCGACGCTAAGGTCTTGCCGGGCGTCGTGGTGGCCTATATTCTCCGGGTTTGATGTGGGCGCGTGGCCAGGTGTAGTCGCCGGTGAGGTTGATGTGTTCCCAGCCCAGCGGTGAAAGGAACCGCAGGACGTCCGGGTCGATGTCACAGCCGTTGCTGGTCAGGGTGGCGACGGTGCGGTCAAGGTAGACCGTGTTCCAGAGAACGACGGCTGCGGTGAGAAGGTTCAGCCCGCTGGCGCGGTAGCGCTGCTGCTCGAAGGAACGGTCGCGGATTTCGCCGAGCCGGTTGAATAAGCGGCTCGGGAGAGGGTGGTCCGGGCCTCGCCCGTGTTCAGGCCTGCGGTGACTTTACGGCACAGGCCGGGGCCCTGGAGCCAGTCCAGGAGGAAGAGGGTCCGTTCCATTCTGCCCAGCGCCCGCAGGGCGAGTGCAGGTCTGGCGGCTGGTCACCCGGATCACCGAGCGGCTCTCGCTGCGGGTCCTAGCCGCGCTCTGCGACATTCTGGGAGTGACCCCGCGTAGCTGATCGCCACTCAGGCAGAGGCCGTGACACCGCGCCGCACGGCCGCCGCGGGCGCCGAGGTCGTGGACTTTGCCGCCACCATCCGGCCCAAGCGGGCCAGGATCACCCCCGGAGCGGTGAACCCCGCCTACGACACCCGCGAGAAGGTTGAGCGCTGGCATATACGCAGCTGTGCCTGCTGCAGCCGACAGGCCGCGAAAGCGGCCAACTGGTCGGACGGCCCGATCTGCCGGACCTGTTTCGACAAGGCCACAGCACACATGGATCCTGCCCCAGCTGCCGGACCGAACGGCTGCTGCCGGGCCGCAACGCCACAGGGATGCCGGTCTGCCGCGACTGTGCGGGGATCACCCGCGACTTCTCCAGCGACCGCTGCCGCGTTGAAGGACCCCTGCTCGCCGGACGGCTCTGCCCCAGATGCACCCTCGCCGACAGGCTCGCCGCGCTGCTGGATGACGGCACGGGCCGCATCCACCCGCCCCTGGCCCCGCTGTTCGACCGAATGCTGACGATGCAACGGACCAAAAGCGGGCTTGCTTGTCTGACCAAACCTCAGCCACCCGAACACACCCGGGTGCTGCACCGCTTCGCCACCTGGCACCAACTCCGCAAACTTCGGGCCAAAGCCGGCAAAGGAAGGACCGCTGGGCAACTCTCCGGCATACCCGGCCCGGCAGCAGCTTTTCCAAGCCGGTTCGTTCGTGACCTGGCTCACCGTCCGTGGCGCTCTCACCCTAAGCGGATACGCTCCCGGCGACCACAGCCGACAAAAACTCCCGCACCACCCGAGCCATTCCCAAAAGCGACAAAGTCAGCCTCTCCCATCGACAGACTCCTTAGAAAATCCGAAGAATACCGAGTACTCAATCAACGGTCATAACCAGTCCGGACCCCCGTATCAGTTTGCAGTTGCCCCAGTCATTACCCGGTATCCGAGCTCGTGGTTGTATCCGTGGATCTCACGGGTGTCCAGTGCGGACATGAATGCCAGGATCCCGGCGGTGATGACCTGGCCCGGTACCAGGATGGGAAATCCCGGCGGGTAAGGAGTAACGAATCCGGCGGAAACCACCTCGTGGCCCGCCGCTACCCGCCGGTTCAGCTCGGCCGGGGAAAGGTATTCGCATGATCCCGGCTTGTAGCTTTCGAAGTAGGCCGCTCGGATGTTTCCGTCCGGGGTGTGCGGGTCGCGTCGGTAGCGGTCCGCGAAATGGCTGAAGTCCGGCAGCGGCGGGGGTGCGCTCGTGAGCGCTGCGACGCGGGCCGCGTGGGCTCGTTGGCCGAGCGGGCTCAGTGCGGCCTGCTCGTCTTCGAAGCTTTCGGCCAGTTTGACGAGAACCTCGATGAGGTAGGCGACGGAGCTGCGGCTGGTGCCGATGTTGGTCATGAACAGGACACTGTTTCTGGAAGTCTTGTTGACCTGGATCCCAAACTTGTCCATGAGGTATTCGTGTTTGAAGGTGTCGCCGTCGACGCCGGTCAGGCCGATATATAGGGTCAGGCGGCTAGGGTCAACGACGAATTCGTCCCGCCGCCAGGCCTCGTCCATGGCCGCGAGCCCGTCCCGAAGCGGCATCGGCCTGTCGCTTTCGCGATACTCCTCCGGGATCAGGTCCTTGGTGGTGAGGGTGCGGAAATACTTCTTCAGGAGGGGATGGCGTGCCACTGCCTGGGCGATGCTGACGGCGAGATCGGCCTGCTTTTGCACCAGTTCGAACCCCTCGAATTCGACCTGTCGGCGTCCGATGTCCAGTGAGGCCAGGATCTGATAGTTCGGTGAGGTCGAGGTGTGCGTCATATAGGCTTCGCGGAATGCTTCCTCGTTGAGGTGGCTGAAGTCTTGGTCGAAGACGTGGATCATGGAGCCCTGGCGCAGCGAGGTGAGGGTCTTGTGCGTTGATTGGGTGGCGTAGACCCGCAGACGGGCCGTTGCCGGATCCGGCACGAGTCGGGTCTTCATCCACACTTCGTCGGCGAGGGGCTCGTTCGTGTCGGGGTCGTAGAGTTCCTTCACCTGCGCCGCATGGCGAAGCGTGTAGGCGGGGTCCTTGAAGGCCGCCTCCAGTTTTCGTGCCGCGGCCATCGCGGTCCGGCGGCGATAGACATGGTGGAAGCCGGCGAACGCGAACCAGGCCTCGTCCCACAGGAACACCAGGTCCGGTTTGATCGACAGGCACTCTTCCATGACCCGCTCGACGTCGTAGACGATGCCGTCGAAGGTGCAATTGGTCAGCGCGATCATCTTGACGTCGGCCAGCCGTCCGGCCCGGCGGTAGTCCAGCAGCATCTTCTTGATGCTGGCCAGCGGGACGGCGCCGTAGAAGGAGTATTCGTGCAGAGGGTAGGCATCCAGGTAGGCGACCTGGGCGCCGGCAAGCATGAGCGCGTAGTGGTGTGACTTATGGCAGTTGCGGTCGACCAGGACCACATCGCCGGGGGCCACGATCGACTGGTGGACGATCTTGTTCGCCGTTGACGTGCCGTTGGTGACAAAGAACGACTTCTGCGCCCCGAACGCGCGGGCCGCCAGCATCTGGGCCTCCTTGATGGACCCGTGCGGGTCAAGCAGCGAGTCCAGACCTCCGGAGGTTGCCGAGGTCTCCGCCAGGAGCAGGTTGAGGCCGTAGAACTCGCCCATGTCCTTGATCCATTTGGAGTTCACCACAGACCCGCCCCGGGAGACTGGCAGCGCGTGGAAGACACCCGCGGGTTTTCTGCTGTAGTACTGAAGGGCGGTAAAGAACGGAGTGTCGTAACGGTCCGCCACTCCGCGCAACAGCGACAGGTGCAGCTCCAGGCTGTCCTCCCGGCGGAAGATTCGGCTGAACCTTTTGGTCAGTGACCCGGCGAGCTGCTCGATAGAGACGCCCGCGACCAGGTAGAGATCGAGTTCGGGCCGCAGCTGCGCGATCTTGTCCGCCAGGCCAAGGATCCGCTCGATGGGCCGCAACGGGGCAAGGTCCTCTCCGGCGAATCCGGCAAGGAAGTCGCGCAGGTCATGGCCCAGCCGCTGTCGCGTGGTGGATCCGAACCCCGGCCGAAGAACACAGGCCTGAATATCGGGATTCAACAGCACCGCCACGAGCGCGTCCTCAAAGCTCGAGACTACGGTGAGCTCGTAGATGAACGCATCAGCAGGCCTGCGATGGCGGAGCATCTCGGCTTGGAGGGCGTCCCGATCCGTAGCGGACATGTCATCGACGATGAGGACCTCGAATCTCGGCCTAACCTCCGCCGGGGCCTGCGCGACGGGCAGCTCGGCACCGGGGGTATCCCTCTCGAGAGAGGATTCCCGCTCCTCAGCACCGGGGCTCAATCTCGCGAAACCGCGGGTGACGGGTTCAATGAGTTCAAGCGCCTTGCGGTAGTCCCCGGCGTCGATGCGCTGGCGCAGCTGGGTGATATGCCGGTGCCCAGGGAACGCCCAATACATCTCTATCGCCTCCAGCAGTTGGAGCAGCCGCCTGATCTCGCGCGGGAGGCCGTTCACCGAAGCCTCCGGCGCGTCGGCAGCAGCCAACTGCTTGGTGGCGTAGCCCAGGAACTCCCACGCATCGCTGCGCAGCCGCCACACGCTGCTGGGTATCCCGATGAATGGCTGAGTTGCCGCGACCGTCTCCGTCACAACTTCGTTCAAGCCTTCATCCACGACGACGGGAAGGTCCGCGGTGCGGTCGTGGAATACGTCGCTAGGTCCATGCACCGGCCGGTCTGCGGGGTTGCATGATTGTTCCCTGATCTGGCTCCCCTGTTCGAGGTGGTTGTCTTGGAAATCAGGGGTTGGGCCCTGAGGCATGGTTCTCCATCCTTGTCTGCCCATGTGCGCCATGCGCACTAGTGCGTGTTGTTGCTGAGCGGGGATTATGAAACACCTCGAAGCACCACAGCCCGAGACTTGGAAATTCGCTGGCTGGGCCGTGGGGAGGTCCCAAGGCCGCGGGGGCTGCCTGTCCTCGAAGAGGAATCGGTCCACTGTCGGCTGCTCGCGGACGTTCGTACCACGCCGCCCACACATTCATGAAAGATCGAGACTGGAGAGCCGGCTAGACCTTCGAAGAGTCGTCATCGTTGCTGCGAGGACGTTGGCTATAGGGTTTCTCGTCGAGGAGCTCCAGCCGGAACGGCCACGGAACGGCCGTCAGCGGAACCCGCCCTGGCCGATGAGTGCCAGGACCGCTCGGGCCGTCACCACGCCGCCGGCTTCGGCGAGGAGGCCGATTACAGTTCCGTCGCGGTGGGCGGCGACCTGGGTTTCCATTTTCATCGCTTCGAGCACGACGACGGGATCCCCTGCCGAAACTGCGGCGCCCGGTGCGACGAGCCATTTCACCACGGTCCCGGCCATGCCGGCGCGCAGTTCGCGAGGGTCGGCGTCTCCGCCGGCGTGCGTGGCGCCGTCGGACTCTGAAGCTGCTGTCCCTGCGGCGGGAAGGGCCTGACCGGAGCGGGCCCAGCCGTCCAGGAGATCCGCGGGCAGCCCGATGGCCATCCGGCGGCCGTCCACCTCGACGGTGATGGTGCGCCGTTCGCCGTCGGGCGCGGTGGTGCTGAAGCCCGGATCGGCGGAGATGGTGTCCGCGA